>NZ_CANKUD010000001.1 GCF_947486615.1 uncultured Modestobacter sp.
GGGCAGACCGGGAAGACCGTGTCGCCGCAGCTGTACATCGCGGTGGGCATCTCCGGGGCGATCCAGCACCGCGCCGGGATGCAGACCTCGAAGACGATCGTCGCGGTCAACAAGGACCCCGAGGCACCGATCTTCGAGCTCGCCGACTTCGGCGTGGTGGGCGATCTGTTCACCGTCGTCCCGGCGGCCACCGAGCAGATCAGCGCCCACAGGGGTTGAACGACGACAGAGCATCCCGTCAACCTCGGTCGGTGGAGGACCAGTGACCAGCACGCTCGAGCCACCGCTCCACGTGGTGCTGCACCGGGCACCGACCGCAGGTGGTGCGGTCGGTGCCCCTGACGGAAGGCGCTCCGATGTGGCGGGTGCGTCGCCCACCGGACTGACGCTCACGCAGGCGCGGGTGGCCGCGGGCATGTCCGTCACCCAGCTCGCCCGAGCCCTGCACGTGGCCCGCTCCACGGTCTCCATGTGGGAGAGCGGCACCCGGCGGGCGTCCAGGTGTTACTGGGCCGACCTGGCACGCGCTGCGACTGGAGCCTGCCGAGGTCACTGCCCTGTTCGACGGGTATCCGGCGGCGCGGGACGACAGCGTCCAGTTGCCTGGCCTCGGCCGGGCGCGGCGCAGGGCCGGGCTCCCCCAACGGGAGGTGGCCCAACGGGTCGGAGTCGCCCCCACGACCCTGTCGATGTGGGAGTCGGCCGGTGTCCCGGTCCCCCATGCGGTGGCGGCTCAGCTCGAGGAGATGCTCGCCACCGACCTGACGGAGCTGGTGCTGCCGCCAGCGCCTCCCGCCGTTCCGGATCCGCGACCGCTGCGACGGTTGCGGCGCCAGGCCGGCATGACGCAACGCGAGGCGGCGGCGCACCTGCGGATCGCGGTCGGCTCCCTGGCCCGGTACGAGGCCGGGCAGCGCACCGTGCCGGTCTCCGTGATCCGGCGCATGGCCGTCGCTTACCGCCGCCCGTTCGACGAGGTGCTCGGTCACAGCGGGCACCAGCCGGTGCCGCTGCCACCCGGCCCATCGTGGGGCCCGGCGGACCTGCCCGAGGCGATACGTTCACTCCGGACGACGGCGGGGATGTCGAAGGACGGCCTCGGGCGCATCCTCGGGCGCTCCGGCCAGGCCGTCCGCAGCTGGGAGGCCACGATGCGCCGGCTCGAGTTGCTGTTCGGTCTACCGACCGGCCGTTTCCCGTCCTGAGCCGCCGTGCTCAGCTGCGCAGCAGCCGGCGCAGCCAGTTCAGCCGGGCGGCCTTGGCGTCCTGGGACATGCCCGCCGAGGGCGCGAACGTGTCGAAGCTGTGGAAGCCGCCAGGCCATACGTGCAATTCGGCCCGGCCGCCGGCTGCCCAGATGCGTCCGGCATGGGCGACGTCCTCGTCCCGGAAGGTCTCCGCCGACCCCACGTCGATGAAGGCGGGTGGTAATCCGGACAGGTCGGTGGCACGGGCCGGCGCCGCGAAGGGCGACACGTCCAGCCCGCCCCGGCCGGCCCCCAGCAGGGCGGTCCAGCCGGTGTCGTTCGCGGTGCGGTCCCACACTCCCTGCCCGGCCATCTGCTCTGCGGACGCGCTGTCGTTGCGGTCGTCGAGCATGGGACACATCAGTAGCTGCCCGGCCAGGGCCGGGCCGTCCTGGTCGCGGGCGAGGAGGGCGAGAGCGGCCGCCAGCCCGCCACCGGCGCTCGTCCCCGCGACGATCACCCTGCCGGGGTCGATGCCCAGTTCCGCGGCGTGCTCCACCGTCCAGAGGAGCCCGGCCCAGCAGTCATCGACCGGGGCCGGGTGCGGGTGCTCGGGCGCCAATCGATATTCCACCGACACGACCACGAGCCCGAGTGCGTCGGCCCAGTCCAGCGGCTCCATCACCCCGCTGCGGTTGTCGCCCAGCACCATGCCGCCGCCGTGCATGAAGTAGACGGCTGGGAGGGGACCGGTTGCAAGAGTGGGCCGGCAGATGAGCAGCGGGACGTCCGGTGCGCCCACCGGCCCCGGTGCCGTCCGGGTCGCGACGGTGAACCGGCCGCTCCGAGCCAGCTCGGCATCCGTCGGTGTGCTCAAGCGCGAGCCGCGCCGTACCGCCGGGATGTGCTCGGGCACGATAGCCGGGGGCAGCACCCCACTCAGGACGGCCAGGACGGGCGCCAGTTCCGCGTCGAACGGCGGGGGAGGGCCGACCGGGGCGGTCGGCGGCTCAGGGTCGGTGCCGGTCACGCGCTCGGTGACGTCGATCGGGGACCAAGGTGGGATCAGACCTCGATCAGGACCCCGCCGGACTGGCCGCCACCTGCACACATGGTGGCCACACCGATGCCGCCGCCGCGACGGCGCAGTTCGTGCACCAGGGTGGTGATCATGCGGGCGCCGGAGGCGGCGATCGGGTGGCCCAGGCTGCAGCCGCTGCCGTGCACGTTGACCACTTCCTCGTCGATGTCCAGCAACGTGCAGGCGGCGACGGGGACCGAGGCGAAGGCCTCGTTGATCTCCCAGAGCGCCACGTCGGATTGGGCCACGCCGGCCCGGGCGAGGAGGCGGGGGATCACCTCGACCGCGGCCATCCCCATGCGAGCTGGGTCTACGCCGAGCGCCGTCCATGCCCGGACCGTCGCCAGCGGAGTGAGGCCCTCCGACCGGGCCAGCTCGTCGCTGGTAAGCGCGAGGACGGCCGCGGCGTCGTTGATGCCGCTGGCATTGCCGGCGGTGATGGAGAACCCCTCGATCTCCGGGTGGATGACCTTCAGCGACGCCAGCTTCTCCATCGTGGTGGTGCGGCGGGGGTGCTCGTCGACAGCGAAGTCGATCAGCGAGCCGTCCTTCTGCAAGGCCTTCACGGCGAGCACCTCGTCGGCGAAGACCCCCGCGTCGATGGCGGTAATCGCGCGCTGGTGCGAGCGGAATGCCCAGGCGTCCAGCTGCTCGCGAGTCAGGTGGGCCTCGACCGCGGTGCTCCAGCCGACCGAGATCGACATGTCCCGGTTGGGAGCGTCCGAGCGATCCGGGTGGCTGGGGCTCATCCAGTTCTCCTCGAACTGGTCGACCGTACCGGGGATCCGCCAGCGCATCAGGGGGCCGGTCGAGGTGGACTGCACCCCACCGGCGAGGACGGCGGAGTCCATGCCGGCCCGGATGTTGGCTGCCGCGTTGCCCACGGCCGTGAGGCTGCCGGCGCAGTGCCGGTTCACCGCCTGGCCGGGCACCGAGGTCATCCCCGCGGCGACGGCTGCATGCCGGGCGATGTCGCCACCGCCCCAGCCGGACTCGGCGAGCACGACGTCGTCGAAGGCGTTCTTGTCCAGCCCGGACCGGCGGACCGCCTCCTCCAGCGTGACCTGGGCGAGCTCCAGTGCACTGGTGTCGGCGAGGGTGCCTTTGAAGGCGGTCCCGATGGGGGTCCTGACAGCGCTGACGATCACGGCGTCGGGCACGGAGCACCTTCCGATGGGGGAGCAGGCGCCGACCGGCGCCTGCTTGTGACCATACGATCAAAACGGGTTATTGAGTACCCTTACTTCATCGACGTGTTCGGCTGTTGGGCGACCCGGACCAGCCCCTCCTGGACGACGCTGGCGACCAGGGTGCCGCGCCGGTCGAAGAACCGGCCCCGGCACAGCGCGCGGGAGCCGCCGGCCCAGATGCCCTCCTGGTCGTAGAGCAACCACTCGTCGGCTCGGAACGGTGCGTGGAACCACACCGCGTGGTCCAGGCTGGCCAGCAGCAGACCGGGGGTGTCGATGACGACTCCGTGCGGCGGGAGCGCGGAGGACAGCAGCAGTAGGTCCGAGGCGTAGGTCGCCGCGCAGGCATGGAGCAGCGGGTCGTCGTCCAACGGCTGAGCCGACCGCAGCCACAGCCGCTGGGCGGGGGCGCGCAGCTCTCCCCGTACGGTGGCGAACCGGGGCAGCTCGTCGGGGAAGCGGAGCTCGAGCGGGAAGACCTCGGAGATCCTGGTCAGCCACCTGCGCGTCTGCTCATCGGCGCCGGCCAGCACCTGGGTGGCCGTTGGCAGGTCGTCGGGGTCCGGGGCGTCGAGCTGCGGGAGCTGGTGGGCGAAGCCGTCCTCGACCAGGGCGAAGGACGCAGACAGGTGGAACACCGGCTCGCCGTGCTGCACCGCCACGACCTGCCGGGTGGTGAAGGTGCGCCCGTCCCGAATGGCGTCGACGGTGTAGGAGATCGGGGCGCCCGGGTCGCTCGGCCGGAGGAAGTAGGCGTGCAGTGAGTGCACGGGCCTGTTCGCAGGTGCCGTGCGCCCGGCCGCGACCAGCGCCTGGCCGGCCACCTCTCCACCGAAGGTGCGGGTCGCCGCAGCAGGGCTGGAGCGCGCGCGGAAGACGTTCAGATCGATCTGCTCGAGGTTGAGGATGTCCTGCAGTCCTGGCGTCACGGCGACATGGTGACAGGCGGCCAGGGGATCGACGACCCCAAATCCGTCTCCTCAATTGCCATGATCTAGCTGTCGGCGCGGTCAGCGCCAGGCGAACACCGGCTGCACGTAGCCGGACGGTCAGACGGTGGCAGGCCACATGGCAGGACTGGTACAGGACCGCAGCGGCGGGCGCGTACAGCAGCCCGCCGAGCACCGGGAGCTGGATCACCGGCGCGTCGGACTCAGGGATGGTCACGAAGCACGGGGGGACGTTCAGGTCGGCCACGGTCTCCTGGTGGACCGAGGCCAGCTCCGCCTCCGCGCCGACGACTACACCGACCTCCCCGGCCCAGCCGACGACCGGCGTCATCACCTGGCCCGACCGCGTGACGCGGTCGTCGAGCAGCCCGAGGACCCCGCTGCCAACGAGGGGCGGCCATCCGGGGAGAGTCTGCGAGCCGGCCGGCGATCGTCGTCCGGTCCAGCGCTCTCGCCGCGCTCATCGGCCCCCTCTGTGGACAGCGCTCGCGAACCCCTCTGTGGACATCGGTGCGGAGAGTCGGCCGCGTGCGTCGGGTCAGTGCCACCAGTCGGTGAGTGCGGCCAGGTGTCGGCGCAGGCGGTGCCGCGCCAGCCCCTCGTCGCCGGCCAGCACGGCTTCGGCGATGCGCCGATGGACCCGCTCTACCTCGGTGGCTGCCACGGAACCGGAGACCACTCCCTCCACGGGGGCGTGCCGGCGCCACAGCGCCGTCAGGATCCGCAGGAACAGCGTCAGCACCGGGTTGCCGGCCAGCTCGGCCAGCTCGGCGTGGAAGGAGTCGGCCGGCGCCCGGTCGCGGGCGGACTCCGGTTCCGGCCAGCGCGCGGCCACGTCGAGGCGCCGCACCACCTCCGGGTCGTCGTGCCGGGCGGTCACCCGGGTGACGACGCCCAGCTCGATCACCTCCCGGACGGCCAGCAGGTCGCGTGGGCCGACCGCCCGGTACTCCAGGTACAGCGCCATCGTCTCGACGCTCGCCTGGGCGTCGGGGGTGCCGACCACGAGGCCGCCGCCCGGTCCGCGCCGCATGCTCGCCACCGAGTGGTACTCCAACAGCCGCACGGCCTCCCGCAGCACCGCCCGGCTGATCCCGTAGCGGGAGAGCAGATCCGACTCCGAGCCGATCACCGCCCCCACCGGCCGGCCGGCGGCCGCGATGTCGTCGCGCAGCCGGCCGGCCACCACCTCGGCTAGCTTGGCCTGGGGTGCGGCCGTCAGGGGGGAGGTCGCCACCCGGTCTGTGACCCGGCCGCCCTGGCCGTGGCTGCGCATCCACGCCGCCACCGCGTCGAGGTAGGCGGCCATCCTGGTCTCCGCCCGCCCGGCGTCCCCGGCGATGACCAGGTCGGCGATCTCGGCGTGCCGGCGGTGGGCCTCGGCCCGGGCCTCCCGGAAGGCGGAGGCCGGCGTGTCCGTGGCCAGCCGGCCGTAGCGGTCGGTGAGCCGGGTCAGCACCTCGATGAACAGCCCGAGCACAGGGTTCGCCGAGAGCTCGCCGAGCAGGACGTGCAGCGCCTCTACGGTGCGGTCACCGCGGTCGTCGGTCGTCGCCGAGCCGGCCGCGAGCGTGTGCCGCAGCTCGGTGATCCCGTCCTCGGTGACCTGGGCGGCGGCCATCGCCGCGGCGAGCGGCTCGATCAGCCGCCGGGCCTCCATCAGGTCGTCGACGCTGGTGTTCACCGACTCCAGGTAGATGACGATGGCGCGGGCGGCCGGTCGGGCGTCGGGTGCCACGACGAACAGGCCACCGCCCGGACCGCGCCGCATCCGGGCCACGTGGTGGTGCTCCACCAGCCGGACGGCCTCCCGTAGCACCGCGCGGCTCACGCCGTACCTCTGCCGGAGCTCGGACTGGGAGCCCAGTGACTCACCGACCGGCCAGCCGCGTCCGACGATGTCCCGCTCGATGCGCAGTGCCACCTGGGCGGCCAGCTTGCCGGCGGCGGGCTCGTCCGGAGCCGAATGGGCCTGGGAACCGGGCGCCGACGCGTCCCGGGACGGGTCGACGTCGATGAGGGGCATGGCGGTCTCCTGGGTGATCGAGACTCCTCAGCCTAGGTGCTCAGCAGATCTTGGTGGGCGTCGGCCGGAGGTTGACAGGAATTGGGGTGCCTGATTGTGTCGGCCACTCGATCCGCGCGCCGTCCCGAGGAGCTCCATGTCGATCGCCCCGCCCGGTTCGTCCACGTCAGCGGACACGCCGGCGGTGGACGTCGGCACGCTGACCGTCGGGGTCCTCGGCGGCACCGGGCCGCAGGGTCGAGGACTGGCGGTACGCCTCGCCGCCGCCGGCCAGCGGGTGCTGCTGGGCTCGCGGGACCCCGACCGGGCCGCCGAGGTGGCCACGGAGGTCGCCACGTCCGCCGGCACCGTCACCCCCCGGCCGGGCTCAGTGCAGGGCGGTTCGAACACCGACGTCGCCGGGGCGGCGGACCTGGTGGTCGTGGCCGTGCCCTTCGCCGGCCACGCGGCCACCCTGGCCGTCCTCGCCTCCCGGCTGGCCGGCAAGGTCGTCGTCGACTGCGTGGTGCCGATGGCGTTCGACGAGCGGGGTGCCTACGTGCTCGACGTCCCCGAGGGCAGCGTCACCCAGCAGGCCGCGGCGCTGCTGCCGGACAGCGCGGTCGTCGGCGCCTTCCACCACCTCTCCGCCACGCTTCTGGAGGACCTCTCCCGATCGAGCATCGACGCCGACGTGCTGGTCGTGGGTGACGACCGGACGGCCACCGAACTGGTGCAGGCGCTGGCGGGGCGGCTGCCCGGAGTCCGCGGCATCTACGCCGGGCGCCTGCGCAACGCCCGCCAGGTCGAGGCGCTGACCATCAATCTGGTGTCGGTCAACCGCCGGTACAAGGCGCACGCCGGGATCCGCGTCACCGACGTCTGACGGCGCCGGTCCGGCGGCGCCCCGCTGCCGCGGGCCCCGCAGCACGCGATCCCGGGTCGAGGCCCCGGCTGCTCGGTGCGTCGGCCGCCCTTGCCAAAGGCGCCCTCGCCATCGCAGAGTCAACCCGACACAGTCGTCAGAAAGGGTGCTCCTCATGCGGGACGCAGTCATCGTCGAGGCCGTGCGTACGCCGATCGGCAAGCGCAACGGCGGGCTCTCCGGGGTGCACCCGGCCGATCTCTCGGCGGTGGTGCTCAACGCCCTGGTCGAGCGGGCCGGTGTCGACCCGGCGCTGGTCGACGACGTCATCTGGGGGTGTGTCACGCAGGTTGGCGAACAGACCTTCGACATCGCCCGCACCGCCCTGCTCACCGCAGGCTGGCCGGAGACGGTACCGGGTGTGACCATCGACCGGCAGTGCGGTTCCTCCCAGCAGTCGGTGCACTTCGCCGCGGCCGGGCTGATCGCCGGGCACTACGACGTGGTCGTCGCCGGCGGCGTCGAGTCCATGAGCCGGGTACCGATCACCCAGGCGCTGGCCGGTGGCTCACCGCACCCGCAGGCGTTCCTCGACCGGTACGACGGCGTCTCCCCGAACCAGGGCCTGGGTGCGGAGATGATCGCCGCCCGCTGGGGCCTGTCCCGGCAGCAGCTCGACGAGTTCTCGGTCGCTTCGCACGAGAAGGCCGCCGCAGCCCGCGACGAGGGCCGCTTCGACGCCCAGATCGTCCCGGTCACCCTGCCCGACAGCACCGTGGTCACGCAGGACGAGGGCATCCGGCTGAGCACTGTGGAAAAGCTGGGTACCCTCAAGACGGTCTTCAAGCCCGATGGTGGCGTGATCACCGCCGGCAACTCCTCGCAGATCTCCGACGGCTCGTCGGCCCTGCTGATGATGACGGGGGACCGGGCACGTGAGCTCGGGCTCACCCCGATCGGCCGGGTACACACCGCGGTGCTGGCCGGGGACGACCCCGTGGTCATGCTCACCGCGCCGATCCCGGCCACCCAGAAGGCGCTGGACCGGTCCGGCCTGTCGATCGACGAGATCGGGGCGTTCGAGGTCAACGAGGCTTTCGCGCCGGTGCCGCTGGCCTGGCTCGCCGAGGTCGGGGCCGACGCGAAGACGCTGAACGTCTACGGCGGGGCCATCGCCCTGGGCCACCCGCTGGGCGGCTCCGGCGCCCGGCTGATGACCACGCTGGTGCACCACATGCGCGACAACGGCATCCGCTACGGCCTGCAGACCATGTGCGAGGGCGGCGGGCAGGCCAACGCCACCATCCTAGAACTGCTCTGAGGGTGGCGCTGCCAACGAGGGTCGCCGGTTCGCGAGGTTCGGCGGGAACGGTGCTCCGGGTGAACGGGCTGGCGCACGTGAACCAGCTGGTCGACGACATCGACGCGGCGGAGTCCTTCTACACCGACGTCCTCGGGGCGAGGACGTTCTGGCGGCAGTACGACCAGGACGAGAACCGGGACGCCTGCCTGTTCCTCGTAGGCGACGTCTGCATCGAGCTGTTCGCGCCGCGCGACGAGCACTCGCTGCTGGGTGCCGCGCTGGCCCGGTACGGCAACAGCTGGCACTCCTTCGAGTGGCACGTGCCCGATCTCGACGAGGCGCGGGTGGCGCTGGTCGAGCGCGGGGTGCGGATCCCGGTCGACCGGCCGGGGGCCTTCCTGATGACCCATCCCGCCGACTGTCACGGCATGCTGCTGGAGCTCTCGCCGCTGACCATGCCCGGTGATCCACGGGCCGAGCCGGGCTGGGGCCCGGCGTCCTGGCGCGACCGGGACCCGCTCGGCATCACCGGCCTGCACCGGGTCACGGTGGCGGTGCGGGACCTCACCGCCGCCACCGGCTGGCTGACCGGCCTGCTCGGCGTGCCGGCCCCTGCCGCCGAGCACCGCCGGGAGCTGGACGCCGACGTGGTGAGCGTGCCGGTCGCCGACCACGTGGTGGAGCTGGTGCAGGCCCGGCAGGACACCGGCCCGATCGCCGACCACGTCCGGCGGTGGGGCCAGCGGCTGCGGTCGATCGAGCTGGGCGTCACCGACCTCGACCGGGCCACCGGCCACCTGCGCGGCAGGGGGCTGCGCGTGGAGCCGGGGAGCCGGGCGGGGGCGGTCGCCATCGCCGCGGCCGACAACTGGGGCGTGCGCTGGGAGCTGGCCGCCGGCTGAAACCGGGCCGCCCGGTTCCACCTGTCCGCACACCGAGCAGCAGAACCGACCGATGTCGAGGAGAGAACATGCCGTTGAACGGATCGAGTGTCGTGGTGACCGGCGCGGGGGCGGGGATCGGGCGGGCGACCGCCCTCCGGCTGGCCGCCGCAGGTGCCCGGGTGGTCGTCTCGGACGTGTCCGAGACGAGCGGCCAGGCCACCGTGGACCTGATCACCGAGGCCGGCGGGACGGCGTACAACGTGCCCGCCGACGTCTCCCGGGAGGACGACGTCCAGGCGCTCTTCTTCCGCACGGTCGAGCTGGTGGGCGGGCTGGACCTGGCGGTCAACAACGCGGGGATCGCCCACCACCCGGGCGACCTGCACGAGCTGCCGGTCTCCGCCTGGGACCTGGTGATGGGCGTCGATCTTCGCGGCACGTTCCTGTGCATGCGGGCCGAGCTGGGGCTGATGGTGGCCGCCGGCCACGGCAGCATCGTGAACATGGCGTCCAACGCCGGGGTGAAGAACGCCCCGGACATGGCTGCCTACACCGCCGCCAAGCACGGTGTGGTCGGCCTGACGAAGAACGCGGCCCTGCAGTACGCGCGGCGCAACATCCGGATCAACGCGGTCTGCCCCGGCACTGTGCTCACCCCGGGACTGGCCGGCTACCCCGAGGAGATCCGGGCGCAGTGGGCGGACATGATCCCGATGGGCCGGACGGGGACGCCGGAGGAGATCGCCGGGTCGGTCGCCTTCCTGCTCTCCGACGAGGCCGCGTTCATCACCGGCCACGAACTGCTGATCGATGGCGGTCTCATGTACCAGTGACCACCGGGCGGGTCGTCACCGCTCGGCGACGACCCGGCCGGCGACCACGGTGGCCCGCACCCGCTCGGCCGACGGCGCGCTGAGCACGTCGTCCAGCGCTCCGTCGAGCAGGCACAGGTCGGCCGGCGCGCCCGGCCCGATCCGGCGCGGCCGGGCCGGGTCGTCGGCGGCACCGGTGAGCAGCCGGAGCGCCACCCGGGCCGGCAGCCGCTCCGCGGGGCCGAGCACCTGCCCGGAGGGAGTGCGGCGCCGGGTCGCCGCGGTGAGCGCCGCCCACGGGTCGGCGTCGCCGAACGGCGCGTCGGTGCCGATCGCCAGCCGCACCCCAGCGGCGTGCAGCGAGGCGCAGCGCCAGAGGTCGGGGAGCTCGGGGGCGGGCACGTCCTGCAGGTACTCCTCGCCCCGCTCGGCCACCAGGTTCGGCTGGGTGACCACCGTGAGCCCGAGCTCCCGCAGATCGGCCAGGCACGACGCGGGGACGAGCGCCCCGTGCTCGATCCGGTCACCGTGCCGGGGCCCGGCCATCCGCAGGGCGGTCAGGGTCAGCACCAGCTGCACCTGGGTGACGCAGTGCACCGCGACCGGCACCCCGGCGGCGTGCGCGGCGGCGCAGCGGTCGACAAGGTCGTCCAGTGCCGGCAGCCGGTCGTCGTCCAGGAGGACCTTGACCGGGCCGACGGTCACCAGCTCGCCGGGTGGGACGGACGTGCCCGGCTCCGCCATCCGGTGCACCCGCTGGAGGACGACACCGTCGGCGGTGGCGCGCCGGAGGTCGTCGACCTCGGCCTGCCCGGCGCCCGGGGTCGCCTCGGTGAGGCCGGTGACGCCCGTGGCCGCCAGGCGCCGGGACGTCGCGGCGAGCTGCCCGCCGTCGCCGTCGCGGCGGGTGCGCGCGGCCAGCCAGCCGTCCGCCCGCCACAGCCGGCCGGTCGGTTCCCCGGTGGCGTTCCGCTCCACGCCGGGGTGCTTGAGCGGGCCGAGCTCGCGCAGGCCGGCGGAGTTGAGCGTCCAGAGCACGCCGCTGCGGTGCTGCACCCGGACCGGCCGGTCGGGCACGAGGGCGTCGAGCCGCCAGCGGTCCAGCGGGCCGGTCGTCGACTCGTGGTGGCCGATTGCCCGGATCCAGCTCGTCGGGTCGCCGGGCGCGCCGCGCAGCACCGCACCGAAGGCATCCGGGCCGGGGGCCTGGGCCGGTCCGACCTGCACCGACGCCTGGACAGCGGCCAGCGCCCGCAGGTGCAGGTGGTGGTCGTGCAGGCCCGGGATCAGCGCGCCACCGCCGCCGTCCACCTCCCGCACGCCGCGCGCCGGGGCCAGCCGGTCGGCCACCGCGGCGACCAGGCCGTCGCGGACCAGGACGTCGACCAGCCGATCGGCCACCCGCACCCGGCGCAGCAGCAGGTCGGCCGGGTCAGCGCCCGGCACGCAGACTCCCGACGACCGCCCGCGTGTGCGCACCGGGAGGTGGCGCCGGCGGAACCGGAGGGAGGGCCGGCGGGTCGAGGACCGGATGCCTGGTGCCGCAGGCCGGACAGGACACCCGGCGGCCGGTGACCTCCCCGGCCGGCGTCCCGGCCGGGGCCGCAGCCGCAGCCGCAGCCGCGGCTGCGGCGGCGACGTCCCGCATCACCACCTCGACCAGCTGCCCGCCGCCACGGGTGAGCGACTCCAGCGCGCCGACGGCGGCCGCCAGGCCGGTCAGCGGATCGGCGATCGCGTCACCGCAGAACACCGGGTCGGCCGACCGCCCGCCGACCAGCCCCCCGGCCACGGCAGCGTCGTCGCCGAAGGCCACTCGGTCGCTGGCGCGGCCGTGCCCGGTGAGCGACACCCACACCTGGCCGTCGCGGTGCGCGAGCTGGTCAGGGGACAGGCCCAGCTGTGCCAGCGCTCGGGGCCGGGAGGCCTCGAGAACGACGTCGGCGGCCGCGAGCAGGTGCCGCAGGTCGGCGTGCCCTGGCGCGGTTGCCGGGTCGAGCAGGACGCTCGCGGTGCCGGTGTGCAGCCAGTCGTAGAAGGGGGCCGGGCCCCGGCGGGCGCCGTCCAGCCGCTGCGGGAACTCGACCTTGACCACCCGGGCGCCGCCGTCGGCCAGCAGCCGCGCGCACAGCGGGCCGGCCCACATCGAGGAGAGGTCGACGACCAGCGCCCCGGCCAGTTGGCCGCGAGCGGAGGGCGCACCGAGCGGCCGGGCCCGCTCCGGCGCGGGCGGCGGGGGAGGGTCTGCGGGCAGCGCGGCGGAGGGCACGCCGAGCAGGGTCGCCGCGTCGACCAGCCGGGCCGCGGTCGTCCCGAGCGCGGCGGTGGCCAGCAACTGCTGCGGATCGGCGGCCCCGTCGGCACGGCCACCGGCCAGCGCGACCAGCGCCGGCACGCTCTCGGTGTCCCAGGGCCGGGCCAGCGACACCGCCCACCAGCCGTCCGCGGTGGGCAGCAACCGGCTCGCCCCGCCGGCCGAGGTCCGTCCCCGGCGGCGGAGCCCCAGGGCACCGGCCCGACCGGCGAGCAGGACGGCGGGGTCGACGTCCACACGGGCGCCCAGCCGGTCGCCGGCGTCCTGCAGCCGGGTGATCAGGTCCGTGACGAACCCGAGCAGGCCGGCCGGGCCGGGGTCGGGCGGGCCGTCGGGCGGACCGGTCAGCGCCATCAGCCCGGAGCGGGCCCAGCGGTCCAGCGTGCAGGACGGGGCGCGGGAGGGTCGCTCGCGGTCGGGTCCCATGTCGCTGGCATGGTAACGACGCAGCGTCCCCGGTCGGGGCGCAGAGAGGACCGGTGAGGCGTGCCTGGAGCAGGTTCGGTCCCGGCCCGGGCGCTGCCGCAGCTGTTGGCCGGCTACCGCGGGCTGCCCGAGGAGCTGGACCCGCTGCTGGGGTCGCCGCTGCTGGTGGTCGACCTCGACGGCGCCGGACCCGCGGACCTGGCACCACTGGGGGTGCGGCCGGCGTGCGTCGTGGTCGGGGTGCACCGGGCGGCCGCCGTTCCTCCCGGCGTCCCGGCCGAGCTCTTCGACGTCCTGCTCGCCGAGGCGTCCGGGGCACCGGCCCCGTGGGTCGCCGTGCCCGACCTGGACGACGCGGTCGCCACGCTGACCACTACGCTGGGCACTGCGCCGCAGGCCGCCACTGCGCTGGTCCAGCTGCTCCGGCTGGCCGAGCGCCTTCCGGCGCCGGACGCTCTGGTCGCCGAGTCCTTCGCCTACGCCACGCTGCAGGGCGGCCCGGAGCACCGGGCGTGGCTGGCCGGCCGACCGGCCCGCAGCCCCCGCCGGGCGGACCGCCCTCCGGTGCTCGTCGACCGGCGCGACGACACGTTGCTGCTCACCCTGGACCGGCCCGAGGTGCGCAACGCCTACGACGCCGCGGTCCGCGACGGCCTGGTTGACGGCTTCCGGCTGGCCGTGGCCGACGACGGGCTGCGCCGGATCGAGCTGCACGGGCGCGGCCCGGACTTCTGCGCAGGCGGGGACCTCACCGAGTTCGGCACGACACCGGACCCGGCGACCGCCCACCTGGTGCGCACCACCGCCGGGGCCGCCCCCGCGTTGCTGGCCGTGGCCGACCGGGTCACCGCCTACCTGCACGGCAACTGCATCGGTGCGGGCATCGAGGTGCCGGCCTTCGCCGGGCGGGTGGTCGCCGCTGCGGACACCCTGCTGCGCCTGCCGGAGATCGGCATGGGCCTGATCCCCGGGGCGGGGGGGACGGTGAGCATCACCCGGCGGATCGGCCGCCACCGGACGGCCTGGCTGGCCCTGAGCGGGCTGCCGCTGCCCGCGCTCCCGGCCAGCGATTGGGGACTGGTCGACGAGGTTGCGCCGGAGTGACCGGCGCCGGCGTCAGCCGGCCGACGGGACGCCGAGCTCGCGTCCCCGCTTGATCAGCCCGCGGACGTCGCCGATGCCCAGCACCGCGACCGGATCGGCTCCGTGGCGCCCCAGGGCATGGAACTCTGTCGCCCAGTCGCCCTGCACGAGCTCCCAGCTGTCAGCCAGGCCGGGCAGGCCCTGGCCGTCCAGCCGGATGCCCGCCTGCTCGGTCCACATGGTGGGCACCAGGTCCAGCGGCTCCTGCTCCAGCCCGAGCAGCGTGCGGGCCGCGTGCCGGCCGGTGAGCGTGGGCAGGGACCAGTGCTCCACCCGGTGCGTGCCACCGCCGAAGCGGGGATAGGGGAACCCGGCGACGTCGCCCACCGCGACCACGCCCTGGACGCGCCGGCCGTCGGTGTCGAGCACCGCCATGTGCCCGTCGGTCCGCACGCCGTTGGCCAGGTCGATCCGGTTGCCCGCCAGCCACTCCACCTCCGGATGGCTGCCCACCGCCTCCACGACGACGTCCGCGGCGACCTGGCTGCCGTCGTCGAACTCGACCCCGGTGACCCGGTCGGCGCCCAGGTAGCGGACCGGCAGCCGGCCGAGCAGGAACGTGCCCCCCCGGTCGGCGTGCCGCCGGGCCAGCTCGCCGCCGACCTCGGGGCCGAGGGCCCGCAGCAGCGGAACCGGCTCCGGAGCGCTGACGGTGACCGGGCAACCGAGGTCGACGGCGGTCGAGGCCAGCTCCATCCCCACCAGCCCTGCGCCGACGACCAGCAGCCGCCGCCCCGGCCCCAGTTCGGCGGCGAGGGCCCGGGCGTCGTCCAGGGTGCGCAGCACGTGCCGGCCGGGGACCGGCCCGGGCAGGGTCAGCCGTCGGGGCCGCAGCCCGGTGGCGACCACGAGCCCGTCGAAGTCCAGCTCCGCCGCGTCGGACAGCGTGAGCCGGCCGGCGCCGAGGTCGGCGGCGACCACCGAGGTGCCCAGGCACCAGTGGACGTCGCCGGTCGCGGCGCGCTGGGGGAAGCGCAGCTCGGCGATGTCCACGCCGGCGGTCAACGCGGCCTTCGACAGCGGCGGTCGGTTGTACGGCGGATGCGGTTCCGTGCCGACGACGGTGAGCCGGCCGGTGTGCCCGGCGGCGCGCAGCGCCTCCGCAGAGCGCAGCCCGGCCAGGCCGGCCCCGACGACCACGACGTGTTCCACAGCTGATCCCTCTCTCCCGGCGCGGAGCCGTCCCCGGTCGACGGTGCTCCCGACCGATGATGACACAACCGTCAGAAACCTGGTCCGTCCCTGGCGGTGTGCGCCGGAAGGGTGTGCCGGTCGGTCCACTCGATCGTCAGACCCAGCGTGTCGGCCGGATCGGTGGCCAGCACCGCCCCGGTCCGGTGGAGCACCCGGATGCCGACTGTCGACAACCGGCGCTCGGTCGCGGCGAGGTCGGCCACGGCCAGGCAGAAGGAGGCGAGCCGGCCCGTCCCCGGGCCGGTGGCCAGGCGCAGCACGGTGTCGCCGACGGCCAGGTCCAGCGGCCCGTCCGGGTCGTTCCGCCGTCCGCCGGGACCGGGCAGCGGAGTGACGGCGACCAGGTGGCCCAGGAGGTCGGCGGTCGCCCGCACGTCCGGAACGAGGGCGGTGGTCCACGCCAGCCCGAGGACCGGCACCGACGGCGCGCCCGACGCGAGCGGGGCCGGCGCGCCCGCACGCGGTTCGCCGGCGAGCTCCAGGTCGGTCCACTCGATGAGCACCCCGCCGGTGTCCCGAGGGTGCATGAACAGGTGTCGGCCCGGGACGTCGACGCCGGTGATCCGCACGTCCGCCCGGCGCAACAGCGCCTCGACCGTCCACAGGTCGTCGACGGTCCACGCCAGCGAGTGCACGCCGGGGCCGTACCGGCGCAGGAACCCGACGACCGGACTGCCCGGGTCCGTCGGGGAGAACACCGCCAGCGGCGAGGTGCCCAGCCAGAACAGGGCTGAGTCGGTCGCCGACTCCGCGAGCGCGCCGGCGGCGGGGACCGGGAAGCCGCGGGCACTCACCATGCCACCGGTCATCGGCACGGCGCCCAGGGTGCGGGCCAGCCAGGCGCCGGCCTCGGCGCCCGGCCGGTCGGTGACCAGGCCGAGCCGGTGGAGGTGCCCGGGGCGGACCGGGAGCTCCGGCGGCTGGCCGGGGGGCCGGCCGGCGGAGCTCCCGGACGTCACGCGCCCGCCGCCGTCCGGTCGCCGGCCCGCTCGGCGATGCCGATGAGCACCTGGGCCAGCTCGCGCGGCCGGCTGAGGAACGGCGAGTGCCCACCGGGGAACTCGACCACCTCGGAGCCGAGCCGCCCGGCGGCGACGGCCCGCTCCCAGGCCGGCGGAACGGCCGCGTCCGCGGTCATCACCACCGACGTGGCCGGCACGTCGGGCCAGGTGTCGATCGGGCAGGTTTCGGTGAAGACGGTGAGGGCGTTGCCGCGCAGCCGCTCCCACGCCCGCCGGGCCAGCGGCTCGGGGACATCCGGGTAGAAGTAGGTCCGCGCCCGGTTCCAGGAGAAGGCCCCGCGGCCGAGCTCGTCGGGGTCGCTGTCGTCGAAGGGCATGCTGATCGCCGTCTGCCCCTCCGGCGTGCCGAGGTACTCGAAGAAGGTGTGCCCCGGCACCGGGACCATGGCGCCCAGGAACACCATGTGCCGGACCGGTCGCAGCGCGGCCAGCACCGGCAGCGCCAGCCCGCCCATCGAGTGCGCGACGGCGATCACGTCGTCGGAGACGCCGTCGAGGGCCGTGGCCACCGCGCCGGCCCACTCGGCCGCCCCGGCTGCCGGGTCCTCGATCGGCATGTCCGGGGCGACGACGGCGAAGCCGGCCGCCTCCAGCTCCGGGGTCAGCAGCTCCCAGCACCAGCCGCCGTGCTGCCCGCCGTGCATCAGGGCGAAGGTGGTCATCGTCGGCCCCCGCTCAGAAGGTGGGCTGCTGGGGCCGGGCCTTGAGGTAGCCCCCGGCGTCGACGCGCAGCTGCATGCCGGTGACGAACCTCGACTCGTCGGAGACCAGGAACAGCACGGCCTGGGCGATGTCTTCGGGCTCGACAAAGCCCACCGGCATGGCGTTCATCGCCGGGAAGGCGAGCAGGGCGTCCTCCCGGGTCGGGCTGGGCAGGTCGGGGCGGAACAGCTTGTACATGATGTCGCTGTTGAGCATGTGGGTGTTGACGTTCGTCGGGTGCACGGCGTTGGCGCGGATGCTGCGGGGTGCGAGCACGAGCGCCAGGTCGTTGACGAACGAGGCGACGGCCCGCTTGGCCCAGGTGTAGCCCTGCCCGCCCGGTCCGGCCGCCGGGTTGTCCGTCGTGGCGGGGAGCATCGCGGCCAGCGAGCCGGTGGCGACGACCGACGCGCCGTCGGCCAGGTGGGGGAGTGCGGCCTCGACGGCGTTGACGACGCCCACGAAGTCGACCTGCACCGCGTCGAGGAACGCCTGCTGGTCGGGGCTGCCGAGCGGGGCGATGCCCGCCTGGGCGACGACGGCGTCCAGCCTGCCGAGCTCGGCCACGCCCTGGTCCAGCGCGGCGCGAAGGCCGGCGCGGTCGCGGACGTCGGCCTTGAGCGCCACGACCCGGCGGTCCAGCGCCTCCACCTGCTTGGCGGTCTCGTCCAGGTCGCTCTGCCGCGCCATCGGGTACTCGTTGGTGGCGATGTCCTCCAGGCTGTCCACGGCGATGATGTCGGCGCCCTCGGCGGCCAGCTGCAGCGCGTGCGCGCGACCCTGCCCGCGCGCTGCACCGGTGATGAAGACGACCTTGCCTTCGACGCGACCCATTTCGACAGTCCTCACTGGTGGTGGAGAGACCGGGGCCTGGTGGCCCCGGCGGGCGTGGTCGAGGACCACGCAGATCGTGTGCGCCCCGCGGTCACCCGTTGGCGGAGTGGACGCGGTGCCCCGGCGGGTGCTCCGGCGGGTGCGCCGGCGTGGTCGCCGGGCGGAGGGCGCGGGGCTGAGCCGGACGACTGCCCCGCATCCGCCGGAGCCGTGACGCTAGCCACAGCTGGAGAACGTCGTCAACCGTGAACAGCAGAATCATCTGCCCGATCGGCAGGCCGGGAACCGGCCTGCTTCTGACGGTGTGTGATCAGCGAAAGCGTTGACTCGTCTACCTGAATGGGCGAGGCTGGGCCGGGTCCTGGGTGCCGCCTCGGTGGGGTGCTTCGGACGCAGAGGCGCAGCGTGGCGCCCCGAGCACCGGAGGAAAGCCATGTACGTCACCGGGCAGCGGATGCTCATCGCCGGCGAGCTGGTCGAGGCGACCGGCGGTCGCGAGTACGACAACGTCAACCCGGCCACCGAGGAGGTCATCGGAACGGCGCCGGACGCCGGGCCCGAGGACGTCGAGCGGGCCGTCACGGCCGCGCGAGCGGCCTTCGACGAGGGCCGGTGGGCCACCGACGTCACCTTCCGGCAGCACTGCCTGCGCCAGCTGCAGGAGCAGCTGCGCAAGGACGTCCAGGAGATCAGGGCGGCGCACACCGCCGAGACCGGCATGCCGGTGGGCCTGGCCATGACCATCGGGGTCGACGGCCCGATTGACAACCTGTCCTACTACACGGACATGATCGGCGAGCACGCGTGGCAGCGTGAGCTGCCGCCGAAGGAGATCATGGGCCGTACCGCCCGCCGGGTCGTCCGCAAGGAGGCCGCCGGGGTGGTCTCGGCGATCACGCCGTGGAACTACCCCTTCCAGCTCAACCTGACCAAGATCGCCGCCCCGCTGGCCGCCGGCTGCACCGTGGTGCTCAAGCCCGCGCCGGACACCCCGTGGTCGGGCACGATGCTGGCCGCGGCCGCCGCCGAGACCGATCTGCCGCCGGGAGTGCTCAACGTGCTGACCACCTCGGACAACGCGGTGGCCGAGCTGATGACCACCCATCGGGACGTCGACCAGATCACCTTCACCGGCTCGACGGCGACCGGCCGGCGGATCATGCGCAACGCCTCGGACACGATCAAGAGGGTGTCGCTGGAACTCGGCGGCAAGTCCGCGGCGATCGTGCTGGACGAGGCGCTGCTGGAGCTGGCCGTGGGGATGACCGCCGGCGGGGTGTGCATGCACGCCGGGCAGGGCTGCGCGCTGCACACCCGGCTGCTGGTGCCGTTCTCGCTGATGGACCAGGCAGCCCAGATCGCCGGCGCCGTCATGTCCCAGCTGAAGTACGGCGACCCCACCGACATCAGCAACATGATGGGGCCGGTGGTGA
This sequence comes from uncultured Modestobacter sp., assembly GCF_947486615.1. Taxonomy (GTDB): domain Bacteria; phylum Actinomycetota; class Actinomycetes; order Mycobacteriales; family Geodermatophilaceae; genus Modestobacter. The sequence goes on from NZ_CANKUD010000001.1 coordinate 19,346, forward strand.
ACCGGCGGCAGTACGAGCAGGTCCTCGGCTTCCTGGAAGTCGGCCGCGCCGACGGGCGGCTGGTCACCGGCGGCGGTCCGGCCACCCAGTTCGACCGGGGGTTCTGGATCCAGCCGACCGTGTTCACCGACGTCCCCGCCGACAGCCGGCTGGCCCGGGAGGAGATCTTCGGCCCCGTCCTGGTCATCGTCGGCTTCGAGGACGACGACGACGCGGTCCGGCTGGCCAACGACTCGCTCTACGGCCTCTCCGGCGGCGTCTACAGCGGTGACGTCGACCGGGCGATGGCCGTGGCCAACCGGCTGCGCACCGGCACCATCGCCGTCAACGGCGCCCAGTGGTTCGACGTCGAGTCACCGTTCGGCGGCTACAAGCAGAGCGGCCTGGGCCGGGAGTGGGGCCCGGAGGGGCTGGAGGACTTCCTGGAGACCAAGACGGTCAGCTTCCCGGTCTGAGCCGGTCGTCACCTCGGTTGCCGGTCTCGCCCAGCGACCGGCAGCCGGGGTCCGGGTCCGCGGACCGGGGTCCGGCGCCGGCTCAGCCCCAGCCGGCGAGCACCTCGTCGACCCCGACGGTGGTCGAGGGCGGCGGGGTGGGAGGGTCCGCGGCGGTGCGCGAGAACCGCGGCGCGGGCGCCGGCTGGGTGATGCCGTCGACGTCGATCAGGGTCCGGCGGGCAGCGAGCTGGCGGTGGCCGGTCGCCTCACCGAAGGCGAGAACCGGCGTCACGCAGGCGTCGACCTCGGCGAACACGGCCGCCCACTCGTCCCGGGTCCGGCTGGCGAACAGCTGCTCGAACCGCTCGCGCATCCGCGGCCACGACGACGCGTCGCGCTGGGCGGGCAGGTCGCGGGGGTCCAGGCCCAGCGCGGTGACGAACCGCTCGTAGAACTGGGGCTCCAGCGCGCCGACGGCCATGTAACCGCCGTCGGAGGTCGCGTAGCAGTCGTAGAACGGCGCGCCGCCGTCCAGCACGTTCGAGCCTCGCGACTCGTCCCACCGGCCCAGGCCCCGCTGGCTCCAGATCACGTGCGACAGGTGGCTGGTGCCGTCGACGATGGCGGCGTCCACCACCTGTCCCCGGCCGGACCCGGCACGTTCCACGATCGCGGCCAGGATGCCGACGACCAGGTACAGCGAGCCGCCGCCGAAGTCCCCGACCAGGTTGAGCGGGGGCACCGGCGCCTGCCCGGGATGCCCGATGGCGTTCAGCGAGCCGGTGACGCCGACGTAGTTGATGTCGTGGCCGGCGCGGTGGGCGTCCGGGCCGTCCTGGCCCCAGCCGGTCATCCGCCCGTAGACCAGCCGCGGGTTCACCGCCGCGCAGTCCTCCGGGCCCAGCCCGAGCCGCTCGGTGACCCCGGGCCGGAAGCCCTCGATGAGCACGTCGGCCGCCCGCACCAGGTCCAGGACGGCGGCCCGGTCGGCGGGGTCGGCCAGGTCGGCCTGCACCACCCGGCGGTTGCGCAGCTGCGGGTTGCCGGGCTCACCCGCGGCCGCCGGCCGGCCGGGACGCTGCACCCGGACGACGTCCGCGCCGAGGTCGCCGAGCAGCATCGCGGCGTGCGGGCCGGGGCCGATCCCGGCCAGCTCGACGACCCGGACGCCGGCCAGCGGGCCGCTCACCGGAGCAGGTGGCGGGCGACCACCATGCGCTGCACCTCGGTGGCGCCCTCACCCAGCCGCTTGACCCGCAGGTCCCGGAACCACCGCTCCAGCGGGGCCTCCGCCGACAGGCCCATCGCACCGAAGACCTGCACGCACCGGTCGACCACGCGGAAGGCGGCCTCGGTGCTGTAGAGCTTGGCCACGGAGGCGTCGACCCGCACGTCCCGGCCGAGGTCGGCGTTCCAGGCCGCCTGGTAGATCAGCAGCCGGGCGGCGCGCAGCTCGATCTCGCTGTCGGCGAGCATCCACTGGATGCCCTGCTTGTCGGCCAGCGGGCTGCCGAACACCACCCGGTCCTTCGCCCACGCGACGGCCAGCTCGAGCGCCCGCTGGGCGATGCCCACCGGGCCGGCGCCGTAGGTGATCCGCCCGGCGACGAGGAACCTCCCGGCCAGGGCGAACCCATCGCCCTCCGCGCCGATCCGGTCCGAGACCGGTACCCGGACGTCGTCGAAGTGCAGTTCGTAGGGCTGGTAGGAGCTCATCACCGGGATGGGGCGCTTGGTGAGGCCGGGCGCGTTCGCATCGACGATGAGCGCCGAAATGCCCGACCGGTCGCCCTGGTCGCCGGTGCGGGCGTACACCACGCCCCACTGTGCGGTGCCGGCGTGCGTCGTCCACATCTTGGCGCCGTTGAGCACGTAGCAGTCGCCGTCGCGCTCGGCCCGGCACCGGATGGCGCGGGCCGGGTCCGAACCGCCGGATGCCTCGCTGATCGCGGTGAACGCCCGCCCGGCCCGGCCCTCGATGATCGGCCGGGCGTACCGGTCGAACTGCTCGGGCGTGCCGGACAGGACGACGTTGGGCGGGTTGCCCCCGAACGCCCCGGCCGCCGGGAAGAACGCGCCCATCCGGCACTTGGCCGCCTCCTCGGCGACCACCACCTGACCGAGGACGCCGAGGCCCGCGCCCCCGAACTCCGCGGGGGTGGACAGCGCCCACAGCCCCAGGTGGCGGGCCCGGGCCTGCAGCCGGGCGAGCTCCTCGGGCGGGGCTCCGGCGGCGTCGTGGGGGAGGGACTCCTCGAGCGGGCGGACCTCGTCGGCCATGAACCGCCGCACGGTCTCCCGCAGCAGGACGAGTTCGGCGGGGAGCTCCCAGGCGCCGGCGGCCTCCGGGGGATCGGGCTGGTCCAGTACCACGTCAGTCCTCCGCGGGTCGGTCGCTGCGTCAGTGGTCGGTGAGCTCGGGCAGGCCGCGGGCCCGCCGGGCGGCGTTGGTCTGGTGGAGGTGCTCCCGGTCGTAGGTCTCCGTCCACTCGGCCGGGAGCGCCTTCCAGGCCGTGCCGATGTCCAGACGGCGACCGCCGTGCAGCCGCTCGGCGGCGACCACGTCGGCGAGGAAGATCGAGTTCTCCTCGTTGTCGAGGACGCCGACGACGCGGCCCTCGACGTAGGAGAGCGCGTCGGCGAGGACCGGCGACCCGGTGACGCCAGGCGTCCAGTCCAGGCCGGCCAGCTTGTCCCCGTCGCGACCGGAGCTGCCCCCCAGCGTCATGATCGTCCGCAGCGAGCGCGGCAGGAGCTCGTCGGAGGCACCGAGCAGGTGCAGCGCGAAGACGCCGGACTCCCGCACCAGGTCGTGGCTGAAGTTGTACTTCGTGATGCTGATCGTGACCCGCGGCGCTTCCGGGAGGATGCTGCCGCCGCCGGCCGACAGCGAGATGAGGCCGTTCGTCCGGCCGCCGGACACGGTGGTGATCGCGACCGGGAACGGCCGGAGGCCGTTGAGGGTCGCGGCTGCGGCGTCGAGGTCCGGGCCCATGCGTGGGATCTCCCTGCGGGAACGTGCGCGGATGGATCGTCGCGGCGCCTGCCCGGAGTGACCCCGGAGGCGGGCGGTGCGGCTGCCCCCTCAACTTGGCACACTGTGCCACGCGAGGGCAAGGCACACTGTGCCAGTGGAACCGACCGGCGGGGGACCCGCCCGCACGGAGCTCCCCTCTCCGGCCGCCCACCACGGCCGGCACCCCGGCGGGCTGGCCGCCACCCACGCCGACGAGACCGTGCGGCGCATCGAGCGCGCCGCACTGGACCTGTTCATCGCCGAGCCGATGGAAGGGGTGTCGGTCGCTCGGATCGCCGCGGCGGCCGGGGTCTCGGTGCGCAGCTTCTACCGCCGGTTCCCGGGCAAGGAGGACGTCCTCCTGGTGACGCCGACCTCCCTGGCCACCGAGGTGCAGCAGGCGATCGACCGTCGTCCGGCCGGCGAGCCCCCGTTCGCGGCGATGCGCGAGGCGGTCGACGAGCGCTCCCGCGCCGGCGACGAGGACCTGCGGCGGTGGCAGGCCGCCGTGGCCGCCTGCCGCGCCGGCAACCGGATGATCCAGCAGGTCGTGGCGGTCACCAGCCCGCTGCTGTCCGCCGCCTTCGCCCGGCGCTGCGGCCAGGCGCCCACCGATCCGTGGCCGGACATCGCCGGGGTGATCGCCGCGACCGCGCTGGTCACCGGGGCCCGGCGGTTCGCCGTCCACGGCGGGGAGCTGCGCGAGCACGTGCTGCAGGCCATCGACGTCGTCGGCCGCGGGCTCGACGCGCCGCCGTTCGCGGCTGGCCCGACGCCGTCGGCCCACCCGGCCTGACGTCCCGAGGCCCCGTGCCGGCCGGCGCCCCGGCCCGTCCGCTACACCGCGCCGGACGCGCGCAGCGCGGCGATCGCTTCCGGGTCCAGCCCCAGCTCGGCCAGCACCGCGTCGCTGTGCTGGCCGACGGCCGGCACCGGGCCCATGACGGGCTCGACCCCGCCGATCCGGGCCGGCGGGAGCAGCGCCCGGACCGGGCCCACCGACGTGCCCACCTCGGCCCAGTCCAGCTGGGGGTGGTCCAGCAGGTCGGTGACCTCGTTGAACCGGCCGTTGGCGATCTGGGCGGCGTCCAGCCGGGCCAGCACCTCGTCCGCGGACCGCGCCGCCAGGGCCGCCTCGACCTCCAGCACCAGGACGTCCCGGTGCCGCACCCGGAGCGCGTTGGTGGCGTACCGGGCGTCGTCGGCCAGCTCCGGTCGCTCCAGGACCTGGTCGCACAGCCGCCGCCACTCCCGGTCGTTCTGCACGGCGAGCTGCACGCTGCCGCCGCCGCCGGTGGCGAACGTGCCGTAGGGCGCGATGGTCGCGTGGCTGGTGCCGGTGCGCGGGGGAGGGGTGCCCGTGTACATGGCGTAATAGAGCGGCTGGGACATCCACTCGGTCAGCGAGTCGAACAGCGACACCTCGACCGCCGCCCCCTGCCCGGTCCGCTCCCGGGCGTACAGCGCGGTGAGCACGCTCGAGAGCCCGTACATGCCGGCGGAGATGTCGGCCACCGAGATGCCCACCTTCGCCGGGGCCTCCGGTGAGCCGGTCACCGACAGCAGCCCGGTCTCGCACTGCACCAGCAGGTCGTAGGCGCGGCGGTCGCGGAAGGGGCCGGAGCTGCCGTAGCCGGAGATGTCGCACACCACCAGCCGCGGGTCCCGCGCCCGCAGCTCCTCGGCGGACAGCCCCATCCGCGCGGCGGCACCGGGCGCGAGGTTCTGCACGAAGACGTCCGCGCCGGCGATCAGCCGGGCCAGCACCTGCCTGGCCGGCTCCTGCTTGAGGTCCAGCGAGACCGACTCCTTGGACCGGTTCAGCCACACGAAGTAGCTGGCCAGCCCCCGGACGCTCTCGTCGTAACCGCGCGCGAAGTCACCGCTCCCGGGGCGCTCGATCTTGATGACCCGGGCACCCAGGTCGGCCAGCTGACGGGTCGCGAAGGGCGCCGCCACGGCCTGCTCGATCGACACGACGGTGATGCCCGCCAGCGGGCGGGCCGGGTCGACGCCGGTGGCGGGCGCGCTCACCCGAGGACGAACGGGTCGCGGGTGGCGCCGGTGGTCTCGATCCACACCGCCTTGTCGGTGAGGTACTCGTGCAGCCCCTCGATGCCGTTCTCCCGGCCGAAGCCGCTGGCCTTGACCCCGCCGAAGGGCATCGCGTAGTTCAGCGTCCGGTAGGCGTTGACCCATACCGTTCCGGCGCGCAGCCGCTTGGTCAGCCGGAACGTGCGCTGCACGTCGCGGGTCCACACCCCGGCGGCCAGGCCGAACCGGCTGTCGTTGGCGAGCGCGACCGCCTCGTCCTCGGTGCGGAACTTCAGCACGCTGAGCACCGGGCCGAAGACCTCCTCCTGGCAGACCCGGGCGTCGTTGGTCACGTTGGCCACGATGGTGGGCTCGAAGAACAGGCCCCCGAGCCCGCCGTCACCGCCGCCGGTCATGATGTCGGCGCCCTTCTCCTTGGCCTCGGTGACGAAGTCCCGGATCTTGTCCAGCTGGCCGGAGAAGCAGATCGGGCCCATCTCGGTGTCCGGGGCCTGCGGGTCGCCGAGCTTGATCCGGGCCGCCCGGTCGGCCACCTTGGCGACGACCTCCTCGTAGACGTCCTCGTGCACCAGGGCCCGGGACCCGGCGATGCAGGTCTGCCCGGCCGCGGCGAAGATGCCGGCGATCAGGCCATTGGCGGCGGCATCGAGGTCGGCGTCCGGGAAGACGATGTTCGCCGACTTCCCGCCGAGCTCCAGGGTCACCGGGGCGAAGTGCCCGGCCGCGCCCCGGGCCACGGCGATGCCGGTGGTCTCCGAACCGGTGAAGGAGACGCGGTCGACGTCGGGGTGCTCGACGAGCCACCGGCCGACCTCGCGGGAGGCGCCGCTGACGGTGTTGAACACCCCCGGCGGGAAGCCGGCCTGCTCGAAGAGCTCGGCCAGCAGCAGGATGGAGACCGGTGCCTGCTCCGAGGGCTTGGCGACCATGGTGCAGCCGGCGGCGAGCGCCGGGGCGAGCTTGAAGGTCAGCAGCAGCAGCGGGCTGTTCCAGGGCAGGATCGCCCCCACCACGCCGACCGGCTCGCGGGACACGTAGCCGAAGAAGTCCGGCCGGCCGGTGTCGACGACCCGGCCGTCGATCTTGTCCGCCAGCCCCGCGTAGTACTCGTACCAGGAGGGCAGGCTGCGGACCTGCCCGCCCATCTCGCGCAGCAGCTTGCCGTTGTCCCGGGTCTCGGCCAGGGCGAGCTCGTCGGCGTTCTCGGTGATCAGCTCGCCGAGGCGCCGCAGCAGCCGGCCGCGCTCGCGACCCGGCATCGGCCCCCAGGTGGTTTCGAACGCGGTCCGCGCCGCGCGGACGGCGTCGTCGACGTCGGCCTCGGTGGCCTCCGCGACGGTCGCCCAGGGCTCGCCGGTGTACGGGTCGAGCGACTCGAAGGTCGTCCTCCCCGGACGCCGGTCCGCGCCGATCTGCATGCTGATGTGGCGCATGGTGTCTCCTCCAGGTCGAGCCCGGTCGGGTGTCATGGGTTCTGCTGCTCGCGGTGGCGGGTCGCCAGTGCCTCGCTGCCCCGGGCGAGCAGCGTGACGTCGGCGCCGACGAGCACGAAGCGGACGCCGCGGTCGAGGTACCGCTGGGCGGCGTCCTCGGCGAAGGCGTTGACGCCGGCGGCCACCCCGGCGGCGGTGATCGCGTCGATCGCCGTCGCCACGGCGCTGACCACGTCAGGGTGGTCGGGACGGCCGAGGTGCCCCATCGAGGCGGCCAGGTCGGCCGGGCCGAGGAAGACGCCGTCCAGCCCGTCGACCGCGAGGATGTCCGGCAGCGCAGCCAGCCCCCGGACCGACTCGACCTGCACCATCAGCGCGATGCCCTCGTCGGCGGTGGCCAGGTAGTCGGGGGTGCGGTTCCAGCGGGAGGCGCGGGCAAGCGCGCTGCCGACGCCGCGGATGCCGGCCGGCGGGTAGCGGGTGGCCGCGACCAGCGCGGCGGCCTCCTCGCCGGACTCGACCATCGGGATGAGCAGCGCCTCCACCCCGGCGTCCAGCAGCTGCTTGAGCAGCACCGGGTCACCGCCGGGCGGGCGGACCACCGGCACCACCGGGTACGGCGCGACCGCCTGCAGCTGGGCCTGGATCGAGCGCAGGTCGTTGGGGGCGTGCTCGGCGTCGACGAGCAGCCAGTCCAGCCCGGCGCCGGCGCAGATCTCGGCCACGTACGGGCTGCCGGAGGCGACCCACATGCCCACCTGCGGATCGCCGCCGGCCAGCTGCTGCTTCCAGCGCCGGCCGGCGCTCGGCGGGCTCACCGGAACCGGCACGTGATCGCCCCCAGCGGTCCGTAGTCGGCGTGGAAGGTGTCGCCCACCGCTGCCTGGACCGGCCGGATGAAGGAACCGGACAGCACGACCTGGCCCGCCTCCAGGCCCACGTCGAAGCGGGCCAGCTCGTTCGCCAGCCAGGCCACCCCGTTGGCCGGGTGGTTGAGCACCGCGGCTGCGACCCCGGACTCCTCGATCACGCCGTTGACGTAGAGCAGCGCGGAGACCCAGCGCAGGTCCACCTCGGTGGGCCGCACCGCCCGGCCGCCGACCACGATGCCGGCGTCGGCGGCGTTGTCGGCCACGGTGTCGACGATCGTGCGCAGGTGCCCGGTCTCCGGGTCGCTCATCTGCACCCGGGCGTCGAGGATCTCCAGCGCCGGGGTGACCCAGCGGGTGGCGTCCAGCACGTCCAGGGTCGTGATCCCGGGCCCACGCAGGTCCTGGTCCAGCACGAAGGCGAGCTCGACCTCGACCCGGGGGCGGATGAACCGCCCGGTCGGCACGTCACCGCCGTCGGCGAAGAACATGTCGTCGAAGATCGCGCCGTGATCGGGCGTGGTGATCGACAGCGCCTGCTGCATGGTGCGGGAGGTCAGCCCGATCTTGCGGCCGCGCAGCACCGCCCCCCGGGCGAGCTTGGTCTCCACCCAGGCCCGCTGGACGGCGTAGGCGTCCTCCAGCGTCATCTCCGGGTACTGCAGGGACAGCTGCCGGATCGGCGTCCGGGTGCGTTCGGCCTCGTCCAGCCGCGCGGCGGCGTCGGCGACGTCCTCGGCGGAGAGCACCGGGATCAGGAGCGGGTGAGGAAGCGGACGGCCGCCTCGTTGAACGCCTCGGGGTCCTCGAAGTGCGGCCAGTGCCGCACCTCGGGCATCTCGAAGACCTCGGAGTCGGGGATCAGCGCGGCCACCCGGCGGGCGGTGCTCTGGTACTCGCCGTGGTCCTTGCCCGACGCCACGACCAGGGTCGGGGCCTTGATCGCCGACCAATGCGCCTCGGACAGCAGGTTCCGGTCGCGCGCAGCGGGGTCCTGCAGGATCAGCACGTGGTCGATGACCTGCAGGGTCTCCGGCTGGCGGTAGATGGCCTGGCGCAGGGCGACCACGTCGGGGATCCGGTTGTGCTCGTCGGCGATCAGGTGGTCGAACATCGCCTTGATCGAGTTCCACGTGGGGTCCTGGACGGCCTTGGTGCGCTCGGCCCGGATCCGCGCCATGTTGGACTCGGTCGCGATCAGCCCGGCGGGGGAGAGCAGCACCAGCTTGTCGATGCGCTCGGGGTGGTCCAGCGCGAACCGCGCGGACACCCACGCGCCCAGTGACATGCCGATGAAGGACGCCCGCTGCACCCCGAGGGCGTCCATGACCCCGCGGACGTGCTCGACGTACACCGGGATCTCGTAGTCGTAGTCGGGCTTGTCGGAGAACCCGTTGCCGACCATGTCGATGGCGACGCAGTGGAAGTGCGCGCTCAGCGCCTTGAGGTTCGGGGCAAAGGTCTCCCAGTGGCCGCCGGTGCCGTGCAGCAGCACCAGGCCGGGCAGGTCGGGCGAGCCGGCCTCGGCCACCCGGGTGGACACCCCGTCCACGTCGATCCAGTGCTGCCGGAAGGAGACGTCCATCAGCGACGTCCACAGGCTGCGGTACGGGGTCTCGGACCCGGTCATCTCTGTGCCTCTCGGTCGGGTCTCGGCGGCGGCGGGGTCCGGGGCGCAGGGCCCCATCGGCGTCGCGGCCGCCAGTGGTCGATCGCGCGGACGAGCTCCGGTCGGGCCCGGGAGGGGCCGGCGGTCGGGGCGGTGCAGCGCTCCGGGTCGCGACTCTATGCGATTTCTGACACCGAGTATATGGTCGCTGTCAGGGCCCTTCGCCGGGTCCCGCCGTTCCCTCACCGACGAGGCGGCACGGCGGCCGGAACGGCCACGCGACACGGAGGAGGCACGGTGACCGTCGGAGACGGGACGTCGCCCGAGCAGGCCGGCACGCGGGTCGAGCTGGCCACCCTGATGAACGAGTTCGCCTCCGTGCGGATCACCCTCGACACGGCCGGCCACGGTCCGCGGCTGCTGGTCGAGGACACCGAGGCGGGCACCGAGATCCTGCTGTCGCCGATCGAGCTGGCGAGCCTGACGCTGGCCTCCGCCGACGACCGGCTGAACTGGCTGCGGGTCGGGCAGTACCGGGACGAGCGCACGTGACGGCTGCGGCCGTCCCCGCCGGCGCCGTCCCCGGTGCGCCGGTGGGCATCGTCGGCCTGGGTCTGACCACGATGTCGCTGGAACCCGGTGGTGCGCCCGGCGACCTGGCCGCGCAAGCCGTCACCGCCGCCCTGGCCGACGCCGGGCTGACGAAGCGGGACGTCGACGGCCTGCTGGTCAACACCAGCCAGGGCGTGCGGCCGGACCGCCTCTCGGTGGCCCTGGCCCGGCAGATCGGCCTCGGCGACCTACGGCTGCTCGAGCACCTGGAGATCAAGGGCGCGACGACGGTGGCCATGGTCGCCCGGGCCGTGCTGGCCATCCGGGCCGGCATGGCCGAGACCGTGGTCTGCGTGTTCGCCGACGCGCCGCTGCAGCCCGGCGGCAGCGCCGGGTCGACCTACGCGCACAGCGGCGGCTCCGACGGCGTGCGCGGGCTGGAGCGCGCCAGCGGCGTGCTGGGTTCGGTCCCGACGTACGCCCTGATGGCCGCCCGCTACCTGCACGTCACCGGCGGCAACCCCGACGACCTGTGCGCGGTGGCGGTGTCCACCCGCGCCTGGGCGGTGCACAACCCCGACGCGGTGGTCCGCACGCCGCTGGACGCCGAGGGGTATCGGGCCAGCCGCATGATCTCCACCCCGCTGCGGGTGCTCGACTGCGCGCGGCCGGTGAACGGTGCCGCCGCAGTGGTCGTGAGCGGGCGTCCGGGCCGGGGTGGCCATCCGCCGGTGCACGTCCTGGGCATGGGCTTCGACCACCCGGTGCGGCGTCGCCGGGCCGGCACGGAGTCGTGGTTCGGCGGCGGTCGCCGGGCGGCCGACGACGCGCTGGCCATGGCCGGTCGCCGGCCCGCGGACGTCGGCGTCCGGGAGCTGTACGACCCGTTCAGCGTGGTCACCCTGTGCCTGCTGGAGGAGTACGGCTTCTGCGCCCCCGGCACCGCCGGTGCGGTCGCCCGGTCCGGAGCCCTCGGTCCCGGGGGTGACCTGCCCACCAACACCGGCGGCGGCCAGCTCTCCGGCTTCTACCTGCAGGGGATGACCCCGCTGGTCGAGGCGGTCGTGCAACTGCGCGGCACCGGCGGCGCCCGGCAGGTCCCCGGCGTGACCACCGCCTTCGTCGGGGGGATCGGCGGCCGGATCGACCACCATGCCGCGCTCGTCCTGGACCGGGAGGCGGCATGACCACGACCGCGACCGACCTGGCCCGGGCGGACTGGCTGCTCGCGCCGGGGCTCGCGCCGAACGCCGCCGACGCCGTGCTCGCCCCGCTCTACGCCGGTGCCGCGCGGGGTGAGCTGGTGCTGCCCTCGTGCGGGGCGTGCGGCCTGGCCCTCGAGCTGGAGCAGCGGGCCTGCGACCGGTGCGACTCTGCCGACGTCGTCTGGGCGGCCGTGGCCCCGACCGGCGAGGTGCACTCGGCCACCACCGTGCACCGCCGGGAGCGGGGCCTGGTGCTCGCCACCGAGCCCTATCCGGTGGTCGACGTCGAGCTCGCCTCCGGCCACCGGCTGGTGATGACCACGCTCGCCCCCCGGGCGAGCGCCCCGGCGATCGGGGAGGCGGTCCGGATCGGCTTCCGGTCCGTCGGCGGCGTCGCCGTCCCCGCCGCCGAGCTCGCTGCAGCAGAGATCCGTCCCGTTCACCCATCCGATACGGAGGTCACTCCATGACCGTGACAGCAGCGCCGGTCTCCCGGCCGCACGACGTGACCGCCCTGGTCGAACCCGACCGGGTGCACGGCGCGGTGTACACCTCGCCCGAGGTCTTCGAGCTGGAGATGAAGCGGATCTTCCGCGAGGGCTGGGTCTTCGTCGCCCACGAGAGCGAGGTGCCCGAGAAGGGCGACTACGTGACCCGGCGGATCGGCGGCGAGCCCATGGTCGTGGCCCGCGGCAAGGACGGCGTCGTCCGGGTGCTGGCCAACCGCTGCACCCACCGGGGCAACCGGCTGTGCAACGCCGAGAAGGGCAACAGCTCCTCCTTCCGCTGCCCGTACCACGGCTGGACGTTCGGCAACGACGGCAAGCTCGTCGGGGTGCCGATGCGGGACGGCTACGGCGACCGGCTGAACGCCGTCCGCGAGGAGCTCGGCCTGGTGCAGGCGCCGCGGCAGGAGAGCTACGGCGGCTTCGTGTTCGCCTCGCTCGCCCCGACCGGCATCTCGCTGCTGGAGCACCTGGGCAACGCGACCAAGGCCATCGACCGGCTGCTGGACCTCTCGCCGACCCGCGAGATCCAGCTGTCGGCCGGCTGGATGAAGCACCACAACAACTGCAACTGGAAGATGGTGATGGAGAACAACGTGGACGGCTACCACGCGCTGTTCACCCACGCCTCGGTCTACGACGCGGTGCGCCCGGCGAAGGTCTCGCACGTGCCCTCCAAGGTGGAGGTGCTGGTCCGCGACCTGGGCAACGGCCACTCGGAGATCGACTACGAGCCCGAGTACACCCGGCTGGACGAGGAGTTCATCTGGTACGGGCGGCTGCCCCGGGAGAAGGCCCCGGAATACGTCGCCGCGATGGAGGCCGCGCACGGTCCGGCCAAGGCCCACCAGGCCCTGGTGTCCGGGCCGCCGCACACGCTGATCTTCCCCAACCTGTTCCTGGCCGAGATGAACGTGATGACCGTCGAGCCGCTCAACGCCGGCGAGACCATCGCCTTCACCGCCCCGGTGCTGATCCCCGGTGCTCCGGAGATCAACACTAAGACGCTGCGCCGCACCGAGGGCGCGATGGGCCCGGCCGGCTTCCTCATCGCCGACGACGGCGAGATCGGACAGCGCAACCAGATGGGCCTGGCCGCGCAGGACCCCGAGTGGGTCGTGCTCAGCCGGGGGAGCGACACCGACGTCGACGACGAGACCGGCCGGGTCAACCACGACAAGAGCGCCGAGACGCCCCAGCGCGGCTGGTGGAAGCACTGGGCCGGCGTGCTGGCGGGTTCCCGTGGCTGAGCCGGGCACGGTGCAGGAGGTCGTGCGGGTGCAGCCGGCCGACGTCGCGGTCGACCCGGCGGTGGCCGGGCTGATCTACCTGGAGGCCAGGCTGGCCGACGAGGCCCGCTACTCCGAGTGGGAGTCGCTCTGGGCCGACGACGGCCTGTACTGGGTGCCGATGCACCCCGGGGACGACCCCGAGGTCACCCTCTCCTACATCTACGACAACCGCCGGCGGATCAAGAGCCGGGTGGCGCAGCTCAACACCGGCACCCGGCACTCTCAGACCCCGCCCTCGGTCATGCGCCGCACGATCTCCAACCTCGAGGTCGTCGCCCGGGACGAGGACACGACCACCGTGGCCTCGAACTTCGCGCTCTACGAGTACCGGTACGCCATGACCGTGTGGGCCGGCCGGTACGTGCACCGCGTGCAGCTGACCGACGCCGGACCCCTGCTGGTCGCCAAGACCGTGCACCTGGTCAACGCCGGCGGGGCGCTGCCCACCATGTCGTTCCTCATCTGAGGCGACGTCCCCGGGGGACAGCGCTCCCCGCCCCTGCTCATCACGACGCTGTGAGGACCCATGCTCATCGGTGACATCTCCCGGCGGAACGCCCGTCGCTACCCCAGCAAGGCCGCCGTGGTCACCGACACCGGCACCGTGACCTGGGGGGCGCTGGACGCCCGGGCCAACCGGCTGGCCACCCACCTGCTCAGCCGCGGCCTCGACCTCGGCGACCGGGTGGCGGTCTGTGCCCGCAACACCGGCGAGTGGCCGGAGATCACGTTCGGGCTCGCCAAGGCCGGGCTGGTCGCTGTGCCGATCAACACCCGGCTCGCCCCGGCGGAGATCGAGTACATCCTCGCCGACTCCGGCGTGCAGGCGGCGATCGTGCACACCGACCAGGCGCACCTCGTCGCGTCGGTGTTCGCCGACCTCGACGTGGTGCTGGAGATCGGCGGGGAGAGCGTCGGCCGGCCGTACGAGGCGGCGCTGGAGCTGGGCCGCGACGTCGACCCGACGCCCGCGGCGCTGACCGGGGACGACGTCCACTTCCTGCTCTACACGAGCGGGACGACGGGGCGGCCCAAGGCCGTGGTCAACACCCACCGCGGCATGGTCGCCCAGACGCTGGACACCACCATCGTCACCGAGGCGCGGCACTCCGACGTGCTCCTGGCCACGACCCCGTTCTTCACCGCCGGCGGCATGGTTCGGACGCTGGGCTGGATGTACCTCGGGCAGACCATGGAGATCCATTCCCGGTTCGACCCGGAGGCGGTGCTCGACGCGATCGAGCGCCGCCGGATCACCATGACGACGTTCATCCCGACCATGCTGCTGCGCACCCTGCGGCTGCTGGAGGAGAGCGGCCGGCAGCGCGACGTCAGCAGCCTCCGGCGGATCAGTTACGGCTCCTCACCCGTTCCGCCCGGCCTGGCCCAGGAGGCGATGGAGCGGCTGGGGTGCGACCTGCAGCAGCGCTACGGGCTCACCGAGGCCGGCGGGCAGGTCACCATCCTCAGCCCCGAGGACCACCGCGCGATGGTCGCCGGCAAGGAGTCGCTGCGCACCTCGTGCGGGCGCGAGACGCCGCAGGCCCAGATCCGCGTCGTGGGCGAGGACGGCGAGGAGCTGCCGCGGGGTGAGGTCGGTGAGATCGTCATCCAGGCCGACTCGCTCGCCGTCGGCTACTGGAAGAACGCGGAGAAGACCGCCGAGACCTTCCGGCCCACCGGCCTGTGGTCCGGCGACCTGGGCAGGCTGGACGAGGAGGGGTACCTGCACGTCGTCGGCCGCAAGGCGGACATGATCATCTCCGGCGGCTTCAACGTGTACCCGGCCGAGCTGGAGCGGGTCATCGGCGCTCACCCGCTCGTCGACCTGGTCGCCGTCGTCGGGGCGCCGCACCCCGAGTGGGGCGAGACCCCGGTCGCGGTGGTCGTGCCCAAGGGCGAGGTCGACCGGGCCGCCCTCAAAGCCGAGCTCACCGGGCTGTGCCGCACCCAGCTGGCCGGGTACAAGCAGCCCCGCAGCTTCGACTTCCGGACCGAGCTGCCGCTCGGTCCGGCCGGCAAGATCCTCAAGCGCGAGCTGAAGGTGTCCTCCGAGGTGGCGGCATCGTGACCGGCACGATCACCGGCACGATCACCGGGATGACGACCGGCACGACGACATGGCGCCCGACCACGCCGGCGCTGGACACCGCCGGGGTGTGGCAGCTACTGCGGGAGAGCGCCGAGCGCACGCCGGACGCCGTCCTGGTCCGCGACGAACGCCGGCGCGAGGTGACCTACCGGGAGATCCGCGAGTCGGCCGAGCGCGTGGCGGCCGGCCTGCTGGCGCAGGGCATCCGGCCGGGGACGGTCGTGTCCTGGCAGCTGCCCAGCCGGGTGGAGACGATCGTGCTGTTCTTCGCGCTGTCCCGGCTCGGCGCGGTGCAGAACCCGCTGATCATGATGCTGCGCGAGCAGGAGGTCGGGTTCATCGCCCGCCAGGCCGGGTCCCGGCTGCTCGTGGTGCCCTCGGTGTTCCGGGGCACCGTGCACGGTGCGATGGCCGCCTTCGTCGCCGCCGACCAGTCGGGCCTCGAGGTGCTGGTGGTCGACCGGGACCTGCCCGAGGGCGACCCCGGTACCCTGCCGCCCGAGCCGCCGCGCTCCGGACCCGACGGCCGGCCGCCGGTGCGCTGGCTGTTCTACACCTCGGGCACCACGGCCGAGCCCAAGGGCGCCCAGCACACCGACCAGGGGCTGCTGGCCGCCGCGGACACCTTTTGCCGGGCGGTCGCCCCGGTGCCGGCGGACCGCACCGCGTCGCTGGCGCCGATGGCACACGTCGGCGGCGTGCTGCACGTGCTGTCGGCGCTGGCCACCGGCTCCAGCATCCTGATCACCGACGTCTTCGACCCCGCCTCGACACCCGAACAGCTGGGTGAGCAGCGGGTGACGCTCGGCGGGTCCGGGGTGCCCTTCATCAAGGCCTACCTGCAGCGGCAGCGCCAGCAGCCGGGCACCCCGATGTTCCCCGACGTCCGGGCGTGGCTGGTGGGCGGCTCGCCCCGGCCTCCCTCGTTCCACACCCAGGTGAAGACCGAGCTCGGCGGAGTGGGCGTCCTGTCGGGGTACGGCCTCACCGAGTGCCCGTACCTGAGCTGGGCCGCCGTCACCGACGACGAGGCGGACCTGATCTCGACCGAGGGCCGCCCGCCAGCCGGCACCGAGGTGGTCGTGGTGCGCCCCGACGGGTCCCGGGCCGAGTCCGGCGAGGTGGGTGAGCTGCGCGTCCGCGCGCCGCAGCTGACGGTCGGCTACGTCGACGCCGCCCTGGACGCCGACGCCTTCGACGAGGACGGGTACTTCCGCACCGGCGACCTCGCCCGGATCGACGCGCGGGGCTACCTCACGATCACCGGGCGGATCAAGGACGTGATCATCCGGAACATGGAGAACATCTCCGCCCGCGAGGTGGAGGACCGGTTGATGGACTTCCCGGGACTGGCCGAGGTGGCGGTGATCGGCCTGCCCGACGACGCGACCGGTGAGCGGGTCTGCGCCGTCGTCGTCCCGGAGCCCGGGCGCCCGGTGCCGACCCTCGCGGAGCTCTGCGCCCACCTGGCCGACCGCGGCCTGAACCCGCGCAAACTGCCGGTCCAGGTCGAGGTCGTCGAGGCGCTGCCGCGCAACGCGATGGGGAAGGTCATGAAGCCACAGCTGCGCAGCCGCGTCCGGGACGCGGCGGCGCTCGATGTCCCCGAGGTGCTGCGATGACCCGGCTGCAGCTGTCCACGCTGCTGTTCGACGTGGCCGACCACGTCGCGACGGTCACCCTGGACCGCCCGGACCGGATGAACTCGTTCAACGAGCAGATGGTCGATGAGTTCGACCAGGTCTGGCGGGAGGTCCGCACCAACGCCGACATCCATTGCGTGGTGCTGCGGGCGTCCGGCGACCGCGCGTTCTGCACCGGCATCGACATCCGGGAGGGGCCGTGGTGGAACGACCTGCCGGTGTTCTCCCAGGAGGACCCCGGCGCGCTGCTCGGGCCGAAATCGCAGCGGGTCTGGAAGCCGGTGATCACGGCCGTGCAGGGCATGGCGGCCGGCGGTGCCATGTACCTGCTCAACGAGTCCGACATCATCATCGCCGCCCCGGAGGCCACCTTCTTCGACCCGCACGCCAGCGGTGGGATGGTCTCCGCGCTCGAGCCGATCGGCATGCTGCACCGCGGCATCCCGCTCGGTGAGGTGATGCGCTGGGCGCTGCTGGGCAACGAGGAGCGGATGACCGCCGAGACCGCGATGCGGATCGGCCTGGTCAGCGAGGTCGTCGAGCGCGACCGGCTGTGGGCGCACGCGGCGGAGCTGGCCGCGGAGATCGCCGCCCGCAGCCCCGACGCGATCCAGGGCACCGTCCGGGCCGTCTGGGAGTCGCTGGACCAGATGCCCTCGCACGCCAAGCGCACCGGCCTGTCCTACGCCCAGCTCGGCAACCGGGGCGGCGGTCCGCGCCAGCCGGCCGAGCGCCGCGCGCCGCGGTTGCGATGACCGGGCGGCGCGCCACCACCGCCGCGGCCCGGTCCGCGGCCACGTCCAGCAGGAGGCTCCCGTGAAGATCCACGTCAAGCAGATCGAGTGCGCCGGGCACGGTCAATGCGCGGCGCTGGCACCGGAGGTCTACGAGCTCGACGACGACGGGTTCTGCGCCGTCGAGGACCTCGACGTCCCGGCCGAACACGAGGACGCCGCCGCGCTCGGCGCGGCCTCCTGCCCGGCGCAGGCCATCGAGGTCATCGAGGCCTGACCTGGCCCGCGGGGGTCCCGGACCACCCGTGTCCCCGCTATTCTGACAGTGTCGTCATGTCCACCGACCAGTGGACGCACCCGTCGCAGCGAAGCGAGGCACCTGTGCCCGAGGCAGTTCCCGCCGTCCCCGGTCCCGCCACCGGCGGAACGGACCACCCGGCGCCGGGGAAGGTCGTGGACGCCGTCGTCATCGGGGCCGGCTTCGGCGGGCTCTACGCCATCCACCAGCTCCGCACGCACGGCTTCTCGCTCCGCGGCTTCGAGGTGGCCGGCGACGTGGGCGGCACCTGGTACTGGAACCGCTACCCCGGCGCCCGGTGCGACATCGAGAGCGTCGAGTACTCCTACTCCTTCTCCGAGGAGCTGCAGCAGGAGTGGACGTGGACCCAGCGCTATCCCGAGCAGCCGGAGCTGCTGGCCTACATCCAGCACGTCGCCGACCGGTTCGACCTGCGCCGGCACTTCACCTTCGAGACCCGCGTGACCTCCGCGGTGTTCGACGAGGAGATCGACTGCTGGACGGTCACGACCGACGCCGGTGAGCAGGTGCGTACCCGCTTCGTCGTCACGGCGGTGGGCTGCCTCTCCTCCTCGCGGGTCCCGGACTTCCCGGGGCTGGACCGCTTCCGCGGCCGCGCGGTGCACACCGGGCGCTGGCCGCACGAGGGCGTCGACTTCACCGGCCAGCGAGTCGCGCTGATCGGCACCGGCTCTTCGGGCATCCAGTCGCTTCCGCTGATCGCCGAGCAGGCTGCGCACGTGACGGTGTTCCAGCGGACGCCGAACTTCTCCATCTCCGGGGCCAACCAGCCGCTGGACCCCGAGCAGGTCCGCGACGTCAAGGAGCACTACGCCGAATACCGGGCGCAGGCCCGCCGGTCGTTCGGCGGGTCGATGATCCGGACCAACCGGGTCTCGGTCTTCGCCGTCTCGGAGGAGGAGCGGCGCGCCCAGTTCGAGGCCCGCTGGACGATGGGCGGGTTCGCCTTCATGGCGGCCTTCGAGGACCTGGGCACCGACCTGGCGGCGAACGCGCTGGCCGCCGAGTTCGTCAGCGAGAAGATCCGGCAGGCGGTGGCGGACCCCGCGGTCGCCGAGCGGCTGGTGCCCACCGACCACCCGATCGGCTCCAAGCGGATCTGCGTGGACACCGGCTACTTCGAGACGTTCAACCGGGACGACGTGCGCCTGGTCGACGTGAAGCAGACGCCGATCGAGGAGATCACGGAGACCGGCGTGAAGGTCGACGGTCGAGTGCACGAGGTCGACGTGATCGTCTTCGCGACCGGATTCGACGCCATGACCGGGTCCCTGCTGGCGATGGACATCCGCGGCCGCGGTGGGCTCACCCTGCGGGAGAAGTGGGCGGCCGGCCCGCGGACCTACCTGGGCCTGGGCACGGCGGGCTTCCCCAACCTGTTCACCGTCACCGGTCCGGGCAGCCCGGCCGTGCTGAGCAACGTCGTGCTCGCCGTCGAGCAGCACGTCGACTGGATCGTGGACTGCCTCGAGTACCTGCGGGACGAGGGCCTGGCGACGATCGAGGCGGAGGTCGAGGCGGAGGACGCGTGGGTCGACCACGTCAACGACGCCGCGGACCGGACCCTCTACAAGCAGGCCAACTCCTGGTACCTGGGCGCCAACGTGCCGGGCAAGCCCCGGGTGTTCATGCCCTACGCCGGCGGCGTCGGCCGGTACCGCAAGCGCTGCGACGCAGTCGCCGCCGACGGCTACACCGGGTTCCGGCTGGCGCCGCCCGGTGGCCTGACCGGCACCGAGCCCAGCGAGGCCGATCCGCAGCCCGTCGGCATCCTCGCCGGTTCATGACCGCCGCACCGACACGGGACGTTGGCGGCTGGCGGGGCACGCCGCACGCCGCGCTGTTCCTGCGCGGCGACAGCCCCTCCCACCTGGGGAAGCTCGACGTGGTGGACGGCGACGCCCTCGTGCTGGACCTCGAGGACGCGGTGGCGCCGGAGCGCAAAACGGAGGCGCGGGAGCTGGTCCAGGCGGCGCTGGCGGACCGGCTGCCCGGCCGCCGGCTCTGGGTGCGGGTCAACGCCGCCGAGGAGGGGGTGCTGGCAGCCGACCTCCACGCCGCGGTGTGGCCGGCCGTCGAGGCGGTCCTGCTGCCCAAGTCCGAGTCCCCGGCCGACCTGGCCCAGCTGGACGCCGCGCTGCGCGAGCTGGAGCGGCAGCGCGGGCGGGAGCCGGGCTCGGTGGCCCTGGTGGCCCTGGTGGAGACGGCCAGGGGCCTCGCGCGGCTGGCACAGCTGACTGCCGGTGCGCCGTCCCGGCGGGTGCTGCTGGCGTTCGGGACGGTCGACTTCACCGCCGACTTGGGGGTCGAGAACACCCCGGGCAGCCCCGCGGTCGAGCACGCCCGGGCCCAGCTGGTGCTGCACTCCCGGGCGGCCGGCTGGGGAGCGCCGCTGGACGGCCCGTGGTTGGGGCTCGCCGACGAGGCCGGCCTGACCGAGGACTCGCGGCGATCGGTCGCCCACGGGTTCGGCGGCCGGATCGCCATCCACCCCGGGCAGGTGTCAGCGGTCCGCGCCACCTACGGGTTCCGCGGGTCCGCCGACGACCGGGCTCGCGCCCAGCGGATCGTGCAGGCGTGGGAGTCCCGGGACGCCGGGGTGGGGTCGCTCCGGGTGGATGACGTCTTCGTCGACGTCCCGGTCTACCGGGGCGCGTTGCGCACCCTGGGCCGCGCGACGGACTGACGGTGCCGGGGAACGGAGGGGCGCACTCGGCCCCTCCGTTCCCCGCCGGTCACCGACCAGCGATGGTCCAGGTGTCCTGCCCGTGCAGCAGGCCGTGCAGGTCCGGGCCGCCGGCCACGTCGGCCTTGGTGACGGCCTGGTCGACCTGTTCCCGGGTCAGGTCGTCGTAGGTCGGCCGCTGCACCTGACGCAGCACCCCGAAGACGGCGTGGTCCAGCGCCTGGTCGGACAACCGGGACAGCGCGAACGCCAGCTCGTGGTCGGTCGCGTCGTGCACCACGACGTCGGCCGGGTCCACCTCCGCGATCGGGGCGACGGCGAGACCGAACCCGCGCCGGACGACCGCCCAGCGCCCGTCGGTGCCGAAGGTGATGGGCTGCCCGTGGGTCACCGTGATCACCCGCGACTCCGACTCGTCCGGCTTGCGCAGGACGTCGAAGGAGCCGTCGTTGAAGATCGGGCAGTCCTGGTAGATCTCCACCAGCGAGGCGCCGCGGTGCTTCGCCGCCGCCTCGAGCACCGCGGTCAGGCCCGCCCGGTCGGAGTCCATGGCCCGCCCCACGAACGTCGCCTCGGCCCCGAGCGCCAGCGACACCGGGTTGAAGGGGTGGTCCAGCGAGCCCATCGGGGTGGACTTGGTGACCTTGCCGACCTCGGAGGTGGGGGAGTACTGGCCCTTGGTGAGCCCGTAGATCCGGTTGTTGAACAGCAGGATCGTCATGTTCACGTTCCGCCGCAGCGCGTGGATCAGGTGGTTGCCGCCGATGGACAGGGCGTCGCCGTCCCCGGTCACCACGAAGACGCTCAGGTCGGGGCGCGAGACCGCCAGCCCGGTGGCGATCGCGGGCGCCCGGCCGTGGATCGAGTGCATCCCGTAGGTGTCCAGGTAGTACGGGAACCGGGACGAGCACCCGATCCCGGAGACGAAGACGGTGTTCTCCCGCTTGATCGACAGCGTCGGCAGGAAGGAGCGGACGGCGGCGAGCACGGCGTAGTCACCGCACCCGGGGCACCAGCGGACCTCCTGGTCGCTGGCGTAGTCCTTCGCCTTCTGCACGTCCTCTTCGCTGGGGACGAGGTCCAGGCCTCCGCGGACGGGCAGGCCCAGGTCGATGGCGGTCATGCCGGAACCTCTTCCTTCTGGTCGGTGTCCTGCAGCTGTGGTGCGGTGATGAGCGGTGTCAGGCGGTCGAAGAGCTCCTCGGCGCCGAAGGGCAGCCCGGCCACCTTGGTGACCGAGACGAGTGGGATGCAATAGCGGCCCTGGAGCAGGAACGCGAGCTGCCCGAGGTTCATCTCCGGCACGATCACCTGCCGGTAGGACCGCAGCACGGCCTCGGTGTTGGCCGGCAGCGGGTTGAGGTGGCGAAGGTGGGCCTGGGCGACCGTGTGACCGGCCGCGCGGAGCCGGCGGGCGGCCGCGCCGATGGGGCCGTAGGTGGAGCCCCAGCCCAGCAGCAGCACCTCGGCGTCCCCAGCGGGGTCGTCGACCTCCAGGTCGGGAACCGCGATGCCGTCGATCCGGGCCTGGCGCACCCGGACCATGAACTCGTGGTTGGCCGAGTCGTAGGAGATGTTGCCGGTGCCGTCGGCCTTCTCCAGTCCGCCGATGCGGTGCGCGAGGCCCTTGGTGCCGGGCACCGCCCAGGGCCGGGCCAGGGTCTCCGGGTCACGGGCGTAGGGCAGGAACGACCCGTCCGGCCCGTTTGGCTCGGTCGCGAACTGCACGCCGAGGTCGGGCAGTTCCTCGTCCTCGGGCACCCGCCACGGCTCGGAGCCGTTGGCGATGGCGCCGTCGGAGAGCAGCAGCACCGGAGTCCGGTAGGCCAGTGCGATCCGGACGGCGTCCAGGGCGGCGTCGAAGGCGTCGGCCGGTGACCGGGGTGCCACGACCGGTACCGGCGCCTCGCCGTTGCGGCCGAACATGGCCTGCAGGAGGTCCGACTGCTCGGTCTTCGTCGGCAGCCCGGTGGAGGGGCCGCCGCGCTGCACGTCGACGATGAGCAGTGGCAACTCGGTCATCACTGCGAGGCCGATCGCCTCGCTCTTGAGTGCCAGCCCCGGGCCGGACGTCGTCGTCACGCCGATCGCCCCGCCGTAGGCTGCACCGAGCGCGGCGCCGATGCCGGCGATCTCGTCCTCGGCCTGGAAGGTGGTGACTCCGAACCGCTTGAGCCGGCTGAGCTCGTGCAGGATGTCCGAAGCCGGGGTGATCGGGTAGCTGCCGAGGAAGACCGGCAGGCCGGACTGCTGCCCGGCCGCGACGATGCCGTAGGCCAGGGCCGTGTTGCCGGTGATCTGCCGGTAGGTGCCGACCGGCAGCGCCGCGGGGGCGATCTCGTAGGTGACGGCGAAGGACTCCGTCGTCTCGCCGTAGGCGTGGCCGGTGCGGAAGGCCACCAGGTTGGCCTCGGCGATCTCCGGGCGCTTGGCGAACTTCTCCCGCAGCCAGCGCTCGGTGCCTTCGGTCGGGCGGGAGTACATCCACGACAGCAGCCCGAGGGCGAACATGTTCTTGCTGCGCTCGGCGTCCTTCTTGCCGATGCCGAGGGACTCCAGCGCTGCGGTGGTCAGCGAGGTCATCGGCACCTTGTGGACGGTGTAGGCCGACAGCGACCCCTCCGCGAGCGGGTCGTCGGCGTAGCCGACCTTGGCCAGGTTGCGCTTGGTGAACTCGTCGGTGTCGACGATGAGCGCGCCGCCGGGTGGCAGGTCGCGCAGGTTGGCTCGCAGTGCCGCCGGGTTCATCGCGACGAGCACGTCCGGCCGGTCGCCGGGGGTGAGGATGTCGTAGTCGGCGAAGTGCAGCTGGAAGCTGCTCACCCCGGCCAGCGTCCCGTGCGGGGCGCGGATCTCGGCGGGGAAGTCGGGCATGGTCGCCAGGTCGTTGCCGAAGGCGGCCGCGGCCGAGGTGAACCGGTCGCCGGTCAGCTGCATGCCGTCTCCGGAGTCACCGGCGAAGCGGATCACCACCCGGTTGCGCTGTTCGACGGTGCGTGCTCCGGCGGGGCGCGGCGGCAGTGCGGCGTCCACGGGCTTGTCCATGAGTCCCTCTCAGGGGGAGCTGGTCCGGGTGGTCCCGGACGGTTCGGTACGGCGGCAACCACCCGGTGAGGGGCGCGGCTGCCGGGTCCGTCCGCTGCCGGCCTGCGCCGGCAGCGGACGGGGTGGGTCAGCGCGGCTGGAAGCGCTGGGCCCCGTCGATGCGGATGGTCTCTCCGTTGAGGTAGGTGTTCTCGCAGATGTGCCGGGCCAGCGCGGCGTACTCCGAGGGCTTGCCGAGGCGGGACGGGTTCGGGACCGAGGCGCCGAACTTCGCCAGTGCTTCCGGGCCGACCCGCTCCATGGCCGGGGTCAGGAAGGTCCCGGGCGCGATGCAGACCACCCGGATCCCCAGCACGGCCAGGTCGCGCGCCGCTGCCAGGGTGAGACCGGCGACCCCGCCCTTGGCCGCGGCGTAGGCGGACTGGCCGATCTGGCCCTCGAAGGCGGCGATGCTGGAGGTGGTCACCACCGCGCCCCGCTGCCCGCCGTCGTCGGGCTCGGCACTGGCGATCTCCGCCGCCAGCAGCCGCAGCACGTTGTAGGTGCCGGTGAGGTACAGCTCGATGGTCTTGGTGAAGCCCGCCATCGTGGCCGGCGTGTGGTCCCGGCCGACGACCCGCTCGGCCACGCCGAAGCCGCCGTGGGCGACCACGGCGTACCGCAATGTCCCGAGCCCCCGGGCCGCCTCGATCGCGCCGGCGATGCTCTCGTCGCTCAGCACGTCGGTCGGGACGTACACCGCGGCGTCCCCGAGCTCGTCGGCCAGGGCCTTGCCCCGCTCCTCGGACAGATCGCTGATCACGACCTTGGCGCCGGCCTCGACGAGCTCACGGACGGCGGCCTCGCCGAGTCCGCCTGCTCCGCCGGTCACCACGGCCACGCTGCCTGCCAGGATCATCGGTCCTCCTTCTCTCTGAGTTGCCCACCGCACGGTTGTGGGTGGAAAGCGCTGCGGGGACGGCTGTGTCAGCGTCTGGCCGAGCCCCGCTGGACCAGCTGGCGGGCGATCACGCCGCGGAGGATCTCGTTGGTGCCCTCGCCGACGATCATGAGCGGGGCGTCCCGGAAGTAGCGCTCGACGTCGAACTCGGTCGAGTAGCCGTAGCCGCCGTGGATGCGGATCGCGTCGAGAGTGACCTTGGCGGCCATCTCGGAGGCGAAGAGCTTCGCCTGACCCGACTGGAGATCGGCGCGTCCGCCGGCGTCGAAGGTCTCGGCCGCACGCAGGACCAGACCCCGCGCGGCTTCGATGTTTGTGTCCATGTCGGCGAGGTAGTTGCCGATCGACTGGTGTTGCCAGATCGGCTTGCCGAAGGCCTCCCGCTCCTGGGAGTACCGCAGGGCGTCGTCGAAGGCCGCCTGTGCGACGCCGACCGCCCGGGCGGCGACCTGGATCCGGCCGACCTCCAGGCCGGCCATCATCTGCCCAAAGCCTTTGCCCGGCTCCTCACCGAGCACGGCGTCCACGGGCAGCCGGTGGTCGTCGAAGTGCAGCTCGCAGCTCTCCACGCCCTTGTAGCCGAGCTTGGGGAGGTCCTTGGAGACGGTGAAGCCCTTGCCCTTCTCCGACAGCAGGATGCTGATCCCGCGGTGCGCGGGGGAGGCGGCGGGGTCGGTCTTGACCAGCAGGGCCACCAGGCCGGCCCGCCGGGCGTTGGTGATCCAGGTCTTCGACCCGTTGACCACCCAGTCGTCCCCGTCCCGGCGGGCGACGGTGCGCATGGCCTGCAGGTCCGAGCCGCCCCCGGGCTCGGTGAGCGCCATCGTCGCCCGCAGCTCCCCGGTCGCCATCCGGGGCAGGTAGCGCTGCTTCTGCTCCTCCGTGCCGTAGCGCAGCAGCAGCTTGGAGACCACGGAGTGCCCCCCGAAGGAGCCGGCCAGGCTCATCCACCCGCGCGACAGCTGCTCGGTCACCAGCGCGTAGCAGGTCGTGGAGACCCCGTAGTCGCCGTGAGGCTCGGGGATTGCCAGGCCGAACACGCCGAGTTCCTTCATCTGTTCGATGAGGGCCTCGGGATACGTGTTGGCGTGCTCCAGCTGCTGGGCCACCGGCCGGACCTCTTTGTCGACGAACTCGGCGACCAGGTCGACGATCTGACCTTCTTCGGGGCTGAGCTGGGCCACGTCGTCTCCTCGGGAACCGGTGCCGGGACGGCCCGTACAGCCGGTCCCTCGTGCGGTGGTCGGCGAAGGGCGTCGTCGCGACGCACCCGCCGGGGGGTGTGCCCCAGGCTAGTATCTGACACAGTCGTCACACCAGACTCCGGTGTCAGATGCAAGAAGGTGCAGATGGACCTCGACTTCTCCGCCGACCAGCGCGACTTCCGCGACCAGGTCCGCACGTGGTTGCACGAGAACAAGCCCCGGGACGAACGCCCCCGGGCCGCCGCGGGCATCCGCGAGTACGACCTGGCCTGGCAGCGCACCCAGTTCGAGGGTGGCTGGGCCGGCATCTCGTGGCCGACCGAGTACGGCGGCCGCGGCCTCTCCTTGATCGACCAGCTCATCTGGTTCGAGGAGTACGGCCGGGCCGGACTGCCCAGCGTCGACGCCAACTTCGTCGGCCTCAACCACGCCGGCCCGACGCTGATGACCCGCGCCCGCGACGAACAGAAGGCCCAGCACCTGCGGCCGATCCTGGCCGGGGAGGTCGTCTGGTGCCAGGGCTTCTCCGAGCCCGGCGCCGGCTCGGACCTTGCCTCGCTCAGCGCCCGGGCCGAGATCGACGGCGACGAGTTGGTGGTCAGCGGGCAGAAGATCTGGACGAGCTTCGCCCATGTCGCCGACTGGCAGGAGCTGCTGGTCCGCACCAGCCGCACCGGCTCCAAGCACCAGGGCATCACCTGGGTCATCTGCGACATGCACAGCCCGGGCATCGACGTGCGCCCGATCCGCACCATGGACGGCGAGGCCGAGTTCTGCGAGGTCTTCTACGACGAGGTGCGCATCCCGCTGAGCAGCGTCGTCGGCGACGTCGACCAGGGCTGGAGCGTCGCGATGTCGACGCTGTCCTTCGAGCGCGGCACGGCCTTCACCGCCGGGCAGGTGCGGCTGGCCTCCACCGTCGAGCAGCTGATCGAACTGGCCCGCGAGCGCACCGGCCCCGACGGCCGCCGCCCGGCGATCGCCGACGACGAGCTGGCCCGCCGGCTGGCCACGGCCCGGGCCGAGGTCGCCGCGCTGCGCGCCATGACGTACGTGGGCATCTCGCGCAGCGCCCGCACCGGCACCCCCGGTCCCGAGGGCTCGATCGTGAAGCTCTACTACTCGGAGATGGTCAAGCAGGTCGCCCGGCTGGCGATGGACATCCTCGGTCCCGACGGCCTGCGCTACGTCTCCCGTTGGATCCCCGGCGGCTGGTCGGGCAACTACCTGTACTCGTACTCGCAGACGATCGGGGGTGGCACCTCGGAGGTACAGCGCAACATCATCGGGGACCGCATCCTCGGCCTGCCCCGCTGAGAGGAAGCGACCATGGACCTCCTGCCCTCTGCTGACCAACAGGACGTCGTCCGCGCGGCGGCGGACTTCCTGGCCCAGGAGATGCCCCGTGACCGGATCCGCCAGCGCGAGGCCGAGGCCTCCTCCGTCGACGCCGCGGCCTGGACCGGTTGTGCCGATCTCGGGCTCTTCGGCCTGTCGGTGCCCGAGGAGCTCGGCGGCGCAGGCTTCGGCGTGGAGGAGGAAGCCCTCCTCTTCCGCGAGCTCGGCCGTCACGTGGCGCCGGGCCCCTTCCTGTCCACCGTGCTGGCCGCCCAGCTCGCCGTCGCGATCGGTGATGCCGACCTGGTGGCCTCCATCGTCGCCGGCAAGACCACCGTGGGCCTGGCCGCGCTGCGGGCCGGGAGCACGGTCGACGAGGACCGGGTCCGGGGTGACCTGGACCTGATCGACGCCGTCGAGGCGCCCCTGGTGCTGCTGCTCGGCCCGGCCGGTGCCGCTCTCGTCGAGACCGGGCAGCTGGGCGCCGTGCAGACGGTGCCGAGCATCGACCCCGGCGTCCGGCTGGCGACCGCCACCGGCGTCGACGCGCCGGTCAGTGCCTGGCTGCCGGCGGCCACCCGACCGCTGTACCTGCGCGGCCTCGTGCTCGCCGCGGCGCTGCTGGTCGGCATCGCCGAGGCCTGCCGGGATGCCTCCACCGAGTACGCCAAGACCCGCGAGCAGTTCGGCCGGCCGATCGGGGTGAACCAGGCGGTCAAGCACCGGTGCGCCGACATGGCGGTGCAGGCCGAGCTGGGCATGGCCCAGCTGTACTTCGCCGCCGTCAGCCTCGCGTCGGGCCGGCCCGACGCCGAGCTGCAGGCCCGGACGGCGAAGGTCGTGGCCGCGCACGCTGCCACGGTGAATGCGGCCAGCAACGTCCAGGTGCACGGGGGCATGGGCTACACCTGGGAGAACGACGCCCATCTGTTCGTCAAGCGGGTCGAGGTGCTGGAGAACCTGCTCGGGGGGCGCACCGAGCACCTGGCCGAGATCGTCGCCCTGCCCGCGCCGCAATGACCCAGCCGCCGCGCACCCGCCAGCCCCACAACACCGTCGTCGGAGGACGCATGAACCCGGAGGGATCCCGCATGCACACCGTTCCCGGAGCGACGGCATGAGCCGCCGGGTCGCCATCGCCGGGGTTGCGCTCTCCGACGTCGGCACGGTCCCCGAAGCCACGCCCTACGGGCTGATCGGTCAGGCCAGCCGCCGCGCGCTGGCGGACGCGGGGCTGAAGCCCGGGGACGTGGACGGCCTCGGCTCCACCGGCCTGGGCACGCTGGCGCCGATCGACGTCGCCGAGTACCTCGGGCTGCGTCCCCGGTGGGTCGACTCGACCACCGTCGGCGGGGCGTCCTGGGAGGTCATGGCCGCGCACGCGACGGACGCGATCGCCGCCGGCCACGCCGACGTCGTACTGCTCACCTACGGCTCCACCGCGCGCTCGGACCTCCGCCGCAAGATGCGCACGGCGAGCCTGAACTGGGGCTCCCGTGGGCCGCAGCAGTGGGAGTCGCCCTACGGGCACACGCTGATCAGCAAGTACGCGATGGCCGCCCGGCGGCACATGTACGAGTACGGGACGACGATCGAGCAGCTGGCCGAGATCGCGGTGTCCGCCCGGTACAACGCGGCGGAGAACCCGGAGGCCTCCTTCCGGGACCCGATCACGATCGAGGACGTCCTGGACGGCCCGATGATCGCCGATCCATTCACCAAGTTGCACTGCTGCATCCGCTCCGACGGCGGGGCCGCGGTGGTCCTGGTCGCCGAGGACCGGGTCGCCGACCTGCGCAGCGACCCGGTGTGGGTGCTGGGTGCCGCCGAGTCGGTCAGCCACGTGTCGATGAGCCAGTGGGACGACATGACCACCGGTCCGGCCGCCGTCTCCGGGCCGCTGGCGTTCCAGCGGGCCGGCGTGCGCCCCGAGGACATCGACGTCGCCGAGCTCTACGACGCCTTCACCTACATGCTGCTGATCACCCTCGAGGACCTCGGCTTCTGCGAGAAGGGCGAGGCCGGCAGCTTCGTCGAGGGCGGCACCCTGCGGTTGGGCGGCGCACTGCCCACCAACACCGACGGCGGTGGTCTGTCGGCCGTGCACCCCGGTCAGCGCGGGCTCTTCCTGCTGGTCGAGGCCGCCCGTCAGCTGCGCGGGGAGAGTGGCCCGCGCCAGGTGCCGGGCGCCCGGCTGGCCGCGGTCAGCGGCACGGGTGGGTGGTTCTGCTCCAGCGGCACGGTCATCCTCGGCCGGGACTGACCCGATGGGCACCCCTCCGCTGATCGGCGACCCCGCGACGTTGGGGGAGGCCCTGCGGGCGGCCGCCGAGCAGTTCGGCGACCGGGAGGCCTACGTCGACGGCTTCCAGCGGATCAGCTTCGCCGGCTGGGTGGCCGCCGCGGGCGGGCTCGCCGTGGAGCTGGCCGACCGCGGGGTCCGCCGCGGGAACGTGGTCGCCCTGATGCTGCCCAGCAGCATCGACTACGCCGTCTGCTACGCCGCGATCGCCTCGCTGGGCGCGGTGACCACGGGGCTGAACACGCGGCTCGGCGTCAACGAGGTGACCGCCGTGCTCGCCACGGCGGCGCCCGCGCTGGTCATCCGGGACACCGAGGCGGGGCTGCCCGAGGTGCCCGAGGGAATACCGGTGATGGCCCGCAGCGAGCTGGCCGCGGCCTGCCTGCGGCGGCCGGGGGGCGGTCCCGCGCCCGACGTCGACCCGGCCGACCCCGTGGTGGTCATCTGGACCAGCGGCACCACCGGAGTGCCCAAGGGCGCCTGGTTCGACCACCGCAACCTGGCCGCGGCGGCACGGTCGGCCGGGGTGATGAGCGCGCCCTTCGACCGGCGTCTGGTCGCCACGCCGTTCGCTCACGCCGGCTACATGGCCAAGCTCTGGGACCAGCTCGCCTGGGGCATCACGATGGTGGTCGGGACGGTGCCCTGGTCGGCCGCGGAGATGGCGCAGGTGCTCATCGACGAGCGGATCACGGTGGCCGGTGGCGTCCCGACGCAGTGGTCCAAGCTGCTGGAGCAACCGCACCTGGCCGGGCGCCGGCTGGAGCACCTGCGGGTGGGCATCGCGGCCACCGCCCCCGCCGCACCGGAGCTCGTTGAACGCGTCGCCGACCTCCTCGGCGTCCCGCTGGTGGTGCGGTACGCGATGACGGAGTCCCCGTCGATCTGCGGCACCGAGCCCACCGATCCACCCGAGGTGCAGGCCCGCACCGTCGGCCGCCCGCAGGCCGGCGTACAGGTGCGCGTCGTCGACGACGACGGCGGGCCGGTGGCCACCGAGACGGTCGGGCGGGTCCAGGTGCGCGGCGACTGCGTGATGCGCGGCTACTGGCGCGCTCCCGAGCTCACCGCGCAGGTCCTCGGGGACGACGGCTGGCTGCGCAGCGGCGACCTGGGCCGGCTGACCGCCGAGGGGAACCTCGTCCTGGTGGGCCGCAGTGGCGACATGTACATCCGCGGCGGGTACAACGTCTACCCGCTCGAGGTGGAGAACGTGCTGGCCGACCACCCGGCGGTCGCGCGGGTCGCCGTCGTCGGCGTCCCCGCGCCGGTGATCGGCGAGATCGGGGTGGCCTTCGTGGTTCCGGCCGATCCGGCGGCGGCGCCCACCCGCGAGGAGCTACGGGTCTGGGTCCGGGGCCACCTGGCCGACTACAAGGCCCCC
Organism: uncultured Modestobacter sp.; assembly: GCF_947486615.1. Classification (GTDB taxonomy): domain Bacteria; phylum Actinomycetota; class Actinomycetes; order Mycobacteriales; family Geodermatophilaceae; genus Modestobacter. The sequence goes on from NZ_CANKUD010000001.1 coordinate 50,008, forward strand.
GACCGGGTGGAGACGGTGCCGGACCTACCGCTCACTGCGATGCAGAAGATCGACAAGCTCGCCCTGCGGGAGCTGGCCCTCGGCTGAGGACCCGCTCCCGCAGGGCGAGGCGGCGCGTGGGAGCCGTCAGCCACCCATCCGCAGGCCCGGCGCGCGGGTGCCGAACACGTCGGTGGCGAAGACCTGGCCCAGCTTGGTGGCGTCCCAGCGCTGCTGGCCGTTGGCCGCGCTGGCCTTCTCGTACCAGCCGCCCATCAGGTGAATCTTCTCACCCATCGCCCGGATGACCTGACCGCTGACGTGGTCGGCCTCCGGACTGGCCAGCCAGGCCACCACCGGGCAGCACAGCGAGGGGTCCTTGGGGTCGAAGGCGTCCTCGTCGCGTTCGTCGGGCTCCAGCGCCGCTGCCTGCCCGGGCATCGTCGCCGACAGCCGGGTCAGCCCACCGGGGCCGATGGCGTTGACGGTGACGCCGATGCTCTGCAGCTCCAGGCTGAGGGTGAGGGTCATCCCGGCGATGGCCGACTTCGCCGTGGCGTAGTTGGACTGGCCGAAGTGGCCGAGCAGCCCGGCACCGGAAACGGTGTTGATGACCCGGCCGTAGACCGAGCCGTCGCCGGCCTTGGCCTCGGCCCGCCAGCGGCGGGCCGCTCCCCGGCAGACCAGCCAGGTGCCGCGCACGTGCACGCGCATGACCAGGTCGAAGTCGTCGGCGCTCATGTTCCAGATCGCCCGGTCGCGGACGATGCCGGCGTTGTTGACCACGATGTCGACGTGTCCGAACTGGTCCCAGGCGCGGTCCAGCATGGCCTCGACCTGGGCCTCGTCGCCGACATCCCCGAAGTCGGGGACGGCCGTGCCGCCGCGGGAGGTGATGATGTCGACCACCTGCTCGGCGTCCCGGCCCTTGCCCTCCCCGCTCACCGAGGTGCCGAGGTCGTTGACGACCACGGTGGCGCCGTGCTTGGCGAGCTCCAGGGCGTGCCCGCGGCCGATGCCGTGACCGGCACCGGTCACGACGGCGACCTTTCCTTCCAACAGGCGGGACATGATCGGACTCCTTCTCGTTGAGGGCGAACTGTCAGGGGGTGGCGCGTCGGTCATCCCGCGGGACGGAAGACCGGGGCGGTGACCTCGTCGGTCAGCTCGCGGAACGCGACGGTAAGCGGCATGCCGATGCGCAACTCGTCGGGCGGGCAGTCGATCAGCTGGGTCATCACCCGGGGGCCCTCGTCCAGGTCCACGACGGCGGCGACATAGGGCAGCGCCTCGCGGAAGGGCGCGAGGTCGTTCACGTAGACCGTGGAGTGGGTGTAGAGCGTCGCCCGGCCGCTGGCGTCCTCCCAGGCGACGTCCTCGCTCCAGCAGAACGGGCAGAACGGCCGCGGGTAGTGGTGCGCCCGGCCGCACGCGTTGCAGCGCGCGATGAGGAAGCGGCCCTGCTTGGCGGCGTCCCAGAAGGGACGGCTCTCATCCTCGATCGTGGGCAGGTCGTTGCGCGGTGCGGTCATCGCCGGGTCAGCTCCTCTCGGTGCACGCCTACCACCCTCGGTAGTCGGGGCTGCGGCGTTCCTTGAACGCCGCAACCCCTTCGCCGGAGTCGGCGGCGTAGGACTGGATCTCCTGGGCCATGCCCTCGTCGAGGAAGGCCGCCTCGCGGCTGACGTCCAGGGAGGTGTTGAACAGCTTCTTGGTCAGCGCGATCGCCGACGTCGGCGCGGTGGCCAGCCGGGCGGCGTACTCGGCGGTGGCCGCGGCGAGCTCGTCGGCGGGCACCACCTTGTTGACCAGCCCGAGCGCGAGCGCCTCGGCGGCGGGCAGCCGGTCACCGAAGAACGCCAGCTCCTTGGCCTTCTGGAGGCCGATCCGGCGGGGGAGCAGGTAGGCCCCGCCGGCGTCGACGACCAGCCCGCGCAGCACGAAGGACTCGATGAAGCTGGCCTGTTCGGAGGCGACGACCAGGTCGGCGGCGTAGGCGAGGTGCGCGCCCATGCCGGCGGCGACGCCCTGCACCGAGGCGATCACCGGCTTGCCGCAGTCGAGGATGGAGGTGACCAGCCGCTGCGCCCCGCCCATGATCTTGCGCATGGGGTCGCCGACCCGCTTCTCACCGCCGCCGCCGATGCCGCCGACGTCGGCGCCGGAGCAGAAGTGCTTGCCGTCGGCGGCCAGCACCACGACCCGGACGTCGGGGTCGCCGTCGGCCTCGGTGAACAGGCTGATCAGGGCGTTCCGCTGGTCGGCCCGGATGGCGTTGGCGGCCTCGGGGCGGTTCAACGTGATGGTCAGGACGCCGTCGGTCAGGTCCCGCAGGACGGTGCTGCCGATCGGGTCGGTGGTGTCCTGCTGGCTCTGGCTGACCGCGGTCATGCGCCGCTGCCGATCGCATCGCCGTTGATGCCGAAGCCGCCGTCCGCGGTCACCAGGGACCCGGTCACGAAGGCTGCCTCGTCCGACGCCAGCCAGGTGCACGCGTAGGCGATGTCCAGGGGGTGCCCCATCCGGGTCAGGTGTCCGGGCCCGGTGTGGTGCCCGGAGTCACCCCCGGGGCTGACCACGCGACCGACGATGACCGCGTTGGCCCGGATGCCGTCCTCGGCGCCCTCGACGGCCAGCGTCCGGGTGATCGAGTTGACCCCGCCCTTCGCCGTCCCGTACGCGCCCAGCCCCTTGTAGCCCCGCTCGGACTGCCCGGACGAGATGTTGATGATCGATGCGTTGCCAGAGCCGGCGAGGTGCGGCCAGGCGTACTTCGAGGCCCAGAAGACGTTCCCGGTCAGCGTCCCCAGCAGGATCGAGTCCCACTCCGCGGTCGTGTACTGGTGCAACGGCTTGAAGTTCTGCACCACCAGGTCGGTGGGGGCGGCGTTGTTCACCAGGGTGGTGAGCCCGCCGAAGTGCTCGGCCGCGGCGTCGAGCGCCTCGTGCACGCTGTCCTCGTCGGTCACGTCCAGCGGGAAGAACTTCGCCTCCCCACCCGCCTCCTGGATCCGGGCGACGACCTTCTCCCCCTTGGCCACGGTCCGGCTTGCGACGGCGACCTTGGCGCCCTCGGAGGCGTAGTGCTCGGCGATCGAGCGGCCGATGCCGCGCGTGGAGCCGGAGACGAACGCGATCTTGCCGGCGAGGCGATTGCCCATCGTTGGGGTCCTCTGTTCGGTGTCGGGTGGGGCGGTGAGCGGGCGGATCAGAGCGCCGTGGGCGTGAAGCGCGCAGGCAGGTGCTTGATGCCGTGGATGAAGTTGGACCGCAGGTACTCGGGCTCCGCCGCCGCCTCGATGTCGGGCAGGGCGGTGAGGATCTCCTGGAACGCGACGCCGATCTCCAGGCGGGCGAGGTGGGCGCCGAGGCAGAAGTGGGGGCCGGGCGCGCCGAAGGCAATGTGCGGGTTGGGGCTGCGCCGTACGTCGAAGGCGTCTCCGTCGGCGAACACGGACTCGTCCCGGTTGGCCGAGCCGTACCAGAGCACGACCTTGTCGCCCTCGCGGAACTCCTTGTCCCCGAGACGCACGCCGTCCTGGGTGACGGTGCGTCGCATGTGCACCACGGGGGAGGCCCAGCGGACGATCTCCTCGACCGCCGTGGGGGTCACGCCGGCCAGGTCATCGGCCCAGATCCGCCGCTGGTCGGGGTTCTGGGTCAACGCGACCAGGCCATGGGAGATGGCGTTGCGGGTGGTCTCGTTGCCGGCCCCCACGAGCAGGATGAAGAAGGAGGCCAGCTCCTCGGTGGTGAGGTTCTCCTCGGTCGAGGCGGCCACCAGCCTGCTGATCAGGTCGTCCTGGGGGTTCTTGATCCGTGCGTCCGCCAGCTCCCGGAGCAGCTCGGCCATCTCGTTGGCCGCCGACATCAGCGCGGTGGCCACCCCGCGGGGCGACTGGTCGGCCACGTACTCGGGGTCGCTGGCGCCGAGCACGGCGTTGGTCTTGTCGAAGATGAATTGCTCGGCGCTGCGGGGGATGCCCATCAGGTCGTCGACGACCCGCAGCGGGAGCAGCGCGGCGACCTCGGTGACGAAGTCGCACTCCCCGCGCCCGGCGACCTCGGTGAGGATCTCCCGGGTGGTGGCCGCCACCTGACCGCGCATCGCCTCCATGTTCTTCGCGGTGAACCCGCGGGCGACGATCTTCCGCAGCCGGGCGTGCTCGGGGTTGTCCATGGAGATGAACGAGCCGAAGAACTCCCGCAGGTGCGGCGGCTGGTCGAAGATGTTGACGCCCTCGCCGCTGCAGAACTCGTCAGGCCGCTTGCTCACCTCCACCACGTCGGCGTACCGGGTGACGGCGTGGAAGCCCCGGCCGCGGGGGGTGCCCTCCAGGTCCTGCTCGGGGAAGAACGGTAGGTCCTCGGCGGCGCGGAACCGGGCGAACGCCGCGTTGCGTTCCGGCGCGGGACGGGTCCACCAGTCCAGGTCGTCGAGCTGGACGTCGGGGGCGGGTGCGCTGTCGGTGCTGATGACGCTGGTCATGGTGTATCTCCCGGTGGGGGAGCGCTCAGGCCTGGAGCGCGGGATAGGTGAGGACTCCACGGAGGTTGCGTCCGGCCCGCATGTCCGCGTAGCCGTCGTTGACCCCCTCGAGGGGATAGGTGCGGGAGACCATCGAGTCCAGGTCCACCTGCCCACGGCCCCACAGCTCCAGGAGCTTGGGGATGTCGGCCCGGGCGTTCGCCGAGCCGTAGAGTGTGCCGACGATCTGCTTCTCGCTGAGCGTCAGGTCCATCAGGCTGACGTCGATGGACGTCTCCGCGGCCCGGTGGATGTTGGTGACCACGACGCGCCCCCGCTTGGCCGTCATCCGCAGCGCCGACTTGATCAGATGGCCTTCGCCGACGCCCATGGCGCAGATGAAGCGGTCGGCGCCGCGGCTCCAGGTGGCCTCGGCGACGACCTCCGGCGCCTCCTCCCAGGAGGAGGCCACGTGGGTGGCGCCGAACTCGAGCGCCTTGTCCTTCTTCGAGTCGTTCGGGTCGATGGCGACGATCACCTTGGCGCCGGCGAGCCGGGCACCCTGGATCGCGGCCGCGCCGATCCCGCCCACCCCGGCGACGACGACGGCGTCGCCCGGGCGGATGTCGGCGGCGTAGACGGCCGATCCCCAGCCGGTGATGAAACCGCAGCCGAGCAGGCACGCCTTGTCCAGCGGGAACTGCGGCTCGATCTTCACGCAGCTGGCCTCGTGCACCACCGTGTGGTGGGCGAAGGAGCCGATCAGGCAGGCGGTGGCGAGGTCTTGGCCGCGCGCGTGGTGGCGGGCGGTGCCGTCGGAGATCTGCCGGCCGGTGTAGAGCCGGGCGCCCAGGTCGCACAGGCTCTGGTGCCCGGTCGAGCAGGACGGGCAGCGACCGCACGAGGGCATGAAGCTGAAGACGACGTGGTCACCGGGGGCCAGCCAGGAGACCCCAGGGCCGACCTGCTTGACCACGCCGGCGCCCTCGTGGCCGCCGATGCACGGCAGCCGGAAGGGCATGTCGCCGGTGACGATGTGCTCGTCGGAGTGGCACATCCCGGAGGCGTGCAGCTCGACGAGGACCTCCTGGTCCTTGGGCTCGTCGAGCTCGACGTCCTCTATGGACCACGGGGTGTTGCGCTCCCAGAGCACGGCTGCCTTGGTCTGCACAGGGGTCCTTCCTTCCTGCTGGTGGCCGGGCCGGAAGGGCCCGGGGGAGCGGCGCCCCGGGTGGCGGCGCCGCCGGATGGTCAGGCGGCCGTGGTCGAGCGCGGCCGGGGCATGATCACCGACTGGAGCTCGGTGTAGGCGCTGAAGGCCTCGGGGCCGCCCTCGCGCCCGATCCCGGAGTGCTTGAAGCCGCCGAAGGGGCTGCCGAGGTCGAGCGGGGCGGCGGAGTTGACCGAGATCGACCCGGTGCGCACCCGGCCGGCGACGGCCACCCCGCGCTCGGGGTCGCCGGTCCAGACACTGCCGGCCAGCCCGTACTCGGAGTCGTTGGCGATCGCCACCGCGTCGGCCTCGTCGTCGTAGGGGATCACCACGGCGACCGGGCCGAAGACCTCCTCGCGGGCGATCCGCATGCCGTTGTCCACGCCGGCGAAGACGGTTGGCTGGACGTACCAGCCCCGCGGCTGGTCCGCCGGACGGCCGCCGCCGGTCACCGGGCGCGCGCCCTCGCCGACCGCGGCCGCCAGGTGCCCGAGCACGCTCTCCCGCGCCCGCCGGGACACCAGCGGACCGATCTCGGTCGCCGGGTCCGCAGGGTCGCCGACGGACAACTCGCCGACCCGGGCGGCCAGCGCGTCGACCACATCGGCGTAGCGGTCGCGGGGGGCTAGGATCCGGGTCTGGGAGACACAGATCTGCCCGTTGTTGGCCATCGAGCCGGTGACCAGGCCGTCCAGCAGCCGGCGATCGAGCTCGACGTCGTCGAGCAGGATCGCCGCGGACTTGCCGCCGAGCTCGAGGGTGCAGCGGCGCACATCGGCCCCGCACAGGGCGCCGATGCGCCGGCCGACCGCGGTCGACCCGGTGAAACTCACCTTGTCCACGCCGGGGTGGCGCACCAGGTGCTCACTGGCCTCGGCACCGGCCGGGACGATGTTCACCACGCCGTCGGGCAGCCCGGCCTCCAACACGGCCTCGGCCAGCAGGTAGGCGTCCAGCGGCGCCTCGGGGGAGGGCTTGAGGACGACGGTGCAGCCCGCGGCCAACGCCGGGGCCAGCTTCAGGGCCGCCACGAACAGCGGTGCGTTCCACGGGACGATGGCCGCCACGACCCCCACCGGGAGCTGCCGGACGCGCACCGTGGTGCCGAAGGCGCCGCGCCGGTCGCTCTCCCACGGGTGGGTCTCAGCCAGCCGGGTGTACGTGTCCAGCACCGCGGTCGCGACGCCGACCTGCCCGATCGTCGCCCACGCGCGGGGGCTGCCCACCTGGGTGCTGATGAGGTCGGCGAACTCCTCGCTGCGGCGCTTCACCGCAACGGACAACCGGCCCAGGGCGGCGGCCCGCTCGGCCGGGGCGAGCCACGGCCACTCGCCGCGGTCGAAGGCCAGCCGAGCAGCGGCGACGGCGGCGTCGATGTCGGCGGGGGAGCCGTCGGGCACCCGTCCGATCAGCTCTTCGGTGGTGGGGGAGACCACGTCGATGACTGCTCCGATGGCGGGCTCCCGCCAGGAGCCGCCGATGAAGAGGTCACCGTGGATGCGCAACGGGTGCCTTCCTGAGAGTTGTCCGGGTGCCGTCGTCCGCACCCCGCGTCCGGATTCTGACTGGTGTGTCACCAGAGTGCAACGATCGGCTCAGGCAGGTCCGGCCGGTCCGGCGGACGACGGCTCGCTGAAGTGCGCGACCGTCGTCCCGAGGTACTCCGGCGTGCTCCCGTGCAGCACCAGCTCGTCGGCGCCGGCGTCGAGGTAGTCGTGCAACCGCGCGGCGCACCCGGCGGCCGAGCCAACCGCCGCAGCGCTGGTAAGCCACGATGCCGGCAGGGTCAGACTGACCTCGCGCAGCTGGTCGCGGGTGAAAACGCTGTCGGCTGCGCCGCGCAGCCCAACCATCAGCGGATGCGAGCGCAGGGCCCCCAGCGCGTCGACGTCCCAGTCGTTGGCGGTGACCAGGTTCTCGCCGAAGCCGGGAATCTGGAAGTAGGTGACGGCGCGCGCGCCGACGACCTCCAGCTCCTCCCGGGCGGTCAGCTCCGGCGCGGTGACCACGGTCGCGTAGACCCGCACCGTGGCCGGGTCCCGGCCGGCCTCCTCGGCCGCGCGCCGCACGACCGCAGCCTGGCGGGAGACGGCCTCGGGGGTGAGGAAGGGGTGCAGCAGCACCCCGTCGAAGTGGGCGCCGGCCAGTGCCAGGCTCTTGGGCCCGATCGCGGCGAACACCAGCGGGGGCGGCGGTGCGTCGGGCAGGTCGCTGAGCCGCATCGCCGGGAACTCGCCGGCCGGGCCGGAGTAGGACACCTTCTCGCCTCGGCACAGCCGGCGCAGGATGTCGGCGGAGTCGACGAGCATCTGGTTGGTCGCCTGCGGCAGGCCGACGGCCTTCCACATCGCCGCCACCGAACGGCCGAAGCCGAGCACCATCCGGCCGCCGGTGAGGGCCTGGGCGGTCATGGCCATGGAGGCCAGGACCGCCGGGTGGCGAACCTGGAAGTGGGTGATGCCGGAGGCGATCTTCAGCGTGTCGGTGGCCTGGCCCAGGGCGCCGGCCAAGACGGCGATGTCCTTGGTGCCCCACCGCTCGCTGAGCCAGACGGTGCCCAGCCCGATCTGCTCGGCGACCCGGGCCTGGCCGATCGCCGGGCGCGGGTCGGGGACCCGGCCGGGCAGCACGTAGGCGCCAAGAGAGGTGCGGACATCGCGCGCAGCTGTGAGGGTCACCACCGCATTCTGACAGTAGTGTCGGGTCACGTCACGGGTGGTCCGCATCGGAGGGGCCACCGCGTCCCCTGAGCCGGAGGTCCGCATGCCGGAGTCCCCCCACCGCGACCTGGCGGCCACCAGTGCCGCGCTCGGTCCACTGCTCGCCGCCCAGCTGGGCGTCGACGACGTCGAGGTGTCCGCGCTGGTGCTGCCGAAGGCCGGGTACTCGAACGAGACGATCATGTTCACCGCGGCCTGGCAGGGTCCCGACGGGCACCGCGTGCAGGACCTGGTGCTGCGCATCGAGCCGACCGGCCACCAGCTGTTCGTCCAGCCCGACGCCCTCGCGCAGGCCGCGGTGATGCGCGGCCTGGCCGGGCACCCGGGCGTCCCGGTGCCCCGGATCTGGCTGACCTCCGCCGACCGGAGTCTGTTCGGCGCTCCCTTCTACGTGATGGAGCGCCGGCCCGGGCGGGTGCCCGCCGACGTCCCGAGCTACCACCGCGCGGGCTGGTTCGTGGACCTGCCGCCGGAGGAGCGGGCCCGGGCGCACGACGCGGGGCTGGCCGCACTCGCCGCGCTACACCGGGTCGACCCCGCCCACGGACTCGGATTCCTCGTCGCCGGCAGCGACACTGTTAGCCCGGGGACTGCGCTGGACCGGCACCTGGCCCAGTTGGTGCGCTGGAACGAGTGGTGCGGCTCCAGCCGCCGGTTCGGGCCGGACGTCCTCGACGCCGCGATGGAACACCTGCTGGGCAACCGACCCGACGACCCCGCCGCCGGGGTCGTCTGGGGGGACGCCCGGGTGGGCAACATGATCTTCGCCGACGACCTGTCGGTCAGCGCGATGCTGGACTGGGAGGCGGCCACGGTGGGGCCGCCGGGGATCGACCTCGGCTGGTGGCTGATGTTCGAGGATTACCTGTGCGAGGCGCAGGGGCTGCAGCGGCTGCCCGGTGTGCCCGACCGGGCGGCGACGATCGCCCGGTACCAGGAGCTCGGCGGTGCCGAGATCGCCCACGTGGACTGGTACGAGCTGCTGGCCTGCGTGGTGATGGCCCTCATCGGCAGCCGGCTGGCGGACCTGCTGGTCAGCTCGGGACAGGCGCCCGAGGAGGTCGCCCGGAAGTACCCGGAGCGCTCGGTGCGGATGGCTGCCCGACTGCTCGCGGGGCCGGGTCGATGAGCTGGCACGGGCACCCGGAGCGGCCGCCGGGGGCTGCTAGGGTCCGTTTCTGACACGCCGTCACTCGCTTCTCGAGGCCGCGTGCCACCCGGAGTGCTACTGCAAGGGAGCAGTCATGACGTCGCCGCCTGCCTTCCGGCTGCTGCCGGAGGTGACCCCCGAGACCCAGGCGTTCTGGACCGGGGGTGAGTCCGGCGAGCTGCGCATCCACCGATGCCGCTCGTGCCGCCGCTGGTTCCACCCGCCCATGCCGGCGTGCTTCCACTGCCGCAGTCGGGAGGTCGGCCCGGAGGTCGCCTCCGGCCGGGCGACCGTGGCCGCCTACACCGTCAACCAGCATCCCTGGTTCGACGGGTTCCCACCCCCGTACGTGGTGGCGATCGTCGAGCTCGACGACGAACCCGGCGTGCGGCTGACCACCAACATCGTCGACTGCGCCGTCGAGGACGTCGAGGCGGGCCTGCCCGTCGAGGTCGTCTTCGAGCACCGGGACGACGTCTGGCTGCCGCTCTTCCGGCCGGTGACGGCATGACCTTCGTCGAGGACCGTGCAGTCATCAGCGGTGTCGGTCAGTCGGCGATCGGGCGCAAGCTCGGCCGGACCGGCTGGGACCTGGGGGTCGAGGCGGCGCTCAACGCCATCGCCGACGCCGGGCTGAGCCCCGACGACATCGACGGCGTGGCCAGCTACCCCGGCCCGGTGGGCGCCGAGGGCGGGTTCGTCGGTGCGACCACGCACGACATCCGCAATGCGCTGGGACTGAAGTCCAGCTGGTACACCAGCGGGGTCGAGACCGCCGGGCAGATCGGCACCCTGCTGGACGCCTGCGCGATGGTCGCCAGCGGGCGGGCCACGCACGTGCTCGCGTTCCGCTCGGTCTGGGAGTCGACGGCGCAGGCCGCCATGGGCCGGGCGAAGGCCATCACCGGGCACATGACGCGGGCCAGCGGGCACACCGCCTGGCGGGTGCCCTTCGGAGCAGCGTCGGCGGCCAACTGGATCGGCATGTACGCCCAGCGCTACATGCACGAGCACGGGCTCACCCGCGAGCAGATGGGCAACGTCTCCCTCAACGCCCGGCGCAACGCGGCGCTGAACCCCAACGCCATCTTCACCGCGCCGATCACGATCGAGGACTACCTGGCGGCCCGGATGATCTCCTGGCCCTTCGGGCTGCTCGACTGCGACGTCCCCGCCGACGGCGCGACCGCGATCATCATCTCCCGGCGGGAGGCAACCGCGGGGTTGCGCCGTCCGCCGTTGACGATCGAGTCCGCGGGCAGCGCCATGTACGAGCGGCACTCCTGGGACCAGCGCCACGACCTGACCACGATGGCCGCGCACGACGTGGCGCACGCGATGTGGGCCGGTACGTCGCTGACCGCCGTGGACGTCGACTTCGCGACGCTCTACGACGGGTTCAGCTACCTCACCCTGCAGTGGATCGACGCATTCGGCTTCGCCGAGCACGGCAAGGCAGGGGTCTTCATGGAGGACCTCGACCGGTTCTCCAAGGACGGTGACTTCCCGATCAACACCCACGGCGGCCAGCTCTCCGGTGGGCGGCTGCACGGCTACGGCTTCGTGCACGAGGCGTGCGTCCAACTGTGGGGCGACGCCGGCGACCGCCAGATCACCAAGGACGTCGAGGTGGCCGCGGTCGGAGTGGGTGGCGGCCCCGAGGCCGGCTGCATGCTGCTGCGACGGGAGGGCTGAGCGGTGACCGATTCCGAGGCCGGTCCGTCCTACGAGGTGCTCATCGAACGGGGCAAGATCCGCGAGTTCGCGCAGGCGATGCAGTCCGAGTCGCCCGCTTACGAGGGCGGGGCCGCCATCGTGCCGCCGACCTTCCTGACGACGGCCGCCCGCTGGGCACCGCCCCGCGCCCGGGCGGACACCGGGTTCGAGCGCGCCCGGCTGCTGCACGGCGAGCAGGAGTTCGTCTTCCACGGTCCTCCACCCCGCGCCGGCCAGCGACTGTGGGCCAGCGAGCGGATCGTCGACCGGTCGGAGAAGAGCGGCCGGCGGGGTGGGTTGATGCGGCTCGCCGTCGTCGTCACCGAGTTCCGGGACGACGAGGGCACGCTCGTCGCCGAGGCCCGGTCGACCCTGATCGAGCGGGCGAAGGCGGCGGAGAAGCCGACGGAGGAGTCCTCGTGAGCGGGACGGGAGCCGGCGTGGAGGTCGGCGCCACCGGCCCGGAGCGGACGTTCGGGCCGTTGACCACGCAGATGTTCGTGCGCTATTCGGGCGCCTCGGGCGATCTCAACCCGATGCACTACGACCACGCCTTCGCCACCAAGGCGGGCTATCCGTCGGTGTTCTCCCAGGGCATGCACCAGGCAGCGCTGCTGGCCACCTTCGCCACCGACTGGCTGGGAGCGGAGAACGTCCGGCGGTTCCACGTCCGCTTCCGCGACCAGGTGTGGCCCGGCGACGTCCTGACGTGCTCGGGTGTGGTGACCGGGCTGCGGGACGGGGAGGACGGCCGGCTGGCCACGGTGGAGCTGACCTGCACCCGTCAGGACGGCTCGGTGGCCATCAGTGGATCGGCCGACTTCCTGGTCGCCTGAGACTGGGCGAGAGGCACGGCGCAGCGGAGCCGGCGGGGGTGCGTCCCTGCCGGCTCCGCTGCCTTCCGATACCCGGGGGGAGTGACCAGTCGGGGTCATTTCTGACGCCCCATCCCCGTAGCAGCCTGCAGTGCGGTTCCGGTCAACTACGCTGGCGGACATGTCAGCGGAGGGGGTCCTGCGTCGCAGCAGTTACGGGCCGACCAGCCCCATGGTGGGCCAGCGGGGCGCCCGGACGCGCGAGCGGATCGTCAGCGAGGCGTTGACCCTGTTCGCTGCGCAGGGCTTCCACGGCACCTCGGTGCACGACATCTCGGCCGCTGCGGAGATCTCCCGTGCGACGTTCTACCAGTACTTCGAGAGCAAGGAGGAGATCTTCGTCCAGCTGCTCGACGAGTGCGGAGGAGCCCTCGTCGACGTCGTCCGGCAGCTGGGGCCGCTGGGGCCGACCGCCGAGGGGTTCGGCAACCTGTACAGCTGGCTGCTGGCCTGGGGCCAGATCTACGACAAGTACTCGACGATGTTCGTCCAGTGGGCCAATGTCGACTCCTCTGGCACGGCGATCCGCCCGCTGGTGACCGGGTTCGTCGAGTCCTTCGATGCCCGCGTCGCCCGACGGCTCAAGCAGACCGACCTGGAGGGCCTGTCGGCGCCCGACGCGGCGGTGGTGCTCACCAGCGTGGTCAACCGCTTCAACTACCTGCGCCACGTCACCAGTTCACCGACCACCGACCTGGAGGGACCGTCTCATCACCTGGCGGTGATCCTGCAGACTGTGCTGTTCCCGTCCACACCGGTCGAGGTCACCCGGCGCGCCCTGGGCGGACAGCCTGACTGGTCCCGGCCGCGCGCGCCTTCGGCGGCCGCCGGCGCGGCGCCCGTGCCGGGTGACGTCCCCGACCGGTTCACGCCCCTCACCGCCCGCGGCGCGACCACGGTCCGCGAGCTGATGGACGCTGGTGGCCGGGTGTTCGCCGAGCGCGGCTACCAGCGGGCGAACGTCGACGACATCGTCGGTGTCGCGGGCTTCGCCCGGGGGACCTTCTACAAGTACTTCGACGAGAAGCTGGATCTGCTCGTGGCGCTGTCCGACCAGTGCCGTGGCGAGGCCGTGCAGATCGCGCACACCTTCGAGGACGTCGAGCCCGGTGACGGCGAGGCGCTGCGGGCGTGGCTCACCGAGTACGTCGACTTCCACAGCCGATATGTCGGGGTCATCCGGGTCTGGCTCGAGCGCACGCCGAACCATCCTGCGCTGGACCGCGACCGGGTCCTGGTCCTGGAGGCCATGCGCCGTGCGCTCTACGCGCACCTTGAGCGGGTGCCCCGCTCGCAGCCGCTGGACCTACGGGTAGCGGAGGTGTTCCAGGTCGCGCTGCTCGAGCGGCTCCCGGAGACCTACCGGCCGCGCGCCAAGCGGGGGCGCACGCCGCAGATGGTCGAGCTGATGGCACAGGTGCTCGAGCGCGGGCTGTTCACCCCGCGCTGAGCATGCGGGCTGAGCGGGCGCAGGGCCCGCCCGGTGCCGGTCAGCCGGACGCGGCAACCGGTTGACCGGTGATCATCGCGCGCAGCTCCCGGGTGACCAGCTCCAGCTCCGCCGGGCGGCACGTCGCGGCAACGTAGCGGTCGGGACGCAGTACGACGACCTCGTCGCCGGGACGCTCCAGCAGGTGGTCGCGGAAGGCGCCGTCGACGTCGTAGACGACCAGCGACGCCCCGGACAGCGCGACGGCCCGGTCGTCCGCCGGTGACCGCAGGCCGGTGCGGGACGGGCTGACCCGGACGAACCGGGCACCCAGTTCGGTCCAGTACTTCTGGCTCTCGGCGGAGAGGGCGGCGAGCGGGTCGCCGGTCAGGCCGAGGATCGCGAACGAGCCGCCCACCGCGTCGTCGAGCTTGACCCGGGCGCGGTCGGCGGTCTCCACCGACGGCTGCGGGAACGCCCGGCCGACCAGCGACGCGGCGTCCTTCTGCGCCGGGTGCAGCACGATGCCCTCGGTGTACCTCGGCGCCGGCTTGTACTTCATCTGCAGGATGTACTCCCGGGCACCCGGAACGTGCTGGACGCCGCGGAAGACGACGTCGCGCACCATCTCGGTCGCCCGGTTGCGGGGCTGGTACATGTTCCCCACCCGGGTGGCGAAGGAGACCATCGCCTCGGCGGTGCCGCGGCGCTCGGCGTCGTAGCTGGCCAGCAGCCGGGGGTCGGCCTGGCCTGCGGTCACCGCCGCCAGCTTCCAGCCCAGGTTCGTCGCATCCCGGATGCCGGAGTTCATGCCCTGCCCGAAGAACGGCGGCTGCAGGTGGGCGGCGTCCCCGGCCAGGAAGACCGAGCCGGACTGGAAGGTGCTGGCGATCCGGGAGTGGTGCCAGTAGACGCGGCGCCGGAGGATCGTGGGCAGCGGCAGGCCGCGGTAGTACTCGGCCAGCAGGCCGTTGACCACGTCGTCGGCCACGACCGCGTCCTCGTCCTCCGCGGGCAGCAGCTTGAACTCGAATCGGCGCCGCCCGTAGGGCAGCGGGATGGTCATGGCCGGCCGGTCGGGGTCGCAGTAGACCGCCGAGAACGGGGCGTCCCAGGTGTCGTTCTCCACGTCGACGACCAGCCAGCGGGTGGGTGCGGTCGTACCGGTGAGCTCGATGCCGACCGCGCCCCGGACGAAGCTGCGGCCACCGTCGGCGCCCACGACGTAGCGGGCGCGCACCCGCGTCGCCTCCCCGGCCGCGCCGGTCGCGGTCAGCTCGACGCCCTCGGGGTCCTGCTGCAGGCCGGTCACCGTGGTGCCGGTGAGCAGCTGGACGTGGTCGTAGCGCTCCAGCCCGCGCCGGAGCACCGCCTCCATCAGGGGCTGGTAGAAGAGGTTGCGGCGCGGCCAGCCGTAGGGCTGGCCGCTGGGCCGGACGTGCGCGAGCCGTCGTCCGCTGGAGCTGTAGTAGCGGATCGGCGCGTTCTGGATGACGTCGGGCATCAGCTCGCCGGTCAGCCCGGACGTCTGGAACGTGCGCAGCGACTCGTCGTCGACGGCCACGGCGCGTGGGTGCGGGTAGATGTCCTCCTCCTGGTCGAGGAGGACGGTGCGCACCCCGTTGCCGCCGAGGAGGTTGGCCAGGGTCGTGCCGCAGGGGCCCGCCCCCACGATCGCGACATCGGTCGTCAGGTCCACGGGTGCACTGTGTCCGTTCAGGTCAGGGCTGCCCTGGCAGCAGCTCGATGAAGAGGGCAACGGCATCGGCCACCACGTCGTCCCCGGAGTGCAGCCGGCCGGTCATCCACCGCTTGCGCCCCTCGACCCGGTCGAGGGTGGCCTCGACGCGGAGCTCGACGCCGACGGGGGTGATCTGCCGGTAGTTGACGGTCAGGAAGGCCGTGCGGGCGGGGGACCGCCCCTGGCTGGAGAGGATCCCGAGCAGGTCGTCGAACATCAGCGGCAGCACGCCGCCGTGGGCGGCTCCTCCGCCGCCGAGGTGCAGGGTGCCCAGCTGGATCCGGCCGCGGACCATCGTCGAACTGGCCTCGTCGACCGTGACCGGCACCAGCAGCGGGTGTCCCCGGCCCGGCAGGCCGAACCAGCGTCCGGCCCACCTCTCCCGCTCGGGGACCTGCCACTGCTCCAGGGAGGCGACGAGCCGTTCGAACTCGGCGGTCAGTGCGGCGACCACCTCACCGGGCATCCCCGCCGCACCGGTGACGCCGTGCTGCAGGGCTCGGAAGCGCTCGATCATCTCGCCGTACTGGGACCTGGTCGGCGCGTCCGGCCCGGCGCCCTCGGGGAGGTGCTCGTCGGTGAGCCCTGCAGCACTGCGTCGGTACATCAGTTCGTGCGCGGGAAGTTCAGCATCCGCCGGGCGTTGGTCTCGACGATCTTCTCGACCTCGTCGTCGGGGATGTGGGCCAGGGACTCACTCGCGCGCTTGCGGCTGTTGGGCCAGTTGGAGTCCGAGTGCGGGAAGTCGACCTCGATCATGATGCGGTCGATGCCGATCGCCTCGCGGTTGGCCAGGCCGTGCTGGTCCTCGATGAAGCAGCCCCAGAAGTGCTTCCTGAACAGGTCGCTGGGCCGGGTGTCCATGTCGATGTCCTGGTACCAGCGGTGCCGCTCCCAGGTGTAGTCCGACCGCTCGAGGATGTAGGGGATCCACCCGATGCCGCCTTCGGCGAGCGAGAACTGCAGCTTCGGGAACCGGTGCAGGGTGCGGGAGAACAGCAGGTCGACCGTGCTCCACATGAGGTTGCTGGAGAACAGCACCGTCGGGACCGCCATCGGGGCGTCCAGCGCTTGCATCTGGCCGGCGATCGGCTTCATCGCCGAGAACGAGAAGCCGGGCATGAAGGACCCGGAGCCGAAGTGCAGCGAGATCGGGACGTTGGCCTCCGAGGCGACCGCCCACAGCGGGTCCCAGTGCTTGCTGTGGAAGGAGGGCAGGCCCAGCGGCACCGGGCTGTCCGGGAAGGAGAAGGTGCGCGCGCCCTTGGTGATCGCCCGCTTCGCCTCCTTGACCGTGAGCTCGATGTCCCAGAACGGCAGCAGCGCCATCGGGATGTACCGGTCGGGGGCGGTGGCGCACCACTCGTCCATGTAGAAGTCGTTCCACGCCTGCACGCACAGCAGGGCGAGGTCCTTGTCCGGGGCCCGGAAGAACGTGCCGCCCGCGAAGCCGGGGAACGACGGGAAGCACGCGGCGGCCTGGACGCCGTCGAGGTCCATGTCCTTCACCCGCTGCACCGGGTCGTAACAGCCCGGGATCATGTCCTCGTACCGGACGGGGTCCATGCCCCAGTCCTTCGGGTCCTTGCCGGCGACCGCGTTGAGGCCGATGGTCGGGATCACCTGGCCGTCGTAGTGCCACAGGTGCATGCCGTCGGTCTCGACGATGCGCGGGCCTCTCTCCTTGTACTTCTCGGGGAGCCGGTCCTGCCACACGCGCGGATGTTCGATCAGGTGGTCGTCGACCGAGATGATCTGGTGGTGGTCCTGCAGCGGCATCGGTGCCTCCGGAGAGCTGTAGTGGGCCGGGCGCAGCGTCCGAAACATTTCTGACGGAGCGTCCACCTGAGGATATATGCTCTGTGCGCTGGATCACCAGACCCCCGGAGGCAGCCGATGAGCCAACCAGTGAACGAGCCCGTGATCGAGCGCGAGGAGGAGGACGACCACGACCTCCTCACGTTCGGGGAGGCCGGCGCCCGCCTGCAGGAGGAGATGCAGGCACTCCGTCGGTCGATCGCCGAGCTCGAGGGGCGACCGGAGGAGGCGGCGGCGCTCGCGAAGGCCCAGGCCCGGCTGGAGGCCGTCGAGACGGCGGCCGCCCGGAATGCGCGGCAGACGATCAACGACGACAACTTCGAGAAATTCTTCGGCTACCGGGGCACCGCCCGGCGCAACACCACCTGATCCCGGTCGGCCGAGCGGCTCCCACACCTCTGCGGGGGTCGCCCCGCCACTCGCCGCAGCCATCACGAGGAGAGCACATGTCAGGCATGGACAGCAGCCAGCTCGTCACCGACGAGATCAGCCTGCACGCCGAGAAGTACAAGGCGGCGGCACACCAGCACGGCGACCCGGAGCAGCTGGCCGAGGAGAACGAGACCCCGGCGCCGGCGGCGGCGGAGCAGTCCGGCGCCGAGGCCGATCCGCCGGCCTGAGCCACCGGAACGGCACGACCGGGGGCCGGGCACACCAGGTGCCCGGCCCTCCGTCGTCCGGTCAGTCGACGGCCAGCGCCTGCCCGGTGAGCGGGCGGTAGAGCTCGACCTCGCGCAGGTAGTCGGCGAAGCTGCGGGCCCGGGACTCCACCAGCAGGTGTGTGGCGCCCGCTGCCGCGTAGGCCGCGACGTTCTCCGCGATGGCCGCGGCGTTGCCGTCGGGGTCCCGCCGGCCCATCGGGGCGAAGCAGACGTCCACGTCAGTGGACCTGCCCGCCGCGCGCCGGCGCTCCCGCAGCTCGGCTACCCGCTCGGCCAGCTCGTCCGCCGATCCGAGCGCCGGGGTCTTGGTGATGGCGCTGGCCTCCTCGGACTGCTCGATCGGGATCCAGCCGTCCGCGAGCTCGGCGACGCGGCGCAGCGCGACGTTGCTGTTCCCGCCGATCCAGATGGGCGGTCCGCCGGCCTGGGCGGGCTTGGGCAGCATCACGTGCCCGTGCGCCGGGAAGTAGTCGTCGTCGCGGTCGACGACCTCACCGGTCCAGGCCTGCCGGAGGGCCGGGATGCTGGCGTCGAACCGCTTGCCGCGGTCGGTGAACGAGCCGCCCACCACCTCGAACTCCGCCTGCTGGTAGCCGGCACCCATGCCCAGCACGAGCCGGCCCCCGGAGAGGTTGTCCAGGCTGCCGGCCGCCTTCGCGGTGATGTAGGGGTGCCGGTGCCCGGCCACGACGATCATGGTCAGCAGCCGCAGCCGGGTGGTCGCGGCGGCCATGAACGCCAGCGACACGAACGGGTCGAAGGCGTGGTGCCCGCCGGCCTCGAGCCAGGTCTGGCTGGGGAACGGGTGGTCGGTGGTGGACACCATGTCGAAGCCGGCGTCCTCGGCGGCCGCGGCGACGTCGCCGAGGCCGTGCCCGTCGATCCAGGTGTCCCAGTGCTTGAGGGCACGCATCGGGAACTGCAGGCAGAACTTCACGGGAGCGCCTCCGCGGCGGTCGAGGGTGCGGGTGGGACCTGGGCGGCAGTGGCGGGCTGCCAGGCCTCCAGGACGGCGGTGGTGGTGGTGACCGTGCCGAGCAGCGCGAACGCGTACCGGAGCATGTCCTCACCGAACTGGTGCGGAACGCCGAGGCAGGCGTCGCGCAGGACGACCAGGCGGTAGCCCAGGTTCGCCGCCTCGATGGCCCCGCCGATGATGGCCTCGTTCAGCGACACGCCCCCGATGACCAGGGTCCGGATGTCCCGGCTGCGCAGGATCGCGTCCAGGTCGGTGCCGGTGAAGGCGGACAGTCCGTGCGTGCGGGCGTGCACGATGTCCGCCGGCGCGGGGCCCAGCTCGGGCATCACCTGCGCCTCGTCGGAGCCGACGAGCATGTGCTCGGGATTGCGCAGGCTGCTGGCGAGGAACGGCGTGTTCAGGGTGACTCCGGCCCGGTCGCGGCGGTACTGGATGGTGGCGTGCACGACCATCGCCCCGGCGCTGCGGGCGCCGTCGAGCAGCCGGGCGAGGGCGTCGACGACCCCGTGGTCGCGCACCGCGGTCGACAGCACGCCCAGCGGCCCGGCGGCGAGGTCGCCGGAGATGCCGCGCTGCATCTCCGAGACCAGCACGGCGGTGTGCGCGGGGTCGACCAGCTGGGCCAGCTGCACGGTTGTCCTCCGGGGACGGGGGGTGGGGGAGCGGGCTCGGGCGTCAGCGGCGGGAGCGGTACTCCTCCTGCAACGCGCGCTTGTGCAGCTTCCCGGTCTCGCTGCGGGGCAGCTCCCGGGCGAAGTCGATCGAGCGCGGGCACTTGTAGGCGGCCAGCCGGCTCCGGCAGTGGGCGTCGAGCTCAGCGGCGAGGTCGGGGCCGGCCGTCGTCCAGTCGACCGGCTGGACGACGGCCTGGACCTGCTCGCCCATCTCCGGGTGCGGCACACCGAAGACAGCGGCGTCGAGCACGGCCGGGTGCTCGACGAGGAGGTTCTCGGCCTCCTGCGGATAGATGTTCACCCCGCCGAAGATGATCGTGAACGCCGTCCGGTCGGTGAGGTAGAGGTAGCCGTCCTCGTCCAGGTGACCGACGTCGCCGACCGTGGCCCAGCCGCGGGCGTCGAAGGCCGCACTGGTCTTGGCCGGGTCGTGCAGGTAGCTGAAGGGCCGGCCGCCCTCGAACCAGACCTGCCCCGTCGCACCGGTCGGGAGCTCCGCGCCGTCCGGGCCGACGATGTGCGGCACCCCGAGCATCGGGCGGCCGACCGACCCGGGGTGGGCCAGCCACTCCGGCGTGGTGATGAACGTCGCGCCGATCAGCTCCGAGGAGCTGTAGAACTCCGAGAGGATCGGCCCCCACCAGTCGATCATGGCCCGCTTGATCTCCATCGGGCACGGCGCCGCCGCGTGGACGACGGTGCGCAGGCTCGAGACGTCCCACCGCTCGCGCTGGGCGGCCGGCAGCTTGAGCATCCGCACGAACATCGTCGGCACCATCAGGCTGTGGGTCACCCGGTGCTGCTCGATGGCGCGCAGTGCCTGCTCGGGGTCGAACCGCTCCATGACCACCGAGGTGCCGCCCACCCGGTGGACAGCGCTGGACCAGACGATCGGTGCCGTGTGGTATAGCGGGGCGGGGGGAGAGGTAGACGTCGCCCTCGCCGAACCCGATCGCCCGGAGGAACGCGATGGTGGGGTCCGACGCCAGCGAGATCGGCTGGGCGGTGAAGTCCCGCTTGATCCCCTTCGGCTGCCCGGTCGTCCCGCTGGAGTACTGCAGCAGGTCGCCCTCGCACTCGTCGTCGACCGGCGTGACCGGCCGGCTCGCCACCGCGTCGGCGTAGGAGTCCCAGCCCGGCAGGTCCGGGCCGATCATCAGGCGGGTGCTGACCCCGGGAGTCATGTCCGGTCCGAGGCTGCCGGCCAGCCCGGCCGTCGCCTCGCTCATCACCAGCACCTGGGCGCCGCTGTCGGCGAGCACGTACGCCGCCTCGGCCGGGGTGAGCGCCGGGTTCAGCGGAACGACGTAGAGCCCGGAGCGGCGGGTGCCCCAGTAGACCTCGTGGTACCGCGCGTTGTTCTCCATGCAGATCGCCACGACGTCGCCGGGCCGCAGCCCCAGGTCGCGGAACAGGTGCGCCGCCCGGTTGGACCGCTCGTCGAGCTGGCGGTACGTGACGACCTCTCCGCTGCCGGCCATGACGACGGCCGGGCGGTCGGGTGCGGAGCTGGCGAACGTCGCCGGGTACATGGCCCCTCCGGGGTCGGGACGGCGACTCAGAGGATGACGGAGGAGGTCTTCAGCTCGATGATCTCGTCGTAGTCCAGGCCCAGGTCCAGCAGCACCTCGTCGGTGTGCTGACCGTGGTCGGGCGCCCGGACCAGGTCCGGCGGCGTCTCGTCGAACTGCACCGGGTTGGCCACCAGGGAGTACTCGAAGCCCTCGTCGGTGGTCACCGGACGCACGTACCCGTTGGCGACGACCTGCTGGTCGGCCAGCACCTCAGCCGGTGTCTGCAGCACGGCCCAGACGCCCTTGGTCATCGTGAGGCGCTCGCGCCACTCGGCCAGCGGGCGGGCGGCGAAGGCCTTGCGGAGCTCCTCGATGCACTCGACGCGGTTCTGGAACCGCGCCCCGGCGGTGGCGAACCGCGGGTCGTCGAGGAAGTCGGAACGCTCGACGATCGCGGCTACGTCGGGCCAGAAGCGGTCGGCCTGCAGCATCATCAGCTGCAGCCAGCGCCCGTCGCTGGTCTGGTAGTAGTTCATCAGCGGGTTGGGCATGTCCTTGACGCTGAACCGGGTCAGCTTTTCCTCGCCCATCAGCGCCGTCGCGGTGATGTCCGGGGCGACGTTCCAGACGCCCAGGCCCATCAGCGACACGTCGAGCACCGAGCCCTCGCCGGTGCGCTCGCGCTTGAACAGCGCTGCGGAGATGCCCCCGGCCAGGGTCAGCCCCCCCATGATGTCGCCGAAGGCAGGCCGCTGGAACGGCGGGAACTCGGCGTCCGGGCCCTGCAGCATGGCGGCGATGCCGGCGCGGCTCCAGTACACCGCGGAGTCGAAGCCACCGGAGTTCGCCTCCGGTCCACGGACGCCGTAGCCGGTGCCCCGGGCGTAGACCAGGGAGGGGTTCACCGCCCGCACGTCCTCGACGGACAGCCGGAGGCGCTCCAGGCTCCCGGGCAGCAGGTTGGTGAGGAAGACGTCGGCGCCGGCGATGAGCCGCAGCAGCAGATCCCGGCCGGCCTCGCTGGCGACGTCCAGGCCGACGCTCTTCTTCCCGCGGTTGGGCTGCTCCATCATGAAGCTGACGCCACCGGGACCCGCCGTGCCGAGGGCGCCGACGTTCAGGCCCCGCTGCGGGTCGCCGGTCTCCGGGTGCTCGATCTTGATGACCTCCGCACCCCAGTCGGCGAGCACCGCCCCGGCCGACGGGACGAACGTCCACCCCGCGAGTTCGACGACACGGACGCCCTGCATGACATTGCTCATCTGTGCTCCTCAGCGTGCTTGGTCCGGCGTCGACGGGCACCGGAGGGCCGCGACTCGGTGTGACGGTAGCCACGTCGTCGGACACGGGTCAACGGCTGGGTCCGCGATTTCTGGCACCGTGTACATGTCATCTGGCTCACTATCTGACATGCTGTGTACCGGTGCAGCCTGGCTCAGCTTCCCGCTGCGTTTGCCAGCGGCTGCCGGCCGGACACCGATGACACCAGACGCTTGGAGGTCCCCATGGAGTTGAAGCCCGGCACGCGCCTGCGCAGCCAGGTCGGCCCGACCGAGGTCGTGGTGGTGAAGTCGCCCGGTGGCGACCTCGCCCTGGCCTGCGGCGGCCAGCCGATGATCCCCGCCGGTGACGTGCCCGCCGAGGGGCTGACGGTCGCCGAGACGGCGTCGGACAGCACTCAGCTCGGCAAGCGCTACACCGACCCCGACGAGCGCGTCGAACTGCTGGTGACCAAGCCAGGGGTCGGCACGCTCGCCCTCGACGGGGTGGGGCTGGGCCTCAAGCAGGCCAAGCCCCTGCCCGCGAGCGACTGAGGCCCGGGACGACGAGCATGGCCATCACCCTGCTGCTGGACCTCGCGGAGTCCATGGACCCCGAGCGCCTCGCCGTCGGTCTGCGCCAGGAGGAGATCACCGCCCAGCGGCTCAGCGCGCTGACCACGGGCGGCGCCGCCCTGATCGCCGCCAGCGGCGCCCGGTCGGTGGCCTTCATCGGGGTCAACAGCCCCGCGTTCCCGGTGGCGATGTTCGCCGCCGCGCGCGCCGGGGTGCCGATCGCCCCGCTGAACTACCGGTTGGCCGAGGGGGCGCTGCAGGAGCTCGTCGCCCGGCTGGACGCACCGCTGGTCGTCGTGGACGAGGCGTACCTGCCGGTCGTGTCCGGCTGTGGCGTCCCCGTGCTGGTCACCTCCGAGTTCATGGCCCGCTGTGCCACCGAGCCGGCCGTGGACCTGCCCGACGTCGACGACGCCGACCCGGCGGTGCTGCTGTTCACGAGTGGCACCACGGCAGCTCCGAAGTGCGTGGTCCTCCGGCACCAGAATTTGCAGTCCTACGTGCTGCAGACGGTCGAGCCGGGCAGCGCCGCAGAGGGTGACTCCGCGCTGGTCAGCGTGCCCACGTACCACGTCGCCGGCGTCGGCACCGTGCTGACGAACGTCTTCGCCGGCCGTCGGCTGCTCTACCTGCCCAACTTCACGCCTCGATCCTGGCTGGACCTGGTCCGCCAGGAGGAGGTCTCGTTCGCGATGCTGGTGCCCACGATGCTGGCCCGGATCCTGGACGAGCTGGGCGGCGAGGTGCCCGACCTCCCGGCGTTGCGGACCCTGGCCTACGGCGGCGCGCGCATGCCGCAGCCGGTCCTGGAGCGGGCGTTGCGGGCCTTCCCCGCGGTGGACTTCGTCAACGCCTACGGATTGACCGAGACCAGCTCGACCATCGCCGTCCTCGGTCCAGAGGACCACCGGATCGCCTTCTCCAGCGACGACCCGGCCGTCCGCGCTCGGCTCGGCTCGGTGGGCCGGCTGATCCCGGGGATGGAGGGCCAGGTCCGCGACTTCGACCGGGTGGTCCCCGCCGGGGAGGAAGGCGAATTGTGGGTCCGCGGCGAGCAGGTGTCCGGCGAGTACGAGGGGCAGGGTTCCGTGCTGGACGAGGCGGGCTGGTTCCCCACCCGGGACCGGGCGCGGATGGACGAGGACGGCTACGTCTTCGTCCTCGGCCGCTCCGACGACGTGATCATCCGCGGCGGGGAGAACATCGCCCCGGCCGAGGTCGAGGACGTGCTGCTGCGGCACCCCGGCGTGGCCGAGGTCGCGGTCATCGGCCTGCCCGACGAGGAGTGGGGTGAGTGCCTGGCTGCCGTCGTCGTGCCGGCCACAGGTGCCGCCTGCGACGTCGAGGAGCTCCGGGAGTGGGTGCGCAGTCGGCTGCGCTCGGCCAAGACCCCGGACCGGATCGTCTTCCGCGGCGAGCTCCCGCACACCGACACGGGCAAGCTGCTGCGCCGGAAGCTCTACAGCGAGTTCACCACCGCACCGGCGGGGTCGTGACCGCGTCGCCGGCCCGACCCCGATCGGACCGGCGACGCAGGCGTCAGGGGGTCAGCGGGCCTGCCATTGAGGAGCGCGCTTCTCGGCGAACGCCCGCGGTCCCTCCTTGGCGTCCTCCGACGTCGCCACCGCGGCCATCTCGCGCTCGGTGAGCGCCCAGAGCCGCGTCTCGTCCGGGCGGGTGCCGTTCTCGATGCCGTAGGCGATCCGCTTGGATGCCTGCACCGCCAGGGGCGCGTTCGCCGCGATCTGCTCGGCGAGCTCGACCGCCCGGTCCAGGACGGTGCCGGCGGGCACCACCTGGTTGACCAGCCCCCAGCGCAGCGCCTCCTGCGCGGTGAGCGGCTCCCCGGTGAGCAGCGCGTGCATCGCCACTTTGGGCGGCAGCTGGGAGACCAGCCGGAACGTGCCGCCGGCCGCGGCGATCAGCCCCCGCTTGACCTCCGGCAGGCCGAAGGTGGCCGTCTCGACCGCCACCACCAGGTCGCAGGAGAGCGCGAGCTCGGTACCGCCGCCCAGCGCCGCGCCGTTGACCGCGGCGATCGTCGGCTTGGAGGTCACGTGGTTGACGAACCCGGCGAAGCTCCAATGCTCCTTGCCCTCGGGCAGGATCCGCTCGCCGCGGGAGAGCGCCTTGAGGTCCGCGCCGGCGCTGAACGCCGCGTCGCCGGCGCCGGTCAGCACCAGGGCCCGGATCTCTGGGTCGTGCTCCGCCTGCTCGACCGCGTCCCCGACCTGCAGGCAGACGTCCTGGTCGACGGCGTTGCGTGCCTGGGGCCGGTTCAGCGTGACGACGAGGACGTGCCCCCGCCGCTCGACCAGGACCTTCGGCGCGGATGTGCCCGGTTCTGCCGGTGTCGTCATCGTGGTGTGCCTTCCTCGCGTACGGCCCCGGCGCCGAGCTGCCGGGGCGGCTGTCCGGCCCGGCGGAGAGGCTGCGGACCGGTGGTCCGCGACGCTCCCGGTCCGTGCCGGAACGGGTGGGTGGGGGTTGGCGTACAGCGGCCGGGACGGGCTACCGTGTCGCCAGTCCGCTGATGTGTACACGATGTCAGACGGATGCCGTGGCCGCCGGCAGCGGCTGATCCGGACGGGATGGAGAGCCCAGTGACCGACGTGGCCGCACGGCCGGCTCCGGCCGACGTGGTGCAGGAACTGCGGAACTTCCTCGCCGGGCCCGGTGCGGACCTGCGGGCCCGCTGGGGACGGTCGACGTCGTTCGAGGCGCGGCTGGACTGGCAGCGCACGCTGGCCGCCGGTGGCTGGGCCGCGCTGGGCTGGCCGGAGGAGTTCGGGGGCCGTGGGCTGGGCGTCCGCGACCGGGTCGCCTGCGGCCTGGAGCTGGCTGCCGCCTGGGCGCCGGTGCTCGCCGGCGTCCTGGGCGTCAACAACGTGGGGCCGGCCCTGATGGCCTTCGGCACCGAGGAGCAGCAGGCCAGCCTGCCGAAGATCCTGACCACCGAGGAGATCTGGTGCCAGGGCTTCAGCGAGCCCGGAGCCGGCAGCGACCTGGCCTCGCTGCGCACCAGGGCGGTGGCCGACGGCGATGACTTCGTCATCAACGGGCAGAAGATCTGGACGTCGGAGGGCATGGAGGCCACGCACTGCCTGCTGCTGGCCCGCACCGACCCCGACGCACCCAAGCACCGGGGCATCAGCGCGCTGACGATCCGGATGGACACCCCCGGGATCGAGCGCCGGCCGATCCGGATGATCACCGGTGAGTCCGGCTTCGCCGAGGTCTTCTTCACCGACGTCCGGGTGCCGCGCAGCAGCCTGCTGGGCCCGCTGCACCGCGGGTGGGACGTCACCATGGCCACCCTCGCGCACGAGCGGGCCGGCGTGATCGGCCTCGCCGCCGAGCTCGAGCACAACGTGACCGCGGAGCTGTCCGGCGCGCTGGGCACCACCACCGCCGCGGAGGGACCGCAGGCGCCGCTGCTGCGCCAGGAGATCGCCCGCCGCTACGCCGACGCCCGCATCGCCGGGCTGCTGGGTCTGCGGGCGCTCGCCGACGAGGAGCGGGGAGCGCCACCCGGACCGGAGCAGACCCTGATCAAGCTGGCCTGGGGCAGGGCCGTGGAACGGGTGGCCGCCACCCTGCTCGAGGCCGCCGGTCCGGACGCGCAGCGCGCCGGGAGCGCGGCGATGGCCTACCTGCGGGCGCCGGCGGCCACGATCGCCGGCGGCACCACCGAGGTGCTCAAGACCCTGGTGGGGGAGCGGGTCCTGGGCCTGCCGCGCGAGCCGAGGCCGGTGTGACCCCGGACCTGCCGGCCACGGCACCGCGCACGACCGCACCCCGCGCCGCGCACCGGCCCATGACCCCGGAGGGGATCCGCTGTGTCTTCTGACCTGCAGGAACGCGTCGACCTGGCACGCACCGTCGCCGAGCTCCTGGCCGACCTGGGCGGCGAGGAACGGCTGCGGGAGGTGGTGGCCGGGGACGGCTGGGACGAAGCGCTGTGGCGCCGGGTCCTCGACCTCGGGGTGCTCGAGCTCGCACTCGCCGCCAACCGCGACGCCGACGGCGGCTCCTACGCCGACCTCGCCGTCGTCTTCGCCGAGCTGGGCCGGGCGCTGGCACCGGTGCCCGCGCTGACCACGGTGGCCGTGGCGACCGTGCTCGACCTCAGCGGCACGCCGGCCGCCGCAGAGCTGGCCGAGGACGTGGTCTCCGGCCGGGTCCGGGCCGCGCTCGTCCTCCCCGGCGACGGCGGCACCTGGGGCGGGCGCACCCCACTCCGCGCCCGGTCGACGAACGGCGCGTGGACCGTGGACGGCACCGTCGAGCTGGTCACCGACGCGCCGGGCGTCGACCAGCTGGTCGTGCTGGCCGACACCGACGACGGAGCGTGCTTCTTCGTGGTCCCCACCGGACCGGCGGTGACGATCACGCCGGTGCCGGCGCTGGACCTCACCCGGACGCTGGGATCGGTGGCGCTGACCGCCGCGCCGGCCACTCCGCTGACCACCCCGGACCGGACCGACGCCGTGCTGGCCCGGACGCTGGACGTGTGTGCCGGCCTGCTGGCCGCAGAGAGCGCCGGACTTGCCCGCCGGGCGCTGGACTCGGCGGTGGACTACGCCAAGATCCGGGTCCAGTTCGACCGGCCGATCGGGTCCTTCCAGGCGGTGAAGCACTCCTGTGCGGAGATGCTGCTGATGGTCGAGGGGGCACGCTGCCTCGCCGACGCGGCGGCGGACGCGCTGGACGAGGGCGACCCCGGTGCAGCATCGCTGGCCGCCGGGGTCGCCCGGGGCTACGCCGGGGAGACCGCCGTGGAGTGCGCCGAGCGGTGCCTGCACCTGCACGGCGGGATCGGCTTCACCTGGGAGCACGTCTCCCACCTGGTGGTCCGCCGGGCTAAGAGCGACGCGGTGCGGTTCGGTCGACCCGCCGAGCACTGGGACCGGGTCGCCCGTCGACTGGCCACCGGGACACCGGGCGCCGCCCCCGCCGTGGCTGCCGCCGCCGTCGCTGACCCGGCCGTCGAGGCGGCCGTCGGCGCGCCGGTCGGCTGAGCGGTCGTACCGGGATGCGCACCGCTCCGCTCCGCGCGGCCGAGGAGTCGGTCGTCGAGGTCCGCGGCCCGTGGTTCGAGGAACTGCACGTCGGTCAGGTGTTCGACACGGCGCCGGCGGTGACCTTGACCGACGGACAGGCCGCCGTCCACCAGGCGGTCCTCGGTGACCGGTTGCGGCTCCCGCTGTCCGAGCCGCTGGCCACGGAGGTGATCGGCCGCGGTCGGATCGCAGCCCCGGGACTGGTGTGGGACGTGGCGATCGGCCAGTCGACGGTGGTGACCCAGCGGGTCCGGGCCAACCTCTTCTACCGCGGTCTCGTGCTGCGCCGGTCGCCGGTCATCGGCGACACGCTGAGCACGCGGACCGAGATCGTGGCCCTCAAGCAGAACCGGGCGCGGCCGGACCGGCCGGCCACCGGGCTGGCGGCGCTGCGGATCACGACGGTCGACCAGGCCGACCGCCCGGTGCTGGACTTCTGGCGGTGCGCGATGATCCCGCTCGCCGATCCGGCCGCGGTCACCGGGCACGACGACGACCTCGCCGCCGTCGGCCGGGCCGTGACGGACGAGGACCTGCGCTCCGCGGTGGCGGGCTGGTCATTGCCGGCGGCCGTCGGGCCGGTCGTGCGGGCCGGGCAGCGGTACCGGGTCGACGGCCGGGACGTCGTCTCCTCCGCCCCCGAGCTCGCCCGGCTGAGCCTGAACGTGGCCGCGGTGCACCACGACGCGCACCGCGCCGGCGGCCGCCGGCTGGTCTACGGCGGGCACACGATCGGCGTCGCGCTGGGACAGGCGACGCGCGCCCTGCCGGGCCTGCTGACCGTGGTCGGCTGGCACTCCTGCGACCACCTGGCCCCGGTGCACGAGGGCGACCTGCTGGCCAGCGCGCTGGACGTCGAACGGGTCGACGAGCTGCCGTCCGGTGGGCGGCTGCTGCACCTGCGGTCCCAGGTCACCGCCGAGCCCGCGGACGGTGGACCTGCCGTGCCCGTGCTCGACTGGCGGTTCGTGGCCGTGGCCGGCTGAACCACGGCCGTTTCAGACATCGAGCAAACTGCGGGTCCGGGAAGCGGGCCGAGCAGGGGAGGAGTTCGGCATGGCGGCAACGGTGTTGGTCACCGGAGGCACGGGAGGACTGGGCCGGGCGGTCACCGCGCGGTTCCTGGACGCCGGGTGGCGGGTGGTCGTGCCCTGGATCGCGCCGGGCGAACGGGATGCGATCGCCGCCCGGGACGGACTGGAGCTCGTAGAGGCCGACCTGTTCGACGGCGCCGGCGTCGCGATGGTGGTCGACCAGGCCGCCGCGGACCCGGACCGGCCCCTGCAGGCGGTGGTCAACCTGGTGGGCGGTTTCGCCGCCGGTGGAAAGGTGCACGAGACGCCGGTGGAGGAGTTCGAGGACCAGTTGCGGCTGAACCTGCGGGCCACCTACCTGGTCAGCCAGGCCGCCCTGCCGCACCTGGTGTCCGCCGGTGGCGGCGCGATCACCGCGGTGTCCAGCAGGGCCGCGCTGCGGCCGTTCGCCGGGGCGGCCGGCTACGTCACGAGCAAGCTCGCCGTGCTGGGTCTGGTCGACTCGCTGGCCGCCGAGTACCGGGACGACGGGGTGCGGGTCAACGCCGTCCTGCCCAGCGTCATCGACACCCCCGGCAACCGGGCCGGGCAGCCTGATGCGGACCACAGCCGCTGGGTCGCGCCCGAGCAGATCGCCGGCGTCGTGCTGTTCCTGTCCGGGCCGGACGCCACCGCCGTCAGTGGCGCGCACGTCCCCGTGTACGGCCGGGCCTGAAGCCTGCTCGACGTGGCTGGCACGCCCAGGGCGGTGCCCTGGTCTGCGGTCGGACCGGAGCACCGCCCTGGGCCTGCGGCGAACCGCCTTCGGCACGCCCATCGGTCCGGCCCGTCGAGCGACGGGCCGATGGGTCCTGCTGACCGGCGGAGCTGCGCTGGGCCGCGTTAGAGGTTCACGGCTCCGGGGAACCGTTCGGGTGGGGCCTTGTCGCTCTCGTCCCCGTCCTGCTTCAAGATCGCCTGATCGGCGGCCCGCGCGAAGGGCGGCAACGGGTATGGAGGGACGCGTTCATTGACGGCCCCCTTCTCCGCCAGCAGCCGTGCGTGGTCCTCCGGGTCGCTGGCGAAGAAGCGACCCGGGCCGGTGAGGACGCAATAGAGCTCGGCGCCCTCCGAGCCGGCCTCGTAGGGCCCGAACATGTCACCCCACTCCAAGGTGATGTGCGTTCCGGCCGGGTACTTCTCGCCCTCCGGACCGATCAGCTCCCCCTTGACGACGAACACCGTGTGATCAGACTGGTGGCCGTGGTAGGGCGAGAAGGCGCGGGGCTCCCACTTGTTGTAGAAGGCCATGTACCGGGGAGTGAACTCGATCCACTTCTCCCAGATCGAGGCGACGTGTCCGTCGTCGAACCGGAGTCGGACTGCCTCGAACCAGGGAACGTCGTCGAGGTGCTTGATCACGGGGCCGCCGCGCATCCGTCATGCATCCTCTCGAGGCCCCCAGCGACGCGTTGACGATGGCCGACGGCCGTTCCGCTCGGGAGGGCGATCGGGGCGGGACGGAAGTCAGCCCGGCCGAACACCCCGTGGTGGTCCAGCTGCCATCCGCCGGGTGGCGGCCACGGTAGCGAGGGTCGACTGCGACTGCAATCACCCGGTGGACGTCCTGTCAGAAGCTTGGTCGACGGACGAGGCGAGTGAGCAGGCAAGGCCCGGTCCTCGGGGTGATCAACGCAGTCGACGCCATCGGCGCGCGGGTCGAGCGAGCCGACTAGGAGCTGGCGATATCTCGTTTCGACAACTGCGCTCCGGTCTTTACAAACGACCTTGTGATCCATCTAACATCTAGTGCATTATCTGACACCAGTGACACCTGGCGACGCCGGACCGCCGGCACGGGGGTCGAGATCGGCTCGTGGATCCGCCGCACCCGCAGCGGGGATCTCCCGCGACTGCAGACGACGAGGTAGGCATGAGACGTCAGACTTCGCCCCGGGCTCGTAGCGTGGGCACGCGCTCCGCCAGGGGCGTCAAGTGAGCACCGACGGTGTCACCGGCGCAGCCACGGACGACGGCGTGGCTGGGGACGGGGACGTGATCCGGGAACCCGCGACCCCGGTGCCCGGGACCCGGGCCGGCCGCCCGCGCCGGGCGCGGCGGTTCGGGCGCAGCCGGGCGATGCGAGAGCTGCGGCGCAACCGCGGTGTCATGGTCGCCGTCGTCTTCCTGTTCTTCCTGCTGGTCATCGCCGTGCTCGCTCCGGTGGTGTCGCCCTACGACCCCGACGCGCAGGAGCTGCGCGCCCAGTTGCAGGGCCCGACAGGGGAGCACCTGCTCGGCACCGACGGGTTCGGCCGCGACGTGCTGAGCCGGCTGATCCACTCCTCGCGGATCACCCTCCTCGCCGTCGTGCAGGCGCTCGCAGTCGCTGTCGTGCTGGGCATCCCGATCGGGTTGTTGAGCGGGTTCGTCCCCTGGGTCGACCGGATCGTCGCCCGGGTGGCGGACGCCCTGCTCAGCGTTCCGCCGATCGTCCTGGCGCTCGCCGTCGTCGGGGTGCTCGGCCCCGGGCTGACGAACGCCATGTTGGCGCTGGGCATCGTCATGGCGCCGTCCCTCTTCCGGCTGGCCCGCTCGTCGGCTGCCACGGCGTCCAAGGAGCTCTACATCGAGGCCTGTCGCTCGGTGGGCTGCTCGCGCTGGAGGCTGATCTGGCGACACGTGCTCCCGAACGCGAGTTCACCCCTGCTGGTGCAGGTCACGTTCTTCGCCGGGGTCATCATCCTGGCTGAGGCGAGCCTGAGCTTCCTGGGGCTGGGCGTGCAACCGCCTGACTCGAGCTGGGGCTCGATGCTCCGGGACGCGTTCGCCAACATCTACGAGGCACCGGGGCACCTGGTCGCCCCCGCACTGATGATCATGTTGACCATCCTGGCGTTCGCCCAGCTGGGCGACGGGCTCCGGGACGCCTTCGAGGGTCGTGGTGCAGATGGCCGTTGAGAACCCGGAGCCGTTGCTCGAGGTGACCGGCCTGTCGGTCGAGTTCCGGACCGAGCGCGGCTGGACGAAGGTGCTCGATGACGTGGGCTTCTCGCTCGGTCGGGGGCGGACGCTCGCGCTGGTCGGCGAGTCCGGTTCCGGCAAGACGGTCACCTCGCTGGCCGTGATGGGTCTGCTGCCGCCGCGCGGGTCGCGGCTGGTCGGGTCCGTCCGGCTGGACGGTCGGGAACTGGTCGGCATGCCCGAGAGCAAGCTGATCGAGACCCGCGGCCGCGACATCGGCATGATCTTCCAGGAGCCGCGACGCAGCCTCAACCCGGCGTTCACGGTCGGCGAGCAGATCGCTGAGGTGGTGCGGCGGCACGATGGCCTGTCCAGGAAGGATGCCTGGAGCCGCGCCGTCGAGATGCTCGACGCGGTCCAGATTCCCGAAGCCGCCCGCCGAGCCCGGCACTATCCGCACGAGTTCAGCGGCGGCATGTGTCAGCGCGTCATGCTGGCCGGTGCCCTGGTCTGCCGCCCGCAGCTGCTGATCGCCGACGAGCCGACGACCGCGCTGGACGTCACGGTGCAGGCTCGGATGTTGAAGCTGATGAACGACCTGCAGGCCGACTCCGACCTGTCGATCCTGTTCATCACGCACGACCTGGCCGTGGTGTCCGAGATGGCCGACGACGTTGCGGTGATGTACGCCGGTCAGCTCGTGGAACAGGCGCCGATCGACGAGCTGCTCGTGCGACCGCAGCACCCTTATACGGCTGGGCTGCTCGCCTCCAGCCCGGACGTCCAGGGGACGGTCGAGCGGATGCGGCACATCCCGGGGTCCGTGCCGGCGGTGGGCAACTGGCCGTCGGGCTGCCGGTTCCATCCCCGGTGCGAGTACGCGCGGGGCGGCCAGTGCGACTCGGACCCGGCAGTCCTGCTCCAGGTGGGCAGGGGCCGCCTCTCGCGGTGCCTCCGGACGAGTGAACTGACCCTGCAGGGAGTGCAGACATGAACCAGCCCGATGACGCGCTGGCCGGGCCGCCGCTGCTCGAGGTGGCGGGCCTGCAGAAGTCGTTCGTGACCCGGCGCAACCTCTTCGGGCGTCCGGTTTCGCACGAGCACGCAGTACGTGGCGTGAGCTTCTCGCTGCAGCGAGGACGCACCCTGGGCATCGTCGGGGAGACCGGGGCTGGCAAGTCCACCGTCGGTCGGCTGGTACTCCGGTTGACCGAGCCCGACAGCGGGTCGGTCCGGCTGCTCGGGGAGGACGTGCTGGCCAGCGGGCAGCGCGGTCTCCGCCGGCTTCGGCGTCGCGCCCAGATGATCTTCCAGGACCCCTTCGCGTCGCTGGACCCCCGGATGGTGATCGGCACGTCGGTCGGGGAACCTCTGCTGCTCCACGAGGGGCTGCGGGGCGCCCGGCAGGCGGACCGGGTGGGCGAGCTGCTCGGGCGGGTCGGCCTCCGGCCAGAGATGGCGGACCGCTACCCGCACGAGTTCTCCGGTGGCCAGTTGCAGCGGATCGCGATCGCCCGGGCGCTGGCGACCAATCCCGACCTCATTATCTGCGACGAGCCGGTCGCGGCGCTGGACGTCTCGGTGCAGGCGCAGGTGCTGAACCTGCTGCTCGATCTGCAGGCGGAGCGGGGCCTCGGCTACGTGTTCATCAGCCACGACCTGTCGCTCGTCCGGTCTTTCGCGCACGAGGTCGCGGTGATGAACCACGGCGAAGTGGTCGAGTTCGGCCCCGGCGCCGAGCTCTTCGACAACCCTCAGCACCCGTACACGCAGGAGCTCGTCGCCGCGATCCCGGTCACTGGGCCCGGCCGTCGTCGCACCAACGCCGCAGCTGCCGGGCCCCCATCCTCCCCGGCTACGAGGCCGGTCGTTCCACCTCTCCTGGAAGGTCAGTCCACATGAAGCGTTCTCTCACCGTGGTCGCCGCAGTCGTCACGCTCACTCTGTCGGGCTGCGGAGGCGGCAACAGCGACGAACCGGCCGGAGATACCGCCGCGGCAGGCGAGATCGACCGCGATGCGACGCTGCGGTTCGCCTGGACCGTCGCGCCGACCAACATGGACCCGCACACGACGGTCGACCCCCGGGTCGGTTTCCCCACCCTGAGCCCGGTCTACGACCGGTTGACCATGGTGACGAGGGCGTCGGCCGACGCCCCGTTCGAGATCTCGCCCATGCTGGCCGAGTCCTGGGAGTTCTCCGAGGACGGCTTGACGCTGACCCTCACCCTGCGCGACGACGCCACGTTCCACGACGGCTCGCCGGTCGACTCGGAGGCGGTCAAGTTCAGTCTGGAGCGGGGCAAGACCCTGCCAGGCTCGACCGCCGCGTTCGCGTTGAGCGTGATCGACACGATCGACGCCCCCGACCCGGGCACGGTCGTCCTGAACCTGAACCGTCCGGCTGCCGACCTGCTGTTCACCCTGGCCGACGTCACCGGGATGATCCTCAACCCGGCACGGCTCAACAGCGGCGTCGACCCGGCCCGCGAGGACGCCGGCTCCGGGCCCTACAAGCTGACCGAGCTGCGTTCCGGCGACCGCACTGTCTACGAGCGGGCGAGCGAGTACTGGGACCCCGAGGCACAGAAGCCCGCCGGGCTCGAGATCATCGGCATCGTCGACGACAATGCACGGCTGAACGCCATGCGCAGCGGCCAGGTCGACGGCGTCCTCATCAAGCTCGGTCAGCACGACCAGGCCGAGCAGATCGCGCAGGGCTCGGATGCCGAGGTGATCTCCTCGGGGCCGCGGTCCTGGTACGCCATGTTCCTCAACGCCGACTTCCCCCCGCTGGAGGACGTCAAGGTGCGCCAGGCGCTGAACTTCGCCATCGACCGCGACGCCATCAACGAGACCGTCCTGGACGGTCAGTGCCCCGCCACGAGTCAGCCTCTCCAGGAGGGCGAGGTCGGCTACGACCCGGACTCCGCGGGCCGCTACACCTATGACCCGGACCGGGCAAGGGAGCTGCTGGCCGAGGCCGGCTACCCGGACGGGTTCGAAGTAGACCTCCTCGTGCAGTCCGGGTTGTCACCGCAGGTTGAGCTCGCGCCGATCCTCCAGGCACAGCTGGCCGAGGTCGGCGTCGACGCGACCCTCACCACATTGGACCTGCTGGCCACGAGCAGGACGTGGAACGGTGGCCAGTCCGGCACGTACGTGCACGTCAACTCCTCGACGGCGGAACCGGCCGTCACGCTCACCCAGGCGTACCAGGACGCGTCGTACCCGGGTCCGGCGCCCGCGGGCTTCGACGAGCTGATGGCGAGGGCCAGCGACGCCACCCTCAGCCCGGAGGCCCGTGAGGAAGCGCTGCAGGCGGTGTCGGCCTTCGCCTCGGAGAACGCCATGGACGCGTTCATCTGCGCACTCCCGACGCAGTACGTGGTCTCGGACTCGGTTGTCGGGATGGAGACGAACGGGGCACCGTGGGGCGGGATCTTCGATCTCCGTTATGTCGGTCTGACGGAGTGACTCCGGGTCACCCGGGAGGAGGTGCGATGTGCTGAAGTTCATCTCGCAGCGGGTTCTGATGGCCGTGCCGGTGCTCCTGTTGGTGTCGCTGTTCACGTTCCTGCTGCTCGACCTGCTCCCGGGTGACGCCGCTGTCGCCATCGCCGGCGAGAACGCGACGGAGGAGCAGATCGCGCTCACCCGCGAGCGGCTCGGTCTGGACTCCCCGTTCCTCGAGCGGTTCTGGAACTGGGTGAGCAGCGCCGCACAGGGCGATCTCGGCACCTCGCTCTACACCGGGCAGTCGGTGACGGAGGCCATCGGCGAGCGGCTCCCGGTCACCGCCTCGCTCGGCCTGGTCGCCCTGCTCATGGCGGTCGTGGTGGCGATCCCGCTCGGAGCGATCGCCGCGACCCGTCCTGGCTCGCTCGCCGACCGCGTGGTGATCTCTGCGACATCCCTGGCGATGGCGGTCCCACCGTTCGTGCTCGGGCTGGTGCTGGTGGTCGTGTTCGCGATCCAGCTGCAGTTCCTGCCGGCCACCGGTTACACGGCCATCGCCGAGGAAGGGCTGTGGGGTTGGCTGAGCCACCTCATCCTCCCCGCCATCGCAGTGGCGGGGATCATGGCGGCGGAACTGGCACGCCAGACCCGTGGCGCGCTGTTGGACGCCCTGAGCCAGAGCTACGTCCGCACGGCAAAGGCCCGGGGTCTGCGTCCACCGACGGTGGTCGGGAAACACGCGCTGAAAAACGCGGCGACCCCGATCGTGACCGTGTTGGCCCTGCAGATCGGACACGTCCTGGGCGCTGCGGTCACCGTGGAGTTCGTGTTCGCCATCCCGGGCTTCGGGTCGCTGGCCGTCAACGCGGTGAACTTGCGCGACGTCCCGTTGATCCAGGGAGTGGTGTTCGTCAGCGCGCTGGTGGTGCTGGCGGCGAACCTGCTCGCCGACGTGGTCTACGGGTACCTCAACCCGAAGCTGCGGGTGTGACGCCTGCGCGATGCCGGTCGTGGCGGACTCCGCCGCGTCCGGCATCGTCTCCTTCCGCTCAGCAGGTCTTCCCCGTGCTCGGCAGCCCGGTCCAGTCGCTGAGCATGATCCTCGTCGACATCGGTCCCGCCGGTGTGCCGTGTGCCGGTGGCCGACTGCAGGCAGGCATCCCCGGATGACACACGACTCGCTCCGCCGCCCGAGCTACGGCGCGCACAGCCCGGTCGTCGGCAAGCGAGGGGCGAGGACCCGCCAGCGCATCCTCGACGCGGCACTGACCCTGATCGAGCGGGACGGACTGCACGACGTCCACGTCGACGACATAGCTGCAGCGGCACAGGTGTCGCGCGCGACCTTGTACCAGTACTTCGACAGCAAGCAACAGGTCTTCGCGGTGCTGTTGGAGGAGTGTGGCTCGGCGCTGGTGGACGTCCTCGACCGGCTTGGCCCGCTCGGTCCGACGGCGAAGGGTCTGGAAAACCTCTATCGCTGGCTCGGGCAGTGGACGGCGGTCTACGACCGCTACGCAGTCCTGTTCGCGCAGTGGGCGCAGCTCGAGTGGTCCGGGACACCGTTGCGCGAGGGTGTCGCTCGCTTCGTCGAGCAGTACGCCAGTCGGATCGACGAACAACTGGAGTCCGCGGGATCCGGTGGCGCAGGCCGCGCGGACACCGCGATCGCCGTCACGCTGACTGTGCACCGGTCCAACGCCTTCCTCCGGAGTGACCCTGAGGCGACCGCCGGGATGACGGACGAGGAAGTGCTCGGCAACCTCGCCGTGATCCTGCAACTGGTGATGTTCCCGGAGACCCCGTCGCACGTGCTGGCCACTCGGGGAACGTACGGGGCCGCGCGGACGGTCGTCCCGCCGCCTCCCCGGGAACGGGAGGACCGGTTCGCCGACCGCAGTGACCGGGTGCGCGGCACGGTCCGGCAGCTACTCGACGCCGCAGCGCGCTGCCTCGAACTACGGGGCTACGCGGGTACCAGCATCGACGACATCGCCGGTGAGGGCGGGGTGACCCGGAGCGCGGTTTATCTGTACTTCACCGACAAGCTGGACCTGCTCGAGACGCTGGCGCAGGAGGGCAGTGCCGAACTCCGCGCCGTCGTGGAGCGGATGCCGGCCTCGCTCACGCCCCCGCTGCTGTCCGCCTGGCTGATCGAGTACGTGACCGCCTACCGCCGACACAGCGGTGTCGTGCAGGTGTGGACACAAGAACAGACCAGCAGCCCCGTCGTCCGTCAGGCCGGCCGGGAGGTCGGGGCCGTGGTCATGAGGGCGGTGGCGACCCTGCTCACCGGCGTGCGGCGGACCTATCCGCTGGACCTGCGGGTCGGGGTCGTGGTCATGGCCGCGCTGCTCGAGCGGCTGCCGCACGGCCTCGCCGTCCGGACGACGGAGGTGAGCGTGGAGGAGGTCGCGACGACGATGGCCGCGGTGATCGTGAACGGGTTGCTGAACCCGGGGCGTGGGTGACGGAAGCCGAACTCTGCCGTGACGAGATCGGGAGATCTGGCCTCGTGGGTGACTTGTGGGTGAGCGGGGTCTCCGGTCGTGGTCATCGCTGGGGGTGCCGGCGCTGGTCCTGGAGCTCGGCGACAGCCCCCGGCCAGATCTTCCAGCGAGTCGAGTGCCGCTGTGCCGGTGACCTGCGCCATCTCTCGGTTCGAGAGATGGGGGACCAGCCGTCGGCAGCTCGACCGTACGTCCCCGCGCCGGCAGGCACGTGCCGCCGACCCAGATCGCGGCCCGCCGGGCTTCACCGGATGGGCAGCATGGTCTGCCCATGAGCGGGAACAGGTCGCTGTCGTGGTTCTCACCGTCCAGTGTGCCGACGTGGAAGCGGAGGACATGCGATCGCCGTGCGGACGGGACGGCTGCGCTGAGCGGGCCGGCCACCGTCGCCAACGAGTTCGCGTCGGTCACCATCGAGGTCGTACGCCAGGGGCGAGGCTTCCGACCGCAGCTGCGGGAGCACGGAGAGCGGCGCGACGGTGTCCTTGGACCCGCTGGACCTCCCGAGCACTGATCACGCGTGTGAAGACGCGCCGCTATCCGTGCTGCGCCGAGTACGCCCGGAAGACCGCCGGGACACGAGCGGTCCCGGTGTTCGACCTGCGGCGCCGCAACCAGCTCGTGTGTCCCGATCCGCCGCGGCCAGCACCGCACCTGCCTGCGGTGCTGGCCGAGTGGTCGTGCCCTACCGCTGGACCGGCGCCGCCGCGGCATCGCCGGCGACATAGCCGGACACCAGGGCGGGGCCAAGGGTGCCGCCCGCGCCGCCGTAGGTCATGCCCATCGCGGTCACGGCCATCGCGTTGCCGGCCGCGTACAGCCCGGCTATCGGCTCGAGGTCGACGTCGAGCACCCGGCCCTGCGCGTCGGTACGCGGACCGCCCTTGGTGCCCAGTGCCCCGCTGTACACCCGCACCGCGTAGTACGGCGCGGTGTCCAGCGGTCCGAGGGTCGCTGC
This sequence comes from uncultured Modestobacter sp., assembly GCF_947486615.1. Classification (GTDB taxonomy): domain Bacteria; phylum Actinomycetota; class Actinomycetes; order Mycobacteriales; family Geodermatophilaceae; genus Modestobacter. The sequence continues at coordinate 88,747 of NZ_CANKUD010000001.1, forward strand.
CGGGCCGGTGCCCTTGCTGGGGTCGCCCCACCACTTGTCGACGGCGCTGCCGCCGCGGCCGAAGTCCGGGTCGCACTCGTCGGCGGCGTTCTCGTTGAACCGCTTGACGGTGGACGCCAACGCGTCGGGCTGCACCCCGAGCTGGTCGGCGAGCGCCTCAATCGAGTCGGCGCGGGTGACCCACGAGGGCACGACCGCGTCGCCGCGGGTGCCGGCCAGCCCGTAGCTGGTCCAGTAACCGTGGTCGAAGACCATCCACGCCGGGTTGTTCATGTACTCGAAGGTGGTCACGTCGACGACGTGGAAGGCCGCGCCGAAGGCGTTGTAGTTGACCGCCTCGTTGGCGAACCGCTTGCCCCGGGAGTTCACGATGATCGACCGGGGGCGGGTCCGCTCGCCGTTGACCAGCCACGAGGCGGTGCCCGTCGGCGTCGGCACGTCGATCGTCGGCGCCCACCAGGCCTCGCGCATGTTGCCCAACGCCGCCCCGACCCGCATCGCCATGCGCAGCCCGTCTCCGGTGTTCGTGGGCACCGATGCCGGCCGGTCCAAAGGCCCGCGCAGGAAGGCATCGACCAGCTCGGCGTCCCATTCGAAGCCGCCGGTGGCGATGATGACGCCGCGGGTCGCCCCGACCCCGACCGGGCCATCGGCCGTGTCGAACCGGACGCCGACCACCCGGCCGTCCTCGGTCAGCAGCCGGGCGGCCCGCATGCCGGTGCGCGGTTCGATGCCGCGGTCCAGGCACCCCTTCAACAGCCGGCCGGCCAGCGCCTGGCCGGTGCCGCGTTCGTCCCGTTCTTTGCGCCGGGCGAGCTCGGCGGCCGGCACCCCGCCCGGGGCGCCGCGGCCCAGCGGCGTCTCGGCGATGGTGACGTTGCCCGACAGCTGCGGGCCCATGGTGACCCGCGGCCCCCACTCGCCGAGGTCGGCGAACGGGAAGAGCGGGCACTCCATGGACCGCCCGCCGTTCGGCTTCGCGCCCGGGTTCTCCGGGTGGTAGTCGGGGAAGCCCTGCAGCACCTGGAAGCGGACCGGGGTGTGCTCCTCCATCCAGCGGACCATCTCCGGGCCGGTGTCCACGAAGCGCTCGGCGGCCTGCCGGTCGATGGAGCCCAGGGACAGCGAGTCGAGGTAGGTCAGTGCCTCCTCGCGGCTGTCCGGGATGCCCAGCTCGGCCATCTGCGGGTTGCCAGGTACCCAGACCATGCCGCCGGACCAGGCCGCCGTCCCGCCCACCGTGTCGGCCTTCTCGAACAGGCCCACGCTGGCACCCGCTGCCGCGGCGCGAATCGCGGCAGTCATTCCTGCGGCGCCGCTGCCGAGCACTACCACGTCGAACTGCTGCACCGATGTCTCCTCGCCGTTGGGGAACGGCGCCCCGCGGAAGCGGGCCGGGGAGGCCGGTTACGACCGGGCGCACGTCCCCCCACACTGGACAGCAGCCCGACCGGCGTCAAGGCCTCTCCGCTGAATCATTGAGCTGATTTCTCGGAGCGGTGCACCCGTGTCCTGCGCGAGGGAGTCGAGGTCGTGGCGGGGTCAGCCGGCTGTTGTCGCGTGGACGCAGAACCGGACGAGGTGGTCGCATTCGGCCGCGGTGGGTGTCGTTCCCCGCACCACGTGCCGCTGCAGCGTTCCGAGCACGACGTCCTGGAGCACGCGTGCGTCGAGGTCGGGCTCGGGGCGGCCGAGGGTGGTGAGCGGGGCGACGAGGAGTGCGCCGAGCTGGTCCAGCAGGGTGAGCCCGGCCGCCTCGCGGAGCCGGCCGGCCAGCACCACCGGGCGCATGACCGCGGTGCTCTGCCGGGCGGCTCCGGGCCGGGTCACCTGGGCCAGCAACCCCTCGACCCAGGCCACCACCTGGTCGGCCGGCTCGGCCTGCCGGGCCATCCGGGTCGCCAGGTAGCCCCGCACCCGCACCAGCCCACGCTCGGCGACGGCCAGCAACAGGTCGTGCTTGCCAGGGAAGTAGCGGTAAAACGTCTGGTTCGACGTCCCGGCCTCCGCCACGATGTCGGCGACCCGCGGCTCGACCGGCGCCACCCGCTCGGCCACCCGCAGCGCGGCGTCGAGGATCTGGTCCACCTCGGTCAGCGCGTCGCGCTGCTGTCGGGAGAGCCCACGCTCCACCGCGGCCCGCACCGAGTCCGGCACCTCGTCCTGTTGCACCCGCACAGTCTCCACTGCGGAGGCTCCGCGCCGAGGACGGGTGCCGGCCACGCGGTCCCGGCCGGTCAAGCCGAGGTGGCGACCGCCATGCCGGTGATCCACTCCCGGACGGGCTCGTAGACCAGGCGGTGCAGTGGCCGACCACCGCCGGCGGCTCCCGCGGCCAGCCAGGTGCGGACCTCGTTGGCGCCGGCGCCGGCGCGCTGTCGGGCGCTGTCGGTCAGCGATGCCAGGGCGGCCGCGTCCCAGGACTCCAGGGCCGTCAGGAAGGCCTCGTCCCACTCCGGCCGGATCAGGTCGCGGGCAGCCTCGGAACCTGCGGCGATGAGCGCGGCGCGGTCCTCGTCGTTGATGTAGTAGTCGTCGATCTCCAGGCTGGGCGGGGAGTGCGACAGCCCACCGGTGCCGATGACGAGCACCCGGTCGTCGCGGCCGTCCAGGAACTGCCCGACAGCGGTGCCCAGGGCCAGGACCCGGTCGGCAGTGGGCAGCGGAGGCATCGCGCAGTTGACCGACACCGGCAGCACCGGACGCTCGTCCAGGCCGCCCAGCAGGTCGCGCAACGGCAGACCGAAGGCGTGGTCGAGGCCGACGTCGCGGCACACCGCGATGTCTATCCCGGAGGCCAGCAGATGCTCGCTGAGCCCCTGGGCGGTCTCCTTCGGAACGTTGAGCTGACCGCCCTCATGGGGGCCCTCGTCGATGACCTCCGCCGAGAGGGAGACCGAGAAGGTGGGGACGACGTGCCGGAAGGCGCGACGGTGGTCGCCGCCGAAGAGGACGACGTAGTCGGGGTCGAACTCCTCGACCAGTGCACGGGCCTCGGCCAGACCCTTGCGGAACATGGGGCCCTCGACGTGCTCGGGGTCCCGCTCCTTGCCCGGGCTGTGGCTCGCGCAGACCACCAGCCGCTGTCGATCGGTCATCAACTCTCCCAGGTCCCACCGCGGTGGACCGAGCCCGCCACGGCATCGGTGGTCGCGTTCCTCAGGGCAGCCGTGCTGTGCCCTGGACCCGCGCACGATGTCGTGTACACGCTGTCAGATCGGCTCGGGGACAGCAAGAGCGTTCTCAGGGGAGCAGGTTCAGCACCGAGGTGGGGCCGTCGGCCTCGAGCAGGTAGGCGCTGCCCGCACTGAGGTGGCGCCGCCAGAGGTCCTCGGCCTTCGCGGCGTCACGCGCGGCGATGTGGTCGACGAGCAGCCGGTGGCTCTTCATGGTCAGCCGGTAGGCGCGGTCGTGCGAGTCCGTGCCCTGATCGGCGACGACCCGGGTCCGGTTGGCCGGGTGCACGATGTCGGCCAGCATCGCGTTGAGCAGGGCGAGGGTGTCGTTGCCGGCCAGTTGCACGACGAGGTCGTGGAAGGCGCTGTGCGCCTCGACCCGGGTGGCCGGGTCGTCGGCCGCGCCGTGGTCGGCCAGCGCCTCCTCGAGCTTTGCCAGGTCGGCCTTGGTGCGCCGGCGCGCCAGCATCGCGGCGGTCGGCGGCTCCAGGACCAGCCGGGCCTCCCAGACATCGCGCAGCGTCGTCCCGCGGTGCTGCAGGACCATGCCCGCGTAGCGGGCGGCCACCTCGAGGCTGGGCGCCCGGACGCGGCCGCCGCCGCCGGCACCGCGCCGGACCTCGATCAGCGACTCGGACTCCAGCACCCGGAAGGCCTCCCGCAGCGTGGGGCGGGACACTCCGAACTGCTGCATGAGGGCGGGCTCGGACGGCAGTGCGTCGCCCTCGGAGAGCTCGCCCTTGATGATCCGGCCGCGCAGGTCCGAGGCCACGAGTTCGGCCATCTTCGGCACCCGCACCGGTTGCCCCACTGCACCGGAGACGTTGCGCAGAGGTCGTCCGTTCTGCGGCACCTGAGGTCCTCCGGATCACCATGAGCTGATGGAACGCCGTTGCGCTCCGTGCTGACCAGTCTGACATCCCGGGGATGGTGTTCCGGTAGACGACTACCCGGATTGCTGAGAGGCGGGTCTCAGAGCACCGCCCCGGCGATCTTGAGCTCGAGCACCTCCTCGGTGGACAGCCCCAGCTCGGCGAGCACCTCGTCGGTGTGCTCGCCGTGGTCGGGCGCCCGGCGGGTGTCGCCGGGCTCCTCGTTGAACTGCAGCGGTGCCGGGACCAGTTGGAACGGCCGGCCGGCGGAGTCGGTGACGTCCCGCAGGTAGCCGTTGGCGAGGACCTGCGGGTCGGTGAGGACCTCGCGCGGGTGCGCAACCGGCGCCCAGGCCCCGCGCCCGGCGGCGAGCAGGTCCTGCGCCTCCCGGAAGGTCCGCCGGGAGAAGAGATCGGCGATGACCGCGGTCGCCTCCCGGAAGTGGGTCCTCCGCGCTGCGTGGTCGGCGAAGCGCGGATCGGTCGCGAGCTCAGGCGCGCCCAGGGCCGCGGTCAGCTCGGGCCAGAAGCGGTCGGACTGCAACATGACCAGCGAGACGTGCCGGCCATCGCTGGTGCGGTAGGAGTTGACCAGGGCGTTGGGCGCGTCGGCCGGCGCGTACCGGGGCATCCGCTCGACCCCGTGCGCGGCGGCGGCCGCCAGGGTCGCGCCGACCGCCCAGGCGCCGGTCGACAGGAGCGACCCGTCGACGGTCAGCGCCTCACCGGTCCGTTCCCGGTGCAGCAGCGCGGCGGAGATCCCGCCGGCGAGAGTGAGCCCCGACAGCACGTCGCCGAAGGCGGCCCCCGGCTGGGAGAGAGGGTGGTCGAGTTCCGGGGTGCTCGCCGTGTCCGCCGCGCCGGACCTGGCCCAGAAGGAGGTGCTGTCGTACCCGCCGGCGTCAGCTTCCGCGCCGCGCGGGCCGTGCGCGGACCCCCGCGCGTAGACGATGTCGGGGTTGACCGCCCGGATGTCGGCGACGTCGATACCAAGCGCGCGCCGGGCCGCAGGCAGCACGTTCGTGAGAAAGACGTCGGATCGGGCGGCCAGCCGCAGCAGCACCTCCCGGCCCTGCGCGGACTTCAGGTCCAGCCCCACGCTGCGCTTGCCCCGGTTGGGCAGCTCGACCATGTGCGCGACCGCGCCCTCGGGCACCAGACCGGAGGTGACCAGCCCTCGCTGCGGGTCGCCGGTGGCTGGGTGCTCGATCTTCACCACGTCGGCGCCCCACTCGGCCAGGACGCCGCTGGCCACCGGGACGTAGGTCCACGACGCCACTTCCAGGACTCGGATCCCAGTCATGATCGCTACCATCGCGCAACTCCTCGTCGTCGTAGTGCGAGTTGACCGCACGTGGTGCCGATTGCTCGGCTGGTGCACTGTCGGCTGCGCGTGGCCGGTAGGCCGGGCTCTGGCGGGCGCCGGGTCACCCCGCTGTGGTGAGGGTCAGGACGACCTTGCCCACGGCGCTCCGGTCTGCCAGGGCGCGAAGTGCCTCCGGCGCCTGCTTCAGCGGGTAGCGGGCGGAGACGTTGGCCATCAGACCCCGCTCGTGAAGAGCCGCCAGCTCCGCGGCATCCCGCGCCGCCAGCGACGGATGGTGCTCGGCGAACCTGCGGATCTCGAAGCCGAGCGCGGTCACTTCCTTGAGCAGCAGCAGGTTGAGCGGGATCCGCGGGATGGCGCCCGACGCATATCCCAGAGTGACGAAACGGCCTCCTCGGCGCATTCCACGCAGCATGGGTTCGGCAAGGCCCCCACCGACGAGATCCAGTACGACGTCGGCACCGCCGTCGGTGAGGCGGCGAACCTCCCCCTTGACGTCCGCGGTCGTGGAGAGGTCGAGCACCGCGTCCGCGCGCAGGCGGCGGCAGAAGGCGGCCTTCGCCGGGGTCGAGACCACCGCGAGGACGTGTGCGCCCAGTTCCCGCGCCAGCACGACCGCGGCGGAGCCGACGCCGCCGGCGGCTCCGGTGATGGCCACCCACTCCGCTGCCCGAACGACAGCGGCCGAGCGCAGCGCCGAGTACGCCGTCCCGTACGCGACCCCGGTGGCCGCGGCGGTGACGAGGTCGACGCCGTCGGGAACCCGGCGCACCGCCGTCGCCGCCAGCACCACCTGCTCCGCGAAAGCACCGGACATCACCTGCCCCGTCACCCTGTCGCCCGGGCGCACCGTCGAGACACCCGGGCCGATCGCAGCGACCACCCCGGAGAACTCGCTGCCGGGGGTGAAGGGGACAGGCACGGGCACCTGGTAGCCGGCGGACACGAAGAGCAGGTCGGTGAAGTTCACCCCGGCCACGTGCACGTCGACCACCACCTCGTCATGGCCGGGCGTGGGGTCCTCGACGTCCTGCACCTCCAACACCTGAGCCAGCTCGTCGACTCCGGCGTGGCGCAGGCAGCGCAGGGCCTTCACCCGCAGCTCGAAACACTGTTCTGCATCCAGCAGAACGTACGGGTAGCCCGCGGTCCGGTCAACGCACCGGGTCAGGCGCCGGATGGAAGCGTGTTCCGGGGTCCTGCGTGCGTGGGCGGGCCAACATGTCGCAGAGTATGGTTCTGCCAAATCGAGAATGCTATTCTGCCATGGAGACCGTTGGAAGCGCCGAGAGGACGTCAGGCCTGTGCGATCACAGTGGAGCGAGGACAAGCCGTGAGCGACGGGACGGCGCCCCCCGCGTCGGCCCCCCTGGACCTGGCGGCACTGACCCGCTGGATGGACGCCGAAGGGATCGCCGGGGGAGGCGAGCAACCTGTGGTTGCCCGGCTCTCCGGCGGCTCGCAGAACGAGCTCTACTCACTGGACCGGGGAGGGCAGCGGTCCGTGCTCCGGATGCCACCGGTCACCGCGGCGCCCGAGCGGATGGACGGGCTCCGCCGCGAACTGCGACTGGTCCGTGCACTCAAGGGCACCGATGTCCCGCACGCCGAGCTCATCGCCGGTGACGACACCGGCACCGTCCTGGGCGCGCCGTTCTACCTGATGCGCGCCGTGGACGGCTGGTCGCCCGCGGACTACCGCACCTGGCCGGCCCCCTTCGACACCGACCTGTCGGCGCGGGGCGAGCTGGCCTTCGAGCTGGTCGACGGCATCGCGAAGCTGGCCCGGGTGGACTGGCGGGCCCGCGGCCTGGAGGGCTTCGGCCGGCCGGAGAAGTTCCACGAACGGCAGGTCGACCGCTGGCTGGCGTTCCTCGGAAGCTACCGGTTCCGGGAGCTGCCCGGGCTGGACGAGGCCGCGGAGTGGTTGCGCATCAACAGGCCGCGCACCTACGAGCCCGGGGTCATGCACGGTGACTACCAGTTCGCCAACGTCATGTACGCCCACGGGGCGCCGGCCCGGCTCGCGGCGATCATCGACTGGGAGATGACCACCATCGGCGACCCGCTGCTGGATCTGGGTTGGGCGCTGCTGGGCTGGAGCCGCGGCGAGGAGCCGGGCGGCAACGGCCTGGGCTACGTCGACCTCACGGGCATGCCGCGCCGCAGTGTGCTGCTGGAGCACTACGAGCGGGTGAGCGGCCGGTCCACCGAGGACATCGACTACTACCTCGTGCTGGCGAACTGGAAGCTCGGCGTCGTCCTGGAGAAGAGCTACGCGGCCTTCGTCGCCGGGCAGCCCGTCGACCCCAAGGTCGAGGCCTTCGGCCCGATCGTGGTGGACCTGCTGCAGACCGCCGCGGACCTGGCGAGGTCACTACCGACCGGCGGTCGCTGACATGGGCCACCCGCACGAGCTGTTCGACCTGACCGACCGGGTGGTGCTGGTGACCGGCGGCAGCCGGGGACTGGGCCGGGAGATGGTGCTGGCCGCCGCCCGGTGTGGTGCCGACGTCGTCATCGCCAGCCGGGACCAGGCCGCCTGCGACGCCGTCGCCGCGGAGGTCGAGGAGAGCACCGGTCGCAGCGCCCTGCCGTACGCCGTGCACGTAGGCCGCTGGGACCAGCTCGACGGCCTGGTCGAGGCGGCCTACGGCCGGTTCGGGAAGGTCGACGTCCTGATCAACAACGCCGGGATGTCACCGACCTACGACTCGCTCGCCGAGGTCTCGGAAAAGCTCTTCGACGCCGTGGTGAACCTGAACTTCAAGGGCCCGTTCCGGCTCAGCGCCCTGATCGGCGAGCGGATGGTCGCAGCCGGCCGCGGTTCGATTATCAACGTCAGCTCTACCGGGTCGCTGCGCCCGATGGCGTCGATCGTCCCGTACGCCGGGGCCAAGGCGGCGCTCAACGCCATGACCGAGGGCCTCGCCCAGGCCTTCGGGCCCACGGTCCGGGTGAACACGCTCATGCCCGGCCAGATGCGCACCGACGTCGCCAAGGCGTGGGACCTGGCGGCGATGGAGCCCAGCATCGAGCGGATCGCGCTGCAGCGCATCGGCGAGCCCGGCGAGATCGTGGGGGCGGCGATCTTCCTCGCCTCCGACGCCTCCAGCTACACCTCCGGCGCGACCCTGCGGGTCGACGGAGGCATCCCGTGAACCGTCCGACATCCTGATCCGCCGACCCGAGAGGATCCCGCCATGTCGTGGGACTTCAGCACCGATCCCGACTACCAGGTCCAGCTCGACTGGGCCGACTCGTTCGTCCGCACCGAGGTGGCGCGGCTGGACCTGCTCTGGCCGCACGACATCTACAAGCCGCTGACCGACCAGCAGCGGTCGGTCGTCGACCCGCTCAAGGAGCAGGTGCGGGAGCAGGGGCTGTGGGCCTGCCACCTGGGCCGTGAGCTCGGCGGCCAGGGCTACGGCCAGCTCCAGCTCGCCCTGCTCAACGAGATCCTAGGCCGGTCGAAGTGGGGCCCGCGGATCTTCGGCACCCAGGCGCCCGACACCGGCAACGCCGAGATCCTGGCCCACTACGGCACCTCCGAGCAGAAGGCGCGCTACCTGGCGCCGCTGCTGGAGGGCGACATCGTGTCCTGCTTCTCGATGACCGAGCCGCAGGCCGGCGCCGATCCCGGTGAGTTCACCACCCGGGCGGTGCGCGACGGCGACCACTGGGTGCTCAACGGGAGCAAGTTCTTCTCCTCCAACGCCCGGTGGGCGAGCTTCCTCATCGTCATGGCGGTGACCAACCCCGAGGCCGGCGTCCGCAACCGGATGTCGATGTTCCTGATGCCCACGGACACCCCCGGCATCGAGATCGTCCGGGACGTCGCCCTGTTCGGTGACCCAGAGGGTGAGGGCTCCCACGCGCTGATCAGCTACACGGACGTCCGGGTGCCGGCCGACGCACTCCTGGGCGAGGAGGGCGACGCGTTCGGCGTGGCCCAGACGCGCCTCGGCGGCGGGCGGGTCCACCACGCGATGCGCACCGTCGGGCTGGCCCAGGAGGCCCTGGACATGATGGCCGAGCGGGCGCTGAGCCGGCGGACCAAGGGCAGCGTGCTCGCCGACAAGCAGGCCGTGCAGGGCTACCTCGCGGACTCCTACATTCAGGTCCAGCAGTTCCGGATGTTCGTGCTCTACACGGCCTGGCAGATCGACAGGTACCAGGACTACCAGCGGGTCCGGAAGGACATCGCGGCGATCAAGGTGCTCACCCCTAAGGTGCTGCACGACGTCGTCCAGCGGGCCATCCAGGTGCACGGGGCGCTCGGCGTCACCGACGAGCTGCCGCTGATGAGCATGGCCCTCACCGCCCAGGTGCTGGCGCTCGCCGACGGCCCGACCGAGGTGCACCAGGTGACCGTGGCCCGCCAGCTGCTCCGCGGCTACGCGCCGTCGGAGGGCCTGTGGCCGTCCGCGCACATCCCGACCCGCCGGGCGCAGGCCCAGGCGGAGCTGTTCGGCTCCGTCCCGGCCTGAGCGGCGGCCGGGACCACCAGCGATCGCACGAGGAGGAGGACAGCATGGAGAACACGAGGCTGCCGGGTCGCCGGATCATCGTCACCGGGGGTGCCAGCGGCATGGGATTGGGCCTCGTGCAGGCCTTTCCGCGGCTGGGGGCGGAGGTCGTCTCGCTCGACCTGGCCGACGCCGGGGCGGCGAGTGCCGAGGCGGCCGGTGCCCGGTTCGTGCGCGCCGACGTCACCAGCAAGGAGTCCGTGGACGCCGCCGTCGCCGAGGCGGTCGCGCTGCTCGGCGGGCTCGACGTGCTGGTGCACGCGGCCGGCATCGCGCCCGGAGCGCCGGCCCAGGACATCTCCCTGGACCACTGGACGTCGGTGATGGCGGTCAACGCGACCGGGACCTTCCTGACCAACCAGGCGGTGTTCCCCCATCTCCGGGAGACCGGCGGGCAGATCCTCAACTTCGCCTCGGCCGCGGGCATCACCGGGCTGCCGAACAAAGCTGCCTACTCGGCGAGCAAGGGCGCCGTGCTGGCCTGGAGCCGGACCGTCGCCGCCGAGTGGGGACCGCACGGGATCACGGTCAACTGCATCGCCCCCGCCATCTGGACCCCGATGTACGACCGGACCCGGGCCGCCATGACCCCGGAGCAGCTGGCGGACCACGACGCCCAGATGGCCGCGGTCGTCCCGCTCGGCGGCAGGCTGGGGGACGTCGAGGAGCACTTCGTGCCGGTGCTGGCCTTCCTCGCCAGCCCCGGCGCCCGCTTCATGACCGGCCAGGTGTTCGCCATCGACGGCGGCACCGTGATGGTCCGGTAGCGGGCCCCGGACCGGCCTCAGCGGAACGAGGACACGGCCTCGCCGAGCATGCCCACGTCCGCGGCGAAGGCGGCGTAGCTGCGGCTGGCCGGCTCGAGGGTCAGCCAGGTGACCCCGGCGTCGGCATAGGCCGGCAGCCGGGTGGCCAGCACGGTGCAGAACTCCTCGGTCCGGCCGGCGCGCAGCAGCGACTTCTCGAAGGGGGAGAAGCTGATCTCCAGCGGTGGGCTGCCGCGCTCGGCGCGCCCGGCCTGGACCCCGGCCACCGCCGCGGCGAGGTCGTCGAGGGAGTCCAGCGCCGGCGTGCCGGTGATCCTCGCCGTGTCCGCCCCCTGCGAGATGGGCGACCAGCCGTCGGCGAGGGCGACCGCCCGCCGCTGCGCGGCACCGCTGTTGCCGCCCAGCCAGATGGGCGGGCCACCGGGCTGCACGGGCGCCGGCAGCATCGTGTGGCCGTGGGCGGGGAACAGGTCGCTGTCGTGGTCGGTGCCGGCCCAGGCAGCCCGCATGGCGGGGATGGCGGCGTCCAGGTGCCGGCCCCGGGTCGTGAAGTCGACACCCAGGACGTCGAACTCCGCCTTCAGGTACCCCACGGCCATCCCGGCGGTGACCCGGCCACCGGAGACGACGTCGAGGGAGGCCAGCGCCTTGGCCGTCAGGTAGGGGTGCCGGTAGCCGGCCACCAGCACGTGCGTGAACAGCCGGACCCGTCGGGTGGCCCCGGCCATGACCGCCAGGGCGACGAAGGGGTCCAGCGCGTGGTGGCCCCCGGCGGCCAGCCAGTCGTCGGCCGGGAAGGGGTGCTCGCTGACCGCGATGCCGTCGAAGCCGGCGTCCTCGACGGTCCGGGCGACCGAGCCCAGGTCCGCGCCGTCGAGCCAGCGGTGGTGGTGCTTCACGGCGCGCATCGGGTACACGAGGGTGAAGCGCACGGTCGTCGTGTCTCCCGGGTCCGGTGGCGGCTGTCAGTCGGCGTAGCGGGCGATCAGGCGGCCGGTGGCCTCGCCCCGGCGCAGCTGGTCCAACCCGGCGGGGATGTCGTCGAAGCCCAGGGTGGTGATCACCGGGTCCAGCTCTCCGGACGCCATCAGCTGGTAGACCGACTCCAGGTCGGCCCGCTCGCTGCCCAGCGTGCCGAGCAGCTCGACCCGCTTGATGACCAGGCGCTCCACCGAGATGGTCGCCTCCGGCGCACCGGCGCCCACCTGCACCACGCGGCCGCCCGGCCGGACGGCGTCGATCGCCGGGCCGGTGGTGCGCATGCCGGCGAAGTCGATGAGGACGTCGAGACCCAGCGGGGCCAGGTCGGCGACGTCGGTGACGAAGCCCTGTGCGCCGAGCCCCCGGGCGACGTCCTCGAGCTCCGCGCGGACGTCGGCGACGTGCACCTCCGCGCCGGCCAGGACGGCGATGCGGGCGCCGACCTGGCCGAGCCCGCCCAGTCCGATCACCCCGACCCGGGTGCCCGCGGTCACCTGCGCGACTGCGCGGACGGCGTGGTGAGAGGTGGCGCCGGCGTCGCAGCCGCTGGCCGCCTGCTCGAAGCCGACCCCGTCCGGGATGGGGACCAGCTCGCCCACCCGGCCGATGGTCGCCGCGGCGTACCCGCCGTCGCGGCCCACCCCGGGACCGTGGAAGCCGCCGCTGGGATCGATGCCCACCCGGTCTCCGACGCGCACGCCGGTGACGCCGGGCCCCAGTTCCCGGACCACGCCGGCGACCTCGTGGCCCAGCACGATCGGCACCTGACCCAGGATCGAGGACGTCGGGCCGTCCATGATCGCCACGTCGGTGTGGCAGAGGCCGGCGGCGCGGACGTCGACGACGACCTCGCCGGCGCCGGCGACCGGCTCGGGCAGCTCCACCCGGGCGAGCGGCTCGCCCGTTCCCACGTACTGCCATGCCCGCACGGAGGTCTCCCGGTGCTCGGGCGCCGCCGGCCGACCGGTGGCGCAGGAACGGACAGCCAGATCTGACGGTCTGTCCTGGTGTGCACAGTGCCATGTGGAGGCCCGAGCCGGGGCGTCGGCCGCGCCCCGTCCGGGCGGCGACGGGCCGCGTCGAGTAATCCGCTAACTGTTATGACTCATCTCTCGACTTGGGTGACTTTTGTCGCTAGCTTTCGGCCGTCAGGGCTTGGGCGCCCACCAGCGCGCCGCCCCCACTGGGATCGAACGGGCGCGAGCGCGTTCCCCCGCAGACATCGAGGAGAAGGTCCATGCGGTCAGTTGCACAGCGCGGTGCCAGATCAATGCTCGGAGCCGCGCTGCTCAGCGTCGTGCTCGTCACGGCTGCCTGTGGCAGCGACGACGCCAGCGACGACGGGGGATCCGCACCCGACCCGGCGGCCGCCGCCGCCGCGCTCGGCGAGGACAATCCGGCCAGCGGAGATCCGATCAAGCTGGGCGTCGTGAGCGACGGCCAGACGGAGGCCTTCGACACCAACAACGAGATCCTGGCGGCCGAGGCAGTCATCGCGTACGCCAACGACCACCTCGGTGGCCTGGGCGGACACCCGATCGAGCTGGTGACCTGCGAGACCAAGGGCACCCCCGCCGGCGCCCAGGACTGCGGCAACCAGTTCATCAACGAGGGCGTGCTCGCCATCTCCGGCGCCGTCCCCGGCCAGATCGACCCCGTGGTGAACGTGCTCAGCCCGGCGGGGATTCCGACCGGCCTGCAGAGCGGCTCGAGCCAGGTCGTGCTGCAGAGCCCCGACACCTACGTCTGGTCCAACCCCCTCTCGGTGTTCGGCACGCCCGCCGCCTACGCCCGGGAGAACGACATCTCGAAGGCGGCGATGCTCGTCATCGACGTCCCGGGTGCCGCCGGGCCGGCCAAGCAGCTCGGCCCGGTCTTCTTCGGCAACGCAGACGCCGACTTGGAGGTCATCGCCATCCCGCCGGGCACCCCGGACATGACCCCGCAGGTGCAGCAGGCGGAGAACAACGAGCCGGAGATGTACTACCTGCTCGGTGACCCGACCTTCTGCGCCGGCGCCATCAAGGCACTCAAGACGCTGAACGTCACCGTCCCGATCGTCGCCCTGGACCGGTGCCTCGGCGAGGACGCCGCGGCCTCCATCCCCGGCGGCTACGAGGGCGTCACGGTCGCCACCGGCGCGATCACCAACGCCGACGATCCGGAGTTCGAGCTCTTCAACGCCGTCATCGACACCTACGGTGAGGACCTGGAAGCCGAGTCGGTGACCATCAGTGCCTACCAGGGGATGCTCGGCCTGATCCGCGCGGTCAACGCCTCGGAGCTCGTCGACCTCACCCCGGCCGGCGTGTCCGCGGCCATCAAGGCCATGCCGGCGACGGACTACCCGCTGGGCGGGGGCGCCACCTACCAGTGCAACGCGCAGGCGGTGGCCGACATCTCGCCGAACATCTGCTCGACGTTCGGTGCGATCGCCGACGCCGATGCCGAGGGTGCGCTGTCCAACTTCGAGGACGTCGACGCCGAGGGCATCTACGTCCTCTCCGCCGGCTGATCCACCGCCGGCCCGCCGCCGGGCAGCCCACCTCCTAAGGGTCGGTTGCACGCTCCCGCCAGGGAGCACTGGCGGCGGGCCGGCGGAGCCGGACCCGGTACAGCGGACAGTCCCCGGATCGGACCGGCCGAGGGACCCGAGGTCACTGCGGTCGACGACCCGTCGCCGCCACCAGCGTGATGCAACGAGGAGCGCCGTCCATGTCCGCTGCGGAGCCAGCCGCCTTCCCCCGCAGTACGCCGACACCGATCGGCCACGAGCTGCGGGTGCCAAAGATGGCCGAGCTGGTCGCGGCCCGCCTCCGTGGTCAGATCATCCGGGGCGAACTGGCTGAGGGTGAGTCCCTACCCCCGGAGGCCGCCCTGCTGGCGCAGTTCGGCGTCTCCCGGCCCACCCTGCGCGAGGCCTTCCGCGTGCTCGAGGCCGAGTCCCTGATCATCGTGCGGCGGGGCGCCCGCGGCGGCGCCCGCGTCCAGTTGCCCAGCGCCGAGGTGGCGGCGCGCTACGCCGGGCTGATCCTCCAGCACCGGGGCACGACCCTGGCGGACGTCTACCTCGCCCGGATCGTCATCGAGCCGCAGGCCGTCGGGCTGCTGGCCCGGCGACGTTCCGACGACGACGTTCGGGAACTCCGGGAGGCGCTGGCTGTCGGTGCGGAGCCGGGTGAGACCCGGCTGCAGACGTTGGCACGGCACGAACAGTTCCACACGCTGCTCGTCGCCCTGACCGGCAACCAGACACTGCCCCTGCTCATGGGGATGATCGAGCACATCTTCACCCTGGGGAACTGGTCGGTGGTTCAGTCCGACCCCAATTCTCCCGACCTCGCGGCCGCCAGCCGCCGCGGGTTGCGCGCCCACCGCGAGGTCGTCGACCTGATCGAGGTCGGGGACGACGTCGCCGCCGAGAAGCTCTGGCGACGGCACCTGACCGCAGCACAGGAGTACCTGGTGCACGGGAACGCTACGACGGTCCTGGATCTGCTCGGTTGAGCCCGGGAGGGCATAAGGAGGGAACTGCGGTGGACCTGGGTCTGACGGGGCGGCTGGTCGTGCTGGCCGGTGCGCCGGATGCGGCGCGGGACGCACTGGGGGAGCTGCTGGCGGAGGAGGGGGCCGTGGTGGTCACCTCCGCCCTCGCGGAGGCCGCGCAGTGCCCGGTGGTCGAGCAGGGAGCGGTCGACGCGGTCGTCGTCGTCCTCCCGCCGGCTCCGCCGGACGCCATCGACGTGGTCACCGAGGTCTCGACGCTGGTCACCGCCTGGCAGCCGGTCGTGGACACGGCGGCCCTCTACCGCGCTGTCGTCCCCGGCATGGCCTCGCGTGGTCGGGGCCGGTTGCTGGCCGTGCTGCCGACCGCGGTGAAGGCCGCGGGCGCCTCGGGCGGTGATCTGGACACCGCTGTGGGCCTGGGGGTGCTCGGGATGCATAAGGTGGTGGCCGCCGAGCACGGCGCCCGAGGCGTCACCATCAACGCCGTGCTCCGCGGCGGCTTGGCCACCGACGCCGACGTCGCCGACGCGGTGAGCTGGTTCGTCTCCGCGCACTCCGGTTACGTCACCGGGTGCGCGGTCTCGGTGGACGGCGGCGCGCAGCCGTCGGTCTTCTGAGGCCCGGCCGTGGATCTCGGACTGAGCGGTCGGGTGGCGGTGGTCTCCGGGTCCAGCCGCGGCATCGGGCTCGCGACGGCGCTCGCACTGGGCGCGGAGGGCTGCCGGGTGGTCGTGGTGGCCCGGTCCGCCGACGGCGTGGCGCAGGCCGCGGAACGGGTCCGGGCCACCGGCGCCGAGGTGCACCCAGTGGTCGCCGACATGACGGTCGAGGCCGACGTCGGCCGGGTCGTCCGGTCGGCCACGGAGCGTTTCGGCCGGGTCGACATCGCGATCAGCAACGTGATCGGCCATGTCATCGATGCGGCAGTGGAGGGCGCAGGTCCGGCCGCCGGCCGCTTCGCGGGCATGCCGGCGACCGAGTACGGCGCCGAGTTCTCCCAGCTGGCCGTCTCGGCCTGGCTGCTGGCCCGCGAGACGGTCCCACTCATGCGTCGCGCCAGATGGGGACGGCTGGTGAACGTCGGCTCAGGAGTGGCACGGGAGCCCAAGACCGATATCCCGCACGTGCTCCCCAACACCGTGCGGCCTGTGGTGGCGGGGTTGATGCGGACCCTGGCCGCCCGCCTGGCCCCCGATGGCGTCACCTGCAACAGCGTGCTGACCGGGGGCATCGCCACCGAGCGCAACACCGCGTACTTCACCTGGCTCGCCGCTGAGCGAGACCTGCCCGTGGCCGAGGTCCTCGCCGGCTTCACCGCCGACGTGCCGGTCCGCCGGATGGGGGAGCCGGCCGAGATCGCCTCGCTGATCACGTTCCTGTGTTCGGCTCGGGCCGGGCGCGTCACCGGCCAGTCCATCCCGGTCGACGGAGGTGTCAACCGGCACCTGTGACCGGCGCCCGCCGGCGTGCGCGCGGGAAGGCCTGCAGACACTTGACACAGGTCACACTGACCCCCCAGCATTCGTCTAACCACTTAACCTACTTCGGCGCACCCGAGAGGCAACTTCGCTCTCTCGCTCACGGCCGTCCGGCCCGGCTCGAACCGACGAGGCGCTCGGTCACGGCACGGGCCTTCGGCCCGGCGGTCTCCACACGATCACGAAGGAGTGACGCGTGACGCAGCACTTTGTCTTCCTGTTGCTCGGCATTGGTAACGGAGCGGTCTTCGCCGCCTTGGCCGTGGCCCTGGTGCTGACCTTCCGCAGCTCGGGAGTGATCAACTTTGCCACCGGGAGCGTCGCGCTCCTCACGGCCTACCTCTACGCCTTCCTCCGCCAGGGGGAGCTCATCGTGCTCATCCCGGGCTTCCCCACGACGCTCGACCTGGGCGGCGAGCTGCCCATGCCGGTGGCCCTGGCCATCTCGGTCGTCGTCGCCGGCTTCCTCGGGCTGGTGCTGCACCTGTTCGTCTTCCGCCCGCTGCGCAGCGCCCCACCGGTGGCCAAGGCGGTGGCGTCGCTGGGCGTCTCGCTCTTCATCACCGCGCTGATCGCCGCACGGATGGGCACCACGATCGTCGCCGTGCAGCCGATCTTCCCGACCGACCTCTGGACCGCCGGGTCGCTGCGCGTGCCCTCCGACCGGGCCTACCTGGCACTGACGGTGATCGCCATTGCCGTGGTCCTGACCCTGCTGTTCCGGTTCACGAAGTTCGGGCTGGCGACGCGGGCGGCGGCCGAGTCCGAGAAGGGTGCCTACGTCAGCGGAGTCTCTCCGGACCGGGTGGCGGCCTGGAACTGGGTGCTCAGCTCGGCCATCGCCGGCCTCGTCGGCGTGCTCATCGCACCGATCGTCCCGCTGATCCCCGCCTCGTACACCCTGTTCATCGTCCCGGCGCTCGCCGCGGCGATCATCGGCCGCTTTCAGTTCGTCCTCTGGGCGGTCGTCGCCGGACTCGGCATCGGCATGCTCCAGTCGGAGACCCAGTACCTCGCGAGCACGATCGACTGGCTGCCCTCCTCGGGCCTGCCCGAGCTGGTGCCGCTGGTGCTCATCCTGCTTGTGCTGGTCGTACGGGCCCGGCCGCTACCGGGCCGGGGCGCGATCATCGTGCAGACCCTCGGCCGCGCCCCGCGGCCCCGGCGGCTGCTGCTGCCGACCGTCGTGCCCAGCCTCGTGGCGCTCGCCGGCCTCTACCTGCTGACCAACCAGTGGCGGAACGGCCTGATCAGCACCCTCATCTTTGCGATCATCGGGCTGTCGATCATCGTGGTCACCGGCTACGCCGGCCAGGTGTCGCTGGCCCAGCTGCCGCTGGCCGGAGTCGGGGCGTTCCTGCTGCCCCCCATCGCCGACCAGCTCAGCATCCCGTTCCCGTTCGCCCCGATCCTCGCGGCCATCGGCGCCATGGTGATCGGCGTGGTGATCGGGCTCCCGGCGCTGCGGATCAGAGGCCTGACCGTCGCCGTCGTGACGTTCGCCCTGGCGTTCGCCCTCGAGGCGCTGTGGTTCCGCAACGGCGACCTGGTCGGTGAGGGCCTCAGGGTGCCGAACCCGGAGATCTTCGGCGTCGACCTCGGGGTGGGCATCGGCACGGACTTCCCGCGCTCGGTGTTCGGCATCGTCTGCCTCGCCGTGCTGGTGATCGTCGGCGTCGGTGTGGCCAAGCTGCGCACCAGCCGACTGGGCTCGCAGATGCTGGCGGTGCGGGCGAACGAGCGGTCGGCGGCCGCAGCCGGCGTCGACGTCGTGCGGGTCAAGCTCATCGCCTTCGCCCTCGGTGCCTTCATCGCCGGGCTCGGCGGTGCGCTGCTGGCCTACAAGTCCGGCACCGTCACCTTCGAGCCGTACACCGCCTTCGGCGGCCTGGCCTTCTTCGGCGTCGTCTACCTCACCGGCATCACGTCAGTGTCCGGCGGGCTGCTCGCCGGGGTGTCCGCGGTCGGCGGCCTGGTCTACGTGCTCGTCTCGGAGGTCGCCTCGACCGCGCTCTGGTACAACGTCGTCGCCGCGGTCCTGCTGGTGCTCACGGTGATCTTCAACCCCGAGGGCATCGTCGGACCGGTGCACAGCGCGCTGGAGAGCCGCCGTTCCCGGAAGCTGCGCGGGGCTGCGCAGTCGATCGTCGGATCCCAGTACGAAGCGCCTGCCCCGGCGGCGGCGGTGGCCGAGGCCCGCACGCCGGCCGCGGACGCCGACCCCGCACTGCTGGAGGTCGAGGACCTCCGGGTCCGCTACGGCGGTGTGGTGGCCGTCTCCGACCTGAGCTTCACCGTCCGCGAGAACACGATTGTCGGCCTCATCGGGCCCAACGGTGCCGGCAAGACCACCGCCATCGACGCGATCAGCGGATTTGCTCCCGCCGCCGGCTCGGTGACCCTCAGCGGCACCCGGCTGGACGGGATGAAGCCGCACGAGCGCATCCGGTCGGGGCTGGGCCGCACCTTCCAGGCGATCGAGCTCTACGAGGACCTCACCGTCCGGGAGAACGTCGTGGTGGGCCTCACCGCCGGTGACGGCGGCGAGGGCGAGGCCCGGCTGAACCGGACTCTCGGCCTGCTCGGCCTGACCGACGTGGCCGACCGGCCCGCTGGCGAGCTGTCCCAGGGCCAGCGTCAGCTGGTGTCCATCGCCCGTGCACTGGTCGGCCTGCCGAAGGTGCTGCTGCTGGACGAGCCGGCCGGTGGGCTGGACACGGTGGAGAGCCACTGGCTCGGTGACCGGCTGCGCGAGATCCGCAACTTCGGCGTCACCATCGTCATGGTCGAGCACGACATGAGCCTGGTGCTCAGCCTGTGCGACGAGATCCACGTGCTCAACTTCGGCGAGGTCATCGCCAGCGGCACGCCCGCAGAGATCCGTTCCGACCCGAAGGTCGCCCAGGCATACCTGGGCACCACGCACGCGGACCTGGACGCCCACGCTGGCGCCCACGAGGTCCAGGAGGAGACCGTATGACCGCCAGCCTCACCTCCCCAGGCGGCGCCACGGCGCTGGAGACGTCGCAGACCCCGGTCCTCGAGCTCCGCGGGCTGTCCGCCGGTCACGGAACCGTGCCGGTGGTCCGCTCGCTCGACCTCTCCGTCCCCGCCGGCACCGTGCTCGGCGTCCTGGGTCCGAACGGCGCTGGTAAGACGACCACGCTGATGACTCTCGCCGGGCTCCTCCCCGCGCTGGGTGGCGAGGTGCTCCTCGACGGGACCCCGTTGCCGCTCAACCGGCCGGCCAAGGTGAACCGGGCCGGCGTCGTCCTGGTGCCCGACGACCGGGCGCTGTTCACCGCCCTGACGGTGAAGGAGAACCTCGCCATCGCCCGCCGGTCGGGCGGACCCACGATCGACGACGCGCTCGATCTCTTCCCGGCGCTGCGGCCCCGGCTGACGGTCAGTGCCGGGGAGCTCTCCGGCGGCGAGCAGCAGATGCTGGCGGTTGCCCGCGGGCTGGTGCAGAAGCCGCGGGTCTTGCTCATCGACGAGATGAGCATGGGCCTGGCCCCGGTGATCGTCGAGGGGCTGCTCCCCGTGGTGCGCCGGATCGCCGACGAGACCGGCGCTGTGGTCGTCCTGGTGGAGCAGCACGTCCAACTAGCGCTGGAGGTCTCCGACCGGGCTATCGTGCTGGTCCACGGCAACGTGGTCCTCAGCGGCGACGCACAGGCGCTCGCGGCCGACCCGGATGCTCTCCAGGCCGCCTATCTGGGTGTCCCGGACGGTGCTGCCCAGCTCTGACGGGCTGGTGCGGCAGCGCCTCTGACACCGTGTCGTCCGACAGCGGTGTGCGGTGCCGGTCGGGTGACCG
Source organism: uncultured Modestobacter sp. (assembly GCF_947486615.1). GTDB lineage: Bacteria > Actinomycetota > Actinomycetes > Mycobacteriales > Geodermatophilaceae > Modestobacter. The sequence goes on from NZ_CANKUD010000001.1 coordinate 109,204, forward strand.
GCACCGCTGGCCCAGTGCGTGGAGAGGACGAGGAGCGCCCATGTCCAGGACCGAGGTCGACTGCCGCCACCCTGGTGTGCGTTAGATGTTGGCCCCCGCGCACGAGGGCCACGGGCCTCAGCAGGCGGCGACCTCGGTCGACGACCGACGACCGAGGTCGGTCCGGCGCACGTCCAACCTCGACCTCAGCACCCCCTCTGGACCGGCCGGGGATCTCGTACTCCGCGGAGCGGCTCGCGACTTGTGGACCGGTCTCGACGGAGCGGTCGAGGAGCTCGGCGCCGCGGAGCTCGACGCGGCGATCGACCTCTCCGGTCGTCCCGTGATCGGTGCGCTGCGCACTCGACCGGGGTTGCCGGGGCTGACCCGACTCGTCGGCGTTCCGGCCCTCTCTGGCTTCCGGGCGGCGGTCGGGGAGGCCCTGCCTGGTGAGGTTGGTGCCCGGACACTTGCGCACGCGCTGCTCGACGACATCCCGGGCGCCGTGGTCATCTCCGGCTACGCCTGGGTGGTCGGCCCGCCGGTGGAGGCGCCACCCCCGGGTCGCACGCCGCCGGCCGACGTGTGTTCCGGATGGCGCTCGGACGGGACGATGATGCTGGCCATCGCGCGGTCTGGGGCGATGCCCCGGCTCTCCGGCCCGGCAGCCCCGCCGCTGGCCGACGCGGTGGACTCCGTCGGTTGGCACGCCATGCCGCCGCTGACGCCCGGGGACATGCGCCGGTGCCGGTTGATGGACGTGACGCGCGGCGGGGACATCCTGCGGGTCGAGGCGATGTTCCGGGACAGCTACATGGACGCTGACGGGGACGAATCGGTGGTTCACGAATACGGGCTGTCCGCCGTGGTGTCCGCCGGCCGTCTGCAGCTGCTGGCCGTGAGGGTCGAGCCCCGGGTGCTGCCCTGGCAGGAGTGCCCGATGGCGGCGGCCAGCGCGGCGGCACTGGTCGGGCGGCAGGTCGGCACGCTCGGGCAGCACATTCGGGGCGCATTCAGCGGCACGTCGTCGTGTACCCACCTGAACGACCTGCTTCGTTCGCTGGACGACGTGCCCGTGCTCGCGGCCGGTCGCTGACGGGTCGCGCCCGAGCGTGCTCACGGTCAGCCCACGACCAGCCGACACGGGGTCGACGGGGATGTCGGCCAGCACGTCGGGCGTGCCGGTTGCGGAGCTGACGACGTGCCGCCTCGCAGGTCGCTCAGGTCACTTTCCAGCGATCCGAACCGGTGGCACGCAGAAGAGCCCCTCCGGTATTGGCGGGGGAGACCGCGGACCTCACAGTGTCGTGCAACGAGCGGATGTGGCGGCGCTGGGACTCCCGGACAGGTGACTGGGGCCGCCTGTCGGGAGGAGAGCTGCTGGTCGCGCGGGGCCTGGGAGACGTGCGACACCGGCTGCCGCTGGACAGGTTGTCCCGTACGGGGTGAGCGACGACGGGCGGACGGCAGTGTGCAGTCGACGACCGGCCCCCGGTGGTAGTCGCCGACCAGGCCGCAAGCTCCTCCCAGGCGCGTCGACCCCGTCAGCGCCGGGGGAGTACCAGCTCGTCCTCGGGACCAGGCGCGAGCTCGCTTCGCTCGAGGGCGGAGCCTTCGATGTCGACGTCGGGCAGTGCGCGGTCCAGCCAGCGCGGCAGGTACCAGGCGGCCTTGCCCAGCAGCGTCATCACCGCCGGCACGATCGCCATCCGCACGATGAAGGCGTCGACGAGCACCCCGAACGCGAGAGCGAAACCGATGCTCTTGATGGTCGCGTCGTGGCCGAGGATGAAGCCACCGAACACCGAGCCCATGATCAGCGCCGCGGCGGTGACGACCCGGGCGCCGTGCCGGAAGCCGGCGATCACCGCCTCGCGCGGCTCGGCGCCGTGCACGTGCTCCTCCCGCATCCGGCTGACCAGGAACACCTCGTAGTCCATGGCGAGCCCGAAGAGCAGGCCGATGAGGAGGATCGGCAGGAAGCTGAGGACCGGTCCGGTCTGCTCGACGCCGAGCAGGTCGGCCAGCCAGCCCCACTGGAACACCGCGACCAGGGCGCCGAAGGTGGCGGCCAGGCTGAGCAGGAAGCCGAGCACGGCCTTGATCGGCACCAGGATCGACCGGAAGGCGAGCATCAGCAGCAGGAACGCCAGGCCGACGACGACACCGAGGAACAGCGGCAGCGCAGCGCCGAGCTTTTCGGAGATGTCGATGCCGAGCGCGGTGTTGCCGGTGACCGCCAGCTCCGAGCCGGTGCTCTCGACCAGGCCGGGTCGCAGGTCGCGGATGTCGTTGACGAGGTCCTCGGTGCTGGCATCGGCCGGCCCGGCGCTGGGGACCACCGAGACGATGGCGGTGTCGCCGTCCTCGTTCGGGATCGCGGGGGTGACGGCGGCAATCCCGTCCAGGTCGCCGATCGCCGCGACGGTCTCGGTGAACGCGGCCTCCGAGTCGGGAGCATCGGCCGCGTCGACGAGCACGGTGAGCGGCCCGTTGAACCCGGGGCCGAAGCCCTCCGCGAGCAGGTCGTAGGCCTGCCGCTGCGTGGTCTCCTCGCCCAGGTCACCCTCGCTGGGGAGGCCCAGGCGGAGGTCCAGCGCCGGGAGGGCGATGACGCCCAGCCCGAGGACGCCGGCGAGCAGGACGGCAACCGGGCGACGGGTCACGCTGCGTGCCCAGCGGGTGCCGACCGACTCCTCCGTGGCCAGGGCGGCCTGCCGGCGGCGAAGGCCGGGGACCTTCCAGCGGTCGAACCGGTTCCCGGCGAAGCCCAGCAGAGCGGGCACCAGGGTGAGCGCGACGAGGACGGCGACGCCGACCATGCCGGCGGCGACCAGGCCCATCGTGGTGAGGAACGGGATGCCGACCACGGTCAGCCCGGCGAGCGCGATCATCACCGTGAGGCCGGCGAAGACGACGGCGCTGCCTGCGGTGCCGACCGCCCGGCCGGCGGACTCACGCGCGTCCATCCCGACGGCGAGCTGTTCCTTGTGCCGGACGCAGATGAACAGCGCGTAGTCGATGCCGACGGCCAACCCGATCATCAGGCCGAGGGTCGGTGTCGTGGCGGTCAGGTCGACGACGGAGGACAGCGCCAGCACGCCCGCCATCCCCGCGCCGACCCCGATCAGCGCCGTGAGCAGCGGGAGGCCGGCGGCGAGCATCGACCCGAAGGTGACCGCCAGGACGACGACGGCGACGAGGACGCCGATCGCCTCGGCGGCGCCCTGCGCGGGGACGGCCTGGGTCGCCTCGCCGCCGAACTCCACCTGCAGTCCGGCGTCCTCGGCGTCCTCGGCGACGGCGAGCAGCTGGGCGCGTGCATCGTCGGTGATCCCGTCGACCTGGACGTCGTAGGTGACGGTGGCGTAGGCGATCGACTCGTCGGGGGAGACGGCCTGGGTCTGGAACGGGTCGCTGACCGCGGCCACCTGCTCGGCGTCGGCGGCCTCGGCGAGCGAGGCCTGGATCGCCGCGGCGAGTTCCGGGTCGGTGACCGAGCTGCCCTCGGGGGCGGCGAAGACGATGCGCGCGCTGGCTCCGCCCGCTGCCCCACCGGGGAAGCGCTCCTGCAGGGTCTCGAGTGCGGTGACCGATTCGACCCCCGGGATGGTGAGCTGCGCGTCGGCGGAGCGGCTGAAGGCGCCGGCGAGGCCGCCGAGCACGGCGAGGGTGAGGACCCAGGCGGCGAGAACGGTCTTGCGGCGGTGGAAAGCCCAGCGTCCGAGACGGTTGAGAAAGGCGGCCACGGTGCACTCCGAGGTGGTGAGGGACGGGGCTGCGGCGCGGGGGCGCCGAGACGCTACCTAGCCGATCGGCAAGCATGCTACTAGCCGAAAGGCTAGGCGGCGCATGAGCCGTGTCACGTGGCGCGGCGTCTACTCTGTGCCGGTGACGAGCACACCTACGGCGGCGTCTCCCGGGCAGGCGCCGGGCAGTGGCCGTTCGCCGGGTGCGCAACGGGTGCTCGGCGCGGCGCTGGACCTCTTCAGCGAGCACGGCTTCGAGGGCACCTCGCTGCAGGGGATCGCCGATCGGCTCGGTGTCACCAAGGCCGCCGTCTACTACCACTTCCACACCAAGGACGAGATCCTGCTGGCTCTCGTCCAGCCCGCGATCGACGAGCTGCTGATGCTCGCGGGCGAGAAGGACTCCGGTCTGCGGCCTCAGCGCGGGCGCGGCATGGACGTGGCCGGCTACGTCGACTACCTGCTGCGGCACCGCCGGGTCGCCGCGTACCTGACCCGCGACGCCACGGCAATGAGCCGCCCGGTGCTCGTGGAGAAGGGTGCCCAGCTACGCGGGCAGGTCGAGGCGATGCTGCTCGGCGGTGACGCGGACGACCTCAGCACCCTCTGGGGCTCAGCAACGCTGCAGGCGCTCGCCGGCGCGCTGATGGCCGCGCCTCCGGACGTTTCCGAGACGTGGTTGCGAGAGGAGCTCACCGACCTGGGCATGCACCTGCTGGCCGGCTATCGGAAGGCCGCTCGTCGTCGTCAGACGTGACGAATCGTCCCGCCCCGGCCCAGCGCTGGTGGCGCACCCTGGGTGAGGCGACCACGCCCGAGCAGGCGGTCCTACGGCGACCGCGCGGTGCTCTCCGGCGTCGACCTGAGCGTCGCCCCGGGGCAGCGTCCACCCTCCAGCGGGGCCGGGACGTGCTGCGTCGTCCCATCCCTTGCCGACGCCCTGTTCCCGATCCGCCGGTCGCTGCTGGCGTCCGGAAGCTGACCGCGCAGCCGGTCATCGGTGCCGGGGCTGGCCGCTGCCGGCCCGGAGTCCTCCGTCGACGGGCAGGACCACCCCGGTGACGAACCTGGCGTCCTGACCGACGAGGAAGGAGATGACGTCAGCGATCTCGGCGGGTTCGGCGGCTCGTCCCATGGGGATGCGCCGGAGGAACTCCGCGATGTCGTCGGAGGGGATGTCTGCGGTCGCATCGGTCGACGTCAGTGACGGGGCGACGGCGTTGACCCGCACCCCGCGGCCGGCGAGCTCGACCGCGAGCGACCGGGTCAGGTTGACGAGCGCGCCCTTCGCGGCGTTGTAGCCTGTCATGCCCGCGTCGCCGCCGAGGCCTGCGACCGACCCGACGTTCACGACGCTCCCGCCATGCTCCAGGAGGAACGGCAGAGCGGCCTGGGTGACGAGCACGACCGACTCCACGTCGGCGGCCATCACCTGGCGCCATGCGGTCAGGGTCACCAGGTCGAACGCCGAGGAGAACGAGATCCCGGCGTTGTTCACCACGACGTCGATGCGCCCGAACGTGCGGTCGGTGGCGGAGACCATCGCCTTGACGGCAGCGGCGTCGGTGACGTCGCAGGGGGTGACCAGCGTGTCGGGGGCGCGGATGAGGTCGGCCGTCTCCTGGAGGGCCGACCGACGGCGACCTGCGAGGGTGACCCGGAAGCCGTCTGCGGCCAACCGCAGCGCGGTAGCCCGCCCGATCCCTGAACCCGCACCGGTGACGACCGCGACGGGACCCGCGTCGCGCTCCACCAGGCCTGGCGTGCGCACCGACGTCCTACACCTTGTCGGCGGCGGCGCGGAGGTTGCCGGCGGCCAGAGCGAGCCCGTCGAGTCGGCCGAAGGCGGCGTCCTCGTGCTCGATGTTGACCGCCATGCCCGGATCGATCTCCGCGAGCGCACGGAGGAAGTCGGTCCACCAGTCGACGTCGTGGCCCACGCCCACGGCCACGAACCGCCACGCCGGGTCCTCGGGCCACTCGTTGCACCAGAACCCGGTCCCGGTCGGCACCTTGTCCGGTGCGTCGGCGGGTACCCGCCGGAAGGAGGTGTCCAGCACTCCGCGGACGTCGACCCCGGGGGTGATCGCCGCGTCCTTGGCCGCTGCGTGGAACACCAATGGGCCGAGCCGGCGGATGCAGGCGAGGACGTCCATCCCCTGCCACATCAGGTGAGACGGGTCCATCTCCGCTCCCAGGTTCGTGGCACCGGTGAGCTGGACGAGCCGCTCGAGAGTGACGGGGGAGAAGACCAAGTTGTGCGGGTGCATCTCGATGGCGACCCGGACGTCGTTGGCGCGGGCGAGGGCGTCGATCTCCGTCCAGAACTCGGCGGCCACGCCCCACTGGTAGTCCAGGACGTCCATGTAGACGCCGTCCCACGGGTTGACCACCCAGGACGGGTACCTGGCGCCGGGGTCCGAGCCGGGCGTGCCCGACATGGTGACGACGTTCCGGACCCCCAGCAGCCCGGCGAGCTCGATGGTGCGACGCAGGTCGTCCGAGTGCTTGGGGCCGACACCGGGCAGTGGGTTGAGCGGGTTGCCGTTGCAGTTCAGCCCGGTCAACTCCATCCCTCGTGAGGCGAGGACGTCGAGGTACTCCCGACGGGCCTGCTCCGAGGACAGCAACAGCTCGACGTGGCAGTGCGGTGAGGGGATGAAGCCGCCGGTGTTGACCTCGACGGAGGTCAGGCCGTTGGCTCGGAGCACGTCGAGGGCGTCGGCCAGCGGGCGGTCGTGCAGGCAGGCGGTGTAGGCACCCAGTCTCAGAACCATGGGGTGGTGACCTCTCCGGTGTGTGGCGCGTGGGTGGGACCTCGAGGCCGGCGTCGGCGGGTCGCGTCGCGCCGACGCCGGCCGGTCGGGGCCTCAGGCGTTCTGTGGGAAACCGAGGTTGAGGCCGCCGTGGCTCGGGTCGAGCCAGCGGGAGGTGATGACCTTGCCCCGGGTGAAGAAGTGCACGCCCTCGGTGCCGTGTGCGTGGGAGTCACCGAACAGCGAGTTCTTCCAGCCGCCGAACGAGTAGTAGGCCATCGGCACCGGGATGGGGACGTTGATCCCGACCATGCCGACCTCCACCTCGTTCTGGAAGCGCCGGGCGGCACCACCGTCGTTGGTGAAGATGGCGGTGCCGTTGCCGTACTCGTTGGAGTTGATGAGCTCCAGCCCCTGTTCGTAGGTGTCCACCCGGAGCACCACCAGCACCGGGCCGAAGATCTCGTCGGTGTAGACGCTCATGTCGGTCGAGACGTGGTCGAGCACGGTGGGGCCCAGCCAGAAGCCGCCCTCGCCGCCGTCCGGCTGCACCTCCCGGCCGTCGACGACGACCTTTGCGCCGGCCTCCTCGCCGGCGTCCACGTACCCGGCGACCCGGTCGCGGTGCTCCCGGGTGACCAGCGGACCCATGTCGCAGCCGCGGCGGCCGTCGCCGGTGCGCAGGGTCGCGGCGCGCTCGGCGATCCGGGCCACCAGGTCGTCGCCGACCCCGCCCACGGCGACGAGCGTGCTGATCGCCATGCACCGTTCGCCGGCCGACCCGAAGCCGGCGTTGACCGCGGCGTCCGCGGCGAGGTCGAGGTCGGCGTCGGGCAGCACCAGCATGTGGTTCTTGGCCCCGCCGAGGGCCTGCACCCGCTTGCCGTGCCGTGTGCCGGTCTCGTAGACGTAGCGGGCGATGGGGGTGGAGCCGACGAAGGACACCGACTGGATCTCGGGGTGCTCCAGCAGCCGGTCGACAGCGACCTTGTCGCCGTGGACGACGTTGAAGACGCCGTCGGGGAGACCGGCCTCCTTCCACAGCTCGGCCATCCACAGTGCCGCGGTGGGGTCCTTCTCGCTGGGCTTGAGGACGACGGTGTTGCCGGTGGCGATGGCGACGGGGAAGAACCACATCGGGACCATCGCCGGGAAGTTGAACGGGCTGATCACCGCGACAGGACCCAGCGGCTGGCGTACCGAATGCACGTCGACGCCGGTCGAGGCGTTCTCGGTGAAGCCGCCCTTGAGCAGGTGCGGCACGCCGCAGGCGAACTCGGCGACCTCCTGGCCGCGGGAGACCTCGCCGAGCGCATCGTCGAGCACCTTGCCGTGCTCGGCGGTGATGATCGCGGCGAGTTCGGGCTTCCGCTCGTTGAGCAGTTCCCGGAACTTGAACAGCACCGCGCTGCGCTTGGTCAGCGAGGTGTCCCGCCACCCGGGGAACGCGGCGGCGGCCGCGGCGACGGCGGCGTCCACCTCCTCGGTGCTGGCCAGGGCGACCTGGCCGGAGACCTCGCCGGTCGCGGGGTCGGTGACGTCGGCGGTGCGGCCGCTGGCGCCCTCGCGCCGGGCGCCGTCGATCCAGTGGGGGATGAGGGTGGTCATGGGGGCCTCTCAGAGTGCGGGACTCGGGTTCAGGGAGTGGTGCCGTCGGGGAAGTGCTTGGTGACCAGTTCTCGGATGGCGGCGAGCATCCGGGTCCCGGACTCGCGGGCCTGGTCGTCCCAGCCGAAGACGCAGGTGGTGAGGACGCCGTCGAAGCCGATGCCGGCGAGGGCGGCGAACGCCTCGTCGAAGTCGACGTCCCCCCGGCCGATCTCCGCGTGCTGGTGGACGCGGACGGTGTTGCCGGGCGGGTTGGTGATGTAGCGCAAGCCGTCGGACGCCGTGTGGTCCATCGAGTCGGCGACGTGCACGTGGGTGAGCAGGTCGCCGGCGCGGGCGATGATGCCGGGCGCGTCGTCCCCCTGGTGGAAGGTGTGCGGCAGGCAGTAGAGGAAGGACACGCAGGGGGAGTCGATGCCGCGCACCATGTCGACGGCAGGCAAGCCGAGCTCGATGAAGTCGTCCGGGTGCGGCTCCAGCACCAGCTTGACGCCCTCCCGTTCGAAGACCGGCAGCAGCTCCTCCATCGACCGCCAGAACATGGCCTCGGCCAGCTCGGGGGCCTCCGGGCGGCCGTTGAACTCGCTGTTCATCGTGTCCACGCCGAGCTCGACGCAGATCTCGATGGCCCGTCGCCAGTAGCGGACGGCGGCCTGCCGCTCGGCCTCGCCCGGGCCGGACCACCGCAGCACCGGCAGCAGGGACGTGACCCCGACCCCGGCGTCGGTCAGCTTCGACCGCAGTGCGCGAACCGTGGCGAGGTCGACCCGCGGGTGCTTGAAGAAGGGGATGAAGTCCTCGCGGGGGGAGAGCTCGATCCACTCGTACCCCATCCCGGCGACGACGTCGGGGAGCTCCAGCAGCGGGGTGCTGCGCAGCATCTGCGGGTCCAGGGCGATCCTCATCGCGCCGCCATCCGGACCTCGGTGCGCCGACCCGATTCCAGTGCGGCGACCCCGGCCTCGCCGACGGCCGCGGCGGCGTAGCCGTCCCAGACGCCGGGGCCGTCGATGCCGCCGCGCCGCGCGGCATCGACCCAGCGCTGCACCTGGATGTCGTAGGCCCGGCCGAACCGCTCCTTGAAGCTCGGGGTGATGGTGCCGCTGCGCACTGCGCCGGCCGAGGCGCGGCTCTGCCGGACGAGGCCGGTGTCGAGCCCGATCACGGCCACGCCGTCCTCGGCGACGACCTCGGTGCGCACCTCGTAGCCCACGCCCGTGCTGACGAAGCACTCGACGTCGACCATCCGGCCGCCCTCGGTCTCGAAGAGCACCAGCAGCGGGTCGGACTGTCCCGCGACGGCGTGCCGGGTGGCCCGCGGCCGGAGCACGGTCACCGCGGTGATCTCCTCGTCCAGCAGGAAGCGGGCCACGTCGACCTCGTGCACGACGGAGTCGGTGATCATCATCTGGCTGGTGAAGTGCGGCGGCACGGCCGCGTTGCGGTGCGCGCAGTGCACCAGCAGCGGCTCACCCAGCCCACCGGAGGCGATCAGCCCGCGGAGCTCGGCGTACTCGGGGTCGAAGCGCCGCATGAACCCGATCTGCACCAGCCGCCGTCCCGTCCGGGCTGCGTACTCGTCCTCGGCCCGCACGACGGCCAGCGAGCTCTCCGCCTCCATGGTCAGCGGCTTCTCGCACAGCACCGGTTTGCCCTGCTCGATGCACGCCAGGACCTGGTCGTGGTGGAACTGACCGGGGGTGGCGATGACGACGGCGTCGACCTCAGGGTCGGCGATCGCCGTCATCGGGTCGGCCAGCACCCGACACCCGGGCACGCCGGCCGCGACCTCGGCGGCCCGGTCGGCCGCGGCGTCGCTGACGGCGACAACGCGGGCGCCGGAGACTCGGCTGTACAACCGCGCGACGTGGTCCGCGCCCATCATGCCGACGCCCAGCACGGCCACGCGCAACTCGGCGGCGGGGACCTCCGCCATGGCCGGCAGGACGCCGGCGGCGGTCTCGGTGGTGGTCATGGCCGGTTCTCCTCGGGCATCGTGGGGGTGCCGATCTCCAGCGAGCGGAGCCCGCAGGAGCCGATGTAGCGGTGGGTGCGCTGGGCGATGCCGAAGGGCAGGTCGGGGTCGCAGGGGTAGAGGTCGTGCTCGACGATCGCGAATACGTCCAGACCCAGCTCCTCGACCGCCTCCAGCAGCGGGGGCAGGTCGGGGACGCCGTTCGGGGGCTCGGTCATCGCGCCGAGCTGGACCGCCTGCGGAAAGGGAATGTCCTCGGCCAGCACCCGGTCCACCACCACCGGGTCGACCTGCTTGAGGTGCAGGTAGCCGATCCGGTCGGGGTGGCGGCGGATGAGGCCGAGGTTGTCGCCGCGGTAGTAGCTGACGTGGCCGGTGTCCAGGCAGAGCGGCACGAAGGCCGGGTCGGTCACCTCGAGGAACCGCTCGATGTCGGCCTCGTGGCCGACGTGGCTGTCGGCGTGCGGGTGGAAGGCGATGGACAGGCCGTACTCCTCCTGGACGGCCCGCCCCAGCCGGTCCATGCCGGTGGCCAGCCGCTCCCAGCCCTCCGGGGGCAGGTCACGGGGCTCGATGGCGGCGCCGGTCTTGTGGTCCCGCCAGGTGTCGGGGATGACCACGACGTGCGTCCCGCGCATCGCCTTGGTGAGTGCGGCGACGTCCTCGACCTGGCGCCAGACGGCGTCCCAGGAGTCCGGGCGGTGCAGCTGCTCGAAGACCGTGCCGGCCGACACCTTCAGCCCGCGGGTGCCGAGCTCGTCGGCCAGCCGGGCGGGATCGGTGGGGAGGTAGCCGTAGGGGCCGAGCTCGATCCAGTCGTAGCCACAGGCGCTCACCTCGTCGAGGAACCGCTGCCACGGCACCTGCACCGGGTCGTCGGGGAACCAGACCCCCCACGAGTCGGGCGCCGACCCGATGCGGATCCGGCTGGTCGTGGGCTGGGCTGCTGCGGGAGCCACGTCGCTGTCCGCGGTCATGAGGTCCTCTTCCTGGGGTGGTCGGTGTACAGCGGTGTCACGGCTGGCTGGGCTTGAGGTGGGGGCGCTGGATGGCCTTCCAGCGCTCGTACTCGGCGCGGGCGGTGCGGGTGCTCTCCAGTTCGGAGACCTCGCTGACCGGCACGTCCCACCAGGACTCGCTGGACGGGGCGTCCACCAGCGGGTCGGTCTCGACGTGCACCACCGTGGCGCGGTCGCTGGCCTTGGCCTTGCGCAGCGCCGCCTCCAGGCTCGGGCCGTCCTGGGCGTGCAGGACGTCGAGGCCCAGGCTGGCGGCGTTGGCCGCCAGGTCGACGGGGAGCACGTCGCCGTCGAGCCGGCCGGACGACGAGCGGTACCGGTAGCGGGTGCCGAAGCGCTGGGAGCCGAGCTGCTCCGACAGCGCACCGATGGAGGCGTACCCGTGGTTCTGCACCAGGACGACGATGACCTTCACGCCCTCCTGGACCGCGGTCACCAACTCGGTCGGCATCATCAGGTAGGAGCCGTCGCCGATCATGACGAACACGTCCCGGTCCGGGCTGGCCATGCTGATCCCGATGCCGCCTGGGATCTCGTAGCCCATGCACGAATAGCCGTACTCGACGTGGTAGCCCTTGCGGTCGCGGGTGCGCCACATCTTGTGCAGGTCACCGGGCATCGACCCGGCGGCGCAGACGACGACGTCCCGGGCCGCGGAGACCTCGTTGACCAGACCGATGACCTCGTTCTGGGTTAGCCGGCCACCGGCCCCCGCGCTGGGCACCTCCGGGTGGTAGGCGCGTTCGACGGTCGCCTCCCACGCGGCGGCCAGCTCCGCGGTGCGCTGGCGGTGCGCATCCCCGACCGACCAGCCGGACAGGGCGGAGGTCAGGGCGGTCAGCGCCTCACGGGCGTCGGCCTGGACCGCGACGCCGGCGTGCTTGACGGCGTCGAGCGACCCGATGTTGACGTTGACGAACCGGACGTCGGGGTCGTTGAACGCCGTCCGCGAGGCGGTGGTGAAGTCCTGGTAACGGGTGCCGATGCCGATGACCACGTCGGCGTCGCGGGCCAGCGCGTTGGACGCCGTGGTGCCGGTCGAACCGATGGCACCCACGGACTGCGGGTGGTCGAAGGGCAGCGCTCCCTTGCCCGCCTGGGTCTGCGCCACCGGGATGCCGGTGGCGGTGGCGAAGGCGTCGAGGGCGGCGGAGGCGTCGGAGTAGACGACGCCGCCACCGGCGATCAACAGCGGGCGGCGGGCGGACCGGATCACCGCGAGGGCCCGGTCGAGCGCTGCCTGCTCCGGCACCGGCCGGCCGACGTGCCAGGTGCGCTCGGCGAAGAGGTCGACGGGCCAGTCGAAGGCCTCCGCCTGCACGTCCTGCGGGAAGCAGAGGGTGACCGCTCCGGTCTCTGCCGGGTCGGTGAGCACCCGCATCGCGCCGAGCAGGGCCCCGGGCAGCTGCTCGGGCCGCCACACCCGGTCGAAGTAGCGCGACACCGGTCGGAAGGCGTCGTTGACCGTGACGTCGCCGCTGCCGGGCAGCTCCAGCTCCTGCAGGAGCGAGCCGGCGGTGCGGGTCGCGAAGGTGTCCGCCGGCAGCAGCAGCACTGGCAGCCGGTTGATGGTCGCGAGCGCGGCGCCGGTGACCATGTTCGTGGCGCCGGGGCCCACGCTGGTGGAGACCGCCCACGTCTGCAGCCGGTCCTTGGCCCGGGCATAGGCCACGGCCGTGTGCACCACGGCCTGCTCGTTGCGGCCGAGCACGTAGGGCAGGGACCGCTCGCGGCCCACGTCGAGGTCGGTCACCTCGGCCTGCAGCAGGGCCTGACCGAGCCCGGCCACGTTGCCGTGGCCGAAGATGCCGAAGCACCCGGCGAACAGTCGTTGGCGCTGCCCATCGCGCTCGGTGTGCTGCTGGGCGAGGAAGCGGACGACGGCCTGGGAGACGGTGAGGCGCACGGTCTCCGTCCGGGCCGGCGGTGGGTGGTCGCTCACGGTCGGGGCGCTCCGTTCGGGCTGGTGCGGGCGGGGGAGTGCAGGGGCAGCCGGGGGTCGACGTCCTCGTCCGCCCAGGTGTCCCGGATCCAGGCGTGCTGCGGGTCGTCGACGATCCGCCAGGCGCGTTCGGCGCCGGGCCCGGCCATGACGTTGAGGTAGTAGAGGTCGTGACCGGGCGCGGCGATCGAGGGCCCGTGCCAGCCGTGCGGCACCAGCACGGCGTCCCGGTCGCGGACCTCGGCGAGCACGTCGATCGGCCGCTCGGCGGTGCCGTACACCCGGTGGTGGGCGAATCCGGGCTGACCCTTCGGGCCGGGGGCGACCTCGAAGTAGTAGATCTCCTCGAGCTCGGTCTCCCGGTCCGACGTCTCGTCGTGCTTGTGCGGGGGGTAGGACGACCAGTTGCCGCCCGGGGTGATGACCTCGCAGGCGATGATCGCGTCGGCCTCGAAGACCCCGGCGGTGGCGAAGTTGTTCACCTGGCGGCTGCACCGCCCTGCCCCGCGCAGCTCCACCGGGACGTCGGCGCCGGAGCCGCGGCGGACCGGCAGCCGGCGGGAGGCGCGCGCACTGCAGAGCGCGAACCGTCCGCCGCCGTCGCTGGCCAGCTCGGCGGTCGATCCCAGGGGCAGGTAGGCGAAGTCGGTCGGCCCGGCGAAGACATCGCTGCGCCCGGTGAGCGTCAGCGTCTGCCCGTCGCAGGAGACCGACAGGCCGCCGGACAGCGGGACGACGAGCACCTCGTCCGGCCCGGTGTCGACGGTGTGCGTGCCGCCGGCGGGCAGCTCGAGCACGCGGAGCCCGGAGTGGCCCCAGCCGGCGGACTCCGGCGTGACCTCGAGGCTGTAGGGGCCAGCTGCCGCGCTCCCGGCGGGGAGGTGCAGCGCGCTGGTGTCCGGGACGGGGCGTGAGGCGGTGGTCACGGGTCCTCCTGGTCGGTCAGTGGACGAGGGCGACCGCGGTGTCGACGGCGGCAGCGACGTCGTCGTCCGGCGGGTAGAGGAGCGTCCTGCCGACGACCAGGCCGCGGACCGACGGGAGCGTGAGCGCGTCACGCCAGCTGGCGTACGTCTCGTCGGGACGCCGCGAGGGATCGCCGCCGAGCAGCAGGGTGGGCAGCGTGGTCGCGTCCATGACGCGGGCCATCTCCGGGACGACCGGCAGCTTCATCCACGTGAACGCCGAGGTCGCGCCGAGCCCCTGGGTGATGTGCACGGACTTGATGACCGCGTCGGGGCTGAGGTCGTTGACGACCCGGCCTTCGACCCGTCGGGACATGAACGGCTCGAGCATCACCACGATGCCGGCGCGGGCGAGGTCGGTGACCGCACGACCAGCGGTCTCCAGCATCGCCACGGTCCCGGCGTCGTCCAGGTCGATGCGGTTGAGCATCTTCGCGGCGTCGAACCGGGCCGCCACGACGCCCGGGACGTCGTACCCGGTCATCCGGTCGTCGAGCTCGAAGGAGGCGCCGACGAGGCCGCCGCGGTTCATCGAGGCCACGACCACCTTGTCCTCCAGCGCGCCGAGGAGCAGCAGGTCCTCGGCGATGTCGGCCGTTGCCAGGAGGCCGTCGACGCCCGGACGCGCCAGCGCGGTGCGCAGCCGGTCCAGCATCTCCGTCCGACTGGCCATCGCGGTGCTCCGGCCCTGTGCGGCCAGCGCCCCACGGGCGGGGTGGTCGGCGGCGACCAGCATCAGTCGCCCGTCGTCGGGCAGGAAGGCCGGACGGCGCCGGCGAGCAGCGAGCGCGCGGCCCACCGCCCAGGGGTCCCGGCTGCGCAGCTCGGTGACCTCGGCGTAGGTGCTGCACCGGGGAGCCGGCGCGGCGTCGGGCAGGGTCAGGGTGGCGTCAGGCACGGGTGCCCTCCAGGCGGGTGAGGGTGTGCGCGGCGACGTGCGCGGCGACCTCGGATGCGGTCGGCATGGCGGTCGAGCACTCGAGCCGGGAGGCGACGATCGCCCCGGCGGCGTTGGCCCGCTGGAGCATCTGCTCGAGCGGCTGTCCGGTCAGCAGGCCGTGGACCAGGGAGCCGCCGAACGCGTCCCCGGCGCCCAGGCCGTTCACGACGTCGACCGGCGTGGCCGGCACCACCACCCGCTCGGTCCTCGTCTTGCCGAGGACGCCGCGGGGCCCCTGCTTGACCACCGCGAGCTCCACGCCGGCATCGAGCAGGGCGTCGGCGGCACGGTCGGGATCAGTCTCCCCGACCGCCACCGCGCACTCCTCGCGGTTGCCGACGGCCACGGTCACGTGCGGGAGGGCTGCCTGGACCTGCGCCGACGCCTCTTCGCGGGAGGACCAGAACATCGGCCGGTAGTCGAGGTCCAGGACGGTGTGCCGGCGCCGTCCCCGCGCCGCCCAGGCGGCGTGGTGGGCCGACCGGCTCGGCTCCTCCGACAACCCGGTCACCGTCGCCCAGAAGAGCTCTGCCTCCCGAACGGCGCCGAGGTCGAGGTCCTCGGGGCGTACCTGGAGGTCGGGGGCCGTGGGGCGACGGTAGAACCACAGCGGGAAGTCGTCCGGCGGGAAGATCTCGCAGAAGGTCACCGGGGTCAGGTGGTCGGGATCGACGACGACCAGGCGGTCGTCCACCCCGAGGTCGCGCAGTGCCCGGCGGACGAACCGGCCGAAGGGGTCGTCGCCCACCCCGGTGACCAGGGCGGGGGAGTGGCCGAGGCGGGCCGCGGCGACGGCGACGTTCGCCGCGCTGCCGCCGAGGAACTTGCCGAAGGTCTCGACGTCCTCGAGACCGACGCCGATCTGCAGCGGGTAGAGGTCGACGCCGCTGCGCCCCATCACCACCACGTCGTGCTTTCCGTCCACGCTGCGCTCCGTCCTGTCCTTGGTCTGGCTCGCATCGAGACTGTGCTCCACGACACTCGAACCCGTCAAGACTTTGTCAGGACATCTAGACAAAAGAACGTCAGGCGGACCAGATGACCCGTCCAGGGGAGGTCGGGACCGGCGTCCGGTGCGATCATGAAGCCGGCGCCGCTGCCGGGCGTCGTCCCGCTGCGCCAGGACGAGGAGGACCAGGTGGCCGTCACGCCCACTTTCGACATCGACCGTTCCAGCCCCACGCCGCTGTACTTCCAGCTGTCCCAGGCCATCGAGAGGGCCATCACGGAGGGCGCGCTCTCGCCGGGGTCGAGGCTGGAGAACGAGCTGCTGCTGGCGCAGCGCTACGGGTTGTCCCGCCCGACCGTGCGGCGCGCGGTCCAGGAGCTCGTCGACAAGGGGCTGCTCGTCCGCAAGCGCGGGGTGGGTACGCAGGTCATCCAGCCGCACGTCCACCGGTCCGTGGAGCTGGCCAGCCTCTACGACGACCTCGCCCGCGCCGGTGGGCAGCCGTCCACCGAGGTCCTCTCGCTCGAGCGCGTGGCGTCACCGGCCGACGTGGCAGAGGAGCTGGACATCGCCCCGGGCGCCGAGGTCGTCGTGCTCTCCCGGCTCCGCCGGACGCGGGGTGAGCCGCTGGCGCTGATGACCAACTACCTGCCCGGCCGGTTCGAGCCCGGACTCCACGAGCTCGCGGACCGCGGGCTCTACCAGTACCTGCGCGGACAGGGCGTGCACCTGCGGGTGGCGCACCAGCGGATCGGTGCGCGGCTGGCCCGCGCGGACGAGGCCCGGTTGCTCGGCGAGCCCCCGCGGTCAGCGCTGCTGACCATGCAGCGGACGGCCTTCGACGACAAGGGGTCGCCGGTGGAGCACGGCCGGCACGTCTACCGCGCGTCGCGCTACGACTTCGAGACGACCCTCGTGGGCCGCTGACCGGTGGATCGAACAGGCGCCTCGACAAAGTCCTAATGTCCTGACATAGTCCCTCGACGTGTGGCCGGAGTCACTCCGGTCGATCCGTCGTCGAGGGAGTCCGAGTCATGCCCCTGGTCCGCATCGACGTCGTCGCGGGACGGCGAACCCCCGAGCAGCTGCGACTGCTGGCCGACACGGTCCAGGAGGTGATGCTCGATGTCTTCGCCGCACCGCCCCGGGACCGCTACCAGGTGGTCACCGAGCACCCCCCCGGCCAGCTGATCTGCGAGGACACCGGGCTCGGCATCGAGCGCACCGACGACCTCGTCGTCCTGCAGGTGTTCCAGCAGGGCCGGTCGGAGGAGCAGAAGCGCGCGCTGTACGCCGAGCTGTCCCGGCGGCTGGGTGAGGCGTCCGGCCTCCCCGCCGGCGACCTGATCGTGTCGGTCATGGGCAACACCCGCGAGGACTGGTCCTTCGGCCTCGGGCGCGCCCAGTTCCTCGACGGCGACCTCTGACCGCCAGCTCCCACGCGGCTGCTGGCCGCGCGCCCCTGCCCATGCGTCTGTCTGTCCGGAGGACCGACATGTCAGCACCGACCCGGAGCCGGCCCCGTCCGGCTCTCTCCGACCCCCCGGGTGACCGGCTCACCCCGCGACTCCGACGGCCGGCGCCCGTGCCGCCGCCGAGGTGGCCGTCATGACCGCCGGACCGCCCTCCTCAGGGAGCGCGTCGGCCGAGCCGCAGCCGTTGCGCCGCCTGCAGAGCGGCCCGGCGGGCGTGCACGGAGCCGGCCACAGCGGCCTCGGTGGGACCGGGACCCAGCTCGTCGAGCATCCGGTCGACGGTCGTGAGCAGCGCGGAGTTCAACTCCCAGAGCCCGCTCCGACTGCGCGGGTCGCTGATCAACAGGTCCACGACGAGGGCGCGTCCGCTCCGCAGCGCGTCCAGGGCGCCGGCCAGCCGGTCCGCGTGCCCGGCGCGCTCGCTCGCGGGGCCGGTGAGCAGGCGCCCGAACTCGCGGACGACGGTGGCCATGCGCTCGAGCAGGCTGGCGGTGGTGCCCCGGATCGTGTCGGCGTAGACCGCGTCGTCGTCGATGCCGGTCCGCTCCACCGTCGCGTCGTCGACGGCCCGGAAGAGCGTCCGCAGCGACACCGACGTGTACTCCAGCGCGTCCAGCCCGGTGCGTATCCCGGCGGTCACCTGCGGAGCCCGCAGGGCGCGCAGGTTGAGCCGGCGGCTCTCCTCGGCGTGGGAGAGGGCGCGGTCCACCCGGGGCACGTGCCGGTTGAGCCGCCGGGCGTCCTGCAACCAGCGTCCGGACTGCTCGGCCGTCACCGGCCCGGCGCGCAGCGTGCCCGCTGCGTCGTCGAGCAGCCGGGCGATCTCGCCAGCGAACTCCTCGACCGCCCGGGCCGCGTAGCGGGTCTGCACCGCGGGCGGGAAGACCACGTTGACGAGCATGCCGACGGCGGCGCCGATGAGCGTCTCGACGACCCGGCCGGCACCGACGACCTCCGCTCCGGAGGCGCCCACCCCGAGGACCAGCATCGCGCTGATCGGCACCTCGACCAGGTGCGGTCCCAGCCGGAGCAGCTGGCCGACGACGATGGACGCCGCCACCAGCGCCGCCAGGCTCCACCAGGTGAGCCCCACCACGGCGACGAACAGCACGGCCAGGGCCACACCGGACACGACACTGAGCACCCGTTGGACGCCGTTGACCAGGGTGCTGGTGAGCGTCGCCTGCACGACCAGCAGTGCGGTGAGCGCGGCGATGATCGGCGGCGGGGTGTGCAGCCCGACCAACTGCGCGATCAGGTAGGCGGCCACCGTGGCGCCCGTCAGCCGGAGGGCGCGGGAGAGCGCGGACCGGCCACGGCGCTGCAGCAGGTCGACGAACCGGGCGACCGGTGCCGGCCGGCGCGGTGTCCCAGCTCGTCGCCCCCGGCTCACCGGGTCATCCTCCCCGGCGGAGGCGTGCTCGGGCGGAGCACGCGCCGACGGCTGGGAGTGACGTCCCCGACGGAGTGCCGTGCCCCACGACGTGTGGTGGAGCCGGTCCTCCGCACCCGCGTCGTCTTCCGTCGCCGTGCTCCCTGAGAGCGGTGCCGACACCCGTGCGCGCTGCGGCGTAGCTCTGCTCGCCAGCGGTCAGGAACGAACGCTCAGCACACCCGGGGTCCCGTCCTGAGACGGCCGGCCCCACCTCCGTTCCCCCTCCACATCCCGGGCCACGATCGGCCTCCTCCTGAAACGAGGCGTCATGTCGGCGATCCACTCCAGTTCCGGCGCTCCCCCCGGCGGTACGGCCGCCGGGGAGAAGCGTTCCCCGGCGCACAACCGGTTCCTCATCAAGCTGACGGTCATCTCGACCCTCGGTGGCCTGCTGTTCGGCTACGACACCGGGGTCATCTCCGGTGCCCTGCTGTACATGCAGGACGACCTGGAGCTGACGACGGTCTCCGAGGCCGTGGTCGTGAGTTCCCTGCTTTTCCCCGGTGCAGCCTTCGGTGCACTCCTCGGCGGCAGGCTCGCCGACAAGCTCGGCCGGAAGGGCAGCCTCCTGGTCTGCGCGGGGCTGTTCTTCTTCGGGGCACTGATCTGCGCGATCGCGCCCACCGTCGCCATCATGACCGCCGGCCGGATCCTGCTCGGCTTCGGTGTCGGGGCTGCGGCGGTCACCTGCCCGCTGTACCTCGCCGAGATGGCGCCCGCCGACCGGCGGGGGCGCATGGTCACCATCAACGAGCTGATGATCGTGACCGGGCAGTTCCTGGCCTTCTCCATGAACGCGCTCCTGGACGCACTGATCCAGGACCCGCAGGTCTGGCGCTGGATGCTCGGCGTCGCAACGATCCCGGCGATCGCCCTCTTCATCGGGATGTTCTTCCTGCCGGAGTCGCCGCGCTGGTATGCCGTGCGCGGGCGGTTCGACGAGACCAAGGGCGTCCTGAACCTGAGCCGTCACCCGGCGGAGGCGTCCGAGGAGTTCAACGTCATCACCCAGCACGCCAAGCGGGACGTCGCCGAGGACAAGGGCGCGGCGATGCGCGACCTTCGGGCCTTCCCGTGGATGCGCCGGATCCTCTACATCGGGTGCGGTCTGGCGACGGTGCAGCAGGCCACCGGCATCAACACGGTGAACTACTACGCCCCGACCATCCTCAGGTCGACGGGGCTGGGAGCCAGCGCCTCGCTGATCCTGACCATCACCGTCGGCATCGTGGCCATCGTCGGCACGATCTTCGGCATCTGGCTCATCGGGCGGATCAACCGCCGGCCGCTGCTGTTCACCGGGTTCTCCGGGGTCGCGGCCGGGCACGCGGTGCTGGCGTTGTCGTTCCTGCTGCCGGAGACGAGCTTCCGGAGCTACCTGATCCTCGCCGCGATGCTGTTCGTCGTCTTCTTCGTGCAGACGTTCATCGGCACGCTGGTGTGGCTGCTGCTCTCGGAGATCTTCCCGATGACCATCCGCGGCTTCGCGATGGGGATCGCGGTGTTCGTCCTCTGGACGGTCAACGCCGCCATCTCCTTCGCCTTCCCGCCCCTGGTCGAGGCGCTCGGCTCCACCTTGACCTTCGGGTTGTTCGCGGTGGTGAACGTCGGCTCGCTGGTCTTCGTGGTGAAGTTCGCTCCGGAGACCCGGGGGCGCTCGCTCGAGGAGCTCGAGGACAACTTCCGGACGCACGACTCGGACAACTTCGTCAAGGAGGCCCCGGCCGGGGTCCACGGGGGCTGACCGGCCCACGTCCCGACTGCCCCGTGCCCCTGCCCCGGCTCAGACGAGCCGGGGCAGGGGCCGGACGACGAATCGCTCCTCGACGGTGCTGCCGTCGACGACCAGGCGGGCCCGCCACACACCGGACGACTGCAGCGGTGTGACGGGATCGCCCTTCAGCAGGCTGCGAAAGCTCTCGCCGGCCGCCTACGGCGTGGGGTGGGACTCCCAGCGGGGAACCCGCTGCAGCGGGCCGAGGCACTCGATCCGGTGCGGCGCGGTGGCGTCGTCCGGGGGCGGTCCCGGGTCTTCGGGGACGACGGCCGACAGCCGCGGCCGGCCCAGCACGTACTTGCCGTTCCGGCGCACCCCGAGCCAGTCGTAGTGGCCGGTCGACAGCTTGGCCCAGAGGACCTCCGGCTTCCGGCACTGCTCGAGGACCGCGTACAACTGCTGCCCGAGCTGGACCTGGGTGTGCGACCGCCGCGTCATCGCGCCGATCGTAGAGCGTCAAGGGGTGCCAGTCGGGCCAACGCGCACGCGGGTCTGCCCCGCCACCACCCGGTCCGCGGACGTGGACGAGTTCCTGCTCCGTCCGGTGGCGCAGCGGTGAGTGCGACCCGAGACGCGCGCAGGTGGGCGGAGGGCGGTCGCGCGGGATGCTCACCCCCGAGCTCGCTCTCCTCTGCAACGACGCGGAAGCTGTTCAGCGGGTCGCGCTGCCTGCGGCGGGGAGGGACCGCGTGTGCGTAGCGCTGGTTCCGCTGGGTGGACCCAGAGCAGGTAGCGTTCTCGAACCGCTCTCGTGGTGGCGGCCACCAGGTGTTGGGCGGTGCCGCGGCTCTGCTCGGGGGTGCCGATGACCAGCCGCCGCCGTGGATCCACAGCACCCCGGGCACGTCGTTGCGAGGTACGGCGGGACGGACGAGCAGCAGGCGCAACGGGGAGCCGTCGCGGCGGGTGGTCCCAGCGCTGGGTGGTCTCGATGTCGCCCCCGACCCGGCTGGACGACCGTCCGGGCCGACGGGGCCTCCGGGCGAGGGCGTTCATGACCCGGGTCTGTCGGCGGTAGCCCTCCGGCGTGCGGGGGCGTGACCCGGGCCAGCACCCGCGCAGCGCGACGAAGACCGGATTCGACCTGCTGCAGCGGTCAACCCGACCTCGCGCTCGTCCAAAATGTGCCGGACTCTGCGAGGGAGCAGCTTCCCCTGTGCCACCGGGTGGCCAGCGTCCCCCTGCCCGGGGCCGTGCCCCGATGCGGCGGACGACGGGGCACCGCCAGGACGTGGCCGTCCGTCGGTTGTGATCGTCTGCTGGGTCGTCCGCTGCCTCGAGCAGACCAGTGGTGCTCTCGCTCCGGTCGACGCCCCGGTCCAGTCATCGTGCCGCTTGCCTGGATGACTGGAACGGGCACGCCCGTCCCCTGCGCCAGGTGGGCCCGTCGGTCAGCTGGTGGCGACGGGCGCGTCCGGCCCGTCGACGCCGAGCCGGCGCTCGAAGCCCGGCGGGATCACCAGGTCCGAGCGGGTCAGCTGGTCGATCGACTCGTGGCCCAGACCGATCAGGGCGGAGCCGAGGCCGTCGCGGAGGAGGTCCAGGACGTTCTCAACCCCGGCCTGCCCGTTGGCCGCGAGTCCCCAGAGGTAGGCGCGGCCGATCATCACGGCCTTCGCGCCCAGGGCGAGGGCCTTGGCGACGTCGGAGCCGCGGCGGATGCCGCCGTCCAGCAGCACCTCGACCTGGTCACCGACCGCCTCAGCGACCGCGGGTAGAGCGCGGATGGAGGCGGGGGTGCCGTCGAGGTTGTTGCCGCCGTGGTTGGAGACGGAGATGGCGGTGACCCCGGCGTCGACGGCGCGCTTGGCGTCGTCGACGCGCATGACGCCCTTGAGCATGAACGGCCGGTCATCGCCCCACAGCTCGCGAAGCCAGGCGACGTCCTCCCACGTGGGCATGGGCGAGGCCATCCACATGCCGTAGGCCTCGAAGAAGGTGGGCGCCGGGTCGCCGGGGGTGGCGACCATGTTGGGCACGGTCAGGTCGGGCAGCTGTCCGGTTCTGGCGAAGTCCCACAGCCAGCGCGGCTTGAGGGCGACCTGCGGGGCGTACCGACGCACGGCCTCGAGGTTGATCCGCTCGGGGATGAACGGGCTGCCCCAGTCGCGGCCGTAGGAGAACGACCAGTCCAGGGTGGCGATCACGCCAGCGGCGCCGGCCCGGCGGGCCCGCTCGACCTTGGCGGCCATGGTGTCGCGGTCCCCGACCCAGTACAGCTGGAAGAAAGTCTGGGGGTTGGCCCCGATGACCTCCTCCATCGGCTTGCTGGCCATCGACGACAGTCCCATCGCCGTACCGCGTGCGGCGGCGGCGCGGGCGACGGCGACCTCGCCGTCGGGGTTGACCGCCTGGACACCGGTCGGGCTGATCAGCACCGGCAGGGAGATCTCTTGCCCCATGACGGTCGTGGACATCCGCTTGTCGTTGGCCAGGCCCGCGGTGTGCGGGGCGAACCCCAGCTCGGCGAACGCCGCGGTGTTGTCATCGACCGTGGCACCGCGCTCGGAACCGGCGACGAGCGCCCCGTACACGCCCCTGGGCAGCCGCTTCCTGGCCCGCCGCTGGGCTTCGGCCACGGTCTCGAACCATGCGTTCGCCATCTGTGCTCTCCTCCTGCGCTCTCCGCCCGGACCGGCGCCGGGACCGTCCACCTGTTCTGGACGCATAGTGGCACTGAGTGCCACCATACGGCGCGAGTGGGGATGGTCACATCTCCACGCGTGGCGGATGGGGCACACCTTCATCGACCCGCCCTACGCCGAGGCCGACCAGATAGCCGACGCGGTGGCCTTCCTGGTCTCCGACGAGGCCCGCTTCATCACCGCCGAGCACCTCTCGGTGGATGGCGGCGCGCAGTACTTCTGACCGCGACGGACGGGTGGGCGGTCAGTCGGCTGCCCGCCCACCCACCGAGGAGAAGCCCGGCCGCCAGCTCGTCGAAGGCGCCGTGCAGGGCGTTGGCCAATCCCAAGTCCCGCCGGGTCGGCCAGACCTCGAAGGCGGTCATCGCGGCCGCGCGCGTGGTGGTCGCGACCAGACGCGGCAGCAGGTCCGACGGTGCTCCGCGGGTTCGCCGGGCGACGTGCTCGGCGACCACCCGGTCGACGTCGGCGTAGCGAACCTGCGAGTGCGCCTGCAGCGCCGGCTCGGTGAGAATCAGCTGCATCCGCTGCCGCAGCAGCTCCTGCCGGTCCGCCGGGTAGGCGTTCGCCTCCACGTAGGCCGCACAGATCGCGCGGAGCACCGGCTGCGCCGGGTCGGCGGCCTCGAGCAGTTGGGCCAGGTGTCGGACGTGGCCGGCGAAGTCACCCCACACCGCGTCGGCCTTGGCGGCGAAGCAACGGAAGAAGGTGCGGCGGCTGATGCCGGCGGCGTCGGTGACCTCGTCGGAGGTCACCACATCGAAGCCGCGCTCGCTGAACAGGTCCAGTGCGGCCTGCTCGACCCGGGCGTGCACCGCGTCGCCGAGAGGCCCCCCGACTGCTGTCCCGGCCACCGGCCCATCCTGCTAGGGACGGCTACCGGCGGTGCGGTTCGATCTCGGACCTTGCCTCTGGCACTGGGTGCCACTAGCGTCCCCGGACATCCGTTGTCGTGACTCATCTCACGACCTACGCCCCGGGAGGCACCATGGCCGAGACCGTGCAGGACGACGTCCGCAGCCAGTCGTCCACCCAGGAGGATCCGCTCGTCGAGGAGTCCCTCGTCGAGGAGGTCTCCATCGACGGCATGTGCGGGGTGTACTGATCACCGCCGTCCATTCAGGTTCCCCGGCCGGAACCGCGCCGGCAGGGGAACCCGACACCCGGCAGTTCGACCCCGAGCTCGCCTGGCAGCGTGCTCGCTCGGTGGCACTGCGCCCCGAGCCGTTCGGGGCGCTGGTCTACCACTTCGGCACCCGGAAGCTGTCCTTCCTGAAGTCGAAGACGCTGGTCCGGGTCGTGGAGACCCTCGCCGACCACCCCACCGCCACGGCCGCCCTTCTGGCCTGCGAGGTGCCCGAGGCCCAGCGCCCGACCTACGTCAGGGCGCTGGCCGACCTGGCCCGTTCCCAGATGATCGAGAGGCGTCCAGCATGACCGCCGTCCTCCCCTCCCGCCCCGCCGTGGAACGCCCGACCGGTGGGCGGCTGATCGACCAGTTCGAGTACGGCCTGGACGCCCCGATCTGCCTGACCTGGGAGCTCACCTACGCCTGCAACCTGGCGTGCGTTCACTGCCTGTCCTCCTCCGGGCGGCGGGATCCCCGGGAGCTGTCCACCGCCGAGGCGGAGGCGGTGATCGACGAGTTGCAGCGGATGCAGGTCTTCTACGTCAACGTCGGGGGCGGGGAGCCCACGGTGCGGCCGGACTTCTGGCACCTGCTGGACTACGCGATCGGGCACGACGTCGGGGTCAAGTTCTCCACCAACGGCGTGAAGCTGGACAAGGCGCGCGCCGCGCAGTTGGCCCGCACCGACTACGTCGACGTGCAGATCTCCCTGGACGGGGCCACCGCCGAGGTCAACGACCGGGTCCGTGGCGCCGGCTCGTTCGCCACCGCCAGGAAGGCGCTGGAGAACCTGGCCGAGGCGGGGATGAAGGACTTCAAGGTCTCCGTCGTCGTCACCCGGGAGAACGCCGGGCAGCTGGACGAGTTCAAGGCGCTCACCGACTCCTACGGCGCCCAGCTGCGGATCACCCGGTTGCGGCCCTCGGGCCGCGGGGCCGACGTCTGGGAGCAGCTGCACCCCACGATGGCCCAGCAGAAGGACCTGTACTCCTGGCTCCTGGCCAACGGCGACAACGTGCTCACCGGCGACTCGTTCTTCCACCTGTCCGCGTTCGGGGAGGCCCTGCCGGGGTTGAACCTGTGCGGCGCGGGCCGGGTCGTCTGCCTGATCGACCCGGTCGGTGACGTCTACGCCTGCCCGTTCGCCATCCACGAGGACTTCCTGGCCGGCAACGTCCGCTCACCCGGCGGGTTCCAGCAGGTCTGGCAGCAGTCGGAGCTCTTCGCCGACCTGCGCAGCCCGCAGACCGGCGGCGCTTGCACCAAGTGCCAGCACTTCGACTCCTGCCGCGGCGGGTGCATGGCGGCGAAGTTCTTCACCGGCCTGCCGCTGGACGGCCCCGACCCCGAGTGCGTGCAGGGCTACGGGGAGACCGCGCTGGCCGCCCGCGACACCGAGCTGGTCACGCCCCGCAGCCATCTGGACCACTCGCACACCGGCCCGGTGCGGGGTCAGCCCACGCTGCTGGGCATGCCCGCCGTCCCGCCGGCGAAGATCTGCGACGAGTCGCCGCTCGCCGGGCTGCAGCTGGGTTGATCGGCACCGCCCGGCAACCGCGCCGGGCCCCACGAACTCGACCCCGTCCGGGGTCGGGGATCGATCCCCCGCCCGATGCGGCGAGAGACCGGATCCGAGACGACGACGTCTGAGGAGAAGGACGATGGGAAAGCTCGAGGGAAAGGTCGCCTTCATCACCGGTGCGGCGCGCGGCCAGGGCCGCAGCCACGCCATCCGGCTGGCGCAGGAGGGCGCTGACGTGATCGCCGTCGACCTGTGCGAGCAGATCGACTCGGTGGCCTACGACATGGCGACGCCGGAGGACCTGCAGCAGACGGTCAAGGAGGTGGAGGCGCTCGACCGGCGGATTGTCGCCAGCCGGGCCGACGTCCGCGACCGGGCCGCGCTGGACGCAGCGGTCCGTGACGGGGTCGCGCAGCTGGGGCGGCTGGACATCGTGCTGGCGAACGCGGGCATCGCGCCGATGGGCGAGGGCAGCGAGACTCCCCAGGCCTGGCAGGACGTCATCGACGTCAACCTCACCGGGGTCTGGAACACCGTGCAGGCGGCCGTCCCGACGATGATCGAGCAGGGGGACGGCGGGGCGATCGTGATCACCAGCTCCACCGCCGGGCTCAAGGGGATCGGCGGGGACAGCCCGGGTGGGCAGGGCTACACCGCGGCCAAGCACGGCGTGGTCGGGCTGATGCGCACCTTCGCCAACACGCTGGGCCAGCACCGGATCCGGGTGAACACCGTGCACCCGACCGGGGTCAACACCCCGATGGTCGTCAACCCGGTGATGGAGAAGTTCCTCGCCGAGGACCCGTCCATCGCCAACGCCCTGTCCAACCTGCTGCCGGTGGACATGATCGAGGCGGTCGACATCTCCAACGCGATCCTCTTCCTGGTGTCCGACGACGGCCGCTACGTCACCGGCGTCACCCTGCCCGTCGATGCCGGGATCCTGGCCAAGTGAGCGGCCGGGTCGAGGGGAAGGTCGCGTTCATCACCGGTGCGGCCCGCAGCCAGGGCCGCAGCCACGCGGTGCGGCTGGCCCAGGAGGGCGCCGACATCATCGCGGTCGACCTCGCCGGCCCGGTGGAGTCCATCCAGATGTACCCGCCGGCCACCGAGGACGACCTCGCCGAAACGGTGCGGCAGGTCGAGGCGCTGGACCGGCGGATCGTCGCGACGAAGGCCGACGTCCGTGACTCCGGGGTGCTGAAGGCCGCGGTGGACGAGGGCGTCGCCCAGCTCGGCCGGCTGGACATCGTGCTGGCCAACGCCGGGGTCTTCGAGATCCAGCCCGCGCTGGAGCTCACCGACGACGCGTGGCGGGAGATGATCGACATCAACCTGACCGGCGTGTGGAACACCTGCAAGGCCGCGCTGCCGCACCTGATCGACAGCGGTGGCGGGGCGATGGTGCTGACCAGCTCCACGGCGGGGCTGAAGGGGACGCCGAACACGATCCACTACACGGCGGCCAAGCACGGCGTCGTGGGGATCATGCGGACGCTGGCCAACGAGTTCGCGCAGCACTCGATCCGGGTCAACACCGTGCACCCCACGGGAGTGGACACGGTGATGATCCAGAACCCGAAGACGTGGGGGCTGTTCAACCCGGAGGACCCGAGCCCCAGCCGTGAGGCTGCGGCGCCCGTCTTCCAGTCGACCAACGCACTGCCCGTCCCGTGGGTGGAGCCGGTCGACATCAGCAACGCGATCCTGTTCCTGGTCTCCGACGAGGCTCGCTACATCACCGGCGTGACCCTCCCGGTCGACGCCGGGTACACCGTCAAGTGAGCACCGTGGGGCGAGGTCGGGCCGACCCCGCCCCACGGCACGCCCGGCGCCGGGGGCGCCGTCTCCCGAGGGGGCAGAGCTGAACGAGCACGTTTTCAACGAGGACATCATGGTGACCGGCAGCCGGGTGACCGGCGACGACGCCGCGTCGGTCCGGGAGGTCCGCGGTCGGGTGGCCCGGCACCTGGTCGGCCGCACCCGCGAGCTGGACCTGCTGCTGGCAGCCGTCGCTGCCGGACGCGACGTGCTCATCGAGGGCCCGCCCGGGACGTCCAAGTCGACCCTGCTCCGTGCGATCACCGCCGAGTGGGGCATCCCGCTGGTGTTCGTGGAGGGCAACGCCGACCTCACGCCCACCCGGCTGGTCGGGCACCACGACCCCGCGCGGGTGCTGCGCGAGGACTACTCGCCGGACAACTTCGTGCCCGGCCCGCTGGTCGAGGCGATGCGCACCGGGGCGTTCCTCTACGTCGAGGAGTTCAACCGGGCGCCGGAGGACACCCTCAACACGCTGCTCACCGCGATGGCCGAGCGGCGGATCGCGCTCCCACGGGTGGGCACCGTCGAAGCGCTGCCGACGTTCCGGGTGATCGCGTCGATGAACCCCTACGACAACGTCGGCACCACCCGGCTGTCCAGTTCGGTGTACGACCGGCTCTGCCGGCTGGCCATCGGCTACCAGGACGCCGAGTCCGAGCGCGGGATCGTCGGCCGGCGCACCGTCGTCGAGTCGCCCCGGCTCATCGCCGACGCCGTCGCGCTCACCCGGGCCACCCGAGAGCGGGACGACGTCCGGCAGGGCAGCAGTGTCCGCGGCGCGATCGACGTGACCCTGGTCGCGGCCCAGCTCGCCGCGATGCGTGGGGTGCCGATCCCCGACGAGCCGTCGGTGGCGCCGCCGCGCGGGCTCCCGCAGGAGTACACCGATGTGGTGCTGGACGCGGTGCTGCTGGCGCTGTCCGGGCGGATCTTCCTGGACGAGACGGTGCAGACCACTCCGGAGGCGGTGCTGCGGGAGATCTGGGAGGACCACTTCCTGCTGCAGCCCGCCGCGGCCGAACCAGGTTGAAGAGCCGTCGAGGCCGACTCGCCGGTCACTCGGCGGGACCGCCCCGGCTCCAGTCGCAGCCGGGGGACGCGGCCGCTGCGGCGCAAGCCCAAAAACCTGACCGAGCGACCGTCGCTCTACCAGCCCTCGCGGGGTGGGGGCGGCCTGGCGCTGTCCTCGGGTGACCGGCGCAGAGACCGCAGCGGTGCTGCACGCCCCGGCGGCACGGCCTCGGGGACGTCGGATGAGCCGGCCGACCTCATCGCGCTGGCCGACCTGACCACCGAGAGCGCCGCCGACCAGCTGACGCGCCAGCGGGCCCGCGAGATCGCCCGCCGGTTGGCCGTGCCCCGCCCACCGCAGGACCGCCGCAGCCGGCGCGGGGTCGGCGACCTGGTGACCCTGCCGTGGAGCGGGGGTTCCGACGAGCTGGACCTGGAGCGCACCCTCGAGTCCATCGCGGGCAACCCGTTCCCCGAGGAGACGGACGTCGCCGTCCGGGAGCGGGTACGCCAGCGCCGCTCCGTGGTGCTGGTGGTCGACGTCTCGGGGTCGATGAAGGGCGAGCGACTGCGGACGGCGGCGGCCACCGTGGGTGCGCTGACCGGGGAGCTGGCCCGCGACCAGCTGTCGGTCGTCGCCTTCTGGTCCGATGCCGCGGTGCTGGTGCGACTGGGGGAGCAGGTCGCGCCGCTGACCGTGCTCGACCTGCTGCTGCGCGTGCCGACCCAGGGGTTGACCAACGTGACCTTCGCGCTGGAAACGGCGGCGCGGCAACTGGCCGGGGTGCCGCCGCGGGATGCCCGGGTGCTGTTGCTGAGCGACTGCGTGCACAACGCCGGCCCCGACCCACGGTTGACCGCCGCGCGGCTGCCCCGGCTGGACGTCCTGCTGGACACCTCGGGTGAGCGTGACGTCGAACTCGGCCGGGACCTGGCCCGGGTGGGACGGGGCCGGCTGCGGCTGGTGCGCGACCACCGGGACGTCGCGGTCGCGCTGACCGCGGTCTTCACCGACTGAGCCGAAGGCCCACCCCGCGCCGGTGGGTACGGGGTGGGCCGACCAATCAGCGGACCGGGGTCGCGTTCACCCCGGGCATCAGCAGGTGGCCGGCGTCGACCGGGATGGTCACCCCGGTGACGTTGGCGGCCAGCGCAGAGTTCAGGTACAGCGCGGTGTTGGCGATGGCTTCCGGCGGCAGCCACGTGGTGCCCTTGAGGGCGCCGTAGTGATAGCCACCTTCGATCATGTCGGCCTCGGTGCCGCCCGGATGCCCGGCGAACATGTCCCACGCGTCCTGGTGGTCGGTCATCGGGGTCAGGATCGCACCGGGGTTGATGGAGTTGCACCGGATGCCGTGCGGTGCGAGCTCCAGGGCGATGTTCTTCATCAGCCCGATGACCCCGTGCTTGGCGGCGACGTAGTGGGCGAAGTTCATCCCCGCCTCGAGGCCGTTCACCGACGAGGTGATGACGATCGAGCCGGTCTGGCGCTCGATCATGTGCGGTGCGACCGCCTTTGCCGACCGCCACACCCCGCTCAGGTTGACGTCCGTCATGTCGGTCCACTGCGCCTCGGTCAGCTCCCAGAACGGTGCCGTCGTCCAGATGCCCGCGTTGGCGATCAGCACATCGATCTGGCCGAACTCGGCGAGGCCGCGCTGCACCGCTGCGTCCAGCTGCTCCTGGGAGCGGACGTCGGCGACCGCGGCGATCGCCCGGCGGTCCAGCGCCTCGACCTGGCGCACCGTCTCGTCGAGGTCTTCCTGGCGGGCCATCGTGTACTTCACGGTGTCGATCTGGTCGGCGATGTCGACGAGGACGACGTCCGCGCCCTCCCGGGCGGAGACCACGGCGTGGGCGCGGCCCTGGCCGCGGGCACCGCCGGTGATGAGGACGACCTTGCCGTCGAGCAGTCCCATGTCCGTCTCCTCAGGTCAGCGATGCGGGCGAGATGAGCGGGTGCTCGGTCACAGCTGGCCCCCGGCGTCCACCACGAACGTGGTGCCGGTGACGTAGCGGCCGTCGTCGGAGACCAGGTAGAGGACGGCGTTGGAGATGTCCACCGGCTCCACCATGGGGATGGGCAGCTTGTTCAGCGTCCGGGCGGCTTCCTCGAAGTCCGCCTGCGTCGGGTTCTCCAGGTCGGGCCGGAACAGCTGGTAGGTCGCGTCGTTGAGGATCATGTCGGTGGCCACCGTGGTGGGGTGGATGGTGTTCAGCCGAATGCTCTGCGGCGCCAGCTCCTTGGCCATCACCTTCATCATCATCACGAGTCCGGCCTTGGCCGCTCCGTAGTGGGCGGTGCCGGCGTTCGCGTAGATCGCGGCCAGCGAGCTGGTGATGACCACTGAGCCGCCGCGGCCGCCGGCGATGATGTGCGGCACGGCGGCCTTGATGGTCTTCCACTGGCCGGTCAGGTTGATGTCGATCATCGTCTGCCAGGTCTCCTCGTCCATCTCCAGCGAGGAGGCGGGGGTGGAGATGCCGGCGTTGGCCAGCACGATGTCGAGCCGTCCCAGTTGCGCGACCCCGTCGTAGACAGCCGCCTTGAGCGCTCCGAGGTCCCGGACGTCGGCCTCGGTGGCGATGATGCGGCGGTCGAGCGCCTCGATCATGCGGACCGTCTCGGCCATGTCCTCAGCGGTGGCCGTCGGGTACGGCACGGTCTCCACCTGCCGCGTCACGTCCACGGCGATGATGTCCGCCCCCTCCTCGGCCAGTCGTACCGCGTGGCTGCGGCCCTGCCCGCGCGCTGCTCCGGTGATGAAGGCGACCTTGCCCTCGACTCGACCCATCTCGACCTCCGTTGTCGTCGTCCGCCCAGGATGTGAGCTGCGCAACACGTTATGGCACCGAGTGCCGCAGAGGAAGGAGTCGCGCCGCCGGCCGGTGCCGCAGGAAAAGGAGCGAGACGTCGGCCGCGCCATGCGGCAGGATCGTCGTGTGCCGGGACGCGACATGCGGAGTGGGCCGGGGGACCGCGGCGGGCGACCGGCGGTGACCACGCCGCATGAGTTGGCCAAGGTGGCGCAGCGACTGTTCGTCGAGACGGGGTTCGAGGCCACGAGCGTCGACGACATCGCCCTGGCCGCCGGGATCGGCCGGCGGACCTTCTTCCGCTACTTCCCGGCCAAGGCCGACGCGCTGTTCGCCGACTCGCCGGCAGAGCTGGACCGGTTGCGCACGGGGCTCGAGGCCGGCGAGCCGGAGGAGTCCTACCGGCCGGTGGTGACGCGGGCGGTTATCGCGGCGCTGGCCTTCGCACCGGGTGACCGGGAGTGGGCGCTCCAACGGGCCCGGCTCGTCCTTGCCGAGCCGGTCCTCCTGGCGCACGCCGCGGTCGTCTTCGCCCAGTGGCGGGGCATCGCGACCGACTTCGCTCGCCGCTCGGTGCGGGACGACGAGTTCTTCGCCCGCGCCGTGGGGCATGCGGTGCTCGCGGCGACCCTGGCGGCGCACGAGCAGTGGATCGCCCACCCCGACGGCGAACTGGCCGACGCGCTGGTCGGCATGTTGGAGTTGTTGCTGCCGCCCGAGCCGCCGTGAGCGTGGGATCACTCGGCCCCCGAGTACAGCAACCGGTACAGCAACGCGACGCGGACCACGACGTACCGGGACGGACGCCTGCGGACACAGCGGGCGTCTGACCTGCACGATCAGCACCGGGACGGACGACAGCGGACCCCGCGCCCGTACCTGGGGGTCAAGGGGTCGCAGGTTCAAATCCTGTCAGCCCGACAGAAGAAGTCGCAGGTGAGGGGCCGTTCCCGGGACACCGGGGACGGCCCCTGCTGCTGTTCCGAGTGGTTCGGCCACCGGCTGCCGGGTTCGAGCCGGTCGGGGCGGCGCCCCGGGAGTCGTCGGGCTCACGGGGATGGACCGGTGCCCGAGGCCGCTGCCGGCGTCTCCAGAGCGAGTCGGTGCGCCGTGGCCACAGCGCGGACGTCGGTGACGGCGAAGCCCGGTCTCGGCACCAGGGGAGCGCGTGGGCCAGGAGCATGCGAACGGTCTCCAGCGAGGCGTTCGCCGTGCTGGGCTGGACCGGGCCGAGCACGAGGCCGGGGTCGATGGTGACGAGTTCGAGGTCGGTGTCCCGCACGAGGTCCCAGGCGGTGCGTTCGGCCAGCGTCCGGCTCTCGGCGTACGCGGGAGCGCCGTCGAGGACGGTCCAGCGGTCTCGGAGCGCCGGGTCAGGTGCCGTCGGCGTCGCGTCCTCGACGCCCGGACGAGCGGGCCCGGCACCTCCTGCACCATGCTCGACCGCGGGGCCCCGCCCAACAGCGCGCCCCGCACCGCACACCGACCAGCGGGACCCCGGTCCCGGGACGACAGAGGAACGGAAGTGGCAAGCGTGAGCGATGCAACGGGAACCGGGGGACTGCAGGTCGACCGGGCACTGCGGGACTTCGTGGCCGAGGAGCTGCTGGCCGGGCTGGACCTGGAGCCGTCGCGGTTCTGGCAGGTCGTGGCGGACCTGCAGGAGCGGTTCGGCGGGCGGGTCACGGAGCTGCTGAGCCGCCGCGACGAGCTGCAGGAGCAGATCGACGCCTGGCACCGGGAGCACGGTGCCGGCGACGTGGCGGCGCTGGAGGCGTTCCTGACCGAGATCGGGTACCTGCTGCCGCAGGAGGAGCCGACCGTCCGGGTCGAGCGCGTCGACCGGGAGATCGCCGAGGTGGCCGGCCCGCAGCTCGTCGTCCCCGCAACCGTGCCGCGGTACGCGCTCAACGCCGCGAACGCCCGCTGGGGATCGCTGTTCGACGCCCTCTACGGCACCGACGCGCTGCCCCGGGAGCACGAGCTCGCGCGCGGCTACGACGAGCGTCGCGGCGGCCAGGTCATCGCCGAGGTCGACCGGCTGCTCGACCTGCACTTCCCGCTCGCCGAGGGCAGCCACGCCACCGTCGTGGCCTACCGGGTGCCGGCGCCGGGACAGCTCGTCGCCGAGACCGACGGCGGTACGACCGGGCTGGCCGACCCCGCCCAGTTCGCCGGCCACCGGCCGGGGGAGGGGGACCGGGCCGCAGCGGTGCTGCTGCGCCGCAACGGCCTGCACCTGGAGCTGACGGTCGACCCGTCCACGCAGGTGGGCGGTCAGCACCACGCCGGCGTGGCCGACGCCGTGCTCGAGTCCGCGGTCAGCACCATCGTCGACCTCGAGGACTCGGTCGCCACCGTCGACGGCCCGGACAAGGTGGGTGCCTACCGGACCTGGCTCGGGTTGCGCACCGGTGAGCTGAGCGCGACCTTCGGCAAGCAGGGGCGCGAGGTGACGCGCACCCTGCACGGGGACCGCAGCTACGTCGGCGCGGACGGTGCGGAGCTGGTGCTCCCCGGCCGCTCGCTGCTGCTGGTCCGCAACGTCGGGCACCACATGCGCCTGGACGCCGTCCGCACCCCCGACGGCCAGCCGGTGCTGGAGGAGGTCCTGGACGTCCTGGTCTCCGCGGTCGCCGCCCTGTACGACCTGCGCGGGCTGTCGCGGTACACCCACACCCGGGCCGGCAGCGTCTACATCGTCAAGCCGAAGATGCACGGCCCCGACGAGGTGTCGCTCTCGGTGGAGCTGTTCACCGCGGTGGAGGAGGCGCTGGGCCTGGAGCCGAGGACCCTCAAGATCGGCATCATGGACGAGGAGAAGCGGACCTCGGTCAACCTGGAGGCCTGCATCGCCCGCGCCGCCGACCGGGTCATCTTCGTCAACACCGGCTTCCTGGACCGCACCGGGGACGAGATCCACACCGACTTCGAGGCCGGGCCGGTCGTGCCCAAGGGGGACCAGAAGACCTCGACCTGGCTGACCACCTACGAGGACCGCAACGTCGACGTGGCGCTGCGCGCCGGGTTCGCCGGCCAGGCGCAGATCGGCAAGGGCATGTGGGCCAAGCCCGCGGCCATGCGGGAGATGCTGGACGCCAAGGGCGGCCACCCGCGGGCCGGGGCGAACACCGCCTGGGTGCCCTCGCCGACCGCGGCCACCCTGCACGCGCTGCACTACCTGGAGACCGACGTCCGCGCGGTGCAGCAGGAGCTCAGCGGGCGGGCGCTCGCCGACCGGCGCGACCTGCTGGTGCCGCCGGTGCTGGCCGACCGGGCCGACCTGCCGGCCGAGCAGCGGGACCACGAGCTGGAGACCAACGCCCAGTCGATCCTCGGCTACGTCGTCCGCTGGGTGGGTCTGGGGATCGGGTGCTCCACCGTGCCCGACCTGGAGGGCGCCGGGCTGATGGAGGACCGGGCCACGCTGCGGATCTCCAGCCAGCAGATCGCGAACTGGCTGCACCACGGGATCATCGAGGAGGCCCAGGTCCGGGAGACCTTCGCCCGGATGGCCGGGCTGGTCGACGAGCAGAACGCCGGGGAACCGGGCTACCAGCCGATGACCGCCGACCTGGACGCCAGCCCGTCCTTCCAGGCGGCGCTGGACCTGGTGTTCTCCGGCCGTCGGGAGCCCAACGGCTACACCGAGCGGGCGCTGACCACCTGGCGGCAGCGGGCCAAGCAGGCCGACGCCGGCCAGGAGGCCACCACCCGTGGCGCCGTGCTGGCGGACCAGGCGCCGAGCCCGACGCCCTGATCTGCGGCCCGCCCGTCCCCCGGGACGGGCGGGCACGCGGGTCGGCCGGACCGCCGCAGGGGCCGGGCGCGGACACCGTCCGCGCCCGGCCCCTGCGCTGCGTCAGCCGTCGGTGCTGCGGTGCTGCCCGTTCAGCTCCTCGGCGAGCTCGAGCAGCGCCGAGTGGTCCAGCTCGCCGTCGCCCCACGCGACTGGTCGGCCGCCTTCACCAGCTCCCCGGAGCCCACCGGGCCCAGTGGACGATGGTCTTCCCCATCGCCTCGAACAGCGGCCGGGCCCCTCCAGGTCGGCCGCGTCGCCGCCGACCATGATCGACAGGACGCCGTGGATCGCACCGGCCCCTCCCGCGCGGCCCGGCGCCGACGCCGCGGCCTGGCGGTCATGGACCGGTCGCCGGCCCGCTCACGCCGCGTGGGCGTGCGCCGGGGCAGGCGCGGCGTCCTGCTCGGCGGTGGGGATGACCAGCGCGATGAGCGCGCCGAGCAGCGCCGCACCGGCGCACAACCCGAAGAGCAGCCGGTAGGAGCTCAGCGAGGGCAGCTCGAAGGCGCCGAGCGCGACGGTGGACGCGGCGAGGACGGTGCCGCCGATGGCGCTGGCCAGCGAGCTGCCGAAGCTGCGGGCCAGGGCGTTGAGGCCGTTGGCCGCGGCGAGCTCGGAGCGGGGGGCCGCACGGAGGACGAGCGCGGGCATGGCGGCGTAGGCGATGCCCGTGCCGGCTCCGACCACCGTCGTCCCGATGACGATCTGGGTGAACGAGCCGGTGAACACGATGCGGGCGAGGAAGCCCAGCGCGACCACGCCGGCGCCCAGCGCGAGCGTGATCTTGGGCCCGAACCGCTCGGAGAGCTTCGCCGAGACCGGCGACAGCAGCAGCATGGCGACACCGCTGGGCAGCATCGCCAGCCCGCTGGCCAGCACCGAGGAGCCGAAGCCGTAGCCGGAGGCCTCGGGCGCCTGCACGTAGGAGGCGGTGCCGATCAGCATGGCGAACAGGGCGAACCCGACGCAGACCGAGGCGATGTTGGTCAGCAGGAGGGACGGGCGGGCGTTGACCACCACGTCCACCAGCGGCGAGGCCACCTTCTTCTCCACCAGCACGAACACCACCAGCAGGACGGCGGCGACCGCCAGCAGGCCGATGGTCCTGGGGTCGTCCCAGCCCCAGGTGGTGGCCTGGGCGAGGGGGTAGAGCAGGCAGACGAGCGCGGCGGCGAGCAGGACGCCGCCGAGGTAGTCCATCCGCCCGGAGGCGATCCGCGGGGGCTCCTTCACCGCGAGCAGCACACCGACCACGGCGATGACGCCGCCGGCGACGCAGATCCAGAACAGGGCGTGGTAGTCGGCGTTCTCGGCGACGAGTGCGGCCAGCGGCAGCCCGAGCGCGCCGCCGATGCCCAGCGTGGCGCTGACCAGGGCGATGCCGGCGCCGGCGCGGTGGGCCGGCAGCACCGACCCGATGAGGCTGATGCCCAGCGGGATGGCGGCGGCGGACATGCCGGTGATGGCGCGACCCACGATCAGCCAGCCGAGGGAGTCGCTGAAGGCGCAGACCAGCGAGCCGACGGTCAGTGCACCGCCGGCGACGGTGAGCATCAGCCGCTTGCCGTAGAGGTCGCCCAGCCGTCCGAACACCGGGACGGCGACCGCGGCGACCAGCAGGGTGGAGGTCAGCAGCCACTGGGTCCCGCTGGTGGAGCTGCCCAGGTCCCGCTGGATCTCCGGCAGCACCGGCACCAGCAGCGACTGGGTCAGCGAGACCAGCACGCCGCAGACCGCCACGATGGCGACCGCGGTGACCTGGCGGGCGTCCCAGCCGTCGTCCGGGGGAGTGGCGGCGTCGCGGGACGCGGCCCGGGCAGCCGTGGTCGAGGCGTGGGACATGGGTTCTCCGTCGCGGGGAAGGGTGCGAGGTGCGGGTGGTGGCAGCGTCGACACCCGGCGATCTCGTGGCAGTCTGTGCCACGAGCGACACTAGGGCGCCGTGGGCACGACGACCAGGCCGATCTGCCGACTGCGGCTGTGTGGTTGGTCACTACAACTAATGATGCGTCGAGGCGGTCGCACGGTGGAAGGCGGGAGCGGGATGGCAGCAGCCGACGGCGCTGTGGGCACCGAGGGCGTGCGGGAACGCAAGCGGGCACACAGCCGCGCGGCCACCGTCGACGCGGCGCTGGCGCTGTTCGCCGTGCGCGGCTACGACCAGGTGACCGTCGCCGACATCTGCGAGGCTGCCCAGATCGCTCCCCGCACCTTCTTCCGGTACTTCCCCAGCAGGGAGGACGTGCTCGCCGAGCCCGCGCGGGAGATGGCCGGCCGGCTGAGCGCGGCCATCACGGCGGCTCCGGCGGAGCTGGATGACGCCGACGCACTCGACCACGCGCTGCGCGCACTCGCCGGCTACGTGGTCGAGCACCGGGAACGGCTGTCGCTGTTCCGTCGGGCCGCGGTCGGCTCCGCGGCTGTCCGGCCGAGCCCGTTCCTGCACCTGGCCGACCGGGAGCGGGACGTGGCCGAGCGGCTGCTCGCCCGGCGCGGGGTGGAGCCCCCGGTGGACTGGCGCACCCGGGTGGTCGTCGCCCGTGCCACGGCCGCCTTCCGGGTCTGGCTCGACGACGTCGTCGGCGGCCA
The DNA here is from genome assembly GCF_947486615.1 of uncultured Modestobacter sp. Lineage (GTDB taxonomy): Bacteria > Actinomycetota > Actinomycetes > Mycobacteriales > Geodermatophilaceae > Modestobacter. Next base: position 147,112 of record NZ_CANKUD010000001.1, read on the forward strand.
GCTGCCCGATCCGTTCGGTCACCTCGACGAGGTGCTCGCCGCCCGGTGAGCCGACCGCGCGACGACCGGCTCCCCGGGCGGCGGGTCCCGTGGCCGCCCGTGGGGTGGGTGGACAGGACGTCGCCGTACGGTGCCGGGGACACCGAGGTCCGGCTCGGGCGCCCGTCCCCGCGGACGGCGTCCGCGTCCGGCCCACCGAGGAGGTGCGGGCCACGCCGTGGCCTCCGCACCCGGACGGAGAGGACGCCGCGCATGCCCCACACCGCCACCCGGCTGATGCAGCAAGGGACGGAGCCGGACCCCCAGTACCCCCCGCTGAACCCGACCGAGCCGGTGCCGGCCGATCCAGGCCCCCTGCTCCCGGACACCCCCGACGACCTGCCGCCGGCCCCGGCCGAGCCGGCCCTCCCGCCGGCGCCGATCGTCCCGCCGGACGACCCGGAGGACCCGCAGCCGGTTCCCGCCTGAGCCCGTTCGCGGTCGGTGAGCGGCCCACCGCACCCGGTGTGGACCGGGGAGGAAGCGGTGGTCGGTGGGCCGGTCGCGGGCCGGATGGTGGACACCGGGCACTAGCCTGGCCCGCGGTGGACGGCGAGGTGGAGCGGCGATGACGACGGCGGACGGTCGGGCGACCGACGTCCCGGCGGACGGACCCCGGGGGAGTGCTGCTCCGGCGTCCCCGGTGAACCGCGACGACCTCGGCGACCGGGTGCTCACCCTGCCCAACGTGCTGTCGGTGGTGCGGCTGCTCGGCGTCCCACTGTTCCTCTGGCTGCTGCTGGGACCGCACGCCGACGGCTGGGCGATCGTCGTGCTGGCGCTGTCCGGGGTCACCGACTGGGCCGACGGGAAGCTGGCCCGTGCGCTGGGGCAGTCCAGCCGGCTGGGGGCGCTGCTGGACCCGGCGGCGGACCGGCTCTACATCGTCGCGACGCTGGTCGCCTTCGTCATCCGCGACGTGATCCCGGTCTGGGTGGTCGCGGTGCTGCTCGGGCGCGAGCTGGTGCTCGGGGTGACCCTGCTGGTGCTGCGCCGGGCCGGCTGGCCGCCCCTGCAGGTCCACTACCTGGGCAAGGCGGCGACGTTCCTGCTGCTGTACGCCTTCCCGCTGCTGCTGCTGGCCGACGGCGGCGGCACCGCCGCGGCCGTCGCCGCCCCGATCGCCTACGCGCTCACCGTGTGGGGCGCTGCGCTGTACGTCCTCGCCGGGGCCTTCTACGTGGTCCAGGCGGCCCGGCTGCTGTCCGGTGCCGACCAGGCCGGAGCCGGTCGGTGAGCGGCCCGCCGCCGGGGCAGCAGCGCTCGCTGGGTGCCTCGCTGCTGGACCAGGTGCTCGCCGAGACCGTCGACCCGGCCTACCGGCAGGCGGCGGAGGCCCGGGCCGCCCGCCGTGCCCGCGCCGCGGCATCGGGCGAGCCGCCCGCGCCGCGACCGTGGCTGCGGCGCAACCGCGGGCAGCTGCTGGTCGCGCTGACGCTGCTGCTGACCGGCCTGCTCGCCGCGATCACCTACCGCGAGGCCGCCGCCGGCGCGCAGGGCCGGGAGCAGGCCCGTGAGGCGCTGCGCGAGGACGTGGTGGAGGAGACCGACGCCAACGCCGCCCTGGTCACCCAGCTCGAGGAGCTGACCGCCGAGGTGGCCGGCACCCGCGAGGACGCGCTGGCCCGCAGCGTCGTGGGTCAGCGTGCACTCGAGCAGCTGACCGCCGCCGAGCTGGGGGCCGCCGTGCAGCCGGTCTCCGGGCCCGGCATCCGCATCACCCTGGGCAACGCACCCCCGGCAGCCGACAGCGACCCGGTCGGTGGCTCCGACCAGGTCGCCCTCGCCGGCATCGTCCAGGACGGCGACCTGCAGCTGGCGGTCAACGCACTCTGGGCGTCCGGGGCCGAGGCGATCAGCATCAACGGCCAGCGGATCGGTGCCACCACCGCCATCCGCCAGGCCGGTGACGCGATCCTGGTCGACTTCCGGCCGGTGCTCAGCCCGTACGAGATCGAGGCGATCGGCGACTCCGAGGACCTGGCGCGACGGTTCGTGACCAGTCCGGAGGCCGACGCCCTGGCCGGGCTCACCAAGAACTTCGGTGTCGTGTTCGACTACGCGCGGTCCGACGACCTCGACCTGCCGGCCGGCACGAGCGCGGAGCTGGGCCACGCCGCGCCGCTGACCGAGGACCCCACCACCGACCCGCCCACCGACGGAGGCTGACGCGTGATCCCGATCCTCGGACTCGCGGTCGGTGTGGTGCTGGGGCTCCTGCTCGACCCCAGCGTGCCGCTCTGGCTGCAGCCGTACCTGCCGATCGCGGTGGTGGCCGCCCTCGACGCGGTCTTCGGCGGGGTGCGCGCCCGGTTCGACGGCATCTTCGACGCCAAGGTCTTCGTCGTGTCGTTCGTGTCCAACGTGGTGGTCGCCGCGCTCATCGTGTTCCTGGGCGACCAGCTCGGGGTGGGGGCCCAGCTGTCCACCGCGGTCGTCGTCGTCCTCGGCATCCGGATCTTCGGCAACGCGGCCGCGATCCGCCGGCACCTGTTCCGCGCATGAGCGGGGGTCAGCAGCCTGGCCGCTGGGCCGGTCAGGGCCCAGGCCACCGGCCGGGCAGCTCGGACGACGCAGGTGCGCCCGGTCCGGCCGTGGAGCGCCCTGCGCCGGCCGGGCCCGGCGCCGACCAGCCGGCCGGACCCGCTGCCGACCAGCCGGCCGTCGAGCGACCGACCGGCCAGGAGCCGGTCGGCGACCAGCCGGATGCACGGGAGCCGGACGCCCGGGAGCCGGACGCAGGGGAGCCGGACGGCGGGTCGTCGGCCGCCGGCTGGTGGGCGCCCGGGGGAGCCACGGAGGAGCGGGTCCCCGGCACCGAGGCCTCGGACGAGTCGTCCGGCTCCGACGCCGCGGCCGCACCGCGGCGCCGGCGGGACCCGCTGGCGGCCCTGCTCATCGGCGTCCTCACCCTGCTGCTGGGCTTCGCCTTCGCCGTCCAGGTGCGCAACACCGACACCGACCAGGCCCTGGTGGGCGCCCGCGAGGAGGACCTCGTCCGCATCCTCGACGACCTGACCGCCCAGCAGGACCGGCTCCGCCAGGAGATCGGCGACCAGCGGACGGCGCTGGAGCAGCTCGGCAACTCCGACAGTGCCGCCGCGGCCGCGCTGGCCGAGGCGCAGGAGCGGGCGGAGACGCTGGGCATCCTCAACGGCACGCTGCCGGCCCAGGGGGAGGGGCTGGTCATGACCATCCGCGACCCGCAGGACGCGGTCACCGTGGCCGACGTGCTCAACGCCATCCAGGAGCTCCGCGGGGCGGGTGCGGAGACCATGCAGATCGACGACGTCCGGATCGGGGTCAGCAGCGCGGTCACCGGGAGACCGGGGGAGCTGTCGATCGACGGGATCCCGATCGAGTCGCCCTACGTCTTCGAGGTGATCGGCTCGCCCGGGGACATGGCGACCGCGATGAACATCCCCGGTGGGGTCTCCCCGTCGGTGGTCAACCGGCGCCAGGGCAGCGTGGACATCGTCCAGTCCGAGCAGGTGGTGGTGGACGCGTTGCGGCCGCTGGACGAGCCTCAATACGCTGAACCCGCCGACGGGGACTGAGGAAGGACCTCGGTGCCCCCCACCTCTCGCTCCGCTCGATGCGGGCCCCTGCACCGAGGCCGACGCACCCGTCGGCCGGCCCCTGCGAGGGGGCCGTACGAGCACTGTCCGAACCGCCACCGTCCTGACCCGAGCACCGTCCTGACCGAGCACCGTCCGAACCGAACACTGGAGACGCCCGCATGGCCACGCCCGACGACCGCCGTTACACCGACCAGCACGAGTGGGCGCTGGTCCAGGGCACCGAGGGTGCCGACACGGTGGTCCGGGTCGGGATCACCGACCACGCCCAGGACGCCCTGGGCGACATCGTGTTCGTGCAGCTGCCCGAGGTGGGCGCCGAGGTCGCGCCCGGCGCGGCGATCGGCGAGGTCGAGTCGACCAAGTCGGTCTCGGACGTCTACTCCCCGGTGACCGGGGTGGTGACCGCCGTCAACGACGTGCTCACCGACGCCCCGGAGACGGTCAACAGCGACCCCTACGGCGCCGGCTGGCTGGTCGAGGTGCGGGTGAGCGGCGCGGCGGATCCCACCGCCGACCTGCTCGACGCCGCGGCGTACGAGGCCGTCGTCGCCGGCTCCTGACCCCTCCGCCGGTGCCGGTCCCGCGTCACGGCGCCCGGTCCTCCGGCGTGCGGGCGGTCGGGCACCCCGCCGGTCGGGCGGGTGCACCGACGATCACTACTATCACCGCAGACGGTCGAGCCGTGAGTCCAGCGGCAGCACCCGACCCTCACCCTGTACGTGCGGTTGACCCTCGGGTCGGCCGCTGGTTCCATGATCCCCGGCCCGTCCGTGACCATGCGGCGGCCGACCTGCGGCGGGCCGACCGGCTCGTCGTCCGCCGGCCGACCGCGGCCGTACCACCAGGCCCGCGGCGGTGCCCCCTGCACCGGAGGAGACCGACGTGCTCTGCACTCGATGTGGCCACCAGAACCCCGAGGGCAGCCGCTTCTGCGCGCAGTGCGGCGCCGCGCTGAGCCCTGAGCGGGTCGGTGAGTCGACCAGCATCATCCCCAAGGTCGGCGGCGAGGACTCCGGCGAGCAGGCCGAGGTCGCCGAGTCGACCGCGGACGCGCACGCCGGCGCCGTCGAGTCGCTGCCGGCCGGGTCCGCCCTGCTGGTGGTCAAGCGCGGCCCGAACGCCGGCAGCCGCTTCCTGCTCGACCAGGAGGTGACCACCGCCGGTCGGCACCCCGACAGCGACATCTTCCTGGACGACGTGACGGTCAGCCGCCGGCACGTGGAGTTCCACCGCGAGGGCGGCGGCTTCACCGTGCACGACGTCGGCAGCCTCAACGGCACCTACGTCAACCGTGAGCCGGTCGACGTGGCCTCCCTCGCCGGTGGCGACGAGGTACAGATCGGCAAGTTCCGCCTGGTCTACCTGACCGGGCCGCGGACGGGCGAGCCGGCCGGCGCATGACCGCGGTGCCCCAGCCCAGCGGCAGCGCTGACCGGGACACCGACGACACGACGCCCCGGTTCACCATCGGCGAGGTCCTCTCGCTGCTGCGCGGTGACTTCCCCGAGGTGACGATCAGCAAGATCCGTTACCTCGAGTCCGAGGAACTGGTCCACCCTCAGCGGACCCCGTCGGGCTACCGGAAGTTCTCCGGTGCCGACGTCGGCCGGCTGCGGTACGTGCTGGCCGCCCAGCGGGACCAGTACCTGCCGCTGCGGGTGATCAAGGAGCAGCTGGACGCCCGGGACCGGGGTGAGCCCGTGCCCGCCGCCGGAGAAGGCCCGGGCGGTGCCGGCGAGCTCGTCGGCACCGCCCCCGTCCCGGCGGCGGAGTTCGCCCGGGCCGCGGGCCTGACGGACGAGCAGCTGGCCGACCTCGTGCAGTTCGGGCTGGTCAGCCAGGATGCCCAGGGCCGGCTGCGCCGCGGCGACCTGCCGGTGGCCCTGGCCGCCGCGGGTCTGGCCCGGCACGGCATCGAACCGCGCCACCTGCGGGTCCACCGCACCGCCGTGGAGCGCGAGGCGGCCCTGCTGGAGCAGCTGGTCGCCCCCGTGCTGCGGGCGAGGTCGGAGGAGGCGCACTCGCGCGCGGGCGAGCAGCTCCAGGAACTCGCCGGGCTCTCCGCCCAGCTGCACTCGGCCCTGCTCGCCGCCCGTCTCCGCGAGGTCCTCGGCGGCTGATCACTGGCGTACCGTTGCGCGGGCAGGGGCACGCTTGCGACGCAGACCGGCCGGGGCCGGGAGCGGACGTGCGGCCGACGGGGGAAGTCAGCGGAGGGGAGCCAGCCGTGCAGGAGCTCAGGGTCGTCGGCGTCCGGGTCGAGCTGCCGGGCAACCAGCCCATCCTGCTGCTCAAGGAGACCCAGGGGGAGCGCTACCTCCCCATCTGGATCGGCGCGGTCGAGGCCGCGGCCATCGCCTTCGAGCAGCAGGGCGTCCGCCCGGCCCGGCCGATGACGCACGACCTGCTGCAGGAGGTGGTCACCGCGCTGGGGGCCAGCCTCGAGGCGGTGCACATCACCGAGATGCGGGACGGGATCTACCTCGCCGAGCTGCTGTTCGGCGAGGAGCGGACCGTCAGCGCCCGCCCCTCCGACGCCGTCGCCCTCGCCGTCCGCACCGGTGCCCCGATCTACGGGGCGGAGGCGCTGCTCGACGAGGTGGGGATCGAGATCCCCGACGAGCAGGAGGACGAGGTGGAGAAGTTCCGCGAGTTCCTCGACAACATCAGCCCGGAGGACTTCGGAGCCGGTTCCGGCTCCGGCGGCCCCGCCTGACGAAGGACCCCCTCTCCCCCCACCCCTCGCAGGCTCGGGGCGGGACCCTGAGAGGGGGCCGGGGGACTGAGAGCACCCCCGTTGGGGTGAGGACGGCGACACGCCGCCGCTCTCGGTTGACCGGTCATCCGAGCGCGCCTACGGTCAGCGAATCACGTGTGTGGAACTCCCTGAGCCCCGCCTCGTGACCGTCCCGGCGACAGCGCGGGCACGGCCCAGGTGCTGGGTGCAGAACTCGAGGAGGCGCTGCCCATGAGCGATCAGGACAACGGATCGCAGGGTCAGCTGTTCAGCGACGCGGCCGTGGGTGCTCCCTCCTACGACGACGTCGACACCGACGTGGTCGGTTACCGGGGCCCGACGGCGTGTGCCGCCGCGGGCATCACCTACCGGCAGCTGGACTACTGGGCCCGTACCGGCCTGGTCGCCCCCTCGGTGCGCACCGCCACCGGCTCCGGCACCCAGCGGCTCTACTCCTTCCGCGACATCCTGGTGCTCAAGGTGGTCAAGCGACTGCTGGACACCGGGGTCTCGCTGCAGAACATCCGCAAGGCCGTCGACCACCTGCGCACCCGCGGGGTCAAGGACCTGGCCAACATCACCCTGCTGTCCGACGGTGCGACGGTCTACGAGTGCACCTCCGCGGAGGAGGTCGTCGACCTGCTCGCCGGCGGTCAGGGCGTCTTCGGGATCGCCGTCTCCGGGGCGCTGCGCGAGCTCTCCGGCGAACTGGCCGAGCTCCCCGCCGAGCGGCTGGACGGCAGTGGCCCGGCCGCCGACGACGAGCTGTCCGCCCGGCGCCGTCGCCGCGCCGCCAGCGCCTGACGAAGGACCTCCTCTCCCTGGCGCCGTCCCGAGGCTCGTCCCGAGCGTGCGGGGGACGAGGAGGGCGGGGTCCTTCCACTCACGGCAGGCCCCTGAGAGGGGCCGCGCCGGGCTCGGCGGACGCGCCGGTGCGCGCCGCGGGGCCGCGCCGGCCCGCTGACCGGTCCAAATCGACCCGGCCGGGAGCCGCTGAGCCGCTGGTAGCGTCGTTGCAGTGGGCGACCTGACTCCTGGCTCTGACGGACTCCGCACCGGGGCACTGCCCTCGCTCGCCGAGCTGACCACGCAGGGGTCGTTCGCGGCCCGGCACATCGGCCCGCGACCCGACGACACCGCCGAGATGCTCGAGGTCGTCGGCCACGACTCGCTGGCCGCCCTGGCCGACGCATGCGTCCCCGAGGGCGTCCGCGACCGGACGCCGCTGGACCTCCCCGCCGCCGCCGACGAGGCCACCGTGCTGGCCGAGCTGCGCGAGCGCGCCGCGGCGAACGAGGTGTTCACCTCGCTGATCGGCCTGGGTTACAGCGGCACGATCACCCCGACGGTCATCCAGCGGAACATCCTGGAGAACCCGGCCTGGTACACCGCCTACACGCCCTACCAGCCCGAGATCAGCCAGGGCCGGCTCGAGGCACTGATCAACTTCCAGACGATGGTCGCCGACCTCACCGGGCTGCCGGTCGCCGGCGCCTCGATGCTCGACGAGGCCACCGCGGCCGCCGAGGCGATGACCCTGGTGCGCCGGGCCGGCCGCGCGAAGGCCGACGCGGTCTTCGTCGTCGACGCCGACACGCTGCCGCAGACCCTCGCGGTGCTCCGCACCCGGGCCGAGCCGCTGGGCATCGGCCTGCACGTCACCGACCTGTCCGGTGGCTGGCCCACCGACCTGCCCGGGGCCGGTGCCTTCGGCGTCCTGCTGGCCCACCCGGGCGCCAGCGGGGCGGTCCGGGACCACCGTGCGCTCGCCCAGGCCGCGCACGACGCCGGCGCCGCCGTCGTGGTGGCCGCCGACCTGCTGGCGCTCACGCTGCTGGAGGCGCCGGGGGAGTGGGGCGCCGACGTCGCCTGCGGCACCACCCAGCGGTTCGGCGTCCCGATGGGCTACGGCGGCCCGCACGCCGGCTACCTCGCCGTGCGCGAGGGCCTGGCCCGCCAGCTGCCCGGCCGGCTGGTGGGGGTGTCCGTGGACGCCGACGGCGACGTCGCCTACCGGCTGGCCCTGCAGACCCGCGAGCAGCACATCCGCCGGGAGAAGGCGACCAGCAACATCTGCACCGCCCAGGTGCTGCTGGCGATCATGGCCGGTGCCTACGCCGTCTACCACGGCCCCGAGGGGCTCACCGCGATCGCCGCCCGGGTGCACCGCACCGCGCTGGCGCTGGCCAGCTGGCTGCGGGCCGGCGGGCTGTCGCTGGTGCACGAGGAGTTCTTCGACACCCTCAGCGTCTCGGTGCCCGGCCGGGCCGACGAGGTCGTCGCCGCCGCCGCGCGGCACCGGGTCAACCTGCGCCGGGTCGACGCCGACACCGTCGCGGTCGCCGTCGACGAAACCACCACGCTGCCGGTCCTGGAGCTGGTTGCCGAGGCGTTCGGGGTGACCCCGGACCACGCCGTGGCCGACGACGGTGGCGCCGACGCGCTGCCGGCCGCACTCCGCCGCCGCACGCCGTTCCTGACCCACCCGGTGTTCAGCGAGCACCGGTCGGAGACGGCGATGCTGCGCTACCTGCGCCGGCTGTCGGACAAGGACCTGGCGCTGGACCGCACGATGATCCCGCTGGGCTCCTGCACGATGAAGCTCAACGCCGCCACCGAGATGGCCGCCATCACCTGGCCGGAGTTCGCCGGGCTGCACCCCTTCGCCCCGGTCGAGCAGGCGCGCGGCTACGCCCAGCTGATCGGTGAGCTCTGCGACGGGCTGGCCGAGGTCACCGGCTACGCCGCGGTCAGCGTGCAGCCCAACGCCGGCTCGCAGGGTGAGTTCGCCGGGCTCATGGCCATCCGCGCCTACCACCACAGCCGCGGGGACACCCACCGCGACGTCTGCCTCATCCCGTCCTCGGCGCACGGCACGAACGCCGCCAGCGCCGTCATGGCCGGCATGCGGGTCGTCGTCGTCGCCTGCGACGAGGCCGGCAACGTCGACCTCGCCGACCTGCGCGCCAAGGTCGACGCCCACGCCGAGCGGCTCGCCGCGATCATGATCACCTACCCCTCGACGCACGGGGTGTTCGAGGTCGAGGTGCAGCAGATCTGCGCGGCGGTGCACGACGCCGGCGGACAGGTCTACGTCGACGGGGCGAACCTCAACGCGCTGGTCGGGCTGGCCAAGCCCGGCCGGTTCGGCTCCGACGTCAGCCACCTGAACCTGCACAAGACCTTCTGCATCCCGCACGGCGGCGGCGGTCCCGGCGTGGGGCCGATCGGCGTCCGGGAGCACCTGGTGCCCTTCCTGCCCGGCCACCCGCTGGTGGAGACCGGCGGCACCGGCGCCCCGATCTCGGGTGCGCCCTGGGGCTCGGCGGGGATCCTGCCGATCTCCTGGGCCTACCTGCGGCTGATGGGCCCCGACGGGCTGCTCAAGGCCACCGAGCACGCGATCCTGGCCGCCAACTACGTCGCCGAGCGGCTGCGGCCGCACTACCCGGTGCTCTACACCGGAGCCACCGGCCTGGTGGCGCACGAGTGCATCCTGGACATCCGGCCGCTGACCAAGGCCACCGGCGTCACCAACGACGACATCGCCAAGCGGCTGATCGACTTCGGGTTCCACGCGCCGACGATGAGCTTCCCGGTCGCCGGGACGCTGATGGTCGAGCCGACCGAGAGCGAGGACAAGGCCGAGCTCGACCGGTTCGTCGAGGCGATGGTGCACATCCGCGGGGAGATCGAGAAGGTCGCCAGCGGGGAGTACGACCGCACCGACAACCCGCTGCGCAACGCCCCGCACACGCTGCAGATGCTGGCGGGGGAGTGGGCGCGGCCCTACCCGCGCGAGGTCGCCGTCTACCCGGTGCGCCGGCTGGTCGGCCGCGGCTACCTCTCCCCGGTGCGCCGGATCGACGGCGCCTACGGTGACCGCAACCTGGTGTGCTCCTGCCCGTCGCCGGAGGCGTTCGAGGAGCCGCACGAGGCGCACCCGCCGGTGGCCAGCGAGCCCTCCCGCGCCCAGGGCGCCCCGGACGACCTCGGCACCACCCTGGACGTCGTCGCGCAGAGCTGACCTCGGCGCCCGGCGTGGGCCGGATCAGGTGCCGGTGAGCACCGCCGCCGCGGCGGCGTCCAGCGCCTGGCTCGCGGTGGACCAGGTGGTGCTGCTCGGGAAGTCGCCGAGCAGCACCACCACCTGGCCGTCGGCGAGGACGGCGGCCGAGTGCAGCTGCCGCCGGGCGTCCACGCAGCACATCCAGCCCTGCTTGGCGGCGACCGCGCCGCTGGTCGGGGCGTCGGCGGCGATCAGGCCGAACTCCTGGTCGAAGCCGTCGGCGGCAGTGGCGGTGGTGGCGTGCATCCAGCCGGTGAGCGTGGCCAGGTCCGCTGCGGACAGGACGTCCTCCAGCCCGGCCAGGAAGGTCGCGTAGTCGGCGGCCGTGGTCGTCGACTCCCCCCACCGACCGGCCGTCTCCGGCGCGGCGGTGCCGGTGAGACCGGACTCCGTCGCGGCCGCGGTGACCAGCTCCGCGCCGTCGAAGCGGGTCCACAGGGTGCTCATCGCGTCGTCGTCGGAGGCGGTGACCGCGCGGCGCATCAGCGCCAGGTCGTCGTCGTCCAGGGTGAGCTCACCGGCCTCGTCCCGGGCGAGCAGCTGCTGCACGACCAGCAGCTTGACCAGCGAGGCGGTCGGCAGGGCGTCGTCGGCCCCGGACCCGGCGACCAGGGTGGTGCCGGCGTCGTCCAGCACGACCACGGCGATCGTCCCGCCGGCGGCCGAGGCGGCGTCGTCCACCGCGGCCAGGACGGCGGTGCCGTCCACCGTCACCGGGTCGGCGGTCACCGGGTCTGCGGTGGCCGCCGACGCGCCGGCCGATGCCGTGGCCGGCTGCGGGGTCGCCGCGCTCGCCACCGCGGTGACGGGCGGGTCACCCGCGGTCAGCGCGAGGACGCCGCCGCCGGCTAGCACCGAGGCGATCAGCGTCGCGGCCAGCCAGTGGCGGAGGCGACGGCGGGGGACCCGGTGGTGGACCATGCCCGGCAGCGTCGGCGGCCGGGCTGTGCCGGTGCTGTGGTCGGGCCGAGGGCAGACCCAGCATCAGCGGGTCAGGACGAGAGCAGGTCCGGGTTCAGGAGACCGCGGAGAGCGTCCACCGGCGGTCGAGCACGACCCGGCCGTCGGGGAGCAGCTCGCCGTCGTCGTCGAACAGCAGCACCCCGTTGCACAGCAGCGTCCAGCCCTGCTCGGGGTGCCGGCTCACCGGGACGGCGAGGACGCGGTCGTCGGCGACGGCCGCGGGGCAGCGGGTGGCGTGGGTGCACATGCGGTGTCCAGTCCTGGAGCTGCGGGGACGGTGGCGCCGCGACACCGCGGCGGACCGAGTGTGCGCGCGGTCACGGCCCCGCGGAGCGGGCGACACCTGCCCACGTCGCCGTCCGGCCTCGTCAACTCGCGAGGCCGACTCGCGAGGCCGACTCGCGAGGCCGGCTCGCGAGGCGGACTCGCCAGGTCGACTCCCACGGGGGCAGCTCCGCGTGGCCGACTCCCGCGCGCTGAGGTCAGAGCTTGCGCAGCAGCACGCGGCGCACCGAGTGGTCGGCGGCCTTCTGCAGGACCAGCCGGGCGCGGGAGCGGCTGGGCGCGATGTTCAGCCGCAGGTTGGGCTCGTTGACCGCTGTCCAGATGCCCCGCGCGGTGGTCGTCGCCTCCTCGTCGGTGAGGTCGGCGAAGCGGTGGAAGTAGGCGCTGGTGTCCTGGAACGCGGTGCGGCGCAGGGCCAGGAACCGCTCGACGTACCACTGCGAGATGTCGTGCTCGGTGGCGTCGACGTAGACGGAGAAGTCGAAGAAGTCGGAGAGGAAGACCTCGGGCACCCGCCCGTCGCCCCGCCCGCCGGCCTGCAGCACGTTGAGCCCCTCGAGGACCAGGACGTCGGGGGAGTCGACCACCTGCCGCTCGCCGGGCAGCACGTCGTAGGAGGAGTGCGAGTACAGCGGGGCGCTGACCGCCGGCTTGCCGGACTTCACGTCGGCCATGAACCGCAGCAGCGCCCGCCGGTCGTAGCTCTCCGGGAAGCCCTTGCGGCCCAGCAGCCCACGGGACTCCAGGACGGCGTTGGGCAGCAGGAACCCGTCGGTGGTGACCAGGTCGACCCGCGGGGTGTCGGGTGCGGCGGCCAGCAGCGCCTGCAGCAGCCGGGCCGTGGTGCTCTTGCCGACCGCGACGCTGCCGGCGACCGCGATCACGAACGGCACCTTCTCGGTGCGGGCGCCCAGGAACTGGGTCTGCGCCGCCCAGAGCCGCCGGCTGGCGGTCACGTGCAGGTGCAGCAGCCGGGCCAGCGGCAGGTAGACGGTGGCGACCTCGTCCAGGTCGATCCGGTCCCCGAGCGTGGCCAGTGCCCGCACGTCGGCGTCGTCCAGCGGCAGCTCGCCGCCGGCCGCCAGCGCCCGCCACGACGCACGGTCGAAGGCGGTGAAGGGCGAGACCTGGGCTCGCGTTCCGGCCGTCACGGCGCCCATGGTGCCGCCTGCCTGCCCGGAGCCCCCCGACCGGGTGGTCCCCGGCCGGTGGGTGGGCCGTCGGCGGCGTAGGGGCGTCTAGGGTCTGGGCGTGTCGTCGACCGGCTTGCTGGACCGGATCGAGCGCTACTTCGCGCTCGCGCCGCTGTCGGACGCCCAGGTGCACGCCGTCGGTGCGCTCCAGGTGCCGATCGGGTCGCCGGAGTGGCCCTACCCGGCCCGGCCGCGCCCGGGCCAGGAGGCCGAGGTCACCGAGGCCGACGTGCGGGCGGCCGTGGAGCTGCAGGAGCGGTCCGGGCTGCCGGCGTCGCTGGAGTGGCTGGGCGACCGCTGCCGCGGTCTCGCCACCGTGGCGCGGGCGGCCGGCCTCCGGGTCGAGGAGCTGCCGCTGCTGGTGGCCGCCGACCCGGTGTCGCTGCTGCTGCCCAGCGAGGTGCGGTTGTTCCTGGTCGGCGCCGACGACCCCCGGCTGGGCCTCTACCAGCGGCTGATCGCGATGGCGTTCGCCGGCACCCCCGCGCCGGCTGCCGAGTCCGGTCAGGGCGTTCCGGACGTCGCGCAGGACGACCCGGGCCCGGCGGAGGTGCCGCCGACGGAGGTGCTGCGGGAGCGGGTGGCGTCGGGGCGCACGGTCATGATGGTCGCCGTCGACGAGGGCCAGCCGGTGGCGATCGGGTCGCACCAGCCGGTGGACGTCGACGGCACCGAGGTCAGCGAGGTGGTCGGCGTGGTCACCCTGCCGCGCTTCCGGGGGCGTGGGCTCGGCGCGGGGCTCACCTCCGCGCTGGTCGAGCACGCCCAGCAGACCGCGGACCTGGTCTTCCTCTCCGCCGGGGACGACGACGTCGCCCGGGTGTACGAGCGGGCCGGCTTCGCCCGGATCGCCACCAGCTGCGTCGCCGAGCGCCCCACCGGCTGAACCGGCTGAACCGGCCGGGACGACGCCGGTCGGCGGCGGGGCCGGCCCGGCCGGGGCGGTCGCGCACCCCGGCCGGAGGGCTCACTCGACGTCGAACGTGGCCACGATCGTGGCGCGGGCCAGGGTGTGGCTGAAGAGGTTGAACCCCAGGTAGGCCGGGGTCGCCTCGGCGGGGATGCCGAGGTCGGCGGTGTCCAGGGCGTGCACCACCACGTAGTAGTGGTGCGTGCCGTGCCCGGCCGGGGGAGCGGCACCGACGAAGCCGGCGAACCCGGCGTCGTTGCGCAGCTGCACCGCGCCCTGCGGCAGACCACCGTCGGCGGCGCCCCGGGGCAGGTCGGTCACCGTGGCGGGGATGCCGGCCACCGCCCAGTGCCAGAAGCCGCTGGCGGTGGGGGCGTCCGGGTCGTAGACGGTGACCGCGAAGCCCTGGGTCTCGGCGGGGAAGCCCGACCAGGACAGCTGCGGGGAGAGGTCCTCGCCACCGGGGACGCCCATCCTGCCGCTGGCGTGCGGTGCGGGGAGGCGGTCGCCGTGGCTGATGTCCGTGCTGGTCACCGTGAAGCTCGGGACCTGCGGGAGGAAGTCGTACGGGTCGGGCGGGGTCGGTCGACCGGCCATGCCGGGGTCCTCCTCGGGGATCGGGGGCCTGGCCCGGAGGCCAGCTGGCGGCGGGGAGCCGTGCCTGGTCCCGACCCTAGGCAGCCGTGCCGTGCCGCGCCCGGTCACCGCCCACCGATCGCCCGTCCGACCGTTGGTTCGACCGTTATCCCCAACAACGTCACGATCAGCCCATCCGCCGTCCCCGACTCACGGTGGCACCTGGACGGGCCCACGCGGAAAGAGCCGCAGCGAGCGGGGGAGCGGACGGCCTCGATCCGTCCGGTGGGGTCTCGGTGGCGGGTGGGGGCTCGACGGGTCGGCGACCTGGTCTCGCCGTAGCGTGTCGGGGGTGCTGGGACTCCCCGAAGACATCCGGGCCTGCTTGTTCGACCTCGACGGGGTCCTGACCCAGACGGCGAAGGTGCACCAGGCCGCCTGGAGACGCACCTTCGACGAGTTCCTCCTGGGCCGGGACCCGTCGGCGGCCGGGTTCAGCGGCGACGACTACAACCGCTACGTCGACGGCAAGCCCCGCAAGGACGGCGTCCGCGACTTCCTGGCCAGCCGCGGGATCACCCTGCCCGAGGGCAGCGATGGCGACCCGGCCGACGCCGCCACCGTCTCCGGCGTCGCCACCCGGAAGAACCAGCTGGTCCTGGCCGAGCTCGACGAGCACGGGGTGCAGGTCTACGAGGGCTCGATGCGGTACCTGCGCGCGGCGCGGGACGCCGGGCTGGCCACCGCCGTGGTGACCGCGTCGGCCAACGGCGAGAACGTCATCGCCGTCGCCGGCTTCGCCGACCTGATCGACACCCGGGTGGACGGCGTCGTCGCTGCCGAGCAGGGCCTGCGCGGCAAGCCGGCCCCGGACACCTTCCTCGCCGCGGCCCGCGCCCTGGGTGTCGAGCCGGCCCAGGCAGCGGTGTTCGAGGACGCCCTCTCCGGTGTGGCCGCCGGCCGGGCCGGGGAGTTCGGCTTCGTCGTCGGCGTCGACCGGGTCGGGCAGGCCGACGGGCTGCGCGAGCAGGGCGCCGACGTCGTGGTGACCGACCTCGACGAGCTGCTGGGGGGCACGCTGTGACGGAGGGGCGCGCGCACTTCGTCGTCGAGCCCTGGTCGCTCACCGAGGTCGGCCTGGACCTCGCCTCGCTCGGCGTGAACGAGTCGGTGTTCGCGCTGGCCAACGGGCACATCGGGATGCGTGGCAGCCTCGACGAGGGGGAGCCGATCGTCGTCCCGGGCACGTACCTCAACGGCTTCTTCGAGGAGCGGCCGCTGCCCTACGCCGAGGCCGGCTACGGCTTCCCCGAGCAGGGGCAGACCGTCGTCAACGTGACCGACGGCAAGCTCATCCGGCTGCTGGTCGGGGACACCCCGCTGGACCTGCAGTACGGCGACGTGGTGGAGCACCGGCGCACGCTGGACCTGCGCAACGGGGTGCTCCGCCGGGTGACCGAGTGGCGCGGGCCCAGCGGCCGCCAGGTGCGGGTGACCAGCACCCGGCTGGTGTCGCTGACCCGGCGGTCGATCGCCGCGATCGAGTACGAGGTCGAGTGCACCGACGACCAGGGCGACCTCTACATCGCCCTGCAGTCGGACCTGCTGGCCAACGAGCGGGTCACCACCACCGAGTCCGACGATCCGCGCGCCGCGGCGGCGATGACCCGGCCGCTGGAGTCCGAGCTGCACGTGGGCCGTGGCCGGCACGCCGTCCTGGTGCACCGGACCCGGCGCAGCCGGCTGCGGATGGCCGCGGGCATGGACCACGAGGTGGACATCCCCGACTCGGCCACCGAGGAGTTGGAGTCCTCACCGGACCTGGCCCGTTACACCCTCGCCGCCCGGCTGCCGGCCGGCTCGAAGCTGCGGCTGGTCAAGTACCTGGCCTACGGCTGGTCCAGTCGCCGGTCCGCCGCCGCCGTCCGGGACCAGGTGGAGGGGGCGCTGGCCACCGCCAAGCTGGCCGGCTGGGAGCGGCTGGTGCGCGAGCAGCGCGAGCTGCTGGACCGGCACTGGGACGAGGCCGACGTCGAGATCGAGGGCGACGACGAGCTGCAGCAGGCGGTGCGGGTCGGGATGTTCCACGTGCTGCAGGCGGGGCTGCGCGCCGAGCGGCAACCGATCCCGGCCAAGGGGCTCACCGGCGACGGGTACGACGGGCACACCTTCTGGGACACCGAGACCTACGTGCTGCCGGTGCTCACCTACACCGCCCCCGGCGCCGTCCGGGACGCCCTGCTGTGGCGGCACTCGATCCTGGACGCCGCCCGCGAGCGCGCCCGGCAGCTGGGCCACGACGGCGCGGCGTTCCCCTGGCGGACCATCCGCGGGGAGGAGACGTCGGGCTACTGGCCGGCCGGGACGGCGGCGTTCCACATCAACGCCGACATCGCCGATGCCGTCGCCCGGTACACCGCGGCCACCCAGGACGACGTCTTCGACCGCGACTACGGCACCGAGCTGCTGGTGGAGACCGCCCGGCTGTGGGCCTCGCTGGGCCACTTCGACGACGGCCGGGGCTTCCGGATCGACGGGGTGACCGGCCCGGACGAGTACACCGCCGTGGTGGACAACAACGTCTACACGAACCTGATGGCGCAGCGGAACCTGCGCGAGGCCGTCGCCGCCGTCGGCCGGCAGCCCGACACCGCCGCACGGCTGCAGGTGGGGGAGGACGAGGTCGACCTCTGGACCCGGGCCGCGGACGCGATGCGGGTGCCGTTCAACGCCGAGCTCGGGGTGCACGAGCAGTCCGAGGGGTTCACCCACCACCAGGAGTGGGACTTCGAGGGCACCCGGCCCGACCAGTACCCGCTGCTGCTGAACTTCCCCTACTTCGACATCTACCGGAAGCAGGTCGTGAAGCAGGCCGACCTGGTCATGGCCCTGCACCTGCGCGGGGACGCGTTCACCCTCGAGGAGAAGATCGCCGACTTCGCCTACTACGAGGCGCGCACGGTGCGGGACTCCTCGCTGTCGGCGGCGGTGCAGGCGGTGATCGCCGCGGAGACCGGCCACCTGTCGCTGGCCTACGACTACTGGGGCGAGGCGGCGCTGACCGACCTGCAGAACCTGCACGGCAACAGCGGCCACGGGCTGCACATCGCCTCGCTGGCCGGCGGCTGGATGGTCGCCGTCGGGGGCTTCGGGGGGATGCGCGACCACGGCGGCCGGCTGACCTTCGCCCCCCGGCTGCCGCCACGGCTGACCCGGCTGCGGTTCCGGGTGGCGTTCCAGGGGCGCTGCGTCTCGGTCACCATCACCCCGGAGAAGGCCACCTACCGGCTGGTGCACGGCGACGAGCCGCTGGAGATCGCCCACCACGGCAAGCCGTTCCTGGTCACCGCCGAGGGCACCGAGCTGGAGGTCCCGCCGGCGCCCGAGGTCGCCCCGGTGCACCAGCCACCGCACGCGGCACCCCGGCGCCGCCACCGCCCCACCAGCGACTGAAGAAGGACCCCCTCGCCCCCCACCCTTCGCAGGCTCAGGGCGGGGCCCTGCGAGGGGGCCGGTAGGGCGCCGCTCGGTATCGGGGACCGGGGTCAGGGGAGGACGGCGGAGGCGCGGAGGAGCCACCAGGCGCCGAGGGCGAGGGCGCCCACGTCGACCAGCAGGAAGACGCCCACCCAGGCCAGGCCCGGCAGGTCGGTGAGGCGGGCCAGCTGGTCGGCGTCGGAGTCCCGGGCCGAGCCCGACCGGCGCTTGGCCTGCAGCTCCAGCACCGTCTTCGGCGCGGCCAGCAGCAGGAACCAGGTGACGACGTGCGCGAACACCGCCTGGCCGGTGGCCGGCAGCCACCAGGTGGCGGCGAAGACCAGGGCGCCGGTGACCAGCACCGACCACAGGCCGTACCAGTTGCGGATCTGCACCAGCAGCAGGGCGAGCAACAGCAGCAGGGCCCACAGCAGGCCGATGGCGTGCCCGGCCGCCAGCAGCGCCGCGGCGCCCAGCCCGAACAGCCCCGGCCCGGTGTAGCCCGCGGCCGCGGTCAGCACCATGCCGGGCCCGGTCGGCCGCCCGGCCGAGACGGTGACGCCGGAGGTGTCCGAGTGCAGCCGGATGCCGGCCAGCCGCCGTCCGGTGGCCAGGGCGGCCAGGCCGTGCGCGCCCTCGTGGGCGATGGTCACCGAGTGCCGGGCCCGCGACCACAGCGCCCGTGAGGACACCAGGACGGCGGCCAGCGCCGCGGTGAGGGCGAGCAGCCCGCCCGGGAGCGGGGGAGAGGACGCGGTGACCTGGTCCCAGAAGGAGCTGACGGCGTCCATCCGCTGATCGTGACCACCGCAGCTGTGCACCGGCCCAGCGCCACGCCGCGGGGCCGGTGGTGAGGGACCCGACATCCCGCCGTCATCCGGGGCAGCCATCCTGGTGGCATGGAGAGCACTGCCCCGGCACCGGCGCGCGCGGAGACCCCGCAGCTGCCGGTGACCGTCTCGTTCACCCGGCGGGCCGACCCGGCCCACGCGGTGGAGATGACCGCCTGGATCCAGGCGGGACTGACGATGGCCGAGGACTTCCCCGGGTTCCTCGGCGGTGGCTGGGTCCGCCCACGCCACGACGCCGACGAGTGGCACATGCTGTGCCGCTTCGACTCCCCGGCCAGCCTGGCCGCCTGGGAGGCCAGCCCGCAGCGGCGCTGGTGGCTCGGCTCCGCCCAGGGTCTGGCCGAGATGACCCGCACCGAGCGGCGCTCCGGGATCGAGGGCTGGTTCGACCCGCCGGTGGACGCCGCCACCGAGCTGCCGGCGGTGACCGCACCTGCCGCGCCGCCGCGGTGGAAGCAGGCGGTGACGATCTGGCTGGTCTTCTTCCCGCTGAACCTGCTGGCCACGGTCACCCTGGGCGCGCTGCTGGCCGACGTGCACGTCGTCCTGCGGGTCGCGGCGATGACGCTGACGCTCACCCCGGTGATGACCTACCTGCTGCTGCCGTGGGTGACCCGGCGGCTGGAGTGGTGGCTCCGGAAGGACCCCGTCCCCCGCACCCCTCGCACGCGCGGGCCGAGCCTCCGGACGGGGCCGAACCGGCGCGACCGCTGAGGCCCGGGCGTCACTCGCCCCCGGACCGCCGGTGCCACCAGGTGCCGACGACGAACACGAGGACGCCCAGGCCGACGGCGACGACCGCCTGCCAGAACGGGTCGGGGACCAGCGCGTAGAACCAGCCGAAGGTGCCGCTGCCGCCGGCGGCGCTCAGCTCGGTGCCGGGCATCAGACCAGGTCCGCATCGTGGGTGAGCAGCGCGATCTGCACCCGGTTGGTCAGCTCCAGCTTCACCAGCAGCCGGGAGACGTGCGCCTTGACGGTGGCGACGCTGAGGTACAGCTCGCTGCCGATCTGGGCGTTGGACAGGCCGCGGCCGATGGCGAGGGCGACCTCCCGCTCACGGTCGCTGAGCAGGTCCAGCCGCGCCCGGGCCAGGGTCCGGCGGTCGGGACCCGAGGCGGCCGGCTCGGCGGTGGCCACGTGCGCCATCAGCCGGCGGGTGACGGTGGGGGAGAGCATCGGCTCGCCGGCGGCGACCCGGCGGACGGCGTCGACGATCGTGGCCGGCGGGGTGTCCTTGAGCAGGAAGCCGCTGGCCCCGGCCCGCAGGGCACGCAGCACCTGGTCGTCGGCGTCGAAGGTGGTCAGCACGATCACCTCCGGCGCGTCCCGCTGCTGCGTCAGCTGCTCGGTCGCGGTGAGCCCGTCGGTGCGCGGCATCCGGATGTCCATCAGGACGACGTCGGGACCGGTGCGCGCGACCGCGGCCGGGACCTCGGCGCCGTCGGCCGCCTCACCGACCAGCACCAGGTCGTCGGCACCGCCGAGCACCATCGCCAGGGCCGCGCGGACCAGCGGGTCGTCGTCCACCACGAGCACCCGGACCGGGGCGGTCACGCCTGGTGCCCGGCGGGCCAGGGCAGCTCGGCCCGCAGCCGGAACTCGCCGTCGGGGGTCCAGCCGTGCGCCAGGTGCCCGCCGGCCAGGCCGACCCGCTCCAGCAGGCCGACCAGGCCGGTGCCGCCGCCGGGCAGCGGAGCGGCGTACTCCCCGCCGGTGGGCGCGGGGTTGCGCACCTCCACGGTCAGGCCGGCGCCCGGGCCGCCCTCGAGGAGCACGGTCGCCACGGTGCCGGGCGCGTGCTTGCGCACGTTGGTCAACCCCTCCTGCACGACCCGGTAGGCGCTGCGGCCGACCCCGCTGGGGACGGCGGCGAGCTCGGGCACCCGGTACTCAGCCCGCACCCGCACCCCGGCGCAGCGGCTCTCCTCGACCAGGGCCGGCACGTCGGCCAGCGTCGGCTGCGGCCGGGTGCCGGGATCGCCGTCCCCGCCGTGACCCTCCCCGCCGCTGCGCAGGACGCCGATCACCTCCCGCAGGTCCTCCAGCGCCTGTCGGGCGCTGGCCCGCACGACGCCGGCGGCCTGGGCGACCTCGGCCGGGGAGGCGTCGGGGCGGAACTCCAGCGCGCCGGCGTGCATGCTCAGCAGCGAGAGGCGGTGGGCGAGCACGTCGTGCATCTCCCGGGCGATCCGGGTGCGCTCGGTGTCGCGGGCCTGCTCGACCCGCAGCTGCTGCTCCTCCTCGGCGCGCACCGCGCGCTCCTGGAGCGAGAGCACCAGCTGGCGGCGGGCCCGGACGAACATGCCCCACGCGACGACGGCCGCGGTGAGCACCAGCCCGAAGCCGGCCACCACCGGCACCGACGCGTCGGGTACCGGGCGCAGCACGGAGTACGCCGCGAAGCCGGCCAGCTGGACGGCGGCCACGGCGAGCACCGTGGGCAGCCGCCGGTGCACCGCCACGGTGAACAGCGCGATCAGCACCGCCACGCCGCTCATGTCGGAGAAACAGCCGATGCCGGTCAGCAGCACCGCGATCGTCACCGGCCACCGGCGCCGCCACCAGAGCAGCAGACAGCCCACGGACCCGGCGGTGAGGTCGGCGAGCAGCAGCAGGGCCGACGGCGGGGACGGGTCGTCCATCCCGACCCCGACGAACACCAGGCCACCGGCGACGGCGAGCAGGAAGCAGGCCAGGTCGACGGCCCAGTCACGCAGCGATCGGCGGAACCGCCGCCGGCCAGGATCCGCGGTGGTGGCCCGCGGTCCGCGTCCGGGCATCCCGGGGTGCCCGAGCAGCTGGGCCGGCACCAGGGACGGGTGCTCCACGCCGGTGCCGGCGTCCGGCCGCGGTCGGCCGGCGTCCTGCCCGGGTCTGATGGCGACGCTCACCCCGATGAGGCTACGGACGCCGGTCGGCCACCGGAACCGACCGAAGTCGGTGGTCGCACGCCCCCGGCGGCCGGGCCGGCGGCCGGATCACCGACCGAAGACGGATGCGGCACCCCGGGGAGAGGAGGAGGGTGGTGGCCATGATCACGATCGAGCACCTGACGAAGAGGTACGGCGCACAGGTCGCCGTCTCCGACGTCTCGTTCACCTGCCGACCGGGCACGGTCACCGGCTTCCTGGGCCCGAACGGCGCGGGGAAGTCGACCACGATGCGGGCGCTGGTCGGGCTGGCCGCCCCGACCAGCGGCACGGCCACGATCGCCGGCAAGCACTACCGGGAGCTGCCCAACGCCGGCCGCCAGGTCGGCGTCCTGCTCGACGCCGGCGCCCAGCACGCCGGCCGCACCGGGCGGGAGGTGCTGACCCTGTCGGCGATGGTCCTGGGTGTCGGCCGGGAGCGGGTCGAGGAGGTGCTCCGCCTGGTGGGCCTGGCCGGCCGCCCGGCGGGCAAGCGGCTGGGCAACTACTCCCTCGGCATGCGCCAGCGGCTCGGCCTGGCCACGGCGCTGCTGGGCGACCCGCAGGTGCTGGTGCTCGACGAGCCGGCCAACGGGCTGGATCCCGAGGGCATCTTCTGGATGCGGAGCCTGCTGCGCGGCTTCGCCGACCGCGGCGGCACGGTGCTGCTCTCCTCGCACCTGCTGCACGAGGTGGAGGCGGTCGCCGACCAGCTGGTGGTCATCGCCGGCGGGCGGATCGTGGCCCAGGGCAGCAAGTCCGAACTGCTGGCCGGCACCGGGGGCACGGTGGTGCGCGGCCCGGACCGGGCCCTGCTGGCCAAGGCGCTCGAGGTGGCCGGCATCGCCGTCTCACCTGGCCCGGAGGACGCCCTGGTGGCCGACGCCGAGGCCCTGGCCGTCGGCCAGGCGGTGGCGGCGGCCGGCGTCGTCCTCACCGAGTTGCGGCCGGCCGGGGGAGCAGGGCTGGAGGACCTCTTCCGCAAGCTCACCGGCTCGGGCTCTGGCTCCGGCGAGGGCCAGCAGGTGCAGGAGGTGCTGGCATGAGCACCGCGACCCTGGACGCCGACCGTCCCCGCACCGGCGCAGCGCCGAGCGCACCGTCCATGCTCACCCTGACCCGGGTCGAGCTGCGCAAGTCCACCGACACCCGGGCCGGCCGCTGGCTGCTGATCGTCATCGGCCTGGCACTGCTCGGCGTCGGCGCCATCGCGCTCTTCGTCGGGAACGGCCCGGACGCCTTCGCCGACCAGTTCGCCCTCACCCAGCTGCCCATCGGCGTCCTGCTCCCGGTCCTCGGCATCCTGCTGGTCACCAGCGAGTGGTCGCAGCGCACCGCCGGGCCGACGTTCACCCTGGTGCCCCGGCGCTCCCGGGTGCTCACCGCCAAGGTGCTGGCCGCGACCGTGCTCGCCGTCCTGGGCGTGCTCGCCGCGGCGCTGGTCGCCGCACTCACGACGGCGCTGTCCCCGGTGGTCGGGAACGCGTCGGGCGACTGGGGCCTCACCGGCGCACAGCTGGGGCAGCCGCTCCTCGTTCACGTGGCGTACGTGCTGTCCGGCGTGGCGCTCGGCATGCTGCTGCTCAGCTCGCCGCTGGCCATCGTCCTGTACTTCGTGCTGCCGACGGTCTTCACCCTCGTGTCGAACCTGGTGTCGGCACTGAGCTGGGTCAGCGACTGGCTGGACCTCACCGTCACCACCGCGCCGATGACCGCCGGCGAGCTGGCGTCCGACGGATGGCCCGGGGTCGGCACCTCCGTCCTGCTGTGGGTGGTCCTGCCGATGGCCCTGGGCTGGGCGCGGATCACCCGCACCGAGATCGCCTGACCCTCCCGGTCGGCGGCGGGGGAGTCCCGCCGCCGACCGGCTCAGGCGTGCTCGCCGGGCATCCGCGCCCTGCCGCTGAGGTGTCGGGCGGTGTTGACCAGGCCGACGTGGCTGAACGCCTGCGGGGTGTTGCCCAGGTGCCGGCCGGTGCGCGGGTCGTACTCCTCGCTCATCAGCCCCAGGTCGTTCGCGCAGCCCAGCAGCCGCTCGAACAGCTCCCGGGCCTCGGCGGCGCGGCCGATGCCGTTGAGCGCGTCGGCGAGCCAGAAGCTGCACAGCAGGAACGGCGCCTCCTCACCGGGCAGCCCGTCGACCCGGCCGTCGGCGTGGGTGTGGTACCTGAGCAGGAAGCCGTCGGAGGTCAGCTCGCGCCGCACCGCCTCCACGGTGCCCACCACCCGCTCGTCGTCCCAGGGCAGGAAGCCCACCTGGGGGATCAGCAGCAGCGCGGCGTCCAGGCCCTCCGAGCCGTAGAACTGGGTGAAGGTGCGCCGTTCGGCGTCGTAGCCGCGGGCGCAGACGTCGTCGTGGATGCGCTGGCGCAGCTCGCGCCACCGGTCGACCGGCCCGTCCAGGCCGTGCCGCTCCACCGCCTCGATCGCGCCGTTCACCCCGGCCCAGGCCAACACCTTGGAGTGCACGAAGTGCCGGGGCTCGCCGCGGACCTCCCACAAGCTGCTGTCCGGGGTGTCCCAGACGCCCTCCAGGAACGCCAGCAGTTCCTTCTGCACCGCCCAGGCGTCCGCGGTGGGGGAGAGGCCGGACTCCCGGGCCAGGTGCAGGCCGTCGAGCAGCTCGCCCCAGACGTCGAGCTGGAACTGCCCGGCGGCGGCGTTGCCCACCCGCACCGGGGCCGAGCCCTCGTAGCCGGGCAGCCACGGCAGCTCGTACTCTGGGATCCGCCGCGAGCCGTCCAGGGCGTACATGATCCGCAGGTCGGCCGGGTCGCCGGCGACGGCGCGCAGCAGCCACTCGCGCCAGGCCCGGGCCTCCTCCAGGTAGCCGGTGCCGAGCAGCGCCTGCAGGGTGAAGGCGGCGTCGCGCAGCCAGCAGTACCGGTAGTCCCAGTTCCGGCTGCCGCCCAGCTCCTCCGGCAGCGAGGTGGTCGCGGCGGCGACGATCCCGCCGGTGGGCCGGTAGGTGAGCGCCTTGAGGGTGATCAGCGAACGGCGCACCGCTGGGGCCCACTCGCCGTCGTAGCTGCAGTGCCCGATCCACTCGGCCCAGAACGCCTCGGTGCCGGCCAGCGCCTCCTCGGCGTCCACCGGCCCGGGCTGCGGCAGGTGCGAGGCGTGGTGGGTGAGCACGAACGGCACCCGGTCACCGGCGGCGACCTCGAACTCCGCGGCGGTGGTGTGGTCCTGCCCGTGCAGCTCCACCGGGGTGACCAGCGAGACGGCGTCCGGGCCCGCGACGGCGACCAGGTCGCCGTCCACCGACCGCACCCACGGCACCAGGTGGCCGTAGTCGAAGCGGAGCACCAGGTCCATCCGCATCGCCACCCGGCCGGACACGCCCTGCACGATCCGGACGACGTCGGCGCTGTCGCCCCGGGGCGGCATGAGGTCGATGACCCGCACCGTCCCGGTCGGGGTCTCCCACTCGGTCTCCAGCACCAGCGAGTCACCCCGGTACTGCCGGCGGGTGCACGGACCGCCGGTGGCCGGGGCCAGCTGCCACCGGCCGTTCCGCTCGTCGCCGAGCAGCGCGGCGAAGCAGGCGGCGGAGTCGAAGGACGGCAGGCACAGCCAGTCGATCGAGCCGTCCTTGCCGACCAGCGCAGCGGTCTGCAGGTCCCCGATCAGTCCGTAGTCCTCGATCCGGCTGGGCATGGGCAGGTCCTCTCGGTCGGGGATGGCGCGGAGTCGGTGCCTCGTCGTCCCGGCGCCTGCTGCCCGGCGGGCACCACGGGTGGCCGCTCGGCACGACGGGGAGGAGCCCGGCAGGCAGGGCTGGCGGGCGTGCCCTCTCTGACTACCAGTGCTCGGGGGCGCCCGCACCCGCGGCCCGCAGCGCCGCACCGCCCACCGGCGCCGGTGCCAGCCGCACGGTCCGGCTGCCCGACGCGACGTCGCTGCCGGATGAGGCGGTGATCAGCGCGGTGACGCTGGCCGAGCTGTCAGTGGGCCCACACGTCGCCCAGACGACGAGGGAACGGGTGGCCCGTCAGGCTCACCTCCAGCAGGCTGCCTCGCTGCGGGAGCGCCGGCCGGAAGCCGGCCGCCCGCGCCTACGACGCACTGATCGCTGCGGCCGCTCCGGCGGAGGGTGTGCCGCTCTGCACCTGCAACCCGGACGACCTCGCCGGGATCGACGACCTCGACGTGCGCGCCGTCCCGCATCTGGACCGTTCGTGGGCAAGGGCCGGCCGATCGTGTCGGTGGCTGCGTCTAGCGTGCGCGCTGTCGCACCAGTCGCCGACCAGCAGGGGAGACCGTCATGACCACGCTGCCCGATCGACCGAACACCGCCCTGGTCGTCATCGACGTCCAGCAGGGCGTGGTGGCCGAGGCGCCCCGGCGCGACCAGGTGGTCGGCAGCATCAGCTCGCTGGTCGACCGGGCGCGCGGCGAGGGCGTGCCGGTGGTCTGGGTGCAGCACTCCGACGACGAGCTGCTGCGGGGGAGTGACGACTGGCAGTACGTGCCCGAACTGGTCCGCGCGGAGTCCGAGCCGCTGGTGCACAAGTCCTTCGGCGACTCCTTCGAGGGCACCGACCTGGAGAGCGTGCTCGCCGCTGCCGGCGTCGGCCGGCTGGTCGTGGCCGGCGCCGAGTCCGATGCCTGCATCAGGTCGACCATCCACGGGGCGTTCACCCGCGGCTACGACGTGACGCTGGTCGGCGACGCGCACACGGCGGGGGACAAGAGCGCCTGGGGTGCGCCGCCGGCCGAGCAGGTCATCGCGCACACCAACCTGTACTGGCAGTTCCAGGCGGCTCCCGGTCGCACCGCGGCCGTCGTCGACGCCGAAGCGGTCACCTTCAGCGGCTGAGGGCGCCTCCCGACGCCGTCAGGGCCCAGTGCCGGTGCGGGTGGCCCGTGCCCACGCGCGAGGCTGCTCTCCGGCAGGGGAGTCGAGCCGGCGCAGGGGAGCAGGCCGGTCAGCGCTCGGCGAAGGCGATGCCCCAGGTCGAGGCCACGTCGGCGGGTTCGGTCACGCCGAAGACCGGCCTGCCGTGCTCCGGTACGACCAGGTCGTCGAGCTGGTGGGCCTGGCCGTCGCAGTCGAGCACCTCGGTGATGTCGCCCAGGTCCAGCTCGATGGTCCCGCCACCGGTGCAGGCGGCGAACGTGATCAGGGTGCCGCCCGCCGGCAGGGTCGTCGACGCGGTGGACTCCGTCCGGCTGTCGCCACCCACCGCGCCCAGGAGCGTCGCGCCCGACTCCGTGAGCGCGTCGCCGGCGATGTCCATGGCCTCGTCCACGGGTGCGCTGGCGGCAGTCTCGTCGCCACCGGAACAGGCGCTCACGGAACAGCCCGCGATGAGTGCCATGAGTGCGATGAGTCGCGTGCGCCGTTGCATGCGCGCAAGGTAGCGGCGCCGGACGGCGAGGCGTCGCATCGCAACGTCGACCGGGACGGGTGTTGCGTCGCGGTGTGCGTACGTCAGCGGAGACGGGGCCGGTGGGAGATCGGTGAGCCAGTGCTCCGATCGCCACTACTTGACATAATGTCGATTATCGGCGCGCAAGGCAGCCGGCCAGAAGGGGGTCCGCCGCCTGGTCGGACGCCGTGCCGACCCGGTGGATCGCCTGGTTCCCGTGCTGCGCGGACGACTTGACGACGACTCGGGTCCGCGCCGCCCGGCGGTCGCCTGACTCGACGACGGCGCTGCGTCGCGCCATGCCAATCTGTGGGTGTCGGGCTGGTACTGGTGGCGAGCCGCCCACTGTGCCGGACGGTCACCACCGGCCCCTGGACCGGCGGCCGACTGGACCCGGGGATGATC
The DNA here is from genome assembly GCF_947486615.1 of uncultured Modestobacter sp. Classification (GTDB taxonomy): domain Bacteria; phylum Actinomycetota; class Actinomycetes; order Mycobacteriales; family Geodermatophilaceae; genus Modestobacter. Next base: position 174,485 of record NZ_CANKUD010000001.1, read on the forward strand.
GGGTCGTCTCCCCCACAAGTTGATCTTGACCCTCGTGACCTGCCCCTCGGGCTCACCCCGTGCCACCGGCCTTCGGCGGCCCTGGCCGGCCCGCTGACCTCGCCCCCCGCTCCACGTCCACTGGGGTGAATACGTCACGCTGACGAAACCACCGGCCAAGGGCCTGTCTCGACGGGCGGCCGCGCCGATCCCTTCATAGGGTCGTGGCATGAACATCCGACGCCCGGTGACCGCCCTGCTCATCGCACTCACCCTGGCCGGCGGACCGGCGACGCTGACTGCGTGCAGCGCGGCCGGTGGCGGCGAGGACAGGAACGACGGGACCACCGACACCGACAGCGGCAACAGCGGCGGAGACGACCCGGGTGGCGCCTCGCAGGGCAACCTGCCCGACAACTCCGACAGCGATGAGGACTCCGAGCGCGACGAGGACTCGGGGACCGACAACTGAGCGGTGTCGCGAGGGGAGCGACACCGCTCCCCCAGCGACTCTCCCACACCAGGTGATTTGCGTCACTGTGACGCAAATCGAGGGGTGCGCCGGGTCAGCCGGCCGACCTGCCGTTCAGCCACAGCCGGTCGAGCCGGCCGGTCGACCGGATCAGGTCCTCCAGGGAGCGCTCGAGCTCGGCCTTGGTCGGCTTCTCGGTGAGCAGGGTCTGCACGTCCTCGATGGCGCAGCGCAGCTGGTAGAGCCGGTCCTGCAGGCCGTCGAGCTCTGCGCGCGTCACCAGGACGACGTCGTCCGACAGCCCGGCCTTGGCCGTCGCCGACCGCTGCTCGTAGGCCCGCTGCCGGCACGCCTGGCCGCAGTACAGCCGCGGCCGACCCACCGACTCCTGGGCAGGCAGCACGTTGCGGCACCACCCGCACCGCCGCTCCTCGCCCGCCGCACGCCGGGTCCGGGACGCCGGACGGGCGTGGGCACCGTGCTCTCCCGCCACGCCAGCGACGGTAGACGTCACCTCCGACAGTCCCGGGCCGGACACGCCAGCGCCCGGGCTGGGGGCCCCTGGGGCACCCTCCGCCGGGCCCGCTGGGCGCCGCACTAGCGTGGTGGTGTGCCGGGGTCCCGTTACGCCTTCCTCGACGGCCCGACGCCCGTGGCGATGGCCCACCGTGGTGGCGCGATCGAGCACCTGGAGAACACCCAGCCGGCGTTCGAGGCCTGCGTCGCGCTCGGCTACCGGTACCTCGAGACCGACGTCCGGGTCAGTTACGACGGTGAGCTGGTCGTCTTCCACGACCCGACGCTGGACCGGGTCACCGACCGCACCGGCCGGGTGGAGAGCCTGCCGTGGCGAGAGATTCGGACGGCGCTGATCGGTGGACGTGAGCCGATCATGCGGCTGGAGGACCTGCTGGGGGCCTGGCCCGACGTCCGGTTCAACCTCGACATCAAGGCCGCCGGCGTGCTGGCGCCGCTGGTCCGCACCGTCCGGCGGCTGGGGGTCGAGGACCGGATCTGCCTCGGATCCTTCTCCGACGCCAGGATCGCGGCCGCGCGCCGGCTGTTCGGGCCGGAGGTCTGCACCTCCCTGGGTCCCAAGGGCGTGGCCGCCCTGCGGCTGTCCTCCTACTCGCCGCGGGCTGCGGGCCTGGTCCGCATCCAGGCCGGCTGCGCCCAGGTGCCGCTCGCGCTGGGTGGACGGCCGCTGGTGGACGAGCGGTTCATCGCCGCCGCGCACGCCCGCAGCCTGCAGGTGCACGTGTGGACCGTCGACAGCGAGGCGGAGGCCACCGAGATGCTCGACCTGGGTGTCGACGGGGTCATGACCGACCGGCCGGCCATGCTGCGTGACCTGCTCGTCTCCAGGGGCGAGTGGACCGGGGCGTGACAGGGTCGGTCGACCGGGCCGGCATCCGGATCGCCGCCGCACGACGTCCGGTGACCGACTGGCCGCTGACCGGCGCGGACGTCGTCCGGTGCCGGTGCTGGACCGGCGTCCCGGCGACTGGCACCCTGCGCCGGTGAGCGCCGTCCCGCAGGCCGACCAGCCCGCTGCCCCGACACCCGACCGCGCCCTGCGGCGCGAGCGGGCCGGCTGGTACTCCTACGACTGGGCGATGTCGGTGTTCAACACCTCCGTCACCACGGTCTTCCTCGCCCCGTACCTGACGTCGATCGCCGAGGCCGCCGCCGACGACGCCGGGCGGATCCACCCCCTGGGCATCAGCATCCCGCCGGGCAGCTGGTTCGGGTACGTGCTGTCGCTGTCGGTGCTGCTGCAGGTGTTCGTGCTGCCGTTCACCGGCGCCATCGCCGACCGCAGCGGGGCCAAGCGGCAGCTGCTGGCCGCCTTCGCCGCGCTGGGCTCGCTGTGCACGATGGGCCTGTTCTTCGTCGCCGACGAGCGGTACCTGCTGGGCGCCGGCCTGTTCATCGTCGCCAACCTGTCCTTCGGTGCGGCCACCGTCGTCTACTACTCGTGGCTGCCCGACCTGGCCGGCCCCGACGAGCGGGACGCCGTCTCCAGCCGCGGCTGGGCCTTCGGTTACCTCGGCGGCGCGCTGCTGCTGGCCGGCAACCTGGTGCTGTTCACCCAGTACGAGTCGCTCGGGCTCACCGAGGGCGAGGCGGTGCGGATCTGCCTGGCCTCGGCCGGGGTCTGGTGGGCCGGGTTCACCCTGGTGAGCGTCTCGCTGCTGCGCAACCGGCGGCCACGCGAGTCCGCCGTCGTCGGGGTGACCGGCTCCGGTGCGCTGACCGGCGGCTTCCGCCAGCTCGCCGCCACGCTGCGCGACCTGCGCAACTACCGGCTCACGCTGTGGTTCCTCGCCGCCTACCTGCTGTTCAACGACGGGGTGCAGACGATCATCGGCGTCTCGGCGCAGTACGGCGCCGAGGAGCTGGACCTGTCCCAGACCACGCTGGTCTCCACGATCCTGCTGGTCCAGGTGGTGGCCTTCGTCGGGGCGATCGGGCTGGGCCGGGTCGCCGCGGTGGTCGGCGCCAAGCGCACCGTGCTGGCCAGCCTGGTCGTCTGGGTCGGCGTGCTGGTCGCCGCCTACTTCGTGCAGGCCGGTGCCGCCGTGCAGTTCTACCTGCTCGCCGTGGTCATCGGCTTCGTCCTCGGCGGCACCCAGGCGCTGTCCCGCTCGCTGTTCAGCCAGCTGATCCCGCCGGGCAAGGAGGCCGAGTACTTCGGCTTCTACGAGATCAGCGACCGGGGCACCAGCTGGCTGGGCCCCTTCCTCTTCGCCCTCACCTACCAGCTGACCGACTCCTACCGGTACGCCATCTTCAGCCTGGTGCTGTTCTTCGTCCTGGGCGGCTGGCTGCTGCTCAAGCTGGACATGCGCCAGGCCATCGTGGCGGCCGGCAACACCCCGCCGGAGCGCCTGTGACCCTCTCCCCCGCCTTCTCCCCGCTGGGCCAGCCCGTCGTCGTCCCGGCGGCCGGTGACCGGCGCCGGCACCCCGCCCCGGCGCACCTGGTCTTCTTCCACGGTCCGATGGACTGCGGCAAGTCGACGCTGGCGCTGCAGGTCGACCACAACCAGAGCCGGCAGGGCCGGCACGGGCTGCTGCTGACCCAGGGCGACCGCTCGGGCAGCCCGCAGATCAGCTCCCGCGTGGGGCTGCGCCGTGACGCCCTCGAGCTGGACGGCGACACCGACGTCCGGCTGCTGGTCCGGGACCGCTGGGCGGCCGGGCAGCGGGTCGACTACCTGATCGTGGACGAGGCGCAGTTCCTGACCGGTGCGCAGGTGGAGCAGCTGGCGGAGCTGGTCGACGAGTCGCACGTGGACGTCTACGCCTTCGGTCTCACCACCGACTTCCGCACCCGGCTGTTCCCGGGCACCCAGCGGCTGTTCGAGCTGGCCGACGACGTGCAGCGGGTGCAGGTCGAGGTGCTCTGCTGGTGCGGGCTGCGTGGTCTCCTCAACGCCCGGGTGGTCGGCGGGGAGATGGTCCGCGAGGGGGCGACCGTCGTGGTCGCCGACACCGCGCCGCCGGCTGACCCGGTGACCGCCGAGGACGGCGGCGAGGCCGTGCGCTACCAGGTGCTGTGCCGGCGGCACTACACCCGCGGCCAGCTCGGGCCGGCGCCGACCGGGCCGGGGCAGCTGGCCCTGCGCTGAGCGTGGGTGTGCTCACCCTTCCGGGGTGCTGCCGCCTCGATACCTCACCCCGTGCGATGATGTTGCGCTGACGACACGGAATCTCTTTCCTTCATCTGTCGTTGACCCCTGCGACACCCCGCACCGGATGCGTGAGCATGCGGCTGCCCGGGCAGTCCAGGACTGACCACCACAGCACGAGAGGACGGTGTGCCATGGGCGAGCGTTCCCTGCGCGGAAGCCGACTGGGCAGCGTGAGCTATGAGACCGAGCGCAACACCGCGCCCATCGAGCGGCAGTACGCCGAGTACCGGTGCGCCCAGGGGCACCTCGTCACGGTGCCCTTCGCCGATGACGCGGAGCTCCCCGACACCTGGGAGTGCAAGTACGACGGTTCGGCCGCCAAGCTCGTCGGTGGCTCCGAGCCGGCTCCCAAGAAGGTCAAGCCGCCGCGCACGCACTGGGACATGCTCCTGGAGCGCCGTTCGGTCGACGACCTCGAGGAGGTCCTCGCCGAGCGCCTCGAGGTGCTCCGCGGCCGCCGTACGCGCGCGAGCTGACGTCCGGCCCCTCTGACCGAGGGGAGCCGGACACCCGAGAGCCCCAGCGGGACCACCCGCTGGGGCTCTCGTGTGTCCGGGGTCAGCGCCGGTCGCCCGGCGTCCCCCCGTCGTCGACCACGTCAGCGTCGATGACGTCTCCCTCGACCACCTGGCCGTCGATCACCGTGCCCGAGCCCGCCCGGGACGCCGGCCCGGCGTGGAACGGGGCGTCCGGGGCGCCGACCGGCTCGGTGCGCACCGAGCGCACCCGCACCGGGCCGCGCAGGTGCGCGGGCACCCGGCGGGCGACGAACCGGGTGATCAGCGCCCGCGGCAGTGCCCGGGTGGCCGGCAGGAGGCAGAGCAGCCCCAGCAGGTCGCCGAGGAAGCCGGGCAGCACCATCAGCAGACCACCGGCGGCGACCAGCCCCGCGTCACCCAGCGCCCGGCCGGGGGCGCGGTGCTCCTGCGCCCGCAGCCGCAGCTCCCCCAGCGCCTTGGTGCCCTGCCGGGCGAGCAGCACCCAGCCCAGCGCACTGGTGACCAGCGTGGCGAGGATCGTCCAGCCCAGCCCGATCTGCGAGGCCACCAGCACGTAGACGGCGACCTCGGCCAGCGCGGCCAGCCCGATCGCCGTCCGCAGGCCCTGCCCCCGCCGCCCGGCGGGCCGGCCCGCCGCGGTGCGGCCGGTCGACCTGCCGCCCAGGGCCCGGTCGCCCACCGTCCCGTCGCCCACCGTCCCGCCGCCCATCGCCATCTGTGCTCCTCTTCCGCCCGATCGGTGGCGGGCCCTCCCTAGCGGAGGACCGTCGGTCGCCGCCCGTCGCGGGCTCGTCCCGGCACGGGACGGCGCACCCGGCCCGGCAGCCGGTCGGCCAGCCGGTCCGCGATGCCCCACCAGGTCACCCGTGCCAGTGCCTCTCCAACGATCGAACCGCTCATCTTGCTCCGGCCGGCTGTGCGTTCGCTGAAGGCGATCGGCACCTCGACCACCCGGGCGCCGCTGCGCACCGCCCGCCAGGCCCAGTCGACCTGGAAGCAGTAGCCCTGCGAGGCCACCTCGTCGAAGGGCAGCGCGTCGATCAGCTCCATCCGCGCGGCCCGGAAACCGCCGGTGGCATCGGCCAGCGGCAACCGGAGGGCCCAGCGGGTGTAGAGGTTGCCCAGCCGGGACAGCGCCAGCCGGTGCGGTGGCCAGTCGAGCACCGAGCCGCCGGGCACGTACCGCGAACCGAGCACCAGGTCGGCGCCGGCCAGCGCGGCCAGCATCGCCGGCAGCCGGTCGGGCGGGTGTGAGCCGTCGGCGTCCATCTCCACCACGACGCCGTAGCCGTGCTCCCGAGCCCAGCGGAAGCCGGCCACGTACGCCGGGCCCAGCCCGGCCTTGGCCGCGCGGTGCAGCACGTGCACCCGCGGGTCGGCGGCGGCGCGGGCGTCGGCCAGCTCGCCGGTGCCGTCGGGTGAACCGTCGTCCACCACGAGGGCGTGCGCCGTCGGGACGGCGGCGTGCAGCCGGTCCAGCACGGCGCCCAGGTTGTCGACCTCGTCGTAGGTGGGGACGACGACGAGCACCGGACCGGGGACGGCCGCCGGCCCCGTCACCGGGCGGCCAGCCGACGCCGGACGGCGACCGCGAGGACGGCGCCCACGCCCAGGGCGGTGAGCAGCCATTCGGGCGCGGCGTCCAGCCGCTCGGCGACGGTCCGGGAGTCGCGCTGGGCGATCTCCTCGACGAAGGTGTCCGCGGTGAACAGCTCCGAGCGCTGCACCAGCGTGCCGTCCGGGGCGACGACGGCGCTGATCCCGCTGGTCGCCGCCACGAGCACGGTGCGGCCGAACTCGACCGCCCGCAGCCGGCTCATCGCCAGCTGCTGCTCGGTCTCGTCGGTGTAGCCGAAGGTGGCGTTGTTGGTCTGCACGACGATCATCCCGGCGCCGCCGTCCACCACGTCGCCGACCAGCCCGTCGTAGGCCACCTCGAAGCAGATGACGTCGCCGACGTTGGCGCCGGCGATGGTCAGGTTGCCGTCCTGGGTGCCGTGCGCGAAGTCGGTGACCCGGTCGACCAGCGGGCTGAAGAACCGGAAGAACGACCGGGCGGGCACGTACTCGGCCAGCGGCACCGGGTGCCGTTTGACGTAGGTCTCCCCCGGCCCGGTGACCGGGTCCCAGACGATGCCGGTGTTGGAGATCTTCTCCCCCGGCCCGTCGACGACCGCGCCGACCAGGATCGGGGCGCCGATCGCGGCGGCCGCGCGGCTGATCACCCGGGCGGCGTCGGGGTTGCTGTAGGGGTCGATGTCGGAGCTGTTCTCCGGCCAGATCACCATGTCCGGCTGCTCGGCCTCGCCGCGGGCGACCGCGTCGGCCAGCTCGACGGTCTGGCCGGCATGGTTGTCCAGCACGGCCCGGCGCTGGGCGTTGAAGTCCAGCCCGGCCCGGGGCACGTTGCCCTGGACGACCGCGACGGTGCGGGTGGGCCCGCCCTCGGTCAGCGAGGAGCCGGCCAGCGGGAGGGCGACCGCGGTGCCCAGCAGCGGGAGGGCCAGTGCGGTGACCGCGGCGAGCGCGGCGGGCCGGCGACCGCGGCGGCCTCGGCCCAGGGTGAGCACGGCGGCGGCCAGCAGCGTGCCGGTGAGCGCGACGGCGAAGCTGACCAGCGGCACCCCGCCGTAGGCGGCGAAGGCGGTGAACGGTCCCTCGGCCTGGCTGAAGCCCAGTCGGCCCCAGGGGAAGCCGCCCAGCGGCCAGCGGCCACGCAGCGCTTCCTGGGCCACCCACAGCGCCGCCGTCCAGACCGGCCAGCCCGGCAGCCGGGACACCGCGGCGGCCGCGCCGCCGAGCAGGGCCAGGTACAGCGTCTCGGCGACCGCCAGGGCGAGCCACGGGAAGGCGCCCACGTAGATGCCGGTCCAGGACAGCAGCGGGACGAAGAAGACCAGGCCGAGCACCAGCCCCAGCCACAGCCCGCCGCGGACCCGCTGCCCGTGCACGGCCACGGTCAGCGCGGCCGGACCGAGCACCGCGAGCGCCCAGACGTCGTGCCCGGGGAAGGCGAGGAACATCGCCAGGCCCCCGGCGGCGGCGAGCGCGGTGCGCCAGGGCAGCCGGCGTCGGAGCCGCGCGGGCGGGGCGCTCGGGCGCTCCGCGTCGACCGTGCCGGTCGCCACCACTGCCGGCACGCCCCACCTCCGCGCTGTCCCGGGTCGCCCCGGGTCGTCGGGGTCGAGCGCGCCGCGCCGACCCGGTCGCGCACCCGTCGTCGCGACCGCCGTCCAGCATCCCACTCGGAGCTGGGCGTCCGGCTGTGACCGGGCCGGGGCGACCGCGCCGAGGTCCCCGGTGGCCGGGAACCGGCGAGGTCGGTCGTGCCCGACCGGGCGCGGCGCGGGGCTCAGTCCTGCTCGGCCGGGACCACCAGCGTGGCGACCGCCTCGACGACCCGCACCGGTGGGTCGAGCACCCGTGCCGCCGACGCGCCGCGGGAGGGTTCGGCGCGGGCGACCACTTCGGCCCAGCAGCGCAGCTCGCGGCTGCGCCGGCCCACCCGCACGACCTCGCAGGAGGCCTCCAGCACGTCCCCGGCCTGCACCGGTGCCAGGAAGCGGACCTCCGAGTAGCCGGCCAGCAGCCCCTCGTCGCCGTCCGTGCGGATGGCCAGCTCGGTGGCCACGTCGCCGAACAGGCCGAGGGTGTACGCGCCGTCGACCAGGTCGCCGCCGTAGTGGGCGTGCGCGTAGGGCACGTAGCGGCGGTGGGTGACGGTCAGTCCGACCCGGGCGTCGGTCATGCGGGCTCCTCCTGCGGGCTGGTGGGCGGGGTGGGTGCGGGCACCAGGGCGTGCACCAGGTAGCTGGCGACCTCGCCGGGCGTCGTCCCCCGGCCGAAGACCTTGTCCACGCCCAGCTCGGCGGCCATCGCGGGGTCGAAGCGGGGTCCGCCGACCACCAGCAGCGGGCGGGACTCCCCCATCGCCTCACGGAACGCCCCGGCCAGCTCGCGGGTGTTGCGCAGGTGGGCGTCCTTCTGGGTGACCACCTGGGAGACCAGCACGGCGTCGGCCTTCCGGGCGCGGGCGGCGTGCACCAGCTCGGGCACGCTGACCTGGGCGCCGAGGTTGGCCACCTGCAGCTCCCGGTAGTACTCCAGGCCCTTCTCCCCCGCGAAGCCCTTGAGGTTGAGGATCGCGTCGATGCCCACCGTGTGCGCATCGGTGCCGATGCAGGCACCCAGGACGACGAGGCTGCGCCGCAGGCGGGTCTTCACCGCGGCGTTGACCTCGCCGGGCGACAGCAGCGGGTAGGCCCGCTCCTCGACCTGCACGGCGTCCAGGTCGACCAGGTGCCGCACGCTGCCGTACACCACGAAGAAGGTGAACCCCTCCCCGATCCCGGTGCTGTGCACGACCATCGCCGGTTCGATGCCCATCTTCTGCGCCAGTTGCAGCGCCGCGCCGTCCGCCCTCGGCCCGGGTGGGATCGGGAGCGTGAACGAGGTCTGGACCATCCCGTCACCGGTGGTGTCCCCGTACGGCCGCACCACGCTCCCGCCCGCGCGGCCATGTTCGCCGACATGGCCGTTCTCAGGCACGGGCCACCTCCCGGGTGAGCAGCTCGGTGGCCGGGTCGAAGTGGTCGGCGGCCTTGGCGACGACGCCGTCCAGGCCCTTGCCGCCGTCCGGGGAGCGCTTGGTGATGCCGAAGGTGCCGTCGGCGATGGCCTGGATCAGCCCCTGCGGGTGGTCGGCGATCCGTTCCAGCAGGTCGACCGCCTCGGTGAGCACGGTGTGGGCGCGGCGGTCGATGAACCCGCCGGGCTGCGGCGCGAAGTCCTCGTGCAGGTTGCCGGCGGCCTCCAGCACGTAGCGCACGTTGCGCAGCGCCAGGTCCCGGTCGGAGAGCCACGGGGTGACCACGGCCTCGGTCATCATCCCGACCAGCAGGATGCCCTGGCCGGTGAGCGCCCCGGCGAGGTTGAAGAAGCCGTCCAGCAGGTAGCCGCGGAACACGTCGCCGGTCATGTGCTTGGTCGGCGGCATCCACTTCAGCGGGGCGTCGGGGAAGAGGCCGCGGGCCAGCAGCGCGTGGGCCAGCTCCAGCCGGAAGGACTCCGGCACCGCCGGGTCGATCTCGAAGGCGTGCCCCAGGCCCAGCTGCCAGTCGGCGAGCCCCGCCTCGTGTGCCAGGTGCTCGTTGAGCAGCTGGCTGACCGTGACGGTGTGCGCCTCGTCGACGGCGTCGGCGGTGGTGAGGTAGTTGTCCTCGCCGGTGTTGATGATGATCCCGGCGCGGGCGTGCACCATCCGGCTGAACCGCTGGTCGACGAAGGTGCGGCGGGGGTTGATGTCGCGGAAGAGGATCCCGTACATCGCGTCGTTGAGCATCATGTCCAGCCGCTCCAGCCCGGCCAGCACGGCGATCTCGGGCATGCACAGCCCGGAGGCGTAGTTGGTCAGCCGGACGTAGCGGCCGAGCTCCGCGCTGACGTCGTCCAGCGCGGCGCGCATGAGCCGGAAGTTCTCCTGGGTGGCGTACGTGCCGGCGTAGCCGGTGCGGGTGGCGCCCTCGGGCACGTAGTCCAGCAGCGACTGCCCGGTGGAGCGGATGACGGCGATGACGTCGGCGCCGGCCCGGGCCGCGGCCTGGGCCTGCGGGATGTCCTCGTAGATGTCGCCGGTGGCCACGATCAGGTAGATCCACGGACGGCGGGGCGGGTCGCCGTGCGTGGCCACCAGCTCCTCCCGCCGCGCGCGGTTGGCGTCGATCCGGGCGATCCCGGCACCGACGGCGGCGCGGGCGGCCTCCCGGGCCTCGTCGGCGGCGGCGCCCTCGGGGACGGTGAACCGCGCGGTGCCGGCGCCGACCTTCTCGGCGAGCTCCTGCAGCGTGCCGCCGTCGGCGAGGGCGTGCCAGACCGGCAGGGCGACGCCGTGCTCCAGCCCGACCTGGTCGCGGACGGCGTCGACCACCCGGTTGACCCAGGGCACCTCCCCCTCGCCGTCCAGCGGGTCGGTGCCGGTGAGCCCGGCCAGGCGCAGCTGCGCGCGCTCCACGGAGACGGTCGTGTACGTCGCGGCCAGGTCGACCACCGGTGCCGCGGCCCGCGCGGCCAAGGCCCGCGCCCGCGCCACCAGCGCCGGGTCGAGCGCGAGCCGGCTCATCGCCCTCCCCCCAGCGCACTTGTTCGCGCGAAAGCGCGCGTGCTCGTTCGCGCGAAACCGCGGTGGGTCATCGGGGGGCTCCGATCGGGTGGCCGGCGACCAGGAGGTGCCGGCAGGTGGGGCGGGTCCGGGTGGTCAGGACGGCGGAGAGCGTCAGCTCGGTGGACCACAGCGCGAGGTCGGCCGGCGCGCCGACGGCGAGCGGGCCCTCCGGGTGCTCGGCCCGGGCGGCCACCCACCCGCCGTGGGTGGCCGCGTCGAAGGCGTCGAAGGGCCGCATCCCCGATCCCGGGGTGGTGTGGTCGATGGCGGCGAACACCCCGCCCCACGGGTCCAGCGGGGTGACCGGGGCGTCGCTGCCCAGCGCGACCGGGACGTCGGCGTCGACCAGGTCGGCCAGCGGGTTGGTCGCCACCGCCCGGGCGACCCCCAGCCGCTCGGCGTACATGCCCTCGGCCCCACCCCACAGCGCGTCGAACGCGGACTGCACGCTGGCCACCATCCCCCAGCGGCGCAGCCGGTCGATCGCGTCGGGGTCGACCATCTCCAGGTGCTCGAGCCGGTGCCGGCAGGCCCGGACGGCGTCGCGGCCGAGCTCGTCGACCACGGCCCCGACGGCGGTGAGCACCTGGGCGACCGCGGCGTCGCCGATGACGTGGAAGCCGGCCTGGACGCCGGCGAGGGTGCAGGCGCGCAGGTGCTCGACCAGCTGCCCGGTCTCGAAGCGCAGCGCGCCGGTGGTCTCCGGGCGGTCGGTGTAGGGGCTGCTCAGCGCGGCGGTGTGCGAGCCGAACGCGCCGTCGCAGAACAGGTCACCGCCGGCGCCGGCCAGGCCGAGCTCCGCGACGACGTCCAGACCGCCGCGCTCGAACAGCTCGCCCCAGTAGCCGAGCACACGCGGCCCGGGCTGCTCGGCGGCCAGCTGCAGCAGCCCGGCGAGGTCGTCGGCGCCGGAGACCTCGGGCCCGGCCATCTCGTGCACCGTGCCGATGCCCAGCGCCGCGGCGGCGTCGAGCGTGGCGCGCTGGGCGGTGCGCCGCTGCGCCGGGTCGACCGAGCCGTAGGCGAGCACCCGGGCGGCGTGGTGCGCGTCCAGCCGCAGCCGGCCGTCGGCGGAGAAGCCGGGCAGCCCGGTCACCTCCGGCAGGCGGTCCAGCAGGGCGGTGGAGACCGTGGCCGAGTGGACGTCGATCCGGGCCAGGTACGCCGGCCGGTCCCCCACGACGACGTCCAGGTCGTGCCGGGTCAGGCCGCGCCCCTCCGGCCAGGCCGTCTCGTCCCAGCCGGTGCCCAGCAGCACGCCGGTCGGTGCGGCCGCGGCGTGCTCGGCGACCCGGGCCAGCGCCGACCGCAGGCTGTCGGCGCCGGCGAGGTCCAGGCCGGTGAGCGCCAGCCCGGTGGCGGTGGCGTGCACGTGGGCGTCGACGAACGCCGGGGTGAGCAGTGCTCCCCCACCGTCGAGCACCCGCCCGGACGACGGGGCGTCAGCGGCCGGCCCCAGCCAGGCGATCCGGTCGGCGACCACGTGCACCGCCTGCCCGGGCCGGTCACCGATCGTCACGTCCCGCACGAGCAGGTCGGTCACGAGGTGTGCACCCGTGGCTCGATCAGGGCCCGCACGCCCGGCGAGCGCCGGTACAGGTCCATCGCCAGGGCCGCGTGCCCCGGCGTGTAGCCGTTGCCCACCAGCATCGTCACGTCCGCCGCCATCCCCTCAGCTCCCAGGGCCGCCGCCGAGAACGACGTGGCCATGGAGAAGAAGACCACGGTGCCGCCGTCGGCTGTCGCGAGGACCGCCCCGTGCTCGGCACCGGGGACGTCGACGCAGACCACGGTGACGTCGACCGGGTGGCCGACGGCCGCGGCGACGGCCAGCGGGTCGGTCGCGTCGGCCACCACCACCTCGTCGGCGAGCCCGGCGGCGCGCAGCGCGGTGGCCTCCCGCTCGTCCCGGACGACGCCGACCAGCCGGCCGGCGCGGGCGTCGCGCGCGGCGGCCAGGCTCAGCGACCCGGACTTCCCGGCCGCCCCCAGGACGGCGACCGAGGGGCGGTGGCCGGACCGGTGCACGACCCGCTCGGTGGCCGCCGGCGCCCCGCACACGTCCAGTACGGCGAGGGCGATCTCCTGGGGCAGGTCGTCGGGCAGCACCGCGGCGATCGAGCGGGCGAAGAGCACGGCGGTGCCGGCGGTGGGCACCTGCTCGCTGCGACCGTCCCAGTGCGCCAGGCCGTCGGTGACCCGCAGCGGGGTGAGGGTGAGCGAGACCAGGGTGGCCACCCGCTGACCGGGCTCCAGGCCCAGCGGGGAGTCGTCGCCCACCTCGTCGACGACGCCGATGAGCATGCCGCCGGAGCCGGTGACCGGGTTGTGCATCTTGCCCCGGCTCTCGATGATCCCGAGCACCGCGGCCCGCACCGCCTCGCCGTCCCCGTCGTGCTGCTCGGCCAGCTGGCGGTAGGAGGCGGCGTCGAGGTTGACCCGGCGCACGGCGATGCGCACCTCGTCGGGTCCGATCCGGGGGTCGGGGTCCAGCCGGTGGGCGGCCTGGGGCAGCACCCCGGCCGGTTCGAGCACCCGGTGCACCCCGAGGCTGCGGTGCAGTGCGCTGATCGCCACCGTCGTCCCTTCGTCATCTCCGGCTCGACACCGGAGAACCTAGCGTGATGTCGGCCACGAGCCGTAGTTCTTCCCGTAGGGTCGCCGTGTCGAGGCCCGACGTCCCGGTCGCACAGGAGTGCCAGTGCTGGAGCAGCCCTACGAGTACACCGCCCGCGAGCTCGTCGAGCCCGACTGGCGCCGGCTCCCCGGCTTCGCCGGCGTCACCGAGGAGCAGTGGCGCAGCGCGCAGTGGCAGCGGGTGAACTGCGTGAAGAACGTGCGCCAGCTGCGCGGCGTGTACGGCGACCTGCTCGACGAGGCGTTCTACGCCGACCTCGAGGCCGACCAGACCGGCGCCGCGACGATGTCGCTGCTGCTGCCGCCGCAGATGCTCAACACCATGGTGCCCACCGGGCTGCCGACGACCGCCGCCATGCTGGCCGACCCGGTGCGCCGCTACATGCTCCCGGTCGCCTCCGACCGGCTCGCCGGCGACGACGCGAGCCACCCCCACGCCGCCCGCGACTCGCTGCACGAGCACGAGATGTGGGCGGTCGAGGGGCTGACCCACCGCTACCCGACCAAGGTGCTGGCCGAGCTGCTGTCGACCTGCCCGCAGTACTGCGGCCACTGCACCCGGATGGACCTGGTGGGCAACTCGACCCCCGCCGTCCCGAAGCTCAAGTTCGAGCTCAAGCCGGTCGACCGGCAGGGCGCGATGCTGCAGTACCTGCGCGACACCCCCGGCGTCCGGGACGTCGTCGTCTCCGGCGGCGACGTGGCCAACCTGCCGTTCAAGAACCTGGAGGCGTTCGTCGCCGGGCTGCTGGAGATCGACTCGGTCCGGGACATCCGGCTGGCGTCGAAGGCGCTGATGGGCCTGCCGCAGCACTGGCTGCAGGCCGAGGTGCTCGACGGCATGGGCCGGCTGGCCGAGACCGCCCGGGCCCGCGGCGTCTCGCTCGCTGTGCACACCCACGTCAACGCCGCCCAGTCGGTGACCCCACTGGTGGCCGAGGCAGCCCGGGCCCTGCTGGGCGCCGGGGTGCGGGACGTGCGCAACCAGGGTGTGCTGCTCGAGGGGGTCAACGCCACCGCCGGCCAGCTGCTGGACCTCTGCTTCGCGCTGCTCGACGGCGCCTCGATCACGCCCTACTACTTCTACATGTGCGACATGATCCCCAGCGCCGAGCACTGGCGGGTCTCGCTGTCCACCGCCCAGACGCTGCAGCACGACGTGATGGGCTACCTGCCCGGCTTCGCCACCCCGCGGATCGTCTGCGACGTGCCCTACGTCGGCAAGCGCTGGGTGCACCAGGTCGCCGAGTACGACCGTGACCTCGGCATCTCGTACTGGACGAAGAACTACCGCACCGGCATCGAGCGCACCGACGAGGCGGCGCTGGACCGCCGGCACACCTATTACGACCCGATCCACACCCTCGGGCCCGAGGGCCGCGCCTGGTGGGCAGCCCACCGTAGTTCCACCCTGACCCCGGTCGGCTGACGGAGGACCCCGCTGCCCGGCCCCGGCAACGGGGTCAGGGGTGGGGTTTCCGGGGTCGCGGACGGCGGTAGCTCCCTCGGGGTGGAACTGCTGTGCACGGACCGGCTGCGGCTGCGCGGCTGGACGACGTCCGGCGCCGACCTCGCGCGACTGGCCGACCTGTACAGCCGCGACGAGGTGACCCGCTGGCTCGGCGGCGGGCCGACGGTGCCCCCGGCGGAGCTGGTCGAGCGGTGGCGGCTGGTGCACCAGCTCAACCCGGTGCACGGCTGCTGGGCGATCGACCCACCGGACGGCGGCCTGCCGGCCGGCACGGTGCTGCTGAAGCCGCTGCCGCAGGGGGTCGGTGAGGTGGAGGTCGGCTGGCACCTGCACCCGGACAGCTGGGGCCGCGGCTACGCCACCGAGGCGGCCCGGGCGGTGGTCGACCGGGCCTTCGACGCGGGGCTGCTGGAGGTCTACGCCGTCGTCCGGCCGGGCAACGAGGCCTCCCTCGGGGTGTGCCGGAAGCTCGGCATGCAGCCGCTGGGCCGCACCACCCGCTGGTACGACACCGAGCTGGAGGCCTTCCGGCTCGAGTCGCCGGCGGTCTGAGGGAGCGCGCGATGGACTGGTTCGCCGACCCGGGCGCGTGGGAGGGACGGCTGGTGCTCACCCGCGGGGTGGCGCTGGTCTACGTGATCGCGTTCGTCGCGGCGCTGCGGCAGGGGCCGGCGCTGCTCGGCTCCGCCGGGCTCACCCCGGTGCCCCGGTACCTGCAGTGGGCGTCCTGGCGGAAGGCCCCGAGCCTGTTCCACCTGCACTGGTCCGACCGGTTCTTCGCCGGCTGCTGCTGGACCGGCATCGCGCTCTCCGTCGCCGCGCTGGTCGGGCTGGCCGACCGGTTGCCGCTGGCCGGCTGGATGGCGCTGTGGCTGGTGCTCTGGGCGCTGTACCTGTCGATCGTGAACGTCGGCCAGATCTGGTACGGCTTCGGCTGGGAGTCGCTGCTGCTGGAGGTCGGCTTCCTGGTGGTCTTCCTCGGCCCGGCGCACGTCGCCCCGCCCACCCTGGGCATGTGGCTGGTGCGCTGGCTGCTGTTCCGGCTGGAGTTCGGCGCCGGGCTGATCAAGATGCGCGGCGACCGGTGCTGGCGAGACCTGACCTGCCTGGCCTACCACCACGAGACCCAGCCGATGCCCAACCCGCTGAGCTGGCGGTTCCACCGGCTCAGCCCGCGGCTGCACCGGGTGGAGACGCTGGCCAACCACGGCACCCAGCTGGTCGTCGTCTTCGGGCTGCTGCTGCCCCAGCCGATCGCCGGGGTCGCCGCCGCCGTCATGGTGGTCACCCAGGGGTACCTGCTGGTCAGCGGCAACTTCGCCTGGCTGAACGCGCTCACCCTGGTGCTCGGGCTCTCGCTGCTCGACGGCCGCTGGCTGGCCGCGGTGCTCCCCGACCGGCCGGCCGAGCTCGCCGCGCCGACCTGGCACGCCGTCGTGGTCGTCGTCCTGGCCGTGCTGGTCGCGGTGCTGAGCGTCGCGCCGGTGCGCAACCTGCTGTCGTCGTCGCAGCGGATGAACTCCAGCTTCGACCCGCTGCGGCTGGTCAACAGCTACGGCGCCTTCGGCTCGGTCACCAAGGTGCGGCGTGAGCTGGTGGTCGAGGCGACCGACACCCTCGGCCCGGACGCGGGATGGCGGGAGTACGAGTTCCGCGGCAAGCCCGGGGACGTGCACCGCCGCCCGCCGCAGTGGGCGCCCTACCACCTGCGGCTGGACTGGCTGATGTGGTTCGCCGCCCTCTCCCCCGCCTACGGCCGGTCCTGGCTGGTGCCGTTCCTGGGCAAGCTGCTGGACGCCGACCCCGCCACGCTGCGGCTGCTGCGCTCGGCGCCGTTCGGCGCGCAGCGGCCGGCCGCCGTCCGGGTGCTGGTGTACCGCTACCGGTTCACCACCCGGGCCGAGCGGCGGGAGACCGGCGCGTGGTGGCACCGGACGTACGAGCGTGAGCTGGTGGCCCCGGTGACGGCTGACGACCTGGCGCGCTGAGGACGGTCAGCGGCGGGCGCGGGCCAGCAGCTGCTTGATCCGGGCCAGCGGGTGCGGCGCCTTGACCTTGGTGCGGTTGCCGGCGGCGTAGTCGGCGTCGATGGCGGCGGCCTGCTCGGGCGTCGGCGCGCTGCCGCCCAGGTGGGCCGGCTGCCACCAGCGGTCGTCTTCCCCGGCCGGCCGGTCGGGGTAGGTGCGCTGGGCCTCCTCCAGCAGCTCCACCATCGCCGTCCGGGTGCGGCGGAGCAGCGCCTGCGGCTTCTCCCCCGGCTGCGGAACGAGCGGCTCGCCGATGATCACCGTGACCGGCACTCCCCGGCGCAGCACCACCTTGTGGCCCTTGGTGGCGATGCGGTGCCCGCCCCACACGGCCGCGGGCAGGATCGGCACCCCGGCCGCGACGGCCATCCGGGCGGCGCCGGCCTTGAGGTCCTTGACGGTGAACGAGCTGCTGATGGTCGCCTCGGGGAACACCCCGACCACGTGACCGCCCTCCAGCGCCCGGACGGCGGCGTCGAACGCGGCCGCGCCGGCCTTGCGGTCGACCGGGATGTGCTGCATGGCCCGCATGAACGGCCCGGCGAACCAGTGCCCGAACACCGACGCCTTCGCCATGAAGCGCACCAGCCGGTGCTGCGGCAGCGCCGCGAGCCCCAGGTAGGTGAAGTCGAAGAACGAGACGTGGTTGCTGCAGATGATCGCCCCGCCGGTGGCCGGAACGTGCTCCTGCCCGCGGACGTCGAAGCGGAAGCCGAACAGCCGGAAGACGACCAGGGCCAGCCGGATGATCACGCGATACGGACGGTCACGCGGATCGGGGCGGGACCCGAACAGGTCGCGGCGGGCGACGTCGCCCCAGCTGGCGGTGTACATGGGCGGACCCTAACCAACGGTGCTGAGAGCGACGCTCCGGTGTCCGTGGCTCAGTCGCCGTGGGTCGCTGCCACCGCGGCGCGCACGACCGCGGCCAGGTCACCGGTCTCCCCGGCGACCGCGCGCTGCAGCGTCGCTCCGCTCCCCCGGCGCGCCAGCTCGGCCAGCCCGGCGGTGACCCGCTCGAGGTCACCGGCGTCGGCCAGCGCAGGCCGGACGTGCTCCACCAGTGCCCGCACCACCTGGGGAGCCGGGGCCGGGCGCCCGGTGCGCGGGTCGACCAGGTCACCGGTGAGGCCGGAGCGGCCGGCCCGCCAGCCGGCCACCCGGACCAGCTCGGCGCGCACCGCCGGCGCCGGCACCCCGGCCCGCCAGTCCCGCGCGGCGGTCTCCACCAGGGCCCGGACCAGGCCGGCCAGCACCACGGCGTCGTCCACCCGGAGGGCGACGTCGGAGACCCGCACCTCCACCGTCGGCCAGGTCGCCGACAGGCGGGCGTCGAAGTAGACCATCCCCTCGTCCAGGACGGTGCCCGTGCCGACGAGGTCGTCGACCAGGCGGTGGTAGGCGGCCGGCGTCCCGAAGACGTCGTTCGGCCCGGCGGAGGGCCAGCGGTTCCACACCTGGGAGCGGAAGCTGGCGTAGCCGGTGTCCCGGCCGTCCCAGAACGGTGAGTTGGCGGTCAGCGCGGTGAGCACCGGGAGCCAGACGCGCACCCGGTCCAGGACGGCGACCCCCTCCTCGTCGTCGGCGACCGAGACGTGCACGTGGCAGCCGCAGGTGAGCACCTCGGCCGCGGTCAGCCCGAACGCCGCGACCATCTGCTCGTAGCGCCGTCCGTCGGTGGGGACCGGCTCGACCGGCACCGGCGAGCTGGCCAGGGCCGCGACCCGGGCGCCCAGCGTCGCCGCGGCGGCGTCGGCGCGGGACCGCCAGTGCCGGAGCTCGGCGGCGACCTCGGCGAGGGTGGTGCAGACCCGGGTGCCCAGCTCGATCTGCTGCTGTTTCAGCTCGGGCACCAGGCGTGGACCCGCGGGCGCTCCCCCGGCGTCGGTGCCGGGCGCCGTGCCGGACTGCTCGGCCCGGTCATGCTCGGCGACCGTCTCTCCCTCACCTCGCCGCGCGGCGACCTCCAGGGCCTCGGGGCCCAGCGGTACCGGTACGCCGTCCGGGTCGACGACCAGCAGTTCTTCTTCGACCCCGACGGTGCGCATCCCGTCATGATCAGCCGACCGGCGACCGTGGCGCACTCCCGGGTCGACCGGATCACCCGATCTCGTCAGGAATGCGTGGCGCGGGGCGTTGGTCTGCATTGCTGGTGTCTTCCTGTGTCGTGAGGTCACCACTCTGGCGTGAGTCGACGAATTTGATGGTGCACATTGTTGGGGATAACGGTAGTAATACGACATGAGAGGTGAGTGGCAGCCGCCGCTGCCGGAGATGCCGGCCCCACCGCCGGTCCGTGCCTGGGCGCGGTTGCGGCCGCCCCCGGGTTACGAGCCGCAGTGGCGGCGTCTGGTCGAGGCCGCGCTGGAACAAGGGCTCGGTCCCGATGCGCTGTCCGAGACCGGCCTCGACCCGTTGGCCGCGGCCCGGGACTGGAAGCCCGCCACCGTCGCTCTGTACAGCAAGGTGGCCCGGTACGGCGGGCTGGGCGTGGCGCAGCCCCGGACGCCAGAACCCGATCCACCGACGCTGGACCTGCGCGAGCTGACCCGGGTGCGCGGCGAGGCGCCGGAGCACCTCCGGTCCGTCGCCTGGTGCGCGATCGCCCTGGGCTGGCCAGGGACGGTGGGCCAGTTCCGCGCGCTCCGCCGTGACCAGGTGCACGCCACGACCCGGCGACTGCTGGTCAGCACCGAGGACGGCGAGTGGTCGGTGCCCGGCGCGCTGACCGCCTGGCACGCCTGGGAGTCGGTGCGCAACCGGTTCCCCGGGCTCGCCGCGAGTCCCTGGGTGCTGCCAGCGCTGCGCCGCGGCCCTGGCGTCCACTCCCACCTGGGCGGGCAGCTGTCCACCCAGGCCCTGCAGGTGACCTTCGCCAAGCACGCAGTGCGCACCGCGACCGCGATGCGCGCCATCGCGTCACCCACGCACCGGGCCGCGGTCGAGGAGTTGGCCGCGGACTACCTGACGTTGTCCTACGACTCCTACCGGCGCCTGGCGCTGGCCGCCGGCGCGCCTCCGGTCGGCCCGAGGGGCGCGGTGCGGGCGCTGCGCAGTGTCGGTCGGGCGGCCCGGGAGGCCGGCTGAGCCCGGTCAGTGCCGAGCCCGGTCAGCGCTGGGGCGGGTCCGGGTGTGGGGAGGATCGGAACGGTTTCTTCCCGTCACGGACGAGATGATCGCCCGCCTGTCGTCCCTGCAGTTCGAGCACATCAACTTCCTCGACAGGTACGCCTTCACGCAACCCGACATCACCACCCTGCGATCACTTCGCGAGCCGGACACCTCCGCTGCCGGCCCGGGACCTTGGTGACCTTCGGTCCTGATCGCCATGCGGCCTGCCCACGTCTGTTTTGGCTGGGCCGTGACGGTCCTCACCCTTGCTCCTCGGCGGCCTCCCGGTTAGGTTTGTTATTGTCCAATCACTAACCAAGGAGCCACCATGAACGCCAAGCCGGCCCGCGAACTCACCCCCGCACAGCACGCCCTGGCAGAGCACCTGCGGCTGGTGTCCTCCGGCCAGATCGACGAGTGGATCAAGCTGTACGCCGCGGACGGCACGGTCGAGTTCCCCTTCGCTCCCGCCGGTGTGCCTACCCGGGTACAGGGACGCGAGGCGCTGATCGCCCACATGCGCGGCTTCCCGCAGACCTTCGATGTGAAGTTCATCGACGTGAAGTTCATCGAGACGACCGACCCCCGCACCGCGGTCGCCGAATACCGTTCGGAGGGAAGCGTCCTCAGCACCGGCAAGCCTTATGAGCAGACGGTCATCACGGTGATCCGCCTCGACGAGGCGGGCCTGGTCGAGCGGTTCGTCGACTACTGGAACCCTCTCGTGGTCATCGAGGCCATGACCCCCGACCAGGCGGCCAGTGGCCAAGACGTGTCGTGGCCCGCAGGGCGCTGATCCCGATTCGACAGGGTGAGAGGGGGCAAGACGGGTCGCCCACCCGTCTTGCCCCCCTCGAACCCCGTCTCACCCCGCAGTGAAAAACTGGCAGACATGCCCGCCCCCGGCTCCAGCGTGAAAAGCGATCAACGCCGTCGAGTCGTACTGGACGCGGCCGTGGCCTGTTTTGCGCGCAAGGGTTACTACGGCACGACAACCAGTGAGATCGCCAAACGGGCCGGAATCTCTCAGCCCTACGTCTACCGCCTCTTCGCCAGTAAGGAGGCTCTGTTCGCCGGTGCCGTCCTCCACGTGTCCGAGCTGCTCTCGGATGCTCTGACCGGAGCCGGCGCCGGCGCCGGCACAGATGAGGCCGGGCCGCCCCGGCAGGCGGAGGGGGTGATGCGTGCGATCCGGTCCGCCTACAGCACCCTGATCCAGGACCGGGACGTCATGCGGTTCCTCATGCAGGCCAGTTGTGCAGCTGATGAGCCGCTCGTGGCCGAGGCGGTGCGCACGTGCTATGCCCGGCAGGTCGAACTCGTCAGTGAGCTCCTGAACCACGACGACGCTGCGGTCCGGCACTGGTTCGGCGCCGGCATGCTCGAAAATGTCACGCTGACCCTCGGCCTGGCCGACGTCGACGAGCCCTGGGCACGGACCCTCAGCGGGCAACGGTCTCGATCGGACAGCGGCAACTTCACCCACCAGGCTTCGCCCTAGCTTCTACCGCAAGGGCGGGATATGCAGCCGACCTGCTCTGCCGACACCTGCCACCACGCCCCGCGGCCCAGGTCACCGCCGCCGAGCATGAACTGCACGCGCCTCCGACGACCGAGGCATGGCCAGAACCAGCGCTGTGAACACTTCATCTCTGCTGGGGGCTTCGCCGTCAGCAGAGATGGCTACCGCCAAGAACCGTTCCGATCCTCCTCGGACCCCGGGTCAGCGCTGGGGTGGGTCAGCGCTGGGGCCGGTCAGCACAACGCCAGCTGCTCCGGCTCCTCGGCCGCGACGGCCCGGTCGGGCAGTCGGCCGGGCAGGCTGCCGGCCGGGAAGCCGGCCGACTCGTCGCCAGGCAGGCCGAGGCTGCTGCCGGTGCCGTCCACGCCGCGCGCCACTCCCCCGCTCTGCCGGTCCAGCCCGTGCCGTACCAGCACGGGGGCCACACGGGCGGCCAGCCAGCTGCGGTACTCCGCCGGCACGTACGCGCCCCGCCCGTACAGCTGGCGGTACCGGCCGACCAGCCCGGGGTGCTCCCGTGCCAGCCATGCGGTGAACCACTCGCGGGCTCCGGGGCGCAGGTGCAGGGGCAGCACGGTCACCCCGGTGGCGCCGGCCGCGGCGATCGCGCCGATCGCGGCCTCCAGGTGCTCCCGGGTGTCGGTGAGCCCGGGCAGCACCGGGGCCAGGAACACCCCGCACGGCAGCCCGGCGTCGGTGATCGCCCTGACCAGGTCCAGCCGGGCGCGCGGTGTCGGCACCCCGGGCTCCAGCGCGGTGTGCAGGTCGTCGTCCCAGATGGCCATCGACACCCCCATGCCGATCGGCACGTCCCGGGCGGCCGCGACCAGCCGGGGCACGTCACGGCGGGCCAGTGTGCCCTTGGTGAGGATCGAGAAGGGCGTGCCCGAGCGGGCCAGTGCGTCGATGACCCCGGGCATCAGCCGGTAGCGGCCCTCGGCCCGCTGGTAGGGGTCGGTGTTGGTGCCCAGCGCGACGTGCGCCCGCTGCCAGGACGGGCGGGCCAGCTCCCGGCGCAGCACGTCGACGAGGTTGGTCTTGACCACGATCTGTTGGTCGAAGTCGGCCCCGCTGTCCAGCTCCAGCCACTCGTGCGTCCCCCTCGAGTAGCAGTAGACACACGCATGGGAGCAGCCGCGGTAGGGGTTGATCGTGTGGCCGAAGGGCATCGCCGACCCCTTCGGCACGGCGTTGAGCGCGCTCTTGGCCCGCACCTCGTGGAACGTCAGCCCGGGGAACTCCGGCACCTGGACGGTACGCAGCAGGCCGCGGACGTCGGGCAGCCCGGGCAGGGCGCTCGGTTCGTCGAAGTCCAGCCGCTGGGCGTCCCATCGCATGGCGCCATCCGAACACATGTTCGACGTGCTGTCGACCAGCGGCGCCCCGGCCCGGGCCACGTCTTGCCGAACGGTGGTGGGCCACCGTGACCGCCTAGACCGGCGGGCGGTCCTCGTAGAACGTGGAGAGGACGACGGTGGTGCGGGTGCTGACGTTGGCCGAGGACCGGATCTCGTGCAGCAGCCCCTCCAGCGCGTCGGGCGAGGCCACCCGCACCTTCAGGATGTAGCTCTCCACGCCGGCCACCGAGTGGCATGCCTCGATCGCGGTCAGATGCGCCAGCCTGGCCGGGGCGTCGTCGGGCTGGCCGACGTCGATCGGGGTGATGGACACGAAGGCGGTCAGCGGCAGCCCCAGGCCCTTGGCGTCCAGCTGGGCGGCGTAGCCGGTGATCAGCCCGCGCTGCTCGAGCCGGCGCACCCGCTGGTGCACCGCCGACACCGACAGCCCGACCCGTTCGGCCAGGTCGGTGAAGCTCGCCCGGCCGTCCCGCGCCAGGGCGCTGAGCAGCGCCCGGTCGACGTCCGGGGTGCCGCCCGCCGCCTGGTCAGCCGGGGAGTTCGACGAGCTCACGGGGACCGTTGTTCAGGTTGCGGACGCCGTCGTCGGTGCAGACCACGATGTCCTCGATCCGGGCGCCGTAGCGGCCGGGCAGGTAGATGCCGGGCTCGATGGAGAAGGCCATCCCCGGCTCCAGCGGCAGGTCGTTGCCCGCCACGATGT
Organism: uncultured Modestobacter sp.; assembly: GCF_947486615.1. GTDB lineage: Bacteria > Actinomycetota > Actinomycetes > Mycobacteriales > Geodermatophilaceae > Modestobacter. The sequence goes on from NZ_CANKUD010000001.1 coordinate 198,122, forward strand.
AGGGCGCCTCGTGGCTGTCCAGGCCGATGCCGTGGCCGGTGCGGTGGATGAAGTGCTCGCCGAGCCCGGCCCGGGTGATCACATCACGGGCGACCGCGTCGATCTGCTCGCAGGTGACGCCCGGCCGGACGGCGGCGACCGCCGCTGCCTGCGCCCGCTGCAGGACGTCGTACCAGTCGCGCAGCCCGCGCGCCGCGAACCCGCCGACCAGGTAGGTGCGGGTGCAGTCGGAGCGGTAGCCGGTCGCGGTCTCCCCGCCGATGTCGACGACGACGAGGTCGCCGGCCTCGACCACCCGGTCGGAGAGCTCGTGGTGCGGGCTGGCCCCGTTCGGCCCGGAGCCGACGATGGTGAAGTCGACGCCCACGTGGCCCTCGGCGAGGATCGCGGCGGCGATGTCGGCGCCCACCTCGGCCTCGGTGCGCCCCACCCGCAGCCACTCCCCCATCCGGGCGTGCACCCGGTCGATGGCCGCGCCGGCCAGCGCCAGCTCCTCGACCTCAGCCGGGGTCTTGACCATGCGCAGCCGGTCGATGACCGGGCTGGCCAGCTCCAGGACGGCGCCCGGCAGGGCCCGCTGGACACCCAGCGCGTGCTCGGCCCAGGTGCGGGAGCCGACGGCCACCCGGGTGGGAGCGCTGCCCAGCCGCTCGGTGACCGCCGCGGCCAGCCGGGCGAAGGCGTCGTCCGTCTCGTCCCAGGCCAGCACCTCCAGCCCCAGCGCGCCGGCCGGCGAGGCGCTGATCATCGGCGCCTCCAGTCGGGGCACGACCAGCAGCGGCTCCCCGCGGCGCGGCACCGCCAGGGCGGTGAGCCGCTCCATGGCGTGCGCGTCGTACCCGCAGAGGTAGCGCAGATCGGACCCGGGGGTGACGACCAGGACGTCGACCCCCAGCTCGTCGGCGACCGCGCGGGCGGCGTGCACCCGGTCGATCGACACCAGCGGGGAGGAACTCGGAGAGGCAGCGACCACGTCCGCAGACTAGCCACGGACCCCGACAGGTCCGACCGTCGTCATCTCACCGTTACCGTGCCCGGCGTGACCACGATGCTGCTGGACGCGGCGAGCCTGTACTTCCGCGCCTTCTACGGGGTGCCCGCCAGTGTCACCACGCCCGACGGCCGGCCGATCAACGCCGTCCGCGGCTTCCTGGACATGAGCGCCCGGCTGGTCGTCGCCCACCGCCCCGACCGCTTCGTGGCCTGCTGGGACGACGACTGGCGGCCGGCGTTCCGGGTGGCGGCGCTGCCCAGCTACAAGGCGCACCGGGTGGCCGAAGAGGGTGGCGAGGAGGTGCCCGACGAGCTGGGTCCGCAGGTCCCGGTGCTGGTCGACGTGCTCGCCGCTGTCGGCCTGACCCGGCTCGGGGCGCCCGGCTACGAGGCCGACGACGTGATCGGCACCCTGGCCACCCGCGCCCGCGGACCGGTCGACGTCGTCACCGGCGACCGCGACCTGTTCCAGCTGGTGGACGACGCGCGGGGGGTGCGGGTGCTCTACACCAACCGCGGCATCAACGACCTCGAGTTCGTCGACGAGGCGGCGGTCGCGGCGAAGTACGCCATCCCCGGTCGCGCCTACGCCGACTTCGCGGTGCTGCGCGGTGACCCCAGCGACGGGCTGCCCGGGGTGTCCGGGGTCGGCGCGAAGACGGCGGCCGCGCTGATCAACGAGTTCGGCTCGCTGGACGGCATCCGCGCGGCGGCGGCCCGCACCGTCGTGCCGAAGCCGCCGCTGACCGCCGCGGTGCTCAAGAAGCTGGCCGCGGCCGGGGAGTACCTCGACGCCGCGCCGGAGGTGGTCGCCGTGGTCACCACCATCGACCTCCCGCCGGTGGACGGCGAGCTCCCCCGCCGGCCGGCGGACCCGGACGCCCTGGCTGCGCTGGCCGAGACGCACGGGCTGCAGAGCTCGGTGCGCCGGCTGGGCGCCGCGCTGGGCTGGCCGGACGACGCCCTGGGCTGAGCGGCCTCAGCCGGCCTGCCAGGTGAAGGCGCCGTCCTCGCTGGTGACCTGGATGGTCACCGGCACTCTCTCCCCCTCGGCGGTCGTCCCCGAGCACTGGTAGCTGGCGCCGGCCCGCACGTCCATCTCCTGGTCGCAGGACAGGTCCAGCGCGACGCCCTCGCGCTGCTCGAACTGCTCGCTGACCTGCTGCTCCACCGAACCAGGGTCGAGCCGGGTCGGACCGGTGACGAGGACGAAGACCAGCACGGCGGCCAGGATGACCAGCAGGGAGACCAGCGACCCGTTCCGGCCCCGCCGGCGACGGACGGGTGGCTGCGCCGGTGGCCACCCCGGTGCCCCGTACTGGCCGGCTGATCCGTACTGAGGGGGCTGGCCGTTCTGGCCGGGCTGGCCGTACGGACCGGGCTGGCCGTACTGACCGGGCGGCGGGTACTGACCGGGCTGGCCGTACCGACTGCCGTACTGACCGGCCTGCGGAGGCTGCCCGTACTGGCCGCCGTACTGACCGGCCTGCGGAGGCTGCCCGTACTGGCCGCCGTACTGGCCGCCGTACTGGCCCGGCCGGCCGTACTGACCGGCCTGTCCGTACTGCGGGGGCTGCCCGTACTGGCTCGGCTGGCCGTGGCGGGGGCCGTGCTCTCCGTCCTGATCCTGCTGCCGGTACCCGCCCGTCGGGTCGGGACCGGGGCGCGGGGGCGGACCCCAGCCCGATGCAGCCGGACCACCCTGCGGCGGACCCCAGCCCGACGCCGCCGAGCCACCCTGCGGCGGACCCCAGCCACCCGAGGACGGCGGACCCCAGTCCGGCGCGGCCGACCGGCCGTCCGGTGCCTCGTCGTCCCGTGGTGGCTGGCTCATCGTGACCCCTCGCTCCGCTGCCCGGTCCGGCTCCGCCCGGCCCCGCTGTCCTGACCCACCCGCGACCGGGTCACCCGCTCACCGCCACGGCCACCACTCCCCGGCGGACCCGGCCGACCGCGGACCGGGCGACGCCGGCGAGCGGCTCGTCGGCCACCTTGGCCAGCTGGTCGAGCAGGTCGACCAGCTGGCGGGCCCACCGGACGAAGTCCCCGCCGGAGAGCTCGGTGCCGGCCTGCTGGGCGCCGTCCAGCACCCGGTCGAGGGTCTGCCCGTCGGCCCAGCGGAAGGCGGCCCAGACGAACCCGAGGTCGAGCTCGCGGGTGACCGGCACGCCGTGCTCCCGCTCGGTGTCGGCCAGCCGGCTGTGCACCCGGCGCATCTCGGCCAGCGCCCCGGCCACCTTGCCGGCCGGCACCGACGGCTGGGCGGCGCTCTCCCGGCGGGCCTCGAACACCAGCGCGGAGACGACGGCGGCCAGCTCCGCGGGGGTGAGCCCGCGGAAGACGCCGGCCCGCAGCGACTCGGCGGTCAGCAGGTCCGTCTCCGACCAGATCCGGGCCAGCCGCCGTCCGGCGTCGGAGACCACCGGCGACTCGTCCGGCGGCGTCCCGCCCTCGGCCGGCACCGGCTGGACGGCGGGCTCGGGCAGCAGGTAGCCCAGCTCCTGCAGGACGTCGCAGGTGCGGTCGAACTGGTCGGTCAGCGAGCCGGTGCGCTGGGCGATCTCCCGGCGCAGCCGCTCGGCGTCCCGGACCTCGCGCAGCCACCGGTCGGCGGCCCGGACCCGTTCCTCACGGTCGGGCAGCGAGTGCACCGGGTGCGCGCGCAGCGCGTGCCGCAGATCGGCCAGCACCGGGTCGTCGCCGGCGGCCGAGCGGCCGCGGATCCGCCGCGCCCCCAGGTCGTTCTCGGCCCGGGCGTTGCGCAGGGTGGAGGCGAGGTCCCGGCGGGCGTGCGGGCTGCGGTGGTTGAAGTTCTTCGGCACCTTGACCCGGGCCAGCGCGGTGACCGGCGTCGGGAAGTCCACCGAGCCCAGCCGGCCGGCCCACTTGTCCTCGGTGAGCACCAGCGGCCGGGGGTCGGTCAGCTCGGTGATGCCCGGGTCGAGCACGACGGCGAGCCCCTGCCGGCGCCCGGTGGGCACCCGGATGACGTCGCCGGCCCGCAGCGCGGCGAGTGACTCGGCGGCCTCCATCCGGCGCTTGGCCTGCGAGTCGCGGGAGAGCGCCTTCTCCCGCTCGGAGATCTCCATCCGCAGCTTCGCGTAGCCCGCGACGTCCAGCACCGCGGCGCTGAGCCCGCCGTTCATCTCCTTGAGCAGCCGGGCGGCGTCCTCCTCGTGCCGGGCCGCCGACCGCGCCAGCCCGACGACCGAGCGGTCGGCCTGGAACTGCGCGAAGGAGGACGCCAGCAGCTCCCGGGCCCGGTCGCGGCCGAAGGCACCGACCAGGTTGACCGCCATGTTGTAGCTGGGCCGGAACGACGAGCGCAGCGGGTACGTGCGGGTGCTGGCCAGCCCCGCCACCACGGCCGGGTCCACGCCAGGTGCCCACACGACGACGGCGTGGCCCTCGATGTCGATGCCCCGCCGCCCGGCCCGCCCGGTGAGCTGGGTGTACTCCCCCGGCGTGACGTCGGTGTGTGCCTCGCCGTTCCACTTCACCAGCCGCTCGAGGACGACGGTGCGGGCGGGCATGTTGATGCCCAGCGCCAGGGTCTCGGTGGCGAACACCGCCTTGACCAGGCCGCGGACGAAGCACTCCTCGACGGTCTCCTTGAACACCGGCACCAGCCCCGCGTGGTGCGCGGCGAACCCGGCCAGCAGCCCCTCGCGCCACTCCCAGAAGCCCAGGACGTGCAGGTCCTCCTCCGGCAGTGAGCCGGTCCGCCGGTCGATGACCTCGGCGATCGCGGCGCGCTCGGTCTCGTCGGTCAGCCGCATGCCCGAGCCCAGGCACTGGTGCACCGCGGCGTCGCAGCCGTTGCGGCTGAACACGAAGGTGATCGCCGGCAGCAGCCCGGCCCGGTCGAGCCGTTCGATCACCTCGGGCCGGGACGGCGGCCGGTACCGGGGCTTGTGGCTGAACCCGCCGCGGGTGCCGCCCCCGCCACCGGACCAGCTGTCGAAGCGGCGCTCCTGCTCGTGCACGTACCGCACCAGCTCCGGGTCGACGACGGCCCGGCCGCGCTCCCGGGTCGACAGACCGCGCGGGGTCTGCTCCCACTCCCCCGCGTGCGCGGCCGGCCGCAGCGCGAACAGGTCGAACACCCGCCCGCCCACCAGCATGTGCTGCCACAGCGGGATCGGCCGCACCTCGCTGACCACCACCCGGGTGTCCCCGCGGACGGTGACCAGCCAGTCGGCGAACTCCTCGGCGTTGCTCACCGTGGCCGACAGCGAGACCAGCCGGACGTGCTCGGGGAGGTGGATGATCACCTCCTCCCAGACCGCGCCGCGGAACCGGTCAGCCAGGTAGTGCACCTCGTCCATGACCACGTAGCCGAGGTCGGTGAGCGCCGGGGAGTCGACGTAGAGCATGTTGCGCAGCACCTCGGTGGTCATCACCACCACCGGGGCGTCGCCGTTGATCGCGTTGTCACCGGTCAGCAGCCCGACCTTCGCCGCCCCGTACCGGTCGCAGAGGTCGCTGTACTTCTGGTTGGAGAGCGCCTTGATCGGCGTCGTGTAGAACGCCTTCCGGCCCTCCTGCAGCGCCTTGTGGACGGCGAACTCCCCGACCACCGTCTTGCCGGCACCGGTGGGGGCGCAGACCAGCACCCCGGAGCCCTCCTCCAGCGCCTCGCAGGCCTCGACCTGGAAGGGGTCCAGGGAGAACCCGAGCTCGGCGGTGAAGTCCGACAGGGTGGGGTGTGCGTTACGCCGGCGCGCAGCCGCGTACCGCTCAGCCGGGCTGGACATGCCCCCACCGTATGCGCGCTCGCCCGGCTCGGCTCGGACGCCGTCCGCTCCTCTCCCCCACCCTCGGCCCTGTTCGCCGACATGGCCGGGCGAGAGGAACAAGCGCGGCCGTGTTCGCCGACTCGGCCGGGTGGCACGCCGGCCATGTTGGCGAACATGGCCACCCGGCCGCCCGACCATGTTGGCCAACATGGCCGGGCGGGCGTCGGGTCAGCGCTGGGTGTGGGTGGGCTCGTCGAGTCGGCTGGGGGTGGTGTCCAGCGGGCTGGGGCTGGTGTCCAGTGCGCTCGGACCGTCGATCAGCGGGGATGCCTCGTCGTCGTCCAGGCCGGAGAGGCCCAGGGCCGCCTCCCGCTTGGCCCGCCGCTTGTCCACGACCCGCGCGAACTGGATGGCGAGCTCGAAGAGCACGCACATCGGCGCCGCCATGGCCAGCATGGTGAACGGGTCCTGAGTGGGGGTGATGAAGGCGGCGAAGACGATGGTCAGGAAGTAGAGCCAGCGGCGGCTCTTGGCCAGCGTGCCGTGGGACAGGACGCCGATCAGGTTCAGCGCGACCGCGATCAGCGGCAGCTCGAAGCTCACGCCGAAGGCGACCAGCAGTGAGATGACGAAGCCGATGTACTTGTCCGCGGTCAGCGCGACGGTGATGCCGTCCCCGGCCAGGCTGATCAGCAGTGCCAGGCCCTTGTCCAGGGAGACGTAGGCCAGCGCCGCACCGAGGGCGAAGAGGCTCGTGGCAGCGGCGACGAAGCCCACGCCGTACCGCTTCTCGTTCTTCTTCAGTCCCGGGGTCAGGAACGCCCACAGCTGGTAGAGCCAGAACGGCGCCGACAGGACGACGCCGACGATGAAGCTGATCTTCAGTCGGATCAGCGCACCACCGAGGACGTCGATGACCAGGAGATCGCAGTCACCGTTGGTCTGGGTGGGGAGCCCCCGGGAGGCGGGGTCGATGCCGCAGTACGGCGCCCGGATGAACTGCCCCAGGCCGTGCTCGTACCACCAGAACGCCACCGCGGTGCCGATCAGCACGAAGAACAGCGCGATGCCGATCCGGTTGCGCAGCTCCCGGAGGTGGCTGATCAGGCTCATCGTCGCCGCGGCGTCCCGTTCGGGACGCCGCGGTCGACGGTCACGCACTCGCCCTGCCAGGGTCATGGGGGGCAGTCGGTGCTGGGGTTCAGCGGTTGCTGTCGGCCGCAGCCGACGCGCGGGCCTGCTCCGCGCGAGCCCGGGCATCCGCGGCGCGCGCCTCGGCGGCGGCGGCCTCGGCCTCGTAGTCGACGGCGGTCGGGGTCACCGACGGGGCGACGATCTGGCCGGTGACCGGCGAGGTGCGGGCCTCGTCCTTGGCGCGGACGTCGTCGTCCTTCATGCCCTTCATCTCGCTCTTGAAGATGCGCATCGAGCGACCCATCGAGCGGGAGGCGTCGGGCAGCTTCTTGTAACCGAAGAGCAGCAGGACGGCCAGGATGATGAGGCCGATCTCCATCGGGCCGAGGTTCATCGGACTCCTCCGAGTCGTGGTGGGGCGTGCCTGGCCGACTCTACGCGCGGGGAGTCGGGGGTCCAGGGCTGCGGACGGCTGTACGCGCGCCGTCCACCTGGGGTTCAGTCGGTCGTCGCCGACCGCTGGACGGCGGCCCGTTCCGCCGTGGCCTGGGCCTCGGCGAGCACCGGGCGGACGTCCCGCTCCAGGGCGCGCAGTTCACGGTTCAGCCGGCCGGCGGCACCGAGCAGGCCGTAGCCGAGGACACCCAGCACCAGCACGGCGAGCACCGCCACGACGATCCACACGGTCAGCAACACGAGGACGACCCTAACGGCCGGCCGTGTGCCCGCGCTGCACGCCGGCTGGGGTCAGTCCGCGTAGCGGGCCAGCGCCGCCCGGGCCTCGGCCGCGACCTGCTCGGCGAGCTCGGCCGGCTCGTCGACGGTGGCCGCGCCGCCGAGCGAGGCGACCAGCCGGCGGGCCCAGGCCAGGTCCGAGGTGCGCACGGACACGGCCAGCCCACCGGGCGGGTCGCTGACCTCGGCCAGCTCCTCGACCGGGTAGTAGTCGGCGACCCAGCGGGCGGTGCGGGCCAGCCGTAGCCGCACCACCGGTGCCTCCGCACCGGGCTGGTAGAGCCCGTCGTCCAGGTCGCGCTCGAGTGCCTGCGGCGGCGGCGCGGCGGGCTCGTCGAGCACGGCCACCTCGTCGATCCGGTCCAGCCGGAACAGCCGCACGCCCTCCGCGCCCCGGCACCAGGCTTCCAGGTACCAGTGGCCGTCGACCAGCAGCAGCCGCATCGGGTCGACGGTGCGCTCGGTGCGCTCGTCCCGGCTGGGCACGTAGTAGTGCAGGTGCAGCGCCCGCTCCCGCTCCAGCCCGGCCCGGACGACGGACAGCGACTGCTCGCGGGCGCCCACGCTGACCGCCACCGGTGCCCGGACCTCCGCCGGGTGACCGGCCGCCGCCGAGACCTTCGCCAGCGCCCGGCTGACCGCCTCGCCCTCGGCGAGCCCGGGCAGCTCCAGCAGGGTGCGCAGCGCGACGATCAGCGCGACCGCCTCGTCGGTGGTCAGCCGCAGCGGCCGCACCATCCCGGCGGTGAAGGTGACCCGCACCCGGTCGCCCTCGAACGCCAGGTCGATCAGGTCACCGGGGCCGTGCCCGGGCAGGCCGCAGACCCAGAGCAGGTCCAGGTCGCGGCGCAGCTGGGCCTCGGTCACCCCGAAGTCGGCGGCGGCGTCGGTCAGCCGGACGCCGTCCGGGCGGGCCTGCAGGTAGGGCACCAGCGCCAGCAGCCGGGTCATCCGCTCCGCGGTGCTCGGCGCGGTCACGCTGCACCGCCCAGCGCGGCGAGGCGGGTGAGCCGCTCGACGACGGCCTCGCGCATCCGCTGCGGGGCCTCGACCAGCACGTCCGGTCCGTGGGCGGCGAGCTGGTCGGCCAGCGACCAGGGCTCGGTGGTGCGCAGCTCGAGACGGTCGTCACCGTCCTCGGCCGGGCCGAGCGGGACGGCGTGCCGGCGCAGGCCGATCGCCGTCCCGGGCCGGGCCCGGACGACGACGAGCTGCTCCTCCCGACGCTCGGAGCCGGCCACCACCGAGGCCAGGTCCAGGTCTGCGGGGGGCTCGAAGGCGGCGGCCGGGCCGCTGGCCTTCGGCATGCCGGCCACCCGGGACAGCCGGAACACCCGGGGCGCCTGCCGGTCCAGGTCGTGGCCGACCAGGTACCAGCGGCCGTGCCAGGCGACGACACCCCACGGCTGCACCCGGCGGCGGCTCGCCCGGTCGGCGTCGGGACGGCGGTAGTCGAAGGCGAGCTCGCGGCGGTCGCGGGCCGCGGCGTAGCAGGGCTCGAACGCGGGCTCACCGGCGTCCAGCCGCGGCTGGATCGGGATGCCGCGGGTCCGGTCGACCTCCACGCCGGCCGCGCGCAGCTTCACCAGCGCGCTCTGCGCCGCGCCGGCCAGCTGCGCGGACTGCCACAGCCGCAGCGCCAGGCCGACGGCGGCGGCCTCCTCGCCGGTCAGGGTGATCTCGGGCAGCTCGTAGTCGGTGCGGGCGATCCGGTAGCCGTCCTCGGTGTCGAAGGCGCTGGTGCGGCCGGTCTCCAGCGGGACGCCGATCTCCCGCAGCTCGGCCTTGTCCCGCTCGAACATCCGCTTGAACGCCTCGTCGGCCCGCTCGGTGCCGTCGTCCGGCTCGTAGCCGGGCACGGTCTCCCTGATCCTGGCGGCGGAGACGTACTGCCGGGTGCCGAGCAGGGCGATGACCAGGTTGACCAGTCGTTCCGCCCGCTTGGCTGCCACGCGGACAGGTTAGTGCGCGGCAGCAACCCGGCCCGCTGGCTAGCCTGCCCGGGTGAGCACTCCCCCCTCCCCCGCTCCCGGGCCGCGGATCCGTTGGCGTCGTGGCCGGGTGACCGAGCTCGGCCGGTCGTGGCGCGACGCCCAGGAGATGACCGTCGAGGTCGACGGGGACGGCACCCTGAAGGCGCTGGCGCACCCCTCGATCGTCGGCACGCCGGTGGTCGGCGACCAGGTGCTGCTCAACACCACCGCCTGGGCGCAGCGGCTGGGCACCGGCGGGTACGCCCTCGTCGTCGCCGTCCCCGACCGGCTGCCCGCCGACCCGACCGGCCCCGGGCACCTGGTCAAGGGCCGCTACACCCCGCTGCAGGTGACCGTGCAGGGCGTGGACGAGCAGGACACCCCGCACCACGAGACGATCGCCGCCGCCGAGGACCTGGCCGGCATGCCGGTCGTCGTCGCCGACCTGCACTCCGCGCTGCCGGCCGTGCTGGCCGGGGTGCAGGCCACCGACCCGGCGCTGCGGGTGGCCTACGTGATGACCGACGGCGGCGCGCTGCCCGCGGCGTTCTCCCGGACGCTGGACGCCCTCGCCGGGTCGCTGGCCGGGGTGGTCACCGTCGGGCAGGCCTTCGGCGGGGACCTGGAGGCGGTCACCGTGCACACCGGGCTGCTGGCCGCCCGGCACGTGCTGGACGCCGACGTCACGATCGTCGCCCAGGGCCCGGGCAACCTGGGCACCGGGACGCCGTGGGGGTTCTCCGGGGTCGCCGCCGGTGAGGCCTGCAACGCCGTCCACGTGCTCGGCGGGCGGACGGTGGGGGCGCTGCGCATCTCCGACGCAGACCCGCGGCCCCGGCACCGCGGGGTGTCCCACCACTCGCTGACCGCGTTCGGCCGGGTGGCGCTGGGTGGGGTCTCGCTGGTGGCGCCCCGCGGGCTGGGCTCGGAGCTGGGCAGACAGGTCGAGGAGGACCTCGCCGGGCAGCCGGAGCGGAACACCGTGGAGTGGGTGGACACCGCCGGCCTGGACGACGCGCTGGCGGCCCTGCCGGTGCGGTTGTCCACCATGGGCCGCGGGCTGGCCGAGGACCACGCCTACTTCCTCGCCGCCGCGGCGGCCGGCCGGTTCGCCGCCCAGCTCACCCTCTTCGGGCCACCGCCGGCCTGACGCCCTGGCGGTTGGCGTGGGCAGTGGCGGTTGACTGGGGTCCGGCGCGTAGTTGGGGATAACGGTTCGATCGCAGGAATGACCCACTGGCGCCGGTGAGCGGCTCAGCCCCAGCGGCGGAAGCCGCCCTCGGCGTCGATCGTCTGGCCGGTGACCGAGCGGGCGTCCGGACCGGTCAGCCAGGCGACCACCGCCGCGGCCTCCGCCGGGCTGTTCCAGCGGCCTCGCGGCATCGCCCGCTGGACGAGCTCGGCCTGCGCCCGGCCGGCCCAGCCGGTGTCGGTGGGTCCGGGGTTCAGGCAGTTCACGGTGACGTCGCGGTCGATCAGCTCGTCGGCCAGGGAGAGCGTCATCGCCTGGACCGCGCCCTTGCTGATCGCGTAGGGCAGCTCGCTCGCCATCGGCCCGCGGTGCTGGCCGGAGGTGAACAGCACCGCCGACCCGGGCCCGGCGGCCGGGTCGTGCTGGGCGGCGAAGGCCTGAGTGAGCAGCAGACTGCCCCGGGCATTGACCGCGAAGCACAGGTCGACCTCCGCGGCGGTGACCTCGGCGAGCCGGCCCTCCGCGCTCCTGGCGTGTGCCGCGACCAGCGAGGTCAGCGGACCGACGGCGTCCCGGGCGGCCGCGACCAGCCGGGCCGGCGCCGCCGGGTCGGCCAGGTCGACGCTGACGTGCGGCGGGTCGCCCAGCTCGGCCAGCACGGCGGCCAGGTCGTCAGCGCCCCACGGCTGCCCGGCGTCGTGCGGCGCCCAGGACTGGACGACGACCCGGTCGCCGCGGTCGAGGAGCCGCCGCGCGACCGCGAACCCGATGGAGCTGCGGCGGCTGACGCCGGTGACCAGTGCGGTGCTCATCCGGGCGAGTCTGGCCCGTCCAGCGGCTGCCCGCGATCGACTTCCCGTGGGAGCGAGCGGTCAGGCGGGATCGACCAGCCGGCTGACGATCCAGGCGTGCTTGCCCACCTGCCGGACCCGGCTGAACCCGTGCTCCTCGAACAGCTCGACCGTGGCGCTGTACAGGAAGCGGCCGTGCGCCGTGCGGCCGGTGGTCACCTCCGGGATGGCCTCGACCAGTCCGCCGCCGCGGGCGGCGATCTGCTCCAGCGCGCCGACCAGGCCCACGCGGGCGATCCCCTGACCGCGGTGCCGGGTGTCGACGTAGAAGCAGGTGACCCGCCAGTCCGGGCGCGGCGGCGGGTCCTGCTCGTAGACCCGCCGGTGCTTGATGGTCGGGAGCTCGTCGGGGTCACCGAACTGGCACCAGCCCTGCGCGACGCCGTCCGGGTCGAGGACGAGCGCGGCGTGCGCGCGGTCACCGAGCACCCGCTCCCGCTTGACCTGCCGATGGTCGATCCCCCGCTGCCCCCGCTCCGGATGCCAGCCGATGCACCAGCAGCCGCCGAACACCCCGTTGTTGCGCTCCACCAGCTCGGCGAACAGGTCCCAGGTGTCCGGGGCGAGCGGCCGGCTGCTGTACGTCGTGCTGGGGACGCTGCCGGCCGGCCCATCCGCTCCCATGGTCACGAGCGGGATCATGCCCCGCCCGCCTACATGCTGGCGATCAGCTTCTCCACGCGCTCGTCGACGGACTTGAACGGGTCCTTGCAGAGCACGGTGCGCTGCGCCTGGTCGTTGAGCTTCAGGTGCACCCAGTCGACGGTGAAGTCGCGCCGCTTCTCCTGCGCCCGGCGGATGAACTCACCGCGCAGCTTGGCGCGGGTGGTCTGCGGGGGCACGTTCTTGGCCTCGAAGATCCGCGGGTCGTGGACCACGCGGTCGACCTGACCGGCCTTCTCCAGCAGGTAGTACAGCCCGCGGGTGCGCCGGATGTCGTGGTAGGCGAGGTCGAGCTGGGCAACCCGTGCGCTGGACAGCGGCAGGTCGTGCTTGGCCCGGTACCGCTCGATCAGCCGGTGCTTGATCGCCCAGTCGACCTCCCGGTCGATCAGCGACAGGTCACCGGAGTCGACGGCCTTGAGGGTGCGGCCCCACAGCTCGAGCATCTGCCGGTGCACCGGGCCGTAGCCCTCGCGGTCGACGAACTCAGCCGCCCGGTCGTGGTACTCCTGCTGGATCTCCAGCGCCGACATCTCCCGGCCGTTGGCCAGCCGGACCTTGCGCCGTCCGGTCATGTCGTGGCTGATCTCCCGGATCGCCCGGATCGGGTTCTCCAGGGTCATGTCCCGCATGACCACGCCCTGCTCGATCATCCGCAGCACCAGGTCGGTGATGGTGACCTTGAGCAGCGTCGTCGTCTCGCTCATGTTCGAGTCACCGACGATGACGTGCAGCCGGCGGTACTTCTCCGCGTCGGCGTGCGGCTCGTCGCGGGTGTTGATGATCGGCCGGGAGCGGGTGGTGGCGCTGGAGACGCCCTCCCAGATGTGCTCGGCGCGCTGGCTGACGCAGTAGACGGCGCCACGCGGGGTCTGCAGCACCTTGCCGGCGCCGACCACGGTCTGCCGGCTCACCAGGAACGGGATGAGCACGTCGGCGAGCCGGGAGAACTCGCCGTGCCGGCCGACCAGGTAGTTCTCGTGGCAGCCGTAGCTGTTGCCGGCCGAGTCGGTGTTGTTCTTGAACAGGTAGATGTCGCCGGTGACGCCCTCCTCGGCCAGCCGCTGCTCGGCGTCGACCATCAGGCCCTCGAGGATCCGCTCGCCGGCCTTGTCGTGGACGACGAGCTCGGTGACGTCGTCGCACTCGGCGGTGGCGTACTCGGGGTGGCTGCCGACGTCGAGGTAGAGCCGGGAGCCGTTGCGCAGGAAGACGTTGGAGCTACGGCCCCAGGACACCACGCGGCGGAACAGGTAGCGGGCCACCTCGTCCGGGGAGAGCCGGCGCTGGCCCTTGAAGGTGCACGTGACGCCGTACTCGGTCTCGATGCCGAAGATCCGTCGTTCCACCTCGCCGAGCGTAGGCGTCCGCGGCGCACTCGGCTCGTGTCCCGAGTGCGCCGCGCCGCTCACTGCTGGGGGTCCGGTGTGCCGGCGTCGGTGCCGCCGCCGACGCCGTCCTGGGTGTCGGGCTGGGCGGAGGCCTGCTCGGTGCCGCCGGCGGTGTCGACCGCGTCCGGGTGGCCGAGCCCGGCCGGCGTACCGGGGGCCGGTGCGCTGGGCGCGTGGGTGGCGGCGGCCTCCGCCGGGGCGGCCTCGGCCTCGGCCGGCTGCTCGTCGGCCAGCAGGGTGGCCAGCGCGGCGCCGACGACCCGGCGGAAGGTCCGCTTGGGACGCCGCCGGTCGAGCACGGCGACCTCGAGCTGGGTGGACGGCAGCTGGTCGTGCGCGCCGCCGTTGGCCGCGGTGACCGGGCTGACCGCGGACAGCGCCTGGACACCGACCCGTAGCGCGTCGGCCAGCGGCATGCCGGCGGTGAAGTGCTGGCGCAGGTGGCTGGTGACCGCCTCGGCCTGCCCGCCCATGACCACGAAGTCGGACTCGTCGACGATCGAGCCGTCGAAGGTGAGCCGGTACAGCTGGTCGGTCTCCGGACCGTCGCCGACCTCGGCGACGCACAGCTCCACCTCGAAGGGCTTCATCTGCTCGGTGAAGACCGCGCCGAGGGTCTGGGCGTAGGCGTTGGCGATGATCCGGCCGGTGACGTCGCGCCGGTTGTAGGAGTAGCCACGCACGTCGGCCAGCCGGACGCCGGCCACCCGCAGGCTCTCGAACTCCGAGTAGCGGCCGACCGCGGCGAACCCGATGCGGTCGTAGAGCTCGCTGACCTTGTGCAGGGTGGCGCTGGGGTTCTCGGCGATGAACAGCACGCCGTCGGCGTAGGTGAGGACGGCGACGCTGCGGCCGCGGGATATGCCCTTGCGGGCGTACTCCGAGCGGTCCCGCATGACCTGCTCGGCGGAGGCGTAGTACGGCATGGTCATGGCTCAGCCCTGCCCGTCCGCGGCGGACCGCTCCGCGACGATGGTGGTGGCGACGGCGGCGACCTCGTCGTCCGGCAGCCGGACGGCGCCCTCGGCGTCGACGCGGTAGACGATCGGGTACAGCCGGCGCACGGTGTCGGGACCGCCGGTGGCGGAGTCGTCGTCGGCGGCGTCGTACAGCGCCTCGACGAGGGTGCGGGTCGCGGCGTCGGCGGACAGCCCCGGGCGCCAGGTCTTCTTCAGGGAGTTGCGGGCGAACAGCGAGCCGGAGCCCACCGAGGCGTAGCCGCGCTCCTCGTAGTTCCCGCCGGTGACGTCGTAGCTGAAGATGCGCCCCGGGCTCACGCCCTCGGCAGCGTCGAGGTCGTAGCCGGCGAACAGCGGGACGACGGCCAGACCCTGCATCGCGGCGCCGAGGTTGCTCCGGATCATCGCGGCGAGGCGGTTGGCCTTGCCGTCGAGGGACATGGTCAGCCCCTCGATCTTCTCGTAGTGCTCCAGCTCCACCTGGTAGAGCCGGACCATCTCGATCGCGATCCCGGCCGCCCCGGCGATGCCGATGACCGACCAGGAGTCGGCGGCGTAGACCTTCTCGATGTCCCGGCTGGAGATGAGGTTGCCCATGGTGGCCCGCCGGTCGCCGCCCATCAGGACGCCGCCGTCGAAGGTGGCGGCGACGATGGTCGTGGCGTGCGGGGCGAGCTCACCCACCGGCAGGGCCGGCAGGGTGCGGCGGCCGGGCAGCAGGTCGGGGGCGGTGGTGCCCAGGAAGTCGGTGAACGAGGAGCCCACCCGGTCCAGGTAGGCGGGCGGGAACCCGCTCCGGCCAGCTGACGTCTCGGTCACCCATCCACCTCTCGTGCCGCCCGGAGTGCGCGGCCTCGACTGCACGAACTCGTCCGGCGGCCACCGCCGGACCTCATTTGCGACCCTACCGGCGGGTCGATCAGCCGGTAGGCCACCGCTGCTGACCCGGGAACGGCCCGGCGAGCTGGCCGGCCCGATGTGCCTCGACGTACCGAGCGGCCGCCCGCAACAGCGCCGGGTCGTCCTTGAACTGCCCCAGGCCGCCGTTGCAGTTGAAGCACAGCAGTTCCCGGACGCCGCCGGTGGCGTGATCGTGGTCGACGTGCGCGGCCGGTGCGGTTCTGCAGAGTGCGCAGACCCCACCCTGGTCGACCAACATGGCATCGGCCTGGTCAGCGGTGATGCCGTAACGCCGCTTCAAGTGATAGGTCCTGGAACCGCCGACCTTTTCCTTGGACGATCTCCCACGTGCATTGTGACAGGGCTTGCAGTAGGGACCTCGCCCTGATGGCTGACCTGCATTGCGGACGAATTCTGCGATGTCCTTCACCGTGGAGCAGTCAGGACACCACTTGTGACCATCCGGCACCGGAACGTCCCGGGGATGCCGGGACGTCGGCGGACCGAGGCGCCGATCCCTAGATGCACGGACGCGCTGGCGCGAGTGGTCTCTGCAGTAGAAGCTGAGCCCGTCAGACCGTCGACGGTCTGAGGTGAAGGCCGAAATGGGCTTCAGTTCGCCACAGTCAGGACAGAACTTCGTGTCGACCATTCTGCTGACCATTCCAAGGAATGGCTATTGGCCCCCTTTTTGTATGTAAGATTTCACGAATTCCTCGGCATTCTCCTCGAGCACGCCGTCGATCTCGTCCAGGAGTGAGTCGACGTCGTCGCTCACTTCCTTGGTGCGCTCGGACGCCGTCGTGTCGACCGACGCCTCGACCTCCTCGGTCTCCTCGCGCGAACGCGTGGACCGCTGCTGACCGCCGGTGTCCTTCGTGGCCATCTCACCCTCCGGAGCTCGCTGCTGGGTCGGTGCTGAGGCAGAAGCTACCCGCGCGGTGTGACACTCCGCCGGACCGATGCCGAGACGATCCGGCCGATGGTCAGGCGGGCCCTGGCTCCGCGCTGCCGTCACGCGCCCAGGCCTCCAGGACCGACCCGACC
Organism: uncultured Modestobacter sp.; assembly: GCF_947486615.1. Taxonomy (GTDB): domain Bacteria; phylum Actinomycetota; class Actinomycetes; order Mycobacteriales; family Geodermatophilaceae; genus Modestobacter. The sequence goes on from NZ_CANKUD010000001.1 coordinate 214,699, forward strand.
GGACGGGGCGCGAGCATCAGCACCGGCCGGAGCTCTTCCCAGCCGGGTTCCTTGCACCGCCGGGCGTAGGCGTCATGTGCCTGGTCGACGGTGTTGGTGAGATCCAGTCCCGCACTGTCCTCGCCATAGAGGCTCAGGTCCTAGAGCCACTCGGTGCCGTCTGTGTCGGTGTGCCGAAAGGTCGCCTCGAAGGCCATCCGCTCGGCGCTGAGAGTGTCCAGACACTCGTCATAGCGCTCGTGCAGCATGTCCATCCAGCGATCCGTCTCCTGCTGGGCGCCGGGCAGCAACCGTGCACGACTGAGCTCCAGGCGCATGCCCGGTGGCACCGACGGCGGCATGGCGAGCGGGGCTGGGTCGGCTCTCTCGGCGGTCACCTCATCGACCCTGTCAGCCCGGTCGGCGGCGCTCAACCGCCGGTGATCCTGTCGACCAGCTCGGCGGCGGTCGAGGTGGACTCGAACAGGGCGCCCACGTGCTCCCGGGTGCCGCGCAGCGGCTCCATGGTCGGGATGCGCACCAGGGCGTCCCGGCCGACGTCGAACACCACCGAGTCCCAGGACGCCGCGGCCACCTGGGCCGGGTAGCGCCGCAGGCACTCACCGCGGAAGTACGCCCGGGTGTCGGCCGGCGGCGCGGTCATCGCCCGGGTCACCTCGTCGTCGGTGAGCAGCCGCTGCATGGCGCCGCGGGCCACCAGGCGGTGGTAGAGCCCCTTCTCCGGCCGGACGTCGGAGTACTGCAGGTCGACCAGCTTGAGCCGGGCGTCGCCCCAGGAGAGGCCGTCGCGCTGGCGGTAGCCCTCCAGCAGCCGCAGCTTGGCCGGCCAGTCGAGCTGGTCGGCCAGCTGCATCGGGTCGACGGCGAGGGTGTCGAGCACCTCCGACCAGCGGCGCAGCACGTCGGCGGTCTGCTCGTCGTCGTCCCCGTTGTCGGCGACGAACTTCTGCGCCTGGGCGAGGTACTCCCGCTGCACCTCGATCGCGGTCAGCCGCCGCCCGTCGCGCAGCCGCACCCGGTGGGTCAGCGACGGGTCGTGGCTGATCGCCTGCAGCGCCTCGACCGGCTCCTCGATGGTGAGGTCCTGAGTGAGGGCCCGGGCCTCGATCATGGCCAGCACCAGCGACGTCGTCCCGACCTTCAGGTAGGTCGACAGCTCGGCGAGGTTGGCGTCGCCGATGATCACGTGCAGCCGGCGGTACTCGTCGGGGTTGGCGTGCGGCTCGTCGCGGGTGTTGATGATCGGCCGCTTGAGCGTCGTCTCCAGGCCCACCTCGACCTCGAAGAAGTCGGCCCGCTGGGACAGCTGGAACCCCTCGCGGCGCCCCTCCGTGCCGATGCCGACCCGGCCGGACCCGGCGAAGACCTGGCGGGTGACGAAGAACGGGATGAGCCCGCGGATGATCTCGATGAACGGCGTCGAGCGGCTCATCAGGTAGTTCTCGTGCGACCCGTACGAGGCGCCCTTGCCGTCGGTGTTGTTCTTGTACAGCTGGATGGGCTGGGTGCCGGGCACCTGCGCCGCCCGGCGCGCGGCCTCGGCCATCACCCGCTCCCCCGCCTTGTCCCACAGCACGATGTCGCGCGGGTTGGTCACCTCCGGCGTCGCGTACTCCGGGTGCGCGTGGTCCACGTAGAGCCGGGCGCCGTTGGTGAGGATGACGTTGGCCATCCCGGCGTCCTCGTCCATGTCGTTGTGATCGAGCGCGGTGGCCGGCGAGAGGTCGAACCCCCGGGCGTCGCGCAGCGGTGACTCCTCCTCGAAGTCCCACCGCGGCCGGCGCGGCGTCGGCGCACCGGCGAACGCCCAGGCGTTCACCACCTGGCTCGACAGCGTCGTGGGGTTCGCCCCGGGCTGCCCCGGCACCGAGATCCCGTACTCGAGTTCGGTGCCCATGACCCGGCGGACGCTCATGCCCCAACCCTAGGCCGCGGCCGGCCGACGGCAGGATGAGCCGGTGAGCACCCCACCCCTCGGCCTCCTCCTGGACGTCGACGGTCCCGTGGCCAGCCCGGAGAGCCGCACCGTCGCCCCCGAGCTGCTCGATGACCTGTGGCGGTTGCTGGGCGCCGGCGTGCCGGTCGTGCTGAACACCGGCCGGTCGGTCGACTTCGTCGCCGAACGGTTGCTCGGCCCGCTGGTCGCCCGCGGGCTGCCCGCCGGCGCCCGCCTGCACGCGGTCTGCGAGAAGGGGGGTCTCTGGACGACGGCCGGCGCCGGTGAGGTCCACCTGGACGACGAGCTCGCCGTGCCCGCGGTCTGCCACGCCGTCCTGGCCGAGCTGCTCGACGGCGGCTACGCCGACGCGATGTTCGTCGACACCGGCAAGCGGACCATGGCCACCGTCGAGGCGCGGACCGACGTGCCCGCCGCCCACTACGCCCAGCGGCAGTGCGCGTTCGACGCCGACCTGGCCGAGCGGCTGTCCGCTGCCGGTCTGGGCGTGCAGCTCGGCGACCGGTCGTTCCCGGACGCGGCCGGCCGGACGCCCTGGCGCATCGACCCCTCGGTGATCGCCACCGACGTCGAGTCGGTGCGGGCCGGCAAGGCGCTCGGCGCCCGCCGTGCCCTGCAGCTGCTGGCGGAGGACGGCCTCCTCCCCCACGCCTGGCACACCGTCGGCGACTCGCGCTCGGACTACGCGATGGCCGACCACCTGCACGGACTCGGCGCGGACGTGACGCACGTCGACGTCGGCCCGCTGCCGCCGCTGGACCGCCCCTTCCGGGTGCACACCGTCCCCGGGCTGGGGTACGACGCGGCCGGGCGGGCGCACCTGCGGGCGCTCGCCGACCGCCTCGGCTGAGCACGCCGGCGGCCGGCCCCCGTCACCGGGAGCGGCCGCCGGACGTCGCTACAGGTACTGGCCGGTGTTGGTCGCGGTGTCGATCGCCCGACCGCTGTCGGCACCCTTGCCGCTGATCAGCGTGCGGATGTAGACGATCCGCTCGCCCTTCTTGCCCGAGATCCGCGCCCAGTCGTCGGGGTTGGTCGTGTTGGGCAGGTCCTCGTTCTCCTTGAACTCGTCCACGCACGCCGCCATCAGGTGTCCGACCCGCAGGCCGCCGACACCGGTCTCCAGGCGGTCCTTGATCGCCATCTTCTTCGCGCGGTCGACGATGTTCTGCAGCATCGCCCCGGAGTTGAAGTCCTTGAAGTACAGGACCTCCTTGTCACCGTTGGCGTAGGTGACCTCCAGGAAGCGGTTCTCCTCCGTCTCGGTGTACATCCGCTCGACGGTGCTCTGGATCATCCCGGCGATGGTCGCCTCGCGGCTGCCGCCGTGCTCGGCCAGGTCGTCGGCGTGGATCGGCAGCGTCGTCGTCAGGTACTTGCCGAAGATGTCCCGCGCCGCCTCGGCGTCCGGACGCTCGATCTTGATCTTCACGTCGAGCCGGCCGGGCCGCAGGATCGCCGGGTCGATCATGTCCTCCCGGTTGGAGGCGCCGATGACGATGACGTTCTCCAGGCCCTCGACGCCGTCGATCTCGCTGAGCAGCTGGGGCACGATCGTGCTCTCCACGTCGGAGGAGACCCCCGACCCGCGGGTGCGGAAGATCGAGTCCATCTCGTCGAAGAACACGATGACCGGCGTGCCCTCGCTGGCCTTCTCCCGGGCGCGCTGGAACACCAGCCGGATGTGCCGCTCGGTCTCACCCACGTACTTGTTGAGCAGCTCGGGGCCCTTGATGTTGAGGAAGAAGGACTTCCCCTGGCTCCGGTCGGCGTCACCGTTGAGCTCGGCGACCTTCTTGGCCAGCGAGTTGGCCACCGCCTTGGCGATCAGCGTCTTCCCGCAGCCGGGCGGGCCGTACAGCAGGATGCCCTTCGGCGGGCGCAGCTCGTACTCACGGAACAGGTCCGCGTGCAGGAACGGCAGCTCCACGGCGTCCCGGATCTGCTCGATCTGCCGGGACAGCCCACCGATGTCGGTGTAGTCGATGTCGGGGACCTCTTCGAGGATGAGCTCCTCGACCTCGCTCTTGGGGATCCGCTCGTAGACGTACCCCGAGCGCGACTCCAGCAGCAGCGAGTCGCCGCTGCGCAGCGGCTGGCCCGCCAGGGAGTCGGCGAGGCGGACCACCCGCTCCTCGTCGGTGTGCCCGATGACCAGCGCGCGGCGCGGTTCGCCGTCCACCGGCTCGAGCAGCTCCTTGAGCATGACCACGTCGCCGGCCCGCTCGAAGCCCCGCGCGGCGACCACGTTCATCGCCTCGTTGAGCATGACCTCCTGGCCCTGCCGCAGGTCGGTGACCTCCAGCGCCGGGGAGACGGTCACCCGGAGCTTGCGGCCGCCGGTGAACACATCGACCGTGCCGTCCTCGAAGGCCTCCAGGAAGACGCCGTACCCCGACGGCGGCTGCCCGAGCCGCTCGATCTCCTCCTTGAGCGTCACCAGCTGCTCGCGCGCCTCGCGGAGCGTGCCGGCCAGCTTGTCGTTGCGCTCGGAGAGGAAGGCCGCCCGGCCCTCCGCCTCGGCGAGCCGCTCCTCCAGCGCGCGCACCTGGCGCGGACTGTCGGACACCTTGCGTCGCAGCAGCCCGATCTCCTCCTCGAGGTAGGAGATCTGGCTCACCAGGGAGGCGACGTCACGTTCACGCCGCGCTCGGAACTCGTCAGGACCAATGCCGCCCATCGCGCACCTCCGCACACATCGGGGGGAGCCAGGAGGCCAATCTATACACGCGGGGACCGACGGCGCCGCTGGATCGTGAACGCGTGCGGACGCTGGGTCGCCGACGTCATCCGACCGTCACGCGAGGCCGCTCAGGCCAGCTTCTTGCGCCGCTGCCGCATCGGCGCGACGGCCCCCTCGGCCAGCCGGCGGGCGGTCACCAGGAAGGCCGTGTGGGCCACCATCCGGTGCTCCGGCCGCACCGCCAGGCCCTCGGCGTGCCAGGGGCGGAGCATGGTCTCCCAGGCGTACGGCTCGGTCCAGACGCCCTGCGCCCGAACGGCCTCCACGTAGGTGGACAGCTGGGTCGTGGTGGCGACGTAGCCGATCAGCACCCCGCCGGGACGCAGCGCCGCCGCGACCGTCGGCAGCACCGCCCAGGGCTCGAGCATGTCCAGGACGACGCGGTCGACGGTCTCCTCGGCCGGGTGCTGGGCCAGGTCACCCAGCCGCAGCGACCAGTTCGCCGGCACCTCGCCGAAGAAGGCGCCCACGTTGCCCCGCGCGACGTCGGCGAAGTCCTCCCGCCGCTCATAGCTGGTCAGCGTGCCGTGCTCCCCCACCGCCCGCAGCAGCGAGCAGCTCAGCGCGCCCGAGCCGGCGCCGGCCTCCAGCACCCGCATCCCCGGGCCGACGTCGCCGAAGCCGACAATCTGGGCGGCGTCCTTGGGGTAGATGACCTGCGCGCCGCGCGGCATGGACAGCACGAAGTCGGCCAGCAGCGGGCGCAGCGCCAGGTACCCGGTGTTCGCCGTCGAGTGGACGACGGAGCCCTCCGGCGCGCCGATCAGCTCGTCGTGGCTGATCGCGCCGCGGTGGGTGTGGAACTCCTTGCCCGGCTCCAGGACGACGGTGTGGTGCCGGCCCTTCGGGTCGGTGAGCTGCACCCGGTCGCCGACCCGGAACGCACCGTCCACCGGCTCGGCGGCGACCGGCGGGGTCGGGTCGGTGTCGACGACGACCGGCTCCAGCGGGACGTCGGCGAGCAGCTCGCTCGCGGTGGGGCCCGGGGCCGGGAGCACCGCCGGGGGCTCGACGGTGTCGTCCTGCGGCTGCTCTGGCTGTTCGCTCACGTACCGGGAGGGTACGGACGGCGGATCGACCGACCGTCGGCGCACACGACGGACCGCCTGTCCGGGAATGTCGGTGGCCCGACCTAACCTCGGGGCCATGACGGTGACCCTGGACGCCGGCCGGTCCCCCGAGGCCGAGTCGGGCACGACCGCCCCGGAGACGACGACCGCGGCGGAGCGGACGACGGCGGCCGACAGCACCCCGCGTCGCCCGTCGCTGTCCCCCTCCCGGGCCGCGGACTTCAAGTCCTGCCCGCTGCTGTACCGCTTCCGCACCATCGACCGGCTGCCGGAGAAGAAGTCGCGGGCAGCGGTACGCGGCACCCTCGTGCATGCGGTGCTGGAGAAGCTGTACGACCTCCCGCCCGCGCAGCGCACAGTGGAGGCCGCCCGCACCCTGGTCGACCCGGCGTGGGCCGAGCTGCGCGAGGAGCCGGGCATCTCCGAGCTGTTCGAGGCTGCTGAGGGGGCGGAGGCCCCGAAGGCCGAGAGCCTGGAGGCGTGGCTCGCCTCCGCCGGTGAGCTGGTGGAGACCTACTTCCGGCTGGAGGACCCGACCCGCATCCAGCCCGAGGGCCGGGAGGAGCTGGTCGAGGTCACGCTCCCCGACGGGCTGCTGCTGCGCGGCTACGTCGACCGGCTGGACGTCGCCCCGACCGGTGCGCTGCGGGTGGTCGACTACAAGACCGGCGGCATGCCCCGGGAGGCGTTCGAGGGCAAGGCCCTGTTCCAGATGAAGTTCTACGCACTGGTGCTGTGGCGCACCCGGGGAGTGGTCGCCGCCCAGCTCAAGCTGCTCTACCTCAAGGACGGCGACGCCCTCACCTACTCCCCCGACGAGGCCGAGCTGCTGCGCTTCGAGCGCACCCTGCAGGCCATCTGGACGGCGATCGAGCGGGCCGTGGCGACCGGTGACTTCCGGGCCAACAAGAGCCGGCTGTGCAGCTGGTGCGACCACCAGGCGCTGTGCCCGGCCTTCGGCGGCACTCCCCCGCCCTTCCCGGCCGAGGCGGCCGCCGCCGCGGGCTGGCGCACGACCCTCCCGGTCACCGCCGCGAACTGACCTCCACCCGCCCAGGGCCGGACGGCTCAGGCAGCGCCGGGCGGGCGGACGTCGTGCAGGACCAGCGTGGCGAACCCGAGGTGCCGCCGCCAGCCGCGCAGCCAGGCCGTGCGGTGGGACCGGGCGATCTCCAGCGCGTCGGTCCGTTCCTGCTGCGTCGGTGCGTCGTGCAGCGCCCAGGTGGTGAGCGAGCCGGTCCAGGAGAGCTCGTACTCGTCCCACTCGGCCAGCGAGCTCACGTGACCGTGGCCGGGCTCCCAGCCCTCGGCCTGTACCAGCTCGACCAACCCGGCGAGGTCGGGCATGTCGTCCGCGCCGATCTCCAGGTGCTCCAGGGCGGCCGGCGACGGCGGGGCGTCCCAGATCCCGTCACCGAGGACCAGGCGCCCACCCGGGCGCAGGAACCGGCGGACCGCCTGGAGGGTGCCGTCGAGGCCGCCGAAGGCGTGCGTGGCGCCGACGCAGAGGACGACGTCGACGAGCCCGTCCCCTGTCCAGTCCTGCGCGTCGGCCTCCACCCACCGCACCCGGCCGGTGAGGCCTCGGCCGGTGGACTCCTGGGCGAGCCCGGCGGGGAGCAACCGGTCGACACCCACGCCGGTGGCACTCGGGTGCGCCGCCAGTGCCTCCATCAGCCACCTGCCGTACCCGCAGCCCAGGTCGAGGAAGGTCGCCCCGGCGGGCACCGGCCCCAGCTGCCGGACCAGGGCGCGCACCGCCTCAGCCGCGACCGGCGCCGCGATCGGGTGCTCGGCGTGCGCGATGTCGCTGGCTGTCAAGAAATCCATCGTGGGAGATGCTGCCAGCGGGTGGGCGCCGGGTCGATCGACTTCCCGGCCGATCTGCGGCCCACCCGGCACGCCGAGCGGGCGCCGGGCTCCCCGACAGCGGAACGCCAGTCGCTGTAGTGAGCCGGCAGGATCGCTGGTCAGGCCGGTGGCGAGACCCCGGCCCGGACGTCGACCAGGGCGACGAGGTCCGCGACGCCGAGCCCGGCCAGGGACTCCCGGAGGGTGAGCGACCCGCCGGCTTGCAGCGGCTGTAGCGACGGGACGCCGAGCACCGCTGCCCCGGCAGCCAGACCTGCCACCACGCCCACCTGGGAGTCCTCGATCACGACGCACGCGCCCGGCTCGACGCCCAGCGCCGACATCGCCTGCAGGTAGGGCGCCGGGTCGGGCTTGCGGGCCGGCACCTCGTCCCCGCAGACGGTCACGTCGAACGGCGTCCGGCCCAGGTCGGTGGTGATCGAGTCGATCACCAGGGCGGCGATCCGGCGGGGCGTCGTGGTCACCAGCGCGGTGGCCAGGCCGGCCGCGCCGACGGAGAGCAGCAGTTCACGGGCGCCGGGCCGCCAGGGCATCCCGCGGCTGGTCATCAGCGCGGCGGTCCGCTCCTCGACCCACTGCGCGTCCGTGCGCAGCTGCTCGTCGTCGCGGGTGAGGCCGAGGTCGGCGTAGAGCACCTGCATCGCCACCCGCATGGAGGCGCCGACGGTCTGCTGCCGGCCGGCGTCGGAGAACCTGCCGCCGAGCCGGGCGGCGAGCTCGTCCATCGCCTCGCCCCACAGCTCCTCGGTCTCCACCAGCGTGCCGTCCATGTCGAACAGCACTGCCTGCAGTGACTGGAACGAGCGGGGCGCGCTGCTCACCGGGGTCGCCGACACCCGGGCAGTCTAGGGAGCCGGCCGGCGTGGCCGATCAGGCCGGCTCGGTGCGCACGAGGGTCGCGAAGGCGATCACGTTGTCCTCGTAGCTGCGCACCGACGAGTCGAAGTCGCCACCGCAGGTGATCAGCCGAAGCTGCGCGTCCGGGGTGTCGCCGTAGGCGGCGATGGTCGGGAAGTCGTCCTTGGGGTGGGTCTCCACCCGGTCGACGGCGAACACCGCGGTGGTGCCGTCCTCGCGGTCGACGCGCACCTCGTCCCCGGGCTGCAGGCCACCGAGGTCGAAGAACACCCCGGGGCCGTGCTCGGCGGAGTCGACGTGGCCGAGCAGCACCGCCGGCCCGATCGCCCCGGGTGCCGGGCCGCGCTCGTACCAGCCGGCCTGGTCGTCCGGGCCCAGCGGCGGCACCTCGACGGTGCCGTCGTCGTTGAGGCCCAGGCGCAGCAGGTCGCTGCTGACGTCGATGGCAGGGATGCTGACCGCCACCGGGGCGGCGACCGGCTGGGCAACCGTCTCGGCGGCCGCCGAGGGTGCCGCGGAGGACGGTGCGGGCGGTGCGACCGTGCTGGGTGGTGCCGAGCTCTCCGCGCGGTCGGCGCTGGGTGCCGGCCGCGGCGCCTCCTGCTGACCGGTCACCGCCACCACCACGGCGACGAGGGCCACGATCGCGAGGGCGACGGCCAGCGCCGTCCACGTGCGGGTGCTCGGCCGGCGGCCGCGGGGCTCGGTCACGGGGTTCCTTCCGGATGATCGGGTGAGGGGCCGTGCCGCGCGGGGAGGTCGCCCTCCCCGCGCGGCACGGAGCCGGATCAGGCCTGGTCGGCCTGACGACGGCGGTAGGCGACCGCACCGGCGGCGGCGGCACCGACGGCGGCGAGGGCACCCACGCCCATGGCCGCGGTGTTCTCCGTGCCGGCGGTGCTGCCGGCACCGGTCTCGGCGCCACCGGCGGGGGCGGCACCCATCTGCGCGACGTCCAGCGAGCCGCAGGCGGCCGGGGCGGTGGCCTCCATCGGCAGCGACGGGTCGAGGTCGCTCATGACGTCGCCGTCGTAGGCGCCCGAGCCGTCCTTGTCGATGCCGTGCACGACCAGCACAGCGGTGCCGGCCTCGAACGCCGCGTGGACGTCGTCGGTGACCTCGAAGGTGCGCTCGTAGCTGATCGAGCCGCCCTCGGCGGTCGGGAACCGGTCGATGGCCAGGCCGCTGTCGGGGCCGGTGTCGCCGGTGGTGGTCAGCGACGTACCGATGGCCCCGTAGTACTTCGCGGCCTCGGTGACGCTGACGAAGCCGTCACCGTCGGCGTCGTCGGACAGGTCGTTGGCCGGGCAGGTGCCCTCGGCGCCGATGTGGAAGTGCTGGGCGTGCGGCGAGCCGGCGAGCAGCCCGGAGGCCTCGATCATGACGGTGGCCGTGTTGCCGTCCAGCGTGACCATGCCGGTGCCGGAGACGCCGGACTGGTTCACCGCGCCGAGGTCGGCCTGGTAGCTGTGCGTGCCCTCGTGCGCCGACGCGGCGGTCATGGTCAGCAGCGGGAAGGCCGCGGCTGCGGCGACGGCCGGGAGTGCGAGTGCCTTGCGCATGGATGCTCCTCGTTGTCGGGATGCGGTCGCCTCCGGGGAGGTGGCCGCAGGACGGCGGTTGGGAACCACTCGCCCGTCGTGCCGGCGGACGCGTCGGTGCGCCCGCCCTCGATCAGGTCCGTGAAGACCACGACCGGCTGCAGGTCGGCAGCTGGGTGGTCCCCGCTGCCGCGCCGATCGCACGTGGTTCGGGCGCGGGGACCGGAGCGGTTCACCCGGTCCCGGATTTTTTTCTGTCCCCCGGCTGTGCAGCCGGTGGGAGCCCCTGGCTGTGTGGCCGGTGGACGGCCGCCGCGCGGACCGACCGGGACGCCGCTGCATGCGTCGGCCCAACCGGATCGGCCCTCACTGACGAACAACGGGCATGACTGCGCTCCGAGCCCCGTCGCCGGTCCTCCGGGTCACCCCCGCCCCGCGACGGCGGACGGCGGGTCTGCCGGCCCTGCTGACCGTGCTCATCCTGGCCGTCCTCGTGCTGGCGGCCGGTGTGGGTCCGGCCCGCGCCCACGACGGGCTGGTCCGCACATCCCCGGGGTCGGGGGCGGCGGTGACCTCCTCCCCCACCGTCGTCGAGCTCGAGTTCACCGGGGAACCGCTGCCGCTGGGCACCCAGGTGGTGGTGACCGGCCCGGACGGCGGGTCGGTGTCCGACGGCGCGGCGGAGATCAGCGGCAGGTCGGTGGTCCAGCCGCTGGCCGACGGGGTGCCCGCGGGCGACTACACCGTCGAGTGGCGGAGCACCTCCTCCGACGGGCATGCCCTGACCGGCAGCTTCGCCTTCACCGTCGCGACCGCTCCGGCACCGGCGACCTCGGCCGCAGCGTCCGCCGAGGGCACCACAGCCCCCGCCGCCGACGGCAGCACGGGCACGAACCCGGGCACGGAGCTGGACGGCGATCCGGCGCTGGCCGAGGCCGGCCGGGCCACCGGGAACGGGCCGGCCGTGGGCTGGCTGATCGCGGCCGGCGCCGTGCTGGTCGGCGCGGTGGCGGTGCTCGTCCGCAGCCGGCGTCGGTCGTGAGCAGCGCGGTCGCGCCAGCGCCCACCGAGCAGGCGGCGCCGGCCGGTACGCCGGGCCCGAGACGGCCGGCGTCCCTGACCGTGGCCGGGGCGGGCGCCGTGGGCCTGCTCGCCGTCCTGGTCGGCGCGCTGGTGGTCGGTGGCGCTGCCGGAGCCGACGGGGCCGCGGGCCTGCAGCAGGCCGGGCAGCTCGTCGAGGTGGGCGCGCCGGTGGTCACCCTCGTCGGCCGGCTCGCCGCGGTGGGCACGGTCGGTGCGCTGCTGGTCGCCGCCGTGCTGCTCCCCGGTGGCCCGCTGTCCGCGCCGGCCCGGCGGGCGCTGCGCGCAGCCTCGGGCTGGGCACTGGTCTGGGCACTGGCGACGGCCCTCGGCGGCCTGCTGACCGTGAGCCGGCTGGTCGGCGTGCCTCCGACGGCACTGGACTCCTCCTCGGTCCGGGTCTTCTTCGTCGACACCGGCGCCGGCCGGGCGGCGCTGCTGGTCGTGGCCCTCAGTGGCGTGGTCGCACTGGCGGCCCGGCGCAGTGGCGGCACCACCGGCGCGCGCCTGCTGCTGGTGGTCGCCCTGGCCGCGCTGGTCGTCCCCGTCGTGCTGAGCGGGCACTCATCGGCGGCCGAGGACCACCTGCTCGCCGTGACCACCCTCGCGGTGCACGTGGTCGCCGCGAGCCTGTGGGTGGGCGGTCTCGGTGCCCTGCTGTGGTGGGGTCGTGGCCCGGTCGCGGCCGCCGAGCGGTTCAGTGTCCTGGCGCTGGTCTGCTGGGCGGCCACGGCGGTCTCCGGCGTGCTGGCCGCCGGTCTCGTCCTCGGCGGGGCCGGTGCGGTGGTCGCCGCGCTGGGCAGCGGCTACGGCGCGCTGCTGCTGGCCAAGACGCTCGGGCTCACGCTGGCCGGCGTGCTGGGCTGGCGGCACCGGCAGCGCACCCTGCCCGCACTGCGCGCCGGCCGGCCCGGTGCCTTCCGGCGGCTGGCCGCGGTCGAGGTGGCCGTGCTGCTGGCGACCGTGGCACTGGCGGTCGCGCTGGCGGCGTCCCCTCCCCCGCCCGCCGCGGCGGGCGCGACGACGTCCCCCGCGGCCGCGGCCGGCTCAGGCCCGGCAGCCGGGAACCCGGCGGCCGACGATCAGGCGGCCGTGGACCCGATGGCCGGGCACGACCACGGCGAGCTGTCGGTCGGCGTGCTGATCGACGACAGCCGCTTTCACGTCACCGGCCCGGTCACGGCCGGCCAGCGGGTCACGGTGTTCAACGGCACCGATCAGCGGGTCACGATCACGGCGGACGACGGGTCGTTCGATGTCGAGGTCCCAGGCCACACGCTGCTGACCTTCCTGGCCCCGGACCAGCCCGGCGAGTACGACTTCACCAGCCGTCACTCCGCCACCTACACCGACGTCCTCGTCGTCGAGTGACCCCGGCCCTTCGGCCCCCGTCCAGAGGCTCGCCCTGAGCTTGCGAAGGGTGAGGGGGACGGGGGTCCTTCACTCGTCCTCGGTGCGGTAGCCCAGGTTGGGTGAGAGCCACTTCTCGGCCTCGGCGACCGTCCAGCCCTTGCGCCGGGCGTAGTCCTCGACCTGGTCGCGGCCGACCCGGCCCAGCACGAAGTACTGCGACTGCGGGTGGGAGAAGTACAGCCCGCTCACCGCCGCACCCGGCCACATCGCCATCGACTCGGTCAGCTCGATGCCGGTGTTCGCCTGCACGTCGAGCAGCTCCCAGATCGTCTGCTTCTCGGTGTGCTCCGGGCAGGCCGGGTAGCCGGGCGCCGGCCGGATGCCCCGGTACTTCTCGGCGATCAGCCCGTCGGCGTCCAGCTGCTCGTCGGGGGCGTAGCCCCAGAGCTCGGTGCGCACCCGCTCGTGCAGCCGCTCGGCGAACGCCTCGGCCAGCCGGTCGGCCAGCGACTCCAGCAGGATGGCGTTGTAGTCGTCGTTCTCCTTCTTGAACTGGGCGACCCGCTCGGCCGAACCGAGGCCCGCGGTGACGGCGAAGGCGCCGACGTGGTCGCGCAGCCCGGTCTCCGCCGGTGCGACGAAGTCGGCCAGTGACTTGCGCGGCGAGCCGTCCCGCCCCTCGGTCTGCTGCCGCAGCTGGTGCAGCGTCGCCCGGACCGAGGTACGCGACTCGTCGGTGTAGACCGCGATGTCCTCGCCGTCCACCCGGGCGGCAGGGAACAGCCCGAGGACGCCGTTCGCCTGCAGCCAGCGCTCCTCGATGACCTTGTCCAGCATCGCCTGGGCGTCGTCGTAGAGCCGGCGGGCGGCCTCGCCGCTGGCCGGGTTGTGCAGGATGTCGGGGAACCGCCCGCGCATCTCCCAGGCGTTGAAGAACGGCTGCCAGTCGATGTAGTCGCGCAGCTCGGCCAGCGGGTAGTCGGTAAAGGTGCGCACGAACTGGGTGGCGTGGCCCTGCGGGTGGTCGCAGACCGGTCCGGCGCAGACGTCGCGGGTCTGCTGGAGCAGCATCCGCGGCCGCGGCGGGGTGTAGCCGGTCCAGTCGACCGGGGTGGCGTTCGCCCGCGCGGTGGCCAGCGGCAGCAGCGCCCGGGTGTCGGTGCGGGCCGCGTGCCGCTCGCGCAGCGCGGCGTACTCGGCGTCGGTCTCGGCCAGCAGGGCCGGCCGCTGCTCGTCCGACAGCAGCGCGGCGACCACTGGCACCGACCGGGAGGCGTCCTTCACCCAGATCACCGGCCCGGAGTACTTCTGCGCGACCTTCACCGCGGTGTGCGCCCGCGAGGTGGTCGCGCCTCCGATCAGCAGGGGGATGGTGAAGCCCTGCCGCTCCATCTCGGTGGCCAGGTTGACCATCTCGTCCAGCGACGGGGTGATCAGCCCGGACAGCCCGATGACGTCGGCGCCCTCGGCCTTGGCGGCGTCCAGGATCTTCTGCGCGGGGACCATCACGCCCAGGTCGACCACGTCGTAGTTGTTGCACTGCAGGACGACGCCGACGATGTTCTTGCCGATGTCGTGCACGTCGCCCTTCACGGTGGCCATGACGACCTTGCCGTTGCTCCGCTCGGCGTCCCCGGGCTGCTTCTCCGCCTCGATGTACGGGATGAGGTGGGCGACGGCCTTCTTCATCACCCGCGCGCTCTTCACCACCTGCGGGAGGAACATCTTCCCCTGCCCGAACAGGTCGCCGACGACGTTCATGCCGTCCATCAGCGGGCCCTCGATGACCTCGATGGGCCGGCCGCCGCGGGCGCTGATCTCCTGCCGCAGCTCCTCGGTGTCGGCCTCGACGAACTCGTCGATCCCCTTCACCAGCGCGTGGGTGATCCGCTCCCCCACGGGCAGCGCGCGCCACTCCTCGCTGGCGACCTCCTTGGCCGCGCCGTCGCCGGCGAAGTCCGCGGCGATCTCCAGCAGCCGCTCGGTGGAGTCCGGCCGGCGGTTCAGGACGACGTCCTCGATCCGCTCGCGCAGCAGCTCGGGGACCTCGTCGTAGACCTCCAGCGCCCCGGCGTTGACGATGCCCATGTCCATCCCCGCGGCGATGGCGTGGAACAGGAAGACGGCGTGGATCGCCTCGCGGACCGGGTTGTTGCCGCGGAAGGAGAAGGAGACGTTGGAGACGCCGCCGGAGACCAGCGCGCCGGGCAGGTTCTGCTTGATCCAGCGGGTCGCCTCGATGAAGTCGACGCCATAGGTGGCGTGCTCCTCGATGCCGGTGGCCACGGCGAAGACGTTCGGGTCGAAGATGATGTCCTCGGCCGGGAAGCCGACCTGCTCGGTCAGCACGTCGTAGGCCCGCCGGCAGATCTCCTGGCGACGCTGCAGGTTGTCGGCCTGGCCGTCCTCGTCGAAGGCCATGACCACCACCGCCGCGCCGTGCTTGCGGCACAGCCTCGCCTGCTGGACGAACTCCTCCTCGCCGTTCTTCAGCGAGATGGAGTTGACGATCGCCTTGCCCTGCACGCACTTGAGCCCGGCCTCGATGACCTCCCACTTGGAGGAGTCGATCATCGTGGGCACCCGGCAGATGTCCGGCTCGGTGGCGACCAGCTTGAGGAAGCGGTCCATCGCCGCGACCCCGTCGATCATGCCCTCGTCCATGTTCACGTCGATGACCTGCGCGCCGGCCTCGACCTGCTGGCGGGCCACGGCCAGGGCCGCCGGGTAGTCGCCGGCCTTGATCAGGTTGCGGAAGCGGGCCGAGCCGGTGATGTTCGTCCGCTCGCCGACGTTGACGAACAGGCTCTCCTCGGTGACGGTCAGCGGCTCCAGCCCGGACAGCCGCAGCGCCGGCGCCGTCTCGACCGGGGTGCGCGGCGCGGTGCCGGCGACCGAGCGGGCGATCGCGCCGATGTGCGCCGGGGTGGTGCCGCAGCAGCCGCCGACCAGGTTCACGAAGCCGCTCTCGGCGAACTCGGCGACGATCGCCGCGGTCTCCTCCGGCGACTCGTCGTACTCACCGAAGGCGTTGGGCAGCCCGGCATTCGGGTAGCAGGAGACGAACGTGTCCGCGATCCGGGAGATCTCGGCGATGTAGGGCCGCATCTCCTTGGCGCCCAGGGCGCAGTTCAACCCGACCAGCAGCGGCTTGACGTGCCGCACCGAGTGCCAGAAGGCCTCGGTCACCTGCCCGGAGAGCGTGCGGCCGGAGGCGTCGGTGATGGTGCCGGAGATCATCACCGGCCAGCGGCGGCCACGCTCCTCGAACAGCGTCTCGCACGCGTAGATGGCCGCCTTGGCGTTCAGGGTGTCGAAGATCGTCTCGATCAGCAGCGCGTCCGCGCCGCCGTCGACCAGCCCGTTGGCCTGCTCCAGGTAGGCCTCGACCAGCTCGTCGAAGCTGACGTTGCGGGCGCCGGGGTCGTTGACGTCGGGCGAGATGGACGCCGTCCGGCTGGTCGGGCCGAGGGCGCCGACGACGTACCGCGGCTTCTCCGGGGTGCTGACCGCGTCACAGGCGGCGCGGGCCAGCCGGGCGGAGGCGACGTTCAGCTCGTAGGCCAGCTCCTGCATCCCGTAGTCGAGCAGCGAGATGCGGGTGGCGTTGAAGGTGTTGGTCTCGATCAGGTCGGCGCCGGCCTCGAGGTACTCGCGGTGGATGCCGCCGATGATCTCCGGGGCGGTGAGGCTGAGCAGGTCGTTGTTGCCCTGGACGTCGGTCGGCCAGTCGGCGAACCGCTCGCCCCGGTAGCCCGCCTCGTCCGGGCGGTCCCGCTGGATCGCCGTGCCCATGGCGCCGTCCAGCACGAGGATCCGCTCGCGGAGCAGGGCGGTGAGCTCGGCGGTGGCGTCCGGCCGCAGCAGCGGGTTCACGGGCACGGGGTTCTCGGGCACAGGGCGGTCCTCGGGATCGATCGATCACGGTCACGGAGGCGTCCGGCGCCAGGGCCCTGGCAACTCCGACGGGCAGCGCGGCGCCTCGTCGTCCTCGAACAGCACGTCCATGGTCTCACTTCCCGCGCCCGGGACGGCGGAGCCGGGCGCGCGCCCGCCCCGAGGACCCCACCGGCCCCGGCGGCACCCGGGGTGGTCGGCGAGATCGACGTAGGCTCGAAGGGTGATCGATCCGAAGTCCACCGCAGACGACCTGCCCGAGCTGGACGACCCCGTGGTCGTGGTCGCGTTCGAGGGGTGGAACGACGCCGGGGACGCAGCGACCGGGGCCGTCGAGCACCTGGAGCTCAGCTGGGACGCGACCCCGCTGGCCGCGCTGGACCCCGAGGACTACTACGACTTCCAGGTCAACCGCCCCACCGTCTCCCTCATCGACGGGGTCAGCCGCCGCATCGAGTGGCCCACCACCCGCCTCTCGGTGGCCAAGCCCCCCGGCAGCGACCGGCACGTGGTGCTCATCCGCGGCATCGAGCCGAACATGCGCTGGCGCAGCTTCTGCGACGAGCTGATCGAGCTCATCCAGGAGCTGGGCGCCACCACCGTCGTCGCGCTTGGCGCGCTGCTCGCCGACACCCCGCACACCCGCCCCACGCCGGTCACCGGGTCGGCCTACGACGAGGAGTCGGCCACCCAGTGGGGGCTGGAGACCTCCCGGTACGAGGGCCCCACCGGCATCCTCGGCGTC
This sequence comes from uncultured Modestobacter sp., assembly GCF_947486615.1. Classification (GTDB taxonomy): domain Bacteria; phylum Actinomycetota; class Actinomycetes; order Mycobacteriales; family Geodermatophilaceae; genus Modestobacter. The sequence continues at coordinate 231,815 of NZ_CANKUD010000001.1, forward strand.
TTCGCCGACGCCTGCCTGCAGTCCGGTCTGCCGACGGTGAGCTTCTGGGCGGCCGTGCCGCACTACGTCTCCCAGCCGCCCTCCCCCCGGGCCACCGTCGCGCTGCTCCAGCGGGTCGAGGAGGTGCTGGAGATGGCCGTGCCGCTGGGCACCCTCCCCCAGCAGGCCGAGGAGTGGGTGAAGACCGTCGACGAGATGGCCCAGGAGGACGACGAGGTCGTCGAGTTCGCCCGCGAGTTCGAGAGGTATCTGCGCCGCCGCGGCGGCGCCGGCTGACCTCGGCCCCGTCGCAGGGGCCCGCCGCGAGCCTGCGAGTGGCGGGGGGCGACGGGGTCCTTCCACTGCGCCGCCGCGGCGGCGCCGGCTGACCTCGGCCCCGTCGCAGGGGCCCGCCGCGAGGCTCCTGCGCCGGGAAAGGGTTCCGCCACGGCGCCGGCGCGGACGCGCTCGCCGGCCCTCGGCCTGGCCGCGGCCTCGTCGTCGGACGGGCTGACGGCCGGCCCCCCGACGCGCCGGCACGCGCTCCTCTGCACCGGTCCACCCGTGTCTCAGGTCGGCGTGCGGAGAGCGGTGCTGTGGCGCCGTGGACGCTGCTAGCTTCTGCCCTCATCGCGGTCCCCGGCCGTCAGCGGCCATGGACGCCAGAGCGAGAGGAACGCCCATGGCCGGCACCGCCGATGAGCTCCCGACCGCCGACGTGGTGGTCTGCACCTACACCGATCAGCGCTGGGACCTCCTCGTCCGGGCGGTCGCCTCGCTACGGAGTCAGACGGTCGCCCCGCGGTCGGTCCTGCTGTGCGTGGACCACAATCCGGAACTGCACGAACGCTGTGTGCGCGAGTGGGCGGACGACGGTCGGCAACCGCCGGTCCAGGTCTTCGCGAACCGCTACCCCGGACGGCTGGGCTCGGCCCGCAACACCGCCGTCGAGCGGGTGACCTCCGGCGTCGTCGCCTTCCTCGACGACGATGCCGAGGCAGACCCCACCTGGCTGGAGACCCTGCTGCGGGTCTACGCCGAGGACCCCCGCGCCGTGGCGGTCGGCGGGGCTCCCCTCCCCCGGCACGTGGTCGCCCGGCCCGACTGGTTCCCGCACGAGTTCGACTGGGTCTTCGGCTGTCACTACGCCGGGCTCCCCGACGTCCGGCAGCCGACCCGCCACCTGATCGGCGCGAACATGTCCGCCCGCAGTGCGGCCCTGCGTGCGGTCGGGGGGTTCCACTCCGACAAGCACGACGACATGGACCTGTCGCACCGCATCGCCGCGGCTCACGGCGTGGCGGCGGTGGTGTACGAGCCCGAGGCCGTCGTCTACCACCACGTGCACCCGGAGCGGTTGACCTGGTCGTACTTCTGGCGCCGGTGCTACACGATCAACCGGGGCAAGGTCCGGGCGTTCGACGACATGGGGGCCGCGGGCAACATCCGGGCGGAGCTGGAGTTCGCCGGCCGGATGGCCGGCACGGTCGCTCGGAGGCTGCGTCGGGGGGTCACCGGGGACCTCGCGTCCGTGCGGCAGGCCGCCACCATCGTGGCCGGCCTGGCGACGGCCGGGGTCGGGCACCTGCGGGGCAGGCTGGACCTGCGGACGGGTCGGCTGCCGGAGTCCCTGACCGTGGGGCTCGCGGCGAGGTGACCTCGAGCGTCCACCACCTCGTCATCGGCTCCGGCGCCTCGTCCGCCACGGCCATCTCGGTGCTGGCTGCCCGGCCGGGCCACCGGGTCACCGTGCTGGACGTGGGCGGCAGCCTGGAGGACGAACGGAGCGACGCGCGCACGCGGATGTCCATGCTGCCGCCCGACCAGTGGCAGGACCCGGACCTGGACCTGGTCAGCGCGCGCGCCACGACCACCGGGTCGGGCAGCGTGCCCCAGAAGCGCAGTTACGGCTCCGACTACCCCTTCCGGGACCTCGGCCAGCTCCGTGGGGTGCAGACGTCGGGTGACGAGGTGAACCGGGACGTCATCTCCTCCGCCTACGGGGGCTTCACCACCGTCTGGGGCGCTCAGCTGATGCCGTTCTCCCCGGCGACCTTCGAGGCCTGGCCGGTGAGCTGGCGGGACATCGAGCCGCACTACCGCGCGGTGCTGGCGGAGGTGCCGCTGGCCGGTGAAACCGACGACCTGGCCGAGACGTTCCCCCTCCTCGAGCCACGCAGCGGGTTGCCGCCGCTGGGGCCCCGGGCCCAGGACGTGCTCGCCCGGTCCGCGCGCCACCGGGCGGCGCTCCGCCGGTCCGGCGTGGTCGTGGGGCGCGCCCGACTCGCACTCCGGGCCGATGGCTGCATCCGCTGCGGGCTGTGCATGACCGGCTGCCCCTACTCGCTCATCTACAGCGCGGCCCAGACGATGGACGGGCTCCGCCGCCTGCCCAACGTCCGGTACCTCGGCGGTCTGCTCGCGGAGCGGATCGGGCAGGACGGCGACGAGGTGGTGGTGCGTGCGCGGGAGCTGTCCACCGGCGTGCTCCGCGAGTTCCGTGCCGATCGGCTCTTCGTCGGGGCCGGCGCGGTCGGCACCACCCGGCTGGTGCTGGGCTCTCTGCCGGGGCCGTCGCCGGCCGTCGAGTTGCTGGAGTCGCGTCAGTACCTCGTGCCCTTCCTCTCCCGCCGTGGCGTCGCCGACCCGCGCGGGCCGCACGTCCGGGACTTCACCCTCAACCAGTTCAACCTGCTGATCACCTTCGACGACCGGGGCCTGGACACCTCCCAGGTCCACTGCTACCCGCACAACCCGGCCATCGCCGAGGCGTTGCCGAGGGTGCTCGGCTCCGGAGCCGGCCGATGGCTCGGGGACCACGTGCTCGACCGGCTCACCGTGGGTTTCGGGTACCTGCCGTCCTGGGCGTCGCCGAAGGTCCGCGTGCACGTCCGCCCGGCCGCCACGGGAGGTCTGCCGGAAGTGACGCTGGAACGGTGCGAGGACCGGACCCGACCGCCGATGCTGCGGGACGCCCTCCGTCGGCTGGTCCGGGCCGCTCCACGGCTCGACCTCTGGCCCGTCCTTTCGCACGTCGAGCTCAGCGGCGCGGCCAAGAGCTACCACTTCGGCGGGTCGTTCCCGCATGTGCCGGCCGGCGCCGGCGGCACCACACCCGGGACGGACCGGTGGGGCAGGCTCCCGGCCTGGGACCGGGTGCACCTCATCGACGGCTCGGTCCTGCCCACGATCGCGTCGTCCACCTTCACCATGACGGTCATGGCGAACGCCCACCGGATCGCGTCGGAGGTGCTGGCCGGGGAACGGACCGACGTCACGGCCGTTCCGGCAGCAGACCACCGCCGGCCCTGACCGGCAGGTCGCGACGCCGGACCGGTCCGCCCAGCGGGCTCAGGCCAGCAGCGGGCGCATCCGCACGGTGGCGGTGTCGTCGAAGAGCCGGTCGTGGGTGGCCAGGGCGAACCGGTCGGTCATGCCGGTGACGTAGTCGACGACCTGGGTGAGCACGTCGGCCTCGGTGTCCCGGTAGCTGGCCGGGATCAGCCCGGGGTGGGCCAGGTGGTGGTCGACCAGCCGGCGGATGACGTCGATCGCCACGTGCTTCTGCCCGGCGGCGACCTCCGAGCCGTAGACCCGCTCGAACATGAAGGCCCGCAGCTCGTGCATCGCCTCCAGCGCGTCCGGCGCCATCCGCACCGCCGGAGCCGGCGGCCCACCGCGACCCGCGTGCCGGGCGTCGTCCAGTGCCGGGTGGAAGCTGCCGTCGACGACCGCCTCGATCATCGCGCCGACCATCGCCCCGCCGGGCGGCCCGAAGGTGGCGAGCGTCCGGGCCGGCAGGTCACCCGCGCGCAGCACCCCGGCCCGGACGGCGTCCAGCGCGTCGTGGGACAGGTAGCCGATCCGGTCGGCGAACCGCACGCACTCGGCCTCGCGGGTCGCCGGCGGCGGGTCGATCTTCCAGCTGTGCGCCCGGACGCCGTCCCGCACCTCCCAGGTGAGGTTGAGGTCCTCCAGCACCTCGACGATGCGCACGCCCTGGGCGGCGTGGTGCCAGCCGCCCTCGACGTAGGGCTCGAGCGCGTCCTCGCCGATGTGCCCGAAGGGCGAGTGCCCGACGTCGTGGGCCAGCGCGATCGACTCGGCCAGCGTCTCGTGCAGGCCCAGCGCGCGGGCCAGGGAGCGGGCCACCTGGGTGACCTGCAGGGTGTGGGTGAGCCGGGTGACGAAGTGGTCGCCGTCGGGGTGCAGGAAGACCTGAGTCTTGTGCTTGAGCCGGCGGAAGGCCTTGGCGTGCAGGATCCGGTCGCGGTCGAGCTCCCAGCAGGTGCGCAGCTCGTCCTCGGGCTCCGGGCGGGCCCGGCCCCGGGACTGCGCCGACCGGGCCGCGGCCGGCGCCAGTTGCGCCTCGGCGTCCTCCCGTGCCTGCCGGTCGATCCGGGAGAAGGCAGGCGGGTACGCCGGCCGATCGGAGCCCGTCCCGCCCCCGGTCACGGCGTGAGCGCGATGCCGAGCAGCGCGTCGACGAGGTCGGCGACGACGGTGGGCGACTGCTCGTCCCAGTCGTCGCCGGCCTGCGCGGCCGGCACGCCCCCACCTGATGCCGCCTCCGCGAGGCTGGCCGCGGCCCAGGCGTCGACGGCGGCCAGGGCGCCGGGGGTGTCCAGGTCGTCGGCGAGGCGCTCGCGGACGGCGGACAGCACCGGGCCGGCCGGGGCGCCCAGCGGCAGGGCTGCGGCGCGCCGCCACGTGTCGAGCCGGCGCAGGGCCCGGTCGAGCAGGTCCGGCGTCCAGGCCCGGTCGGTGCGGTAGTGGCCCGACAGCAGGGCCAGCCGGATCGCCATCGGGTCGACCCCGTCACCGCGGAGCCGGGAGACGAACACCAGGTTGCCCCGGCTCTTGCTCATCTTCTCGCCGTCCAGGCCGATCATCGCCGCGTGCACGTAGGCCTGGGCGAAGGGCTTGGCGCCGGTCAGCGCCTCGGCGTGCACCGCGGAGTACTCGTGGTGCGGGAAGACCAGGTCGCTGCCACCGCCCTGGACGTCGAAGCCCATGCCGATGGTGTCCAGGGCGATCGCGGCGCACTCGATGTGCCAGCCCGGGCGGCCGGCGATGCCGCGCGGGCCGGGCCAGGACGGCTCCCCCTCCCGCGCGCCGCGCCACAGCAGCGGGTCGAGCCGGTTGCGCTTGCCCGCCCGGTCGGGGTCGCCGCCACGCTCGGCGGACAGCCGGAGCATCGTCGCCTCGTCGTAGCCGGACTCACCGCCGAACCCGGGGGCCTGGGCGACGTCGTGATAGACGTCGCCGGTGCCGTCGTCGAGCTGATAGGCCAGGCCGGCGTCCCAGAGCGACTCCACGTGCGCGACGATCCGCGGGATCGACTCGACCGCGCCCACGTAGTCGTCCGGCGGCAGCACCCGCAGCGCCGTCATGTCCTCGCGGAACAGCGCCGTCTCGCGCATGCCGAGCACGATCCAGTCCTCGCCGTCCCGGTCGGCCCGCTCGAACAGCGGGTCGTCGACGTCGGTGACGTTCTGCACGAAGTGCACCCCGTGCCGTGCGTCCCGCCAGACCCGGTTGACCAGGTCGAAGGCGAGGTAGGTGGCGGCGTGCCCGAGGTGGGTCGCGTCGTAGGGGGTGATGCCACAGACGTACATCCGGGCGATGCGGCCCGGCTGCGTCTGGACGACCTCGCCGCGGGCGGTGTCGTACAGCCGCAGGGCGGGGCCGGACCCGGGCAGGGTCGGGAGCAGTGGAGCGGGCCAGGAGAGCACGGAGCGAGCCTAGATCCGGCCACCGACGGTCCGGCACGCCACCCGGTGCGACCGGGCTCGGCACCCGGGTGCTCAGGGCCAGGTGGTGGCGTGCCGCTCGAACTCCTCGCCGGTCTGGATGCCGACCACGCAGAACAGCAGGCCCGCCGGGTCCTTCATCTGCCAGAAGCCGCCCATGTCCGCCATCCGCACCGCTCCCAGCGCCTCCAGCCGGGTCACCTCGGCGTGCACGTCGTCGGTCTCGATGTCGACGTGCCAGCGGGGCGGCGTGCCCTCTCCGGTGCGCTGCACCTCCAGGTGGAACCCGTCGGCGAACGAGCCCAGCGAGGACCAGTGGTCGTCGATCCCGTCGGGCTCGACCGGGTGCCCGGTCGCCCCGGACCAGAACTGCTGCCCCCGGTCGTGGAGATGCGGCGGCAGGTCGATGAGCAGGATGGCCAGTCGGCTCCGGTGCGGCACCCGGTCACCCTGACACCCCACGCCCCAGAAGTCAGCCGCCTGGTGAGCCGACGTCCGGTCAGATCAAGATCGCCGCTCGAGCGGCGCCAACGGCTCAGTGCCGGCCGGACACCACTTCCGGACACCGCACGGGTGAGCCGACGTCGGGTCGGACCGGGGGGCGCCGCGTCAGCGGCTCGCCGGGAGGAGTGGGGGGCCGGAGGCTCCCGCGACCGACCGGCGCCAACGGCTCAGCGGTCGCCGGGACGGCTCCTGGCCGCGGTGTCGTCCGTCGGGACGACGATGTGCTCAGAACGGCGGCCACGGCAGCGCGGGCCAGTCGCCGCTGGGCTGCGGGTGCAGCTTGGTGCGGAGCAGTTCGGTGACCCGTTGCTGGGTGCGCCGGACCTCGCGGCGGGTGAGGTGCTCGTGTAGCTGCTCCCCCAGTTCGCCGCGCAGCTGCTCGTCCAGCCGTTCCAGGACGGCGAGGTGCTCCAGCAGCAGCGGCCTGCCGGCCCAGCGCCACAGCAGGGTGCGCAGCTTGGGGTCGGCGGAGAAGCAGATGCCGTGGTCGACGCCGTACACGTGCCCGTTGGGCATCGGGATGATGTGCCCGCCCTTGCGGTCGGCGTTGTTGACCACCGCGTCGAAGACGGCCATCTGCCGCAGCCCGGGGTCGTCCCGGCGGACGAACTCGGTGAGGTCGATCGTCGGGTCGGCGTCCATCCAGAGCTGCACCATGCCGGTGCCGAACGGCCCGTCGCGCAGCAGCGTCGGGGGCACGACCGACCAGCCGGTCGCCTCCGAGACCAGGTGGGCGCTGATCTCCCGGCCGGCGAGGGTGCCGTCGGGGAAGTCCCACAGCGGGCGCTCCCCCGCCACCGGCTTGTAGACGCAGGTGCCGGCCAGGGCGTCGGTGCGGATGGCCCCGATCAGGGTCACGTTGCTGGCGTCGAGCAGCCGACCCTCCAGGTCGAGCTCACCCTCCCGCAGCAGGGTCGCGACCTCGTCGGCCCCGGACGGCGCGCGCCGGTCCCCGTGGTCGAAGGCGGTGAGGTCCAGGGTGCGGACGTCGTCGTCCTCGTCCTCGGGGTCGTGGTCGTACTCGAGTTCGAGCTCGTCGACGTCCTCGGCCGGTTCGTCGCCCGGGCTCACGGGGGCGGTCATCGTGGCGGCCCGGCGATCAGCGCCGGTAGCCGTTCTGCCGGGGGCACACGTGCCCGGCCGGGTCGAGGGGCAACGAGCACAGCGGGCAGGACGGGCGGCCGGCGGCGATCACCCGGCGGGCGCGGGCCACGAACGCGCGGGCGGCGGCCGGGGTGATGGTCACCCGCAGCGCGTCGGGGCCCTCGTCGCTGTCGGAGAGGATCACGTCCTCCTCGATCGGCTCCTCGCCGGCGGCCACGGCCTCGACGACGACGGCGTCGGCCTCGCCGTCCCAGGCCAGGCCCATGGCGGCGACCCGGAACTCCTCGTCCACCGGGGCGGTGAGCGGGTCGAGGTCGTCGACGTCGGCGTCGGGCGGGACGACGACGGAGGCGCGGTTGCTCACCTCGTCGAGCAGCTCGCTCATCCGGTCGGCCAGCACCTGGACCTGCGTCTTCTCCAGCGCCACGCTGATCGTGCGGCCGGCCTCGTCGGAGGCCTGCAGGTAGAAGGTGCGGTCGCCGGGCTGGCCCACCGTGCCGGCGACGAACCGGGTGGGACGGTCGAAGAGGAAGACCTGACGAGGCACGGCGATCAGGTTACGCGGCGCCGGCGCCCGCGCCGCCGCCGACGACCGCGTCGGAGGAGACCGTGCGCCGGCCGCGCTTCTTCTTCGGCGGGATGAGCGCCGCGACATCGCCGCCGGTGTCGTTGACCCGGACGACGAAGGGCCGGGTGTCGGTGTAGCTGACCACCGAGATGGACGCCGGGTCGACGACGATCCGCTGGAAGGAGTCCAGGTGCATGCCGAACGCGTCGGCCAGCACGGCCTTGATCACGTCGCCGTGGCTGCAGGCCACCCAGACGGCGTCCGGGCCGAGCCGGGCGTTCCACTCCCGGACGGCGGCGACCGCGCGGGCCTGGGTCTGGGCGAGCCCCTCCCCCTCGTCGCCGGGGAAGACCGCAGCCGAGGGATGCTGCTGCACGACCTTCCACAGCGGCTCCTTGGCCAGCTCCTTGATCGGCCGGCCGGTCCAGTCGCCGTAGCGGGCCTCACCGAGCCGGTCGTCGGTCTGCACGTCCAGGTCGCGGTCCGCGGCCACCACGCCCGCGGTCTGCTGGCAGCGCTCCAGCGGGCTGCTCACCACCGCGGCGAGCGGCACGGCGGCCAGCCGCTGGGCCACCGCCTGCACCTGCCCCTGGCCGGTCTCGTCCAGCTGCACCCCGGGGGTCCAGCCGGCCAGCACGCCGGCGGTGTTGGCCGTCGTCCGGCCGTGCCTGAGCAGGATGACCGTCGTCATGGGGCGTGCCTCCTCGATCGGCCCGTGGCTGGGCCGGGTGCTGGAGCGCGAGCTTATGGCCCCACGCCGACGCCCGTCCGGGCTCGCGGCCAGGACGGGGCCGGGCGTCAGGTGGGGTCCAGGCGTCAGGTGGGGTCGAGGACGCCGGTGCCGACGAGGGCCAGGACGAGCACGCCCAGCACGATGCGGTAGACGACGAAGGGGGTGAAGCTTCCCCGGTCCAGGTACCGCAGCAGCCAGGCGATCACGGTCAGCCCCACGCCGAAGGCGATGACCGTGGCCAGCACGGTCGGACCCCAGGAGATCGCCTGGCCCTCGGTGTCGCCGGTGAGCGCCTCGTAGGCCTGGAAGAAGCCCGACCCGAGCACGGCCGGCACGGCGAGCAGGAAGGAGTAGCGAGCGGCCGCGGCCCGTGAGTAGCCGAGGAACAGCCCCGCGGTGATGGTGCCGCCGGACCGGGAGACCCCGGGGACCAGGGCCATCGCCTGGGCGAACCCGAAGGCGATGCCGTGACCCACCGTCAGGTCCTTCAGCTCGCGCTGCTTGGTGCCGATGCGGTCGGCCCAGAACAGGATCAGCGAGAACACGATCAGGGCGACCGCGACGATGCGCAGGTCACGCAGCGTCGTCTCGATCGAGTCCTGGAACAGCAGCCCGAGAACGACGATCGGCAGGCTGCCGACGATGATCAGCCAGCCCATCCGCGCGTCCGGGTCGCCCTTCCGGCGGCCGGCGAGGGACTGGCACCAGGCGACGACGATCCGCGCGATGTCCTTGCGGAAGTAGAGGAGGACGGCGGCCTCGGTGCCGATCTGGGTGATTGCGGTGAACGCCGCGCCCGGGTCGTCCCAGCCGAAGGCCTCGCCGACGACCCGGAGGTGGGCGCTGGAGGAGATGGGCAGGAACTCGGTCAGGCCCTGCACCAGGCCCAGGACGACGGCTTCGATCCAGCCCATGGTCAGGCCACCCGCCCGTCGGGCAGCGGGTGGGCAGGGCGGGTCGAGGGCTGTCGCACGACAGGCACCCTAGGTGGCGGGCCCGTCGAGGCCGGGGAGACCGCCCCGAGAGGTTCGTCGCTCCCGGGCGACGTCGGGGGGCAACGGTAGGTTGACCCGTCGTGGAACAGCGGGCGCTCGGGCGCAGTGGGCTCGTGGTCTCCCGGCTCGGTCTGGGCACCATGACCTGGGGCCGGGACACCGACGAGGACGAGGCCGCGATGCAGCTCACCGCCTTCGTCGACGCCGGCGGGACGCTCGTCGACACCGCCGACGTCTACGCCGACGGGGAGAGCGAGCGCACCCTCGGGCGGCTGCTGGCCGACGTCGTCCCGCGCTCAGACGTCCTGGTCGCGACCAAGGCGGCGGGGCGCACGGCGCCCGGACCGATGGGGCGGGGCGCGTCCCGGGGGCACCTGCTGGCGGCGCTGGACGCCTCGCTGGAGCGGATGGGCCTGGACCACGTCGACCTCTGGCAGCTGCACGCCTGGGACGACGTGACGCCGATCGAGGAGACGCTGGCTGCCTGTGACACCGCGGTCGCCTCTGGCCGGGCCCGCTACGTCGGGATCAGCAACTTCACCGGCTGGCAGACCGCGCAGGCGGTGACCTGGCAGCGGGCCTGGCCGGGCCGCACCCCGATCGTCAGCACCCAGGTCGAGTACTCGCTGCTGCAGCGCGGGATCGAGCGGGAGGTCGCCCCGGCGGCCGAGGCGCTCGGGCTGGGCATCCTGCCCTGGTCCCCGCTGGGGCGGGGGCTGCTGACCGGCAAGTACCGGCACAGCACGCCCACCGACTCGCGGGGCGCCTCCGCGGAGTGGCAGGGGTTCATCGACGGGCTGCGCTCGGCCACCGCCGACCGGGTGGTGGAGGCGGTGATCACCGCCGCGCAGGGGCTGGGCACCACGCCGCTGGGCGTGGCACTGGCCTGGCTGCGCGACCGCCCGTGCGTGGTCGCCCCGATCGTGGGGGCACGCACCGCCCACCAGCTGCAGGCCGCGCTGGACGCCGAGGGGGTCCGGCTGCCGCCGGCGATCACCACCGCGCTGGACGACGTGTCCGCGCCGCACTTCTCCTATCCCGAACAGCCCCGAGAGCACTGATCCATGAGCACCCCCGCACCGGCCGCCGACCCGGTCTTCGCCGCCTTCTGCGCCGCCGGCCTCTGGCCCGGCCTGGGCAAGCGCACCGCCGCCGACCTGCCGGCCGCCGGCATCACCAGCCCGGACGACGTCAGCGCCGACCGGCTGCTCAAGCTGCCCCGGGTGGGCCGGCAGCGGGCCGAGCGGCTGTTCAGCTCGTTCCTGGCCGCCGCCGGGACCTACGAGGTCGTCGAGCTGCTGGTCGGTGCCGGACTCAACGCCCGGCTGGCGGTGAACTCCGCGGACGCGCTGGGGCAGGACGCCGCCCGCCGGCTGCGCGACGACCCGTGGGCGCTGCTGAGCCTGTCCGGGGTGACCCTGGCCGACGCCGACCGGCTGGCGATCACCGTGCTGTCCGGCGCCGACCGGCAGGACTCCCGCCGCGGCCGGGCCATCGTCGGCCTCACGCTGCGCACGGCGACCCGGGACGGGCACACCGTGCTGCCGGCCGACCTGGTGGTGGCGGCGCTGCGCGCCGAGGGCATCGCCGACCCGGCGGCCGCGGTCGTGGCGGCGGTGGAGTCCGGTGAGGTGCTCGAGCACGAGCCGCCCGAGCCGCCGTTCGACCCGGACTCCGAGGACGAGCCGCTCGAGCCGGACCCGGCGCTGCGGATGCTGTCGCTGGCCCGCTTCGGCATGGCCGAGGAGGCGGTGGCGGAGAACGTGCACCGGCTGGCTGCCACCAGCGGCCGGATCGCCGACCCGGCGTCGGTGCGCTCGGTCGCCAAGGGCCTGGACCCGGCCCAGCAGGCGGCGGTCGCCCAGGTGCTCGGCGCCGGGATCTCGCTGCTGACCGGTGGCCCCGGCACCGGCAAGAGCCGCACGGTCGCCTCGCTGGTGAAGCTGCTGGAGGCCAAGGGCACCGAGGTGGCCCTCGCTGCACCCACCGGGCGGGCGGCCAAGCGGCTGGAGGAGCTCACCGACCACCCCGCGGTGACGGTGCACCGGCTGCTGGGCGCCCAGGGCATGACCGGCGGGTTCGCCCGCAACGAGGAGTGGCCGCTGGACGCCGACGTCGTCGTCGTCGACGAGGCGTCGATGCTGGACGTCGAGCTGACCGCCGCGCTGCTGGAGGCCTGCCCCGACGGCACCCACCTGCTGCTGGTCGGCGATCCCGCGCAGCTGCCCTCGATCGGCCCCGGCCACGTGCTCGGCGACCTGATCGACTCCGGTGCCGTGCCGGTCACCGAGCTGACGACGCTGCACCGGCAGGCCGCCGGTGGCGCGATCGCCCGGCTGGCCACCGGCGTCCGCGGCGGGGAGCTGGTGCAGGTCGACTCCCCCGACCGTGAGGTGGTCATCGTGCCGGCGGTCGGCAGCGCCGAGGCGGCCAGGCGGGTGGTGCAGCTGGTCACCGACTCGATCCCCCGGGCGCTGGGCATCGACCCCGCCACGGTGCAGGTGGTCACCCCGGTGCACCGCGGCCCCGCCGGCACCATCGAGCTGAACAAGGCGCTGAAGGAGAAGCTCAACCCCGGCACCGGCACGGTCTTCGGGTTCGACGTCGGCGACCGGGTGGTGGCCACCGCCAACCACCTGGATCTGGAGCCGATCGGGTTCGCCAACGGCGAGGTCGGTGTGGTCACCGGCACCGGCGAGGGGTCGCTGACCGTCGACTTCAGCTCCGGACCGGTCACGGTCACCGGCAACGCGCTGCCGGACCTGCGGCACGGCTGGGCGATCACGGTGCACCGTGCGCAGGGGTCGGAGTGGCCCGGCGTGGTCGTCGTCCTCCCGCCGGAGGCCGGCGGGATGCTCTCCCGTCCGCTGGTCTACACCGCGCTCACCCGGGCGCAGAAGCACCTGTCGATCGTGCACGCCAGCGGTGCCGCGCTGGCCCGCGCGGTGCGCGAGGTCGACGTCCGGCCGCGGCGGACGCGGCTGGCCACGCTGCTGGCCGAACTGGCGGAGTGACGCACCCGATCAGGTGAACCTGGTTTGGTCGGGTGATCTTGAGGGAATCGAGAGCCCATGGGCATCATCGGATTTCTCGTCTTCGGCCTGATCGTCGGCGCGCTGGCGCGCCTCATCAAGCCGGGCAAGCAGAACCTCAGCATCCTGGCCACCCTGGCGCTCGGCGTCGTCGGCTCCCTGATCGGTGGCGTCGTCGCCACCGCACTGGGCACCGGTGACTTCGGCGAGCTGAACATCATCGGTGCGATCGTGGCCATCGTCGCCGCCGTGCTGCTGATCGGCGTCGCCGAGGGCATGAGCGGCGGCCGTCGCAAGGTCCACTGACCTCGCGGCTCCACTCCAGAACATCGCGCCCGCCCCGGGCACCGACGCTGACGTCGGCGCCCGGGGCGGGCGCGTTCTCGTTCGGGGTGGTGTCAGCGGCCCGGGCAGGCCTGCCGGGCCGCGCACATCAGCCGGTTGATCGCCGCGGCCAGGTCGTCGGGCCCGGTGACCGGTGTGGCGAACGGCATCCGGACGTCGCGGTGGCCGCTGCGCCCCTCGATCCGGAGCCGGAAACCCCAGCGGTCCAGCCCGAGCGGCCGGACGACGCCCCCGTCGCGCAGCCACGCGGCCGGCACCCGGGAGGCCAGCAGGGCCAGCTCTTCGGGATGGGCCTGGTCCAGGTGCTGCAGCGCGTGCGCCTCCACCTCGGCCAGCGGGTCGGGCGTGGCCGCCAGGTAGTCCTCGGGGGTCAGTTCGGTGACCGTGCCGCACTCTCCCAGCACCACCTCGGCCAGGTCCAGCCGCAGCATGGTGGCGCCGCGGCCGACGTCCAGCAGGGCTCCCACCGGGGCCACGTCGGCGAAGGCCAGCGTCGAGGTCTGCAGGTCGGCTGGGAGCATCGGCGTCAGCCACCCCGACAGCCAGACCTGGCCCCGCACCGGCTCGCGGAGCTCCACCGGCGCATGGTCGGTGACCAGCAGCAGCGCGGCCAGGTCGCCGTCGGCGGAGTGCCGCACCGCGGTGGCGACGTCGCCGTCGGTGGGGACGACGACGAGCACCTGCCCGTCGGCCGTGGTGGCGTGGGCGAGGACCCTGCTGCCGTCGATGCCGGCGGCGCAGACCGCGGCGCCGGCGCGGCCGGCCACGGTGCGGGCCCGCTCGGCCGGTGTCGGGCCCTGCCGCTGCGGGGAGCGTCCGGGCTGCCCGGGTGCGGGGCGGGTCGATCGCGTCATGCGTTCCTCCGTGGACGGCCGACCTGGCGTCGGGGGTAAGGTGAGCCTAACCGAACCTGGAGGCCCGTGTGAACCAGTCCCGTCCCAAGGTCCGGCGCTCCCGTGCGCTGGGCATCCCGCTCACCCCCAAGGACGTCCGCTACTTCGAGCGGCGCCCGTACCCGCCCGGTGAGCACGGCCGCAAGCGCAAGAACACCAGCGACTACAAGACCCGGCTGATGGAGAAGCAGCGGCTGCGCGCCCAGTACGACGTCAGCGAGACGCAGCTGCGGTCGGCGTTCGACCGGGCCCGTCGCGCCGGCGGCAAGACCGGCGAGGAGCTGATCACCCACCAGCTGGAGGCCCGGCTGGACGCCACTGTGCTGCGCGCCGGCTTCGCCCGGACCATTTACCAGGCCCGGCAGACCGTCAGCCACCAGCACGTGACCGTCAACGGCAAGCGGGTCGACCGGCCCAGCTACCAGGTGCAGCCCTACGACGTGATCGAGATCGCCGAGAAGAGCAAGAGCAAGCTGCCCTTCCAGGTGGCCGCCTCCGGGGCGCACGCCGCGGCGCCCTCCTACCTGGAGGTCCAGCTCGCGCAGCTGCGTTGCACCGTGCTCCGCCGTCCCCGGCGCGACGAGGTGCCGGTGATCTGCGAGGAGCAGCTGGTCGTGGAGCACTACTCCCGCTGAGCCACCGGCGGCGCCGCGCTCGGGGGCATGGCGCCCGGGGGCACGGCGCCGCCGGTGACCGGACCGGAGTTCCGGGCGATCGCCCGGTACGGCGCTCGCCGCCGGAGGAGCACGAAGGTGGCGAAGGTGCCCCACTGCAGCAGGTTCAGCCACCAGGTCCTGCTCCAGTCGCCGCTCACCAGACCGACGACGCCCAGGCCGAGGAGCAGCAGCCCCCACGCCAGCACCAGCAGCACCAGCCCGCTGCGCAGCGCCGGGCGTCGGTGGGCGGCATCGCACGACACCTGGGCCCAGTCGACGACGGCGGCCCGCAGCCGCGGGTCGGTCAGGCCCCTGCCACCCGTGACGGCCCGTTCCACGTCGGCCTGCTCGGCGGTGGTCAGCTGGTACCGGAGCACGACGGCCCGCTGCCTCTTCCGGGCCTCGGAGTACTGCACGGCCTGCACGGTCCAGACCGGCCGGCGCGCCACCCACCACGCCAGCAGCGGCAACCCGATCAGCAGGGGCACCGCGACGGCGATCGCGACGGTCATGGCTGCACGGGTGTCACGGACGGCGGTCCGCTGTTCAGCTCGATGGCCCGCCGTGTGGTGCGCCGCATCCAGATCGGGCTCACGAACGCCACCATCGCGGGCAGCAGACCGAACCACGGGACGTCGGAGAGACCACCGAAGGCGAGGGCGAAGACAGTTCCGGCGACCAGGAGCACCGCCCAGACCACGAACAGCAGGGTCATCACCCGCTGCGCCCGTGTCCCGTTCTCCGGCCACAACTGGAGCTGGCCGAGCGTCTCCTCGGCCAGGTCCACCGCCGCCCGGCGCAGCCGTTCGTCGTCCAGTGCGGTGCCCTTGGACACAGCGGTCTGCACCGTCATCGCCTCGCTCGTGCTCAGCCGGTGGGAGCGCATCAGGTCACCCCACGGGTCGGGCCCGCGGCCGGGCGTGAGCCGGTTCCAGAAGCGCCGGCCGCCGACCCACCAGGCCAGCAGCGGCAAGCCGACCAGGATCAGCACGATGATCACTCCAGCGGTCACGGTGGATGATCATGGGGCACCGCCGTCGATCACGCTCAGCGGGCGATCAGCCGGCGCACCTCCGCGGCGATCTGCCGCTCCTCCTCCGGGTGCACCAGCACGACCGCTACCTGCGCCCCGATCGGGCTGACCACCGCGTCGACGTCCTGCGCCGTCGACAGCCCCTCGCGCAGCCCGAGCACCGGCAGCCCGGCGGCCACCGCCTCGCGCACCTCGGGCTGGTCGGCGCCGATCTCACCGGTGAGGACGACGGCGTCCAGCCGGTCCAGCGACGCGGCCGCCGCGGCGACCTCCTGGCGCAGCCGCAGCGCGAAGACGTCCAGCGCCAGCTGCGCGTCGGCGTTGCCGTCGGACGCGGCGGCCACCAGGTCGCGGGTGTCACCGCCCAGGCCGCCGGAGAGCGCGGTGAGCCCGGAGTGGTGCTCCAGGGCGTCGGAGACCTCGGCGGCGGAGAGCCCGTGCCGGGTCTGCAGCCAGGTGATCATCCCGGGGTCGACGGTGCCGCTGCGGGTCACCATCACCAGCCCCTCCAGCGGGGTGAAGCCCATCGACGTCCACACGCTGCGCCCGCCGGCCACCGCGCACACCGAGGCGCCGCTGCCCAGGTGGCAGGCGACCAGCTGCAGGTCGGCGACGTCCCGGCCCAGCAGTTCGGCGGCCCGCGGCACCGCCCAGGCGTAGGACAGCCCGTGGAAGCCGTACCGCCGCACGCCGAGCTCCTCCCGCCACCGCTCCGGCACGGCGTAGGTGCGCGCGGCCGCGGGCAGGCCGGCGTGGAAGACGGTGTCCAGGCAGGCGACCTGCGGCACGTCGGGCAGCCGCTCCCGGCAGCGGTCCAGCGCGGCCAGCGCCGGGGGCACGTGCAGCGGCGCGAGGTCGGCGGCGGCGTCCAGTGCGGCCCGCACGTCCTCGTCCACCAGGGCGTGGTCGCTCAGCCGGTCGCCGCCGTGCACGATCCGGTGGCCGACTGCCGTGACGTCGTCGGCCTCGTCCAGCGCCCGGTCCAGCAGTTCGGCGGCCTCGGTGGAGTCCGGTGGTGCGTCGACGGTCCACCGGCCGCGGTCGTCGTCGTCCGGGCCGAGCAGCCGCAGCTTCAGGCTGTGACCGCCGGCGTTGACCACCAGCACGTTGCTCATGTCCAGCTCCAGTCGGTGATCCAGTCGGGGTCGACCCCGGTGCGGCGCAGCTCGGCCCGGACGTCGTCCCGTTCCCGTGCGTAGGCGACGGCCAGCTCCCCGCCGGTGGTCGACCAGCCGGTCGCCCAGCGCAGCGCGGCGATCGCCAGGTCGTGCCGGCTCACCCCGTTGCTGGCCAGCAGCTCGTAGGGGGTGGTCGTGGTGCCCTCCTCGACGTAGCCCTGCACGTGGAAGCGGCCCGGTCGCGGCCGGCCGTGCAGGCACTCGTGGACCGCCGACGGGTAGCCGTGGAAGTCGAAAACCACCGGGGTGTCCTCGCCGAACAGCGCCGAGAACTCCTCGTCGGTCATCCCGTGCGGGTGTCGGTCGGCCGGCGTCAGGGAGAGCAGGTCGACCACGTTGACCACCCGCACCCGCAGCTCGGGGGCGTCGCGGCGGAGCATCCAGGCCGCGGCCAGGGTCTCCACGGTGGGGATGTTGCCGGCACAGGCCAGGACGACGTCGGGGTCGCGGCCGCCGTCGGTGGAGGCCCAGTCCCACACCGAGGCGCCGGCCCGGACGTGCGCCTCGGCCTGCTCCAGGGTCAGCCACTGGACCGCCGGTTGCTTGCCGGCCACCACGACGTTGATCCGGTCGGTGGTCTGCAGGCAGTGCCGCATGGTGACCAGCAGGCTGTTGGCGTCCGGCGGCAGGTACACCCGGGCCACCGAGGCCTTCTTGGTCAGCACGTTGTTGATGAAGCCGGGGCCCTGGTGGCTGTACCCGTTGTGCTCCTGCCGCCAGCCCTCGCTGGTGAGCAGGTAGTTCAGCGACGCCACCGGCTCCCGCCAGCGCACCTCGGCCGCCATCTTCAGGAACTTGGCGTACTGGTTCACCATCCCGTCGACGATGGAGACGAACGCCTCGTAGCAGGGGAACAGTCCGTGCCGGCCGGTGAGCAGGTAGCCCTGCAGCCACCCCTGGCAGTCGTGCTCGGAGAGCACCTCCATCACCCGGCCGTCCGGCGCCAGGTGCTCGGCGTAGCCCTCGACCGGCCACTGGTACGCCCGGTCGGTCACCTCCAGCACCGCCTCGAGCTTGTTGGACTCCAGCTCGTCGGGGCAGACGATCCGGAAGTCGCGGCGGGCCTCGCTGCGCCGGAACACCTCGGCCAGCCACGGCCCCAGCGCCGGGGTGGCGCCGGCCGCGCCCTGCCCGGGGGCGGGGACGTCGACGGCGAACGGGGCCAGGTCGGGGAGGTCCAGCGGCTGCCGGAGCCGGCCGCCGTTGGTGCCCGGGTGCGCGCCCAGCCGCAGGTCGCCCTGCGGGCAGACGCCCAGGACGTCGGCCGCGGGGCGCCCGGCGTCGTCGAACAGCTCCTCGGGCCGGTAGGAGCGCAGCCACGCCTCCAGTGCGGCGAGCTGCTCGGGGTCGTCGTGCACCTTGGCCAGCGGCACCTGGTGGGCGTGGAAGGTGTCCTCCACCGGGGAGCCGGCCACCTCCCCCGGCGCGCCCCAGCCCTTGCGGCTGCGCAGCACGATCATCGGCCAGACCGGCCGGTCGGGACGGTCGCCGGCGCGGGCCCGGTCCTGCAGCGCCCGGATGTCGGCGTACGCGGCGTCCAGCGCCTCCGCCAGGACGGCGTCCGGGTCGTGCCCGCTGCTGCCGTAGGGCTCCCGGACGTCGACGATCCGCGGTGCCCAGCCGTAGCCGCGGTAGAGGTCGAGCAGCTCCGCGTCGCTCATCGTGCCCGACTGGGTGGGCGAGGCGATCTTGTAGCCGTTGACGTGCAGCACCGGCAGCACCGCGCCGCAGGTCACCGGGTCCAGGTACTTGGTGGAGTGCCAGGCGCCGGCGGTCGGCCCGGTCTCCGCCTCGCCGTCGCCGACGATGCAGGCGACCAGCCGGTCCGGGGCGTCCAGCGCGGCGCCGAACGCGGTGGCCAGTGCGTAGCCCAGCTCGCCGCCCTCGTGGATCACGCCGGGCACCTCGGGCGAGAGGTGGCTGGGGAAGCCGCCGGGCCAGGAGAACCGGCGGACCAGCTCGGTGAGCCCGGCCGCGTCCCGGGAGAGCTCCGGGTCGAGGTCGCCGTGCGTGCCCTCCAGCCACAGGTTGGCGTGGTTGGCCGGGGCGCCGTGCCCGGGGCCGGTGACCAGCATGGTCTGTGCCCCGGTGCGCTGCACCAGCCGGTTCAGGCCCGCGTAGACGAAGGTGATCCCCGGGCAGGTGCCCCAGTGGCCGAGCAGCCGGGGTTTGAGGTGCTCGGCGCGCAGCGGCTCGCGGAGCAGCACGTTGTCCTGCAGGAAGATCATCGCGGCGGCGAGGTAGTCGGCGCTGCGGCGGTAGCGGCGCAGCTGGTCCGTGGTCAGGTCCGGCACCCCCGCCCCCTACCCGGTCCCCCGGGACTTGCACGCGGTCAACGGGGGCGCGATCGGCCGTCACGGCGGACCATCGGGTCATGCGACGACGCCGTGCCACCGCCGTCCTGCTCTTCACGCTGCTGACCGGTCTGGCCGGGTGCTCGGGCGGCGACGAGGGCGGTGACCCGGCCGAGGAACAGCCGGCAGCCGCCGAGCCGGCCGACTCCCCCGAGCTCACCGTCGACCCGGCGGGCACCGTCGTCCCGCTGGACCCGGACGCCGAGGGCATGTCGTTCGACCCGGTCACCGAGCTGCTGGCGGTGGCCGTCCGCGACCCCAACCGGCTGCTGCTGGTCGACCGGGACGGCACGACGGTGCACGAGGTGCCGCTGCCCGGTCACGCCCGCCACCTGCAGCTGGCAGGTCCCGGCGGTCCGGTGCTGGTGCCGGCGGAGGACTCCAACACCCTGGTCCAGGTGGCCCTGCCCGGAGGCGAGGTGACCGAGACCGAGGTCGGGGACTACCCGCACGACGCCGTGCAGCTGGCCGGTGGGCAGGTGCTGGTTGCCGACGAGATGGGCGGCACGCTGTCGGTGGTCACCGACGGTGAGGTGACGCAGACGTTCGACAGCCAGACCCAGCCCGGAGGGGTGGCGGGCGTGGGCGACGTCGCCGGGGTGGTGGACGTCGGGGCCTACACCCTCACCACCTACGACGTGGCCGCCGGTGAGCTGGTGGAGGTGCTGGACGCCGGTGCGGGGCCGACCCACCTGGTGGCCGACGGCCAGGAGCGGTTCCTGGTGGCCGACACCCGCGGCGACGCCGTGCTCACCTTCGCCGCCGACCCGCTGCAGCAGACCGGTTCCTTCCCGCTGGAGGGCACGCCCTACGGCCTGGCCGTCGACCCCACCGCCCAGGTGCTGTGGGTGACGCTCACCGCCACCAACGAGGTGGTGGGCCTGTCCACCGCGGGCCCGGAGCTGACCGAGGTGGCCCGGTTCCCCACCGTCCGGCAGCCCAACACGGTCGCCGTCGACCCGATCACCGGCCGGGTCTTCGTCGGCAGCCGGGCCACCGGGGAGCTGCAGCTCATCGACCCCTGACGCCTCAGCCGCGGACGTCGTACTCGTCGGCCTCGGGGGCACTGCGCCACGCGCTGGTGCCTCCGGGGGTGGCGGTGAGCTGCTGCTCGATGGCATCGGCCTCGGGGACGTCGTCGGCGGGCGTGGACACCTCGTCGGCGAGCTCGGGGCCGGTCGTGGACGCGGTCGCCTGCTGTTCCTGGCGGTCGGCGTCGGTGGCCTCCGGATCGGTCACGGCGCACTCCTCTCGGTCGATGGGCCGGGCCGGGGAGCCCGGCACCGTCGTCCTCCCCTGCCCCGGCGGCCCGGCGGCGACACCCGGCCCGTCAGCCGGTCGTGTGGTGGCCACCACATGACCGGAAGGCGTCCGGCAGGCACAATCGGGCGGGTGACAGCAGCCGGCGAGTACGAGTACGCCCCGCTGCGCATCCCCGCGGGCATCTCGCGCTCGGCGGCCGCGCAGCTGATGAGCATGCAGTCAGACACCGGGGGCTGGGAGCTCGCGCGGCTCCAGCTGCACGCCGATGGCACCCGCAAGATCATCATGCGCCGCCGGATGCGACTGTCCTACCTCCCGCGCCCCATGGTCTGACGAAGGACCCCGTCGCCCCCCACCACTCACGATCTCGCGGCGGGACCCCTGCGACGGGACCGTCAGGGCGTGAGGACGACCTTGCCGACGGTGCTGCGGTCGGCGATGGCGGCCATCGCGGCGGGCAGCTCGGTCAGCGGCATCGACCGGCCGACCAGCGGGTCGATCGCGCCGGCGGCGAACAGTCGGCACAGCTCCTCGTGCACCGCGCCGATGCGGGCCGGGTCGTGCTTGCGGTACAGCCCCCAGTGCAGCCCGACGATGCTGTAGTTCTTGACCAGGGCGTGGTTGACCGGCGCCTGCGGGATGGTGCCGCTGGTGAAGCCGACCACCACCAGCCGGCCCTCGAAGGCGATGCACCTGCGCGACTTGTCGAACACCTCGCCGCCGACCGGGTCGTAGACGACGTCGGCGCCGTGCCCGCCGGTGATCTCCTTGACCAGCGGCACGAAGTCCTCGGCGGTGTAGTCGATGACGTGGTCGGCACCGAGCTGCCGGCAGACCTCGGTCTTGCGCGCCCCGCCGGCGGTCGCGATGACCTTCGCCCCGGCTGCCTTGCCGAGCTGGATCGCCGCCGTCCCGACCCCGCCGGCGCCGGCGTGCACCAGCAGCCACTCCCCGGCCTGCAGCGCCGCCCGGCGGTGCAGGCCGACGTAGCCGGTCTGGTAGGTCAGGTACAGCGAGGCGGCCTGCTCGTCGGACATCCCGTCCGGGACCGGCCAGGCCGCGGCGGCGTCCATCAGCGCGTACTCGGCGAAGCCCCCCGGCCCGCCGGCCGGTGAGCCCAGCACCCGCTGTCCGGTGCCGACCACCTCGCCGCACAGCTCGACTCCCGGGGTGAAGGGCAGGGGCGGCTTCTCCTGGTACATGCCCATGGTCATCAGCACGTCCGGGAAGTTCAGCCCGGCGGCCAGCACCCGCACCAGCAGCTGCCCCTCCCCCGGGGTGGGCTGGTCGACCTCGTCGAGGGACATGACCTCGGCCGGGTCGCCGAGGGAGTGGACTCGCCATGCGCGCATGCGATCGACAGTGCCAGAGACCGGGTGACGCGGATCACCCGGGTGTGGCGGATGCGCGGCGGAACCCGTCCGGGCCGTTAGGCTGCGCACGATCCTTGGTGATCATGGGCGTGTGGCGCGGGGCCGCACGGACGGGAAGGGCGGTCGGTGAACCGGCGGCTGCGCACGCGGCACCTGCTGCCCCTCGGGGTCCTGGTGCTGTTCAGCCTGCTGAACCTGGTCAGCGAGCCCGGCCAGGTGGTCGTCGGGCTGCTGGCCATGGCACCGCTGGTCGCAGCGACCGTGCTGGGCCGGCGGGCCACCGCCGCCTACGGGGTCGCCGCCCTCCTGCTGGCGGTCTTCTTCGGGTTCTACGGCGACCAGTACTCCGCCGGCACGGTGGTCGCCCAGTCCATCCGGCTGATGGGCGTGGCCCTCGGCGGTGTCCTCGCCCTGTTCGCCTGCACGCTCCGGCTGCGCCGGGAGGCGGTGCTCACCCGGCTGAGCGCCGAGGCGGCGATGGCCCGCGGTGCCGTCCAGGTCGCGGAGACGTTGCAGCGCAGCCTGCTCACCGACCCGCCCACCGTGCCCGGCCTGGCGATCGCCGTGCGGTACCTGCCGGCCGTCCAGCACGCCCAGGTCGGCGGCGACTGGTACGACGCCTTCCCGGTGCCCGGCGGCTCGACGATGCTGGTCATCGGCGACGTCGCCGGTCACGACGTGGCCGCCGCGGCGACGATGGCGCAGGCCCGCGGTGTGCTGCGTGGGATCGGGACGACGGTGGCCGGCTCGCCCGCGCTGGTGCTCGGCGCGCTCGATCGCGCGATGGCCCAGCTGCAGGTCGACACCCTGATCACCGCGGCGGTGGCCACGGTGCACCCGGCCACTGCCGAGAGCGGGCCCCGGCTGGACTGGTCGAACGCCGGCCACCCGCCGCCGGTGCTGTTGTCCGCCGATGGCCGGGTGCAGCTGCTGGACCGCACCCCGGACCTGCTGCTGGGAGTCGCGGCCGGCGTCCAGCGGGCCGAGCACCACCTGACGCTGACCGGCGGCGACACCCTGGTGCTCTACACCGACGGCCTGGTCGAGCGCCGCGGCGTGCCGCTGGACGCGGGCACCGACTGGCTGACCGAGCGGCTGGCCGGGTTGTCCGGCCTGCCGCTGGAGGAGCTCTGCGACGGGCTGATCAGCGGGATGTCCGGCCGGCTGGACGACGACGTCGCGGTGCTCGCCGTCCGGGTCTGCTGACCCGCACTCAGCGCATCGACGGCGGGATCAGCGCCTCCGGGACGACGGCGGTCTGCCCACTCGAGGTCCGGGCCGCCGGCACGCCCTTGAACCGGTACGGGATGGCCCCGACGCCGGGCTGGACCACGTAGGCCGCACCCGGCTCGGCACCGGCCCAGGCGGCCTCCATCGCCTGCGCCACCTCGTCGGCGGAGAGCACCGGGAAGTCGGCGGCGGCGAACTCCTCGCGCAGCGGGTCGATGATCGCGGTGTCGGCGAACCCGGGGCAGATGGCGGAGATGGTGATCCGGTCCCCCACCAGACGGGGTGCCATCGACCGGACGAAGGCGATCGCCCCGCCCTTGGCGACGCTGTAGCCGGGGTCGGTGGCCACCGGGGCGAGGCCGGCCAGGGACGCGGTGACCACGATCGAGCCACCGCCGGCCCGGCGCAGCGCAGGCAGGGCGGCCTCCGCGCCGTAGACGACGCCGAAGAGGTCGACGTCCACCACGTGCAGGAACTCGTCGACGTCCAGGGCGTCGCGGCTCTTCCCGGCGATGCCGGCGTTGAGGAAGGTGGCGTCCAGCCGGCCGTGCTCGGCCTCCACCTGCGCGACGACGGCCGCGTTGGCGGCCCGGTCGGTGACGTCCAGGGGCAGGAAGTGGGCACCGAGGTCGGTGGCGGTCTGCCGGGCGCGCTCGCCGTCCAGGTCGGCCAGGACGACGGTCACCTCCCGGGCGCGGAGCCGGGCGGCGAGTGCGCGGCCGAAGCCGCCGGCGCCCCCGGTGATCAGGGCGACGTCGCCGGGGCGGGGGGATCCGGGAACAGCAGTGGTCTCGGTCACCCGCTGATCACATCACGCCTGCCGGAGGAACCGGTCGAGCACCCGGATGCCGAACTGCATCGAGTCGACCGAGATGCGCTCGTCGATGCCGTGGAACAGCGAGGCGAAGTCCAGCTCGGCGGGCAGCTTGAGCGGGGAGAACCCGAAGCAGCGCATGCCCAGGGTCTCGAAGCTCTTGGCGTCGGTGCCGCCGCTCATGGTGAACGGGACGGCGCGGGCGCCCGGGTCCTCTGCGGTGAGCGCCTGCACCATCAGGTCGACCGACGGGCCGTCGAAGGTCGTCTCCACGGCCTGGTCGTAGGTGATCCACTCCCGGGTGACCCCCTCGCCGATCAGCTCGTCCAGCTGCTGCTCGAACTCCGCCTCCTGCCCGTACAGGAACCGGCCGTCGATGGTGGCGCTGGCGGTGCCGGGGATGACGTTGGTCTTGTAGCCGGCGTCGAGCATCGTGGGGTTGGCGGTGTTGCGCAGCGCGGCGCCGATCATCCGGCTGATGCTGCCCAGCCGGGCCAGCGCCTGGTCGGGGTCGTCCGGGTCGATCTCGATGCCGTAGGCGTCGCCGACCTCGGCGAGGAACTGCTTCATGGGCGGGGTGACCACGGTGGGCATCCGGCTGGAGCCGATCCGGCTGACGGCCTGGGCCAGCCGGGTGACGGCGTTGTCGTCGTGCACGAACGAGCCGTGCCCGGGGCGGCCCTGCGCGGTGAGCTTCATCCAGGCCAGCCCCTTCTCGGCGGTCTGGACCAGGTAGAGGCGCAGGTCGTCGCGGACGGTGATGCTGAAGCCGCCGACCTCGCTGATCGCCTCGGTGCAGCCCTCGAAGAGGTCGGCGTGGTGGTCGACCATGAAGTGCGCGCCCTTGCGGCCGCCGGCCTCTTCGTCGGCGACGAAGGCCAGCACGATGTCGCGGTCGGGCTTGACGCCGGTGCGCGCCCAGTCGCGCACCAGCGCCAGGGTCATCGCGTCCATGTCCTTCATGTCGACCGCCCCGCGGCCCCACACGTAGCCGTCGCGCTGCTCGCCACTGAACGGGTGCACGCTCCACTCGGCCGGGTCGGCCGGGACGACGTCCAGGTGGCCGTGCACCAGCAGCGCCGGGCGGTCCCGGTGCGTGCCCTCGATCCGGGCGACCAGGTTGGCCCGGCCCGGCTCGGACTCGTGGATGACGCTGCTGATGCCCACCTCGTCGAGCTTTGCGGCGACCCACTCGGCGGCCTTCCGCTCCCCCGCGCTGGTCACCGAGTCACCGGTGTTGGTGGTGTCGATCCGGATCAGCTCGGACAGCAGGTCCGCGACCTCGGACTGGGCACCGGCCAGGGGCGTGGGAGTGGGCTGCGACATGCCGACGATGGTGCCACCGGCCCCTGTCCCGGGCCCGCGGTGGCCTCGGTTATGCTCGTCGAGGCGCTCCGCGGAGCGCCTCACCTGTCCGGGTGGCGGAATGGCAGACGCGCTAGCTTGAGGTGCTAGTGCCCTTTATCGGGCGTGGGGGTTCAAGTCCCCCCTCGGACACAGCAGCGAGCCCCCGCGGTCACCGACCGTGGGGGCTCTGTCGTTCGCGACAGCGTCCGCCCCGAAGATCTCGTTGACCGAGGCTGGCTGGCAGGGCCGCGCTGCCGCCTGCTAGTTCCGGTTGAGGCCGTACTGCCGGGTCAGGAGCGCCCGTTTGTAGTGGGCCTCCGCCACATCGACCTCAGCGGTGGTCGCAGTCGGGCCGAACACACGCAGGATGCTGAAGACGAGGTGCCGACGGTGGGTCACGTCGAGCTCTGCAAGTTCGCGAAGCGCGACGTTGCCGCCGTGGCCGTCGCGGGCGTAGGTGCTCCACCGGCCCAGCAGGCGCTCCGTGCCGTCAGCCTTCCCGACGTACAGCTCGCCACTGCTGGTGTCTGCGACGAGGTAGATGCCCTGGACGGCGGCGAGCGCAGTCCTCCACTCCGCGTATCGCGAGTCCTCGGCGACGGCCAACAGCTCCTCGTACGTGATGAGGACCTTGTCGAAGCCCGGAAACGGCACGCGGGCAGGGTCGGCGATCTCGACCACCGGCATCTGATCGGCGTTCCCGCCTGCCTTGGCCCAGTTGATCGTGTCGTTCGACCACTCGATGACGAGCCGGTTCCGGAGCGACACCAGGACGTCGGAGGGGTGGAGATCGAAGTACCGCTTGACGTCGGTCCGCTCAGCGAGAACTTCACCCCTGTTCTCGTAGGCCGCGAGGAACCGGGACCGCCGCTTCCCGTCCGCCATGAAGTTCAGCCACAGGACCGGCGGATCCCGAGGGATCTTGCTCTGCCGGAGCGCCTGGACTCGGGTGTAGGTGAGGACGTTCTCGACCGTGGCGTCCTGCGGGCCGGTGAGGCCGTCGGCGCTGTAGGTGTGCCGGACGAGGAGCACGTCGTCCGTTGCGACGCCCGCCACGCTCAGCAGGTCCGCGAGGCTCAGGTCACCGCGCGACGAGGACGACTCGGTTGGTTGCATGATCGAAACCTACGGGCCGCGTCAGGATGGTCGAGGGCCCGCATGGCTGCCCGCGCTGCGCACCGCCTGACCTACACCTTCTCCGTTGGGCACTGCCTTTTCGGGACGTTCGACCACCTCGACGGGCGGACGCCTGGTGCCAGGCGATGCCGGGCGCGACGTCCCTCTGACGCGTCATGAAGGCGCATGACCTTCGTCGACATCACCGCACTGCCGGTGTCCGCTGACCGCAAGATCGCGTACATCCACTTCTCACGACGCATGCCGAGGTCTACCGCGACCACGGGGCGACCCGCGTCACCGACTACTGGCAGGTGTCAGTTCCCGCGGACCAGGAGGACTTCCACGCCGACGGACTGACCCACGACGAGGGCGAGCTGCGCGGCTTCCCCGCCGTCCTGGGGCCTCGACGTCCGAAGCGGTTGTCGTCACCGTCACCGAATGACCTCACGCGAGGCCAGCGACAGCGGTGCAGCCGCAGCCACCAGCGACTCACGCGTCCTGGCCACTTCCTTGACCGACTTCGCCAAGCTGACCACAATATTGGTCATGACGACGCAGTCGCTCGCCGCGGTCAAGGCTCATTTCAGCCAGGTCATCGACGAGGTGTCCGGCACCCATGAACGGGTGACGATCACCAAGAACGGCAGCCCGGTCGCCGTACTCCTCGCGGTCGAGGACTACGAGTCCCTCGTGGAGACGCTGGAGATCCTCTCGGATCCCGCAGCCAGGTCCGAGATCCGTGAGGCCGAAACCCAGATGGCCGGCGGCGAGGTCTACGACGAGTCCCAGGTGCGGGCCGCACTGGCGGCCCGCCGCCGGTGACCGGGCCTCTGACCTACACCGTCGTCCTGTCGGCAGCCGCGAAGCGGGCCATCGAGCGGGGCCTCCCGGAGCCTGTGGCGGTGGCGGTGGTCGACTTCCTGTACGGCCCGCTGGCCTCGGACCCGTACCGCGTCGGCAAGCCACTGCGGTTCGAGCTCGACGGCTACTGGTCCGCACGGCGGGGGCAGTACCGCGTCATCTACTCGATCTCCGACGGCGAGGTGCTCGTCCGCGTCGTGCGCATCTCGCACCGCGCTGACGCTTACGGCTGACCGACTTCCCCGAGCGGGTGGACGCGTGCGTGGAAGCAGCGTGCCGCCCCCCGGACACCGCTCAACTGCCCCGCGGTCACCGACCCTCGCTGACGCGACTGGAGGCTACGAGCGGGTCTGACGTCGTCCGGGCCGGAGTCCGGGCCCGGCGACGGGTGCCTGCGTCAGCCGAGCAGGCGGCGGGCCGTCACGAGCGGCTGCCGCACACACCACCGGGCGACCCGGAGGCCGACGTGCCAGAGGTCGAGCCACTCGGGCGGCCGCCCGGCTCCCGGAGCAGAGGGCCGGGGAGCCGGCGCGGCGGCCGCGTCCGGCCGGGACACCAGGATGTCGGCCGGGGACCGCTGCCGCGTGGCCCGCAGGGAGGCGAAGGACGGGATGGCCGGCGCGGACGACGACTCCTGGTCGTCCGAGGGGATCGACGGGTCACGGCCGACCGACCCCGGCCCCGTTCCTCCCGCGCTCGCTGCCATGCCCCGCGACGCTAGTCGCCGGGGAGCGCCCCGGCCTCCCGGGTGCCGCCACCCGGCCGGCCGGAACACCGGGAGCGTCCAGCCGTTGAAGGAAGGTGGACGCTCAACTTCATGCTGCCAGGAAGAGGCTCACCCATGACCACGCACACCGACCGGGGCGCGGACCGCCGTCCCCACCCCGCCGTCGCCACGCGCGAGGTGGGGGCATGACCACGCTGGGCATCCTCGGCGCCGGCAAGGTCGGCACGGTGCTGGCCCGGCTCGCGGTGGCGGCCGGGTACGACGTGCTGATCGCCGGCTCGGGCGACCCGGCCACGATCGCCCTGACCGTCGAGGTGCTCGTGCCGGGAGCGACCGCCACGACGGCGGCCACCGCCGCGAGCGAGGCCGACGTCGTCGTCCTCGCCCTGCCGCTGGGCAAGCACCGCACCCTGCCGGTCGACGCCCTGGACGGGAAGCTGGTCATCGACGCGATGAACTACTGGTGGGAGGTCGACGGGATCCGCGACGACCTCACCGATCCGCGGACCTCGACCAGTGAGGTCGTGCAGGGGTTCCTGCCGAGGGCCCGGGTGGTGAAGGGGTTCAACCACATGGGCTACCACGACCTGGACGGCGGAGCCCGTCCCGCCGGTGCTCCCGGCCGGAAGGCGATCGCCATCGCCGGGGACGACGCGACCGACCTCGACGTGGTCGGTCGGGTCGTCTCCGACCTGGGTTTCGACCCGGTCGTCGCCGGCCCTCTCGCGCTCGGCGTGCGCCTCGAACCGGGTACCGAGCCCTTCGGCGCCGACGTCGACGCCGGGGAGCTGCGCGCGATGATCGACCGCTTCGCCACCTCCGAACGCGGCCGGGAGGTCATCGCCGCCCGGCGGTGACCTCCTTCGAGCACGGCAGGGACAGCCGGGCGGCGGCTCCCGCTAGGGTCGCGTGTGGACTTCGCCGACCTGAGCCGGCCGTTCGTCATCGCCCACCGCGGCGGCTCCCTGCAGGTGCCCGAGCACACGATGGAGGGCTACCGGTTCGCCGTGGCCCACGGCTCGGTCGTCATCGAGCAGGACGTGTCGACCCTCGCCGACGGTGCCCTCGGCGTCATGCACGACGGCACGGTGGACCGCATGACCACCTCCACCGGCAACGTCGCCGACCAGACGACGGCGTCCTGGAGGCAGCTCGAGATCGACGCCTCGGTCACCCTCGGCGGGGGCTGGCCCGACGGGCTGCGCCCTCCGCTGTTCGAGGAGGTGCTCACCGAGTTCGGCAACCGGGTGCTCCTCTGCGCCGAGGCCAAGAGCGGCGACGCGATGGGCCCGATGATCGACGCCCTCGAGCGGCACGGGATCGACCCGGCGTCCGTGCTGCTGCAGTCCTTCGCGCTCGCCGACTGCCGGCTGGCGCGCTCGCGGGGGTGGGGCGTCATCTGGCTCGGCAGCACCGACGTCGCTCGCGCCGCCGCCGAGGGCATCGGCTGGATCGGCCCGCCGGCGAGCCGGGTGACCCCGCGCCTCTGCGCGGCGGCGCATGCGGCGGGGATCGAGGTGGCCTGTTACACGGTGAACCGCCGGCACCAGCGGGACGCCGTCGTCGCCGCCGGCGTGGACGCGATCTTCTCCGACGACCCCCGCCATCTCGCCGGGGACGCGTGCCGCCGCGCCTCGGACCTGTTCGCCGGCCGGACCTGGCTGCCGGGGATGCTGCCGGACACCTCCCGCGGCCGGTTCTTCCCGGACGACGCCTCCTGGGGCTTCGACGTCTCCGACACCGTCCACTCCACGCTGATGGGCTTCCTCGCACCGCCGGACCCGGAGGTGTTCACGTTGCAGCTGGGCGTGCGGATCGACCAGACCTGCGCGGACAGCAACAGCAGCGGTGCGTTCGTCTTCCTGAGCACCGACGACCACCCGTACCGGCCGTCGTCGGGGTCGTCACCCGGCGCCAACGGCTACCGCTTCTCCCTGCGGGCAGACGGCGACCTGGACGTCGGTCGGGTCGCCGATGGTGCCGCCACCACGCTGGCGTCCTCGGCGGGGGGAACGGCGCCATCGCCGGGCAGCTGGGTGGGGTTGCGGATCACCGTCAGCGGCCGGGAGCTCAGCTTCACGCACACGGGCACCTGCGCCGAGCTGCTGACGGTGGCCGACGCCGGCTGCCGACCCGTGCCCGTCGTCCACCTCGGCAGCGCGTCGGCCGGGGTCCGATTCACGAACGTGGGGTTCACATGACCGAGCCGCAGGAGCGCCCGGGCCACGGCCCCGCCGACCCGGACGGGTACCTCGTCCAGCTGACCCCGGAGGGCTACCGGTGGACCTGCCGCGCGGACGGCCGCACCGCAGGGCCGTTCACCAGCCGCGAGGCAGCCGTCGCTTCCGCCGAGGCGGACCAACCCGCCGGATGAGGGTCGGTCCACCGCGGGCGGCTCAGCCGGCGGTGGCGCGGGCGGCCTGGACGATCAGGTCGGCGACCGCGCCGGGCCGGGACACGGCGACGGCGTGGGAGGCGTCGACCTCGACGACGGTGGACTGCGCACGCTGGGCCATGAAGACCTGGGCCTCGGCCGGGACGGCGAGGTCCTGCCGGGTGACCAGGGTCCAGGACGGGATCGTCCGCCAGGCCGCTGACGTCGCCTTCTCCTCCAGCGCCTCGCTGGTGATGGGCCGCTGCGTGGCGACCATCAGCTCGACGACCTCCGGGGGGACGTCGGCCGCGAACACCTGCCGGAACCTGTCCGGCTGGATGTACAGGTCGGTCGCCGTGCCGCCGTTCCCGTCGGGAACGGGAACCGGGTCCAGCGCGGAGCCCAGCTCGTTGCCGGGGAACCTCCCGGCCAGCTCGCCGGTGCTCTCCCCCTCCGCCAGCAGGAAGCTGCCGACGTAGACGAGCGCCCGGACGCCGGGGTGCCCGTCGGCCGCCACGCTCATCACCGAGCCGCCGTAGGAGTGGCCGGCCAGCACGATCGGGCCGCGCACCTGGTCCAGCACGCTGCGCAGCTGCTCGGCGTCGGAGCGCAGGCCCCGGAGCGGGTTGGCCGCGGCGATGACCGGGTGGCCCTCGCTGCGCAGCTGCTCGATCACCCCGTTCCAGCTCGCGGACTCGGCGAACGCGCCGTGCACGAGCACGACGGTCGGCTCGGCCTGGGCGTTCGGGTCGGTGTCTGTGGTCATCGTCGTTCCTCTCGGGTCTGCAGCGACCGGGCCGACCGGATGGTCGGCGTCTGCACTGGTGGAGCGACCGTAGGAAGCGGCGACCTCCCTTCGCGTACGTCAGATGACCGTCGGTGCGACGGTGGACCGGGCCGCGTCGGGCCCGATCGCGGACCGCAACGCCACCCGGGAGGTGATCCTCAACTTCGGGAAGATCCGGTGCAGGTGCGTGCCGACCGTCCGGTGCGACAGGTACAGCCGCGCGCCGATCTCCCGGTTGGTCAGGCCCTGCGCCGCCAGCTGCGCGATCAGCAGCTCCTGCGGGCTCAGCTGCTCGCGTGCCTCCGGGGTGCGCGGCCTGCTCTGCTCCCCCGAGGCGCGCAGTTCCTGCCGCGCCCGGTCGCCCCATGCAGCGGCGCCCAGGGCGTCGAAGGTGTCCCGCGCGGCCCGCAGCGGGGCACGGGACTCCGCCGCCCGCCGGCACCGCCGCAGCCAGGCGCCGTGGGCCAGCTGCAGCCGGGCACGGGCGAAGGGCCAGGCGCCCAGGTCGGCCGCCAGGGCGGCCGCGAACAGCTCCTCGGCGTCGTCCTCGCCGGCCAGCAGCGCGCGGCCGTACCGCAGGCCGATGTGCAGCACCGGGGACGGCGTCCGCGCCGCGATCGCCTCGAGGTCCGCCACGATCGGCTCGACCTCGGCCTGGTGCCCGCTGTGGACGGCGGCCTCCACCAGGTCGCCGACGGTGAAGCTGCGCACGGCCGGGTGGTGGGCAGGGTCGGCGGGGTCGGAGAGCCGGGCGAGGTGGTCCCAGGCCGCCTGGTGCAGCCCGCGGTTGACCGCGAGGGTGCCCCGTGCGAACTGCACCAGCGCCAGCACCGCGTTCGAGTCGACCTGCAGGCCCAGCCGGGCAGCCTCGGCGAGACGCTCCTCGGTGTCCTCACCGCCGCGCACCGCGGAGACCACCGACTGGACCACCAGGGCGAGGGCTCCCATCAGCGGCTGGGCGGAGTCGGCGGCGAGCCGGGCAGCCTCGTCGGCGGCGGTGGCGGCCAGGTCGAACCGCCCGACGGTGAGCGCACTCCATGCCTGTACGGCCGACGTCCGGCCCAGGAGCCCGAGCCGGCCGTCGGCCCGGAGGCCGGCCAGCGACGACGTGAGGAACTCCACGGCCAGCGGGAAGTCGCCCACGACGCTCGCCGCGAAGCCGGCCGCCTGGGCCCGTGCCGGGTCGAGCGCACCGGCGGACATGGCGCGCAACCGCCCGTGGAGCACCGCCCCGCGGTCGAAGGGCGCCACGTAGGAGAGCACCTCGACCGCGAACGCGTCGTCCAGGTGGAGGGTCTGCTCGACGACCTCCAGCAGGCGGGCACGCACCTCGACGCCGGGCTCGGCCCACCAGCACCGCAGCGACGCGGCCTGGAGGAACCTCAGCGCCTGATCGGCCCGGCCGTCGGCCGCGGCCGCGGCGGCCACCTCGGTCAGCGTCCGGGTGCCCGCACGGACGTCGCGGACACCCTCCTCGAACCCCTCCCGGATCACCGTCATCCGGGTGCGCTCCCGCGCCGGTACGTCGAGGGTCGCGGTCTCCTGCAGGAGGCGGTCGACGACGTCCGGTCGCCCCCACTCGAAGGCGAGCTCGGCGGCACCCAGGAAGCGTCGCGCCCGCTCCGCCGGGTCCGCCGTCAGTCGGGCGGCGCGCTCCAGCGCCGCCTGCGCCGCTGCCACGCCACCTCGGCGCTGGGCCCGAGCGGCGGCATCCTCCAGTTCGGCGGCGACCGCGTCGTCCGGGGCGTCAGCGGCCGCCGCCCGGTGCCAGACCTGCCGGTCGGTGCCGCGCAGCGTCCCGGCCAGTGCGACGTGTGCGCGCTGCCGCTCGGCCAGGGTGGCCCGCTGGCGGATCGCATGGCGGACCAGCGGGTGACGGAAGGTCAGTGCGCCGCCGTCGGCGGCGCACAGCCCCACCTCGACGGCCGAGGTCAGGGCCTCCGCGGTGACCTCGGCACCGCGGAGTGCGGACGCGGCGGCCAGGGCCTCCCCCAGGTCGCCCTCGTCCTCCAGCGCCGCGACGAGCAGCAGGTCCCGGGTCACGTCGGGCAGCCCGGGGAGCCGGGCCGCGAACGCCTCCTCCAGTCGCGCGGTCAGCGTCAGGGCCGCGCAGTCGCCCCACGCGCCCTCCAGGGGCAGCTCCGCCAGCGCGAGCGGGTTCCCAGCGGCCGCGGCCAGCAGGCGCCGGCGGTGGGACGGATCGAGGTCCGGCGCCCGGCGCGCCAGCACCTCCTCGGCGGCGCGACGGTCCAGGCGCTCCAGGTGCTGCTCGTCCAGCGCCGGACCGGCGAGGACGGGCGGGAAGCCGTCGCGCTGGGCCGCCACCATCACCACCGCCTCGGCCTCCAGCCGCCGGGTGACGAAGCCGAGGACGTCGGCGCTGGGCCGGTCCAGCCAGTGCGCGTCGTCGATCACCAGCACGAGGGGTTGGTCCGCGGCGCTGTCGCTGATCAGGGTCAGGGCCGCTAGGCCGATCAGGAAGAGCTGCGGAGCTGCGTCGTCGGTCATGCCGAACGCCGCCTTCAGCGCGCGCCGCTGCGGGGTGGGCAGGGCGGGCAGGCGACCGAGCAGCGGCCGGATGAGCTGGTGCAGGCCGGCGAACGGGAGGGTCGTCTCGGACTCGACACCGGTCGTGCTCAGCACGCGCAGCCCGCGCTCGGCGGCGGCTTCGCACACGTGGCGCAGGAGTGCCGACTTGCCGATGCCGGCCTCGCCGCGGACGAGGACGGCGGCGCCGCGGTGCTGCACGTCGCGGAGCAGCCGGGCGAGCGCCTCGATCTCCGGATCCCGGCCCACCAGGCCGGCCGCCGTCACGTCCGCGCCCATCAGCGCCCACCACCGTCCGGATCCTGCCCGAGCATCCGCGAGGCCCTCGATCCCGCCGCAACGTAGTGGAGACCAGGCGCGGGAGCAATGACTCGAGTCGACCACCCCGGCTCGCAGACCGCGAGGTCCCGACGACTCCACCGACCAGCTGGTGGAGGCCGGCGGACAGGAAGGTCGTCTCGGACCCCGACACCGGTCGTGCTCAGCACCCGCAGCCGGCGCTCGGCGGCCCAGCACGCACCGCCACCGAGGGCAGCGCGTGCCGGGCGCGGACGTCACGGCGCGATGACGAGCTCGGCGATCGAGTCGCCGTCCAGCACGAAGCGGTAGTGCAGGTCCACGACGCCGCCGGGGAAGTCGCCCTCCAGGTGCTCGGTGGCGACCCAGTGCGCATCGCCGGTGCGCTGGGCACCGATGAGCGTGCTGGTGTAGGTGTACTCGGCGCCGGCCTTGGCCAGGAACGCGCGGACCTCGTCGGTGCCGCGGTAGGTCGTGCCGTCGTCGACGACCACGGCGGTGGGCGTGAAGGCCCGCAGCGCGGTCTCCGTGTCCAGGGCCTCGTGCGCGGCGAGGTAGCCGCGGATCGTGGCCGGGAGCTGATCGGGCTGGATGCTGGTCCGTTCGGTCATGCGGCCACCGTGCGGCCTCCCGGTGCGGGAGGGTCAAGGACGGCCCTCTCCCGCTGGGAGAAGTACAGGCGGGACGAACCCGGTCGCGGACACGACCCGGACCGAGGCGTTCAGCGCCCGCGGCCACCCGGCCGGACCAGCCCGTGCTCGTAGCCGTAGACCACCGCCTGCACGCGGTCGCGCAGGCGCAGCTTCTGCAGCACCCCGCTGACGCGGCCCTGGGACGTCTGCTCGGCGATGGACAGGCTCGCTGAGATCTCCGCTCACACGCTGTGCGCACCTGGGAAGTGCGGAGGGCCCCCGCCGGCACCTGTCGATCCCGCACTACCGAGGTGCGCACACCGCCGACGGCGACGCCGGTTCGTGTCTCGCAGCACCGGGAAGGGCGCAACCGACGTCGGCAGCAGCGCCGGCGGACACCCGACGCTCGAGGAGAGCGCACCGATGAGCATGACCAGCTCCGACGCCGCCACCGGCTCCCGCGACATCACGTCCCACGAGACCACGAGCTTCGCCGACCTCGGCAAGGAGATGTGGTCCTACCTCACCGGCAAGGGCGCCGCCATCAACTACGAGTTCGTCGACATGGTCGTGGAGGTGCCCCGGGAAACCGGCGCCGAGGCGCCGCGCGCCGTCTGGCGGCTCAACGGCATCCTGCGGATCACGACGTCCGAGAACGCCAGCCGGGGATGACCGGGCCGCACGACCCGCTGCACCTGTCCGGCGAGCTGTCGCTGGACGTGGACGGGTCGGGCGTGCAGGTGCACGCCGACGGCGCGGACGTGCGGATCGTCGCCGAGGACGTCGGGGCCTTCGTGGCCCGGCTCCGGGAGGCGGCGACCGCGCGGACGGGTACGGCACCGGGCCGGCGTGACGTGGGCGTGCTGGCCGACGCCCTGGCCGCGGCTGGCATCACCGCGCACCTGCAGTCACCGTCCCGGCAGGTGGCCGCTGCCGGTGCCGGCGTCGACTCACCGGCCGGTGGACTGTTGCTCGGCACCCGGCGGGTGCAGCCGCGGGCTGCGGTCGTGGTCATCGCCGCCGACCGCGGCCGACGGGTGCTGGCCGCTCTCGCCGTCGCGGCTGCGCTGGTGCTCGCCCTGGCCCGCCGCCGCAGGTGACCCCACCCGGGCACCCGGCCCCTCTCCCAGATCTCCTGGGTGGAGGCGCCGCCCCAGCGGGTGCCCACCAGCGGCGCGCAACGCCCGGGACGGGCGTCCCTCTCCCGGCTGGCGGCCGGGGAGGGACGCCCGTCGACGTTCGGCCTCAGCGGCCGATCACCGTCACCCGGGCAGGAAGGCCACGTGGGGGTGGTCCATGTGGTTGGCCGTCGGCGAACCCCGGTCCTCCATGGCCCGCCACGTGCCCGATCCGGCCAGCCAGATCCGCTGCTGCCAGATCACGTACTCGACGCGGAACCGGGCCGCGTTGTCGATGACGTACTGGGTGACGGCGTCGCCCTTGGCCTGGTCGGTGTAGACCATGAAGTCGGCCGCTCGGTCCTGGGTCGGGCTGTGGCCCGGCCGGGTCAGGACCGTGCCGACCGCGAACCGCTCGGCGACCTCCTGGACGGCGGGGCGGACGTGCGGAGCCCACGCGTCGTAGGCGCCCGGGCTGGCCGCGGGCGCGGCACGCTCCGCGCTCCGGCTGGCCGGCTGCTCGGCCAGCCGAGGAGCGGCCGCAGGCCCCCCGCCGCCGCTGAGCGTCAGTCGCTGACCGACGCGCAGCACGTTCGGGTCCCCGCCGATGACCGTGCGGTTGAGCGCGTGCAGCTGCTGCCAGGTGGTGCCGTGGGCGGCCGCGATCCTGCCGAGCGTGTCACCCGCCCGGACGACGTACACGGCCGACGCACTCGACGATGCCCCGGCCGGCGCCGCAGGTGCGGCGCCGCCGATGGTGAGCACCTGGCCGACGCGCAGGCGGTTCGGGTCGGCGCCGACGGTGCCGGCGTTCTCCGCGTAGATGCTCTGCCACGTGGTGCCGTGGGCTGCGGCGAGCCTGCTCAGGGTGTCGCCGGGAGTCACGGTGTGCTCCGCGGCGTGCGCCGGGGCGACCACGGCGAGGGGAACGGCCGCTGCCGCCACGATCGTCAGGGCGGGACGGGCCACGGACGCCACGCTCGGGCGCCGGGTGGGACGGCGGTGCCGCCCCTGGTGTCGCTGTGTCATGGGTGGTGCGCCTCTCACCGCCTGCGGAGTTAGCTGTCGGGTTCGGGCGAGAGCTGCCCGGCCGCAGATGCGGCTTCACCCCAGGGCCCGAGGGCCCGGTGCTGCGCGTGGGTCCCCCGCGCCTGCCCGTCGGGTCGTCTGTTCCGGTGGCGGTGGGCAGGTTCGGCGGGCCGCCAGCCGGGTCCTCCGCAGTCGGTGGACCAACGCACGGTAGGCAGACGGCGACCGATCGCGGCAACCCCCTGGACGGCGTCCCGCCGGTCCCGGAGCGGGCGGAGCAGGGGTGTCCCGGGGTGCCCGCGACCCCTCCTCGACGGACCCTCGGACGGACGCCTCCCGCGCCTGGCCAGTCCTTTCAGCCGATCGGCGGCTACCCGGCGCACCCACTCCCGGTCGTCCTCGTCGTGCCGTCCACCCCAGGGAGGTGGTTGCGGATTGAACCTACGGCCGGTCGGGATGTCGTGACACTGCGTAGTGATTCCGGCCTGCGTGCCCCTGCCGCGTCCGATGGGCGGCTGTGTCGGACCGGTACCGGTCCGCCGCGCCTCGGGGCTCCGGGACGGCCTCGTCCGCTAGGGAGCCCAGGGCACCGGGACACGCTTCCCGTCAGCCGTGCGGAACGGCCAGGATGACCTCATGAGCAGCCAGCCGGCATCCTCCCGAGTCGCCATGAGCCTGACCTCCGGCGTGCTGACCGCCCTCTGGTACGCCAGCCCCGACCTCGTCCCGTCCCGCACCGCTCGCGCCTGGGCGAAGGCCGGGCTGCTGACCGTGTCGGCGGCCATGGCGGTCCGCCAGCTGCAGGACCTCGAGCCCGCCACCGGCACAGCGCCCTCCCTCAGCACGGGCCCCGTCACCGGCACCGGCACCGACCCCGTCACCGGCGCCGAGCCCGCCGGCGAGCCGGGCCCGTCGCTCTCGGAGACCCTCCGGGCGCTGCCCCTGCGCCGCAAGGCCGTCGCGGGCGGGGTGGTGACCGTCGCGCTGGCTGCCTCGGTCGCCGGGACGGTGGCTGCCGAACGCCGGGCGCACCGCCGGGGCGAGGCCCGGGCCGCCGCCGGCAAGCGGCTGCCGCACACCGGTCCGGCGCTGGTCTACGGAGCGCTCATGGCCGGCCTCGGGATGCTCCCCTCGCCCGCGGAGCACTGACGCGTCCGGCGCGGACGGGCAGGTCGGGTCGGCCGCCCGCCCGCGCGCGTCGGCCGACCGGCCGGCGGTTGCGGCTCGGACCCGGTCGCCCGTGCATCCGCGGGTCCTGGGTGGGGTCGGCGTACACCGGCGGGCAGCCGCCGTCGACCGCGTCGGGCCGCAGCTCGACGTGCCACGGCTCGTTGCGGTAGACCGGGCACAGCCCGTACCGGGCGCCGTGCTCGGCCAGCCACTGCGCCGCGGCGGGCGGGCCGACGTCCACCGCGTCCCCCGACACGTGCGCCGACGTCTCCGCGGTGGCCACCCAGCGGGCCGCCTCCGCCGCCGACCCGTGCTCGGCGACCGCCTCGCGCAGCAGCTGCTCCTGGTACGCCGGGGAGCGCCAGCCGCTGTTGACCTCGAGCCGGACGCCGTCCGCCGCGGCGTCGGCCGTCGCCCGGCGCAGCGCGTCGAGCAACGCGGGGTCGAGCCCGGCCACCCCCGGGAGGTCGTCGTCGTGCACCGTCGCCCCCGCGGGCAGGACGCCGTCCGCCGGGCCGATCGACCCGCTCCCCGCCCCGTCGAGCACGCGGGGAAGGGCGTCGACCACGGCGGGCTGGGTGGCCGCCGATCCCGCGGCCGGGGGTGCCGGGCGCACGGGCCCGCCTGACGGCCACAGGTGGGTCGTCGTGACGACCGTGCCGGCGACCGCCACGAGCAGCGCCGCGGTGCGGATCCGTCCGCCTCGATGGGTCGTCGTCCGTCGTGGTGCGTTCCTGGTCATGCCCGGAGTCAAGGCAGCGCGGTGTTCCCGGTGCGTCAGCGCTTTCCGATACCCCGGCGATACGTGCCCGCTCCTAGCATCGGCGCGTGCGTGTGCTGATCGTCGAGGACGAGCCCTACCTGGCCGAGGCGATCCGCGACGGGCTGCGGCTGGCCGCCATCGCCGCCGACGTCGCCGGGGACGGCGACACCGCGCTGGAGCTGCTGGACCTGAACACCTACGACATCGCCGTGCTGGACCGGGACGTCCCCGGGCCCTCCGGTGACGAGATCGCCGCGCGCATCGTCGCCTCCGGCAGCGGCACGCCGATCCTGATGCTCACCGCCGCCGACCGGCTCGACGACAAGGCCTCGGGCTTCGAGCTGGGCGCCGACGACTACCTGACCAAGCCCTTCGAGCTGCGCGAGCTGGTGCTGCGGCTGCGGGCACTGGACCGCCGGCGGGCGCACAGCCGGCCGCCGGTGCGGGAGCTCGCCGGGCTCCGGCTCGACCCGTTCCGCCGCGAGGTGTTCCGGGACGGCCGGTACGTCGCGCTGACCCGCAAGCAGTTCGCCGTGCTGGAGGTGCTCGTGGCCGCCGACGGCGGCGTGGTCAGCGCCGAGGACCTGCTGGCCCGCGCCTGGGACGAGAACGCCGACCCGTTCACCAACGCCGTGCGGATCACCGTCTCCGCGCTGCGCAAGCGGCTCGGTGAACCGTGGGTCATCGCGACCGTGCCCGGCGTCGGCTACCGCATCGACACCAGCCCCGAGCGTGGTTGAGGCGGTGCCGCGCCCGCCCGGGATGAGCGTCCGCACCCGGCTCACCCTCAGCTACGCCGGCTTCCTGATGCTCGCCGGCGTCCTGCTGCTGGCGGTGGTGTGGGTGTTCCTGCTGCGCTACGTGCCCGAGGACGTCCGGTACGGCCAGGCCGCGATACCTGGGTCCGGCGGGATGCAGCCGTCGACGTTCATCCCCAACCGTGGCGACCTGCAGCGCGCCTTCGCGCCGAAGGCGGCCGCGATGCTCGCCGTCCTGCTCGTCGTGGGCCTGCTGGGTGGCTGG
Organism: uncultured Modestobacter sp.; assembly: GCF_947486615.1. Lineage (GTDB taxonomy): Bacteria > Actinomycetota > Actinomycetes > Mycobacteriales > Geodermatophilaceae > Modestobacter. The sequence goes on from NZ_CANKUD010000001.1 coordinate 271,416, forward strand.
CTGCTCGCCGGCCGGATGCTCGCACCGCTGACCCGGATCAGCCAGGCCACCCGGCTGGCCGCCGGTGGCTCGCTGTCCCACCGGGTCCGGCTGCCGGGGCGCAACGACGAGTTCCGGGAGCTGGCCGACGGCTTCGACGCGATGCTCGCCCGGATCGAGGGGCACGTCGCCGAGCAGCGCAGGTTCGCGGCCAACGCCTCGCACGAGCTGCGCACGCCACTGGCCATCACGCAGGCCCTGCTGGACGTCGCCCGCACCGATCCCACGGCCGACACCGGCGAGCTGCTCGAACGCCTGCACGCGGTCAATGCCCGGGCGATCGCGCTCACCGAGGCGCTGCTGCTGCTCAGCCGGGCCGAGCACGGCGCCCTGCCCAGCGAGGAGGTCGACCTGTCGCTGCTGGCCGAGGAGGCCGCCGAGACGCTGCTCCCGCTCGCCGAGGCCCGCGGCGTGACGATCGAGACCGCCGGCGACGTCAGCCCCGCCATCGGCTCCCCGGCGCTGCTGCTGCAGCTGACGACGAACCTGCTGCACAACGCCGTGGTGCACAACCTCCCGGCCGGCGGCGCCGTGTGGGTCACCACCACCGGCGGCGCCCGGCACGCCACGCTCACGGTCGAGAACACCGGGGAGCAGGTCGCGCCGGAGCTGGTCGCGACGCTCACCGAGCCGTTCCAGCGGGCCACCACGCGGATCCGCACCGACGACGCGGGGGTCGGGCTGGGCCTGGCGATCGTGGCGAGCATCGTGGCCGTGCACGGCGGCTCGCTGGCCGTCACCCCGCGCCCCGGTGGCGGGCTCACGGTCGTCGTCCGGCTGCCCACCTCTCCCCCGCGCGCCCCGCGGTAGGCGACCCGCCGTCGGTCAGGAGCCGCCGGGTCGCCGCATCTTCGCCAGCAGCCGGGACAGCAGCTGCTGCTCCCCCGCCGTCAGCCGGTCGACGCTCTCGGCCGGGAAGGCGAACGCCCGGTGGACCGCCCGGTGCTCCCGGCGCCCCGCCGGGGTGATCGAGACCCGCTTGACCCGCCGGTCGGCCGGGTCGGGCTCGCGGGTCACCAGGCCGCGCGACTCCAGCCTGGCGACGAGCTGGGTGACGTTGGAGGCGTCACACAGCAGCGCGGTGGCGAGCTCGCCCATCGTGCTGCTGCCCCCGGTGAGCTGGTCGAGCAGGCAGGCCTGGGCCGCACTGAGCCCGGCCTGCTGCGCCGCCCGGTCGTAGGCCGCGTCGTAGCCGTACACGAAGTCCCACAGCTGCTGGTCGAGTGGGCTCGACGGCTCGGTCACGCACCCAGATTACTTGAGTGGCTCATGGATCCGTGCTTGCATGGGCGAAGTACTTCAGTGACTCAACCAATCGGAGGAGATCGCCATGCCAGCTCAGAGCCCCGTCCGCGTCCTGGTGACCGGCGTCCGCGGCAAGACCGGCGCCCCGCTGGCGCAGCTGCTCACCGCCCGGCCGGACGTGGAGGTGCTCGGCGGCAGCAGCGACCCGGCCACCGTCACCACCCCGGGCGTGCGCCCGACCGCCTTCTCCTGGGACGACCCGGCCGGATGGCCCGCCGCGGTCGAGGGCATCGACGCCGTCTACGTCGTCCGGCCCGACCGTGCCGACGCACCCGAGCTGATCGGTGCCCTGCTCGAGCGGGTGCCGGAGCAGGCGCACGTCGTCCTGCTGTCCGAGCAGAGCGCGGACGACGTCGGCCCCGAGGGCTGGGCCGTACGGACCGAGCAGGTGGTGCAGAGCAGCGGCCACAGCTGGACGGTGCTGCGCCCCAGCTGGTTCATGCAGGTGTTCACCGACCCGCGCTTCTACCTGGACCTGCTCACTGGCGGCGGGGACCTGCCCTTCCCCGACGGGGGCGCGCAGATCGCCTGGATCGACGCGCGGGACATCGCCGCTGTGGCCGAGCGCGCACTCCTGGAGCCGGGGCACGCCGGCCGGCGGTACGAGCTGACCGGCCCGGAGGCGCTGACGCTGCCGCGCACCGCGGAGCTGCTCTCCGGGGCCGTCGGCCGCCCGGTGGTGCACCGGGAGGTGACCGTCGAGGAGGCCGTGGCCGGCACGGCGGGCTTCGACCGCGAGATCCTCACCCTCACCTACCAGCGGGTGCAGCGCGGCAGCTTCACTCCTGTCACCGGCACGGTCGAGCAGGTGACCGGGCGGCCGGCCCGCACCCTGGCAGCCTTCCTCACCGATGCGGCGCCCGCCGTGCGGCCCGCGGCCTGACGCCCGGGGCGCCCCCGTCCGGCGGCGCGGATCCGATCGCAGCCCTCGTGCCGACCGGACGGCGCACGTCCTTTGCTGTCGTGGCAAGGAGTGTGCGCCACGGCCGGCGGCGGGGGCAGGGTCGGGCCACGACGACGGAGAGGACGTGGCATGACCGAGCAGCACCACTCCCGGAGGTCCGACCGGTGACGCCCGACCCCCACCCCCGGCCCGACCAGCAGTTCGACCGGCCGTACTGGGAGGCCCACTGGCAGCAGGACCGCCCCGCGTCCATGGGCAGCAACCCACCGAACCCCCACCTGGCCCGCGAGGTCGACGGGCTCCCGCCCGGCACCGCCCTGGACGCCGGGTGTGGTGCCGGCGGCGAGGCGATCTGGCTCGCCGCGCACGGGTGGCAGGTCACCGCAGCCGACATCTCGAGCGAGGCGCTGGCCCGGGCCGCCGACCGCGCCGCGGCGAGCGGGGTCGGCGAGCGCGTGCGGTGGGTGGCGGCCGACCTGACCACCTGGGCGCCGGACACCGAGTTCGACCTGGTGATCACCGCCTACGCCCACCCGGCGATGCCGCAGCTGGAGTTCTACGACCGGATCGCCAGGTGGGTGGCCCCGGGCGGCACCCTGCTGGTCGTCGGGCACCTGCACGGTCACGGGCAGGACCACGCCGGGCACGCGCCGCCCGCCCAGGCCTCGGTCACCGCCGCGGCCGTCAGCGCGCGTCTGGACGACACGGCGTGGGACGTCGTCACCGCCGAGGAGGCGCACCGCACGCTCGACGGCCCGGGCGGCCGGGTGGTCACCCTGGACGACGTCGTCGTCCGCGCCACCCGTCGGGCCTGACCGGTTCGGCCACGCTGAGCGCTGGGCGGTGTGCTCCAGCAGGGCACACCGCTGGGCCGTGTGCTCCAGCAGGGCGGGCAGCACGACGTCCCACCGCTGGGGCGAGGCTGCTCGTGGCCGACCCCGGCCAGCTCGACCAGGCGGGCGCCGGGGACGGCCCGGGCGAGGGCCCGGGCGAGGGCCCGCCCGTGCTCCAGCGGGAAGAGCGGGTCGGTCGTGCCGTGCAGCACCAGGGTCGGCGCGCGCACGTCGGCCGGCCGCGCGCCGGGCGGCCAGCCGTCGCCGAGCAGGACGAGGTTGGTCAGGGACGCCGCCATGTCGGTGGTCCGGTCGACCTCCAGGGCGGCGAGCCGCCGCACCCGCGGCTCGTCGAAGCCCAGGAGCCCGGCACAGGGGCGCTCGACCGCCACCCGGTACGCCAGCACCGCCGTCCGGTCCTGCCAGTCCGGCCCGGGCACCGGGCCGCCGGCCGACAGCCGCGGCTCGGGCCCGGGCAGCGGCGGGCCGTCGTACGGGCCGGCCGGGCTGGTCGAGGCGAGCGTGAGCGTCCGCACCCGGTCCGGGGCGGTGACCGCCAGCCACTGCGCCACTCCCCCGCCCAGCGACACCCCCGACCAGGTGCGCGGCGGCCAGGCCGAGGCCGTCCAGCACCCGCAGCTGGTCGGTGGCCAGGTCCTCAGCGGCTGCGGTACAGCCGGGTGGTCACCGGCACGAACACCGCGGCCAGCCCGGCGGCCACCGCGAGCGAGACGACGATCGCCGTGCCGTCGGGCGAACCGGCCATCAGCGACCGCGACGCGGTGGCCAGCACCGAGATCGGGTTGACGTCGACGAACGCCTGCAGCGGGCCCGGCAGGGTGGCCGGGTCGACGAAGACGTTGGACAGGAAGGTCAGCGGGAAGATCGCCATGAAGCCGGCGTTCATCACCGCGTTCGGCGAGCGCATCAGCAGCCCGAGCACCGAGAACACCCAGGACAGCCCGAACGAGAAGACGACGACCAGCGCGAGCGCGGCGACCGCACCGAGGACGCCGCCCTCGGGCCGGAAGCCCAGCGCGACGCCGACCACGACGATCACGGTGCCGGCCACCACGTAGCGGACGCTGTCGCCCAGCAGCGCGCCCACCAGCGGCGCCGGCCGCCAGATCGGCAGCGAGCGGAAGCGGTCGACCACGCCCTTGGTCAGGTCGGTGTTCAGCGAGATGCCGGAGTACACGGTGGTGAACAGCACCGACATGACCAGCAGCCCGGGCAGCGTGTAGTCCAGGTAGGCGCTGGTGGAGCCGGCGATCGCGCCGCCGAACAGGTAGGTGAACATCAGCAGGAACATCACCGGGGTGACCGTGACGTCCAGCAGCTGCTCGGGGACGTGCTTGACCTTGAGCATGCCCCGCCAGCCGAAGGTCAGCGCCGCCGACAACGGCCCCGGCCGCGGCGGCCGGGGGCTGGCGGAGATGGCCCGGCGGACGGCGGCGGTGTCCGCGCCGGTGGGCTCCCTGGTCGTGGTGGTCATGACAGCTGCTCCCGCAGGGTGTCGTCGGCGGCTGCCGTCTCCTCGGTGGGGTGGCCGGTGAGCGACAGGAAGACCTCGTCGAGGCTGGGCTGGGTCAGCGTGAAGTGGGCCAGCGGGATGCCGGCCCGGGTGAGCTCGGCGACGGCGACCGCGGCCTGCCCGGCGTCCGCCCCGGTGGCGGACAGCGCCGAGGGCTCCGGTGCCAGCGCGACCTGGCCGACCATCCGCTCCAGCAGCTCGGCCGCCGCGCCGCGCTGCCCGGGGTCGCGCAGCCGCACGTGCAGCGAGCCGGTGCCGACCGAGGCCTTGAGGTCGCCGGGGGTGCCCTCGGCGATGACCCGGCCCCGGTCGATGATGGCGATGCCGTCGGCGAGCTGGTCGGCCTCCTCCAGGTACTGGGTGCAGAGCAGGATCGTCGTCCCCTCGGCCACCAGCGCCCGGACGATCTCCCAGACCTGGTTGCGGGAACGCGGGTCGAGCCCGGTGGTCGGCTCGTCGAGGAAGACCAGCTGCGGGGTGACGACGATGCTGGCCGCGATGTCCAGCCGCCGGCGCATGCCGCCGGAGAAGTGCTTGACCAGCCGGCCGGCGGCCTCGGCGATGTCGAAGGCCTCCAGCAGCTCGTCCGCGCGGGCCCGGGCGGCAGCGCGGGAGTACCCGAGCAGCCGCCCGATCAGCACCAGGTTCTCCCGGCCGGTGAGCTCCTCGTCGACCGAGGCGAGCTGGCCGGTCAGGCTGACCAGCCCCCGGACGGCGTCGGCGTCGGACACGATGTCGTGCCCCAGCACCCGGGCACTGCCCTGGTCCGGCGGGATCAGCGTGGCCAGCATCCGGATGGTGGTGGTCTTGCCCGCGCCGTTGGGGCCCAGCACCCCGTAGACGGTGCCGGCCGGGACGGCGAGGTCGACGCCGGCGACGGCGCGGGTCTCCCCGAAGGACTTGCCCAGCCCGCTCGCCTCGATGGCGAGGGTGGTCTGCATGGTCATCGGCTTCCTCACTGGTGCGCTGCACGGGCGGCTCCGTCAGGGAGGACCGGACGGCGACCGGGAAGTCATCGGTGTGCCGGTACGAACCCGGGGACCCCGTCCGTCCGGGCGTCCAGCGGCGATGCTGGCCCCTCAGGTGCACCTGAGGTCAAGGGAGTTACGCGGCCGGATCCGGCCGCCGGGGGCGGGTGCCCACCCCCGGCGGCCGGCCGGTCACCGCCGGTGCGGCCGGCGTCAGCCGTCGGCCGGCCGCTGGAAGATCGCCAGCAGCTCGTCGACCTCGTGCGCCGCGGCGGCGGGGTGCCGGAACGGCTGGTGCGGCTGCACGGCGTAGTGGGTGCGCCGCCCGACCCGCGTGCGCCGGACGTACCCGGCGTCGGCGAGGTCGCCGAGGATCGTCAGGGTGGCCCGGGGCGAGATGCCCACCTGCGCGGCGATCTCGGTGACCCGGGCGTCCGGCGCCCCGGCGACGGCCAGCAGGACGTGCCCGTGGTTGGTCAGGAACGTCCACGGCCGCTCGGCGCTCACCCCGCTCCGCCCTCCCTCGTTCCGGCGGCCGGCCGCCGCCAGGTCGGCTCCAGGGCCGCCGTCTCCTCGGCCGACGCGACCCGGAACGGCGCGGCGGCGCCGGTGGCCACCGGCACCCGGCCCTGGCCGCGGGTGGCCCGCAGGCTGGCCGCGACCGACACCCCGATGATGGTGGCGATGACGGCCAGCGAGACCGTCGTCGGCACGTAGAACAGGTCGACCTTCAGCATCATCTTGACCCCGACCCAGACGAGCACCAGCGCCAGCCCGGTCTTCAGGTACACGAACCGGTGCACCAGGTCGGCGAGCAGGAAGTACATCGCCCGCAGCCCCAGGACGGCGAAGGCGTTGGCGGTGAACACCAGGAACGGCTCGTCGGTCACCGCGAAGATCGCCGGGATGGAGTCGACGGCGAACACCACGTCGGTGACCTCGATGACCACGAGCACGGCCAGCAGCGGGGTGGCGACGAGCCGGCCGGCGACCCGGACGACGAGCCGCTGCCCGTGGTAGGCGTCGGTCATCGGCACGAACCGGCGGAAGACCCGCAGCGCCCGGGACCGCTCCGGGTCCAGGTGCTCGTCGCGCTGCCGGATCATCTTCACCCCGGTGAACAGCAGGAACGCGGCGAAGAGGTAGAGCACCCAGCTGAAGCTGGCGATGAGCACCGACCCGGCGGCGATGAACACGCCGCGGAACACCAGGGCACCCAGGACGCCGAGGAAGAGCACCCGGTGCTGCAGCTCCCGGGGGACGGCGAAGTACGTCAGCACGATCGCCCAGACGAAGACGTTGTCCACGGCGAGGGACTTCTCGATCAGGTAGCCGGCGAAGTACTGCTGACCGAAGTCGGCGCCGGCCCGCCACCAGACGAGCACGCCGAAGCCGACGCCCAGGGCGACCCACACCGCCGACCAGGCGGCGGCCTCCCGCACGCCGATCACGTGCGCGCGGCGGTGGGCGAACAGGTCCATGGCGAGCATGGCCAGGATGACCGCCAGCACGGCGAGCCAGATCCAGAGGGGGACGTTCACGGGGCACCTCCCGGTCAGAAGACGACCGGAGGTCTCCCCCGCGCCCGGTGCCCCGGGAGCCCACCACGCCGGGCCGGAGGGCCGTACTGACGACGAGGTGGTGTGGGGTACTCCCCTCCACTGATGGGACAAGTGAAGCGCACTTCACATGTCCGCCGCAAGTGCACGCCCGTCGCGGTCGGGCCGGTAGCGTCCCGCAGGTGCCGGCGCCGGAGGTCCAGCGGAGCCCCGCACGCCGGCAGCTGGACGCCCTGACCCTGGGCCTGTTCACCGTGGCCCTGGGCACCAACGTGCCCACCCCGCTGCTGCTGGTCTACCGGCGCACCCTCGGCCTGTCCGACGCCGACATCACCGCCGTCTTCGGCTGCTACGCCCTCGGCCTGATCGCCGCGCTCACCGTCTCCGGCGCGGCGTCCGACCGCTTCGGCCGGCGGGCGGTGGTGCTGCCCTTCGCCGTCCTGGCCGGGCTGGTCTCGCTGCTGTTCCTGCCCGCCGCCGACCACCTGCCGCTCCTCTACCTGGGCCGGCTGCTGCAGGGCGCGGTCTCCGGCGTGGTGTTCTCCGTGGCCAACGCCTGGCTGCAGGACCTGGCCGGCCCGGACGGCCAGCAGTCGGCGGCCACCCGCGGCGCGGTCTCGACCTCGCTCGGCTTCGCGGTCGCACCGGCGATGAGCGGGCTGCTCGCCCAGTACGGCCCCGCGCCCACCACGCTGCCCTATCTGGTGCACGTCGCCGTCCTGCTGGTCGGGCTGGCCGCGCTGCTCACCGTCCCCGAGACGGTGCTCACCCGCCGGCCGGGGAAGGTGCTGGCGCTCGGTCTGCCGCCGGAGGCCCGCCGGCCGTTCTGGGCGGTGCTCGCCCCCACCGCGATCGGGGTGTTCGCCTTCCCGACGGTGGCGGCGACCCTGCTGCCGCTGCTCGTCGTCCCCGATGGGGTCGGGGTGGCCTACGCCGGCCTGCTCGCCGGCCTCGCCCTCGGCGCGAGCGCGGTCGCCGCGCGGCTGGGCCGGCGGGCCGAGCGGGGCGCGGCACCGCTGGGCATGGTGCTGGCCGTGGTCGGTCACGGGATCGGGGTGGTCGCGATCGTGGCCGGCTCGGAGCTCCTGCTGCTGCCCGCCGCGACCCTGCTCGGTGCCGCCGGGGGGCTGTGCCTGACCGCCGGGCTCACCCTCACCGCCCGGCTCGCCCCGCCGCACGCCCGCGGCGCGATGAACAGCGCCTTCTACGCCTTCGCCTACGCCGGCTTCGGCACCCCGCTGCTGCTGGCCTCGCTCGGCTCGGCGTTCGGCACCGTGCCGGTGATGACCGCCTTCCTCGTCGTCCCGCTGACCCTGGCCGGCTGGCTGGCCCGGGAGCTGCGCCGCCGGGCCTGACCCGGGCCGGTCAGCGGTTCTCGGTCCAGACGTCCCAGCCCAGCCGGGCGATGAGCACGGTGACCACCACGAGGAAGACCACCCGGATGAACCGGCTCCCCCGGCTGGTCGCCGTCCGGGCACCCAGGTAGGCCCCGACCGTGTTGGCGGCGCCGAGCAGCAGGCCCAGACCCCAGAACACCGAGCCGTGCGGGACGAAGAAAAGCAGCGCCCCCAGGTTGGTGGCGACGTTGACGATCTTGGCCTTGGCGCTGGCGGCGAGGAAGTCGTAGCCCAGCAGCGAGACCAGGGCGAAGACCAGGAACGACCCGGTGCCCGGCCCGAGGATCCCGTCGTAGAACCCGATGACCACCCCCACGCCCGCGGCGATGCCGTGGTGCCGCCGGCCCAGGTGCCGCAGCGCGGTGACCTCACCCAGCGCCGGGCGGAGCACGGTGAACACCCCGATGCCCACCAGCGCCACCACGATCACCGGCTTGAAGACCTCGGCCGGCAGCAGCGCGGCGATCGAGGCGCCCACGAAGCTGGCGACCAGCGCCACCCCGGCCATCGGCAGCGCCGTGCGCAGGTCCGGGCGCACCCGCCGGTAGAAGGTGACGGCGCTGGTGGTGGTGCCCAGGATCGAGCCGAGCTTGTTCGTCGCCAGCGCCTGCACCGGGGTGAGCCCGGGCACCAGCAGCAGCGCCGGCAGCTGCACCAGACCACCCCCGCCGACGACGGCGTCGATGAAGCCCGCGGTCAACGCGGCCAGCAGCACCAGCACCAGCACGGTCGGGGTGAGGCCCTCGGGGAACAGGTCGAGCGCAAGGACGTCGGTCATCCGGTGGACCGGTCGGTCGAGGGCACCGGCACACGGTAGGAGCCGGCACGACGAGCCCGGCGGGCGGTCAGCCGGGCAGTCAGCCGGGCGTGGGGAACGACCGGTCGCCGAACAGCACCCGACGGGCCGCGGCCCGGCCCGGCGCCGTCCGGAGCAGGGCGAAGGCGGCCGCCGCCATCGCCGGCGTGCGCACCTGGGCGAGCCCCTGGCGCAGCAGCAGCCGGCCGCGGAAGGAGGCCCGCAGCGCGGCGCCGTCGTAGTGCGCCAGCGGCGCCGGTCGCCCGGCGGCCAGCGCGTCGGAGAGGACGTCGGCGGCGTGCTCGGACAGGCGCAGGCACGGGTCCAGCCCGCCGGCGGTCAGCGGGGAGACCGCCCCCGCGGCGTCGCCGACCAGCAGCCCGTCCGGACCGGCGATCCGGCGCAGCAGCCCGCCGACCGGGATGGGGCCACCGCGCCGTTCCACCTCACCGGCCCGGTCCAGCCGCTCCAGGCCGGGGGCCGCGGCCCGGAACCTCGTCAGCGCCGCCCGCATGCCGTCGGGGAACCGGTCGGGGTACCCGGCGACGCCCACGTGGGCGTGCTCGCCGTCGTCCACCACCCAGGCCAGGTACCCCGGGGCCAGGGACGGGTCGAGCACGCAGTGGAACGCCGGGGGCCCGTCGCCCGGCGGCACGGCGAACACCTCCTCCGCGCCGACGAGCAGGTGCCGGTTGCGGTCCAGCCCCAGGTCGCGGGCGACCCGGGACCGCGCTCCGTCGGCGCCGACGGTGAACCGCGCCCGCACCCGCACCGGCCCGTCGGGGCCGAGCAGCTGGGCCTCGCCGTCCGCGCGGCCGACGTACCGGGTGCCCAGCGCCAGCCGGACGCCGGCGTCCACCGCGGTGCGGGCGGCGGCGAGGTACAGCGCACCCATGTCCCCCACCCGATACTCGTCGCGCCCGCTGACCAGGGTCACCGGGCCCCGCAGCGAGGGCGGGTAGAGCACCACCCGGCGGATCGGCGGCCCGAGGCAGTCCGCCGGCAGCGGGAAGTCGTCGAGGGTCTTGCGGACGAAGATGCCGGTGGTGCGGATCGCCCCGGTGAGCGTGGTCCGCCGGTCGGCCAGCAGCACGTCGTGGCCGCGCTGCGCCAGCAGCGTCGCGGTGTGCAGCCCGGCGAGTCCGGCACCGACGACCAGCACGTCACAGGCGTCGGGACCGGTCACTCGTCCCCCGCGGCGGCGCCGACGGCCACCTGCTCGTCGTCGGCGTCGGCCACCCATTCCAGCAGGTCACCGGGCTGGCAGTCGAGCACCCGGCACATCGCCTCCAGCGTGCTGAACCGCACCGCCTTGGCCCGGCCGTTCTTCAGCACCGCGACGTTGGCCGGGGTGAGCCCGACGCGCTCGGCGAAGTCGCCCACGCTCATCTTGCGCCGGGCCAGCTGGACGTCGATCCGCACCACGATCGGCATCAGATGACGGCTTCCATGTCGGTGCGCAGGGTGGTGGCCTGCCGCAGCAGCGCCCGCAGCACCACCATCAGCAGCCCGAGCACGGTGACCCCGGCCCAGGTCAGCGCCAGCAGGAGGGGCACCGCGGGGTCGTCGGCGTGCAGGCCGAACCACAGCGAGGCGCCGGTCAGCACGACCCATGCCGCCCCGACCGCGCGCACGATCGCGTCGACCCAGGCCGTGGAGGCATCGCTGAAGATGCGGTCGTCCTCGACCAGGGTGAGCAGCTTCCAGGTGGCGACGACGACCACCTGCACGCAGAGCACCAGGAAGACCGCGACGGCGGTCAGCGGCCAGCGCAGGTGGGCGTCCTGCGGCTGCTCCTGTGCCTGCTGCGCGAACTCACCGGGCAGCGAGACGGTCTGCAGCACCACGAGCACCGCGAAGAGCACCACGAGGAGGACCCGGAGCGGGGCCACGGCCCGTTGTTCGATCGCCATGCATCGAATGTCGTTGACTGTCTATCGAAAGTCAATCGACCCGGGTGCGTGTCGCCCGATCGGCGGGCGGGTCGGTCAGCGGTAGTTGACGTGCACGTGGTCGAAGTGGTTGGCCGTCACGCCACCCCGGTCCTCCATCGCCTTCCAGGAGCCGCCCGGCGAGCTGAGCATCCGCTGCTCCCAGATCACGTACTCGACGCCGAGCTCGGCCCAGTGGTCGATGTGGTACTGCGCGATGGCGTCCCCGAGGGCCGCATCGGACATGACCATGTAGTCCAGCGCCAGGCCCGACGGGTGGCCGCCGGGGTCGGCCGCGCTCGCCCGGGTGCCGCCCAGGGTGATGCCGGCGGCCCCGGGCACGTTGGAGACGACCTGGTCGGCAGCCCGCTGGACCTGCGGCTTCACGCTGCCGGCGTTGTTGGTGATCCGGGCGACCGCACCGGCGATCGCGGCCGAGACGGAGCCCGCGGACGGCTTGGCGGCGGACGGCTTGGCGGCGGACGGCTTGGCGGCGGCCGGGGCGCTCGCTGCCTCGGCGGCGCGCTGCTCGGCGGCGGCCTGCTCCTGGGCGGCGGCCTCGGCTGCTGCCGCAGCGGCCGCAGCGGCGGCGGCTTCCTCGGCGGCCTTCGCGGCGGCCTCGGCCTCGAGCCGCTGGCGCTCCACCTCGGCCTGGTCGGCGGCCGCCTGCGCCTGCTGGGCGGCGGTCTGCGCGGCCTCGCGAGTGCTGCGACTGGCGGCCAGCTGCTCCAGCGGCGCCAGGTCCCGTGCCGGGTCGACGGGCGCGGACAGCGCGGTCAGGCCCAGCTCCTCGGCCACGCTGACCGACTCGGAGACGCCGACCGCCTGGGCGGCCGGCTCCGCGCCGACCAGGACGTTGACCAGGACCGCACCGGCAGCGGCGGCCCCCAGGAAGACCCCGGGACGGCGAGCGGCGGCGAGCATGCCGCGGCGCGGCTGACTGCTCCGGCGACGCAGGCCGGACAGGGTGGCACGGGGGCGCATGAGTCGTGGTGCTCCGAGGGTGCGAGCGTAGCTCCGACGACCCGGCGGGTGTGGGCTACGGCGGGTGTGCGGGCTCCCCCGCGGGGGCGAGACGACCGACCGGACCGGGTCACGCTAACCGCCGTTGCCGTTTCGTGACAATGCATCGGAGCGGATTCGTCCCGTGACGATCCGCATCTGCCGGCACCGCTGGTCGACCGGTGCGCCGCCGCACCGGCGTGACCTGCACCCTCCCGGCACTCCCCGCTCGCAGCGCGACGGCGGGTGCGAGCGAGACCACGTCCCCGGGCGGGCGTCCGGTCGCGCCGCCGCGCGGGCGAGCCGGCTCAGGCCCGGGCGACCAGCCGCAGCACCGCCTCGGCGACCACGTCGGGCCGGTCGGCCGGGACGAAGTGGCTGGCGTCCTCCACCCAGGTCAGCCGGGCACCGGGCAGGTCCCCGGCCAGCCGCTCGCCGTGCTCGGGCTTCATCTGGTGGTCCTTGCGCCCCCAGACCACCTCGGCCGGCAGGTCCAGCCGGGGCAGGAACGGCGCCACGGTCTGGGTGTACACCGAGTCCAGCGAGCGCAGGTGCCGGGCCAGCCGGCGCGGCCCGTCCGGCTCGGCCCAGGGCGCGACGAAGTCGTCGATGAAGCGGCCGGCCCGCTCCTGGTGGGCGAAGAGGCTGCGCAGCGCCGGCCGGAGCGCGGCCGCCACGGCCGACGGGGGCAGCCGGTCGATCACCGGCCAGGCCGCCTTCATCGCCCGCACCAGCGGCACCGGCCAGGCGTCGTAGCAGACTCCGTCGACCACGCCCAGGCCCGCGACCCGCGAGGTGTTCGTGGTGGCCAGGATCTGCGCGACGCCACCGCCGAGATCGTGCCCCACCACCACGACCCGCTCCAGCTCCAGGACGTCGAGCAGGTCGACCAGCAGCGCTGCCTGCGCCGCCAGGTCGACCCGGGCGCCGTCCGGGGCGGGTGAGCTGCCGTAGCCCAGCATGTCGACGGCGACCACCCGGGCGGACCCGCAGACCGCGGGCACGACGTCGGCCCACAGCCGGTGGTTGGTCGGGATGCCGTGCACCAGCAGGACGGGCGGGCCGCTCTTCCCCGCCGTCCACACGTTCAGCCGGTGCTCGCCGACGTCGATCATCCGGGTCGATCCGATCTGTGCCGCCATGTCCATGCCATGCCCGGCCACCGCCTTTCGATGCACCGCCCGGGCGCACCCGACCCATCGGTGGGCATGTCAGGGGTCGCCGCGACCGGGCCGCCCGGTGCGCGCACCCGCGCCACCGGCGGCATGATCGACAGCCGGCCCGAGCCCGAGGCCGCGTGCGATCCGCCCCGGAGGACGACCCGATGGACCAGCTCCACCTGGCCTACGCCCTGGTCGGCAGCCTCGCCGTCGCGCTGGCCGCGCTGTCCAGCCGCATCCGCGACCTGCCGTTCAGCGAACCGCTGCTCGCGATGCTGCTCGGCGTGCTCGTGGGCCCGCAGCTGCTCGGCCTGATCGAGGTCTCCGAGACGACCCGCCCGACCCTGCTCAGCGAGATGGGCCGGGTGCTGCTGGCCGTCTCGCTGGTCGGGGTGGCCCTGCGCTACCCCGTCCGCCGCCTGCGGCCGATCGTCACCCCCACCGCGGTGCTGGTGTCGGTGGGCATGGTGGGCATGGCGGCGTTGTCGGCCGGGCTGGCCTGGCTGGTGCTGGGGGTGCCGCTGGCCCTGGCTCTGCTCCTCGGCGCCTGCATCGCGCCCACCGACCCGGTGTTGGCCTCCAGCGTGGTCACCGGGCAGCCGGCCGAGGAGCACCTCCCGGCCCGCACCCGGCAGCTGCTGTCGGCCGAGTCCGGCACCAACGACGGGCTGGCCCTGCCGCTGGTGCTGCTGGGCATCGCCCTGGTGGTCGGCGAGTCCGTCGGGCACGCCGCCCTGGACGGGGTCTACCAGGTGGCGGTGGGCGCCGCGATCGGCGCCGCCGCCGGGTTCGTCGCCGGGCGGGCCGTGACGTTCGCGCTGCGGCGCTCCGACGTCTCCGAGGGCGCCTCGCTGATCTTCACCCTGGTGCTGGCCATCGCCGTCCTGGGGCTGGCCCGGGTGGCCAACACCGACGGCGTGCTGGCGGTCTTCGTCGCCGGGCTGGCCTACAACGCGGTCGTCGCGAACGACGAGGTCGGGCCGCAGAACACCATCGACGAGGGGGTCAACCGGTACGTCGTCCTGCCGCTGTTCCTGCTGCTGGGCATCGAGCTGCCCTGGTCGGCCTGGGTGGACCTCGGCTGGGGTGCGGTGGCGTTCCCGGTCGCGGTGCTGCTGCTGCGCCGGCTGCCGGTGCTGCTGGCCCTGACCCGGCCGCTCGGGCTGCGGCTGCGCGACGGCGTCTTCCTCGGCTGGTTCGGCCCGATCGGGGTGAGCGCGGTCTTCTACCTGACCTTCAGCGTCGAGGAGGGCGTCGCCGACCCCCGGCTGTGGGCGGCCGGCAGCCTGGTCGTCGCGGCGAGCACCCTGGCGCACGGGGTGAGCTCCGCCCCGGGCCGTCGCCTGTACCGGCGGGCCGCCGAGGGCTGACCGCCGGTGTTGCGGTCGCCTTGCACCTGCGTGGCGATCCCGCGACATCCCGGCTGGGGCGGCAGCCGGGTGGGCACCACCCCTGTCCGGGCCACCTGCCGCGATCGGCAGCAGGCCTCCTGAGGACCAGCAGGACCCACGCCGGGCAGCCGACCGGACCGCGACGAGTGCGAGGAGGACGGTGCCCGAGCGATGAGCGCCGTCGACGTGGTCCCCGAGCTCGCCGTCCGCCGGACCGACCCGCTGACCGCCCGGGCCGTCTGGCGGGTCATCCGGCACGAGGGGCTGGGCTCGTTGACCGTCCGGTCGTTCGGCCGGCTGCGGCACGGTGACGGCTTCTCGCACGCTCGGGCGACCGGGTTCCAGGTCTCCCTCGCCGTCGTCCCGCTCGTCATCGCCGTCATCGGGCTGGCCCAGCTGCTCGACGCCTCCTGGATGGGGCTGGTGCTGCGCCGGACGCTGCTGCAGCTGACCCCGGGGGCATCGGACGCCCTGGTCCGGCAGACGCTGCCCGGGTCCGACGAGTCGGCGCTGCGGATCTCGGCGTTCGTTCTTGTGGTCGCGGCCGCCCTGCTGGCCCTGACCACCGCGATGGCCCAGCTGGAACGCGGCGCCAACCGGGTGTACGGGATCGACACCGACCGCCCGACCCGCCGCAGGTACGGCCGCGCGCTGGTGCTGGCCCTGGTCGCCGGCCTGCCCGCGATGGCCGGGTCGCTGGTCCTCGTCGCCGGCAGTGCCTTCGCCGACGCGGTCGAGGAGGTCCACGGGACCGACGACGACCTCGTGCTGCTGCTGACCTGGCCGGTCGGCGTGCTGCTGGTCGTCGGCCCGGTCACCGTGCTGCTGAGGTCGGCCCCCCACCGGCGGCAGCCGGGCTGGCCCATCCTGCTCTTCGGTGGCGGGCTGGCCCTGCTGGCCTGGACCGGGCTCACCCTGCTGCTGGCCGGGGCGCTCCAGGTGTCGGCCGGCTTCGGCACCGTCTACGGGCCGCTCACCGGCGTGGTCTTCCTGCTGCTGTGGTCGCAGACGGCCTCGGCGGCGGTCCTCTTCGGCTTCGCCGTCTCCGCCGAGCTGGAGCTCGTCGCCGGCGCCACCCCCGTTCCGTCCCGCCCGTCACCACCCGAGGAGCACCGATGACCGACGTCGTCTCGTTCGACGGCACCCACCTGGCCGTGTCCACCTGGGGTGCCGAGGACGCGCCGCTGGTCGTGCTGGTCCACGGCCTGGGCATGTCGACCAGCTCGTGGGGCGAGGTGCCCGACCGGCTGGCCGGCACCTGCCGGGTGGTCGCCTACGACCTGCGGGGCCACGCCGGGAGCGGACCGGCGGGCACCGGCCGCTACCGGCTGGCCAGCCACGCCGCCGACCTGGCCGCGGTGCTGGACCACGTCCGGCGGGGCGGTGAGCAGGTGACGCTGGTCGGGCACAGCCTGGGCGGGGCGATCCTGCTGGAGCACGTGGCCACCGCTGGTGACGGGCACGTGGCAGGTGCTGTGTTCGCCGGGTCGGGCGGCTCGGCCGTGACCGTGCCCGGCCTGCCCGCCCACGGCCTGCCCGCGCCGGTGGGCGCCGTCGTCCGGGCCGCCTGGCTGGGCCTGCTGCTGCTGGGCGTGCGCGCCGGACGCCGGCTGCGCGGCTGGGACGCCGTCACCGACCGGGTGTCGCGGCGGTGGGCGTTCGCCCCGCACGAGCCGGCCGAGCTCGTGGCCCGGGCCCGCGCGGACTTCCTGGCGACCCGGCCGCGCGCACTCGCCGGCACCGTGCTGGCCAGCATCAGCCACGACGGGCAGCGGCTGGCCCCGGCGCTCACGGCGCCGGCGGTCGTCGTGCACGGCGGTCAGGACAACGAGGTACCCGACGACGACGCCCGGCGGCTGCTGGACGCGCTGCCCGCCGGGGAGCTGGTGTCCCTGCCGCGCAGCGGCCACATGCTGCCGCTGACCGACCCCGAGGTGGTCGCCGGGCAGGTGGCCCGGCTGATCCGGCGGACGCAGCAGGAGCGCACCGGCTGAGCCGCGCGGGGACGGCGTCCCCCTCCGCTGGGAGTTGGTGGGCCGGGCCGCCGATGGGCAGACTGACCGACGTGTCACGGTCCGTGCTGGTCATCGAGGACGACCCCCGCATCCGACGCATCGTGCAGCTGACCCTGGAGCGCGAGGGCCTGCGGGTCACCGAGGCCGAGAGCGGGGAGGCCGGGCTGGCGCGCCTGGCCGAGCAGGAGTTCGACGTGATCCTGCTGGACCTGATGCTGCCCGGGCAGGACGGTTTCGAGGTCTGCCGGGCGATCCGGCGGACCTCCAACACCCCGGTGATCATGGTCACCGCCCGGTCGGACAGCCACGACGTCGTCGCCGGCCTGGAAGCGGGGGCCGACGACTACGTGTCCAAGCCGTTCGTGCCCAAGGAGCTGTCCGCCCGGATCCGGGCGCTGGCCCGGCGCACCCGCGTCCCCGAGCCGCGCCGGGAGGTGGCCGTGGGCGACCTGGTGCTCATCCCCGCCGACGGCACGGTCACCCGGGACGGCGCGCCGCTGGACCTCACCCGCACCGAGTTCAAGCTGCTGTGCGAGCTCGCCGCCGAACCCGGCCGGGTGCTGAGCCGGGAGGAGCTGCTGGACCGGGTCTGGGGCTACGACTACTTCGGGGACTCCCGGCTGGTGGACGTGCACGTCCGGCGGTTGCGCAAGAAGGTCGAGCGGGACCCGAGCTCCCCGGCCGTCGTCCTGACGGTGCGCGGGATGGGCTACCGCGTGCCTGCGTGAGCAGCGCCGTCCTGACCGCGGCCGACCGGCCGGCGGTCCGGCGCCGGCTGCTGCGGACCGCGCGCCGCCCGGGGCCCCGGACCCTCCGCGGCCGGGCAGCCCTCGCCTTCGGCGCGATCAGCCTGGTGCTCTCCACCGCGCTGGCGCTGACGGTGTGGGGAGCGGTCTCCCAGTACCTGCTGCTGCAGCGGGAACGGGCCACCCTGGCCCAGGCCAGCGCCAACTCCGCCCAGCTGCAGCGCGGGGCGTCCGCGGCCGGGCTCACCCTCCCCCAGCTGCTGGCCCAGCTGCCCCGGCAGACCGGGTCGACCTCGCTGTTCGTGGACAGCGGCGAGTGGACGACGACATCGCTGCTGGTCGGCCGGGACGACCTGCCCCGGGGCCTGCGGGACACCGTGGTCGAGGGCAGCCCGGCCCGGCAGCGGATCACCGTGCAGGGCGAGACGGTGCTCGCCGTCGGCATCCCGCTGGCCGGACTGGAGGACGCCTACTTCGAGGTCTTCCCGCTGGACGAGCTGGACCGCACCTACCGGGTGCTGGGCACGGTGCTCGCCCTGGCGGTGCTGGCCTCGGTGCCGCTGTCGCTGGTCGCGGGCTGGTGGAGCACCCGGCCGGCGCTGCGCCCGCTGGAGCGCATCTCCACCGTCGCCGGCGCGATCGCCGCCGGCGACCTGGGCGCCCGGCTGGACCCGCAGGGCGACCCGTCGCTGACCCCGCTCGCCGCCTCGTTCAACCAGACCGTCGCCGCCCTCGAGGCCCGGGTGCGCAGCGACGCCCGGTTCGCCGCCGACGTCAGCCACGAGCTGCGGACGCCGCTGACCGCCATGCTCGGGGCGATGTCGCTGGTCGAGGAGCACGTCGACCGGCTGCCGGCGGACGGCCAGGAGGGGCTGGCCCTGCTGCGGGCCGAGGTGCTCGGCTTCGAGCGGCTGGTCGCGGACCTGCTGGAGATCTCCCGGGCCGACGCCGGCAGCACCGACGCCG
This sequence comes from uncultured Modestobacter sp., assembly GCF_947486615.1. Lineage (GTDB taxonomy): Bacteria > Actinomycetota > Actinomycetes > Mycobacteriales > Geodermatophilaceae > Modestobacter. The sequence continues at coordinate 289,962 of NZ_CANKUD010000001.1, forward strand.
CACTCGAGGACGTCCGGGTGGCCGACCTGGTCCGCGCGCTGCTGGCCCGCCGCTCGCTGGCCGGGCGGCCACCGGTGCCGGTCGAGGCACCGGACGACGTCGACCAACTGGTCGTGCGGGCGGACAAGCGCCGACTGGAACGGGTGCTGGGCAACCTGATCGACAACGCGGACACCCACGGCCAGGGGCTGCGCGGGCTGGTCCTGGCCGCGGACGGGGGGACGGTCCGGATCTCGGTCGACGACGCCGGCGCCGGGGTGCCGGCCGGGGACCGGGACCGGGTGTTCGAGCGCTTCGCCCGCGGCGCGGGGAGCTCGCGGGTGCACACCCCCGGGGCCGGGCTGGGGCTGGCCCTGGTCACCCGGCACCTGCAGGCGATGGACGGCAGCGTCACCGTCGGCGACAGCCCGCAGGGCGGAGCGCGCTTCACCGTCGAGCTGCCACTGGGGAGCACCCGGTGAGGCGCGCCCTCGTCGTCCTGCTCGGGCTCCTGCTGCTGGTCGCCGGGTGCGGGGTCGGCTCCCAGGACCGTCCGGAGCGGCTCACCCTGACCGAGGCGCCGACGTCGCGGGCGACCAGCCCGGGCCCGGGAAGCGTCGAGGTCGAGGTGTTCTTCGTCCGCGGCACCGAACTGGAAGCGGTGGCCCGCTCGGCACCGGCCCAGGACCCCACCACCCTGCTCGAGGTGCTCGTCGCGGGGCCGACGCGCACCGAGGTCTTCTCCGGGCTGCGGACCGCGATCGCCCCGCAGACCCCGATCGTCCCCACCGGGCTGGCCGCGGGCCGGCTGGTCGTGGACCTGCCGGTCGAGCTGACCGACGTCAGCGGGGGCAACCAGCTGCTGACGTTCGCGCAGCTGGTCTGGACCCTCACCACGCTGCCCAGCATCGACGAGGTGTGGTTCACCTCCGGCGGGGTGCCGGTGGAGGTGCCCACCGACGCGGGCCTCACCGGCGCACCGGTGGAGCGGGACGACTACCGGTCGGCCGCTCCGGCGGTCAGCAGCTCGCCCGGCGCACCGACCGACTGACCACCCGGCTGCCATCGGACCGTCATCCCGGGGCGGACCTGGATGACGGTTCGCGGACGACGCCGGCGCCCGCACCGCGCCGCGGCCGCGTGGCAGGCGAACCTGGGGTCGAGGACTCCCCCACCCGACTCGTCAGGAGCCGCCCGCCGTGCGCACCCCGCTGCCGTGCCCCGGGTGGTGGGCACGGTGAGGCGCTGGTGGGTCCGGGCCGTGCTCGCCCTGACGGCCGCGGTCGCGCTGCTGCTGGGCTGGGGCGTGCTGGTCGAACCACGCCTGGTGCTGGACCAGGAGCGGCTCGAGGTCGCCCTCCCCCAGCTGAGCGGCGAGTGGACCGGCACCGAGCTCGCGGTCCTGTCCGACCTGCAGGTTGGGGCACCGTGGGCCAACACCGGCATGGTGGAGCGTGCGGTCGCCGCCGTGGTGGCCGCCGAGCCGGACGCCGTCCTGCTGGCCGGTGACCTGGTCCACGGCCCGCCCGCGACCCGGACGATCGACCCCGGCGCCGGGACCCACCTGCCGGAGGCCGCCGGCCGGGCGCCGAACGCCGGGCGGCAGGTGGAGCAGGTCCTCGAGCTGCTCGCGCCGCTGGCCGAGGCGGGGCTGGCGACGTACGCGGTGCTGGGCGACCACGACCTCTCCTCCGGCGCGGCCGACGAGCTGACCCGGGGCCTGACCCGGATCGGCGTCCCGGTGCTCCGCGACGAGGCCCGGCGGCTGCCGCCGCCCACCGGGGAGCAGCCGGTGACCGACCTGTGGGTGGTGGGCCTGGACGCCGTCCGGCCCGACACCACCGCCGCGTTCGCCGGCGTCCCGGACGACGCCCCGCGGGTGGTGCTGGTGCACGACCCGACCGGTTTCCGGTCCCTGCCCACCGGCCACGCCCCGCTGACCCTGGCCGGGCACACCCGCTGCGGCCAGCTCGGGGTGCCCGGGCTGCCGCGCTGGTCGCGGCTCGGGCTCGACGCCGAGGACGAGGCGGTGGCCGACGGCTGGTCACCGGCTGGGTACGGCGCGCCCGGCAACCGGCTCTACGTCACCTGCGGCATCGGCTTCGACGTCGCCCCGATCCGGCTGCTCGCCCCGCCCCAGGTGGTGTTCGTCGAGCTCACCCCGGCCTCCGCGGGCTGACCTGCCGCCGCGGGACATGAGGAAGCCGGGACGCACCAGCACCGCCGGGCGTGCGCCGAGGCCTGCCGGCGCTGCGAGCAGGCCTGCCGCACGCTGCTCGGCTCGCTGGGCTGAGCCGACCCCCGCCGGCGGGGACCGGACCGGTTCAGGAGCGCGCGGCCCACCCGTGGCCACAGGCCCGGCAGCGCATCCGGGCGAACCAGCTGCGGTCCTCCGCCGCGGGCGTGGCGTCCACCAGGTCCCGGGAGGAACAGCACGGGCAGTGCAGCAGCACGGCGAGGGCACCGCTGCGCCCGGTGAGCGGGCGGATCGGCCCCGGCCGCCGGGCGGTCCTCGGCCGAGCGGTCGGACGGACGGTGGCCGGGGGCAGGAGGCTGGTCACGGCCGGCTCACGCGTCGACGAACGAGGGCTCGGGGGCGACCGCGCTGGGCTGCGGCACGCCGGCCGCCATCGCGGCGGCTGCCGCGGTCGCCGCCGTCGGGGGCGCGACCTCCCAGACCTCGGCGGTGCGGGGCCGCCCCTGCTCCTCGCGGTGGGCGTAGAGCTGCTCGCGGGGCGGCAGCGGGTGCCCGACCGGGCAGCGCAGGGTGCCCACCTCGCCGACGTGCACCGGGCTGCGCCGCCCGGGGACGACGCACCGGCCGGCGCGTTCGATCAGCCGGGTGTCGCACTCCGGGCAGTGGAGGTTGTGCACGGACAGGATCCAGACGGAGACCATGCGCACACCCTGCGTGACGGAACCCCCCGCGATCCAGGCCCCGGTGCCCGTGTCCGGCGACCTTCACACGATCGCAAAGCTCAGCCGGTCCGGCCGGACGGGTCGCCGTCGGCCGCGCTCCCCCGGGTCACCCCCGCGACGCCCTCCAGGGCGGACCAGTCCCCGATGGCGCTCCGCGGGACGACGCTGAGGGTCCCGTCGGTCTCCAGCACCACCGCCGCGACCTCGCTCAGGTCCCCCGAGCCCGAGGCCCGCACGGCCTGCCGGACCTCGTCGAGCGCCACCCGCTGCGCGGCCAGGGCGTCACTGATCGGCCGGCCGTCCCGCCACAGCAGGGTCGGCCGCGCGGTCACCACCCCGCGCACCCCCGGCACGTGCACCGTCAGCCAGGCGACCAGCGCCTGCAGCGTGGCCAGCAGCACCAGCGCGGCCATGCCCTCGGCCCAGGACACGTCGGAGCTGAGCAGGATCGTGGCGAGGGTCGAGCCCAGGGCCACGGTGACGATCAGGTCGAAGGCGTTCAGCTTCGCCAGCGTCCGCTTGCCCGACAGCCGCAGCACCACCACCAGGCTCACGTACGCGGCGGTGCCCACCGCCAGCACACGGGCCACGTCCGACCACGAGTCCCACCACATGTCGCCTCCTCGGCTGCGTCCACCTGTCCGCGGGACACCGTCCCGGACCTCCGACCCGATGCAGCCTGCAGGCAGCGGGGTCGGCTCGCGAACCGGCACGGCGGCCGCGCGCCGGCGTGTGAAGGGTGCGTGACTCTTCCGTGCCCCGCTTGTGGCGGAACAGGACCGGCTGCCATGGTCGGGCGGCGACGGCACCGACGACCGAGCGCCGCCGACCCGCCGTCCACCCACGGGTCGCACCGACACACCGGAGGACGCCATGCTCCCCACGCGATCGCCGCACACCCCCACCGACCGCACGCTGACCGAGGTGGTGGACGGCCACACCGGCCGCGTCCGGGTCAGCGGCCACCTCACCCCCGCCGGCGCCGACCTGGTCCGGGGAACCGTCGAGGGGCTGCGCCAGCAGGGCCACTCGACCGTCGTGCTCGACCTCGCCGAGGTGCAGGCCGCCGACGACGTCGGGCTCCGCGTGCTGTCCACCCTGCGCACCTCGATGGCCGACTCCGGCGACGAGCTGCTGGTCCACAACGCGCCGGCCGGGCGCACGACGGGCGCCTGAGCACCGGACGACGACGGCCGGGCCCCGCACGGGGTCCGGCCGTCGTCGTCTCCAGGTCAGGTCAGGTCAGGACGGCGGCGGCCAGCTGCCGGCGAGGGCGAGGTCCACCGCGTGCCGCCACTCGCGGGTCTCCGTCTCCGCGACGGAGGCGGTCTCCTCGGCGAGGGCCGCCACTCGCGCCACGTAGTGGGTCACCTGCTCGTCCACCCCCCGGCCCCGGGCCCGCCAGGCGAACTCGCGCAGCAGCCCGGCGACCCGGCGCAGCACCGCCGGCTGCCCCTCGGCGAACTGCAGCGGCTCCTCCAGCACCAGCTGCAGCAGCGCGGGCAGCTCCCAGGCGGGGACGACCACCCGTACCGCCCCCTCGTCGTCCCGGAGGAACCGGGCGTCGGAGGGCCGGGTCGCCAGCGCCCCGAGCAGGGCGGAGGCGTGCGAGAAGGCGTGCACCGCCGTCGTCGGGTCGTTGATGCCGGGCGAGAGCGCCCGGACCGCGATGTCGACGACCTTGCGCAGCGCGTAGGCCACGTCCCGGGCCGGCGAGCGCTCGAAGTGCAGCTCCAGCGCTCCGTCCAGCTCCTCCGCCAGCCGCGCGGCGTCCACCGGGGCGCCGGGCGAGTCGACCCACACGTGCGCGACCGGGGTGCCCTCGACGACGGAGTCCCCCATCCGGACCGCCAGCCGCACCTGCACCCCGCCGTCCCGGGCGGCCCGGACGGCGTCGTCCTCGGCGAGGCCCACCAGGAACCCGCTGGACCGGGCGACCAGCGGGACCGCGACGCCCGGCGGGAGACCGGGGCGCGCCGTCCCGTCGCCGTCCTCGGCCCCGTCCCCGTCCCCGTCCTCGTCCTCGTCGGCGCTGCCCAGCTCCCGGTGGATGGTCCGGGAGCCCTCGTCGTGGACGTCGCGGAGCATCGTCTCCACCCGCAGCACCCGGGACAGGTGCTCCAGGAAGAGGACCAGGGCCAGCACACTGCCCAGGGTCAGCACGTAGGCCACCGAGATGGACAGCCGGGGCACGAACGCGGTGTCGTCCTCGGTCGCGCTCTCGGTGCGCACGGTGCGCAGCACGGTGAGCGCGTAGACGAAGGTGAGCATCAGCTGCGCCAGCGTCAGCTGCACCACCCGGTCGGTGGCGAAGGTCTGCAGCACGCGCGGTGAGTACTGGCTGCTGCTCAGCTGCAGGGCGATGACGGTGAGCGAGAACGTCAGGCCGGTCACCGAGATCAGCGAGCCGGCGATGGCGGCCAGCAGGTCGCGGGCGGCCGACGCGCCGCCGCCGAAGGCGAAGGTGAGCGGGTGGCCCCCGGGCTCGTCGAGCCAGCCGTCGATCGCCGGCAGCAGGATGCCCAGCCCGATGGCGATCAGCACCCCGAGCACCGGGATCGGCCACAGCGCACTGCCGATCTTGCCCAGCAGCGTGCTCAGCGGTCCCCCGCGCCGGTCGTTGGCCACGCCCGAGTCTCCCCCAGGGCACGCCTCCCGGCCCGACGTCACCTGCCGGGCGGCTCCGGCTGGTCCTCCACCTGCATGACCCGCCACAGCCCCGTCCGGTGCAGCAGCGCCTCGGTGCGCCGGTTCACCCCGCGCAGCACGACGGCACCACCCCGGGCCCGGCACGTCCGGTGCGCCCACAGGAAGCTGGCCACCGCGGTGCTGGACAGCTGGCGGACGCCGGTCAGGTCGACCACCAGCCGGCGGGCGCCGGACAGCAGCGCGTCGTGCAGCAGCCAGCGCAGGTCGGCCAGCCCGTCGGCGAGCAGGTCGTCACTGAGCACCACCACCACCTGCCCGTCCCGGCCGGGGCGGGCAGGGGCGAGCGAGGCCGGCTGGCGGCTGGTCGCGGCGGTCATCGGCTCTCCCCTCGTGGCTCGTGCTGGTCCTGCGGTCTGCCCCCGAGGGTCGGCTGCGCACCTTGCGATCCGCCGCTCGTTGCTTTGCGATCGCGTGACGGCTGCGCTGCCGGCGCGGGAGCCGGCCACCGCGGTGGCAGCATGTCCGGCGTGTCGCCACGTCTGCTCCTGGTCGAGGACGACGACCACATCCGCATGCCGCTGCGCTGGGCGCTGGAGGACGAGGGCTACGAGGTCGCCGAGGCGGCCAGTGGCGAGGACGCCTGCCGGCAGGTCGACGAGACCCCGCCGGACCTGATGCTGGTCGACCTGATGCTGGGCGCGATGGACGGGTTCCAGGTGATCCGCCAGGTCCGCCGGCACCACGACCTGCCGATCGTCGTGGTCAGCGCCCGCGCGGACACCCACGACATCGTGGCCGCGCTGGAGGCCGGTGCCGACGACTACGTGACCAAGCCGTTCCAGGTCAAGGAGATCACCGCGCGGCTGCGGGCGCTGCGCCGCCGGGCCGGCGGGAGCAGCGGCGCGGCCGGCAGCGGTGCGGTCGAGCGCGGCACCGAGCTGGTGCTCGACCCGGACCCGGCCGCCCCCCTGGTGCTGCGCCCCGAACGCGGGACGGTGCACCGGGGCGAGGAGCAGCTGCCGCTCACGCTGACCGAGTTCCGGCTGCTGTGCGAGCTTGCAGCCTCCGCAGGCCGGGTGATGAGCCGGCAGGCGCTGCTGGAACGGGTGTGGGAACACGGCTTCTTCGGCGACGAGCGGCTGGTCGACGTGCACGTGCGCCGGCTGCGCACCAAGGTCGAGCGCGACCCGAGCGCACCGAACCTGGTGGTCACCGTCCGCGGGCTGGGGTACCGGCTGGACCCCCTGTGAGGCTCGCGCTCGGGCCCCGGGGGCTGCGGGCGCGGATCGTGCTCGCCTTCGCCGTCGGAGCGCTGCTGGTCTCCGCCGTCCTGGTGAGCACCACCTTCCTGCTCGCCCGCAGCTACCTGCTCGACCAGCGGGAGACCGCGCTGACCCGGCAGGCGTTCGCCGACGCCAACGTGCTGGCCAGCCGGCTGTCCACCGCCGGCGCCGAGGTCGGCGACGAGCTGGTCGACCTGGTGCCCTCCGGCGGCGCCGACGTCGTGGTGAACAGCGACGGCTCCTGGTACGCCTCCCGGCTGGACGTCGGCGCCCGGGACGTGCCCTCCGCGCTCCAGGAGCTGGTCGCCGACGGCTCGGCCGGCACGGCCCGGATCACCATCGCGGGTGGGCCACACCTGGTGGTCGGCGTCCCGATCACCGCCTCCGGAGTGCAGTTCTACGAGGTCGCGCCGCTGGTCGAGCTGCAGGCGGCGCTGCGCACGCTGACCGCGGTGCTCGGCGCGGGTGCCCTGGTGGCGACCGCCGCCGGGGCGCTGTTCGGCGGCTGGGCCAGCCGGCGGGTGGTGCAGCCGCTGGAACAGGTGGCCGGTGCCGCCACCCGGATCGCGGCCGGCGAGCTGGACATCCGGCTGCCACCCACCGAGGATCCCGACCTGGTGGCGATCGTCGCCAGCTTCAACAGCATGGTCGACGCGCTGGCCTCCCGGATCGAGCGGGACGCCCGCTTCGTCGGCGACGTCAGCCACGAGCTGCGCAGCCCGCTCACCAGCCTGGTCACCAGCGTCGAGGTGCTCGGGGGGCGGCGGGAGGAGCTGTCGGGCCGCGGCCAGCAGGCGCTGACCCTGATCGAGGGCGAGCTGGGCCGCTTCCGCCGGATGCTCGACGACCTGCTGGAGCTGGCCCGGGTGGACGGCGCCCCGGCGGTGGAGGACGCCGACCTGGTGTCCCTGGCGGCCCTGGTGCGGGAGGTCGTGCTGCGCCGTGGCCTGCCCGGTGACCTGCTGCGCACGGGGTCCGAGGAAGAGACGACGGTGCGGGGTACGAAGACCCGGCTGGAGCGGGCGGTGACGAACCTGCTGGACAACGCCGACCGGCACGCCGGCGGCCCGACCGGCATCCAGGTGGAGCGACGCGACGACTCGGTGGTCCTGCTCGTCGACGACGCCGGTCCCGGCGTGGCGCAGGCGGAGCGGGAACGGGTCTTCGAGCGGTTCGTCCGCGGCCCCCGGGCGGCCCGCCGGTCGCTGCCGGGCGCCGGGCTCGGGCTGGCGATCGTCGAGGAGACCGCGGCCGGCCACGGTGGTGCGGCCTGGGTGTCCGACAGCCCTGCCGGTGGCGCCCGGTTCACCCTGTCGCTGCCGGCGGTGGACCGGTGACCGCGCGTCGGGCCGGGTCGGCCGCACTGTTGCTGGTCACCCTGGCCGCTGCCGGCTGCGGCGTGCCCACGGGCGGGTCGCCGACCACCATCGCCGCCTCCGACGTCCCCTACGACCTGGCCTCGCCGAGCGCCCCGGCCTCGGGGGCGCCGTCCGCGCCGGCCGGCGAGGAGCAGCCGGCGGTCTACCTGGTCACCGAGGCCGGCGCGCTGGTGCCGCGCGGGCGGTCGGTCGCAGCCGGCCCGTTGGCGGACCGGCTGACCGACCTGCTGGAGGACCTGGCCGGTGGGCCGTCGCCGGCCGAGCTCACCGAGCGGCTGTCCACGGCGCTGCGCCCGGACAGCACGCTCTCGGTGACCGACCTCGCCGACGGCACCGCCACCGTCGACCTGGGTGGCAGCGCCGAGGCGCCGTCGGGCCGGGAGAGCCGGCGGACGGTCGGCCAGATCGTGCTCACCGCGACCAGCCTGCCCGGCGTCCAGGCGGTGCAGCTGACCCGCGCCGGGGAGCCGGTCGATGCGCCGCTGGCCTCCGGGGAGCTGACGTCCCGGCCGGTCACCGAGCAGGACTACCTGCCGCTGCTGACCCCGGAGGCCACGCCGGTCACCCCGGAGGCCGTCCCCCTCGACGCGGAGCCGACCCCGACCTCCTGACCGGCGCGGGCCGCCACGTCCACCCCCGCGGAGTCGCGGCCTGCTCGGGGTCAGAGCTGGGGCCGGACCCCGGCCTCCTCGGCCAGGGAGTCCGCAGCCAGCGGCCCCGCACCGTCCATCGCCGCGCGACCCGGGCCGCGCCGGCCGACCGGGAGCACCGTGCTCTCCTGGGCGCCCTCCAGCTCCAGGGCGAGCGCGGTGTAGAGCGCGACGGCCGCCAGCGCGATCCCCACCCAGCCGGCCACGGCCTGCCAGGAGGCCGAGCCGGTCGTCTCGTACACGCCCGTGGTGACGAACCTCGTCGCGGCGACGGTCATCACCAGCGCGGGCATGACCTTGCTGCTGATCGCTGCGGCGGCCGGCACCAGCATCGCGATGCCGGCGACCACCAGCAGCACGCCCAGCCCCGAGCTGGTGCCCCCCGGCGGGGAGGTGAGCGTGGTGTACCCGGTCACGGCCCAGGTGCCGCTGAGCACGCCCATCCCGGTGGCCGCGACCGGATCGCGGCCGAGGAAGCCGAACACGGACGCCAGCAGCTGGAGGGGCACGGTCGCCGCCAGCGCGGTGATCGCCGCGATCCGGCCCTGGTCGGGCGTCACCCAGCCCAGCTGGACGGCGCTGAACACCGTCGTCGCCAGGGCGAGGGCCAGGAAGCCCAGCGGCAGCGGGGTGGCCAGTGGGCGCAGCACCACCCGGGTGGCGGCGTCCGAGCCGCTCAACTGACGAGCACCTGGGTGGCCGAGGCCTTCAGCTTGCCGTTGGCCCAGCGCATCTGCCGGAGGGTCTCCGGGTGGCACCGCTGGGCGAGCTCGAGCAGCTCCGGCTTCCGGGCGCCCTGCGCGGCCTGGGCCAGCAGCTCCCAGTCCAGGGACACCCCGGCGGCCTCGCGGTGGATGTGCCGCAGGTCGGCCAGCATCAGCATGCCCGGCTCGGGGCGCCGCCCCACGGCCTCCGACGCCCGCTGCCGCAGGGTCTCCAGCAGACCGGGATCACCGGCCGGCTCGGGGTCGAGCCCGAGCCCGAAGTCCTGCCCGATGAGGCTCAGCCGGCGCACGTGGTCCTGGGACCAGCGGGCGATGTCCCGGGCCACGTAGAAGACCTCGTGGTCGGTCTTGTGCCGGTCCGAGGCGGCCAGCAGCGCGGTGGCGAGGTGGTCCTCCGAGCGGTGCAGCTCCTCGATGGCCAGGTGCAGCTTCATCGTGCCCCTCCCAGGACGGTCGCGAACTGCTCGGTCGAATGGGCGTCCGGGCCGCCCCGGGTCGGCGGCACGCCGTCGGTGACCGGGCGGGACGCGGTGGTGGTCGGCGCGGCGGAGGGACGGCCGTCGCCCTCCGCGAGCCGCTCCACCCGGGCGGCGGCGGCCTTGAACAGCGGCTGCTTGGAGACCGGGTCCCAGTCGGTGATGGTCAGCTCGTTGGCCGCCCGCCCCCGCTCGCCGTCCGGCTGGTGGCCGGCGGGTTCGTCCCAGTAGCCGTAGTGGAAGGGCAGGAAGGCGACACCGGGGCGGATGCCGCTGATCCGCAGCCGGGCCGCCACCCGGCCGCGGGGCGTGCTCACCTCGAGCAGGTCGCCCTCGGCCCAGCCACGGTCGGCGGCGTCGCCGGCCGAGAGCTCCACCCAGACCTCCGGTGCGGCCTTCTGCAGCTGCGGCGCTCGGGCGGTCTTCGTCCGGGTGTGGAAGTGGTAGAGCGTGCGGCCGGTGATCAGCTGGAAGGGGAACTCCTGGCTGGGCACCTCGTGCGGCGGCAGGTACTCGACGGCCTTGAGCACCGCCTTGCCGGTCGGGTTCATCGCCCTGTACTCCACCGGCGACAGCGGGGCCCCGGTGACCAGGTCGCGGCCGTAGCTCTCGCAGTAGTCCGGTGCGGCCCAGAACTGGCCGTCGACGTAGATGCGCTCGGTGCCGTCGGGGTGCTCGTCGTTGCACGGCCACTGGATGCCGCTGCCGCCACGGAGCTTGTCGTAGCTCATCCCGGTGTAGTCGCAGGGCCGGCCGCGGGTGCACTCCTTCCAGCCCTCGAAGGCGCCCTCCGGGTCGTCCCACTTGACCAGTGGCTGGCCGTCCTTGTCCCGCAGGTCCATCCGGCGGGAGAAGTCGATGAAGATGTCCAGGTCGGGCCGCGCCTCGCCGGGCGGCTCGACCGCCTTGTCCGACAGGTGCACGGTGCGGTCGACGTTGGTGAAGGTGCCGGTCTTCTCCCCCCACGTGGCGGCAGGCAGGACGACGTCGGCCAGCTGCGCGGTCTCGGACAGGAAGATGTCCTGCACGACGAGGAAGAGGCGCTCCTGCGCCAGGACCTCCCGGATCCGGCCCAGCTCCGGCAGCGAGACCGCGGGGTTGGTGGCCTGCACCCACATGAACCGGATGGAGCCCTCCTCGGCGTACCGGAACATCTGCATGGCGTGGGTGGGCGGGGAGTAGTGCGGGATCTGCATCGGGTCGAGGTTCCAGACCGCCGCGAGGTCCTTGACGTGCTGCTCGTTCGACCAGTTGCGGAAGGCCGGCAGGTCGCCGTCGGCGCCGCACTCGCGGGTGTTCTGCGCGGTGGGCTGGCCGTTCATCTGCAGCAGGCCGCAGCCCGGCTTGCCGAGCATGCCCCGGATGATGTGCAGGTTGTTGACCTGCGTGGCCGCCGCGCTGGCCTGGTGCGACTGGTAGAAGCCCTGCAGCACGCTCGACATCAGCCGCTGCGCGGTGCCCAGGATCCGGGCCGCCTCCCGGATCTGCCCGACCGGCACGTCGCAGATCTCGGCGGCCAGCTCCGGCGGGTAGTCCGCGACGCGCTTCTCCAGCTCGGCGAACCCGACGGCGTGCGCCTGCACGTACTCCTCGTCCACCCAGCCGTTGGCGATGACCTCGTGGAGGAGGGCGTTCATCAGCATCACGTTGGTGCCCGGCCGCGGCGCCAGGTGCAGCGTCGCCGCCCGGGCGACCGGGGTCTCGCGCGGGTCGACGCAGATCACCTGCGGCGGGTTCGGCCCGGCCAGCCGGTCCAGGATCCGGGTCCACAGCACCGTCTGGGTCTCGGCCATGTTGTGGCCGAACAGCGCGATGACGTCGGCGTGGTCGATGTCGGTGTAGGAGCCGGGCTGGCCGTCGCTGCCGAAGGACTCCTTCAGCGCGGCGGCCGCCGTGGCGGTGCACAGCCGGGTGTTGCCGTCGACGTGGTTGGTGCCGATGCCGCCGTGGGCGATCAGGCCCAGGGTGTAGTACTCCTCCAGGAACAGCTGCCCGGTGGTGTAGAAGCTGATCGCGCTGGGGCCCTGCTCGGCCAGCAGCTCCTTGGCCCGCCCGGCGACGGCGTCCATGGCGGTGTCCCAGTCGGTCTCGACCAGCTCGCCGTCCCGCCGGATGAGCGGCTTGGTCAGCCGGTCCGGTGACTTGTTGGCCTGCCAGCCGAACAGGTCCTTGGGGCCGAGGCGGCCGTGGTTCACCCGGTCCTCGGCACGCCCCCGGACGCCGACGATCTCGCCGTCCTTGACGGCGATGTCCAGCCCGTCGCCGTTGGAGTGCAGGATCGTCGCCGACTGCACCCAGCGGTCGACGTCGGCCTCGGTGAGGCCCTCGGCGAGGTGGCTGTCGACGCGGGTGGGCCAGGTCTCCCCCGGTCCGTACGGGGTGCGGGTCCCCCACGGTTCGGCGATGCGGTCGATGTCAGGCACGGGCGTCCTCCTGGGCGGCGTCTCGGGCCCGGACGGGCCGGGCACGTCACCGGGGCTGGGTGACCGTCGGGCTGGGCCGGTGCCGGCGGCTGCTGCCTGCCGACGTTCCGGCCGGGACCGCCGTCGCACGAGGTGCGACGGGGCGTGGTCACCCTGGCACGGCGTCCCCGTCCATGCCCGGTGGCACAGGGACCACTGCCGCCCGGCGCGCAGTCGTCACGAGCTCGTCATCCAGGACCCGGACGGATGACGTGCTCGTCACGTGACCGTGGGCCGGTCGGCCCCCGGCGCAGCACATGACGAGACCATGACGATCCGCGCCGCACGCCCCGGCGAGGTTCCGCCGCTGCCAGCATGGCGGGTGGTCGCCGGGCGTCGCCGACGCCGCCTGGCGACCCCCCACGGGGTTCCGCCCCGTGCTGCCGGGTAGCCCTGCGGCATGCGTGAGATCGACCCCAAGGACCCGGACACCCTCTACGCGGAGGGGCCGGTCGCCGCCGAGCCCCCGGACGACGACCTGCCCGAGACCTCGCCGATGCGGGACTCCGGCGGGACCGGACCGGGGCCCGACGACCTGGACCGGCTGCTCTGACCCCGGCCACCGGCACGCCCGGCCGTGACTGAGCTGCGCCGGTGCTGGGCAGGGACCCGGTGTCCGGGTGAGCCCAGCCCGGCCGTCCGGTGGCCTGGCCCTCGACGGGCCTCGCGCACCGTGCAGGACGAACCGCATCCCTGGGAGGCCCCCCGATGAGCTCCGCACTCCACCGCTCCGCACCTGACCGCCCAGCACCCCGCCGCCCGGCACCGGACCACTCGGCACCCGATCGCTCGGCACCCGACCGCTCGGCACCCGACCGGTCGGAGCGGGACCGCTCGGAGGGCGACCGCTCGCAGGGCGACCGCTCCGGCCGGTCCGGCCTGCGGCAGAGCATCGCCGACGGACGCTGGCCGCTGTTCGCACTGGAGCTGGTCGTGCTCGCGGTGATCTTCGGGTGGCTGTTCCTCACCGTCGCCGCGACCGGGGGCAATCTCCCCTGGTGAGGCCGCACGGCACGGCCGCACCAGGGGTGTCCTGGCCGCGCGACCGGACTCCCGCCCGCGGGTGAGCGTCGTCCGGGGTGCGCGGCCGGTGCGGGTCAGTCGGGCTGGCCGACCAGGATCATGAAACCGAACGCCACTACGATCATCAGCACGAACACCGACACGATCAGCAGCCGGGCGCGGTTCTTGGGCATCCGCCCCAGGCCGCTGGGCCGCCCGTTGTCGTCGGGTGCGTGCGTCATGTCTCCTCCTGGAGGGCTCGGGGGCCACGTCGGGTCAACGGTGCTGCGCTGCCGACCCGTGAGCGGACGGTGGTCCTCCCGCAGTGCCCCGCAGCAGGGCGACCCACTCCTCGGGCCGGCCCGGCCGGCCGACGCGCCGCCGGCCGGATGGCTCAGGGGCACCCCGGCCCGGCGCGCAGCCCGGTGAAGACGATCGTGACCAGAGCGTCGGCCAGTGCGTCGGGGGTCAGCCCGCCGTCCGGGCCGTGTCCGGGCCGGTACCACTCGGTGAGGGAGTTGACCGCCCCGAAGAGCAGCCGGCTGGTGACCGCCGGGTCGACGTCCGGGCGGACGTCCCCCTCGGCCGCGGCCGCGCGCACCAGCTCGGTGACGAACCGGTCGAAGGCCCGCCGACGGAGCAGCGCCTCCCGTTCCACCACGGAGTTGCCCCGCACGCGCAGCAGCAGGGTGACGTGCGGCAGTTGCGCGCCGAGCACCCGGACCGAGCCGCGGACGACGTGCTCCAGCCGGTCGATCGCCGGCCCGGTGGTGGCCCCGGGCTCGGTGGTGACCGCGGAGAGCGCGTCCAGCGCCCGGTCCAGCGCCAGCCGGAGCAGCTCGCCCTTGCCCGGCACGTGGTGGTAGAGCGCCGACTTGGTGACCCCGAGCCGGGCGGCCACCTCGTCCATGCTGGTCGCCTCGTAGCCGCGCTCGTTGAACACCGCCACGGCGACGTCCAGCAGCGACTCCAGCGAGTGACCGGGGCGGCCGCGCCGCACCGGCGCGCTCACCTGTGCTCCCGGCGGTCGGTGAGCCGCTGCAGCTTGCCCATCGAGCGGGCCAGCGTGCCGGGGTCGACGATCTGCACCTCCACGGTGACGCCGACGGTCTCCTTGACCGCGGCCGCCACCTCGGCGGCGGCCGCCGCGCGCCGTCCGGCCGGGCAGTCGGGCCGTGCCTCGACGTGCACGGTGAGGTGGTCCAGCCGCCCGCGGGTGCTCAGCTCGAGGGAGAAGTGCGGGGACAGGCCCGGGGTGCGCAGCACGACCTCCTCCACCTGCGTCGGGAAGAGGTTCACCCCGCGCAGGATGATCATGTCGTCGGTGCGGCCGGTGATCCTCTCGATCCGGCGCATCCCCGGCCGGGCGGTGCCCGGCAGCAACCGGGTCAGGTCGCGGGTGCGGTAGCGGACCACCGGCATCGCCTCCTTGGTCAGCGAGGTGAACACCAGCTCCCCCTCCTCCCCCTCGGGCAGCACCTCGCCGGTCACCGGGTCGATCACCTCGGGCAGGAAGTGGTCCTCCCAGACGTGCAGCCCGTCCTTGGTCTCCACGCACTCCTGCGCGACGCCCGGGCCCATCACCTCCGACAGCCCGTAGACGTCGACGGCGTGCAGGTCCAGCCGCTCCTCCAGCTCGGTGCGCAGCTGCTCGGTCCACGGTTCGGCGCCGAAGACGCCGATCTCCAGCGAGCAGGCCCGCGGGTCCAGCCCCTGGGCCTCGAACTCGTCGATGACGGTGAGCATGTAGGACGGCGTGGCCATCACGACCCGTGGCCGGAAGTCGGTGATCAGCTGCACCTGCCGGGGCGTCATCCCGCCGGACACCGGGACGACGGTGCAGCCCAGCGCCTCGGCCCCCGCGTGCGCGCCGAGCCCGCCGGTGAACAGCCCGTAGCCGTAGGCGTTGTGCAGCAGGTCGCCGGCCCGGCCGCCGGCCGCGCGGATCGAGCGGGCCATCACCGCGGCCCAGGTGCGCAGGTCGGTCTCGGTGTAGCCGACGACGGTGGGCCGGCCGGTGGTGCCCGAGGAGGCGTGCAGCCGGCGCACCTGCTCCCGCGGCACCGCGAACATGCCGAACGGGTACTCCTCGCGCAGGTCGGCCTTGCTGGTGGTCGGGAAGCGGGCGAGGTCGGCCAGCTCCCGGCAGTCGTCGGGGCGCACGCCCGCGGCGTCGAACGCCCGCCGGTGGTGCGGCACCTGCTCGTAGGCGTGCCGCAGCGTCCGCCGCAGCCGCTCCAGCTGCAGGGCCCGCAGCTCGTCGACGCCCATCCGCTCGGCCGGGTCCAGCAGCTCCGGCTCCGGCGCCGTCCCCAGCCGCCGCGGCGTCCGGGCCACCGTGCTGTCCGTCGTCATCGTCGTCCCCTCGTCGGCCGGCTCGGCCCGGGCGCTTGTGCCGGCGCGTGGCCTCGGTCACACTATTACTGACCGCTCGGTCGGTAAATGGTCGGCGGCAGCTGCTCGGAGGAGATGCGATGACGGCCCCCGCGCTCGACCGGACCCTCGACGAGGCCGCGCTGCAGGCCCGGTTCGACGCCACGATCGCGGCCGGCCACCGGATCGAGCCGCGCGACTGGATGCCCGAGGGCTACCGGAAGACCCTGGTCCGGCAGATCGCCCAGCACGCGCACTCGGAGATCATCGGCATGCAGCCCGAGGGCGACTGGCTGCTGGCCGCGCCCAGCCTGCGGCGCAAGGCCGTGCTGCTGGCCAAGGTGCAGGACGAGGCCGGCCACGGCCTCTACCTGTACTCGGCGGCCGAGACGCTCGGCGCCGACCGGGCCGACCTCACCGACAAGCTCATCGAGCGCCGGCAGAAGTACAGCTCGATCTTCAACTACCCGACGCTGACCTACGCCGACGTCGGCGTCATCGGCTGGCTGGTCGACGGCGCGGCGATCTGCAACCAGGTGCCGCTGTGCCGGTCGAGCTACGGCCCGTACGCCCGGGCGATGATCCGGGTCTGCAAGGAGGAGTCCTTCCACCAGCGGCAGGGCTACGAGCTGCTGATGACCATGATGGGCGGCACGCCCGAGCAGCAGGCGATGGTGCAGGACGCCGTCGACCGCTGGTGGTGGCCCTCGCTGATGATGTTCGGCCCGCCGGACGACGAGAGCCCCAACTCCGCGCAGTCGATGGCCTGGGGCATCAAGCGGCACAGCAACGACGAGCTGCGCCAGCGCTTCGTGGACATGACCGTGCCGCAGGCCGCCGTCCTCGGGGTCACCCTGCCCGACCCCGAGCTCGCGCTGGACGAGGCGACCGGGCGCTACCGGTTCGGCCCGATCGACTGGTCGGAGCTGCAGCGGGTGATCAGCGGACAGGGCCCGTGCAACGACGAGCGGATCGCCCGCCGCCGCGCGGCCCGGGACGACAACGCCTGGGTCACCGAGGCCGCCACGGCGTACGCGGAGAAGCACGCGTGACCGAGTTGACGGCGGAGGGCGGGCACGGCGCCGTCCCGACCGGGCCGGAGGTGCCGGTGGCCGACCGGCCGGCGGTCAGCCGTCGGGACTGGCCGCTCTACGAGGTCTTCGTCCGGGGCAAGCGCGGGCTCAACCACGTGCACGTCGGCTCGCTGCACGCTCCGGACGACGAGATGGCGGTGCACGCCGCCCGCGACGTCTACACCCGGCGCAACGAGGGCGTGAGCATCTGGGTGGTGCAGGCCGCGGACATCACCGCCTCCAGCCCGGACGAGAAGGACCCGATGTTCGCCCCCAGCGGCGACAAGGTCTACCGGCACCCGACGTTCTACGAGATCCCCGACGACGTCCCGCACATCTGAGGAAGGACCCCCTCTCCCCCACCACCTTCGTTCCTCGGGCGGCGGGGCCCTGGGAGGGGGCCATGGTGACCGCGAGCGAGGGAGGTTGCGGGATGGCGCACGAGGAGACCGTGTACGACGCGCTTGACCATGCGCACGGGGGTGAGGGGCAGTGGGCGTTCGGCACCGGGTTCGACGAGCCGCTGGCCGGCGTCGACACCACGGTGCCCGACGGGATCGACCCGGCCGACCTCGGCGAGTACTGCCTGATGCTCGGCGACGACGCCCTGGTGCTCGCCCAGCGGCTGACCGAGTGGATGACCGCCGCCCCCGAGCTGGAGGAGGAGGTCGCGCTCGGCAACACCGCCCTCGACCTGCTCGGCCAGGCCCGGCTGCTGCTGGCCCGGGCCGGCTCGGTCGGCGTCCTGGGCCGCAGCCGGGAGCGGACCACGCCGACCGTCCCGGACGAGGACGCCCTCGCCTACTTCCGCGACCCCGACGAGTTCCGGTGCACCGGGCTGATGGCGGCCCCGGGCGGGGACTTCGGCCGGACCATGGTCCGGCTGCTGGCCGCGTCCACCCTGCGGCTGGCGGTCCTCACCCGGCTGCGCGACTCGCGCGACCCTGTGCTCGCCGCGATCGCGGCCAAGGGCGTACACGAGCTGACCTACCACCGCGACCACGCGGCCCGCTGGGTGCTCCGGCTGGGCGACGGGACGCCGGAGTCGCACCGCCGCGCACAGGCCGGGGTGGACGCCGTCTGGCCGCTGCTGGCCGAGGTCCTCTCCGCCACCGACGTCGAGCGCCGCCTCGTCACCGCCGGCGTCGCGGTCGACCCGGCCGGCACCCGCGACGAGGTGCGGGCCGTGCTCACCCAGGTGCTCGACCAGGCGACCCTGCGCGTGCCGGAGTGGCCCGCCGACGTCCCGCCGCGCGGCCGCACCGGCGAGCACTCCCCCGAGCTGACCACCCTGCTTGCCACCCTCCAGGGCCTGGCCCGCCAGCACCCCGCGGCCACCTGGTGACCGCCAGCCCCGGCCATGTTCGCCACCATGGCCGCCCGTCGGACGCCGTCCCCGGCCATGCCGGCGAACACGGCCGGGCTCGGGCGGTGGCCGAGGGGGTGACTGATCCGGAGCTGCCGTTGCTGACCCTCGCCGACCTCGGGGTGCTGAGGGACGTCCGGGTCGAGGACGGCGTCGTGGTCGTGGAGATCACCCCGACCTGGTCGGGCTGCCCGGCGATGGGCGTGATGCGTGCCGACCTGGTGCACGCCCTGCACCGGGCCGGGTTCGCCGAGGTCGACGTGCGCACCGTGCTCTCCCCCGCCTGGAGCACCGACTGGATCACCGCCGAGGGGCGCAGCAAGCTCGCCGCCGGCGGCATCGCCCCACCCGGGCCGGCACCGGTGCACACCACCGGCCCGGTGCCGCTGACCCTGGGGCCGAGCCGGCGGACGGCGGCCTGCCCGGTCTGCGGGTCGCCCGACTCGGTCGAGATCAGCGCGTTCAGCGGCACCGCCTGCAAGGCGCTGCGCCGCTGCCGCAGCTGTGCCGAGCCCTTCGAACAGCTCAAGGAGCGCTGATGTCCCGGCGCAGGCCGCAGTTCCACCCGCTGACCGTCGCCGGGGTCGAGCGGCTCACCGACGACGCGGTGGCGGTGACCTTCGCCGTCCCCGACGAACTCGCCGAGGTCTACCGCTTCTCCCCCGGCCAGGCGCTCACCCTGCGCCGGGTGGACGGCGACCGGGACGAGCGCCGCTCGTACTCCATCTGCGCCCCGGTCGGCGCCCCGCCCCGGGTGGGCGTGCGCGAGGTCCCCGGGGGCTTCTTCTCCTCCTGGCTGGTGCACGAGGTGCGGCCGGGCGACCGGATCGACGTGCTGCCACCGGCCGGGACGTTCACCGCCGACCTGTCCGTGCCCGGTGACCACGTGTTCGTCGTCGCCGGCTCCGGGATCACCCCGGCGCTGTCGCTGGCCGGCTCGGTGCTGCGCGACGGGACGTCGACGGTGACGGTGTTCTACGGCAACCGCCGGACGAACACGGTGATGTTCGCCGACGAGCTGGCCGACCTGAAGGACCGGTACGGCTCCCGGCTGCAGCTGGTGCACGTGCTCTCCCGGGAGCCCCGGGACGCCGAGCTGACCAGCGGCCGGCTGGACGGTGACCGGCTGCGCCGGCTGGTCGGCTCGCTGGTCGACGTGCCGGCGGTGGACCACTGGTGGCTGTGCGGCCCGCACGGCATGGTCACCGAGGCCCGCGAGCTGCTGGCAGAGCAGGGCGTGCCGGGCGGGCGGGTGCACCAGGAGCTGTTCTTCGTCGACGACGTCCCGCCGGAGCCGGTGCGCGGCGACGAGCAGACCGTCGAGGGCCCCAGCGCCGAGGTGACCGTGGTGCTGGACGGCCGGACGACGACGCTGGCCCTGCCGCGCGACGTGCCGGTGCTCGACTCGGCCCAGCGGGTGCGCGGTGACCTGCCGTTCGCCTGCAAGGGCGGGGTGTGCGGCACCTGCCGGGCCCGGGTCACCGCCGGCGAGGTGACCATGCGCCGCAACTACGCCCTGGAGGCCGCCGAGGTCGATGCCGGCTACGTGCTGACCTGCCAGAGCCTGCCGGTGTCGGACCAGGTCACCGTGGACTACGACGCCTGAGGGCGCCGGGAGCATCGCAGGGAGCGCCAGCGACCGAGGAGCGGACCGGCGGCGTCAGGCGTCCGATGTACTCGACGCCTGAGGGCGCCGGCCGCGGGAGGGCGTGCCCCGCCCACGGCCGGCGCCCGATGGCTCAGTTGTCCAGCTCGAACACCGTGGTGCTCTCGTACACCTCGCCCGGGCGCAGCTCGGTGGACGGGAAACCGGGCTGGTTCGGGGAGTCGGGGAAGTGCTGGGTCTCCAGCGCCAGCCCGTCGCTCTGCCGGTAGACGCTGCCGCCGGTGCCGACGATGGTGCCGTCGAGGAAGTTGCCGGAGTAGAACTGCAGCCCGGGCTCCGTGGTCTCGATGGTCAGCGTGCGGCCGCTCTCCGGGTCGTGCAGCTCGGCGGCCTCCTCCAGCTCGTCCTCGCCGTCCGAGCCCTCCCGGGCGCCGTCGTCGTCCCGGTCGAGCACCCAGTTGTGGTCGTAGCCCTGGCCGTAGAGCAGCTGCTGGTCGGCGACCCGGATGCGGGCCCCGATGGCGGTGGCGTCCCGGAAGTCGAACGGGGTGCCCTCCACGGGTGCGATCTCGCCGGTCGGGATGAGCGTCTCGTCGACCGGGGTGTACGCGTCGGCGTCGATCTCCAGCTCGTGGTCGTAGATCGTCCCGGAGCCCTCGCCGCCGAGGTTCCAGTAGGTGTGCTGGGTCAGGTTGACCACGGTCGGCGCGTCGGTGGTGGCCTCGTAGTGGACGGTCAGCCGCTCCTGCCGGTCCACGCTGTAGGTGACGGTGGTGGTGAGCGTGCCGGGGAAGCCCTGGTCGCCGTCCGGGCTGACCAGCTGCAACTGCAGGGCGGCGACCCGGCGGTCACCGACCGGGGTCGCGGCCCACACCCGGTCGTCGAAGCCCTCGGGTCCGCCGTGCAGGGTGTTCGGCCCGTCGTTGAGCGGCAGCTGGTAGGTCTCGCCGTCGAGGTCGAAGGTGCCCCCGGCGATCCGGTTGCCGTAGCGGCCGATGAGCGAGCCGAAGTACGGGTCGGCGTCGGAGGCGTACCCGGCCACGTCCGGGAAGCCCAGGACGACGTTCTCCACCTGGCCGTGCCGGTCGGGCACCTCGAGGGTCTGGATCACCCCGCCGTAGGTCAGCACCCGCACCGTCATGTCCCCGTGGCGCAGCGTCCAGCGCTCGACCGGCGTGCCGTCGGGGGCGGTGCCGAAGGGCTCGACGGTGGTGCTCGCCTGCCCGCGGCCGTGGCCGCCGCCGCGGTCGGGGCGGTCCTCGGTGGCGCCGGCCGGTGCCGCGACGCTGCCGACGAGCAGGCCGGTGCTGAGCGCGGCGACCAGCGGCCAGGAGCGCCGTCGGCGGCGGCCGGCCACGGCGGTGGGGTGGGAAGAGGGCAGGGGCACACGTCCAGGCATGCGGGACTCCGTCGTCCGTCGCGGTGGCAGGTGCACGTGCCCCTCGACACCGGAACGGCGAACGGGGACGTGCCCTCGGTCGGTCCTGTGGAACGCAGTCGACGGTAGGGACGCCGCCGAGCGCCTGTCAATGGCGGGTCGGGGTCAGTCCCGGCCGACCGTGGCCGTGCTCCGCGACCGGTAGAGCAGGTCGCCGTGCTCAGCTTGGTGCCGAGCGATGTAGCCCTCGACGAAGGGGCACACGGCCAGCACCCGCAGTCCCTGGCGGCGGACGTCGTCCAGCGCCTGACGCACCAGGGCCGAGGCGACGCCCCGCCCCTCGTGCCCGGGGTACACCTCGGTGTGGGTGAACACGACGAGCTCCGCCGTCTTCAGGTACTCCGCGATCGCGGCCAGCTCACCGCCGACGCGCCCCTCGTAGCGGTGCTGCTCGCTCGCGTCGGTCATCTCGACCTGCATGGTCGTCCCCTCTCGCCGCCCGGGTGGTCGGCCACATCCTGGCCGGGCCGGGACCGTGCGAGGGCGCCGGGGTGCGGCCGCCCGCTGATCGCCGTCGTCGCTGCGACCATGGCGGCGTGCTGCTCGCCGACGTCCTCGCCACCTCTGCCACCGTCACCGCGACCAGGTCCCGGACGGCGAAGGCCACGGCGATCGCGGACCTGCTCCGCCGGGCTGCCACCGACGAGGTCGAGCCGGTGACCGCGTGGCTGTCCGGTGAGGTGCGGCAGGGCCGGCTGGGCGTCGGGTGGCGCACCCTGTCGGCGCTGTCGGGCCCGGCTGCGCCCGAGCCGTCGCTGACCGTGCTCGCCGTCGACTCGGCCCTCACCGAGCTGGCCGGCGTGGCCGGCCCCGGTTCGGCCGCCCGGCGGGACGCCGTGCTGCGCACCCTGCTGGATGCGGCCACCGCCGACGAGCAGCAGTTCCTGGTCCGGCTGCTCACCGGTGAGCTGCGCCAGGGAGCGCTGGAGGGCGTCGTGCTGGACGCGGTCGCCACCGCCGCCGACGTGCCGGCCACCGCCCTCCGGCGGGCGTTCATGCTCTCCGGGCGGCTCCCGGAGACCGCGGCCCTGGCGCTCACCGGCGGGGTCGAGGCGCTGGCCGCGGTGCGCCTGGAGGTCGGCCGGCCGGTGCGCCCGATGCTGGCCAGCCCGGGGTCGTCGCTGGACGCCGCGCTCGCCGACCTCGGCACCGACGTGACCGTGGAGACCAAGCTGGACGGCGCCCGGATCCAGGTGCACCGGGACGGCGACGTCGTCCGGGTGTGGACCCGCACGCTGCGCGAGGTCACCGACGGGGTGCCGGAGCTGGTCGAGCGGATCCGGGCGCTGCCCTGCCGAACGGCCGTGCTGGACGGCGAGACCCTCGCGCTGGACGACGACGGCCGGCCGCGCGCGTTCCAGGACACGATGAGCCGGTTCGGCAGCGACGCCGCGGACGCCGGCGTGCTGCTCAGCCCGTTCCTGTTCGACGTGCTGCACCTGGACGGCCGCGACCTGCTGGACGAGCCGCTGTCGGTCCGGCTGGACGCGCTGGCCGGGCTGCTCGCCGCCGAGGAGCACGCCGCGCTCCGGATGCCCGGGGTGCGCCGGCCGACCCCGGAGCAGGCGGCCGGGGTGCTCGAGGACGCGCTCGCCGCCGGGCACGAGGGCGTGGTGGTCAAGGCACTGGACGCCCCGTACGCGGCCGGACGCCGCGGCCGGTCGTGGCAGAAGGTCAAGCCGGTGCACACCCTGGACCTGGTGGTGCTCGGCGCCGAGTGGGGCTACGGCCGGCGCAGCGGCCGGCTGTCCAACATCCACCTGGGCGCCCGGGACCCCGATGGCGGCGAGCCGCTGATGGTCGGCAAGACCTTCAAGGGCATGACCGAAGAGCTGCTGGAGTGGCAGACCCGCACCTTCCCCGGGCTCGCCGCCGAGCAGGCCGAGTGGGGCCTGCGGCTGCGGCCGGAGCTGGTGGTGGAGATCGCCCTGGACGGCGCGCAGCGCAGCACCCGCTACCCCGGCGGGCTGGCGCTGCGCTTCGCCCGGGTGGTCCGCTACCGGCCGGACAAGACCGCTGCCGAGGCCGACACGCTGGACGCGGTGCGCGCCCTGCTCGCCGGCGGTGCGGCCGCGGCCGGCTGACCCGCGCCGGTCAGCGGCGGTGCCAGCGGACCGTGCCGGCCGCGGCGAGGGAGAGCACCGTGAGCGACAGCCCGGCGCTGCGACCGGCGACGTCCCCGCCACGGCGGCCGACCAGGACGGCGGCCGCGTCGAGTGCGGTGAGCAGCAGGGTGACCTCGGTGGTGCGCCGGGCCTGCGGTGCGGGGGTGACGAGCAGCGCGGCGCCCATCGCGATGTTGCGGGCGGCGATCAGCCGCACCAGCAGCGGCAGCGCCACGTCGGTGCGGGTGGCCTCCTCCCGCACGCCCAGCACCCGGGTGATCGCCCGTGGCGCGAACAGCGCCCCGGTGCCCAGCCAGATCGACAACGACCCGATCGTCTTACGGGTCCCGTCCCAGTCGCTCGTCATGCTCGGCTGGTGCCCGGCGGCCGGGCCGGCCAACCGGAGGCGAGCACGACCACCACGGCCAGGAACGGCAGCGTCGCGGTGCTGGCCACCAGGTCGCTGACCGTCGCCACGGTGAACGCGCCGACGCCCGGTGAGTCCAGCGGTCCGAGCACCCGGCCCGCGCCGAGCGCGGCGACCGAGGCGGGGATGGTCAGCAACGCGGACACCGCGCCACCGGCAGCCACCCCGGCCAGCACCGTGCCCGGCGCCCGCCGCACCGCCCGGCCGGCCAGGACGACGCCGCGGCGCAGCGCGCCGGCGGTCTCCGCACCGCGGCCGGCGGGCAGCCCGGCGAGCGCGCCGGTGACCCACAGCTGGGCGATCAGGCCGGTGGTGAAGCCGACGGCGTCCACTGCCAGGGCGGCGGCCAGCCGGGGGTCGTCCCAGACCAGCACCTGGCGCGCCACGTCGGGCACCGTGTTCACCAGCGCGGCCGCCAGGGCGACCGACCATGCGGCGGGGGCGTGCCGCCGCAGCACGTCCAGCGCCGCGCGGAGCGTGCCCAGCGGTGCGGGCATCAGGCCCGGGTGGCGACGAGCGCCGTCCAGCAGCCGGCAAGCCGGGTCTCCTGGGCGGTGACGTCCAGCCCGGTGGCGCGGCAGGCGTCGGCCAGGCCGGCCGGGGTGGGGCGGTCGCCGTCGGCCGGGTGCCGGGAGACCGCGCGCAGCGGCCGGCTGTCGACGAACCGGGCGGTCATCTCGCAGGAGTAGAGCCGCCCGCCCGGGCGCAGCACCCGCGCGGCCTCGCCCAGCACCGCCCGCCAGTCGTCGGCGTGGTGCAGCACGTGGTAGCCGAAGACGGCGTCGTAGCCGCCGTCGGGAGCAGTCAGGTGGGTGGCGTCGCCGGCCGCGACGGTCACCCGGTCGCCCAGGTCCGCCACCGCCACGCGGCAGGCGTCCACGCTGGCGGGGAAGAGCTCGACGCCGTCGGCGTGGGCGGCGCCGAAGGTGTCCAGCGCCAGCCGCAGGCCGGTGCCGCGCCGGCCGGTGCCGAGTTCGAGCACCCGGCCGCCGGGGACCTGCCCACCCAGGCGCAGCAGCCGGCGGGCCTCCACCTGGCGCTGCACGCGGGCCCGCAGTGCGGCGTCCACCCAGAGCCGGTTCGCGTCGACCACGGTCGAGGGGACGGCGGGGCGCGCAGGTGTGTCGGGCACGGTCCGGTGGTGCCCCGTCACCGGTCGGCACAACCGTCAGCCCACCGGTCGCGGCCGTCGGAAAGGCGGGCTCGGCCGTCAGGTCGCCGAACGCCTCCCGCCGCGCGGACGGCGCACGGGTGAGCCCGGCGTGGCCAGCAGGAACACCGCGCCGAGGCCGATCAGCAGCCACTGGCTGACCAGCCGGTAGACCAGCACGGCCGGGACCGCCTGGCTGGCCGGCATCCCGGCGGCGACGAGCGCGGCGACCAGCGCGGCCTCGACCACGCCGATCCCGCCGGGGGTCAGCCGGGCGGAGGAGACCAGTGCCCCGGCCGCCCAGGCCAGCACGAGCCCCTGCCAGGGCACCGGGGCGCCGACGGCCACCAGCGCGAGGGCCAGGCAGCCGATGTCGAGCACCCAGTTGGCCAGCGCCAGGAGGAACGCCCGGCCGCCGGTGGCCGGGCTGAGCCGGAAGGCGCCGAGGGAGGTGAACAGGTCGTCGATCCGCTGGTCGACGTGCGCGGCGCGCAGCGCCGGGACCCAGCGCGCCAGCAGCACGGCGGTGCGGCCGACCAGCCGCACGACCACGGTGCGGCTGCGGGCGTGCCGCAGCACCAGCAGCACGCCCGCGATCGGCACGACGCCGGCGACGGTGGCCAGGAAGGCGCCGAGGGCACCGACCAGCGACCCGGTCAGCGCCGAGCCGACGGCGAGCACCACGGCCAGCGTGGCGGTGGCCACGATCCCGGAGACTGCCAGCGCCCAGCCCACCAGGGCGGTGCTGTTGCCCAGCGCGTGCAGCCGCCGGTAGGTGTAGGCGGCACTGGCGGCCGCTCCGGCGACCGGCACCGTCGCGGAGATCGTGTTGCCGGCGTAGATGGTGGTGGTGGCGTGCAGCAGCGGTACGTGGCCACCGCCGGCGCGCAGCAGCCATCGCTGCTGCAGCACCAGGCAGTGCATCGACACCAGTGCCACGCCGGCCGCCAGCAGCACCCACGACCAGCGGACGCCGACCAGGCCGTCCCACCACTCGGCGATCCGGTCGTGGAAGACGACGACGAGCACCACCCCGGCGACCAGCAGGACGACCCGCAGCAGCACCCCGGCCAGGACGGCCCGTCGGTGGCGCCCGACCGGTGGCTGGTCGGGCCGCGCGCTGGTGGCCCCGGCGACGGCGACCCGCTCCGGTGGTCCGCCGGCGTCTGCGGCGGTCACCGGCCCGGCCCCTCGACCGGCGCCGGCCCGGGGACCACACGCCCCCGGCGGCGCCGCATCGGGACGGCGAGGGGGTGGGACATGCGCCCATCCTCCCAAGCCCCCGGCGGGACCGGGGGCACCGCGCCCGCCACCGACGCCGCGTGGCGGGTGCAACGGGCCACCGGCGCGACGACGGGCCCCAGGTCAGGCGGCGGTGACCCGCGGGGCCACCTCGGTCCCGAGCAGCTCGATCCCGCGCAGCAGGTCGGCGTGTGCCAGCCGCGGGTTGGTCATCTGCAGCGAGATCCGGTCGACCCCGCCCAGCTGGCCGGAGATGCGCACCAGCTTCTCGGCCACGGTGTCCGGGTCGCCCATGAAGAAGGCGCCGTCCGGGCCGCTGGTGGCGTCGAACTGGGCCCGCGACGGCGGGGCGAAGCCGCGCTCCCGGGAGACCTTGGTGAACATCTCGTGCCAGCCCGGGTAGATGGTGTCCGCGGCGGCCTGGTTGCTCTCGGCGACGAAGCCGAACACGTGCAGGCCGACCTGCAGCGCCTCGGGCGCGTGCCCGGCCTGCGCCCCGGCCCGGCGGTAGAGGTCGACCAGCGGCGCGAACTGCCGCGGCTCACCGCCGATGATCGCCACCATCAGCGGCAGGCCGAGCAGCCCGGCCCGGGCGAAGGACTCCGGGCTGCCGCCCACGCCCACCCAGATCGGCAGCGGGCTCTGCAGCGGGCGGGGGTAGACGCCCTGCCCGGTGAGCGCCGGGCGGTGCCGGCCGGACCAGGTGACGTGCTCGGAGTCGCGGATCTGCAGCAGCAGGTCCAGCTTCTCGGTGAACAGGGTGTCGTAGTCGGCCAGGCTCAGCCCGAACAGCGGGAACGCCTCGGTGAACGAACCACGCCCGACGACCAGGTCGATCCGGCCCTTGGAGATCAGGTCCAGGGTGGCGAACTCCTGGAACACCCGGACCGGGTCGGCGGCGCTGAGCACGTTGACCGCGCTGCCCAGCCGGATCCGCGAGGTGCGGGCGGCAGCGGCCGCCAGGATGACCGCCGGCGCCGAGTCGTAGTACTCCGGGCGGTGGTGCTCCCCGATGCCGAAGGAGTACAGGCCCACCTGGTCGGCGAGCGCGATCTCCTCCAGCAGGTGCTCCATCCGCTCCTCGGGCCCGACGAGGCGCTCGGTCACGGGATCGGTCACTGCTGCGACGAAGCTGTCGACGCCGATGTGCATGGGGTCCTCCCGGAGCGGGACGTCGACGGCGGAGTCCGTCAAACGTTCAACCACATTGAACCAGGGAGGGCGGTCCGGTGTTCCTCGCCGGGCCGGCCGGCCCTCGGCCGACGCTCGACGCCGAGCTGCGGGACACTGGGGTGTGACCGACGTGGCAGTGCAGTGGGCAGGGATCAACTGGGCCGGCAACTACGAGTACGGCGCGAGCGCGCTGCACCGGCCGGAGAGCCTGGGTGAGCTGCAGGAACTGGTGGCCGGTACCCCGCGGCTGCGCGCGCTGGGCTCCCGGCACTCCTTCACCGCGATCCCCGACTCCGCCGAGCTGGTCACCCTGGAGGCGATGACCGGCACGGACGTCGCCGTCGCCCCCGACCGCCGCAGCGTGACCGTCGACGCCGGCCTGCGCTACGGCGAGCTGGCCGCCGCGCTGCACCGCGAGGGCCTGGCGCTGCACAACCTCGCCTCGCTGCCGCACATCTCCGTCGCCGGCGCGGTGGCCACCGCCACCCACGGCTCCGGGGTCGGCAACCGGAACCTGGCCTCGACCGTGGCGGCGCTGGAGCTGGTCACCTCCGACGGGGAGCTGCTCCGCGCGGCCCGGGGCGACGCCGACTTCCCCGGCCTGGTCGTCGGCCTCGGCGCGCTCGGCGTGGTCACCCGGGTGACCCTCGACGTCGAGCCCGCCTTCCAGGTGCGCCAGCGGGTGTTCGAGCAGCTGCCGTGGGCGACCCTCTTCGAGCACGTCGACGAGGTGCTCTCCTGCGGCTACAGCGTCAGCCTCTTCACCCTCTTCGGCGACGCCGTCGACATGGTCTGGGTCAAGTCGCGCACCGACGCCGGGCCGGGCCCGGAGGGCGAGCTGTTCGGCGCCCGGGAGGCCGACGGCGAGCGGCACCCCATCCCCGGGATCGACCCCGCGCCGACCACCGGGCAGCTGGGCGAGCCCGGGCTGTGGTCGGACCGGCTGCCGCACTTCCGGATGGGCTTCACCCCCAGCAACGGCGACGAGATCCAGTCCGAGTTCCTGCTGCCGCGGGGCAACGCCGTCCCGGCCCTGGAGGCGCTGCTGCGGCTCGGCCCGCGGATCCGGCCGCTGCTGCAGACCTGCGAGATCCGCACCGTCGCCGCCGACGACCTCTGGATGAGCACCGCCTCCGAGCAGGACTCGGTGGCGTTGCACTTCACCTGGGTGCCGGCGCAGGCCGAGGTGGAGGCGCTGCTGGTCGACCTGGAGGCCGCGCTGCTGCCGCTGGGCGCCCGCCCGCACTGGGGCAAGCTCTTCCTCGCCGACGCCGCGACGCTGGCCCCCCGGTACGCCCACCACGCCGACTTCGTCGCGCTGGTGCAGCGGCTGGACCCGCGCGGCGCCTTCGGCAACGACTGGCTCGAGCGGTACGTCCTGGACGCCGGCTGACGTGCCGGGCGCGGGAGCCCCCGTGGCTCCCGCGCCCGGGGTTCAGTTGCCGCTGGCGAACGCGGCGTCGAAGGCCGCGGCCGGCGGGTCGAAGGCCAGCCGGCGGACGAAGGCCAGCGCCTCGGGCGCCCCCACCAGCCGGTCCATCCCGGCGTCCTCCCACTCCACGGAGATGGGGCCGGCGTAGCCGATGGTGTTGAGCATCCGGAAGCACGCCTCCCACGGGACGTCGCCGTGCCCGGTGGAGACGAAGTCCCAGCCGCGGCGCGGGTCGGCCCAGGGCAGGTGCGAGCCCATCCGGCCGTTCCGCCCGTTGCCGACCTGCTTCTTCGCGTCCTTGCAGTCGACGTGGTAGATCCGGTCCTTGAAGTCCCAGAGGAAGCCGACCGGGTCCAGGTCCTGCCAGACGAAGTGCGACGGGTCCCAGTTCAGCCCGAACGCCTCGCGGTGCCCGATCGCCTCCAGGGTGCGCACCGTCGTCCAGTAGTCGTAGGCGATCTCGCTCGGGTGCACCTCGTGCGCGAACTTCACGCCCACCTCGTCGAACACGTCCAGGATCGGGTTCCACCGCGCGGCGAAGTCGGCGTAGCCCTCGTCGACCATCGACTCGGGCACCGGCGGGAACATCGCCACGGTCTTCCAGATGCTCGACCCGGTGAACCCGACGACGACGTCGACGCCCAGTGCCCGCGCCGCCCGGGCGGTCGCCTTCATCTCCTCCGCCGCCCGCTGCCGCACCCCCTCGGGGTCGCCGTCGCCCCACACCCGCGGGTGCACCATGCCGCGGTGCCGCTCGTCGATCGGGTCGTCGCAGACGGCCTGGCCGTTGAGGTGGTTGGAGATGGCGAACACCTGCAGCCCGTGGCGCTCCAGCTGGTCGAGCTTCTCCTTGACGTAGGACGGGTCCTCGGCGGCCCGGACGACGTCGAGGTGGTCGCCCCAGCAGGCGATCTCCAGGCCGTCGTAGCCCCACCCGGAGGCCAGCCGGCACACCTCCTCGAACGGCAGGTCGGCCCACTGGCCGGTGAACAGGGTGACGGGGCGGGGCATGGCGTTCCTCTCGGTCGGGCGGCTCGTCCGGCCTCGTCCCGGGGCCCGCCGCGAGCTCGCGAGTGGTGGGGAGGACGAGGCCCTTCTTCAGGTGGGGATGTCGGTCCAGGTGGAGCGGGCGGCCGCGCTGCGTTCGACGGCTTCGAGCACCCGCTGCACCTGCAGGCCGTCGGCGAAGGACGGCGTGGGCTGCGAGCCCTCGGCCAGCGCGGTGACCAGGTCGACCACCTGGTGGGTGAAGCCGTGCTCGTAGCCCAGCCCGTGACCGGCCGGCCACCAGGCGCCGACGTAGGGGTGCTCGGGCTCGGTGACCACGATCCGGCGGAAGCCCGCGGTCGCGGCCGGCTCCGCGCCGTCGAAGAAGTGCAGGACGTTCATGTCCTCGAAGTCGAAGGCGAGACTGCCGGCCGAGCCGTTCACCTCGATCCGGATGGCGTTCTTGCGGCCCAGGGCGAAGCGGGTCGCCTCGAACGTGGCCAGCGCGCCGCCGGTGAACCGGCCGAGGAAGACCGCGGCGTCGTCCACGGTGACCTCGCCCATCCCCTCTCCCCCGACGCCCCCGAGCTTCCCGCTGCTGGCCGGCAGCGGGCGCTTGCGCACGAAGGTCTCCAGCACGGCACTGACGCCGGTGATCCGCTGGCCGGTGATGAACTGGGTGAGGTCGACGATGTGCGCGCCGATGTCGCCCAGCGCGCCGGAGCCGGCCTTCTCCTTCTGCAGCCGCCAGGACATCGGGGCGGCGGGGTCGGCGATCCAGTCCTGCAGGTACTGGGCCCGCACGTGCCGGATCTCCCCCAGCCGGCCGTCGGCGACCAGCCGGGCGGCGAGGGCGATCGCCGGCACCCGGCGGTAGGTGAAGCCGACCATCGCGCGGACGCCGGAGGCCGCCGCCCGCTCGGCGGCGGCGGCCATCGCCTCGGCCTCGGCCACCGTGTTGGCCAGCGGCTTCTCGCACAGCACGTGCTTGCCGGCCGCCAGGGCCGCGATCGCCATCTCGGCGTGGGTGTCGCCGGGGCTGCAGATGTCGACCAGGTCGACGTCGTCGCGCTCGAGGAGCCGGTGCCAGTCGGTCTCGGACGACGACCAGCCGAGCCTGCCGGCAGCGTCGGTGACCCGGGCGGCATCCCGGCCGGCGAGCACGGTCAGCTCGGGGACGAGCGGGAGGTCGAAGAAGCGGGGCGCGGTGCGCCACGCGTGGGAGTGGGCGGCGCCCATGAAGGCGTAGCCGATGAGGCCGACGCGCAGAGTCGGCCGGGACGGGCTGGTCATCAGTGCTCCAAGGGATCAGGAGGGCCGCCGGGGAGCGCGGAACGCACCCCGGCGGCCCTCACCGCGTCAGGACTCGAACGCGTCGTCGATGTACTGGTCGACGTTCTCCGCCGTGACCACCGGCGCGTTGAGCACGATCTCCCGCGGCACCTCCTGGGACACCAGGTCGGACAGGCTCTTGCCCTGCGCGATCAGCCGGGCCAGCGCGATGCCGTCGGCGGCCTGGGTCGCCGGGTAGATGACGGTCGCCTCCAGCACCGAGTCACCGGACTGGATGTCCCGCATCGCGTTCGCCGAACCGGCGCCGCCGACCATGAAGAACTCGTCGCGGTCGGCATTGTTGATCGCGGCCAGCACACCGACGCCCTGGTCGTCGTCGTGGTTCCACAGCGCGTCGATCTCCGGTGCGGCCTGCAGCAGGTTGGCCGCCGCCTCCTCGCCGGACTCCGGGGTGAAGTCCGCGGCCACCCGGTTGTCGACGTCCAGGCCGCAGTCGGCGAGCGCGTCGGCGAAGCCCTGGCTGCGCTCCTGGGTCAGCGGCAGCGAGTCGATGCCGGCGATCTCGGCGACCACGGCGTCGGGCTGGTCGCCCAGCCGGGAGCAGATGTAGGTGCCGGCGGAGACGCCCATGCCGTAGTTGTCGCCCAGGATGGTGGCCCGGGCGGCGAACGGGCTGGAGAACTCCCGGTCGACGTTGATCACCGGGATGCCGGCCTCCATCGCCCGCAGCGCCACCGGGGTGAGCGCGGCGCCGTCGAAGGGCAGCAGCACGATCGCGTCGACGCCGTCGTTGATGAAGGTCTCGACCTGGGAGATCTGGGTGCTGGGGTCGTTGGTGCCCTCGGCGATGATCAGGTCGACGTCCTCGTACCGCTCGGCCTCGGCCTGGGCGGCCGTGCTGATGCCGGCCATCCAGCCGTGGTCGGCGGCCGGCGCGGAGAAGCCGATCCGCACCGTCTCGCCGGTCTCGTCGTTGGAGCTGGCGACGACGTCGCCGCCGCCCTCGTCGGAGCCGGAGCTCTCCGGGGTGTTGCTGGTACAGCCGGCCACCAGGGCACCGGCACCCACCAGGCAGACGGCGGTGGACAGCAGGCGACCGTACGGACGCTGCCTCGTTGCAGACATGTTCTCTCCTCGCAGATCGCCGCCCTGGCTGCTCTGCCAGGAGTCGGGGGTGGATCGGGTGGTGCGCCGGTGGCCGGACGGGCCGGTCGCCGGTGGCTGGTCCCGCGCAACGGCTGGGAGCCGGGACGGGATCAGGTCTGGGTGGGCTCAGGTCGGAGGCCGACCGCCGGAGTCACCAGGGCGTGCGCCGGCCGGGCCGCCCGGCGTCGCCGACCCGCCGGGCAGCGCGCCGGCCGGGCTGCCCGACGTGGCTGCGCCGCGGGCCTTCTTGCGGGGGCGGGCCCCGCCGGCGGCCAACCGCTGCTGCAGCAGGACGGCGAGCACGATGATCACGCCGCGGGCGACGGCCTGTGCCGAGCTGGACAGGTTGTTCAGCGTGAAGACGTTGCCCAGCGTGGTGAAGATCAGCACGCCCAGCACGGTGCCGACGATGGTGCCGCGCCCACCGACCAGCAGCGTCCCGCCGATGACGACGGCGGCGATCGCGTCCAGCTCCAGCAAGGTGCCGTGGGTGGAGCTGCCGGTCGTCGTCCGGGCCATCAGCATCACCGCGGCGATGCCGCAGGTGACGCCGGACAGCACGTAGAGCCACACGGTGTGCCGCTGCACCCGGATGCCGGCCAGCCGGGCAGCCTCGGCGTTCCCTCCGACGGCGAAGGTGCGGCGGCCGAACGTGGTGCGGTTGAGCAGCACCCAGCCGGCCGCGGCGACCAGGGCGAAGATGATCACCAGGGTCGGGATGCCGAGGACGTCGCCGCCGAAGAACTCGATGAACCCGCGGTCCTGCACGATCTGCGTCCGCCGGTTGGCGATGATCTCCGCCAGGCCCCGGGCAGCGGCCAGCATCGCCAGGGTGGCGATGAAGGCGACGAGTCTCCCGTACGCGATGACGATCCCGTTGATCAACCCCGCACCGGCGCCGACCGCGATCGCGGTGAACACCATGACGATCCAGTGGAAGTCCTGGGCCATCGCCTGGGTGGCCAGCGTCGTCGCCCAGACCGAGGAGAGCGCGACCAGCGCGCCCACCGACAGGTCGATCCCGCCGCCGATGATCACGAAGGTCATCCCGACGCTGACCACGCCGACGACGGCGGCCAGCCGCAGGATCGTCAGCACGTTGTCCACGTCGACGAAGCGTCCCGGTGCGGTGATGGCGCCGACGATGCAGAGCACGAGCAGGGCCACGACGAGGCCGAGGTTGCGCCCCAGCGGGCCGCCGAGCAGGCCCGGGCCCTTGGCGCGGGCGCCGTCCCCGGCGTCGGCCGCGCTGCCCGACGGCGGTGCCGCAGTGGTGGTCTCGCTCATCACGCCACATCCCCTTCGCGTGCGGCGCCGGGAACCGGGGCCGCTCCTTCCATGACCATGTCGAGCACCTGGTGCTCGTCGAGCTCGTCGGCCGGGCGGCGGGCGATGACGTCGCCGTCGGCCACCACCAGCACCTCGTCGGCCAGGCCGAGCACCTCCGGGATCTCGCTGGAGACGACGACCACGGCGACCCCGCGGTCGGCCAGCGCCCGGATCAGCGCGTAGATCTCCGAGCGCGCCCCGACGTCGACGCCGCGGGTGGGCTCGTCGAGCAGCAGCACCGTGCAGTCGCGCAGCAGCCAGCGGGCCAGCACGACCTTCTGCTGGTTGCCCCCGGAGAGCGTGCGGACCTCGCGGTCGACGTCGACCGGCCGCAGGTCGAGCGCCTCGGCCTGCTCCCGGGCGGCCTGCTTCTCCGCTCCCCCGGACAGGTAGCCGCCGCGGGCGAACCGGGCGAGGCTGGCCAGGGTGATGTTGCGGTAGATCGGCTCGCCCAGCAGCAGGCCCTGGCTCTTGCGCTCCTCCGGCGCCAACCCGACCCCCGCGCCGACGGCGGCCGCGACGTCGCCGGGCCGCAGCCGTCGTCCGGCGACGTGCACCGTGCCGGTGGTGGCCCGGCGGGCGCCGTAGACGGTCTCCAGGATCTCCGACCGGCCCGAGCCGACCAGCCCGGCCAGGCCGAGCACCTCGCCCGGGCGGACATGGAAGGAGACGTCGCGGAACCGGCCGGCCAGCGACAGGTCCTGGACCTCGAGCACCGGCTCGGCGGCCTGGTCGCGGACCTCGCGGCGGGCCGGGAAGACGTACTCGATGGTGCGGCCGGTCATCAGCGTGATGACCTCGGCGGTCGAGGTCTCCCGGGCGGGCAGCCCGGTGGCCACCGTGCGGCCGTCCTTGAGCACGGTGATCCGGTCGCCGACCTCGCGGATCTCCTCCAGCCGGTGGGAGATGTAGACGACGGCGACGCCGTCGGCGGTGAGGTCGCGGACGACCTGGAAGAGGTGGTCGACCTCCTCGGCGTCGAGCACCGCCGACGGCTCGTCCATCACGATCAGCCGGGCGTCCTGGGACAGCGCGCGGGCCATGCTGACCATCTGCTGGGACGCCGCCGACAGCGAGCCGACCTCGGCGGTGGGCCGGATCTCCGGGTGCCCGAGGCGGGCGAGCAGTTCGCCGGCGGCCCGGTTCGCCTGGGCCGGCCGGGTGATGCCCAGCCGGGAGCGCTCCCGGCCGAGGAAGACGTTGTCGGCGACGGTCAGCCCGGCGACCAGGTCGAGCTCCTGGTAGATCGTCGCGATCCCCCGGGCCATCGCCGCCTGCGGGTCGCCCAGGGTGACCCGGTCGCCGTCCCAGCGGATCTCGCCCTCGTCGGGCTGGTGCGCTCCGGCCAGGACCTTGATCAGGGTCGACTTGCCGGCGCCGTTCTGGCCGAGCAGGCAGTGCACCTCACCGGCGCGGACGTCGAGGTCCACGCCGTCCAGGGCGCGGACGCCGGGGAACTGCTTGACGATGCCGCGCATCTCCAGCAGCGGCGTCGACAGCAGGGGCGATCCGCCGGACGGCGACGCGACGGACGTGCTCACGCGCGCTCTCCGCCGTCGGGACCGGGTGCGCCGGACATCGGGACCATCTCCAGACTTTTGCTCAACACTGAACAGAAGTACGTTGCGGGCAGACCATATGACCGCGCTCACAGGCGGGTCAAGGAGCAGCTGCGGCGTTACCGAACCGCAACCGGCGGACGCGTCACCGCTGAGCGGGCGAGGCCGACACGACCGTGCGCAGCGGTCGGCGGTGGGGGCAGCCAGGTCGCGTGCGCAGGACGCGCGGCGGTGCTGGGGTCAGCGCGTGGGCGAGCTGCCGCGCAGTGCGGCCCGGGCCGGACCGGGCTCGTCGGCGGGCAGCAGCCGGGTGACCGACTCCTCGTCCAGGAAGCCCTCGATGGCCATCAGGGCGGCACCGAGCCGGCCGGAGAGGTCGGGTGCGTCGCTGACGGTGATGTCCAGGGCCCGGGCGGCCAGCGGCAGCGAGCGGCCGTAGACCGCTTCCCGGATGCCGGCCAGCAGCGGGGCACCGGCCTGTGCCACCCCGCCGGTCATCACGATCCGGTGCGGGTTGAAGAAGTTGACCAGGCTGGCCAGCACGGTGCCGATGGTGCGGCCCGCGTCGCGGACCAGTTCCAGCGTGGGCCCGTCGCCGCGCGCCGCCAGCTCCACCAGCTCGCGGGTGGAGCCGACCGGCAGCCCGGCCGCCTGCGCGTCGCGCAGCAGCGCCCCACCGCCGGCGATCGCCTCCAGGCAGTTCTCGTTGCCGCAGCGGCAGACCACCGGCCGGCCCCCGGGCGCCGGCACCGAGATGTGCCCGATGTCCCCGGCGCTGCCCTGCGCCCCGCGGTACACCCGGCCGTCGACGACGATCCCGCAGCCGATGCCGGTGCCGACCTTCACGACCAGCACGTCCTCGACCGAGCCGGCCACGCCCATCTCGCCCAGCGCCATCACGTTGACGTCGTTGTCGGCGTAGACCGGGCAGTCGTAGCGGGCGAACGCGCTGGGGATCGGGAAGTCGTGCCAGCCGGGCATGATCGGCGGGTGCACCGGCCGCCCGGTGGAGAACTCCACCGGTCCGGGCACGCCGATCCCCACGGCGCAGACGTCGGCCGGGGTACGGCCGGCCTCGGCCAGCACCAGCTGGGCCAGCCGGTCCACCTCGGCGAGCACCGGCCCGGGGCCCTCCGCGATGTCGATCGGGTGCCCGACCGTGGCCAGCACCTGGGCCGACAGGTCGGTCACCGCGACGTCGACGCTGGTGACGCCCAGGTCGACGGCGAGCACGCAGCCGGCCCGTGCGTTGAACTGCAGCAGGGTCGGCGGCCGCCCGCCGGTGCTCCAGCCGCGGCCGCCCTCCTCGAGCAGCCCGGCGGCGATCAGCTGGTCGACGCGCGCGCTGACCGTGTTCCGCGAGGCCCCGGTGAGCGCCACCAGCTCGGCCCGGCTGTGCGCCCGGCCGGTGCGCACGTGGTGCAGCAGCGCGCCGGCCGAGGCGGAGGGGTGGACCACGCCGCCATGGTGGCACGCGCAACGGTCACCCGGCGTCCGTGCGGGACCGCCGCCCCCGGCCGGGGTCAGCCGGTGAGATCGGCCGGGTCGGCGTTGGCACCGCAGACGACCACGCCGACCCGCTCCCCCGCCGCCGGCACGTACGCCCCGGCCAGCAGCCCGGCCAGCGCCGTCGCCCCGCCGGGCTCGGCAGCGACGTGCAGCTCATGCCAGAGCAGCCGGCGCGCGGCCCGGACGGCGTCCTCGTCGACCAGCACCGCCTGCACGCCGGTGGCCACCGCGGTGCTGAACCCGTGGTCGCCGACCCGGCGGGCACCCAGCGCGTCCGAGGCCAGCCCGCCGACCTCGACGTCCACCGGCCGGCCGGCGGCGAGTGCCGCGGACATCGCCGCGGTGCCGTGCGTCTCCACCGAGACGACGTGCGCGCCGTCGCCGTACCAGGCGGCGATGCCGCCGATCAGCCCACCGCCGCCGGTGGCGACCAGCACGGTGTCCAGCCCGGGCGCCTGCTCGTCCAGCTCGGCGGCGACGGTGCCCTGCCCGGCGACGACGTCCCGGTCGTCGTAGGCGTGCACGGCCAGCGCACCGGGCGCCTGCGACCGCTCCCGGCTGGCGGCGGCCGCCTCGGCGTAGGAGGAGCCGGCGAGCACCGCGGTCGCCCCCAGCGCGCGGATGCCGGCGACCTTGACCGCCGGCGCCGTCTCGGGCACGTAGACCTCGGCGGGGAGGCCGAGCTGGCGGGCGGCGTGCGCCACCGCCAGGCCGTGGTTGCCGCCGGAGGCGGTCACCACCAGGTCGGGCAGCCGGGGCGCGGCCAGCAGCCGGTTGAGCGCGCCGCGGGCCTTGAACGAGCCGGTGTGCTGCAGGAACTCCAGCTTGAGCACCACCGGCACCTCTCCACCGGGCATCACCCACTCCACGGTCGGCGTCCGCCGCACCCGCCCGGTGATCCGCCGGCCGGCCGCCGCCACCTCCTCGCGGGTCACCGGCGCCGGCAGCGCCACGTCCAGGTCCTCCTGTGCCGTCACACGGTCGAGGTTAGGCACGGGAAGAACCGGGCGGCCGGGCGGCTTGTGGCTCCCGGACGTGACCGGTGGCCGCACCGGCCCTGACCTGCGGGAGGACGGCGATGGGCTGGCTGCTCGACGCGCACGTGCACGTCCTGGGCGCAGACGTCCTGTGGCGGGAGATCATCGGCAACGGGATCGGCCTGGCCAGCGCGGTGCTCGGCATGGGCCGGCGGACGGCGGCGTGGCCGGTCGGGATGATCGCCAACGTCCTCCTGTTCACCGTCTTCCTGGGCGGGGTGTTCGCCACGCCGCAGGACACCGACCTGTACGGGCAGGCCGGCCGCCAGGTGCTGTTCTTTGCCGTCAGCGCCTACGGCTGGTGGCGCTGGCACCGCAAC
This sequence comes from uncultured Modestobacter sp., assembly GCF_947486615.1. GTDB lineage: Bacteria > Actinomycetota > Actinomycetes > Mycobacteriales > Geodermatophilaceae > Modestobacter. Next base: position 328,051 of record NZ_CANKUD010000001.1, read on the forward strand.
CGGGGCACCGACGCGGTGGCGGTCAGCCCGCGCTGGGCCACCGGACGCGAACGGCTGACCCTGGCGCTGGCCACCGCGGCCGGGGTCCTGGTGGCCTGGTGGGCGCTGACCCGGCTGGGCAGCTTCGGTCCGCTGGCCGACGCCTGGATCTTCGTCGGCAGCATGCTGGCCACCTACGGCATGGCCCGCGGCTACCTGGAGTTCTGGCTGGTCTGGGTGGCCGTCGACGCGGTCGGGGTGCCGCTGCTGCTGCGCGCCGGCTACTACCCCTCGGCGCTGCTCTACGTCGTCTACGGCGTGTTCTGCGTGTGGGGCTTCGTGACCTGGCTGCGGGTGCACCGGTCCGCGGTGCGCGGGCCGGCCGACCCGTCGCTGGAGGCGGTGGGCTGATCGTTCAGCCGCGGGCGGCGGTGGCCCGCTCGGCGAGCAGCCGCAGCAGCGGCGGGACGTCGTCCCGGCCCAGCTGCACGTGCACGAACACCAGCTCGTCGCGGTGCTCGGCGGCCTCGGCCAGCGCCGTCCCGAGCTCGTCGGTGGTGGCCGCGGAGCGGTACCGGCTCCGTCCACCGGTGAGGCCGGTGACGACGGCCTGCCAGTCCCAGGCGGGCACGTCGTTGTAGCCGGCGTCCGGGCTCTGCAGTGCGCGCTCGATGGTGTAGCCGCGGTTGTCCAGCAGCACGACCACCGGCGCCAGGCCGGCGGCGGCGATGGTGCCGAGCTCCTGCACGGTCATCTGCGCGGCGCCGTCGCCGATGAGCAGCACCGGGCGGCGGTCGGGGTCGGCCAGGCCCTGGCCGAGCACCGCCGGCAGCGCGTACCCGATGGAGTTCCAGATGGGCTGGCCGCCCCAGACGGTGTCGGTCGGCAGGCGCAGGCTCAGCGCACCCCAGAACGCGGTGCCGGTGTCGGCCAGCAGCGCGGTGTGCGCCGGCAGCCAGGCCTGCAGCACCTGCCAGAAGGAGCGCTGGGTGAGCGGGCCGGCCTCGGCCGGCTCGTCGGTCCAGCCGCGCGCCGGGGTGCCGGGCGCGACCGGCTCCCAGGAGGAGCCGGCGACCGCACGGCCCAGCGCGCCGAGGGCGTCGGGGAACAGCACGTCGCCCAGCCGCTCGGCGCCGAGGGTGACCTCGGTGGCGTGCAGCGCGACCGTCCGCTCGTCGGGCCGCCGGGCGGTGCCGAAGCCGGTGAGCTCGGCGGTGAGCACGGTGCCGACGTGCAGCACCACGTCGGCCCGGTCGACCAGGGCGGTGGTCGCCGGGGCCAGCATGTTCCCGCAGCTGTCCCCGGCGAACGGCGCGTCGATGCCGACCACCCCGCGGGCGGAGATCTGGGTGACCACCGGGATGCCCGACCGCCGGCAGATCCGGGCCAGCTCGGCCCCCAGGCCGAACCGGGCCACCAGGTGGCCGGCGACGACGACCGGGCGGCGGGCCTCGGCCAGCAGCTCCCGGACCAGCCGCTCGAACCGGCACACGGCCGCAGCGTCGGAGTGGGCGCGCAGCGGCACCTCCAGCGGCGTGGCGTCGACCCGGGCGGTGGCGAGATCCTGCGGGACGCTCAGATAGGCCGGCTTGCGATGGGTGACCGCGGCCAGCACGACGGCGTCGATCTGCTCGGCCGCCCGGTGCCGGGTCAGTGTCTCGGTGCGGACGCTGACCTCCGCGGCGGCGCGGGTGAAGTGGCCGAAGTCGCCGTCGGCCAGCGTGTGGTGCACCAGCGCGCCGGCCGCCACGCTCGCCGTCCGCGGGGAGCCGACCACGTGCAGCACCGGCACGTCCTCGGCGGCGCTGCCGGCCACGGCGTTGAGCGCGCTCAGCTCGCCGACCCCGTAGGTGGTGACCAGCACGCCCAGGCCCCGGCGGCGGGCGTAGGCGTCCGCGGCGTACCCGGCGCCCAGCTCGTTGGGCGAGCCGACCCAGCCCAGCCCCTCGACGGTGGCCAGCCCGTCGAGCAGGTCGAGGTTGAAGTCACCGGGGACGCCGAACAGGTGCTCGACCCCGGCCTGCCGCAGCCGGCGCCCCAGGTACTCGGCGACCGAGACGGTGGTGGTGCCCGGCCGGTCGCTCACGGTGGGCAGGGCGTCGAGGACGGACATGGCCGTGAGCATGATCGGGCTGCGAGGATGCGCAAGGAACGGCCGACACGTTGAGCGATCTGCCCAGCCCAACGACGACAGGGAGGGCGACCGGTGAGCAGAGTGCCCGGCCTCGACGCAACCGACGCACGGATCCTGCTGGCGCTGGACGACGACCCGCAGGCCTCGGTCATGGCCCTGGCCACCCGGCTGGGGCTGGCCCGCAACACGGTGCACACCCGGCTGCGCCGGCTGGAGGACAGCGGCGCGCTCGGCGCGCACAGCCGGCGGGTCGACCCGGCCGCGCTGGGCCGGGGGCTGCTGGCCTTCCTCACCCTGTCGATCAGCCAGAGCGAGGGCGACCGGGCCGGTGAGGAGCTGGCCCGGATCCCCGAGGTCGTCGAGATCCTCGCCGTCACCGGGGACGGCGACCTGCTGGCCCGGGTGGTCGCCCGGGACACCGCCGACCTCTACCGGGTCACCGAGCTGATCCTGCAGGCGCCGGGAGTGGTGCGGGCCAGCACCTCCATCGCCCTGCTGGAGGTGCAGCCGATGCGGATCGCCCCACTGCTGCAGCAGCACGCCGCCGACCCCCGCCCGTCCTGAGAGCTGCGCCACCGGCCCAGCAGCGGTAGACACGACCCGTGACCGAGGCTCCCCGCACCCCCGTCCCCGCGGACACCGCGCACCTCGACCAGCTGCGCGCGGCCACCGAGCGCGCCGCGGCGACGGCCGAGCCGCTCGGCTCGGCGCACGCCGGCGCCCCGGCCGGACTGCTGGACCGCACCGAGCAGGCGATCGAGGCGATCGGGCCGGAGCTGCTGGCCCTGAGCCACGACCTGCACGCCCACCCCGAGGAGGGCTATGCCGAGCACCGCTCGGCGCGGGCAGTCGCCGACCTGCTCGGCCGGCACGGCGTCGAGGCCGAGGTCGGGGTGCACGGGCTGCCCACCGCGCTGCGGGCCCGGACCGGCAGCGGCGGGCCGACGGTCGCGGTGCTCGCCGAGTACGACGCGCTGCCCGGCATCGGCCACGGCTGCGGGCACAACATCATCTGCTCCACCGCGGTCGGCGCCTTCCTCGGCCTGCACGCCACCCTCGCCGCGGGCGACCTGCCCGGCACCGTGCTGCTGCTGGGCACCCCGGCCGAGGAGGGCGGTGGCGGCAAGGAGGTGATGGCCCGCGACGGCGCCTTCGAGGGCGTCGACGCGGTGGTGATGCTGCACCCGTTCTCCTACGACGCGGCCGTGCAGCCGTTCCTGGGCCGCCGCCAGCTGCGGGCCCGGTTCACCGGCATCGCCGCGCACGCCTCCGCCCAGCCGTTCATGGGCCGCAACGCCCTGGACGCCGTGGTCGCCGGCTACAACGGCGTGGCGATGCTCCGCCAGCACGTCCCGGACACCGACCGGGTGCACGGGGTGATCACCGACGGCGGGCAGCGGCCCAACGTCGTCCCGGAGACCGCCGAGGCGCGGTACTACGTGCGCTCGGCGCGCCCGGAGACGCTGGCCGACCTCAGCCGCCGGATGGAGGCGGTGATGGTCGGCGCGGCGGCGATGACCGGCTGCGGGGTCGAGCTGTCCTGGGACGAGCTGCCGGCCTACCTGCCGATCCGGGCCAACCTGGAGCTCGCCGCCCGGTGGACGCAGCACCAGGCCCGCCGCGGGCGTACCGCGCTGCCGCCCGGGGTCACCCCGGCGTCGCTGGCCGGCTCCACCGACCTGGGCAACGTCAGCGTCCGGGTGCCCTCGATCCACCCGATGATCGCCATCGCCGACCCGGACACCTCGATGCACACCACCGAGTTCGCCGCCGCGGCCGCCTCCCCCGCCGGCGACGCCGCCGTGCTGGACGGCGCGGTCGGGCTGGCGCTCACCGCGCTGGACGTGCTCGCCGACCCGGCGGTGCTGGCCGCCGCGCGGGCCGAGTTCGAGGCCGACGGCGGCGTGCTGGACGTGGCGGCCGCGCTGGGCTGACCGCCGCCTCAGGCCGGGCGCAGCTCGCGGTAGAGCCGGGCCAGGTCGGGCAGCTGGTGGTGGGCGTTGAGCCCGCTGGGGTTGGGCGCCACCCAGGTGGTCACCCCGCCGATCCGCTCCGGCTGCTCCCCCAGCGTGGCCTTCGGCCGGCCGAAGGCGTGCCGCCAGGCGGTCACCCCGAGGACGGCGAGCCGCCGCGGCCGGTACCGGGCCACCAGCAGCTCCAGCGCCTGTGCGCCCTCGCGCAGCTCGTCGGGGGTCAGCTCGGCCGCCGTCCGGGTGGGCCGGTCGACCATGTTGGTCACGCCCAGCCCGTGGTCGAGCAGCTGCAGGTCCTCGTCGGGGCTCAGCAGCCGCGGCGTGAGCCCGGCCAGGTGGAGAGCCGGCCAGAACCGGTTGCCCGGGCGGGCGAAGTGGTGCCCGCGCGCGGCGGAGACCGGCGAGGGGTTGATCCCGCAGAACAACACGTCCAGCCCCGGTGCGATGACGTCGCGCAGCGGCTTGGCCGCCCCGCCCGGCTGCCCGTCGGCCTCGTCCACGCCGTCCAGTCTGGGTCAGCCGGTGCGCCGACGGCGCGGGGCCGGTAGACATTCCGCACTGACCGCGGTCCGCACCCCAGGAGCTGCTGCGATGGCCACACCGGGCACCACCACGCCGGGCCCCACCTCCCGCACCGACCGGCTGCTCGGCGGCATCGAGCGGGTCGGCAACAAGATCCCCGAGCCGTTCGTGCTGTTCGTCGGCCTGTTCACGGTGCTCGCGGTGGTCTCCACCGGCATGGCGATGGCCGGCGTGCAGGCGCAGATCGAGGGCACCGAGGAGCCCACCGTCGTCCGGGGGTTCTTCACCGTCGAGGGGCTGCGCTGGTTCGCCACCACCCTGGTGGACAACTTCGTCGGCTTCCCGCCGCTGGGCACCGTGGTGGTCATCCTGCTGGCGGTCGGGATCGCGCAGAGCAGCGGGCTGCTGTCCACGCTGATCAAGAAGTCCTTCGCCGGGGCGCCGTCCTGGGCGCTGCCCTACGCGGTGGCGCTGGTCGGCACCATCGGCAGCGTCATGGCCGACTCGGTGATGATCGTGCTGCCGCCGCTGGCCGCCATGGTGTTCGCCGCGGCCGGCCGGCACCCGGTCGCCGGCCTGCTCGGCGCCTTCGCCGCCGCCGGGGCCGGCTACTCGACGTCCATGGTGGTGACCAGCCTGGACGCGCTGTTCGCCGGCATCACCTCCGCGGTCACCGAGTCGCTGCCCGACCCGGGCACCCCGGTCACCCCGGTGTCCAACTGGTACTTCAACATCGCCAGCTCACTGGTGCTCACCGTCGTCTGCGGGCTGCTGATCACCAAGGTCCTGGAGCCCCGGTTGGCCCGGCTGGACGTGCCCCGGCACCAGACCGAGAGCGAGGACGGCGACACCCTCGGTGCGGTCGAGGACGTCGACGACCTGACCATCGACGCCACCGCCCGCCGTGGGTTGCGGCTGGCCGGGCTCGCCGCGCTGGTCACCGCGGTCGCCCTGGCGCTGCTGACCGTGCTGCCCGGAGCGCCGCTGCGGAACGAGACCGGCGGCTACCTGCCGGAGTCGCCGCTGCTCGACTCGGTCGTCTTCATCGTGGTCGCGATGCTCGCCGTCCCCGGGCTCGTGTACGGCTTCACCACCGGCACCTTCAGCTCGGTGAAGGACGTGCCGCGGGCGATGGCCGACGCGGTCAAGGACATGAGCTCGTTCATCGTGCTGGCCTTCGTGCTGGGCCAGTTCATCGCGCTGTTCAACTGGTCCGGCGTCGGCACCTGGCTGGCCGTCACCGGGGCGAGCGCACTGTCGTCACTCAACTTCACCGGGTTCGGTGCGGTGCTGGCGTTCATCCTGCTGTGCTCGCTGCTGAACCTGTTCATCGTCTCCGGGTCGTCGATGTGGACGATCATGGGCGCGGTCTTCGTGCCGCTGTTCGCCCTGCTCGGCTACGAGCCCGGCTTCACCCAGGCCGCCTTCCGGATCGGTGACTCCGCCACCCAGATCCTCACCCCGCTCAACCCCTACCTGGTGATCGTGCTGGCGATGCTGCGCCGCTACGAGCCCCGCGCCGGGTTCGGCACGCTGATCTCCCGGTTCCTGCCGTTCACCATCTGCTTCTGGCTGGCCTGGGCCGTCGTGCTGACGATCTGGTTCAACGCCGGCCTGCCCTTCGGCCCGGGCCAGTACGCCCGGCTGGAGTGATCCGCGCCGTCCGGGGTGCGGGGCGGCCGGGCACGGGGAACGCTGTCCCGGGCACACCGGACGACTACCAGGAGGAACGATGGCGCGGGCAGCGGTCACCGGCACGAGCGGCAAGCTGGGCAGGGCGGTGGTCACCCACCTGCTGGAGCACGGCTGGGACGTCCTCGCCCTGGACCGGGTGCCCAGCCCCCGGTCCGACGTGGAGTCCGCGGTGGTCGACCTGACCGACGCCGGCCAGGCGATCGAGGCCCTCGGCGGCTTCGACGAGCACCGGGCGCCGATCGACGCGCTGGTGCACCTGGCCGCCGTCCCGGCGCCGGGGCTGATGCCGAACGCGGCCACCTTCGCCAACAACGTCACCGCCTCCTACAACATCTACACCGCGGCGTTGCGGTCCGGCGTCCGCAAGATCGTCTGGGCCTCCAGCGAGACGGTGCTGGGGCTGCCCTTCGACGAGGACCCGCCCTACGTGCCGGTCGACGAGGAGTACGCGCCCCGGCCGACGACCACCTACTCGCTGGTCAAGACGCTGGAGGAGGAGCTGGCCCGCCAGCTCTGCCGCTGGCACCCGGACCTGTCGATGACCGGGCTGCGGTTCAGCAACGTGATGTACCCCGAGGACTACGCCGCCTTCCCCGGATACGACGCCGACCCGGCGCTGCGCCGGTGGAACCTGTGGGGCTACATCGACGCCCGGGACGGCGCCCAGGCGGTGCGCCGCGGGCTGGAGCACACCGCGCCCGGCGCCGACGTGTTCATCGTCGCCAACGCCGACACGGTCTCGGCCCGGCCCACCGCCGAGCTGCTGGCCGCCCAGTTCCCCGACGTCCCGGTCAACCGCGAGCTCGCTGAGCACGAGACGCTGCTGTCGATCGACAAGGCCCGCCGGGTGCTGGGCTTCGAGCCGGCCCACTCCTGGCGGGACGAGCCGCGCGGGTGATCGACCGGCTGCTGCTGCTCGGCGCGACCGGCGACCTCGCCGGCCGGTTCCTGCTGCCGGCGCTGGCCGAGCTGACCGCCGCCGGCCGGCTGCCCACCGGCCTGCAGCTGGTGGGCGCGGCCGAGCAGGACTGGGACGACGCCCGGTTCGCCGCCCACGTCGCCGCCGGGCTGGACGAGCACGCCGGTGACGTGCCGCCCGCCGCCCGGCAGCAGCTGGTCTCGGCGGCCCGCTACCGCCGGGTCGACCTGACCGACCCGGCCACCGTCAACGCGGCGGTGGGCGCCCTCGCCGGCGCCGGGCCCGTCGCGGCCTACCTGGCGCTGCCCCCGGTCCTGTTCCCCGCAGCCGTGCGCGCCCTGGGCGCCGCGGGCCTCGCGCCGGGCAGCCGGATCGCGGTGGAGAAGCCGTTCGGCCGTGACCTGGCCAGTGCGCGGTCGCTCAACGCACTGCTGGCGGAGGCGACCGGGGGCCAGGAGCAGGCGGCGTACCGGGTCGACCACTTCCTGGGCATGCCCGCCGTGGCCGGCCTGCTCCAGCTGCGCGCGCCGCTGGCGGCACGGTGGGACGACGTGCACGTCGCGCAGGTGGACGTGGTCTGGGAGGAGACCCTGGACGCCGGCGGCCGCGCCGGGTTCTACGACCGCACCGGCGCGCTGCGCGACGTGCTGCAGAACCACCTGGTGCAGGTGCTCACCCTGCTGGCGATGGAGCCGCCTACGACGCCGGCCGAGGCCGACCTGCACCGGGCGCGGCTGGCGCTGCTCCGGTCGGTGCGGGTACCCGACCCGGCCGACACCCGGCGGGCCCGCTACACCGCCGGGCCGGCCGGCCCGGCCTACACCGACGCGGACGGCGTCGACCCGGCGCGCGGCACCGAGACCCTGGCCGAGCTGACGCTCACCGTCGACGCCCCGCGCTGGGCCGGCACCCGGTTCGTGCTGCGCACCGGCAAGGCGCTGGCCGCCGACCGCAAGCAGGTCGTGCTGCACCTGCGCTCCCCCACCCCGCTGGAGTGCCCGCCCGGTGTCGAGCGGCTGGACGACACCCGGCTGGCGATCGCCCTGGACGATGCAGCAACGGCGCCCGGCGGCGTCCGGGCGCCGGGTGAGCGGACCGCCTACGCCGCCGTGCTCGCCGACGTGCTGTCCGGCGGCAGCCGCACCGCGGTCAGCGCCGCCGAGGCCGAGGAGGCCTGGCGGTTCACCGACCCGGTGTCGCGGGCCTGGGCCGCCGGTGCCGTGCCGCTGCTGGAGTACCCCGCCGGCTCGGCCGGGCCGGCCCCTCGTCGCTGACCGCGACCCCGCCGGCCGGCTCCGGCAGCCGGCCGACGGGGCCGCGGGCGACTGTCAGCTCCACGGCGACCGGCCCTGCCGCTCCCGCCGGGCGGCGTCCAGCCGGGTGAGGGTGGCCACCCCGCGGCCGACGTCCGTGGCCAGCCGGACCGGCCCCTCGACCACCACGTCGACCCAGGTGTCGGTCCGCGGTCCGGCCGGCCGCACCTCCGACCGGCTGCCTCGCCCCAGGGTGCGGAAGACCAGGACCAGCAGGACGAGGAAGGCGAACAGCTCCACCGGGCGCTCCCGTCGACAGGACGACGACCCCGGACGGGGCGCCGTGCCCCCAGCGTCTCTGCGCCGGAGGGCACCGGCCAGTGGCAGGCGGGACAGCGACCGCAGGAGGACTGCCATCGAGATGCGTGTGTCCTGGGAACAGCTCGTCGGCCGGAGCCGCCCGGGTCGGACGGCGACCGCGCCCTGCGGGTGTGTGAGGGTGGCGGACATGCACCTGCTGCTGGAGTACACGCTGGCCGAGGACTACCTGGAGCGCCGGACGGCCCTGCGGTCCGACCACCTGGCGCTGGTCCGGGCGGCGCACGAGCGGGGCGAGCTGCTGCTGGCCGGTGCCCTGCCCGACCCGTTCGACCGCGCACTGCTGGTCTGGACCGCGCCCCGCGAGGTCGTCGAGCGCTTCGTCGAGGCCGACCCCTACGTCGTCCAGGGCCTGGTCACCGGCTGGACCATCCGCCCCTGGAACGTCGTCGTGGGCGACACCCCCACCGCCTGACCCGCCCGCCCACGCGGCCATGGTGGCCAACATGGCCGCCCAGGCGGGCCGGCTGCCCGGCCATGTTGGCGAACATGGCCGGCGGGTGAGCGGGGTCAGGGCAGGTGGACGGTGGTGGTGACCCGGACGACCGAGGGGTCCGGGGGGACCGAGCCGAAGCCGAAGGTGACCGGGGGCTGCACCGGGGCCAGGCCGCCCAGCGGCTCGTCGTCCCAGGTCGCCTCGACGGCGGTGAGCCGGTGCAGGTCCTGGACGCCGTAGGACTCGCGGCGCCCGTTGCCGGCCGAGCCGGTGGTGTGCAGGCCGGTGAGCAGCTGGGCCGGCCGGTCCAGCAGCCCGACCCATGCCGGCGTCCGGGCCAGCGGGGCCGGGACGGCGCGCAGCAGCAGGCCGAGCGCGGGACGGCGGCCGACCCGGGCGGACAGCCGCAGGGGCCCGGCGCACAACGTCCAGGTCGTCCTGTCCGGGCGGGTGACCTCGACGTCGACCAGCCGCACCTCGTCGAAGGTGTAGGTCGAGCCGACGAAGTCCGCGACCTCCTCGCTCGGGGCCAGCAGCACGCGGTGCCCCTCGGGCCGCTGCACCATCACGTCGGAGAACGGGCCCAGCGGGGAATCCGGCCAGTGCCCGAGCACCAGCCGGGTGCCCGACGTCGTGCCGGTGCCCAGGATCCAGCCGTCGAAGCGCAGCCGCGTCGTCACCGGCCTGCAGTAGCCAGGACGGCGCCCGGCCAACCCGCCGCCGCCCGGGCGGTGACCCGGCACGTTCACGGCGGCATCACAGAACGGTCACAGGGACGCCGACCGGCGGCTGCCTCACCGCGACACGGTCAGCCGATCCGCTCCAGCGCCCGACCCAGGGAGAACCCCGTGCGCCGACCGTCCCGCCGTACCGCCCTGACCCTCACCGCCGCCGGTCTCCTGACCGCCGTCGCCGTCCCGGCGCTCGCCGTCCCCGCCTCCACGGTGCCCCAGGGCAACGGCACGCAGCAGGCCCAGCTGGTGGGCCGCTCCGTGCTGCCCTCGGCCACGTTCGGCGAGCAGGTGCCCTCCGGTGCCCTCGCCAGCCCCGCGAACGGCGTGACGCCTCCGTTCGCCGCCCAGCCGATCCAGGGCTTCTCCGGCCTGCTGCGCGACGGCGAGGACTGGCTGGTGCTGGAGGACAACGGCTTCGGCACCAAGGCCAACAGCGGTGACTTCCTGCTGCGCGTGGTCAAGCTGCGGATCGACACGACCACGCAGCAGACGACGGTCCTCGACGGCGGCTTCAGCCTCTCCGACCCCGACCGGAAGCTGCCGTTCGAGCTGACCCGCAGCGACCGCCGGCTCACCGGCGCGGACCTCGACCCCGAGTCGTTCCAGCGGATGCCCGACGGCACATTCTGGATCGGCGAGGAGTTCGGCCCGAGCCTGGTGCACGTGGACGCGCAGGGCCGGGTGCTCTCGGCCCCGGTCCAGCCCGACGGCGTCCGCTCCCCCGACGCCTGGGACCTGGACGGTGCCGCCCCGACGCTCGGGTCGAGCAAGGGCTTCGAGGGCATGGCGCTCGGCGTCGACGGCCACACCCTCTACCCGATGCTCGAGGGCGCCGTCGCCGGCGACGACCCGGCCACCCGCCGGATCTACTCCTTCGACACCAACCGCGGGAAGTACACCGGCCTCAAGGCCAAGGTGAGGTTCGAGGTCCCGAACAACGCCCTGGGCGACATGGTCGCGCTGGACCAGAACCGCTTCCTGATCCTGGAGCGGGACGGCGGCCAGGGCCCGACCGCCCAGCTCAAGGCCGTGTACCTGGTCGACACCCGGGACATCGACCGGGACGGCTACGCTGACAAGCGGCTGATCGCCAACCTGATGGCCATCCCGGACCCGCAGGGCGTCGGCGGCACCGCGGGCGGGTACTTCACCTTCCCGTTCGTCACCATCGAGCAGATCGCCGTGCTCGACGACCACCACATCATCGTCGGCAACGACAACAACTACCCGGGCTCGGCCGGGCGCACCGCCGGCGTGCCCGACGACAACGAGTACGTCGTGATCCAGCTCGACGAGGACCTCCAGGTCGACCCGGCCCTGGCCTCGATCACCGCGCGCGGCAGCCGCACCCGCTGACCCTCCGCCGTCCGGTCCCGGGCTCCCGGGACCGGACGGCGCCGGCTCATCCCGCCGGGAGCACCTTGCCGGGGTTCATCAGCCCGGCCGGGTCGAGCAGGGCCTTCACCCCGCGCATCAGCTCCAGCTCCAGCGGGTCCTCGTAGTCGGCGAGCAGGTCGCGCTTGGCCACCCCGATGCCGTGCTCGGCGCTGATGCTGCCGGCGAACGACGCCGTGGAGTCGTAGACGACCCGGGCCAGCTCGTCGGCGCGGGCCCGGAAGGCGTCGTCGTCGGAGCCCACCGGCTTGCTCAGGTTGTAGTGCAGGTTGCCGTCGCCGACATGCCCGTAGGCGACCACCCGGATGCCGGGGACGGCGGCCGCCAGCGCCCGGTCGGTCCGCTCGACGAAGTCGGGGATGGAGCTGACCGGCACGGTGACGTCGTGCTTGAGGCTCGGCCCCTCGGAGTTCTGCGCCTCCGAGATCCCCTCCCGCAGCGCCCACAGCGCCGCGACCTGCGCCGAGCCGGAGGCGATCACCGCGTCCAGGGCGAGGTCCCGCTCGAACGCCTCCCCCAGCCCGGTCTCCAGCACCTCGGCGAGGCCGGCGTCGGGCAGGGTGTCGCTGAGCTCGACCAGGGCGTACCAGGGGTGCGGCTGCGCGAACGGGTCACGCACCCCGGCCGCGTGCGCGAGCACGAACTCCACGCTCTGCCGGCTCATCACCTCGAACCCGGTCAGCCGGTCGCCGGCCAGGGCGCGCACCACCTCGATCAGCTCGACGGCGGCCGCCGGCCCGGGCAGCGCCACCCAGGCGGTGGCCCGGCTCCGGACGGCGGGGAACAGCTTCAGCACCGCGGCGGTGATCACCCCGAGGGTGCCCTCGGCGCCGACGAACAGGTGCTTGAGGTCGTAGCCGGTGTTGTCCTTGCGCAGGCCGCGCAGCCCGTGCCACACCCGGCCGTCGGGCAGCACGACCTCCAGGCCCAGCACCAGGTCGCGCATGGTGCCGTAGCGGAGCACCGCGGTGCCGCCGGCGTTGGTGGCCAACGTGCCGCCGATCGTGGCGCTGCCCTCCGAGCCCAGCGACAGCGGGAACAGCCGGCCGGCCGCGGCCGCCGCCTCCTGCACCGTCTGCAGCACTGCGCCGGCCTCCACGGTGATCGTCTGGTTCGCGGCGTCGAGCTCGTGCACCCGCCGCATCCGGCCGAGCGAGAGCACCACCTGCCGGCCCGAGGCGTCGGGCACCGCACCGCCGCAGAGGCCGGTGTTGCCGCCCTGCGGGACGACGGCGACCCCGGCGTCCCGGCAGAGCCGCAGCACCTCGGCCACCTCCTCGGTGCTGCCCGGTCGCACCACGGCGGCCGCCGCACCGCGGTAGGCGCCCCGCCAGTCGACGAGGTAGCTGCGCAGCTGGTCGGCGTCGGTGACCAGCCCGGCCGGTCCGACGGCCGCGCGCAGCGCCGGGAGCAGGGACTCGGTGGCGGTCATGCGGGTTCCTCTCCGGGGACGGCGGGGGTCAGCTGCAGCACCGTGCGGGCGTGCGCCACGGTGGCGGCGAGCCGTCCGGCGTCCCAGCCGCGGACGGTGCCGGCCGCAGGGGCGAGCTGCTCCAGCCGCGGTGCCCACCCCGCCATCCGCCCCGGGAAGCTGGCCGCCAGCACGTCGACCATCGTCGCCGCGGCGGTCGAGGCACCCGGCGAGGCACCGAGCAGCGCGGCCAGCGAGCCGCCGGCCGAGGTCAGCAGCTCGGTGCCGAAGCCGACCATGCTGCCGCGGCCGTCGGCGGTCTTGAGCACCTGGACCCGCTGGCCGGCGGTGATCAGCTCCCAGTCCTCGGCGCGCACCGAGGGCACGAACTCCGCGAGTGCGGCGATCTTGTCCTCACCTGTCTGCCGCAGCTGGCGCACCAGGTAGGCCATCAGGCTGCGGTTGTCCCGGGCCGCGGCCAGCAGGGTGGGCAGGTTGCCCCGCCGCACCGAGCGCACCAGGTCGGTGAGCCGGCCCTGGGTGAGGAACCGCGGGGAGAACGCGGCGAACGGGCCGAAGAGCAGGTGCTCCCGGCCGTCGACCACCCGGCGGTCCAGGTGCGGCACCGAGATCGGCGGCGCGCCCGGTGCGGCGTGGCCGTAGAGCTTGGCGTCGTGCGCGGCCACCAGCTCCGGGCGGTCGGTGCGCAGGAACTGGCCGCTGATCGGGAAGACGCCGTGGCTGCGCACCTCGGGCACCCGGGCCGACTGCAGCAGCGGCAGCGTGCCACCACCGGCGCCGACGAAGACGTAGGGCGTGCGCAGCCGGCGGCGCGCCCCGGTGGCCCGGTCCCGGACGTCGACGTGCCACCGGTCGCCGTGCCGGCGCAGCGCCCGCACCTCCTGGCCGAACCGCACGTCGGCGCCGCGGCCGGCCAGCACCTCCAGCAGCCGGCGGGTGAGCACCCCGAAGTCGACGTCGGTGCCCTGCGCCGAGCGGGTGGCGGCCACCGGCTCACCGGCCGGCCGCTGGTCGAACACCAGCGGCAGCCACCGGGCGAGCACCGCGGGGTCGTCGGAGAACTCCTGGCCGGCGAAGAGCGGATGGTCTCGCAGCGCCTCCCAGCGGGCCCGCAGGTAGGCCACCCCATCGGCACCCCGACCGAAGCCCATGTGCGGCACCGAGCGGATGAAGTCCCCCGGTGCCCCGAGCAGTCCGCGCTCGACCAGCTGCGCCCACAGGTGCAGCGAGGTCAGCCACTGCTCGCCGATCTGGACGGCGCTGGTCGGGTCGACGCTGCCGTCGGGGCGGCGCGGGGTGTAGTTGAACTCGCAGAGCCCGGCGTGCCCGGTGCCGGCGTTGTTCCAGGCGCTGGAGCTCTCCAGCCCGGCGGCGTCCAGCCGCTCGACGACGGTGATCGTCCAGCCGGGCTCCAGCTCGCTGAGCAGCACCCCCAGGGTCGCGCTCATCACCCCGCCGCCGATCAGGACGACGTCCCGCTCCTCCGTGCTCGTGCCGCTCACCGCTCCACCTCTCGTCTCGCTGCCCGTCACCTGCGTTCCCGTCACCCCAGGACCACCGTCACCCCAGGACCACCGCCACCCCGACCAGCACCGGGACCGACAGCACCGTGGTCAGCAGGACGACGTCCCGGGCCAGCGCGGTGCCGCGGTCGTAGGCGGTGGCGTAGACGAACACGTTCTGCGCGGTGGGCAGCGCGGAGGTGAGGGTGACCGCGAGCAGCGGCACCCCCGACAGGTCGACCACCCACCGGCCCAGCAGGTAGGCCAGCGCGGGCTGGCCGAGGGTCTTCAGCGCGACCGCCAGCCACACCTGACCGCGCCCGTCCCCGGTGGCCGGCCGCGGCGCACCGCGCAGGCCGGAGCCGAAGGCCAGCAGCGCGGCCGGGACGGCGAGGGCGGCGAGCAGCTCGACCGGCCGCAGCACCAGCGCCGGCAGCCGCAGTCCGGTCTCGGCCAGCAGCAGCCCGAGCACGCAGCCGAGCACCACCGGGGTGCGCACCGGCTGGGTGAGCACCCGCCATCGCGACGGCGCGTCCTCGGCCGGCCCGCGGGACCCGGCCAGCACCGACAGCCCGACCGGGGCCATCACCAGCACCTGGAACAGCAGCACCGGGGCGACGTAGGAGGCGTCGCCCAGCACGTACACCGCGATCGGGATGCCGAGGTTGCCGGCGTTGACGTAGCCCGACGCCAGCGCGCCGGTGGCCAGCTGTGCCGGGCGCAGCCGCCACCACCAGCGGGCCAGCCCGGCGAAGAGCAGCCCGGTGAGCAGCGCGCTGCCGCCGGTGGCCACCAGGGCCGCGGTGAGCAGGGTGGCCGGGTCCGCGTCGGCCAGGGTGAGCAGCAGCAGCGCCGGGGTGGCGACGTAGTAGGACAGCCGGGAGAGCACCCCGGTGGCGCCCTCGCCCAGCACGCCGGTGCGGGCGGTGACCCAGCCGACGGCGATGACCGCGGCGAGGGCGGCGAACCCGCCCAGCACCGCGCTCACGCGGTCCCGGCCGTCACCGGGTCGCGGCCGTCACCGCGGTCACCCACTGCGCCAGCGCCGCCTCCGGGGCCTGCGGCAGGAAGAGGCTGGGCTCGGTCAGCTCCAGCTCGAGCAGCACCGGGCGGCCGGCGTCGTCGGCGACCAGGTCGATCCGGGCGTACAGCGGCGGCTCGGTGCCCGGCACCAGGTCGGGGACGGCGTCGAACACCGCCTGCGCGACCGCCCGCTGGGCCGGCGTCGGGTCGACCGCGCGCAGGTCGCCGCGGCTGTCCCGGTCCTGGCGCACGCCCTCGCCGCGCCGCAGCAGCGGGCCCTTGCGCACGGCGTGGGAGAACCGGCCGCCGAGGAACAGCATCGCGGTCTCCCCGGCGTCGTCCACGCTGGCCAGGTAGGGCTGCACCATCGCCGTCCGGCCGGCGGCGGTGAGCTCGGCGACGTGCCCGAGCACCGCCGCCGGCTCGGTCCAGCGGGCGGTGTCCCGGGAGCCGGCCGAGACCGACGGCTTGACCACCCATTCCCCCGCGTCCGGCAGGTCGCCGACCTCGGTGGGGTCCCAGACGGTCGGCACGACGGGGAGCCCCGCGGCCGCGACGTCGCGCAGGTGCGCCTTGTCGGTGTTCCAGGCCAGCACGGGTGCGGTGTTCCGCAACCGGGGCACGCGCTGCGCCCAGGCCAGGAACTCGGCTCGGCGCCAGGCGTAGTCCCAGCACGACCGGACGACGGCCAGGTCGAGGCCGGTCCAGTCGACGTCCGGGTCGTCCCACCGCACCAGGTCGACGGTCAGCCCGGCGCCGCGCAGGGCAGACGCCGCGAGCGGCAGGTCCGGGTCGACCCGCAGCCCCCGCTCGCTGCTGACCAGCGCGACCCGGGCGCTCACGCCGGCAGCTGGAGGACGCCGTCCACCCGGCGCGGGATGCCGGTGAAGTCGTCGGTGAGCTCGGCGGGGAGCACGTCGGCCGGGGCGCCCTGCCAGGTGACCGGGCGCAGGAACCGGCGGATCGCCGAGGTGCCGACCGAGGTGTGCTGGGAGTTGGTCGACGGCCACGGGCCACCGTGGTGCTGGGCCCAGGACACGGCGACCCCGGTCGGGTAGGCGTCGTACACGATCCGGCCGGCCCGGGTGCGCAGCTCCTGGGAGACGGTCAGCGGCAGCTGGGTCTCCCCCGCGCCGCGCAGCACCGTGGCGGTGAGCGAGGAGGGCATCTTCGCCAGCGCGGCGAAGAGCTCGGGCTCGCCGTCGTAGCGGGCCACCACGGTGACCGGCCCGAAGACCTCCTCGGTGACCTGCTCGGGCAGCTCCGCGGCCGAGGTGGTGAGCAGCAGCGGCGTGGCGGTGAAGCCGGGGCCGTCGCCCTCGGTGCCGCGGGCGACGGGGCTGACCCCCGGGGCACCGGCGATGGCGGTGGACAGCTTCCCGAAGGACGCCGCGATGCCCTCGTTGAGCAGCACCTGCGGGCTGCTGCCGCGGACCGCCTCGGCCATCGCGTCCACGACCTGGTCGCCCTCGGCACCGGCGGGCACGAGCACCAGGCCGGGCTTGGTGCAGAACTGCCCGGCGCCCAGGGTGAACGAGCCGACCAGCTCGGTGCCCAGCTGGGTGCCGCGCTCGGCGGCGGCCTGCGGGGTGACCACGACCGGGTTGAGGCTGCTCAGCTCGCCGAAGAACGGGATCGGGTCGGGGCGCTGCTCGATGATCTGCAGCAGCGCGCGGCCGCCGTTCACCGACCCGGTGAAGCCGACCGCGCGGATCGCCGGGTGGGCGACCAGGTCGGCGCCGGCCTGCAGGCCGTGCACCAGGCCGAGCGTGCCCTCCGGGGCGCCGGCCGCGCGGGCCGCCTCGACCAGCACCTCGAACACCAGCTGCGAGGTCGCCGGGTGCGAACCGTGGGCCTTGACGACGACCGGGCAGCCGGCGGCCAGCGCGGAGGCGGTGTCGCCACCGGGCACGGAGAACGCCAGCGGGAAGTTGCTCGCCCCGAACACCGCGACCGGGCCGATCGGCAGCAGCATCCGGCGCAGGTCCGGGCGGGGGCCCATCGGGGTGTCGCCGGGGTGGTCGATCGTGGCCTCGAGGTAGCTGCCCTCCTCCAGCACCTCGGCGAACAGCCGCAGCTGGTAGGCGGTGCGGGTCAGCTCGCCGCCCAGCCGGGTGGTGCCCAGGCCGGTCTCCCGGTCGGAGACGGCGACGACGTCCTCCCGCCGGGCCTCCAGGGCGTCGGCCAGGGCGCGCAGCAGCGCGGCCCGGCCGTCCCGGCCGAGCTCCTCCAGCGCGGGGGCGGCGGCGAGCGCCGCCTCGCAGAGCCGGGCCACCTCCGCGGAGCTGGTCTCCTGGGCGACGACCTCGGCCGTCTGTCCGGTGCGGGGGTCGATGCTGACGACGTCGCTCATGGCATGGCTCCTTCTCGCGGGGCGGGTCGGGCAGGTCTGGTCGGGCGGGCGGGTCAGCGGGGCGCGTCGACGTGCACGCGGTCCACGGTCCAGGCGCGCGCCTGCTCGGTCAGCGTGACACCGAGGCCGGGGCGGTCGGACAGGTGCATCCGGCCGTCGCGGGTCTCCAGCCGCTCGTTGAACAGCGGGTGCAGCCAGTCGAAGTGCTCGACCCACGGCTCGTGCGGGTAGGCCGCGGCCAGGTGGACGTGGATCTCCATGGCGAAGTGCGGCGCGATCTGCAGGTTCGCGTCGTCCGCGAGCGCGGCCAGCTTCAGGAACTGGGTGATGCCGCCGATCCGCGGGGCGTCGGGCTGCAGGATGTCCACCGAGCCGGCCCGGATGAGCTCACGGTGCTCGGCGACGGAGGTGAGCATCTCGCCGGTGGCGATCGCGGTGTCCAGCGACCGGGCGAGCTGGGCGTGCCCCTCGGCGTCGTAGGCGTCCAGCGGCTCCTCGATCCAGACCAGGTCGAACTCCTCCAGCCGGCGGCTGACCCGCATGGCCGTGGGCCGGTCCCACTGCTGGTTGGCGTCGACCATGAACGGGACGCCGTCCCCGAGGTGCTCGCGCACGGCGCGCACCCGGCGCAGGTCCTCCGCGGAGTCGGGCAGCCCGACCTTGATCTTGATGCCGCCGACGCCGCTCTCCAGCGTGCGGGTGGCGTTGTCCTTGACCTGCTCGACCGTCTCGTGCAGGAAGCCGCCGGAGGTGTTGTAGCAGCGCACCGAGTCCCGGTGGGCGCCCAGCAGCTTGGCCAGCGGCAGCCCGGCGCGCTTGGCCTTGAGGTCCCACAGCGCGACGTCGAACGCGGCGAGGGCCTGGGTCGAGGCACCGCTGCGGCCGACGGAGGCACCGGCCCAGACCAGCTTGGTCCACAGCCGGGCGATGTCGCTGGGGTCCTCGCCGATCAGGTCGGGGGCGATCTCCCGGGCGTGGGCGAACTGCGCCGGCCCGCCGGCCCGCTTGGAGTAGCTGAACCCGACCCCCTCGAACCCGCCCTCGGTGCGGATCTCGGCGAAGAGGAAGGCGACCTCGGTCATCGGCCGCTGGCGGCCGGTGAACACCTTGGCGTCGCTGATCGGGTTGGGCAGCGGCAGGGTGACCGAGGAGAGGGTGACCTCCGAGATCCGGTCGAGCACGGCCGGGGCCGGCGTCGGGGCGAGAGCGGTCGTGGTCATCAGGAGCTCCAGGGGGTCAGCGGACCAGGCAGGGGCGCTTGGGGTCGAAGCGCCACTCGGGCAGGAGGTACTGCATGGCGACCGCGTCGTCCCGGGCGCCGAGGCCGTGCTCGCGGTAGAGCTCGTGCGCCGCGGCCAGGGCGTCCCGGTCCAGCTCGACGCCGAGCCCGGGTGCGGTCGGGACGGCGATCTGCCCGTCCCGGATCTGCAGCGGCGACCGGGTCAGCGCCTGCCCGTCCTGCCAGATCCAGTGGGTGTCCAGCGCGGTGATCTCCCCCGGTGCCGCGGCCCCGACCTGGGTGAACATCGCCAGCGAGATGTCGAAGTGGTTGTTGGAGTGCGAGCCCCAGGTCAGGCCGAAGTCGGCGCACAGCTGGGCCACCCGCACCGAACCACGCATGGTCCAGAAGTGCGGGTCGGCCAGCGGGATGTCCACGGCGTTGGTGCGCACCGCGTGGGCCATCTGCCGCCAGTCGGTGGCGATCATGTTCGTCGCGGTCGGCAGCCCGGTCCGGCGGCGGAACTCGGCCATCACCTCACGGCCGGAGAAGCCGCCCTCCGCCCCGACCGGGTCCTCGGCGTAGGCGAGCACCCCGTGCAGGTCGCCGAGCAGCGCGACGGCGTCGTCGAGCAGCCAGCCCCCGTTGGGGTCCAGCGTCACCCGGGCGTCGGGGAACCGCTGCGCCAGCGCCCGGACGGCGGCGACCTCCTGCTCGCCGGACAGCACGCCGCCCTTGAGCTTGAAGTCGGCGAACCCGTACCGGGCCTGCGCGGCCTCGGCGAGGGCGACGACCGCCTCGGGGGTGAGCGCGGGCTCCCGGCGCAGCCGCTCCCAGTCGTCGGCCGGGGCGTCCTCGGCCACGTAGGGCAGGTCGGTGGCCGCGCGGTCCCCGACGTAGAACAGGTAGCCCAGCATCGGCACGGTGTCGCGCTGCTGCCCGTCGCCCAGCAGCTCGGCCACCGGCACCCCGAGGTGCTGGCCGAGCAGGTCCAGCAGCGCCGACTCCAACCCGGTCACCGCGTGCACCGTCGTCCGGAGGTCGAAGGTCTGCAGCCCGCGGCCGCCGGCGTCCCGATCGGCGAAGGTGTCGGCGACCGAGCGCAGCAGCCGCCCGTACGCCGCCACCGGCTGCCCGACGAGCAGCGGGGCCGCGTCCTCGACCGTCCGGCGGATCTCCTCCCCGCCGGGCACCTCACCGACGCCCTCCCGCCCCGCACTGTCGGTGACGATGACGACGTTGCGGGTGAAGAAGGGCCCGTGCGCACCGCTGAGGTTCAGCAGCATGCTGTCGTGCCCGGCGACCGGCACGACCTCGACGCGGGCGACAGTGGGCGCAGTGGCGGTCATCGGGTTCCTCTCATCAGACGGCGGGCAGCGGGTTCAGGAGACCTTCGAGACCAGCGCGGTCAGCTCGGCGAGCTCGGCCTCGGTCAGGTCGGTCAGCGGCGGGCGCACCCGGCCGCCGTCCCGGCCCACGGCGGTGAGCCCGGCCTTCACGATCGACACCGCGTAGCCACGGGCGCGGTCCCGGACGTCGAGGTAGGGGATGACGAAGTCGTTGAGCATCGCGTAGACCGCCTCGCGGTCCTGCGCGCGGACGGCGGCGTAGAACCGCAGCGCGAACTCGGGCAGGAAGTTGTACAGCGCCGAGGAGTAGGTGCTCACCCCCAGCTGGAGCAGCGGCAGGGCGAACGTCTCCGCGGTGGGCAGGCCACCGACGTAGATGAGCCGGTCGCCCACCCGGGCGAAGGTGCGGGTCATCTGCTCGATGTCCCCCACGCCGTCCTTGAGGCCGATCAGGTTGGGGTTGCGGTCGGCGACCTCGGCGACGGTCGCGTCGGTGAGCACCGCGTTGGCCCGGCTGTAGACGATCACGCCGAGGTCGGTGGCCCGGCAGACGGCGCTGATGTGCTCGACCAGACCGGCCTGGCTGGCCTCGGTGAGGTAGGGCGGGAAGAGCAGGAGCCCGGCGGCACCGGCGGCCTGGGCGGCCTGCGCCTGGGCGACCGAGACGGCGGTGCCACCGGTGGCGGGCGCGATCACCGGCACCGCCCCGGCCACCTCGTCGACGGCGACCCGGACGACGCGGTCGATCTCGGCGGGGGTGAGCGAGAAGCCCTCCCCCGTGCCGCCGGCGGCGAAGAGGCCGGCCACGTCGAAGCTGGACTGCCAGGCCAGGTGCTCGCGGTAGCGCGGCTCGTCGAACTGCAGGTCGGCGTCGAAGTGGGTGACCGGGAACGAGAGCAGACCGGACTTCAGCCGGTCAGCGAGGGCGTCCGGGGGCAGCAACGTCACGGGTCGTGTCCTTGGGTCCGGCGGGTCCGCGCACTGGCCGACCGGAGGTCGGGGGCGGTGGTCGAGGTCACCCTAGGAACGGCTCACGATGCCTGTCCAAGAGCAATTCCGCATCGCGCGATGCCCGACGTGCATCATGAAAGCGCTTGCCCACCGTGCAGGGCCGCCAGCGACCGCCACAGCGCCGGGTTCTTGGCGTCCCGGCTCCACAGCAGGTGGAGCTCGACCGGCTGGGGCACCGGGGTCTCCAGCCGCACCAGCGCGACGCCTGCGATGGTCAGCCCGGTGGCCGACTCCGGCACGAACGCGATGCCCCGGCCGGCCGCCACCAGCCACAGCATGGTGAGCACCTGGCTGACCGTGTGCACGGTGTTCTCCGAGGCCGCCGGCACGAACCCGACCACCAGGTCGTAGAAGTACCGGGCCTTCGTCGGCGAGTGCATCACCACCGGCTCACCGGCCAGGTCCTCCGCCGTCACCGGCCGGTCCAGACCGAGCAGTCGGTGCCCCAGCGGCACGGCGACGAACAGCGACTCCCGGTGCAGCAGCCGGGAACCGAACCGCTCCGCGTCGAAGGGCGGGCGGGCCAGCCCCAGGTCGATCTCCTCGGCCAGCAGGCCGGCCACCTGCTCCCGGGTGACCATCTCGGCCAGGTCGACGTCGACGTCGGGCAGGTCGCGGGCCAGGTCGTCGAGCAACCGGCCGAGCACGCCGTAGGTGGAGGCGGCGGTGAAGCCGATCCGCAGCACGCCGGTGGACCCGGAGGAGACCCGGCGGGCCAGCTCAGGCGCCCCGTCGGCCAGGGTGAGCAGCCGGCGGGCCTCGACGAGGAAGACCTCACCGGCGGCGGTGAGGGTGACCCGCCGGTTGTCGCGTTCGAGCAACTGGGCCCCGACGGCCCGCTCGAGCTTCTGGATCTGCCGGCTGAGCGGGGGCTGGGTCATCGCCAGCCGGGCCGCGGCCCGGCCGAAGTGCAGCTCGTCGGCGACCGCGACGAAACCCCGCAGCTGCTCCAGCGTGAAGGCCATGCTGGCAAGGTATCAATCCATGCCCTATTGCTCTTGGACAGGCATCGCCACGTCTCCCTACGCTCCTCACCGTCCCGGTGCGTGACCCCCCTCACAGCACTGCCAGCCGGAACGCCGGCTTCTCGAAGAGGAGAACCACATGACCCAGCACCTCGGCGCGCGCCGCTGGACGGTGACCGGCCTCGGCCTGGCGCTGACCTTCTCGGTCGCGGCCTGCGGCGGCAACGTCGGCGGCGGCGACTCGGACGCCGACGCGGCGGACTTCCCCGGCGGCGACCCGATCACCATCCTGGTCGGCCAGGACCCGGGCGGCAGCACCGACCTCATCGCCCGGGCGCTGGCCGACGGGGCCACCGAGGACCTCGGCGTCCCGGTCACCGTGGAGAACCGGCCCGGGGCCAACGGCGCGCTCGCCGCCCAGGAGCTGGCCGGCGAGGACCCCGATGGCCACACCCTGATGATCTACAACGGCAGCCTGGCCTACATCACCCCGCTGGCCGTGCCGGAGGACGAGGCGGTGTCGATCGACGACTACGAGATCGTCACCGGGATCAGCCAGGACGACTACGTGCTCGTCACCGCGCCGGACTCCGGCTTCAGCACGGTCGAGGACCTGGCCGCCGCCGGCCGGCCGGTCACCTTCGGCACCACCGGCGTGGGCACCGGCAGCCAGCTCTCCCAGGAGCTGCTCTTCGCCCAGGCCGGCATCGACGCCACCGGGGTGCCCTTCGACGGCGGCTCGCCCACCCTCACCGCCGTCCTCGGCGGACAGGTCGACGTCGGCTCGATCCAGCTCGGCGAGGCGATCGAGCAGATCGAGGCCGGCGAGCTGACCCCGATCGTCACCTTCGCCGAGGAGCGCCCCTCCTACCTCCCGGACACCCCCACCGCCGTGGAGGCCGGCTACGACGTCCCGGTCCAGCAGTCCCGCGCCGTCTTCGCGCCGCAGGGCACCCCGGACGAGGTGCTGGAGACGCTCCGCTCGGCCTTCCAGACCGCGTTCGACTCCGAGAGCTACCAGCAGTTCAACGAGGACAACCAGCTCACCCCGAACGAGATCGAGGGCGAGGAGCTGCGCGAGCGCTGGAACACCAACCTGGAGGAGTACCAGGCGGTGGTCGACGAGTACGGCATCGACCTCGGCGGCGACGCGTGACCTCTCCGCACCACGGGGCGCACGCCCTGGGCAGCCCCGGCGGTCGCGAGACCGCCGGGGCCGGCCCGGCCGGGGACCCGGCACCGCCCCCCTCGACCGACACCGGGATGACCGACGCCGGGGTGACCGACACCGGCGTGACCGACGCCGTCCACGAGGTGGAGGTCGAGGCCGAGGACCGTCCACCGGCCGCCGGCACGACGAGCAACCTGGTGATCGCCGTCGTCGTCCTCGCCTTCGGCGTCGCCGCGTTCGCCGGCTCGTGGGCCCTGGGCGCCGGCACGGCGCAGCGCCCCGCCGCCGGCACCTTCCCGCTGCTGGTCAGCGGTGTGCTGGTGCTCCTGGGCCTCGGGCTGCTCGCCGGCGTCCGGCGGACCAGTGACGCCGAGCGCTTCACCGCCGGCAGCTGGCAGGTGCTCGCGGGCCTGGCCACGATGGTCGTCTTCGTGGCGCTGATCAGCGTCATCGGCTTCGAGATCCCCGCCGCGCTGCTGGCCTTCGTCTGGCTGCGCGTGCTGGGGCACGAGAGCTGGCGCCTGTCGATCATCACGAGCCTGGCCGTGGTGGTCGCCTTCTACCTCCTGTTCGTGGCGGCGCTGTCCGTCCCGATCCCGCACCTCTTCTAGGAGGCTCCGTGGACCTGGCCCCGGTGATCGACGGCTTCGGCGTCGTCCTGGAACCGACCAACCTGCTCTACTGCCTGTTCGGCGTGGTCATCGGCATGCTGATCGGGGTGCTGCCCGGGCTCGGCCCGGCGGCGACCATCGCGATCCTGCTGCCGCTCACCATCGGCGTCGAGCCGGTGACCGCGATCATCATGCTGGCCGGCATCTTCTACGGCGCCCAGTACGGCGGCACGATCACCTCTGTGCTGCTGCGGCTGCCCGGTGAGGCCTCCTCGGTGGTCACCGTCTTCGACGGCCACGCGCTCGCCCGGCAGGGCAAGGCCGGAACCGCGCTGGGCATCGCCGCGATCGGCTCCTTCGTCGGCGGCACCGTCTCGATCGTCGCGCTCTCCCTGGTCGCGCCACTGGTCGCCGGCTTCGCGCTGGACTTCGGCCCGCCGGAGTACACCGCGCTGGCCCTGCTGGGCATCCTGCTGGTCTCCACGGTCAGCAGCGGCGACCGGCTCAAGGCCGTCATCGCCGCCTGCGTCGGCCTGCTGCTGGCCACCGTGGGCCGGGACGGGTTCACCAGCGCCGAGCGGTTCACCTTCGACAACCTGCAGCTGGCCGACGGCCTGGACTTCGTGCCGATCGCGATGGGCCTGTTCGGCCTCGGCGAGATCCTCTACAACCTGGAGGAGCGGCACCGGAAGGTGCAGGCCCCGGCCGCGGTGGCCAACGTCTGGCCCTCCCGCACCGACCTGCGCCAGTCCTCCGGCGCGATCGGCCGCGGCTCGGTGATCGGCTTCGTGCTCGGCATCCTCCCCGGCGGCGGCGCGGTGCTGTCGTCGCTGGCCGCCTACGCGGTGGAGAAGCGCCGGGCCAAGGACCCCTCCCGGTTCGGCCAGGGCGCGGTCGAGGGAGTCGCGGCACCGGAGACGGCGAACAACGCCGCGGCCACGTCGTCCTTCATCCCGCTGCTCACCCTCGGCATCCCGGCCAACGCGACGATGGCGGTGATCTTCGGCGCCCTGCTCATCCAGGGCGTCAGCCCCGGTCCGCAGCTGGTCACCCAGGAACCCGAGCTGTTCTGGGGCGTGATCAACTCGATGTACATCGGCAACATCCTGTTGCTGATCATGAGCATCCCGCTGGTGGGGCTCTTCGTCCGGATCCTCCGGGTCCGCGCCACGGTGCTGGCCCCGATCACCGTGCTGATCACCCTCGTCGGCGTCTACACCGTCAACAACAGCGTCTTCGACATCGGACTGGTGATCGTCTTCGGGGTGCTGGGCTACCTGATGAAGAAGCTCGGCTTCGACCCCGGGCCGCTGGTGCTCGCCTTCGTCCTCGGCTCGCTGCTGGAGGACTCGCTCCGCCGGTCGCTGCTGATCTTCGAGGGTGACGCCACCGGCTTCTTCACCCGGCCGATCTCGGGCACACTGCTGGTCGTCTTCCTGGTCGTGGCCCTGCTGCCGCTGGTCCGTGGTGCCCTTGCCCGGCGCCGGAACCGCTCCGACGACCGCACCGACACCACCACCCCCAAGGAGCTCGTGTGACCGTCCTCGTCGGTTTCGTCCCCACCCCCGAGGGCGAGGCGGCCTTCACCGCCGGTCTCGCCGAGGCCCGCCGCCGCGGCGAGGACCTGCTGGTGCTCAACACCCCGCGGGGCGGCGCCCCGGTCAGCGCCGACCTGGCCCCGCCGGAGCTGGTGCAGCAGCAGACCACCCGGGCCCAGGCCGACGGGGTCGCCCTGGAGGTGCGGCAGACCCCGCACAGCGGCGACCTCGCCGACGAGGTGCTCCGGGTCGCCGAGGAGGTGGCCGCGTCGGTCATCGTCATCGGCATCCGCCGCCGCTCCCCCGTCGGCAAGCTCCTGATGGGCAGCAGTGCCCAGCGGATCCTGCTGGACGCCGACCGTCCGGTGCTGGCGGTCAAGCCGCAGCACGACTGACCCGCCCCGTACCCACGACGAGGCCCGCCGGGGAACTCCCCCGGCGGGCCTTCGTCGTGTCTGCGCTGCGCCTGGCTCAGGCGGCGACCAGCTCCTGCTGGAGCCGCCGGCGGACCTTCGCGCCACCGGTGGTCATCTTGTAGAGCTTGACGACCTGGGCCGGGGCATTGGCCGGGGTGGTCTGGGCCAGCCAGCCGTTGGGCAGCGAGAGCCGGATGACCTTGTGCCAGGCCGAGCCGACCTGCCGCGGCAGCGACGCGGAGTGGTACCGCAGGCCGTAGCGGCGGAACAGGTCCTCGATCTTCGGGGCGATCTCGGCGTACCGGTTGCTCGGCAGGTCCGGGAACAGGTGGTGCTCGACCTGGTGGCTCAGGTTGCCGGTCATGACGTGCATGGCCTTGCTGCCGGAGATGTTGGCCGAGCCGAGCATCTGGCGCAGGTACCACTCACCGCGGGTCTCCCCGTCGATGGACTTCTTCTCGAAGGTCTCCACACCCTCGGGGAAGTGCCCGCACATGATCACCGAGTGCGACCACAGGTTGCGCACCACGTTGGCGGTGAAGTTCGCTGCCAGGGTGGGCAGGAACGAGGGCCCGGACAGCAGCGGGTGCACCAGGTAGTCCTTGGTGGCCTGCTTGCGGATCTTCTTCAGCACCTGCTTGCCGCGGGCCCGGAAGCCCGGGTCGGCGCGCCGCTCCTTGGTGGCCAGGTTCTTGCCCAGCTCCAGGTCGTAGGCGGCGATGCCGTACTCGAAGAAGATGGCGTTGACGAAGTTCCACACCGGCTGCAACAGGTACAGCGGCACCCACTTCTGGTCCTCGTCGACGCGCATGATGCCGTAGCCCAGGTCGTTGTCCTTGCCGATCACGTTCGTGTACGTGTGGTGCAGCTCGTTGTGCGAGTGCTTCCACTGCTCGGCCGGGCTGGCCATGTCCCACTCCCAGGTCGTGGAGTGGATCTTCGGGTCGCGCATCCAGTCCCACTGCCCGTGCAGGATGTTGTGCCCGATCTCCATGTTCTCCAGGATCTTGGCGACCGAGAGCCCGGCGGTGCCCAGCACCCAGGCCGGCGGGAACTTGGAGAACAGCAGGACGGCGCGGCTGCCCAGCTCGAGCTTGCGCTGCACGTCGATGACCTTGCGGATGTAGGCCGCGTCGGCCTCACCCCGGCTGTCCACCACGCTCTGCCGGATGGCGTCGAGCTCGAAGCCGATGGCCTCGATGTCCTCGGGGCTGAGGTGGGCGATCGGGTTGTCGGACTTCTTCTGCAGGACGGTCATGTGCTGCTCCTTCTCTGGGGCGGCGGGTGGCGCGGGATCAGGTCGTACGGGAGAGGTCAGTGGTCGATGTCGCAGGCGCCGGCGGCGGCGCTGATGCAGGTCTGCACGAGGACCCCGTCGCCGGGGGCGGCGGTGGTCACCTCGCCGGTGCGCAGGTCGCGGACGGCGCCCTCGCGCAGCGGCAGCACACAGCCGTAGCAGATGCCCATCCGGCAGCCGCTGGGCATGAGCAGCCCGGCGTCCTCGGCGGCGTCCAGGATCGGGGTGGCGCCGTCGACCTCGAGGGTCTTCTCGGACGCGGTGAACTTCACCGTGCCGCCGGCCGCGTCGGCGACGAGCACCCGCGGGCGGAACCGCTCGGTGTAGAGCTGGTCGGCGATGCCGGCGTCGGCCCAGTACTGCTCGAGCGCCTCGAGCAGGCCGATCGGCCCGCACGCCCAGGTCGACCGCTCGGCGAGGTCGGGGACCATCCCGGCGAGCACGGCGGTGTCCAGCAGACCGTCGGTCGCGGTGTGCCGCTCGACCAGCCGGATCGCACCCGTGCGGTCCAGCTCGCGCAGCTCGGCGCCGAAGATGACGTCGTCGGCGGTGGGCGCGGAGTGCACCAGGACGACGTCCTCGTGCTCGTGCACGTGGTTGCGCAGGATGCCCATCACCGGGGTGATGCCGGAGCCGGCGGTGACGAACAGCGCCTTGGCCGGCCGCTGCTCGGGGAGCACGAAGTCGCCGGTGGCCTGGTCCAGCTGTACGACCGTGCCCGGCTGCACGCGGTGCACCAGGTGGTTGCTGACCTTGCCGTCCGGGATCGCCTTGACGGTGATGGTGAAGCGGCCGTCGGCCCGGCCGAGCACCGAGGTGATCGAGTAGGCGCGCCACAGCCGCACACCCTCGACGTCGATGCCGATGCGCACGTACTGGCCGGGGGTGTGCGGCAGCCAGTCGCGGCCGGGCCGGATCACGATGGTCGCGGCGTCGCGGGTCTCGTGCCGGACCTCCTCGATCCGGCCGCGCAGCGCGGCACCGGAGCGCAGCGGGTCGATCAGGTCGAGGTAGTCGACCGGGAGCAGCGGCGTGGTGACCAGTTCGGCGGCCTTGAGCACCCGGTCGCGCAGCGCACGCAGGGCCGGGCGACCCGGACTCGGGCGCGGGACGGTGGTGGTCATGACCTGAGTCTTCCCCACCGCAGGGATGAACACCTGTGCTCATGACGTGAATCGGGCGGTACCTTCTGTTCCCTGCGAACAACCGGATGGAGGAGCTGTGGGCGTCGAGGTGATCTTCCCGCCGACCGTGGTCGCCGCGATGCGCGCTCAGCTGCCTGCCGTCGCCGAGCAGACCGTGGCCAGCATCGTCGTGGAGGTCACCGACTACGCCGGTGCCTTCTCCGGTGAGATGGGCCGGGCGATCACCAACGCGGTGCAGCTGGCGCTCGGGGGCTTCCTGGAGCTGGCCACCACGACCGACGGCGCCGACGCCAGCCGGCCGATCGGCCCGGCGCTGGAGGGGGCCTACGCCCTGGGCCGGGGCGAGGCCCGCAGCGGGCGGTCGATGGACGCCCTGCTGGCCGCCTACCGGGTCGGCGCCCGGGTGTCCTGGCGACACATGAGCGACACCGCGGTGGCCGCCGGGCTGTCCGTGGCGTCGCTGGCCCGGTTCGCCGAGCTGGTGTTCGCCTACATCGACCAGCTGTCGGCCGCCAGCGTCGCCGGGCACACCGACGAGCTGGAGACCACCGGCCGGGTGCGCCGCCACCACCGCGAGCGGCTGGGTGCCCTGCTGCTGGCCGCCCGGCCGCTGCACGACCTGACCGCGGCCGCCGAACGGGCCGGCTGGCCCCCGCCCCGGACGCTCACCGCCGTGCTCCTCCCCCAGGCCCGGGCCCGCGGCGCACTCGCGCTGCTGGACGCCCGCACCCTGCAGGTGGACGACGACCCGCCGGGCCTGGACCCCGCGACCGGGTTGACCGTGCTGCTGGTGCCCGACGCCGGGGGCGGCGCCCGGCCGGGGCTGCTGCGTGCGCTGGACGGGCGCGCCGCCGTGGTCGGCCCGCCCCGTCCGTGGTCGGCGGTGGCGGTCTCCTACGCCCGGGCGCTGCGGGTGCTCGAGCTCGGCTTCACCGCCGAGGAGCCGGCCCCGCTGGACACCGAGCAGCGGCTGCCCGACCTGGTGCTGCGCGCCGACGAGGAGGCGCTGGCCGACCTGCGGGCCGCCGTCCTGGCGCCGCTGGACGAGGTGAGCCCCGCCGTGCGGGAGAAGCTCACCGCGACGCTGCGTTCCTGGCTGCTGCACCACGGCCGACGCGAGCAGGTGGCCGCCGAGCTGTTCGTGCACCCGCAGACCGTGCGGTACCGGATGGGCCAGCTGCGCGACCTCTACGGCGAGCGGCTGGACGACCCGCAGACCGTGCTGGCGCTCACCGTCGCGCTCGGCGCACGCACCGGCTGAGCGCCCCGGCAGCCAGGGACCCGGCCTGCTCAGGAGCCGTAGCGCATCGCCCGGGCCTCGACGTCGAACAGGACGTCGTCGGCGGCGGCGGGGCTGGCCTCGCCGCGGCGGCGGGCGTCCAGCACCGCCTCCCGTTCGGCCTCGGTGGCGCGGGCGAGCAGGTCCCGCAGCGCAGGCCCCCGTCCCGCGCCCGAGCCGCCGTCGACCAGGCTCTCGACGTCGTTCCGGTAGCCCAGCCGCGCCTCGTACTGGCGCAGCACGGCGGCCCGGACGTCGTCGGGCACGTCCTCGGCACCGCGGATCGAGTCCAATGCCGCCTCGGTGACCACCCGGTGCAGCCGCCGCACGTCGGCCGGGACGTCGGAGTCGGTGGCCACGCCGAGCCGGCGGATCAGCGGGGCGAGGGTCAGGCCCTGCAGCACCAGGGTCACCACGACCACGAGCAGCGACACCAGCACCACCTCCTCCCGCGCCGGGAAGGCGTCCCCGGTGTCGATGGTCGCCGGCAGCGCCAGCGCGGTGGCGACGGTGACCACACCGCGCATCCCGGCCCACGACGCGACGGCCGACTCGCGCCAGCCGTACGGGGTGGCCGAGTCGGCCCGGCGGGCCCGGCGCCCGGCCAGCCCGGAGGCCAGGAACATCGCTGCGGCCCGCACCCCGATCAGCACCCCGGTCACCGCGGCGGCCACCAGCAGGGTCTGGCCGTCGTCGAAGAGCTCGGTGGTGCCCAGGACGCTGATCAGCTCGACCCCGAGGAAGCCGAACAGCAGGCCGCTGACGGCGAACTCGACGTACTGCCACACCTGCCGGCCGAGCACCCAGCCCGCCGAGGTGATCTCGCTGGTGGCCGTGGTCCGCAGGTACAGGCCGGCGGCGAGCACGGCCAGCACGCCGGAGGCACCGACGTGCTCGGCGAGCAGGTACATGGCGAACGGGACGGAGAGGGTCACCGTGGTCTCGGTGGCCGCGTCGTCCAGCCACCCCAGGGCCTTGCGGGCGAGCCAGCCGCCGGCCAGGCCCAGCGCGGTGCCACCGAGCACCGCCGTCGCCAGACCCCAGCCGATCTCGGCCACCGAGACGCCGCCGGCCACGACCGCCATCACGGAGAGCTGGTAGATCACCAGCGCCGTGGCGTCGTTGAACAACCCCTCGCCCTCGAGGATGGTGACCAGCCGCGGTGGCAGGTTGAGCCGCTTCGCGACGGCCGTGGCCGCCACCGGGTCGGGCGGGGCGACGATGCCGCCGAGCACGATCGCCACCGCCCACGGCAGACCGAGGGCGTGCCCGACGACGGCGACGACGGCCGCCGTCACCACGGTCAGCGCCACGGCCAGACCGAGGATGGGGCGGGCCGCCTCGCGCAGCTCGCGCAACGACGTCGACTGCGTCGTGGCGAACAGCAACGGCGGCAGGACCAGCGGCAGGATGAGGTCCGGCGGCAGGTCGGGGGCCGGCACCACCGGCAGGGCGCCCAGGGCCAGCCCGTAGACGGTCAGCAGGACCGGCTGCGGGACGCCGATCCGGTCGGCGACCGGGGTGAGCACCACGACCCCCAGCAGCAGGAGCCCGAAGAGCACGAGGGCGTCCACCGCTCAGCCCCGCACGCGTGGTGCGTCGGCGGTCCGCGCCGGACGCGGACACTGGTCGGCTGCTGCGGGCATGAGGGGACTCCGGGTGCTCGGTCGGGCGCGGTGACCGCGCACCCCTACCCGGGCATCGCCCGAGATCACCTCCCGCTCCGTGTCCCGGTCAGGCGCGGTCCTCCTCACCCTGCGGGCGGCGCAGCGCCGGGACCCCGCCCTGCGCCCGCTCCCCCGGTTCGATGCCGAGGTCGCGCAGCAGCTCGGCGTCGGCGACCGTGTCCACCGAACTGCCCAGCACCTGACGGGCGCGGGCCGCGTCCTCGGAGCGGCCACCCCCGTCGAGCGCCCGGATCACGTTGTCCCTGTCGATCCGCATGTCTCGTCCTCCTCCACGGGCCGTCCGGCCCGGTCTGTGGGTGCCTCTCTGCGTCGACCACGGCGGTGCCCGGCGGGGCACACGAGACCCCGGGCAGCGGCCACCCGGGGGCGCGTGCCCCGCCCGCGCTCACCGGCCGGCCGGGGGCGCAGCCAGTACGGACAGCACCGCAGCGGCCACCGACGCCCCGCCGCTGACCACCGCCACCCGCCGGTACGCCGGCCACCGGCGCACCACCGCCACCATGCTGAGCGCGTGCAGGGCGTCGAGCGCCGCGCCGGCGACCACCGGCCGGCGGGTCGGCCGGACGAGGACGACGGCCTGCTGCAGCAGCAGCCGCGCACCCAGCACCCGCACCACCCAGGACGGCGGTGCCCCGTCGCCGCCGACCGCCCGGGTGACCGCGGCCGGGCGGCTGACCAGCGCGGCCCCCCAGCCGGCGGACACCACGGCGACGCCCCGGGTCAGCGCCCGGCGCCGGGTCCGGTCGGTGGTCACCGCCGGCGGAGCAGTGTCGCGGCACCGGCGAGGGCTGCGGCGCCGAGCGCGGCGACCGCGCCGTGGTGGCGGCCGGCCCAGAGCTGCGGGTCCCGGGTCCACGCCTGGTCGTCGAAGCGGCCGTGGGCCCCGAAGTCCTGCCCGTCGGGTCCGTCGGCCGGCTCCCAGAGGTCGACCGGGTCGTCGGGGCGGGTTTCCCGGCTGGTGAGCTGCCCCTGCACCCCGCTGCGGGCGAGGTACCAGTCCATGAACTGCGGCCAGACCTTCTCGCCCAGGATCGTGTAGACGGTGGGGGTGCCCACGTACCAGGCCCGGCGTCGCGGGTGCTCGGCAGCGTGCACCATCGCCCCGGCGACGACCTCCGGCTGGTAGATCGGCGCGACCGGCTGCGGGCGGGTGGGCAGCCGGTTGAGCACCCAGTCGAACTGCGGGGTGTTCACCCCGGGTGCGTTGACCATCGTGACGTGCACGCTGCTGCCCTCGTCCCGCAGCTCGGTGAGCAGCGACTCGGTGAACCCCTTGATGGCGTGCTTGGCCCCGCAGTACACGCTCTGCAGCGGGATGCCGCGGTAGGCCAGTGCCGACCCGGTCTGCACGACGACCCCGCGGTCACGGGGCTTCATCCGGGTGAGCGCCGACCGGGTGCCGTTGACGAAGCCGAGGTAGGTGACGGCGGTGGCCCGCTCGTACTCCGCCGGGGTGATGTCGGTGAACCGGGCGAACACCGTGGTGAAGGCGCAGTTGCACCACACGTCGATCGGCCCGAGCTCGGCCTCCACCCGGTCGGCGGCGGCGTCCACGGCGGCGGCGTCGGCGACGTCCACCGGCACCACGAGCGGGGTGCCCCCGGCCGCCCGTACCTCCTCGGCGGCGGCGGCGAGCCCCTTCTCGCCCCGGGCCAGCAGCGCGACCCGATCGCCCCGCCGGGCGAAGGCGACCGCGGTGGCGCGGCCGATCCCCGCGCTCGCCCCGGTCACGACGACGACCGAGCTCGTCCGGACGCTCATGAGCGGAACTGCTGGATCTTGTCCCTGGCCACCGTGGCGATCGTGGCCACCTTGTTCGGCTGGCCGCGCAGGAACGCCTCGGTGAAGTGCTTCGCCTGCTCGTACTGGATCTTGCCGGGCATCGGCGGCTCGTCCGGGTTGACCGAGACGTCCAACAACGCCGGCCCGTCGGCGGCGAGGAACTCCCGCACCGCGTCGCGCAGCCGGGCCGGGTCGGTCACCTTCTCCCCGTGCCCGCCGCAGGCCCGGGCCCAGGCCGAGTAGTCCGGCTCCGGTGCCGGGTAGCGGACGGCGAACTCCGGGTCGCCCAGGATGATCTGCTCCCACAGGATCTGGCCCAGCGAGTTGTTGTTGTTGATCACCATCTTGATCGGCAGCCCGTTGCGGGTGGCGGTGAGGAAGTCGGCCATCAGCATGGCGAACCCCCCGTCGCCGACGAAGCCGATCACCTGCCGGTCGCGGGATGCGTACTGCATGGCGATGGCGTAGGGCAGCCCCGGAGCCATGGTGGCGAGGTTGCCCGAGAGGTAGAACTCCCGGCCGCCCCGGATCGTCCAGTGCCGGGCCGCCCAGGTGGCGATGGTCCCGGAGTCGCAGGTGAGGATGGCGTCATCGCTGGCCAGCTCGTCGATGACGTGCATCAGGTACTGCGGGGCGATCGGCTCCCGGGCCGGTGTCTCCAGCGCCGCCATGTCCTCCCGCCACTTCCGCATCGCCGACTGTGCCTGCTCCAGGAAGGAGCGGTCGGTCTTGCGGGTGACCATGCCCAGCAGCGCGGCGGCGCCCTCCTTGGCGTCCCCGACGACCGGGGCCTCGGTGGGCATCCGGGAGCCGATCCGGCCGCCGTCGAGGTCGATCTGCACCGTGCGCACCCCGCGCTCGGTGGGCAGGTACTTGGTGTAGGGGTAGTTGCTGCCCAGCAGCAGCAGGGTGTCGCAGCCGTCCATCACGTCCTCGGACGGGCCGGTGCCCAGCAGCCCCAGCCCGCCGGTGGTGAACTCCGAGTCGTCGGGGACGACGGCCTTGCCCGGCAGCGACTTGACGATCGGCGCAGCCAGCGCGTCGGCCAGCGCCAGCACCTCGTCCCGGGCGTGCAACGCACCGGCACCGGCCAGGATCGCCACCTTGCTCCCCGCGTTCAGCACGTCCGCGGCGCGCTGCAGGTCCGCGGTACGCGGCGCGGTGGGCGCCGGGTGGTGGACGGGCAGGGTCACCGCGGGCTCGCCCGGGCTGGGGCTGGCGTAGGGCGAGGAGACCTCGGCGATCTGGATGTCGTTGGGCACGCTGAGGTGTGCGACGCCCCTGGTCGACAGCGCGTTGCGCACGGCGAGGTCGACCGCTGCCGGCACCTGCGCCGGGTTGGCGATCAGCAGGTTGTAGGCCGTCGCCACATCGGCGAAGGGCTTGGTGAGGTCGACCTCCTGCTGGTAGGCCGTGCCCATGATCGAGGTCTCCTGCGAACCGGTGATCGCCAGCACCGGCATGTGGTCCAGCTTGGCGTCGTACAGGCCGTTGAGCAGGTGGATGCCGCCCGGCCCGCTGGTGGACAGGCACACGCCGAGCTTGCCGGTGGACTTGGCGTAGCCGCAGGCCATGAACGCCGCGGCCTCCTCGTGGTGCACCAGGAGGAACTCGATCTCGCCGGCGTGCCGGCGGAACCCCTCCATGATCCCGTTGATGCCGTCTCCGGGGAGGCCGAAGACGACCTCGACGCCCCAGTCGATCAGCCGCTTGACGAGCGCTTCCCCGACGGTCTCCTTGGCCATGTCGATCCTCTGCTCAGCTGAGCTCGGGCCGCCGGGGCTGGGCGACGGGCTCTCCGAGCACCGCTACCCGTTGCCCCCTGCACCAATCACCGTGCCGACGGCGGATCGCCGGCTCGGTACCCCACGGGACCTGCCGTGCACCTGCTCCTGCTCCTGCTCCTGCTCCTGCTCCACTCATCACCTGGTCCACCCATGCACCCGCCGTCCGGCGGCGTGCTGCGCCCCGCCCGCAGCAGTGAGCTCGGGTTCGGCAACGCCGGCAGCGGGCACACGACGCCCCGTGCCGGCTCACGGAGCCGGTGGGACCGGCCCGAGCGCCGGCGCCCGGACCGCCGAGCCAGGGCATGCCGTGCACCGATCGAGGGGGGACATGGCCGGCTGGCTCTCCGTCCACCGCAGTGCTGTGGCGCCGCCGAGCTGCCCGCTGCCGTTCCAGCTGTCCCGCCCCGGTGCGCCCGTCACCCGGCCGGGCCGGCTCAGGGCAGCAGCACGATCTTGCCCCGGGTGTGCCGCTGCTCCAGCTCGGTGAACGCCGCGCGCACCTGCTCCAGCGGGTAGCTGGCGGCGATCGGGACGGCCACCTGGCCGGCGACGATGGCCTGCGCCAGCTCGTCGAGCACTGCCGGGCTGGCCACCTCCCCGCCGCCCTTCGCCTGCACCCCCAGCTCCTGCGCCGCGCCGAAGTCGATGATCGTGTCGATCCGCTCGCGGCTGACCCCGAGGTCGACCGCGAGCTGCACGTACCCGCCGCCGAAGGTGTCGATGAAGGCGTCGATGCCCCCGGGGGCAGCGTCCTGCAGCCGGTCGGCGAGGCCGTCCCCGTACGCCACCGGGGTGACCCCCAGGCCGCGGAGCCAGTCGGCGTTGGCCTCCGACGCGATGCCGACGACCTGCGCCCCCCGGGCCCGCAGCAGCTGGACGGTGATCGAGCCGACCCCGCCCGTGGCACCGCTGACCGCGACGGTGTCCCCGGCCTCCGCCCCGACCGCCTGGATCGTCGCCCAGGCGGTGACCCCGGCGACGTAGAGCGAGCCGGCCGCCTCCCAGGAGACTGCTGCCGGCTTGTGCGTCAGTTGGCCGGCCGGCACCACGACGTACTCCGCGTGGCTGGCCCGCTGCTCGGTCCAGCCGAACACCTCGTCCCCGACGGCGAACCCCTCGACGCCGGTGCCGGCCTCGACGACCACGCCGGCGAGGTCGCTGCCCTGCCCCGAGGGGAACGTCGCCGGGTAGACCGACTCCATCGCCCCCTGCCGGATCGCCGCCTCACCGGGGTTGATCGCGGCCGCCCGGACGGCGACGAGCACTTCCCCCGAGGTCGGGTGCGGCATCGGGACGTCGACGACCTGCAGGACGTCGCGGTCTCCGTAGTGGTCGAACTGCACTGCCTGGGGCACGGTGGGGCTCCTTCTCCGGTGGGTGGGCTCTCCGGTGCCGAGTGGTCCGGTGCCGAGTGGTCCGGTGCACCGACGTCCGGTGTCCCCGGCGGGGTGGAGGACGTCGGGGGGCGACTCGCCTCCGTGACCGCCACGCAGGCTCTGTGCTGCGTCCTGACAGCCGGCCCGGCCGCGACGGGGACGCCTCCGAGGACGTCTTCGGGCGCCGGTGCTGGGCGCCGGGAGCGAGCCGGTCGATGCGACCCGCACCCACCCCGTCATCGTGGGCCCGCAACGGCGGGCACCGCAACGCGGCGCCGGGCGCACACCGGTCTGCGGGTGAGACCGCGCCGCGATGCATCACGGGCCGACCCGTCCGGGTACTCCCGGTTCGAGGCAGCACGAGCAGGGAGGGCCGATGTCCGCGACCACCGAACCGTTCGCCGACCGCAGCGAGGCAGGCCGTGCGCTCGCTGACCGACTCGCCGGGCACACCGGTCCCGGGCTGGTGGTGCTCGGCCTCCCCCGGGGCGGGGTGGTGGTCGCCGCCGAGGTCGCCCGGGCGCTCGGGGCAGCCCTCGACGTCGTCGTCGTCCGCAAGGTCGGGGTGCCGTGGCGACCCGAGCTCGCCATGGGCGCGATCGCCGCGGTCGACGCCGACGTCGAGACGGTGCACGAAGAGCGGGTGCTGGACCAACTCGGCGTCGACGACGAGGCCTTCGCCCGTGCCCGCGACCGGGAGGTGACCGAGCTGCGCCGCCGGGAGGCCGCCTACCGGCAGGGGCGCCCGGTCACCCCGCTGGCCGGGCGGGCGGTGCTGGTGGTCGACGACGGCCTGGCCACCGGATCGACGATGCGTGCCGCGCTGGCCGCGGTTCGCCGGCAGGCGCCCCGCCGGCTCACCGTGGCCGTACCGGTGGCCTCGCCCACGGTGTGCGGCCGGCTGGCCACCGAGGTCGACGAGGTCGTCTGCCTGTGGGCGCCGGCGTCGTTCTCCTCGGTCGGGCAGGGATACCGGGACTTCCGCGCGACCAGCGACGACGAGGTCCGGGCTGCCCTGGCCGGGCCCCCCACCGGCTGACCGGTCCGCCGTCCCGACGGATGGCATGCGCCTGTCTGCATACCGGCCCGGTGACCGGGTAGGTGGGCGGA
The DNA here is from genome assembly GCF_947486615.1 of uncultured Modestobacter sp. GTDB lineage: Bacteria > Actinomycetota > Actinomycetes > Mycobacteriales > Geodermatophilaceae > Modestobacter. The sequence goes on from NZ_CANKUD010000001.1 coordinate 365,523, forward strand.
GTCGCGCCACCGATCCCGGGCTGCTCAGCAGCGGCCGCCCCGCACCGGCGCCGACTCCCACCGCCACACCCGGACGCCGCGCGTCCCGGTGCCGGCCGTCCCCCAGCGAGAGGAACCCGATGAAGGCCGTCGTCTACCGCGGACCGAAGAACGTCGCCGTCGAGGAGCGCCCCGACCCGACCATCCAGGCGCCCACCGACGCTGTCATCCGGCTCACCACCACCAACATCTGCGGCTCGGACCTGCACATGTACGAGGGCCGCACCTCCGTCGAGGAGGGCAAGGTCCTCGGCCACGAGAACATGGGCATCGTCGAGGCCGTCGGCGAGGGCGTCGACCGGGTCAAGGTCGGCGACCGCGTCTCGGTGCCCTTCAACATCGGCTGCGGCTCCTGCCGCAACTGCACCGACGGGTGGACGTCGTTCTGCCTGCGCGCCAACCCCACCGAGGGCATGGACGGCGCGGCCTACGGCTACGCCAACATGGGCCCCTACGACGGCGGGCAGGCCGAGTTCCTGCGCGTGCCGTGGGCCGACTTCAACCTGCTCGAGCTGCCCGAGGGCACCGAGCACGAGAACGACTTCACCATGCTGTCGGACATCTTCCCGACCGGCTGGCACGGCGTGGAGCTGTCCGGGTTCCAGGTCGGTGACCGGGTGGCGGTCTTCGGCGGTGGCCCGGTCGGGCTGATGGCCGCGCACAGCGCGATGATCCGCGGCGCCTCCCAGGTGTTCGTCGTCGACAAGGAGAACGACCGGCTCGCGTTGGCCGGGAAGTACGGCGCCACCCCGATCGACTTCAGCGCCGGCGACCCGGTGCAGCAGATCCTCGACGCCACCGGCGGGCGCGGCGTCGACCGCGGCGTGGAGGCCGTGGGCTACCAGGCGCACGACCACTCCGGGCAGGAGCACCCCGAGCTGGTGCTGGACAACCTGGCCCAGGTGGTGCGCTCCACCGGCGGGATCGGTGTGGTCGGCGTCTACATGCCCTCCGACCCCGGCGCGAACAGCGACCTGGCCAAGGAGGGGCGCATCCCCTGGCAGTTCGGCACGTTCTTCACCAAGGGCCAGTCGATGGGCACCGGCCAGGCGCCGGTCAAGCGCTACAACCGGCAGCTGCGCGACCTGATCATCGAGGGCAAGGCCAACCCCGGTCTGATCACCAGCCACGAGCTCGGCCTGGACCAGGCGGTCGAGGGATACCGCAACTTCGACGACCGGGTCGACGGCTGGACCAAGGTGCTGCTCAAGCCCGGCGCCTGACGCACGACCCGCCGTCGCGTCCCGCCGACCCCGGGACGGCGACGGCGGGCCCGAGGCACACCCGTCCGGCCCACGACCCGCAGGCCGGCCGGACGGCACACCGACCCAGGAGGAGAAGACATGAAGGCAGTGGTGTGGCACGGCGTCGGGGACATCCGGCTCGACGACGTCCCCGACCCCCAGATCCAGGACCCCACGGACGCGATCATCGAGGTGACCGCCAGCGGCATCTGCGGCACCGACCTGCACTTCGTCCGCGGCACGATGCCCGGCATGGTCGAGGGCACGATCCTCGGCCACGAGGCCGTCGGCGTGGTGCGCGAGACCGGCTCCGGGGTGCGCAACCTGCGCCCCGGTGACCGGGTGGTCATCCCCTCGACCATCGGCTGCGGGTACTGCTCCTACTGCCGCGCCGGGTACTACGCCCAGTGCGACAACGCCAACCCCAACGGCGGCGCGGCCGGCACCTGCTTCTTCGGCGGCCCGCAGACCACCGGCCCGGTGAACGGCCTGCAGGCGCAGTACGCCCGCATCCCGTACGCCAACGTCGGCCCGGTGTGGCTGCCCGAGGAGGTCAGCGACGACGCGGCGATCCTGCTGTCGGACATCTACCCCACCGCCTGGTTCGGCGCGCGGCTGGCCGACGTCTCCGACGGCGACACCGTGCTGGTGCTCGGCGCCGGCCCGGTGGGCCTGTTCGCGGTGACCAGCGCCTTCCAGCAGGGCGCCGGCCGCGTGCTGGTCGTCGACGGCATCGCCAGCCGGCTGGACCAGGCGCGGGCCCGCGGTGCCGAGGCGATCGACTTCAACGCCGAGGACCCGGTCGAGGTCGTCAAGGAGCTCACCGGCGGGATCGGCGTGGACCGGGTGATCGACGCCGTCGGCGTGGACGCCCAGCGCCCGAAGTCCGGCCCGGCGGCGGAGCAGGCCGCGCAGCAGGCGGAGCAGTTCGACGCCGAGCGTTCCCAGGTGGCCCCGGAGCAGAACCCGCACGGGCAGACCTACGTCGCCGGGGACGCACCCAGCCAGTCGCTGGAGTGGGCCGTGCAGGCCGTCGCCAAGGCAGGCAGCATCGGCGTGATCGGTGTCTACCCGCCGCAGATGACCGCGTTCCCGACCGGCGCGGCGATGAACAAGAACCTGAGCATCAAGATGGGCAACTGCAACCACCGGCGGTACATCCCGCACCTGCTCGACCTGGTGCGCACCGGTGCGATCGACCCCTCGACGGTGCTCACCCAGGTCGAGGACATGCCGACGGTGCTGGCGGCCTACGAGACCTTCGACCAGCGGCAGAGCGGCTGGACCAAGGCCGTCATCGCGCCCTGACCCGCAGGGGGCGGGGGCTCGCCGGTCGTCGACCGGCGGGCCCCCGTCGCGGTCAGCCGTCCGCGGCCGGACGACGGGTGAGCTCGACCAGGCTGCGCAGGCAGTGCTCGCGCAGCGGCTCGGGGAAGCCGTCGGCCAGCCGGTAGTAGACGACCCGGCCCTCCTTGCGGCTGACCACGAAGCCCGCGGTGCGCAGCAGCCGGAGCGCGTAGCCGACGGCGTCCTCGGTGGCGTCGAGGGCCAGGGCGAGGTCGCCGACGCAGAGCTCCTCGACCAGGTCGAGGGCGTACAGCACCCGGGCCCGCGTGGGGTCGGCGAGCAGGCTGAGCGCGGCGGTGAGCTGACCGGCGTCGTCCCGGCTGGGCACCCGGGCCCGGGCGGCGGCGACCCGGGCCGGGTCCACGGGGTGGGTGTGATCGGACACCGCCGCGGGATGCCCACCCGTGGCTACGGTTACCCGCACGATCGCACGGGTATGCGGCTGCCCGGCCCAGCCACCGGCCGCACCGCCACGAGGGGAGGTCCACGTGACGGCCCACCTCAGCCTCGCGCTCATGCTCGCCGTGGCGGTGGGCGGGGTGCTCGCCGCGTACCTGGTGCACCGCCGGACGTCGGTGGCAGTGCGACCGCTCCCCACGCTGCCGTTCCTGTCCGGCTGGCGGCCCGCCGAGCACGCGCTCTCCCGGTTCGAGGCGCGGTGGTACCCGCTCACCCTGCTCTTCCTCGCCTTCGACGTGGAGATGCTCTACATGTACCCGTGGGCGACGGTGGTCGCCCAGATCGGCGTCTCGGCGGTGGTCGAGATGTTCGTCTTCCTCGGCGTCCTGATGGCCGGGGTGCTGTGGGCCTGGCGCGAGGGGGCCCTGGAATGGGTCTGATCGGGCGGCTGGCCGCGCGCCGCACCGCCGTGCTGGTCGCCGAGGTGCCGGGCTGGGCACGCACCCGGTGCGCCGTGGAGCAGCAGGTGCGGTCGCGGGGCTGGCGCCTGGCCGACTCCCCCGCCGACGCCGACCTGCTCGTCGTCTGCGGCGACCCCGGACCCCGGTTCGCCGCCGCCCTCGACCTGGTCTGGGCGCAACTGCCCGGCCCGCGCGCCCGCGCGCAGGTGCTCGACCCGGCCGGCGTGGCAGCGGCGCTGGACGACGCCGCCGCCCAGCTCGCCGACGAGGCCGCCCAGCGCCACGACGCCGGTGCCCGCCCGGACGAGCCTCCGCAGGGCGTGCCGGCCACCGACACCTCGATCGGCGCGGACGCCGCCGACGCGCCTGACGACGACGCGCCTGACGACGACGCGCCCGACGACGACGCGCCCGACGACGACGCGGACGGGGCGGCCCCGCCGGCTTGGGACGACCCGCACCCCGGCTCGACCGATCAGGACGAGACCGACCAGGACGACGGGGAGGCCCCCGGGGCTGACGAGGCCACGGGCGACAGCGACCACGACGGCGACACGGACGACGACAGCATGGGCGACGGCGACATGAGCCACGGCGACATGGGCGACGGCGACATGGGCGGCATGGACATGCCGATGCCCGGTGGCATCCCGCTGGCCGGCGGCGCCGGTGACGAGGAGCTCCCCGACCCCGACGGCCTCGACCTGGACGTGCTCCACCTGCCGCTCGGCCCGGTGCTCCCCCACTGGCCGGCCGGCCTGCTGCTGCACACCACCGTGCAGGGTGAACGCATCGTCGCCGCCCGCGCCGAGGTGCTCGAGCCCGCCGCTGATGCGCCGGCCGGCGGCTCGCTGCACGGCACCCCCGCCGGCCGCTGGGACGCGGTGGCCACCCTGCTCGCGCTCGCCGGCTGGGCGGACACCGCCGCCGCGGCTGCCCGGCTCCGGGACGCCGCGCTCACCGACGCCGTCCCTGAGCGCGAGTCAGAGCGGCTGGCCCGCCGGGTGCGCCGCTCCCGGCTGCTGCGCTGGTCGCTGCGCGGGGTCGGCGTGCTGCCGGAGGGTGACGCTGCCGACCGGCTGGCGCACTGGCTGGCCGGCACCGCCCACGGGCAGCCGATCACCCTCCAGCAGGTGGCCGACCTGGTGACCGGCCTGGACCTGGCCACCGCCCGGCTGGTGGTGGCCAGCCTCGACCTGGACACCACCGCTCGCGAGCCGGTCCCGGTGGAGGGGGCGTGACCGTCGTCCAGGTGTCCGCCGGCTGGGTGCCGTTGGCCGCCGCACTGCTGCTCACCGTGGCCACCGCCGCGGCGGCGCTGGACGGCGTGCTGGCGGCCCGGGCAGGCGGCCGCCCGCTGGGCGAGGGGCTGCTCACCCCGGCCGCGGAGACCGCCCGGCTGTTCCGGCAGCGCCGGCGGACCACGGTCGCCGCCGACCTGCCGCTGCAGCGGATCGGCGGCGCCGGCCTGCTGACCGCGGCGCTGCTGATGGTCACCGTCGTCCCGTTCGGCCGGTGGACCGTGGCGGACCTGTCCGTCGGCGTCGTCTGGTTCAACGCCATGGACGTGCTGCTCTGGGCGGCGCTGTGGCTGGCCGGGTGGGGGCCGAACAGCGTGCACCCGCTGGTCGCCGGGCATCGTTTCCTGGCCCAGGCGCTGTCCTACGAGCTGCCGCTGATGTTCGCCCTCACCACCCCGGCGGTGGCGGCCGGCAGCCTGCGGCTGGGCGACCTGGTGGCCGCCCAGTCCGGCCTGTGGTTCGTGGTCTGGATGCCGGTCGCCTTCGTCGTCTTCTGCGCCGGGGTGCTCGCCTTCTCCGCGTGGGGCCCCTTCAGCGCCGCCCTCGGCGGCGGGGCGACCGGTGGGGTGCTGGCCGAGTCGGCCGGGGTGGACCGGTGGCTGGTCACCGCCGGCCGGTACGCGCTGCTGACCGCCGGGGCGGCCTTCGGCGCGACCGCCTTCCTGGGTGGTGGGCACGGCCCGCTGCTGCCGGCCTGGCTGTGGGTGCTGGTGAAGACCGCGCTGCTGCTGGCCGTGCTGGTCGCGCTGCGCCGCCGGCTGCCGGTCGTGCGGCCCGAGCGGTTGACGGTGCCGGCCTGGCTGGTCGTGCTACCGCTGGTGCTCGTGCAGCTGCTGGTCGTGTCCGTCGTCGTCGTGGTGCGGGGGTGAGGCAGTGCTGAGCGGGATCGTCTTCTGGGTGCTGGCGGTGGTGGCGGTCGCCGCCGGGGTCGCCGTCTTCCGGGTCGACTCGATGGCCCGGGCCACCTACGCGCTGGCCGCCTCGTTCGTCGCCGTCGGCCTGTCGCTGCTGCTGCTGGACCTGCAGTTCCTCGGCGTCATGACGGTGCTGATGATGGTGATGGAGATGGCGATCATGGCCATCTACATGATCATGTTCATGGGGATGAACCCCGCGCTCATGCCGATGAGCATGGTGCACGGCAAGCGCCCGGCCCTGCTGATCTCGGTCGGCACCTTCGCGGTGCTGGCCACCGGTGCGCTCCTCGTTCCCTGGCCCACCCGGCGGGGCGCACCGGCCGCGGACCTGGTCACCTCGCTCGGTGAGGCCGTCATGGAGTCGAAGATGCTGGTGATGCTGACCGTCTCCCCGGTCCTCTTCGCCACGATCGTCGCCGCCCTGGTGCTCGCGCTGCCGCGCAGCCGCTACGACCGGCTGGGTGCCGACCTGCGTGGGAGGGCCGACCGGTGACGTTGCAGACCGTCCTGCTCGTGGCCGCGGCGCTGTTCAGCATCGGCCTCTACGGCGCCATCTCCCAGCAGGTCGTGGTGATGGTGATGATGGGCCTGGAGCTGATGCTCAACGGCGTCATCCTGGCCGCCGCCGGCTTCTGGTGGTTCCTCTCCCCCGCCCCCGACGGGCAGGTGCTGCTGCTGGTCGTCATCACCGCGATGACCGTGGAGATGGCGATGGGCTTCGCCGTGGCCACCCTGCTGCACCGGTCGAAGCAGTCGGACATGACCGACATGGCCACGGACCTCGCGCAGTGACCGGCCTGCTCTGGACGGCGGCCGCGCTGCCCGCCGCCGTCGGCGCGCTGCTGTGCGTCCTGGGCCGGCGGGCCGACCGGGTCGCGCCCGGCGTCGGCGTCGGGACGGCGGCGGTGGTGCTCGCCGTGTCGGTGCTCGTCGCGCTGGACCGACCGGTCACCGAGGTCCCCTTCCTGCCCGGCGCCGTGTTCGGGCTGGCCGTCGACCCGCTCGCGGCCGTGGTGCTGCCGGCGGTGGCCGCGGTGACCCTGCTGGTGCTGGTCTTCTCCGCCGGCGACGTCTCCGGCGCCCGGGCCCGGTTCACCGGGCTGATGCTGCTGTTCGCCGCAGCGGTCGTCGTCACCGTCACGGCCAGCACGCTGCCCGCGCTGCTGTTCGCCTGGGAGGTGATGGGCGCGACCTCCTATGCGCTGATCGGCTTCCGGTGGCAGCAGGAACACCGGGTCGGCGCCGGGCTGAACGCGTTCCTGACCACCCGCACCGCCGACCTCGGCCTGTACCTGGCCGCCGGCGCCGCGCTGGCCGGCGGCGCGGGGCTGGCGCTGGACGAGCTCGCGGCGGCCGGCGGGCCGTGGCTGCACGTTGCCGCGGCCGGGGTGCTCGTCGCCGCGCTGGGCAAGGCCGCGCAGCTTCCGTTCACCGCGTGGCTGTCCGCCGCGATGCAGGGTCCGAGCCCGGTCAGCGCGCTGCTGCACTCGGCGGCGATGGTGGCGATGGGCGGGTACCTGCTGCTGCGGATGGCACCGCTGCTGGCCGCCACCGGCTGGGCCGCGACGACGGCGGCCTGGGTCGGTGCGCTGACCGCGCTGCTGCTCGGCGCGGTGGCCGTCGCCCAGCGCGACCTCAAGCAGCTGCTCGCTGCCTCCACCGCCGCCCAGCTGGGTTTCGTGGTGCTCGGCGCCGGGGTCGGCTCGGTCGCCGGCGGCACTGCGCACCTGGTCGCGCACGCCTCGACCAAGGCGCTGCTGTTCCTGGTGGCCGGTGCGTGGCTGAGCGCACTGGGCACCAAGCAGCTGGCCGCGCTGCGCGGTGCCGCCCGGCGCTGGCCGCTGGTCGGGGTCTGCGCCGCGGTCGGTGCGCTGGCGCTGGCCGGCGTGGTCCCGCTGTCGCTGTGGGCGACCAAGGACGCGGTGCTCGCCGGTGCCCGGCACGAGTCCCTGGCGCTTTACGTCGTCGGGCTGGCGGGTGCGGCGCTCTCCGCGGCGTACGCGGGCAAGGTGCTCTGGCTGGTCTGGCAGCAGCTGCCCGCCGACCCCGGCTACGACACCGAGGAGCAGGGCACCCGGCGGGTCGGCGTCCTGGAGCAGGCGCCGCTGGTGGTCCTCGCCGCCGGCGCCGCCGTCCTCGGCCTGCTGGCCCTGCCCCCGGTCGGCGACGCGCTGCGCCGTCTCCTCGGTGAGAGCGGTGCCGCCAGCCCGGCGGTGTGGGAGATGGCCCTCTCCGCGGCGCTGGCCGTCGCCGGGGTCGCGCTGCTGGCGTCGGGGCGGGTGCGCGGCCTGTCCTGGGGGCCGCTGGGCCGCTGGCTGTCCGGCTGGCTCGGGCTCCCCCGGCTCACCACCGTGCTCGTCGTCCGGCCGGTGCTCGGGCTCGCCGAGGGGCTGGCCCGGTTCGACGACGCGGTGCTGGCCCGGGTCGTGCGCGGCGCCGGCCGCGGCGCACTGCGCACGGCCGGGACCGCCGCCCGGTTCGACGACTCCGTGCTCGACCGCGTGGTCCGCGGCTCGGCCAGCACCGGGGTCCGGCTGGCGAACGCGGCCGGCCGGGCTGACGAGGCCGGGCCGGACGCCGCCGTCCGGTCGCTGGCCGCGGGCACCCGCCGGCTGGGGGCGCTCGCCCGCCGCACCCAGACCGGCTGGGTGCACCAGTACTACGTCCAGGCCGCCGTGGTGCTCGCCGCCGCGCTGGCCCTCCTGCTGGCCGTGAGGTGAGCCCGTGCTCAGTCTGATCATCTTCCTGCCCCTGGCGGTGGCGGCCGTGCTCGCCGTCGTGCCGGTGCCCGACCGGGTGGCCCGCTGGAGCTGGATCGGGGCGACCGTCGCCGACCTGGCGCTGGTCGTCTGGCTCTGTGCGGCCTACGAGTCCCCGGCCGGGAGCGGGCTGGCGTTCGAGCAGCAGGTGCGCTGGATCCCGACGGTGGACAGCAGTTACCACGTCGGGGTCGACGGACTGTCGCTGCCGCTGCTGGCGCTGACCGCCGTCGTCTTCGCCGCCTGCGCGGTCTACGGGCTGCGCGAGCAGCACCGGCCGCGGGCGCTGGTCGCGCTGTTCCTGGCGCTGCAGACCACCTGCCTCGGGCTGTTCGCCGCGCAGGACCTGATCCTGTTCTTCGTCTTCTTCGACCTGTCGATCGTCGGGATGTACGCCGCGATCGCCGGCTGGGGCACCGGCCGCAACGCCGGCCGGTCGGCGCTGCAGTTCTTCCTGTATACGTTCCTGGGCAGCCTGGCGCTGCTGCTGGGCTTCATCGGGCTGTTCCTCGCCGCCGACCCGCACACCTTCGACATCCCCACGCTGGTCGCCGCCGCCCCGCTGGCCGACGCACCGGTGGCCGGCGGGTTCGTGCTGGCCGCGCTGCTGGTCGGGCTGGCGATCAAGACCCCGACCGTCCCGTTCCACACCTGGCTGCCCCCGGCGCACACCGACGCCTCGGCGATCGGGTCGGCGGTGCTGGCCGCGGTGCTGCTGAAGATGGGCACCTACGGGTTCGTCCGGATCGCCATGCCGGTGCTGCCCGACGCCTGGCAGGCCGCAGCCTGGGTGGTCATCGCGGTCGGCATCCTCTCCGCCCTCTACGGCGCGCTGGTCGCGCTGGCGCAGACCGACGTCAAGCGGATGATCGCCTACACCTCGATCAACCACATGGGCTACGTGGTGCTCGCGGTCGGCGCGGCCGGGCTGGCCGGCTCCGGGACGGCGGCGCGCGAGCTCGCGGTGACCGGGGCGGTGACCCAGATGGTCAGCCACGGGCTCACCACCGGGGCGCTGTTCCTGCTGGCCGGGGTGCTGCACGACCGCACCGGCAGCTACGCGATGCGCGACTTCGGCGGCCTGGCCCGCACCGGGCCGGTGTTCGCCGGGCTGTTCGGGGTGGCCGCCTTCGCCTCGCTGGGCATCCCGGCGTTCAGCGGCTTCGTCGCCGAGTTCCAGGTGTTCGCCGGCAGCGTCGGGGCCACGGCATGGGCGGCGATCGCGCTGCCCGGGATCCTGATCACCGCCGCGCTCTTCCTGCGGGCGGTGCAGCTGATGCTCGCCGGCGCTCCCGGCGGGCGGTCGATCGGCTTCACCGACGTCCGGGCCGTCGAGGTGGTGCCGGTGGTGACGCTGCTGGCGCTGTCGCTGGCGATCGGCGTCGCACCGTGGCCGCTGCTGGACCTGATCGCGCCGGCCGCGGAGGCCGTCGTGGGCCTGGTGAGCCGATGAGCGGGGCGCGCCGGTGATGCGCCAAGACCCCCTGGCGCTGCTGCCGGAGCTGTTCCTGCTCGGCGGTGCGGTGGCGACCCTGCTCACCGGCTCGTTCCTCCCCCGGCACCGCCAGTGGGCCGCCCGCCTGGTCGCGGTGGCCGCCCTCCTCGCCGCCGCCGTGGCCACCGCCCTCGCCTTCCGCCGAGATGGCCGTTCTGGCGGGACGGCGGAGACGGTGTTCGGGGCGTTCGTGCTGGACACCCCCACCTCGGCCACCCGGCTGGTGGTGATCGCCTCGCTGCTGCTGGTGATCGGGCTGGGCGTCGAGGAGCTGGCCGGGCAGGTGCGGGAGAGCGAGACGTACGCCCTGCTGCTGCTCGGTGGCCTGGGCGCGGTCGTGCTGGCCGCCACCGACGACCTGCTGGTGCTCGCCGTCGGCTTCCTGCTCTCCAGCGTCCCGCTCTACGCGCTGGTCGGGATGTCCCGGGCGGCCGGGGCGGCCGAAGCGGCGCTCAAGACCTACCTGCTCGGCGCCCTGTCCGGGATCTTCCTGCTGCTGGGCGCCACCGTGCTGTACGGCATCGCCGGCAGCACCGCCTACCCCGAGCTGGGCGCCGGCCTCGCCGGGGCGCCGGCGGCGGCGGTCGCCGTCGGCGCGGTCGGGGTGCTCGCCGGCCTGCTGTTCAAGGCCGGCGGGGTGCCGCTGCACTTCTGGGTGCCCGACGCTACCCAGGGGGCGGGCACCGCGGCCGCGGCGTTCCTGACCACCGTGCCGAAGGTGGGGGCGTTGGTCGCCGCCGTCCGGCTGGTCGACGTGCTGCCGGACTCCCTGCCGTGGCCGCTGCTGCTGGGCGTGCTCGCCGCCGCGACGATGACGCTGGGCAACCTGGCCGCGCTGGCCCAGACCGACGCCCGCCGGCTGCTGGGCTGGTCGACGGTCAGCCAGGTCGGCTACCTGCTGATGCCGGTCGCGGTGGTGGGCGCCGGGGCCGGTGCGGTGCCCGCGCTGCTGACCTACCTGGCCGGCTACGCGGTCACCAACCTCACCGCCTTCGCCGTGCTGGCCGCCCGCCCCGGTGCCCGCAGCCTCGCCGACTTCCGCGGGCTCGGCCGCCGGCACCCGGCGCTGGCGACCGCGCTGGTGGTCGGCCTGCTCAGCCTGGTCGGCACTCCGCCGACGGCGGTGTTCATCGGCAAGCTGACGGTGTTCACCGCGGCCTGGGACGGCGGCCTGGCCTGGCTGGTGGTGATCGCCGCGGTCAACACCGTGGTCAGCCTCTTCTACTACCTGCGCTGGCTGGTCGAGGCCTTCCGGCCCGGGGACGGCGGGAACGGCGATCCGTCGGCTCCCTGGGCCACCGGTGCGGCCGTCGCCGGGGCGGTCGGCGTCCTGGCCGTGGGGCTGGGCGCCGGTGCGGTCACCGCCTTGGCCGGTGGCTGACCGCGCGGTCCCCACCCGCGGTGACCCCACCGGCGGTGACCCCACCGGCGGTGACCCCACCGGCGGTGACCCCACTGGCAGTGACCCCACTGGCAGTGACCCCACTGGCAGTGACCGCGCCGGGCCCGGCCGGTCGGGCCGGGTCCGGCGCGGTCAGCGGGTCATCCCCCCGCGCGCTCCTCGCCCGGTGACGACGCGGCCTCGCGGGCGCGCGCCCGCTCGCGCTGCGGTTCCACGGTGTACTTCGGGTCCTTGGCGCTGGTCATCCCGGCGTCGAAGACGCCGAACCGGGTCAGTGCCGAGCCGGCGGCCACCAGCGCACCGCCGGCGACGGCGCCCCAGCGGCGGCGACCGGTGGCCAGCAGCAGGCCGGTGCCGGCTGCGGTGCTCGCCCGGGCGGTCCGGAGCAGCAGCCCCGCCCGGCCGATCCGGTAGGGCTCGCTGACCAGCCCGTGGCCGTGCTCCACCCGATGGGTCATCGCGAGCTCCACGGCCGCGCCGGCGATCGCCAGCCGGCGGGCCGGTGCCGCCTCGTCGACCGGGGTGAACACGGTGCACAGGGCACCGCCGCCGGCCGCCGCGGAGCCGGCGAACAGGTAGGGCAGCTCCCGGTGCGGCTCGTGCCAGGAGGGCACCGAGGTGTTGGCCAGCAGTACCGCGGTGTAGGTGGTCATCGGCCCACCGAGCACGGCGGCCACCGCCCCGGTGACCCGGCGCAGCCGGGGGAACCAGCCCAGCAGCTGGGCACCGGCGGTCGCTGTGGTCAGCGCGCTGAACGGGGCCAGCACCCACGAGCCCACCGACAGCGGCGAGGTCACCTTCAGCACCCGCAGCATGTTCAGGAACCGCTCGGGCCGGCCCAGGTCGTGGATCAGGAAGCCGACGCTGGCCAACGCACCACCCGCGGCCACCCGGTGCGCGGCGATCCCGAGCGCCGGGCGGTGGGTCATGTCGGCGAGCGCGCCGAGCATCGCCGACGTACCGGCCGCGCCGCCGAGGAAGAGGTACGCCGGCACGTCAGGCTGCTTCCACACCGGCGGCTTGATCACCGGCCGCCCGTAGTAGGAGGTGAACTCCGCCTCCTCCACCATCGACACACCCGGGTCGTCACCCGCCCGCCGTCGGCGCCGGCCCTCCCGCCGCTGGGCCGGCGCCCCGTCGGCCCGCCGCCAGCCGGCACCGGGCAGAGACACGCCCATCTCGGCGCCCACCTCGGCGCTCACCGCCGGTGCCCGGCGAACGCCGACAGCGCCAGCCCGAAGGCCATCGCCGCCCCGGCGGCCGCGTGCCGCCACATCGACGGCAGGTCGCGGGTGGTGACCACCGGGTCCGGCGGCAGACCGTAGACCTCCGGCTCGTCCAGCAGCAGGAAGAACGCCCCCACCCCGCCGACCCCGTCGGACTCGTCCCGGCCGTAGAGCCGGGCGCCCTCCACCCCGTCGGCCTGCAGCGCCGCCAGCCGGGCGTCGGCCCGGGCCTGCAGCTCGTCCAGGTCACCGAACTGGATCGACTCGGTCGGGCACGCGGTCGCGCAGGCCGGCATCAGCCCGTCGGTCAGCCGGTCGTAGCAGAGGGTGCACTTGAACACCCGGCCGTCGTCCTCGCGCTGGTCGATGACGCCGTAGGGGCAGGCAGGCACGCAGTAGCCGCAGCCGTTGCAGATGTCCTCCTGCACGACCACCGAGCCGTACTCGGTGCGGAACAGCGACCCGGTCGGGCAGACGTCCAGGCAGCCGGCGTGCGTGCAGTGCTTGCACACGTCCGACGACATCAGCCAGCGGATCTCCCGGTCACCGGACTGCGTCTGCTGCGGCGCGGTCTGCTCGGCCGTGGTGGCCGACGCCGGCACCTCCGCGTGCACCACGGGCGGCTCGGCCAGCGGACGTGGCGAGCCGACGTCGCCGGGCCGCCCGACGGTGGGCATCGGCAGGTCCACCGCCCGGCTCTGCTCGACGAAGGCCACGTGCCGCCAGCTGTTCGCCCCGAGCATCCCGGTGTTGTCGTAGGACTCACCGGTCAGGCCCAGGACGTCGACCCGCCCGTCCGCCCCGTCCATCGGGAGGGTGTTCCACTCCTTGCAGGCGACCTCGCAGGCCTTGCACCCGATGCAGACCGAGGTGTCGGTGAAGAACCCGACCCGGGCCGGGTGGTCGGCGTCCGAGGTGCTCTGCCCGACCACGTCCGGCACCGGGCCGAACAGCCGGTTGCCCGGGTCGTCGCCGGTGAAGGCACTGCTGAGCGAGCTGATCGACGTCACGACTTCTCCTCGATGGGGGCTCGTCCGTTGTGCGGCAGCCGACCGCTGCCCGACCCGGCCCGCTGCCGGTACGCCTCGACGTACTCGACGAGGGCCGGGCCGCGGGGGCGCCGTCCGGGCTGCACGTCGCAGGTGGCCACCTTCGACTCCTGGATGTGCACGTTCGGGTCCATGACCACCCCGAGCACCTCGTTGGCCGAGTCGCCGGTGGTGAGGCCGTTGGAACCCCAGTGGTAGGGCAGCCCCACCTGGTGCACCTCCCGCCCGGCCACCCGCAGTGGCCGCATCCGCTCGGTCACCAGCACCCGCGCCTCGATGGCGTTGCGGGCGCTGACGATCGTCGCCCAGCCCAGGTGCTCCAGCCCCCGTTCGGCGGCCAGCTGCGGGCTCACCTCGCAGAAGAACTCCGGCTGGAGCTCGGTGAGGTAGGGCAGGTTGCGGCTCATCCCGCCGGCCGTGTGGTGCTCGGTGAGCCGGTAGGTGGTGACGACGTAGGGGAACACCTCGCTCTGCGCCGGGTTGGGCCGGTTCCACGCCCCGCGCAGCTCTTCCCGCGCCGGGTTGGCCTGGCGGGAGTAGAGCGGGTTGGGCACCGGGGACTCGGCCGGCTCGTAGTGCGAGGGCATCGGGCCGTCGGCCAACCCGGACGGCACGAACAGCCAGGCCTTCCCGTCGTTCTGCATGATGAACGGATCGGCGCCGCCGATGCCGTCCTCGGCCTGGGCGTCGTCCGGCGGCACGTAGTCCGGGCGCTTGGTCGCCTGGAAGTCCGGCACGTCCGGGCCGGTCCACCTCCCGGCGTCCTCGTCCCAGTACACGTACGCCTTGCGCTCGCTCCACGGCTTGCCCGCGGGGTCGGCCGAGGCGCGGTTGTACAGCGTCCGCCGGTTCATCGGCCACGCCCAGCCCCACTCGGGGGCCACCCAGGTCTGCTCGCGGTGCGGCTTGCGCCGGGCGGCCTGGTTGACCTCGTCGGCGTAGACGCCGGAGTAGATCCAGCAGCCGCACGCGGTGCTGCCGTCGTCGGCCAGCTCGGTGTAGCCGGAGACCGCCGTCCCGTCCGGCCCGGTGCCGCTGATCTCCCGGAGCACCGCATCGGCGCTCGGCTCGCGCAGCGGACCGTGCGTGGGGTAGTCCCAGGTGAGGTCCAGCAGCGGGCGGTCCCGCGGGTCGGTGGAGCCGGCCAGCTTCTCCCGGATGAGCCGGCCCAGGTGGAAGTAGAACCACAGGTCGCTGCGGGCGTCGTCCGGTGGCTCGACGGCCTGGTGGTGCCACTGCAGCAGCCGCTGGGTGTTGGTGAAGCTGCCGTCCTTCTCCACGTGCGTGGCGGCGGGCATGAAGAAGACCTCGGTGCCGATGTCCTCGGTCCTCAGCTCGCCGGTCTCCAGCTCGGGACCGTTCTGCCAGAAGGTGGCCGACTCGATCAGCTGGAGGTCCCGGACCACCAGCCATTCCACGTTGGCCAGCCCGAGCCGGGCCAACTTGCCGTTCGCGTGGCCCACCACCGGGTTCTCCCCGGCCAGGAAGTAGCCCGGGACCTTGCCCTGGATCTGCTGGGCGATGGTCTGGTAGGTGCTGTGGTTGCCGGTCAGCCGGGGCAGGTGACCGAAGGCGAAGTCGTTCTCCGGCGTCGCCGCGTCACCCCACCAGGCCTTGAGCAGGCTGACCGCGTACTTCTTCATGTTGCCCCAGTAGCCGACCGATCCGGCCGCCTCGCCGATGAAGTCGTCGAGGTCCCGGTGCTCGCTGGCGTGCGGCATCGGGATGTAGCCGGGCAGCAGGTTGTACAGCGTCGGGATGTCGGTCGAGCCCTGGATGCTGGCGTGCCCGCGCAGCGCCAGGATGCCCCCGCCGGGGCGGCCCATGTTGCCCAGCAGCATCTGCAGCACGCTGGCGGTGCGGATGTACTGCACGCCCACGGTGTGGTGGGTCCAGCCCACCGAGTAGACGAACGCGCTGGTGCGCTCCCGGCCGGAGTTGGCCGTCAGCGCCTCGGCGATGCGGGTGAAGACCGCCGGCTCCAGCCCGCAGACCTCGTGCACCATCTCCGGGGTGTACCGGGCGTAGTGCCGCTTGAGCACCTGGAAGACGCACCGCGGGTGCTCCAGCGTCTCGTCCCGCTTCGGCTTGCCGCCCACGGTGATCCCACCGCTGCCGGCCTCCTCCGACCGGCTGACCTCGTGCGTCTCCTCGTCACCGGCGCCGCGCCCGCCCTCCTCGCGGTTGGTGCCCGGGGCCCCGGAGGCGCCCGGCTGCGGCGACTGCCGCTGGCCGGCGGCCGCGGTCACCTGGGTGCCCTCGTACTGCCAGCTGGACTCGTCGTAGACGCCCTTCTCCGGGTCGTAGCCGGAGAAGACGCCGTCCAGGTCCTCGGTGTCGGCGAAGTCCTCCCGCAGGATCGCCGCCGCGTTGGTGTAGTTGACGACGTAGTCGCGGAACTCCTTGCCGTTGCGCAGCACGTGGTTGATCAGGCCGCCGAGGAAGGCGATGTCGGTGCCGGCCCGGATCGGGGCGTGCACGTCGGCCAGCGCGCTGGTCCGGGTGAACCGCGGGTCGACGTGGATGACCGTCGCCCCGCGCGCCTTGGCCTCCATCACCCACTGGAAGCCCACCGGGTGCGCCTCGGCCATGTTCGAACCCTCGATGACGATGCAGTCGGAGTTCGCCAGGTCCTGCTGGAACATCGTGGCGCCGCCACGACCGAACGAGGTCCCGAGACCCGGGACCGTGGAGGAGTGCTATATGCGGGCCTGGTTCTCGACCTGCACGGCGCCCATCGCCGTGTAGATCTTCTTCATCAGGTAGTTCTCCTCGTTGTCCAGCGTCGCCCCGCCGAGGCTGGCTATGCCCATCGTCCGGTTGACCGTCATGCCGTCGACCTCGTCCTGCCAGGTCTCCCGGCGGGTGGCGATCACCCGGTCGGCGATCATGTCCATCGCCGTGTCCAGCTCCAGCGGCTCCCAGTCGGTGCCGTGCGGACGCCGGTAGAGCACCGTGGTCTGCCGGGTCGGGCTGGTGACCAGGTTGCGGCTGGCCGCTCCCTTCGGGCAGAGCCGGCCGCGGCTGATCGGCGAGTCGGGGTCGCCCTCGATCTGCACGACCTGCTCGTCCTTCACGTACACCCGTTGCCCGCAGCCCACCGCGCAGTAGGGGCAGATGCTCTTGGCCACCCGGTCGGCGCTGGCGGTGCGGGCCACCAGCGAGTCCGTCTTCGCGCTCCGCACGGCGTCACCCCGGCCGAAGGGGTCACCGTCGGTCAACTGCCGGAACACCGGCCAGGCGTTCAACCACGTCTTCATCGCAACCTCTTCTCGGACGGTCAGGTCGGGTCGGTGTCGTGTGCGGAGTCCTTGCGCCCTGAGGCGCGCTCGGCCAGCGGGGCCTGCCGCTTGCGACCCAGCGGCGTGGCGTAGGCCTCGTCGTGCAGCTTCTGCCGGGTCTCCGGGTAGTGGGCGTCGAACGCCGGCCGGTTGGACCTGATCCGCGGGATCTCCACGAAGTTGTGCCGCGGCGGCGGTGAGGACGTCGCCCACTCCAGTGAGTTGCCGTGGCCCCAGGGGTCGTCGGTCAGCGCCGGCCGCCCGGACCGCCAGGACCGGCGGACGTTGTAGAGGAACGGGATCATCGACGACCCGAGCACGAACGAACCGATCGACGAGACCGTGTGCATCCAGGTGAAGTCGCCCCCGGCGTCGATGGCCAGGTAGTCGACGTAGCGGCGTGGCATGCCCTCGTTGCCGAGCCAGTGCTGCACCAGGAACGTGGTGTGGAAGCCGACGAAGGTCAGCCAGAAGTGCAGCTTCCCCAGCCGCTCGTCCATCATCCGGCCGGTCATCTTGGGGAACCAGAAGTAGATGCCGGCGAAGGCGGCGAACACGATGGTGCCGAACAGCACGTAGTGGAAGTGGGCCACCACGAAGTAGCTGTCGTTGACGTGCCAGTCCAGCGGCGGTGCCGCCAGCAGCACCCCGGTCAGCCCGCCCAGCAGGAAGGTGACCAGGAAGCCCACCGACCACAGCATCGGGGTCTCGAACGTGAGCTGCCCCCGCCACATCGTGCCGATCCAGTTGAAGAACTTGATCCCGGTCGGGACGGCGATGAAGTAGCTCAGCAGGCTGAAGAAGGGCAGCAGCACCGCACCGGTGGCGAACATGTGGTGCGCCCAGACGGTCAGCGACAGGAAGGTGATCGCGATCGTCGCGCCGACCATGCCCTTGTACCCGAACACCGGCTTGCGGGCGAAGACCGGGACGACCTCGGTGATGATGCCGAAGAAGGGCAGCGCCACGATGTAGACCTCGGGGTGCCCGAAGAACCAGAACAGGTGCTGCCAGAGCATCGGGCCGCTGTTGGCGGCGGTGAACACCTGTGCGCTCAGGTGCCGGTCGGCCAGCGCGGCCAGCAGCGCCGCGGTCAGGACCGGGAACGCGAAGAGCACCAGCAGGCTGGTGAACAGCATGTTCCAGGTGAAGATGGGCATCCGGAACATGGTCATGCCCGGGGCCCGCAGCGTGACGACGGTCGTGATGAGGTTGACCGAGACCAGGATGGTGCCCAGCCCGCTGACCACCAGGCCGGCGAACCACAGGTCGCCACCCACGCCGGGGCTGTGCGTCCCGGAGGACAACGGCTGGTAGGCGTACCAACCGAAGTCGGCGGCCCCGCCCGGGGTGAGGAACCCGGCCATCACGATCAGCCCGCCGAACAGGAAGAGCCAGTAGGAGAAGGCGTTCAGCCGCGGGAAGGCGACGTCCGGGGCGCCGATCTGCAGCGGCACCATCAGGTTCGCGAAGCCGAAGGCCAGCGGAGTGGCGAACAGCAGCAGCATCACCGTGCCGTGCATGGTGACCAGCTGGTTGTACTGCTCGGGTGACAGGAACTGCAGCCCGGGCCGGGCCAGCTCGCCGCGCATCAGCAGCGCCATGAGGCCCGCGGCCAGGAAGAAGCCGAACGAGGTGAACAGGTACATCTGGCCGATGACCTTGTGGTCGGTCGTGCGCAGCAGCGCCTGGAAGCGAGAGCCCCGGGAGGGCTGCTGCATGGTGTCGGTCGTCAGCCGGATCGGCGTCGGGCGCAGCGCGGTCACCGGGGGCTCCCCCCGGCACGCACGGCGGCCACGCCCAGCCGCTCCTGCCGCCGGCGAGCAGCGTCACAGGCCACCGGTCCTCCTCCGCGGACGATCGTTGCGGTGGGGTGCCTGGGCTGGGCACGAACGCAGCGCCCACGGTAGGGGCTCGGTGCCGATCCCGCCCTTCGCGTCCCGGAGCCGTCACGTCTTCGCCATGTGCTCGCGCGCCGCCCCGGCATCCCGCATCGGGGACGGCAGGCGACGGCCGGACGGCGCTGCCCACGTCCGGGCCGATCGCGGTCGGCCCACGGCCGGGTACTGCCGAGGGCCGACCGTCCAGCTGAGCGAGCGGTCAGCGGCGACGCAGCGCCGGGTCGGTGAGCGAGGGCGGCTGGTACCCGGCGTCGTCGGCCCGGACGTCGGTACCCGGCGGGACGATCGCGTCGATCGCGTCCAGCACCTCGTCGGACAGGACGACGTCGGCGGCGGGCAGCTGGCTGGTCAGCTGGTCCATCGTCCGCGGGCCGATGATCGCCGAGGTGACCCCGGGGTGCCGGATGGTGAAGGCGATCGCCAGCTCCACCAGGCTCAGCCCGTTGTCCTCGGCCAGCTGGGCCAGCGCGTCGGCGGCGTCCAGCTTGCGCTGGTTGACCGGGTCGGACAGGTCGTAGCGCGACCCCATCCGCCCGGCCCGGCTGCTCTCCGGCGCGTCCTGGCCCTTGCGCCACTTGCCCGACAGCCAGCCCCCGGCCAGCGGGCTCCACACCAGCGTGCCCATGCCGTACTGCTGGCAGACCGGCAGCACCTCGCGCTCGATGCCGCGCACCAGCAGCGAGTACGGCGGCTGCTCGGTGACGAACCGGCCGCTGTGCCGCTCACTCGCGGCCCACTGCGCCTGCACGATCTCCGAGGCCGGGAACGTCGAGGAGCCGAAGTAGCGGATCTTCCCGGCCCGCTGCAGATCGGTCAGCGCGTCGAGGGTCTCCTCGACGTCGGTGTCGGGGCTGGGCCGGTGGATCTGGTACAGGTCGATCCAGTCGGTCTGCAGCCGGCGCAGGCTGCTCTCCACCTCCTGCACCAGCCAGCGCCGGCTGTTGCCCTGCTGGTTGGGGTCCTCCCCCATCGCGCCGTGCGCCTTGGTGGCGAGGACGACGTGCTCGCGCCGTCCGCCGGCGAGCGCCTTGCCGACGATCTCCTCGGACTCGCCGGCCGAGTAGACGTCCGCGGTGTCGACGAAGTTGATCCCCGCGTCCAGCGCGGCGTGCACGATCCGGACGGAGTCCTCGTGGTCGGTGTTGCCCCAGGCGCCGAACATCATCGCCCCCAGGCAGAGCGGGCTGACCTTCACGCCGGTACGGCCGAGTGTGCGCATCTCCATGTCCGGGGCTTGTCCACGGCACGCCCCGCCCAACCCTCAGCAGCGGCCCGTCCCGCGGTCCCGCCGGACCGCCCCGGTGGCCAGCCGCCCCAGGACGGCGACCGGTCACCGGACCGTGGTGATCCGCCGGCCCCCCGCGCACCGCCGCCGACGGCTGCAGGGGCCAGCCAGCCCGGGTCAGCCCGGGCGGGCCGCGTGCCCGTGGCTGTGCCGATGGGCCTCGTGGTCGGCCTCGTGGTCGGCCTCGTGGTCGGCCTCGTGGTCGGCCTCGTCGTGCGCTCGGCCCTTGCCCTGGCCGCCCTCCCGGCCCGGCGCCCTGCCCTCCCGGCGGTCGTGCCGCCAGTCGAACGCCCCGATGACCAGCGCCGCGAGCGAGGCGGCCACGGCAACGCCGAGCGCCGCCGCGGCCGCCAGCGGGTACCGGTCGTCGGTGGCGCCGAGCACCAGGTAGAACAGCGCCGGCAGGGCCGCCGTCCCGATGGCACCGCCGAAGCGCTGGAAGGTCTGGAGGGCCCCACCGGCCGAGCCGGCCATCGCCACCGGCACGTCGCGCAGCGCGAGGGTGATGTTGGGCGAGATGACGAAGCCACCACCGATCCCACCCAGCAGCAGGGTGGGTGCGATCGCCCAGCCGGTGACCTCCGGCGGCACGGTGGCGATCACGATCGCCGTCCCGGACAGACCGAGCACGACGCCGGTCAAGCCGGCGACGGTCAGCGCCCGGCCGAACCGCTCGACCAGCCGGCCGGCCACCACCGCCGCGCTCGCCGAGCCCACCGCGAACGGCGTCACGGCCAGACCGGACTGCAACGGCGACCAGCCCAGCCCGGTCTGGAAGAACAGCGCGAAGGTGAGCCAGATGCCGCTGAAGCCGAGGAAGTAGACCGTGCCCAGCGCGACCCCGGGCGCGTAGCCGCGGGTGCTGGTGACCAGCCGCGGGTCGAACACCGGTTCCCCACCGCCCCGGACGACCCGCTGCTGCCAGCGGACGAACGCCACGAGCAGCACGATCCCGATCGGGAAGCACCACCACAGCCGCGCGAGGCCACCGGACTCCGCCTGCACCAGCGGCAGCAGCACGGTGAACGCACCGGCACCCAGCAGCAGGACCCCGGGGACGTCGATCCGGCCGTGCTCCTCCCCCGGCGGACGGCGCGGGATCAGCCGGACGGCGAGGACGAAGGCCAGCACCCCGATCGGCACGTTGACGTAGAAGATCCACCGCCACCCACCCGGCCCGGACGCGAGCGCCAGCAACACTCCGCCCAGCACCGGCCCGATCGCGGTGGAGATGCCGACGGTGGCGCCGAAGAACCCGAACGCCCGGCCGCGTTCGGCGCCGCGGAACAGCTGCTGGATCAGTGCGGAGTTCTGCGGGGCCAGGCAGCCGGCCGCCAGCCCCTGGGCGAGCCGGGCCGCGACGAGCAGCTCCGCGGACGGCGCAGCACCGGCAGCGGCGCTGCACAGCACGAACGCGACCAGCCCGATCAGGAACATCCGGCGCCGTCCGTAGGCGTCACCCAGCCGCCCGGCCGGGACGAGAGCCAGACCGAAGGTCAGCGCGTAGCCCGAGACCACCCACTGCACCGTGGCCGGGGAGGTGCCCAGGTCCGACCGCAGCGACGGCAGCGCGACCGAGACGATGCTGACGTCCAGCAGGGTCATGAACCCGACGACCAGCGTCACCCACAGTGCATGCCAGCGCCGCGGGTCCTGCCCCTCGGGCGCCGGCGCGCTGTCGGCCGGGGGGTCCTGGTGGGCAGGGGGGCTCTCGGCGGCCAGGACGTCCTCCCGGGACGGCTCGGGGTGCTGGGTCTCAGCGGGCACTGCCCAGCCCGCCCGCCGACCAACCACGCCGGACGGCGGCACCGACCGTCTCCGGGGGTGAGCCCGGGCGGCGGGGGTAGAGGGTCCGGGCGGGCTGCCGAGAACCGGGCGGCCCGGCTGTTCGGCAGGAGGCTCCGCCCATGACCTGGATCATCGTCTTCACCGTGCTGGTCGTGATCATCGCCGCCGTGTGGATCGGCAACACGATCCGCTGGACCCGGCAGAACAACATGCTCGCCCGGAAGAGCCCTCGACTGTTCGACCCCGGCCACGAGGACCAGCGCCGGCGCAACCGGTAGCCCGGCGTCCCCCACGGCTGCCGCGCCCACCCGTCACGAGGCTCGATCCGGGGGCCATGTCGGCCGACATGACCAGAGCCGGCGGCCATGTCGGCCAACCTGACCGGAGCCGGCGGTCATGTCGGCCAACATGGCCGGAGCCGGCGGACACGGACGGGCAGGCGGCCGTGTCCGCCGGCGTGGCGGGGTGCGTCAGGCGGCTTCGCCGGCGGTGCCGAAGGCCCGCCGGACGTGCCGGGCGGCCTCCTGCTGGGCCTGCTCGGCCTTGTCCAGCACGGCGGCGGCCCCGAAGAACTCGTGCATGACGCCCTCGTAGTGCCGGTGCGTGGTCTGCACGCCGGCCGCCTCGAGGTCCTGCGCGAACTGCTGCCCCTGGCTGCGCAGCACGTCCCGCTCGGCGGTGATCACCAGCGTCGGCGGCATGACCGCCCGCTGCTCCGGCGTCCAGTCCAGCAGCGCGACCCGCGGGTCGGTGGCCGCCTCGGGCTTGCCCTGGAAGGCGTGCATGGCCATCCAGGACAGCAGCGGCCGGTCCAGCGGCCGGGCGTCGGCGGCGTCGGTCATCGAGTCACCGAACTGCTCGCCGGTGGTCAGCGGGTACACGCAGACCTGCGCGCGAGGCATCGGCTCACCGGCCTGCGCCAGCTGCAGCGAGGTGGCCGCAGCCATGGTGCCGCCGACCGACTCGCCGCCGATGGCCATCCGCGCCGGGTCCCCGCCCATCTGGGCGGCGTTGAGCACCAGCCAGCGCCAGGCGGTGAGCACGTCGTCGTGCGCGGCCGGGAACACCGCCTCGGGCGCCCGCCGGTAGTCCGGGGAGACGACGATCGCGCCGGTCTTGTTCGCCATCGCCCGGCAGGAGGCGTCGTAGGTGTCGACGTCGAAGAGCACCCAGCCACCGCCGTGTACCCACATGAGCACCGGCAGCGGCCCGACGCCCGGCTCGGCCGGGGTGTAGACGCGCAGGGTCTGCTCGCCGCCCGTGCCGTCGGGGATGCGCAGGTCCTGCACCGAGCCGACCGGTTCCGGGCCCTCGATCCCCCGGTCGGCCAGCACCTTCTTCACCGCGTCGTCCGGGCCGGGCTGCTTGCGGGCCTGGTCGGGGGTGAGGATCTCGAAGGGCAGCGGGCCGAGCGAGGAGTGCGCGTCGACGATCGCCTGCGCCTGCGGGTCGAGCAGCCCGCTGGCGTCGGTGGCCAGCTCCTTCTGCTTGCCCGAGACCATGTCCCGCACCTGGTCCAGCGGCTTGGCCAGCATGCCGGCGATCCGCTCGGCGAGGCCCTCGCTGGGGGCGTTCGGGTGCGGCCGGGTCGGGGCCTGCCGCTTGGCGGCGAGGAACTGCTCGCCGAGCTCGGCCATCCGCGCCGGGCCGGCCTTCGACCGGAACTCCGGCAGCTCCTCGCCCTCCTCGTCGTCCACGTGGTGCCTGGTGACGCCGATGAGGCTGCTCAGCGCCTCCTCGAACTCCGGCTGGCCGGGCTCGGTGCGGCCCAGGACGACGAGCAGCTCCTTGATCTGCTGGTGCTCGTGCTCGGCGTCGTCGTGCTCGTCGGTCATCCCGATCTCGGTCCAGATCGGGTAGAGCACGGTCTCCTCGGCGAAGGCGTGCGCTGCGAGCTCGAAGGACACCTGGTCCACCAGCACACGGCGGTTGCCGCGGCCGGCCTCCAGGTGCTGGAACTGCCGCTCGACGACGGCGTGGTCGTCGGCGATCAGGTGGTCGATGTCGCCGGGCTGGGTGGGGTAGCTCAGGGCCACGGGGCCTCCTCGGTTATCGAGGGCAGGGCGCCTGGTCTCGGCGCCCGTCGGTTCCGTTGCGCCCTACCCGTCGACCGGGGAGGCACACCCTCCGGCCGGCCATCCGGCGAACGGGGGGCAACGGGTGGCGCGCCGGCGCGTGGCGGCCTTGATCGCGGTCGCCGACGTGGAGTACGAAGACGCCATCGACCACGACACACCGGGAGGGGTCACGGACTCCGCACCCCGCGCCCGAGCCCTGTCCAGGTACCCCGTCCCCACCCCGCGCCCGCCGGTCGGTGGCCGTTCCGGTGCCGGGGTGCGTGCGCGTGCCCGCGCCTGGACCGGGCGGTTGATGGCCCGGCGGATCCAGAAGAAGGGCATCGACCTCTCGACGCTGTCCTTCATCCCGGAGCCCACCAAGGTGCCGCTGCAGCGGACCGGCACCGAGCCGGTGCCCCGGCTGGCCGAGCTGCGCGCCACCGACCCGGTGCACCGGCTCGAGCTGCCCTTCGACTTCTCGGTCTACCTGATCACCGGCGCCGAGCACGTGCGCACCGTGCTGGCCGACCGGGACAGCTGGAGCAACGACATCCGGCACCTGCTGCCCGGCACCGGCGGAGCCAGCGCCGACGACATCGGCGGCCTCGGCTTCACCGACCCGCCGCTGCACACCCGGCTGCGCAAGATCATCACGCCGGAGTTCACGATGCGCCGGCTGGCCCGCCTCGAGCCGCTGATCGAGGCGCGGGTGCAGCGGCAGCTCGACGTGCTGGCCGCCGCCGGGCCGACGGCCGACCTGGCCAAGCTGCTGTCCTTCCCGGTGCCGTTCCAGACCATCTGCGACCTGCTGGGCCTGGAGCTCGACGACCGCGACGCCTTCGCCCGGCTCGGGGTGCAGCGCTTCGACATCACCACCGGCGCCGCGGCCGCCTTCGGCGCGGTCTCCGAGCAGCGCGAGTTCCTCTTCGAGGCGGTGGCCCGCCAGCGCCGGGAGCCCGGCCCCGGGCTGATCGGCCAGATCATCCGCGAGGAGGGCGAGGCCATCTCCGACGTCGACCTCGCCGGCCTCGCCGACGGGGTGTTCACCGGCGGCTACGAGACCACCGCCGGGATGATCTCGCTGAGCACCATCGTGCTGCTCGGTGACCCGGCCAGCGCGGCGCTGGTCCGCGACGGTTCCCGCAAGGACGTCGACCGGGTGGTCGAGGAGCTGCTGCGCCACCTGTCGGTGGTCCAGATGGCCTTCCCGCGGTTCGCCCGCCGGGACATGGACCTCTTCGGCACCCCGCTGAGGGCCGGGGACGTCGTGCTCGCCTCGCTCAGCGGCGCCAACCGCGACCCGCGGTCCGCCGGCGCCTCCCCCGACGACTTCGACCCGGCCCGGGTGCCCACCAGCGGCCACCTGGCCTTCGGGCACGGCATCCACCGGTGCATCGGCGCCGAGCTGGCCCGGATGGAGCTGCGCATCGTGCTGCCCGCGCTGCTGCGCCGCTTCCCCGACCTGGCGCTGGCGGTGCCGCCGCAGGAGCTGGCGTTCCGCGAGCTGTCCTTCGTCTACGGCATCGACGAGCTGCCGGTCACCTTCTGACGGCGGTGCGGCTCCCCGGCCGGGGGCCGCACCGCACGCTCAGTCCAGCGCCGGCAGCAGCTTGTCCAGCGTGACCGGCAGGTGGCGCACCCGCACGCCGGTGGCGGCGTGCACGGCGTTGACCACCGCGGCCGCCGTGCCGACGATGCCGATCTCACCGATCCCCTTGCTGCCCATCGCGTTCACGTAGGGGTCGTGCTCGTCGATCCAGTGGGCCTCGATCTCGCCGACGTCGGCGTTGACCGTGATGTGGTACTCGGCCAGGTCGTGGTTGGCGACCTGCCCGATCCGCGGGTCCCAGGCGCTGGTCTCGTGCAGCGCCATGGACAGGCCCATGGTCATCCCGCCGATCAGCTGGGACCGCGCCGTGCGTGGGTTGATCACCCGGCCGACCCCGAAGACGCCGAGCAGCCGCGGCACCCGGATCTCCCCGGTGTCGGCGTTGACCCGGGCCTCGACGAACTGGGCGCCGAACGCGTACGGCGAGTGGGTGTCGTCCTGCGCGGCCTGGTCGACGTCCCCGCTGGCCTCGTCGCCGTCCCGCGGGTCGGCGCCGAACTTGGTGCGGAACTCCCGGGCCGCGACGACCAGCGCCGAGCCCCAGGTGTTGGTGCCCGAGGAGCCGCCGGCCACCGAGGCGGTCGGGTAGCGGGTGTCGCCGATCCGGACGTCGACGTCGGCCACGTCGACCCCGAGAGCGTCGGCGGTGATCTGCGGCAGGATCGTCCAGGCGCCGGTGCCGAGGTCCGCGGCGCCGATCTCGGCGACGTACCGGCCGTCCTCGAACCGTACGTTCGCCGTCGAGGTGGCCTGCCGCATCGTCGGGTAGACCGAGGAGGCGACGCCGGTGCCGACCAGCCAGTCGCCGTCCCGGTGCGCCCGTCGCCCGGACCAGCCGAACCGCTCGGCGCCCTCGCGCAGGCAGCGCACCAGGTTGCGGCTGGACCACGGCTTCCCGGTCTCCGGGTCGACCTCGGGCTCGTTGCGCACGCGCAGCTCGACCGGGTCGATGCCCAGCTCCTCGGCCAGCTCGTCCATCGCCACCTCGGGGCCGAACATGCCCGGGCACTCCCCCGGCGCGCGCATCCACGACGGGATCGGCACGTCCAGCGCGGCCAGCCGGTGGGTGGTCCGCCGGTTGGGCGAGGCGTACATCATCCGGGTGGGCACCCCGGTCTGCTCCGCGAACTCCTTGATCCGCGACGTCTGCTCGACCACGTCGATGGCGATCGCGGACAGCCGGCCGCGGGAGTCGGCGGCCAGCTGCATCCGCTGGATCGTCGGGGTGCGGTAGCCGGCCAGGAAGAACATCTGCTGCCGGGTGAGCGCCAGCTTCACCGGCCGGCCGGGCACCGCGCGGGCGGCCAGCGCGGTGAGCATCACGTTGGCGTGCGGCAGCCCCTTCGAGCCGAACCCACCGCCGACGTACGGGCAGACGACCCGCACCTGCTCCTGCTGCAGCCCGAACACCTGGCACACCGCGGCCCGGTCGGGGTGCACGCCCTGGGTGGAGTCCCACAGGGTCAGGAACCCGTCGCCGGCCGGGTCCCACAGGCCGGTCGTGGCGTGCGGCTCGAGCGGGTTGTTGTGGTACATCGCGGTCGAGTAGGTGCGCTCCAGGGTGACCTCCGCGGAGGCCATCGCCGCGGCGACGTCGCCCTCGGCAGTGTCGGTCTCGTGCCCGGCGTTCACCTGCGCCGGCGCGTAGAGGTCCGGCCGGTCGGCCGACAGCTCCGAGTCGTGCGGCTGCTCGTCGTAGCGGACGGCGATGCCGTCGGCCACCTCCCGGGCGAGCTCGGAGGTCTCGGCGACCACCACCCCGATCAGCTGCCCGCGGAAGCCGACGTCCTGCCCCTGCAGCACGGCGTACTCCGCGTCCTCGGTGCTGGCCAGCCGTTCGGCGTTGAACGGGGTGAGCACCGCCAGGACGCCGTCCAGCGCCTCGGCCGCGGCGGTGTCCATCGCGGTGACCCGGCCCCGGGCGATCGTGGCCGTCACCGGGTGGGCGAAGGCGGGGTGCTCGACCGGGGTCTCGTAGGCGTAGGTCGCGGTGCCGCGGACCTTCGCCTCGCCGTCCCGGCGGACCAGGTCCTGGCCGATGGCGCGCGGCTGCAGCAGGTCGGTCATGACTGCTCCTCCGGGAGAAGGCCCCGCACGGTGGCGAGCACGGTGCGGGCCACGAGCGGGATCTTGAAGCCGTTGCCGCTGTCGATCCCCGGCTGCGGCTGGGCGGCGGCCAGTTCGGCGGCGACGGCGGCCCGGACGGCGTCCTCGGTCAGCTGCTGCCCGCGGAGCACCTCCTCGGCCCGGGTGGCCCGCCACGGCTTGTGCGCCACCCCGCCCAGGGCCAGCCGGAGCTCGCCGTCCGGCGTCACGACCGCGGCCACCGAGACCAGCGCGAAGGCGTAGGAGGCCCGGTCACGGACCTTGCGGTAGGCCGACCGGGTGCCGGCCGGCAGCGCGGGCAGGTCGATGGCGGTGATCAGCTCACCGTGCTCGAGCACGGTGTCGCGGGACGGGTCGTCACCCGGCAGCCGGTGCAGCTCGGGAAACGGGACGGTCCGCTCCCCCGCCGGGCCGAGCACCTGCACCTGTGCGTCGAGCGCGGCCAGCGCGACGGCCATGTCCGAGGGGTGGGTGGCGATGCAGGTCTCCGGGGCGTTCGGGTCCGGCAGCGCGGCCGGCGTCCCGAGCACGGCGTGGTAGCGGGTGTAGCCCCCGACCGCGCTGCAGCCGCTGCCCGGCTCGCGCTTGTTGCACGGGGTGGTCACGTCCTGGAAGTAGACACAGCGGGTGCGCTGCAGCGGGTTGCCGGCCGTGGTGGCCATGTTGCGCAGCTGGCCGGTCGCCCCGGCCAGCAGCGCCTGGGCCAGCACCGGGTACCGCTCCCGCACCCGCGGGTCGGCGGCGACCTGGCTGTTGGTCGAGGCCGCGCCCAGCCGCAGCCCGCCGCCGGGGAGGTCGGTCACTTCGCGGGAGGTGAGCGTGCGGACGTCGACCACCAGGTCGGGCCGGGCGACGCCGAGGCGGAGGTGGTCGACCAGGTTCGTGCCCCCGCCCAGGAACACGGCGTTCGGCTCGGCGGCGACGTCCCGCACGGCCTCGGCGACGTCCCCGGGCCGGGCGTAGGCGAACGGCTTCACCGGGCACCGCCGGCCTGCTGCACGGCGGGGGTGATGTTCACGTAGGCGGCGCAGCGGCAGAGGTTGCCGCTCATCCGCTCGGCGACCTCGTCATGGGTCATCTCCGGACGGCCGGTGAGGTCCTCGGTGACGTGGCTGGGCCAGCCGCGCTCGAACTCGTCGATCACGCCGACCGCCGAGCAGACCTGCCCGGGGGTGCAGTAGCCGCACTGGAAGGCGTCCTGCTCGAGGAACGCCTGCTGCACCGGGTGCAGCTCCCCGGCCGGGGCGAGCCCGTCGGCGGTGGTGACCTCCGCCCCGTCGTGCGCCACGGCCAGCGCCAGGCAGCTCAGCGCGCGTTCGCCGTCCAGGAGGATCGTGCAGGCGCCGCACTGACCGTGGTCGCAGCCCTTCTTCGGGCTGGTGTTGCCCAGCCGTTCGCGCAGTGCGTCCAGCAGCGAGGTGCGGGTGTCGACCGTGAGCCGGCGCGCCTCGCCGTCGACCTGGAGGGTGATCTCGGCGTCCATGGCGCCCGCTTGCCCAGCCGCCGGGACCGGCGAAACCCGACCCGGCGCGGCGCCCGGGACGCAACGTGACCGACGCCGCACCCCGGTGAACGCCTGGCAGCATGAGGATGGACGGGTCGGGTACTCCCCGGCCGGACAGGGCGACGCGCATGGAAGAGTCGACCCCCCTCGAGGACTGGACTGCCCATGCTTGGAAACGCCACGCACCGCTTCACCAACACCAGCGTGCTGACCGTGCAGACGGCCGACGCATCGCAGGTGATCACCTCCGACGCGCTCGACGAACGGCTGGCCGACACCTACAAGCGGGTCGGGCTGCGCCCGGGCCTGCTGGAACGCCTCGCCGGCATCCAGGAGCGCCGCTGGTGGGCCGACGGGGTCACCTTCGTCGACGGTGCGGCGATGGCCGGTGCCAAGGCGATCAGCGAGAGCGGGGTCGACCCGGCCGACATCGGCCTGATGGTCAACACCTCGGTGAGCCGCAAGCACCTGGAGCCCTCCACCGCGGTGGCCGTGCACCACGCCCTGGGCCTGCCGCGCTCGGCGCAGAACTTCGACGTCACCAACGCCTGCCTGGGCTTCGTCAACGGCATGGAGCTGGCGGCCGCGATGATCGACTCGGGGATGGTGGACCACGCCCTGGTGGTGAACGGCGAGGACGCCCGCACGGTGCAGGAGCGCACCATCGAGCGGCTCAACCAGCCCGACACCACCGCCCGCGACGTGATCGCCCAGTTCGCCACCCTGACCCTCGGGTCGGGCGCGGTGGCGATGGTGCTCGGCCGCTCCGACCAGCACCCCGAGGGCCACCGGCTGGTCGGCTCGGTCAGCCGGGCCGGCACCGAGCACCACGAGCTGTGCATCGGCGACAACGACATGATGCGCACCGACCTCAAGGGCCTGCTGGACGCCGGCCTCGAGCTGTCGATGGACATGTGGACCGAGGCCGCCGGGGAGTTCGACTGGCAGCGCGGCATGGACCGCTATGTCATCCACCAGGTCTCCAAGGTGCACACCGCGGCGATGTGCGAGCGGTTCGGCATCGACGAGTCGCGGGTGCCCAAGACCTTCCCGACCCGGGGCAACCTCGGCCCGGCGTCGGTGCCGTTCACCCTCGCCGGCATCCAGGACGAGCTCGTGGACGGCGACCGGGTGCTGCTGATGGGCATCGGCTCGGGCCTGAACGCCTCCTGCCTCGAGATCGCCTGGTGACCGACACCTCCTCCGCAGCCGGCGACCTGCCGCCCGGCCTCCCCGGGCTCGACCCGGCCTGGTCCCGCCGGGTGACCGTCGCCGACGCCACCGGCACCAAGCACGAGTGGCACGTGCTGGACAACGGCGTCCGCGAGCCGGTGGGCACGCTGCTCTGCGTCCACGGCAACCCCACCTGGTCCTACCTCTGGCGCCGGCTGCTGGCCGCCGCGCCGCCCGGCTGGCGGGTCATCGCCCCCGACCAGCTCGGCATGGGCTTCTCCGAGCGGCTGCCCGAGCTGCGGCCGCTGGCGCAGCGGGTCGCCGACCTCGGTGACCTGACCGCGGCCCTCGGCGTCACCGGCCCGGTCATCACCGTCGGCCACGACTGGGGCGGGGTCATCTCGCTGGGCTGGGCGCTGGCCCACCGCGAGCAGCTGCGCGGGGTGGTGCTCGGCAACACCGCGGTGGCCATGCCCCCCGGTGACCTGGGCCCGGCGCTGATCCGGCTGGCGCACGCCCCCGGCGTGCGGCCGGCCGCCACCGTCGGCACCCCGCTGTTCGTCCGCGCCACGACCGCGCTCTCCTGGCCGCCGCTGCCGGCCGAGGTGCGGGACGCCTTCGCCGCGCCCTACCGGACGGCGGAGCGCCGGCGCTCGGTCGGGGACTTCGTCGCCGACATCCCCTTCGCCCCCGGCCACCCCTCCCGCGCCGCCCAGGAGGCGATCGCCGAGGGCATCCGCGACCTCGACGTCCCGGCGCTGCTGCTGTGGGGGCCGCGCGACCCGGTGTTCGGCGAGCGCTACCTGGCCGACCTGCGCGAGCGGCTGCCGCAGGCGCAGCTGCACCGCTACGAGGGCGCCTCGCACCTGCTGCCCGAGGACGCCCCGCAGTACGCCAGGGCCATCGCACAGTGGGTCCTCGACCTCGACAGCGACCGCGCCGTGCCCCGGCCGGCCGCGGACGTCCCCGGCCGGCACCCGTGGTCGGCCCTGGCCGACCGGGCAGCAGACGACTCCCCCGCCGTCGTCGAGGTCGGTGGGTCCACGACCGGGACCGGCACGGACGGAGGCGGCTGGGTCACCGGCGGCATGGTCAGCTGGGCCGGGCTGCACCGGCGGGTGGAGCGGCTCGCGGCCGGCCTCGCCGCCGCTGGGGTCCGCCCCGGCGACCGGGTCGGGCTGCTGGTCGAGCCCTCGGCCGACCTGACCGCGAGCGTCTACGCCGTGTGGCGGGCCGGCGGGGTGATCGTCGTCGCCGACAAGGGCCTCGGGCTGGCCGGCATGCGCCGGGCGCTGCGCAGCGCCGGCGTGCGGCACGTCATCGGCGGCGCCCCGGGGCTCGCCGCCGCCCGGCTCATGGGCCTGCCCGGGTCCCGGATCGCCGCGGGGGTCGACCGGCGAGCCGCCCGCGCGCTCGGCGCCCGGCACACCCTCGCCGGGCTGGAGCAGCTCGGCGCCACCGCCGCCCCGCCGGTGGAGACCGACGTCGACGCCGACTGCGCCGTGCTCTTCACCTCCGGGGCGACCGGGCCGGCCAAGGGCGTGGTCTACACCCAGCGCCAGGCCGTGGCCCAGCTCGAGCTGGTGCGCACCGCCTACGGCCTGACTCCCGACGACCGGCTCGTCGCGGCTTTCGCGCCGTTCGCCCTCCTCGGCCCGGCCCTGAGCATCGGCTCGGTCGTGCCCGACGTCGACGTGACCGCGCCGGGCACGCTCACCGCCTCCAAGCTGGCCGACGCGGTCGCCGCGGTCGGCGGCACCGTCGTCTTCGCCTCCCCGGCCGCGCTGCGGCGGGTGGTGGCCACCGCCGGCGAGCTCACCGCGGCCCAGCGGACCGCGCTGGGTGGGGT
This sequence comes from uncultured Modestobacter sp., assembly GCF_947486615.1. Classification (GTDB taxonomy): domain Bacteria; phylum Actinomycetota; class Actinomycetes; order Mycobacteriales; family Geodermatophilaceae; genus Modestobacter. The sequence goes on from NZ_CANKUD010000001.1 coordinate 397,715, forward strand.
GCGACTGCTGATGTCGGCCGGTGCCCCCGTGCCCCTCCTGCTGCTGCAGCAGCTGCGGGAGGTGCTGCCCGCCGCCGAGGCACACACCCCCTACGGCATGACCGAGGCGCTGCCGGTCACCGACGTCTCCGCCGCCGAGATCGAGGCCGCGGGCACCGGCAACGGCGTCTGCGTCGGGCGTCCGCTGCCCGGCGTCGAGGTGCGGGTCAGCCCGCTGACCGGCACCGGCACCGCCGACGGGCCGCTCACCGACGCCCCCGGCACCACCGGCGAGATCGCCGTGCGGGCCGCGCACGTCAAGGACCGGTACGACGCGCTGTGGGCCACCGAGCGCGCGGCCTCCCGCGAGCCGGGCTGGCACCGCACCGGCGACGTGGGGCACCTGGACGGCGCAGGCCGGCTGTGGATCGAGGGCCGGCTCCCACACGTGGTGAGCACCGCCGCCGGGGTGGTGACGCCGGTGGGCGTCGAGCAGCGGGTGGAGCAGCTGACCGGCGTCTCTGCCGCTGCGGTCGTCGGCGTCGGGCCGGCCGGCACCCAGGCGGTCGTCGTGGTGGTCGTCCCGGTCACCGGGGCGCCGCGGCGTGGTCACGCCGTCGCCGACCCGGAGCTCGCCGACGTGGTGCGCGCCGCGGCCGGCGTCGAGGTCGCCGCGGTGCTGGTGACCGGCGCGCTGCCGGTCGACATCCGGCACCAGTCGAAGGTCGACCGGCGTGCCGTGGCCCGGAAGGCCGCCCGCACGCTGGCCGGCTCGGGGTCGCGCCGGGCATGAGGGCCGGGCGCAGCAGGGCCGACTGGCCCCGGACCGGCCGCACCTGGCCCGGGCAGACGGGCGTGCTGGGGCGATGAGGGTGCTGGTCACCGGGGCCAGCGGGATGCTCGGCCGGGCCACGGCCACCGCGCTGCACGCCCGCGGGGACGACGTCACGGTGCTGCAGCGCCGCCCGGCCGGGCTGCCCTGCCGCGAGGTGCTCGGTGACGTCGCCGACCCCGGCGCCGTCGCCCGGGCCACCGACGGGCAGGACGCCGTCGTGCACCTGGCCGCCAAGGTCGACGTGACCGGCCCGTGGGCGGAGTACGACCGGGCCAACGTCGAAGGGACCCGCACGCTGGTCGCCGCCTGCCAGCGCGCGGGCGTCGGCCGGCTGGTGCACGTCTCCTCCCCCTCGGTCGCGCACGGCGGGTCGGCCCTGGTCGGCGTGGGTGCCGGTGCCGCCGACCCGGCGCACGCCCGCGGGCACTACGCCCGGTCCAAGGCGATGGCCGAACTGGCGGCGCTGGCCGCCGACTCCACGGACCTCGCCGTCCTCGCCGTCCGGCCGCACCTGGTCTGGGGGCCGGGTGACACCCAGCTGGTGGCCCGGATCGTGGCGCGGGCGCGGGCCGGCCGGCTGCCGGTGATCGGCTCGGGCGCTGCGCTGATCGACACCACCTACGTGGACAACGCCGCCGGCGCACTGGTCGCCGCCGTGGACGCCTGCGGGCCGGTGCACGGCGAGGCCCTGGTGATCAGCAACGGCGAGCCCCGGCCGGTGGCGGAGGTCATCGCCCGGCTCTGCGCCGCCGCCGGGGTGCCCGCGCCACGGCGCCGGGTGCCCTTCCCGGTCGCCTGGGGCGTCGGCGCGGTGGTCGACGGTGTCTGGGCGCTCACCGGGCGGCGGGACACCCCCCCGCTCACCCGCTTCCTGGCCGAGCAGCTGGCCACCGCGCACTGGTTCGACCAGCGCCGCACCCGGGAGGCGCTGGCCTGGACGCCGCAGGTGTCGCTGGACGAGGGCTTCGAGCGGCTGGCCGGGGCCTACCGGGCCGGCTGACCGGAGCCGGTCTCGGGCTGCGGAACCGCGGCCCGGCGGCGACCGTGGAGCGGCGGGCAGCTGAACCCGTCGGCCCTCACCCTGCGAACACGCTGCAGGTGACCGGGAGGAGCAGGGTGCAGGACGACGGACGACACGGCCACGGACCCCGCGACGAGCAGCCCCGGGGCGACGGTCCGCCCGACGACGCGGGCTTCGCGCGGTTCGTCGTCGACCACCGGCCCGGGCTGCTGCGCACCACCGTGCTGCTCACCGGGGACCGGGCGGACGCCGAGGAGCTGGTGCAGCGGGCACTGACCCGGGTCCGTCGGTCCTGGGGCCGGGACGACGCCCCGCTGACCACCGCGCGGCGGACCCTGGTGCGCGGCGCCACCGGCCGGCTGCGGTCGGCCGGTGCCCCGCAGGTCATCGAGTCGCTGCCCGAGCACGGCGCACCACCGACCCCGGCCGGCGACCCCGAGCTGGAGCAGGCGCTGCGCGACCTGCCGCCACGAGTCCGCGCGGCCGCGGTGCTGGCCGAGCTGGACGGTCTGGACACCCCCGCCCTGACCGAGGTGCTCGGCGGTTCCGCGGAACCGGACCGCGTCACCGGGACCGCCCGCCTGCAGGCCGCGCTGCGCGCCGACCCGTACCGCCGCGAGCAGCCGACCGCCACGCCTCAGCTGCACGAGGAGCTGCGGCGGCTCGCCACCGCCACCGGCCGCTGGCGGCTGGACGCCCCGCAGGCGACCGCCGACGTCGGCCACCGCCGGTCCCGCACCCGCCGGCGGCTGCTGGCCGCCGCCGCGGTGGCAGCGCTGGCCCTCGCCGGCGCCGTGACCGGCGGGGTCCGGGACGACCCGGACACCTCCGTCGCCGCCCTGCCCGCGGCGACCCCCACGTCGGCCGAGGCACCGCCCGCCCCCGCCGGGGCCCGCGCCGTCCCGGTGCTCGCCGGGCCGACCCGGGGCTCGCTGGCCGGGGACGTCGCGTTCGTCGACGCCGTCCGGCAGGTCGACTGGGGCGCGCTGGAGGCGCCGGCTCCGGCCGACCGGTCGGTGGTGCTGGCCACCGACACCCCGGACGGCCGGGTGGCGCTGGTCGTCGGCACGGTCGAGGAGGACTTCCGCGGCGTGTGGCTGACCGGTGCTCCCGGTGCGGCCGCCGACCAGCTGACCCCGCGCCTGCCCCGTCAGCTGGGCCGCACCCGGCCGGTCACCCTGCTGCTCGGCGGCCCGGGACCGGCCAGCCTGGTCGTCGTCGCCGCGCCGGGTGACCGGATCGAGGTCTCCGAGCGGCTGCTGACCGGGCCGCGCGGCACGGTCGGCCGCGAGTGGTCGGAGGTGCCCGCCGCGGACGGCGTGGCCGTGGTGCCTGCCCGGACCATCGAGGACGGCCCGGCGCTCAGCGTGCGGGTGAGCCGGGAGGGCCGGCTGGTGCACCGGGCCGGGGTCGACTGGCTCGGCGACCGGCCCGGCCGCGAGGTGCCGCTGCCGGTGCTGACCGCGCTGCGGCCGGGCAGTGCGCCGGCCGACCCCCGGGTGCTGGACGCCGCGCTGGTCTCCCTCGCGGTGCCGCTGGGCACCGAGCCGGCGGCGCTGCGGCCGCAGCTGCTGTGGTCCGGCGAGCTGCCGCCGGGCCGCGGGCCCGGGACGGTGGCCGTCGTGGCCGTGCAGAGCCCCGGCGGGGCCCGGGTGGTGACCACCTGGGCCGGCAGCGGCGGGACCGCCCTGGCCTGCGGCACCCAGACCCCACCGGGCACCACAGCGCTGGAGACGGTCACCGTGGCCCGGGTGTGCGAGTTCGACCCGCCCGGTCCCGGGTCGCGGGGCGACTCGGCGTGGCTGGTGGTCAGCGCGCCGCCGACGGTGGCCACCGCGGAGCTGCTGGACTCCCGCGGCGGAGTGGTCGGCCCGCTGCCGCTGCAGGCCGGCAGCGCGGTGACCCCGCTGCCGGCCGACGCCCGGACGGTGCGCACGCTCCTCCCGAACGGCTGGGTGGCCGCCGAGACGCCGATCGCGCCACCGGCCCCGGAGACCTTCGGCGACTTCGGCCCGGGCCCGGTGGCCTGACCGCTGCGCTCAGCCGGCGAGCAGCCGGTCGCGGACCTCGCGGCGGAGCACCTTGCCGATCTGGGAGCGGGGCAGGTCCTCGACCGCCACGATCCGCCGCGGCACCTTGTAGGCCGCCAGTGACGCGCGCAGTGCCTCCCGGACGGCGTCCAGGTCCAGCTCCCGCTCCAGCACCACCGCGGCGACGACCTCCTCGCCGCCCCTGCCACCGGGCAGGCCGACGACGGCGGCGTCGGTCACTCCGTCGACGGCCTTCAGTGCGTCCTCGACCTCGGAGGGGTAGACGTTGAAGCCGCCGGTGATGATCAGCTCCTTGATCCGGTCGACGATCCGGACGAAACCGTCGTCGTCGACCTCGACCACGTCGCCGGTGCGGAGCCACCCGCCGGGCAGCAGCACCTCGGCGGTCTCGTCCGGCCGGCGCCAGTAGCCGGTGAAGACCTGCGGGCCGCGGACCAGCAGCTCGCCGCGCTCCCCCGGCGCCCGCTCGACCGTGGGGTCCTCCGGGTCGACCAGCTTCATCTCCGTCGACGGGAACGGCAGGCCGACCGTGCCCGGTCGGCGGGTCGGCCCCACCGGGTTGCCGATCACGATCGGCGAGGCCTCGGTCATCCCGTAGCCCTCCACCACCAGCCCGCCGGTCACCCGCTCCCACAGCTGCGCGGTCTCCAGCGGCAGCGGCATCGCCCCGGAGATCGCCACCCGGGTGCCGGACAGGTCGACGCCGCGCTCCTGCGCCGCGGTCGCCAGCCGCTGGTACATCGGCGGCACGCCGGGGAAGAACGTCGGCGGCCGGCGCTTCGCCGCGGCCAGCACCTGGTCGACGTCGAAGCGCGGGAAGAGCACCAGCACGGCGCCCAGCCGCACGGCGGCGGCCAGGCAGAGCAGCACGCCGTAGGCGTGGAACAACGGCAGGACGCCGTAGAAGACCTCCTCGCCGGCCCGCAACTGCGGCACCCAGGCCAGCGACTGCGTTACGTTGGCGACCAGGTTCCGGTGGGTGAGCACCGCGGCCTTCGGGGCCCCGGTGGTGCCGCCGGTGTACTGCAGCAGCGCCACGTCCTCGTGCGCCGGGCCGGGGTGGGCGTCGTCCAGCGGGGTCGCCCCGGCCACCGCGGCGTCCCAGGACGTCGTCCCGGGGGCGGGCTTCGTCATCGCCGCCCGGGTGGCGCGGGCCCTGGGGACCGGCAGCCGCAGCGCCAGCCGCTTGACCAGCGGCAGGGCCCGGCTGAGGTCGACGGCGAGCACCGTGCGCAGCCCGGGGGCGTCGAGCCCCTGGACGACGGGGGCGACCACGTCCCAGACGACCGCCACGGTGGCCTCGTGGTCGCGGAACTGCTGGCCGATCTCCTCGGCGGTGTACAGCGGGTTGTGCTCGACGACCACCGCACCCAGCCGGAGGACGGCGTTGAACGCCATCACGTGCTGCGGGCAGTTGGGCAGCACCAGGGCCACCCGGTCACCGGGGCGCACCCCGAGGTCGTGCAGCACGGTCGCCGCCCGGGCGACGGCGTCGGCGAGCTCCGTGTAGCTGGTCGTCGCGCCGAAGAACTCCAGCGCCGGCCGGTCGGGGAACCGCTGCGCCGCCGCGGTCAGCAGGTCCGGGACGGTCTCCCGGGGCACCTCGACCTCCGCCGGGACGCCCTCGGCGTAGCTCCGCGTCCAGGCCGGTGCCGGCTCAGCCGGCGTCCCGTGATCGGGCTCGGTGACCATCTGCTCCCTCGTTCGCCGCGACGCACCCGAGGTCGGCGGTGGGCCGTACGTCCCGCTGACCGCCGTGGGTGCCCGGCGGTCAGCGGGAGGGTGTCAGAGCGGCTGGACGGAGTCGGCCTGCATGCCACGGTCGCCGGCGCTGGCGGTGTACTCGACCCGCTGCCCCTCGTCCAGGCTGCGGTAGCCGCCGACGTCGGCGATGGCGGAGAAGTGCACGAACACGTCGTCGCCGCCCTCGTCGGGCTCGATGAAGCCGAAGCCCTTCTCCGCGTTGAACCAGCGGACGGTGCCCTGGGCGCCGCCACCGCCGGCCCGGGGCGCACGGGGCGCCCGCGGGGCGCGGTCGTCCCGGCGAGGCCGGTCGTCACGCCGGTCGTCGCGCCGGTCGTCGTACCGGGCCGGGGCGCGTCCGCCGCCCAGGGGGCGCACCGAGTCGGCCTGCATCCCGCGCTGGCCGGGGCTGGCGGTGTACTCGACCCGCTGCCCCTCGTCCAGGCTCCGGTAGCCACCGTCGTCCTCGATGGCGGAGAAGTGCACGAACACGTCGTCGCCGCCCTCGTCGGGCTCGATGAAGCCGAAGCCCTTCTCGGCGTTGAAGAAGCGCACGGTGCCCTCGGATCCGCCGCCGCTGCGACCGCGCGGCGCCCGGTCGTCCCGGCGTCCGCGCTCCTCACGCTGCGGGGGCCGGCCACCGCCCAGCGGCTGCACCGAGTCGGCCTGCATGCCGCGCTGGCCGGGGCTGGCGGTGTACTCGACCCGCTGACCCTCGTCCAGGCTGCGGTAGCCGCCGTCGTCGGCGATGGCGGAGAAGTGCACGAACACGTCGTCCCCGCCGTCGTCGGGCTCGATGAACCCGAAGCCCTTCTCCGCGTTGAACCAGCGCACCGTGCCCTCGGACCCGCCGCCCCCGCGGGACGCGCGCGGCGCCCGCACCTGGCGCGGGTCGTCCCGGTGGCCGCGCTCCTCGCGCACCGGGCGGCCACCGCCGCGGCCCAGCGGCTGGATGGAGTCGGCCTGCATGCCGCGGTCGCCGGAGCTGGCGGTGTACTCGACCCGCTGGCCCTCGTCCAGGCTGCGGAAGCCCCCGTCGTCGGCGATCGCCGAGAAGTGCGCGAACACGTCCTGCCCGCCGTCGTCGGGCTCGATGAACCCGAAGCCCTTCTCGGCGTTGAACCACTTGACCGTGCCCTGCGGCATCCTTCAGCTCCTGCACATCTCGACGTCCCAGCTGGTACCTACCTGTACCAGGGTCCTCCAGCCTGCCCGCCGGGACGAGTCGGCCTCCCCACCGGGGGTCAGCCGCGCCGGTCGGCGAGGCCCTGTCGATCCCCCAAGAACGGGAACCGGTCGCGGGTGGCGGTGACCCGGGCGGGGTCGACGTCGGCCAGCACGATCGTCTCCACCCCGGACGCGGTGGCCAGCAGCTCGCCCATCGGGTCCACTACCCGGCTGTCGCCGGCGTGCTCGGTGCCGTCGCCGGCGGTGCCGACCCGGTTGCAGCCGACCACGTAGGCCTGGTTCTCGATCGCCCGGGCCTGCAGCAGCGTCGTCCAGTGGTGCCGCCGCGCGCTGGGCCAGTTCGCCGGCACCAGGTAGACGTCGGTCTCCGGGGCGGCCGACCAGAAGACGTCGGCGAAGCGCAGGTCGTAGCAGATGAAGGGGGTGATCCGGAGCCCGCCGACCTCGACGGTGACCGGGCCGGTGCCCGAGCGGAACCGGGTGCGCTCGTCGGCGAACGGGTGGATCTTCCGGTAGCGGTGCGCGGTGCCGTCGGGCCCGGCGAGCACGAAGGTGTTGTGCGGCAGCTCGCCGGCCACGTCCACCTCCGGGCAGGTGCCGGCCACCCACACGCCGTGCTCGGCGGCCTGGGCGGTGAGGAACTGCGCCGACGGACCGTCCTCGGGCTCACCGATGCCCGGGGTCATCGAGAAGCCGGTGGAGAACGTCTCGGTGAGCAGCACGAGCTCCGCACCGGCGCCCACCGCCCGGGCCACCTGCGGCGCGAGCCGGTCGAAGTTGGCGTCCCGGTCCTCCCACACGATGTCGTGCTGCACCGCGGCGATCCTCACTGCATCTCCTCCAGCCGCCGGGCGGCGTCCTCGAGCACGTGGTCGGTCTTGCAGAAGGCGAAGCGCACCAGGTGCCGGCCCAGGTGCGCGTCCGCCGGGTCGTAGAAGACCACGGCCGGGACGGCGACCACGCCGGCGCGCGCCGGCAGCGACCGGCAGAACGCCCACCCGTCGCCGTCGGGCTGCACCGGCCGGACGTCGACGGTGGCGAAGTAGCCGGCCTGCGGGCTGACCACCGGCAGCCCCGCCCCGGCCAGCCCGGTCACCAGCAGGTCGCGGCGCCGCTCCAGGTCGGCGGCGATCCCGGTGAAGAAGGCGTCGGGCAGCCGCAGCCCGGCGGCGATCGCCGGCTGGAACGGCCCACCGCTGACGTAGGTGAGGTACTGCTTCGCGGTGCGCACGGCGGCGACCAGCGGCGCCGGGCCGCACACCCAGCCGATCTTCCAGCCGGTGGTGGAGAACGTCTTGCCGCCGCTGCTGACCACCAGGGTCCGCTCGGCCATGCCCGGCAGTGCGGCCAGCGACCGGTGCTCGGCGCCGGTGAAGACCAGGTGCTCGTACACCTCGTCGGTGAGCACCAGCAGGTCGGCGGCGGTGGCCACCTCGGCCAGCACCGCCAGCTCGTCGGGGGCGAACACCTTGCCGGTCGGGTTGTGCGGGGTGTTGAGCAGCAGCAGCCGGGTGCGTGGGGTGACCGCGGCCCGCAGCTCGGCCTCGTCGAAGGTCCACTCCCCGGTGGTGACCGCACCGGTGGTGGCCGGCGGCCGCAGCGGTACCGGGCGCAGCACCCCGCCGGCCATCGCGACGGCCGCCGCGTAGCTGTCGTACATCGGCTGGAACAGCACGACCTCGTCGCCGGGCTCCAGCAGCGCGATCAGCGCGGCGGTGAGCGCCTCGGTGGCGCCGGCGGTCACCAGCACCTGGTCGGCCGGGTCGTAGGACAGCCCGCGGAAGCGCTGCTGGTGCTCGGCGATCGCGGCGCGCAGCTCGGGGTGGCCCGGGCCGGGCGGGTACTGGTCGTACGGCGTGCCGATCGCCGCGCGGGCGACGTCGAGCACCTCGGCCGGGCCGGGGGTGTCCGGGAAGCCCTGCCCCAGGTTGACCGCCCCGGTGGCGACGGCCAGCGCGCTCATCTCGGCGAAGACCGTCGTCCCGAAGCCCTGCAGCCGGGAGGAGAGGTACGGCGCGCGGGTCATCCGGCCGGGTCCAGCGCGGCGAGCACCGCGGCCAGCGGGGTGGCCGGCCGGCCCAGCAGGTCGGGGACGGCGGTGCTCACCGGGGCCATCTCCCCCGCGGCGATCGCGGTGTAGGTGGACACCCAGGCGTCGACCAGCCAGCGGGGCACGCCGTAGGCGGCCCGGCTGGCGTGGGCCTCCTCGAGGGTCTCCGGCTGGTAGCGCACCGGCCGTCCGGTGACCGCGGTGATCGTCCCGGCGACCTCGTCGAGGGTCAGCGCTGCCGGGCCGGTCAGGTCGTAGGCGGCCCCGGCGTGCGCCGCCGGGTCCTGCAGCACCGTCGCGGCGACGGCCGCGATGTCCGCCAGGGCGACCACCGACGCCCGGCCCTCCCCCGCGGGCCCGCGGAGCACGCCGTCGTCCCCGACGAGGGCCGGCATGTCGTCGGCGTAGAGCCCGTCGCGGAGGAACGTCGTGGTCAGGCCCAGCGCCCGGGCGTGCTGCTCGGTCGCCCAGTGGTCACGGGCCAGGGTGAACGTGGCGTCCGGCGCGGCGCCGAGGAACGACACGTAGACCAGGTGCCCGACCCCGGCGTCGGCCGCCGCGTCGAGGAAGCTGCGGTGCACCTCCACCCGGTCGGCGGACTCGCTGGCCGAGACCATCAGCACGGCACCGACGCCACCCAGGGCCTCGCGCACCACCGGCCGGTCGGCGTACGGCGCGACCACCACCGTGGCGTCCGGCAGCTGCGGCGCGCGGGACGGGTCGCGCACCAGCAGCCGCTGGTGCACCCCGGCGTCGGCGAGCAGCCGGGCGACCCGGCCACCGAGTCGCCCGGTGGACCCGGTCACGGCGATGGGCGGGAGCTGGGCATCGGTCATCAACCGATCCTCTCCGATCAACGCCGGTGCCGCCGACCCGACCACGTCGGCCGTGGCTCACGTGGTCGGGTCGACGGGTCAACCGGTCGTCACAACGGGCGGGGTCTCCAGCTGGTCGGCCACCTCGGTCCACCGATCGACCAGTTGGCCGTACGCGGTCTTCACCACGACACCGACCGGCAGCTCCGGGCACTCGTTCTCACCGTTGGTGCCCCAGTTGACCCATCCGGACCGAGGACGCTGGACGATCTGGAAGGCACCGGACGGGGCCGACGTCCACCAGACCATCGCCCGACCGGTCACCGAGTGGAACTCGACGGTCTTGTCCGCCGGTCCGGCGAAGATCGTCTGGTGCTCCGTGGTGGAGACGTCCACCGGTTCGGTGGCTAGCTTCCACCGGCGATCGGGCAGGTCGGCCAGCACGTGCGAGGTCTCCCGCACCCGCCCGAGCCGCTCCCGGATCTCCGCCTCCGGGAGCGCGGCCTCCCAGGAGCAGAAGAGCCGCCAGTAGAGGTCCCAGTGCGCGGCCTCGATGTCCCCGGTGAGCGCGGCCCGGAACCGACCGAACGTCTCGGTGGTCGAGGTGGAACCCGCCAGCGTCTCCTCGACCATGTCCGCCAGCTCTTCGGCGTAGGGATCGCCACTGCGGTACCGCGTCCCCCCGAGCGCGGCGTACCGGTCGAAGACGACGCTCCCCTGCCCGCTCTCGAACTCGTCACCCACGGTGATCTTGTTGGTCACCGACCGGCCGTTGATCACCGTCTGGAAGTCGTCGACCTGGTAGACCCGCTTGAAGGACGACGAGCCGTACGTGAACACCCAGTCGATGCTGAACCGCTTGCCGCGCAGCTCGGGGAGGAGGCCGTCGGGCACGGTCCCGTGCATCCGGTAGTGGTGCTGCACCGGGCCCCGCTCGATGACCTCGACGTCCACCACGGTGTGCTCCGGCGGGTTGACCAAGCCGTTCTCCGGGGTGAAGAACGGGCCGTAGAAGCCGCCGATCGCGTTGTTGCCAGAGGGCAGTAGGTCCACCCCCTCCGCGATTGAGGCGAAGTGCCGCAACCCCCACTTGGCGTCACCGGTGCCCTGCGCCGTTCCCCGGCACAACTCGAGGTCGAAGGCGCCGGTGTCGAGCCGGACAACGGCGTCGGCCTCCCGGGGGGGCAGCTCGCTGATCCCGGCCAGCGGCCCGGTGGCCGGGCCAAGCAGCGTCAGCGTCGTCCGGCCGGTGAAGGTTAGGGCGGTGACGAGCCTGGTGTGCCCGGGTACCGCGTCGGCGTGCAGCACCTGACAGAGCACCTCGCCGCCCTCCGCGGTGACCGCGGTCCACAGGTCCCCCGCCAGCTCGACCGGAACGGTGAAGACGATCGGCTCGCAGGTCCGGCGCCCGGGCAGCGGGTCGTGGACGGAGACGACGGGCAAGGTCACTGCCGGATCCTCCGTGCTGGTCGGTGCTGGCGCGCTGGGCAGGGCGTGGCTGGAGCCGGTCACGCGGTGGCCCGGGTCCGCTGCCGGCGGAGCGGCCGCTGCTTGAGCCCGTCGATCGCAACCGCCAGGATGATCACACCGCCCTTGATGAGCAGCTGGGTGAAGAACTGGACGTTGAGCAGGATCAGCCCGGTGCTCAGCACGCCGAGGATCACCGACCCGATCAGCGTGCCGTAGAGCCGCCCCCGGCCACCGGCCAAGCTGGTCCCGCCCAGGACGACGGCGGCGATCGCGTCCAGCTCGTAACCGGTCCCGGCGGTCGGCTGGGCCGAGACGACCCGGGCAGCGAAGATGATGCCGGCCAGCCCGGCGCACGCACCCGCGATCACGTACACGCTGGTGATGACCCGGCGCACGTTGATGCCGGCCAGCCGCGCCGCTTCCGCGTTACCCCCGACGGCGTACACCTGCCGACCGAACCGGGTGCGTTCCAACACGAACCAGATGACCACGTAGACCAGGAGCATCACGATCACCGGCGCCGGGATGCCGAGGATGTAGCCGTTACCGATGTCCCGGAACGACAGCGTGTTCGACACGATGGGTTGGCCGTCGGTCATGGTGTACGCCAGCCCGCGGAGCGCGGTCATCGTGCCAAGCGTGACGATGAAGGCGGCCAGCCCCAGGTAGGCGGTGAGCAACCCGTTGGCCAGACCGGCCAGGCACCCCGCGGCCACCCCGGCCAGGATCGCCAGCCACGCCGGCCAGCCGCCGGTGGCGGCCAGCACGGAGACCACCCCTGAGACGGCGAGGATCGACCCGACCGACAGGTCGATGCCGGCGGTGAGGATCACCAACGTCAGGCCCGCGGCCAGGATGGCGTTGATGGAGATCGAGCGGGCGATGTTGAACAGGTTGGAGACGCTGGCGAAGTTCGGCGCGATGACGATCATCAGCACGACGAGCGCGACCAGCACCACGAGGATCCCGACCCGGTCCCACCACTTGGCCAGGTCGACGCCCCGGCGGGCGACGACCCGCTCCTCCTCGGGTGGGGACAGCGGCGGCGGGGCTTCCGGGTGCGGCGCGGCGTGACCGCGGACGGTCTGGTCAGACATGCTGGGCTCCTGAAGGGCTCGAGGCCGTACCGGTCGCGTGCGACATGACGGCCTCCTCGGTGGTGGTGGTGGAGTCGAGCTCGGCGACGATCCGGCCTTCGCGCATGACGAGCACCCGGTCGCTGACGCCGATGACCTCCGGCAGGTCGGAGGAGACGACGAGCACCGCCTTGCCCGCGGCTGCCAGCTGCTCGACGAGCTCGTAGATCTCCCGGCGGGCGCCGACGTCGACACCCCGGGTCGGTTCGTCGAGGATCACGACGTCGGCGTCCCGCATCAGCCAGCGGCCCAGGACGGCCTTCTGCTGGTTGCCGCCGGACAGCGCAGCGACCGGCAGCTGCAGGGCGCTCTCCCGGATGCCCAGCTTGCGCATCTGCTCCCGGGCCCCCGCCCGCACAGCGCCCCGGCGGACGACGCTCCAGCGGCTCAGCTCGCGCAACGAGCTCACCGAGATGTTGTCCTCCACGCTGTGGATGAGGAACAGCGCCTGCGCCTTCCGATCCTCGGGCACCATGGCGATGCCCGCCGCGACCGCCGCCTGCGGGCTGCGTGCCCTGATCGTCCGGCCTCGTACCTGGACGGTGCCGCCGCGGGCGCTGTCGGCCCCGAAGATCAGCCGGCAGGTCTCCGTGCGACCGGCACCGATCAGGCCGGACATGCCGACGACCTCGCCGGCCCGGACGGTGAAGCTCACCGGGCCGATGAGCTCACCGTCGGTGAGCCCGTCCACCGACAGCAGCACCTCGCCGGGGTGGCGGGGTGGGTGGCCGTAGAGGTCGCCCACGTCCCGGCCGACCATCATCCGGACGATGTCGTCGGGAACCACGTCCGCGCGCTCACGGGTGCCGACGAGCCTGCCGTCCCGGAACACGGTGATCCGGTCGGCGAGCTGCCAGACCTCCTCCATGCGGTGCGAGATGTAGACCAGCCCGACGCCTCGGCTGCGCATCTCCTCGACCAGGCGGTAGAGCTGCAGGGACTCGCCGCGGGACAGCGCGGCCGTGGGCTCGTCCAGCACGAGGACCCGGGCGTTCTCACTGACCGCTCGGGCGATCTCGACCATCTGCTGCATCCCGACCGAGAGCGAGCCCAGCTCACGGCTCGGATCGATGTCCGCGCCGATGTGTTCGAGCTTCTCCCGCGCCTCCCGCACGGCCGCCCGGCGGTCCAGGCTCCCCCACCGGGTGCGCGGCTCGCGGCCGAGCGCCAGGTTGTCAGCGACGGTCATCGCCGGCACGGTGTTCAGCTCCTGGTGGATGATCGCGATGCCGTGCGCGGCAGCGTCCCGCGGCCCGCTGATCTCGACCGGATCGCCGTCGATGGCGATGCGCCCAGCATCCCGGGCCACGTTCCCGGACAGGATCTTCATCAGGGTCGACTTGCCGGCACCGTTCTCGCCCATGAGGGCGTGCACCTCGCCTGGGCGCAGGTCGAAGTCGACGCCGTCGAGGGCCGTCGTCGCCCCGTACCGCTTCGTCACCCCCGTCAGCTCCAGGAGCGGGGGTCGGTCCTGCGTCATCGCTGCGGTCCTCTCCGAGTCGGGTCCCGGTGCACACCGGGCAGTGCGGGGTGGCCCGGCTCCCGGGCCACCCCCCGGTCACCAGCCGGCGTACTCGTCGACGTCGTCCCGGGTGACCAGCTCAGAGGGGATCAGCACGTGGTCCTCCTCCAGCTCCTCACCGGCGACGAGCTGCTCAGCCAGGTCGATGGCCGTGCGGACCATCTCCCCGGGCGCCTGGGTCGCGGTGCCGATGAACGGCGAGCCGGCCCGCTGCAGCTCCTCGACGGCCTCCGGGCTGCCGTCCACGCCGGTGACCAGCACGCCGGGCCTGCCGGCCTGCTCCACGGCGAGCACCGCGCCCAGCGCCGAGGGGTCGTTCATCCCGAAGATGCCCTGGACGTCCGGGGTCGCCGTGAGCATGTCGGTGGTGACCGCGAGGCCGGAGGCGCGGTCGTTCTCCGAGGACTGCTGGCCGACGATCGAGATGCCGGGGTACTCGCTGGCGACGTTCCGGCAGCCCTCGATCCGGTCGATGATCGTCTGGATGGGCGTGCCGTCCACGAGCAGCACGTTCCCCTCGCCGCCCATCTGCTCGAACAGGTAGGTGCAGGACGTCTCGCCGGCCTGCACCGCGTTCGTCTCCACGACCGCGTCGGCACCCACGGCGGGGGTGTCGACGGCGATGACGATGATCCCGGCCTGCTTGGCCCGCAGGATCGCCGGCTCGATGCCGTCCTGGTCGACGGCGCTGACGATGACCAGGTCGACGCCCTGCTGGATGAAGGCGTCCATCTGGGTGGTCTGCGTGCCAAGGTCCAGCTGCGCGTCCTGGGTGTTGGCGGTGAGGCCCTGCTCGTCCGCGACCTCGTCCAGTGCCCGGTCCATCGCCGAGAAGAACGGGTTGGACATGTCCTGCACCAGGAGCCCGACGCTCCGGATCTCCTCCGGCCCGGCAGCCGTCTCGGTGTCACCGGAGGAGCAGGCGGCGAGCGAGACCGGCAGAGCGAGGGCGCTGAGCGCGGCGAGCGAACGGATCAGGGGCGTGCGGTTGGTGCTTCCCACGGGATGTCTCCTTCGACAGGGGCGGGGCGTGCAGGTGGAGTGGCATGGCTGGGAGCCGCGCCGGACGGCGCGGCAGTGCAGGAGCGGGGGTGGTGGCCGGTCAGCTGCTCTCAGCAGCCGCACGAGCGCCGGACGACGAGCTCGAAAGCCACCTCCCGTCGGTCTTCCGCCCGGTAGGCCGGGGCGATGGACCGGCCGGCCGCCTCAGCGGCGACCTGGGCGTCGATAAGCCGGGTCAGGGTCTGCGCCGCCAGCACACCGATCGACTCGCTGTGCTCGTCCAGGACGGTGAGTGGCGGGTCCAGCAGGGCAGCCCACGGGAACTCGTCGAAGGCGATCACTGCGACGTCGTCGGGCACCCGCAGCCCGCGCGCCCGCAGCTCGCGAAGCGCGGCCTGCAGCAGCGGGTTGTTCCCCGCCACCACTGCGCGCGGCGCCGGACCGCCGTCCAGGTGGGCAGAGAGAGCAGCGACCGCGGAGTCGACGTCGTTCTCGCTCTCGATCACGGTCAGCCGGGCACCGTGTCGTCGCGCAGCGATCCGGAGACCCGCCTCCCGGGGCACCCGGGTCGACCACCGCGGCGGGTAGGCCAGCAGCGCCCAGTCGTCGTAGCCGTGTTCGGCCAGGTGGTCACCGACCGCCTGGCTGGCAGCCTCGTTGTCCGTGGTGATGCTGGGCACCGCCCGCGCCTCTTCGGGTGGCGCGGCATCGACGAAGACCACCGGGACGTCCCAGTCGTGCAACAGGTCCACGTTCCGCTGCTGGAGCGTGAGCGTGGCGATCACGCCGGCAGTACGTGACTGAATCAGGTTCTGGACCGTGGCGTCCTCGAAAGCCTCGCTGTAGTGGCCCTCGGCGGCGATGTCGGCGACGACCGACGTGCGCCCGGAACGGCGCAGCGTCGCCTCGATGCCGCGCATCAACTCGAGGTAGTAGTGGTTGCTGGTGCTCGCGGTGATCACAGCGACGTTGCTGCGGGTGTTCTTGCGCAGCTGCTGGGCGGCGGCGTTCGGCACGTACCCGACCTCGCGGGCCGCCTTCAGCACCGCTTCCCGGGAAGCGGGCGACACCCCCTCCCCCGAGCTCAGCGCTCGGGAGACCGTGTAAGTGGACAGACCACTGGCCCGGCTGACGTCCCGCAGGGTGGGCTTGCGACTCACTGCCACCACCTCCTAAACGATTAGGTCTTCACGTCGTCGTGGTCCGGGTCTCTTCCTAAACGATTAGGTGGCAAGCTAGGGCGGTGTCCACGCCGATGTCAAGCGACTCGTCCACACCTCATGCACCGCCGGCCGTCCTCACCGTTCTCGGCGAGCTGGTCGTCGACCTCCTCCCTGACCGGGATGCCGACGCCGGACCGGCGGGAACGACCCCGCACTTCATCGCCCGCCCCGGGGGCAATGCGCTCAACGTTGCCGTCGCCGCCGCCCGGCTCGGCCAACCCGTCCGGCTGATGGCCCGCTTCGGCCGCGGCCCGCTGGCCGGCAACCTGCGTCGGCACGCCGAACTCGCCGGGGTCGACCTGGGCGGCGCGGTCAACTCCTCCGACCCGGTCAGCCTCGCCGTCGTCGGTCTGGCGCCGGACGGGTCGGCCGACTACGGGTTCCACGTCCTCGGTGCGGCCGACTGGCAGTGGACCGAGGACGAACTGGCGGCCGGCTGGTCCCCGGACTCCCGCGCGGTGCACATCGGCTCGATCTCCAGCTGGACAGCGCCCGGCTGCGAGCCCATCGCGGCGCTGGCCGAGCGGCTGCGGGCCTGTGGCGCGGCGCTGGTGAGCGTCGACCCGAACATCCGGCCCATGCTCACCGACAGCTTCGGCAACACCCCCGCTGACGTACGTCGCCGGCTGGACCGGTTGGTGGCCGCCAGCGACGTGGTCAAGATCAGCGCCGAGGATCTCGCCTGGCTCGAGCCGGACACCACTGACCTGGACGAGGCGGCCTGCCGCTGGGCCGGACGGGGTCCCGCCGTCGTGCTGCTCACCGACGGCGGCGCGCCCCTGCGGGTGGCCCGCCCGGGGGGGCGCCTGCAGCGGGTGACACCACCGGCGGTGAAGGTCCAGGACACTGTCGGGGCCGGGGACTCGCTCGCCGCCGGGTTCCTCTCCGGCCTGCTCCGTGCCGGCGTCACCTCCCGCACAGCGCTGGAAGAGCTGCCCGACGACGCGCTGGCCTCGATCGCGGACGAAGGAGCTCTGGTGGCCGCGCTGGCGTGCACCCGGGTCGGTGCCGACCCGCCGACCCGCGCAGAGCTGGAGGCGGCGCAGAGCTGACCACCCGCCGCAGGGATCGGCAACCAATGCGGCGAGGTACCGCACAGCGCCTCGCCGCACCCCGTGCCCCTCCGGTGCGCGCCCCCGACGGTCAGGGCGTCAGGAGGGCCTTGATCGCGCGGCGCTCGTCCATCGCCCGGTAGCCCTCGGCGGCCTGGTCGAGGGGCAGCTGCAGGTCGAACACCCGGCCCGGGTCGATCTCCCCGCGCCAGACCCGGTCGATCAGGTCGGGCAGGAACCGGCGCACCGGCGCGGGCCCGCCGTGCAGCCGCACCATGGTGGAGAACAGCTGGCGGCCGGTGATCTCGACGCCGTGCGGAACGCCGACGAAGCCCACCCCACCGCCGGCGCGGGTCGAGCGGATCGCCTGGTCCATCGACTCCCCGGTGCCCACGCACTCCAGCACGGCGTCCGCGCCCACCCCGTCGGTCAGCTCGCGGACCCGGGCCACGCCCTCCTCGCCGCGCTCGGTGACCACGTCGGTGGCGCCGAACTCGGTGGCCAGCTGCTGGCGCGGCGCGTGCCGGCTCATCGCGATGATCCGCTCGGCGCCCAGCTGGCGGGCCGAGAGCACACCGAGCAGGCCGACCGCGCCGTCCCCGACGACGGCGACGGTCATGCCCGGCTGCACCCCGGCGGCGACGGCGGCGAACCAGCCGGTGGCCATGACGTCGGAGAGGGTGAGCAGGCTGGGCAGCAGCTCCGGGGCCGGTACCTCGGGCGTCGCGACCAGGGTGCCGTCGGCGTGCGGCACCCGCAGCAGCTCGGCCTGCGCGCCGGTGATGCCGACGCGGTCGGTGCAGGCGCTCTGGTAGCCGACCCGGCAGGCCGGGCAGGTGCCGTCGGAGGCGATGAACGGCACGATCACGAACTGGCCCGGCCGCACGGTGGTGACGTCGGCACCGACCGCCTCGACGATCCCGCAGTACTCGTGGCCGATCGGCTTGGGCTCGGTGACCTCGTTGATGCCGCGGTAGGACCACAGGTCCGAGCCGCAGACGCAGGTCGCCGAGGCCCGGACGACGGCGTCGGTCGGCTCGAGGACCCGGGGGTCGTCGAGCTCCTCGACGCGCACGTCGCCGGGGGCGTGCAGGACTGCTCCGCGCATGGGTGGGGTCTCCTTCTCAGCCGGTGGGTCGCCGTCCCCTTCCCGGAGCCGGGGGCGCGGGAAACGGACGGCGGTGTCAGTGCAGGTCGGCGTCCGCCGGCCCGGTGCTCCAGCTGCGGAAGCGGACCACCAGACCGGCGCGGGTCGGCGCGGGTCAGTACGGGCCCGCCGCGACCGGCACGTCCGCCGGAAAGGCGGCGACCCGGACCAGCCGGAACGGCTCGTCGTCCACCCGGGCCCGCACGGTGACCGCGTCCCCGGCCCGGCTGGCCCGCACGGTGACCCGCCGTCCGGCCCAGTCCGGCACCGGCGCGACCGACCAGTCGGAGCGGCCGAGGGTGACCACGGCTCCCAGCTGCGCTGCTCCGTCGGAGAACTCCACCCCGGCCTTGAGCCAGGTCTCCGCATCGGCCCGCAGCATCAGCCCGGCCTGGTCGAACTGCTGGTCCAGGTCGGCGTGGAAGGTCACCTCGACCGCGCCGTGGAGTGGGGCGAGCAGCGCGTGGGCGTCGTCGTGCACGAACCCGTAGGAGGTGTGCCGCCAGGCGTCGCTGCCCTCGGCGGCGGTGACCAGCAGGTCGGGCCCGTCCTCGGTCGCGGAGACCGGCGGAGTCGTCCAGGTGCCGGCACCCCAGGGCTGCTGCACCACGTCGTCGGTCATGCCGGCACGGTAGTGACCTGCCCGGGTGCGCCCCCGCCGCGGCATCCCGGCCCGCGGACACCACAGCGGGACGCAGCTCGGCGGAGGGCCCGGCGAACCGCTCCCCTAGCGTGGGCGGCATGACCTCGCCGTTCATCGCCCGACCGGAACTCCTCGACGCCGACCCGCTGGCGGCCACCGGCCGCCCGGTCCGCTGGGGCGTGGTGGCCACCGGGTCGATCGCCGCAAAGGTCACCGCCGACCTGCTACTGCTCCCCGACGCCGAGCTGCAGGCGGTGAGCTCCCGACGGGCCGACCGGGCGCAGGCCTTCGCCGAGCGGTTCGGCGCCACCGCCTGGTACGCCGACGACGCGCAGGGCTCCGGGGTCGACGCGCTGCTGGCCGACCCGGCGGTGGAGGCGGTGTACGTCGCCACCCCGCACGCCCAGCACGCCGCCGTCGTCCGGGCCGCGCTGACCGCCGGCAAGTCGGTGCTCTGCGAGAAGCCGCTGACGATCAACGCCCGCGAGGCGACCGAGCTGGTCGAGCTGGCCCGCGAGCGGGGGCTGTTCCTGATGGAGGCGGTGTGGACCCGCTTCCTGCCGGCCTACCAGCGGGCGCTGGAGATCGCCGCGTCCGGCGAGATCGGCACCGTGCAGTGGGTCTCGGCGGAGGTCGGGTTCCCCGCGCCGGCCGACCGGACCGCCCGGATCTGGGCCCCGGCCGACGGCGGCGGCGCCCTGCTGGACCTCGCCGTCTACCCGCTGCTGTGGGCCTGGGGCACCCTCGGCCTGCCCGACGAGGTGCGCGCGGTGGGCACGCTCAACGCCGAGGGCGTCGACGCGCAGAACGCGCTCACCCTGACCTGGGCCTCGGGCGCGCAGGCGCAGCTGACCACCTCGCTGCTGGCCCGCTCACCGCACACCGCGATGATCTGCGGCACCGACGGCTGGGTGCGCACCGACGGCGCCGACTCGGTCTACCGGCCCACCCGGCTGGACGTGCAGGCCGGCGAGGGTCCCGCACGCACTGAGGAGTTCGGGCTGATCGGCTCCGGTTACGTGCACGAGCTCCGCGAGGTCACCCGCTGCCTTCAGCAGGGGCTGACCGAGAGCCCGGTGCTGCCGCTGGAGCACTCGCTGGCCACGATGCGGCTGCTGGACGGCGTCCGCGAGCAGCTGGGCGTGGTCTACCCCAACGACCGCTGAGCCGGCACGATCGCTGCGACGGCCGGCCGCTGGAGCCCGGCGACGCGGCGCTCGACCTCGTCTGCCACCGCCGGGACGACGGACGCCGGCACCGCCCGCGCCAGCCACCAGCCCTGCGCGAGGTCACACCCCCAGGCGGCGAGCTGGTGCCACTGCTCGGCGGTCTCCACGCCCTCGGCCACCACGGTCAGGCCGAGGGCGTGGCCGAGGTCGACGGTGCTGCGGACGATCGCCCGGGCGGCCGGCTCGGTGCCCAGCCCGGCCACGAAGCTGCGGTCGATCTTGAGGGTGTCCACCGGCAGCTTGGACAGGTGGGCCAGCGAGGCGTGGCCGGTGCCGAAGTCGTCGACCGACAGCCGGACGCCGAGCTGGCGCAGCTGGCCGAGCACGGTCATCGCCCGGTCCGGGTCGTCCATGGCGGCGGTCTCGGTGACCTCCAGCTCCAGGTCCGCAGGCGACACCCGCTCCTCGCGCAGCGCCGCGGCCACCCGGTCGGGCAGCTCCAGGTCGTGCAGCAGCCGGGCGGAGAGGTTGACCGCCACGGTCAGCCGCCGGCCCTGCTCCCGCCAGGCCCGGACGTCGGCCAGCGCGCAGCGCAGCACGACGTCGGTGAGCGGGGCGATCAGCCCGGTCTGCTCGGCCAGCACGATGAACCGGTCGGGCGCCAGCAGACCCAGCTGCGGGTGTGGCCAGCGGACCAGCGCCTCCACCCCGGTCACCCGGCCGTCGGCCAGCCTCACCTTCGGCTGGTGGTGCACCTCCAGGCCGCCGTCCCGGATGGCGCAGCGCAGCTCGGCGTGCAGGGCCAGCAGGCCCGGGTCGAAGGAGTCCAGCTCCGGTGAGTAGACGGCCACCCCGGTGGCCTGGCGCTTCGCGGTGCCGCGCGCCACGTCGGCCCGGCGCAGCAGCTCGGCGCTCCCGGCCCCCAGCCCGTGGGCCAGGCCGGCGCTGAGGTCGACCTCCAGCTGCAGGTCGCGGACGGCGAACGGCCGGCGGAGCGCCGCCACCACCGTGGTCGCGATCCCGTCGGGCGCGTCGGGCACCAGCAGGGCGAAGACGTCGCCGCCGGTGCGCGCCGCCACCGCGCCGGCGGGCAGCACTGCCCGGAGCCGGTCGGCCACCGCCACCAGCAGGTGGCTGCCCACGTCGTGGCCCAGGGTGTCGTTCACCGCGGTGAACCGGTCGATGTCCAGCAGCAGGACGGCGACGTCGTCCGGGTCGGTGCCCGAGCGCGCCAGTCGGTCCAGCGCGGCGAGGAAGCCGGTGAGCGTGGCCAGCCCGGTCAGCGGGTCGCGGCCGGCCCGGTCGCGGAGCTGCTCCTCCAGCCGGCGGTGCGCAGCCGCCTCGGCCTTGAGCTGCCGTCCGCGGCGGGCGCCGAACACCATCATCAGCAGGTGCGAGGCGGCCAGCAGGAACACCAGGTGGTCCAGCGGCACGCCGGCGGACGCCGACCAGCCGACGATGCTCCGCGGCAGCTCCCAGGCGATGCCCGCGGCCGTGGCCAGCACGGTCAGCACGACGACCACGGCGGCGTCCCGGAGGACCTCGCGCCGCAGCTCGCCGGGGACGCCGTCCCCGGTCAGCGGCAGTGGGCCCTCGACCGGCGCGCCGGTCAGCCAGCTGTGCGCCACGGCCCCTCCCCCGTCCGTCGCCGGTCCTGCTCGATCCGGGGTCATCGGCAGTCGCCGGGCGGTTGCTGAGCGGCCGGCAGGCAGACCACCCGATCAGGGGAGACGACGCCCTCCCGGCCGCTGCGACCGGGGCGACCGCCCCGGCTACCGTGTGGCCGTGATCACCGTCTGCGGCGAGCTCGTCATCGACCTGATCCCCAGCGGGGACCCGGCGCCCGGCGCGGCGCCGCAGTACACCGCCTTCCCCGGCGGCAACGCGCTCAACGTGGCGGTCGCCGCGGCCCGGCTGCAGGCCCCCACCTCGCTGATGGCCCGGGTGGGGCCGGGCCCGTTCGGGGCGGTGCTGCGCGAGCACGCCGCCCGCAACGGGGTGGCCACCGACGCGATGCGCCCGGCCGCGGAGCCGGTCAGCCTGGCGGTGGTCGAGCTGGCCGCCGACGGCTCGGCCGGTTACTCCTTCCACACCGTCGGCGCCGCCGACTGGCAGTGGACGGCCGAGGAGCTGCAGCGGGCCTGGCCGGCCGGCACCCGGATCGTGCACGTCGGCTCGATCTCCAGCTGGACCCCGCCGGGCTCGGCCGCGCTGGCCGACCTGGTCGGCCGGGTGCGGGCCGAGGGGACGGCGCTGGTGAGCTTCGACCCCAACGTCCGGCCCACGCTGATCACCGACCCCGACGCCGTCCGGGAGCAGGTGACCCGGCTGCGGCGCACCGCCGACGTGGTGAAGGTCAGCGCCGAGGACCTCGACTGGCTGGAGCCCGGCGCCGACCTCGACGAGGCCGCCGTCCGGTGGGCCGCCGAGGGGCCGGCGCTGGTGGTGGTCACCGACGGCGGCAGCACGCTGCGGGCCGCCCGCCCCGACGGCACGCTGCTGCACCGGACCCCGCCGGCGGTGACCGTGGTCGACACCGTGGGCGCCGGGGACAGCCTGGCCGCGGGGCTGTTCGCCGGGCTGGTGCGCACCGACGTGCTCACCCGCGACCGGCTGCTCGAGCTGCCCGGCCCCGACCTGGCCGCCCTGCTGGACGACGCCGCACTGGTCGCCGCGCTCGCCTGCACCCGGCCCGGCGCCGACCCGCCGACGCTGGCCGAGCTCGAGGCCGCCCGCGGCTGAACGCACCGCGCCCCCGCTCACCGGTCGGTGAGCGGGGGCGCGGTGTGCTGGGACGTCAGCGCCGGACGTCGATGGTGACCGATGTCGTGGCGCTCACCGCCGCCCCGCGGCTGTCGGTCATCGACAGCGTGCAGTCGAACGCGGCGGCGCCGGTCTCCGTGGGGCGGGCCCGCAGGCTGACGTTGCCGTTCTGCCCGGCCGGGTAGTCGCGGTTGGCGACCTGTCGGGCCGACCCGGGCGCCAGCTCCAGCGTCATCGCCGGACCCGACGTCTGGGTGCAGGCGTACCCGAACGAGTCGCCCAGCAGCACGCCCGTGCCCCGGTTGCCGAACTGCACCACCAGCTGCACGGTCTGCTTCACGTTGGCCCGCACCACCGGCCCGTTGTTGATCTGCTGGTACAGCCGGGTCCCGGTCGGCGGTGCGGTGACCACCACGTCGAAGGTGACCGGGTTCGACCGGTTGCCGGCCGAGTCGGTGGCCGTGCAGCTGACCTGGGTGGTGCCGATCGGGAACACCGTCCAGGGCCGCGGGCTGCAGGTGGGGGTGACCCGCCCGTCCCGGGTGTCCCCGGCCTGCGGCAGCGGGTAGCGCACCAGCGCACCGGCGGTGCTGGTGGCGGTGGCGCGCACCGGGTCCTGCGCGGCGATCCGCGGCGGGAGCACGTCGGCCGGCCGCGGGGCGAGCTGCGTCGGGTCGACGATGCCCCAGTAGGCGGGCATGACCTGCAGGTCGTCGTCGAAGGGCAGCGGCGACTCCCACGGCCGGGCCGCCGGCCAGGTGCGCAGCCAGCTGCGGCCGTTGCTGATCCCCCAGAAGGTCACCGCCTCGATCGAGTCCGAGTGGCCCCGCAGCATGTCGAACAGGTCCCGGTAGTAGTACCCGAGCTCGGTCTCCGCGGCGTCCTGGTCGGCCATCGCCGGGGAGTGCTGGGGCACGGTGCCGTTGCTCACGTCGGCACCGTTGTTCTCCTTCGAGTCGCTGACGTCCAGCTCGGTGATCGCCTGCAGCAGCGGCGTCCCGGTCCGGGCGCTGAGCTGCTCGACCGCGGTGAGCGAGTCGTCGAGCCACTGCACCGGGCGGGCGAAGTCGACGTGCGCCTGGTGGCCGACGCCGTCGATCGGCACCCCGCGCTCGACGAGGGCGGAGACCAGCTCCAGGTAGTCGGCCCGCTTGGCCGGCATCTCGGTGTTGTAGTCGTTGATGAACAGCGCGGTGTCCGGGAAGTACCGGTCGGCCAGCCGGAACGCCTCGTCGACGAAGCCCTCGCCGAGCACCTGGAACCAGCGGCTGTCCCGCATGTCGTGCGGGTTGGCGTTGTCGCCGTCGGCGATGACCTCGTTGACCACGTCCATCGCCCAGATCGGGGAGTCCCCGTCGGGGTAGCGGGCGGCGAGGTGGTCGGCGATGCCCTTGATGTGCGCCTCCATGCGGGCGCGCAGCAGGGCCTGGTCGGCCGGGGCGTTCGTCAGCGGACGGTCGCCGTCGAGGAAGAACCAGTCCGGGGTCTGCGAGTGCCAGACCAGCACGTGCCCGTAGACGTCGGTGCCGGTGGCGTCGGCGAAGTCCAGCAGCGCGTCCAGGTCGCCGAAGGTGAAGGTCCCCTCGGTCGGCTGCACCTCGGCCGGCTTGCCGTCGTTCTCCGGGGTCAACGCGTCGAAGTGCCGCTGCACCAGCTGCGCCGGCCGGCCCACGGTCTCCCGCTGGTCGATCGCCACGCCGACGTGCTCGAACCCGTCCGCGCCGAGGACGTCCGCGAGCCCGGGCACGTCCTGCAGCGGGGTCTCGGCGAACCCGGCCAGGGCGAAGTCGTCGATCAGGAAGTCCACACCCGCGTCGCCCTCGACGTAGAGCTGGGCCCGGTCGATCGCCGCGCCGAGGGTGTAGGTGCCGCGCAGCTCGGTCCAGGCGTCGGCGGTGACCACCGCGCTGGCACCGGCGACGTTGTCGTAGTTCATCGCCGTCCCGCGCTCGCGCTGGACGGACACCCGCAGCGAGGCCGGGGCCTGGCCGGAGGCGAGCTTCGCCCAGACCGAGACCTGCACCGTCTCCCCCAGCGCCAGTCCGTCGGTGACGTCGACGGCCGGGCCGTGCCAGCCCTGCGTGCGGCCGGTGGTCAGCAGGCTGGTGGTCCCGCCGTGCGCGTCGCTGGTGGTGGTGGCGACCTGCGCCTCGCCACGGCCGGTCCAGCCCCCGGTGCCGGACTCGAAGTCGGTGGCCAGGTCGGCGCGGGTGCCCGGCTCGACCGGAGCGGCCGGCTCACCGGTGATGGTGACGTCGTCGACGAAGAACGCCTGGGTGGCGTCGGGGCTCTCCAGGTAGAGCTCCAGGCCGCTGTTGCTGGTGCCGAACTCGTAGGTGCCGGCGACCCGCGTCCAGGCGCTGTCGGAGACGGCGACCTGCCAGGCCACCGTGTCGTAGGCGGTGGCGCCGCCGGTGGGGGTGCGCGCCGCGCTCAGCGTGACGACGTCGGTCTCCGGCTCCGGCGTGGTGTCCGCGAGCCGCACCCACGCCTCGACCTCCCAGCTGCCGGCCGGCAGCAGCGCGGCGGCGTCCAGCCCCGGGCCGTGCCAGGTGTCGGTGCGCCCGGTGACCGCGAGGCTCTGCGCACCGCTGCGCGCCTGGGCGGTGCTCGGTGCCAGCTGCGCCGTCCCGCGGCCGGCCCAGCCGGCGGTGTCCTGCTCGAAGTCGGCCGTGTGCACGGTGGCCGGCGCGGCGGTGGCCGCGGGAGCCGCGACCACCCCCGCGGTGGCGACCATGCCGAGCATCGCTGCTCCGGCTCCCAGACGTCGTCGTCCCATGTCCCGTGTCCCCTCGGGTTCGGCTCGCGTAGCGGCTCTGCTGCGTGACCAGCGACTTCCGAGAACTATCGGAAGTCGCCCGGAAGAGTGAACCGCACCACACCGACCCGGGTCAACGGCGTCTCGGAACTCGCCCGGGCCGCTTCTCGCGAGCCGCCCCGTCCTACGCTGCGCGGGTGATCCTCATCGTGGTGAAGTGGCCGGTCCGCCCCGAGTTCGACGAGCAGTGGCCCGAGCTGGTCGGGGAGTTCACCGCGGCGGTCCGCGCCGAGCCGGGCAACGTCTTCTTCGAGTGGTCCCGCAGCGTCGACGAGCCGCACACCTGGGTCCTCGTCGAGGGCTTCACCGACGCGCAGGCCGGTGCGGTGCACACCGCCTCCGACCACTTCCGGAAGGCGATCTCGGAGATGCCGGACTGGGTGTCGGCGACGCCGTCGATCATGTACGTCGACTCCCCCGACCTGGCCGGCTGGGGCCCGATGGGCGAGGTCCAGCCCCGCGGCTGACCGGCCGGGGCCGGCGGTGTGCGATGTTCTGCCGCATGGTGAACGTCCTGTCGATCCAGTCCCACGTGGCCTACGGGCACGCCGGCAACGCCTCGGCGGTGTTCCCGCTGCAGCGGCTGGGCGTCGAGGTCTGGCCGGTGCACACCGTCCAGTTCTCCAACCACACCGGCTACGGCGCCTGGACCGGCCGGGTGTTCGACGGCCAGGCCGTGGACGAGGTCGTGCAGGGCATCGAGGACCGTGGCGTGCTCGGCAGCTGCGACGCGGTGCTCTCCGGCTACCTCGGTTCGGCCGACATCGGCCACGCGGTGCTCGGCTCGGTGGCCAAGGTGCGCAGCGCCAACCCGGCGGCGGTCTGGGCCTGCGACCCGGTGATCGGCGACGTCGGCCGCGGGGTGTTCGTGCGGCCGGGCATCCCGGAGTTCATGCGGGAGGTCGCCGTCCCGGCCGCGGACATCGTCACCCCGAACCACTACGAGCTCGACCTGCTCTCCGAGACCGAGACCCGGTCGCTGGCCTCGGTCAAGGACGCCGTCGCCGCCGTCCAGGCCCTCGGCCCGCGGGTGGTGCTGATCACCTCGCTGGTCGCCGAGGACACCCCGGACGACGCCGTCGACCTGCTCGCCTCGGAGGGCGGGCGGCACTTCCGGGTGCGCACTCCGCGGCTGGACCTGTCGGTCAACGGCGCCGGCGACGCGATCGCGGCGCTGTTCCTGGCGCACTGGCTGGGCACCCGCTCGGCCGCCGACGCCCTCGGCCGGGCCGCCGCCTCGGTCTTCGGGCTGCTGCGGATGACCGCGGAGGCATCGTCCCGGGAGATCCTGCTGGTCGCCGCGCAGGACGAGTACGTCTCCCCCACGACCACCTTCGACGTCACCGAGGTCTGACCATGAGCGACTTCCCCACCCTGGCCGAGCTCTCCGCCCAGGAGGAGGAGCTGCAGCTGCGCAGCTTCACCAACGACGACGCCTGGACCCTCGGCTCCGCCTTGGTCGCCCGCGCCCGGGCGGCCCGGCTGCCGGTGGCGATCGAGGTCTCCCGGCACTCCCACCAGCTCTTCCACGCCGCGCTGACCGGGGCCACCCCGGACAACGACACCTGGATCGCCCGCAAGGCCGCCACCGTGCACCGGTTCGGGCACAGCTCGCTCTACGTCGGCCAGCGCTCCCGCGAGGCCGGGACGACGTTCGAGGAGCAGTTCGGCCTGGACCCCGAGCGCTACGTCGCCCACGGCGGCGGCTTCCCGGTGCTGGTCCGGGACGTCGGCCCGGTGGGGGTCGTGGTCGTCTCCGGCCTCCCCCAGGTCGAGGACCACGCGATGGTCGTCACCGCCCTGCGCGAGCTGCTCGTCCAGCAGCTGCGCTGACCTTCGCTGCCGGGTCCTCCTCCTGAGGGACCGGCCGGGGCGGAAGGTCCTCCGCAGGGAGGACTACGGCACGGCCCGCCGTCCCTAGCGTCGACGCCGTGATCGAGATCCAGGACGTGAGCAAACGGCACGGCGACCGCTGGGCGGTGCGGGAGCTCAGCTGCACCGTGCGGCCCGGGCGGGTGACCGGCTTCCTGGGGCCGAACGGCTCCGGGAAGTCCTCGACCCTGCGGATGGTGGTCGGCCTGGACTCCCCGACCAGCGGCCGGGTGCTGGTGGAGGGCCGGCGCTACGCCGAGCACCCGGCGCCGCTGACCCGGGTCGGCGCGCTGCTCGAGGCGCGCGGCGTGCACCCGGGACGCAGCGCCCGGGCCCACCTGCAGGCGCTCGCGGCGACCCACCGGTTCTCCCGCCGCCGGGTCGAGGAGGTGCTCGAGCTGGTCGGCCTGACCGAGGTCGCGCACCGACGGTCCGGCGGGTTCTCCCTCGGGATGGGCCAGCGGCTGGGCATCGCCGCCGCG
The DNA here is from genome assembly GCF_947486615.1 of uncultured Modestobacter sp. GTDB lineage: Bacteria > Actinomycetota > Actinomycetes > Mycobacteriales > Geodermatophilaceae > Modestobacter. The sequence goes on from NZ_CANKUD010000001.1 coordinate 425,696, forward strand.
CTGCTCGGCGACCCGGCCACCGTGCTGCTCGACGAACCGGCCAACGGCCTGGACCCCGACGGCGTCCGCTGGCTGCGCGGCCTGCTGCGGCAGCTGGCCGACGAGGGCCGCACGGTGCTGGTCTCCAGCCACCTGCTGGCCGAGATGGCCGGCACCGCCGATCACGTGGTGGTGCTCGGCCGGGGCAGGCTGCTGGCCGACGCCCCGCTGGCGGAGCTGCTCGCGTCGGGCGCCCGCCCGGCCGTGCGGGTGCGCAGCCCGCGGGCCCGGGAACTGCGCGACCTGCTGCACGGCCCGGGCGTCGTGCTCGGCAGCCCGGCCGAGGACGTGCTGCTGGTCGAGGGCGCCTCCGCCGAGCAGGTCGGCGAGGTCGCCCGGGCGCACGGCGTGCCGGTGCACGAGCTGGTCACCGAGCAGCCGTCCCTGGAGGAGGCGTTCGCGGCCTTGACCGGGGACGCCGTCGAGTTCGACGCTGGCCGGGTGCGCCGGTGACCGCCCCGGGGCCCGCTGCCGGAGCGTGGTCCGGCGCCGTCCGTTCGGAGTGGGTCAAGCTGCGCAGCCTGCGCTCCACCGTGACCGCCTACGCCGCGATCGCAGCCGTGCTGGCCGCACTCTGCGGGCTGTGCCTCACCCTGCCCGGCGGTGGCACCGAGGACCCGGTGTTCGCCGCGCTGCTGCTGGCCGAGCTGCTGGTCGCCGGGGTGGCGGTGCTGGCCGCCGCGGGTGAGTTCAGCGCCGGCACGGCCCGTTCGACCTTCACCGCCGTCCCCCGGCGCACCCCGGTGCTGGTCGGCAAGCTGCTCGCGCACGGCGGCGCGCTGCTCGCCGTCCTCGCGGTCGCGGCGGTCGCCGGCGGGACGGCGGCCGCGATCGGGGCGCCGGAGGCGGCCGGCAGCCCGCTGGACCCGCTGGTCCTGCGGGCGGTCGGTGGGACGGCGCTGACGCTGCTGGGCGTCGTCGTCCTGGGGGTGTCGGCCGGACTGCTCACCCGCTCCCCCGCCGGCGGGCTGGCCGCGGTGTTCGCGCTGGTCGTGCTGCCGGTCGTGGTGGTCACCGCGCCGGAGGTCACCGCGTACCTGCCCGGCCGCGCGGCGCAGGGGCTGGTGTTCACCGGAGCTCCTCCCGAGGCGCACCTGCTGCCCGGCGCGGCCGCCGCCGCGGTGCTGGTGGCCTGGGCCGTCGTGGCGGCGATGGCTGCGGCGACGGTGCTGCGCCGGCGGGACGTCTGAGCGTGCACGAGGACGACGCCGCCCCACGCTGGACGGCGGCACCGGGCCGGCACCCGTTGCTGGTCGACGCCGGCCTGGCCCTGCTGCTCTGGGCGCTCGCCACCACGGCGGTCACCACCACCGCGGAGGTGACCTCACCGCTGGGGAACGGGCTGGGCGCGCTGGTCAACCTGGCGCTGGTGGCCCCGCTGGTCTGGCGCCGCCGGGCACCCCTGGTGACGCTGGCCGCCGTCCTCGTCCTCGCCCTGGTCGTCGTGTCGACGCTGGGCGCCACCGGCGGGGAGCTCGCCCTGCTGGTCGCGCTGGCCACCGCGGTCGCCGCCTCGCCCAGCTGGCCGGCGGCGGCCGTGCCCGCCGGGCTGGCGACCGTCGGCGTCCCGGTGCTGGCCGCCGTGGCCGGCGGGGTGCGCAGCCGCGCGGAACTGGTCGCCGCCGGCGCGGCGCTGGTGGCCGCGGTCGCCGTCGGTGCCGCGGGCCGGCTGGCCCGGGAGCGGCGGACCGTGCTGGCCGAGCGGGCCGCCGAACGCGCCGCCGAGCGGGCCCGGGCGGAGGCCCGGCGCACCGACGAGGCGATCGCGGCCGAGCGGGCGCGGATCGCCCGCGAGCTGCACGACGTGGTGGCCCACCAGGTGACCGTGATGGTGTCGCTGGCCGACGGCGCCCAGGTGGCGGTGGCGCACGCACCGGACCGGGCCCGGGCGGTGATGGCTCAGGTGTCGGCCACCGGCCGGGAGGCGCTCGGGGAGCTGCGCGGCCTGCTGGGTGTGCTGTCCGCCGGCGACCGGCCGGGCGAGGGGCCCGGCGCGGACTCGGCACCCCAGCCGGGGGTCGAGCAGATCGGTGAGCTGGTGCAGCGGGTGCGCGACGCCGGGCTGGCCGCCGCCCTGCACGTCGAGGGCCGCCCGCAGGAGCTGGACCCGATGGCGCAGCTGACCCTCTACCGGGTCACCCAGGAGGCGCTGACCAACGCCCTGCGGCACGCCGGCTCGGCCACCCGGGTCGACGTCCGGCTGTGCCGGGACACCGCCGGCGTCGGCCTGGAGGTCGTCGACGACGGCACCGCCGTCCCCGCGGCCGACGCCGGGCGCGGGCTGCTGGGCATGCGCCAGCGGGCCGCGCTGCACGGGGGCGAGCTGACCGCCGGCCCGGCCGGGGACCGCGGCTGGCGGGTGGCGCTGCGCCTGCCGGCGGCCGCACCGGCCGGGGTGCGGTCGTGATCCGCTTGCTGCTCGCCGACGACCAGCCGCTGCTGCGCCAGGGCATGACGCTCGTGCTGGAGGGCGAGCCCGACCTGACCGTGGTCGGCGAGGCGGCCGACGGCGTGCAGGCGGTCGACCGGGCGGTGCGGCTGCGGCCCGACGTCGTCCTGATGGACGTGCGGATGCCGCGGATGGACGGCATCGAGGCGACCCGCCGGCTGGCCCGGCTCGCCCCGGACGTGCGGGTGCTCATCCTGACCACCTTCGACCTGGACGAGCACGCCTTCGCCGGGCTGCGCGCCGGGGCCAGCGGCTTCCTGCTCAAGGACGTGCCGCCCGCCGAGCTGGCCGGCGCGGTCCGTGCGGTCGCCCGCGGGGACGCCGTGGTCGCGCCGGCGCTGACCCGGCGGCTGCTGGACGCCTACGCGCACCGGCTGCCGGCCGGGCTGCCGGCGCGCGGACCGGATCACCCCGCGCTGGCCGCGCTCACCGACCGGGAGCGCGAGGTGCTGGGCGAGCTGGCCTCCGGGCTGAGCAACGCCGAGATCGCCGCCCGGCTGGTGCTGTCGGAGTCGACGGTGAAGACCCACGTGAGCCGGGTGCTGCACAAGCTGCAGCTGCGCGACCGGGTGCAGGCGGTGGTGGTCGCCTACGAGACGGGCCTGGCGCCCCGCTGAGCCGGGCAGTGGCGTCCCGGTGGCCCGCGGCCACCGGGACGCCACCGGCCGGGGTCAGCCGCCGGACGGGGTGAAGGCGCCCTCGCCGACCCGCACCAGCTCACCCGAGCCGGCCGGCAGGCCGAGGAAGGAGGCGACGCTCCACGCCGAGGCGTAGAGCTCGCCGCCGTCCACGAGCAGCCCGGTCGGCATGGTCACCTGGGCGGTGCTGCGCTCGCCGTGCCAGGCGATCCGGGTCACCTCGCCGACGCTGGAGAGGTCGAACTCCGGCCCCGGCTCGCCCTCCGGGAAGCCCTCGGCCACGTTGGACACGTAGACGGTGCCCCGGCGGTCGACGGCGAGCCCGGTGGGCGCGGTCAGGTCGTCGATCACGTGCACCACGGAACCGTGCGGGGTGAGCACGTAGACCCGGCCGGCGCCGGGCACCTCGGCGCCCAGGGTGCTGACGTAGATCAGCCCCCAGGGCCCCTCGGTGATCCCGGTGGGCACCGGGTCGCAGCCGACGGTGCCGGGGTTGTTCGGCGCCTCCGCGCAGCCGGGCACGTCGGTGACCACCGGCGGGACGAAGAACGTCGACACCTCACCGGTGCGCCGGTCCACCGACAGCACCGCGTTGGCGCCGGCGTCGGCGACCAGCACCCGCCTGGGCTGGGCGAGCACCGCGTAGGGGTTGGACAGCGTCTCGACCGGTGCGCCGGCATCGTCGAACTGGACCTGCCCGTCTGGGTTCTCGGCCAGCTCGTGGGCCAGCAGGTCGATCGTCTGCAGCACCTCCCCGCCCGGCTCGGCGACCACCAGCGACGTCGCACCCTCCGGCGGGGGCGGCGTCTCGGCGCCCGGCGCGGCGTCCTCCATCGGCGGGGCCGGCTCACCGGTGGCCACGAACAGCCGGTTGCGGTCGAAGTCGCCCCCCTGCGGGCTGACCAGCCCGCTCAGCAGGGTCTGCACCTCACCGGTGCGCCGCGAGACGGCGGAGACCTCGCCGCTGTCGGCCTCGGCCACCAGCACCCGGTGGCCGCGGTACCCGGTGAGCTGACGCGGGCCGTCCAGCCCGGTCGCGACGGTGGTGACCCCGGCGTCCCCGCCGTGGCCGTGCCCGCGGTCGCCGGCCTGCGCCGCCGTCGCGGGTGCCACCACCAACGCGGCGCCGGCAACGGCGACCGCGGTCCTCCTGAAGCGCTTCATCGAGCTCCTCCTGGACAGTCCCCCGTGGCTGTGAACGTGCTGTGGACGCCGGGGACCTTGCTCGCCTGCACGGCCCCGCTTCAACGGGCTCCTGCCCGGCGAGGGCGTGCCGTTGCAGCCGGTAGCCGGTCGGACGACGCGCCTCCGCGTGTCACCTACCGTGGGGGCGCCCGCCCCGACCTCCGGAGGACCACCTCGTGCCAGCCCGCCCCGGGGACCCGGTGGACCTCGTGCTCACCCCGCGCGACGAGCTGAGCCTGGCCCGCCGCGACCTGACCGCCGACTGCAGCCGCTGCGTGGGGCTGTGCTGCGTGCTGCCGGCCTTCGCCGCCTCGGCCGACTTCGCCTTCGACAAGCCGGCCGGCACGCCCTGCCGCCACCTGCAGGACGACGCCCGCTGCGGGGTGCACGACCAGCTGCGCGACCGCGGCATGCCCGGCTGCGTCGTCTTCGACTGCTTCGGCGCCGGCCAGCGGGTCACCCAGCAGACCTTCGGCGGCGCGGACCGGCCCACCGATGCGGCCGGCCTGGCGGCGCTGTCGGCCGTCTTCCCCGTCATGCGCCAGCTCACCGAGCTGCTCTGGCACCTCACCGAGGCCGAGACGCTGGTGCCCGCCGGCGACCTGCGCGAGGAGGCCGCCGCAGCCCGGGCCCGCGCCGAGCGGCTCACCCACGGCACGGCCGACGAGCTGAGGGCCCTGGACGCCGCCGGCCTCCGCCGGGAGGTGGGCGACCTGCTCGGCCGGGTCAGTGAGGTGGTGCGCGCCGGCGTCCCCGGCCGGGCCCGCGACCGGCGCGGGGCGGACCTGGTCGGCAGGCAGCTGCGCGGCGCCGACCTGCACGGGGTGAGCCTGCGCGGGGCCCTGCTGATCGGGGCCGACCTGCGGGGTGCAGACCTGCGGCGGGCCGACCTGCTCGGCGCCGACCTGCGGGCGGCGGACCTGCGGGGCGCCGACCTGACCGGCGCGCTGTTCCTCACCGGCCCGCAGCTGACCGCGGCCACCGGTGACGCCGGCACCCGGCTGCCCGCGGCCCTGACCCGGCCCGCGCACTGGCCGGACACCGTCACGGCGCCGCCCGGCGGGGCCCGTTCGCCGGCCGGCGGCGCCCGGGGGCGCCGCCCCCGCCGTCGCTGAACCGGGTGCGCCCCGGCACGATCTGCCCATGGGCTACCGCGCGGAGAGCACCCGCTACGACTCGATGACCTACCGGCGCACCGGCGCCAGCGGCCTGGACCTGCCGGCCGTCAGCCTCGGCCTGTGGCACAACTTCGGTGACGACGTCCCCTTCGACCGGCAGCGGGACATCCTGCGCCGGGCCTTCGACCTGGGGATCACCCACTTCGACCTGGCCAACAACTACGGACCGCCCTACGGGTCGGCGGAGACCAACTTCGGCCGGCACCTGCGCGACGACTTCCGCCCCTACCGGGACGAGCTGGTCATCTCCACCAAGGCCGGCTACGACATGTGGCCGGGGCCCTACGGCCAGGGCGGCGGCTCCCGCAAGTACGTGCTGTCCAGCCTGGACCAGTCGCTGCAGCGCATGGGCCTCGAGTACGTCGACGTCTTCTACAGCCACCGCCCCGACCCGACCACGCCGCTGGCCGAGACGATGGGCGCGCTGCACACCGCCGTCCAGTCGGGCAAGGCGCTCTACGCCGGCATCTCCTCCTACTCCCCGGCGATGACCGCCGAGGCCGCCGCGATCCTGGCCGACCTGGGCACCCCGCTGCTGATCCACCAGCCCTCGTACTCGATGCTCAACCGCTGGATCGAGACCGAGGGCCTGCTGGACACCCTCGCCGACGTCGGCGCCGGCTGCATCGCGTTCTCGCCGCTGGCGCAGGGGATGCTCACCGACAAGTACCTCGGCGGGGTGCCGGAGGGCTCACGCGCGGCGCAGGACAAGTCCCTGGACGCCGGCATGATCACCGACCAGTACCTGACCCACGCCCGCGCGCTGAACGACATGGCCGCCGCCCGCGGGCAGAGCCTGGCGCAGCTGGCGCTGTCCTGGGCGCTGCGGGACAGCCGGGTGACCTCCGTGCTGGTCGGGGCCAGCAGCGTGCGGCAGCTGGAGCAGAACGTCGCCGCGCTGGAGCACCTGGACTTCTCCGCCGACGAGCTGGCCGCGATCGACCAGCACGCCGTCGACGGCGGCATCGACATCTGGCGGGCCGCGCGCGAGGGCACCCTCTGATCTGCTGAGCGGGCGCCGGTTCGGGCTACCGGACCGGCGCCCCGACCTCAGCGCTGGTCAGCGGGCGCGTCGACCGGGGACGGCTCTGCCGGCGCGTGGCAGGCGGCGCAGGTGCCGAAGATCTCCAGCGTGTGCTTGACGTCGACGAAGCCGTGCTCGCCGGCCACCCGGTCGGCCCAGCGCTCGACGGTCGGCCCCTCGACCTCCTCGGTGCGGCCGCAGACGCGGCAGACGAGGTGGTGGTGGTGCCGGGTGCTGCACCGGCGGTAGATCGCCTCGCCGGAGTCGGTGCGGATCGAGTCGAGCTCACCGTCGTCGACCAGGGCCTGCACGGCGCGGTACACCGTCGACAGGCCGATCGAGTCGCCGCCGGCGCGCATCCGGGCGTGCACCTCCTGGGCGCTGGCGAAGCCCTCGAGCTCCTCGAAGACGGCGTTGACGGCCGTGCGCTGGCGGGTGTTGCGGATCATCTCGTGCTCATCCCATCGTCTACCGGGCACCCCGCGCCGTCCTCGACGACGGGCACGGGTCCATCTCCCACGGCCGCGTGCGACACGTGGTCGAGCGCATCGCGCACGATGTGCCCGACGTGCGGGTCGACCAGCGCATAGTGCACCTCGCGGTGCCGCCGCTCGCCCACCACCAGGCCGGCCCCCCGCAGCACCCGCAGGTGCTGGGACACCAGCGGCTGCGGTGCCCCGAGGTCGTCGACCAGCTGGTGCACGCAGCGGCTGCCGTGCCGGAGCAGCTGGGCGACGATCGACAGCCGCATCGGGGCCGCGAGCGCGGCCAGCAGGGAGCTGGCCGCCTGCACCGTCTCCGGGGCGACCGGCGGTGCCGCGGTCTCCTCGGAGTGGGGTGCGGCGGTCATCACATCAGGATAACGGCATGTGAGAACTGTTGTCGACTGTGCGCCGGTCGAGCGCTCACTCGTAGGGCTCCGCCGGCGCCGGTACGGCCCGCACCGACTCGGCGTCGATCGCCGGCTCCGGGTAGCCGACGGCCGGGTCGACCAGCGGCGGGGTGGAGGTGCCGATCACCTCGACCCACTCGTCGGGGGCGAACTCCTCTCCACCGCCGGGGACGGCGACCCGGATGGCGGTGGCGTCTGCGGCGCAGCAGTTGATGTCGAAGCGGGTGACGTACCAGCCACCGGCCGCCCGCGCGGAGACGAAGCCGACCAGCCGGACCCGCCGCCCCTCCAGCGCGCTGGGCTCCGGCGCCTGCGACCAGACGTGGTAGACGAACAGCGTCATCGTGCGGTGGTCGGCCCCCGCGTCGTCCGGGCCGATCCCCACCGACGACGGTGCCGCGGGCACCTCGAGCGGGGCGGCCGCCTGCCGGCCGGCCGACCAGGCCCCCAGCGCCGGCGGCGCGACGACCAGCACCACCGCGACCGGGGCGGCCAGCAGCCAGCCGACCGCCGGGCCGGGGTGCTCGTGGCCCCCGGCCCGGCCGGCGCGGTCCCGGAGCAGGCCGGTCAGCCCCAGCCCGGTCACCACGACGCCCGCCCCGAGCAGCAGCGGGCGGAACCCGGCCTGCACGTAGTCCAGGTACCGGTCGGTGCCGGCGACCAGCAGCACGGCGACGCCCAGGAGCAGCAGCAGCAGGTGCTGGGTGGTCCGGTCCGGCCGGGTCACAGCAGCACCTCCCCCACCAGCACGGCGACGCCGACGGCGACCACCAGCGTGGCCGGGGCGAACCGCAGCGCGAAGCCCCGGCCGAAGGTGCCGGCCTGCAGCGCGATCAGCTTGACGTCCACCGCCGGCCCGACGACGAGGAAGACCAGCCGTGCGGTGAGCGAGAAGGAGGTGAGGCTGGCCGCGACGAACGCGTCGGCCTCCGAGCAGATCGCCAGCACGACGGCCAGGGCGGCCAGCACCAGCACGGCGAGGACCGGCTGCGCGGCGACCTGCTCCAGCCAGCTGCGCGGCACCAGCACGCCCAGCGTCGCCGCGGCCGCACCGCCGACCACCAGGAAGCCCCCGGCGTGCACCAGGTCGTGCTGCATGGCGTCGCGGAAGACCGCCGCCCGCCCGGCACCCGGCGCGCTGGGGGCCGGCCGGGCCAGCCGGAACCACTCCGTCCGGCCCACCAGCGTCCAGAGCCAGCCCATCACCAGGGCGACCCCGAGCGAGGCGGCGAAGCGGGCGGCCACCATCTCCGGCTGGCCGGGGAAGGCGACCGCGGTGGCCACCAGCACCACCGGGTTGATCGCCGGGGCGGCGAGCAGGAACGCCAGCGCGGCGGCCGGGGGGACCCCGCGCCGCACCAGGCTGCCGGCGACCGGCACCGACGCGCACTCGCAGCCGGGCAGCACCACCCCGGCCACGCCGGCCACCGGTACCGCCAGCGCCGGACGGCGGGGCAGCGCCCGGGTGAAGAACGACGCCGGCACCAGCGTGCTGATCGCCGCCGACAGCGCCACGCCGAGCACCAGGAACGGCAGCGCCTGCAGGCAGACGGCGACGAACACGGTGCTCCAGGCCAGCACGACCGGGGCGTCGAACAGCCCCGGCGCGGCGAAGTGCAGCACCACCAGCAGCGCCACCACCGCGGCCAGCAGGTCGGTGCTGCGCAGTCCGCTCCGGCCGGCCGGCTCGTCGACGGGCAGCCGCAGCTGGGTCACCTGACCTCCCGGAGGGGTGGACGAACACGGTTCCCGTTACCGTGACTCGGGTCCACGTTCTCACGGACCCCCCATCCCACTGCACGACCGAGGAGCCCGTCCATGGCCGAGTCGAAGAAGAACCGCAGCGCGAGCGCCGGCCGGGTGCTGCGCAAGGCCGTGGGCACCGTGGCCACCGGGGTCGTCGGCGTCGTCGTCGTCCGCGCCGCCGAGCGCGGGGAGACCGGCAGCCTGCCCCGCCGGCTGGCCGTCGGGGCGACGAAGCTCGGCATCCGCGGCACGCGCCGCGCCGAGGTGGGCGTGGAGAAGGCCCGCCTCGCCGCTGGTGACGTGCGCGCCCAGGCCTACGCCGACCTCGGCGAGCAGGTCCCCCCGCCGGCCGACCGCTCCGGCGGTCACGACCACCAGCACTGAGCCCGGTGGAGACGGCGACCGGCACCGCCCGGCTGATCAGCGACGCCGGCGGCCGGCTGCGGATCGCCGTCCCGGCGCTGACCGGCGCCCCCGCCCGGGCAGTGGCCCTGGAGGACCTGCTGGACGCCGTGCCCGGCGTCCGCACCGCGCACGCCTACCCGGTCACCGGCCAGGTGCTGGTCTGGCTGGACGCCGACGCCGACGCCGAGACCGACCCGCGGGCCGAGGTGCTCCGGGTGGCCGCCTCCACCGTCGCGCTGCCCGCCGCGGCCGAGGTCGCCCGCCCGCCGCGGTCGGCCGACGTCGCCAACGGCGAGCTGGTGCGGATCGCCGTCGGCGGTGCCGCGCTGGCGCTGCTGGGCGTGCGCCGGTACGGGTTCGGCCGCCCGCCGGTGCTCACCGGCCGCAGCCGGCTGGTCGCCACCGCGCTGACGATCTTCACCGGCTACCCGTTCGTGAAGGGCGCCGCCGGTGCGCTGGCCGGCAAGCGCAGCGCCGGCACCGACGCGCTGGTCACCGCCGCCACCATCGCCAGCCTGCTGCTGCGCGAGAACGTCGTCGCCCTCACCGTGCTGTGGCTGCTGAACATCGGCGAGTGGCTGCAGTCGGTCACCCTGCGCCGCACCCGCCGCGCGATCTCCGCCCTGCTGGCCGGCACCGAGACCACCGCCTGGGTGCTCGTCCCCGGCGAGGGCGGCGAGCTCGACGTCGAGCGCCAGGTCGACCTGGCCCGGCTGCGGGTCGGCGACCTGGTGGTGGTGCACGACCAGACGACGCTGCCGGTGGACGGCGTCGTGGTCGAGGGCACCGGCGTGGTCGACCAGGCCGCGATCACCGGCGAGCCGCTGCCGGTGCAGGTCACCCCGGGGGCGACGGTGCACGCCGGGTCGGTGAACGTGCGCGGCCGGCTGGTGGTGCGCGCCTCGGCGACCGGCTCGGACACCGCGATCGGGCGGATCATCGCCCGGGTCGAGCAGGCCACCGACGACCGGGCGCCGATCCAGACCGTCGGCGAGAACTTCTCCCGCCGCTTCGTCCCCGCCTCCTTCGCCCTGGCCGGGCTCACCTGGCTGGTCACCCGGGACGTGCGCCGGGCGATGACCATGCTGCTGATCGCCTGCCCGTGCGCGGTCGGCCTGGCCACGCCGACCGCGGTCAGCGCCGCGATCGGCAACGGCGCCTCCCGCGGCCTGCTGATCAAGGGCGGTGCACACCTGGAGGCCGCCGGCCGGGTGGACGCCGTGGTGTTCGACAAGACCGGCACGCTGACCATCGGCCGCCCGGTGGTCACCAACGTCGTCTCCTTCTCCGACGACTGGACGCCGGAGCGGGTGCTCGGCTACGCCGCCAGCTCCGAGGTGCACTCCCGGCACCCGCTGGCGCAGGCGGTGATCCGCTCCACCGAGGAGCGGCACGTGTTCATCCCGCCGCACGAGGAGTGCGAGGTGCTGCTGGGCCTGGGCATGCGCACCCAGGCCGACGGGCGGGTGCTGCTGCTGGGCAGCGAGCCCCTGATGGCCAGCGAGGGCGTGGCCGTCGGCGACGCCGCCCAGGGCTGGCTCGACCGGCTGCGCGCCGCGGCCGAGACCCCGCTGCTGCTGGCGGTCGACGGGGAGCTGGTGGGGCTGGTCAGCCTGCGCGACGAGGTGCGGCCGGAGTCGCGGGAGGTGCTGGAGACGCTGCGCGCCACCGGGGTGCGCCGGATCGTGATGCTGACCGGTGACCACGAGAGCACCGCCGCGGCCGTCGCCGCCGAGCTGGGCGTCACCGAGTGGCGGGCCGAGGTGCTGCCCGAGCACAAGCAGGACGTCGTGGCGGCGCTGCAGGCCGAGGGGCACACCGTGGCGATGGTCGGTGACGGCACGAACGACGCCCCGGCGCTCGCCGCGGCCGACATCGGCATCGCCATGGGCGTCTCCGGCACCGACGTCGCGGTGGAGACCGCCGACGTCGCGCTGGTCGGCGACGACCTGCGGCACCTGCTGGACCTGCGGGAGCTGGGCGCGCAGACGCTGGGCGTGGTGCGGCAGAACTACGGCATGTCGATCGCGGTCAACGGCATCGGGCTGGCCGTCGCCGGCGGGGGCGCGCTCTCCCCGGTGCTGGCCGCGGTGCTGCACAACGCCTCCTCGGTCGCGGTGGCGGTCAACTCCGCCCGGCTGGTGCGGCACCGCCCGGCGCGATCGGTGGACAGCCCGGCGCCGTCCCCGGCACCGACGGACTGAGGAGTCACCTCCCGTTTGCACACCTGCGCATCTGCGCAGATAGGCTCCACTGGTGACCTCACTGGCGGCACCGCCGCGCACAGTCCCCGCCGCGCGGCCGCGCCGTCGGCTGCCCGGCTGGACGGCGGTCCCGGAGGTGCGGTGGGCCGCCGCCGCGCTGGCGCTGTTCCTCGCCGGCGGCCTGGTGCAGCTGCTGGACGGGCCGCAGCCGCTGGCCTGGGCGCTGTACCTGGGCTGCTACGTCACCGGCGGGTGGGAGCCGGCCTGGGCGGGGCTCACCGCGCTGCGCGAGTGCACCCTGGACGTCGACCTGCTGATGGTGCTGGCCGCGATCGGCGCGCTGGCGCTGGGCCAGGTGTTCGACGGGGCACTGCTGATCGTCATCTTCGCCACCTCCGGCGCCCTGGAGACAGTCGCCACCCGGCGCACCGCCGAGGCCGTGCGCGGGCTCACCGACCTCACCCCCGAGCAGGCCACCGTGCTGGCCGGCGGGCAGGAACGGCAGCTGCCGGTCGCCGACCTCGCGGTCGGCGACGTCGTCCTGGTCCGACCCGGCGAGCGGGTGCCGGCCGACGGCACGGTCGTCGACGGTGGGTCCGACGTCGACCAGGCATCGATCACCGGCGAGCCGCTGCCGGTGGACAAGGTGGCCGGTGACGAGGTCTGGGCCGGCACGGCCAACGGCACGGGGGCGCTCACCGTCCGGGTCGACCGGCCGGCGGCCGACGCGGTCGTCGCCCGGATCGCCGCCCTGGTCGAGGAGGCCAGCGCCACCAAGGCCCGCACCCAGCTGTTCATCGAGAAGGTCGAGCAGCGGTACTCGATGGGCGTGGTGCTGAGCACGCTGGCCGTGTTCGGCGTCCCGCAGCTGTTCGGGGAGTCGCTGCAGGAGGCGCTGCTGCGGGCGATGACCTTCATGATCGTCGCCTCGCCGTGCGCGGTGGTGCTGTCGACGATGCCGCCGCTGCTGTCGGCGATCGCCAACGCCAGCCGGCACGGGGTGCTGGTGCGCTCGGCCGTGGTGCTCGAGCAGCTGGGGGCGACCACGGTGGTGGCACTGGACAAGACCGGCACGCTCACCGACGGCGCGCCCGCGGTGGTCGCCGTCCGCCCGCTGCCGGGCACGACCGGCGAGGAGCTGCTCGCACTGGCCGCGGCCGCCGAGGCGTCCAGCGAGCACCCGATCGGCCGCGCCGTGGTCGCCGCGGCCGGGTCGCCCCCGGCACCGGCCACGGACTTCCGGGCCACGGTCGGCTCCGGCGTGAGCGCGACCGTGGACGGTCGCCGGGTCACCGTGGCCGCACCGAGCCCGGACGACGCCGCGGTGGCGGAGCTGGTCGGCGAGGAGCAGGCCGACGGCCGCACCGCCGTCGTGGTCACCGTGGACGGCCGGCCCGCCGGGGTGCTGGCGCTGGCCGACCGGGTGCGCCCCGAGGCCGCCGACACCGTGGCTGCGCTGCGCCGGCAGACCGGCGCGGAGCCGGTGCTGCTCACCGGCGACAACGCCGGTGCCGCCCGGGCGCTGGCCGCCCAGGTCGGGTTGCGGGACGTGCGGGCCGAGCTGCTGCCGCAGGACAAGGCCGCCGTGGTCAGCGACCTGCAGCGCGCCGGACACCGGGTCGCGCTGGTCGGCGACGGGGTGAACGACGCCCCGGCGCTGGCCACCGCCGACGTGGGCGTGGCGATGGGCGGCATCGGCTCGGACCTGGCGCTGCAGAGCGCGGACGCCATCGTCGTCCGGGACGACCTGGCCACGCTGCCCACGGTGATCGCGCTGGCCCGCCGGGCCCGCCGGCTGGTGGTGCAGAACCTGGTCATCGCCGGCACGGTCATCGTGGTGCTGGTGGCCTGGGACCTGCTCGGCACGCTGCCGCTGGCGCTCGGCGTCGCCGGGCACGAGGGGTCCACGGTGCTGGTCGCGCTGAACGGGCTGCGACTGCTGCGCTCGGCGGCCTGGCGGGACGCCGAGGCCGAGGCGGCGGGCCCTCAGCGCCCGGTGCGGACCAGCCCGGCGGCCACCCCGAGCAGCACCAGCCCGGCCGCCGGCACCGCCACCAGCCAGGGCGCGCGCTCCAGGTAGGTCACCCCGTCGGCCAGGGTGCGCCCCCACTCCGGCGACTCGGCGCCGGCGCCCAGGCCGAGGAACGACAGCCCGGCCAGGGCGAGGGCGGTGTGCGGCACCCGCAGCAGGGCGTGCCGGCTCACCGGCGGCAGCACGAGCGGGAGCAGGTGGTGGCGCACCAGGTGCCAGCGACCGGCGCCGCTGGTGCGGGCGGCCAGGTGGAAGCCGGAGGCGCGCGCCTCGGCGGCCAGGGTGCGGGTGTGCACCGCCAGCGGGATCCAGGCGACCAGGCACACCGCGACCACCGCACCGGTCAGGCTGGGCCCGGCGACGGCGGCCACCGCGATGCCGACCACCACCGCGGGCAGCGCGTTGAGCACGTCGGCCAGCCCCGCCCGCCCGCGCCCGGCCAGCCCCGCGGCGACCCCCACCACGAGCACCACGGCGCTGATCAGCAGGGCCAGCCCCACCGAGTGCAGCGCGCCGGCACCGAACCGGGCCAGCACGTCCCGGCCGAGGGCATCGGCGCCCAGCGGATGGGCCCAGGACGGGGCGGCCAGCCGGTCGGTGAGGTCCTGGGCGTCGGGGTCGCGCAGCAGGCCGGCGGCGACCACCAGCAGCAGCACCGCGAGCAGCCCGGCCGCCCAGCGACCGGCGCCGGGCGCCGGTGGGGGCAGCTCCGGGGACAGCCCGCCGTCGGTGCCCGCCGGCCCGAGCAGCGCACGGTGCACCAGCACCCCCACGCCCCCGGCGGCCAGCCCGAGCAGCACCAGCAGCGCCACGGCGGCCTGCACCACCGGCAGGTCCTGGGCCAGCGCGGCGGCCAGCGCCACCCGGCCCAGGCCCGGCACGTCGAACACCGACTCGATCACCGCGCTGGCCCCGAGCGTGCCGACCAGCAGCAGCAGCACCTGCGGGACGACGACGGTCAGCGCGCGCCGCGCCACCGCCCCCTGCACCGCGGCCCGCGGGACGCCGGCCGCCCGCCAGCTGCGCACCCAGCCCTCCCCCGCGATGTCCCGCACCGCGCCGGTCAGCACCCGGCCCAGCAGCCCACCGGCCGGCAGCGCCAGCGCGAGCACCGGCAGCACCAGGTGCTCGGGGCCGGTGAACCCCGAGGTGGGCAGCAGCCCCCAACCGACCGCGAGCACCGCCACGCCGACGACGGCGAGGACGAACTCCGGCAGCGCCGCCAGCGCGGCCGCCAGCACGCCGACGGCCCGGCCGCCGTCCCCGCGCCCGTCGGCCGCCCGGCGCAGCGCCGGCCCGGCCAGCAGCACCGCCAGCAGCACGGCCGCCAGCGCGGCCGCGCCGGTCAGCGTGAGCGAGACGCCCAGCGCCGGTGGCACCACCTCGGCGACCGGCTGCCCGCTCACCCAGGAGGTGCCGAGGTCGCCGGTGACGGCGTGCCCGAGCCAGCCGAGCGTGCCGCGCACCGGGTCGGCGGGTAGGTCCAGCTGCTCGCGCACCGCGTCCAGCACCGCCGGGTCCGGCTCACGCTCCACCTCCCGCGCGCGAAGCACGGTGCGGGCGGGGTCGTCCCCGGACAGCCAGGGCAGCGCCCCGACGAGCAGCCCGGTGCCGGCCACCGCCGCCAGCCCGGTCAGCCCCGGGCGGAGCGCGGCCAGCCCGGGTGCCCGCCGCGGCCGGTGCGGGGCCGCCGGCCCTGCCCGGCCGGCGGCGGTCACTCCCCGACCGTCGTCTCGGCGGTGAGCAGCAGCCGGTCGAACGGGTCGGTGGCCAGGCCGCCGACGGACGGGGCGTACCCGGTGTGGGTGCGCTCGTGCAGCACCGGCACCACGGCACCGGTGGAGAGCACCGCCGCCTCGGCCCGCAGCGCGGCCGCCCGGCGCTCCTGCGGGTCGGCCACGTCCGCCGCCGCGGCCACGGCCGCGTCGACCGCCGGGTCGCAGAGCCGGGCGAGGTTGTAGCTGCCCGCGCAGGTCAGGTCGGCGGCGAGGTAGCCGACCGGGTCGCCGGTGTCGCCCAGGTACAGCCGGCTGGCCAGCACGGCGTCGTAGGTGCCGGCCAGCAGGTCGGTCTCCAAGGTGGCGTACTCGGCCACCACGACCTCCACCGCGAAGCCGGCCTGCCGCAGCTGCTCGGCGAGCACGGCGGCCGCCTCGGGCAGCTCGGCCCGGTCGGAGTAGGTGGCCAGCCGGATGCTCGCGCCGGCCGGGTCGCTGGCCGGCGGCAAGGCGACCGCCGGCCGGTCGGCCCCGCCGGCGGTGTCGTCGTTGAACAGCCCCTCGGCGACGTCGGCGCGGCCCTCGTAGACGCCGTCCACGACCGGCTGCGGATCGATCGCCGCGACCGCGGCCGCGCGCAGGCCCGGGTCGGCGAACGGCCCGTCCGCGGTGTCCAGGGAGAGGGAGACCAGCCGCGGCAGCGGCACCGAGAGCACCTCGGTGTCGGTCAGGGTGGGCAGCTGGGCGATCGGCAGGTTGACCGCCACGTCCAGCTCACCGGCGCGCAGCCCGGCGGTGCGGGCGGCCGCGTCGGCGGGGAAGGTGACGTCGACGCCGTCCAGCTCGGGAGCCCCGCCCCAGTGGTCGGCGTCCGCGGTCAGGGTGGCGCCGGACGCGCCGCGCAGCTCGGTCAGCTCGAACGGTCCGGTGCCGGTGCCCACCGGGTCCGGCGCCGCGGGGTCGCCATAGGCGGCCGGCGCGAGCACGACCAGCCCGGGGGCGGCGAGCCGCTGCAGCAGCAGGGGGTCGGGCTCGGCCAGCTGCACCTCCACGGTGTCCTCGTCCACCGCGCGGGCGGTGAGGCCCAGTCCGTCGATCGACCGCGGGGCGGGCGAGGCCGCGGCCGCGGCGGTCAGCGCGCCGGCGGCGGCCTCGGCGTCCAGCGGCGTCCCGTCGTGGAACTGCACGCCCGCGCGCAGGTCCAGGGTGACGGTCCGGTCGTCGACCCGGGCCCAGCTCTCCGCCAGCTGCGGGGTGGGGTCGCCGGCCTCGTCCAGGCCGACCAGCGTCTCCCCCACGCCCATCCGGGTGACCAGCACCGCGTCGTCGGAGAACGGGGAGAGCGCCGCGACCGGCGGGAAGGCGAGGGCGAGCGCCAGCCGTTGCTCGCCCTCGGCCGGCGCGTCCGCTCCGGGGGCGAAGCAGCCGGCGAGCAGGGCGGGCAGCACCAGCAGGGCGCCGACGGCACGGGGCGCGGGGCGGGACATGGTTCCTCTTCTCGGTCGACCGGTCACGGGTGCGCCGGTTCCTCGGCGGGGACGGCGGGCGCCGGGAGCCCCGCCGGCGGTGTGCGGGCGATCCGCCGGGTGAGCAGCGCCAGCCCGACGGCGGAGGCCGCGGGCAGCGCCGCCAGCACCAGCCACGGGACGGCGGCGGCCGGCTGCGGCCGGTCGGCGAGGTCGAGCAGGGCGCCCACCCCGGTGCTGCCCACCAGCACCGCGGCGCCGCCGGCGGAGGCGAGGAAGCCGAAGTGGGCGCCCAGCCGCCGCTCGCCGGCGAGGCGGGGCACCAGGTCCTGGGCGAGCGGGACGGCGACCATCTGGCCGGTGTAGAGCAGCAGCACCATGCCCACCGCGGGCGCGAGCGCCCAGATGCCGGACGGTGGCGCGAGCGGGGCGCACACCGCGACCAGCAGGAACGAGGCGCTCATCAGGGCGAACCCGAACGGCAGCGCCCGGTGCGCCCCCGCCCGCCGGGCGCGGGCGGTGATCCGCAGCTGGAACAGCAGCACCGACACCGCGGCCAGCACGAACAGCCAGCCGAGCGCGCCCTGGCTGCCGGTGGCCCGGGACAGCTCCACGGGCAGCGCGAGGTAGAGCTGGTTGTAGCTGAGCAGGTAGGTGCAGTAGCAGGCGGTGAAGGCCAGGAAGGTGCGGTTGCGCAGCACGTGACCCCAGCCGGCGAGCACGCTCTCCTCCCCGCTGCCCTCGGTGCGCAGGTCGCGCGGCAGCCAGCGCAGGTGCGCGGCGAGGACGACGCCGAAGACGCCGGCGGACACCCAGCAGGTGACGCTGAAGGGCACGGCGAGCAGCACCGCGCCCAGCGCCGGGCCGGTGACCGAGCCGAGCTTGCTGGCGATCGCGTCCAGGCCGAACACCTCGGCCCGGGTCACCACCCCGGCGACCTCCAGCCGGTGCCCCTGGTCGGCCAGCGCGGACTCCACGGCCGGGGAGAACAGCGCCGCGGCGAAGCCGACCAGCACGGTGCCCAGCAGCACCGCCGGCAGCGCGTCGGCGACGGCGAGCACCGCGAACCCGGCGATCCGGATCAGGCAGCCGATGACCACCACGGGCTTGACGCCGAACCGGTCGGCCAGCCCACCGCCGAGGAAGAACAGGCCCTGCTGGCTGAAGGTGCGCACGCCGAGCACCAGGCCGACCAGCCCGCCGGCCAGCGCCAGGTCCTCGGTCAGGTGCACGGCCAGGAACGGCACCACCAGGTAGAAGCCGACGTTGAAGGCCAGCTGGGAGGCCAGCAGCAGCCGCGGCACCGCGGGCAGCCGGCGGAACAGCACCAGCGGCTGCCAGCTGATCCGCCCGGTCACGTCAGCACCAGCCGCGGGACGGCGGTGACCAGGGCGCGCGCCTCCCGGCTGGCCGGGTCGGTGAGCACCCGGTCGACCGGGCCGGCCTCCACGACCCGGCCACCGGCCAGCACCACCACGTCGGAGCAGAGCGCGGAGACCACGCCCAGGTCGTGCGAGACGACCAGCAGCGCCACGCCCTCGGCGTCACCGATCTCGCGCAGCAGGTCGACCACCTGCAGCCGGACGGCGGCGTCCAGCGCGCTCACCGGCTCGTCGGCGATCAGCACCTCCGGACGGGGGGCGAGTGCGCGGGCCAGCGCGATCCGCTGCCGCTGGCCGCCGGAGAACTCGTGCGGCAGCCGCGTGGCGGCGTCCGGGTCGAGCCCGACGGCGAGCAGCAGCTCGGCGACCCGGGCGCGGTGGTCGCCGGCCACCCGCAGGCAGCGCAGCGGCTCGGCCACGGCGTCCCCGACGCGCATCCGCGGGTTCAGCGAGCGGCCGGTGTCCTGCGGCACCACCTGCACGGCCCGGCGGAACCAGTGCAGCGACCGGGGCCGGCCCGGGTGCACCGGCCGGCCGCGGTAGGTGACCTCCCCGGCGTCGGGCCGCTCCAGCCCGAGCAGCAGCCGGGTGAGGGTGGACTTGCCGGCGCCGGACTCCCCCACCACGGCCACCCGCCGGCCGGCACCGACGACCAGGGCGACGCCGTCCAGCGCGGGTGCGTCGCTGCCGCGGTACCGGCGGGTCAGCCCGCGTGCGGCCAGCAGCGGGACGTCGCTCGTCCGGGACCCGGCGCTCACCGGGCACCCACCAGGGCCGGCGGGCTGAGCGCGGCGGTGGCCTCGACCAGGGCGCGCACCGCGGGGTGGTCGTGCCCGGCCAGCACCTGGTGCAGCGGCCCGTCGGCCAGCAGCCGGCCCTCGTCCAGCACCAGCACCCGGTCGCAGGTGGTCGCCGCGGCGGCGAGGTCGTGGGTGACCAGCAGCAGCCCGGCGCCGCGCTCGCGGGTGGCGCGGCCGAGCGCCGCGAGCACCCCGTGCTGGGCGGTGGCGTCGAGTGCGGACGTCGGCTCGTCGGCGACCAGCAGCCGGGGGCTCCCGGCCAGCGCCATGGCGAGCGCGGCCCGCTGCCGCTGCCCGCCGGACAGCTGCACCGGGAACCGCCGGTCGGTGCCCGCGGGCAGCCGCATCTCCGCCAGCAGCTCACCGGCCCGCACCGCGGCCGCCCGGCGACCGGTCCCGGTCCGGCGCAGCGGAGCGGCCACCTGCCGGCCCACCCGCACCTGCGGGTTGAGCGAGGTGCCCGGGTCCTGCGGCACGAGCGCGGTCACCGGCCCCCGCAGCGGGCGCAGCTCCCGCTCCGGGGCGCCGACCACCTCGGTGCGCTCGACCCGGACGCTGCCGGTGACGACGGCGTCCGGGGGCAGCAGGCCGAGCAGGGCGAGCGTGGTCAGCGTCTTGCCCGACCCCGAGGCGCCGACCAGGGCGACCCGCTCCCCCGCGGCGACGTCGAAGGAGACACCGGACACGACGGTGCGGCCGCCGAAGCCGACGGTGAGCGCGCGGACCTGCAGCAGGGGGAACCCGTCGCTCACCAGGCGTCCGCGGTCAGCACCGTCAGCACGTCGACGTCCCGCTGGCCGGTGAACGGGTCGCGGCCGTGCAGGCAGCGGTAGTTGTCGATCACCAGCACCTCGCCGGCCTCCAGCCGGAAGTGCGGCACCACGTCCACGGCGGTGGCGAGCACGTCGGCCCACAGGTCCAGGTGGGCCTCGTGCTCGGCGGCGCGCGGCTCGCGCGGCACCGGGACGGCGGTCTCGCTGGCCCGCACCACCCGGCGGCCGGCCCGGGTGTGCTCGACCAGCCGCCGCACCAGCGGGGTGCGCGGCACCTCGTGCGGTGCGGTCTGCCACCCGCCGAAGTAGTCGACGTCGGTGCCGGTCAGGAAGGCGTGCAGCTCCGGGCAGCCGGTGGCCAGCGCGTCGACGAGGGCGTACCCGTCGACCAGGAACGAGTCGCCGCCCTCGGGCGCCGGCCGGACGCAGCGCTGCAGCAGCCCGTCCTCGTCCGGGTCGCGCAGGGCGACCGTACGGCCGTGCACGTCGACCACCACGTAGGCGCCGTCGCTGTGCAGCCCGAGCAGCTCGCCGGCCTGCTGGCGCAGCGGGCGGACGGCGAACAGCTGCCGGAGCCGGTCGCCGTAGAGCTGGGCGGCGACCACCGGCAGCGCCTCGGGCCCCGGACCGGGCTCGGCCACCACGACCGCGCCGTCCCGGGCGAGCAGCTCCCGCGCCTCCTCGACGCTGCCCGCCGACTGCGGGACGACCCCGGTGGCGCGGAGCAGGTCGGCCAGCTCGGGGCGGACGGCGCCCACCCGGCGACCGGAGGGGGTGCGTGCGGCCAAGGTGTTCCTCCTGGGGATGGGTGGTGCCGGCCGGGCGAGGGGCTCCGGCCCGGTCCGCGAGGGGGCCTCGCCCGTGGAACGGTATTGCAACCACCTTGCAGGAAGGCGACCGGCTCGAGACGGGCAGCTGACGGGCGCCCGACGCGACCGGGTAGATTGCCGACAATGGTTATCACTCCGGCGCGAGCGGAGGACCGGCTGCCGGCGCTCGTCGTCGACGGCCTCTCGGTCTCCCTCGGCGGCCGGGAGCTCGTGCGCGGGGTCCGGCTCGAGGTCGGGGCGACCGAGCGGGTGGCGCTGATCGGTGCGTCGGGCTCGGGCAAGTCGTTGACCGCCGCAGCGGTGCTGGGCACCCTGCCCGCCGGCGCGCAGGTCCGCGGCAGCGTCCAGGTGGCCGGGGTCGAGGTGACCGGCCGCCCGCCGGCCCGCCGTCCCGCCGCCGCCCGGGTCGCCGCGGTGGGCCAGGACCCGGCCGCCGCCCTCAACCCGCTGGTGCCGGTCGGCGCGCAGCTGGCCCTGCCGCTGCGCAACCACCGCGGGCTGCGCGGCGCCGAGCTGGCGCGGCAGCGCACCGAGCTGCTCGCGGCGGTCGGCCTGGACGACGCCGAGCGGGTGCTGCACAGCTCCCCCGGCGAGCTCTCCGGCGGTCAGCGGCAGCGGGTCTGCATCGCCATGGCGCTGGCCTCCCGCGCCGGGCTGCTGGTGGCCGACGAGCCGACGACCGCCCTGGACCTGGTCACCCAGGCCCAGGTGGTCACCGTGCTGCGCGAGGCCACCCGGGACGCCGCCCTGCTCTTCATCACCCACGACCTGGCGGTGGCCGCCGCCCTCTGCGACCGCGCCGTCGTGCTGCACGGGGGCGCCGTCGTGGAGGACGCCCCGATCACCCGGCTGCTGACCGACCCCCGGCACGAGCAGAGCGCCGCACTGGTGCGCGCCGCCCGCGCCGGCGCGCTGCCCACCCGGGCCGGGGTCGCCTCGTGAGCGGCCCGGTGGACGGCCCGGTGCTCACCGCCGCGGGCATCGAGCGCGGCTACCCGCTGCCCCGGCGCCGCCCGTGGGGGCCGCGCACCACCGTGGCCGCGCTGCGGGGGGTCGACCTGCGCGTCGCCGCCGGGGAACGGGTCGGGCTGGTGGGCACCTCCGGCTCGGGGAAGTCCACCCTGCTGCGCTGCCTGCTGGCGCTGGAGAGCCCCGATCGCGGCACCGTGACCGTCGCCGGTCGCGCCGTCCGTCCGGGGTCGACGGCGTCGCTGCGCTGGTACCGCCGGCTGGTCCAGTACGTGCCCCAGGACCCGGCCGGCTCGCTCGACCCGCGCTCGACCGTGCGCGAGCTGGTCTCGGTCCCGCTGCGGCACCTGCAGGTGCCCGGCGACCACGCCGCCGCCGTCACCACCGCGCTCACCCGGGTTGGCCTGGACCCCGACCTGGCCGGCCGGCGTCCCGGGGAGCTCTCCGGCGGCCAGGCCCAGCGGGTCGCCCTGGCGCGGGCGCTGGCCCCCGAGCCGGTGCTGCTGCTGGCCGACGAGCCGGTCAGCGGCCTGGACTTGCCGGTGCGCGACCAGGTGGTGGAGGTGCTGGCCGACCTCTCCGCCCGCCAGGGCCTGGGGCTGCTGCTGGTCTCCCACGACCTGGCCGTCGTCGCCCGGCTCTGCGACCGCACCGTCGTGCTCGCCGACGGGCTCGTGGTCGAGGAAGGGCCCACGGCCGACCTCCTCACCCGCCCCGCGCACCCGCGCACCCGGGACCTGCTCGACGCCGTCCCCACCCTGCCCGCCTGACCGCTGACCCACCCCACAGAGAACGGAACGATGTCCTCCTCCCGCACTCCCCGCCTGCTCGCGCTCGGCGCCACCGTCGCCCTGCTGACCACCGGCTGCTTCAGCAGCTCGACCGACGGCGGCGGCAGCGAGGCCGCCGCCGAGGGCCGGATCTCGCTGGCCATGCTGCAGCCGCCGCGCTCGGGGCTGAACCCGCTGACCGACGACGCGTTCAAGCTCTCCCGCTGGAGCACCGCCGAGACCCTGGTGGTGCTGGACGCCGACGGCGACGCCCAGCCCGCCCTGGCCACCGAGTGGACCCAGACCGACGACCTCACCTGGCGGTTCACCGTCCGCGAGGGCGTCGAGTTCCACGACGGCACCGAGCTGACCGCCGAGCAGGCCGCCGCCGCGCTGACCGCCGCGAACGAGGCCTCGCCCCGGCCGCGGATCCTGGACGGTGTCGAGCTGAGCGCCGTGGCCGACGGCTCCGACGTCGTGGTCACCACCGGTGAGGCCGACCCGCTGGTCCCGCAGCGGATGTCCAGCCCGCAGCTGGCGGTCCTCGCCGCGGCCGCCTACGGCGCGGACGGCCGGGTCGACCCGGTCGGCCACGGCACCGGCCCGTTCGAGCTGGTCGCCGTGGACGGCACCTCCGGCGCCACCCTCGACCGCTTCGACGGCTACTGGGGCGACCCCGCGGCCGCCGCCGGCATCGACGTGTCCTTCGTGCCCGACGGCACCGCCCGGGCCGCGGCGCTGCGCACCGGCACCGCCGACGTCGTCGAGGCGGTGCCGGTCTCCCAGGCCGGGCTGGTCGACGAGGAGCTGGTGCACGAGGTGCCCATGCCGCGCACCAACACCCTCTACCTGAACACCGTGTCCGGGCCGTTCGCCGACCCGGCGGTGCGCGCCGCCGCCCGGGCCGCGGTGGAGCGGGCCACCATCGTGGAGAACGTCTACGAGGGCCGGGCCGACATCGCCGAGGGCCTGCTGGGCCCGGCCATCCCGTGGGCCGCCGACCTGCGCGAGGGCCAGGCGGACGCCGCGGCGCCGGCCGTGCCGGCCGGCACGACGATCACCCTGGGCACCTTCACCGACCGGGCCGAGCTGCCCGAGGTCGCCGTGCTGCTCGAGCAGCAGCTGGAGGCGGTCGGCTTCACCGTGGAGCAGGACGTCCGGGAGTACGCCTTCATCGAGGCCGACGCCCTGGCCGGCGTGTTCGACGCGTTCATCCTGTCCCGCGCCACGGTGCTGGACTCCGGCGACCCGGTCGCCTACCTGTACAGCGACTTCGCCTGCGAGGGCTCGTTCAACATCGCCCAGCTGTGCGACCCGGCGGTGGACGCCGCCCTCGAGGAGGCCGCGGCCGCCACTCCGGGCCCGGAGCGCCAGCAGGCGGTCATCGCCGCCGAGCGGGCGATCCTGGACACCGGTGCCGCGGTGCCGATGCTGCACGAGCGGGTCATCCAGGGTGAGGCCGCCGGCGTCTCCGGTGCCGTGCGCGACCCGCGCGAGCGGGCGCTGATCACCGCCGACACCACCGTCGGCGAGGACTGAGCCGTGCCACGGCGGGGATGGGTGACCGCCGCCTCCCGGGCGGTCACCGTCCTCGGCGTGGTGGCGCTGATCGGGGTGCTGCCCTGGCTGTCCGGCCGCAGCCCGGAGCTGTCGATCCTGCGGGCACGCTCGGCCGAGCAGGAGGCCACCCCGGAGGCGCTCGCGGCGATCCGGGCCGAGCTCGGCCTGGACGCCGGCCCGCTCGGGCTGCTCGGGCACTGGCTGTCCGGGCTGCTCCGCGGCGACCTGGGCACCTCGTGGATCTCCGGCGGACCGGTGGGTCCCGGGCTCATCGAGGCCCTCGGCGTCTCGGTGACGCTGATGACCGCGGCCCTGCTGGTCGCGCTGGCCACCGCGGCGCTGCTGTGCTGGCCGCCGCTGCACCGGGTCGCCCGGGGTGAGCGGGGCCGCACCGGTGGCGCGGTCGGGGCCGCCCTCACCGCGCTGCCGGAGTTCCTGCTGGCTTCCGTGCTGCTCCTGGTCGGCGCGGTGTGGCTGGGCTGGTTCCAGCCCTTCGGCTGGACCGGCCCGTCCTCGGTGGTGCTGCCGGCGCTGGCGATGGGCCTGCCCGCGGGCGGGCTGATCGGCCGGCTGGTCGCCGACGGGCTCACCGTCACCGGCACCGAGCGGTGGGTGCCCACCTGGCAGGTGGCCGGCGCGTCGGCCGGTCAGCTGAGCCGCGCCCTGGTGCGCCGCACCCTGCCGGCGCTGACCACCCAGGTGGCGCTGGTGCTGGTCGGCCTGACCGGCGGGGCGGTCGCCGTGGAGCAGGTGTTCGCCGTCCCCGGGCTGGGGCGCGCGGTGCTCGGCGCCGCGTCGGCCCAGGACCTGCCGACCCTGCAGGCCGGGATGCTGCTGCTGCTCGGCGTCTCGGCGGTGTTCGGCGGGCTGGCCGCGCTGACCCGGGCACTGCTGCTGGGCCGGGCGCTGCGCAGCGGCAGCGTGCCGGTACCGGCCCGCACCACCCCGTCCCGGCGGCGCGACTGGCTGCTGCCGGCCGGTGCGGCCGGGCTGCTCGTCGTCGTGGTGGCCGCCGGCCTCGGTCGTGACCCGCTGGCCTCGGCGCACCCCCGGCTGGCCGCGCCCAGCGTCGCGTTGCCGTTCGGCGCCGACGCCAGCGGGCGTGACCTGCTGGCCCGGGTGGCCCACGGGGCGGTGCAGACCGTCGGCACGGCGACCCTGGTCGTGCTGGCCACGCTCGTGGTCGGCGTCCTGGTGGGGCTGCTGCCCCGGGCGTCGGTCGGGCCGGTGGAGGTCGCCAACGCCGCGCCCCCGGTGATCGTCGGCGTGCTGGTCGCCGCGGCGCTGGGCACGTCCCAGGCAGGGGCGGCGCTGGCCGTCGCACTGGTCGCCTGGGCGCCGATCGCGGCGTACGTCGCGGCCGCGTCGGAGGAGGTCCGGCGGCAACGCCACGTCACCGTGCTGCCGGTGCTGGGGGTGGGGCCGGCGGCGGTCACCTGGCGCCACGTGGTGCCGGCCGTGCTGCCCGCCGCCGCCCGCAACGCCGTGCTCCGGCTGCCGGGCATCGCGCTGGCCCTGGCCGCGCTGGGCTTCCTGGGCCTAGGGGCCACGCCGCCGGCCCCGGAGTGGGGGCTGCTGCTGGCCGAGGGGATGCCCTACGTCGAGCGGGCGCCCTGGGCGGTGCTCGCCCCGACCGCGGCGCTGGTGACCACCTCGGTGCTCGCCGTCTCGCTGTCCGGGCTGAGCCGCCGCCCGCGCCGGCCGGCCGGGCCGGTCGCGGTGCCGGCCGGGACGACGGCCCCGTCGCCGGAGCAGCCCGCCGCGGTGGGGTGACCACCGGCCGCCCCGTCAGCGCCCGTTTGACAACGATTCTCATTACCCGGACCATCGGGCCATGCAGTCACCGCGCCACCGACGTCCCGCCCGCTCGCTGTCCACGCTGTCCCTGACCTGCGCCGCGGCGGTGGCGCTGGCCGGCTGTTCCGGCGCGGCCGATGCGGACGCCGCAGGTGCCGACGAGAGCAAACTGACCGTCGTGGCGGCGTTCTACCCGCTGGCGTGGCTGAGCGAGCAGGTGGCCGGCGACCTGGCCGACGTCACCTCGCTCACCCCGGACGGCGCCGAGCCGCACGAGTACGAGCTCACCCCCCGCGACGTCGCCGCCACCGCCGAGGCCGACGTGGTGGTCTTCCTGCCGACGCTGCAGCCCGCCGTGGACGCCGCGGTCGAGCAGCAGGCCGCCGAGCGGGCCTTCGACGCCGGCGAGCCGGCCGACCTGTCGCTCACCTACGAGGCCCACGACCACGAGCACGCGGACGGCGAGCACGCGGAGGATGAGCACGCCGAGGACGAGCACGCGGACGAGGAGCACGCCGACGAGCCGGTGACCGACCCGCACTTCTGGCACGACCCGATGCGGATGGCGGCGGTCGGCGACGCGCTGGCCGAGCGCCTGGCCA
Source organism: uncultured Modestobacter sp. (assembly GCF_947486615.1). Classification (GTDB taxonomy): domain Bacteria; phylum Actinomycetota; class Actinomycetes; order Mycobacteriales; family Geodermatophilaceae; genus Modestobacter. Next base: position 452,155 of record NZ_CANKUD010000001.1, read on the forward strand.
CCGCGGACGAGGCCAACGCCGATCAGTACACCGCCAACGCCGCGGACCTGCGGGCCCAGCTCGAGGAGCTGGACGGGGAGTTCCGCGCCGGCCTGACCGACTGCGCCAGCCGCGAGCTGGTCACCAGCCACACCGCCTTCGGCTACCTCGCCGACGCCTACGACCTCGAGCAGTTCGGCATCAGCGGGCTGGCGCCGGACGCCGAGCCCGCCACCGACGCGCTGACCGAGGCGACCGAGTTCGTCCGGGAGCACGACGTGCGCACCCTCTACTTCGAGACGCTGGTCAGCCCCGCCGTCGCCGAGACCGTGGCCCGGGAGACCGGCGCGCAGACCCGGCAGCTGGACCCGATCGAGGGGCTGACCGACGAGTCGGCGGGTGGGGACTACCTGGCGCTGATGCGGGCCAACCTGGCCAGCCTGCAGGAGGGGCAGACGTGCTCCTGAGCGTCCGCCCCCGCCGGGCGCCCGCCGCCGTCCCGGTGGCCTGTGACAGTGCGCTGACCGTGCGCGGCGGCAGCTTCGGGCACGGCCGGGACGCCGTCCTCACCGGCGTCGACCTGACCGTGCACCCCGGGGAGGTGGTCGCGGTCCGCGGGCCCAACGGGGCGGGCAAGTCCACGCTGGTCCGCGGCGTGCTGGGCCTGTGCGACGTGCAGGCCGGCGACGTGCGGTTCTTCGACGTCCCCCGGGCGCGGTTCCGCGACTGGCACCGGGTCGGCTACGTGCCCCAGCGGCACACCGTCGCCGGCGGCGTCCCCGTGACGGTGCGGGAGCTGGTGTCCTCCGGCCGGCTGAGCCGGCTGCGCACCTGGCAGCGGTTCGGGGAGGCCGACCGGTGCGCCGTCGACTGCGCGCTGGAGGGCGCCGGGCTGGCCGGCTTCGACCGCCGGCTCGTCGCCGAGCTCTCCGGTGGGCAGCAGCGCCGGGCGCTGCTGGCCCGCGCGCTGGCCGGCGACCCGGAGCTGCTGCTGCTGGACGAGCCGACGGCCGGCGTGGACGCCGCCAGCCAGCGGGTGCTGGCCAGCACCCTGGCCGGCCTGGCCGAGACCGGCGCGGCCGTCGTGGTGGTGGTGCACGAGCTGGGCCCACTGGCCGAGGTGGTGACCAGGACGGTGACGCTGCCGGCGGTGGGCACCCGGTGCTGAGCTACGAGTTCATGCGACTGGCCCTCGCCGCCGCCGTGCTCGTGGGCCTCACCGCGCCGACCGTGGGCGTCTACCTGGTGCAGCGCCGGCTGTCGCTGATCGGCGACGGGCTCGGCCACGTCGCGCTGCTCGGGGTGGCCGTGGGGCTGGCCACCCGGTCGGCACCCGTGCTCACCGCCCTGCTGGCCACCGTGGCCGGCGCGGTCGTCGTCGAGGTGCTGCGGGCCCGCCGGTCAACCGGCACCGACGTCGCGCTGGCGATCATGTTCTACGGCGGCCTGGCCGGTGGGGTCGTCGTCGTCACCCGGGCCCCGGCCGGCACCCCGATCACGCTGGACGGCTACCTGTTCGGCGCGCTGACCACCACCACCCGCGCCGACCTCGTCGTCTTCGCCGCGATGGCCGCCGTCGTCCTCGGCGTCACGATCGGGCTGGGCCGGTCGCTGTTCACCGTGGCGTTGGACGAGGAGCACGCCCGGGCCAGTGGGCTGCCCGTGCTGCGGCTGAACCTGCTGCTCGCGGTGGTCACCGCGGTCACCGTGACGCTGTCGATGCGGGTGCTCGGGCTGCTGCTGATCAGCGGGCTGATGGTGCTGCCCGCCGGCTGCGCGCAGCTGGTGGCCCGCAGCTTCCGCAGCAGCCTGGTGATCGCGGCGCTGATCGGGGTGACCGTGTCGGTCAGCGGCACGGCGGTCTCCTTCTACGCCGACACCCCCTCCGGCGGCACGATCGTGCTCATGGCGGTCGCCGCCTACGCCGTGCTCGGCGTCGCGAGGACCGCCCGCCGGACCGCCCGCCGCGACCGGTCCGCCGTGGGCGTCGTCACCGGTGGCCACCCGGCGGAGGGGGCGCCGCTGCCCGTACGCGGCTGAGGGCGGCCGTGGTCGGTCGCCGGGGCGCGCGCTGCTCCCGGCGGCGTTCGTGCGCCTCGCGCGCCAGCTGCGCCGCGGCGACGACGGAGGCCCGCTCGGCCGGCCCGGTCACCGGAGCCGGCCGACCATCGGCAACCGGGAGCGGACGAACAGCCCGGTACCGGCGACCGCCAGCAGCGGGACGACGACCGCGACCGCGCCGATCAGCAGCCAGGGGACGTCGATCAGCGGCCGGGCCCCCATGCCGTAGTCGGTGCTGGTGAGCGGGTGGGCGATGGCGATGCCGGGCCCGAACCCCACCAGGACGCCGAGCAGCGCGCCCGTACCGCCGATCACCGCAGCCGACCCCATCGCCACGAGCCGCCGGGTGCGGGGCGCGGCGCCGACCGCCGCCAGGGTGGCGAGGTCCGGCCGGGCATCGGCGAGCGCCAGCCCGGTCGCGGTGAGCGTGGCGACGAGCACCAGCGCGCCGCCGACGACCAGCAGCAGCACCCGGCCGATGGCGAGGTGGTCGGTGAAGCCCCGCTCCACGTACACCGAGGTGCCGGCCGACAGAGCGGTCAGCGCCTCCCGCAGGTGCGCCTCCTCCGCCTCGGTCACCGGCGCGTCCGGGCCGCCGACGACCAGCTCCGCGGTCACCACCGGCACCGGCAACCGCTCGGCCAGCTCCGGGGGCACGGCGACCAACGCGGGCACCCGCAGGACGTCGTCGGTGGCCGAGACCCCGATCTCGGTCGCCGGCAGCTCGGCGCTGCCGAGCGGACGGTCGGTGCTGCCCGTCCACTCCGATCCGTGCAGGGTCACCTGCCCGTCGTCCACGGCCCCGGAGCCGAAGACCACGGCCTGCCCGGCGGTGAAGGCGGCGAGCACCTCCGCGCGCAGCTCCCGCGCGGTGACGGCGGCGAGCGCATCGGCGTCGACGACCACCACCTCCGCGCCACCGAGCACCGGGGCGAACCCGCCGATCCCCTCGGGGAACCACCGGCACTCCGCCGGCGCGGCCGTGCACCCGGGGCGGGAGGCGAACAGCTGCTGCTGGCTCCCCTCGGTCCAGTTCGCCGTCCGCACCGCGCTGACCTCGCGGTCGGGCAGCTGATCGGCCACGACCCGCTCGACGTCGGCCCAGTCCACGTCCCCGGAGGGCGGGTACAACTGCACCGCGGCGGCGCCCAGCGGGGCCCGCGGGGCGTAGTCGCGTTCCCCCTGTGCACTGTCGCTGTTGTTGGCGATGCCCAGCACGGTGATCCCCGCGACGGTCGCCATGACCGCGGCCACGGCCGGCGCGGTGCGGGTCCGGTTGCGGGTGGCGTCGCGGACCGCGAGCCGGAGCGGGGTGGGCAGCCGCCCGGCCAGCGGCGCGAGGAGCCCGACCAGCCACGGCACGGCGAGGACGGTGCCCAGCACGAGCAGCACGGCGCCCACCGCGATGGCGAACTCGGTGCCCTGGTCACCCCGGGCACCCGTGACGGTGAGTACCACCCCGGCGGCGGCCACGGCCAGGCCCAGCACCGGCAGCTTTCCGGAGCTGTGCACCTGTCCGCGGCGGCCGGTCAGCGTGGTGACGACGTCGGTCTGCGCGGCCTGCCGGGCGGGGACGGCGGCCGCCGCCAGCCCGGCGAGGGTCCCGACCACCACCACCACGAGGACGTCGAGCAGCGGCACGTCGAACGGGCCGAACACCACGTCGGACCGGCTCTCGACCACCGGCACGGCGAGCGCGGCCAGCCCGACCCCGAGCAGCGCACCGAGCACCGCGGCCCCGCCGCCGAGCACCACCCCGGAGGCGAGCACGACCCGGCGCAGGTCGCCCGGTCCGCCGCCGGCGGCGGCCAGCACGGCGAGATCCCGGCGCTGCTGGCGCAGCCCGACGGCGAACGCGGGCCCGGCCAGCAGCACGACCTCCAGCAGGAGACCGGTGACGATCAGCGCGAGCACGGCCACCTCGGCGGTGCCGAGGCCCCGGCTCTCCGACCAGCCGGGCGGGTTGAACGCCGCCTCGGCCGGCGGGTCGGCGACGACCTGGCGGGAGACCACCACCAGCCCCTGCGCGTTCAGCTCCTGCACGGCCGGCCAGCCCAGCCCGCCCGGCACGGCTGCGTAGAACTCCGCGGCCGAGCGGCTCAGCAGCTCGGCGTCGGCCGGTGGCACCACCAGGAACGGCTCCCCGCCGGGGCGCGAGGCGAGCACCCCGACCACCGTGGCCGGCACGTCGTCCCGGCTGAGGAGCAGCTCGTCGCCGACGGCGATGCCGGCGCGGGCCACCGACCGGCTGATCGCCACCTCCCCCTCGGCGACCGGCACCCGGCCGTCGGCCACCTCGGCGGCGCCCTCCCGGAGCGGGTCGGTCAGGTCGTCTGCGTAGCCGTCGACCGTCGCGTACCCCGCATCCGTCCGGTAGGCCAGCGGGCCGATCCGCACCTCGGTCACCTCGGCGCCCGCGGGCAACAGGTCCCGCACCTCGGCCGCCGTCCACGGCGCGTCGTCCGCACCCGGCTCGTAGGAGAGCAGCTCACCGTCCCTCGGGTCGGCCCACACCTGCTGACGGGACGCCCCCTCGATCCGGGCGTCGGCGGCACCGAGCGTGGTCGGCAGCTGCTCCACGGCGCTGACCTCGGCGGTCCGGTACAGCGTGTCCGCGCCGACGATGGCGAGCACCGGCAGGCCGACCATCAGCAGCACCAGCACGCTGCGACCCCGCGCCCGGAGCGCGTCCCGGCGGGCGATGCGCAGCGCCAGCCGCCAGCGCACCAGCCAGCCGCTCACGCCCCGCCGCCCGCCGGGAGCAGCGACTCCGCGCCGGTGACCGGGCCGCTGGTGTCCACGACCACGCCGTCGCGCAGGAAGAGCACCCGGTCGGCCCAGGCCGCGTGCCGGGCCTCGTGGGTGACCAGCACGCCGGCCGCCCCCGCCGCGCACCGGGCCCGCAACAGGCGGAGGACCTCCTCGCCGGTCGTGGAGTCCAGCGCACCGGTCGGTTCGTCGGCCAGCAGCAGGCGCCGCTCCCCGACCAGCGCGCGGGCGATCGCCACCCGCTGTTGCTGCCCGCCGGACATCTCGTCGGGGAACCGATCGGCGAGCTCGCCGATGCCCACCTCGTCCAGCGCGGCCCGCGCCTCGGCCCGCGCCTGCCGGCCACGGACGCCGTCGAGCTCCCGGGGCAGCGAGACGTTCTCCACCGCGGTCAGGGCGGGGATGAGGTTGAGGTCCTGGAACACGTAACCGACGCTGCGCCGGCGGACGGCGGCGAGGGCGGCGGCGGAGAGCCGGGTGAGCTCCTGGCCCTCGACGAGCACCTGCCCGGCGGTCGGGGTGTCCAGCCCGCCGGCGATGTGCAGCAGCGTCGACTTGCCCGAGCCGGAGGCGCCCATCACCGCGACCAGCTCGCCGGGGGCCACGGTGAGGTCCGCCCCACGCAGGGCGTGCACCACCAGGTCACCCTGCCGGTGCTCGCGGGTGACCCCGCTGAGCTCGAGGACGGGGGCGCTCACCGCCGTCCCCGCTTCCCGGCGGGAGCCGCTTCCGGAGCCGGCGTCGCGGCGGCCGGCGGAACGGTGGGACGTCGCGCCGCGGCCCGGGCGACCCGCGCCTCGCAGTGGTCCAGCCAGCGGATCTCCGCCTCGGCCCGGAACACCAGCGAGTCCAGCACCAGCGACCAGGCCAGGTCGTCGGCGGCTTCGCGCACCTTGAGCCGGGTGAGCTCCTGCAGCGTGGACATCGTCGCCGAGCGCTGGGTCTGCACGACCGCCAGGACGTCGACGCCCGGGGTGGTCACCGCCAGCGCCAGCTTGATCGCCAGCTCGTCGCGGGGCGCGGCCCTGGACCCGACGGGCGAGCCGAACCAGGTGCGGACCTCCGCCCGGCCGGCGTCGGTGATCCGGTAGGCGATCCGGCCCTCGCCGTCCGGGGAGCCGTCCGGTGCCCCGTCCTGGGCGACGAGCCCGTCGCGCTCGAGCCGGTCGAGGGTGGTGTACACCTGCCCGACGTTCAGCGGCCAGGTCGCCCCGGTGGCCGAGTCGAACTGGGCGCGCAACTGGTAGCCGTGGCTGGGCCCGCGCTCCAGCAGCGCCAGGAGACCGTGTCGGATGGACATGGAAACGGAGTATGCATACCCGGTATGTGCTCGCCAAGTCGACGCGCGCTGCGTCCCGCCACCGAGGCGACGGTGGCGGGACGCGACCGCCGGTCAGCGGACGGCGAGCAGCACCCGGTCGTCGTGGTCCTGCCAGACGGTGCCGACCTCGGTGAAGCCGGCCTCGGCCAGCGCGGCCTCGTGCATCCGCAGCCCGGTCAGCCGGGTGCCGGGCGCGTGGTCGTCGGGGCCGCGCTCGGCGGCGTTGCGCCGCTCCCGCTCGGCGACGGCCCCGGTCAGCTCGGGTGCGGCGAGCGCGGCGGCCCACCAGGCGTCCCAGTCCGGGACGCCGTCGGCGCCGAACGCCTGATCCGCCCGGCGCCGCTCCGCCGCCTCGGACAGCCGGGTCAGCACCACCTGGCCCGGGTCGTGCGCCATGTTGTCCGCGTTGGCCAGCACGCCGCCGGCCGGCAGCAGCGCGGCAACCCGCCGGTAGGTGGCGGCCAGCTGGGCGGCGGACAGCCAGTGCAGCGCGGTGGAGCTGACCACCGCGTCCACCTGGGTCACCGGCAGCCGCTGCGGCCAGGCGGGGTCGCGCAGGTCGGCGTCGACCCACTGCAGCCGCCCGCCCGCGTCGCCCAGCGCAGCCGCACCCACGGCGACGAGCACCGGGTCCATGTCCACGGCGACCACGTGCGCGGCCGGGAAGCGTTCCAGCACCCGGGCACCGAACGAACCCGGGCCGCAGGCCAGGTCGAGCACCGTGCCGCCGGCGGCGAGCCGGTCGCCGACCAGCTCATCGAGCGCGTCGAGGGCGGCGGTGAACCGCTCCTCGCGGTGCCGCAGGTAGCCGCTCTGCTGGCGGTCCCAGTCGTGCAGCAGCCGGCGCCAGTCGGTGGTGGTGAGCTGATCGGTCATGGGTGGATCTCCTCCAGGGGTGGGGGTGCTGCGGATGGGGTTGCTGCGCGGCCCCGGTCGGGGCTCGCAGGGTCGGGGGTGGGGTGCCGGCGCAGCCGGGCGAGGACGGCGGGCGTGCCGCCGCAGTCGGCGACCGCACCGCGGTGCAGCACCAGCAGGTCGTCGGTCAGCGCGGCCACCGCGGCCAGGTCGTGCGAGACGACGACCAGTGCGACGCCCTCGGCGCGCAGGGACCGGAGCAGCTCCAGCACCCCGGCGCGGACGACGGCGTCCAGCGAGCTGACCGGCTCGTCGAGGACCATCAGCTCGGGCGCCGCGGCCAGCGCGCGGGCGATGACCACCCGCTGCTGCTGGCCACCGGAGAGCTGCCAGGGCCGGCGGCCGGCGAGTTCGGGGTCCAGCCCGACGCGGGAGAGCAACGCCGGGGCACCGCCGGAGGGCACGGGCCGGCCGCGCCGGCGGGCCAGCAGCAGGGCCTCCTCCAGCGCGGCGCCGACGGACTGCCGCGGATCGAGTGCGGTGGCCGGGTCCTGGAAGACGAGCTGGGCGTGCCCGGAGCCGGCGACGGGGGCGGCCCCGGCGAGCTCGACGGTGCCCGTGGTCGGCCGGTGCAGTCCGGTGAGCACCCGGGCGAGGGTGGTCTTGCCGCTGCCGGACTCCCCCACCACGCCCAGCCCGCCACCCCGCGGCAGGGTGAACGACACCCCGGCCAGCGCGGGCGGGCCCACCGACCGGCGCCACCGCCCGGCCGGGTACCGCACGCCGACGTCCCGGGCCCGGAGCAACGGGGCACCCGCGGGAGCATGGGCAGCGACGGTCGCCGGGGCGGCGGCGTCGCGCAGCGCCCGGGTCACCGGGTGCGTGGGCGCCTCGAGCACCCGGGCCACCGGCCCGCACTCGACCACCTGCCCGCCGTCCAGGACGGTGACCGTGTCGGCGTGCGCGGCGACCAGCCCGAGGTCGTGGCTGATCAGCAGCACGGCGGTGCCCCGCTCGTCCCGGGCACGTGCCAGCAGGGCCAGCACCTGCGCGGCGGTGCCGGCGTCCAGCGCGCTCGTCGGCTCGTCGGCGACGAGCAGCTCCGGCCCGCCGGCGAGCGCAGCGGCGACCAGCACCCGCTGCCGCATGCCGCCGGAGAGCTCCGCGGGCCGGGCACGCAGCACGCGGTCCACGTCGGACAGGCCGGCCCAGACCAGCAGCTCCCGGGCGAGCGCGGTGGCCGCCCGCCGGTCGAGCCCGCGGTGCAGCCGGGCGGCCTCGGCCACCTGCGGCCCGATCCGGCGCAGCGGGTCCAGCGCGGTGCCGACGTCCTGGGGCACCAGCGCCACCCGCGCGCCGCGCACCCGGCGCAGGTCGCGTTCGGCGCACCCGACCAGCTCCTGCCCGGCCAGCCGCACCGAACCACCGGCGACCGCGCCCGCCGCCTCGGGGAGCAGGCCCAGCAGCGCTGCGGCGTTCAGCGACTTGCCCGAGCCGCTCGCGCCCACCAGCGCCACGACCTCACCCCGTCCGACGTCGAGGTCCACGCCGTCCACCACCCGGCGCCGACCGTCCGGCCCGGCCAGCTCCACGGTCAGCCCGCGCACCGACAGCAGCGCGTCGGAGGCACGCCCGGCGGGGTCGGGGCGGGCACGGTGCCCGGGTGCGCGCGCGGCCGGCCGGCCGTGGGTGGTCCAGGCCTGCGCGTGCCGGGCCAGCACGAGCACGAGCAGGACCAGCAGCGCCAGCACCAGCATCGGCAGCAGGAACAGCCGCGGGTCGGTGGCCAGGTACGGCCGGGCCTCGACGATCATCGACCCCCACTCCGGGGTCGGCGGGCGCACGCCCAGCCCGAGGAAGCTCAACGTGGAGACCGCCAGCACCAGGCCGGCGACGTCCGTGCCGGCCAGCACCAGCACCGGCCCGGCGACCGCCGGCAGCAGGTGCCGGCCCAGCACCCGGCCGGGTCGGGCCCCGAGCAGGGTCAGCGCCTGGACGACGGGGGCGCGCCGGCGCAGCAGCACCTCCATCCGCACCAGCCGGGCGTAGGAGGCCCAGCCGCCGGCGGCCAGCGCGAGCACCAGGCCTCCGGCCCCGCCGCCGAGCACGCCGGCGAGCACCACCCCGACCAGCAGCGCCGGGACGGCGACCACGACGTCGCTGGCCCGCAGCACCAGCGAGTCCACCCAGCCCCCGCGCCAGCCGGCGAGCAGCCCGAGCGCCAGGCCGAGGGGCAGCGCGATCGCCACGGTCAGCGCCACGATGCCCAGTGAGGTCCGGCCGGCGACCAGCAGCCGGGTGAGCTCGTCGCGGCCCAGGTGGTCGGTGCCCAGCCAGTGCGCGGCCGAGGGGCCCGCCCGGACGGCGGTGAGGTCGGTGGCGGTGGGCGACCAGGGGCTGAGTAGCGGCCCGACCAGCACCGCCAGCACCAGCAGCCCGAGCAGGCCGAGGGCGGCGCGGGCCGCCGCGCTCAGGTGCGCAGCGGTCACGTGCGCACCCCGGCCCGGGCGTCGACGAGCGCGGCCAGCGACCCGGCCAGGCCGCGGGCGGAGACGGCGCCGACCGCGATCAGCAGCACCGCCGCCTGCAGCGGGTACCAGTCGCGGAACTGCAGCGCCCGCACCAGGTAGTCACCCAGCCCCGGCCAGCCGAAGGCGGTCTCGGCGACCAGGGTGGCGGCCAGCGCGGTGCCCACCACGTCGCCGACGACCACCAGCAGCGGCGCGGCCGCGTTCGGCAGCGCGGTGCCCAGCAGCACCCGGGCCGGGGACAGCCCACGCGCCCGGGCGGTGGTGGCGAACGGCTCGCGCAGCGTGCTGCTCAGCCGCGCCTCGGTGACCTGGGCGAGCACCGCGGCCAGCGGCAGCCCGATCACCGCCGCCGGCAGCACCAGCGACGGCCAGCCGGCGATGCCCTGGGTGGGCAGCAGCCCCCACTGCAGGGCGAACAGCAGCACGCCGAGCTGGGCGAGGGCGAAGGCCGGCACCGACAGCAGCGCGAGGGAGCCCACCCGGATCGGCAGCCGGACCACCCGGCGCCGGGTCAGCGCGGCCAGGGCGCCGGTGGTCAGGCCGAGCACCACGGCGACGACCGCGCCGGCCGTGGCCAGGGTGACCGTCGGCCCGAGCCGGGCGCCCACCTCGCCGGCGACGTCCCGGCCGGTGCGCGCCGAGGCACCGAGTTCACCCGTGAACAGCCCGCCGAGCCCGTGCAGGTACCGCACCGGCACCGGCTGGTCCAGGCCGAGCTCGGCCCGCACCCGGGCCACCGCCTCGGCGGTGACCACCCCGTCGCGGGCGAACACGATCGCGGTGGCCGCGTCCCCGGCGGCCAGGGTCAGCAGCCCGAAGGTCAGCAGCGAGGCCACGAGCAGCACCGCGGCGCCCTCCCCGGCGCGGCGACCGGCCACCCGGCCGGCCGCCGCGACCCAGGAGCTGCCCACCGGTCAGCCGGTGACGGTGACGTCGCTCAGCGGCAGGTCGTACTCGGTCGCACCGAGCTCGAACCCCTCGACGGTGTCGCGGACCGCCCACTGGCGGGGCAGCTGCACCAGCGGCACCGCTGCGGTCTGCTCCGCCAGCGTCGTCCAGATCGCGTCGAAGGCGGCCTGCCGGCTGTCCTCGTCCGGCGCCGCCAGCGCCACCGGGATCTGCGCGTCGAGCTCGGGTGAGGCGAACAGGTGCCCCTCCTGCACGCTGCGGAAGTTGGCCGTCAGCGTGCTGTACGGGTCGTAGGGCGCCCCGTAGGTGGAGTAGAAGCGCAGGTCGAAGTCCCGGGCGGAGACGGTGGTGCCGTAGGCGGTGCTGTCCAGCGGCGTGATGGTCACCCCGATGCCCACCTCGCCCAGCTGGTCGGCGACGGCCTGGCTCAGCGAGGTGGCCTGCGGCAGCAGCCCGGGATCCAGGACGAGGTCCAGCTGCAGCGGGACGCCGTCCTTGCTGCGCACCCCGTCGCCGGTCCAGCCGGCCTGCTCCAGCAGCTCCCCGGCGGCGGCCGGGTCGGCGGCGGTGGCCGGCTCCGGGTCCGGCCCGTAGGGCACGTTGGCCGGGAAGACGGTCGTGGCGGCGGTGGCCCGGCCCTCGAACAGGCCCTCGGCGATGCCCGGCCGGTCCACCGCCAGGTCCATCGCCCGTCGGACCGCGGGGTCGGCGAGCGCCGGGTTGCCGGTGTCGGCGTTGACGGTGAGCAGCAGGTTGGTCGTGGACTCGGTGGTGAGCACCTCCACCCCCTCGGTCGACTCCAGCGCCGCGGCCTCCTCCAGCGCGAGCGGGGCGGTGTACTCCCCGCCGATCACGTCCACCTCACCGGCCTGCAGCGCGGCCACCCGGGCGGTGGCGTCCGGGATGACGGCGAACTCGACCCGGTCCAGCGTGGGGGTGCCGCCCCACCAGTCGTCGTTGCGCACGAGCACGACCTGCTGCTCGTCCAGCGACTCGACCCGGTACGGGCCGGTGCCCACCGGTTCGCCCGCGGCAGCCGGGCTGGTGAACCGCACCGGGCGGGTGAGGGCCAGCTCGTTGAGCGCGGAGTAGTACGGCTGGCTCAGCCGCCAGGTGATCGTCGCCTCGTCGGTCGCCTCGATCGACTCGGTCACCCCGGTCAGGCCGAGGAAGCTGTTGTCCGGGTCCTCGACCCAGCGCAGCAGGTCGGTGCGGGCGGTCTCGGCGTCGAACGGCGTCCCGTCGGTGAAGGTGACGCCCGGCCGCAGCCGGAAGGTCATGGTCAGGCCGTCGTCGCTGATCTCGTAGGACTCGGCCAGCGCCGGGGCGAAGGTCCCGTCGGCGGTGTACCGGACCAGCGGCTCGAAGACCTGGTCGAGCACGGTGAAGGACGAGGTCGTGTAGTCCTGCACCGACAGCGACGCCTCCGGGTCGCCCAGCGCGACCCGGAGCACCTGCTCCCCCGCCGACGCCGCGTCGTCGCTGCCGTCGGAGAGCCCGCAGGCGGACAGCGTGAGCGCCAGCGCACCGGCGGCGAGCGCGGCCAGTGGGCGGGACCGGGACGAGGACATGGTGGTGCCTTCTCTCAGGGGTCGGTGCGGTGGAGGTGGATCGGTGGCGCGGGCGGCGGTCAGCGCTTGGACTGCCGGGCGTCCCGGCGACGCTCGGCGCGGTTGCGCCGGTCGGGCACGCCGACGGGCAGCGCGACGGGCTGTCCGGTGGCGGTGGCCGGTGCGTTGCAGCCACTCGGCGAGCAGCAGTCGGACATGGGGTCTCCTCGATCAGGGGTCGGGCGGAGCAGCGGGCGCAGATCCGTGCGCGGCGGGCGCTCGGGCGCCGATGACGGGCTCGGCGGCAACACGGGGCTCGGCGGCAACGCCGGGCTCAGCGGCAGCGTGGTGCTCAGCGGCCCTTCGACGGGTACGGGAGCAGGGCCATCTCGCGGGCGTTCTTGATCGCCCCGGCCACCTGCCGGTGCTGCTTCGGGGTCAGCCCGGTGACCCGGCGGGCGCGGATCTTGCCGCGGTCGGAGATGAAGGTGCGCAGCTGCTGCACGTCCTTCCAGTCGACCGGACCGTCCAGCTTGCGCTTCTTGCGGGGCCGCGGCGGGCGCGGTGCGGGGCTCACCAGGAGCTCTTCGTGATGCCGGGCAGCTCGCCGTTGTGCGCCATCTGCCGGAACCGGACGCGGGAGATGCCGAACTTCCGCAGGTGCCCGCGGGGCCGGCCGTCCTCGACGTCCCGGTTGCGCAGCCGGGTGGGGCTGGAGTCGCGCGGCAGGCGCTGCAGCGCGGTCTGCGCGGCGGCCCGGTCATCCGGCGTGGCAGCGGTGCGCGCCTGCTCCTTGAGGGCCGCGCGGCGCTCGGCGTACCGGGCGACGACCTCGCGCCGCTGCCGGTCCTTCATGATCTTGGAGGTCTTGGCCATCTCAGCGCTCCTCGCGGAAGTCGACGTGCTTGCGGATCTTCGGGTCGTACTTCTTCAGCACGAGCCGGTCGGGGTCGTTGCGCCGGTTCTTCCGGGTGACGTACGTGTAGCCCGTGCCGGCGGTCGACTTGAGCTTGATGATCGGCCGGATGTCGTTGCCCTTGGCCATCAGCCGTTGCCCCGCCCGGCACCCAGCCGACGGCGCGCGTCGGGGTCGGTGGCCCGGATGCGCGCGACGACGGCCTCGATGCCCTGGACGTCGATGGTCTTGATCCCCCTGGTCGAGACGGTGAGCCGGATCCACCGGTTCTCGCTGGCCAGGAAGAAGCGCTTGGACTGCAGGTTCGGGTCGAAGCGGCGGTTGGTGCGGCGGTGCGAGTGGCTCACGGACTTGCCGAAGCTCGGCGTGCGTCCGGTCACCTCGCAGTAGGTGGCCATCGTGGTGCGCCTCCAGGAGTCGGTGGGCGGGAGCAGCACAGACAGTAGATGAACATGATTCCCGTGTGCAGCTAGGGTGGGGTCATGACCTCCCGCCGCACCCCCCTGGTGCTCGTCAGCGGCCTGGACCGGGACCTGACCGCGCAGGCCGCCACCCCCCTGCTCGACCGGCCCGGCACCGTCGTGGTGCACCACGACGTCCGTGGCCTCGGTCAGGGCGTCGTCGTCCGCACCGCCCGCGAGCGGCGCGGCGACGGGGTCGTCGAGTCCACCGCCGCGATCGAGCTCGCCCACGGCTGCCTGTCCTGCACGCTCCGTCTCGACCTGCTGCCGCTGCTGCGCACCCTGGCCCGCCGGGACGACGTCGACCGGATCGTGCTGCAGCTGGACCCCGCGCTGGAGCCCGAGCACCTGTGCTGGGCGCTGGAGGAGGTCGTCCTCGACGAGGACGCCGAGGAGGACGCCCAGGAGACCGCCGGCGACTGGATCGAGGTGGCCGGGGTGCTCGTCGCCGTCGACGCCGCCCGCTGGTTCGACGCCGCCACCGGCGACGAGACGATGGCCGACCACGGCCTCGCGGCGACGGTGGACGACGAGCGGACGCTGGCCCAGGTCGCCGTCGGCCAGGTCACCGCCGCCGACGCCGTGCTGCTCGCCGGTGAACCGGACGACGGATGGGCCGCGGTCCGGCTCACCGCCGTGCTCGACCGCCTGCTGCCCGGCGCGCCGCGGGGCCGGCTGGGCGCCACCCACCCCGACGAGCTGCTGGCCACGCTGCCGTCCACCGCCACGCGCGGCCGGATGCCCACCCCGCACGACGCCCTGCTCGCCGGCCAGCCGCCGCTGGACGCCGTCGCCGACGTTCAGCTGGTGCACTTCTCCGCCACGCGGCCCTTCTCCCCCGAGCGGCTGCACGAGGCGATCGACGTCCTGATGAGCGGCGTGGTCTGCAGCCGCGGCCGGCTCTGGCTGGCCAGCCAGCCCGACCGGGCCATCTGGCTGGAGTCCGCCGGCGGTGGCCTGCGGATCGGCGACGCCGGCCCGTGGCTGGCCACCCTGGGCGACGACGCCGAGCTGTGGAGCCAGGTCGACCCGGAGCGCTCCGCCGCCGCCGCGCTGCGCTGGGACCCCCTCCACGGGGACCGGGACGTCGAGATCGTCGTGCTCACCCACCGGCAGCCGGCCGAGCTGATCACCGCCGCCCTGTCGGCCGCCCTGCTGACCGACGAGGAGCTGGCCGCCGGCGAGGACGTCTGGCGCACGCTGCCCGACCCGTTCGGCCAGTGGCACGAGGACCCCTGCGAGGCCGCCGGCCCCGCGGACGAGGCAGACCTGCACACCAGCACCACCGACCGAGAGGACCGTTCCCGATGAGAGCCGGCATCCACCCCGAGTACCGCACCGTGGTGTTCCGCGACACCTCCAGCGGCGCGACCTACCGCACCCGCTCCACCATCAGCACCGACCAGACGATCGACCTGGACGGCGAGACGCTCCCGGTGGTCAACGTGGAGATCAGCGCGGCGTCGCACCCGTTCTGGACCGGCAACCAGCGGGTGCTGGACACCGCGGGCCGCGTGGAGCGCTTCAACCAGCGTTACGGCGCCCGGAAGCGGGGCTGACCGATGGCCGTCCCGAAGCGGAGGACGTCCCGGTCCAACACCCGCTCCCGCCGGTCGCAGTGGAAGGCGACGCCGGTGCCCCTGGTGCCGGTGACCGTGGACGGCGTCGTCCGGCTGGTGCCGCAGAAGCTGCGCAAGGCGGCCGAGCGGGGCCTGCTGCCGTGAGGCGCCGCCCGGTGCCGGGCGGGGATGCCGGCGGGCCGATGGTCGCGCTGTGCGTGGGGCACCGCTGCGCGGCGCTGCGGCGGCTGGCCGGCACGGCGGACGGCGTGGAGCAGGTGGCCGAGGCCGTGCGGCACACCACCGGCGCGGTGCTGGTGACCGCCGGCTGCCTGGGCCGCTGCGACCGGGCGGCGCTGGCCGCGCTGTCCCACCGCTCCCCCGGCACCGGCCGGCCGGGCCCGGCGGTCTGGGTGTCGGAGGTGCAGACCCCCGAGCGGACCGCCGGCCTGGTCGCCTGGGTCACCGCCGGCGGGCCCGGGGTCGCCGGCACGGCGACCGACCTGCCCGAGTGCCTGCGCACCGCGGTCGCCGGCGTCGGCCCGCCGCTGCGACCGGCGTGACGCGGCGGGGCGGGGACGTCGTCCCCGCCCCGCCACCGGTCACTCGTTCGCCGAGCCCGCCGAGTCCCCGGCCCGCTGCTCGCTGCTGGGTGCCCCGACCCAGACGGTCTTGGCGTTCATGAACTCGCGCATGCCCAGCTCGGTGAGCTCCCGGCCGTAGCCGCTCTGCTTCACGCCGCCGAAGGGCAGCTGGGGGTAGCTGGTGGTCATGCCGTTGATGAAGGCCATCCCCGACTCGATGTCCCGGACGAACTGCGCCCGCTCCCCCTCGTCCTCGCTCCACAGGTTGGAGCCCAGGCCGTAGGGGTGGCTGTTGGCGATCTCGATCGCCTCGTCCAGGGAGTCGACGGTCCACAGCGCCGCGACCGGCCCGAACACCTCCTCGGCGTACAGGTCCATCTCCGGGGTGATCCCGGTGAGCAGGGTCGGCTCGTAGAACCAGCCCGGCCGGTCGACCCGCTGCCCGCCGACCACGACGGTGGCGCCCTTGGCGCGGGCGTCCTCGACGTAGTCGTGCACGTCCTGCAGGCCCGACTCCATCGCCAGCGGACCGACCTCGGTGTCAGGGTCCATCGGGTCACCGACGGTGAGCGCAGCGATCTTCTCGGCGAAGATCCGGGTGAACTCCTCGGCGACGTCCCGGTGCACGAAGAACCGCTTGGCCGAGATGCAGCTCTGCCCGTTGTTCTGGTTGCGGGAGGTGACCGCGACCCCGGCCGCAGCCTCCAGGTCGGCCGAGGGCATCACGATGAACGGGTCGGAGCCACCGAGCTCCAGCACGGTGGGCTTGAGCGCGTCCCCGGCGATCGAGGCGACCGACTGGCCGGCCGGCGCGCTGCCGGTCAGCGTCGCGGCGACCACCCGGTCGTCGCGGATGACCCGCTCGATCGTCCCGGACCCGATCAGCAGGGTCTGGAAGACGTCGTCGGGGAAGCCGGCCTTGCGGAACAGCTCTTCCAGGTACAGCGCGGTCTGCGGCACGTTGCTGGCGTGCTTGAGCAGGCCGACGTTGCCGGCCATCAGCGCCGGTGCGGCGAACCGCATCGCCTGCCAGAGCGGGAAGTTCCACGGCATGACCGCCAGCACCACGCCGAGGGGCTGGTACGTCACGTACGCCTGCCGGGCACCGACGGCGTCGGAGTCCAGCTGCTGCGGCTCGAGCATCGCCGGCCCGTGCTCGGCGTAGTACCGCAGCGCCTTGGCGCACTTGCCGACCTCGGCCTTCGCCGAGGACAGCGTCTTGCCCATCTCGGTGGTCATCAGCTCGGCGACGCCGTCGGTGTCGGCGTCCAGCGCGTCGGCCGCCGCGCGCAGCCAGCGCACCCGGTCCTCCACCGAGGTGAGCCGGTAGCTGCGGTAGGCGGTGGCGGCCCGACCGATCTTCTCCTCCAACGCGTCGTCGGAGAGCGGGTCGTAGGTCTTCAGCGTCTCCCCGGTGGTGGGGTTGATCGTGGCGATGGCCATGGGGTCTCCCGTCGTCGTCCGTGTCGCGGGTCGGTGCCGGACGGCGGCGCTCGACGGTCCTGGTCGCCAGTGGGCGCTCGGGCGGTCCGGCACGGCTCGCCTGCCCTCTGCACCTGCCCGCGACCCGGAGAGCGGAAACGGCACGGTTGCCGTGACGCAGCCGGCAGGGGAAACGGCCGAGCGTGGGACGCCGGCCGTTCACGTCCGCACCGCCCAGTCGTCGCCCAGCGCAACCACAGTGCCCCCATGCCGCTTGATGCACCCCTGTCCCGCCGCACCGTGCTGAAGGGCGGGGCCGTCACGGCCGCCGCCCTGACCTTCGGTGGGCTCACCGCCGAGGCCGCCCGCGCCACCGTCGCCGAGACCGCCCGCTCCGGCGTCTTCGGCTTCGGCGTCGCCAGCGGCGACCCCACGGCCACCGAGCTGCTGCTCTGGACCCGGGTGACGCCCAGCCCGGAGTCGCTGCCCGGCAGCCGCCGCGGGCCGGCCGTGCCGGTGCGCTGGGAGGTCGCCGCCGACGAGGCGTTCACCCGGATCGTGCGCAGCGGGAACGTCGTCGCCGACGTCAGCCGTGACCACACCGTCAAGGTCGTGGTGAACCGGCTGACCCCCTACACGCGCTACTTCTACCGCTTCACCTGTGCCGGCCAGACCTCCCCGGTCGGCCGCACCCAGACCGCGCCGGACGAGCCGGGGCAGACCCACGCGCTGCGGATGGCCTTCGTGTCCTGCAGCAACTACACCGGCGGCTACTTCACCGCCTACCGCGGCATCGCCGCGCGCGACGACCTCGACTTCGTGCTGCACCTGGGCGACTACCTCTACGAGTACGGCAACTCCCCGCGGGTGGCCGGCGTCGCCGGCTCCGGTGACCGGTACGGCCCGAACGCGCTGATCGGCATCCGCGACCACGAGCCGGCCGTGGAGATGGTGTCGCTGGAGGACTACCGGATCCGGCACGCCCTGTACAAGACCGACCCGGACCTGCAGCGGGCGCACCAGCAGCACCCGTGGATCGTGATCTTCGACGACCACGAGATCACCAACGACGCCTACGACACCGGCGCGGAGAACCACGAGCGGGACGACGACCCGGACACCGCCTACACCGAGCCGGGCAAGCCGGACGGCGTGCGGCCCGAGGGCGACTTCCTGTTCCGCCGGGCGAAGGCGTTCCAGGCCTACCTGGAGTGGATGCCGATCCGCGAGCCGGCGATGTGGCAGCCGCGGCCGAGCAAGGGCCGGCAGTTCTTCCGCCGGTTCGGCTTCGGCGACCTGGCCGAGCTGTCGGTGATCGAGACCCGGCAGAACCGCAGCGAGCAGGTGCCGGGCACCGTGGACGGCGAGCTCAACCCGGCGCTGACCGACACCCGCCGGCACCTGCCCGAGCCGCCGCAGATGGACTGGCTGACGAAGGGCATCAGCTCCGGGCAGACCGACTGGCACCTGGTCGGCAACCAGACGGTGTTCGCCCGGGTGTTCGCCGTCCCACGGCCGGGCACGGTGCCCGGCTCGGTGTTCAACACCGACCAGTGGGACGGCTACCAGGCCGACCAGCGCACCGTGCTGGACGCCATGGCCGCTGGCGGCACCGACCCGGTGGTGCTCACCGGTGACATCCACTCCTCGTGGGCCAACGACCTGCCCACGGACTTCGCCGCCTACCCCGCCGACGGCAACTCGGTCGGCGTGGAGTTCGTCTGCCCGTCGGTGACCAGCAACGGGTTCAAGGAGGCCGTCGGCTCCGCGGCCGCCGCCACCGCGACCACCGCCGCCTTCCAGGCCACCAATCCCTGGGTGCGCTACCTGGAGGGCATCGGCCACGGCTACGTCGTCCTGGACGTGACGCCGGAGCGGGTGCAGGCCGACTTCTGGTTCATCCGCAGCAACGGCGACAAGGGGCTGGCCGTCGACCCGCGGCTGGACCCGCAGGCGACGGTCGGCTACGAGACGTCGTTCGCCACGGTCAAGGGCTTGCGGAAGGTGAGCGGCCCGGTGGCCGAGCTCGGGGCGCGCTCCGACTCGCCCCGCACCTCCTGAGCCCCGCACCGCCTGAGCCCTGGACGGTGAGACGGCTGCGGGTCCGGTGTCACCGGACCCGCAGCCGGGTCGTCCGGCCCCCTCGGGCAGGACGATGGTCCCGCGGCTAGCGTCGGGCGGGTGGGCCGGATCGGCCCGCCACGACGAGGTCGGAGGACGATGAGCACCGCGCGGATCCGCAACGCCGCACTGGCCCGCAAGGTGGTGCCGGCCGCCGAGGCGGCCGCGCTGATCCGGCCCGGTGACACCGTCGGCATGAGCGGGTTCACCGGCGCAGGGCACCCCAAGGCGGTTCCCCCGCTGCTCGCCGAGCGGATCGCCGCCGCGCACGCCGCCGGGGACCCGTTCCGGATCGACCTCTGGACCGGGGCCTCCACCGCTCCCGAGCTGGACGGCGCGCTCGCCGCCGCCGACGGCATCGGGCTGCGACTGCCCTACCAGTCCGACCCGGTCGCCCGGCAGAAGATCAACGCCGGCGACATCGACTACGTCGACGTCCACCTTTCCCACGTCGCCCAGCTGGCCTGGGAGGGGTTCCTCGGCCCGCTGGACGTCGCCGTCGTCGAGGTCAGCGGGATCACCGAGGACGGCCAGCTCATCCCGTCGTCCTCGGTCGGGAACAACAAGACCTGGCTGGACCTCGCCGAGCGGGTGGTGCTGGAGGTCAACAGCTGGCAGCCGGCCGGGCTGGACGGCATGCACGACGTCTACTACGGGACGGCGCTGCCGCCGAACCGCCGGCCGGTGCAGCTCACCCGCCCGCACGACCGGATCGGCGTGCCCCACCTGCGGGTCGACCCGGACAAGGTCGTCGCCGTCGTGGAGACCCATGCCCCGGACCGCAACACCCCGTTCAGCGAGCCGGACGAGGTCGCCCGGTCCATCGCCGGGCACCTGATCGAGTACCTGGAGCACCAGGTCACCCGCGGCCGGCTGCCGGTCGAGCTGCTGCCGCTGCAGTCCGGCGTCGGCAACGTGGCCAACGCCGTGCTGTCCGGGCTGCAGGAGTCCCGGTTCGAGCAGCTGACCGCCTACACCGAGGTGGTGCAGGACGGCATGCTCGACCTGCTGCGCTCGGGCACGCTGGTCTCCGCCTCGGCCACCGCCTTCTCGCTCAGCCCCGGGGCGATCGCCGGGTTCGAGTCGCAGATCGAGGAGTTCCGCGACCGGATCCTGCTGCGGCCCCAGGAGATCAGCAACCACCCGGAGATCGTGCGGCGGCTGGGCGTGCTGGCGATGAACGGGATGATCGAGGCCGACCTGTACGGCAACGTCAACTCCACGCACCTGATGGGCAGCCGGATCCAGAACGGGATCGGGGGGTCGAGTGACTTCGCCCGCAACGCCTACGTCTCCTTCTTCCTCAGCCCGTCGACGGCCAAGGGCGGGGCGATCTCGGCAATCGTGCCGATGGTGTCCCACGTCGACCACACCGAGCACGACGTGTCCGTGGTCGTCACCGAGCACGGGCTGGCCGACCTGCGCGGCCTGCCGCCGCGGCGGCGGGCCCAGCTGGTGATCGAGAAGTGCGCCCATCCGGACTACCGGCCCCTGCTGACCGACTACTACGAGCGGGCCGAGCGCGACGGCCACGGCCGGCACACCCCGCACCTGCTCACCGAGGCGCTCAGCTGGCACACCCGCTACCTGGAGACCGGCAGCATGCTGCCCGACTGAGTCAGGACCGCTTGGCGTCCAGCCGCTGCAGCAGCTCGTCGGCGGCCTGCTCGATCTCCGGGTGGTCGTTCTGGCTGGCCCGCTGCTTGGCGTGGATCAGCGCCGCCCGGTTGACCTTCGAGAAGTCGCCGTAGGGGAACCGGTACCGGCCCTTGGTGCCCTCGCCCTTGTCCTGGTCGACGGCCAGGTGCCACTCGCCGTAGCCCTCCTGGCCCTCGCGTTCGCGGTCGTCGTTCTGCTCGGCGGTGGACGGCGCCGCCTCGGACCACTCGGTGGTGTCGTCGTACTCGCCGGCGTCGATCAGCTTCTCGGCCTGGGTGACGGCGGCGTCGTTGACTCGGTAGGTGGGCATGCCGCCGCCCTACCCCGCAGAGGTCACCCGGGGAACACGTCGTGCTGGGAAAAGAGCAGTTCGCCCGCCTCGTCCTCGACCAGGTCCGCGCGCTCGTCCTCGGCGGCACCGGCCGGCGCCGCGCGCCCGACCACCAGGACCGACCGGCCGGTCGACCGCAGACCGGGCAGGTCGCCGAGGGAGTCCCAGCCGTCGGCGGCGGCCAGCTGGGCCAGGGCCCGGCCCAGGTCTGCCTCATCGCCGACGACCGCATCGTCGCCGTCCGGGGCGGTGCGGGACAGAGCCCGGCGGCCCGCGGCCAGCACCGCCGCCGCGTCGGTGACCAGCAGGTCGTGGCGCTGCAGCACGGCGACCTCCGTGGCCGCACCGGGTGCGTCGTCCTCGCCGGGGTCCGCGGCGCCCTCCGGCACCGCCTCCTCGTCGTCGGTCTCGTCGTCCTCGGCGTAGCTGTGCAGCACGCCGAAGGGGAAGTCGTTGCCGGTGAGGTCGAACTGCGCGTCGGCGTAGCCGAGCACCGCCGGCAGCAGCCGGTCGCTGGCGGCGAACACCTCGGGCATCCCGGCCTCGCCGGTCACCGACGCGACCGCCTCGGCGTGCGCGGTCACCGCCGCGGCGAGCTCGGCCGCGGCGGCCCGCAGCCGCTCGGCGCCGGCGCGGGTGAACTGGGTGAGGTCGTCGTCAGCCACGGCGCCGACCGTACGGGGTGGCCTCGCCGTCGGATCCGACGGCAACGGGCTGCGGCGCCCGCGCGTCGCCGTCGACCGACCGATCCGAGGCAGCAGCATGCACCGGTGGCCAGCGAGCTCCCCGACCTGCACCCGACGGACGGCGGCGCGCTCGTCCCCCCGCCGTCCGGGCGCGCGGTGCTGCTGGCCGCCGTCGCCCGGCCCGCCGCGTCCGCAGCCCTCCGGCTCGCGGGCCAGCAGGGGTGGCTGGTGCCGTGGAACGGCGACGACGTGCTCGTCCTCGGCGACCTGCCGGCAATGGTCGCGGTCGCCGCCGTGGTCAGCGAGACGGCGGCTGGACCGGTCGGGGTGGTGCTGTGGGCGGATCCCGACGACGACCGCGAGCTCGACGAGGGGGAGGTCCCGGAGCCGGCAGCCGGTCTGGTGGTGTGCCACCGCGGCTCCCCCGTGGCCGGCCACACCTGGACCGCGACGGAGCACGACGAGCCGGGCGACGCGCACCTGATCGCCGAGCTCACCGGAAGGCCCGACCGCGAGGTGGGGTTGCGCGCCCTGCTGCGGCGGACGGCGCCCGACCCGGTGGTGCTGCTGCCCGAGCTCACCGCGCTGCTGGACCTGCCCCCTGGACCGCTCGCTCTGCTGTCCCCGGACCTGTCCCCGCCCGGCACCGTGCACGTACCGGCCGTGACCGGCCTGCGGCGCGCCGGTGCCTTCCGGGACGTGCTGGCCGACGTCCCCGAACCGGCGTGGGCCGGCCCGGCCCGCCGCTGGCAGTTCCTCCTCCCGGCGATCGTCGCCGGTTACTTCGCCGTCCGGTCGGCAGCTGCCGGCGTGACCGCCGGCCCGGTCGAGGACGTCTGGGGCTACGGGACGTTGTCCGTGGTGGCGACCACCGCGGCCGTCTGGCGCGCCCGCCGGGACCGGCGCCGCGCCGACCGCGACTGAGCCGGAGGCCCGGCGCTCACCGCAGCGGCGGGATGACCCGGCGGGCGGCCAGCTGCTCGAACAGCTCCAGGAAGCGGGCCTCGGTGTCCAGGCAGTCGGCGAAGCCGGCCTGGCGCAGCTTGATCGTGGAGCTCACGTTGTCGAAGCCGGAGGTGAAGATGAACTCGCCGAACTCCCAGCCGACCAGGTCCTCGTACGGCGTGCGCACCAGGTCGTGCCGGGCGGCCAGCCGCTCCCAGACGTCGCGCCGGCCGGCCATCGCCTCGGCCAGCGGCACCGGCTGCGGTTCGGCGGGCTCCATGCCGAACGCCCGGGCGAACGCCGGGAACAGGTGCCGCCAGCGCAGCTGGTCGCCGTTGGTCACGTTGTAGACCTCGCCGTCGGCGGCCGGCTCGCCCCCGGCCCACACGGTGGCGCGAGCCAGCAGCTCGGCGTCGGTGACCTGGTAGAGCGCGTCGTAGGCGGCCAGGCTGCCGGGGAAACGCAGCGGCTGGCCGAGCTCGCGGCTGATCGCGGCGTAGACGGCGATGACCATCAGCAGGTTCATCGGGTTGCCGACGGCGTAGCCGATCACCCCCTCCGGCCGCAGCACGGTCAGCCGGAAGCCGCGCTGCGCGGCGACCTCGCGGAGCAGATCCTCCTGGTCGTAGTAGAAGTTCGGCTGGACGATCCGCGGGTCGCTCTCCTTGGCCGGGGTGTTGAAGAACCCCATGTGCGCGCCGTAGGCCTTGCCGCCCTGGTAGAGGGTCACGTGCTCCAGCGGCGCGCCGGCGGCGGCCAGCCCGTCGAGGGTGTGCCGCAGCATGCCGACGTTGACCTCCGACAGCTCGGCGGCGGTGGGTCGCTCGGCGTAGGCACCGAACACCAGGTGCGTCGTGTCGGCGGCGGCCGCCAGCCCGTCGCGGGCGGCGTCGGCGTCGCGCAGGTCGACCGCCAGGTGCTCACCGGCCAAGTCCCCGGGCCGGCGGCGGCTGACCCCCCGCACCCGCCAACCGGGACGGCGCCCGTACTCGGCCGCCGCCGCGGCGCCGATCACCCCGCCGGCCCCGGTCACCAGCACGCTGCCCGCTGCCTGCTCCGTCATCCCGCTGCTCTCCCTCGTCCGGTCCGGTGTCCGGGGCCTCCGTGCCCAGCAGCGGGACGACGAACCGGAGATCTCGCGTCGGCGGGCCGACGAGGCGGACCGGATCACCGGCGGCTCCCGTGCCAGGGTGGGCAGGTGACCATCGAGCGCACCGTGCGGCTGTCCTTCGGCTCGGCGTCCCGCGAGGCCGAGACGCACACCAACCTCTCCGCCGTCCGCAGTGACGGCCCGGTGCTGTGGGTGGCCGGCGACGAGACGGCGACGATCGAGCGGCTGGTCGCCGACGACCCGCAGCACCCCACCCGGTACGGCGAGGAGACGACGTTCCGGCTGGCCGAGCTGGTCGACCTCCCCGGCGACGCGGCGGAGGAGGCCGACATCGAGGGCCTGGCCCGCGACGGGCACTTCCTGTGGGCGGTCGGGTCGCACAGCCTGCGGCGCAGACGGATCAAGGACAAGCACGACGGCGAGAAGGCGCTGCGCCGGCTGGCCCGGGTCACCGGCCAGGTCAACCGGCAGGTGCTGGTGCGTCTGCCGGTCACCGAGGTCGACGGGCTGCCCACCCCGGTGCGCGAGCTGACCGTCGACGGCGTCCCGCAGCGCGCCGCGGTGTTCGGCACGCACGGCCCGGACCTGCGCGACCTGCTGGCCGACGACGCGCACCTGGCGCCGTTCCTGCCGATCCCCGGCAAGGACAACGGCCTGGACGTCGAGGGCATCGCGGTGGCCGGCGAGCGGGTGTACCTCGGCCTGCGCGGCCCGGTGCTGCGCGGCTGGGCGGTGGTGCTGGAGCTCCGGCCCGCCGTCGACCCGGCCGACCCGGGCCGGCTGGTGCTGGGCACGTTCGACGACGGTCGCCCGTACCGCAAGCACGTGCTGGACCTGGCCGGGCTCGGCGTGCGCGACCTGTGCCCGCACGGCGAGGACCTGCTGGTGCTGGCCGGGCCCACGATGGACCTGGACGGCCCGGTGCACGTGTTCCGCTGGCACGACGCACTGGGCGCCGACACCCCGCAGGTGGTGCGCGGTGACCTGCTGACCCGCGAGGTCGACCTGCCGTTCGGGCTGGGCACCGACCACGCCGAGGGCATCGGCCTGCTGGACGACGACCCGGCCGGGCCGCGGCTGCTGGTGGTCTACGACAGCCCGGCGCCGCAGCGGCTGCACGAGCACGGGGTGGACGCCGACGTCGTCCGGCTGCCCGCGCGCTGAGTCACAGGCCCAGGGCGGCGATGGTGGCCCGCACCTCGGCGGCGGTGCCCGGCTCCACCGGCAGGTGCGGGAGGAGCGCGGGCACCTCCTCGGGCAGGAGTCCCTCGGCCAGCAGCACGTCCAGCAGCCGGTCCGCGGCGGCCACCGGCACCGGGCGGGGCAGCCCGGCGGCCCCGATGGCGGCCTCGGCGAGGAACAGCGCCCCGGCCAGCTCGTCGACGCCCGGTCCGGTCTCCGGGACGGCGGGTGGCGCGGCCGCCCGGGTCACCGCCTCCGCCGCCCGGACCAGCGACAGCGGCAACCCCTCGGCCTCCACCTCGACCAGCGGGGCGCCGCCCAGGGCGGCGAGGACGAGGTGCTCGGCGTCGATCCGCAGCGGGGCCTCCCACTCCCCCACGCGCACCACCTCGACCAGGTCGGCGCCGTCCTCCCCCAGCTCGTCGAGCAGCTCGGCCCAGTCGCGCGGGCGGGTCTGCCGGGCCCGTTCGGCGGCGCGCACGCAGGTGTCCCGGACGAAGGGGTCGATCACCTCCCGGTCGAACCGCTCGGCGTAGAGGGTGCCCTCGGCGGTCACCGTGTTGAGCGCGTCCTGGAAGCTGCCAGGGCGGGCGTCCCCGAGCTCGAGCCGGCCGTCCTCCTCGCCGCTGAGCGGCTGCCCGGTCGCCGCCCGGGCGCCGATGGTCAGCCCGGTGGCCACCACCCGGCCGCGCAGCCGGGTGTGGTGCGGGTGGTCGGAGAGCCCCACCGCCCAGGCGCACGCCTCGGCGATGAGCGCAGCCGCGCGCTCGCGGAGCACCTCGCGGCTGAGCAGGGCCATGAGATCGGGGCCGAAGTCGCTGTCGAGCACCCCTCCACCATGCCCCTCCGTCACGGCGCGCGGCGCGTCGGGCGCGACGCGCGCGCCGCTGTGCGCTCACCGAGCGCCCGCTGAGCGCCGGGCCTAGCGTGCTTGCACCGCAGCCCCACCAGTGCTCGGAGGAGCCCATGCGCGTCGCCGTCCACCCCCTGCGCCGGAGGGCCGCGGTGACCGCCGCCCTCGCCGCCGCCCTCCTGGTCCCGGCCAGCACCGTCGCCGCCGCCCCGGCCGACCAGGCCGGCGCCGAACGAGGCCGCCCGGACGGCGCCGGCTCCGGCACGCTGCCGCTGCGCGGGCTGGACCTGGACGCGCTCACCATCCCCGAGCTGCAGGAGCGGATGGACCAGCGCAGCCTGACCTCGGTGCAGCTGACCCAGGCCTACCTCGACCGGATCGACGACCTGAACGACGACCTCGGTGCGGTGCTCAGCGTCAACCCCGAGGCACTGGCCGACGCGGCGGCGAGCGACAAGACGCGCAAGCGTCACCAGACGCGGGGACCGCTGGAGGGCATCCCGGTGCTGCTCAAGGACAACGTGGACACCGAGCAGCTGCCGACCACCGCCGGCTCCCGCGCGCTGCTGGACAGCGAGCCGGACGACGCCGTGATCACCCAGCGGCTCCGGGACGCCGGCGCGATCGTGCTGGGCAAGGCGAACCTGTCCGAGTGGGCCAACTTCCGCGGTGCGGCGTCCACCAGCGGCTGGAGCGGGGTCGGCGGGCAGACCGCCAACCCCTACGTGCTCGACCGCAACCCCTGCGGCTCCTCGTCGGGGTCGGCGGTGGGTGTGGCCGCCTCGCTGGCCCAGGTGGCGATCGGCACCGAGACCGACGGCTCGATCGTCTGCCCGGCCGGCGCCAACGGCGTGGTCGGCGTGAAGCCCACGCTGGGCCTGGTCAGCCGTACCGGCATCGTGCCGATCTCCGCCGAGCAGGACACCGCCGGCCCGATGGCCCGGCACGCGATCGACGCCGCGCTGACCCTGGAGGTGCTCGCCGGCACCGACGACGAGGACGCCGCGACCGCGGAGATCCCCGCCGACCTGACCACCGACTTCGCCGACCTCGAGCTCGACGCCCTCGAGGGCGCCCGGATCGGGGTCTGGACGCTGTCGCCCGAGGAGTCCGCCGCGGTCGACGACCAGACCGAGGCGGTGTTCGCCGCGGCGGTGAAGCAGCTGGAGGCCGCCGGCGCGACCGCGGTGCCGGTGACGTTGCCCTATCTGGAGGAGGTCGGCGCCGGGGAGACCCCGGCGCTGCTGGCGGAGTTCAAGCGCGACCTGAACGCCTACCTGGCCGCCACCCCCGGCGACCACCCGACCGACCTGGCCGGCCTGATCGCCTTCAACGAGCAGGACCCGGTGGAGCTGGCCTACTTCGGTCAGGAGCTGTTCGAGCAGGCGCAGGCGGCCACCGTGCCGGCGGAGGACCCGGCGATCCGGGAGACCCGCGACCGGATCCGGACGCTGGCCCGCGCCTCGATCGACGAGGTGCTGGCCCAGGGCGCCGGCCCGGAGGACGACCTCGCCGCGATCGTCGGGCTGACCAACACCCCGGCCTGGCAGACCCGCTACGAGTACCTGGACGGCGAGGCCGACGCCTTCGTCTACAGCACCTCGGGCCCCGCGGCGGTGGCCGGCTACCCGAACGTCACCGTCCCGGCGGGCTTCGCCGGTCCGCGGGAGACGCTGCCCGTCGGCGTCTCGTTCATCGGCACCCGCTGGGACGACGCCCGGATCCTGGACATCGCCGCGGACTTCGAGGACCAGGCCGCGGCCCGCGAGGCGCCGGGCTACCTGCCCACCGTCGGCGCCGACCCGCAGCCGGACAACCCCGAGCCCGGCACCTGAGGACGTGCCCCCGCCCCACCACTGGTACGCCCGTGGGGTCACCGAGCACGGCTCAGTCGGGCAAGCGCGCCACGACGCGGAAGTGCTCCAGCACCACGGGTGTCGTGTCGTCCACTGTGAAGCCCGGGTCGCCGAACACAGCCCTCATCTGGGGGCTGTGCCAGAAGCTCTCGTGCTCGCCGCGCCACTGCGCCACCGTCTGATGTCCCTCGCCCTCATCGAGCGCATGGGACAGGTCGACCTCGCCCAGCGGAACGACGCGCACGTCCGTCGCCTCCAGCACCGCCACCGGGTGCCCCTCGGAGTCGACCAGCACGGAGCGGTCGCCGGCCTGAGGCAGTGGCTCCTCCTCCATCTGGTACGCCAGCGCCAGCGCCGTGGTGCTGGTCTTGCTGCCATCGAGGATCGCGGCGACCAGCCGGTCGCGCAGTCGGCCAGGGAACCCGAACTCGGTCGTGGGCAGACCCGAGGCGACAGCCGGCCTGTGCGCGTCGGTGCTCATCGGTTCATGACCGTAGTCCGGCGGACGTCGTTCACGACGTCGCTGCTGGAGCGGCGTACGTGACGACCGGGGGCTCCGGTGGCGCCGGAGACCCGGCCGTCCTCGTCGATGACGAGGAGGTGCACGTAGCGGGGTCATACCCCGCTGGAGGACCTCCGCTCGCCGCGCACGTGCTGGTCGGTGCAGATGTCGACGCGGGTGAACCGCCCGTCGGTCGACGAGAGGGGTGACGAACGGTGTCGTCGCCCCTCTCGTCGACGACAGATCACGCCTCTGCGTTGTCCATCCCCAGGAGCAACGTCGTGATGCACCAGCGGTCCTCGGTGCGTTGGAGGCCGAAGGAGTAGAAGCCGGTGGCGACCGTGCGGGGGTTGCCATCCGCGTTGCTCGTCATCAGCAGGTAGGCCTGGGCCTGCGCGGTGTCGTGCTGGACGTCGTGCACCGTGACGTTGGTCAGGTGGTGACGACGCTGGTCGGTCTGGGTGCTCATCGACTGCCCGACGAAGTCGAGGACGGCCCGGCGGCCGGTGACCGGACCGAGGACGACGGCGTCGGCCACGGTGAACTGCCAGGTGACGTCCGCGGTCAGGACGTCGCCGAGCGCCGCCAGGTCGTGCTGGTCCAGGGCGAAGGCGTAGCGGTTCAGGGTCTGCTGGACAGCAGCCTGCTCGAGCGGGTCGGGTGCGGTGATCGCCGGGAGGTGGGACCTGCCCCACCCCGGCCTCGCGGTGGTCGTCACCTCAGGCCACCTCCAGGACGATCTTGCCCTGCAGGTGGCCCTGCTCGGCGTGCTCGTGCGCGGCGGCGGCGTCCTCCAGCGTGAAGGTGCTGTCGATGGCGATGCGCAGCGTTCCGTCGGCCAACAGCCGCCCGAGCCGGCCGAGCTGGGCGCCGTTGGTGCGCACCTGGGTCGCCGAGACGGTGACCCCGCGCTCCGCCGCCTCGGCGGGATCGACCTGGGCCAGGAAGATCGGGAAGAGCGCCCCGCCCCGCTTCAGGGTGGGCAGGAACCGCCCGCTGCGCGGCCCCCCGACGTTGTCCACCACCAGGTCGACGTCGCGGACGACGTCCTCCGGCCTCTCCCGGGTGTAGTCGATGAACTCATCGGCCCCCAGCTCGCGCAGCAGGGTCTCGTGGCGGCCGGAGGCCACCGCGATCACCCGTGCGCCCCGCCACTTCGCCAGCTGCAGTGCGAGGTGTCCGACGCCGCCGGCGGCGCCGTTGACCAGCACGGTCGTCCCTGGGGTGATCGGGACCGGCGTGTGCTGGTGCCCCTGGAGCGGGTTGGGGTGGTCGTGTCCCTGTTCGACGAGGTACTGCCAGGCGGTCAGACCCGACATGGCCACGGCGGCGGCCTGCTGGTGGCTGACGGCGGCGGGCTTGAGGCTCAGCTCGTCCACCGGTGCGGTCACGTACTCGGCGTACGCCGCGGACCCGAGCTGCGGGAAGCGCAGCATGCCGAAGACCTCGTCACCGACCGCGAAGCGGGTCACTCCCTCGGCGACCGCCACCACCACGCCGGAGACGTCGGTGCCGAGGACGTAGGGGAAGGGCAGCTGGGGTCGCATCTCCGGCGGCAGGGCGGTCATGCCCTCACGCAGGTACCAGTCCGGCGGGTTCAGCCCGACGGCGTGCACCCGGACGAGGACGTCGTCCGACTGGAGCCGGGGTACGGGCACCTCCTCGTAGCGCAGTACCTCAGGACCACCGAACTCGTGGATCTGGACGGCCTTCATGGTCTTCGGCAGCATCTGGGTTCCCGCTCCTGGTCTGTTGACGTCGCAACGCGCTGTCCGATGAGTGGAACCCCGGTCGTCGACGTGCGTCCAAGACCTGGTCTGCACGACCCCATGCCAGAACGGCATGGGCCGGCCTAGGGTGGCGGCGTGAACGACCTCGGGATGGACCTGGAACTCCGGCTGGTGCGGTACTTCACCGTCGTGGCCGAGCACCTCAGCTTCGCCAAGGCCGCCGAGGAGCTCCACCTGGCGCAGCCGTCGCTGAGCAGGCAGATCCAGCGCCTGGAGAAGCGCCTCGGCGTGCGCTTGCTCGAGCGCACTCCTCGTGGCAACCACCTCACCGACGCCGGCGCGGCGTTCCTGCCCGAGGCCAGAGCGCTGCTGAGGTCAGCCCACCGGGCCGCCCAGACGGCTCGTGCCCACTCCTCCCGAGGGCACATCACCATCGGTTACGTCGACGACCTCATCATCACGACCGCAGTCCGGGAACTGCGGGCGCACCGCCCGGATGCGGTGGTCGAGACCCGCCACCTCACGTGCAGCGGGTTGTCGTCCTTCGAGGACGGCCGGGTGGACCTCCTGGTGGCCCGCACACCCCTCCCCTTCCCGACCGGTGACGTGTGGACGAAGGTCCTCTACCGGGAGGCCCGCCTTCTCGTGGTCCCGACAGGGCATCCCCTGGCCGCGCGCACGTCCGTGTCGGTCGACGAGCTGACCTTCGAGACGCCCTACGCCTGCGCCATCGCCGACGGCCTCCCGGCCGACGGGTGGACGGCCTACCGCCTGCTCGGACGCGAACCGATGGACCGCGACCAGACGCCCGAGAGCTTCGAGGACAGGCTGGAACTCGTCGCCAGTGGGCGAGCCATCGGCATCCAGCCGGCCGGGGACCGGCGCACCGTGCTGCACCCCGGGATCACGACCGTCCCGCTGGTGGGTGCCCCGGACAGCGAGGTCGTCCTGGCGGGTCGGGTCGACGACCGCAACCCGCTGGTCGGAGCGTTCTCAGCGATTGCCGCCAGCCACCTCGCCGGTCCGCTCCGGGACCGGACGGCAGGCGATCGAGGGGTCCCCGTCAGCACGTCGGAGTGACCCGCCCTCCGGACCGTCGGGCCGCGAGGACAGTCGATGTGCTCACCTGACAAGCCGCACGTCTGCCGGCGGCTGGGCCTCCCACCCGCATGTTCCTCAGCAGGTCAGCACGCCGCCGAGCACGGCCGGCCCGGCTTCACGAGTACGACCATCACCGCGACCGGAGGCCGCCCACCCGTCACCCGCGTGACCGGGCTGTCCCATCAGTACGGCTAGCCCAGCAGCGCGGTGCGCAGCTCCTCGGCGTCGGCACGCACCTGGGACAGGATCGGGGCGACGTCCCGCTCCCGCAGCTGGCCGCAGCTGACCCGCTCGATCGCGGTCTCCTGGTGGTCGCCGTCGGTGAGCCGGCCGGCCACCTCGAACGCCGACCGCAGCAGCGCGCCGGCGAAGGAGGCACCGTCGTCGACCTGGGTGAGCGGCACCAGCATCCCGGCGGGGAAGCCCCACTGCTCCAGGGCCACCGCGGTCAGCCGGAGAGCGGAGATGCCGTACCGGTGCACCTCCGCCGTCCGGCGTCCGGCGAAGGACCGCTGGGTGGTCCACAGCTCGGCGTAGCCGTCCGGGTCGTTGTGGTGCAGCAGCGCCACGCCCATCTGCGCCAGCAGCCCGAGGCACAGGGCGTCCTGCGGTCGCTCGGCGAACCGCGGCGCGAGGGTGGAGGCGGCCAGCGCCAGGCTGGTGCTCACCTCCCAGAAGTCCTCGGGCAGCCGCGACTCGTCGTCCAGGTCGGTGAGGGCGACGGTGGCCATCGTGCGCACGGTGGCGAAGCCGACGACGGTGACGGCGAACTGCAGCGAGGTGACCCGGCCGCGCATGCCGTAGAAGGCGGAGTTGGCCAGCTTCATCACCCGGCTGGCCAGCGCCACGTCGGCGCCGAGCATCCGGGACAGCTCCTTGGCGCTGACCCGGTCGGAGTTGGCCTCCGAGACGATCTGGGCGGCCACCGGTCGCTGGGCGGCCATGCTGTCGATGCTCGCCAGCACCCGCTCCAGGTCGAAGACCGGGGCGACGGTCAGGGACGGTGCGGCGGACGGGGTCACGTCAGCTCCAGGTCGGGGTGTCGGTCGGACGGGTGGGTGGTCGCCGGGCGGTCGGCGAACCAGGTGGCGGCGTCGTCACCGGTGAGCGGGGCGGCGAGGCTGAAGCCCTGCAGGTAGGTCGCGCCGAGCCGGGCCAGCTCCTCGGCCTGCTCCCGGGTCTCCACGCCCTCGGCCACGGTGCACAGGCCCAAGCTGCGGGCCAGCGCGATGACCGCGGAGGTGATCTCGGCGTGCCCGTCGGCCAGCTCGGCGACGAAGGAGCGGTCGACCTTGAGGCAGTCGACCGGCAGGTGGCGCAGGTAGGCCAGCGAGGAGTAGCCGGTGCCGAAGTCGTCGATGGAGACCTGCACGCCCAGGTCGCGCAGCTGCAGCAGCACGGCGCGGGCCGAGGCGGGGTCCTTCATCAGGGCCGACTCGGTGATCTCGATGGACAGCCGGCTCGGTTCCAGCCCGTGGCGCAGCAGCGCCGACTGCACGTGGCCGGGCAGGTTCACGTCCAGCTGCAGGGCCGAGACGTTCACGTTGGCCTGCTGCGGGGCGGCCGTGCCCAGCCGGTCGTCCCAGGCGGCCAGCTGCCGGCAGGTCTCGTCGAGCACCAGCAGGCCCAGCGCGGAGACCAGGCCGCTCTCCTCGGCCAGCGGGACGAAGGTGCTGGGGCTGATCGCGCCACGCTCGGGGTGGTGCCAGCGGGCGAGTGACTCCACGGCCACCGCGGAGCCGTCGGCGGTGCTGAAGATCGGCTGGTACATCAGCGTGATGTCGCGCCGGTCGATCGCCTCGCGGAGGTCGGCTACCAGCCGCAGCTTGTCCCGCGCCTGGGCCCGGGCCTCGGAGTCCAGCACGGTGATCCGGCCCTTGCCGCCGGCCTTGGCCTGGTACATGGCGATGTCGCAGTCCCGGATCAGCTCCTCCGCCGCCCGGTGCTCCGCGGTCTGCACGGTGACCCCGACGCTGGCCCGCGGGTGCAGCTCGACCCCGGAGAGGGTGAGCGGCCGGTGCAGCGCCACCCCGATCCGCTCGGCCAGCGCCACCGCGTCGTCCTCGGTGACGTGCTGGCAGACGACGACGAACTCGTCACCGCCGAAGCGGGCCACCAGGTCGCCGGGGCGGACGGTGCTCCGCAGCCGGTCGGCGATCTCCACCAGCAGCGCGTCCCCGGCGGTGTGCCCGAGCGAGTCGTTGACCACCTTGAAGTTGTCCAGGTCCAGGAAGATGCAGGCCAGCCCGCCGGCACCGGGCCGGAAGCGCTCGGCGACGTGCTCGGCCAGCAGGGTGCGGTTGGGCAGCCCGGTCAGCGGGTCGTGGTTGGCCTGGTAGGCCAGCCGGGCCTCGAAGGCCAGTCGGTCGGTGATGTCCTCGATGGTGCCGACGAAGCCGGCACCGACCCCCGGGGTGAACACGTGGGCGAAGCGGATCACCGTGCAGCGCTCGGTGCCGTCGTCCCGGACCAGCCGGGCACGCACCTCCCGGTCGCCGCCCTCGAGCACCGCCATGGCCTGCTCGATCACCTGCTCCAGGTCCTCGGCGTGCACGGCGTCCAGCCACCCGGTCCCCAGCAACTGCTCGGCCTGCCGGCCCACCAGGGCGCAGAAGGCGTCGTTGACGTGCGCGAGCCGCATGCCCTGCTCCGACAGCAGGGTCGGCACCGGCGAACGCTCGGTGAGGGTGGCGAAGCGGCGCTCGTGCGCATCGGCGGTGGCCCGCAGCGCCTGCTCGGCCTCGTTGGCGGTGGCGTGCAGCCGCACCGTCCAGCGCTTGCCGGCCGGGGGCGGCACCGGCACCGCGGAGACCGCGCAGTCCAGCAGGGCACCGCTGGCGCAGCGCACCGGCAGCGTCATGTGCACCGTGCGCTCCCGGCGCAGCAGCAGCTTGAGCTCACCGCCGCGCAGCGAGGGCAGCAGCTGCTCCACCGGCACGGCGAGCAGGTCGGCTCCGCCGTAGCCGAGCAGCGTTCCGGTCCGCTCGTTGCTCCAGCTCACCCGGAGCACGCCGTCCACCTGCTCGACGACGAGGATGGCCATGGCGTCGCTGACGCTCACCCCGTGGAAGACCGCGGCGACGACCTCCGGGGAGGCCGACGGTTCGCTGACCGTCCGCGTGCGTGCAGCCACGCCCACCTCCTCCGTCGTCCACCGGGCGCGACAGCGCGTCCCGACCACAGCGTCGACCCCCGACCTCCCGCTCTCCAGCCGATCCGGGGTACTTCCCCCCAACGGGGCGGGTGGCCCGTTGGCGACCACGCGCGGTCACCGACGGCGCGTCCCCGGACCCCGGGTTACCGCCGAGTAGGGAATGTGGGATGTTCGTCGCATCCACGTCGAGACGGCAGAGCTGCCGTCAGGAATGAGGTCCCATGCGCTTGCAGCTGTCGCCGGAGGACCAGTCCTTCCGGGACGAGATGCGCACCTTCTTCACCACCCAGGTGCCCGAGTCCATCCGGGAGGCGGTCGCGGCCCACCGGGAGCTGACCAAGGAGCAGTTCGTCGAGGCCCAGCGCGGGCTCAACGCCGCCGGCCTGGCCGTGCCGCACTGGCCGGTCGAGTGGGGTGGCCGCGACTGGACGCCGCTGCAACGCCACATCTGGCGCGAGGAGATGCAGCTGGCCGCGGTGCCCGAGCCGCTGGCGTTCAACACCAGCATGATCGGCCCGGTCATCGCCACCTTCGGCTCGCAGGAGCAGAAGGAGCGGTTCCTGCCGGCCACCGCGAACCTGGACATCTGGTGGTGCCAGGGGTTCTCCGAGCCCGACGCCGGGTCCGACCTCGCCTCGCTGCGCACCACCGCGGTGCGCGACGGCGACGACTGGGTGGTCAACGGCCAGAAGACCTGGACGACGCTGGGCCAGCACGCCGACTGGATCTTCTGCCTGGTGCGCACCGACCCGACCGCGGAGAAGCGCCAGCGGGGCATCTCGCTGCTGCTGTTCCCGATGGACACCCCGGGGGTGACGCTGCGGCCGATCGAGCTGCTGGACGGCGGCTTCGAGGTCAACGAGGTCTTCTTCGAAGACGTCCGCGTGCCGTCGGAGAACCTCGTCGGTGAGGAGAACCGCGGCTGGGACTACGCCAAGTTCCTGCTCGGCAACGAGCGGGTCGGCATCGCCCGGATCGGCTCGACCAAGCGGATGCTGGCCGACGCCAAGTCCCACGCCCGGCAGATCACCTCCGGCGGCGCCCCGCTGGCCGAGGACCCGTTCTTCCGGGCCCGGATCGCCGAGCTGGAGAACGAGCTGCTCGCCCTGGAGCTCACCGCGCTGCGCGTGGTGGCCAACTCCGTCGGCGGCAAGCCGCACCCGGCGTCCTCGGTGCTCAAGCTCCGCGGGTCGGAGCTGCAGCAGGCGGCCACCGAGCTGCTGGTCGACGTGGCCGGGCCGCTGTCGGTGCCCTCGTTCACCGGTGACGGGTCCGACGTCCCGGAGTGGGCCCAGGTGTCGACGCCGTCGTACCTGAACTACCGGAAGGTCTCCATCTACGGGGGCTCGAACGAAGTGCAGCGCACCATCATCGCCGGCTCGATCCTGGGGTTGTGATCTGACCATGGAGTTCAGCTACGACGACGAGCAGAACGGCCTGCGCGAGGCGGTGAGCGGGCTGCTGGCCCGCGCCTACTCCGACAGCGAGCAGCGCCGGCGGGTGGTCGCCACCGACCCCGGCTTCGACGAGAAGACCTGGAGCCGGCTGGCCGAGATGGGCCTGCTGGGCCTGCCGTTCGCCGAGGCGGACGGCGGCATGGGGGCCGGCCCGGTGGAGGTGTCCATCGTCGCCGAGGAGATCGGCCGGGTGCTCGCGCCCGAGCCGTTCGTGGAGGCGGTCGTGCTCGCCGGTGGGCTGGTGTCCGACCTGGGCACCGACGCGCAGCGGGCCGAGGTGCTCGGGGCGCTCGCCGAGGGCACGCTCCTGCCGGCCTTCGCGCACGCCGAGGTCGGCACCCGCTGGGAGCCGTCGGCCCGTGCGGTGACCGCGACCGAGGACGGCGGGTCCTGGACGCTGACCGGGGTCAAGGAGCCGGTGCCCAACGGTGCCCGCGCCGACCTGCTGGTGGTCAGCGCGGTCGCCGAGGGCGTCACCCGGCTGTTCCTGGTGCAGGGCGACGCGGCGGGCCTGACCCGCACCGGCCACCGCAACCACGACGGCACCCGGTCGGCCCGGGTCGAGTTCGCCGGCACTCCCGCCCAGCCGCTGGGCGAAGGCGCCGGCGACCAGGCGGCGGCCATCGAGAAGGCGCAGGCGCGGGCCCGGGTGGCCTACGGCCACGAGGCGCTGGGGGCGATGGAGACGGCGCTGACCACGACGGCGGAGTACCTCAAGACGCGCAAGCAGTTCGGCGTCCCGCTGAGCAAGTTCCAGGCGCTCACCTTCCGGGCCGCGGACATGTACGTGTCGCTGGAGCTGGCTCGGAGCACCGTCATGTGGGCCACCCTGGTGGTCGACGCCGACGGTGACGTGGTCGCGGCCGCCGACCGCGCCCGGCTGCAGGCCAGCCGGGCGAGCCGGCACATCGGCAAGGAGGCGATCCAGCTGCACGGCGGGATCGGGGTGACCGCCGAGTACTCGGTGGGCCACTACACCTCCCGGCTCACCGCGCTGGACCACCTGCTCGGGGACGGCGACTGGGCCCTGGCCCGGCTCTCCCGCACCGTCGGCGAGCACGAGACGGTCGACCCGCTGCGGTCCTGAACGCAGGCGACGAGCGCCCCTCCGGTTCCCCGACCGGAGGGGCGTTCGTCGTCTCCGGGGGCCGGGGAATGGACCGTGGTCGGG
Source organism: uncultured Modestobacter sp. (assembly GCF_947486615.1). Taxonomy (GTDB): domain Bacteria; phylum Actinomycetota; class Actinomycetes; order Mycobacteriales; family Geodermatophilaceae; genus Modestobacter. The sequence goes on from NZ_CANKUD010000001.1 coordinate 488,931, forward strand.
TACGGTTCCACCGGCCAGTAGTTGCACTCTCAACCAGTGCGGCTCAGACGAGAGGGAGCACGCCATGCAGTTCGGGATCTTCACCGTCGGCGACGTCACGCCCGACCCGACGACGGGCCGCACGCCCACCGAGGCCGAGCGGGTGAAGTCGCTGATCGCGATCGCGCTCAAGGCCGAGGAGGTGGGCCTGGACGTCTTCGCCCAGGGCCAGCACCACAACCCGCCCTTCGTGGTCTCCTCCCCCACCACGACGCTGGGCTACATCGCCGCCAAGACCGAGAAGCTGGTCCTGTCGACGTCCACGACGCTGATCACCACCACCGACCCGGTGAAGATCGCCGAGGACTTCGCGACGCTGCAGCACGTCTCCGACGGCCGCGTCGACCTGATGATGGGCCGCGGCAACACCGGCCCGGTCTACCCGTGGTTCGGCAAGGACATCCGCGACGGCATCCCGCTGGCGGTGGAGAACTACCAGCTGCTGCGCCGGCTGTGGCGCGAGGACGTCGTCGACTGGACCGGCCAGTTCCGCACCCCGCTGCAGGGCTTCACCTCCACCCCGCGCCCGCTGGACGGCGTCCCGCCGTTCGTCTGGCACGGGTCGATCCGCAGCCCGCAGATCGCCGAGCAGGCGGCCTACTACGGCGACGGCTTCTTCCACAACCACATCTTCTGGCCGGCCGAGCACACCCAGCGGATGGTGGAGTACTACCGCCGCCGCTTCGAGCACTACGGCCACGGCAGCGCCGACCAGGCGATCGTCGGGCTGGGCGGCCAGGTCTTCATGCGGAAGAACAGCCAGGACGCCGTCCGGGAGTTCCGGCCCTACTTCGACAACGCCCCGGTCTACGGCGGTGGCCCCTCGCTGGAGGAGTTCACCAGCCAGACCCCGCTGACCGTCGGGTCCCCGGAGCAGGTGATCGAGCGGACGCTGGGCTTCCGCGACTACGTCGGTGACTACCAGCGGCAGCTGTTCCTCATCGACCACGCCGGGCTGCCGCTGAAGACGGTGCTCGAGCAGCTGGACATCCTCGGCGAGGAGGTCGTGCCCGTGCTCCGGCGCGAGTTCGCCGCGCTCAAGCCGGCGCACGTGCCGGACGCCCCGACCCACGCCAGCCTGGTGGCCGCCGCCGGCGGCGGGCGGATGAGCACCGTGCACGCCGCCGACGACGTCACCGGCCGGACCGTCGAGACGGCGGCGCAGGCGTGACCACCCGCACGCTGGCCGTGGTCAGCGCCGGGTTGAGCAACCCCAGCTCGACCCGGCTGCTGGCCGACCGGCTCACCACCGCCACCGTCGAGGCGCTGCGGGCCCGCGGCGACGACACGACCGTCGAGGTCGTGGAGCTGCGCGGGCACGCCCGCGACCTCGCCGACGCCCTGGTCACCGGGTTCCCCAACACCGAGCTGCAGGCGGCGATCGACACGGTGGTCGGCGCCGACGCGGTGATCGCGGTGACCCCGGTGTTCTCCGCCTCCTACAGCGGGCTGTTCAAGACGTTCTTCGACGTCCTGGACAAGGACGCGCTGATCGGCACCCCGGTACTGCTGGGCGCCACGGCCGGGACGGCGCGGCACTCGCTGGCCATCGAGTTCGCCATGCGCCCGCTGTTCGCCTACCTGCGGGCGCTGCCGGTGCCCACCGGGGTGTTCGCGGCGGCCGAGGACTGGGCCGGCGGCGGCAGCGGCGCCCTGTCCGGCCGGATCGACCGGGCAGCCGGGGAGCTGGCCGACGTCGTCACCGGCCGCCCCGCGGCGACCCGCCCGGACGACCCCTTCGCCGACCCGACGACGTCCTTCGAGGAGCTCCTCAAGGGCAACTGACGGCTCGGGGCGGTCATGTTCGCGAACATGGCCGCCCCGGGGACCGCGGCCGACGCCTGGGATCAGGCACCCAGTCGCCGTTCGAACCCCGGCGGGACGACGACGTCCTCGCGCCGCAGCTGGTCGACCGACTCGTGCCCCAGGCCGATCAGCGCCGAGCCCAGCCCGTCGCGCAGCAGGTCCAGCACGTTCTCCACGCCGGCCTGGCCGTTCGCGGCGAGTCCCCACAGGTAGGCCCGGCCGATCATCACGGCCTTCGCGCCCAGGGCCAGCGCCTTGGCCACGTCCCCGCCCCGGCGGATGCCGCCGTCCAGCAGCACCTCGACCTGGTCACCGACCGCCTCGGCCACCGCCGGCAGGGCGCGGATCGAGGCCGGGGTGCCGTCCAGGTTGTTGCCGCCGTGGTTGGACACCGAGATCGCCGAGACGCCGGCGTCCACGGCGCGCTTCGCGTCGTCGACCCGCATGACGCCCTTGAGCATGAACGGCCCGTCCCACTGCGCGCTCAGCCAGGCGACGTCGTCCCAGGAGGGCATCGGGGAGTTCATCCACTGGCCGTAGGCGCCGAAGAAGGTGGGCGCCGGTTCGCCGGGCGTGGCCACCATGTTGGGCACGGTGAGGTCGGGGAGCGCCCGGGTGCGGGCGAAGTCCAGCAGCCAGCGGGGCCGGGCGAGCACCTGCGGGGCGTACCGCCGCGCGGCCTCGAAGTCGATCTTCTCCGGGATGAACGGGCTGCCCCAGTCGCGGCCGTAGGCGAACGACCAGTCGAGCGTGGCGATCATGCCGACCGCCCCGGCGTCCTTCGCCCGCTGCATCCGGCCCAGCATCTCCTCGCGGGTGCCGACCCAGTACATCTGGAAGAAGGTCTGCGGGTTGGCGGCGACGACCTCCTCGACCGGCTTGCTGGCGAAGGAGGACAGCCCCATCGCCACTCCCCGGGCCGCGGCGGCCCGGGCGACGGCGACCTCGCCGTCGGGGTGCACCGCCTGGACGCCGGTGGGACTGATCAGCACCGGCATCGAGACCTGCTGGCCCATCACCGTGACGCCGAGCCGGCGCTCGTTGCTCAGCCCGGCGGTGTGCGGGGCGAACCCCAGCTCGGCGAAGGCGGCGGTGTTGTCGTCGACGGTGAGCCCGCGCTCGGAACCGGCGACCAGCGCCCCGTAGACCCCCTTGGGCAGCCGCCGCTTCGCGCGCCGCTGCGCCTCGGCCACGGACTCGAACCACGCGTTCGCCACCTGCGGACCCCCTGCTGCTCGCCCCGTCCGGCCGGGCGCCGTCGCCCGGCCGGGGCGTCCGCGACCCGGCGTGCACCGGGGCGTGGCACCGAGTGCCACCCTAGCCGCGGGGACGTGGCGCAGCGCACAGCTGCCGGGTCAGCCCTGCTTGATCGCCGAGACGTCGAACTCGATCTGGATCCGGTCGCTGACCAGCACCCCGCCGGTGTCGAGCACGGCGTTCCAGGTCAGGTCCCAGTCGCTGCGCTTGATCGCCAGCGCGCCCTCGAAACCGACCCGGGTGTTGCCGAAGGGGTCCAGCGCCGAGCCGGTGAGGGTGAAGTCGACCGACACCGGCCGGGTGACGGCCTTGATGGTCAGGTCGCCGGTGACCCGGTAGACGTCGGCGTCGACCTGCTCGACGTGGGTGGAGCTGAAGAGCATCTCGGGGTACTGCTCGACGTCCAGGAAGTCCGGGGAGCGGAGGTGGCCGTCCCGGTCCTGGTTGCCGGTGTCGATGCTGGCGGTGGCGATCCGCAGGCTGACCCGGCTGGCACCGGGGTCGGCGGTGTCCAGGTGCGCCGCGCCGGCGAACTCGGTGAACGCACCACGGACGGTGGTCACCATGGCGTGCCGGGCGCGGACGCCGATGCGGGTGTGCGCGGCGTCGACGGTGTAGTCGCCCGTGACGTCGGCCAGTGCGGTGGTGGCGGCGTCGAAGTCCGTCGAGGCACTCTCGGGTGCGCGGTGCTTGCCCACGGTTCAACGCTCCTCTCTCGGGGTGCAACCCCTCGATGGTGCCCGATCACCCCGCCCGGGTGGGCGGGAGGTGTCGCGTCGAGTGCGGACGGCCCCGTCCGGTGGCCCGGCGCACCGGTGGACCCGAGACAGCGAGGTGGGCGGCGAACAGGGGGCGCCGGCGCCTCGACCCGGCACCCGGGGGTCCGCCGCCGGTACCGCAGGACGAGCCCAGCGGGCAGTGACCCGGTACCCGAGGTGGATCCGCAGGACGCTGGTCGAGACCGAGGGTGATCTCGTGATCCTGCTCAGCGACCCCCGCGTCGCCGCCGTTCCCCTCGCCCGGAGCGACGACCGGCTGTGCACCCTCGACGCCCGGTTCGGTCCGGCCAGGGCCCGGGTGCGCACCGGACTGGCCGATCGGCTCGCCACCGCCGCAGCGCTGCTCCCCCCGGCCGTGCGGCTGCAGGTCGTCGAGGGGCACCGCCCGGTCACCCGCCAGCGGGCCATCATCTCCGGCTATGCGGCGACGGTCGCCCAGGCACACCCGGATGCCTCGGCCGAGGAGCAGCGACACCTGGTGAGCCGCTTCGTCTCCCCTGTCGACGTGGCCCCGCACGTGGCCGGTGCCGCGGTCGACCTCACACTGGCCGACGCCGGCACCGGCGCGGAGCTGGACCTGGGCACCGCCATCGACGCCACCCCCGAGGAGTCGGGTGGCCGCTGCTTCACCGACGCAGCCGACATCAGCCCGGCGGCCCGGGCGCACCGCGAGCTGCTCGCGTCGGTGCTGCGCGAGGCCGGTCTGGTCAACTACCCCACCGAGTGGTGGCACTGGAGCTTCGGCGACCGGTACTGGGCGCTGTCCACCGGCGCACCGGCGGGGCTCTACGGCCCGGTGCCCGAGGTCGACCGATGAGCGCGCCGGCGCTCATCCGCCAGCAGCCGGACACCGACCTGGGTGCCGCCGCGGCCGTGCTGTCGGTCGACCTCGCTGCCGTGGCGGCCAACTGCCGCCTGCTGGCCGCTCGCGCGGCGGGTGAGCTGATGGCCGTGGTCAAGGCCGACGGCTTCGGCCACGGCGCCGCCGCGGTGGCCCGAACCGCGCTGGACAACGGCGCGACCTGGCTCGGGGTCACCGCCCTGTCGGAGGGGTTGGCGCTGCGCGAGGCCGGCCTGCCCGCTCCCCTGCTGAGCTGGCTGAACCCGCTCGGCGCGGACTTCGCCGCCGCCGTCCAGGCCGGCATAGACCTCGCCGTCCCCTCGATCGCCCACCTCGACGCCATCGCCGGCGCCTACCCCGACCGGCCCGCGCGGGTGCACCTGCACCTGGACACCGGCCTCGCCCGGGACGGCGCCCCGCCCGAGGAGTGGGCGGCGCTGTGCCGGTCGGCCCGGCTGGCCGAGGCGCGGGGGCAACTGCGGGTGGTGGGGGTCATGGGCCACCTGGCGCGCAGCGACGAGCCCGGCCACCCGGCCAACGCCGCCGGCCGGGCGGCCTTCGACCGCGGGCTGCGCATCGCCCGGGCGCTGGGGTTGCGCCCGGTGCACCGGCACCTCGCCGCGACCGCGGCGACCCTGGCCGACCCGCTGGCCCACCACACGATGGTGCGCGTCGGCGCCGGCCTGGTGGGGATCGACCCCTCCGGCAGCACGACGTTGCACCCGGCGATGACCCTCACCGCGCCGGTCGTCAGCGTTCGCCGGGTCGCCGCCGGCACCGGCGTCGGCTATGGGCACACCTGGGTCGCACCGCAGCCGACCACACTGGCCCTCCTGCCGGTCGGCTACGCCGACGGGCTGCCGCGGGTGGCCTCCGGCCGGGCCGAGGTGCTGCTGGCCGGCCGGCGCTGCCCGGTGGTCGGCCGCATCTCCATGGACCAGGTCGTCGTCGACGTCGGCCCCGACCGCACGGTGGCCGTCGGGGAGACCGCCACCGTCCTGGGCACCGGAGCCGGCGGTGCCCCAACCGCGGCCGAGTGGGCCGCCTGGTCCCAGACGCTCGAGCACGAGGTCGTCACCGGCCTCGGCTCCGCGCCGGCGCGAGTGCTCCGACGCACCACCCCACCCACCACTGCCCCGTCCCCCGCTGCCTCGCCCACCTCTCCCAGGAGCACCCGATGACCGCGCCGACCACCTCGCCGCTCTCCACCACCCGCACCCGGGTGGCCGTCGTCGGCGGTGGCCGCAGTTGCGAGCACGAGGTGTCCCTCGCCTCGGCCGCCGCCGTCGCCGCAGCCCTGGACCCCGCCCGCTACGACGTCGTCCGGCTGACCATCGACCGGGACGGCGGCTGGCGGGAGCGGGAGGGCCGCCCGGTGGGGCTGGCCGGCGCGGTGGCGACGCTGCGCAGCTGCGATGTCGTCGTGCCGATGGTGCACGGGCCCGCCGGGGAGGACGGCACACTGGCCGCGCTGTGCGACCTCGCCGACGTGCCCTACGTCGGGTCCGGCGTGGGCGCCGGCGCGGTCGCGATGGACAAGTGGGTGACCAAGCTGGTCGCCGCCGCCCTGGGCCTGGGGGTCGCTCCGGGGGTGCTCCTCACCGCCGCCACCGCGGCGGGGCACACCGTGGACCGCCCGGTGGTGGTGAAGCCGGTGGCGGCGGGGTCCAGCCACGGGGTGTCCCTGGTCCGGGCACCGGAGGAGCTCCCGGCAGCACTCACCGCGGCGTTCACCGTCGACGACAGGGTGCTGGTCGAGGAGGCGGTGGTCGGGCGGGAGGTCGACATCGCCGTGGTCGGCCGGCCCGACGGCACCCGACTCGTCTCGCCCGCGCTGGAGATCGTGTGCGACGGGTTGTTCGACCATGGGACCAAGTACGGCGGCACCGCGGACTTCCGGGTGCCTGCAGACCTCGGCACGGACGTCGCGGCGACCTTGGAGCGGGCGGCCGTCGCGGTGTACGACGCCCTGGGCTGCCGGGGGGTGGCCCGGGTCGACTTCTTCTGGACCGAGCAGGGGCCGGTGCTCAATGAGGTCAACACCACGCCGGGCTTCACGCCTGCGTCGCAGGTGCCGCGGATGTTCGCCGCTGCCGGCCTCCCCTACCCGGCGCTGCTGGACCTGCTCATCGGGGACGCCGTCGCCGGGACGGCTCCCACCGGGACCGCCGCCCTCTGGACCGTGGCCGGACTCGGCCGGCCGGATCGGACCCCGGTGCCGGCATGACGCAGGTGACGGTGGAGCACCGGCTCCGGGTCCAGGGGCTGGACCTGCTCCGTGGCGTGGCCGTCGGCCTGGTGATGCTGCGGCACGCCCTGCCCGACGTCTTCCCCGGCGCCGGGGTCGTGGGCGTGGTCATGTTCTTCGCGCTGTCCGGTCACCTGATCACCGGCCTGCTGACCGAGGAGCACACCCGGACGGGTCGGGTCGACCTCCGCCGGTTCTACGCACGGCGGGCGTGGCGGCTCGTGCCCCCGCTGCTGGTGGTCCTGGCCGCGGTCACCGTGGTGACCTGGTGGCTGGACCCGCTCGGCGATCGGGCGACCCTGCCGCGCGACCTGCTGGTCGCCCTCACCTGGACCGGCAACCTGCCGCACCTCACCCCGAACGGGGCGACGTTCCACCTGTGGACGCTGGCCACGGAGGAACAGTTCTACCTGCTCTGGCCGGTGCTGCTGGTGCTCTGCATCGGTCGGGCGCGGCCGGGCCGGGCGGTCGGCGCCGCGGCCGCGGGAACGGGGGCGGTGCTGCTGGCCACCGTCGTGTGGTCGGCGGACGCACCCGAGGTGGCCTACGCGCTGCCGACCTCCTGGGCGGTGTGCTTCGTCATCGGCGCGGCGTCCCGGCTGTACGGACACCGGCTGCGCATCCCGCGGGCAGCGGTACCGGCCGCGTTGCTCGCCCTGGGCGCGCTGTCCGTGATCCCCTTACGCGGGCACTCGCTCACCTACCTGGTGGGTGGGCCGGTGATCGCCGGGCTGACCGTCGTGCTGCTGCTGGCCTGGACGTCGTGGACGGAGGTGCGACCGGTGCCGCTGACCTGGCTGGTGCGCCTGGGCACCGTCTCCTACAGCGCCTACCTCTGGAACTACCCGCTGACGCTGTGGCTGCGCCCGGTCCCGTGGGGCGAGACGCTCGCGGCGGTGCTGACGGTGCTCGCCGCGGCAGCCAGCTGGCGGTGGGTCGAGCGCCCCCTGGGCCGGCTGCGCAGCAGGGTCATCGGGTGAGCACGTCGGCATCTGCCCGGCTGCGGGAGGTCGGCCCCGAGGGGGCGGTCGGCCTGGTGGTCGCCGTCTTCGGCCTGCTGGAGGTCGCCCGGTCGGACACCGCACTGCCCGGCTTCGGCCCGGAGCTGGCCGTCCTGGCCCTGGTCACTGCGGCGGCCGTGGCACTCTCCCGGCGGGCGCCGGCCGCAGCTCTGGCCCTGGTCTGGCTGATCGGCACGTGGCAGCTGCTGGCCGGTCTCCCTCCGCTGCTGGTCCAGCTGGCGCTGGCGCTGGTGTTCTACGGCGGCGCCCGGTGGGGGCGCACCCCGACCGTGCTGATCAGCGGCGCCTCGGTCCCGCTGGGCATCCTGATCGGCTTCCTCGCCCTGTACGGCGGGCGCTACGTACCGGCCATCGGCGACCGGCTGGGGGTGCTGCTGGACCCGCTGGCCGGAGTGCTGGACGCTCTGCGGCTCGGCGTCCTCGGCCTCGGGTTCCTCCTGCTCGGCGCACCGTGGCTGGCCGGTCTGGCGGTGCGGTACCAGACCCGGGCGCGTGCCTCCCGGGCCGCTCAGCTGGCGGCGGAGGAACGCGAGGCGCAGACCGCGGAGATCGCCCGGCTGCGCAGCGAGCAGGCCCGGCTGGCCGCCGACGTGCACGACGTCGTCGGGCACTCGCTGGCGGTCGTCCTGGCGCAGGCCGAGTCGGGCCAGTACCTCCCGGACGACGACCCGGCGCGGCTCAAGCAGACCCTGGCGACCATCGCCACGTCCGCCCGGTCCTCGCTGCAGGACGTGCGCGCGGTGCTGGCCCCGGCAGACGCCACCGGGGCGACGGCCTACCGCTCCCGCTCGCTGGAGGAGCTGCTGGAGGGGGCCCGCCGCAGCGGCCAGCAGGTCGTCGCGACCGAGTCCGGCCGGCCGCAACCGCTGCCTCCTGAACTGGCCCAGGTCGCCTACCGGGTGCTGCAGGAGATGCTGACCAACGCCATCCGGCACGGACGGCGGGACACCCCCGTCGTCGTGGACCGGGCATGGGGCGAGGAGCTGAGGATCCAGGTGGTGAACGAGGTGGTCGGGACGACGTCGCCCGCGGAGCAGGACGGCGCCACGCAGGACGGCGCCACGCAGGACGGCGCCACGCAGGACGGCGCCAGGGAGCATGGCGCCAGGGAGCACGGGGGGCGGGGCCTGCCCGGGATGCGCGACCGGCTGACGTCGGTCGGCGGGCGGCTGCACGTGGTCGTCGCGCCCACCTCGTTCACCGCCACGGCGTGGCTGCCGGTCCGCCGATGACCGCGGCCGTCGACGGAGCCGGCAGCATCCGGGTGCTGCTGGCGGACGACCAGGAGCTCTTCCGCGAGGGCGTCCGGGTGATCGTGGACGCCCAGGAGGGCATGCACGTCGTCGGCGTCGCCGGGGACGGGCACGAGGCGGTCCGGCTGGTCGACGAACTCGAACCCGACGTCGTGCTGATGGACATCCGGATGCCGGAGCTGGACGGGGTGGAGGCGACCCGCCGCCTCTTCGACCCCGAGCGGGTGGTCCGGCGTGCCCGGCCGGTGCGCGTGGTGGTGCTGACGACCTTCGACCTCGACGACCGCGCCGCCACGGCGATCCGCCACGGCGCCAGCGGGTTCCTGCTCAAGGACACCACCCCGGCCCGGCTGCGGGATGCGATCCGCACCGTGCACACCGGCAACGCCGTCCTTGCCCCGGCTGACCTCGGCACGCTGCTGAACAGCCACCTCACGGCCCGGTCGCCGGCGCCGGCCGCCTACCTCGGCCTCACCGACAAGGAGCGGGAGGTGTTCGCCGCCGTCGCCCACGGGCTGTCCAACGCCGAGATCGCCGGCCAGGTCTTCCTCTCGGAGTCCACCGTCAAGACCCACGTCGGGGCGATCCTGCGCAAGCTCGCCCTCCGGGACCGGGTGCAGATCGTCGTCTTCGCCCACGCGCACGACCTCGTCTGAGCCGTCCACGCGAGCCCGCGCACGACGTCGCGCGACCCGCGGGGCAGCCGAGCACCGGCTCGTCCGCTGGCTCGACCACTCCTGTCGACACCCGCCCCACAGCCGCCGCCCGCAGGGCGTGTCCCGCACATGCGGGGCCCCACGAGGGCGGCAGCTCACTACGTTCGCCTCATGCAGGCGCTGACTCATCCCGGGAGTTACTCGTTGCAACGACGACGCCGCCTCGGTCCGGTGCTCCTCGCCCTCGGCCTGGGAGTCGTCGTCGGTGTGCTCACGTCGCTGCTGCAGGCACACCTGGACTACCCGTGGCTGGCGCTGGTCAACGCCGCGAGCCCGTGGGTGACGACCGCCTTCGTCGCGGGCGCCCTGCAGGCGCGGCTCTCGACCGCGGTGCTGGCGGGGGTCGCCGCGACCGCGCTCGAGGTCGTCGCCTACTACGTCACCGCAGACCTGCGCGGCTTCGGCGTCTCGATGACCTACGTCGTCTTCTGGTCGCTGTGCGCGGTCGTGGGTGGCCCGGTCTTCGGGGCAGCGGGCCACGCCTGGCGGCGCGCGGCGCCGGCCGGTCTGGGTGCGGCGCTGCTGGTCGCGGCGTATGCGAGTGAGGCCGTGGTCGCGTACCACTTCCGGCTGGGCTACACCTCGTCAGCGTGGCTGTTCGGCACCATCGCCCTGCTCCTGGCGGTCGGCCTCGGGTGGCACCGGCGCCAGTACCCCGCTCTCGCGCGGTGGCTGGTGCCGGCCCTCGTCGCCGGGGCAGCCGGACATGCGGTCGTGGGGCTGCTCCTCGAGTGACCCGCCCCTGACGCGCCGGGCACCGGGGGTCGACCGGCCCCTGGGCGGTCCCGAGCAACGACTCAGCCGGCGTCCCGCAGGAGTTCCTCGACCAGCAGGTCGAGCCGCACGCTGCGGGACGCCTTGACCAGGACCGTGTCGGTGGACCCGACGTGCTGCAGCCGGGCCGTCGCGCCGTCCTGGTCGGCCACCCACTCACCGCCGTAGCCGTCGGCTCCGGCGCCGACGCCGAGGACGGCCACCCCCAGCGAGCGCGCGGCGCGCCCGACCGCGGCGTGGGCGGCCGCCGAGCTGGGCCCCAGCTCGTGCATGGGGCCCAGCACCGCCACCGCCCGTCCACCTCGCTGCCGGGCCACGTGGGCCAGCGCCTGCAGCGCGACGAGAGCGGCCTCGGGGTTGGCGTTGTACGTGTCGTCCAGGACGAGCAGCCCGTCGGCACGGCGGCGCGGCTGCAGGCGGTGCGCCGCCCCGGGCCGGGCGTCGGTCAGCCGATGGGCGACGTCCTCCAGCGCCTGCCCCGCGGCGAGGGCGCAGGCCGCGGCGGCCAGGGCGCTGTGCACCGCGTGGACGCCGACGAGGGCGAGCCGCACCGGGGCGGTCCGTCCGTCGTGGCGTAGCAGGAAGGCCGGGCGGGCCAGGTCGTCGAGGGTGACCTCACCGGCCGACACCTCGCCCCGGTCGCGGCCGAAGGTCAGCACGTCGGCCTGGGTGCGTGCCGCCATCGCCGCTGCGCGGGGCTCCTCTGCCGGCAGGACCGCCACCCCGCCGGCGGGCAGTGCCTCGACCAGTTCCCCCTTGGCCTCGGCGAGCAGGGCAGCTGAGCCGAAGGCCCCCAGGTGCGCCGACCCCAGACCGGTGACGCACGCGATGTGCGGACGGGCCAGGTCGGCGAGGTAGGACAGGTGCCCCACGCCCCGGGCTCCCGCCTCCAGCACCAGGTCACGGTCCCCCCGGTGCAGGCGCAGGCAGGTCAGCGGCACCCCCAGCTCGTTGTTCAGGTTGCCCTCGGTGGCCACCGCGCCGGGCAGCAGGCCCGCGAGCAGGTCCTTGGTCGTCGTCTTGCCGTGCGAGCCGGTCACCACCGCGACCCGCGGCCGCACCGTCGCGACGACGTGCCGCGCCAGCCGGCCCAGCGCGACCACGGCGTCGGTGACCAGCACCGCGGGCCGGCCGGTGGGCCGCGTGCCGAGCACGGCGTGCGCTGCGGAGGCGTGGTCGTGCCCGTCCACCCGGGCACCGGTGAGGGCGACGAAGAGCCCGCCGTCCACCGGTCGGCGGCTGTCCAGGTAGGCGGGGCCGGTCACCAGGACGGCGGGGTCGCCGTCGATCCGCCCACCCACGGTCGCGGCGATCTCGGCGAGGGTCATCGGCAGCATGGCAGCAGCTTCTCCCCCGCGACCGGCCTCAGGGATCCACCGCAGGTGGCGCAGGACGAGCCGGACGGACAGGCGCCCGGTACCCCAGGTGGACCCCCGGTGCACCGGCCGCAACCGGGGCTGCTCCCGTGACCCGGCGCAGCGACCCCGCGCCGCCGCCGTCCCCCTGGGGGACATGAGTGAGGCCCCACCCGAATCGGGCGGAGCCTCACTCATGTCGTCGTGACCTGGGCTCTCACCCAGGTGACCGCCCTAGTACCAGCCGGTGGACTGCGAGTGCGACCAGGCGCCGCACGGCGAGCCGTAGCGGTTGTCGATGTAGATCAGCCCGGCGTCGATCTGCCGGTAGCCGTCGGAGGTCTTGGCGATCCCGGTGCCGGCCCACGTGGAGTCCAGGAACTGCGGGATGCCGTAGGCGGTGCTGCGGGGGTTCTGCGCGTCGGGGTTCCAGCCGCTCTCCTTGCCCCACAGGCTCTCCAGGCAGGAGAACTCGCTGGTGTCCCCACCGAGCTTGCCCAGCGCGTAGTCCTGGAAGGAGCCACTGCCCGATGACGCCGCGGCGGCGGGCTTGGGTGCGGCGGGCTCGGGTGCGGCGGGCTTTGCGGCGGCCGCTGCAGCCGCGGCGGCGGCCTGCTCGGCGGCGCGCGCTTCCTCGGCGGCCTTTGCCTCGGCAGCGAGCCGGGCCTCCTCGGCGGCCTTCGCCTCGGCGGCCAGCCGCGCCTCCTCGGCGGCCTTCGCCTCGAGCGCGGCCTGGTCGGCGGCGGCCTGGGCCTGGGCGGCGGCGACCTGCTCGGCCTCCCGCTGGCTGCGGTTGGCAGCCATCTCGCCCAGCCGCTCGGTGAGCGCGCCGTCGGCGACCGCGGTCTCGGTCTGCTGCGAGCTCAGCCCGAGCCGGTCGGCGATGACCACCGACTGCGCGGCGGGCTCGGCCTGGGCGTCCGGCCCACCGCCGAGGACGACGTTGACCGCGATCGCGCCGGCCGCGGCGACCGACAGGTACAGGGTCGGACGACGCAGCCCGCCCGGGGTCAGCCGGCGGCGGGGTGCGCTGCCCGACGGGACCGCCAGGACCTCGGTCGGCAGCTCGGCGGCCGGTGCGAGGACCTCGGTGACCGGTTCCGGCGAGGACGACGTGTGCGCGGTGGTGCGACGGGACATTGAGAGAAGGGCTCCGTGGGTCTTCCGTGGCCGCCTACCGGGTCAGCTGACGGGTTCGGGCGGGAAGTCGCCCTACCCGGCCGGGCACGTGCCCGGACGGGATTCACCCCAGTGGTGCGGTGGGTCCCCGGCTCACTGCGGGCAGCGACTCCTGCACGCAACGACTCGGCGGCATCCGGTGCGGGCTCCCCGGCTGGGGACCTGACGTCCGACCGGACCTGGCCAACGTAGAGGCCGTTACCGGGGCGTGACAATGCTCGGGGCCGGATTTCGTCGTGACCTGACACGCGTTGCCCAGGACGGCGAGGTGTGGAACGCCTCGTGTGACCCGTGTGACGGGTGGGTCGGCCGGCTCAGGGCAGGCGCCACACCGTCGTCCGGCGCACCTGGCCGCCGTCCGCGTCCGGGACGTCGTACTCGGCCTGGGCGAGCAGGCCCTCCTTGGGCACGTAGGCCCGGCCCGGGTCGCCGAGCAGCACGGTCGCCCCGCGCAGCCAGGCCGCACCGAGGAAGGGCAGCACCCGGGCGGTCATCTCGCGGTCGTAGCAGACGTCCCCGGCCAGGACGACGTCCACGGCGGGCTCCTCGTCCAGCACGTCACCGGCGATCTCGATGCCGGAGACCCCGTTCACCTCGGCGTTCAGCGCGACCGCGGCGTGCGAGTACGGATCGACGTCGCTGGCCAGCACCGAGGCGGCGCCGGCCAGCAGTGCGGCGACCGCGACCAGCCCGCTGCCGGCGCCCAGGTCGAGCACCCGCCGGCCGGCGACCAGCACGGGGTGGTCGAGGACGTGCCGGGCCAGCGCCTGCCCGCCGGGCCAGGCCGCGGCCCAGAACGGCGGGTCCTGCCCCGCTCCCCCGCCCTCGGTCTCCATCGCCTCCCACAGCGCGACGACGTCGTCGGCGACGTGCAGCTGCACCTCGGGCACGAGCGTCGGCCGGGCGAGCCGGGTGTGCGCCCGGAGGAAGTCCGAGGTGATCCGGGTGGGCTGGTCCGGCACCGGCACCGGCTCAGTGCTCGCGGTCGGTGCGCACCACGGTCACCGGGCAGGGCGCGTGGTGGGTGACCTGGTCGCTGACCGACCCGAGCAGCAGGCCGGCGAAGCCGCCGCGGCCGCGGGCCCCCACGACCAGGACGTCGGCGCCCTCGGCCGCCTCGATCAGGGTGCGCACCGGCGCGGCGTGCACCACGTGACAGGTGGCGGAGGCGGCCCGGTCGGCGCCGAGCGCATGACGCACGTCGGCCTCCAGGTCGGCCTGCACCGCCTGCTCGTACTCCCGCATCGGCGGCACGTAGCCGGGCTCCCAGCTGGCCGGCTGGGGGGCGGTGGCGATCCGCCAGGCACGGACGACGTGCAGCGGCCACGAAGCGCGCTCGGCCAGCGCGGCGGCCCACTGCAGCGCCTGCTGGGCGCAGTCGGAACCGTCGTGGCCGACGACCACGCCGCCCCGGACGACCGCGCGGGTGGACACGTCGCCGTCCGCGGCGGTCAGCTCCGCCGCCGCCTCGTCCAGATCACCCGAGTGCACCGCTCCGCCTGGCTGGTCCGTCAACGCCGTCTCCTGTTCCTCGGTCCCGGTGGCACCAGGACGCCGTCTGCTCCGCACAGCCTGTCCTACTGCCGTGGCGAACGGCGCGACCGGACCGGCGGTTCCCCTGACCGGGTCAGTCCCGGACGACGTGGACGGCGGCCTCCTCGGCCGACGCCGCACCGCCGTCCACCCCCTCGTCCTCGGCGTACAGCTCCGCCTCGCGGTCGGTCAGGCCCCCGTCGTCGGAGGTGTTCCCGTCGGCCAGCCGGCCGGCCCGGTCGTCGCCGACCTCGTCGTCGAGCAGCTCGCCGTCGGTGTCGCTGGCGTCGCCCAGCCCGTCCCCGTCGTCCCGTCTGCCGTCCGGGAGCTCGCGGGCCAGCCGGCCGGACAGGCTCTCGCCGGCCTCCTCCTCGCGCTCGGTGGTGCCCCAGTCGTCCGAGGCCCAGGGGCGGTCGGCCGGTGAGAAGCCGGCCGCGTCGTCGTCGGTCTCCACCTCGAGGGTGTCGGAGACCGACGCGAGGGTCTGCGGGTCGGTGCCGTCGTGCTGGCTGCGCATCTGGTGCTCCTCCGTCGTCCACGCTGCTGACCCGGGCACCCCGGTGAGCCCGCCGGCGCAGTCTGCTCCCCGCGCCACCCGGCGACCAGGGGTCTCGGATCGCGCCGTGGGCCGGTCTGGCCTTGAATGATCATGAGCCGGCACGCGCCGGCAGCGCAACGAGTGATCGAGGAGGAACGGCAGCCATGGAGCACTTCACCATCGCCACCGTCGCCGAGCAGAGCGCCGACTTCCGTCGGGTGCTGTGGACCGGCGAGCACACCCAGCTGGTGATCATGACGATCCCGCCGGGCGGGGAGATCGGCGAGGAGGTGCACGAGGTCGACCAGATCCTCACCTTCGTCAGCGGGACCGCCAAGGCCAAGGTCGGCGGCCAGGAGAAGAAGGTCGCCCAGGGCGACCTGGTCGTGGTCCCGGCCGGGAAGAAGCACAACTTCGTCAACGACGGGGTCAACCCGCTGGTGCTCTACACCGTCTACGGCCCGCCGGAGCACGCCGACAAGGCGGTGCACAAGACCAAGGAGGAGGCCGACGCCCTCGAGGAGGCCGGCAAGGACGAGCCGCCGACCTCCGACTGACAGCAGCGCCACGAGGTCGACGGGCAGGGCGTCGGGCAGGGTGTCGGGCGTGAGCTCGCAGCCCGGCATCTACGCCCTCGGCACCCCCGAGCACTGCTACCTGGAGCTCGACCTCGAGCCCGGCCGCACCGCGGAGGACCTCGTCCGCGGGGTGGCCGGGCTCACCGGGCCGCTGTCGTCGACCGGCGGGGTCAACCTCGTCGTCGGCTTCCGTCCCGAGCTCTGGGCCTCGGTCGCTCCCGCCGACTCCCCGGCCGACGCGGCCGGGTTCGCCGAGGACGTCGTCGGCGCCGGGCGCTACCGGATGCCCGCCACCCAGCACGACGCCTGGGTGTGGGTCGCCGGCGGCAACCGGACGGCGGTGTTCGACAACGCCCGCGCGGTGCTGGCCGCGCTGTCCGGGACAGCCGCCGTGGCCACCGAGGTCACCGGCTGGCTGTACCGGCACGACCGCGACCTGACCGGCTTCGTCGACGGCACGGAGAACCCCTCGCTGCTGACCGCCGCCCGCGTGGCTGCCGTGCCCGACGGGGCGCCCGGCGCCGGGGCGAGCATCGTGCTCTACCAGGTGTGGCGGCACGACAGCGCGACCTGGGAGTCGCTCGGCACGTACGGCCAGGAGATGAACATGGGCCGCACCAAGCCCGACAGCGTGGAGCTGCCCGCCGATGTGATGCTGCCCAGCGCGCACGTCGCCCGCACCACCCTGGAGGTGGACGGCGAGGAGAAGCAGGTCTTCCGGCGCAACGTCGCCTACGGCGGCGTCACCGACCACGGGACGGCGTTCGTCGGCTTCGCCCAGGACCGCTGGCGGCTGCACGAGATGCTCCGCCGGATGGCCGGGGCGACCGACGGCATCCGGGACGGGCTCACCAGCTACCTCACGCCGCTGAGCGGGGCGTACTACACGTGCCCGTCGGTCGACGCGCTCGCCCGATTCGCCCCGCAGGAGGGGGACTGACCGCGGTGGACCAGGAACCCGACCGCTCCCCGCCCGAGCCGGAGGGTGGCGACCCGGCGTGCTGGCTGGACCAGGTGTGCCCCGTCTGCGGCCGGCTGACCGAGCGAACGGCGGACGGCCGGTGCGCAGCGTGCGGCGAGATCTGGGACTGAGCTCCCAGGGTTGGGACACCTCCGTCGGGTAGGAGGGCAGTGAACGACCACCGCCGAGCTGAGGAGTCCCCATGGCCCACCCCACCGTTGCCCGGCAGCTCGTCGAGATGCTCCGGGACGCCGGCGTCGAACGGATCTACGGGGTGGTGGGCGACAGCCTGAACCCGATCGTCGACGCCGTCCGGCACACCGACGGGATCGAGTGGGTGCACGTCGCCAACGAGGAGGGCGGCGCGTTCGCCGCCGCGGCCGAGGCGCAGGTCACCGGGAAGCTCGCTGTTTGCGCGGGCTCGTGCGGGCCGGGCAACACGCACCTGGTGCAGGGCCTGTTCGACGCGCACCGCAGCGGCGCGCCGGTGCTGGCGATCGCCTCGCACATCCAGTCCCAGGAGATCGGGATGGCGTTCTTCCAGGAGACCCATCCCGAGCGGATGTTCCAGGAGTGCTCGCACTGGTGCGAGGTGGTCACCCCGAAGCAGATGCCGCACAACCTGCGGGTGGCGATCCAGACCGCGATCGGCAGTCGCGGCGTCTCGGTCGTCGTGCTGCCCGGTGACCTGGCCGCGGAGGAGTCCGGGGGGCCGACCGTGCCCAGCGCGATGGTGTCCGCGCCCTCCCCGGTGCGGCCGCCGGCCGAGCAGGTGCAGGCGCTGGCGGACGCGATCAACGCCGCGGGCACGGTCACGCTGTTCTGCGGTGCCGGGTGCGCGGGCGCGCACGACGAGGTGATGGAGCTGGCCGGGCACGTGCTGGCGCCGGTGGGGCACGCGCTGGGCGGCAAGGAGGTCATCCAGTACGACAACCCCTACGACGTCGGGATGAGCGGGTTGCTCGGCTACGGGGCCGCGCACAAGGCGACGCACGAGGCCGACCTGCTGGTGCTGCTGGGCACGGACTTCCCCTACGTCAACTTCCTGCCGCAGGCACGGACGGTGCAGGTGGACGCCGACGCCGCACACCTGGGCCGGCGCACCCCGATCGAGGTGGCCGTGCACGGGGACGTCGGGGAGACCATCCGGGCGCTGCTGCCGCTGTTGCAGCGCAAGACCGACCGCAGCTTCCTGGACCAGATGCTGGGCGAGCACGCCGAGTCGCTGGAGAAGGTGGTGGACGCCTACACGGACCGGGTGGAGAAGATGCGCCCGATCCACCCCGAGTACGTGGCCGCGCAGCTGGACGACCTGGCTGCGGACGACGCCGTGTTCACCGTCGACACGGGGATGTGCAACGTGTGGGCGGCGCGCTACCTGACCCCGAACGGACGGCGACGGGTGATCGGTTCGTTCCGGCACGGGTCGATGGCGAACGCGCTGCCGCACGCGGTGGGCGCGCAGTTCGCCGACCGCGGCCGGCAGGTGGTGTCGATGTCCGGGGACGGCGGGCTGGCGATGCTGCTCGGTGAGCTGATCACGGTGCGGCTGCACCGGCTGCCGGTGAAGATCGTGCTGTTCAACAACGCCTCGCTGGGCATGGTGAAGCTGGAGATGCTGGTCGACGGCATCCCGGACTTCGAGACCGACCACGAGCCGACGGACTTCGCCGCGATCGCGGCGGCGGTGGGCATCCCGTCGATGCGGGTGGAGGACCCGGCCGCGGTGCGGGACACGCTGGCCGAGGGACTCTCCCGGCCGGGGCCGGTGCTGATGGAGTTCGTGACCGACGCGAACGCGCTGTCCATCCCGCCGGCGATCACCGGTGAGCAGATCCGCGGGTTCGCAACCTCGGCGTCGAAGATGGTGCTGGGCGGCGGCGTCGGCAAGATGATCGACCTGGCGCGCGCCAACCTGCGCAACGTGCCCCGCCCTTGAGACGAGCGCCCGCAGTCGGCGCCGGCTGCGGCGCCGGGTCCGGCAGCCAACACGTAGGGCCGGCACTGACCCCGATGGCCCGGAGGCCGCCGGTGGCGACTCAGGCGGCCGAGCTCCGGGCGATCGGGGTGCCGTACCAGCTGGTCAGCAGGTGCGCGCGGACCGATCCGGGCAGCGCACCCCAGCGGAGCAGCGCGGCGCGGGCCGGGAGGGCGCTCGCCGCGGCCAGCTGGCCGAGCTCACGCACCCGCTCCGGTCGCGGGCTGTGCGGACCACGGTCGTGCAGCCCGGCAGCCAGCTGACTGTCGAACGCGGCGAGGATGTCGGCCTGGTGCGCCGAGTCGAACCACTGCGGGCTCCGCGACGAGCCCTCTGCCAGGTGATGACGGGTCACGCTGCTCTTATCGGCAGAGGCTGACCCCGCTGCGACTCGACGGCAGCCCCAGCCGGCCGATCGCCACACCAGTCACACCCGCATCGTTGGTCTCGACGGTGACAGGTGCTGTCGACTGCTCGGAGCCCCGACCGGGCCGAAGGACCGTGTCGGCAGCCTGCGGCGAGCCGGTCAGAACGGTGGCGGGTCGTCGGCGTCCGGTGGTGTCCCGGTGCCGATCAGCTGGGCGAGGGCGGGGAGTCGGAGGCCGGGTGGCCGGGTGGTGCGGGTGACACCGGAGGGCGTGGTGACGTGCAGGGTGCCGTCGGGGGTCATCCGGTACCGCCAGCCCGGGGCGTGGGTCTTGAGCCGGTGGTGGCGGCGGCACAGGCAGCACAGGTTGGTGCAGTCGGTGGCGCCGCCGTCGCGGTGGGCACACACGTGGTCCAGGTCCGTGCGGGCGGCCGGCCGGCGGCAGCCGGGATGCCGACAGGTGCGGTCGCGGGCCTGGACGAACCGGCGCTGCGCCGGCGTGGGCGTGTACCGGTCCACTGGTGGTGGACGGTCCAGCACGGCGCACCCGCAGTCGGTGCCCGTCGCCGTTGGGCTGGCCGCGCCGACTCCAGGTCCTGGACCGAGTCTCCTGCCCCGATCGATGAGCGGATCCGTGGTCGATGGCGGCGGGTGGGCGGGGCAGCCGCGGCGGACC
Organism: uncultured Modestobacter sp.; assembly: GCF_947486615.1. Classification (GTDB taxonomy): domain Bacteria; phylum Actinomycetota; class Actinomycetes; order Mycobacteriales; family Geodermatophilaceae; genus Modestobacter. The sequence continues at coordinate 508,831 of NZ_CANKUD010000001.1, forward strand.
AGCCGTTCGAGTTCTGGGCGGCTGACGGTCGCGCGGAGTGCGCCGGTGACCGGATCGACCAGCGAGATGCCCAAGGTGCCACCGGCCGGGGCCTGCAACCCACCCGGACAGAGCGCGTCCAGCTGCTCGAGCAGTTCCCGCAGCTGGGCGGCGGTGATAGGCGCCCCATCTACCGTCGCAGCATCCGCATCGTCGTAGGCGGCCGGGCCGGCATACGCAGCCGTGCCACCGGGCGCAATCGTGCCGCCGGGCGCAATCGTGCCGCCAGGCGCAGTCGGGCCGGCGGGCGCAGTCGGGCCGGCGGGCGCAGTCGGGCCGCCAGACGCAGTCGGGCCGGTGGGGAGCCCTGGCAGGGGCGCGAGGACGGTCAGGTGCGCGGTGACCGGTTCCCGGGATGTGTCCCAGGGGCGCAGGATCAGATCCGCCATCACCTGGGTGCGCAGCTGCCCGACCGGCCGCGCGTCACCGTCGGCCTTCGCCATCCGGGCGTAGCAGTCCACCGCCTCGCGGCATGCCGCGGCCACCGGAGCCGGCAGCGTCGCGGTCAGCTCCGACATCCCGTCCGGGAGCCCGCGCACCACCACGTCGGCCAGCCGCTCGGCCTTCTTCCGCCGCCGATCCGCCGCCGCCTCATCCACCGCGATCAACGCCGCCGCCGCCCGCTCCTGCAGCCGACGCGGGGTCTCCCCCGCCCGCGCCCATCCCAGCGCCTGCGCCTCCACCTCCGCCACCACACCCGGCGCGACCACCCCACCGGCATCCACCGACTGCCCACCCAACGCCTTGACGATCGCATTCGCCCGCGGCGGGTCGATCAACGAATCGGCCAACGCAGCCCACGTCGCCGGCAGCTCGCGCACCAGCACCAGCGACCGCTCAGCCAGCACCGTCGCCGCCGTCCGCGACACCCCGCCGATCACGGCCAGCTCATCGGCAAGGAACTCGCTCACCCCCACCGGCACCCGATCCGGCACCCAGCCCGCCACCCCGTGCCCGGGCTCCTCCTCGGTCAGATCCGACTCCACCGGACGACGGCGGGCCAACTCCGCCACCACCGCCGCCTCATACGCCGCCAACTGCGCCCGCACGTCCCCGATCGAGGCCAGCTCATCAGCCAGACCAGCGTCAGAGAACCCCGCCGGCTCCAACACCTCCGACAACCGGCTCCGACGCCGCGTCACCCCCGGCGGCAATGGTGGCAACGAAGCCGGCGCCGACCGGCGGGCACGCGACACCGTCACCCCCACCCCGAACCCACCGGCCTCGAACACACCCCGAACCTACGACCGGGGTACGACAGTTTCCGCAGCTCATCGCGGCAGTCCGAGCTCGCGCTCCGGATGCTCCCCGCTGAGACGGCGCCGGGCATCGGCCCCTCCCGACCGACGGGAGGTTCGACCCTCCCGCAGCATCGTCGGCAGGCCGGGGACAGCAGCTCGTGAACGCGGCCCGCTGCCCAACGCCACCGCCGCATCGACGACGCCGCCGGCCACCCCGCAGGGAGCACACGCCCTTCCGGCGACGACCTCCCACTCAGGCGACGACCGTTCGGCTGGGTCGACGACCGGGCGAGCCCGTGTCCCGGCCAGACGGCGTCCCGGCCAGACGGCGTCCCGGCCAGACGGCGTCCCGGCCAGACGGCGTCCCGGCCAGGCGGCGTCCCGAGGGTGTGCGTGCGAATCGCCACTGACGAGGTGACCAGCCGGCGAGGACGACCGCCCAGAGTGGACAGCCGGGCTGAACGTGCAGACAGCCCAACCGGCCGACATCCCGACAAGACGACATCGAGACAAGACGACCTCCCGCCTTCTCGACAAGACGACTTCCCGAGAAGGCGCCCCCCGCCGTCCCGACAAGACGACCTGCCGACAAGACGACCTCCCGACAAGGCGACATGCCGACATGTCCACAAGGCGACCAGACGTGGGACTCCCCACCGTCGGCCGAGACGTCGCCCCCGTCGGCCTCCGACAGACTGCAGCCGTGTCCTCTGCCCAGGGCTACGGCCCCGACCACGCCACCGCCTTCGGCCTCAGCCCGCACCACGTCATGCTCGCCATCCCGGCCGGCAGCGAGGACAGGTGCCGCGCGTTCTGGGTCGACCTCCTCGGCCTGGTCGAGCTGCCCAAGCCGCCGGTCCTCGCCGCGCGGGGTGGCCTCTGGGTCCGCGGCGACGCCCTCGAGCTGCACCTCGGCGTGGAGGCGGACTTCCGCCCGGCCAGGAAGGCCCATCCGGGCATCCGGGTGACCGGCCTCGACCGGCTGGCCGCGGTGCTCACCGGCGCCGGCGTCGAGGTCAGCTGGGACACCGAGGGCTTCCCCGGCCACCGCCGCTGCTACGCCGACGACCCGGTCGGCAACCGGCTGGAGTTCATCGAGCGCGACCCCACGGTGCCCACCTGGTGAGTCAGAGCCCGCCGGCCACCCGCAGCACCGCGCCCGTGCAGTAGGCCGCCTCGTCGCCGAGCAGCCAGGCGATCGCCGGGGCGATCTCCGCCGGTTCCCCCGGGCGCCCCATCGGCACCCGGGCGGTCACCCGGTCGAGCCGGCCGGCGTCCCCGGCTCCGGCGTGGATGCCGGTGCGCACGAGGCCGGGGGCGACGGCGTTGACCCGCACCCCGTCGTCGGCGAGCTCCTTGGCCAGCCCGACGGTCAGCGCGTCCACCCCGGCCTTGGCGGCCGCGTAGTGCACGTACTCGTGCGCCGACCCGAGCGTCGCGGCGCTGGAGGAGACGGTGACGATCGCCCCGCCGGGCCCGCCGCGGCGCCGCGACATCAGCTGCGCCGCCCGCCGGACGCACAGCACGACGCCCAGCAGGTTGACGTCCAGCACCTGACGGACGACGTCGACCGGGGTGTCGGCGAGGTCGCCGAGGTGCGCGGTCAGCCCGGCGTTGGCGACCAGCCCGGTCACCGGGCCGAGGTCGGCCGCTGCGGCGAAGAGCGCGTCGACGTCCCCCGGGTCGACGACATCGGCGCGCACGGCGACCGCCCGCACGCCGAGGTCGCGCGCGGCGGCGGCCACCTCCGTGGCCTCGACCCGGCCCGACCGGTAGCCGACGACCAGGTCGTGGCCCTGCCGGGCGAGGTGGACGGCGGTGGCCGCACCGATGCCGCGGCTGCCGCCGGTCACCACGGTGACCGGTCGGGACGGCGTGGACGGCGCGGTCTGCGGGGTGGACACGCGGTGATCCTGCCGCGCCGCGCCCCCGGACCGTCACCCCCGCCCGGCAGACTGCCCGACGTGGACAACAGCCCCGAGGCCGCCTTCCGGCGACTGCAGCCGCTGCTGGTCGAGGTGCGCGACGCGCTGCTCGGCGGCCTGACCGTCAGCCGGGAGATCCACGCGACGCACGGCTGGCAGCCGGCAGCCGACCGGCACCTGGACCACCAGCTGGTCCGCCGGGAGGCGATGGAGCGGCTGCGCCCCTACGCCGAGCACGACGACCACCCGTTCGGCACGCAGCTGGAGCTGCTCGACCCGGGCAACGAGAACCTCGGGCTGCCGATGAGCGGGCTGATCCTGCGCACCCCCACCGAGGTGCTCCGGGTCTGGCACTCCGACGACGGTGAGCTGCCGGCTGCCGACACCCAGGGCCTGCGCGATTTCTACCGGCAGGCGCCGGTCGCCCAGCAGCGCCTGCAGCTGGCGATCGACGGCGCCCCCGACCTGCGCCGGCGGGACCACCTGGCGCTGCTGTGGGCCGATGCCCGCACGCCCGGCCGGGAACCGGAACTGGTCCGGTTCGACCTCGTCCGTCCGCGCGACTGGGCCGGGCGCCGGGTGGAGGTCGACTGGCGGGTGGGCCTGCTCGACCTGCTCGGCCGGCGCGCGGCCTGACCGTGGCGCACCGGCCACCGCCCGCGACACCCCGACGGGCCCCCCGGGCGGCGCGACCGTGACCCCGGACACCACAATGGCCCGGTGCACAGAGGACGGAACGTAGATCCCGGTATCGCGCGGTCGTGGCTACTGGTCAACGGCGCCCGCACGGAGCTCTTCGACGAGGCGATCGAGTCGCGCGCCGACCAGGTCGTGCTCGACATCGAGGACGCCGTCGACCCGGCCCGCAAGCCCGGCGCCCGGGCGGACGTCGCCCAGTACCTGGGCGACCCCGCGAAGCGGGCCTGGGTGCGGATCAACGACCGCTCGACGGAGTTCTGGTCCGACGACGTCGACGCGCTCAAGGGGATGCCCGGCCTCGCCGGCGTCATGCTCGCCAAGACCGAGGCCGCCGAGCACGTGACCGAGACCTACGACCGGCTCGGCGGTGCCACCCCGGTGCTGGCCCTGGTCGAGTCGGCGCTCGGCATCGAGGAGGCGGTGCACATCGCGAAGGCCCGCGGTGCCTTCCGGCTGGCCTTCGGTAGCGGTGACTACCGCCGCGACACCGGCACCAGCGCCGACGACCTGGCGATGGCCTACCCCCGCTCCCGCCTGGTCATCGCCAGCCGGGTCGGTGGCCTGCCGGGCCCGATCGACGGCCCGACCGTGGGCACCAGCCACCCGATCCTGCGCGAGCAGTCGGCGCTGACCGTCTCCCTGGGCCTGACCGGCAAGCTCTGTCTGCAGCTGGACCAGCTGCCGGTGATCAACGAGGTCATCAGCCCGGCCCCCTCCGACGTCGCCTGGGCCCGGGACTTCCTGGCTGACTTCGAGGCCCGCGGCCAGGTCATCCGCGACGGCAGCGACCTGCCCCGCCTCGGCCGGGCCCGCAAGATCGAGAAGCTGGCCACGGCGTTCGGCGTCCAGCCCTCCTGAAGAAGGACCCTCCTGCCCCCCACCACTCGCACGCTCGCGGCGGGCCCCTGCAGGAGGGCCGAACTGCCAACGGCCCCCTCCCCGACCGGGGAGGGGGCCGTTCGCGTCTCAGGCCTCGCGGACGGCCACGACCACGGTCGCCGCGAGGTCGTCGTCGGTGACCACCCGGGCGGCCAGTCCCGCGGCGGTGCACAAGGCCAGCGTCCGGTCCGCCTGCTGCCGGCTGGTCTCGATCAGCAGCGCACCGCCCGGCGCCAGCCAGTCGGGCGCGCCCGCGGCCACCCGGCGCTGGACGTCCAGCCCGTCGGGACCGCCGTCCAGCGCTGCCCGCGCCTCGTGGTCGCGGGCCTCCGGTGGCATCAGCGCGATCGCCTCGGTGGGCACGTAGGGCGCGTTCACCACCAGCACATCGACCCGGCCGCGCAGCTCGTCGGGCAGCGCGTCGTACAGGTCCCCGCAGTGGACGGCGCCGGGCACGTTGCGCCGTGCGCAGCGGACGGCGACCGGGTCGACGTCGGCGGCGTGCAGCTCCACCGACCCGACGGCCACCGCGACCGCCGTCCCGACGGCCCCGACACCGCAGCACAGGTCCAGGACGACGTCGCCCGGCGCGGCGAGTGCCGCAGCCTCCCGCACCAGCAGCCGGGTGCGCTGCCGGGGCACGAACACCCCGGGCTCCACGACGAACCGCAGGCCGCAGAACTCCGCCCAGCCGAGCACCTGCTCCAGCGGCTCCCCCGCCACCCGCCGCGCGACCAGGTCGGCGAGCTCGGCCGACGACGACGACGCCGCCTCCGCCAGCAGCGCCGCCTCCTCCTCGGCGAACACGCAGCCCGCCGCCCGCAGCCGCCCGACCACCGCCGGATCCCGGACGGGCAGGTCGGCGGTCATCGGGGCCAGTGTGCCGCCTGGCTGACGGAACGGGATCACACCGATACGGTGCCGCCAACGACAGTTGGACCCGAGGAGGTGGGCGTGGACCAGCGCGGTACGGCGTTCCCGGCGTTCGTCGCCGAGCACGAGCCGCAGCTGCGCGGCACCGCCCTGCTGCTCACCGCCGACCCGGTCGACGCCGAGGACCTGCTGGTCGCCGCGCTCGCCGGGGTGCACCGCCGCTGGCGCCGGCTCGACTCACCGGCCGCCGCACTGGCCCACGCCCGGGACTCTCTGGTCGCCGGCGCCCTGGGCGGCGCCGGGCTCCCCGCCGGCGGGCTCGTCACCGACCAGCAGCAGCCGGACGACGACGACCGGTGGCTGCAGGCGCTGGCCGAGCTGGACCCCCGCACCCGGGCCGCAACCGTGCTCCGCCTGCACGAGGGGCAGGACGAGGACGCCACCGCCGCGCTGCTGGGCTGCTCCCCCGCCGAGGTCGGCGCCGCGCTGGCCGACGCCCTGGACGTCCTGGCGCCGCTGCTGTCGGAGGGCCCGTCCAGAGGCCTCCTCCACCACCCCGAGCCCGCCGCGCAGGCGGCCCACGAGAACGGGCACTCCCCCGGGCCCGAAACCGCAGGCCCCCTGCCCACGCCGGTCGCGCACGCCACAAGCGCGCACCCCGACGCCGCCTACCGCAGACCGGGCGCACCCACGCCCCGACCGCAGACGCCGGCCGCCCCCACCGGGGACCACGACCCCCACGCCGCCTACCGCCGACCGGGCACACCAGCAGCCCGGCCGGCGACACCCGCCGCCCCCGCCGGAGACGACGACCCCCACGCCGCGTACCGCCGGCCGGACGCACGGCCATCGCGACCGGAGTCACCGGCCGTCCCCGTCCCCGACGTCGGCCGGGACAGCGACCCCGACGCCATCTACCGGCGGCCGACGTGACCGACGACGTGGCCGGGGCGGTGGCCGCCCGGCTCGAGCAGCTCGCCGCCCGGGCCGGGACCGGGGACGACACCGCCGCCCGCGCCCTCGCGGTGGACCGTCACCGGCGGCGCCGCGCCGGGCGCTGGGTGGCCGGCGCCCTGGCCGTCGTCCTGCTGGGCACCGGGGCGTCGCTCGCCCGCTCGGCCGTGGCCGAGGCCCCCACCGACCGGGCCACCGTCATCGCCACCGCCACCGCGACCTGGGCGCCGTTCGTCACGCCACCACCGACGCTGTACGACGTGCCGACGCGGGGCTCCCTCGCCGGCGACGAGGAGTTCCTCGCAGCGATGGCGGAGACCAGCTGGACGGACCCGACCGGGCCGGACGGGCCCGTGCCGGACTGGGGCATGCCGGCGCCGGTGCCAGGGACCCAGCGGGTGGTCTACGCCGCCGACGTGCCCGGTGACCAGCGCTGGGCCGTGGTCATCGCGCAGTCCGGCGCCGAGTGGGTCTACGCCTGGTTCACCGGGCCCCGCGGCGGAGAGCCGGCGGAGATGACCCCGCTGATCAGCTCGATGCCGGTCAGCGGACGCGATCGGCTGGCGCTGCTGGACGCTCCCGGCGAGACCGGCACGCTGGTCGTGCTGGCCGAGCCGGGCAGCACGGCCGAGTACTCCCCCAGCCTGGACCGTGCGCCCAGCGGCCAGCTGGTCCGGGACCACGACCGCCTGCCCACGGTCGACGGGGTGCCCCTGGACGTGGTGCCGGCTCCGCTCACCTGGACCGCCGGACTGGTCCGGGTGACCACGCCGGACGACGGCCAGCTGCCGCTCTTCCCGACGCTGGCCCGGCAGCCGACGGCGTGGCCGGAGTACCCGTCCGGAGAGGTCGACCCGGCCCTGGCCGCCCCCTGCCTGGAGGCCATCGGGGTCACCGTGGAGTTCTACGACGACGGCTACGGCCTGAGCTCCGGCACGGCGACGGGCGAGATGTCCAGCGCGGAGGAGTTCGCCCACGAGGAGGCCATCGCGGCCTGCTTCCGCGCCGCCGAGCGCTGAGCCGGCTCAGAGCTGCCGGTACACCGCGTCCGGGACGTCGGTGACGAACATGTGCCCCGGGGCGTGGGTGATCGCGAACGGCGGGCGCGAGGCCATCAGCGCCGCCTGCGGCGTCACCCCGCAGGCCCAGAACACCGGGACGTCGCCGTCGGCGAGCTCGACCGGGTCGCCGAAGTCGGGGCGGGCCAGGTCGGCGATCCCGAGTGCGGCCGGTGACCCGACGTGCACCGGCGCCCCGTGCACCTGCGGCATCCGGGCGGTCACCTGCACCGCGGTGGCGACCAGGTGCCCGGGCACCGGGCGCATCGAGACCACCAGCGGCCCGGACAGCCGCCCGGCCGGCCGGCACTGCCGGTCGGTGCGGTACATCGACACGTTGCGGCCCTGCTCGATGTTGCGCACCGGCACCCCGGCGTCCAGCAGGGCGGTCTCGAAGCTGAAGCTGCAGCCGATCAGGAAGGCGACCAGGTCGTCGTGCCAGAGGTCGTTCACGTCGGTGGGCTCGCCCGCCAGCTCGCCGTCCCGCCACACCCGGTAGCGGGGCAGGTCGGTGCGCAGGTCGGCGCCGGGGGCCAGCGCGGTCTCCCACGAGCCGGCGTCGGTCACGTCGAGCAGTGGCACCGGCTGGGGGTTGCGCTGGCCGAACAGCAACATGTCCCAGGCCCACTCCCGGGGCAGGACGACGAGGTTGGCCTGGGTGTGCCCGGGTGCCCAGCCCGAGGAGGGCCCGGCCAGCCCGGCGCGGAACGCGGCACGGGCGGCGGCGGGATCGGCGGCGGGGACGATCGTGGTCACGGTCAGCTCCTCGGGCGTTCGCGGTGGGCGGCCAGCAGCTCGGCCTCGGAGTCGTGCAGGTAGGCCTCGAGCTCCTTGGCCGCCTGCTCGACCTCCCCGCCGGCCAGCAGGTCCAGCAGGGCGCGGTTGCGGCTGACGTAGGGCTCGTGCAGCCGCTGCGGAACAGCGATGGCGTGGAAGGCGAGCCGGAGCTCGGCGAGCAGCCGGGCCGTGGTCTCGTCGATCCGCCGGCTGCCGGCCAGCGCCACCAGCTGCTGGTGGAAGCGCATGTTCGCGGTGCCGGCGGCGACCCAGTCGCCGCGCCGGGCGGCGTCCTCGCCGGCGGCGACCGCGTCGTGCAGCGGCCGCAGCCGGACGGCGTCCAGGGTGTCGAGCCGGCGGACGACGTCGCACTCGATCGTCCGCCGCAGCCGGTACAGGTCGACCAGGTCGTCCTCGGCCAACTCGGGCACGAAGACGCCGCGGTGCAGCCGGTGCACCAGCAGGCCCTCGTGGGTGAGCAGCCGGAACGCCTCGCGCAGCGTGTTGCGGCTGACGTGCAGCACCTCGACCAGCTGCTCCTCCGACAGCCGGGTGCCCGGCGGCAGGTCGCCCTCGATCACCCGGGAGCGGAGCAGCTCGGCGACCCGTTCGGCGGTGCTGGACCGGTCGAAGCTGCGCACCTCGTGCGCGACGGTGCGCAGCCAGGTGGTGTCGGCGGGCTCGGGCATGCCGTCATCCTGCCGTCTCCTGTTGTGTCCGCGCAGTTAAATGTTCCGCGATCCTCTTGAGGGATTGTTCAACAACTCTCTAGGTTCGGTCGCCAACAGGACGCCACCGCCAGGTGGCGCCACCCCGAGCCGGGAGCAGCCATGGCCGCCGAACCGCACCGCACGCCCGCCGAGCCGTCCACCGCACCCGGCGGGCGGCTGGCCTCCAGCACCCGCTCCACCCTGCTGGGCGCGATGTTCCTGATGGCCACCTCGGCCATCGGGCCCGGCTTCATCACCCAGACCACGACCTTCACCGTGCAGCTGGGCGCCGCGTTCGCCTTCGCGATCGTCATCTCGATCCTGATCGACATCGCGCTGCAGCTGAACGTCTGGCGGGTCATCGGCGTCAGCGGCCGGCGGGCGCAGGAGCTGGGCAACCTGGTCGCCCCGGGCCTGGGCTGGGTGATGGCCGCCTTCCTGCTGATCGGCGGGCTGGTGTTCAACATCGGCAACGTCAGCGGCGCGGGCCTGGGCACCGACGCGATGCTCGGCCTGGACCCGAAGATCGGCGGCGCGCTCTCGGCGCTGATCGCCATCGGCATCTTCCTGAGCAAGCGGGCCGGGGTGGCGGTCGACCGGATCGTCGTCGTCCTCGGCCTGGTGATGATCGTGCTGACCACCTACGTCGCGATCACCTCCGGCCCCCCGGTGGGCCAGGCGCTGCGCAACGTGGTGCTTCCCGAGGACATCGACGTCCTGGCGATCACGACCCTGGTCGGCGGCACCATCGGTGGCTACATCGTCTACGCCGGCGCGCACCGGCTGCTCGACTCCGGCGTCTCCGGCCCCGGCCGGGTGCGGGACATCACCCGCGGGTCGGTCACCGGCATCCTGATCACCGCGGTCATGCGGGTGGTGCTCTTCCTGGCCATCCTCGGCGTGGTCACCGGTGGCGCCGCCCTCGATCCGACCAACCAGGCGGCCTCGGCCTTCGAGCAGGCCGCCGGCGAGGTGGGCCTGCGGGTGTTCGGCATCGTGCTGTGGGCGGCGGCGATCACCAGCGTCATCGGCGCCTCGTACACGACGGTGTCCTTCGTGACGACCCGGGCGACGTCGGACCGCACCCGCACCTGGCTGGTCGTCGGCTTCATCGCGTTCACCTCGCTGGTCTACGTGCTGATCGGCACCGCACCGACCACGCTGCTGGTGTTCGCCGGGGCGTTCAACGGCCTGCTGCTGCCGATCGGGATCGCCGTCCTGCTGTGGGTGGCCACCCGCCGGACCGACCTGCTGAACGGCTACCGGTACCCGCGCTGGCTGCTCGCGATCGGCTGGGTCGCCTGGCTGCTGACCCTGTACCTGGCGGTGCGGTCGATCCAGCCCGTCATCGACCTGTTCTCGTGAGAGAGGCTGTCGGCATGGACCTCAACTCCGACCTCGGTGAGGGCTTCGGCCAGTGGACCCTCGGTGACGACGACGCCCTGCTGGGCGTGGTCACCAGCGCGAACGTCGCCTGCGGCTTCCACGCCTCCGACGCCTCGATCATGCGGCGGGTGGCGGCGAAGGCCGTCGAGTCCGGCGTGGCGATCGGCGCGCAGGTCGGCTACCGCGACCTGCCCGGCTTCGGCCGCCGGTTCATCGACGTCGAGCCGGAAGCGCTGACCGCCGACGTGGTCTACCAGATCGGTGCGCTGGAGGGCTTCGCCCGGATCGCCGGCGACCGGGTGCGCTACGTCAAGCCGCACGGCGCCCTCTACAACGCGATCGTGCACCACGAGGAGCAGGCGGCCGCGGTGGTCGCTGCCGTCGTCGCCTACGACCGGACGCTGCCGGTGCTCGGCCTGCCGGGCTCGGTGTGGCTGCGGCTGGCCGCCGAGGCCGGGCTGACCGTGGTGCACGAGGCGTTCGCCGACCGCGCCTACACACCGGAGGGCACGCTGGTCTCCCGGCGGCTGCCCGGCGCGGTGCTGCACGACCCGGCCGAGATCGCCGCCCGCTGCGTGGCCATGGCCGCCGGCGAGCCGATCCGGGACGTCGAGGGCGGCGAGCTCACGCTGCAGCCCGGGTCGATCTGCGTGCACGGCGACACCCCGGGCGCGGTGGAGATCGCCCGGCAGGTGCGCACGGCACTGACCACGGCGGGGGTCGAGCTGGCCCCCTTCGCCGGCTGATGCGGCTGCTCCCCAGCGGGAGCGCCGCCCTGCTGGTCGAACTCGACGGGCTGGACGACGTGCTGGCGCTCTACGCCGCGCTCAGCGCCGACCCACCGTTCGGCGTGGTCGACGTCGTCCCGGCCGCCCGCACCGTGCTGCTGGTGACCGACCCCGCCGCCACCACCCTGGCCGCGGTCGCCGACACGGTCCGGGCGACGACCCCGCGCCCGGACGCGCAGGCCGTCGGCGACAGCGTCGAGCTGCCGGTGCACTACGACGGCGCCGACCTGGCCGACGCCGCCGAGCTGCTCGGCCTCACCCCGGCCGGGCTGGTCGAGCGGCACACCGCCGCCGAGTGGACGGTGGCCTTCTGCGGCTTCGCCCCCGGCTTCGGCTACCTCACCGAACCCGGCGGCCAGTGGGACGTGCCCCGCCGGTCGACCCCGCGCACCAAGGTGCCGCCCGGTTCGGTGGCGCTGGCCGGGGAGTTCAGCGGCGTCTACCCGCGCGAGTCCCCGGGCGGCTGGCAACTGATCGGCCGCACCGACGTGGCCGTGTTCGACCTCGACCGCGACCCGGCCGCACTGCTCCGGCCGGGCACCCGGGTGCGGTTCACGGCGGTGCCCCGATGAGCCTCACCGTGCTCGCCACCGGGCCGCTGACCACCGTCCAGGACCTCGGCCGGCCGGGGCAGGCCGCGCTGGGGATCGGCCGGTCCGGGGTGTGCGACCGGGCGTCGGCGGCGCTGGCCAACCGGCTGGTCGGCAACCCCGCGGACGCCGCGGTGCTGGAGGTGACCTTCGGCGGGCTCGCCGTCCGCGCCGAGGCCGACGTGCTGGTGGTCAGCACCGGCGCGCGCTGCCCCGGCGCCCCGCACGCCGCCCCGGTGGTGCTCCGCCGCGGTCAGGAGCTGCGGCTGGGCCCGCCGGCCAGCGGGCTGCGCAGCTACCTGGCCGTGCGTGGCGGCATCGCCGTCGAGCCGGTGCTCGGCTCCCGGGCCACCGACGTGCTCGCCGGCCTCGGCCCCGCGGTGGTCGCCGCCGGGGACGTGCTGCCGGTCGGCCCGCCGGTCGACCCAGCGCCCGGGGTGGACCTCGCCCCGGTGCCCGAACCGGCCGCCGGGGAGCTCACCGTCACCGTGCTGCCCGGGCCACGCGCCGACTGGTTCGGCGACGCCGGGTGGACCGGGCTCACCGACCAGGCGTGGGCGGTCACCAGCGAGAGCAACCGGGTCGGCCTGCGGCTGGACGGCGCCCCGCTGGAGCGGCTGCGGGCCGGCGAGCTGCCCAGTGAGGGGATGGTCCGCGGGGCGCTGCAGGTGCCGCCGTCCGGGCTGCCGGTGCTCTTCCTCGCCGACCACCCGGTGACCGGCGGCTACCCGGTGATCGGCTACGTGACCGACACCGACGTCGACCGGTGCGCCCAACTGCGGCCCGGGCAGACCCTCCGCTTCTCCAGCCGCTGAGCCGCCCGGGTCCGGTGGGTGCGGTGATCGCGGTCGTGGCAGAGTCGGCGCCCGCCCCGCCGCTGCGCGACCACCCGGAGGCCCCGTTGTCCGCCCGCCCCGCCCCCTCGCCCGACCGGCGCTGCGCGCGATGACCGTCACCGAGCTCGGCCGGGCCAGTGGCCCGCACGGCGAGGTGGTGCTGCGCCGGCGCACCACCGAGCACGGCGCAGTGCACCTCGAGCTGGTCGTGGACGGCGTCTTCGCGATGGACGACGTGGACACCTCCACCGAGCAGGCGCTGGCCACCGAGGCGCTGGCCCGCTGCCCCGGTGACGGCTTGCGGGTGCTGGTCGGCGGGCTGGGCCTGGGCTGGACGGCGGCCACCGCGCTCGCCGACCCCCGGGTGGCCGCGGTGGACGTGGCCGAGCTGCAGGGCCCGCTGGTGGAGTGGGCCGGCCGCGGCCTGCTGCCCGCGCTGCCGCACGAGGACGCCCGGCTGGCGCTGCACGTCACCGACGTGGCCGACCACCTCACCGCCTCCCCCGGCCACTACGACGCGGTGCTGCTCGACGTCGACAACGGCCCGGCCTTCCTGGTGCACGAGACCAACGCCGGCCTGTACTCCGACGCCGGGCTGGCCGCCGCGCTCGCCGCGCTGCGTCCCGGGGGCGTGCTGGCGATCTGGTCCAGCGACCCCGCACCCGAGCTCGCGGCCCGGCTCACCGGCCTGCCCGGCGTCGTCGGCGTCGAGCACCTGGTGCTGCCGGTCGAGCGCGACGGCCGCCGGTACGAGTACGCGATCGTGCTCGGCCGGCGCGCACCGGCCGAGCCCTGACGGGCCGGCCCGGGGAGAGCGCCGGGCGTCCCCGGCTCCCGCGGTGGCTCGGACCGAGCGGTCCACCCGCCGCAGGCCACCGGCGGACGGCCGGGCAGCGCGGTCAGTCGTCCTGGCGGGGCGTCGTCGGGTAGGCCGATCCACCGCGCAGCCGGGCGCGGGCGGCGGTCACCAGCGGGACGAGGACGACGCCGTCGCGGGCCATCCGCGCCCGCAGCTGCCGGCGGTGGCGGACCACGCCGACCAGCCCGATCGCCCAGAACACGTACTGCACGGCGAACGCGGCACGGAAGGCGTCCAGTGAGTAGTCGGTCGAGCTGCCCGGGGTCAGCGCGTCGAGCACGAAGCCGATCGCCAGGATGGTGCACAGCGAGGCGAAGAAGCCCCCGACGTTGACCACCCCGGTGGCGCTGCCGGAGCGCTCCACCGGGTTCTCGGTGCGCGCGTAGTCGAAGCCGATCATCGACCCGGGGCCGTTCGTGCCCAGCACCAGCACGAGCACCACGAGCAGCCACAGGGGCGCCCGGCCCGGCCACAGCAGCACGACCGTCCAGATGGCGGCGGTGACGGCGAGGATGCCGAACACCAGGTTGGACCGGCGCAGCGGCCAGCGGCCCACCAGCCGGCCCAGCAGCGGGCCGAAGGCCATCCCGACCAGCACCAGCAGGGTCAGCAGCCCCGCCGCCGTCCCCGCGGACAGGCCCTGGCCCACGGTCAGGAACGGGTAGCCCCACAGCAGTGCGAAGACGGTGCCGGAGAACTGGGTGACCAGGTGGGTGTAGAGGCCGATCCGGGTGCCCGGCTCCCGCCAGGCGGCCGTCAGGTTCTCCCGGACCGCGTCCATCCCGGCCACCGACGGCGCCGGCGTGCCGGGCGGGGCGTCCCGCAGCGCGACCAGCACCAGGACGCCGACGAGCACCCCGACCCCGGCGGCGCCGAGGAACGTCGGCGTCCAGCCGGCCGTGTGCAGCAGCGCGACCAGCGGGTAGGCGGCAACGATCTGCCCGACCTGGCCGAGGATGCCGGTCAGCTGGGTGACGACCGGGACGGTACGGCCGGGGAACCACAGCGGCACCAGCCGGAGCACGCTGATGAAGGTCATCGCGTCGCCGGCGCCGACGAGCACCCGGGCGGCGATCGCGGTGGGCACGCTGTCGGCCAGCGCCAGCACCAGCTGGCCCACCGCCATGGTCGCCGCACCCGCGACGATCATCTTCCGGGAGCCGAACCGGTCCAGCGCCACCCCGACCGGCACCTGCAGCCCGGCGTAGACCACCAGCTGCAGCACCAGGAACAGCGAGATCGCCGACGCCCCGGCGGAGAACCGCTCCTGCGCCTCCACCCCGGCCACGCCGAGGGAGGCGCGGTGGAAGATCGCCACGGCGTAGGCCACCAGGCCGATCAGCCAGATCACGTAGGCGCGGGACGGCGTCCGGATCGCTGGTTCGGTCACGTACAGGGACGACGTCCCCCGCGCGTCAGCTCTTCCCGCAGCCGCCGGTGAGTTCCCTCACCGACGGCGCGTCCCACCCGCCACGCCGCCGGCCCCGTCCCTGATCGTCCACCCGGCCATGTTGGCGAACTTGGCCGGCGGGAGGTGGTCAGCCGGCGAGGACGGCCCAGCCGTGCGGCGGCAGGACGACGGTCGCGCGGTCGGTGCCCCGGTCGCGCACCGAGCCCTCTCCGGCGAGCAGCTCGCCCGCCCCACCGGCCGGCAGAGTCGCCTCGCCGTCGGCCACGTTCAGGGCGACGACCAGCCGCTGCCCGTCACCGGCGACCGCATAGCTGAGCTGCCGGTTGTCCCGGTGCAGCGGGGTGGTGCGGGCGGTGTGCAGCCAGCGGTGCCGGCGGCGCAGCCCGATCAGCTGCTGGTGCAGCCGGTGGGTGGGCTCCCCGAAGGGGGCCAGCTCCTCCGGGGAGTCGGGGAACGCCGGCCGGACGGCGTCGTCCCCTCCGGCCCGGTCCTCCTTGACGCCGGTGAACGCCTGCTCGTCGCCGGCGTAGACCGACGGGGTGCCACCGACGGTGAACAGCACCACCAGCGCGTGCGGCAGGTGCGCGACGTCGTCCAGCCGGCTGGCGATCCGGGTGACGTCGTGGTTGCCGACGAAGGTCAGCGGCACGAACGTGTCCAGGAAGCCGTCGTGCCGGCCGAGGGCGTGGGCGAGCTCGTGCAGGTTGCCGTCGTTGAGCGAGCTCCAGATCGCCTTCCACAGCTCGTACTGGGTGACCGCGTCCATCGTCGACTCCCGCACCACCTGCGCGTAGTCGCCGTGGATCACCTCGCCGACCAGGTAGGCGTCCGGGTGCTGCTCGCGCACCCGGGGCAGCACGGTCGCCCAGAACGACGACGGGACGGCGTAGGCCGCGTCCAGCCGCCAGCCGTCGGCGCCGCGGTCCAGCCAGTGCGTCATCACCTCGGCCACCCAGTCCGCGACCACGGGCGCGGAGTGGTCGAGGGCGACCAGCTGGCCGTGGCCCTCGAAGGTGTCGTACTCCGGGACGACCCCGGGCTGCCAGGCCTCCGGCCAGCGCAGCCGGAACCAGGCCGCCGACGGCGCGTCGGGTCCCCGGTCGACGACCGCCTGGAACGCCGGGTGCTCGCGGCCGACGTGGTTGAACACCCCGTCCAGCAGCACCCGCAGGCCGCGCTCATGGGCGGCGTCGACCAGCTCGTCGAAGTCGTCGTCGTCGCCGAGCCGCGGGTCGATCCGGCCGTGGTCGACGGTGTCGTAGCCGTGCGTGCTGGAGGCGAACACCGGGCCCAGGGCCAGGCCGTTCGCGCCCAGCTCGACCGCGTAGTCCAGCCAGCCGGTCAACCGGTCCAGCCGGTGCGTGACGACCTCGGTCGCCTCGCGTTCGGCGCCCACGAAGCCCAGCGGGTAGACGTGCCACCACACCGCGTCCTGCACCCAGTCCGGCATCCCGCTCCCTCGTGCTCGACGTCCCCGACGACGGCGACGCTACCCACCGTCCGCTGGACGGGAGTTCCACCCCGTGGATGGTGCAGCTTGCAACTACCGTGGGACGACGTGACCACGCCTCCCCCTCCCCCGGCCCGGCCCGCGCTGGTGCCGGTGCTGCTCTTCCTGGCCATGCTGGTCGCGGTCATCAGCAGCCTGGGCGCCCCGCTGATCCCGGCGATCGCAGCGGCCAACGACGTTCCGGTGAGCAGCGCGCAGTGGTCGCTGACGGTGACCCTGCTCGTCGGCGCGGTCGCCACCCCGGTGATCGGCCGGCTCGGCGACGGCCGGCACCGGCGCACCGTCGTCCTGGTGGTCCTGGGGGTGGTGCTGCTGGGCAACCTGCTGGCCGCGCTGCCGCTGGGGCTGGGCTGGCTGGTCGCCGGCCGGGCGCTGCAGGGGCTGGGCCTGGGGCTGACCCCGCTGGCCATCGCCACCGCGCGCACCGCGCTGGCCGGTGAGCGGTCCCGCTCCACGGTGGCCGCACTGTCGGTCACCGTCGCCGCCGGGGTGGGGCTGGGCTACCCGCTCACCGGCGCGATCGCCGAGCTCGGCGGGGTGCACGCGGCGTTCTGGTTCGGCGCCGGGGCCAGCGCGGTGGCCCTGGCGGCGGCCGCGCTGGTGTACCCGCCCTCGCCCGAGGTGCCGCCCCGCCGGCTCGACGTCGCCGGCGCCGTCCTGCTGGGTACGGCCCTGGCCACCGGGCTGCTGGCTCTCGGTGAGGGCGAGACGTGGGGCTGGACGTCGGCCGGCGTGCTCGGCCTGTCCGCGGTCGCGCTGGTGAGCCTGGTCGCCTGGGCGGCGTGGCAGCTGCGCGCTGCGGCGCCGCTGGTGGACCTGCGGCTGGCCCGCGGGCGGGACGCCGCCACCGCACACGGCGCCGCCCTGCTGGTCGGGCTGGCGAACTACCTGCTGCTCTCCTCGGTGCCCCGGCTGGCCCAGGAGCCGGCGTCGACCGGCCACGGGTTCGGCACCTCGATCGTCGTCGCCGGCCTGGTGCTGCTGCCGTTCTCGCTGGCCAGCTTCACCGCCAGCCGGGTCGCCCGCCGGCTCGACCGGTTCGGCGGGCCACGGCTGGTGCTGCCGGTCGGCGCCGCCGTGCTCGGTGCCGGGGAGCTCCTGTTCGCCTTCGTGCGCGCGGACCTGTGGCAGCTGTTCGCGGCGATGGCGGTGGCCGGCTTCGGCGTCGGCACGGTGTTCGCCGCGCTGCCCGGGCTGATCGTCGCCGCCGTCCCGGCGGGGGAGACCGGCAGCGCGATGAGCCTGAACCAGGTGCTGCGCTACATCGGCTTCGCCCTCGGCAGCGCGCTGAGCGCCACCGTGCTGGAGGCGCAGACCCGGGCGGGCGAGGCGTTCCCGCCGAGCAGCGGCTACACCGCGATCGGCCTGATCGGCGCCGTCGCCTGCCTGGCGCTGGGGCTGCTCACCGCCCTGCTGCCCACCCGCCGCGCCTCGCGGCGGGCGCCCGTCGCCGCCGGGTGAGCAGTTCCGGTCGCCGACACGGGCGGACCCGCCGCACCGGACGACCGGAACTGCGCACTCGACCTCAGGCGGGCTGCGGCGCGACCGGACGCTGCTGCGTGCCTGCCCGCTTGGCCGCCCGGCGCTCCCGGCGGCTCTCCAGCGCGGTGTAGAGCACCGGCACCAGCAGCAGGGTGAGCACCGTGGAGCTGATCAGCCCGCCGATCACCACCAGGGCCAGCGGCTGGGAGATGAACACCCCGCCGCCGGTCAGCCCGAACGCCATCGGGGTGAGCGCCAGCACGGTGGCCGCCGCGGTCATCACGATCGGTCGCAGCCGCTTGCGGGCGCCCTCGCTGACCGCCTCGGCCAGCGGCAGGCCCTGCTCGCGGTACTGGTTGACCAGGTCGATCAGCACGATCGCGTTGGTCACCACGATGCCGATCAGCATCAGCACGCCGATCAACGCCGGCACCCCCAGCGGGGTGCCGGTGACCAGCAGCATCAGCAGCGCACCGGTCGCGGCGAAGGGCACCGAGACCAGCAGGATGAACGGCTGGGCCAGGCTGCGGAAGGTCGCCACCATGACCAGGTAGACGATCACGATGGCGATCACCAGGGCCAGGCCCAGGTCGGCGAAGGCCTCGCCCTGGTCGGCCGCGACGCCACCGATGGAGACCTCGGCGCCGGCCGGCAGGTCCAGCCCGTCGATCGCCGCCTGCAGCTGGGTGGTCAGCGCGCCGAGGTCGGCATCGGCCGGGGTCGCCGACACGGTGGCGCTGCGCTCGCCGTCGACCCGGCTGATCGAGCTGGGTGCCTGCACCTGCTCCACGGTCGCCAGCGAGGTCAGCGGCACCGGCCCGGTGGCCGTCGGCAGCACCACCGCACGCAGCTGCTCGACGGTCTCCGGTGCCTGCACCGGGTCCAGGTAGACCGGCGTGCTCGCGTCGTCGACGTCGATCTCGCCCAGCGGGACGGCGCTGGTCAGCCCGGCCAGCGTCCGGGTCACCTGCGCCTCGGTCAGCCCGGCGGCCGCGGCGGCGACGGGGTCGACGTCCACCTGCACCACCGGCAGCCCGGCGGACAGGTCGTTGGTCACGTCGGTCGCGCCCTCCACCTCGGAGACGGCCTGCTGCACCTGGTCGGCGGCCTCGGCCAGCACGTCGGCGTCGGCCGCCTGCACCAGGACGTCGACCGTCGAGCTGCCGAACCCGGAGCCGGCGGCGGCCACGGTCACCTCACCGACGTCCTCGAGCTCCTGGGCGACGTCCCGGATCTCCGCGCGGGTCTCCTCGGGGTCGCCGTCCTCGGCCAGGGTCAGCGCGAACGTCGCGGTGGGCGTGCCGCCACCGCCGTTGAACGCGGCGAACCCGCCGGCCGAGCCGACCGTGGTCTGCACGGTCGCCACCCCGGCGACCTCGCCCAGCGCGCTCTCCAGCACCCGGGCCCGCTCGTCCTGGGCAGCCAGGCTGGTGCCGGCCGGGTAGGCGGCGGTCACGGTGACGGTGTCCTCGCCGGCGTCACCGATGAAGTTGGTCTGCAGCAGCGGGGTGAGCGCCAGGGTGCCGACGAAGACCGCCAGCGCCCCGGCCACGGTCCAGCGGCGGTGGGCCAGCACGCCGCGCAGCGCAGGTACGTACAGCCGCTGCAACCAGGTGCGCCGCTCGGCGACCTCGGCCGCCTCGCGCTCGCGGGCCACCTCCGCGGTGTCCTCCCGGTCGGTGTCCGGCGCCTTCAGGAACGCCGAGGCGATCACCGGGACGATGGTCAGCGAGACGACCAGCGAGGCGAGCAGGGCGATCGCGACGGTGAGCGCGAACGGCCGGAACAGCTCGCCCACCAGGCCGCCGACCAGTGCGATCGGCAGGAACACCGCGGCGGTGGCGATGGTCGAGGAGGTGATCGCCCCGGCCACCTCGCGCACCCCGCCGAGGATCGCCTTGGTCCGCGCCTCGCCGTAGGACAGGTGCCGCTTGATGTTCTCGATGACCACGATCGAGTCGTCGACGACGCGGCCGATCGAGACGGTGAGCGCGCCCAGGGTGAGGATGTTGAGCGAGAAGCCGGCCACCTGCAGGCCGATGAACGTGACGCACAGCGACACCGGGATCGACACCGCCGAGATCAGCGTCGAGCGCACCGAGGCCAGGAACACCAGGATCACGATCAGCGCGAACAGCAGCCCGAGCCCGCCCTCGGTGGCCAGGCCCTCGATCGACTCCTCGATGAACGGTGCCTGGTCGAACACCACGGCCACCGTGCTGCCCTCACCCAGCAGCTCCCGCACCTGGGGCAGCAGGTCCTCCACGGCGTGCGAGATGTCGACGGTGTTGCCGTCGGGGGTCTGGGTCAGCCCGACCGACAGCGCCGGCTGGCCGTCGACCCGCGAGTAGGACGTCGCCGGCGCCTCACCGAGCTCGACCGTGGCGACCTCGCCCAGCGTGACGGCGGCGCCGGTCAGCGGCAGGGCGCGTAGCTCCTCGACCGAGGTGAGCCGGTCACCGGCCTGCACCGGAAGGGACTGCTCGCCCTCGGTCACCGTGCCGGCGGGCAGCACGACGCCGTTCTCCTCCAGCACCGTCGAGACCGCCGCCGGCGAGACCCCGGCGGCGGCGAGCGCGGCCGGGTCGAGGGTGATCTGCACCCGGGGCTCGCTGGCGCCGGTGACCGTCACGTCGCGCACGCCCTCGACCTGCTCGAACAGCGGGACGACGGCTGAGTCGATCCGGTCGGAGAGCGCGGCGGTGTCCCCCGGCGCGGCGATCGCCAGCTGGACCACCGGGAAGTCGGCCAGCGACCCGGCGAGCACCTGCGGCTCGACGTCGGCCGGCAGCTGGGCCTGCACCCGGCTCACCGCGGTCTGCAGCGCGGCGGTGGCCCGGTCGATGTCCGAGCCGTACTCCAGCTCGACGGTGACGGTGGCCAGCCCGGTGCTCGCCGTGGAGGTGGTGGCGACCACCCCGTCCACGGTGGCGATCGCCTGTTCCAGTGGCTGTACGACCTGGCGCTCCACCACGTCGGGCGAGGCGCCGGGCTGGGCGGCGACCACCGCGGCCGCGGGGATCTGCAGGCTCGGGATCAGCTCCTGCTTGAGCGAACCGGCCGAGATCAGCCCGAAGACGAGCACGGCGATGGTCGCCAGCGCCACGAGCGCTCGATTGCGCAGGGACAGGACGGCGAGACGGGACACGCTTCCTCCACGGCCCGGGAGCCGGTCGGGGGGATAGTTTGCGTGGAGCAAACTACCGGCTGGGGTCGAGAGTTCCCCGGAGGGAGGCAGCATGTCGACGGACGCCGACGACGAGGTGGGCCGGCACGGGACGTCCGGGCGAACGCCCGACGACGGTCCGATGGACGACGCTCAGGTGGGCGAGGCACCCGGGTGCATCGTCCCGGAGGAGTGGGCGGCGCACTGGCGTGACCTGCCCGCCGACGTCCTGGCCGTGCTGCGGCTGGGTGCGGAGGTGGGCGACCACGACATGCGGCGGCGGCTGGCGCCGCTGCTGGACACCCCGCTCACCCTGCAGCAGCTGCGCTGCCTGACCTTCCTGGTCGTCGAGGGCTCCGCGACGCCACTGCTGCTCAGCGAGCTGCTCGGGGTGAGCCCGGCGACCACCACCGGGCTGGTCGACCGGCTGGTGCGGGCCGGCATGGTCGACCGGGCACCGGACGCCCGGGACGGCCGCGGCAAGGTGCTCTCCCCCACTCCGGACGGCGTCCGGGTGGTGCGGCGGCTGATGGCGGCCGACGTGGAGACCGACGCCACGGTGGTGCAGTCGCTGTACCCGGAGGAGCTCGACGCGCTCCGCCGCGGGCTGACCGGCCTGCTCCGGGTGCTCCGCAGCCAGGGCTGAGCTGCGCAGCTCCCGGGTCAGCCCAGCAGCGCGGCCATCTCCGGCAGGTCGAAGAACTGGGCGGTGGCCCGCGCGCTGGGCTGCCCGGCGTCCGGGTCGGCCCCGGCGGCGACCAGCGCCTGCACGGTCTCGGCCGACTGCTTGAAGACGGCGGCGGCCAGCGGGGTCTGCCCCCGGTCGTTGATCCGGCCGTGGTCGGCGCCGCGCGCCAGCAGGGCGCCGACCGTCTCAGGGTGGCCGTGGTAGGCGGCCAGGATCAGCAGGGTGTCGCCCTTGTGGTTGGTCAGGTTGGCCGGCACCCCGGCGTCCAGGTACTCCACCAGCTCGGCGGTCGCCCCGGCGCGGGCCAGGTCGAACACCCGCGCGGCCAGGTCGAGGACGCCCTGCTCGATGGGCTCTGCCGAGCTCTGCTCGATGGGCTCGACTGGTCCCTGCTGCTGCTCGCTCACGACATCGAGGGTAGGTCGGCCGGTCGCGCGCGCCGCCCGGCAGTGCCCCGGAGGGGTGGGGCTCAGCCGGCGGCGACCCGATCGGTGAGGGCGAGCACGTGCCGCCAGGCGTCGTCGCAGGCCTGCGCCCACTCGCCGTACGCCCGGTCGAAGAAGGAGTGCGGGGCACCCTCGTAGACCACGTCGTCGACGTCCGCGCCGGCGGCCCGCATCGTGGCGGCCAGCTCCAGCTGCTCCTCCACCGGGGTCGCGCTGTCCGCGCCCGCGATGATCATCACGACCGGCTTGTGGGCCCCGGCGGCAGCGTCCCCGACCAGGCTGGGCCGGCCGTAGAAGCCGGCGCTGCCGGCGAGGTCCAGCGGCCCGGCCGACTGCCGCCAGGCGTGGCTGCCGCCGAAGCAGAAGCCCACGGTGACCACCGGCAGGTCCGGCCGGGTGCGGCTGCGCAGGTAGTCGATCGCGGCGGTGGTGTCGGCGTCCACACCGGCCGGGGTGGTCTGCGGGATGTGCGACTGCCAGTCGAAGTCCTCCTCGCGGGTGCCGGTCTCGGCGATCCCCGCCGTCCGGCCGAACCAGTCGATCGCCACCGCGGGCAGGCCGGCCTCGGCGAACCGCTCGGCCAGGGCCACGTAGTAGGGGTGCAGCCCACGGATGTCCGGCAGCAGTACCACGCCGGCCCGCGGCTCGGTGGCCGGCGCGGCGTAGGCGGCGGACAGCCGGTTGCCGTCTGGTGCGGTGAGCGTCAGCGTGCCCCGCTCGGCGACGTCCCCGGAACGCGGCGGGGCGGGCGGGCGGCTGTCGTGGTCGTGGCACATGTCCACGTGTCTACCGCCGCACCGCCCGAGCCGCAGCCCCGGGCGTGCTCAGCCGGCGTCGCCGCCCCCGCCGTCCCCCTTGCCGTTGTCGGCGGCGAAGTCCGGCGCACCGGGGTCACCGCCGAAGACGCCGGCCGCGACGTCCCGGCGCACCTCGGTCAGCCAGTCGTGCTGCCGGTTGGCCTGCCGGATCAGCCCGTCGAGCAGGTCGGCGTCGATCCGGCCGTCCACGGTCGCGGCGATCCGCAGGGTCTCGAAGCCGCTGCGCTTGCCGCGCACGGCCGAGGCCAGGAACTCGAACTCGACCAGGTCGCTCAGCGGTGACCGGCTGAGCAGGTGGCCGTTGAACTTGAGCCGGCTGGCCTTCTCGGCCAGCCAGACCCCGGCCTGCTTGTACTGCCGGACGGCGATGCCCAGCGCGCGCATCTGCCCGTCGAGCGCGGACTTCTCCTCGCGGAGCTCCTCGAGCAGCTGCCGCAGTCCCGCCTCGTGCGGGCCACCGCGGTGCACCCCGATCATCCGGCTGACCAGCTCGATGCCGCCGGTGGAGGAGGCCAGGTGGTCGTTGAGGTAGACGGCCAGCAGCTCGGGATGGGCGACGGCACCGGTGGGTGCCGAGGTGTCGGACACGGGTTCTCCTCGCAGACGGGGCCGGGAACGGCCCGACCATCATGTCGGTTGTCCTCCGCACCGGCACCCGGGCGGCCCGACGATCAGCTGCGGTTGCGACGGTTCCAGCTGGTCCAGGAGTTGTCCCGCACCCGGGGATCGGCGACCCGGGCATCGCGGTTGCCCTCCCGCACCTCCCGCCAGATGTCCGAGTGGTGCACCACCCGGGAGCCCCGCCGACGGACGGCGCGGTCCATCACCCAGCCGGCGACGAGCAGGCCGGCCAGCAGGAGCCCGATCGCCGCCCAGAAGATCCCCATGCCGCATGGTGGCGGGGCGTCGACCGTCCGCGCCAGTTCCGTCCGCATCTCATCTGTGAGATAACCTGCCCGGCGATGACGCTCACCGAGGAAGCCACCGGCCAGTCCCTCCGCCAGATCGGCGGCCTGGTTCGCGACGCGCGCCGACACCACGGCCTCACCCAGACCCAGCTCGCCGAACGGCTGGGCACCAGCCAGAGTGCGATCGCCCGCATCGAGCAGGGCAACCAGAACCTGACCCTGGAGCTGCTCGGCCGGCTGTCCGCCGCGCTGGAGAGCGAGCTGATCACCGTCGGCCGCACCGGCCCCACCCACCTGCGGGTCAGCGGCGGCACCCCGCTGTCGGGCAGCGTGACCGTGAAGTCGTCGAAGAACGCCGCCGTCGCCCTGCTGTGCGCCTCGCTGCTCAACCGCGGCCGTACGACGCTGCGCAACGTCTCCCGGATCGTGGAGGTCGACCGGATCCTCGACGTCCTGACCTCGATCGGGGTCTCGGCGACCTGGGACGAGGCCGGCCGGGACCTCACCCTGCTGGTCCCCGACGAGCTGGACCTCACCGCGATCAACGCCGACGCCGCCCGGCGCACCCGCAGCATCATCATGTTCCTGGGCCCGCTGCTGCACCGGGCGGACACCTTCGAGCTGCCCTACGCCGGCGGCTGCAACCTCGGCACCCGCACCGTGCAGCCGCACATGATCGCGCTGCGCCCCTTCGGCCTGGAGATCGAGGCGCACGCCGGCGCCTACCAGGCGACCGTCACCCGGGCCGTCGGCCGCGACCGCACGATCGTGCTGACCGAGCGCGGCGACACCGTCACCGAGAACGCCCTGCTGGCCGCCGCCCGGCACGACGGCACGACCACGATCCGCAACGCCAGCCCGAACTACATGGTCCAGGACCTGTGCCTGTACCTGGAGCTGCTCGGCGTCCGCATCGAGGGCTTCGGGACGACGACCCTGGTGGTCACCGGGCGGCCGGTGCTCGACGCCGACGTCGACTACACGATCAGCGAGGACCCGGTCGAGGCGATGAGCCTGCTGACCGCCGGCATCGTGACCAGCTCGGAGCTGACCGTGCGCCGCGCGCCGATCGAGTTCCTGGAGATCGAGCTGGCGACCCTCACCGAGATGGGCCTGCGCTACGAGCTCTCCGCGGAGTACCCCGCCGACAACGGCCGCACCCGGCTGGTGGACATCACGATCCACCCCTCCCAGCTGCGGGCACCGATCGACAAGGTGCACCCGATGCCGTTCCCGGGGCTGAACATCGACAACCTGCCGTTCTTCGCGGTGATCGCGGCGACCGCGACCGGCGAGACGGTGATCCACGACTGGGTCTACGACAACCGGGCGATCCACCTGTCCGACCTGACCCGGCTGGGCGCCGACGTCCGGCTGCTGGACCCCCACCGCGTGCTGGTCTCCGGGCCGACCCGCTGGTCGGGCGCGGAGATCGTCTGCCCGCCCGCCCTGCGCCCGGCCGTGGTCATCCTGCTGGCCATGCTCGCGGCCAAGGGCTCCTCGGTGCTGCGCAACGTCGACATCATCGCCCGCGGCTACGAGCAGCTCTACGAGCGCCTGGTGGAGATGGGCGCCCAGATCGAGGTCTTCACCGACTGATCCCAGGTCTGCGCGGCGGCTGGGCGTGCGGGGTGCCAGTTGGCGATGGACAGCTCTCGCCAACAACGCGCGCCAGCAGTCGCGAGGCGGTCGGCAGCAGATCGCTCTCGACCTCCCACAGTCCGGCCGCCAGTCGCTGACCGACCGCCTGCCGCGATATGCCCAGTTCAGCCGCCGCCTGAGCCTGAGTTTTTCCAGCTTCGACGAGGTCAACTGCCTCCCACGCCTGGACACTGCGCCGAGAGACGAGCACGGCAAGGGCCGCGAGCACGGCCTGAGCGTCCGCGGCCGCCTCGGGGGCCGCCCCCCGGACGGCCACCCGTACGGAGCGCTTCTTCGCGGCGACCACCGCCGCACGGGCTGCCAGGAACGCGGGTCCGGAAGCCGCCCGGGTGCTCGCGGGGAGGGGCTCGTGGACCGGCCCGGCGCCCACCCCGATGCTCCAGCTCCCGTCACGGACCAACTGACGCACGACATCAACGACGACGACCGACTCGGTGACCACCCCCTGGAACTCGTCTCCGGCGGTGCGTTCGAAGCCAAGCAGCACCGGGACATCGACCAAAGCAGCGAGTGCCCGAGGAACTTGGTCTTCCCCAACCCTGCTGGCCCGCTGATCCACGGTCAGGACGAACGGCACGGACGCACCTTACGGCCGCACTAGAAGCGGGTTCGCAAGCGCATCGCCTTGCTCGCTGCGGCCGGCCTCACGTTCTCGCCGCCCAAAACACTCCGGCGCACGCTGCTGCCCACAGCACGCTCGCGAGCGTGCCGACCATGAACCGCTGCCCTACCTCTGAGGACTTCTTGAGGTCTTCCTGGCGCCCCCAGCTCTTGAGCAGCAGGAGTGCTGCTACTCCTTCAGGCCAGCCCAGAGCCAGGCATGCGAACGTGACCAGGCGTTCCAACAGCCCCAGCCACTCACCACCCGGCAGGGTCGACGGGTGAGCCATTCCAGCCGAGCTCGTGGCCCATGCCGGGTCTGCGAGGCGGAGTACCGCTGTGGCCACCGGAGCACCACCCAGTGCCGCGACCACCCCGAGGCAGATGACGACCGCGAGCATCCAGTCCGACCCGAGCCCGCTCCTCAGGGCACCGGTGACGGCCAGGGCAGCGAGCGATCCACCGAGGGCGCCGAGGACGAGCACTTCCACCGCCAGCGCAGCCGTCCGGGTCGACCGACGGCTGGTGAAGCCAGCGCGCGCTCGGGGGAACAGCGTGAGTGACAGGACAACGCTGACTGCCAGGAGGACGACGACGAGCGTCACTGACCGTGCGCCAGCTCCGGCGGGAACCCGCCGGTGGCGACCGGCCCCCAGCGCTCGATGGTGACGCGCACCAGCGACTTGCCCTGCCGCTGCATCGCGGCGCGGTACTCGTCCCAGTCGGGGTGCTCCCCGCTGATCGACCGGAAGTAGTCGACCAGCGGGTCCAGCGCGGCCGGCAGGTCGAGCACCTCGGCCTGGCCGTCGACCTGCACCCAGGGCCCGTCGAAGTCGTCGGAGAGCACGCACAGCGACACCCGGGGGTCCCGGCGGGCGTTGACCGCCTTCGCCCGCTGCGGGTACGTGGAGACGACGATGCGGCCCTGCTCGTCCACCCCGCAGGTCACCGGCGACAGCTGCGGGCTGCCGTCCCCCCGCCGCGTCTGCAGCAGGGCCTTGTGCCGGGGGCGGAGGAACTCGATCAGCTGGTCGCGGTCGACCCGGTCAGCGGTGGCGGTCTTCGGCATGCCCGAAACCTACGACGCCCCGGCGACAGGCGTCGGAGGTGAAACCGTGACACACCCGACGGCTCGCTCCCCAGCTGCCGGTCGGTGCGGGACCGCCGGGTGTGTTGGGATCACCCCATGCCCGACGAACGCCCGGCCGAGACCGCCGACGACACTGCCGACGAGAGCTCCGGCGCGAGCACAGCCGTGACCGGCGGCCCCGACCCGAGCACCGGCGTCACCCACGCACCGGTGCCCGGCCCGGAGCGCGCCCAGCGGCTGCAGACCGCGAGCCGGCGGGTGGCGATCGCCTCCGCCGAGCTGATCCTGATCGTCATCGCCGTGATCATCATCGGGCGCGTTCTGGGCATCCTGTGGATGGTGCTGCTCCCGGTGGTCCTCGGGCTGCTGTTCACCACCGTGCTGTGGCCGGTCACCCGCTTCCTGCGGCACCACTCCTGGCCGCCGGCGCTGGCCGCGCTCGTCGTCCTGCTGCTCTTCCTGGGCGCGTTCGGCGGCATCATCGCGGCCATCGCGCCGCAGGTGGTCGGCCAGGTCGAGGAGGTCGCCGACGGCGTCACGCAGGGGCTGGAGCAGGTCCAGGAGTACCTGGCGGGCCCGCCGTTCAACATCGACGACGACCAGATCGGCAGCGCCGTCGACTCGGTCATCGACTCGGTGCAGAACAACGCGCAGAACATCGCCGGCTACGCGGTGACCACGGCGACCACGATCGGCAACCTGCTGATCAACCTCGTCCTGGCCCTGGTGCTCACCTTCTTCTTCCTCAAGGACGGCCCGAAGTGGGTGCCGTGGCTCGCGGCGCAGACCGGCCCGCAGGCCGCACCGCACGTCGCTGCGCTGTCCCAGAAGACCTGGCGGACACTGTCGGAGTTCATCCGTCAGCAGGCCATCGTCGGGTTCGTGGATGCCTTCTTCATCGGCGTCGGGCTGTTGATCCTGGGCGTGCCGCTGGTGCTGCCCCTGGCGGTGCTCACCTTCTTCGGCGCGTTCATCCCGATCATCGGCGCCTTCGTGGCCGGTGGCTTCGCCGTCCTGATCGCCCTGGTGGACAGCGGCCTGACCACGGCCCTGATCGTGCTCGGCATCATCATCGTGGTGCAGCAGATCGAGGGGAACGTGCTGCAGCCGATCCTGCAGGGGCGCGGGCTCAACCTGCACGCCGCCGTCGTCATCCTCGCGGTGACCGCCGGCGCCAGCCTGGCCGGCATCATCGGCGCCTTCCTCGCCGTGCCGGTGGCCGCGCTGATCGCGGTCGCCTACCGCTACGGCCGCGACGTGCTCGACGGCAACCACCCCGAGGTGGACGAGGACGGGACCCGCCGCCAGCTGGCCCCGGACGGCGCGGGCACCCAGCTGGTGCGCGAGGCGGCCGGGGAGCAGCGCGCCGATTGAGCCCCCCTGCCGGGGGACGATCGCGCCGACCGGCCTCCCCCGGCCGGGGGACGATGGGAATGCACCGGCCCCCGGCGGAGCTGGTGGTCGTGTGCAGCCCGACCCGTCACCAGGAGGACGCCCCGTGCCGCAGCGACCGGAGGACCTGGTCGAGCTGCTCCCCGCAGCCGACCAGCTGCTCGCCCGCGAGGCAGCGGTCGAGTCACCGGAGGACCGCCGCGGCCTGGTGCTCGTGCACGACCTGGCCGGGGAGTTCGATGCCGCGCACGCCGGCGCCCTCACCGGTGCACACCTCTTGGACGCCCTGCCCGGACGGCCGATCGCCCGCTTCGACGTCGACGCCCTGGTCGACTACCGGGGCCACCGGCCGCGGATGGTCTTCTCCGGCGACCGGTACGAGTCGATCAGCTCTCCCGAGATCGCCCTGCACCTGCTGGAGGACGACGCCGGCACGCCGTTCCTGCTGCTGCACGGCGCCGAGCCCGACCACGCCTGGGAGCGGTTCGTGGCCGCGGTCATCCAGCTGGTCGAGCGGCTCGGTGTCACCTCGGTGGTCGCGCTGCACGCCATCGGCATGCCGGTGCCGCACACCCGGCCGGTGACGGTCACCGCACACGCCACGCGCCGTCAGCTGATCGAGTCCTACCCGGTCTACTGGGGCGAGATGCGCATCCCCGGCAGCGTCGGCGCCCTGCTGGAGCTGCGGCTGGGCGAGGCCGGCGTCGACGCCCTCGGCGTGGCCGCCCACGTGCCGCACTACCTGGCGCAGGCCACCTACCCGGCCGCCTCGCTGACCCTGCTGGAGCACCTGGAGCGGCTGACCGGGCTGCACGTGCCCACCGAGACGCTGCGGGAGGCCGCCGAGGCGCACCGCACCGAGGTCGACGAGCAGATCGCCCGCAGCACCGAGAACACCGCAGTCGTGGCCCGGCTGGAGGAGCAGTTCGACTCCTTCACCGCTGCGCGCGACGACACCGGCCTGCTGGGCTTCGGCGGCCAGATGCCCAGCGGCGAGGAGCTCGGCGCGCAGATCGAGCAGTTCCTGGCCGAGCAGGACGGCGACCGCCCCACCGACTGACGGCTCTCGCGGGTGCGCCCCACCGGGGTCCGCACAGAGCTGCCCCCCGGACAGCACTGCGGGCCGCGACCGGTGATCCGGTCGCGGCCCGCAGTTCTGACCCGCTGCGCGGCAGCAGGTCCTTACTCAGCTCACTTGGCGAGGACCACGTGCTCGTTGGGCACGCAGTGCGTCATGACCAGACCGGTCACGTCGCGCGGGCCGTTCTTCCCGAGGTTGGCCGCACGCTGCAGCTCGGCCTCGGTCAGCGTCTGGGTCTGCAGCGGCGGCAGGTGCCGGACGTCGTCCGCGCTCATGCCCAGGCCCTCGCCGACGCGCTGGCCCAGCTCGTCCTCGGCCATGAACAGGTGCCAGAGCATCCGCTCCTGGATCGGGCGGTCGCACTGGGACAGACCGTCGACCAGGTTGGCCACCAGGTCGTCCTTCTCCCACTGCTCCGACAGCAGGTAGCGCTGGCCGGCCTGCGTGTAGTCGTCGGTGCGGGCGATCCGCTTGCGGGTGAGCCGGCCGGTGATCTCCGGACCCTGCTCGTCGTGCGTGGGGTACTCGGCCTCACGCAGGCCGCCGGTGATCGACGGCTCGTAGTTGACGTGCGGGTTGGTGCCCTCGGCGCGGTCCACGCCGTAGGCCATCGCACCGTCGCGCTGGTTGGTGGCGACCCGGGTCTTCGGCGCGTTCACCGGCAGCTGCAGGTAGTTCGGGCCGACCCGGTAGCGCTGGGTGTCGGAGTAGGAGAACGTCCGGCCGACCAGCATCTTGTCGTCGGAGAAGTCCAGCCCGTCGACCAGCACACCGGTGCCGAAGGCGATCTGCTCGCTCTCGGTGAAGAAGTCCTGCGGCGTGCGGTTCAGCGTCATGGTGCCGACCTTGCGCAGCGGGAAGTCGTTCTCCGGCCAGGTCTTGGTGTCGTCCAGCGGGTCGAAGTCCAGCTCCGGGTGCTCGTGGTCGTCCATCAGCTGGACGTGCAGGTCCCAGGAGGGGAACTCGCCGCGCTCGATGGCCTCGTAGAGGTCCTTGGTGTGGACGCCCAGCTCCTTGCCCTGGGCCACCTCGGCGTCGGCCGCCGTCCAGGACTTCACGCCCTGCTTCGGGAGCCAGTGGTACTTGACCAGCTTGGTCTCACCGGCGGCGTTGACCCACTTGTAGGTGTTCACGCCGAAGCCCTGCATGAAGCGGTAGCTGGTCGGCAGGCCGCGCGGGCCGAGGACCAGGGTGATCATGTGCATCGCCTCGGGCGACTGCGACCAGAAGTCGAACACCCGGTTGGGCACCTGGCGGTCGAAGTTGACCGGGTCGGGCTTCTGCGAGTGGATGAAGTCGGGGAACTTGATGGCGTCCCGGATGAAGAAGACGCCCAGGTTGTTGCCGACGAGGTCCCAGTTGCCGTCCTCGGTGTAGAACTTCACCGCGAAGCCGCGCGGGTCACGCGCCGCCTCGGAGGAGTCGCGCCCACCGGCGACGGTGGAGAAGCGCAGGGCGACCGGGGTCTCCTTGCCCTTCTCCTGGAACAGCTTGGCCCGGGTGTACTCCGCGATCGGCTCGTCGCCGACGGTGCCGTCGGCGACGAAGACGCCGAAGGCGGTGGCGCCGCGGGCGTGCACCACGCGCTCCGGGATGCGCTCCCGGTCGAAGTGGCTGATCTTCTCGAGGAACTGGTAGTTCTCCAGCGTGGCCGGGCCACGCGAGCCCACCGTGCGCTGGTTCTGGTTGTCGTAGACCGGGTGGCCCTGACGGTTGGTCAGGACGGGCCGGTCGGCCTCACTGGCTGCGGGGCCCTGCGATGCGACGTCGGTCATGCTGTCACTCCCTCTTCGATGGCACTGTTCTCGGTGCTGCTGGTCGTTCCGTACCCGTGCGTCCTGCGCGCGACCTGGCAGTCGGCGCAGAGTCCCCAGAAGACGACCTCGGCCTCGTCCACGGCGAAGCCCGCCGTCTCCGAGGGCGACAGGCAGGGCGCCTGCCCCACGACGCAGTCGACGTCGGCGACCGCTCCGCACCCCCGGCAGACCAGGTGGTGGTGGTTGTCGCCGACCCGCAGCTCGTACAGCGCCGGCCCACCGGCCGGTTCGATGCGGCGGGCGAGACCGCCACCGACCAGCGCCTTGAGCACCCCGTAGACCGCCTGCGGCGAGATCGAGGGGTGGACGGCGCGGGCAGCGGTGGCGATGGTGTCGGCGTCGACGTGCGGGTGCTCGGCGAGCACCCCGAGCACCGACAGCCGGGGCCGCGTGACACGCAGCCCCGCCGTGCGCAGCTCGGTCTCCCAGGTCGTCTCCATCGCCGACCACTCAACCCCGTTGTTTTGATCCAGTCAATAGAAGGACCCCGTGCCCCCCACCACTCGCACGCTCGCGGCGGGACCCTGCACGGGGCCGGACGAGCTACCCGAAGACGATGGTGCGGTCGCCCTCGACGACCACCCGGTCCTCCACGTGCCAGGTCACCGCCTGGGCCAGCACCTGGCGCTCGACGTAGCGGCCGATCCGGCGCATGTCCTCCACGGTGGCGCGGTGGTCGACCCGGGCCACCTCCTGCTCGATGATCGGGCCGGCGTCCAGCTCCGCGGTCACGTAGTGCGCGGTCGCCCCGATCAGCTTCACCCCCCGGTCGTGCGCGGCCTGGTAGGGGTTCGCGCCCACGAACGCCGGCAGGAAGCTGTGGTGGATGTTGATCAGCCGCTCGGGGAACCGGCTGCAGAAGTCCGGCGAGACGATCTGCATGTAGCGGGCCAGCACCACCAGGTCCACGTCGCCGATCAGCTCCAGCGCCCGGGCCTCGGCGGCGTCCTTGGTGTCCGGGGTGACCGGGACGTGGTGGAACGGCACGCCGTGCACGGCGGCGACCTGCGCCAGGTCGGGGTGGTTGGAGACGACGGCGGCGATCTCCGCCCGCAGGTCGCCCGAGCCCACCCGGTAGAGCAGCTCCTGCAGCACGTGGTCGGTGCGCGAGACGAACACCGCCAGCCGCGGGGTGCGCGCGGCCTCGGTCAGCCGCCAGGTGAGCTGCCACTCCCCCGCCAGCGCGGCCAGCGCCGCCTCCAGCTCGGCGCGGCGCCCGGCCAGGTCGTCGAGGACGAACTCCAGCCGCAGCGTGAAGGTGCCCCCCGACGGGTCGGAGGAGTGCTGCTGGGACTCGGTGATGTTGGCCCCCACCCGGGCCATCAGCCCGGAGAGCACCGCGACGATCCCCGGCCGGTCGGGGCAGCGGACGACCAGCCGCCCCAGGTCGGCGGTGCGGGGGTCACGAGGCGCTGACATGGGCAGATCGTCCCAGAGCGGCCCGGCCCCGCCCGCGGGGTGTCAGTTCGCGGCCAGCGCCGCGTTGACCAGCTCGATCGCCAGCCAGCCGAGCGGGACGACGGCGACCAGCAGCCCCGCCACCAGCGCCCGCTGACGCCACGACCGGGCCAGCAGCAGCGCGAGGAGCGCGCCGGCCACGACCATGACCACCCCGGAGCTGCCCTGCCACGGGAAGCGGACCGCCCGGTAGCCGCCCTCCATGACCAGCACCCCACCGACCACCGCCACCGCGACCGCCGCCTGCCGGCCGCTGCCCTGCCGCCACCAGCGCCCGGCCGTCCCGAAGACGACGCCGGCCACCACCCCGGCCACCAGCCACTCGACCACCGTGACCCGGTTGACCGGCAGCAGCTGCACCGCCTGCGCGGCGTAGTAGCCGCCCACCAGCAGCAGCTCGGTGGCGACCGCGGCGGCGATCGCGGTCCGCACTCCCCCGCTGATCGCCCCGACGAGGAAGGCGACCAGGCACCAGGTGGCCACCGAGTTGGCCCAGGCCCCCCACGGGTCGGGCAGCACGCCCTGCGCCCACTCGGTCAGCACGCCGCCGCCGATGCCGAGCACCAGGACGGCCAGCGGCAGCCACCAGCGGACGGGCGCAGCGGGCGCCGGGACGGGACGGGCAGCGGTGTCGATCACGCCGTCGATCGTGGCGGGGCGAGGTGCCCGGGCACATCGGCCCGCGGTCTGATCCCGCCGTCCGCCCCCAGGACGACCTGCTCAGCCGTGTCGGCCGACCCCACCACGTACGGCCATGTTGGCCAACATGGCCGGCACGGGCAGGCCTCGGGCAGGGTCAGGCGTCGGGCAGGACGGCGCGGGAGCGGTCGGCGACGTCGAACAGGTCGCCGAGCTCGGCCACCCGGGCCAGGACGTCGTCGGTGCGGAACCGGACCGACTCCGGGTCGCCGCCGTCGCGCAGTTCGTCGACCTCCGCCCACTGCAACGGCGTGGAGACGGTGGCCAGTGGCCGGGCGCGCAGCGAGTAGGGCGCGACCGTCGTCTTCGCGGTGCTGTTCTGGCTCCAGTCGACCAGCACCTTGCCCGGTCGCAGCGCCTTCTCCATCCGCCAGACGACGTCCTCGGGTGTCTCCCGGGTCAGCTGCTGGGCGAGGGACTTGGCGTAGCGGCTCGGGTGGTCCTTGTCCGCGCACTCGATCGGCGCGTAGACCTGCAGCCCCTTGGAGCCCGACGTCTTGACCACCGGGTCCAGACCGTCGGCCACCAGCCGCTCCCGCAGCCGGTGCGCCACGTGCGCGCACTCGACGACCCCGGTGCCCGGGCCCGGGTCCAGGTCGAGCACCAGCAGGTCGGGCAGCTGCGCGACACCGGCGTCGTCCACCTGCCACTGCGGCACGTGCACCTCCAGCGCGGCCAGGTTCGCCGACCAGGCCAGGTCCGGGACGGCGGACAGCAGCACCATGTCCAGCGTCTCCCGGCCCCGCGAGGAGCCGGGCGAGGGCACGGTCACCGAACGGACCCACTCCGGGGCGTGCCGGGCGCTGTTCTTCTCGAAGAAGGCCGTGCCGTCCACGCCGGAGGGCCAGCGGGTGAAGGTGACCGGGCGCTGGGCGACGTGCGGCAGCAGCACCGGGGCGATCCGCACGTAGTAGTCGATGACCTGGGCCTTGGTGAACGCGACCTCGGGGAACAGCACCTTGTCCAGGTTGCTGACCTCCAGCTGGCGGCCCTCGATCTGCACCCGCTGCCTCACGCGATCTCCTCGCCGGCGCTCATCGGGGACCGCCGGCAGGCCGCCTCGCCCGCACGCCGGCTCACGAGGGCTCCGCCACGACGTCCGCCGGCCGGACGTCATCGCGCAGGCCGCGCCAGGACGGGTGCCGCAGCCGGCCCTCGCGGGTCCACTCGCCGTAGCGCACCTCGCCGACCAGCTCGGGCTCGACCCAGTGCGCGTCCCGGGTGACCTCGCGGGGCAGCGCGCCGGCGAACGGCGAGGTGGACCGTGGGGTGAGCAGCGGCTCCAGGTCGGCCAGCGCCCGCGCGGTGAAGCCGGTGCCGACGTGCCCGGCGAAGACGAACGCCCCGTGCTCGTCGTGCACCCCGAGCAGCAGCGAGCCGATCCCGCCGGCCCGCCGGCCCTCCCCCGGCCGCCAGCCGCCGACGACGACCGCCTGGGTGCGCAGGTTCTTCACCTTGCGCCAGTCCGGCCCGCGTCCCCCGGGGCGGTAGGGCGCGTCCAGTCGCTTGACCACGATGCCCTCCAGCCCGTTCTCCCGGCTGGCCGCCTGCACCTGTGCCCCGACGCCCGGGGCGTCGCCGGGGAACCAGGGAGTGGTGACCCAGCGGTCGGAGGCGGGGGCGACGGCGTCCAGCCGCGCCCGTCGCTCGCGGTAGGGCAGGCCGAGCAGGCTCTCCCCGTCCAGCGCGAGCAGGTCGAACAGCAGGTAGCTGACCGGTGCGGCAGAGGCCCGGCGGGCCACCTCGGGGCCGGTGCGGTGCATCCGCCCCTGCAGCAGCCCGAAGTCCGGCCGGCCGCGGGCGTCCAGCGCCACCACCTCCCCGTCGAGCACCGCATCGTGGCCGGCGAGCGCCGCGGGCAGGGCGTGCAGCTCCGGGTAGGTCGCGGTCACGTCGTTGCCGCTGCGCGCCCGCAGCCGCACCCGGCCACCGCGCACGTGCGCCAGCACCCGGACGCCGTCCCACTTGAACTCGTAGCCCCAGCGCAGGTCGTCGTCCCGGGGCAGCTCGCCGATCGCCGCGAGCATGGGGGCGAGGTCCTCCGGCACCCCGTCGGCGACCGGGGCGTCGGTGAGCGGGTCGGCGTCGAGCTTGCGCAGCGCCCAGCTGCCGTCGGGCAGCCGGAAGAGCACGAAGCGGCCGGACAGCCGCTGCCCGTCGAAGGCGACGGTGACGTGGTCGTCGGTCCAGGTCTCGGTGGCGTACCGGCCGGCGTCCCAGATCGTCGACACCCCGCCGCCGTACTCGCCGGCCGGGATCGTGCCGGAGAACGCGGCGTACTCCAGCGGGTGGTCCTCGGTGGGCACGGCGAGCCGGTTGACGCCGGGCTCGGTCGGCGGGCCCTTGGGCACCGCCCAGCTCTTCAGGACCCCGCCGCGTTCCAGGCGCAGGTCCCAGTGCACCCGCTCGCCGGTGCGGCCGCGGGGGGTGTGGTGCTCGTGCACGACGAAGGTGTCGTCGTCCCCGGCCGGCAGCGGCTGCCCGGCCGGTGGCACCGGCTCGACGGTGCGGGTGGAGTCCCGCTTGGCCCGGTAGGAGGCCAGCGGGTCGGTGGCGGGCACGCCGGGTCAGGCGGTCTTGCGGGGGCGGGACGCGCGCTTGGCCGGCTTCGCCGGCGCGTCGTCCTCCGCGGCCGCGGCGGCCTTCTTCGCCGGCGCCGCCTTCCGGGCCGGGGCCTTCTTCGCCGGGGCCTTGTCCGCCGGGGCCTTGTCCGCAGCGGCCTTGTCCGCCGGGGCCATGTCCGCAGCGGCCTTCTTCGCCGGCGCCTTGCGGGCCGTCCCCTTCTTCGCCGGGGCCCCGTCGTCCGCGGTGGTGTCGTCCGCGGCCCCGTCGTCGGACCCGGCGGCGGGAGCGCTGCCGCCGGCCCGCTCGACGCTGCGCCGCAGCGCGCTCATCAGGTCGACCACCGCGCCACCGCCGTCGTCCTCGGCCTCGGGCGCGGGCTGCACGTCGCCGCCGGACTGCTTGGCCTCCAGCAGCGCGGTCATCGCCTCGCGGTAGTCGTCGGTGAACTGCGCCGGGTCGAAGTCACCGGCCATCGTGGAGATCAGCGACTCGGCCATCGCCAGCTCCTGCGGCCGCACCGGCACCTCCTCGTCGAGGAAGCCGAAGGAGGGACGCCGGATCTCGTCCGGCCAGCGCATGGTGTGCAGCACCAGCACGCCGTCGCGCACCCGCAGTGCGGCCAGCGACTCCCGCTGCCGGATGGCGATCTTGGTGATCGCCACCTGGCCGGCGTTCTCCAGCGCGGTGCGCAGCAGCACGTACGGGCGGGTGGCCACCCCGTCGGGCTCCAGGTAGTAGGTCTTCTCGAAGTGGATCGGGTCGATCTGCTCCTGGTCGACGAACTGGAGGACCTCGATCTCCCGGGTGGTCACCAGGGGCAGCTCGTCGAAGTCCGCGTCGGTCAGCACGACCAGCTGGCCGTCGGGCAGCTCGTAGCCCTTGGCGATGTCGCCGTACTCGAGCTCCTCGCCGTCCACCGAGCAGACCCGGCGGTACTTCACCCGCCCGCCGTCGGCCTTGTGCACCTGGTGGAACCGGATGTCGTGGTCCTCGGTGGCCGAGTAGAGCTTCACCGCGATGCTGACCAGCCCGAAGGAGACCGCGCCACGCCAGATGGACCGCACGACGTACCTCCTGGGCCGCAGGGCACGCGACGACCGCGTCCCGCACAAGATCGCAGGATAGGCGCTGCGACCCCTCCCCGGCAGCTCGAGACCGCCACTCCGCGTAGTCGTCCACCCCGACGGGTGACCGACCCCGCCCGCGCCGCCCGGCCACCGGACCGGTACCCAGCGACGCAGCGTCACCGCAGCGTCGCGGTCAGACCTCCTGGCCGGTGACACTGCCCGGCCCCTCGTCCTCCGGCCTCAGCGCGCCGTTCTGGATGGCGTCGTAGACGAACTGCAGGACGTCGGAGCCGGCCACCATCGTCATGGTCAGCGCCGCCAGCCGGGTGGCCCGCGGGGCGGTGACGTAGCCGAAGACGAAGCCGGTGCCGACCCACTGCGCCATGCAGAACGGACAGGTGAGCAGCTCCCCGACGGCGTGCTTCACCCCGCCGTGCTCGCGCACCTCCTCGGCGACCTCCGCCTCCCCCGACGTGCCCTGGTAGCTCACGAAGGGGGCCCGCACCGGGGCGGTGACCGGGTCCTTGGCGATCCGCCGGGCCAGCCGGAACGTGCCGACGGTCAGCAGGACGGCGTCCCCGATGGGGATGCGGCTGGGCAGCTCCCGCCCGGACGCCCGGACGGCGGCCGCCGCGGCGCCCACCAGACCGGCGTACACGCCCATCGCGCCCAGGTCCGCCCCCAGCGGACGGGCCTCTCCCCGGGTGTACTCCTGCTTCTGGGTGCGGGCCCACCGGCGGACCGGCGCACCGATCCGCTGCACGTCGTCTGCGATCGCCATCTGCCGCCCGTACCCCGGCCGACCGCCGCCATGCGGGCGCGGCGGCGACCGGGGTCACGCATGCCCGACAGGTGCGCGGGTAGGGCGTGCTCACGACGCCGGTCACCCGACCGGCTCCCCCCGTCCACCCGGACGGACGCGCGTGCCCGCACGGAGGCACGCAGAACGGAGGCACCACGATGACCGACCCGGACCGCGCCGCCCGCGACTCCGCACTCAACGACGCCGAGTTCCCCGACGACGAGCGTGGCCTCACCGGCACCACCGACGGCCCGCGCGGCGACGTCGGCCCGGAGGGCCAGACCGCCCGTGACGTCTTCCCCGAGGACAACGGCGTGCCCGAGGTGTCCCAGGACGACAGCCCCACGATGGCCCGCGCCGAGGACCCGGAGTTCGCCCCCGAGCCCGGCGGGCGCGACGACCACCAGACCGTCGACTTCGGCACCACCGCCTACGAGCAGTCCGAGGGCGAGTCGCTGTCGGGCCGGCTGGACCGCGAGGTCCCCGAGGACGCCCCCGACGTCCGCCCCGCCGAGGACCCGGACCGCGCCTCCGCCCAGCTGGACCAGGACGAGGACACCGACCGGCTCAGCGACTCCGGCACCAACCGCACCGGGGACGACGTGGAGGCCTTCGCCGACGCCCCGGTGGGCGGCGAAGGCCCCGAGGAGAGCGCGGTGCACGCGGTCGAGGGCACCTGAGCAGCACCGGCGCCGGGCGGGCCGTGCCGCCCGGCGCTGGATTGGTGCGGCGATCATGGCGGCACTAGGTTGGACACCACGGTTGAGCAGCCAGCCGTCGCTTGCCCGGATGTCCCGGGGAGGCGTGTCCGGAACCTCGGTGTCCCGGGTCGCATGGGCCCGGACGACGTACAGCGGTACGTTGTCCGGGCGAATGCATGCCCGACGGGCACCGCCGCTGAGAGGAGCTGCAGTCCGTGACCTCATCCGACTCACCCGCCGGAGGCTCTGACGTGTCGGCCCCGGCCGACGCCAACGAGGCGCCCTTCGACGACGTGATCACGCTGTCGACGTCCACCGACGACGACGGCACGGTCACCGTGACGGTCGTCGGCGAGGTCGACACCTTCACCGCCCCCGTCCTGCGGGCGTCCCTGGACACCCAGCTCGAGCAGCAGCCGACCGCGCTGGTCATCGACCTGTGCGGCGTCCAGTTCCTCGGTTCGGCCGGCCTGGCCGTGCTGGTGGAGACCCAGAAGTCGGCGCGCTCCCGCGACGTCGGGCTGCGGCTGGTGGCCAACACCCGCGCCGTGACCCGTCCGCTGGAGGTCACCGGCCTGATCGACCTCTTCACGATCGCCGAGAAGGCCTGAGGAAGGGCCTCGAAGGCCTGAGGAAGGGCCTCGCTGCCCCCCACCGCTCGCGAGCCCGCGGCGGGCCACTGCAGCGAGACCGTTCCAGCATGTGACGACGGCGCCCCACCTCCTCGGAGGTGGGGCGCCGTCGTCGTTGGTGACGTGCCGTCAGCGGCCCCGTCGCAGGGGCCCGCGCCGAGCCTGCGAGGCGTGAGGGGCGACGGGGTCCTCTCAGGCGCTGAGCAGCTGGCAGACCGCCTGCTCGATGGTCCGCTGCGCCGTCCGGTCGTCGGGCGCCTTCGCGGCCTCGGCCAGCGCCTCGACGACGGTCTCGCCGTGCTCGTACCGGTCGACCACCCGCGGGTCGACGTAGCTGTTCTTGCACACCGTGGGGGTGTTGCCCAGCTGCTCGGAGACCTTGACGTAGGCCTGCCGGACCAGCTTCTGCCGCGCCGTCTTGCTCGTCGGCGGCGAGGCCTCGGCCAGGGTGGCGGCCATCATCACCGTCGCCGTCCAGGTGCGGAAGTCCTTGGCGGTGATCTCCGCGCCGCTGACCTCCTTGAGGTAGGCGTTGATCTCGTCGCTGGTGACGTCGTGCCAGCTGCCGTCGGCGAGGCGATAGCCCAGCAGTTCGCCCCCCTCCTCGACCGGGCGCTCCAGCAGCTGCCGGACGACGGTGGCGGTGGGCCGGTCGAGCAGCTCGACCTCGCGATCGATGCCGCCCTTGGCGGTGTAGTGGAAGAACACCCGCTCGCCACGGACCGAGACGTGCTCCCGGCGCAGCGTGGCCAGGCCGTACGTGCCGTTGTCCTCGGCGTACTGCTCGCTGCCGACCCGGAAGGCGCCGAGGTCCAGCAGCCGGACGGCGCAGGCCAGCACCCGCTCCCGGTTCAGGCCGCGGGTGCGCAGCGCGGCGACCACCTCGTCGCGGACGTCGGGCAGCTGGTGGGAGATCTCCAGCACCCGCTCGTGCTTGGCCGCGTCCCGCTTGACCCGCCACTCGTCGTGGTAGCGGTACTGCCGCCGGCCGGCCGCATCGGTGCCGACCGCCTGGATGTGGCCGTTGGGCCACGGGCAGATCCACACGTCCTTCCAGGCCGGCGGGATCGCCAGGGACCGCAGCCGGTCGAGCCGGTCGTCCTTGATCAGCACCCCGTCGCTGTCGTGGTAGGCGAAGCCGCGCCCGGCGCGGCGCCGGGTCCAGCCCGGGGAGTGCACGTCACTGCGCCGGAGTCTCACGGCCTTGAGATGGGCACCACCAGGTGGCCTCAAACCCGAGTACGACCCGGGTCACCAGGCACGGTGACCGCGCCGCCGACGATTCACCGTTCCGTGTTTGCCCCAGCTGGGCACGGGGCATGGCACACCGGTCGGTCGGTCGTCGGGGAACCGGGCTCGGCCCGGGGCACCACCGCACACCGACCGCCTCGTCGCTCGCGCTGCCGCACGCAGCCGCACGCAGCCGCGGACGGGTGCGCGATGATGGACCACCGCGCTCCCGTCCGGGAGCGTGCGGACGACGAAGGAGCGAACGACGCATGGGCGACACTTCGGCCGCCGCCACCGGCGAACGGCGCACCGAGCGGCTGGAGCTGCGGGTGCCCACCTCGCCGACCCAGCTGCCCGCGGTGCGCGCGATGGCCGCTGACCTGGCGCTGCGGATGGACTTCGACCTCGACGCGGTGGAGGACCTCCGCCTCGCGGTGGACGAGGCCTGCGCCACGCTGTCCTCCGTGGTGCTCGGCGACGCGCCCCTGACCGTGGTCTTCGAGGCCAGCCGCGACGGCCTGCGGATCGACGCCTGGGTGCCCACGGCCGCCGGCGTCGACGTGCCCCGCGACGGCTTCGGCTGGGCGGTGCTGCACACCCTGGTCGACACCGTCGAGGCCGGCCCCAGCACCCAGGCGACCGTGCTCGCCGGCGACGGCTCCGCCGCCCCGGTGGCCTGCATCTCGCTGGTCAAGCAGCTGCGCCGGTACAGCGCGCTCGACGCCCTGACCGAGCGGCCCGACAGCGACGTGTCGGTCGCACGGTGACCC
The DNA here is from genome assembly GCF_947486615.1 of uncultured Modestobacter sp. Classification (GTDB taxonomy): domain Bacteria; phylum Actinomycetota; class Actinomycetes; order Mycobacteriales; family Geodermatophilaceae; genus Modestobacter. The sequence continues at coordinate 550,440 of NZ_CANKUD010000001.1, forward strand.
GGTCGGCTGCCACGGACCAGCCGCCCGCCCACGACACCGTCCTGGGCGCCGGTGAGCCCACCGGCGCCGTCGCCGGAGACACCGCCCCGGCGGGCGACGCTGCCACGGAGGTGACCCCGATGACGACCGAGTCCTCCCCGGAGACCGCACCGGCCGGGACGGCCGCGCCCGAGCCCGCCGAGCCGGCTGTCAGTGAGCCGGCCGCCGACCCGGTGCCGATGTCGGACAACCGGAAGCGGGCCGAACGGACCGCGCCGCTGTTCGCCGAGCTCGCCACCCTGGACAAGGGCGACCCGCGCCGGGAGCGGCTGCGGGAGATCCTGGTCGAGGAGCACCTGCCGCTGGTCCGGCACTTCGCGCGCCGGTTCAGCAACCGCGGCGAGCCCTTCGACGACCTGCTCCAGGTCGGCACGCTGGGGCTCATCGCGGCGATCGACCGGTTCGACCCGACCCGCGGGGTGGAGTTCCTCTCCTTCGCCGTCCCGACGATCACCGGTGAGATCAAGCGGCACTTCCGCGACCAGGGCTGGTCGGTACGGGTGCCGCGGAGGCTGCAGGAGCTGCACCTGTCGCTGAACGCCGCGGTGAGCGAGCTGTCCCAGAAGAACGGTCACGCCCCGACGCCGTCGGAGCTGGCCGAGCACCTGGGCATCCCGCGCGCCGAGGTCCTCGAGGGGCTGGCGGTGGCGAACGCCTACCGCAGCAGCTCGCTGGACGAGCGGCTGTCGGGCGAGGAGGACTCCCCCACCCTGGCGGCGACGCTGGGCGAGGAGGACGCCGCGCTGGAGGGCGTGGAGTACCGCGAGTCGCTGCAGCCGTTGCTGGCCACCATCCCGGCCCGCGAGCGGCGCATCCTGATCCTGCGGTTCTTCGGCAACATGACCCAGTCGCAGATCGCCGCGGACATCGGCATCTCCCAGATGCACGTCTCCCGGCTGCTGTCCCAGACGTTGGCCAAGCTCCGCGAGGGGCTGCTCAAGGACTAGGGACCCTCTTCCCTCCACCCTTCGCACGCTCAGGGTGGGCCCCTGAAGAGGGCCGGAGACGCCAGTGGCCCAGGACCCGTCGGGTCCTGGGCCACTGGCGTCCCGTGGGTCAGCCGGCCGGCAGCTGCGGCGGGGCGTCGTCCTCGCGGCGGTTGCGCGGGTCGGCGGCCGGGCCGCTCTCCTGCACGTCCTGCTTGACCTGCGACAGCGGCGGCGGCTTCGGGATCTGCGGCCCCGTCTCCACCGCCTGGTCGGCGATGCTCGACAGTGTCATCTTCGCCTCGGGCTGCTCGGCGGCCGGAGGCAGGTTCGAGTCGAACCAGCTGCTGGTGTCCAGCGAGGACGCCGCAGGCGCGGCCGGGGCTGCCTGCTGACCGCCGGCGGGGGCGTCGACGTCCATCCAGTTCCGCGCCCCGTCGCCGTCCTCGCCACCACCGAGCTTGGACAGCCCCTCCAGCGCCTTGCTGAACTCGCTGGGCACGATCCACATCTTGTTGGCGTCGCCCTGCGCGATCTTCGGCAGCGTCTGCAGGTACTGGTAGGCCAGCAGTCCCTGGTCGGGCTTGCCGTCGTGGATGGCCTGGAAGACCGTCTCGATCGACTTCGCCTGGCCCTGTGCCTGGAGGAACAGCGCGGCGCGCTCACCCTCGGCGCGCAGGATCCGGCTCTGCCGCTCGGCCTCGGCGTCCAGGATGGCCGCCTGCTTCTTGCCCTCGGCCGACAGGATCGAGGCCGCCTTCTGCCCCTCGGCGGTGGTGATCGCCGCGTGGCGCTGGCCCTCGGCGGTGAGGATGACCGCGCGCTTGTCGCGGTCGGCGCGCATCTGCTTCTCCATGGAGTCCTGGATCGAGGGCGGCGGGTCGATGGCCTTGATCTCCACCCGGGCGACGCGCAGGCCCCACGGGCCGGTGGTGCCGTCGAGCACGGTGCGCAGCTGGGAGTTGATGCCGTCCCGGCCGGTCAGCGCGCCCTCGAGGTTGAGCCCACCCACGACGTTGCGCAGCGTCGTGGTCGTGAGCTGCTCCATGCCGGTGATGTAGTTCGCGATGCCGTAGACGGCCAGCCGCGGGTCGGTGACCTGGAAGTAGACGACGGTGTCGATGCCCACCTGCAGGTTGTCGGCGGTGATCACCGGCTGCGGCGGGAAGGAGATGACCTGCTCACGCAGGTCGATCGTCGCCCGCACCCGGTCGACGAAGGGGACCAGCAGGGCCAGTCCCGGGGAGAGGGTGCGGCTGTAACGACCGAGACGCTCGACGACCTTGGCCTGCGCCTGCGGGACGATCGTCACGCTCTTGGCCAACACGAAGACCACGAGGACGGCGATCACGATCAGCGCGATCAGGGCGGGTTCCACGAGGGAGGTGCTCCGTTCCTAGGAGGTGGTGCGTGCCACCGATCCTGCCTCGTTCGGAACGGTGGGTCACGCCCGGCAGGTGCCCGTCACCCGATCGCGATCTCAGGTGTGGCTGACGTAGGCGATCGGGCCCTCGATCTGCACGATCCGCACCTCGTCGCCCACGTCGTAGGCCTCGCCGTCGAGCTGGGTGCGCGCCGTCCACTCGTCGTGCCCCAGCCGGACCCGGCCGGCGTGCTCGTCGACCCGCTCGCTGACCACCGCGGTGCGGCCCACGTAACTGGCGACCCCGTCGATCTGCTCCGGGGTCCGGTCCAGCAGTTGCCGCTTGGCGATCGGCCGGACGACGACGAGCAGCGCGGTCGAGACGACGATGAACGCCACCAGCTGCAGCCACACCTCCCCGCCGAGCAGGGCGACGCTCATCCCGCCGAGTGCGCCGCCGGCGAACATCAGCAGCACCAGGTCCAGGCTGGCGACCTCGCCCGCGGCGAACAGGCCGGAGGCGATCAACCAGAGCAACCAGGCAGGCACGCTCCGCAGTCTGGCACGGACGGGCTCCCGCGGGCGGTCTGCCCGGGCTCGCGTCCGGCACGACGGCCCGCGTCGGCGACCCCTGCGACGGTGGGTGGCGACGGTGGGTGGCGGGGCCGTCGTAGCCTCGACAACCGTGCACGATCTCGCCGCCGGCCGCTTCGCCGTCTGGGCCACCGCCTGGCTCTCCGGCCGCTGCTCCTACGACGACGCGCTGGACACCACGACCGGGGTCACCGCCCACCGGGTCGTCGGCATGCCCGGCACCGACGAAGCGGTGCCCCTGGGCTCGGCGCTGAGCGCCCTGCGCGGGCTCGGGGAGCAACGGCTGCGCCTGGTGCTCCCCGCGCCCGGTGACACGCGCGGGGTCCCCGCTGTCCCCGCGCTGACCGCGCTCACCCTGGAGTCGGGTCAGGTGGCCGTCGGCGCGCGTGTCGCGCTCGTGCCCGAGGAGCTGGGCACGGAGATGGTGGCCTGGACGGCGGTGCCGCTGGACGGCGTCCCGCCGGCGGCACCGGCCGTGGAGGGGACGCTGCGGGCGGCGTCCGGGGCGCTGGACCTCGCCGTCGGGGACGCGGCGCGCACGCTGGCCTCCCTCGACCTGGCCCGCTGGCACCCCGAGGTGCCGTCGCTGCTCGCGGGGCTGGCAAAGGGCGTGCGGGCGCCCGGGCTGCCCGAGGACCACGACCCGCTGGCCGTCTCGGTGCTCGGGCGCGCGCAGCGACTGCGCCAGGTGCTGGACCTCGCGATGGCCGACGCCCCCGGCGCTGCGGTCACCCACGCCCAGGCGGCCGCCCGGGACGAGGCGCTGCGCCCGCTGGCCACCGCCGTCCGAGAGGCGACCGTCGCCGCCTACAACTGGGTGCCGCGCGGCTGAGCCGAGGGGTTGACCTTCGAGCCGGTCGAGAGCCCACCATCTCCGGCATGGCCTCCTCCCACCCGCTGCTGCAGATCGGCGCCTTCGCCCGGCTGACCGGGGTGACGCCCAGCATGCTGCGCTTCTACGCCGACTGCGGCCTCGTCACACCGGCCCACGTCGACCCGGTGTCCGGCTACCGCCGCTACTCCGCCGACCAGGTCGACCGGGTGCGGTTGGTACGGCGGTTGCGCGAGCTGGGGCTGCCCCTGCCCGTGGTGTCCCGAACGCTGGAGGCACCGCTCGCCGAGGCCGAAGCGGTGGTCCGGCACCGGCTCGAGCAGCTCGAGCGCGAGCTGGCCGCGGCACGGGTCAGCGCACGCGCCGTCTCCCGGCTGCTCGGGGAGCGGAGCGGATGGGTGTCGGTGACCGGCGGTGCGCTGGCTGCCGCGCTCGAGCGGGTGGCCCCGGCGGCCGCGGGCTGTCCCCAGGCTCCCGTGCTGGCCGGTGTGCTGCTGTGCTCCTCACCCGGCGAGCTGCAACTGGTGGCCACGGACCGTCACCGGTTGGCCGTGCACAACCTGCCGGTGACGGGCCCGGATGCGGCGATGCGGGTGGTCGTCCCGGTCGAGGACGCCGAGGCGCTCTCCGGCTGGGCAGCCGGCGCCGAGCTGGTCGGGTTGCGGACGGAGAATGGTCGGCTCACCGCCCGCCGTGACGACGGCGCGGTCCGGGGGGTGCGGTCGCTGCCCGGCCAGTACCCGGACCACCGGCTGCTGCTGGACGGGCTCGGCCGTCCGGTCACCCGGGTCACCGCCGCCCGAGATGACCTGCTGGCGGCACTGTCGGGCTCGGCGGTCAGCCGGCTGAGCGCCGACCCCGCGGGTGGTCTCCAGATCGAGGGCACCGACACCACCGCCCGGCCGGTGGCTGCATCGGTCCAGGGCACCCCGGTGTCGATGGCATTCCAGCGGAGCACCCTGTGGCCGGCGGTGCGCGCATCGGTCGGGCCGGACGTGCTCCTGGAGCTCACCGGACCGGAGGCCCCGGCGGTGGTCCGCTCCGCCGACGACGGCACGTTCACGACGCTCGCGATGCCGGTCCGCCACCCGGCACGGGATCGGAGGGCAGCGTGACGAGCGCGCCGGACCCGACCATGACCGCAGTGACCCAGGCGGTGACCCGAGGAAAGGCCGGGCACCCGGACGAGGCGCGGACCCAACTGGCGGCGCTGTGGGAGCGCGTCGGCCCGGCCGGGGACCCGTTGCACCGGGTGTCGATCGCCCACTTCCTGGCCGACCTGCAGGACGACGTGCGGGCGGAGCTCGCCTGGGACGAACGCGCGCTGGCCGCGGTCGGGGAGCTCACCGACCGGCGGACGGAGCAGCACACCGCCGGCCTGACGGTCCGCGGGTTCCTGCCGTCGCTGCACCTCAACCTCGCCGACTGCCACCGTCGTCTCGGTGCGGCGACCGAGGCCCGGCGTCATCTGGCCGAGGCGGTGTCGCTCCTCGACGCGCTGGCCGACGACGCCTACGGCCGCTTGATGCGGGCCGCGGTCGACCACGTCCGCGACGCCCTCGACGCCGGGTCGACCGACCCGCTCCCCACCGCACCCTGAACGCCCCGGGCCCCGTCGACCATCGGCGGACGGTCGCCCGACACGACGGTCGGGCCAGCCGTTCCCCGACGGTCGACGTGCGCGGGCCTCAGCTCCTGGCGGACGCCGGGCGGGTGGGGCGCTGGACGAAGCAGCAGGAGGCCGGGCAGTTGGTGCCCAGCCGAGGCTCGCCGCCGGCGCGGCGCTCGGCGAGCACCTCGCGGAGCGAGGTCACGAACGCCGGGTGCGTGCCCGCCGTCGCCGCGCGGGCGAAGGCCAGGCCGAGCTCGCCGGCGGTCTCCTCCGCCTCGTTGTCCAGGTCCCAGATGACCTCGAGGTGGTCGCTGATGAAGCCGACCGGGAAGACGACGACGGCCTGCTCCCCCGACTCGGCCAGCGCCCGCAGGTGGTCGTTGACGTCGGGCTCGAGCCACGGCACGGACGGCGGCCCGCTGCGGCTCTGCCAGACCAGGTCGAACGGCCGACACGGGGCGGCGGCGTCCACGACGGCCTGCGCCGCGGCCTGCAGCTCGGCCTCGTAGGCGCCGCCCTGCGGCCCGGCGACCGCGGCCATCGCGTTCGGGATGCTGTGCGCGGTCGCGACCAGCCGCGCGGAGCCGCGGACCTCCTCGGGCAGCGAGGCGATCGCGGCGGCCAGCGCGTCGGCGTTGGCCTGCACGAAGCCCGGGGCGTCGAAGTAGTGCGGCAGCTTCTCCGCGGTCGGGCCGGCCGGACCCGTGGGGTCCAGCTCCAGCGCGACCCGGGCCCGGGCGACGTCCTCGTGGTACTGCCGGCAGCCGGAGAACGACGCGTAGGCCGACGTCGCGAGCACGTAGGCGTGCTCGATGCCGTCGGTGGCCATCTGCCGCCACACGTCCTCGACGTAGGGCGCCCAGTTGCGGTTGCCCCAGTACACCGGCAGGTCGATGCCGGCGGCGGCGAGCTCGGCCTCCAGCGCGGCCACGAGCGCCTTGTTCTGGTCGTTGATCGGGCTGACGCCGTCGAAGTGGTGGTAGTGCTCGGCGACGGCCTCCAGCCGCTCCGGCGGGATGCCGCGGCCGCGGGTGACGTTGAGCAGGAACGGCATCACGTCGTCATGACCCTCGGGGCCGCCGAAGCCCAGCACCAGCAGCGCCTCCCGGCGCCCGGCCGGTGCCGGCGCGGCCGACGGGGCGACACCGCCGTTGTTGCGGACGGCGAGCGAGGGCTCCTGGTCGGGCTGCTGGCCGGCCGGGGTGATCGAGGCACCCTCCGGCAGCGGGTACCTCGGGCGGGACAGGTCCGGCGTGGGCACCGTGGTCACACGCCCACCGCGTGGAAGCCGCCGTCGACGTGCACGATCTCCCCGGTGGTGGCGGGGAACCAGTCCGACAGCAGGGCCGCGACGGCCTTGCCGGCGGGCTCGGTGTCGGTGACCGACCAGCCCAGCGGCGCCCGGCCCTCCCAGGCCTCCTCGAACTGCTGGGAGCCGGGGATCGACTTCATCGCCATCGTGCGCAGCGGGCCGGCGGCGACCAGGTTCACCCGCACGCCCTCGGGGCCCATCTCCCGGGCCAGGTAGCGGGAGGTGGACTCCAGCGCCGCCTTGGCCGCGCCCATCCAGCCGTAGACCGGCCACGCGACGGTGGCGTCGAAGGTCAGCCCGACCACCGAGGCGGTCTCGCCGAACAGCGGGCGGCAGGCCTGGGTGAGCGAGGCCAGCGACCAGGACGACACCTGGAACGCCGTCGCCGCGTGCTCCCACGCGACCTCGGGGAAGCCCTCCCCCATCGCCTCCTGCGGGGCGAAGCCGATCGAGTGCACCACGCCGTCCAGGGAGTCGACGTGCTCGCGCAGCCGCTCGGCCAGCGTGTCCAGGTGCTCGGTGTTCGTCACGTCGAGCTCGACCACCGGCGCCTCCTGCGGCAGCCGCTTGGCGATCCGCTGGCACAGCGAGAACGCCCGCCCGAAGTTCGACAGGACGACGGTGGCGCCCTGCTCCTGAGCGATCCGCGCCGCCGAGAAGGCGATCGAGGCCTCGGTCAGCACACCCGCGACGAGGATCTTCTTGCCGTCCAGAATGCCCATGTCAGTGCCCCATCCCCAGTCCGCCGTCGACCGGGACGACCGCCCCGGTGATGTACCCAGCCGCGTCGCTCGCCAGGAAGCGGACGACGCCGGCGATCTCGTCTGCCTCGGCGAGCCGGCCCAGCGGCACCTGCCCGAGGATCTCCTGCTGCCGCTTCTCCGGCAGCTCCGCGGTCATGTCGGTGGACACGAACCCCGGCGCCACCACGTTCGCGGTGATGTTGCGGGTGCCCAGCTCGCGGGCGATCGAGCGGGCCAGCCCGACCAGGCCGGACTTGCTCGCCGCGTAGTTGACCTGCCCGGCCGAGCCCAGCAGCCCGACCACCGAGGAGATGAAGACCATCCGCCCGGCCCGGGCGCGCACCATCTTCGGCGCCGCCCGCTTGGCGACGCGGTAGGCCGCGGTCAGGTTGGCGTCGACGACGTCGGTGAACGCGTCCTCGCCCATCCGCAGCAGCAGCCCGTCGCGGGTGATGCCGGCGTTGCTGACCAGCACCTCGACCGGGCCCTGGTGCTCCTCGACCTCGGTGAACGCGCGGTCGACGGCGGCGGAGTCGGTGACGTCGCACTGCACCCCGAACAGCCCGTCGGGGGCGCCGCTGCCGCGGTGGGTCACCGCCACGGAGTCACCCGCCTCGGCGAACGAGCGGGCGATCGCCAGCCCGATCCCCCGGTTGCCACCGGTCACCAGCACCGACCTGCCCACTGCGCCCACCTCATCGAGCCGACCGTGCGTTTCGTCGACGTGAACCTAGTCGGTGGGCTCAGGTCACACCCGGGCGAGGTGGTCACCGGGCACCGACCCGGCGGCCGGCCGGGGTCGGCGGGACACTGGCCGGGTGACGTCGTCCACGCCTGTCCAGCGCGGTCTGGTCCGGCTGCTCAACACCGCCGACGGGCGGGCGCTGTGCCTGGCCGGCGCAGTGGACGCCGACGCCGTCCTGGCCTTCCGGCGTCGCTACGGCCGGGAGCCGGTGCGGGTGGACGTGATCGACGCCGGGTCGGTGACCTCGCTGTCCGGCGCCGCCCTGGAGCTGGTCCGGGACCACCTGGACGTCGCCGCGCTGGGCGGGCGGACGGTCCCGCTCCGGCGCTCCCCCGCGTTCGGCCGGCTCCTGGTCAGCTGAGCCGGCCCACCCCGACCTCCCGCTCCATGGCCTCGCGAGCCGGTTCCTCAGGAACCAGGTCCTCGCGAACCGGGTCCTCGCGAGCCAGGTCCTGACGCGCCAGGTCCTGACGCGCCAGGTCCTGACGCGCCAGGTCGTGGTGCCGGCCGCGGGGCACCATCAGCGGCTTGCCGGAGACGGGGTCGGTGATGATCTCGCTCGACAGCCCGAACACGGCCTGGACCGTCTGCGGGGTGAGCACCTGCTCCGGCGGGCCCGCCGCGTGCAGCCGCCCGGCGGCGAGGGCGATCAGGTGGTCGGCGTAGCGCGCGGCGAGGTTCAGGTCGTGCAGCACCATCACGATCGTCGTGCCGCGGGTGTGGTTCAGCGTGGTCAGCAGGTCGAGCACGTCGATCTGGTGGCTGACGTCCAGGAACGTGGTCGGCTCGTCGAGCAGCAGGACGTCGGTCCGCTGGGCGAGCGCCAGGGCGATCCACACCCGCTGACGCTGGCCGCCGGACAGCTCGTCCACCGACCGGTCGGCCAGCTCCGCCGTCTGGGTGGCGGCCAGCGCCTCGGCGACCGCCTCGTCGTCCTCCCGGCTCCACCGGGCGAGCAGCTTCTGGTGCGGGTGGCGGCCGCGGCCGACGAGGTCGCTGACCGTGATGCCCTCCGGGGCGATCGGCGACTGGGGCAGCAGGCCGAGGGTGCGGGCCAGCTCCTTGGCCGGCATCCGGTGCACCGCCTTGCCGTCCAGCAGCACCTGCCCGCTGCGCGGCGCCAGCAGCCGGGACATCGACCGCAGCAGCGTGGACTTGCCGCACGCGTTGGCCCCGACGATCGCGGTGATCCGCCCGGGCGGCACGACCAGGTCCAGGCCGTCGATGACGGTGCGCTCGCCGTAGCCCAGGGTCAGGGCGTCGGCCGTCAACGCGTGGTCGAGGGTCACTGAGCTCTCCGTTCGCCGTCCGCGGGCGTGCTCGTCACAGTGAGCCTCCTACGCGGTTGGACCGCACGATCAGGTAGATGAGGTAGGGCGCGCCGAGCACACCGGTGACCACGCCCACCGGGAAGCGGGTGCCGAAGGCGAACTGGCCGCAGAGGTCGGCGACGAGCACCAGCAGGGCCCCGACCAGCGCGGCCGGCAGCAGCAGGGAGCCGTTCGGCCCGACGACGCGGGCGGCGATCGGCCCGGCCAGGAACGCCACGAAGGCGATCGGCCCGCAGGCGGCCGTGGCGAAGGCGAGCACACCGACCGCGGCCACCATCGCCAGGAGCCGGGTGCGCTCGACCCGGACGCCGAGGGCCGACGCCGTGTCGTCGCCCAGCTGGATCGCCTCCAGCGCCCGGGTCTGGGTCAGCAGCACCGGCCCGAGCACGACCAGCACCACCAGGGCCGGCACCGTCCGGTCCCAGGTCACCCCGTTGAGGCTGCCGCTGAGCCAGCGCAGCGCCTCCTGGTAGTCCCACTGGCTGGCGCGGGACAGCACGTAGGCGATGACGCTGTGCAGCATCGCCGCCATCCCGATGCCGATCAGGATGAACCGGGTGCCCGCGCCGCCGTCCTTGTAGGCCAGCAGGTAGATCAGCACCGCCACGACCAGCCCGGCGACGATCGCGAACACCGACACCGCCGTCCCGCCCAGGCCGAGGAGCACGATCGCCACGGCCGCCGCCGCGCTCGCACCGGTGCTGATGCCGATGACGTCGGGGCTGGCCAGCGGGTTGCGCAGCATCGTCTGGAACGTGACCCCGGCCAGGCCGAAGCTCAGCCCGGCGACGACCGCCAGCGTGGCGCGCGGCAACCGGAGCCGCCCGACGGTGAACGACGCGCCGGGCACGTCCTGCCCGAGGACCACCCGGACGACGTCGCCCGGCGGGTAGAAGGTGCGCCCGACCATCAGCGTGAGCACGTAGGTCAGCACCACGAGCACCGCGAGCACGGTGACGACGGCGCGCCACCGGACGGCGCGGCGCACCCGGCCCCGGGCGACGTCGTCCACGGCCGAGGGGGCGGCGACCAGTCCCGCGGTCACAGCTCACGCACCTTCTGCCGGCGCACGATGGCGATGAAGAAGGGCGCACCGATCAGCGCGGTGATGATGCCGACGTCGATCTCGGCGGGGCGGGCGACGACCCGGCCGAGCACGTCCGCGGCGGTGAGCAGGCAGGCGCCGGTCAGGGCGGAGAACGGCAGCAGCCACCGGTGGTCGACCCCCACCAGCAGCCGGCACAGGTGCGGCACGACGAGCCCGACGAACCCGATCGGCCCGGCGACGGCCGTGGCGGCGCCGCACAGCAGCACCGACCCGCCGGCGGCCACCCCGCGGACCAGGGCCACCCGCTCGCCCAGCCCGGCGGCGAGCTCGTCGCCGAGGGCGAGGGAGTTGAGGCTGCGGGCCGACAGCAGGCTGACCGCCAGGCCCACGGCCAGGAAGGGCAGCACCTGGCGGATGCTGTCGAAACCGGCCCCGCCGACGCCGCCGATCTGCCACGACTGGACGCTGCCGGCGATGTCGCCGCGAGGCAGGGCCACCGCGGTGATGAAGGAGGTCAGCGCGGCCGACGTCGCTGCGCCGGCCAGGGCCAGCTTGAGCGGGGTGGCCCCGCCGCGGCCCAGCGACCCGACGGCGTAGACGAACAGCGCCGCCACCGCGGCACCGCCGATCGCCGTCCAGATGATGCTGGTCGCCGAGAACAGGCCGAACCAGGCCAGGCCGGTGACCACGGCCAGCGACGCGCCCATGTTGATGCCGAGGACGCCCGGGTCGGCCAGCGGGTTGCGGGTCACGCCCTGCATGACCGCGCCGGAGAGCCCCAGCGCCGCCCCGACGAGCACGGCCAGCAGCGTGCGCGGGACGCGCTTGGTCACTGCGGCCTGACCGAGGTTGTCGGTCGAGCCACCGAGCGCGGCGACGATGTCGGACCAGCCGACGCCCCGCGACCCGATCGCCACGGAGGCGGCCAGCAGCAGCACCAGGACGGCCACGACCACCAGCAGCCACAGCAGCCGGACCGGCCCCGGTCGCCGCACGGGGGCGGTGACCGGGGCCGGCGCCGGGGAGAGGACCGACGTCACGGGTGGACCGACGTCACGAGGCCTTGTCAGCGGCCTCGGCGAGCATCGCGACGTAGTCGTCGAGCACCCAGGAGATCGCCAGCGGCGTGGGGTTGGCCGCGGTGCCCAGCGGGGTGTCCGGCAGCAGCACGATCGCGCCGTTGCGCACCGCCGGGATCCGGGACAGCAGCGGGTCGGCATTCAGCGCATCGACCAGCGCCTGGTCGCCGTAGGTCACGATGACGTCGACGTCGTCGAAGAGGTCGACCTGCTCGGCGCTGACCGTGCCGGAGAACGACCCCTCCTCGGTGGAGGCGGCGGTGACGCTCTCCGGGGTGGACAGCCCGAGGTCGGTGAAGAACGCGCTGCGGGTGTCGAACGGGGTGTAGAAGCTGACCTCGCTGAGGTCGGTGGTGTCGACGTGGGTCAGGAACATCGTCGCCTTGCCCTCGAGCTCGGGGTGCTCCGCGACGGCGTCGGCGATGTCCTGCTCGGTGCTGGCGAGCAGCTCCGCGCCCTCCTCGGCCATGCCCATCCCGGCCGCGTTGACCTCGATCATGTCCCGCCAGGACGTCGCCCAGGGCGCCTCCGGGTAGGCGACCACCGGGGCGATCTCGCTGAGGGTGTCGTAGTCCTCCTGGGTCAGCCCGGAGTAGCCGGCCAGGATCACGTCGGGGTCGGTGTCGGCGACGGCCTCGAAGTCGATGCCATCGGTCTCGTCGAACAGCACCGGCGTCTCGGCGTCGAGTTCCGCCAGCCGCTCCTCGACCCAGGGCAGCAGGCCGTTGCCGTCGTCGTCGCCGAAGTTGGCCGCGGCCATGCCGACCGGGACGACGCCCAGCGCCAGGGGCACCTCGTGGTTGGCCCAGGCCACCGTGGCCACCCGCTCGGGCTGCTCCGGGATCGTGGTGGTGCCCAGGGCGTGCTCGATGGTGATCGGCGTCCACTCGGCCGAGGCCTCGGTGGTCTCCCCCGCCTCCGACGACGAGCACGCACTCAGCGCGACGGAGAGCAGGGCGACCGCAGAGGCTGCGGCCAGGGTCGATGCGCGGGTCATGACTTCCTTCCGGGGTGTGCTCGCGGGACGCGGGCACGACGACGCCCGACCGGGCGGGGTAAGGCTTGGCTAACCTACGGTCAGGGCCGATGTGGAAGCAATCCCGCGATCAGGACAGCCGCTGTCGCAGAACGGACACGACGACGAGCCCTGGCGCGGTCACTGCGCGCGGAACCGTCCGGGGCTGGTCCCGGTGACCCGGCGGAAGGCGGCGCCGAACGCGCTCACCGACCCGAAGCCGGTGCGGCCGGCGATCTCCTCGATCCCCTCCCCCTGGGCGAGCAGGGCGATGGCGTGCTGCACCCGGGCGGCGGCGACCCACCGGCCGAACCCGAGCCCGGTCTCGGCCTGGAACGCCCGGGTGACCGTCCGGGCGCTCACCTGCAACTGGGTGGCCCACTCCGCCAGCGTCCGGGGATCGGCCGGGTCCGCGCGCAGTGCGGCCACCACCGGCGCGAGCAGCGCCGAGCCCGGCAGGGGCAGGCACAGCTCGCGCGGCGCCGGGCAGAGCACGTCGAGCACCATCGCCTCCGTCGTCGCGCGCGAGACCTCGGCCAGGTCGTCCTCCTCCAGCCGGTCCAGCAGCAGCCGCAGCAGCGGGGTCACCTGCACGGCCACCGGACCGGCGGCCAGCGGCCGCGCCCGGCGCACGCTGAAGTGCACGGCCCGCTGCTGGGTGCCGGCCGGAGCCCACCCGGAGTGCCGGACGCCGGCGGGGACCCACAGCCCCTGCGCCGGGGTGAGCGTCCAGTGCCGCGCGCCGGCCGTGGCCGACGAGGCGCCACGCTGGTTCCAGAGCAGCTCGTGCGTGGGGTGCGCGTGCTCATCCCACCAGGTGTCCGCGCCGATCGTCTCCGACCACCCGAGGGCGACGAACGGGACCTCGATCGCGTCCGCGTCGTAGACGGGCAGCCGGATGCGCGCCGCTGCGGCCACCTGCTGGGGCAGCGGGTCCACGTGCCCTCCCGGGGGACGATGCGGCGGCGCGCGGGCCGCGCCGGGTGCCGGTGATCGTGGCAGAGCGCGCGGGGCGCCCGGGTGGCAGCACCGGGCGCTCCCCTGGTCGCCCGGGCGTCGGCAGGGTCACCGGACCGGCGCGTGGGCCCGGCCGGCGACCGTCGTCCGGCGCGCCGCCGACCGGCTCCGCCGGCCCGTCCGGGGCGCCGGGCACCCCCGGTCAGCGCCCGACGTAGGCCGCCAGGTGCTCGCCGGTCAGGGTGCTGCGGGCGGCCACCAGGTCGGCGGGGGTGCCCTCGAAGACGATCCGCCCGCCGTCGTGCCCGGCGCCGGGGCCCAGGTCGATGACCCAGTCGGCGTGCGCCATCACCGCCTGGTGGTGCTCGATGACCAGCACCGACGTGCCGGCCTCGACCAGCCGGTCCAGCAGCGCGAGCAGGTTCTCGACGTCGGCCAGGTGCAGCCCGGTGGTCGGCTCGTCGAGCACGAAGACCCCGCCGGGCTCCCCCATGTGCGTGGCCAGCTTGAGCCGCTGGCGCTCCCCGCCGGAGAGCGTGGTGAGCGGCTGGCCGAGGGTGATGTAGCCCAGCCCCACCTCGGCCAGGTGGGTCAGGACCTTGTGCGCCGCCGGGGTACGCGCCTCGCCGGAGGCGAAGAACTCCTCGGCCTGGGCCACCGACATGGCGAGCACCTGGCTGATGTCCTTGCCGCCGAGGTGGTGCTCCAGCACCGAGGCCATGAACCGCCGGCCCTCGCACTCCTCGCAGACGGTGGCGACGCCGGCCATCGTGGCCAGGTCGGTGTAGATCACCCCGGCCCCCTTGCAGGTGGGGCAGGCGCCTTCGGAGTTGGCGCTGAACAGCGCCGGCTTCACCCCGTTGGCCTTGGCGAACGCCTTGCGGATCGGGTCGAGCAACCCGGTGTAGGTGGCCGGGTTGCTCCGGCGGGAGCCCCGGATCGGCGTCTGGTCGACCGTGACGACGCCGTCCCGGCCGGAGACCGAGCCGTGCACCAGCGAGCTCTTGCCCGACCCGGCCACGCCGGTGAGCACGACGAGCACGCCGAGGGGGATGTCGACGTCGACGTCCTTCAGGTTGTGCGTGTTCGCACCGCGCACCTCCAGGACGCCGGACGGCGTGCGCACCGCGGGCTTGAGCGACGCGCGGTCGTCGAGGTGCCGGCCGGTGAGGGTGCCGCTGGCGCGCAGCCCCTCCACGGTGCCCTCGAAGCAGATCTCGCCGCCGTTGGTCCCAGCGCCGGGACCGAGGTCGACGACGTGGTCGGCGATCGCGATGGTCTCCGGCTTGTGCTCGACGACCAGCACGGTGTTGCCCTTGTCCCGCAGCTGCAGGAGCAGGTCGTTCATCCGGGCGATGTCGTGCGGGTGCAGGCCGATGGTGGGCTCGTCGAAGACGTAGGTGACGTCGGTCAGCGACGAGCCGAGGTGCCGGATCATCTTGGTGCGCTGCGCCTCTCCGCCGGACAGCGTGCCGGCCGGCCGGTCGAGGGAGAGGTAGCCCAGCCCGATCTGCACGAAGGAGTCCAGGGTCTCCCCCAGCCCGGCCAGCAGCGGTGCCACCGTGGGCTCGTCCAGCTTGCGCACCCAGTCGGCCAGGTCACTGATCTGCAGAGCGCAGGCCTGGGCGATGTCGACCCCGTCGATCTTCGACGACCGGGCCGCCGCGCTGAGCCGGGTGCCGTCGCACTCCGGGCAGGTGGCGAACACGACGGCCCGGTCGACGAACGCCCGGACGTGCGGCTGCATCGCCTCGCGGTCCTTGGACAGCATCGACTTCTGGATCTTGGGGATCAGGCCCTCGTAGGTCAGGTTGATCCCGTCGACCTTGATCTTGGTCGGCTCCTTGTGCAGCAGGTCGTGCAGCTCGGTGTCGGTGAACTCGCGGATCGGCTTGTCCGGGTCGAAGAACCCGCAGCCGCTGTAGATGCGGCCGTACCAGCCGTCCGCGCTGTACCCGGGCACGGTGAACGGGCCCTCGTTCAGCGACCTGCTGTGGTCGTAGAGCTGGGTGACGTCGATGTCGGTGACCCGGCCCATGCCCTCGCACCGCGGGCACATGCCGCCGGTGATGCTGAACTCGCGGCGCTCCTTGACCGTCTTGCCGCCCTGCTCGAAGGTGACCGCCCCGGCGCCGCTGACCGAGGCGACGTTGAAGGAGAAGGCCTGCGGGGAGCCGATGTGCGGCTGCCCGAGCCGGCTGAACAGGATGCGCAGCATCGCGTTGGCGTCGGTGGCGGTGCCGACGGTGGACCGGGGATTGGCCCCCATCCGCTCCTGGTCGACGATGATCGCGGTGGTCAGCCCGTCGAGGACGTCGACGTCCGGGCGCGCCAGGCTCGGCATGAACCCCTGCACGAACGAGCTGTACGTCTCGTTGATCAGCCGCTGGGACTCCGCGGCGATGGTGCCGAACACCAGCGAGCTCTTGCCCGACCCGGAGACGCCGGTGAACACCGTCAGCCGGCGCTTGGGCAGCTCCAGGCTGACGTCGGCGAGGTTGTTCTGCCGCGCGCCCACCACCCGGATCCGGTCGTGGCGGTCGGCGGCGTGCTCCGGTGCGGTGCTCACGTCTCTCCTCTGCGGGCGGGGCGGTGGTGGCGCTCGGTCGGGCGCTCGGTCGGCCCGGCGCCCGGTCAGCCTGGCGCAGATCGGCCGGCGGCGGCGCTCACCGGCTCTCCTGGATCCGGATCATGTTGCCCGCCGGGTCCCGGACGGCGCAGTCCCGCAGACCGTAGGGCTGCTCGGTCGGCTCCTGGACCACCTCGACGCCGGCGGCCGCCAGTGCCGCGAAGGTGGCGTCGAGGTCGGGGGTGGCCAGGTTGACGCCGAAGAAGCTGCCCTTGGCCAGCAGCTCCTCGATGGTGCGGCGCTCGTCGTCGGTGAGGCCGGGCCCGGCCGCCGGCGGGTGCAGCACGACGGCGGTGTCGGGCTGGCCGGCCGGGCCGACGGTGATCCACCGCATCCCCTCGTACCCGACGTCGAGGCGCACCTCGAAGCCGAGGACGTCGCGCCAGAACAGCAGCGAGGCGTCGGGGTCGGTGTGCGGGAGGAAGCTGGAGTGGATGGTGAGGTCCATGCCGGTCACGCTAGGGACGGCGCGGCCACCGGTGCTTCTCGATTCCTGACCGGTCTGGTGACCCGCCTGGTGACGCAGGACGGCAGCCCCTCGGCCGCGCCGGCCGACACCCGCCGGTAGACGCTGGGCGGCACCCCGACCAGCTCGGTGAAGCGGGTGCTGAAGGTGCCCAGCGACGAGCAGCCGACCGCGAAGCAGACCTCGGTCACGCTGAGGTCGCCCCGGCGCAGCAGCGCCATCGCCCGCTCGATCCGCCGAGTCATCAGGTAGGCGTAGGGCGGCTCGCCGTAGGCCTCCCGGAAGGCGCGGCTGAGGTGCCCGGCCGACAGGTGCACGCCCCGGGCCAGTGCCTCGACGTCGAGGGGCTGGGCGTACTCGCGGTCGATCCGGTCGCGGACCCGGCGCAGCCGCGCGAGGTCGGCCAGCCGCTGCTGCCGCGCGTCCGGTGCGCTCGTCACGTCGGCGACCGTGCCACAGCGGCCTCCCCGGTGACCAGGGCCGAGGCCACGTCGGCGGCCTGGCCGGCCACGCCGGCATCCGCGGGTGGTTGTGGCGCCGGTCACCGGCGGGCTACCGTGCCCTTGTGGCCGGGCAGCTGATTACCTGCGGGCCCGTCGGCGACTGACTCTCGCGCCGCCGGGTCCGTGCGCACGTCGGTCGAGGTCGCTCCCCGCTGACCAGGGCCACTCCGGCCCGGAGGCACCCATGCCCGCCCCGCACAGTTCCCCCCGCGACGCCGCCAAGGTGCGCGTCGTCGTCACCGACGCCCTCGGCCTGCAGCGCGTCCTGACCATGCTCACCGGACGGCAGCACGTCTTCACCCGGCTGGCGGCCGAGGAGGCCGGCGCCGACCGGTGGACGGTCAGCGTCGACCTGCTCGCCACGCCCGGCGAGGCCGACCTGGTGGCCGCCCGGCTGCACCGGCTGCCCAGCGTGCTCACCGTCGACGTCACCTCGGCGGGGCGGCTGGCCGCGACCGCCTGAGGGCCGGTCGCCGCCGCGCCGGGTCCCAGGTCCCGGCGCGGCGGCTCAGGTCCAGCGAGGCGGCGCGGCGGTCGCGGCGGGTCAGGCGCCGCGCCGCGCCCGGGACGCCTCGGCCAGCTCGGCCAGCAGCTGCTCGGTCGTCTGCAGGTCCACGCAGGCGTCGGTGACGCTCACCCCGTACTCGAGCGCCTCCGGGTGGCGGCGGTCCAGGTCCTGCCGGCCCGCGACCAGGTTGCTCTCCAGCATCACGCCGCGGATGGCCTGCTCGCCGGCCGCCAGCTGCCCGGCCAGGTCGTGCACGACGTCGGCCTGGCGGCGGTGGTCCTTGCGGCTGTTGCCGTGCGAGGCGTCGACGACGACCACCTCGGGCAGCCCGCGCGCAGCCAGCGCCTGCTTCGTCGCCGCGATGTGCGCGGCCGAGTGGTTCGGGCCGTCCTTGCCACCGCGCAGGATGACGTGCCCGGTGTCGTTGCCGGTCGTCGACAGCTGGGCGCTGACGCCGTGCCGGTCCACGCCGAGGAACTGGTGGCCCGCCCGCGCGGTCAGCACCGCCTGGACGGCCACGTCGATGCTGCCCTCCGGCGAGTTCTTGAAGCCGACCACGGAGGAGAAGCCGGACACCCGCTCCCGGGCCGTCTGGTCGGTGACGTTGCGCGCCCCGACGCCGTTGTAGGTGACCAGCCCGTCGACGTACTGCGGGGTGAGCGCGTTCAGCGGCTCCGCCGCCACCGGCACGCCGAGCGCGGTGATCCGGCTCATCAGCATCCGGGTGGCTACGAGGCCGACGCTGATCCGGCTGGAACCGTCCAGGAACGGGTCGTAGGCGAAGCCCTTCCAGTCGACCTCGGTGCGGGGCTTCTCCGTGTAGGTCCGCATCAGGATCTCCAGGTCCGCGCCGTGCCGCGCCCGCATCCGGCCCAGGAAGGCGGCGTACTCCAGCGCGGCGGCCGGGTCGTGCACCGAGCAGGGGCCGGCGATCACGGCCAGCCGGTCGTCGGCCCCCGCGACGATCTCGGTCATCGCGCGCCGCGCCTCCCGGGTGGTGGCCACCGACTCGGCGGACAGCGGCACCACCGTCGCCACGGCCGCCGGGGTGACCACGACGCTCAGCCCGGTGATCCGGGCGTTCACCAGGTCGGCGAGGTCGACGTCCGGCCCGGGGGCCACGCCCAGCCCCCGGGCTACCTCGGGCAGCAGCTCCCGCAGCGTGGCGTCGACCTGCGCGTTCACCCGGGTCTGCACCTCGAGCAGGGCGTCGGCCACCCGGGTCGCGTCGTCCAGCAGCCGGTCGGTCGGCATGGGGTCTCCTCCGTCGTCCTGGGTCACCGGCAGGTCTGGTCCCGGCGGCTCCGGCATCCCGCGGCGCACACCCCGGACAGGCCTGGCGGCCAGCACAGCGCGCACGCTTTCGCGCGATCAAGCACGTGCGGGGGCCCGCACCCGACGGGGCGCCCGGCGGAGGGGGCGGGCTGCGGGAGGGCGCGGGTCAGAGGTTCTTGCCGCAGGTCGGCCAGGCGCCGGCGCCCTGGGTGAGGAGCACCTCCTCGGCGACGGCGATCTGCTGCTCGCGGGTGGCCAGGTCGGCGCGCGGCGCGTAGGCGGTGCCGCCGTGACCGACCCACGTCTGCTGGCCGAACTGCAGGCCGCCGTAGTAGCCGTTGCCGGTGTTGATGCTCCAGTTGCCACCGGACTCGCAGCGGGCGACGGCGTCCCAGTCGTGCCCGGCGGGAGCGGGCGGCGGAGCGGGCGCCGGAGCCGGCGCGGGTGCCGGAGCCGGCGCTGGTACCGGAGCTGGTGCCGGAGCCGGAGCCGGCGCCGGGCGCGGAGCGGGAGCCGGGGCAGGCGTCGGTGCGCTGGGCGCCGGCGGCGCCGCCGCCGCTGCCTCGGCCTCGGCCTCGGCCTCGGCCTCGAGAGCGACCAGCGTGGTCCGGGCGGCGGCGAGCCGGGCCTGGGTGGCCGCCTGCTCCGCCGCCAGCTCGGCGGCCTGCCGGCGGGCGTCGTCCTCCTGCTGCTCGGCGGTGGCGAGGTCGGCCGCGGCGCGATCGGCGAGGGCGGCGCTCTCCGCGAGCGTGGCCTGGGCGGTGGCCGCGGCCTCGGCGGCGCGCTGCCGGGCGCCGGTGAGCTGGTCGGCGACCTCGGCCCGGCTGCGGCCGACCGCGCCGAGCAGCGCCACGCGCTCCAGCACCTCCGCCGGGTCGTCCGCGGTGACCAGCGCCGCGAGCCCCGGAGAGGTGGTGCTGCCCTTGTAGGTGTCCCGCGCGAAGGCGGCGACCTCGGCGCGCGCGGCGTCCGCCCGCTCCTCGGCCTGCCGGACGACGACCGTGGCGGCTGCCGCCGACTGCTCGGCGGCGCGCTGGTCGGCCAGCCCCTGCTCGTAGCGGGCCCGGGCGGCCGCGGCGTCGGCCTGCGCCGTGCCGATCGCCGCCTGCGCGGCTCCCTGCTCGGCCAGGGCCGCACCGACCTGCTCGACGGCCTGGTCCGCGGCGCGCTGGGCGGCGGCGAGCTGCTCGTCCGACGGTGCGGCGGTGGCCACCCCGGGGAGGAGCGCCCAGCCCAGGGCGCCGGTCAGCAGCACACCGGCCAGCCGTCCGCGCCGCTGCCGGGCACGCGCACCAGTGGTCCGGGTCGTCTCCTGCACGCGGCGTCCTCCTCGTCGGGCCTGCACGTCCGGACCGCCGCGTGGACCGTCCCCGGACCAGTGTGCGCCGCCGACGCGGCCCGGGCCAGGCCGGACCGGTGCGTCGCGGGGCGTCGCACCGGCGGCGTCGGGGTACCGGCCTCGCCATGAGCGGGAAGACGGCGGAGGACTACGCGGACGACTACACCGACCCGGAGCTGCGCGCCCGGCTCAAGGAGGAGATCAAGGCCGGCGACCGCGGCGGGCGGCCGGGCCAGTGGAGCGCCCGGAAGAGTCAGCTGCTGGTCACCGAGTACGAGCAGCAGGGCGGCGGCTACCGGCACGAGGGCCAGCGGACGGAGTCCCAGCGCCACCTCGAGGAGTGGACCGACCAGGACTGGCACGCCGCCGACGGCGAGGCGTCGGCCCGGGACGAGGACGGCGGCACCCGGCGCTACCTGCCCGACGCCGCGTGGCAGCTGCTCAGCCCGGAGGAGCGGCGCGCCACCGACCGGGAGAAGAGGTCGGGTGAGCGGCAGCACGTGCCGAACACCGCCGCGGCCCGGGAGGCGCGGGCGGCCGCCGAGCTGGTCGACGTCCCCGCACCCGAGGCGCGCCGGCGGGTGGCCGGCCTGCACGGCGAGACCCAACTGGACCGGGCCGAGCACGCCGAGCGCGACCTGGGCGGAGGCCGCAAGACGGTCCTCGACCGGATCGAGCGGCAGCGCGCGGCCGACGGCCGGAGCAGCTCCGACGACTGAGCCGGCCCGGGGCGGTGCGGCCACCGGTCCCGCGCCGCGGAGGCACCACCGCACTACCCTGCGCCGCGGCCGAGGGTCGCTGACGTAGCGTCAGGATCATGAGCAGAACGCGTCGAGATCCCCGGACGCCCCCGGCCCTGCCCGCGGCCGGCCTCCGGGTGATCGCCCTCGGCGGCCTGGGTGAGATCGGCCGCAACATGACCGTGTTCGAGCACGCCGGGAAACTGCTGATCGTCGACTGCGGCGTGCTGTTCCCCGAAGAGCACCAGCCCGGCATCGACGTCATCCTCCCCGACTTCACCTCCATCCGGGACCGGCTGGACGACGTGGTGGCGGTCGTGCTCACCCACGGGCACGAGGACCACATCGGTGGCGTCCCCTACCTGCTCCGCGAGCGGCGCGACATCCCCGTCGTCGGGTCGAAGCTGACGCTGGCCTTCATCGAGGCCAAGCTCAAGGAGCACAAGATCACCCCGGTGACCGAGCAGGTCGCCGAGGGCGACGAGCTGCGGCTGGGCCCCTTCGACCTGGAGTTCCTGGCGGTCAACCACTCCATCCCCGACGCACTCGCGGTGGCGATCCGCACCGCGGCCGGGCTGGTGCTGCACACCGGCGACTTCAAGATGGACCAGTTCCCGCTGGACCAGCGGATCACCGACCTCCGCGGGTTCGCCCGGCTGGGCGAGGAGGGCGTCGACCTCTTCCTCACCGACTCCACCAACGCCGACGTCCCGGGGTTCACCACCTCCGAGGGCGAGCTGACCCCGGCGATCGACACGGTGTTCCGCACCGCGCCCAAGCGGGTCATCGTCTCCAGCTTCGCCAGCCACGTGCACCGCATCCAGCAGGTGCTCGACGCCGCGCACCAGCACGGCCGCAAGGTCGCCTTCGTCGGCCGCTCGATGGTGCGCAACATGGGCATCGCCCGCGACCTGGGCTACCTGCGGGTGCCCAAGGGCCTGGTCGTCGACCTCAAGGTGCTGGAGAAGCTGCCCGCCGACCAGGTCTGCCTGATCTGCACCGGCTCGCAGGGCGAGCCGATGGCCGCGCTGTCCCGGATGGCCAACCGGGACCACGTCATCCGGATCTCCGAGGGTGACACGGTGCTGCTGGCCAGCTCGCTGATCCCGGGCAACGAGAACGCCATCTACCGGATCATCAACGAGTTCACCCGGATCGGCGCCAACGTGGTGCACAAGGGCAACGCCAAGGTGCACGTCTCCGGCCACGCCAGCGCCGGCGAGCTCGTCTACTGCTACAACATCGTCAAGCCGCGCAACGTCATGCCGGTGCACGGGGAGTCCCGTCACCTGCGGGCCAACGCCGACCTGGCCATCCGCACCGGCGTCGACCCCAAGCGGGTCGTCATCGCCGAGGACGGCGTGGTCATCGACCTGGTCGACGGCCGGGTCTCGATCACCGGCAAGGTGCCGGCCGGCAACGTCTACGTCGACGGCAACACCGTGGGCGGGGCGACCGAGGCGTCGCTCAAGGACCGGCGCACCCTCGCCGAGGAGGGCGTGATCACCGTTGTGGCGATCGTCGACGCCGACACCGGGCAGCTCGCCGAGGCACCGGACTTCCTGGCCCGCGGCTTCGTGCACGAGGCGGAGTCCTTCGACGCGGCGGTGCCGGTGATCGAGCGAGAGCTCGCCCGGGCAGCGGCGGACGGCGTGACCGACGCCGCCCAGCTGGAGGAGCTGATCGGCCGGGCCGTGGCCGGCTGGGCCAACCGGACCCACCGCCGTGCGCCGGTGGTCATCCCGGTCGTCATCGACGCCTGACGCGGCACCGGACGACCGCCCGCCCCGGTCCGGCGCGGGCGGTCGTCCGGTGCACCACCCTGGTGCAACCCTTCCTTGACGTGAGGGTTAGGTTGGTGGGGACTCGGACAGGCCGTCGCGCCGTCCTGACCCCGGACCACCGCTGTTCCGGCTCCCCCGCGCTCCCCTGCGCACGACCCGGAACGGTGGCATGTCCTCCCTGCCTGCACCCCCTGCCCTCCGCCGCCCGAGCTGGCTCACGCCGTCGGTCGCCCGCACCGAGGTGCTGGCCGGCCTCGTCGTCGCGCTCGCGCTGATCCCGGAGGCGATCAGCTTCTCGATCATCGCCGGCGTGGACCCGCGGGTCGGGCTGTTCTCCTCGTTCGTGATGGCCGTGGTCATCGCCTTCACCGGCGGCCGCCCGGCGATGATCACCGCGGCCACCGGCGCGATCGCCCTGGTCATCGCCCCGCTGGTGCGCGACCACGGGCTGAGCTACCTGCTCGCCGCCGTCGTCCTCGGCGGGGTGTTCCAGGTCCTGCTCGGCCTGGCCGGCTTCGCCCGGCTCATGCGGTTCATCCCGCGCAGCGTGATGGTCGGCTTCGTCAACGCCCTGGCGATCCTCATCTTCACCGCCCAGCTGCCGCAGCTGATCGACGTCCCGTGGCTGGTCTACCCGATGGCCGCCGCCGGGCTGGTCATCATCTTCGGGCTCCCGCGGCTGACCACCGTGGTGCCGGCGCCGCTGGTCAGCATCATCGTGCTGACCGTCATCACGGTCGTGGCCGCCATCGCGGTGCCCACCGTCGGTGACCAGGGCGAGCTGCCCGACACGCTGCCGTTCTTCCTGCTCCCCGACGTCCCGTTCACCCTGGAGACGCTGTCGATCATCACCCCCTACGCCCTCGGGGTCGCCTTCGTGGGGCTGATGGAGTCGCTGATGACCGCGAAGCTGGTCGACGACCTCACCGACACCCCCTCCAACAAGACCCGCGAGTCCTGGGGTCAGGGCACGGCCAACATCGCCTCCGGCCTGTTCGGCGGCATGGGCGGCTGCGCCATGATCGGCCAGACGATGATCAACGTGAAGTCCGGCGCCCGCACCCGGCTGTCCACCTTCCTGGCGGGCGCCTTCCTGCTCGTGCTGGTGGTCGTGCTCGGCGACATCGTGGCGATCATCCCGATGGCGGCGCTGGTGGCCGTGATGATCTTCGTGTCGATCGCCACCTTCGACTGGCACAGCCTGCGCACGATCCACACGATGCCGCTCAGCGAGACCGCGGTGATGCTGTCGACCGTGGCCGTCACGCTGGCCACCCACAACCTGGCCATCGGCGTCGGGGTCGGCGTCCTGGTGGCCTGCGTGCTCTTCGCCCGCCGGGTGGCCCACCTGGTGCAGGTCACCGCCACCACCGACGCCGACGGGCGCCGGGTCTACCAGGTGCGCGGCGCGCTGTTCTTCGCCTCCAGCAACGACCTGACCACCCAGTTCGACTACGCCGGCGACCCGCAGGAGGTGGTCATCGACCTCTCCGGCGCGCAGGTCTGGGACGCCTCCACCGTCGCCGCGCTGGACGCGATCACGCACAAGTACGAGACCCGCGGCAAGTCCGCCACCGTCGTCGGGCTCAGCGACCACTCGGCCGCCCGGTACGAGCGGCACGCCGGTCAGCTGAGCAGCCACTGATGCGCGCCGGGAAAGGCCCCATCGACCCGGAGGCCCCGGAGCTCTCCCGGGACGGGCTGGTGCAGATCGGCCAGGTGGCCGAGCGCACCGGGCTGAGCCTGCGCACCATCCGCTTCTACGAGGAGACCGGGCTGGTCGTGCCGACCGCCCGCAGCGACGGCGGCTTCCGGCTCTACAGCGACCAGGACGTCGAACGGCTGGAGGTCATCAAGCGGATGAAACCGCTGGGCTTCTCGCTGGAGGAGATGCAGGAGCTGCTCACCCTGCTGCACGACCTCGGCCAGGGTGGCGGCGACCGGGCCGCGCTGGTCGACCGGTTGCAGATGTTCCACGAGGCCGCTGTCGCCCGGGTCACCGCGCTGCGCGACCAGCTCGCCGTCGCCGAGGGCTTCGCCGACACCCTGGCCGCCCAGCTGACGACGCACCGCACCGCCTGACGGCGCCGGCCGGGGCGGCACCGGTTCGGTGCCGTCCCGGCCGGCGCCGTCCTCGCCTCACCGCCCGGTGGACGGCACCGGCGCCGGGCCGGCGTCCCGGGCCGCCCGGCGGCCGTGCCCGGCGGGGGCGGAGCGGTCGGTCGCCAGGGCCACCAGGGCCAGCAGGGCGAGGCCGGCGACGACCCACCACGGGTGGGCCACCAGCGTCTTCTCCACCCCGGCCAGCGGGTCGGCCAGCCAGCCCAGCCGGTTCAGTGCCCAGGTCGTCGCGGCGACCAGCGCGACGAGCGCGCCGGTGACCCGCACGCCCGGGTACCAGCGGGTGCGGGAGAGCAGGTAGAGCGAGGGGAACACCAGCGCGACGGTGAGCAGCTGGGCCAGCTCCACGCCCACGTTGAAGGCCAGCAGCGCCGGTACCGAGGTCGCGCCCTCCAGTCCGAGGTCGGTGAGGATGCCGGCGAAGGCGAGCCCGTGCACCAGGCCGAAGCCGCCGGCCACCAGCACCTCGCCGCGGCGGGCAAGCGGGCGCAGCGCGTGCACCGCGGCGACGCCCACCGACACCGCGATCAGCACCTCGACCGGCGCGCTCGGTGCGGTCACCCAGCCCAGCGCGGAGGCGAGCAGGGTCAGGGAGTGGCCGACGGTGAAGGCGGTGACCACCGCCAGTACCGCGCCGAGGGTGGGCCGTACGCCGTCCCGCCGGTGCCACCGGCCGCCGACCGCCACCACCGGGGCGACCAGCAGCAGGGTGAGCAGGAACAGCAGGTGGTCCGCGCCCTCCAGCACGTGGTGCAGCCCGTAGCCGACCATGTCGGCCAGTCCCGTGCCGGTGGTGTCGCCGACGGCGAGGGTGTCGTCGGCGACGGTCAGCACCCCGGCGGTGGAGATGTCGCCGGCGGCGTCGGTCAGCACGACCACGGCCTCGTGCGAGCTGTCGGTGGCGATGACGCCGTCGTAGGCCAGGGTGAACGACGACGGGTCGGTGCCGCCGGTGTCCAGCACGACGTCGACGCTGTAGGAGGCGATGCCCTCGACCGTCTCCCGCCCCACCGACGACCAGGTCTCGGCCCAGACGTCGCCGTCGGTGCCGGTGACGGACAGGTGGTCGGCCAGGTAGCCGGTCACCGCCGCGTCGGTGGCCGCCCCGCCGAGCACGGCGTCGAGGGTGTCGGCGGCGACGGAGACCGTCGCCTCGACCTGCTCCTCCCCCACCCGCACCGACAGGGTGCTGCTGGTGAGGCTGTGCGCCTGGGCCGGCCCGGCGGTGAGCAGCAGGCCCCCGGCCGCGACACCGCTCAGCGCGGTGGCGGCCGTGACCCGGGAGAGCAGGGCAGGGCGGGTGCGCGTCGTCATGGCGTCGACCGTGACCGGACCGGCTGTGCCCGCGCTGAGGACGCCGTGTGGGTCGTCCAGGTACGACCCAGGGACCGCACAGCTGGCGCACGTGGTGCACAGAGCCGGGCCGTCCAGCGTGGTCACCACACCCCGCGTCGTCCCCCTGACGACCGCGACCGACAGGAGCTCCCGTGACGATCCGCAAGGCCGTGGCCGCCCTGGCCCTCACCGCCACCCTCTCCCTCGCCGCGTGCGGCACCGCCGCCACCGAGACGACCGCCGCGTCCAGCGACTCGTCCACGTCCAGCACGGCGACCACCGAGTTCGGCGGCGGCGGGATGCCCGGCGGCGGGCAGGGTGGGCCGGGTGGGTCGGTCGACGTCTCGTCGGTGACGACCGAGGACGAGCTGGTCGCGCTGATCCAGGACGCCTACGGCGACCCCAGCCTGGACCTGCACCGCGGGCACCAGCCGGTGGAGGACGTCCTGGACGAGGTGCTCGGCATCACCCACGAGGAGCTGCACGTCCGGATGGAGGCAGGGCAGGGGCTGGCCGAGGTGGCCGAAGACCTGGGCGTCGACCCGCAGGAGCTCATCGACGGCATGGTCGCGAAGTACGCCGTCGCGATCGACACCCTGCTGGCCGACGGCACGATCACCCAGGCGGAGGCCGACCAGTACCTCGCCGACCTGGAGACCGCGTTCGAGTTCCGGGTCACCTGGGACGGCGAGGAGGCGACCCCGACCTACTCCGGCCTGGACGCCTGACGCCGGCGGCCGGGGACACCGGGACGGCCGGGCGCCCGGTGACCGCCGGGTCACTCCGGCAGCGGTGCACCGCCGGCGTCGTGCGTGCCGGTGAGCGGCTGCTCGGTGCTGGACCGCTCGCGCCAGCTGAGCAGCTGCCACCCGTCCGCGCTGCTGCCCTCCAGCGTCACGACACCGGTGTTGGCCAACGGCCGGCTGCGGACGTCCTCGACCGTCACGTCAGCTGCCCGGGCGGCCAGCCAGGTGCGGATCATCGCGCCGTGGCTGACCGCCACGGCGGTGCCGGCGGCCGCCTCCAGGGTTGCTACCGCCGCGTCGAACGCCCCGAGCACCGCGGCACCCGCCGGCCCACCGGGCAGCCGGTCGGGCGCCGCGCCGCCGGCCCAGGAGAACGCGACCTCGAGGTACCGGGTGCCGGCTTCGGCGCTGGTGTGCATCTCCAGGTCCCCGGCGCCGATCTCCCGGAGCCCGTCCAGGGTGCGCACCGGCAGTTCCCGCGCGGCAGCCAGCGGCCCGGCGGTCTGCTGCGCCCGCAGCAGCGGGGAGGCAGCCAGGACGTCGATCCGCTCGCCGGCCAGGTCGTCCACCAGCTCGGCCGCCTGCCGGTGGCCGAGGTCGGTCAGCGCGGCACCCGGCGCCGCGGTGTCCAGCGCGTGCACCAGGTTCGACGCCGTCTGCCCGTGCCGTACCAGGACCAGTCGCATGCTCCGCCTCACCGTTCGGGCCGGGACCCCTTGCCGCACCGAGGTCTCCCTGCCAGTCCACCACGGGCGGCACGGGGACGACCGAGCTGCCCCGGCGGCCTGCCCCGGCCGGGCGCGGGTCAACCGGCTGGGGAGGTGCGCCGGATGTCGGTCCAGCCGGTGTAGCCGCGTTGCTCCAGCAGCCGGAGCAACCGCGGCGCGCAGGGGAAGTGCTCGAGGAACGCCGCGTCCAGCAGCGCGATCAGGTCGTCGCTGATCGGCTGCTCGTCCGCCCCGGCGGACACCGCGGCCGCCTCCGCGAGGAAGGCCTCCACCCGGTCGGCGAGCTCGGGCAGTCGCGGGTCGTCGGCCGTGCAGTCGGCGAGCTCCCCGAGGTCGAGGTAGAGCCGGCGCAGCGCCGGGTGCTCGATCTGCGCGTGCTTGACCGCCATCATCGGCGCGACCTGGTCCGGCGCCTGGGCCGCGATCAGGATCCAGCTGTCCCGCTCGATCGCGACCAGCCGCTCCGGGAAGCCGAGCTCGCGCATCCGACCCAGGTAGGCGACCGCCATCGGGGGCAGCACCAGGCTCTCCCCCGCCGCCAGCCGGGCGATCCGCTCCCGGTGCCGCTGGCGGTCGCGGATCTCCGCCCGCAGGCGGCGGTCGACCTCCCCGACCGCCGCCGCGAACTCCTCCTCGCCGGCCGCCAGCAGCTCCCGCACCCGGGCCAGCGGGACGCCGGCCTCGGCCAGGGTGCGGATCCGGATCAGCTCCACGACGGCCGCGGCGTCGTAACGCCGGTAGCCCGAGTGGTCCCGGCCGGGCTCGGGCAGCAGGCCCGTCGCGTGGTAGTGCCGGACGGCGCGCACGGTCACCCCGGCGTAGGACGCGAGCTGGCTGATGGTCAGCACGGGCCGGATCCTCCCCCCTCGTCGTCCTGGTCAGCTGATCTTCCGCCGGTAGGTGCGCACCGCCAGCGCGTAGGCCACCACCAGGAGGCCGACGCACCAGGCGACCGCCACCCAGCCGTCGTCGCCGACGGGCTGCTCGGCGAACAGGCCGCGCAGGGTGTTCACGATCGGGGTCACCGGCTGGTGCTCGGCGAACCAGCGCACCGGGCCCGGCATGCCGTCGGTGGGCACGAAGGCCGAGCTGATGAACGGCAGGAACACCAGGGGGTAGGAGAACCCGCTCACCCCGTCCAGGGACGTCGCGGTGAGCCCGGGGATGACCGCCAGCCAGGTCAGCGCCAGGGTGAACAGCACCAGGATGCCCAGCACGGCGAGCCAGGCGAGCACGCCGGCACCGGTCCGGAACCCCATCGCCAGGGCGACGAGCACGACCAGCACCAGGGAGACCAGGTTCGCCACCACCGAGGTCAGCACGTGGCCCCACAGCACCGCCGACCGGGCGATCGGCATCGACTGGAACCGCTCGAAGATGCCGCTGGAGACGTCGGTGAACAGCCGGAAGGCGGTGTAGGCGATCCCGGAGGCGATGGTGATCAGCAGGATCCCGGGCAGCAGGTAGTCGACGTAGCGCCCGTCCCCCACCTCGATCGCGCTGCCGAAGACGTAGACGAAGAGCAGCAGCATGGCGATCGGGGTGATCGCGGTGGTGATGATCGTGTCCGGGCTGCGCAGCACGTGCCGCAGCGACCGCTTGAGCAGCGTCGTGGTGTCGCGGACGGCGTGGGTGGTGGTCATCGCTGCGTCTCCTCCTGCTGGCCGCCGCCGACGATGGCGAGGAAGACGTCCTCCAGGGACGGCTGCTTCTCCACGTGCTCGACGGTCGCCGGTGGCAGCAGCTGCCGGAGCTCGGCGAGGGTGCCCTCGGCGATGATCCGTCCCTGGTGCAGCACCGCGATCCGGTCGGCGAGCTGCTCGGCCTCGTCGAGGTACTGGGTGGTGAGCAGCACCGTGGTGCCCCGGCCGGCGAGTTCCCGGACGGTGGCCCAGACCTCCAGCCGCGACTGCGGGTCCAGCCCGGTCGTCGGCTCGTCGAGGAAGAGCACCGGCG
Source organism: uncultured Modestobacter sp. (assembly GCF_947486615.1). Taxonomy (GTDB): domain Bacteria; phylum Actinomycetota; class Actinomycetes; order Mycobacteriales; family Geodermatophilaceae; genus Modestobacter. The sequence goes on from NZ_CANKUD010000001.1 coordinate 580,166, forward strand.
GCTCGCCGATGAGGCTCATCGCGATGTCGAGGCGGCGGCGCATCCCGCCCGACCAGGTCGACACCCGTCGTCCGGCGGCGTCGGTCAGGTCGAACCGGGTGAGCAGGTCGTCGGCGACCCGGCCCGGCGCGGGCAGGTGGCGCAGCTCGGCGACGAGCACCAGGTTCTCCCGCCCGGTGAGCAGTTCGTCGACGGCGGCGAACTGCCCGGTCAGGCTGATCGCGCCACGTACCTGCGCGGGCTGGGTGGCGACGTCGAACCCGTCGACGGTGGCCGTTCCGCCGTCGGGGCGGAGCAGGGTGCACAGGATCCGCACCGTGGTGGTCTTGCCGGCGCCGTTGGAGCCCAGCAGGGCGAAGACGGTGCCCGCGGGGACGCGCAGGTCGACGCCCCCGAGCACGACACGATCACCGTAGGACTTGGTCAGCCCGGCGATCTCGATGGCTGGTGAGGTGGTCATGGCGGGAGCGTGCAGCCCTGACGCTGCGTCAAGGTCAAGCCCCGCTCGCCCGGCTCCTCCCTCCCGGCCACTCCCCCGGTGGCACGCCGCCCGCGTCGTCGACGCCGGTCAGCGGCTGCTCCGCCCCGGACCGCTCGCGCCAGGACACCAGCTCCCACCCACTGGTCGCGCTGCCCTCGACGACCACGACGCCGGTGTTGGCCAGCGGCCGCTGCCGGACCTCCTCGACGTCCACGCCCGCCGCCCGGGCGGCCAGCCAGGTCCGGATCACGGCCCCGTGGCTGACCGCGACGGCGGCTCTGCCCGCGTCCTCCAGGACGGCGACCGCCGCGTCGACCCCGGCGAGCACGTCGGCTCCCGCCGGCCCCCCGGGCAGGCGCGCCTGCCCGCCGCCGGCCCACGCGAAGGCGACGTCCAGGTACCGGGCGACCGCCTCGGCACTGCTGCGCCCGCAGCAGCGGCGAGGCGGCCAGGACGTCGACCCGATCGCCCACCAGGTCGGCCACCAGTTCGTCCGCCTGCCGCCGCCCGAGGTCGGTGAGCCCGGCACCGGGAGCCGCGGTGTCCAGCGCGTGCACGAGGTTGGAGCTCGTCTGCCCGTGCTGTACCAGGACCAGCCGCACGACCAGCTCCTCATCCGGCGGCGCCGGCCGCGGGTGGGCCGGCTGTCCGGGGCCCGAGTCTCCCGCAGCCGGGGCGGTCAGCGGCCGGCGCCCTCGGCCGCCGGGCCGCGCCAGCGCAGCACCTCCAGGGCGGCGGCCACGGCCACCGCGTTCTCCGCCAGCGGCCGCGGGAGCAGGGCGTCGGCGCGGGCCAGCCGGCGCAGCACGGTGTTGCGGTGGGTGTAGAGCCGCTGCGCGGTCCGGGAGGCGTTGCCCAGCTCGCGGACGTAGCCGAGCACCGTGTCCCGGGTGTCGGCGTCGGCGCCGGCGAGGTCGCCGAGGGTGTCGGTGAGGAACTCCGCCACCCGGGTGCGGTCGCTGGTGAGCAGCGCGACCAGCTGCACGTCCTGGTGACGGGCGACCTGCTGGGGTGAGGTGAGGCGGGCGAGCATCTGCTGGGTGGTCGCCGCGTCCAGGTGGCTGCGCCGGAACCCCGCCACGTCGGTGCCCGGCCGGCCCACCGCCACCCGGACGTCGGGGGCGTCGGTGAGGCCGGCGGTCAGCGCGGTCACGTCGGGGGCGCGGCCGACCGGCAACCAGACCCACAGCACCCCCGCGCCGGCCACCACGGTCAGCCGCCGGGCGGCGCCACTGGCCCGCATGGCCGCCTCGGCCGCGGCCTCCAGCTGCTCGGGCCCACCGCCACCGGTGCCCCAGACGATGACGGCGGTGTGCGGTCCGGTGAGCCCGTAGCCGAGCTGCGCCTCGGCGCGGGCCCGGGCCAGCGGGGCGCCCTCCAGCAGCAGGGAGACCGTCGCCCGGCGTTCGGCGTGCGCGCCGCGGGTGAGCTCGGCCCGCTCGGTCGCCATCCGGGCGGCCACCGCGGCGACCGTGTCGTCGATGAAGGTGGTGATCGACCGGGCCGAGACGTCCAGCAGCTCGCGCAGCTCACCCGGGTCGGCGGTGAGGTCGAAGCAGATGTCCATCCAGCGCCGCCAGGCCACGCCCTGCGCGGTGCGGTAGGCGTCCAGGCCGACGTGGTCCAGCCCGCGGCGCACCAGGTCGCGGGCGCCGTCGAGCACCTCCGGCCCCAGCGCCACCGGCACCCGCTCCCCCGGCCGCTGCACGTTGGCCGTGGCCCAGTGCAGCAGGTTGGCCAGGTTCGCCCGCCGGGTGCCCTCGGCGAGCACCGGGTCCTCGGCGACCGGCCGCATGCCCGCGCCGCTGAGCGCGGCGGTGTGCAGCTCGGTCACCCAGTCCGCCCGCGGGTCCAGCGCGACCTCCGCGCCGCGCCGGAAGAGCTCGCGGACGGTGGGCGACGGCGGCGTCCAGTCCCGGGTCACCGGTGCATCCTGCACCACCCAGGACCGAGACAGGTGCAGATGGCGGTGGCGAGCGTGGCCCGGGTCACGGATCGTCGAGGGGTGCCATCCCTCGATGACTCCCCCGGCCCCCGCCCGGCGCCCGAGCACCTCGACGTGCTGATCGTCGGCGCCGGCCTCTCCGGCATCGGCGCCGCCGTGTACCTGCAGCGGGACCACCCGCAGCGGAGCTTCGCGCTGCTGGAGGCCCGCGGTGCGACCGGCGGCACGTGGGACCTGTTCCGCTACCCCGGCATCCGGTCGGACTCCGACCTGCACACCTTCGGCTACGAGTTCAAGCCGTGGCGCGACGAGGAGTCGATCGCCGGAGCCGACCGGATCCTGGCCTACCTCCGCGAGACCGCGAGCGAGCACGGCATCGACGCCCGGGTGCGCTTCCACTCCCGGGTGGTCGCCGCCGCGTGGTCCTCCGAGCACGCCCGCTGGACCGTGGACGTCGAGCGCAGCGACACCGGCGAGCGGACGACGCTCACCGCCGGCTGGCTGTTCTGCACCGGCGGGTACTACCGCTACGACGAGGGCTTCACCCCGCACTTCGAGGGCCGCGACCGGTTCCCCGGGCCGATCGTGCACCCGCAAGCCTGGCCCGAGGACCTGGACACCACCGGCAAGCGGGTCGTGGTCATCGGCAGCGGCGCCACCGCCGTCACCCTGGTGCCCGCGCTGGCGGCCAGCGCCGCGCACGTGACGATGCTGCAGCGCACGCCCAGCTACGTGCTGCCCGTGCCGGCCGCGGACAAGCTGGGCAACCGGCTGCGCCGGCTGCTCGGCGAGGAGCGCGCCCACCCGCTCATCCGGGCCAAGAACATCGCCAAGGGCCAGTGGATCTGGCGGTTCTGCCAGCGCCACCCCGATCGTGCCCGGAAGCTCATCCGCTGGGTCACCGCCAAGCAGCTGCCGCCGGGCTATCCGGTCGACGAGCACTTCAACCCGCCCTACGGCCCGTGGGACCAGCGGCTGTGCGCCGTCCCCGACGGCGACCTGTTCCGGGCCATCTCCGACGGCTCGGCCGCCGTGGTGACCGACCGGATCGCCACGTTCACCGAGCGGGGCGTGCTGCTGGAGTCCGGCCGGGAGCTGCCCGCCGACGTCATCGTCACCGCCACCGGCCTCAACCTGCAGGCCTTCGGCGGCATCGCGCTCACCGTCGACGGCGCCGAGGTGCGGCTGCCCGAGACCGTGGCCTACAAGGGGATGATGCTCTCCGGCGTGCCGAACCTGGCCTACGCGATCGGCTACACCAACAGCTCCTGGACGCTGAAGATCGGGCTGCTCTGCGAGCACTTCTGCCGGCTGCTCACCCACCTGGACCGCGCCGGGTACGACACCGCCCGCCCGGAGGTCGCCGATCCCACCATGCCGACCCGGCCGCTGCTGGACTTCGGCGCCGGGTACATCCGGCGCGCGGTCGACCAACTGCCCAGGCAGGGTGACCGGATGCCCTGGCTGACCTCGATGGACTACCGCGCCGACGTCGCGATGCTGCGCACCGACGACGTCACCGACCCCGAGCTGCACCTCTCCCGCGCCCACTCATCCCAGGGCGAGGCTCCCGCGGCGGTGCCGGCATGACCGCCACCACCCCGGACGACGACCTGTTCGTCGACCTGCCCGCCGGCCCACGGCTCTGCTACCGCACGGCCGGCCCGGAGGACGGCGTCCCGCTGCTGCTGGTCGCCGGGCTCGGCATCGACCTGACCTCCTGGCCGCAGCGGATGGTCGACGGCCTCACCGGCCGCGGCTTCCGGGTGATCCGCTTCGACAACCGGGACGTCGGCCGGTCGACCTCGATCGCCACCCCACCGCCCGGGCGGCTGCGCCAGCTGCTCGCCCGGCCACGCCCGGACGCCTACGACCTGGCCGACATGGCCGCCGACACCGTCGGCCTGCTGGACCACCTCGGCGTCGAGCAGGTGCACCTGGTCGGCATGTCGATGGGCGGGATGATCGCCCAGACCGTCGCCGCCCGGCACCCCGGCCGGGTCGCCAGCCTCACCTCGATCTTCTCCACCACCGGCGACCGGCGGGTCGGCCAGCCGGCCCGGTCGACGCTGCTGCGGATGGCCAAGCGCCCGGCGCGCACGGTCGAGGAGTCGGTGCAGCGGCACCTGGCGCTGCTCGGGCACATCGGCTCACCGCAGTTCCTGCCCGACGACGACCTCGAGCGGGCCTGGGCCATCGGGCTCTGGGACCGCGGCGGCGGCCTGCGCGCCCGGGCCGGCGTCCCCCGGCAGATCAGCGCCATCCACGCCTCCGGCGACCGCACCGCAGAGCTGCGGCGGATCACCGCCCCCACCCTGGTGGTGCACGGCTCCGCCGACCGGATGGTGCACCCGACCGGCGGCCGCGCCACCGCGGCGGCGATCCCCGGATCCCGGCACGTGGAGATCAGCGGCATGGGCCACCACCTGGCCCCCGGCGTCGTCGACCAGCTCGTCGACCTGACCACCGACCACGCGCAGAGCACCGGTGCTCCGCTGACGAACCCAGGAGATCCCCGATGAGCAGCGTGCAGGGCAAGGTCGCCGTCGTCACCGGCGCAGGGTCCGGCATCGGCCGGCAACTGGCCGTCGAGCTGGCCCGGCGCGGTGCGCGGCTGGCCGTCTCCGACGTCGACGAGGCCGGGCTGGCCGCCACCGCCGCGCGGGCGGAGGCGCTCGGCGCGCAGGTGCACAGCGCCCGGCTCGACGTCACCGACCGCGCCGCGGTGCTCGGCCACGCCGACGCGGTGGCCGGGCACTTCGGCGTCGTCCACCAGGTCTACAACAACGCCGGGGTGGCCGGCGGCGCCGCGGTGCTGGACAGCGACTGGTCCGAGTACGACCGCATCCTGGGCATCAACCTGTTCGGCGTGCTGCACGGCACGAAGGCGTTCCTGCCGCACCTGATCGCCTCCGGCGACGGGCACGTGGTCAACGTGTCCAGCCTGAACGGGATCATGGCCCAGGCGTCGATCAACGCCTACAGCGCGAGCAAGTTCGCCGTCCGCGGGTTCACCGAGGCACTGCGCACGGAGATGCTGCTGGCCGGGCACCCGGTGCAGGTGACCGTCGTCCACCCCGGCGGGGTGCGCACGAACATCGCCACCGCGGCGCTCGAGCACGGCCGGGCGCAGGGTGCGGTCACGCCGGCGGACGAGGCCCGGATGCGGATGTACAACGAGAAGCTGCTGCGGATGCCGGCCGAGCACGCCGCCCGGATCGTCGTGGACGGGGTGGAGGCCGGGAAGCCGCGCATCCTGGTGGGCAACGACGCGAAGGCCGTCGACCTGCTGGTGCGGCTGTTCCCGGCCACCTACCCGCGGATCGCCGCCCGGCTGCAACGGCGGGCGTCTCCCTCCTGATCCCCGGCCGCCGACGCCGGGCCACCGGCTCGCGCCGGTCGCGGGCACCGGGGTCGGTCGTCGGCGGCCGACCCCGGTTGCCGACCTCAGCCGGCGGTGCTCCCCCGACGGCGCACCCGGCGGTCGAACCGGTCGCCCCCGCTGCCCAGCGGCCGGCCGAAGAACCGGCCCAGCACGACGCCGGCGGCGAGCGCCAGCCCGATCGCCGCGGCCGTCACCAGTGAGTCCAGGCCACTGGACACGTCGGTCTCCACGACGATCGCGAACAGCGCCCGGTAGATCGTGAGCCCGGGGAGCAGCGGGACGATCCCGCACACCGCGATGAGCAGCGGCGGCACCCGCAGCCGATCGGGCAGCGCTTCCCCGAGGAAGCCGACGACGCCGGCCGCCAACCCGCTCGACACCGCGGGACCGGCACCGAACTCGCCGGACACCCACGACGTCGTCCACGCCAGCGCGCCGGCCCCCGTGGCGACGAGGATGGCGTGCGGGCGGGCGTGCGACGCCAGCGCCCAGAAGCCGGCCATCCCGGCTGCCGAGGTCAACGTGATCGCCAACGGGACGCCGTACGTCGACGGGTCGACCACCCGCAGCGGGACCTGGGCACGCTGCGCGAGGTCCAGCACCGCGGCGATGCCGACGACGATGCCGGTGGTCAGCGTCAGCACCTCGAAGGCCCGCGCCGCGGCGGTGACCGGGAACCCGCTGATCGCGTCCTCCGCGGCGCTCACCAGCGACAGCCCCGCCAGCAGCACCACGATCCCGGCGGCGACGACCAGCGAGGCACGGACCTGCACCCCCGCGACCACCAGGAGGACCGCAGACCCCGTGGCCACCGCGGCGCCGGCCGCCTGCTGGAAGAACGCCGGCAGGCCGCGGCGGGCCAGCACTCGGATCAGCTGCTCGATCGCCGCCGTGGTGACGAAGGCGACCAGCGCCACCAGCCAGCCGCCGCCGAGCAGGAAGGCGACGCAGCCGGCCATGCCCGACCAGCCGAGCGCGTGGATCTGCCGGCGGTAGGGGTGCGGGGCGGACAGCACGTCGTCCAGCCGGCGGTGGGCGTCCTCGACGCTCAGCCCCTCCGGCTTGATCGCCCGCGCCAGGTCGGTGATGCCCTGCAGCCGGGTGTAGTCCGATCCCCGCGGGCGCACGATGCGCATCAGCACCAGCGGCGTGGCGTCGTCCGGGTCGTAGCTGATCGTCAGCGACGTGAACGTGACGTCGGCCTGGCAGTCGGTCAGCCCGAACGCCGCGGACACCCGCAGCACCGTGGCGGTCACGTCTGCCGCGGAGCCGCCGACGGCCATCATCGACTCACCGATCCGGAGGGCCAGCCGGAGCGCCTCGTGCGCGACGGCGGGGTCGATCCGGTTGGGCTCCGCGCGCAGCGTGAAGGGCTGGGTCGGCGGCCCGGAACCGGAGACGGCCTTCCGCGCCTTGTCCGGCAGGCCGGCGAGTCGCTGCCTGCGCTCGTGGGGCGAGGGGTGCACGCCGCCAGGCTAGGCACCGACGCCCAGGGTCAGGGAGCGACAGCCGGTGCACTGCCTGTGGCCTTCGGTACACGCGGTCGACCCGCCGTCGGCCGGGAGCCGGGAGACGCCGAGGCTGTACCTGGACGGCCGGGAGACCCGTTTCGCCCCCGCGCTGGCCTGCCGGGTGCGGCTGCCGGGCGGGAGCCGACGCTGGATCGCTGGGGCCCAGGGCGCACAGCCCGCCCGGTCAGCTCCGGACCGAGCGCATCCGGGCAGCGAGCGACGGGTTGGCGTAGGGGCCCTCGCCCTCGAGCTCGGCGAGCACCCGGTCGACCACCGGCGCCGGCTTGTCCTGGCTCATCTTCTCCTTGGTGACCGCGCGGGTCACCCGCATCCGGAAGCCGACGGTGCCGTGCACGATGCGCTCGGCGTACGCACTGTTCTCGAGGGTGCCGCGCAGCAGGAACGGCTCGGGCAACGGCGCCTCGAAGGTGGCGACCAGCCGCTCCAGCACCGCCAGGTTCTCCTGGTCGGAGAGCAGCTCAGGCACGCCGTACAGGTGCGCGGTGGCGAAGTTCCAGGTCGGGACGGCGGTGGGCACCTGGTACCAGCTCGGCGAGACGTACCCGCTGGGCCCCTGCACGACGACGCACAGCTCCTGGGTGCCCAGCCGGTGCAGCTGCTCGTCGGGGCGGCCCACGTGGCTGACCAGCACCAGCTCCCGGGGGTCGCCGTCCTCGACCAGGAACGGGTAGTGGGAGACGACCGGGCCGGCGCCGTCCGCGCCGTTGGACACCATGGTGGCCCACGAGTGGGCGCGCACCAGGTCGGCCGCCCAGTCCAGGCCGCCGCCGGCGTACTCCGGGTTCTCACGCATGGTCGCTCCGCTCCCCTCGGGCCGCCGTGCGCGCGAGGGCGAGCACGAACTCCGGCCGCATGTCCTGGGACACGTCGTGCCCCGACTACTCGTAGCCGTGCAGCTCCGCCTGTGGAAGCAGCTCGGCGGTGGCCAGGGCGGCCCGCCAGCTCAGGCCCTGTTCTCCGCGGCCGTGGACGATCACCGTAGGCGCCCTGATCCCACGCAGCTGCGCCCGGCGCTCCAGCCGGCCACGGAACGTCGCTCTCCACTGCCGGAGGCCGTCAGGTCGTCGGGCGCTCGTGGTGGTGGCATGCGCGCGGCGAGACCCCCGACGAGACCGAGCACCGCGACGTGCTGGGGCGCCACATTGCGGCAGCGGGCGGCGAGCGGGCCCTGTCCCGACGGGGGTTCGTCCGGCCGACATGAGCACCGGCCAGCGGCCTGTCGGCGTCGACGAACGCGGCGCGGGATGTTCTGGCCGGCCGACCAGGACAGCCGGCGGCCGCCCGGCCAGAGTCGGAGGGACCCGGGCCGGCGCGATCCAGACCAGGCGCCGCGCCGGCCGGGGACCACCGTCCAGCCGCACCCCCGGAGGCCCCACCGTGACCGAGCACCTGCAGGAGAAGCTCGACGAGCTGGTGGGAGAGCTCGGCGTCACCGGGGTGGCGGCGGCGATGTGGCACGACGGGCGGGAGAGCTACGCCTTCGCCGGAATGACCAGCGTGGAGAACCCACTGCCGGTGGACGAGCGCACGCTCTTCCAGTTCGGCTCCACCGGGAAGACGTTCACCGCCACCGCGATCATGCGGCTGGTGCAGGACGGCCGGGTCGACCTGCACGCGCCGGTGCGCCGCTACGTGCCCGGATTCCGCACCAAGCAGCCAGAGGTCGCCGAGCAGGTGACCGTGCTGCAGCTGCTGAACCACACCGCCGGCTGGGACGGTGACTTCTTCGCCGACACCGGCAACGGCGACGACGCCCTGGCCCGCTACGTCGAGCGGATGGCGGAGCTGGACCAGGTGACCCCGCTCGGTGCCACGGTCAGCTACAACAACGCCTCCCTGGCACTGGCCGGCCGGGTGGTCGAGGAGGTCACCGGCAGCACCTTCGAGCAGGCGATGCGCGACCTCGTGCTCGACCCGCTGGGGCTGGCCGACACCCTCGCCCTCCCCGGCCAGGTGATGACCCGCCGGTTCGCCGTCGGCCACACCCGCGCCGACGACGGCACCGTCACCGTCAACCAGCCCTGGGCGCTGCCCCGGGCCGTCACCGCCGCGGGCGGGATGTCCGCGACCGCCGCCGACCAGCTCGCCTGGGCGCGTTTCCACCTCGGCGGTGGGGTCGCCCGCGACGGCTCGCGGGTGCTGTCGGCGGAGCTGGTGCGGCAGATGCAGCAGCCGACGGCCGACATGCGCGGCAGCGCCCTGGGCGACGCGGTGGGGATCAGCTGGCTGCTGCGCGAGGTCGACGGCGCCCAGCTGGTCGGGCACGGCGGCACGACCAACGGGCAGTACTCGGACTTCACCATGGTGCCGGCCCGGGACTTCGCCGTGCTCAGCATGACCAACAGCGGGCCCAACGGCTCCGAGCTCAACCACCGGCTCACCACCTGGGCGCTGGAGCACCACCTGGGCATCCGCGAGACGGAGCCGCAGGCGCTGGCGCTCGGCGACGACGCGCTCACCGGCTACGCGGGGCGCTACGAGACCATCGCCACGGTCAGCGACGTCACGGTCGAGGCCGGTCAGCTGGTCGTCACCTCGTGGTCGAAGGCCGCGATGACCGCCGCCCTCGGCGACAAGGCCGAGGAGCGGACCCGCATGCCGGTGACCCTCGTCGCCGGTGACCGCGACCCCTTCGTCATCTCCGAGGGACCGGCCAAGGGCATGCGCGGCTACTTCGCCCGGGACGACGCGGGAGCCCTGCAGGGCATGCACTTCGGCGGCCGGCTGGCCTCCCGCGTGGACAGCGTGGCGACGCCGGCCTGACCGGGACCGCCGGGCCGGCGGTGGCGGGGCCGGGGCGAGGCGGGTGACGTGCAGTGCCCCGCGGGGCGCCGGCCGGGACGCGGCCGGGCGGTCAGGTGCCCCCGCGCAGGGCGTCGACCGGTTCGATGGCTGCCGCGCGACGGGCCGGGAGCCCGCCGGCGACCAGCCCGAGGACGGCCCCCAGCAGGGCGCCGCCGACGGCGATCCAGGGGTCGATGACCGGGGTCCAGTCCCGGACGAGCGAGATGCCGATGACCGCGAAGACGCCGAGCGTGGCGCCGATCAGGCCGCCGAGCAGTCCGATGACCACGGACTCGGCGACGAACTGGCCGGCGATCTGCCGCCGGGTCGCACCGATGGCGCGGCGCAGCCCGATCTCACCGACCCGCTCCATCACCGACAGCATGGTGACGTTGGTGATCCCGACCCCGCCGGCGAGCAGGACGATGACGGAGAGGATGACGAAGACGCCGTTCACGTCGGCCTGCACGTCCTGCCCCAGCTCGGACCGGCCATCGGGTGCGTTGACCTCGAGGCTGTCGGGTTCGTCGGGGGCCAGGGCCAGCGCGGCCTGGGTGCGCAGCTGCGGTCCGGCACCGATCGCGATGCGGGCCTGCGCGTCGCCGGGGGCACGCAGCCCGAAGTCCGCCCGCGCCGTGCCGGTGGGCAGCAGCACCGCGTTGAGCAGCTCGGCGCGGACGTCGGTCGACTCGACGATGCCCAGGACGGCGTAGGCGATGCCGTCGATGAAGATCGAGGGCTGGGTGTCGACGCGGTGGACGCCCAGCCGGTCCGCCGCCCGGGAGCCGAGCACGACCACGCGGTCGGCGCGGGTGTCGTGCCCGGCGTCGAGGAACCGGCCGGTTGCCAGCCGCCCGCCGACGGTGTCCAGCAGCTCCGCCGACGCCGCGTAGACCGGCGGGGGCGCCGTGGGTGGCTGGGACGGGTCGTTCACCGGCACCGCCGCGATGACCGCCTCGGGCAACGGCACCTCCGCGAGCAGGGCGGCGGACTCGACGCCGGCCAGCCGCTCCAGGCGCGGAACGGCGTCCCAGGGCAGCGCGGCCGCGGCGACGGTCGCCCCGCCGCGGGTGTCGGCGGTGGTCGGGGTGACGACCAGCTGGGTGGCGGCGGTGCGGTCGAACTGCCGGGCGATCTGACCGGCGGCGGTCTGGGCGAAGCCGATGGTGGCGATCAGCGCGGCGATGCCCAGGACGGTGCCGACGATCGTCGTGACCAGGCGTCCGGGGCGGGACCCGATGTCGGCGGTCGCCTCGCCCAGCAGGTCGGCGAAGCGGAACCGGTCGGCCGGGTGCACCGGCGGGACGCCCGGCACCGCGGCCGCCTCCCGCCTCCGGCGCAGCCGGGCCGGGATCCGCAGCCGGGACCGAAGCCCCCGCCACGACCGGCGCCCGGTGCTGGTCGGCTCGGCCACCTGCTCGGTCACCCCGCCTCGCTCACGCGGCCGTCGGCGAGCCGGATGCGCCGGGAGGCCCGCCGGGCGACGGCCCCGTCATGGGTGATCACCACGAGGGTCAGCCCGTCGGCGTGCAGCTCCTCGAACAGCGCCATGATCTCCGCCGACGTCGTCTGGTCCAGGTTGCCGGTCGGCTCGTCGGCGAGCAGCACCCGCGGTCGGGAGGCCACCGCCCGGGCCACGGCGACGCGCTGACGTTCACCACCGGAGAGCGTGCCGGGCAGGAAGCCGATGCGGTGGTCCAGCCCCACCCGGTGCAGCGCCTCGCGGGCCCGGGACTCCCGCTCGGCCCGCGGGGTGCCGTTGTAGAGCATCGGCAGCAGCACGTTCTCCAGCACGCTGCGCCGGGACATCAGGTGGAAGGCCTGGAACACGAACCCGAGCTGCCGGGCACGCACGGCAGCCCGCTCGTCTTCCTCCAGCGCACTGGTCAGCACCCCGTTCAGCCGGTACTCACCGACCGTGGGCCGGTCCAGCAGCCCGAGGATGTTCAGCATCGTGGACTTGCCCGAACCGCTGGGCCCGATGATCGAGACGTACTCGCCGTCGGCGACGGTGACGCTGACGCCCTTGAGCGCCTGCACCTCCGGGGGGCCGGGGAAGGAGCGGGTGACGTCGCGCAGCTCGATCGCCGGGGTGGTCCCCGGGGTCGCGATCGGGATCGGCGCGGTGGCCGGTGCCGTCATCGACCGACCACGACCAGGTCCCCGTCCGCCAGCTCGTCCTCCACCGGGCGCACCTCGACCGCGCCGTCGGCGGCCAGGCCCGTCTCGACCACCACCAGGCGGGTCTCGGCCCGGTCGCCGTCCCGCGGGTCGCCCTCGACCACCTCGACGCGGGACTCCCCACCGGGCCCCGCGGTCAGCGCCGCCAGGGGCACCGAGAGGACGTCGCCCTCCGTGGCGCCGACCGGGATGCCCACCCGCACGTTCGTGCCCTGCAGCTCGGTGATCTGCTCCGGGGCGAGCGGCGCCGGCTCCAGCGCCACGGTCCACCGGGCGTCGTCGCCCTCGCCCGGGGTGACCTCGGTGATCGTCGCGGCGTGCTCGCCGCCGCCGGGCAGCTCGAACGAGGCGGGCATCCCGGCGCTGAGCAGCCGGGCGTCGGCGGCGGCCACCGTCCCGGACAGCGCCAGCGTCGCCCCCGAGACGGTCATGGCCGCACCGCTCAGCACCGACCCGCGCTCGGCGGCCACCGCGTCGACCCGCCGGGGCAGCTGGGAGAGGTAGAGGACCTCACCGGCGGGCAGCACCGGCAGCACGGCCTCCTGGGCCTCGCCCACGTTCCGGCGGGCCTGGGCCAGCTGTTCCTGCGCGGCCCCCAGCTGGGCGCGCTGCGCGGCGGTGTCCGGCGCGACGTCGAGCTGCTGGCGGCGCAGCCGGGCCAGGGCCAGGCCGTCCCGCAGGTCGCCGACGGCCACGGCGTCCTCCGGCGTGGTGGCCACGGCGGCGTCCAGGGCACGCTGCGCGCTGGCGACGGCGTTGTCGGCCTCCCGCACCTCGACCGCGGAGGGCCCGCCCCGGGCCTCGGCCAGCTCGGCCTCGGCGGCGGACACCGCCTGCTCCGCTGCCCGGACGGCGTCCTGCGCCGCGCGGACGCCGTCGGCGGCGCCCTCCTCGGGAGCCGGCGCCGGGTACCCGGCCTGGGCGTACAGCGTGGTCACCGCCGAGGCGGCGGTCTGGTCGAACGCGTCGTCCGCGGGGTCACCGGCGTCGATGCCGACCGCGCGCATGGCCTCCTTGAACTGGACGACGTCCGGCCCGGACACCCCGATCCGCAGCGTGCGGTAGGCCGGCAGCTCACCGGGCAGCACGACCACCGGCCGGCCGGCGACCTCCAGGGCGACGCCGAGCGGCCCCAGCTCCGACCCGACCTCCGGCACCTGGCCGGTGACCACCGCGGGACCGGAGATGGCCGAGGTGTCCAGGGTGACCTCGACGGGGTCGGCGTACCCGATCTCCCCGCGGATCGTCACGTCGTTGCTCAGCGCACCGAAGGCGACGGGCACGGTGACCAGTCCGGGGGCGGGCGCCTGGGCGCCGGCCGGGTCCGGTGCGACCACGAACCGGCCGACCACCAGCCCGGCGACCAGGGCCACCACCGCCACCGCGGCGGTGGTCCACAGCGGGCGGTTGCGCTGCAGGGACGCCGGCCAGGCGGGACGCCGCCAGCGGCTGCCCCCGGTGGCCGGCCCCTCCTCGACCGCGTCGTCCCCGCTGACGTCCTGGACCACCTCGAACTCGCTGGTGCTCTCCCGCTCGGCCACGTCAGTCCTGCTCGGCGGCGGCCTTCATGGCCTCCAGCTCGCTCTCGTGGTCGTCGACGAACTGCTGCTCCGCCTCGTTCGAGATCTCGGTGGCCCGGTCGCGGTAGTCGGTCTCCTCCCGGCAGTCCAGGTCCGCCAGGGCGAGCTCCACCTCACGCTCGGCGAGGGCGTCGCGCGCGGCCTGGTCGGGCTCGGCGGCCATCTCCCCGTCCTCCGTGGGCTCCGTGCTCTCGTACATCTCGTTCAGGTCGTCGTAGACGGAGTTCTGCGCGTCGACCTGGGTCGCGAAGCCACCGTGGCCGGCGGCGTCCATGCAGGCCGACCACTCGGCGTCCAGCTCGGCCATGCCCGGCCAGGACGCCATGCCCTCGTACAGCTCGTTGATCGCGTCGAAGAGGGGCTTGAACTCCTCCGACTGGGACACGTCCTCACCCTCGACCTCGTGCTGCGCCGACCCCTGGCAGCCGGCGGTCTCCCAGTCGTACTCGTAGGAGACCTCCTCGCTCATCGCCTCCTCCTCGGTGGGCTGCGGGCCGTACAGCGCCTCGTAGAAGGCCATCTGCTCGGACTCCGAGAGGGTGGCCACGTAGTCGCCGTTGGGGTCGACGTACTCCTGCTCCTCCGGCTGCCCCTCGTCGCTGAACGGGGACTCCACCGCGCCGTAGCCGTACTGGCTGACCCACTCCCGGTCGTCGGGCTCCCACTCGGTCCCGTCACCGGCGGAGAACGAGGACGACTGGGTGTCGGGGGTGTACTCGAAGCCCTGGTCCTGCATGCACTGGGCCACGAGCTCCTCCCGCTCCGCCTGCTGCTCGGCGAACTGCCGTTCCTGCTCCTCCGGGGAGAGGTCGCCGCCGTAGACGGCGTTGAAGTACTCGGTCAACGGGGAGTCCTGCTCCGCGGTCGCGGCGGGGTCGTCGTCCGAGCCCGAGCACCCGGCCAGCACCAGGGCGAGAGCGGTGAGGGCGGACAGAGCGGCCGAGGTACGGCGGATGCGCATGAGATCTCCCTGGGAGGCAGTTGGCGCAGACCGTAGCGGCCGCGGATGGTGATAGACGCCATTCCCGAGTCGGAATTCTCGCGTCGAGTCGTACGACTCCGGGATGACCCGTTCGTCGCACGGACGCCCCATTCCGTGGAACGGGAGGACACGCACCACTCTGCGGCATTCCGGCACCGGGTCCCGGCAGCGCACAGGACGACGGACGCCCCTCCTGGACCGTCCATCCGCTCGCCTGCGCTCCCGTGCTGACGTCACCGCACCGGCCCGTGCCGCGAGGAGCCGGCCGGGCACCTGCGACCGGCCGCGCGCGTCATCCCGCAGGACCCGGGTCGGGCGGTGTGTCACGCCGCGGGACGGCGCGGTGACGGCGGGGCCGGGCGGGCACCTGACGGCGTTCCCGGGCCTCGGCGGCGAGCTGACGGGCCGCGACGACGCTGGCCGGCTCGCTGTCCGACGGCACGGGTCAGCCCGCGGTGGGGTCGGCCGCCGGTGCGGGGCACTGGCCACCGGGCTCGACGGCCAGCTCGACGTGCCACATCTCGTTGCCGTAGGTCTGGCACAGGCCGTGGTCCGCACCGTGCTGGCTCAGCCAGCTCATCGCGTCCGTGGGGCCGATGTCGACCGCGTCGCCGGTGACGTGGGCGGACTCGTCGGGGCCCAGCACCCACTCCCGGGCGGCCTCCGGACTGCCGTACCGCTCCACCGCGGCGTCGAACAGCGCCTGCTGGTACGCCGCGCTGCGCCATCCGCCGGCGACGTGGAAGTCGATCCCGTCGGCGGTCGCCTCCCGGGCCGCGTCCTGGACGGCGCGCCGCAGGGCGTCGTCCAGCCGGGTGATGGCCGGGACGTCGGCGAACGGCGACAGCTCCTCGCCGTCGGCGACGTGGCCGTCCGCGGCGGTGAAGGCACCCCCGCCCGAGCAGCACCCGGCCAGGCCCACCACCAGCAGCGGTGCGGCGACCAGCGTGACGACCAGCCAGCGCCGGGAGCGCCGCGGCCGCGCCCGCCGGCGGAGGCACGCGGTGGTGAGCCCGACGCCCAGGACCGTGCCGGCGGTGTTGGTGGCCACGTCGGCGAGGTCGGGCACCCGGCCGGGCACCGTGTTCTGCGCCAGCTCGACCAGCACCGACGCCACGGCTCCGAGGGCGATCGGCGGCACCGGGCCGGAGCGCCGGAGGATGAGCGCGGACAGCGCACCCACCGGCAGGAAGAGCAGCACGTTCGCGACGGCCTCGACCTGCGCCCGGTGCACCGTGCCCGGCCACGGAGCGGCCAGCGCCTCGACCCCGGCCACCACCGCCCGGCGGGCGTCGGCGACGAACCAGGACGGACCGAGCGTGACGACGCCGACGGTCAGCAGTACCGCGATCGCGGCCGGCACGAGCAGCTGCGCACCCGGCGTTCGGTCGGAGCGCCGCCGGTCCGGGTGGTCGGTGGTGGGCAGGTGGGTGGGGGGCATGTGGGTGGGGGGCATGGGAGGACTCCTCCCCGCTCGGCGGAGCCGAGGCGGCACGGGGACCGGTGGACGCCCACCAGTGCAGTCGTCCGGCTGTCGTAGGACCGTCTGCGGTTTCGCATACGCCCACGACATCCCCCGGGAGCCGGTCACTGCTCGAGCACGAGCCCGCCCGGCCGGCCCGGGACGGCAGGCGGCTGCCCATGCAGACCCGGGTGCACCCGGGCGGTCAGCCGGCCGACCGCCCGGGCACCGGGCTCAGGCCGGCTGGACGACGACCTTGCCCTCGATGCGACCGGCGGCGGCCTCGGCGTGCAGCGCGGGCAGGTCGGTCAGCGGGATGCGGCGGGTGACCTCGACCTGCAGGTCCCCGCTGTCGACCAGGGACACCAGCTCGGTGAGCCGGTCCCGGTTCGGCAGCACGAACACCGTCGCCGCACTGACGCCGCGGGTCTCGTCACCGGGCGTGGCCATGAACGCGGTGGTACTGACGACCTTGCCGCCGTCGCGGACCAGGGCGACGAGCGCGGCGAACCGGTCGGGGTCGATGGGGGCGAGGTTGACCAGCACGTCGACCTGCTCCTCGACCGCGGTGAGCACGTCGGTGGTGGTGTGGTCGACGACCTGGTCGGCGTCGGCCGCCCGGACGGCGTCGCTGCTGCGTGGGCTGGCGGTCGCCACGACGTGCACGCCGGCCCGCTTGGCCAGCGCGACGGCGTACTTGCCGACCACTCCCCCGGCGCCGTTGACCAGGACCCGCTGCCCGGCGGTCAGCTCACCGAGGTCGAACAGCGCCTGCCAGGCCGTCAGCGCCACCGACGGCAGCGCTGCCGCGTCGGGCAGGTCGACCTTCGTGGGGGCCGGGACCAGCGCGTCGGCCGGGGCGATCACGTACTCCGCCGCGCCGCCGTCCCGCTCCATCGGCAGGAA
Source organism: uncultured Modestobacter sp. (assembly GCF_947486615.1). Taxonomy (GTDB): domain Bacteria; phylum Actinomycetota; class Actinomycetes; order Mycobacteriales; family Geodermatophilaceae; genus Modestobacter. The sequence continues at coordinate 597,404 of NZ_CANKUD010000001.1, forward strand.
CCCGATCACCGCGTCCCCCACCTGCAGGCCGCCGATGGTGCCGCCGACGCCGTCCCCGAGCGCGTCGACGGTGCCGGAGACGTCGTAGCCGGGCACGTGCGGCAGCTGCACCGGGATCGGCAGGAAGCCGCCGCGCATGCCGGCGTCGGCGGCGTTGAACGCCGAGGCCGCCACCCGCACCCGCACCTCGCCCGCGCCGGGGGTGGGCTGGTCGACGTCCTCGTAGCGCAGGACCTCGGGACCGCCGACCTCGTGGAAACGCACTGCCTTCATCGCTGGACCCGCCTTCGTGATCGTGACGTCGTTGAGACGTCACCCAACGTGGCAGGTCCCGGCGCGGTCAGCCTGGGCCGGACTGGCCCACCTTCACGACTGCCCGGCCATCGGATGCGCCGACCACCTCCGCCAGCCGCGCCGCGTCGCGCGAACCCGGCGCCGCGGTCAGCATCACGGCCGCCAGGTCGTCACCGGGGATGGCGATCAGGTTCCCGACGAGGGTGACGGAGTCCCCGTCGGACTGGGTGAAGGTCGCGCTGCTCTCGTAGGCCGCCACCGGTCGCGGTGCCCGCCACAGCGTGTCGAACCGCCGGCTGCGGGTGCGCATCTCGTCGACCATCGCAGCGAGCGACGCATCATCGGGGTACCGCAGCAGCGCGGTTCTCAGCTGGGCCGCCTGGATCCCCTCGTGCACGGTCGCGTCGGCGTCGGACTGCTGGAAGGCAGCGAACGGACGGCAGAAGATGCGCCAGGCCACGTTCCACTCCCAGCGCTCCCCGGTGAGGTCCCAGTGCTCCAGGGCCAGGAACCCGCTGTTGACCGCGACGACGTTCATCGCCGCATCGGTGACGATCATCGGGGTGTCGGAGAACCGCTCCAGCAGCCGCGTCGCGCCGGGCCCCAGCTCGGACGGCACCTGCCCGTCCGCGGCGGCGTACCCGGCCAGCGCACTGAGCCGCTCGTAATCCGCCCGTCCCACGCGCAGGGCCCGGGCGATCGCCGTGACCACAGCGGCCGAGGGGTGGCTGCGCCCCTGCTCCACCCGGCGCACGTAGTCCGCGGACATGCCGGCGAGCTCACCGAGCTCCTCCCGCCGCAACCCGGGCACCCGCCGCCTGCCCACGGACAACCCGAGGGCCGCGGGGTCGGCGCCCTCCCGCAGCAGGCGAACTGCCGCACCGAGGTCGTGACGCTCCACGGGGCGAGTCTGCCCGGCGACCGGCACCGATGGTGCGACCCGGCCGACGCCGCGGGACCCGCCGGGTGCAGCTCGGACCACCGGCGGCTCGAGCACTGGACCCTCCCACCGGGAGAGGGTGCACAGTGCACGCGTGCTGTCGATCGGCGAGTTCTCCCGGCTGACCCATCTCAGCGTCCGCACCCTGCGCCGCTACCACGACGCCGGCCTGCTCGAGCCGGCCACGGTGGACGAGGCGACCGGCTACCGGTACTACGGCGCGGAGCAGATCCCGACCGCTCAGGTCATCCACCGGCTGCGCCAGCTCGACGTCCCGCTGACCGACGTCGACCGCATCCTGCGCTCCCCCGATCCGGGCGCCCGCGCGGCGCTGGTCGCCGACCACCTGCGGCGCCTCGAGTCCGAGCTGGACCGCACCCGCGCCGCGGTGGTGTCGCTGCGCCGGCTGCTGCACCCGGAGCCCGCCCGCCTGGACGTCGAGCTGCGCGCGGTGCCGCCGACCACGGTGGCCGCGGTCGAGGACGACGTGGACCTCGACGACGTCCTCGCCTGGTACGCCGGCGCCATGGCCGAGCTGGACGCCGTGGTCGAGGGCCCCACCGGCGCCCCGGGCGGGCTGTACGACAACGCGCTGTTCGAGGAGGGCCGTGGGCACCTGCTGGTGTACCGGCCGACGGCGGCACCGCCGCGCAGCGGCCGGGTACACGCGGCCACCCTCCCGGCCGCGGAGCTGGCCGTCACCGTGCACGCCGGCGAGCACGACGACATCGCCGTCACCTACGGCGAACTCGGCCGGTGGGTGGTGGCCAACGCCCTGGCGGTGGCCGGCCCGGTGCGCGAGACCTACCTGGTCGGCCCGCGCGACACGCCCGACCCGGCCGCCTGGCGCACCGAGATCGGCTGGCCGGTCTTCCGGGTGGCCCCGCGCTGAGCTGTGGGCGTCAGCGCCCCTGACCGGCGGTCACGACGGGCCGGGTGGCTCCGGCGGTGAGCGCGCGCAGGGCCTCCCCCAGCGTGGCGACGTCGGCCAGTGGGGTGGCCGAGCTGCAGCTCACCCGCACCGCGCCGGGCAGCCGGTCGGTGCGGTCGGCCCGGGCGTCGTCGTGGAACTGCTGCACCTCGCCTGCGGTGAGCCCGAACAGCCGGCTGAGGTAGGGGTGGGCGCAGAAGCACCCGCTGCGCACCCCGATGCCGTGCTCCCGGGCCAGCCGGTGCGCGACCTCCGCGTGCGGCATCCCGTCGATGACGAAGGCGGCCACGGGCAGGCGGTCTCCGGACGTCGGCCCCAGGCGGCGCAGCCCGGGGACGGTGCCGAGCTCGTCGTCCAGCGCCTGGACGAGCAGGTCCTCGTGCACCCGGTTGCGCTCCCCCGCGGCGAGCAGCTCCTCCGCCGCGGCGGCGAGGGCCACGACGCCGACGACGTTGGGCGTGCCGGCGTCGTCCCGGTCGGGGGTGTCGGCCCAGACGACCTCGTCGTCCGAGACCGCCTTCACCGCCCCACCCCCGACGAGGAACGGCTCGCCGTCGGCGAGCAGCCGCCGGTCGGCGACCAGGCCACCGGCGCCGAACGGGGCGAACATCTTGTGCCCGGACCACACGAGCACGTCGATCCCGAGCGCGGCCACGTCCACCGGGCGGTGCGGCACCAGCTGCGCCCCGTCGACGACCACCAGCACACCCCGGTCCCGGGCCGCCGCGGCGATGCCGGCGAGGTCGGGCAGCCAGCCGGTCACGTTGGACGCCCCGGACACCGCGAGCACGCGCGGCGTGGGCCGCTGGTCGAGGGCAGCGACGACGGCGTCGACGTCGTAGGTGCCCGACCGGTCCACGTCGACGATCCGCACCTGCGCGTGCCGCCGCCAGGGCAGCAGGTTGGCGTGGTGCTCGATCGCGGTGGTGAGGACGACGTCGTCCCGGGTCAGCCCCAGCCGGTAGGCGATCAGGTTGAGGCCCTCGGTGGTGTTCTTCGGGAAGAGGGCCAGGTGCGTGGTCGGATCCGCGCCGACGAAGCGGAGGAGGCTCTCCCGGGCCTGCTCGTAGCGGGCGCTGGTGACCTGCGACTTCGCGCCGGCGCCCCGGTGGACGCTGGAGTACCACGGCAGGAACTCCTGCACGGCCCGGACGACGCCCGCCGTGGCCGAGGTGGTGGCCGCGGCGTCGAGATCGACGTACCTGCGGTGCTCGCCGCCGACGGGCACGGACACGTCGCCGCCGACGAGGGCGTCCCGCTGGGAGAGGTCTCCCGTTCCCACCAAGGGCGTCATCGTCTCGCAGCTCCCGTCGTGACCGGTCACCGCCGCAGGTGACCGGTCGGCAGCTTCCCACCGCTCCCCCCGGCGACGGGTGCCGACACCCGGTGGCCGCCGGGAGAGCCCCGCAGCGTGGGTGCGGACGGACTCAGCCGGCCACGAGCACGAAGAAGACGAAGCTGAGGAATGACGTCCGGCCCGCGAACTGCGGGGGCAGCAGCTCCGCCGGGGTGTCCGGCGACCACGGTGGCTCACTGATGCGGGCGAGCTGGAAGCCGGCGTCGGAGAAGGCGTCGGTCATGGCGTGCAACGGCCGGTGCCAGTACGTCAGCACGGCGGGCTGACCCCCGAAGTCGTACTCGTCCGTCCACTCGGTGAGGGCGAAGTAGTCGCTCTCGGGGTGCAGCATCTTGTAGAGGCTCGGGTGGTTGACCGACAGCACGAGCCGGCCACCCGGCCTGAGCACCCGCCGCAGCTCGGCCAGCGGCGCGCCCCAGTCGCGCAGGTAGTGCAGCACGAGGGACATGGTCACGTCGTCGAAGCTGCCGTCGGCGAAGGGAAGGGGCGCGGACAGATCCGCGACCTGGACGTCGGCGTCGGCACCCAGCCGCTCGCGAGCCAGGTCGACCATGACCGCGCTGGAGTCGAAGCCGGTCACGGCCGCACCCCGGGAGAGCAGCTCCGCGGCGAGCGGACCGGAGCCGCACCCGGCATCGAGGACGCGGCGACCGCGGACGTTCCCGACGAGGTCCAGCATCGCGGGTCGTTCGTAGTGCCGGTTGATGAGGTTGACGTCGTTCTCCGCCGAGTACGCCGCACCGAAGCTGTCGTAGTCGTTGACCTTCACGTGGGTTCCGCCTCCGGTGACTGGTCGAGCGGTCAACCTAGCCCGGACCGTTCACCGGACCCGCTCCCGAACCGCCGCTGGGAGTCGGCGACCGATCGAGCGGTCGGCCTGTCCGCCGTCCGCGCGGGCCTCGGTGGTCCGCACGACCGAGGCCGTCGACCCTGCTCGAGGACGACGCCGAGCTGCGCTCCAGGACCACCGCCGACAGCCGCCGCAGTGGGATGCTGTGGCCGGGCCGTCATGGGCCGCGTCGGTGGCGGAGCGGAGGAGGTCGCGTGTCGAAGGTGCGCCGGGAGACGGTGGTCGACCAGGGGGTCACCCTGTTGCGCACGCGGATACTGGACAGCGACCTGGTGCCCGGCACACCGATCACCGAGGAGGCCATGGCGGCCGCCTTGGGCATGTCCCGGCCGACCGTGCGCGAGGTCCTCAAGACCCTGGCGATGCAGGGCCTGCTGACCCGTGACCCGAAGACCCGCATCCTGGCGGTCACGACGCTCAGCTCGGCCGAGGTGCAGGAGATCTACCGCGCTCGCCGGGTGCTGGAGCTGGCCGGGGTGGATGCGGCCGCGCACGCGTCGGACGACGAGCTGCGGCAGCTGGTGGCGGCCGTCGACGAGATGGCCCGGGCAGCAGCCGCCGGCGACACCGCCGCGCTGGTCGCCGCCGACACCCGGTCACACACCTGCACGGTCGGGTTCCTCCGCTCCCGCCACCTCAGCGAGCTGCACAACCAGCTGATGGCGCGGTTGAGCCTGGCGATCACCCAGGTCGAGGAGAGCGACAACCGGGACGACGCCGAACTGGTCCGCAGGCACCGGGAGTACGGCGACCTGGTGCTGGCCCGCGACACGGCCGCGGCGAAGAAGAGCCTGCTGGCCCGGCTCGAGGAGGCCGAGCAGCTGGTGCTCATCTCCTCAGGGGTGACCGGCCCCGGAGCCTGACCCCGGGGCCGGGTGGCTCACTGCTCGCCGGGGCGGCGGGGCACCGGCGGGGTGACCGCGGTCCCGGCCAGGAACCGCTCGAGCCGGAAGTCGGCGAACAACGGTTCGTCCTGGCCGAACAGCTCGGCGGCGACCCGCTCGCCCAGCAGCGGCGCCAGCGTGACCCCACTGTGAGTGGCCACCACGTACAGCCACTCGGCGTCCGGCGCGCGCCCCACCACGGTGTATCCGTCGGCCGGCATCACCCGCTGCCCGACCACCAGCCGCCGCACGTCCGCGGCCTCGGCGTTGCGCAGCACCCCGCGCAGCCGCTCCAGCACCGCGTCGGCCAGTTCGGATGCGACGGCCGGGACCACTGCCGGGTCGGCGGTCACGTCCAGGTCCAGGGCCTGCAACAGCAGGCGACCGCCGCCGTCGGGGCGGACGTTGAGCCGCGGGCTGGTGATCAACCGCTCCACCCGCACCGGCAGCGGCCCCGTCTCCATCAGGTAGCCGACCGTCACGTCACCGGGGTCGGTGAACTCGGCCATCGGTACGTGGACGCCGGCGAGCCTCCCGAGCTGCGCGGACCAGCGACCGGCCGCGGACACGACTGCGTCGGCATGCAGCACCGTGCCGTCGTCCAAGGTGACTCGGGCGCCGCTGCCCGCGGGCTCGAGCGCCGTCACCTCCGTGCGCGGCCGCACGGTGGCCCCGGCGTCCACCGCCCGGGCCAGTGCCTGGGCCAGGTAGAGGCTGGGGAAGACGTGCGCCTCACCGGGGAAGAAGGCGATCGTGTCGCAGTCGGCCGGGATGACGAGGTCCGGCTCCAGCGCCGCGGCCTTCTGGTGGGTGAGCTCCTGCACCGGGTAGCCCCGCTCGACCAGCCGTCCCATCCGCCCGCGCAGCCGGTCGACGTGCTCGGGGGCGGTGGCGTACTCGAGGTGCCCGTTCGGCACGAACCAGGGCGACGCTCCCCCGGCCAGCTGGTGGTGGGCACGCAGCCCGGCGGCGTTGAGCTCGAAGTAGCTCTGCGGTTCCTTGCCGTTGGAGTTGATCCAGGCGAAGGAGGTGGCCGACGTACCGGCCCCCGGCCAGTCACGCTCGACGACGGTGACCTGGGCTCCGCGCTGGGCCAGTCCTGCGGCGATCGATGCGCCGACCACACCGGCACCGATGACGACGACGTGCACGTTCACTCCTGGGGATCGGTCGTGCTGGGTGCAGGGTCAGAGGACCTTGCTGAGGAAGCTGCGGGTGCGCTCGTGCTGCGGGTCGCGCAGCACCTGCTCCGGCTTGCCGGACTCGACGACGACACCGCCGTCCATGAAGACCACCGAGTCGGCGACCTCCCGCGCGAAACCCATCTCGTGGGTCACGACGATCATCGTCATGCCACTGGCGGCGAGGTCACGCATCGCGTCGAGCACCTCGCCGACGAGCTCCGGGTCCAGGGCGGACGTCGGCTCGTCGAAGAGCATCAACTTGGGCTGCATGGCCAGTGCCCGGGCGATGGCGACTCGTTGCTGCTGCCCGCCCGACAGCGACTGCGGGTAGGCCCGCACCTTGTCCGACAGGCCGACCTGGTCCAGCAGTGCGATCGCCCGCTGCTCCGCCACGTCGCGGGACTCGCCCTTGACGCCGATGGGGGCGCACGTGACGTTCTGCAGCACCGTCATGTGCGGGAACAGGTGGAAGCGCTGGAAGACCATGCCGATCTGGGCTCGCATCCGGGCGATCTCGGCCTCGCGCAGCTCGTGCAGCCGACCGCGGTCCTCCCGGTAGCCGACCAGCTGGCCGTCCACCGACAGCCGCCCCGACGTCAACGTCTCCAGGTGGTTGATCAGCCGCAGGAAGGTCGACTTCCCCGACCCCGAGGGCCCGAGGAGGGTCATCACCTCGCCGGGCGCGACCTGCAGGTCCACTCCCTTGAGCACCTCGAGGTGCCCGAAGGACTTGTGCACGTTGCGCGCCTCGACCATCGGCTGGACTGCGGCGGTCATCGCGCGTCCTGGCCCAGGTCGGTCACCGTTCGGCGGCGTTGCAGCGCCGCCAACCGGCCGAACCGGCCGAGGCCCTCGAGCCGGTCGCTCCGGCTGTAGTGCCGCTCGATGTAGTACTGCCCGACCGTCAGCACGGAGGTCACCACCAGGTACCAGATGGACGCGGTGATCAGCAGCGGGATCGTCTCGAAGCTGACCGAGTAGATGAGCTGCGCGGCGTACAGCAGTTCGGGGAAGGACAGCACGCTGACCAGCGACGTCGTCTTCAGCATGGAGATCGTGTTGTTCGCCGTCGGCGGGACGATCACCCGCATCGCCTGCGGCATGATGATCTGCCGCAGGATCCGGGACCTCTTCATCCCCAGCGCCTGCGCCGCCTCTGTCTGCCCCCGGTCGATCGACTGGATGCCGCCACGGAAGATCTCCGCGAGGTAGGCGGCCTCGTTCAGGCCGAGTCCGAGGATCGCGGCGACCACCGGGGTGATCAGCGCGTTGGTCTCGGTCTCGAAGAAGCTGGGCCCGAAGGGGACGCCGATGGACAGCGAGGGGTAGAGCGCGGAGATGAAACCCCAGAACAGCAGCTGCACGAACACCGGGGTGCCGCGGAAGAACCAGATGTAGAGCCAGCTGGTGCGTGACAGCGCGGGGTTGTCCGACAGCCGCATGACGGCCAGGGCCACCCCGAGCACGATCCCGAGGAGCATCGCGATGGCGGTCAGCTGCAGGGTCTTCGCGAGCCCGTCGAGGATCCGCACCGAGAACAGGTACTCACCGACGACGTCCCAGCCGAAGTTCGGGTTGCTGACCAGCGAGTGCAGGAACATCGCTGCCAGGACGGCGATGACGCCGTAGGACACCCAGCGCCACGGGTGCCGCAGCCGGACGACGGGCAGGTCGTCGGCGGCCGGCGGGGCGCCGGCCCCCGGCGTCGGCGCCTGCTGGGCTGCGGACGTCGCCACTACTGGACCGCCCCGTTGATCTCCGATGCCTCGATCGCGATGTCGGCCAGGTTCCAGCGGTCCAGGATCTCCTCGTACGTGCCGTTCTCGATCAGCACGCCCAGCGCGGCGTGCACCGGCTCGACCAGCTCGCTCCCCTTGGGGAACGCGACCCCTCCGGGGTTGGGGTTGCGGGTCAGCGGGCCCTCGGTGTCGAAGGTGTCCGGGTTCTTGGACTCCGCGTCCAGCAGCGGTGGCGCGTCGGTCATCACCGCGTCGATGCGCCCGCTCTGCAGGGCGAGCTGGGCCTGGGGACCGTCCTGGTAGGCCTGCTCGACGGGGGGTTCAGCGCCCTCGTCGGTACACGCCTGCGCCTGGGCCGGCAGGAAGGTCGACTGCTGGAGGGATCCCCGGATCACGCCGACCTGGGCGCCGCACAGCTGGTCTGCGGCCAGGTCGTCGGGGTTGCCCTCGGGGACCATGATCAGCGTGCCGTTCCAGTAGTAGGTGGCGAAGTCGATGACCTCCTCGCGCTCCTTCGTGTCGCCGATCGACGACATCGCCATGTCCACGTCCCCGGCGGTCAGCGACGGGATGATGGCGTCGAAGGACGTCGGCACGAACTCGATCTCCACCCCCAGCACCTGACCGATCGCGTGCGCCAGGTCGGGGTCGAGACCCTCCAGCGTCACGCCGTCCGCCGCGGTGGACTCGAACGGCGGGTACGCGGGGTTGATCGCCATCCGGATGACCCCGGCGTCGGCGATGGCTGCGGGCAGTTGCCCGGCGATCTCCTCGTCGACCGACTGCGCCGGGACGGACGAGGACGCGGCGGCCGCATCCCCATCGGTGCTGGGCGAGGAACCGAGGCCGCAGGCGCTGAGCAGGCCGACGGAGAGGGCAGCAGTCAGCGGAAGGGTCATCCGGCGAACGGCGGTCAGGGTCATGAGCACTCCTCCACGGGTGGTGCTGTCTGACAGTCAGACAAGGCGACCCTCTCGGATGAGGTTCGGGGTGTCAACGACTCGGCGTCCACAACGTGTTACTTCGGGAGCACCCGCGTTACGAGCCGGTGAACCGCCCTCGCGCGCGCGGCTGGCCAGGTGCTTGCGGCGACCGTGGCGCGCCGCCTGAGCGATGGTCGACACACCACCTCGCCGGCCGCGGACGAGACCCCGGGCCGGCTGGGGACGACTCCGTCACGTAGCGAGCCCCCCGGGCCAGGGCCCGGGTTCCCGACCGGCTGCGCGGTACGGGCGCGTGGGGCGCCGGTGCGGCCCGCACGCCCCAGCGGTGCCTTCGGCACGCGGTGGGAAGCACCGGCACCGGTCGCGGTGTTGTCGTGGCGTACTCGACAGAGAGGCAGGCACCCATGACCACTGAGACCGCGATCCTCGCCGGCGGCTGCTTCTGGGGCGCGCAGGACCTGCTGCGCAAGCGCCCGGGGGTGCTGTCCAGCCGCGTCGGCTACTCCGGCGGCGACACCCCGAACGCCACGTACCGCAACCACGGTGACCACGCCGAGGCCGTCGAGATCGTCTTCGACCCCGACGTGATCTCGTTCCGCGAGCTGCTGGAGTTCTTCTTCCAGATCCACGACCCGTCGACGAAGGACCGGCAGGGCAACGACGTCGGTCGCAGCTACCGCTCGGCGATCTTCTACGGCAGCGACGAGCAGCAGCGCGTCGCGCTCGACACCATCGCCGACGTCGACGCCTCGGGCATCTGGCCGGGCAAGGTCGTCACCGAGGTGGAGCCGGCCGGGGCGTTCTGGGAGGCCGAGGAGGAGCACCAGGACTACCTGCAGAAGATCCCCTTCGGCTACACCTGCCACTACGTGCGGCCCGACTGGGTGCTCCCGCGTCGCGAGGCGCAGACCGCCTGACGGCCCGATCGGCGCGTCCCGGACGGCTCCGGACGCACGTCAGGGGCCAGCGGGCGACGACGGAGAGGGGGACGCTCCTGCGGGGCGTCCCCCTCGACGCGTGTCCCGCCGGTACCGGTCCCACGAGCCGGGTCGGTGTGGCCGCCGGTGGGACACGGACTTGACCTTCACACGGTGACAAGGTGTCCCCTGGGTCCAGGAGGTGGGCCCGATGGACACCACGAGCAGGAGCAGGCAGCGCAGGGACGTGGCCGGGGCACTGGCCGCCGACGACCCGTCGGTGCGGTTGCGGGCGGCCCTGGCGATCGGCACCGAGCCGGACGCCGGGCTCCTGGAGGCACTCGTCGAACGCTGCGCGGTCGAGCCCGACTTCTTCGTGCGGGACATGCTGTCCTGGGCACTGACCCGCCTCCCCGCGGGGACGACGCTGCCGCGGATCCGCCGGGAGCTCGGCTCCGAGCACGCACAGGCCAGGAGTCAGGCGCTGCACACGTTGTCCAAGATCGGCGTCCGCAGTTCCTGGGCCTGGATCACCCCCGCGTTGCTGCGCGACCCCGACGACGAGGTCGCCCGGGCCGCGTGGCGCGCAGCCGTCGCCCTGGTGCCCGAGGACGGCGAGGAGCACCTGGCCGACGAGCTGCTGTCGCAGCTGGGCCGTGGGGGCCATGGCGTGCAGTCGAGCCTCAGCCGGGCCCTCGTCGACCTGGGCGACGTCGTGGTGCCCGCACTCCGCCGGGCCGCGGCGGACATCGACCCGGCGGTCGCGGAGCACGCCCGGGCCACCGAGCTGCTCCTGCGGGACCCGGAGGCCGGCTTCGAGGCGGCTCGTGCGGAGGCGCGACGGCTCACCGCCCTCGGCCACGCAGGCGCCGTCGCCACCGACGGGCGGGCCACGGGGTGCTGATCGGCGACGTGGCCCGCCGGTCGAAGGTGAGCGCCCGGATGCTGCGGCACTACGACTCCCTCGGTCTCGTGCGCCCGACCGGCCGGACCGCAGGGGGCTACCGCGAGTACTCCGCCGACGACGTCCGCCGGCTCTTCCACGTGGAGAGCCTGCGGTCCCTCGGGCTCTCGCTGGACCAGGTCCGGCGGGCACTCGCGGACCCCGCGTTCACGCCGTCCGCGCTGGTAGCGAACCTCGTCCGGCGCAGCGAGGAGCGCCTGCGGCAGGAGCAGGAACTGCTCGGGCGGCTGCGCGCGGTGGCTGCGTCGACACCCACCGGCTGGCACGACGTCCTGCGCATCGTCCAGCTCATGCGGGGGCTCGACTCCCCCAGTGCGGCGCGCCGGCAACAGGCCGTCCTGACCCGGCCGGAGGCCGAACACGTCCCCGGTGAGCTGCTGGCCGGTGCGGTCCTGGCCGAGTCCGACCCCCACGTGGCCGGCGCGCTCCGCTGGGCACTGGCCCGGTCGGGCGAGGACGGTCTGGCGGCGCTCGCGGCGGGCCTGCGCTCGCCCGTTGCCGACGTCCGGCGCCGCGCGGTGGTCGCCGTCGCCGAGCTGCCCGCGGACACGGAGCCGCTGCTCATGGAGGCGCTCACCGATCCCGATCCCACCGTGCGCGGGCACGCCGCACTCGCGGCGGGCCGGCTCGGGATGGCCGCGGCCGTGCCGGCACTCGTCGGCATGGTGGTGGCCGGCTCCCATGACGTCGAGGCGGCGGAGGTCCTGGGCTCGTTGTCCCAGGACCCGGGGTGCGCGGACCGGGTCATGACCGCTCTGGTGGACGAACTCGCTGCACCAGCCGCCGGCTCCGCTGTGCGGATTCGCCTGGCCCAGGCACTGGTCGAGGTGTCCGGCACCCGGGCGCGGGAGGTGCTGCACAGACTGACCCAGGACGACGACCGCGCCGTCGCCCGCGTCGCCTCGGTGTTCGTCGGGCTCGTCGACGACCGGCTCCGCGAGGCCGGGAAGGACACCGCGGCAGATCCACCACCGGCCTCGACGCCCCGTTCGGCGCCGTCCGGCCGGCCGCCGGGGCTCAGTGCCTGGTCTCGTACCTGGTCAGGACCACGCCGCCGGGGAACGTCCGGGTCTCCACCAGGCTCAGCTGCACCCGGCTGCCCAGGGCCGGGAAGAACGGCGTGCCGCCGCCCACCAGGACCGGGTGGGTGACGATCGCGTACTCGTCGATCAGCCCGGCCTGCATCGCCGCCGCGGCCAGGGTGGCGCCGCCGACGTCCATCGGGCCGCCGTCCTCGGTCTTGAGCCGGGCGATCTCGGGAACCGCATCGCCGGTGACCAGGCGCGCGTTCCCGTCGACCGCGCCCTCGACACTCCCCAGCTGAGGTCGTCGCCGGGCGCGGCGACGTAGCCGTCCAGGCTCAGGTTCATCCCGACGGGCAGTCTCCGCATGACGTCATGCCTCCTGGGTGTCGTTCGCTGGCGTACAGACCAGCACGGCGCGCAGGAGTCATCGGTCCGGCCACGTGTCGCCCAGCCGACGTCAGCGTCGGGCCGTCGCCGGTAGGTCGGCGGCCCGGTGGATCAGCGGGTGCCGCCATAGGCCGCCGGCACCAGGTCTGCCCGGGGTTCGCCACTCTCGATCAGTCGGAGGATCGCCTCGGCGACCTGCTCGGGTGAGTCGAAGGCCGCGCCGGCCGTCATCGCCTCGGCGTCAGCGCGGCCTGCCCTGATCGAGCTGAGGAACTCGGTGCTGGTGGCGAACGGGATGATGGTCGAGACGACGATGCCCGTACCGTCGAGCTCGTTGCGGGCGATCGCGGAGAGACGCTCGAGAGCGATCTTGGACGCCACGTACCCACCGGTCCCGGGGACGTCCGCGAACGTCGTACCGGAGCTGACGTTGACGATGCTCCCCGCCCTCTGCCGGCGCATCGCGGGCAACACCGCCTGCATCACCGCGAGCGGTGCCACCAGGTTGAGCTCGAGCACTGCACGGAAGTCGTCCAGCGAGATCTGCTCGATGCCGGCCTGCAGCCCCTGCCCGGCGTTGTTCACCAGGACGTCGATCCGGCCGAAGGCGCCGAGGGCGGCGTCCACCAGCGAGCCGACCTCTGCCTGATCGGTGACGTCGCAGCGGACGGCGACCGACCGGCCCAGCTCGTCCGCGAGGTCCGCGATGCGCTCCTCGCGCCGAGCGGCCAGGACCAACCGCGCGCCGGCCCGAGACGCGGCCCGCGCCGTCGCGGCTCCGATGCCGGATGACGCGCCCGTGATCATGACGACCTTGTTCTTGACGTCCACTGGTCTTCTCCTCCGTCGCCGCACGACTGCGGCGCTCCGATGACTTGCGCTACCGCAAAGTAGCGTAAGTCATCGGAGCATGACCTACCGTCTGGTGGGTGGAGACCCCGGCCCCAGCGTCGCCAGCCCGCCGGACCGTCACGAACGGTCAGCGGACCGGCCGTCCCTACGACCACTCGAGCGATGCACTGATCCTGGCGAACACGCTCGACCTGCTCGTCGAGCGCGGCTACGAGCGGGTCACCCTGGACGAGGTCGCGGCCCGCACCGGGAAGGCCAAGACCACGCTCTACCGGAGATGGGCGACGAAGGAAGACCTCGTCATCGCCGCCATCCGTGCCGCCGGACGACCGCCGGAGGCCGATCGGTTGCCCGATCTCGGCTCTCTCCGAGCGAACCTGCTCGCCGTGGTCGACTCCCCGTGGCTCGGCGGCCCGCAGCGCCGGCTGTCGATCTTCGCGGGGCTCGCATCGGCCACCCAGGTCTCGGAGCGGCTGGCCGACGTGATCCGCTCGGAGGTCACCGAGCCCTACGTCGAGGTCTACCGGCGCTTGCTGCACCGCTCGATCGACGACGGGGAGACCACCGCCCACTTCGCCGCGAGCACCGACCTCCTGGCCGAGGTCATCCCGGCGATGAGCACGCATCGCCTGAGCACCAGCCGCGAGCCGGTGCAGCGGGACTTCTTCGTCTCCGTGGTGGACGACGTCGTGCTCGCCGCGCTCGGCATGACGACGCGGTGAGCACGGCCGCACCCTGTCGCGGCCCCGCACCCACGAGACCCAGGTGGGCCGCGGTGGTGAGACGTCAGTGGCCGTGCGGGTCGAGGTGGTTGATGGTGGCGACGACGTGGTCGTAGTCGCCGCGCGCCTCGCCGTACCGGAGGAACTTCACGTTCTCCACCTGGATCTCCCGGGCGTCCGGCTGGGTCCGGATCAGCTCGGTGACCTCGTCGACGAAGTCGGCCAGCGGCATGGCGAACTCGCTCTCCTCCTGTCCCGGCAGCAGCGCGGTGCGCACCGACGGCGGCTCCAGCTCGACCACCGCCACCCCGGTGCCCGACAGCTGGAGCCGGAGGGACTCGCTGAGCATGTGGATCGCGGCCTTGCTGGCGTTGTAGCTGGGCGTGACCCGCAGCGGGGCGAACGCCAGCCCGGAGGAGACCGTCATGATCGTCGCGGCGGGCCGGGAGCGCAGGTGCTCGATGAACGCGGCGATCAGCCGGATCGGGCCGAGCAGGTTGGTCGTGACCGTCTCCTCGGCCGAGGAGAGGAAGCCGCCCGGCGTCGTCCAGTCCTCGACCCGCATGATCCCGGCCATCGTGACCAGGACGTCGAGGTCCGGGTGCTCGGCGACGACCTGGGCAGCCGCGTGCTGGATGCTGGCCGGGTCGGTGGTGTCGATCTGGACGGCGTGCAGACCGGGGTGCTCGGCGGTGATCTGCTCCAGCAGCGCGGTGCGCCGCCCGCCGATGACGACGGTGTTGCCCTCCTCGTGCAGACGCAGCGCCAGCGCCAGGCCGATGCCGCTCGTCGCGCCGGGGATGAAGACGGTGTTCCCTGAGATGTCCATGGCCTCAGCGTCGGCCGGCTCCGGAGCCCGTGGCAGAGCGCGGTGATCGGGGGACCGCTGGTCCCTGGCTGCGGCAGGCGGCAGCGGTGACACTGGGCCGGTGAACCGGGACGACCTGGCCGACTTCCTCGTCCGGCGCCGCAGCGGCCTCCAGCCCGCGGACGTCGGTCTCAGCCCGGGCGCGCGTCGCCGCACCGCGGGGTTGCGGCGGGAGGAGGTCGCCCAGCTCGCCGCGATGTCCACCGACTACTACACGCGGCTGGAGCAGCGGCGCGGGCCGCAGCCGAGCACGCAGATGCTCGCCTCGCTCGCCCGGGCGCTGCGGCTGACCGCGGACGAGTCCGCCTACCTCTACCGGGTCGCCGGGCACGACGCCCCCGACCGCGTCGGCGGCGGTGACCACATCGCTCCCGGGCTGCTGCGTGTCCTCGACCGGCTGACCGACACCCCGGCGCTCATCCTGTCCGCGCTGGGCGAGACGCTGGTGCAGAACGACCCGGCCCGGGCCCTGTTCGGGGACGTCACCCACCTGACCGGCCTGGAGCGCAGCGGCATCTACCGCTGGTTCACCCACCCCGAGCAGGAGCGGGCGCACTACCCGGCCGACGACCACGACCGGCAGAGCCGCGCCCAGGTGGCCTCGCTGCGCGCCGCCTACGGGTCGATGGGGCCTCGGTCACGAGCCGGTGAGCTGGTCCAGGTGCTCTCCCGGACCAGCCCGGAGTTCGCGCAGCTGTGGGCCGCTCACGAGGTGGGCCGGCGGTTCGAGGACCACAAGGTGCTCCTGCACCCCGAGATCGGTCCCATCGAGGTCGACTGCCAGGCGCTGTTCACCGAGGACGAGTCCCAGGTGCTGCTGGTGCTCACCGCTCCCCCGGGCACCGACGCCGCCAGCCGGCTCGCGCTCCTCACCGTCCTCGGCACGCAGGCCTTCGCCCCGGAGCACTAGATGTACCGACCGGGTCGTCGCCGACCCGGTTCGGCGGCCCTGCGGCCCCGTCAGCCGCGCGGTACGGCCCCCAGGAGCATGGTCGTGATGGCCAGCTGCAGGGATTCCTGCAGTTCGAGGTGCAGGACGGCGAGCGCCGGTTCGGCCTCGTAGGCGGCGCGCACACCGGGCGGTGGCGAGCTGTAGGGGGCCAGGGCGCCGGCCAGGACCATCACCTGGAAGCAGAACGTCTCGCCGGCGGCACCGAGCTCGGGCAGGTGGCGGCGCAGGAGGTCTGCGGTGGCGGTGAGCCGGGCCAGGGCGACGCGCTTGTGGCGCATGACGACCTCGACGGTCACGTTGCGCTCCAGGACGCCACCCTGCGCACCCACCAGGTCGCACAGCACCCGGTTCCCCGCCAGCGACCGGGCGAGCACCGCGGACAGCTGTTCGGCCCGCACCTCCAGCGGCAGCCCCGCATCGACGCCGCTCGCGAGGTCGACGGCCAACTCTGCGAGCCAGTCCTGCACCACGGAGTTCATCAGCTCGAGGAGCACGCCCTCGCGGGAGTCGAAGTAGCGCAGCACGTTCGACTTCGCCAGGCCCACGCGGCGGCTGAGCTCGTTGAGGCTGACGTCGGCCACCGGCATCTCGTCGAGCATGGCGGCCGCCGTGTCGAGGATGGCCCGGCGCCTGATCTCGCGCTGCTCCTCGCTGCGGGCCCGATGGAAGGTCACGGTGCGACCCTAACACCGTGCAGACCGGTGGTCTCTTGAGAGTGGACCGGCGGTCTCTTAGCGTCCTGCACACCAACAGACCACCGGTCTCTTCTGGAGGACGACATGAACACGACCTGGACTGAATCCGACGTCCCCGACCAGCGCGGCCGGGTGGCCGTCGTCACCGGCGCCAACACCGGGCTGGGGTTCGAGACCGCCAGAGTCCTCGCCGAGCGCGGCGCCTCGGTGGTGCTGGCGGTGCGGGACGTCGACAAGGGCGAGCAGGCAGCTGCCCGGATCGCCGGCGCCGTCACCGTGCAACGGCTCGACCTGACGTCCCTGGCATCGGTACGCGCGGCTGCGGCGCAGTTGCGCGACGCCCATCCCCGGATCGACCTGCTCATCAACAACGCCGGGGTGATGTACACCCCGAGACAGCTGACCGAGGACGGTTTCGAACGGCAGTTCGGCACCAACCACCTGGGCCACTTCGCGTTCACGGGGCTGCTGCTGGACCGGCTGCTTCCCGTGCCCGGATCCCGCGTGGTCACGGTCAGCAGCACCGGGCACCGCATCCGCGCAGCGATCCACTTCGACGACCTGCAGTGGGAACGCTCGTACTCCCGGGCCGGCGCCTACGGGCAGTCCAAGCTCGCGAACCTCATGTTCACCTACGAGCTGCAGCGCCGGCTCGCCGAACACGGCACGACCACCCTCGCGGCGGCCGCACACCCGGGGGTGTCGAACACCGAACTCGTGCGCAACACCCCCACGATGGTCCGGGCACCGGCGGAACGGCTGGCTCCGTTCGTCACCCAGCCCGCCTCGATGGGTGCCCTGCCGACGCTGCGGGCCGCGACCGACCCCGCCGTCCTGGGCGGGCAGTACTACGGTCCCGGCGGCCGCGGCGAGGTCCGTGGACACCCACGCCTCGTCACGTCCAGCCCGGAGTCGTACGACCTCGCGGTCCAGCGACGGCTGTGGGCCGTCTCCGAGGACCTGACGGGCGTGACCTCCCCTGTCTGAGCGGCTCGCCTCGACCCGGTGTCCTGACCTGTCGCTCCTCGGCGAGTTCATCCGGACGCCCACCACGATCGGCGCCGTGGCGGCCAGTGGTCGAGCGCTGTCGCGCGCCGCGACGGCACCGGTGCCGGTGGGCGCAGATGTCGTCGTCGTCGAGCTGGGCCCCGGCACCGGGGCGATGACCGGAGCCATCGAGCGGCGACTCGCCGGACGCGGCCGGCAGCTGGCGATCGAGGTCAACGCACGGCTGGCCGTGCCGCTGTCCGCCCGGCACCCGGCGGTCGAGGTCGTCCAGGCCGACGCTGCCGACCTCAGGACCGTGCTCACCGACCGGGGCATCACGCACGCCGACGTCGTCGTCAGCGGTCTGCCCTGGGCCGCATTCCGGCCACGGCAGCAGGAGCTGCTGCTCGACGCGGTGATCAGCGGCCTGGCATCCGATGGCGTGTTCACCACGTTCGCCTACCTCCACGGCCTCTGGACGCCCGCCGCCCGCCGGTTCCGCCGGCAACTGGAGGCCCGGTTCGAGGAGGTGCTCCTGAGCCGCACCGTGTGGCGGAACCTCCCTCCCGCTCTCGTGTACTACGCGCGCCGCCCCAGGGGGGTCGACCAGGCTCGGTCCGCGCAGGGAGCCACGTAGCCGGTCGCTGCCCCTGCTCCTCCCCAGGGCCGGCAGGTCACCGCCTCCCTCCGGCCGTGCCCACGCGAGCGCACGGTCGGGCGGGTGCCAGGAGGCGTACCTTGGTTGGCCGGTCCAACCACGGCCTGTCGCGGGATCGCCACCCTCAGCGGTGGCCGTCCCTCCTCCAGGAGTGGGGTCCAGTACTTGTCCGATGCGCCGCAGCAGATGTCCCCCGTCCACCTGGTGGCGCTGCACGCCAATGTGGCCAGCCGGCTCCGGGGCTTCGACCGCGCGGAGGACGCCGCGTCGGCGATGGCCAGGACCGCGGTCGACCTCGTCCACGGCGCGGACTGGGCAGGCCTCACCAAGGTCGATCGCCGTGGCGAGCTGACCAGCCTGGGGGCCACCGACCCGCTGGTGAAACGCGTGGACCAGGTCCAGTACGAGCTGCACAGCGGCCCCTGCGTCGACGTCGTCCTCACCGAACGGACCTTCGCCACCGGCAACCTCGGATCCTCACCGGAGTGGCCGGTCTTCGGCCGGCGCGCCGCCGAGCTCGGTGTGCAGTCGATGCTGTCCCACCGGGTCTTCCTCGATCCCGAGGAGCAGTCGGCCGGCCAGCAGCTCATCGGCGGGATCAACCTGTACTCCCGACACCGGGACGCCTTCGACCTGGAGCAGGCCCTGCCGGTGCTCTCGGTGCTGTCCACCTTCGCCGCGCTCGCCGTGTGGGGCGGGTCGATGGCCGAGCAGGCCACCGCCAAGGAACGGGCCCTGGACGCCAGCCGGGACATCGGTGCGGCCATGGGCATCCTCATCGAACGGTTCAAGCTCACCCGCGAGGACGCCTTCGCGCTGCTCAGCGCCGTCAGCCAGGCCAGCAACCGCAAGCTCCGCCACATCGCCACCGAGCTCGTCGACACCGGCCAGCTGGCGCTGCCCGACCTCCCCCGCCGCCGACGCCCGGCCTGACCCGGCCTCGCGGCCCCTGTGCGGGCGCCGTCCGGGCCCGGGCCCGGACGGCGTCAAGACCCCGCTCGTCGGACCAACGGCGAGCGGGGTCGCCCATGTCCGCTGACTGCGCCGACGACCTGCCCGGTGACGAGCTGCTGCCCGAGCGCCTGGCCCGCGTCTGCCCGACCGGCGGTGTCCGGCACCGCCTCCCGCGTCGAGCACGTCACCCACGCGGCTGCCGCGAGGCGCCGGCGCCTCAGTCCCGGTGGCACCGCCGACGGGTGCCCGGTCACGTCGACGTGCCGGCTTGCTCGACCGCTGGCACGCTGCATGTCGTGCGCCACGCCCCGGTGGCTCTGCCGGTCCCGACGACCGGCGGGGACGGGGTCCTGCGCACCCGGCGGGTGCTCGGCCGAGCCGCTCAGCAGAGCACCACCCGGGACCGTACAGCGGCGAGACCAGCCGTTCGACCACTGCAGGAGCACATGAGCACCGACCGCGCAGCTGCGTGGGCGCACCGCGTCCTCCCGACTGCCACCGCAGCGCACGTCACCTGGAACTGGACGATCGCCCGACCGGCCGAGCTGACCGGTGCCCGCCGGGAACTGAGTCGCAGCCTCGCGGCCGTACCGCTGCCCTCCGGGGCGGACGAGGACGACGTGGAGCGGCTGCTCCTCGCCTTCGAGGAGCTCACCTCGAACGGTCTGCGGCACAGCGGCGCACCGATCCAGGTGCGGGTGGACAGTTGTGACGGTGGCTGGATGGTCGACGTCAGCGACGCGCTCCCCGACCGACCACCGGTGCCCGCGGTCGACCGCGACCCAGCCCTCGGCGGACTGGGTCTGCACCTCGTCGCCCGGCTGTCCGCGGCCTTCGGCTGGACGGCCGACGGCGCCCGCAAGCACGTCTGGGCTGCCCTGGTCCCCGCCGGCTGACCGCGCCCCGGGCGGCCGGCGCGGTCCCCCCCACCCGGGACGGTCAGCCCGCCCCCGGGATGACGTCAGGCGCGTCGGGCACGTTCGGCGGGACCACGTTCGGTCCGGCCTCCACCGGCCGTGGCTCGTGCTGCGGGTGCAGGCGCACCGCGATCAGGGCGACGTCGTCGTCGGCGTTGCCGGGCAGCAGGCGGGTGAGCAGCTCGTCGCACAGCTCGTCCAGGTCGCGCCCGGCCAGCTCCTCCAGGGTCTCCTGCAGTCGCTGCAGACCGGCGTCGAGGTCCTGGCCCCGGCGCTCGACCAGCCCGTCGGTGTAGAGGACGACGACGCTGTCCCGGTCCAGCGTCACCTCGTGCTCCTGGCGGGACGTGTCGGGGCGCACGCCCAGCAGCAGGTCCGGCTGACCGCCGAGCAGCGGGTGCACGCTGCCGTCGGGGTGGATGGCGAACGGCGGGGGGTGCCCGGCGTTCGTCCAGCGCACCCGGGTGACCCCGCGCAGCTCCTCCTCGGGCGTCTGCTCCAGCCGGGCGACGGCGACGGTGGCGACGGTGCCCACCATGAGCGTCTCCATCACGGTGTCCGCCCGACGCAGGATCTCCGCCGGGCCGTGGGTGGCCTGGGCGCCCAGGGTGCGCACGATGGTCCGGATCTGGCCCATGGCGGCCGCGGCCTGCGTGTCGTGCCCGACCACGTCACCGATGACCAGCACCGTCGCCCCCTCGGGCTGCAGGAAGGCGTCGTACCAGTCACCGCCGACCTGGGCGGCCTCGGCAGCCGGCACGTAACGGACCACCACCTGCGCGTGGTCGGGCTCCGGCGGAGGGGTGAGCAGCGAGCGCTGCAGCCCTTCGGCGAGACCCCGCTGCTCCCGGTAGAGGCGGGCGTTGTCCAGCGCCAGGCCGGCGCGGGCGGCGATCTCGGCGGCGGTGGCGACGTCCTCGGCCGAGATCCCGCCGTGGCCGGGGCCGCGGAACAGGGTGAGCAGGCCGGCGGTGCGCCCGCGCCCGCGCAGCGGCAGGACGGCGAAGGCATCCGGTGCGAGCTCGCCGATCAGCTCCTGCGCCCGCCCGGGCGTGAAGACCGCACTGATCCGCGCCGCGGCGTCCCGCTGCAGGACGACCGGCCGACCAGAGGTCATCGCCCGTTCCACGAACGAGCCGTCCAGCAGGGCGGGGATGCGCACCTGGGCGTACTCGGCCACCGCCGCCTGCAGCTGCGGATCGGCGTGCGCGAAGCCGACGTCGCGCAGGTCGCGGCGGATGTTGCCGTGCCGCTCGTCGCCGACCAGCGTGACGATGCACCAGTCGGCCAGCGCGGGCACCACCAGGTCGGCCAGCCGCGCGACGGCCTCCTCGGCGTCCAGGGTGCCGGTGAGCTCACCGGTGACCTGCGCCAGCAGGTCGTTGCGCTGCTGGACCCGGTACCGCTGGGTGACGTCGATGAAGTAGATGGCCACCCCGCCACCCTCGGGCGTGGCCCGCACCTCGTACCAGGCGTTGAGCGGCTCCGGGTACCAGGCGTCGAAGGTGACGGGCTGGCCGGTGTCGCGGGCCTGCCGGTACCCGGCCTCGAAGTCGGTGCCCACCGTGCCGGGGAAGAGGTCCCAGATCACCCCGCCGACCAGCTCGGTGCGCGGGGATTCCAAGGCCTGCTCCGCCTGCGCGTTGACGTACGTGATCCGCCAGTCCGCGTCCATGACCAGGTAGCCGACGGCCATGCCCTCCAGCGCGCCGGCGATCCGGTCCTGTGCCTCGCGCCGGTCGGTCACGTCCCAGGCCGCGCCCAGCAGCCGGACGGCGACGCCGGCCTGGTCGCACAGCGCCCGCCCGCGGGCGGCGACCCAGCGGGAGGACCCGTCGGTGCGCAGCACCCGGTACTCGGCGTCGTAGTCGCCACAGGTGGCGATCGCGGAGTCGAGCAGCGCGCTGACGTGCGCCAGGTCGTCGGGGTGGACGCGGGCGTTGAAGCCCTCGATCGTCTGGTCGAAGGTCGCCGGGGTCAGGTCGAAGAGCTCCAGCAGCCGGTCGTCCCACACCAGCCGGCCGGTGACCAGGTCCCAGTCGAAGGTGCCGATGCCGGCGGCGGCGCGGGCGAGGTCGAGGTCGAGCAGCTCGCCCTGCGCGTCGGGTACCGCGGGCGACCGGTCCGGCACCGCGCCGGTCTCGCATGCGTCCAACCACTGCCCCTCGCCCACCACAGCTGCCCCGTCCCCCGGTCGTCGACCGGTCGCGGCTGCCGGCCCGGTGGCGACCCATTCTGCCAAGCCGAACCCGCATCCCGGCCGAGCAACAGGCGACCCTGACCGGGCGGGCCCGGGCGGCCGGGCGTGGTTCCTCCAGCGGCTGAACGCCTTCGACGCCGGGAGCTGACCGCCCACGGGGCTCGCGCGACGTCGGCAGGCCCCAGGCCGCGGACGCCGGCGGGATGGACAGTCAGCCGAGCGGGACCGCGACCTGCCCGGTGAAGAGGGGCTGCTCGGCCTCGTCGAGCATGGCCGCGGCGACGGTGGCCCGGGAGACCGACGCCGGGAACAGCCGCCTGGGCGCCGCTGCCAGGGCAACGGTGCGGCGATCCCCGCTGAGCACGCCGTCGGTCAGCGGGCCGGCGGCGAACACGGCGGCCCCGGTGGGCAGCAGCAGCTCCTCGGCCCGGGCCTTGTCGGCGAGCTCGGCGCGGCCGAGCACCACCGGGAGCAGCAGCCGGGTCAGCGGCCCCGCCGCGGCGGCCGACGAGCCGGATCCGAGGGCGGTCAGCCACACGACCCGCGGGCCGCCGACCAGCGCGGTCGCGCCGGCGGTCAGCGTGCCCGGCCGCCCCTTCCGCACCGCGCCCAGGCCGGAGACGACGACGTCCACGTCGCTGAGCGCGCGGGCGACGCGGGACGGGTCGTGCACGTCACCGGTCACCACCTCCAGGGACGAGGACGGGGGGCTCGCCAGCCGGGACGGGTCCCGGACGAGCGCGACCACGGTGTGCCCGCGGTCGAGGGCCTGGGTGAGCAGCTGGCGGCCGGTGCCGCCGGTCGAGCCGAGCACGGCGATGCGCATGGCAGATCTCCTTGGAATGCGTAGCGGGTCCGGGGTCAGGCGACGGTCGACAGGACGTCGACCGCGGCGGTGTGCAGCCCGGGGGCGGCGGCGAGGAAGTCGGTGCTGCTGGTGGTCCAGGGCCGGCCGGCGGTGTCGGTGACCGTTCCGCCGGCCTCGGTGACCAGCAGCGCGCCGCCCAGCAACCCGGCCCGGACGTCGCTGTACTGCCAGAAGGCGTCCAGTTCACCGGCGGCGACCTGCACCAGCGGCAGGGTCGCCGGCACCCAGGCGCGCACCACCAGGGCCGCGGGCAGCATCGCGGTCATCGATGCGCCGATCCGCCGGAAGGTCGCGGCGTCCTCCCCCGGCTTGGCCTGCCCGGTGCCCACCAGTGCGGTCGCCAGCGCGGGCTTGGTCGAGACGTGCAGCCGCTGGCCGTCGCGGAACGCGCCCGCACCGGCCAGCGCCGTGTAGGTGGTACCCGACGGGCCGGCGAGCGGCAGGTGCACGACGGTCAGCACCGGCACGTCGTCCCGGACCAGGGTGACGGTGACCGCCCACTCGTCGGTGCCGTGCAGGTGGTTGATGTTGCCCTCGACCGGGTCGATCACCCACCACTCGCCGGCCGGCAGCGCGCCGCCGGCCTCCTCGTCCTCGGCCTCGCGGGCCCCGGGCCGGGCGGCGGCCAGCAGCGGGCGGAGGACGGCCAGGGACGCCTCGTCGTTGGCGTCGATGGCCGCCCGCACCTGCGCGGGGGTCTCCAGCCGCGGGCGGGCGCCGAAGCGCTCGACCAGCTGGGCGCCGGCGGCGTGCGTCGCCGCGACCACCGCGGCCAGCAGGTCAGCGTCGGTGGTGGTGGACGTGGTCATGGTGGGCTCCTCGGGTCCGGTGCGACCGGACGTCCGGTCGCTGGAACGAGCCTCACCTCAGCGATGCGTTGTGTACAGTGCATCTTCTTGAACCTAGACTTGCGTCTCGTGCAACTGGATCTCAACCTGCTCACCGCGCTCGACGCGCTGCTGGAGCAGGGCAGCGTCACCGCCGCCGCCGACCGGCTGCACCTGTCGGTGCCGGCGATGAGCCGCACGCTCGGCCGGATCCGGCGGGCCACCGGTGACCCGATCCTGGTGCGCACCGGCCGGACGATGACCCCGACGCCCTACGCCGTCGCCGTCCGGGAGGAGGTGCAGTCGCTCCTCGCCCGGGCCAACGCCGTGCTCACCCCACCGCGGGACGTCGACCCCGCGACCCTGGAGCGAACGTTCAGCCTGCGGGTCCACGACGCCCTCGCCACCGCCCTGGCACCCGGCCTGCTCGCGGCCGTGGCCGCCGAGGCCCCGGGTGTCCGGCTGCGCCTGCTGGCCGAGACCGCCAACGACGCCGCCGACGATGCGCGGCAGGGTCGCGTCGACCTGGCGATCGGGGCCGGCTCCCCGCCCTCGCCGGAGTTCCGCGCCGAGACCGTCGGCACCGACCGGTTGGTCGTGATCGGCCGGCCCGGCCACCCGGCGCTGGCGGCCGGGCCTGACCTCGCCGCGTACGCCGCCGCGCGGCACCTCACCGTCTCCCGCCGCGGCCGGCTGCAGGACCCGGTGGACGACGCCCTGGCCGCCCGCGGGCTGACCCGTCAGGTCGTCGCGGCCGCACCCACCACCGCGACCGCGCTGCAGGTCGCGGCGGCCGGCGACCTGCTGGTCACCGCGCCGGGTCGCACCTGCCGGACGACGGCCGAGACCCTCGGGCTGCAGCTCCGGCCACTGCCGCTGGCGATGCCGGCGGTGCCGGTGACGTGCTCGTGGCACCAGCGGTACGAGGCCGACCCGGCCCACGCATGGCTGCGCGCCCACGTGCGCCGCGCGCTGAGCGAGCTCGTCGGCTCCTGATGTGCTGCAGCTGACCGGGGGGGGGCGCGCCCGTGCGGCAGCTCCCCCGCCGCGCGTTGCCTCATCCGCCGGGCGCAGGACCCGCTGGCGAAACGCTAGCAGTGAGGGCACCGATCGCCTGGCCCTAGCCTGCGTGTCATGCGATCAGTGCAGATCACCCGCTTCGGCGGGCCCGAGGTCCTCGACGTCGTCGACCTGCCCGACCCGGTCCCCGGGGACGGCGAGCAGCTGTTCGACACCAGCTCCAGCGGGGTCGACCACGCCGACACCCACCACCGGGGGTCGGGCAACTGACATGACAGCCCGGCACCGGCATTCGAGAGGCGCCGGGCTCGACCTGCGCCGGTCTGTCCGGGAGCGAAGGCCACTCGCAGCTGTGGACCGGCTCACCTGTCGTCATCCAGGAGCCCGCCGCATGCGATTGGATGCTCACCGGGTTCCCGGGAGAGGACACGTCGTTGCCGCCAGCTGCCCGATCGGTGATCCGCACGGCGCCATGGCTCCGCGCGCCCCTACTGGGGCTCCGCCAGCCGGCGGCCGTGGCCGGCATCGCCGCTGCGGCGTGCGTGCTGGCGCTGGTGACGGCGGCCGCACCGCTGTTCGTCGCCTCGGTCGGGACCGGCGCACTCCACCAGGCCACCTCGGAACGGTGCGCACAGGACGACCAGATCTCCCTCATCAACCCGGCGTTGAACGTCTACCTGCCGACACCGGCCGCCGACCAGCCGGCAGAGCAGGTGGCCGCCGCCGACCCGGCGGTCCGCCGCGCCTTCGCCGAGGGCGGACTCCCCGACCCGCTGCTGACGACCTACACCGTGGTCGACACCGGACGGACCAGCGGGTCGGAGCCTGACTCGGTCGGGCTCTTCCACTCCCCCGGTGCCCTGTCCCAGGTGACGGTCGTGGACCGGGTGGCAGGGCCCGGGGTCTACCTCAGCGACCGGGCGGCGCAACGGTTCGGCCTCGCTCCGGGCGACACGCTGCCGCTGGCCACCGGGGAGGTCCGGGTGGCCGGGGTCTACCAGGACCTCGACACCGCCAGCTACCGCACCGTCCTGCCCGAGTACTGGTGCCATTGGCGGAACCTGATCGTCAGCTCGGTTTCCAGCCGGCCACCGCCGTTCGTTCTCGCCGACGCGGCCACCGTCGCCTCCCGGGGAACCGACATCGAGGCGGAGTGGACCTCCCCGATCGCCATCGAGGAGCTCACCCTCGCGGAGGCGCACGAGGTCGCCGCCATCGGCCGGTCGCTGTTCCCCGACGGGTCGCTCGCCCAGGAGGCGGCAGGATCGGTGCTGGCCGGTCACGGCATCAGGACGCAGCTGGACTTCGACCTGGCTCAGACCGAGGAGATCAAGGCCGCGGTCACCGGCTCGATGTCCTGGATCGCGCTGGCCGGCGCGCTGCTCGGGTTGACGCTCGTCGGCGGGGCCGTCTCCTTCTGGGCGCAGCGACGGCACATCGAGCTGCAGCTGCTGCGCTCCCGCGGCGTCGGCCCGGTCTGGCTCGCGGTGAAGGCGATCGGGGAGCTGGCCGCGCCGGCCGCCCTCGGCTGCTCGACCGGTTGGGCGCTGGCTCTGGTCCTCGTCCCGCTGGTCGGGCCGAGCGAGATGCTGGACGCCGGCGCCTGGGCGCGAGGGTTGCTGGTGGCCGCCGCGGCCTGGATCGCGTGCCTGCTCGCCGTCTTGCTGGTCGCCACGGTGCTGCTGTCCGACCGCCCCGCCACCCGGCAACGGCCCAGGACGTCGATCGTCGCAGGCGTGCTCGGTGCCGTCGTGCCGCTGCTGGTCGCCGGCTGGCTGACCGCCCGGGCCGGGGATGCGCAGCTGGTGACCGAGGGGGCGTACCGCGTCGAGCCTGCCCTGTTGCTGGGGCCGGTCGTCGGGTCGCTGGCGCTGGTGTGGACGGCGGCGGCCCTGCTGGCCGTGGCCCTGACTGCCTGCCGGGAGGTCGCCGGCCGCTGGACCGTCCCGCCGTTCCTCGCCCTGCACCGGGCACTGGCCAGCCGGGGCCCTCTGCTCGCGGCACTGTGCGGCCTGGCGCTGCCGCTCGCCCTGGCGGTCTACAGCGCCGGCTTCGTGGCCTCCACCGAGACCACCATCGAACAGAAGGCGCAGACGTACACCGGCGCGCCCGTCACCCTGACGCTGCGGGTGCAGCTGGGCCAGACCCCGGGGGTGGACGGCGCGACACCGGTCTCGGTGGCGAACGGCCGCGCCACGGGCAGGGGGTGGGACGACGAGACGCTGCAGGTGCTCGCCGGCGACCCGGCTACCTTCGCCCGCTACGCCTTCACCGGTGTGGCCTCCGACTCCGGCGAGGTGCCCGAGGCCCTCCGCGACCTGGCCACCCCCGCGCCCGATGGCCCGGTGCCCGCCCTGCTCGTCGCCGCCGGCGACCGCCCGCCGCCGGCAGAGGTCGCGCTCCGGTCCACCGACCTGAGCGTCGACGTGGTGCACCGGTTCAGCACCTTCCCCGGGCTCAGGCACGCGCACCGGCCGATGCTGGTCGTGGACCTGCAGGCGGTCCAGGAGCTCGACCGGCTCGGCGGGTGGCAGAACGAGTTGTGGACCGACCAGGCGCACACCAGCGCCGTCCTCCAGCAGCTGTCCGACGCCGACGTCCTGACCGACGAGGTGGCGGAACCGCAGCAGTTCCTCGACGCGACCAATCTCCGGGCGGTGGGCTGGAGCCTGGACTTCCTCCGGCTGGTCGCCGCGCTGGTGGCCGTGCTGAGCGTGGCCGGCTTGCTGCTGTTCCTGTCGGCGCGTCAGGAGCGGCAGGAGACGTCCTACGTGATGGCCCGGCGGATGGGGCTCAGCCAGCGGGCGTTCGTGCAGTCACTCGTGTTCGAACTCGGCGGGATGGTGGCGTGGGCTTGGGCAGCAGGCGCCGGCGCGGGCTGCGTGGCCCTGCTCGTCGCCACCCGGACGACGGACGTCAACCCGGGGTTCCAGCCCCCGACCGTGTTCGACCTGCCGGTCCCGACCCTGGGTGCAGGTGCCGTCGTCCTGGCGACGGTGGGGGTGGCGGCTTCCTGCGGAGTGGCGTGGCGAGCACGTCGCGCCGACCCGGCAGAGGTGCTCCGCCGATGAGCAGAGCTCCGCGAGCGCACCCGAGGGCTACCTCGTCAGCTGGACAGGACCACCTCAGAGGCTCGATGCCCCGACAGGCAACCGACTCACTCCGAGGTGGCGGTGAGCACCTCGTACGTCGCCTGACCGTCACTTCGCATGCCGGGCGGCACCAACGTCCAGGCCGGATGGGCGGGGTCGCGGAGTACGCGGGCCTTGTGCAGCCGCTGGCGGTCCTTGCCCGTCAGTTCCTCGTTCATCGAGAACGGGTCCGGGACGAGCGCCGACAGCAGAGCGAGGTCACGCAGGTGCCGGCTGATGTCACCGCCGAGCCCGCAGGCGGCCGCCTTCACGACGATGGCCCCGAGCAGGGAAGGGCGGGGCACGGCGACGGTCCGTCCTTCGTGGTGGACGTCGACCAGTTCCGTCCGGTGGAGTGCCTGCGTGCCACCTGGGGTCTCGATGGTGCGGCCCGGCCGGACGGTGATCAGCCGGGTCTTCGGCCCCAGGCCCTCCGGCGCCAGGACGTCGACCACGACGTCCTGCGGCGAGTCGGCCCGGACGAACCGGTGGGCGATGCCGTCCGCGTTCGGCTGGACGGCGAACCCCGCACCCGTCAGCGCGGTCACCACGCTCGTGAGCGCGCCACTCGCGGCTCGGACGTCAGCGACCACGTCGCCGTCCTGGCTGATCTGCGGGGGCACCTGACCGTGCTCGACGGCGTGGAGGAGCACCATCTGGCCGCCGATCAACGTCCAGGCTCTGGGCAGCGCTCCGGCGAGGTCGAGCAGCACATGCCACAACCGGTCCACCGGCGCCGCCAGCGCGGGCAGGTGCACCTGAGCACGCGGAGGCTCACCGGTGACGGTCATCGGCGCCTGCTCGGCGGGATCCGAGCAGCTGCGGCATTGAGCGCTCCGACACCGGCGCTGATCGCGCGCGGCTCGGATGAGTCGAGGAGGTCAGCAGCGAGCATCACCAGGCTCGGCTGCGGCTCGTCGGCAGCGAAGGGCCAGACATCGGCCGGAACGCGCACGATGAGGTTCGGCTCCGCGACGTCCTGTCGGATGGCCAGTCGACGAGCCAGATCGGGCCACTCCACTGCACTGACGTAGGCCTCGGGCACAGAGCTGATCACGAGCAGATCCGCCCCCGCTGCAGCGGCCCGGTCGGCGCCGGCCGGGATGACACCAGGTGCGTCGAGCAGCCGGCTCAGGGCCGCGGCATGCACGCGGCAAGGAACTCGCTGGTGACGACGACGTAGAGCGGCTCGCCACCGGCTGGCATCCGCTCCGGCGAGACCCCGGGCGTGCCCACGGGCACGGCTGCGCCCGGCAACGTCGAGCCATGACGCGTGACCGCCGTCCAGGAGGTCGAGCACACCCCATGCCTGAGCCGGGTTCAGCGGGCGGCCCGACGGCGCCTTCTCCCGGACGGCGCGCTGCACCTCCGCGCTGTCGACGAGCCAGACGGGCCCGACCTTGCGACCGGACAGGCGGCCCGACCGCAGCATCATCCGGATGCGGGACTCGTGGACGCCCAGTTGGGCAGCCACGTCGGCCACGGCCTGCTCCATGACTGCCTCCTCCCGGCGGGAACCTGATTATCACCAGAACTATATCGGCAGCGAGATGGTTCCTACGTCTGCTGGACTCTGCACCGATCACCCCTCACTCGATCAGGGGAGGCACCCGAAGTCGCGTCCCGACGAGCGGAAAGCGACGCCAGGCTCCCACCCACCGCCTCACCGCGAGCTGTCGCCACACCACGGCTCGACCACCATCCACGGGACAGCTCGACAGCGGTGCCCCACGGTCCAGGAGCAGACACCGGACCTGAACGACTCGGAGGACGCGCCCTAGGGTCGATCGCATGCGATCAGTGCAGATCACCCGCTTCGGCGGCCCTGAGGTCCTCGACGTCGTCGACCTGCCCGACCCGGTACCCGGGGACGGCGAGCAGCTCTTCGACATCAGCTCCGCCGGGGTCATTTTCGCGGATACACACCACCGGCTGTCGTCCAACTGACCTGAGTGCCCCCCCCCCCCCCCCCGCTGACCGGCTCAACACCCCGTTGAGGCGACCCCAGGTCGGCGACGGCTCGTCGAGGCTGGCCGTCCCGCCCCTGGCAAGGTCAGGGGTCGACTCGCGAGGCGCTCACCCGGCTGAGCCCAGCGTGCATATCGGTCTCGCGTTATTCAGCGCCTCCTGCGCTGAGGCGATAGACGGACTTGAAGCGCCGCGCTGATGAGAAGGACCATGTCCGAACATCCCGGCGACGTCGGGTGAAATCATGACCGCCGCCGCGCTCTCGAGCTGTCAGTTGAGCGCAAGGAGGGTTCCATACGGTGAAACCGCCACCAACTCTAAGTTCCGGACCAAAGTCGAATCTGCAATCCGTGGGTCAGTGAGCGTCGGCCGAGCGCTGTTCTAGCTCTGGGCGGCACGCTTAAGCCAGAACATGCGCGTCTCGGCGCCCGACTTCAGATCGACGCTGGTTTCGACGCTTACGAGCTGCCAGCCCTTGTCGCCGTAGCGGTTGAGCCAGGTGAGGGCGTTGCTCGGGGATCCGTCATGGTCTAACAGCTCCGGGATGCCACTCCCGTCCATCGCGCTGGTCGCGCCGGTGTCCGCATCGAAAACGGCATGGACGGCCATGTGCTCCCACTTCTCCATGTCATCGACCGTAGGGCCGCGGCCCCATCGGCGCCGGGTGCAGGTGAGTCCGTCGTCGTCTGCCACCCAGTGCCAGAGCCCGTGCGTTGCGATGGCCTCACCCAGGTCGACGGCGTCCGGGTTGGTGAAGCCGACGCGCAGCGCAGTGTTGAGCTCGGCCCCGCCCGTGACCGGGGGTTGATCGCGGAACGCATCGGCCACGTCCGTCCCCGCGAGGCGCAGCTGTGCGACGCGGCGGCCGCTGAGGCTCTGGATGGCACTGGCAGCCATGAACGGCACCTGCTCGAGGTTGGCGGCTGGGTGATGGCCCCGTCGATGCCAGGGATGGTGGGCGCCCAGTGCTTGCCGGAGCGTTCGCAGGTCATGTCGTAGCTGTCCACCATGGGCAGTGTGTCGTTCATCCGATGATGCGCAGGGCTGCAGCCGGGTGCCAACCGAGCTCCGCACCCTCGAAGAACGTGCCGAGGTGGATGGTGGTCAGCCCCAGCCACCTGCCGTCATCGAACCGGAGCTGGCCGAACATCCAGCCGGTCGCCTTCTCCTCGGTGGTGTGCGCGACTCGCTCGGGTGGGAGTACTCGTGAGGCGCCAGGTCGGGACAGGGCGACTGTCAAACGCCGTCTCGGGCTATTCAGAGATCGGCGGGGTCCACACACGAGAACGACGGTAGGTCGGGTCAGCCTTGACGAGCCGCCCGGGAGCACTCGTCGCACTCTCCGCTTCCCGGCCGGAACGAGCCCATCACCACGGACACCGTCTGGCCGCACAAAGCTCGCTGCTTGGAGCCGATCGGCTTGCCGGCAGCCACCGCGTGGTCCTCGCTGGAGCTTCCGCTACGCCCAATCCAGTGATCGCTCACGACTTAACCTTCTCGCTACAGACAGGGCAGAGCTCGTCGTCACCCTGCGGGGGCCAGGGCGCGGCGGGAGTGTCGGACATGACCGGCTGACCGCAGAGCGAGGTAAGGCCAGCACTCAGGTCGCTAGCTGGAGCGGCGTGCACGGGTGCTCCCTCCAGTGGGACCCCGAGCGCTTCGCCCTCCTGGACTCCCAGCTCGTCCATCGCGAGCCCCCGCGCCGTCCGGTACTCCCATGCCGTCACGTACGTCGTCGCCATGCCAGAGATCTTCCCCTTCCCGCGGTAGGCATGCCGACGGGGACAGCGGCCGAGGATGCTCCACCTCGATGCGCTCCGCCGGGCCTTCCTCTGGGAGCAGGCCGCGGCAGCGCTGACCATGCCGCTGCCCTGTTCGGCTCGAGGGCTGGCGATCGAGGGGTGGACTGCGCCCGAGTGCCATCTGCCTGGCTGCTGCGTCTGGTGCGCCAGGCAAGGCGTCGCCGTTGCGTGCCCTCTGCCGGCGCAAGACGCGCATGCGGATGCCTCAACCCACTAGTCGCACCATCCGCGAGGCCGCCGCCGCGGGCCACACGAAAGCCGACGTTGCCTGGGCCTCCGGCTGCGCCGCACGGCGTGCGGTGCAGCGCAGCCGGCACCGCCGAGAATGTCAGTCAGCGGTGACACAGTGCACGTGTGCCCGAGATCGACGAGAGCACTGAGGCCTCCCTTGACCGCATCGACAGACTGCTAGCTCAGTGGCGAGCTAAGGCCACCACCCCCGGGGGACTGACTAGTCGCCCCGGCGTCACCCCAGCGAGGCTCCTGACCATCTGGGGGCTCACTGCGCACGTGCATCGACAAGCGGAAGTTCTTCGCCCACTGTTGCCCACGTATAGCCTCGAGATAGCGCCACTTGTCCGGAGCCAGTACGAGTTCGCAGTCACCGCCCAGTGGCTTGTTCTCCGAGGCCCGAAGGCGCTGCCGAGCTTCCTAAATGAAGGAGCTCGCCAGAGGTTGAACCTAGGCATGTCCACACGCGCCGTCGGCTGGGGCAGCGATGACCTCTTGGAGAGACTTAAGGACGAGCGGCTTCCGAGAGGCGATTTGGACGATCACGCGCGGCACTTCCAGCGGATGACCGATGACTTCGTCGGTCACGAGACTCTCTACCTGCTGTACCGCTTCGCCTCGGGACTGGCGCACCCCAGCGTCACTGTGGTCGACGACTACGTGACTCGCCTGGGAGAAGGGCTGCTCGATGTCAAACTGTTGCGGCAACCAGGGTCCCATGGTGATGCCACCTGGCCTTGGATCGTCGTCTGGTCGCTCATCTGGGCTGGTCGAGCGTTGGACTACGTCACCAACGACAGCCCGTCACGGCACTTCTACCAGCAGATGGCACGAGAGAGCGGCATGGCCGGGTCGACGCTGGAGCTGACCAAGGAGGCCGAGCGGCTCGCTTGGCTTGACAGCTACGAGGCCCAGCGACGTCGGCCTAGTTCCAGCCAGTGAAGGCGGACCTTCCCCGGCCGGGGCGTGGTCGGCAGGGCGAGGCGAGTCCCCGGGGACTGTGTGCAGCTCCTCGGGGTCTGCTCCTCACGAGTCGAACTTGCAGTCACTCACCCCGGGCCGGCGGCGGCGCTCTCGGTCGTCGGGTGGGGCCCCTTGAGGCTGCGACGTCTGCACGGGTGGATCCGCGCGACGCTCCAAAGAGAGGGTTGGCCTAACGACTGCTGACGTGGTCCGTCAAACGGAGAGCAACTGTGTCGGAGCGTGTAATGGCCTAGGGGCTAGGCAGCGCAAGCGGTGACCCATAACGAAGGCTGCGGCGGATACGGGGCGAGGTGACATGAGGACGTGTTAGCGCCGGCCAGACGGGTTGCTGCAGCCATTCCCCCGCTAACGATCGAGCAGCTCGACATCTTGGGGACGATTGTGCGCTCGGTGCTCACAGACACCTTGCGTACGCGATGGCGCCGACGTGCCCCACTTGTGAACATGCACTCTGCCTATTCGAAGTCCGGAACAACGAGGGGCAGAACGACGCCTTCGCCCTTGCGCGCCTTGGCGCGTTCCCGGGTTCCCACAAGGGCGTGGAAATACAAGATGGCGGCTCGCGCAACGCGTAAAGACTGAATGCTGGCCGCTCCAAGGACATCCACATCCAACGTGGTCAGGGCCGTGTTGGTGATGCCTTCGGCGTCGAAGAGTTTCGCCCGCACCAGCCGATGCGTGCTCCGGTTACGCACGGCTTGGCCATCCTCGTACAGGCCGCCTTCCTCAAGGTCGTCGGCCAGTTCGGCTAGGGCGACGAGGCGCCCGATGACCTGATCGGGCTCGCCCAGGAATTTTGCATGCAGACCACGCCAGGGCGCCACCTTGGAGCCCTTCTCGAACCAATACTTCCGATAGGTCACGGCACCCGCATCGTCGCCTGTGTCCAGGTACTGATTGGTCGCAACCGCAATCTTGTCCAGAACGTCAAGGGCGGCACGGGCACCGAGCGTGACCAGTGAAACTGATTCACCATAGACGGCATAGTCCAGGGTGTCGGCGTACGTGCCAGTATCAGATGGGTGGAGTCGCCGGCCTTGGTCCCCTTCCTCCAACATCTGAAGTCCCTGATAGACCGTGCGCCGCGCCGCTAGGTAGTCGCCCTTCAAGACGTTGGCCGCCGCGAAGACCTCCGGCATGCCTTCCTTGTCACGGTAACTGATCACCGACTCGATCGAGGCGTCATCGAACCGTGCGTTGTCACTGCCCAGACCGTGCATGACGGCCGTCAGGGCGAGGCGTTCCTGAGCCACCCACTGGGCGTAGGGCTTGTCGGAGTTAGCGTGCGCCAGGTGTCCGCGCGTGGGAATTTCCGGCAACTCGTCCCAGCGGAGAGCGGCTGCCTCGCCAGCCAGCTCGACGGTTCGGGACCGGTTGGCCTGAGCGATGGCGCGGTACTCGGCGTAGACGGCAGCCAAGTGCCCAGTCGGCCCAAGGCCCGCTTGAATAGCGCGATACAGGCTCAGAGCGGCGTTGCCGGCCGCATTGCCGTTGGTGGAATCCAAATGAACGGCCTCGGCATACTCCTCAAATGCCTCCAGCCAGCGGCCGGAGGTTGACAGCATATTGCCGAGGTTGGTTCGGGCCTGAGTCTGGTGGCCGGACTGAGGGTCCTCCGCGGATGCCAAAAAGTCCCGCCGAGCGAGTCGCAACGTAGCCCTCACCTGCAGCCGAGCTTTAAGGTACGCCGACATTGCCTCGGCTTCGTCCGCCGCCTCGTAGGCGCGCATCGCCTTGAGCTGCACGAGGTCATCGCGAGTGTTGGCGCGGTTGTATGCGGCATGCGTTATCCACTTACCGGCAGGAGTCCCGCTCATGAGCTCATCAAGGACCTCCAATGCATAGGCAAGGGCAGGCTCGTCATGTAAATCATTGGCTATATTGATCAGGACACTCGTCATGTTGACAAGGATCGGTGCCGAGCTCGGCGACTCGATCGATGCTTGACGGAACTCAAGGATTAGCGAACTGATCGTGTCCAGCGCGGCCCGCAAGTCTTCGTCAGCGTGACGGGCGATGATTAGAGTAAGTTGCTCGTACTCCTGAAGCCGCTTATCGATTTCGTCATTCCCCGTGGTCTCGTCCGAGCCCGTCACGGCGCCGCTCGCTCGATCCGGTCAATCATATTGCCCCAGAAGTAGAGGAAGAACTCGGAATTGGTCAATCCTGACCCTAGGTCTACCTCCCCCTGCATGTAGCCCGTTAGGTCATTTACCGTGACTACAGAAGCATCCCGCGACCTATCCCATTGCGGCACTGCCCAGCCGTTGAAACTGCTGGTCGAGTAACTCCTTTGATTGATGCCCCACGTGATGTGATCATCGCCCATCGGCCCACCCTTGGTGATATCTAGCGAGTAGACCGTCTCACCCAGGCGCTCAACCCTTACCATGAGCCGGTCACCCTGGCGCTTCACCGTGCAGATGAAACCCTTTACGCGTAGCTGCGGCGCACCGACAGTGAATTGATCTACGAGGTAGTCGAAGACTCGGTCGAGCTCTTCATACTTGCTCCAATCCGAGTGGGCCACTCGGGGAAGGCGGAGCTTAAGAACATTTTCGACCGTCGGACCGAGCGCGACAGGCGGCGTTCCCTCCCCACGAGTCTTGCGGACCTTGGCGGCCAACTCCTCGGCCAGTTGTCGCGGGGTGTATTCGTCGGCACGGAGATAGTGGATGTGCGGATGCAACAGGTCGGCCGGCACCTGGACGTTGCTCATGAGCACGGGCAGGACGTATCCATCACCTTGCTTGACTGCAGTCATCATCGCTGCCGAGAACTCGTCCATCGGCACCGGCTTCGCTAGGTACTCTGCCGAAATGAAAGGCACAAAGAAGCGCGTTTGCGAGCTGTAAACTGACCGCTGTTCGCGAACAAAGTTGCCGCCCCACCAGTCGTTGTTCTTGTCTTTATCGTAAAATACTTTCATACCCAACGCCTTGCAGGCCTGCACCGTGGCAGAGACGTAGTCACGCTGCTCGCCAGCGAATGAGACCGCTAGGTCGTATGGTTTATCGATCACAGGCCTATCCTACCGCCGACTCGACCGCGAGGGTGTCGACGAGTATTTCAGCACGCGGCGGCACTTGCGAAGTGCCAGATGCCTGTAGGTCCTCAGATCCTGCGAGCCTTGTGCACGGACAGCGAGAGCACCGCCCGCCGGCCAGCTGATCTCGAGTGCAGCACTACTGCCCCGGACCTGCGACTGGTTCGGGGCGCTGGCTCAGGGTAATCTGCGCTGCCCGTGTTCGAAAGCGACGTCCTAGCCTTAGCCACATGCGTGCTGTGCAGATCACCCGTTTCGGCGGCCCCGAGGTCATGGACGTCGTCGACCTGCCCGACCCCGTCCCCGGGGACGGCGAGCAGCTCTTCGACATCAGCTCGGCCGGAGTCAATTTTGCTGATACTCACCACCGCCTGTCGTGCAACTGACCTGAGGGTCGCGTCAGAGCGGGCTTCAGCAGCAGCCAACGTGCGCGCGGCGCAGATCCGTGTTCAAGGATGGCGCCAAGTCGGCGCGCCGCTGATTACTCCTCTGCAGACCCGGGCCTCCTGCTCGCTCTGGGTAAGAAGAGTCATACGTCGCCATCTGGACGATGCATTTAGTTGAAGAGGCTGTTGCGCTATCACAAGCCGCACGGAACACTGAGGACGTTCGTTGGTTGAGGCTTGCCAGCGAGGCTCTGGGGTTCGACACCCCGGGTCTCGGCTTCGGGTGGTTGTGCGGGTTGTTCGCCGTTCTCGTCACCGCGCGCATGTTCAGTGAGCGGTCCTTCGGGATCGTGAAGCGGGTCAGGCGTCGGCTGAAGAGGAAGGAATTCACAATGAACGATGTGGAGAACAGCAGTACAAGCGGTGAGCACAGGTCAGTAATGCAGTACGCGCTCGAAACGATCTGGGCGACCGGTGCCGGGGTAGTGGGTATCCCGCTGGCCACCTGAGCCAACGAACAGCAGCGGCCCTGGACCTCGTGGTCCAGGGCCGCTGCACTCGGCAGCCCAAGACCATTCACCACCCAGGACGCCAACATGAGGAGCGCCGCACGAATCCGCGTCAAGCAGGGCGCGAAACTGGTTGGTTGCACTGTCGGGCTCGTCGACCTCAGTGTTGATGTCGGCTTGAATAGCCGAATGGAGATCGGACAGGTCAGGTGCTGAGTAGGTAGGTTTGCCATGAAGTTCACGACTTCATTGATCGTCGCATCCCACCACTTCTGCGTTCCGCGTCCGCCATACTGCGACTTGCGGTCGTCCAGTACATCGCGCAGATCGCGCTCTTTCAGAGCAGCGGGGGGAGAAACTCCTAGAAAGCTCGCTCGATCTGCGTCTTTAGCTTGATGACTTCCGCGGCTTCCACGCCCGCCCATCCCAGACTGAAGGCCAACGTGAAGCAGCCCTCCAGCGCGCTCATGAGTGTCCGCGTGGCCAGCAGTTCCTCGGGCGTGCCGGTGTCGGCGTGCTTGATCTGCTGCAACTGCTTACGGATCGCGGAGATGGCTGTGCCGGTCAGCAGCGTGAAGGGAGTCCGCTGCTCCACGGGACGCCCGGCGTGGACGAAACACATCGCCTCACCGCGCTTGGTCGGCAGCTCCACTCCGTCCTTGACGTAGGTCAGGTCCGGCATGTCCGCGAAGTTGGCCCTAACCCACGCGAGCACCTCGTCTTTCGTGAAGGCCATCCGCATCAGGCGGTCGATCAACTCGATCAGCGAGTTGGCAGCCTGCGACGCGCCGTCCTCCGACACTTCGAGTACGGTCTGAG
The DNA here is from genome assembly GCF_947486615.1 of uncultured Modestobacter sp. Lineage (GTDB taxonomy): Bacteria > Actinomycetota > Actinomycetes > Mycobacteriales > Geodermatophilaceae > Modestobacter. The sequence goes on from NZ_CANKUD010000001.1 coordinate 635,216, forward strand.
CACCGGACATTTTGCGGACGCAAACGTCGCCCAGTTCAGCCAAAACTCGACGTGACTTGCCCGCGACAATCTGACGGATGACATCGAGGGACTCCTCGATGACCTTAAGAGTGAGTGGCCCCTCGTCCTCCGGAACGGTCAGCAGCTCTTCGGGGAGATCGAACTGGAACGCCTTTTGCAACCAGTCGTCGAGCGACACCAACATGCTGAGCGCCTGGCCAGCACCGAAGTTCTCGGCGGCGAGGGCGGACAACTGGTCCGACGTCAACACCTTGGCCGCGTCCTCGATCGCGACGGCGTACGGCAGGAGGGCATGGTTGAGGCGGCGCATCGCAACGGCGAGGACCTGCAGGTCCGCCTGCAGGGCTCGCTTGAGCCGCATGAAGAGAGCCGCTCCGAAGAGACGTCGCAGAAAGTCTTGCGCCGTCGTCTGCTTCAGGTGCTTGGTCCAGTACGCGAGCAGCTCGTCTTGGTTCTCCACGAAGTAGTTCAGCGCCTCGACGAACTCCGGGTCGATGTCATCGACCGACTCCGGGTTGCCGAGGATGCTTTCGAGGGTCTCAACCAACCGCTCCATCCACGGCCGCTGGTCGTTGTCGTCCGTCATGACCACGGAGGTCGTCACGAAGGCATCCCAGATCGTCAGCAGCGGGTCCGGGATGCGCAGGTCCTGGCGGATCCGCGGGCTCACCTGTCGGAACTCCAACACCAACCGAGACTGCGTCAGCGGGACAGGTGAGGTCACCCCTTCAGGGTCGCACTGGGTACCGACAGAATTTCGTAGCGTGGCCCATGCGCCACGATGGCCCCTTGCGTCTCACGCGGGACCTGTGATTCGCAGGCGTCGAACCCGGCGGCGACGGGCCGTCGCCGACTCCTAGCCTTGCCGGCATGCGTGCTGTTCAGATCACCCGCTTCGGCGGCCCCGAGGTCATGGACGTCGTTGACCTGCCCGACCCGGTCCCCGGGGACGGCGAGCAGCTGTTCGACATCTCCAGCTCGGGCGTCAATTTTGCGGACACCCACCAGACCGAGGACAGCTACCTGGCCAAGCAGGAGCTGCCGCTGATCCCGGGCGCGGAGTTCGTCGGCACCCCGGCCGGTGGCGGCCAGCGGGTGGTCGGCCTGCTGCCCGGCGGCGGGTATGCGGAGAAGGTCGCCGCCCACCCGCGGCTGACCTGGCCGGTGCCCGACGGCGTCACCGACGAGCAGGCGCTGGCCGTCGTCCTGCAGGGCGCCACCGCCTGGCATCTGCTGCGCACCTCCACCCACCTCTCCCCCGGCGAGTCCGTCGTCGTCATCGCCGGCGCCGGCGGGGTGGGCACGCTGGCGATCCAGCTGGCCAAGCACTGGGGCGCCGGCCGGGTCATCGCCACCGCCTCCAGCCCGGAGAAGCGCCAGCTGGCCGAGTCCCTCGGCGCGGACGCCACGGTCGACCCGGCGCTGGCCGAGGACGATGCGAAGGCCTTCACCGCCGCCCTCCGCGAGGCCAACGGCGGCAAGAAGGTGGACATCGTGCTGGAGATGACCGGCGGCAACGTCTTCGCCGGCTCGCTGTCGGCGCTGGCCCCGTTCGGCCGGCTGGCCGCCTACGGCATGGCCGGCCGCGAGGCGCCTGCCTCGGTCGCCGTCCCCGCGCTGATGGGCGCCAGCCGGGCGGTCATCGGCTTCTGGCTGGCGCACTGCATGACCCGCCCGCAGATGATGGACGAGGCGATGACCGACCTGCTCGCGCTGACCGCCGCGGGTGACCTGCGCCCGGTCGACGGTGGCCGGTACCCGCTGACCGCCGTCCGCGAGGCGCACCAGGACCTCCGCGCCCGCCGCACCACCGGCAAGCTCACCCTCGACCCGACCCGCTGAGGCCGGCGCCCCTCCCCCGCCGCGGGAGGGGCGTCAGAGCAGCCGGTTGGTCCAGAGCAGTGAGGCGACGATGCCGAGGAAGGCGAACAGCAGGCCGCCGCGGACGAACCACGGGCTGATGTCCTGCGGCTCGCTGGTGTAGCCGATCTGGCTGCCCAGGTCCTCGTAGACCTCCTCCAGCTCGGCGACGGTGGCCGCCTCGCTGTAGCTGCCGCCGGTCTCGTCGGCGATCTGCTCCAGCGTCGCCCGGTCGACCGGCACCGGCACCCGCTCGCCGTTGAGGTCCAGCGTCCCGTAGTCGGTGCCGAAGGCGATCGTCGACACCGGCACCTGGGCGGCGTTGGCCGCGTCGATCGCCTGGGTCTCGTCCCGGCCCACCGTGCTGTAGCCGTCGGAGAGCAGCACGATCCGGGCCGGCGGCAGCTCCTCGCCCTGTGCCTCCAGGCTGGCCTGGAAGTTGGTGATCGCGGTCAGCGAGGTGAACACCGCGTCGCCGATGGCGGTCGCCTCCGCGAGCTCGAGGTTCCGGATCGCGGTGGCCACCTCCTCGCGTTCGGTGGTCGGGGTGACCAGCGTGGTCGCCGTCCCGGCGAAGGAGACCAGCCCGAGGTTGATCCGCTCGGGCAGCACCTCGACGAACTCCTGGGCGGCCTGCTGCATCGCCTCGAACCGGTCGGGCTCCACGTCGGTGGCGCGCATCGACAGCGAGACGTCGACGGCCATGATCACCGTCGCCCGCTCCCGCGGCACCCGCACCTCGGTGCTCGGCTGGGCCAGCGAGACCACCAGCACGCCCAGGCCCAGCGTGACCAGGCCGAACGCGACGTGCCGCCGCCACCCGGCCCGCTTGGGCACCAGCGTGCCGAGCAGCGCGACGTTGGTGAACCGGGCGGCGTACCGGGCCCGGCGCAGCTGCAGCACCACGTACAGCGCGACCAGGGCGACCACCGCCAGCAGCGCGAACAGCCACCAGGGCGACTGGAACGTCATCGGGAAGCCCCTCCGTTGCCGGCGCGCCGGCGGTGCGCGACGTAGCCGACGACGTCGGTCAGCCAGTCGCGGTCGGTCTGCAGTCTCAGGTGCCCGGCACCGGCCCGGCGCAGCGCCGCGGCGACCTCCCGGCGCTGGGCCGCGGCGCCCTCGGCGAACCGGCGGCGCACCTCCGCGTTGCCGGTGGGCACCTCCAGGGTCTGGCCGCTCTCCGGGTCGACCACGGTGAGCAGGCCGACGTCGGCCAGCTCCAGCTCCCGCGGGTCGACCACCTCGATGGCCAGCAGCTCGTGCCGGGGCGAGAGCCCGCGCAGCGGGCGTTCCCAGTCGGCGTCGCCGAGGAAGTCCGAGACGACCACGACCAGGCCGCGGCGGCGCGGCGGACGGCGCAGCGAGTCCAGCGCCGCGGCCAGGTCACCGCGGCGTCCGCTGCCGGCGCGCGGGGTCGCCACGACCTGGCGCAGCAGCCGGTCGGCGGCCAGCCGGCCCGGCGCCGCCGGGTAGCGGTCGACCCGTTCGCCGGTGGTCACGATCGCGCCCAACCGGTTGCCGCCGCGCACGGTGAGGTGGCTGACCGCGGCCAGCCCGGCGATCGCCAGGTCACGCTTCTCGCAGTTCGCGGTGCCGAAGTCCAGGCTGGCCGACAGGTCCAGCACCACCCAGGTCTCCAGCTCCCGGTCGGCGATCGTCTCCCGGACGTGCGGCACCTGGGTGCGCGCGGTCACCGGCCAGTCCATCCGCCGGACGTCGTCGCCGGGGTGGTAGCTGCGCGAGTCGCCGGCCTCGCTGCCCGAGCCGGGCACCAGGCCCAGGTGGTCGCCCTGCAGCAGCCCGTCCAGCCGGCGCCGAACGGTGAGCTCCAGACGGCGCAGCAGCACCGGCCCGTTGCTCCCGGGACCGAAGTGCGGCGGCGCCCCGTTCGTCCCCGCGTCCACCGCCGAAGCGCCCTCGGTCATCCCGCGTGCGGCCCGGGTGCGCCGTTCTGCGGCGGCGCCCCGTTCGGCTGCTGCGGCGCACCGTTGTGCGGCATCCCGTTCTGCTGCGGCATCCCCTGCGGCGGGCCGTAGCCGGGGCCGCCGAAGCCGGGCACCATCGGGCCGCCGGGGTTGCCCGGGCCGTAGCCCCCGGCCCGCTGCCGCGGCGTGACCTGCGGCAGCGGCACGCTCTCCAGCACCCGGCGGACGATGTGGTCGGCCGGCACCCCGTCGGCGAGCGCGTCGTAGGAGAGCACCAGCCGGTGCCGCAGCACGTCGGCGGTCACGTCCAGCACGTCCTGGGGCAGCACGTAGTCGCGGCCCCGGATCAGCGCCAGCGCCCGGCTGGCGGCGATCAGCCCCAGCGAGGCGCGCGGGCTGGCGCCGTAGGAGACCCAGCTGGCGACGTCGTCCATGCCGTGCTCGCGGGGCGCGCGGGTGGCCACCACCAGCCGGACGACGTAGTCGACCAGCGCGTGGTGCACGAACACCTCCGAGGCGGTGCGCTGCAGACCGCGGACGTCGTCCGGGCCCAGGACCGTCTCCGCCCGTGGCGGGGTCGAGCCCATCCGGTAGATGATCTCGCGCTCCTCCTCCGGCGTCGGGTAGTCGACGAGCACCTTGAGCAGGAAGCGGTCGCGCTGGGCCTCGGGCAGCGGGTAGACGCCCTCGTTCTCGATCGGGTTCTGGGTGGCCAGCACCAGAAACGGGTCGGGCAGCTTGTGCGACACCCCGCCGATGGACACCTGCCGCTCGGCCATGACCTCCAGCAGCGCCGACTGCACCTTGGCCGGGGCGCGGTTGATCTCGTCGGCGAGCACGAAGTTGGCGAACACCGGGCCGAGCTCGGTGTCGAAGGCGTCCTGCCCCGCCTTGTAGATGCGGGTGCCGAGGATGTCGGCGGGCACCAGGTCGGGGGTGAACTGCAGCCGGGAGAAGCGGCCGCCGACCACGGTGGCCAGCGTCTCGACGGCGAGGGTCTTGGCCACGCCGGGCACGCCCTCCAGCAGCACGTGGCCGCGAGCGAGCAGGCCCACCATCATCCGCTCGACCAGCCGGTCCTGACCGACGATCACGCGCTTGACCTCGAACAGCGCGCGCTCCAGCCGCGCTGCGTCGACCGACGGTGGGGTGGGCTGTGCGGATACGGGCGAGCTGCCGGCAGCGGTCACGGCGCCAGTGTCCTACACCTGGCTGTGCCGGCCACCGCTGCCGGAGGGCGGCGCGACGCCGCCGTGCTGTGGTCGCCACGCCGGGTGGCGCGACCCGCCGGGACATCCTCCACAGGGGTCCGCCGGCACCTGCCGGGCGGGGTGGCTGACTGCTAGCCTGTGCGACGCGTCGGGCAGCTCCCCCCGTGGCTGCCCGACGCCCAACTCCCCGCAGCCACCGGCCGGATCCGGCCCGTTGCGGGCGCGCTCAGCCCGCCGGCCGGACGGCGCCGAAGTACGTCGAGCTCGACGTCCGGGCGGTGGAGACCTTGACGTAGGAGCCGCTGGTCGGCGCCTCGATCATCTGGCCGTTGCCCAGGTAGATCGCCACGTGCACGATGTCCAGGTAGTCCGGGTTGCGGCTGCCGTTGTCCCAGAAGAGCAGGTCGCCCCGCTGCAGGTCGCCCTTCGCCACGGTCTTGCCGCGGTTGAGCCAGTACTGGTCGCGGCTGGTGCCACCGATCGAGATGCCGGCCTGGGCGTAGGCGTACTGGGTCAGCCCCGAGCAGTCGAAGCCCCACACGCTGGTGTCCGGGGAGATGCCGTACCCGGGCCCGTTGCTGCCGCCGCCGCCCCACGAGTAGGGCACGCCCTGCTGGCTCATCGCCGCGGCGATCGCGGTCTCCACCGCCGACCGCGACGGGGCGCCGACGGTGGTCACCGGCGGCGCCGGGGCGACGACCGGCGCGGGCGCCGGGGCCGGTGCCGGGGCCGGCGCCGGTGCGGGCGCCCCACCGCCCGACCCCGAGCCGGACGACGACCCCGAACCCGACGACGAGCTCCCCGGGCGGGACGTCGCCCGCTCGGTGGTGGCCGCACGCTGCGTCGCCGCCTGCTGCGCGGCGAGGGTCTCCGCCGCGGCCCGCTGCCCCTGCAGCGCCGTGAGGGTCTGCTCGGCCGAGGCGAGCCCGGCGGTGTACTGCTCCTGCTGCACGGCCAGCGTCTCCGCCTGGCTCCGCGCCGCGCTCTCCTGCTGCTGAGCGGAGACCAGCAGGACCTCGGCCTCGGACCGCAGGGTCTCCGCCTGCGCCACGGCCTGCTTCGCCGTCCGGTCGGCGGCGGTGGCCTGCTCCTCGAGCACGGTGAGCTGGGCGACCACGTCGACCCGGTGCTCCCCCACCGTCTCCAGCAGCGCCGCCCGCTCCAGCAGCTGCGCCGGGCCGCCGGCGGTCATGAACGCCCGTGCCCCGGCCGACGTGCTGCCCTGCATGTAGCTGTCCCGGGCGAAGGCGACGACCTCGTCCCGCCCGGCCTGCAGCTCCACCTCGGCCTGCGCCGCGGCGGCGGCCGCGGCGTCGGCGGCCACCCGGGCCTGGTCGTGCGCGTTCTGCTTGTCCTCGTAGTCCTGCAGCGCGGTGTTCGCGTTCGCCGCGGCCTGCTCGGCGGCGACCCGCGCCTGGGCCAGGGCGGCGTTGACCTGCCCGACCTGCGCGGCGGCGGCCTGCTGGGCCTGCTGGGCGGCGGTGAGCTGGCCGTCGCTGGGGTTGACCGGCGCGGCCGAGGCGGCGCCCGGCGCGACGCCCAGACCGATCGTGGCTGCCGTGGCGACGCCGACCACCCGGACCGTCCAGCGGCGGACCGCCCGACGTCGGCGATCCGGTCGTCCCGTGCCGTGCTGCCTCGTACCGACCTGTGCGCGCACTGCCTGCTCCTCCGTTGCCCGGCGCCAGGGTGTTCAGCGGCGCCGGTCTCGACCAGTCCCGGCACACCCGTCGGGGTGTGCTCTCACGAGGGACGTCGACCGGATCGGGTGAACGGCTGAGCGCACGCGCAGTCACCTCCCCCCACCGGGTGAGGCCCGGGGACACCGACGGTGAGCAGCCCCGGACCTGCGTCAGGAGAGCGGGGGCCTCAGTTGACCCGGCGCTCGGAGTCCGCCCAGGAGGACTCCCGCAGCTTGAACTTCTGGATCTTTCCGGTGGCGGTGCGCGGGATGCCCTCGCGGAACTCGACCCGCTTGGGCGCCTTGTAGCCCGCCAGCGTCGTCCGGCAGTGGGCGATGATCTCCGCCTCGGTGGCCGAGGCGCCCTCGGCCAGCACGACCAGGGCGGTGACCAGCTCGCCCCACTTCTCGTCCGGGACGCCGATCACCGCGACCTCGGCGACGGCGGGGTGGCTGAAGACGGCGTCCTCCACCTCGATCGAGGAGACGTTCTCCCCGCCGGTGATGATCACGTCCTTCTTCCGGTCGGAGATGGTCAGGAAGCCCTCCTCGTCGACGGTGCCGCCGTCCCCGGTGTGGAACCACCCGCCGTCCAGCGCGTCGGCCGAGGCCTGCGGGTTGTCCCAGTAGCCGGCCAGCACGGTGTTGCCCTGCGCCAGCACCTCCCCGGACTCACTGGTCGAGATGCGGGTGCCCAGCGCCGGCACCCCGGCCCGGGACAGCGCCTTCGCCCGCGCCTGCGGGTCCAGCCCATCGTACTCGGCGCGCGGCCGGTTGACCGTCAGCAGCGGCGAGGTCTCGGTGAGGCCGTAGATCTGGTTGAACTCCCAGCCCAGCTCCTCCTCCACCCGGGCGATGGTGCGCGAGGGCGGCGGCGCCCCGGCGACGACGATCCGCACCCGGTCGCGGCCGGGCACCGGGCCGTCCCAGTCGGCGGCGGCCTCGAGCACCGCGTTCCACACCGCCGGTGCGCCGGCCATCAGCGTCACCCCGTGCCGGTCGACCCGGCGGAGGATCTCCGCACCGTCGACCTTGCGCAGCGCGACCTGCGTGGCCCCGACCCCGGCCGCCGTGTAGAGCAGCCCCCAGCCGTTGCAGTGGAACATCGGCAGCGTGTGCAGGTAGACGTCCCGGTCGCTGACCTGCATGTGCATCCCGAAGGTGACCGCGTTCAGCCACACGTTGCGGTGGGTGAGCTGCACGCCCTTGGGCCGCGCCGTCGTCCCGCTGGTGTAGTTGATCGTGGCGGTGGCGTCCTCGTCCGGTTCGGCCCACGGCCGCGGCTCGGCGCCGGGGCGCAGCAGCCCGGTCTCGTACTCCTCGCCGAGGGTGAACCGGTGCTCGGCGGTCACCCCGGCCAGCGCCGGCTCGAGCTCCGGGTCGACCAGCAGCACCCGGGCACCGGAGTGCTCGACGATGTAATCGACCTCGCCCGGCTGCAGCCGGAAGTTCACCGGCACCAGCACCCGCCCCGACGACGGGACGGCGTAGAGCAGCTCCAGCAGCCGGGCGGAGTTGTGGCTGACCACCGCGACCCGCTCGCCCTCGCCGATCCCCAGGGCGTCCAAGCCGGCCTGCACCGCCCGGGCCCGGCGGGCCAGCTCGCGGTAGCTCACCTCCCCCAGCGACGGCGCGGGCTGGCTCGGCTCGTCGACCATGCCGACCCGGTCGCCGTAGACCAGCTCCGCCCGGTCGAGGAAGTCACGGGTGGTCAAGGGCACGCGCATGCCGGGCTCCCGGGTCCGCCTGATGTGGTGGCCGTCACGCTAACCCGGGCGACCGCCCGTCGGTCAGTCGCTCGCCGCCACGGCGGACCGCACTCCACCGGGCTGCTCGGCGGGCCGGCGGAACGCCTGGGCCAGGACGGCGACCAGCCGCGGCACCACCGCCCAGACCACCCCGGCGTAGACCGCACCCAGCAACGTGTCGACGACGTAGTGCTCCCCGGACCAGACCAGCACCACCGGCATGGTCACCGCGTAGCCGACCAGCGCCAGCCGCTGCCAGAGCCGGGCCGCCAGCGGCAGCAGCACCAGCGCGGTCAGCACCGCGAAGGCGGTGTGCAGCGAGGGCACCGCGGCGACCTGGTTGACCTGCGCCTGCCCGGAGTCCAGCAGCGCCCCGGCCTTGTGCAGCCCGAGCACCGCCCAGCCCGAGCTGCTGATCCGGTCGACCTGCTCGATCACGCCGTCCCGGGCGGCCAGCCACGGCGGGGCCGCCGGGTACAGCACGTAGGTGACCAGCCCGGCGGCGGACAGCGCGAGCACCAGCCGGGCGTAGCCGACCCACCGGTCCCGGTCGCGCAGCCACAGGACGGCGAGCACGGCCGGGGTCACCACGAAGTGGCTGCTGTAGACCAGGCTGGCCACGACCGCCCACCACTCGGCGCCCCAGTGCTCCTGCAGCCAGACGGTGGGCAGCACCCCGCCGGCCAGCCAGCGGTCGGCGTCCGCCGGTTCGGTCACGTGCACCGTCGCCCCCAGCCCGTCGGCCAGGCCGCGGCTGAGGTCGTAGAGCAGCAGCAGCGCGGCCAGCGGGAGCCAGTCGGCCAGCAGCCGCAGCAGAGCGGCCCCGCCGCGCCCCAGGGCGTGCACGGCCAGCACCGCGAGCACCCAGCCCAGCAGGACGAGGCGGTCGGTCGGCAGCCCGCGCACCGCGCAGGTGGCGACGAACCCGGCCAGCAGCACCGCGCTCAGCGACCACCGCAACCACCGGTACCGGGCGCTGCGGAGCGTGTCGGGGGCGTCGGCCGGCAGGGTGTCCTGGACCGACGAGGAGGGCATCGTCGCCGTGCTCGTCATGGCGCGGCAGGCTAGGCGAACCCCGGGCTGACCGGGGGCTTCCCGAGCGCGGCTCACCGCGGCCCGGGCCGCCTGGGGCTGTGGTGGCCAGGTGGGCGCGATGCCCGGATCCCGCCGACGCCGGTGAGGCTGCTCACTGAGGGTGAGGAAAGGGTGGCCTTGCTCCGCAGGACCCGACCGGAGCTGAGATGATCGGGGGTGGCACATCGAGGCGCAGGACGCGCGCAGGACCAGCGAGGGTGAGGCGCAAGCAGTGGCAGCCAGCAAGGACAGCTTCGGAGCCCGGCAGACGCTCGACGTCGACGGGACCGAGTACGACATCTTCCGGCTCGACGCGGTCGAAGGCGCAGACAAGCTGCCCTTCAGCCTGAAGGTCCTGCTGGAGAACCTCCTCCGCACCGAGGACGGCGCGAACATCACCGCCGACCACATCCGTGCGCTGGCCAACTGGGACCCGAACGCGGAGCCCGACCAGGAGATCCAGTTCACCCCGGCCCGCGTGGTCATGCAGGACTTCACCGGCGTCCCGTGCATCGTCGACCTCGCCACCATGCGCGAGGCGATGGCCGACCTCGGCGGCGACCCGCAGAAGATCAACCCGCTCGCCCCGGCCGAGCTGGTCATCGACCACTCCGTGATCGCCGACGTCTTCGGCACCCCGGAGTCCTTCGGGCGCAACGTCGAGATCGAGTACGAGCGCAACGGCGAGCGCTACCAGTTCCTCCGCTGGGGCCAGGGCGCCTTCGACGACTTCAAGGTCGTCCCCCCGGGCACCGGCATCGTGCACCAGGTCAACATCGAGCACCTGGCCCGCGTGGTCTTCCCGCGTCCCGAGGGCGACCGGGTGGTCGCCTACCCCGACACCTGCGTCGGCACCGACTCGCACACCACCATGGTCAACGGCCTGGGCGTGCTGGGCTGGGGCGTCGGCGGCATCGAGGCCGAGGCCGCGATGCTCGGCCAGCCCGTCTCGATGCTCATCCCCCGCGTGGTCGGCTTCAAGCTCACCGGTCAGCTGCCCGACGGCGCCACCGCCACCGACCTGGTGCTCACCATCACCGAGATGCTCCGCAAGCACGGCGTGGTCGGGAAGTTCGTCGAGTTCTACGGCGCCGGCGTCTCCGCCGTCCCGCTGGCCAACCGCGCCACCATCGGCAACATGAGCCCGGAGTTCGGCTCGACCGCGGCGATCTTCCCGATCGACGGTGAGACGATCACCTACCTCGAGCTCACCGGCCGTTCCCCCGAGCAGATCGCCCTGGTCGAGGCCTACGCCAAGACCCAGGGCCTGTGGCACGACGACGACCGCGAGCCGGCCTTCTCCGAGTACCTCGAGCTGGACCTGGCGACGGTCGTGCCGAGCATCGCCGGCCCGAAGCGCCCGCAGGACCGGGTCGCGATGACCGACGCCAAGGAGGCCTGGCGCGAGGCGCTGCCGGCCTACGTGGCCGACGACGAGGTCGGCGGCGAGGACCGCAAGCCCGGCGTCCCGTCCAACGAGCAGCCCTACGGCGTCGAGTCCGCCGCCGACGAGGCCTCCGCCGAGTCCTTCCCGGCCTCGGACCCGGTCAGCCCGTTCGCGCACGGCAACGGCGAGGCCGGCAAGCCGCACGCCGCCGTCACCGGCGCGAACAGCGGGCGGGCGTCCAAGCCGACCCGGGTGGTGATGGAGGACGGCACCGAGACCTCCGTCGACCACGGGCACGTGGTGATCGCCGCGATCACCTCCTGCACCAACACCTCGAACCCCTCGGTCATGATCGGCGCCGCGCTGCTGGCGAAGAAGGCCGTCGAGCTCGGCCTGACCACCAAGCCGTGGGTAAAGACGACGCTGGCCCCCGGGTCCAAGGTCGTCACCGACTACTACGAGAAGTCGCAGCTCACCCCCTACCTGGAGAAGCTCGGCTTCTACCTGGTCGGTTACGGCTGCACCACCTGCATCGGCAACTCCGGCCCGCTGCCGGAGCCGGTCAGCAAGGCGGTCAACGAGGCCGACCTCGCCGTCGTCTCGGTGCTCTCGGGCAACCGCAACTTCGAGGGCCGGATCAACCCCGACGTCAAGATGAACTACCTGGCCTCCCCGCCGCTGGTGATCGCCTACGCGCTCGCCGGCACGATGGACCTGGACCTGACCACCGAGCCGCTGGGCAAGGGCACCGACGGGCAGGACGTCTACCTGCGCGACATCTGGCCCTCCCCGCACGAGGTGCAGCGGGTCATCGACGAGGCGGTGTCGGCCGAGCAGTTCGGTGACAGCTACCAGGACGTGTTCGCCGGCACCGCGCAGTGGCAGAACCTGCCCACGCCGACCGGGGACACCTTCTCCTGGGACGCGGAGAGCACCTACGTCCGGAAGCCCCCGTACTTCGACGGCATGCCGGCCGAGCCGGCCCCGGTGCAGGACATCGCCGGTGCCCGCACCCTCGCCGTCCTGGGCGACTCGGTGACCACCGACCACATCTCGCCGGCCGGCTCGATCAAGGCCGACTCCCCGGCGGGCCGGTACCTGCAGGAGCACGGCATCGAGCGCCGTGACTTCAACTCCTACGGGTCCCGCCGCGGCAACCACGAGGTGATGATCCGCGGCACCTTCGCCAACATCCGGCTGCGCAACCAGCTGGTGCCCGGCACCGAGGGTGGCGTCACCAAGAACCACCTGACCGGTGAGACCACGTCGATCTACGACGCCTCGCGCGCCTACATCGACGCCGGCGTCCCGCTGGTCGTGCTGGCCGGCAAGGAGTACGGCTCCGGTTCCTCCCGTGACTGGGCGGCCAAGGGGACGGCGCTGCTGGGCGTCAAGGCGGTCATCGCCGAGAGCTACGAGCGCATCCACCGGTCGAACCTGATCGGCATGGGCGTCCTGCCGCTCCAGTTCCCCGAGGGCCAGAACCGGGAGTCCCTCGGCCTGACCGGCGACGAGGAGTTCACCATCACCGGGATCACCGGGCTGAACGACGGCTCGATCCCGCGCACCGTGAAGGTCAAGGCCGGGGACGTCGAGTTCGACGCCCGCGTCCGGATCGACACCCCCGGTGAGGCGAACTACTACCGCAACGGCGGGATCATGCAGTACGTGCTCCGCTCGCTGCGCGGTTCCGCCTCCGCCTGATGGACCTGGGCCTGGGTGGTCGCGGGCTCCTGCTCACCGGCGCGAGCCGGGGGCTGGGGTTCGCGACCGCCCAGGCCCTCGTCGCGGACGGGGCCCGGGTGCTGCTCAGCTCCCGGTCGCCGGAGTCCGTGGACGCCGCCGTCGCCTCGCTCGGCGGGGCACCGGCGGCGTCCGGCCTGGCCGCCGACCTGGCCGATCCCTCAGCCGCCGGTGAGCTGGTCGGCGCGGCCGTCGACCGGCTCGGCCGCATCGACGGCGCGCTGATCTCGGTCGGCGGGCCGGCGCCGGGCAGCGTGCTCGAGGTGCCCGAGGACGCCTGGCGGGCCGGGGTGGAGAGCGTGCTGCTCGGGCCGCTGCGGCTGATCCGGGCGCTGGTGCCGCACCTGTCCGCCGACGCCGCGATCGGGTTGGTGCTGTCGACCTCGGTGCGCCAGCCGATCGGGCACCTGGCCATCTCCAACGGTCTCCGCCCCGGGTTGGCGATGACCACCAAGGCACTGGCCGACGAACTCGGGCCCCGCGGCATCCGGGTGTTCGGGCTGCTGCCCGGCACCATCGCCACCGACCGGATCGCCGAGATCGAGGCCGCCTCCGGCGACGCCGCCGCGATGCGCGCCAGCACCGAGGCCGCCATCCCGCTGCGCCGCGTCGGCCGCCCGGAGGAGTTCGGCCGGGTCGCCGCCTTCGCCCTCTCCCCCGCCGCCTCCTACGTCACCGGCACCATGCTGGCCGTCGACGGCGGCATCACCCGCGCCCTGTGATGCGCCCCCGCCGTTGGTCACCCAGCGCCCCTTCCACCGCCGGGAGGCAGCCATGACCGACCAACCAGTGCTCGTCGCCTGCGCGCACGGCACCCGCAACCCCACCGGACGGCGGCTGATCGCCGAGCTCGCCCTGGCCGCGCGCGCCCAGCGGCCCGGCATCCGCACCACCGCCGCGTTCGTCGACGTGCAGCCGCCGACCGTGGTGGACGTGGTGGCCGGGCTGGCGTCGTCGCAGACCCCGGCGGTCGTCGTCCCGCTGCTGCTGTCCGGCGGGTACCACGTGCACGTCGACATCGCCGGCGCGGTCGGTGCCCACCCGGGCGCCGTCGCCGCCCGGCCGCTGGGCCCCGACCCGCGGCTGGCCGCCGTGCTCACCGACCGGCTGCGGGAGGCCGGCACCGACCCGGGCGACCCGCTGACCGCGATCGTGCTGGCGGCCGCCGGGTCCAGCGACGCCCGCTCGGTGGCCGACGTGGAGAGCACCGCGGACCTGCTGCAGCGCGACTGGGCCGGCCCGGTGACCACCGGCTACGGCTCGGCCGCCCAGCCCACCGTGCCCGACGCGGTGACCGCGGCCCGGAAGGCCGGCGCCGGGAGGGTGGTGGTCGCTGCCTACCTGCTGGCGCCGGGTCACTTCCACGACAAGCTGCAGGGCGCGGGCGCCGATCAGGTCACGGCCCCCTTGCTGCCCGACGAGCGGATCGCCGCCGTCCTCCTCGACCGCTACGACGCGGCGCTCGCGCCGTCGGAGTCGAGGGCGGCACCGGCCAGCTAGAGTCGCGGGCCATGGCACAGTTCTCCGGCATCGCCTTGTGGCTGGTGCTCGTCGCCGTCTTCTTCTTCCTGCTCTACTCCGTGGTCAACCGGGCCGTGCTCAACGCCCTGCGCACCCACCACCAGGAGACGGCTGGGTCGGGGACGGCTGGGCCGGGGACGCCCCCTCAGGACTGAGCGGAGAGCGAGCGGGCCTTCGCACCACTCATGCTGACCCCGCCGGCGGCGCGACCGGAAACCGGTTGACCCACGGGCCTATCGTGGGTTCGTCGGCCACGAGGCCGGTCATCGGGAGCGAGGAGCGAGCGGGTGCGCAGTCGAACCGCGGGTCGTGAGGTGGCCGTCGCGGCCTGCACGACTGCGAGCCGGACCCGCGTCCGGCGCCGCTGACCGCTCGTCCCGCACCACGTCCCGCCTCCGGCGGCGACGTCCGTACCGGCGTGCGGCCGGTGACGGGTGGACGCACTCGCCCCCACCCCCGCCGCCCGCCGTGCTGGTGACCCGGTCGACCCGGGTGCCGTCGCGCGTCCACGCACGCGCCCGGCCGGCGGCTCCCGACCCACCGGAAGCCGAGACATCGTGAACCCCCTGACCGAGAAGCAGATCCGCGCGTCCTTCGTCAACGCCACCCGCCGCGAGGTGACCCAGGCCGTCCTCCCCGACCTCGACGAGCCGCGGTGGGACCGCCTGGACTACCTGGGCTGGCGAGACCGCAAGGCCCCGCTGTCCGCCTACGTCGTCCTCGAGCTGGACGGCGAGCCCGCCGGCGTCCTGCTGCGCGCCAGCCCCGCCCCGGCCAGCGGACGGCGGCGCTCGGCGATGTGCAGCTGGTGCCGCGACCTCGCCTCGGTCGGGGCCACCCTGTACGTCGCCCGACGCGGCGGCGCGTCCGGGCGCGGCGGCAACACGATCGGCACGCTCATCTGCGAGGACTTCTCCTGCTCGCGCAACGTCCGCCGGCCGCCGACCAGCGCCGAGTCCGGCGACGGCATCGAGGCGATCGCCGACCAGGTCGTGGCCGAGCGGATCGCCGAGCTCCGCGAGCGATCCGCCCAGTTCCTCCGGGACGTCGCCGCAACAGCCTGACCCGCCCCGGCCATGTTGACCGGCGCCCGTGCGGCCATGTTGGCGAACATGGCCGCACGGGGTGCGATCAGGGGCCGGTGGCGACCGGACGGTCGGGGTCGGCGGACCACTGGGACCAGGAGCCCGGCCACAGTGCCGCCTCGATGCCCGCCTCGGCGAGCGCGGCGATCTCGTGGGCGGCGGTGACGCCCGACCCGCAGTAGACCGCGACCGGCCGACCGGGCTCGACACCCAGCCGGGCGAACCGGTCGGTGAGTACAGCGGCTGTAGCGAACCGGCCGTCGCTGCTCAGGTTGTCGGTGGTCGGCGCAATCACCGCACCGGGCACGTGGCCGGCGCGCGGGTCGACCGGCTCCACCTCGCCGCGGAACCGCTCGCCTGCCCGGGCGTCGAGCAGGACGCCGCCGGCGCCCGGCAGAGCGGCCGCCTCGTCCGCGGTGAGCACCGGCATCCCGCCACCGGTCAGCGTGATGTCGCCGGGGTCGGGCACGACGTCGCCGATCTCCAGCCGGTCGGTCCAGGCGGCGAGCCCGCCGTCCAGGATCGAGACGTCGGCGAGGCCGCCCCAGCGCAGCAGCCACCAGGCCCGGGCGGCGGCCAGGCCACCGGAGGCGTCGTAGACGACGACCGGCGACCCGGCCGAGATGCCCCAGCGCCGGGCGGCCGACTGCAGCGCCTGTAACGATGGCAGCGGGTGCCGCCCCTCGGCCGTGGAGGGACCCGCCGACAGCTCGGTGGGCAGGTCGACGAACACCGCGCCCGGCAGGTGCCCGGCCAGGTACTGCTCGCGACCGTCGCTGCGCCCCAGCTGCCAGCGGACGTCGAGCAGGACGGCGTCCGGCGGCAGCTGGTCGGCCGGGGTCAGCACCGTCACCGGGCGGCCTCCAGCTCGGCGGTCAGGGCGGCGAGCGCGTCCGCCCGGCCGCCGTAACGGGCCGGGGTGCTCTGCAGCACGGCGACCCGCCACCGGCCGCCGTCCTCGACGGCGGTGAGCACGTGCACGGTGTGCAGCGCCGGGTCGACCGCGTCGGCACCCGGCGGCACCATCCCGGCCACCGCGTGCAGCACCGCGACGTTGTCGGTGAGCTTGCGCACCGAGCGGACGACGCCGACGAAGGCCGGCGTCTGGTGCTCGCTGAACATCCGGCGCATGTCGGCGGCGATGCTCAGCCGGCCGCTGCGCAGCGTGCCGTCGAAGTCGATGATCTCGCCGTCGTCGGCGAACACCGAGGACACCGAGACACCGCTGCGCTGGTTCCACCCGGCGAGGAAGCGGGCGTAGAGGGCCCGGATCTGGGTGTCCTGCGGATGGCCTGCGCTCAAGGGACTGCTCCTGCGGCGTGGTGCGAGTGGGTCAGGAGTGACGGTAGTGCGCGCCACCGCGAGCCCGCCGACCCCGCGCCGTCGCTCAGCCGACCTGGACCGTGCGTTCGTCGGGCGCCGGGGCGAACTGGGTGCGGTAGAGGTCGGCGTAGTGACCACCGGCCGCCAGCAGCTCCTCGTGGGTGCCGCGCTCGACGATCCGGCCGTCGTCGACCACCAGGATCTGGTCGGCCCCGCGGATGGTGGACAGCCGGTGGGCGATGACCAGCGACGTCCGGCCGGCCAGGGCGGCGTCCAGCGCGTGCTGCACCGCCACCTCCGACTCGCTGTCCAGGTGCGCGGTCGCCTCGTCCAGGATCACGATGCCCGGCGCCTTGAGCAGCACCCGGGCGATCGCCAGCCGCTGCTTCTCCCCGCCCGACATCCGGTACCCGCGGTCGCCGACGACGGTGTCCAGCCCGTCGGGCAGCGAGTGCACCAGCGCGGCGATCCGCGCCCCGGTGAGCGCCGACCACACCTCCTCCTCGGTCGCGTCGGGCTTGGCGTACCGCAGGTTCGCCCCGATCGTGTCGTGGAAGAGGTGCGAGTCCTGGCTGACGACGCCGATGGCGTCCCGCAGCGACGCACTGGTGGCCTGCCGGACGTCGACCCCGCCGACCCGCACCGCGCCGCCGGTGACGTCGTAGAGCCGGGACACCAGCGCCGCGATCGTCGACTTCCCCGCCCCCGAGGTGCCCACCAGCGCGACCAGCTGGCCGGGCTCGGCGCGGAAGGAGACCTCGTGCAGCACCTCGGCCGGCGCGCCGTGCTCGGGGACGGCGACGTCCTCCAGCGAGGCCAGCGACACGTCCGCGGCGGCCGGGTAGCGGAAGGAGACCGCGTCGAACTCGATCGACCGGTCCTCGGCCGGCACCGGGACGGCGTCGGGCGCCTCGGCGATCATCGGCTGCAGGTCGAGCACCTCGAAGACCCGGTCGAAGCTGACCAGGGCGCTCATCACGTCGACCCGCACGTTGGCCAGCGCGGTCAGCGGCCCGTAGAGCCGGGTCAGCAGCAGCGCGAGGGCGACCACGTCGCCGGCCGACAGCGACCCGGTGAAGGCCAGCCACCCGCCGAGGCCGTAGACCAGTGCGGTGGCCAGGGCCGCGACGAGGGTGAGGGCGGTGAAGAAGGCGCGGCCGTACATGGCCGACAGCACGCCGATGTCGCGCACCCGGGCGGCCCGGCCGCGGAAGGACTCCGCCTCGGCCTCGGGCCGGCCGAACAGCTTCACCAGCAGCGCACCCGCCACGTTGAACCGCTCGGTCATCGT
Organism: uncultured Modestobacter sp.; assembly: GCF_947486615.1. GTDB lineage: Bacteria > Actinomycetota > Actinomycetes > Mycobacteriales > Geodermatophilaceae > Modestobacter. The sequence continues at coordinate 653,089 of NZ_CANKUD010000001.1, forward strand.
GGCGTTCATCGACGCGTTCAGCCCGTAGGACTCCCGGGTGATCGACTGCAGGCGCTTCCCGACCCGCTGGGCCGGCACCACGAACAGCGGCACCATGGCGACCGAGAGCAGGGTGATCTGCCAGGACAGCGTGAGCATCACCCCGGCGGTGAGCACCAGGGCGATCACGTTGGAGACGACACCGGACAGCGTCGAGGTGAACGCCCGCTGCGCGCCGATCACGTCGTTGTTCAGCCGGCTGACCAGCGCGCCGGTCTGGGTGCGGGTGAAGAAGGCCACCGGCATCTGCTGCACGTGGCCGAACACCCGGGCCCGCAGGTCGTAGATGACGCCCTCGCCGATCTTCGCCGAGTACCAGCGCTGGGCTAGTGAGCTGGCGGCGTCGAGCACGGCCAGGCCGGCGATGAACAGCGCGATCCGGACGATGCCGCCGGCGGTGCCCTCCAGCCCGGCGATCCGGTTGACGATGTCCCCGGCCAGCAGCGGCGTGACCACCCCGATCACCGAGGAGAAGACCACCAGCGACAGGAAGCCGGTGAGCTCACGCCGGTAGGGCCCGGCGATGCCGAGGATCCGGCGCACCGTGCCCTTGGGGATCTCCCGGGCGGTGACCGAGGAGTCGCGGCTGAACGACCGCATCGCGGCCATGGAGGTCATCGAGCCGTCCACCGGCTCACCACCTTCCCGCAGTCCGCGCCGTCACGGCGTGCAGAACCCGGGGGCGGCGGGGGTTGTTCCTCAGCGGTCGGCGAGCGCGGCCAGCCGGCGCACCTGGGCCGCCCGCTCGGCGGCGTCCTGCACGTCGGGGCCGTTGCGCACGGCCGAGCGGAGCAGCGCCAGGGTCTCCCTGCTGGCGTCGGCGTCCGGGCCGAGCAGTGCCGCGGTCAGGTCAGCGACCGTGGCGTCCAGCTGGTCGGCCGGGACGGCGACGTTGGCCAGCCCGGTCGACACCGCCTCGGCCGCACCCACCGCCCGGCCGGTCAGGCAGATCTCCACCGCCCGGCTGTAGCCGACCAGCTGGACCAGGGTGCTGGTGCCGGTCAGGTCGGGCACCAGGCCCAGCGTCGTCTCCGGCAGCCGTAGCTGCGCGTCCTCGGTGAACACCCGCAGGTCGCAGGCGAGGGCCAGCTGCGCGCCGGCGCCGATCGCGTGGCCCTGGACGGCGGCGACCGAGACGATCCCCGGCGACCGGAGCCAGCGGAACCCGGCCTGGTAGCCGCGGATGCGCTCCTGGGCGAGCTCGGGGGGCAGCGCACCGAGCTGCCCGAGCCCGCCGTCGACCCCGGGTTCGGTGCTGAACAGCGTGCGGTCCAGGCCGGCGGAGAACGCCCGGCCCTCCCCCCGCACCACGACGACCCGTACGCCGGCGTCCAGCGACTCACCGACCGCGCGGAGCGCCGCCCAGGTCGCCGGCGTCTGCGCGTTGAGCTGGTCGGCCCGATCGAGGGTGACGGTGAGGACGGCGCCGTCCCGCGCCGTCCTCACCCACCCGTCGTACTGGTCGGTCACGCAGACTTCTTGGCGTTCCGGTTCGCTCCACCCCGCCCGCGCAGCGTGGCACCCGACTCCGACAGCAGACGGTGGACGAACCCGTAGGAGCGGTTGGTCGAGGTGGCCAGCGAGCGGATGCTCTCGCCGTTGTCGTACCGCTCCCGCAGTTCGCCTGCCAACGACGACCGGTCGTCACCGGTGATCCGCTTGCCCTTGCTCAGGTCCGCAGTGCTCGAGTCGGCCATGACTCCCCTCCGTGTCAGGGGTCCCACCGACTGTCGCCGACGGTTGCCCGCTGATCCCCCGGCGCCGCTGTCCCGGTGACCTCGGCGTCCTGCTGGCCATGATCACCCAGGTTCCGGGGCGCGGCCACCGCAACTCGGACGTGCGCGGCCGATCGGGGGATCAGGCGAGCGAGACGAGGTCGGCGAAGTCGGCGCTCCAGGTGTCCTCGGTGCCGTCGGGCAGGATGATCACCTTGTCCGGGTCGAGGGCGGTGACCGCCCCCTCGTCGTGGGTGACCAGCACGATCGCGCCCTGGTAGGTGCGCAGCGCCTCGAGCACCTGTTCCCGGCTGGCCGGGTCGAGGTTGTTGGTCGGCTCGTCGAGCAGCAGCACGTTCGCCCCGGAGATGACCAGCGTGGCCATCGCCAGCCGGGTGCGCTCACCGCCGGAGAGGGTGCCGGTGCGCTGGTCGACGGTCTCCCCGGAGAAGAGGAACGCGCCCAGGATCCGGCGCAGCTCGGTGTCGGTGCTGTCCGGGGCCGCCGAGCGCATGTTCTCCAGCAGCGAGCGGTCCATGTCCAGCGTCTCGTGCTCCTGGGCGTAGTAGCCCACCCGCAGCCCGTGCCCGGCCTTCACCTCACCGGTGTCCGGGGTCTCGGTGCCGGCGAGCATCCGCAGCAGCGTCGTCTTGCCCGCGCCGTTGAACCCCAGGACGACGACCCGGGTGCCCTTGTCGATGGCCAGGTCGACGCCGGTGAAGATCTCCAGCGACCCGTAGCTCTTGGACAGCCCCTCCGCGGTGAGCGGGGTGCGGCCGCACGGCGCCGGGGTCGGGAAGCGGAGCTTGGCGACCTTGTCCTGCACCCGGACGTCGGCCAGGCCCGCGGCCAGCCGCTGCGCCCGCTTGTCCATGCTCTGCGCGGCCTTGGCCTTGGTGGCCTTGGCGCGCATCTTGTCGGCCTGCGCGGTGAGGGCGTCGATCTTCTTCTCGGCGTTGGCCCGCTCGGAGCGACGGCGGCGCTCGTCGGTCTCCCGGGCGTCCAGGTACCGCTTCCAGCCGAGGTTGTAGACGTCGACGGTGGCCCGGTTGGCGTCCAGGTGCCACACCTTGTTGACCACGGCCTCCAGCAGCTCGACGTCGTGGCTGATCACGATCAGCCCGGCGCGGTGGCTGGAGAGGAAGCCCCGCAGCCACGTGATCGAGTCGGCGTCCAGGTGGTTGGTGGGCTCGTCGAGCAGCAGGGTGTCGGCGTCGGAGAAGAGGATCCGGGCGAGCTCGACGCGGCGGCGCTGGCCACCGGAGAGGGTGCGCAGCGGCTGCTGCAGCACCCGGTCGGGCAGACCGAGGTTGGTGCAGATCCGGGCGGCGTCGCTCTCCGCGGCGTACCCACCGAGCGCGGCGAACTGGTCCTCCAGCCGGCCGTACTGCCGCACGGCGCGGTCCATCGCGGCGTCGTCGGCCGGCTCGGCCATCGCGACCTGGGCCTTGGTGAGCTGCGCCTTGAGGACGTCGAGCCCGCGGCCGGACAGCACCCGGTCGCTGGCGGTGATGTCGAGGTCGCCGCTGCGCGGGTCCTGCGGCAGGTAGCCGAGCTCGCCGCTCACCTCGACCTTGCCGGCGTGCGGCACGCGCTCGCCGGCCAGGGTGGTGAGGGTGGTGGTCTTGCCGGCACCGTTGCGCCCGACCAGCCCGATGCGGTCACCGGGCTGGACCCGCAGATCGGCGTCGCTGATGAGGATCCGGGAGCCGGCGCGCAGTTCGAGGCCGGTCGTCGTGATCACTGGTCCCAGGATAGGCGCTCGACGGCGATCCTCCGACCCCTTTCCCGGGTGACCTCCACGTCATCCCCCCGCCGCCCCGGTCATCGCCGCCCATCCCGCGGGCGTCCGCCCCCGCCCGTAGCGTGACGGGGAGCAACCGCCAGCCGGGAGGAGGACCACCGTGCCGACACCCGAGGTCGACTACCCGCCGCCGCTGGGCCGCCCGGTGCAGCCACCCCCGGCACCGGCGGAGACCGGTGTCCCGGACGTGGCGCCCCAGCAGGTGCTGCTCGGTGCCGGCGTGGTCGCGGTGGTCGCTGCCGGTGCCGCGTCGCTGACCGACGCGGGCTCCACGGCGGGCCTGCTGGTGGTGACCCTGCTGACCACCGCCGCCACCGCCGCGTCGCTCCGCGCCGCCCGCCGTGGCCTGCGCAGCAGTGAGGAGGCGCTCGCCTCGGCCGCCGTGGTGCTGGCCGCAGTGGGCGCCTGGTCGGCCGGCGACGGCGGTGCGTCCGCGGTGCTGCTCGCCCTGCTGGCCCCGGTGTTCACCGTGCTCGCGCTGATCGCGCGCACCACCCTGACCTGGCCGGTCGCCGCCTGGGGCGCCCTGCAGTGCGCGGTGCTCAGCGGCCTGACCGGCTCGGGCCTGTCGCTGTCCCCGCACGCTGCCGTCGTGCTCGGCACCGCCGTCGTGGGCTTGGCGGTCACCCTCGCCGTCCGCCGGGCCGCGGCCCCGGTGGCCCTGGTGACCACCGCCGCCTGGTGGACGACCGGCGTCGTGGAGGGCGCCGCCCTGGTCTGGACGACGGAGTCGACGGGCGCCGCCCTGCTCGACGGTTCGCTGATGCTGCTCGCCGCGGGCGGGCTGCTGGCCCTGCGACTGCGCCGGCAGCTGCGGCCGCTGCTCGGTCACCGGGCCGTGGTCCCGGTGCTGGCCGGCGCGGTGGCCGGCGCGGCGGTGTCCGGGGTGCTGCAGACCGCGGGGCCGGTGGGCGTGATGACCAGCGGCTACCTGGGGCTGGCGCTGGCCACGGTGGTCGGCACGGTGGCCTCCCCCGCGCCCACCGCTCTCCTCCGCCCGGCCGGGCTGACCACCGCAGCGGTGCTCACCGGCCTCGCCGTCGTCCAGCTCTTCGGCACGGGGCACTGGTCGGCGCTGGCGGCGCTGCTCGCGGCGGCGGCCGTCCCGGCGGTGGTGGTGGCCGCCCGGCAGCCGGCCGACCGGCCCGGCGCGCTGCCGGTCGCGGTGGTCTGCCTCGCCGCGGCGGTGCTGTTCGCCGAGGCCGACGGCGCGCTCTTCCCCGGGTGGGCCGGTCCGCTGCTCGTCCTGCTCTGCGTGCTCGCCGTGGCCGGGGCCACCGCGTTGCGCCGGCACCGCACCGAGGTGCCCCTGGTGTGGACCGCGGCGGCCGTTGCCGGACCCGGGCTCGCGCACCTCGCGCAGACCGGCGATGCCTCCGGGCTCGCCGCGGGCCTGGCCGTGGTGGGCGCGGCGTTCCTCGGCCACGGCACCGTCACCGGCCGGGCGCCGTCCCGCGCCGGCGGGTGCGTGGCCCTGGTGCTGGCGGCCTGGCTGGCCGCCGGGTCCGCCGGGGCCGAGGTGCCGGAGGCCTACACCCTGCCGACCGCGGTCGTGCTGTGGCTGTACTCAGGACGCCGGCTGGCCACCGGCGCCTCCTGGCCGGCCTGGGGTCCGGGGCTGGTCGTCGCCTTCGCCCCGTCGACCTGGCTCGCCGCCACCGAGCCCGAGCTCACCCGGCTGGTGCTGCTGCTCGTCGCCGCCACGGCGGTCGCCACCGCCGGCGCCCGCTGGGAGGTGCAGGCACCGCTCGTGGTCGGGGCCGTCGCCCTCGCCGCGGCCGCCGTCGGCCGGCTCACCGTGTACCTCCCGCTGCCCGGTCTGCTCGCGGTGGCCACCGCGGGGATCGTCCTGCTGCTGGTCGGCGCGGTCTACGAGGAGCGGCGCGAGCGAGCCCGGGCCGCCTTCGCCCGCGTCGCCGACCTGCGCTGATCCGCGGTCGTTGCAGTCGCTGTACCGGCCGGCGGGCGCCTCGTCGGAACCCGCCGGCCGGTGGTCAGCGACCGGTCCAGGCCGCCCGCTGGCGGGAGGTGAACGACGCCACGCCCGCGGCGAAGTCCGCGGAGCCGTAGACCCGGTCCAGCACGTCGGCGGCGTCGACCGCGCCGGCCGACGCGTGCAGCCGGCGCAGGGTCTCCTTCGCCGCCCACTGGGTCAGCGGTGCGTTCGCCAGCAGCCGCTCGACGAGCTCGGCCGTGGCGCCGGTGACGTCCTCGGTCACCCGGGACACGAAGCCCGCGGCGCGCGCCTCCTCGACGTCCAGCAGCCGCGCGGACATCAGCATGTCCACCGTCCGGGCGTGCCCGAAGTGCCGCACGGTGAGCGCGAAGCTCGCCGCGGACAGCGTGTTCCCCAGCGTCCGGGCGATCGGGTAGCCGAACGTCGCGGTCGGGTGGGCGACCCGGATGTCGGCGGCCGCGGCGATGGCCAGCCCCCCGCCGATGCAGAACCCGTCGATCGCCGCGACCACCGGCACGGTCACGGCCAGCAGGCGGCCGATCGTCGCGTCGATCTCGGCCTCGTAGGCGACCCCCCGCGGCCCGTCGAAGCCGGCGAACTGGGCGATGTCGGTGCCCGCGACGAACGCCTTGCCGCCCGCGCCGCGCAGCACCACCACCCGGACGGCGTCGTCGGCATCGGCCCGCTCGCAGGCCTCGACCAGCCCCTGGTACATCCCGAAGGTCATCGCGTTGCGCTGCGCCGGCCGGTCGAAGGTGACCGACAGCACCGGGCCGTCGACCTCGATGTGCAGGTCCTCGCTCACTGCGCGCCCCCGATCGCCGGCTGGGCCGGGGACGACCCCAGCGGTGGCCCGGCGTTCCCCCGCCGGGTCGGCGTCCGGGAGAACCGCATAGGCGACCCCAGCTGGCGCACCGGCCCCACGGTCGGGTGGTCGGCATCCCAGAGGAAGTCGCGGGCGGTGAGCGCCTCGTCGGTGAAGACCTCGTCGTAGGTCTGGATGGGGGCGCAGGGCACCCCCGCCTCCTGCAGGACGGCGATCACCTCGCCGCTGGTGCGCGTCGAGGTGACCGCCTCGATCGCCTCGATCAGCTCCGGCCGGTGCTGCATGCGGGCGCTGTTGTCGGCGAACCGCGGGTCCTCGACGAGCTCGTCGAGCCCGAGCGCGGTGCAGAACCGCTGCCACAGGTTGGGGGTGTTGGCCCCGATCGTGACGTAGCCGTCGGCGGTGACCACCGCCTGGTAGGGCGCCTGCGACTGGTGCGCCGCACCCTGCCGCTCGGGCACCGTCCCGTCGCCGAAGTACCGGCCGGCCTCCCAGACGGCCAGTGAGACACCGGACTCGAACAGCGAGACGTCCAGGTGCTGGCCGCGCCCGGAGCGGTCCCGCTCGCGCAGCGCCGCGGTCACCCCGAGCGCGACGTACAGCGCGCTGACCAGGTCGCAGACCGGCACGCCCACCTTGGCCGGGCCGGAGTCCGGGAAGCCGGTGATGCTCATCAGCCCCGACCTCGCCTGGGCCATGATGTCCAGCCCGGGCTGCTGGGCCAGCGGGCCGTCCTGCCCCCACCCGGACGCCGACGCGTAGACCAGCCGCGGGTGGTCGGCGGCCAGGTCCTCGTAGCCCAGGCCCAGCCGGCGCATGGCCCCGGGGCGCAGGTTCTCCACCAGGACGTCGGCCTGCCCGATCAGCTCGAGGAAGGCCGCCCGGCCCTGCTCGGACTTGAGGTCCAGCTCGACGGACTCCTTGTTCCGGTTCAGCCGCAGGAACGGCGAGCTCTCGCCGTTCACGAACGGCGCGTTCCCCCGGACGAAGTCACCGGTGCCGGGGGTCTCCACCTTGATCACCCGCGCGCCGAGGTCGGCCAGGTGCATGGTCGCCCAGGGAGCGGCGATGAACGCGCCCACCTCCACCACGGTGACTCCGGCCAGGGGTGGCTCAGCGGGCTCGGACGGAGCCGGTGCGAGCTCGGTCATCGTCTCTCCTCCTGTGGTGCGTGTCGGTCGTGCGGGGGCCGCGGGCAGCCCCCGGCGCACGGGCCCACCGGGTCGGGTGGGACGGATCAGGTACGGCAGGTCAGGTCCAGCAGACCAGAGATCAGAGCACCAGGCTCAGCAGGAGCACGACGCCGAGACCCACCACCGAGGCCACCGTGGTCGAGGTACCGACCACCTTCACCGCCCCCTTGGTCGTCTGGCCGAGCAGGTTCTTGGCCATCCAGAAGAAGTTGCTGTGCACCGTCATCAGGAACAGCGAACCGGAGGCCGCGGCCAGCGCGATGAGCACCGGGTCGATGCCGGCGCCCGCGGCCACCGGGCCGAGGATGCCGGCGGCGGTGATCGCCGCGACGCTGACCGAGCCGATCGCCACGTGCAGCACGACGGCGATCAGCCACGCCAGCAGGATCGGCGGGCCGGCACTGCTCTCGAAGAACTCACCGAGCACGTCGCCCAGCCCGGTCGCCCGGACGAGCCCGGCCAGCGAGCCGCCCAGCCCGGTGAGCAGCAGCACCTCACCGAGGTTGCTGAACGAGCGGTCCAGCGCCCGCTTGACGCCGGACTGGCCGCGGTAGACCTGGGTGAGCGCGACGGCGGCGAAGGAACCGATGAGCAGCGCGATCGTCGGCTCGGAGAGGAAGGCCAGCAGCGCGTTCTCGACGCCGAACACGTCGCTGAGCGACCCGGCGGCGATCAGCACCAACGAGACGGCGACCGGCGACACGGCCAGCGCGATCGGGGCGCGGCGCTGCCCGGTCTCCGTGTCGGCCGGCGCGGTGGCCACGGCGGCGCGGCCATGCGCCGTCCCGCCCTGCGCCGCCCCGCCGGCTGGCGTGACGCCGGTACCGGCAGTGTCCGCGTCGTCCCCTGCGGCGCCGATGCCGTCCAGCCGGTCGAAGGTCTCCCGGTCCTCGTCGGTGGCCGCGTCCCAGAAGCGGGTGCGGTCGACCAGCAGGTGCACGATCGCGATGGTCACCACGATGGTGACCACACCGGCCACCGTGCCGAAGAGCAGGTAGCGCCACAGCGGGATGTCGATGACGCCGGCCAGCGCCAGCGACCCGACGCTGGGGATCATCATCGTCAGCCCCACGAGGATGCCGGTGACCAGCGCGGACGCGATCCGCGGGATGCCCTTCGGGCCGATCTCCCGGGCCATGCCGCGGGCGATCGGCGCGGTCACCACGAGCATGACGTCGGCGAAGATCGCCTGCAGCGCGGTGCCCACGGTGACGCCGAGTGCGTACGGCGACCGCCGGGGGCCGAACATGCGCAGCAGGCCGCGGACGATCCGGTCGATCACCCCGAGCTCGGACATCGTCGTCCCCAGCGTGATGCCGAAGGCGATGAGCAGGCCGATCTCGGCGAGGATCTCGCCGAAGCCGGTGCTCAGCGTGGTGACCGTGCCGTCCAGCCCGAGGCCCGAGGCGATGCCGAGGTAGAGGATGCCGCCCAGCAGGGCGTACACCGGGTGCACCTTCAGCGCGACGATCAGGACGATGACGCCCACGATCGTGATGGCGGTGTGCAGCAGCAGGATGCCGTCGCTCATGAACAGGGACCATTCTGTCGAGCGCGTCGCCTCGTCGATGGTGCGCGCGGTGTGGTCGGACCTCAGTGGTCCGACCACACCGTAGCGGACGCTGTGACCCAGCTGACAACCAGGCCGTGTCCGCCGTCACGTGTCGGTCGTCACCCCACGAGGACGACGTCCAGCGTGCGCGGGCCGTGCACGCCCTCCACCCGGTCCAGCTCGATGTCGCTGGTCGCGCTCGGCCCGCTGATGACCGTCAGCGGGCGTACCGGGTCCAGCGCGGCGAACGCCTGGGGCACCGTGTCGACCAGCTGGCCGACGGTCAGGACGCACACGTGGTGGTCGGGCACCAGGGTCACCGCGCGGCGGCCCTGCCCCGGCCCGGCGTCCAGCACGACCGAGCCGGTCACGGCGATGCCCAGCCGGCCGAGGGTGACCACGGTGTGCACCCGGTCGAGCTCGGCGACCGCCAGCGGCGCGTCGGGTGAGTCCACCCGGACGTCCCCGGACGGGCGCAGGTGCGCCGGCAGGTCGTGCGGCACGACCGCCGGCCGCCCGGCGACCAGCCGGTCCACCAGCGCGGACAGCTCGGCCTCGGTCGTGCCGGCCGGCACCCGGTGCACGGTCGCCGCGTACTCCTCCACCGCGGCGACGAACCGGTCGGCGTCGGCCGGTCCGGTCAGCGGCGCGCGCTCGTAGGCCCGGGGGACGGCGACCGGCGCCGGGTCCGGGCCCACCGCGCGGCGGACCGCGGCCAGCACCTCCTCGCGGGCGCTCACCGCCCCTCCCCCGCGCCGGGCCGCCGCCGCCACAGCTGCCGGAACGTGCGGCTGGGCAGCGCCGGCAGGTCGCGGCTGCGGGTCCAGACCGAGCCCGGCCAGGGCAGCCGCCGGAAGCCCCGCCGGCGCCAGGCCAGCAGCCGGCCGCCGCTGATCAGCCGGGACCACCGCCGGGCGTCGGTCATCGCCCACGCGGCCGCCGCCATGGCGACGTCCTGGCCGCTGGGCACCGTGCGGTCCGCCTCGGCCGCCTCGACCGCGTCGGCCCGCAGCTTCACCAGCATGGTGGGGATGTCGATCCGCACCGGACAGGCGTCGAAGCACGCGCCGCACAGCGTGGAGGCGAACGGCAGGGTCGAGTTCGGGTCCTTGCCCCCGGTCATCCCGGTGAGCTGCGGGGAGAGCACCGCCCCGATGGGGCCGGGGTACACCGAGCCGTAGGCGTGCCCGCCGACCCGCTCGTACACGGGGCAGACGTTGAGGCACGCGCTGCAGCGGATGCAGTGCAGCGCCGACCTGCCCTCGGGGTCGGCGAGCACCCGGCTGCGGCCGTTGTCCAGCAGCACCAGGTGGAATTCCTGGGGGCCGTCACCCGGGGTCACCCCGGTCCACAGCGAGGTGTAGGGGTTCATCCGCTCGGCGGTGGAGCTGCGCGGCAGCAGCTGCATGAACACCTCGAGGTCGCCGAACGTCGGCACCACCTTCTCGATGCCCATCACCGTGATCAGCGTCCGCGGCAGGGTCAGGCACATCCGGCCGTTGCCCTCGGACTCCACCACGGCGAGCGTGCCGGTGTCCGCGCAGGCGAAGTTGGCGCCGCTGATCGCCACCCCCGCCTCCAGGAAGCGCCGGCGCAGGTAGGCGCGGGCGGCCATCGCCAGCTCCCGGGGGTCGTCCCCGAGGTCGGCGGGGGCCCCGGGCATCGACTCCCGGAAGACGTCCCGGATCTCCGCCCGGTTCTTGTGGATCGCCGGCACCAGGATGTGGCTGGGCCGGTCACCGGCCAGCTGCACGATCAGCTCGGCCAGGTCGGTCTCCAGCGCCGCGATGCCCTCGGCCTCCAGGTGCTCGTTGAGGCCGATCTCCTGGGTGGCCATCGACTTGACCTTCACCACCTCGGTCGCGCCGGCGGCGCGCACCAGGTCGGTCACGATCCGGTTGGCCTCCTCGCCGTCCCGCGCCCAGTGGACGACGCCACCGCGCGCGGCGACCGCGGCCTCCAGCTGCTCGAGCAGCTGGGGCAGGCGGGCCATCGTGTCGGCCTTGAGCGCTGAGCCGGCCAGTCGGAGCTGCTCCCAGTCGTCGAGCTCGGCGACGGCGGCCAGCCGCTTGGTGCGGATGGTGCCGGTCGCGTGCGCGAGGTTGCGCCGCAGCTGGTCGTCGGCCAGACCGGCGGCGGCCGCCGCCGGGAAGGGCCGGTCGCCGCGGACCGCGCCGGTGGCGGTCGGCATGCCGAGGAACGTGCTCATCGGGCACCCGCCCCCACCGCGTCGAGGACCAGGGGCGCCTCGCGGGTCGCGGCCAGGACCTCGGCCAGGTGCCGGGTGCCGATGCCGGTCTGCAGCCGGCTCAGCCCGCCCCCGATGTGCATCAGGCAGGAGGAGTCGCCGGCGGCGCACACCTGCGCGCCGGTGCTGGTGACCGCGGCCACCTTGTCGGCGAGCATCGCGGCCGAGGTCCCCTCGTTCTTGAGCGCGAAGGTGCCACCGAAGCCGCAGCAGACGTCGGCCTGCGGCAGCTCGACCAGGTCGATGTCGGCCACCGCCCGCAACAGCTGCAGCGGCTTGTCGCCCACCCGCAGCATCCGCAGCGAGTGGCAGGTCGGGTGGTAGGTGACCCGGTGCGGGAACCACGCGCCGACGTCGGTGACCCCGAGGACGTCGACCAGCAGCTCGGACAGCTCGAACGTGCGGGCGGCCAGCAGCTCCGCCCGGGCGGCCGTGGCGGAGTCGCCCTGCCGGCGCGCCGCGGCGGCGTGCTGGTGGCGGACCGACCCGACGCAGGACCCGGACGGCGCGACCACCGCGTCGCACTCCTCGAGGACCTGCTCGAAGGCGTCGACGTGGTGTCGCACCACCTGGGCGCCGAGGCGCCAGTAGCCGGTGTTGAGGTGCATCTGGCCGCAGCAGGTCTGCTCCGGCGGGACCACCACCTCGTGCCCCAGCCGGGTCAGCAGGGTGGCCGTCGCGGTGGCGACGCGCGGGACGACGGCGTCGGCCAGGCAGGTGGTGAACAGGGCGATGCGCATCCGGCCTCCGAACGAGCGGGTGTGGTCCGACCACGGTACCTCCTTGTGGTCCGACCACAGCGGAGCCTGGGTCGTGGCGGGCGCTCGTAAGCTGCGGGGATGCGCACCACCGAGACCGTGCTCCAGCACATCGAGGCGCAGCTGCAGGACCGCTCGCTCACCGTCGGCATGCGGCTGCCCGGAGAGCGGGCACTGGCCGAGCAGCTGGGTGTCTCGCGTGGCTCGGTGCGCGAGGCCCTGCAGGTGCTGGCCGCGATGGGCGTGGTGCGGCGGGCCGTGGGGTCGGGCGCGGACTCCGGCGCGGTGCTCATCGCCGAGCCGCTCGCCCCGCTGAGCTCCGCGCTGCGCCTGCACGTGGCCACCCAGGCGTTCCCGGTGAGCGAGGTCGTCGAGACCCGGGTGCTGCTCGAGTCCTGGGCCGTCGCGGGAGCCGCTCGGGCCGGCCGCCCCCTCGACGGGCTCGTGGCGCTGCTCGACCGGATGGACGACCCCTCGCTGGACGTCCGCGACTTCCTCCGGCTGGACGCCCAGCTGCACGTCGCGATGGCCGAGCTGTCCGGCAACGCCCTGGTCGGTGCCATCATGGCGTCGCTGCGGTCGTCGATCGAGACCTACGTGCAGGGGTCGGTCCCGCACGTGGCGGACTGGCCGGCGCTGCTGGACACCCTGCGTGCCGAGCACCGTGCCGTGGTGGCCGCCATCGCGGCCGGCGACCCGGCGCTCGCCTCGGACCGGGTGTCCCAGCACATCCGGGACTTCTACGTCGTCTCCGGCCTGCACCTGGACGACCCGCCACCGGACCGGGCGGTCTGAGCCCCGGTCAGCCGACGACGACCTCGGCGCCCACCGGGCGCCAGCCGGCTGTCAGGAACGACCGCAGCGACGCGGTGTTGGCCGGGGCGACCTGCGCCCACAGCGGCTCGCCGCCGGGCACGAGTGCCGGGGCGGCCGCCGCCAGCGCGGTGCCCAGACCCCGGCCACGGCCGGCCGGCTGGACCTCCACGCCGGCCTCCCAGCGGCCGCAGACACCCCGCCCGAGGACCAGCAGGGCGGTCCCGTCGGGCGTCGTCCAGACCCGGACGTCGGTGCGGTGGGCCAGCGCCCGCCGCACCCGCGGGTGCTCTCCCGGCCCGGTCCCGACCAGCTCCAGTCCCGGGGCGGCCGGCGCGGGCGGGGCGACCAGCAGGGCGTCGAGCACGCCGGGCTCGCCGCCGACCCGGTCGGCGAGCGTGGACAGGAAGCGCGCTCCGAGAGGCGCCTCGATCGGCTGGTGCGCCACCTGCGCGGCCACCCAGGCCGGGTCGACGTCGGCGGCGACCACGTGCCAGCCGGTCCCACCCACGACGAGTGCCCGCACCCGCCGTCCGTCGAGGAGGGCAGGTGCGGGCACCGTGGTCACGCTGGCGTCGGCCGGCGGGGTCTCCCCCACGGCCAACCGGCTCAGGAGTTGAAGGACCTCGTCGCCCCCCACGCCTCGCAAGCTCGGCGCGGGCCCCTGCGACGAGGCCACTACACCCGGAAGCCGAGGGCCCGCAGCTGCTCGCGGCCGTCGTCGGTGATCTTGTCCGGGCCCCACGGCGGCATCCAGACCCAGTTGATCCGGATGTCGTCGACCAGGCCGGGGCCGGGGCCGCCGGTGAGGGCCTGGCGGGCCTGGTCCTCGATCACGTCGGTCAGCGGGCAGGCCGCCGAGGTCAGCGTCATGTCGATGATCGCCACGTTGGCCTCGGTGTCGACGTCCAGGCCGTAGACCAGGCCGAGGTCGACGACGTTGACGCCGAGCTCGGGGTCGACGACGTCGCGCATCGCCTCCTCGACGTCCTCGAGCAGGGCCGACTTGCCGCCGAAGATGCCGGCGTCCGGGGTCGTCGTCTCAGGGGTGCTCTCGCTCATGCGGTCTCTCCCGTCGGGGTGGCGGACAGCGCGCGGGCGCTCGCGTCCTTCAACGCCATCCAGCTCATCAGTGCGCACTTGACCCGTGCCGGGTACTTGGAGACGCCGGCGAACGCCACGGCGTCCTCCAGCTCGTCCTCGAGCTGCTCGGCCACGGCCGCGTCGCCCTTGCTCTGCATCAGCGTCATGAACTGCTCGCCGGTCTGCAGCGCGTCGGTGACGCTCCTGCCGAGCACCAGGTCGTACATCGCCGACACCGAGGCCTGGCTGATCGAGCAGCCCATCCCCTCGTAGGAGACATCAGACAAGATCGACTCGCCGGCCGCGTCGGTCTCGAGGTGCACCCGCAGGGTCACCTCGTCACCGCACGTCGGGTTGACGTGGTGCACCTCGGCCTCGAACGGGTCGCGGAGTCCGCGACCGTGGGGGTTCCGGTAGTGGTCCAGGATGATGTCCTGGTACATCGACTGCAGCTGCATCAGTTCGTCGCTCCCTCGCTGTCAGAGGGTGCAACGCCGAAGAAGCGCTGGGCTTCCCGCACGCCGTCGACGAGCGCGTCGACGTCGTCGTAGCCGGTGTGCACGTAGAACGTGGCCCGCGTGGTGGCCGGGACGCCGTAGCGGCGCACCACCGGCCAGGCGCAGTGGTGCCCGACCCGGACGGCGATGCCCAGGTCGTCGAGCACCTGACCGACGTCGTGCGGGTGGATGCCCTCGACGGTGAAGCTGATCGCCCCGCCGCGCGCCACCGTGTCCGGCGGGCCGATCACGGTCACGCCGGGGATCGCCTGCAGCTGCTCGAGGGCGTAGGCGGTGAGCGCCTCCTCGTGGGCCAGCACGTTGTCCATGCCCAGCCGCTGCAGGTACTCCACGGCCGCGCCGAGCCCGATCACCTGCGCGGTCATCGGGACGCCGGCCTCGAAGCGCTGCGGCGGGGGCATGAAGGTGCTGCGCTCCATCCGCACGACCTCGATCATCGAGCCGCCGGTGAGGAACGGCGGCAGCGCGTCGAGCACCTCGTACCGGCCCCACAGCACGCCGACCCCGGTGGGCCCGAGCATCTTGTGCCCGGAGAACACCAGGAAGTCCGCGCCCAGCGTGGTGACGTCGACCGGCTGGTGCGGCACCGACTGCGCGCCGTCGACCAGCACCAGGGCGCCGACCTCCCGGGCCCGGGCGGTGATCTCGCCCAGCGGGTTGATCGTGCCCAGGATGTTCGACTGCTGGGTCACCGCGACGAGCTTGGTGCGCTCGTTGACCACGGTCGCCAGGTCGGACAGGTCCAGCCGGCCGTCGTCGGTGAGCCCGAGCCAGCGCAGGGTCGCACCCGTCCGCTCGCACAGCTGCTGCCAGGGCAGCAGGTTGGCGTGGTGCTCCATCTCGGTCACGACGATCTCGTCGCCCTGACCGACGGCGTACCGGCGGAACTCCGGCTCCTTGGCCGTCGCCGCGTTGCTCAGCGCGTAGGCGACCAGGTTGATCGCCTCGGTGCTGTTGCGGGTGAAGACGACCTCGTTCTCCGGCGCCCCGATGAACGCGCCGATGGTGGCCCGGGCCGACTCGTAGGCGGCGGTGGCCTCCTCGGCGAGCTGGTGGGCACCGCGGTGCGGGGCGGCGTTGTAGTTCTCGTAGAAGTACCGCTCGGCGTCCAGGACGCTGGTCGGCTTCTGCGAGGTGGCACCGGAGTCGAGGTAGACCAGCCGACGCCCGTCCCGCACGGTGCGGGACAGGATCGGGAAGTCCGCCCGGATCGCCTCGACGTCCAGCGGCAGGACAGGCGCCCCGGCAGGACGCGAGACGGTCGCGGTCATGCCTGCTGCGCCTCCGCTGCGGCCTGCTCGTTGGAGTCCTTGACGTAGGCGGCGTAGCCCTCGTCCTCGAGCTTCTGCGCGAGCTCCGGGCCACCCTCGTCGACGACCCGGCCGGCGACGAAGACGTGCACGAAGTCCGGCTTGATGTACTTGAGGATCCGCGTGTAGTGCGTGATCAGCAGGACGCCGACCGGGCTCTCGGCCTTGGCCCGGTTGACGCCCTCGGAGACGATCCGCAGCGCGTCGACGTCCAGGCCGGAGTCGGTCTCGTCGAGGATCGCGACCTTGGGCTTGAGCAGGCGCATCTGCAGGATCTCGTGGCGCTTCTTCTCACCGCCGGAGAAGCCCTCGTTGACGTTGCGCTCGGCGAAGGCGGCGTCCATCTCCAGGGCCGTCATCTCGGTGCGCACGTCCTTGACCCAGGTGCGCAGCTTCGGCGCCTCGCCGGTCACCGCGGTGGCCGCGGTGCGCAGGAAGTTCGACACCGACACACCGGGCACCTCGACCGGGTACTGCATGGCCAGGAACATGCCGGCGCGGGCGCGCTCGTCGACGGTCATCGCGAGGACGTCCTCGCCGTCGAGGGTCACCGTGCCGCCGGTGATCGTGTACTTCGGGTGCCCGGCGATCGAGTAGGCCAGGGTCGACTTGCCCGACCCGTTGGGGCCCATGATCGCGTGGGTCTCGCCGCCGCGGACGGTCAGGTCGACGCCGCGGAGGATCTCCTTGGCCTCGGCACCCTCGCCGACGGTCACGTGCAGGTCGCGGATCTCCAGCACGCTGCCGGCCTGCAGGCCGGTGGCGGTCGGGGTCGCGGTGGGGCTGGTCACGATGTCGCTCCTCAGTTCGTGCTGGCCGCGAGAGGGGCGTCGACGTCGACCAGGACGTCGTCACCCTCGACCCGGACCGGGTAGACGGGGACCGGCTTGTTGGCCGGGAGGTTGGTGGGGGCGCCGGTGCGCAGGTCGAAGCAGGACCCGTGCAGTGCGCACTCGATCGTCGGGGCGCCGTCGACCTCGTCGACGTCGCCGTCGGTGAGCGGGAAGTCCGCGTGCGAGCAGACGTCCTGGAGGGCGTAGAGCTCGCCGTCGAAGTCCACGACCGCGACGTCCACGTCCGCGAGCTCGACCCGCAGCGCACCGTCCTCGGGCACCTCCGAGCGGGCGCAGACGCGCTCGAAGGCCATCAGCCGACCTCGACCGGCTGCTCGTCGAGCTCCGGCAGCGCACCCAGCCGACGCTCGATCGAGGTCATCAGCCGGTCCTGCAGCTCGGGGATCCCGATGTGCTGGACGACGTCGGCGAAGAACCCGCGGACGACCAGGCGCCGCGCGGTCTCGGCGTCGATGCCACGCGAGCAGAGGTAGAACAGCTGCTCGTCGTCGAACCGGCCGGTGGCGCTGGCATGCCCGGCACCGACGATCTCGCCGGTCTCGATCTCCAGGTTGGGCACCGAGTCCGCCCGCGCCCCGTCGGTGAGGACCAGGTTGCGGTTGAGCTCGTAGGTGTCGGTGCCGGTGGCCGCCGGGCGGATCCGCACGTCGCCGACCCACACGCTGTGTGCCTGCTCGCCCTGCAGCGCGCCCTTGTAGACGACGTTGCTGCGGCAGTTGGGCGTGCCGTGGTCGACCCAGAGCCGGTGCTCCTGGTGCTGGGTCTCGTCGGCGAAGTACAGGCCGTACAGGTCGACCGAGCCGCCGGGGCCGGCGTACTGCACGTTGCTGACCAGCCGGACGAGGTCGCCGCCCAGGGTGACCACGACCTGCTTGAGGGTGGCGTCCCGGCCGACGACGGCGTCGAACTGCCCGCCGTGCACCGCACCGGGGGCCCACTCCTGCACCGAGACGACGGTCAGCTGCGCGCCGTCGCCGAGCAGGAAGGCGACCCCGCCGGAGTACTTGGCCAGTCCGCTGTGGTCCAGCACGACCGTGGCCTGGGCGAACTGCCCGACCTCGATGACGAGCTGACCCCAGACGACGTCCTCGCCGCCGGTGCCGGACAGGCCCAGCCGCACCGGGCGGTCCAGCACGGCGTCCTTGGCGATCCGGACGACGGTGGCGTTCCCGCTGTGCTGGCGGGTGAGCGCGGCGAGCCGGTCGACCGGCTCGGGCAGACCCTTGAGCAGCGGGTCGTCGGCCGGCACGGAGGACAGCTCGACGCCCTCGGGCAGGTCTGTGTCCCACTGCAGGGACGCCTCCGACGGGGCGCCGTCCAGCAGCGCGCGCACGCGGCGCATCGGGGTGAAGCGCCACTCCTCCTCCCGGCCGGTGGGCCGGGGGAAGGCGTCGGGGTCGACCGAGGTGAACCGCTCGGCCGGCGATCCGGTCGGGGCCGGCCCGCCGTGCGAGTGCGACCCCGGGGGGACGTCGCCGGCGGTGCCGGTGCCGGCCGCCGGGGTGGTCGGCGGCCCGGCCTGGGCGCCCACGCCGGGGGCAAAGAGCTCCCCGGCGAGGGTGGCCGACTCCGTGGTCAGGGTGGTCTGGTCGTCAGTACCGGTGTTCTGTGGAGCCGACATCAGCCGACGGCACCTTCCATCTGCAGCTCGATCAGGCGGTTGAGCTCGAGGGCGTACTCCATCGGCAGCTCCCGGGCGATCGGCTCGACGAAGCCGCGCACGACCATCGCCATCGCCTCGTCCTCGGAGAGCCCACGGCTCATCAGGTAGAACAGCTGGTCGTCGCTGACCCGGGAGACGGTGGCCTCGTGGCCCATCGCGACGTCGTCCTCGCGGACGTCGACGTAGGGGTAGGTGTCCGACCGGCTGATCGTGTCGACCAGCAGCGCGTCGCACTTCACCGTCGACTTGGAGCCGTAGGCGCCCTCGTCGACCTGCACCAGCCCGCGGTAGGAGGTGCGGCCACCGCCCCGGGCCACCGACTTCGACACGATGGTCGAGGAGGTGTGCGGCGCGGCGTGCACCATCTTGGCGCCGGCGTCCTGGTGCTGGCCCTCGCCGGCGAAGGCGATGGACATGACCTCGCCCTTGGCGTGCTCACCGGTCATCCACACGGCCGGGTACTTCATCGTCACCTTGGAGCCGATGTTGCCGTCGACCCACTCCATGGTCGCGCCCTCGTGGGCCACGGCCCGCTTGGTGACCAGGTTGTAGACGTTGTTCGACCAGTTCTGGATGGTCGTGTACCGGCAACGCGCGTTCTTCTTCACGATGATCTCGACGACCGCGGAGTGCAGCGAGTCGGTCTTGTAGATCGGCGCGGTGCAGCCCTCGACGTAGTGCACGTAGGCGCCCTCGTCGATGATCATGAGGGTCCGCTCGAACTGGCCCATGTTCTCGGTGTTGATCCGGAAGTAGGCCTGCAGCGGGATCTCGACCTGGACGTTCTTGGGCACGTAGATGAACGAGCCACCCGACCACACGGCCGTGTTCAGCGCGGCGAACTTGTTGTCACCGGAGGGGATGACCGAACCGAAGTACTCGCGGAACAGGTCCGGGTGCTCGCGCAGCGCCGTGTCGGTGTCCAGGAACAGGACGCCCTGCTCCTCGAGGTCCTCACGGATCTTGTGGTAGACGACCTCGGACTCGTACTGGGCCGCGACACCGGAGACCAGCCGCTGCTTCTCCGCCTCCGGGATGCCCAGCTTGTCGTAGGTGTTCTTGATGTCGTCGGGCAGCTCGTCCCAGGTGGTGGCCTGGGCCTCGGTGGACCGGACGAAGTACTTGATGTTCTGGAAGTCGATCCCGGAGAGGTCCGAGCCCCAGTCGGGCATCGGCTTCTTGCCGAAGATCTTCAGCGCCTTGAGCCGGCGCTCGAGCATCCACTCGGGCTCGTTCTTGCGGCGCGAGATGTCTCGGACGACGTCCTCGTTGATGCCACGGGTGGCGGAGGCACCGGCGACGTCGGCGTCGGCCCAGCCGTACTTGTAGCGGCCGAGCGCATCGATCGTCTCGTCCTGCGTCATCGGCGCGCTGGGCACCGGCTGCGTGGTGGTCATGCGGGGGTCCTCTCCCGGTCGATCGAGGGGGTGCTGCGAGTGCTGGCGTCGGTGGCCGGAGCCGGGACGCGATCAGCAGGTACAGGGTGTGGCAGGTCGGCTTTGTTCCCGCCGCCGTGGGCCGAGACCCGACCCGGTGCGCGCTGCGCCGGGACGAGCTGGGCCGGTATGTGGGTGGTGCAGATCCCGTCGCCGTGGGCGATGGTGGCCAGTCGCTGCACGTGGGTGCCGACCAGCCGGCTGATCACCGCCGTCTCAGCCTCGCACAGCTGCGGGAACTCGGCGGCGACGTGGGCCACCGGGCAGTGGTGCTGGCAGAGCTGACCGCCGCTGCCGCTCCCCGGGCCGGCCAGCGACATCGCCATCGCGGCGTAGCCCTCGGTGGTCAGCGCGGCGGCGACCACCTGAGCGCGGTCGACGGGCTCCGGCGACGCGGCCTGCGCCTGCGCCACGGCGCTGGAGCACCGCTCCTCCAGCCCGGACAGCTGCCGCTCGGCCACGGCCCGGACGGCGTCGGGGCCCCCGTGCTCGGCCACGAAGCGGAGCGCGGTGAGCGCCAGGTCGTCGTAGGCGTGCGGAAAGGCCGACCGGCCGGCGTCGGTGAGGGCGAACCGGCGCGCGGGCCGGCCCCTCCCCCGCTGCCCACCGGGGGCCTCGCGCTCGGTGACCCGCCCGGCGGCCACCAGTCCGTCGAGGTGGCGACGCACCGCAGCGGGCGAGACGCCCAGCCGGGCCGCCAACTCGGCGGCGGACTGCGGGCCGTGCTCCAGCAGCAGCGCGCTCACCCGGACCCGGGTGCGACCGTCCTCGGCCGGCACACCGGCGGGGACGGCGGCCCGGGCCGCGGCGGTTTCCACAACACGATTGTGTGCTTAATCGAGGAGCCCGCAAGCAAGGCGGACCTTACTTGCGGGCTCCCCGAGCACTCCCGAGAGCGACGTCACACCGCGGCGGGCGTCTCGGCCTCCGCGACGGTGTTCGGCTCCACCTCGGACACCTGGAGGTCCAGGGCGCCGTCCACGACGTCGACCCGCACCCGCTGACCGGCGTGCAGGTCGCCGCCGAGCACCAGCCGGGACAGCCGGTTGTCCACCTCCCGCTGGATCGCCCGGCGCAGCGGTCGGGCACCGAACTGCCGCTCGAAGCCCCGCTCGGCCAGCCAGGAGACGGCAGCCGGGCTGAACTCCAGCACGATGTCCTGCGCGGCCAGCCGGCGGCGGGTCTCGTCCAGCAGCAGGTCGGTGATCCGGGCCAGCTGCTCGGGCTCCAGCTGCCGGAAGACCACGATCTCGTCGATCCGGTTGAGGAACTCCGGCCGGAAGGCCTCCCGCAGTCGCCGCATCACCTGGTCGCGCAGGTCATCGCCGGCGTCGCCGTTGGCGGTGAAGCCCAGCGGCCCGCGGCCGGCGTTGACGATCGCCTCCGAGCCCAGGTTGCTGGTCATGATCACCACGGTGTTGGTGAAGTCGACCGTGCGGCCCTGGGAGTCGGTCAGCCGGCCGTCGTCCAGCAGCTGCAGCAGCGTGTTGAACACGTCCGGGTGAGCCTTCTCGACCTCGTCGAGCAGCACCACCGAGTACGGACGGCGACGCACCGCCTCGGTCAGCTGACCGGCGTCCTCGTAGCCGACGTAGCCGGGAGGGGAGCCGACCAGCCGGCTGACCGTGTGCCGCTCCTGGAACTCGCTCATGTCCAGCCGGACCATCCGGTCGGAGTCACCGAACAGCGCCTCGGCCAGTGCCCGGGCCAGCTCGGTCTTGCCGACGCCGGTCGGGCCGAGGAACAGGAAGCTGCCGATCGGCCGGTCCGGGTCGCCCAGGCCCGCCCGCGAGCGGCGGATCGCCTCGGCGACCACCTCGACGGCCTCGTCCTGGCCGACGACCCGCTCGTGCAGCACGTCCTCCAGCCGCAGCAGCCGGTCGCGCTCCTCCTCGGTCAGCTGGGCCACCGGCACACCGGTCGCCCGGGAGACCACCTCGGCGATCTCGGCCACCCCGACCTCCGGGATGCCGGGCTCGCCACCGGAGCGCGCCCGGTCCAGCTCGGCCTGTGCCGCCTGGCACTCGTCGCGCAGCGTGGAGGCGCGCTCGTACTGCTCGGCGGCGACCGCCTGGTCCTTCTCCCGCTGCAGCTCCTGCACCCGCTGCTCCAGCGCCCGCAGGTCGGTGGTCGGCCGCTTGACCCGCAGCCGGGTGCGCGCGCCGGCCTGGTCGATCAGGTCGATGGCCTTGTCCGGCAGGTGCCGGTCGGTGATGTACCGCTCCGACAGCTCGGCGGCGGCGACCAGCGCCTCGTCGGTGAACCGAACCTGGTGGTGCGCCTCGTAGCGGTCGCGCAGCCCGCGCAGGATCTCGATGGTGTCCAGCGTGCTGGGCTCGGGCACCAGGACCGGCTGGAACCGCCGCTCCAGGGCGGCGTCCTTCTCGATGTTGCGGCGGTACTCGTCCAGCGTGGTGGCGCCGATGATGTGCAGTTCGCCGCGGGCCAGTGCCGGCTTGAGCATGTTGCCCGCCCCGGCCGAGCCCTCCGAGCCCCCCGCGGTGACGACGGTGTGCAGCTCGTCGATGAAGACGATCACCTCGTCGCTGTGCTCGCGGATCTCGTCCATCACCTTCTTGAGCCGCTCCTCGAAGTCACCGCGGTACCGGGTGCCGGCGACCAGGCCGGTGAGGTCCAGCTCCACCAGCCGGCGGCCGCGCAGCGACTCGGGGACGTCGCCGTCCACGATCTGCAGGGCGATGCCCTCCACGATCGCCGTCTTGCCGACGCCGGCCTCGCCGATGAGCACCGGGTTGTTCTTGTTGCGCCGGGACAGCACCTCGATGGTCTGCTCGATCTCCTGGGCGCGGCCGATGACCGGGTCGATCTTCCCGTCCCGGGCCATCGCGGTCAGGTCACGGCCGAACTCGTCCAGCGTCGGGGTGCTGGACGGCGGCTGCTCGCCGCCGCCCCCGCCCCCGGCGGTCACCGGTCCGCCGGCCGCGGCCTGCTGCAGCGCCTCGGGGGTCACCCGGGCCCCGCCCAGCACCCGGCCGGCGCCGGAGTCGCCGTTCAGCGCCAGGGCGAACAGCAGGTGCTCGGGGCCGATGTAGGTCGAGCCGCTCGCCCGGCTGACCTGGTGGGCGTCGAGCAGGGCCCGCTTCGCGGCCGGGGTCAGGGCCGGCGCCTGGCCGGTGGGCTCACCGCGGCCGAGCTGGCTGGCCAGTGCGGCCTGCAGCTGCTCGGCGTCCACGCCGCTGCGGGTGAGCAGCGTGCGGGTGGGCTCGTGCCCGGCCAGCGCCCACAGCAGGTGCTCGGTGTCCAGGTCGGGGCTGCCCCACTCGGCGGCCTGCCGCGCCGCCGCGGACACCACCTCACGGGAGTGGGAGCTCAGCAGCTGGGTGATGTCCACCCGCTGCATGCCCCGGCGGGCACCGGGGCCGCCCAGGAAGGCCTGGAAGAAGTCGTCGAACGGGCCGCCACCGAAGGGTGCGCCCGGGAATCCGCTGGTCATGTCTGCAAAGACCTCTCGTCGGAACGGGTCGGCGCTGACCTACCCACCGCGGACGCCATGCATCGCGGAACGGGTCGTCGATCCGTCGCGCTGCGCGTGTCGGGCGGTGCCGCCGGCCGGGTGAGCGGGCTCTCTGCTCGAACCGGGGGGCGGGGGCGCCGCGGTAAGTAGCATCCGAGGGGTGTCGGTTCTTCCCGCGTCGTTCCGCTCTCGGATGAACCCGTCCGTGGTCTCCCGGATCGCCCTGGCCAACGTCATCGCCAACGGCGTGATCGTGGTGACCGGCGGCGCGGTCCGGCTCACCGGCTCGGGGCTGGGCTGCCCGACCTGGCCGGAGTGCACCGACGGCAGCATCCGCCCGACGGCCGAGCTCGCCGGGCACGGGCTGATCGAGTTCGGCAACCGGCTGCTGACGTTCGTCCTCGTCCTGGTGGCGTTCGCGACCGTCGTGGCGGTCTTCGCCTCGGTGCGCCGGGACCTGCGCCGGCTGGCCGTGCTGAGCCTGCTGGGCATCCCCGCGCAGGCGCTGCTCGGCGGGGTCACCGTGCTGACCGGGCTGAACCCGTGGACCGTGGCCGCGCACTTCCTGGTCTCCTCGGTGCTGGTCGCCATCGCCACCACCCTGTGGCTGCGCTCCCGCGAGCCGGGAGTCGGGCAGCTGCTGGTGCGCCGCCCCTTCGCGCTGCTGGTCACCGGGGTGGCGGCCACCGTCGCCGTCGTCCAGGTGATCGGCACGGTGGTCACCGGCAGCGGGCCGCACAGCGGTGACCCGGAGGCCGGCCGCACCGGCCTGGACCCGGAGCTGATGAGCCAGCTGCACGCCGACGCGGTCTTCCTGCTGATCGGGCTGACCATCGCGCTGCTGGTCGGGCTGCACGCCACCGACTCCCCCGGCCGGGTGCGCCGCGCCGCCCGCGACCTGCTGGTCGTCGAGCTGGCCCAGGGCGTCATCGGGTACGTGCAGTACTTCACCGACCTGCCCGCGCTCCTGGTGCTGCTGCACATGGCCGGCGCCGTGCTGATCGTCGTCTACACCGCCCGGCTGGTCTGGTCGGTCCGCGGCCCGTCGTCCGACGTACCGGTCGACGCCCCGCTGACGAGCGCCGCCACCGTCTGAGGCGCGCCCCCGCGGCCGAGTGCGCGGAGGGGTGGCGCCGACCCCCGCAGCCCCCGGTCCGCGCACGCCGTCGCCATCCGCTGCCGCCGTCCCGCCCGGCAGGGCGATGTGCGTCCGTGGCGGGATCCGGCCCGGGAACCCGCCCTCGACGAACATCGCCCCCACCTCGCCGTCGTCGTGGGGCGGCTACGAGTGCCAGACGTCCAGGCCTCCGCCGGGTCCGCAGACGACGAGGCCGACATCGGACCCGGTGACCTGCCATGCCTCGTGGTCCGGGTCGGGACCGCAACGCAGGGTCGTCCCACCGATGGTGAGCCCCAACGCCCCATCGTCACCGACGGCAACGGCGACGACATCGCCGTTGAGCAGGGGCACGAGCAACGCCAGGCCCTCGAGCTCGTGCGCAAGCACCGGCTCGCCCGGGGCGGAGGCCACCGTGATCGGGGCCTCGAAGGTGACCGTGACGGCGCCGGAGAAGCGGAGCTGGGCGTCGTGGGGGCCGACACACAGCTGACTCAGCGACCGCCCCACCAGCGGTTGCACCTGCGCGCTCGCCGAGCGTCCGCCGTCCGCCGTCACGGGCTCACCGTCCCCCGCCGACGGTGGGGGTCCCGCATCAGACGAGGACGTCGACGACCAGGGCGATGGACAGCAGGGTCATGTAGGTGATCGACACCGAGAACAGCTTCATCGGCCGGTCGGGCACGCCCGCCTTGATCCGCCGCAGCCAGGCGTGCGACTCCGCCACGTACCAGGCACCCAGGCCCAGGGTGGCGGCGCCGGTGACCCACCCCAGCCCGGGGGTGACCGGGGCCATCAGCAGTGACACGCCGAGCGTGCCCCAGGCCCAGGCGACGGACTGGCGACCGACGCTGACCGGGCCGGCGACCACCGAGAGCATGGGCACCCCGGCCCGGAAGTAGTCGAAGCGGAACCGGCTGGCCAGCGCCCAGAAGTGCGGCATCTGCCAGCAGAAGACGATGCCGAAGAACACCAGCGCCGGCCAGTCCAGCGACCCGGTGACCGCGGCCCAGCCGATCAGCACCGGCGCCGCGCCCGGCAGCCCGCCGAACACGGTGTTGTGGTGGGTCCGGCGCTTGAGCACCATCGTGTAGAAGACCGAGTAGGCCAGCACCGCGGCAGCGGTGAGCGCCGTGGCCAGCGGCGTGGTGAACAGGCCGAGCAGCACCAGCGCGACCCAGGCCAGCAGCACGCCGAACACCAGCGCGTTGCGCGGCCGGATCACCCCGCTGGGGATCGGCCGGTCGCGGGTGCGCGACATCAGCCGGTCGATGTCCCGGTCGTACCAGCAGTTGATCGTGTTGGCGGCGCCGGCGGCGAGCATGCCGCCGACGAGCGTGGCCAGGACCAGGCCGGTGCCCGGCCAACCGCCGGCCGCCAGCATCATCGCCGGCAGCGTGGTGACCAGCAGCAGCTCGACGAGCTTGGGCTTGGTCAGCGAGACGTAGGCGCCCACCGTCGCACGGGCCGATCTCGTCGGCCGGGGCCGGCCGACGGCGCGGTCGGCGATCGCCGTCACCGGGGGCCCAGGAGCGCGGCGTCGCGCGGGCAGCAGGGCACCACGAGGTCCTTCTCGCCGGAGGATGGGTTGCCGGACCACTGTAGCCCGGCATCCCGCGGGGAATGGCTCGGCACCACTAGGGTTTGATCACGTTGACTCTGCGCGTGATGCGGGTAGGGCGGACGTCGAGGACGACGGCGCGCCCACGCTCACGACCTCCGACCGCGCCGACCGGGGCGGCCGTGGTGTGCACCGTCGTCCGCCCGGGGTGGATCGACCCCCTGGCCCCCCGGGCGGGTCCGACACCGATCTATCCCCGAGGGAGCTCCGAGCGCCACATGACCAGCGACAACGGAACCAAGAGCACCGCCGCCGAGGCCCCGGCCGAGGCCGCCTCCGACAGCGCCACCGGCTCGCCCCGCCAGCCCACGCCGACCCTCCCCGAGAGCTTCGGCGACCTGGACCGCGCGGCCATCGACACCGCCCGCGTGCTGGCCATGGACGCCGTCCAGAAGGTCGGCAACGGCCACCCGGGCACCGCGATGAGCATGGCGCCGGTCGCCTACCTGCTCTTCCAGAAGTGGCTCGAGCACGACCCGAGCGACCCCAACTGGGCCGCTCGTGACCGCTTCGTGCTCTCCATGGGGCACTCCAGCCTCACCCTGTACGTCCAGCTCTACCTGGCCGGTTACGGCCTGGAGCTCGACGACCTCAAGTCGCTGCGCACCTGGGGCTCGAAGACCCCGGGTCACCCCGAGGTCGGCCACACCGCCGGCGTCGAGACCACCACCGGCCCGCTGGGCCAGGGCGTCGGCAACGCGGTCGGCATGGCGATGGCCGCCCGCCGCGAGCGCGGCATGCTCGACCCCGAGGCCGCCGAGGGCGAGAGCCTGTTCGACCACACCATCTGGGCCTTCGCCTCCGACGGCGACCTGGAGGAGGGCGTCAGCGGCGAGGCCTCCTCGCTGGCCGGCACCCAGCAGCTGGGCAACCTCGTGCTGGTCTACGACGACAACAAGATCTCCATCGAGGACGACACCACCGTCGCCTTCACCGAGGACGTCGGCGCGCGCTACGCCGCCTACGGCTGGCACGTGCAGCACGTCGACGACGGTGAGGACCTCGCCGCCGTGGACGCCGCCTTCGCCGCCGCCAAGGCCGAGACGAACCGCCCCTCGATCATCGTGCTGCGCACGGTCATCGGCTGGCCCTCGCCGAACAAGCAGAACACCGGCGCCGTGCACGGCTCCGCGCTCGGCGAGGACGAGGTCAAGGCCACCAAGCAGATCCTCGGCTTCGACCCGGAGCAGACCTTCGAGGTGCGCCCCGAGGTCATCGAGCACACCCGCAAGGCCGTCACCCGCGGCCAGGAGGCGCACCGCGCCTGGCAGTCGCGGTTCGAGGCGTGGCAGCAGGCCAACCCCGAGGGCGCGGCGCTGCTGGAGCGGATGAGCACCCGCACCCTCCCCGAGGGCTGGGCGGAGAAGCTGCCGACCTGGGACGCCGACCCCAAGGGCGTCGCCACCCGCAAGGCCTCCGGTGAGGTGCTGGCCGCCCTCTACCCCGAGCTGCCCGAGCTGTGGGGCGGCTCGGCCGACCTGGCCGAGAGCAACAACACCGCGGTCAAGGGCGAGCCCTCGTTCCTGCCGGCGAACCGCCAGACCAAGATGTGGAGCGGTGGCCCCTTCGGCCGCACGTTGCACTTCGGCGTCCGTGAGCACGCCATGGGCGCGGTCATGAACGGCATCGCGCTGCACGGCGGCACCCGGGTCTACGGCGGCACGTTCCTCACCTTCTCCGACTACATGCGCGGTGCGGTGCGACTGGCCGCCCTCATGCAGCTGCCGGTGACCTACGTGTGGACGCACGACTCCATCGGCCTGGGCGAGGACGGCCCGACCCACCAGCCGATCGAGCACTACGCCGCGCTGCGCGCCATCCCGGGTCTGGACTTCGTCCGCCCGGCCGACGCCAACGAGACCGCCGTCGCCTGGCGGACGATCCTGGAGAACAACGACCGGCCGGCCGGCCTGGCGCTGTCCCGGCAGAACCTGCCGGTGTTCGACCGCACCGAGTTCGCCTCCGCCGAGGGCGTCGCCAAGGGCGGCTACGTGCTGGCCGAGGCGTCCAACGGCTCTCCCGAGGTCGTGCTCATGGGCACCGGCTCGGAGGTGCAGATCGCCGTGGCCGCCCGCGAGCAGCTCGAAGCGGCCGGCGTGCCCACCCGCGTCGTGTCCCTGCCCTGCTGGGAGTGGTTCGCCGAGCAGGACGAGGCCTACCGCCTCCAGGTGCTGCCGCCCTCGGTCAAGGCGCGGGTCAGCGTCGAGGCCGGGGTGCCGATGGGCTGGCGCGAGTTCGTCGGTGACGCGGGCCGGATCGTCGGCCTCAACCACTACGGCGCCAGCGCTTCGTACTCGAAGCTGTACGAGGAGTTCGGCCTGACCGCGGAGGCCGTCGTGGCCGCCGCCCGCGAGAGCATCGACGCCGCCGCCAACGGGGCCACTCCCCCGTCGGGTGCCGGCGTCTCCCGCGGCGGGGTCTACGGCTCCGACGCCACCGCCGACCACTGAGGAAGGACCCCGGTGCCCCCCACTCCTCGCACGCTCGGGGCGGGCCCCTGCACCGGGGCCACCAGGCGAACCGTCTTTCTAGGAAGGAACTGACCATGGCCCAGAACGAGAACCTGGCACAGCTGTCGAAGGCGGGGGTCGCCGTCTGGCTCGACGACCTCTCCCGCGACCGGATCCGCAGCGGCAACCTGCAGCAGCTGGTCGACGAGCAGAGCGTCGTCGGCGTCACCACCAACCCGAGCATCTTCGCCGCGGCGATCAGCGGGTCCAAGTCCTACGACGACCAGCTGCACGCCATGGCGGTGCGCAAGGTGAGCGTCGAGGAGGCGCTGCGCACCATCACCGCCGCCGACGTCCGGGACGCCTGCGACCTGCTCGCGCCGGTCGCCGAGCGGACCGGCCGCGACGGCCGCGTGTCGCTGGAGGTGGCCCCGGGCCTGGCCCGCGACACCGACGCGACCGCCGCCGAGGCCGCCCACCTGTGGTGGCTGGTCGACCGGCCGAACCTGTTCATCAAGATCCCGGCCACCGTCGAGGGCCTGCCCGCGATCACCGAGACGATCGCGGCGGGCATCAGCGTGAACGTGACGCTGATCTTCAGCCTCGAGCGCTACCGCGCCGTCATGGAGGCCTACGTCGCGGGCCTGGAGAAGCGGCTGGCCGAGGACCCGAACGCCTCCTTCGAGGGCATCGAGTCCGTGGCGTCGTTCTTCGTGTCCCGGGTGGACAGCGAGATCGACAAGCGCCTGGACGCCGCCGGCGCGGACGCCTCGCTCAAGGGCAAGGCCGGTGTGGCGAACGCCCAGCTGGCCTACCAGGCCTACGAGGAGGTCTTCTCCTCCGACCGCTGGAAGGCGCTGGAGGCCAAGGGCGCCAGCAAGCAGCGCGCGCTGTGGGCCTCGACCGGGGTCAAGAACCCGGAGTACTCCGACACCCTCTACCTGTCCGAGCTCATCGCCCCGGACACGGTGAACACGATGCCGGAGAAGACCATGCAGGCCTACGCCGACCACGGCCAGGCCGGCACTCCGGTGCAGTCGGCCTACGCCGACGCCGAGAAGGTCATGCAGGCGGTCACCGACGCCGGTGTCGACCTCGACGACGTCTTCCGCGTCCTGGAGGACGAGGCCGTGCAGAAGTTCGTCGACGCCTGGGACGAGCTGACCGCGTCGGTGCAGGAGCAGCTGCAGGACAAGGCGTGACCCCCGGGCCGGGGACGGCGGCGACGCCGTCCCCGGCCCGTGTCGCGGCGCCACCGCACCACCCCTGGACACCGCCGCCGTCCGGTCCGGCGCCGCACCGGACGGCGGCACACTGCGAGCTGATCGAGGACGGATCTGACGATGCCCACCAACCCGTTGCGCGACCCGCGGGACCGGCGGCTGCCCCGAGTACCGGAGCCGTGCGCGCTCGTCGTCTTCGGGATCACCGGGGACCTCTCGCGCAAGAAGCTGCTGCCGGCCGTGTACGACCTGGCCAACCGCGGGCTGCTGCCCACCAACTTCGCGTTGCTGGGCTTCGCCCGCCGCGACTGGGGTGACGTCGAGTTCTCCGAGCTCGCCCGTTCGGCCGCCCGGGAGCACGCCCGCACCCCGTGGCGCGAGGAGGTCTGGGAGCGGCTGGCCAACAGCGTCCGCTTCGTCCAGGGCTCCTTCGACGACGACGACGCCTTCGACGAGCTGGCCAGCAATCTCGCCGAGCTCGAGGGCAGCCACGGCATCGGCGGCAACGCCGCCTTCTACCTGTCGATCCCGCCGGCCCTGTTCCCCACGGTGCTGAAGCAGATGCAGCGCACCGGCATGGCCGAGAGCACCCCCGACCGCTGGCGGCGGGTGGTCGTGGAGAAGCCGTTCGGCACCGACCTCGCCTCCAGCCGGCAGCTCAACGAGCTCGTCGACTCGGTGTTCACCGCCGACGACGTCTTCCGGATCGACCACTACCTGGGCAAGGAGACGGTCCAGAACCTGCTGGCCCTGCGGTTCGCCAACACCCTCTTCGAGCCGCTGTGGAACGCCCACCACGTCGACTCCGTGCAGATCACCATGGCCGAGGACGTCGGCATCGGCGGCCGCGCCGGCTTCTACGAGAAGACCGGCGCCGCCCGGGACGTGCTGCAGAACCACCTGCTCCAGCTGCTGGCGCTGACCGCCATGGAGGAGCCGGTCGAGTTCTCCGCCGAGGAGATCCGCACCGAGAAGCTGAAGGTGCTGCGCGCGGTCTCCGTGCCCGACGTCGCCGACATGCCCCGCTTCGCCATCCGCGGCCAGTACGAGCAGGGCTGGCTGGCCGGCCAGCGGGCCACCGGCTACCAGCAGGAGGAGGGCGTCGCCGCCGACTCCACCACCGAGACCTACGCCGCCGTCCGGCTGGGCGTGGAGACCCGCCGCTGGGCCGGTGTCCCGTTCTACCTGCGCACCGGCAAGCGGCTGCCCCGCCGGGTCACCGAGATCGCGCTGGTGTTCAAGCGAGCCCCGCACCTGCCGTTCGCCCCGACCGACACCGAGGAGCTAGGCCACAACCAGCTGGTCATCCGGGTGCAGCCGGACGAGGGCGTCACGCTCAAGTTCGGCTCCAAGGTGCCCGGCAGCGTGATGGAGGTCCGCGACGTCGCGATGGACTTCCTCTACGGCGAGCAGTTCACCGAGGCGAGCCCCGAGGCCTACGAGCGGCTGCTGCTCGACGTCCTGCTCGGCGACGCGACGCTCTTCCCGCGCAATGCCGAGGTGGAGGCGTCCTGGGCGGTCATCGACCCGCTCGAGGAGTTCTGGGCGAACACCACCCCGCACCCCTACCGCGCCGGCGAGTGGGGGCCCCGCGCCGCCGACGCCATGCTCGAGGCCGAGGACCGGGCGTGGCGCCGACCGTGACCGTCTCCCTCCCCCGCCCTGCTCTGCCCACCCTCGAGGAGGGACTGTCATGACGACTCTCTGGGACACCACCGGCTCCGCGGTGGTCAAGGAACTGGCCGCCCAGCGGCGCACCGGCGGCGCCGTGATGAGCGGTGTCGCGCTGACCCTGGTGGTCGTGGCCGACGAGGGCCGGGTCACCGAGGCCGAGCAGGCCGCCACGGCCGCCGCCGAGGTGCACCCCTGCCGGCTGCTGATCGTGGTCCGCCGGCAGATCGAGGCCCCGGTGCCCAGGCTGGACGCCGAGGTGCAGATCGGTGGCCGGCTGGGCCCCGGCGAGTCCGTGGTCATGCGGATGTACGGCCGGCTCGGGCTGCACGCCGAGTCCGTCGTCCTGCCGCTGCTGGCCGCCGACGCCCCGGTGGTCACCTGGTGGCACGAGGCGCCGCCGGAGCAGATCGCCCGTGACGCGCTCGGCGTCATCGCCGACCGCCGGATCACCGACTCGTCCATGGCACCGGACCCGGTGGCCGCGCTGCGCAACCGGGCGCACGACTACTACCCCGGCGACACCGACATCACCTGGACCCGCAGCACCCCGTGGCGGGCCACGCTCGCCTCCACGCTGGACTCGGTGTCCGGCCGGCGGGGCGAGCCGGTCCGGGTGCTCGGCGGACGGGTGGAGGGCGACCCGGACAACGCCACCGCGCAGCTGGTGGCCGGCTGGCTCTCCTCGCGCTGCGGCTGCCCCATCGACGTCGTGCCCAGCCCGCGCAAGAACGGCCCCCGCGGCATCGACTCCGTCACCCTCCAGCTCGACCAGGGCGAGGAGGTCCGGCTGCAGGACGACCGCAAGGGCGGCGCGGTCATCGACCAGCCGTTCCGGCCCGAGTCCGTCGTCGCCCTGCCCGACCGCAGCCTCGGTGAGCTGATCGGTGAGGAGCTGCGCCGACTGGACCCGGACGAGCCCTACAGCGAGGCGCTGGAGGCCGTCACCGGTGCAACCGGCCTGTCCGACCGGCCGGCCTGCCGCGACCACGTCTGGTTCGACCCCATGCGGCCCGAGCAGACCGTGGAACCGCGGAACGCCGCAGGCGAGACCGACGGCGGGTCGGCGACCGCGCACTCCGCGCCCACGGTGCCCGACGTCCCGGGCGACACCGACGAGGTCGCCCTCAGCGGGGAGCACGACTCCCCTGCCGACGACTCCGAGGAGCAGGCGGCCGTCCAGTCGCCGGGGGCTGCCCCGGCGCGCAAGGCCGGCACTGCGAAGAAGGCGGGCACCCGATGAGCCAGACCTCCCCCGGCGACCGGGTCGACGAGGCGCTGGCCGACTCGGACCTGCCGACGCCGGACGTGGTGATCGAGCCCGACGCCGACCGGCTCGCCCGGTCGGTCGCCTCCGCGCTCGTGGCGCGGCTGGCGGCCGCCCAGGCCGTGCACGGGACGGCGTCGGTCGTGGTCACCGGCGGCGGGATCGGCACCGCGGTGCTGAAGCGGGTGGCCGAGCTGGCCGCCGAGCCCGAACACGCGGTGGTCGACTGGGCTGCCGTGGACGTCTGGTGGGGCGACGAGCGGTTCGTGCCGGTCGACGACCCCGACCGCAACGAGCTCGGCGCCCGGGCGGCCCTGCTGAGCAAGGTCGCGCTGGACCCCGAGCGGGTGCACCCCATCCCGTCCTCGGACGCCGGCTTCGACGAGCCCGAGGACGCTGCGGCCTGGTACGCCGAACAGCTGGCGGCCGCCGCCGGTGAGGGCGCGAGCCTGCCCCGGATCGACGTGCTGATGCTCGGCATGGGCCCGGAGGGGCACGTCGCCTCGATCTTCCCGGACTCCCCCGCCGCCCGCGACGACCGGCCCGTCGTCGCCGTCCGCGACTGCCCCAAGCCTCCGCCGACCCGGGTGAGCCTCGGGTTCACCGCACTGACCGCCGCCGAGGAGGTCTGGCTGCTGGTCAGTGGCGAGGGCAAGGCGGACGCGGTGGCCCAGGCACTGGGCGGTGCGTCGCGGCTGGAGATCCCGGCGGCCGGGGCGCGCGGCACGCGGGCCACCCGCTGGCTGCTGGACGCCGCCGCAGCCAGCAAGCTGCCCCGCCAGTAGTCAGCGGCCCACACGGAACCGGCCCGGTCACCCCAGCTGCTCTTGGGGTGACCGGGCCGGTCGCGTGCTGTCGCCCGTCGTGCTCAGGCCCCGCGGCGGGCACGGAGCCGGGACAGTGCCTCCTCGAGGAGGGCATCGCCGTCCGCGTCGGAGCGACGCTCCCGGACGTAGGCGAGGTGCGTCTTGTACGGCTCGGTCCGGGGAGCCGGCGGCGGGTTCCCCTGGTCGATCCCGGCCGGGAGCCCGCAGCGCGGGCAGTCCCAGGTCTCGGGCACCTCTGCCTCGGTCGCGAACGCGATCCGCGACTCGTGCCCGTTGGCGCACCAGAAGCCCACCCGGCGCCGCGGCGCCGCCTCACCACGCTCGGCCTCACCCATCGGACCTGCACCGACCCGGCTCCCCCGGATCGCGTTCCCACCAGCCACGAGCGGCCCCCCTGATCGTCGCCACGTCGCGGTGACTGAGTTGATCACCGCCCGCGCAGTCTAGGGCCTGTGGCCCCGGTCTCAGGTCACGATGCGGACACCCTCGGTACCGGCACGCGACCGTCTGGGGAAGACCTCGCAGGTCCGGTTTCGGCGCAGCCTCGGGGACGACGGCGAGACGCCCGCAACGAGCGAGGACAGGGCTGACCGACCCTCGCACAGGCACGGCCCGCCACATGTTCCGCTGCTCGGCAGTCGGCCCCCTCTCAGGGGCCCGCTGCCGAGCGTAGCGAGGTGGTGGGGGGAGAGGGGGTCCTTCGTCAGACCTTGATCAGGATGCCCAGCGCGACGATGCAGACGGTCCAGACGGCGCCGGCGAAGACGGTCAGCCGGTTCAGGTTCTTCTCCACCACCGAGCTGCCCGACAGCTGCGAGGACACCGCGCCACCGAACATCGACGACAGGCCGCCGCCCTTGCCGCGGTGCAGCAGGATGAGCACGATCAGCAGCAGGCTGGTGAGCACCAGCAGCACGTTGAGCGCCAGTTCCATGGTCGTCCGTCTCCCTGTCCGCCTGCCCACGGGGTGGGTGGTGGTGCACCCACGTGGTTCGGGGGCCCTCGACGGTCCAGCCTAACCGACGCCGCCGGGCCGCCCGGTCACCTCGCTGGTCAGCGGACCCCGGCGGTCGCTGCGTCGTAGCTGCCGTAGGGCTGCATCACCACGGCGTTGCGCAGCCGCTGGCCGGCCAGCAACTGCACGCGGTTCTCCACCAGCGGCACGTAGGCAGCCGTCTCCTGAACCGCGTAGACGACCTGCCGCCAGGCGTCCGCGGCGGCCGCCGGATCGGTCGCCGCGCGGGCGGCGTCCACGGCTGCGTTGACCTGGGCGTCGTCCAGCCGGGCGTAGTTGGTGTTGCCCACCTGCCGGATGGACCGGCCGTCGACCAGCGGCACCAGGAACGAGGCGGAGGTGGGGAAGTCGGCGGTCCAGGTGGCCAGCACCATCCCGTAGCCGGCCGCCGTCACCGCGTCGGGGTTGCCGACGTCGGTGGCGTAGAAGGTGGTGGGGTCCAGCGGCCGGACCTCGACCTGGATGCCCACCTCGGCCAGCGTCGCGGCCAGCGCCTCCGCGACGTCGACACTGCCGGGGACGTCGGCGACGGCCAGCGTGGTGCTGAACCCCTCGGGGCGGCCGCACGCGGCCAGCGCCGCCGCAGCCGCCGCCTGGTCCGGGTCCGGGTCGGCCTCCTCCGGCGCACCGGCGACGGCACGCGGCCACAGCAGGGAGGTCCGGACGGCGTTGCCCGCGCCGCGCAGCGCCTCCTGCACCGCCGCGCGGTCGACCACGGCGGCGACCGCCCGCCGGCAGTCGACGTTGTCCATCGGCGCCACCGTCGTGGGCAGCGCCAGCAGCCGGACCGAACCGGTGGTCACGTCGTCGATCCGCGCGGCCAGCGCGTCGTCGTCCAGCCGGCTGATGGTCGCCTGCTGGACCCCGGTGCCGGAGAGGTCGAGATCAGCGGACCCGGCCAGCAGCGCCTGGTCCCGGGCCACCCCGGACAGGCCGGACCGGAGGACCACCGAGTCGGGGAGCGCGGTGCGCACGTCGTCGGTGGCCGGGTCCCACTGCGGGTTCCGCTCCAGGGCGACACCGGCCACCGGGTCCACCGAGGTGATCATGTACGGGCCCGAGCTGACCGGGTCGCTGCCGTAGGCGGCGCCGGTGTCGTTCTCGATCGGCACCGGGCTGCTGGAGGGCAGCGCCATCACGAACGGGAACTCCGGAGCGGGCCGGGTCAGGGTGAAGACGATCGTGCGGTCGTCCGGGGTGGCGATCGAGGGCAGCCCCAGGCGCCCCTCGGTCTCGTCCTGGTACGGACCGGCGTAGGGGTCGGCCGGGTCGTCGAGCAGGTCGACGACGTAGGTCGGTCCGCCGACGACGACGTCGGAGGCGAAGGAGCGTTCGATGCCGTACTTCACGTCGCGGGAGGTGATCGGCCGACCGGTCTCGAAGCGCACCCCCTCGCGCAGCGTGAACGTCCACGTCCGTCCGCCGTCCGGGGTGGTGCCCAGGTCCGTGGCCAGGTCGGGCACCAGCTCGTCGGTCGAGCCCGGCTCCGAGGAGTAGGTGAGCAGGGTGCGGGCGTACAGCCGCATGAGGTTCCACACGCCGGGCAGGTAGGACCGCTGCGGGTCCAGGCTGTCGATGTCGCCGGACACCAGGCGCAGCGTGCCCCCGGTCTCCTCGGACGGCGCGCGCACGCCGGTCACGCCGCTGCCGGCCTCACCGGCCTGGGTCGGCACACCGGCGACGCCGCTGTTGCTGCTGCCGCACCCGGTGAGCACCGCCAGCGCCGCGACCAGGCACAGCACGACGGCCGACCGGAGGGCACCCCGCGCGGGGACTCGGCCGGTCGGCCGTCGTGCACTGCTGTGGATCACCGTGGGTGCTGCTCCGCCCGGTCAGTGCCGGCCGGCGGTCAGCTCCCGTCGGCGGCGGTACGACAGATCTGTGCGAACTCGTCGGCGTCCAGGCTGGCACCGCCGACGAGCGCTCCGTCGACGTCCGGCCCGGCGAGGATGCCGGCGGTGTTGCCGGCCTTCACCGATCCGCCGTAGAGGATACGGACCACCGCGGCCGTCTCCGGCCCGAATCGCTCGGCGAGCCGCGCCCGGAGCGCCGCGCAGACCTCCTGCGCGTCGTCCGGGGTGGCCACCTCACCGGTGCCGATCGCCCACACCGGTTCGTAGGCGATGACCAGCTCCTGCAGCTGCTCGGCGTCGAGTCCGGCCAGCGCCTGGTCGAGCTGCGCGGTGCAGTGCGCGACCTGACCGGCTGCCCGCCGGACGTCGAGCCCCTCCCCGACGCAGAGGATCGGGACCAGCCCGTGCCGCAGCGCGGCCTGCACCTTGCCGGCGACGACGGCGTCGTCCTCGCCGTGCAGCGTGCGCCGCTCGGAGTGACCGACGAGCACGTACCGGCAGGCCAGCGCGGCGAGCATCACCCCGCTCACCTCACCGGTGTAGGCGCCGGAGTCCTGCGCCGAGATGTCCTGGGCGC
The DNA here is from genome assembly GCF_947486615.1 of uncultured Modestobacter sp. Taxonomy (GTDB): domain Bacteria; phylum Actinomycetota; class Actinomycetes; order Mycobacteriales; family Geodermatophilaceae; genus Modestobacter. Next base: position 689,954 of record NZ_CANKUD010000001.1, read on the forward strand.
CGTAGCCGATCTCCAGCTTGTCCCCGGCCACCAGCGTCTGCACGCTGCGCAACGCGGTGAACGGCGGGACGACGACGACCTCGGCCGCCTCGAGCTGCCGCTCCTTCAGCGAGAAGGCCAGCTTCTGCACCAGGCCGATCGCCTCGAGGTGGGTGAGGTGCATCTTCCAGTTGCCGGCGATGAGCGGACGACGCCCCTCGCGGACCGGCTGGGTCTCCTTGGTGCGCGCCATCAGTCGGCCAGCACGGCGAGCCCGGGCAGCTCCCGGCCCTCCAGGTACTCCAGCGATGCGCCGCCGCCGGTGCTGATGTGCCCGTAGGCGCCCTCGTCCAGACCCAGCTGCCGGACCGACGCCGCCGAGTCGCCGCCACCGACGACCGACAGGCCTTCCACGGCGCCGACGGCCTGGGCGACCCCGCGGGTGCCGCCCTGGAAGGGCGCCAGCTCGAACACGCCCATCGGCCCGTTCCAGAACACCGTGTGCGCCCCGGTCAGGGCCTCGGTGAACAGCTCGACGCTCTTCGGCCCGATGTCCAGGCTCATCTCGTCGGCCGGGATCCCGGTGGCCGGGAGCACCCGGGTCGGCACGTCCGCGCTGAACTCCGGGGTGACCACCACGTCGACGGGCAGCACGATCCGGTCGCCTGCCTCGGCCAGCAGCCGCTTGCAGGTCTCGACCTGGTCGGCCTCCAGCAGCGACGAGCCCACCTCCAGACCGCGCGCGGCCAGGAACGTGTAGGTCATCCCGCCGCCGATCAGCAGCCGGTCGACCTTGGGCAGCAGGGCCTCGATCACGCCCAGCTTGTCGCTGACCTTCGAGCCGCCGAGCACGACCACGTAGGGCCGCTCCGGGCTCTCGGTGAGCCGGGTGAGCACCTCCAGCTCGCGCGCGACCAGCCGGCCGGCCGCGTGCGGGAGGCGAAGCGCCACGTCGTACACCGAGGCGTGCTTGCGGTGCACCGCGCCGAAGGCGTCGTCGACGTAGAAGTCGGCCAGGGCGGCCAGCCGGTCGGCCAGCTCGCCGCGCTCGGCGTCGTCCTTGGACGTCTCGGCTGCCTCGAAGCGGACGTTCTCCAGCAGCAGCACCTCGCCGTCGGCGAGCCCGGCCACCTTCGCGGTGGCGTCGGTGCCGGCGACGTCCCCGGCCAGGATCACCGGGGCGCCGAGCATCTCGCCCAGCCGCGCAGCGACCGGGGCGAGGGAGAACCTCGGGTCGGGAGCGCCCTTGGGCCGGCCCAGGTGCGCGGCCACGACGACCCGGGCGCCCGCGGCCTGCAGCGCCTGCAGCGTGGGCAGGCTGGCGCGGATCCGGCCGTCGTCGGTGATCGCGCCGCTGTCCTTGTCCAGCGGGACGTTCAGGTCGGCGCGCAGCAGCACGCGCCGACCCGACACCCCGTCGGCGATGAGCTCGTCGACGGACCGCATCAGAGCTTGCTGCCCACCAGCACGACGGAGTCGACCAGGCGGTTGGAGTAGCCCCACTCGTTGTCGTACCAGCCGACGACCTTGACCTGGTTGCCGAAGACCTTGGTCAGACCGGCGTCGTAGATGCAGGAGGCCGGGTCGGTGACGATGTCGGAGGAGACGATCGGCGCGTCGGTGTAGACCAGGTAGGGCGCCAGCGGGCCGGCGGCGGCGGCCTTGTAGGCGGCGTCGACCTCCTCGACGGTGACCTCACGGGACAGCGTGACGGTGAGGTCGGTGGCCGAGCCGGTCGGCACCGGGACGCGGAGGGCGTAGCCGTCGAGCTTGCCCTTCAGCTCCGGCAGGACCAGGCCGATCGCCTTGGCGGCACCGGTGGAGGTGGGCACGATGTTCAGCGCGGCGGCGCGGGCGCGGCGCATGTCCTTGTGCGGGCCGTCCTGCAGGTTCTGGTCGGCGGTGTAGGCGTGGATCGTGGTCATCAGGCCACGCTCGATGCCGAAGGCGTCGTTGAGCACCTTGGCCAGCGGCGCCAGGCAGTTGGTGGTGCAGGAGGCGTTGCTGATGATCGTCTGCGAGCCGTCGTACTGCTCGTGGTTGACGCCCATGACGATCGTCAGGTCGTCGCCGGTGGCCGGCGCGGAGATGACGACCTTCTTGGCACCGCCGGCGTCGACGTGCTTGCGCGCGTCCTCGGCCTTGGTGAAGAAGCCGGTGGACTCGACGACGACGTCCACGCCCAGCTCGCCCCAGGGCAGGTTCGCCGGGTCGCGCTCGGCGAGCACCTTGAACGTGTTGCCGCCGACCTTGATCCCGTCACCGACGACCGAGACGTCCTCGGCCAGCTTGCCCAGGATGCTGTCGTACTTGAGGAGGTGGGCGAGCGTCTCCGGGGTGGTCAGGTCGTTGACCGCCACGATCTCGACGTCCGCGCCGCTGGCGGCCACCGCCCGATAGAAGTTGCGGCCGATCCGACCGAACCCGTTGATCCCGACCTTGACCGTCACTGCGGACCTCCCAGACCTGTTGCCCTCACCGGACCGGTCGGCCCAGCGGCACCCGTGGGCCGCGCGTGTGCGCGGCCACATGTCGAGGTCAGCCTATCGGCCCGGACACCCGGCCCGGACCCCCGGTCCGGAGCCGCCGGACCAACCGGGAAGACGTCGCGGACGTCTCCCTGACCTGCGACGACGATCCACCCGGCCGCCCTGCAGGGGCCCTCCCCCACGGCCCCCCTGCAGGGCCCCGCCGCGAGTCGGCCCCCTCGCAGGGGCCCGCGCCGAGCCTGCGAGGCGTGGGGGGCGAGGGAGCCGACTACTGGGCGAGCATGTCGTCGGTGACGACCGACTCGGTGTCCGGGATGCCGAGGTCCTTGGCCCGCTTGTCGGCCATCGCGAGCAGACGGCGTATCCGGCCGGCGACGGCGTCCTTGGTCATGGGCGGGTCCGCCCGCTGGCCGAGCTCCTCCAGCGAGGCCTGACCGAACTCCAGCCGGAGCCTCCCGGCGACCAGCAGGTGCTCGGGGGCCTCGTCGGCGAGGATCTCCAGTGCGCGCTCCACCCGGGCGCTGGCGGCCACCGCGGCCCGCGCCGAGCGGCGCAGGTTCGCGTCGTCGAAGTTGGCCAGCCGGTTGGCCGTCGCCCGGACCTCGCGGCGCATCCGCCGCTCCTCCCAGGCCAGGACCGCGTCGTGGGCGCCCATCCGGGTCAGCAGCGCGCCGATGGCGTCGCCGTCCCGGACGACGACCCGGTCGGTGCCGCGGACCTCACGGGCCTTGGCCGCGATCCCGAGCCGGCGGGCAGCGCCGACGAGCGCCATCGCGGCCTCGGGACCCGGGCAGGTCACCTCCAGCGAGGAGGAGCGCCCGGGCTCGGTCAGCGACCCGTGGGCCAGGAACGCCCCGCGCCAGGCGGCCTCGGCGTCGCCGATGCCGCCGGAGACCACCGACGGCGGCAGCCCGCGGACCGGCCGGCCGCGCTGGTCGACCAGCCCGGTCTGCCGGGCCAGCCCCTCACCGTGCTTGGCGATCCGGACCAGGTAGCGGACCCCACGGCGGATGTTGCCGCCGGCCAGCACGCTGACGCCGCTGGTGTAGCCGTACACCTCGCTGATGTCCCGGCGCAGCCGCCGGGCCACCGACCCGGTGTCCAGCTCGGCCTCGATGACCACGCGACCACCCACGATGTGCAGGCCGCCGGAGAAGCGCAGGAGCGCCGTCACCTCGGCCTTGCGCTCGGAGGTCCTCGTGCACTCCACGCGGGAGAGCTCGTCCTTCACCATCGCGGTCATCGCCATCAGCGGTGTTCCCTTCCCCCTGTGTGCCGGCCGGTGCACCGGTCGTTCCCGGGCCCAGCCACTCCCCCACCGTTCACCGGGCGCCGACCACCGAGGCCAGCGCAGCGGCCAGCCGCTGAGGATCGTGCCGTGGTGCACCGTCTGGTGCGGCCACCGGTGCGAGCACCAGTTCCGCACCACATCCCTGCACAGCAGACAGCAGACCACGCCGGTCAACAACCGCAGCGGCGTCCGCGATGACCGAGTGCAGCGACACGCCCTCCAGGTGCGCCAGCAGGACCCCCAGGTGCTCCTCCGGCGAGAAGCCGTCGGTCTCCCCCGGCTGGGGCTCCAGGTTCAGCACCACGACCACCTTCGCCCGGGCCTCGGCGAGCGCCGCACGCAGCTGCGGGACCAGCAGGTGCGGCAGCACCGAGGTGTACCAGGACCCGGGGCCCAGCGAGATGACGTCGGCGCCGGCGATGGCGTCGAGCACCGCCGGCGGCACCGGCGGGTCGGCCGGGGAGACCCGGATGTCCCGGACCCGGCCCGGGGTGGAGGCGATCGCCACCTGGCCCCGGATCCGGCGGGTGTCCTGCGGGTCGTCGGGGTCGACGCTCACCACCGTGGCCACGAGGTCCAGCGGCACCGCGGCCATCGGCAGCACCCGGCCCTCGGCGCCCAGCAGCGCCTCGAGCACGCCCAGGGCACGCACGCTGTCACCGCCGTGCATCTCGGTCAGCCCGGTGAGCATCAGGTTGCCCACCGGGTGCCCGGCGAGCACCCCGCTCCCCCCGAAGCGGTGCTGGAGCAGCGCGGCCATCTCCTGGGTCCGCGGGTCGGGGCCGGCCAGGGCGGCCAGCGCCATCCGCAGGTCGCCGGGGGGCAGCACCGGCATCTCCCGGCGGATCCGGCCCGAGGAGCCACCGTCGTCGGCGACGGTGACGATCGCGGTCAGGTCGGCGGTCAGCCGGCGCCAGGCGGCGAGCGCCGCCGCCAGGCCGTGTCCGCCGCCGAGGGCGGCCACCCGGAGCGGCTGGCCGGCCGACTGCCGGACGCCGCTGGCCGGTAGCGGCACCGGCGGTGGTGCCGTGATCCGTACCGGCGCCTCCTCGGGCGCGGCCGGGTCCACTACTCGCGCCCCAGGTCGCGGTGGCGGGCGGTGGCGGGCACGCCCTCGGCACTGAGCCGGCGGGCGAACTCCTCGGCGATCGCGACGCTGCGGTGCTTGCCGCCGGTGCAGCCCACCGCCAGCGTCAGGTACCGCTTGCCCTCGCGCCGGTAGCCGGGCAGCAGCAGGCGCAGCACCTCGGAGTACCGGTCCAGGAAGGACTCGGCGTCGTCCTGCCCGAGCACGTAGTCACGGACCTCGGCGTCCCGCCCGGTCATCGCCCGGAGCTCGGGGACCCAGTGCGGGTTCGGCAGGAAGCGGGCGTCGACCACGAGGTCGGCGTCCAGCGGCAGGCCGTACTTGAAGCCGAAGCTGAGCACCGTCGCCACCACCTCGGGCGGGGCGCCGTCCTCGACGAACGCCGCCTCCAGGGTGGCCCGCAGCTGGTGCACGTTCAGGTCGCTGGTGTCGACCCACAGGTCGGCCTCGCCGGCGATCCCGGTGAGCAGCTCCCGCTCGGCGTCGATGCCGTCGATCAGCCGCCCGCTGCCCTGCAGCGGGTGCTCGCGGCGGACCGACTCGTACCGCCGGATGAGCACCTCGTTGCGGGCGTGCACGTACACGACCCGGGGCCGGTGCCCGGCCTCGGCCAGCTGCCGGATCGCCTCCTCCAGGTCGCTGGAGAAGGCCCGGCTGCGCACGTCGACGACCGCGGCGAACCGGCGCAGGTCACCGCGGGCACCGAGTTCGACCATCGGCTGGAGCAGAGCCGGGGGAAGGTTGTCGACCACGAAGAAGCCGAGGTCCTCCAGCACCCGGCCGGCGCTGTTCTTGCCGGCCCCGGACAGCCCGGTGACGACGACGACGTCGAGCGGCGGCACCTCCGTCGTCGCCGCGTCGCCGGACGGGGGGACGTCGCTCTGCGGCCCGGCCGGGCCGGCCGGCACCGGAGCCCCCGCGACCTGGCCGCCGGCGACCTGCTCGGTGCCGGTCACGCGCCGGTCCCGACGGCCGGGTGGACGCGGCCGATCTCGGCGGTGTCCCCCGCCGCTGCGCCGCGCACCGGCCGCGCGCCCCTGCCGGCGTCCACCGGGGCCTCCAGCTCGACGGCGTCCTCGGCGACCACGTCGGGCGAGGCACCGGCGGCGACCGGCTCGGCGACGGCGGCCAGCACCGCCTCCGCCGTGCGCCGGCCGATGCCGGGGACGGCGGTGAGCTCCGCCACGGTGGCTGCGCGCAGCCGCTTGAGCGATCCGAACTGCTTCATCAGTGCCTTCCGCCGGGTCTCGCCGAGCCCCGGGACGTCGTCCAGGAGCGAGACCAACATGGTGCTGGATCGCTTCTGCCGGTGGTAGGTGATCGCGAACCGGTGTGCCTCGTCGCGCACCCGCTGGAGCAGGTAGAGCGCCTCGGAGGTGCGCGGCAGGATGACCGGGTCGGGGTCGTCGGGCAGCCACACCTCCTCCATCCGCTTGGCCAGACCGCAGACGGCGACGTCCACGATGCCCAGCTCCGCCAGCGAACGGCTGGCGGCGGCGACCTGCGGGGCGCCGCCGTCGACGACCAGCAGGTTCGGCGGGTAGGCGAACCGGCGCGGCCGGCCCTCCTCGGCGGCGACGCCCTGCTCGTCCCGGCGGTCCTGCTCCTCCTTGAGGTGCCGGGCGAAGCGGCGGCGCACCACCTCGGCCATCGCCGCGGTGTCGTCGGTGCCCTGGGCGACGGCGAACCGCCGGTAGTCGGACTTCTTGGCCATGCCGTCCTCGAAGACGACCATGCTGGCCACCACGTTCGTGCCCTGGACGTGCGAGATGTCGATGCACTCGATCCGCAGCGGGGCGTCGGGCAGGTCGAGGGCCTCCTGGATCTCCGACAGCGCGAGGGAGCGTGCGGTGAGGTCGCTGGCGCGCTTCACCCGGTGCCGGGCGAAGGACTCCTTGGCGTTGCGCTCGACGGTCTCCATCAGACTGCGCTTGTCCCCGCGCTGGGGCACGCGCAGCGACACCCGGGAGCCGCGCAGCTCGCTGAGCAGCTCGGCGTACACCTCGGCGTCGTCGGGGAGCTCGGGGACGAGCACCTCCCGGGGCACCGCCTCGCCGACCTCCCCGCTGCCGGTCTCCTCGTCGACCCCGCCGTAGACCTGGAGCAGGAACTGCTCGACGAGCTGGCCGGTGGTGACGTCCTCGACCTTGTCGATGATCCAGCCGCGCTGGCCGCGCACCCGGCCACCGCGCACGTGGAAGACCTGGACGGCGGCCTCCAGCTCGTCCTGGGCGAAGGCGACGACGTCGGCGTCGGTGCCGTCACCGAGGACGACGGCCTGCTTCTCCAGCGCGCGCCGCAGGGCACCGAGGTCGTCGCGCAGCCGGGCGGCCTTCTCGTACTCCATCTCCTCGGCCGCGGTGGCCATCTCGCGCTCGAGCCGGCGGATGATCTGGTCGGTGCGGCCGCCCATGAAGTCGCAGAAGTCGTCGACGATCTCCCGGTGCTCCTCGGCGCTGACCTGGCCGACGCAGGGCGCGGCGCACTTGCCGATGTAGCCGAGCAGGCAGGGCCGGCCGATCTGGCTGGCCCGCTTGAACACGCCGTTGGAGCAGGTGCGCGCGGGGAAGACCCGGGTGAGCGTGTCGAGGGTCTCGCGGATGGCCCAGGCGTGGGCGTAGGGGCCGAAGTAGCGGACGCCCTTGCGCTTGGGCCCGCGCATCACCTGCAGCCGCGGGAACTCCTCGTTCAGCGTCACGGCGAGGCTGGGGTAGCTCTTGTCGTCGCGGTACCGGACGTTGAACCGCGGGTCGAACTCCTTGATCCAGTTGTACTCGAGCTGGAGGGCCTCGACCTCGGTGCCGACGACGGTCCACTCGACGCTGGCGGCGGTGGTGACCATCTGCCGGGTGCGCGGGTGCAGACCCCAGACGTCGGCGAAGTAGCTGTTCAGCCGCTGCCGGAGGCTCTTGGCCTTGCCGACGTAGATGACCCGGCCGCCCGGGTCGCGGAACTTGTAGACCCCGGGGCTCTCCGGGATGCTGCCGACCGCTGGGCGGTACGAGGACGGGTCGGGCATGACCCCAGATTAGGTCGGCGCACCGACAACGCGTCGCCCGCTCCTGCCCGGCCCCATGCCGGCCCCCCCCCGGCACCCCTCCCTCGACCGGTCCCTCCGCCGGCACCGCGCCGGGCGCCCCGGTGGGCACGGCCCGCATGCGGCCGCGAGGATGGGGCGGCGACCTGAGCAGAGGGGCGCCCACACCGCCAGCCCTGAGAAGGCCCCGTGATCCCCTCCCTGACCAGCCCCGACAGCAGCCTGGCGTTGCTCCGCGAGGGCTACACCTTCATCTCCCGGCGCTGCGACCGGCTCGGCTCCGACGCCTTCCGCACCCGCCTGCTGCTGCAGCCGGCGGTGTGCCTGCGCGGCGCCGAGGCAGCGGAGCTGTTCTACAGCGGTGGGCGGTTCGACCGCACCGACGCCTTCCCGCCGTCGATCCTGCACCTGCTCCAGGACCTGGGCAGCGTGCAGACGTTGGAGGGCGACGCGCACCGGCACCGCAAGGACATGTTCCTGACCGTGCTCCAGGGCACCGGCAGCGAGGCGGTGACCGCGGTGCTGGGTGAGGAGTGGCGACGCGCCGTCCCGACGTGGCAGCGGACCGGGCGGGTGGTGCTGCACCAGGCGACCACCGAGGTGCTCACCCGGACGGCCACCCGCTGGGCCGGGGTGCCGATGAGCGCGCTCGACGTCAGGCTGCGCAGCCGGGAGCTCTCGGCGATGGTCGACCGGGCCGGCACACTGGGCCCGCGGAACTGGTGGGCCCGTGCGCTGCGCAATCGGTCCGAGCGCTGGGCCCGGGGCCTGGTGACCCGGGTGCGGCACGGGGAACTGGAGGTGCCCGCCGGCAGCGCGCTGGCCGTTGTCGCAGCCCACCGGGACGGCGACGGTGCCCTGCTCAGCGTGCCCGCCGCCGGGGTCGAACTGCTCAACGTGCTCCGCCCGATCGTGGCGGTCAGCCGGTACGTCGTGTTCGCCGCGCTGGCGCTGCTGCAGCACCCGCACTGGCAGCAGACCTTCGCCGCAGGTGACGAGACGGACCTGATGGGGTTCGTCGACGAGGTCCGCCGGGTGTCCCCGTTCTTCCCGCTGATCGCCGGCCGGGTGCGGCAGCCCTTCCGCTGGCACGGGTACGACTTCCCGATCGGTGAGCGCGTGCTGCTGGACCTCTACGGCACCTGCCACGACGCCAGGCTGTGGCCGCAGCCCGAGGTCTTCCGCCCCGAGCGGTTCCGCGACTGGGTTGGTGACCCGTACACGCTCGTGCCGCAAGGTGCCGGGGACTTCCGTGACGACCACCGCTGCCCGGGCGAGCCGATGACCCGGCTGCTCATGGCCGAAGCGGTGCGGTTGCTCACCCGCTCGATGCGGTACCAGGTCGGGGTGCAGGACCTCAGCGTCAGCCTGTCCCAGCTGCCCGCTCTCCCGCGGGACGGCTTCGTCGTGCACGGGGTCGAACCGGTGCCGGCCGGGGCCCTCACCGGCTGATCCAGCCACCTGTGGACAACGCCGGTACAGGAGCGGGCACTCCTGCCACAGTGCCCCGGGACAGTGGTCGGCGACGGACGGGGTGGACATGCGCGGCACGACGAGCAGCGAACGGGACGGCGTGGTGGCTCCGGACCGCTGCGGTGGGCTCTGGCGGGTCAGCTGCCACCGCGCGGGGGTCCTGCCGGCTCCCGCGGTGCCGCCGGACAGCCAGGCGGTCGACCGACTGCTGGCGCCCTGGGCGGCGGCGGCCGCGTCGGCACCCCCGCCGCCCCGGGCTAGCTGGGTGCTGGGTCGCTCGTCCCGCTGGCAGGGCCCGCACGCCCCCGGGGCCAGCGAGGACCCGCTGCGGGACGAGGTCATCGCCGCCCGCAACATCTGGGCGACGAGCGGCGGGACGGCGCTGGGCGCGCTCGCGGTCCTGCTCCTCAGGACAGGCCGCGTGGCGCGGCGGATCGCGCAGGAGCCCACCCATCCGTGGCTGGTCGAGCTCACCGCCTCGGCGGGGCCGACCCGTGCGGCCGTCTGGGTGGTGGCCGGCCCGGACGCTGCCCAGCGGGCCGTCCGGGAGGTGTCCGAGGCGCTGCAGACCGGCCGGGCACCAGCACCGTCGGGCGCCCGGCTGCTGGACGTGCGCGACGGACGCCAGCACGCCGTTGCCGTTCTCGGGTGGACCGCCCAGGATGCCGGGCCGGCCAGCGGCTCTCCGCGGATCGGCCCGGCAGGCGGCTCGCTCGGCTAGCGGTCAGCTCGCCTTCTTGCGGGCCCGCTTCTTCGGCGCGGCGGCCGCGGCGACGGCCTCCGGGTCGAGGATCTCCGCCAGGAACCGGCCGGTGTGGCTCTCCGGCACCGTGGCGACGAACTCCGGCGGCCCCTCGGCGACGACCGAACCGCCGCGGAACCCGCCCTCGGGCCCCATGTCGATCAGCCAGTCGGCGCTCTTGATCACGTCGAGGTTGTGCTCGATGACGATCACCGAGTTGCCCTTGTCGACCAGCCCCTGGATGACCTGCAGCAGCTTGTTGATGTCCTCGAAGTGCAGACCGGTGGTCGGCTCGTCGAGCACGTAGATCGTCCGGCCGTTGGACCGCTTCTGCAGCTCGCTGGCGAGCTTGACCCGCTGCGCCTCGCCACCGGAGAGCGTGGTGGCCGGCTGGCCGAGCCGGACGTAGCCCAGGCCGACGTCGGTCAGCGTGCGCATGTACCGGGCGATCGCGGGGATCGCGGCGAAGAAGTCGGCGGCCTCCTCGATCGGCATGTTGAGCACCTCGGCCACCGTCTTGCCCTTGTAGTGCACCTCCAGGGTCTCCCGGTTGAACCGGGCGCCCTTGCACACCTCGCAGGGCACGTAGACGTCGGGCAGGAAGTTCATCTCGATCTTCAGCGTCCCGTCGCCGGAGCACGCCTCGCAGCGCCCGCCCTTGACGTTGAAGGAGAACCGGCCCGGCTGGTAGCCGCGGACCTTCGCCTCCGACGTGCTGGCGAACAGCTTGCGGACGTGGTCCCAGACCCCGGTGTAGGTGGCCGGGTTGGACCGCGGGGTGCGGCCGATCGGCGACTGGTCGACACCGACGACCTTGTCCAGCTGGTCCAGGCCGGTGATCGTGCGGTGCCGGCCGGGGACCATCCGCGCGCGGTTCAGCTCGTTGGCCAGCGTGGTGTAGAGGATGTCGTTGACCAGGCTGGACTTGCCCGAGCCGGACACGCCGGTGACGGCCACCAGCACGCCCAGCGGGAACGCGACGTCGATGCCCCGGAGGGTGTTCTCCCGGGCTCCCTTCACCACCAGCTCGCGGCCCGGCGTGGGCTCGCGCCGCTTCTCCGGCACGGCGATCTCCCGGCGTCCGGACAGGTACTGGCCGGTGATCGACCGCTCGCTGGCGAGCAGCTCCTCGTAGGTGCCGCTGACCACGACCTCGCCACCGTGCTCGCCGGCACCGGGACCGATGTCGACGATCCAGTCGGCCTGCTTGATGGTGTCCTCGTCGTGCTCGACGACGATCAGCGTGTTGCCCATGTCGCGCAGCCGGACCAGCGTCTCGATCAGCCGGACGTTGTCGCGCTGGTGCAGCCCGATCGACGGCTCGTCGAGCACGTAGAGGACCCCCACCAGCCCGGAGCCGATCTGGGTGGCCAGCCGGATGCGCTGCGCCTCCCCGCCGGCCAGGGTGGCGGCCGGACGGTCGAGGGACAGGTAGTCCAGCCCGACGGAGACGAGGAAGGAGAGCCGGGCCTGGATCTCCCGGAGCACCTGGACGGCGATGGCCCGCTCCCGCTCGCCGAGCTCCAGGGCGTTGAGCCACTCGGATGCCTCGCCGATGGACAGCCCGGTGACCTCGGCGATCGAGCGACCGTTGAGCTTGACCGCGAGGATCTCCGGCTTCAGCCGGGTGCCGTGGCAGACGGGGCACGGGACGTCCCGCATGTAGCCCTCGTACTTGTCCTTCATGAACTCGCTGTCGGTGTCCTCGTGACGGCGCTCGAGGAAGGGCAGCACCCCCTCGAAGGCCGCGTAGTAGCTGCGCTCGCGGCCGTAGCGGTTCTTGTACTTCACGTGCACCTGGTCCGGGGAACCGTGCAGCACCGACTTCTGCACCTTCGCGGGGAGCTCCTCCCACGGGGTGTTCATCGAGAAGCCGTTCATGTCGGCCAGCCCGCCGAGCAGCCGCTGGAAGTACTCGTTGCTCATCGAGCCGGCCCACGGGGCGATGGCGCCCTCGGCCAGGCTCTTGCCCGGGTCGGGGACGACGAGGTCGGGGTCGACCTCCTTGCGGGTGCCGATGCCGGTGCACTCCGGGCAGGCGCCGAACGGCGAGTTGAAGGAGAACGACCGGGGCTCGAGCGCCTCGAAGGACAGCCCGTCGTCGATGCAGGCCAGGTGCTCGGAGAAGGTGCGCTCGCGCTGCGCGTCGCCCTCGGGCAGGTCGACGAAGTCGAGCACGACCAGGCCACCGGCCAGGCCGAGCGCGGTCTCGACCGAGTCGGTGAGCCGCCGCTTCGCGCTCTCCTTGACGGTGAGCCGGTCGACGATCACCTCGATCGTGTGCTTCTCCTGCTTCTTGAGCTTCGGCGGCTCGGTGAGCGGGTGCACGGTGCCGTCGACCCGGACCCGGGAGAAGCCCTGGGTCTGCAGCGAGCTGAACAGGTCGACGTACTCGCCCTTGCGGGCCCGGATGACCGGGGCGAGCACCTGGAAGCGGGTGCCCTCCTCCATCGCCAGCACCTGGTCGACGATCTGCTGCGGCGTCTGCCGGGCGATCGGCTTGCCGCAGTTGGGGCAGTGCGGCTGACCGGCCCGGGCGTAGAGCAGGCGCAGGTAGTCGTAGACCTCGGTGATCGTGCCGACGGTCGACCGCGGGTTGCGGTTGGTCGACTTCTGGTCGATCGACACCGCCGGCGACAGGCCCTCGATGAAGTCGACGTCGGGCTTGTCCATCTGGCCGAGGAACTGGCGGGCGTAGGCCGACAGCGACTCGACGTAGCGGCGCTGCCCCTCGGCGAAGATCGTGTCGAAGGCCAGGCTGGACTTCCCCGACCCGGAGAGCCCGGTGAACACGATCATCGCGTCACGGGGCAGGTCGAGGTGGACGTCCTTGAGGTTGTGCTCTCGGGCGCCGCGGACGACGAGCCGGTCCATGTGATCCCTGTCGGTCGCAGTGGTTCGGTGCTGGTCAGCGCGCGGGGCGAGGGCCAGTGGTGCAGTGCTCGGCGAGAGCCGCGAGGAGGTCATCGCCGGGTGGAACGAGCTGCCGGGAAGCGGGCTTCCCGGACCCGGTGTCGGCTCCGTCTCCCCCGCCGGGGCCCGCCCGCGGCGGCGGGCCCCGCCGGGGCCGGGTCAGCCGGTCGGCTGGTCGGGGTCGAAGACGGGGGCGTGCCGGCGCCAGGGCAGCCGGCGCTCGAGCTCACCGGCCAGCCAGAGTAGTCGCGTCTCCGCACCCGCCGGGCCGACCAGCTGGACCGCCGTCGGCAGCCCTTCCCGGCCCGGACCGGCGGGCAGGACCAGCGCCGGCAGCCCGGCCAGGTTCCAGGCCGAGGTCCACGGGGCCCACCGGGCGTTGGCGGCGACGTTGGCCAGGAAGCCTCGCTCGTGCCACGGCCGGGCGGCCAGCGGCGGGCCGGCGACGACCGGGGTGACGAGCACGTCGACGTCGGCGAAGAATGCCTCCATCCGGGCGCGGAACGCCTCCGCCGTGCGAGGTCGCACGAGACCGGCCCGGCGCACCCAGCGGCCGAGCCGGGCGTGGGTGCGGCTGCGCGGCTCCATCGCCTGCCGGTCCAGCCCCAGGCCCTCCGCGTCGACGTCGCCGCCGGCCAGCCAGCGGGCCACCGTGCCCAGGGCCGCAGCCGGGGTCACCACCGGTTCGCGGGTGACGACGGTGTGCCCGGCGGCGCGCAGCTCGGCGACGACGGCGTCCACCGCGGCGCGGCCCGCGGCGTCGAGCCGCACCCCCGGCACGGGAGAGCGGGTGGCGACGGCGATCCGCAGCGGACCGGCGTCCGCCCGCGTCGCCGGCTCCGCACCGGCCAGCACGGCGAGACCCGCGGCGAGGTCGTCGACGGTGGTGGCGAGCACGCCGTTCTCCGCCATGCCGAACCATGAGTTCACCCCGACCGGCCCGGGCACGACGCCGCGGCCGGGCTTGAGCGTCACCAGGCCACAGGCGGCGGCGGGCAGCCGGAGCGAGCCCATGCCGTCGTTGCCGTGCGCCAGCGGGACCACCCCGGCGGCGACGGCGGCCGCACTGCCCCCCGACGACCCGGCGGAGGAGCGTGCGGTGTCCCAGGGGTTGCGGGTGACGGTGCCCGGCCCGTCGGTGGCGGAGTAGAGGCACAGCTCCGGCACCCGGCTGATCCCGATCACCACCGCCCCGGCAGCGCGGAGCCGGGCGACCACCGCGTGGTCCTCGCCGGCGGGCTGCGGGACGTGCGCGAGGGAGCCGTCGGTGGCTGCCTCGCCGGTGACGGCGACGTTGTCCTTGACCGCGACCGGCACGCCGGCCAGCGGCAGCGTGGCCCGGTCGGGGGACGCGTCGACCGCGGCAGCCTCGGCGAGCGCGGCCTCGGTGCGCACCACCCGGAAGGCACCGATGCGGGCCTCGACGTCGGCCAGGTGGCGCAGGTGCGCCCGGACCACCTCGACCGCGGAGAGCTCACCGGACCGGACCCGTGCGGCGAGCTCGGTGGCCGGCCGCCCGACGACCCCCGGGAGGACGGGAGCGGCTGCGGAACCTGCACTAGCGTCCATGCGGTCGAACCTAGACGGGCCCACCGACAGTCTCAGATCGGAGTGCGATGAGCGGCAGCGATTACACCGGCGACGTCGAGGTGGGCGGGCCCGCCGACACCCGCGAGCTCCCCGGGCTGACCATCACCAAGCTCGCGGTCAGCGAGATGGCCAACAACGCCTACCTGCTCACGGACCCGGCCACCGGCGAGTCGCTGCTGATCGACGCCGCGGCCGAGCCGGCGGCGCTGCTGGCGCTGATCGGGGACGCCGACGTCCGCACCGTGGTGACCACGCACGGGCACTGGGACCACCACCGCGCGCTGCCGGAGGTCGTCGAGGCCACCGGTGCGGCCACGGTCGCCCACCCGGCGGACGCCGCGGACCTGCCGGTGCCGGTGACCCGGCCGGTCGAGCACGGCGACACCGTGCCGGTCGGCGGCCACCTGCTCGAGGTGGTGCACCTGCGCGGGCACACGCCGGGCAGCATCGCGCTGGTGTGGCACGGACCGGGTGGCGCGGGCACGCACGTCTTCACCGGCGACAGCCTGTTCCCCGGCGGGGTGGGCAACACCCGGTCCGACGCCGAGCGGTTCGCCAGCCTGGTCGACGACGTCGAGCACCGGCTGTTCGACGTCCTGCCCGACGACACCTGGGTCTACCCCGGCCACGGCAAGGACACCACGATCGGCGCCGAGCGCCCCCAGCTGCCGGAGTGGCGCGCCCGCGGCTGGTGACCGGTCGGTAGCACAGAGCATCGTTGAAGTTCTTGGATCTTGACTTGAGGTGATGGCCTCTCGTTCCGAGGAGTCATCGGT
>NZ_CANKUD010000002.1 GCF_947486615.1 uncultured Modestobacter sp.
GCCCACACCTGATCGAAGGCACCCAGGTCCACGTCCTGCTCGGCCGCCCGCGCCCGCTCCGGCTCCCCCACCGCAACAGCCACCACGTCCATCTGCGCCGCGGTCACCGCGCCCTCGGCGAACCCGGCCGCCAACGCCGGGAAGTGCTCCACCACCCGACCCGACCGCACGATCCGCGACGCCTCGGCCGCCGACAACCGCACGTGCCCGATCAGCCACGAACGCATCGACTTCAACCCGTCGTGCTCCGGCGCCTGGGTCAGCTCCCCGTGCCGCACCGTGCGGGTCAACTCCGCCGCCACCCGGTTCTGCACCGCCACCAACAACGCCGTCCGGTCCAGCACCGCGCCATCGGACAAGCCGTGCAGGTCATCGGTGGCCAGGGCGTCCAGAGCCGACATCAGTTCGCTCACGACACCTCCCGACCGGTTCGAACGTGTGTACGAAGAATACCGGTCGCGCAACCTCCGGACAACCCGAATCCGCACGTCAGAACCTTGTCCGCAGACCTGCGAGGGCCGTTGACACGAGCCGATCAGCGCTCGAGGCGGGCACCGTGATCCGGTACAGGTGCGCCGCCACCGCGTGGCGGGGGGGGGGCAGTCGAGCCACGACGTCCCGGCCGGCGAGGTCAGCACCTCGGCTGAGCCGGCCGGGTCACTCGGGCAGGAGGTACTTCGCAGCTTCGCGGACGTGCGTCATCGCCGTCCTGGCGTAGCCGGGGCTCGCACCGGCCAGGCCGCAGGCCGGGGTGAGCGTCACGGCCGAGTGCAGCTCCTCGGCCGGGAAGCCCAGCTCACGCCACCAGGCCTGCACCCGGGTTGCGGTGGTCTTCGGCGACGGCAGGGTGGCGTCGGTGCCCGGCACGACCCCGATCAGGAGGTGGGTGCCGGCCTCGACGGCGGTGCCGACCGAGTCCAGGTCCTGCACCATCCCGAGGTCGAAGGACAGCCCCTGCGCACCGGCCGCCCGGAACAGGTCCAGCGGCGCCCGGTTCGCGCAGCAGTGCAGCACCACGGGCGCCGGCAGCCGGCCGACCAGGGCGGTCAGCTCCTCCTCGACGACGGTGCCCTCGACCGCGGCGAGCTTGCCGTACCCGCTCACGGTGGGCAGCCCGCCCTGCAGCACGGCCGGCACCGACGGCTCGTCCAGCTGGACGACGACCGTGGCCCCCGGCACGCGTGCGGAGACGGCCGCCACGTGGGCGGCGACCCCCTCGGCGAGTGACTGGGCCAGGTCACGGCGGGCCCCGGGGTCGACGACCGCCCGGTCGCCGCGCGAGCGTTCCAGCCCGGCGGCCAGCGTCCACGGTCCGGTCACCTGCACCTTGAACGCGCCGGTGTAGCGCTCGGCCACCTCGTGCAGGGCGTCCAGGTCGCGGGCCAGCATCTCCTTGGCCCGCCGCAGGTCGGCCCCCGGGCGCGGGACCAGTCGCCAGCCGGCCGGGGTGAGGTCGACGGCCAGGTCGACCAGCAGCGCCGCCGCGCGGCCGATCATGTCCGCGCCCGCGCCGCGGGCGGGCAGCTCGGGCAGGTGCGGGAGCTCGGGCAGCTCCCCGACGACCAGGCGCATCGCCTCCAGCGGGTCGGTGCCCGGCAGCGACCCGACGCCAGAGGCCGGCCCCCACGGTGTGGGGACCGGCCTCTGGTCGGTGCCGGCGGGGTCGCCGGCCGGGGTGGTGCCGTCGTCGGGGAGGTCGTTCGGCGTGGCCACGGTGTCGACCGTAGCCCGCCGTCCCGACCTCACCGGTGTCGGTCAGGCCCCGTCAGGGCTCACCGGCCGAAGAGCAGCTTCAGCCGCTTGACCAGCTCAAGCCAGTACGGGTCGAGGGTGAACGTGTCGCTCGCCGTCTCCCCCGATGCCCCGGTCAGGGTCACCGTGTGCTCGCCGGCCGGCAGCAGCAGCGGCACCCGCCCGGTGGCGGTGACGTTGCCGTTGCGGTCGGCCTTGACCGTGCCCAGCTTCGCGCCGTTGGACAGCGTGACCGTGACCTTCTCCCCCGGCGTGAACGCGGTGCCGGTGACGGTCACCCGGTCGCCGCGGAAGGGGGTGTCGTCGTTGATCGCCGCGGTGGCGTCGCAGCCCGGACCCACCTGCCCCGGCCCGTTGAGGCCGGAGGTGCCGTCGACGGTGGTCGCCGGGGTCGGCTCGACCGCGCTGCCGCCGAGGCCGGTGGCCGGCTCCGGCGTCGGGAAGGTGGCCGCCTGGCCGTGGTCGGCCGCCGGCGGGACCACCGGGGAGTTCGCCTCGAAGTAGGCGACCGCGGTGTCGACGTCGACCGGGCCGGTGGCCGGGTCGGTGCCGTTGGTGAACGCGGTGAAGGCGTCACCCCCACCGATCAGGAAGGAGTTGGCCACCACGCGGTAGGACGCCGCCGGGTCGACGACCGCGCCGTCCAGGGTGATCGACGCCGGGTCGACCCGCTGCCCGTAGGGCTGGCTCAGGTCGTACCGGTAGGAGAAGCCCTCCGAGGTGCCCAGCCGCAGGTTGTTGCCGCGCGGCCCGCCGTTGGCCTGGAACTGCTGCTCCAGCACCGCCCGGATGTCGGCGCCGGTGAGCGTCACGACGTTCACCGTGTTGCCGAACGGCTGCACGTTGAACAGCTCGGCGTAGGTGGTCTCGCCGGCCAGGATGTCGGTGCGCAGGCCGCCCGGGTTCATGAAGGCCACCACCGGGTCCCCGAAGGAGGGGTCGGCCTGGATCGCGGCCAGCTGCATCTCCGCGACCAGGTTGCCCAGGCTCGACTCGCCGTCCCGGACCGGGACGAAGACACCGTCGGGGCCGACGGTGCCGGCCCGGCGGATGTCGGCCGCGGCCTCGCCGACCACCCGGTCGCCGGCCTCGGCGGCCTGGGCGGTCCAGTAGTCGACGATCCGGTCGATCTCCGGGTCCTCGGCGTCGCGCACGTTCAGCACGTTGCCGGCCCGGTAGTCGGCGCAGAGCCGGTCGATGTCACCGGTCGTCCCGTCCAGGACCAGGCGGATGTCGGTGAACATCCGGCCGTAGTACTCGGCCTGGGTGACCAGCCGCGGCTGACCGTCGGGGTCGGTGAGCATGCAGCTGTAGCCCTGGTGGCTGTGTGCGCTGACGATCAGGTCGACGGCCGAGACGGTCTCGGCGTTGATGTCGACGATCGGGCCGGTGAGCTGGGCGCAGCCGTTGGGGTCGGTGGCGTCCGTGCCCGGGTTCTCCCCGCCCTCGTGCACCAGCGCGACGATGGCCTCGACGCCCTGGGCCTGCAGCTCGGGCACGTAGCGGTTGATCGCCTCCGCCTCGTCGACGAACTCCACGTCGGCGATGCCGGACGGCGAGACGATGGTCGGGGTGGTGTCGGTGACCACGCCGATGAAGCCCAGCTTCTTGCCGCCGCCGACCTCGACCACGGAGTACGCCGGCAGCATGGGCTCACCGGTCTCGCGGGAGACCACGTTCGCCGCCAGGTAGGGGAAGTCGGCGCCGGCGAACGGCTCACCGGTGCTGTCGGTGAAGCAGCCGGTCACCCCGGGCTCCACGCCCTCACAGGCGGTCACGTCGTCGGTCGCGGTGCCGTCGGTGGCGCCGGAGACCCGGCGCAGCTCGTCGGTCCCACGGTCGAACTCGTGGTTGCCGACGACGGAGACGGCCATGTCCAGGGCGTTGGCGACCTCGATGGTCGACTCGTCCCGGAAGACGCTCGACTCGAACGGCGAGGCACCGATGACGTCACCGAGGCCGATCAGCAGGGAGTCGTCCGCGGCGCCGCCGTCGGCCACGAAGTCCGCGGTGGCCTGGTCGATGGTCGCCGCCAGGCTGGCAGCGCCGCCGACCTCGACGACGACGTCGTCCGCGGTGCCGTAGAGGCCGTCGGCGCCGGGCGCGGTGCCCTCGCCGTCGTCGCCGGTCGGCTGGTTGATCCGGCCGTGGAAGTCGTTGACGGTGAGCAGCTGGACCGGGACGTCGGCCGCCGGGGCGGCCGGCTTCGACGGACCGTGCGGGGTGGCGGAGGCCACCGCGGGCAGGCCGACCACGGCGGCGGTCGCCACCGTGAGGGCCGCAACGGAGAGGCGCGTTCGGCGCAAGGAGGGTCCTCCTGGACAGGCGTCACCCGGCCGTCCGCAGAGGAGGCCACCGGCGACACGATCGATCCCGCCCGGGTGGGCGGGGGACGCGGACCGATGGGAACCGATCCGTCACGGCACGCTAGCTCCCCCGTTCGGGTGAGCCAAGAGGCAGCTGTGAAACGTCGGGTGCGGTTAACCCGCGCGACAGACAGCCGCCTGGCCGAGCACCCGGTCACCGCGGACGGCGTCGGGTGCGTACAGCACCGCGGACTGCCCCGGCGCGACCCCGCGCTGCCGCTCGAGCAGCTCGATGCGCAGGCCGCCGTCCTCGGTCGACGAGACCGCGCACGGCACCGGTGAGCCGTGCGCCCGCAGCTGCACCTGGGCGGTGCAGGGCAGGTCGGGCACCGGCCCGGTCCAGCTGGGGATGCCGGTGAGCACCTCGCCGACCTCGGCCTGCTCGGCGGTACCGATGGTCACCGTGCGGCTGACCGGCTCGATGCCCAGCACGTAGCGGGGCCGCTGGTCGCCGGCGCTGACCCCGAGACCGCGCCGCTGGCCGACGGTGAAGCCGTAGGCGCCGGCGTGCGTGCCGACGGTCGCCCCGGTGGCCGCGTCGACGACCGGGCCGGGCTGCTCGCCCAGCCGACGGGTCAGGAAGCCGCGGGTGTCGCCGTCGGAGATGAAGCAGATGTCGTGCGAGTCGGGCTTGGTCGCCACCGCGTAGCCCCGCTCGGCGGCGAGCTCGCGCACCCGCTCCTTGGTCATCGACCCGAGCGGGAAGAGCGCGCCGGCGAGCTGGTCGGCGCGGAGCACCCCCAGCACGTAGGACTGGTCCTTGGCCGCGTCCACCGACCGGCGCAGCTCGCCGTCGGCCAGCCGGGCGTGGTGGCCGGTGACCACGGCGTCGAAGCCCAGCGCCCGGGCCCGGTCCAGCACCGCGGAGAACTTGATCTTCTCGTTGCAGCGCAGGCAGGGGTTCGGCGTCCGGCCGGCGGCGTACTCGGCGACGAAGTCGTCGACGACGTCCTCCCGGAACCGGTCGGCGAGGTCCCAGACGTAGAACGGGATGCCCAGGGAGTCCGCGACCCGGCGGGCATCATGGGCGTCCTCGACGCTGCAGCAGCCCCGGGCGCCGCTGCGCAGCGTCTGCCGGTCGGGCGAGAGCGCCAGGTGCACGCCGGTGACGTCGTGGCCGGCCTCGACGGCCAGCGCGGCGGCGACCGCGGAGTCCACTCCCCCGCTCATCGCGGCGATGACCCTCATCGGGCACCCGCCCGGCGGGCCCGCTCGACGACCGGGCCGATCACCTCGAGCAGGGCGTCGACGTCGGCGTCGGTGGAGGTGTGCCCGAGGCTGAACCGCAGCGAGCTGCGGGCCCGGGCGGCGTCGGCCCCCGCGGCGAGCAGCACGTGGCTCGGCCGCGCCACCCCGGCGCTGCAGGCCGACCCGGTCGAGCACTCGATGCCGCGGGCGTCCAGCAGCATCAGCAGGGCGTCGCCCTCGGCGCCGGGGAAGGACAGGTGCGCGTTGCCCGGTAGTCGGCCGGGGCCACCGGCGACGACGTCATCCAGGGCCGGGCCGTTGAGCTGGGCGTCGGGCACCTGCGCGACCACCCCGGCGACCAGCCGGTCGCGCAGCACGGTCAGCCGGTCGGTGCGCTCGACGCGGTCGGCGACCGCGGTCTGCGCGGCGGTGGCCAGCCCGACGATCGCGGCGACGTCCAGCGTCCCCGAGCGCACGTCGCGCTCCTGACCGCCGCCGTGCAGCAAGGGGGTGCACTCGGCGTCCCGGCGCAGCAGCAGGGCGCCCGCGCCCATCGGCCCGCCCAGCTTGTGGCCGGTCATGGTGAGCGCGTCGACCCCGCTGACGGCGAAGTCCAGCGGCAGCTGACCGACCGCCTGCACCGCGTCGGTGTGCAGCGGCACCCCGACCCGGTGGGCGACCTCGGCCAGCGCGGCGAGGTCGCTGACCGCGCCGATCTCGTTGTTGGCCCACATCACGCTGGCCACGGCGACGTCCCGCCCGTCGCCCAGGGCGTCGGCCAGCGACTCCGGCGTCACCCGGCCGGTCGGCTCGACCCGCAGCCAGGTGACCTCGGCACCGTCGTGCTTCTCCAGCCACTCCACGCTGTCCAGGACGGCGTGGTGCTCGGCGGGGCTGGCCACGATCCGGCGGCGGCGCTGGTCGGAGGTGCGCCGGGCCCAGTAGAGGCCCTTGACCGCGAGGTTGTCGCCCTCGGTGCCACCGGCGGTGAACAGCACCTCCGACGGTCGGGCGCCCAGCGCCGCGGCCAGCTGCTCGCGGGACTGCTCGGCGACCCGGCGGGCCTCCCGGCCGCTGGCGTGCAGCGAGGACGCGTTGCCCACCCGGCCCAGCTGCTCGGCCATCGCCGCCAGCGCGGCCGGGAGCATCGGCGTGGTGGCCGCGTGGTCGAGGTAGGTCATGGCACGGCCAGCGTAGGCGTCGCCCACCGGGGCGTGCCCGGCTGCGTCCGGCTGGTGGAAGTGCGCACGGCCTGTCGTCTCCTCGACCCGGTCGGACGTGCGTCGGGCGCCGACCCGGAGGCCGGCGCCCGACGCGACGTGCTGGGACCACCCTCCCGGGGGAGGGCCTGCTGCTACTTGCGGGCGGTGATCTGCTCGGTGGCCGCCGGGACGACGGTGTTCAGGTCACCGACGACGCCGAAGTCGGCCAGCTCGAAGATCGGCGCCTCGGGGTCCTTGTTGACCGCGACGATCGTCTTCGAGGTCTGCATGCCGGCCCGGTGCTGGATAGCGCCGGAGATGCCGACGGCGATGTAGAGCTGCGGCGACACCGTCTTGCCGGTCTGCCCGACCTGGAAGGAGTGCGGGTAGAAGCCGGAGTCGACCGCGGCCCGGGAGGCGCCGACGGCGGCCCCCAGGGAGTCGGCGAGGCCCTCGATCACGGAGAAGTTCTCCGCGCTGGCCACACCGCGACCACCGGAGACGACGATCGAGGCCTCGGTCAGCTCGGGCCGGTTGGACTTCTGCTCCACCACCCGGTCGAGCACCCGGGTCTGCTTGGCGGCCTCGGAGATCACGACCGGCACGGCCTCCTCGGCCCCGGCGGCCGGCGCCGGCTCCGGGGTGACCGAGTTGCCGCGCAGGGTGTAGATCGGGGTGCCGACGGTGACCTGCGAGTGCACGATCGTCGCCCCGGCGAACGCCACCTGGGTGGCGGTGCCGTCGGCGGCGATCTCGGTGACGTCGGTCAGGAAGCCGCTGCCGGTCTTGATCGCCAGCCGGCCGGCGACCTCCTTGCCCTCCGGGGAGGACGGGATGACCACGGCGGCGGGCTGCTTGTCGGTGACCAGCTGGGCCAGCACCTCGGCCTTGGGCGCGACCAGGTAGGCGTCGACGTCCTCGGACTCGGCGACGTAGACCTTCGCCGCGCCGTACTCGGCCAGCACGTCCTTGATGCCGGCGGCGGTGCCGGGGGCACCGATGACGACGGCTGCGGGCTCACCGAGGGCACGGGCAGCGGTCAGCGCCTCCAGGGTGGTCTTGCGGGGCCCGCCGGCGGCGGGGTTGAGCTCGGCCAGGACCAGGACCTCTGCCATGTCTGTTCTCTCCTCAGCTCTGAGTCGGCCGGTCAGACGATCTTCTGGGCGGCCAGGTAGCCCACCAGCTTCTCGGCGCCGTCGCCCTCGTCGGCCACCTTCACGCCCTCGCCCTTGGGCGGGCGGCCGGCGAACTCCAGGACCTTGCTGGTCGCGGTGGCCAGGCCGACGGTGCCCGGGTCGATGCCCAGGTCGGCCAGCGTCTTGGTCTCCACCGGCTTCTTCTTGGCGGCCATGATCCCCTTGAAGGAGGGGTAGCGCGGCTCGTTGATCGTGTCCCAGGTGGAGACGATCGCCGGCAGCGGCGCCTCGACCTCCCAGTACCCGCCGTCGGTCTGCCGCTCGATCTTTGCCATCGAGCCCTCGATGGTGAGCTTGCGGGCACCGGACAGCTGCGGGATGCCCAGCCGCTCGGACAGCAGCGCCGGCATCACCGACACCTGCCCGTCGGTGGACTCGGCGCCGCAGAGCACCAGGTCGTAGTCCAGCTGCGACAGTGCAGCGGCGATGATCGCGCTGGTCTGCGGCGCGCAGGCGCCGTGGATCGCCGGGTCGGAGACGTGCACGGCCTTGTCCGCGCCCATCGACAGGGCCTTGCGGATGGCGTCGGTGGCGGTGTCGGGGCCGACGGTCAGCACGGTGACCTCACCGCCCTGCGCCTCCTTGACCGTCAGCGCCTCCTCGATGGCGTACTCGTCCATCTCGTTGATCACGTTGTCGGCGGTGGCCCGCGCGACGGTGTTGTCCGACGGGTCCAGCTTCCGCTCGCTGCCGGAGTCGGGGACCTGCTTGACCAGAACGACGATGTTCATCGTCAGACCATCCTCCGTGTCGTCTCGTGGCACGGGCGGTGCCCGCCTCGCTGCCGATCATCGAGGCTACTTGCGGGTAACACCCGGCGGGCAGGGAGGGGGCCGGTGACCCGGGTCACGCGGCGGGCGGCCACTCCCCCGTCCGGGCGAAGTGCTCCAGGACGGCGGTGTGCGGCGCCAGGTCCAGGCCCTGGCTGCGCACCCACTGGTCGTCGTAGTAGGTGCAGGCGTACCGCTCGCCGCCGTCGCACAGCAGGGTGACCACGCTGCCGGTGCGCCCGGCGGCGACCATCTCGGCCACCAGGGAGAACGCCCCCCACAGGTTGGTGCCGGTCGACGCCCCGGCCCGGCGGCCGGTCACCCGCTCCAGGTGCCGCATCGCGGCCAGCGAGGCGGCGTCGGGCACGCAGACCATCCGGTCGACGATGGTCGGCACGAACGACGGCTCCACCCGCGGCCGCCCGATGCCCTCGATCCGCGACCCGCGCCCGGTGGTGGCCGGGTCGGCGTCGCGCCAGCCGGGGAAGAACGCCGAGCCCTCCGGGTCGACGACGGCCAGCCGGGTGGGCAGCCGGCGGTAGCGCACGTAGCGGCCGATGGTGGCGCTGGTGCCGCCGGTGCCGGCGCCGACGACGACCCACTCCGGCACCGGGTGCCGCTCCCGGCCCATCTGCTCGAACACCGACTCGGCGATGTTGTTGTTCCCGCGCCAGTCGGTGGCCCGCTCGGCGTTGGTGAACTGGTCGAGGTAGTGCCCACCGGTCTCGGCGGCGATCCGGCGGGCCTCGTCGTAGACGCTGCCGGCGTCGGCCACCAGGTGGCAGCGGCCGCCGTGGAACTCGATCAGCGCGATCTTCTCCGCGCTCGTCGTCGCCGGCATCACCGCGACGAACGGCAGGCCCAGCATCCGGGCGAAGTAGGCCTCGCTGACCGCCGTCGAACCGCTGGAGGCCTCCACCACGGTGCTGCCCGCGTGCAGCTGCCCCGAGCACAGCGCGTAGAGGAACAGCGAGCGGGCCAGCCGGTGCTTCAGGCTGCCGGTCGGGTGGGTCGACTCGTCCTTGAGGTAGAGGTCGACGCCCCACTCCGGAGGCAGCGGGTAGACCAGCAGGTGGGTGTCGGCGCTGCGGTGCGCGTCGGCCTCGACCAGCGCCACCGCCCGCTCGACCCAGGCGCGGTCGGTCGGGTCGGAGCGGTCGACGTCGGCGGGGCCCGGAGCGGTCACCCCGGCATGATCCCGCACCACCGCCCTCTGGCTCAGTCCCCCAGCAGGCCCGGCAGCCAGGCGAGCTCCCACCGGGTGCCCTCGGGGTCGGCGACGTAGCCGCTGTAGCCGCCCCACTCGCGGGCCACCGGCGGCGACACCGGCGTGGCCCCGGCGGCGAGCGCCGCGGTGAACGCCGCGTCGACCTCGGCGCGGGCGGCCACGTTCACCGCCAGCGTCACCCCGCTCCAGGTGCCCGGCTCCGGCGGGGCTGCGTCGGGGGCTGCCTCGGCGTGCAGTTGGGCCAGCGGGAACAACGCCAGCCGCACCCCACCGACGTCGAACTGGGCGAAGGCGTCGCTGCCGCCGTCCCGCTCGCACCAGCCCCAGGCGGCGTAGAAGGCGCGCAGCCGGCCCACGTCCCGGGCGCCGATCGTGACGAACGACAGCCGCTGCGGAACGGTCACCGGCCGGTGAAGGTGGCCTTGCCGGGGCCCTGCTCCAGGAACGAGCGCATGCCGGTCGCCTGGTCCTCGGTGTCGAACAGCTCGGCGAACAGCCGGCTCTCCAGCGCCAGGCCGGTGTCCAGGTCGCCGTCCAGCCCCTCGTCGATGGCGCGCTTGGCCGCGGCCAGCGCCAGCGGCGGTCCGGCGGCGAACTTGCGGGCCATCGCCACGGCGGTCGGGTAGACCTCCTCGTCCGGGACGACGGCGTCGGCCAGCCCCATCTCCAGTGCCTCCGCAGCCCCCACGTGCCGGCCGGTGAACACCAGGTCCTTGGCCTTGGCCGGGCCGACCAGCCGGGCCAGCCGCTGGGTGCCGCCCGCGCCGGGGATGACGCCCAGCTGGATCTCCGGCTGGCCCACCTTGGCGCTGGACCCGAGCACCCGGAAGTCCGCGCACAGCGCCAGCTCGTAGCCACCGCCCAGCGCATAGCCGGTGACCGCGGCGATCACCGGCTTGGGAATCCGGGCCACCGCGGTGAACGACGCGGTGAGCTCCCGGCCCCAGGCGACCATGCTCGCGCCGGTCAGCTGGGACATCGCCTTGATGTCGGCCCCGGCGGCGAACACCCGCTCGCCCCCGTAGAGGACGACGGCCCGGACGTCGGCCCGCTCACCGGCCTCCAGCGCCGCCCCCCGGACCTCGCGGTGCAACTGCTCGTCGATCGCGTTCATCTTCGGCCGGTCCAGCCGGATCGTGCCGACGCCGTCCTCGACCTGCAGGGTGACGAACTCGGGCGCTGCCATGGGATGCCTCCGGATACGGCGGGACGGCGATGTCCCCCGCACCGTAGTCAGCGCCGCCCAGGCCGCGGTGTGGACCTCGGCGCTAGGCCGCGCGGCGGGCGGAGAAGCGGCCGCCCTCGCGCTTGACGTCCAGGGACAGCCCGAACGCATCCGACAGCAGCGGCGCGGTGAGCACCTCGTCGACCGGGCCGGCCGAGACGACCTCACCGCCGCGCAGCAGCAGCGCGTGGGTGTAGCCGGGCGGGATCTCCTCGACGTGGTGGGTGACCAGCACCTGCGCCGGGGCGTTCGGGTCCTCCGCCAGCGCGGACAGCCGGGCCACCAGGTCCTCCCGGCCGCCCAGGTCCAGCCCCGCGCCGGGCTCGTCGAGCAGCAGCAGCTCCGGGTCGGTCATCAGGGCACGGGCGATCTGGGTGCGCTTGCGCTCCCCCTCCGACAGCGTGCCGAAGGGCCGGTGCGCCATCCGGGCCACGCCCCACTGCTGCATCAGCACCGCGGCGCGGGTCAGGTCGGCGACGTCGTAGCGCTCCCGCCACCGCCCGACGACGGCGTACCCGGCGCTGACCACGATGTCGCCGACCCGCTCGCTCGGGTTGATCCGCTGCGCCAGCGCGGCGCTGGTCAGCCCGATGCGGGGGCGCAGCTCGAAGACGTCGACCGCGCCGAGGATCTCCCCGAGGATGCCGACCTCCCCGCGGGTGGGGTGCAGCTGGGCACCGACCAGCTGCAGCAGCGTGGTCTTCCCCGCCCCGTTGGGGCCCAGCAGGACCCAGCGTTCCTCGGGCCGGACCGTCCAGTCGACCCCGCGCAACAGGTGCGCCTGGCCTCGGACGACGTCCACACCCCGGATCTCGACGACCGGCTCAGTCCACACGCGGCCCATCAGACCATCCCGCCCCGCGTCGCGGGCACCGGGCTCGGGGCGAGTCGGGCACGATGGCCGACGTGACCGATCTGAGCGCGTCGACGGCCGGCCGGCAGGTGGAGGTGTGGCCCGGGGTCCCGGCGCCGCTGGGCGCCCACTGGGACGGCACCGGCACCAACTTCGCGCTCTGGTCCGCCGGCGCCTCGGCGGTCGACCTGTGCCTGTTCGACCCCGACGGCAGCGAGCACCGCCAGCGCCTGCAGGAGACCACCCACCAGGTGTGGCACGGCCGGCTGCCCGGCATCGGGCCGGGCCAGCGGTACGGCTACCGGGTGCACGGCCACCACGACCCGGCGTCCGGCGCCCGGTACAACCCGGCCAAGCTGCTGCTGGACCCCTACGCCCGGGCGGTGGACGGCGAGCTGCGGCTGGACGACGCGCTGTTCGGCTGGGACCGCACCGACCCCACCCGCCCCGACCCGACCGACTCCGCCCCCTTCGTGCCCCGCGGCGTGGTCATCCACGACTCCTTCCCGTGGGAGGGCGACACGGTGCTGCGCACGCCGTGGTCGGACACCGTGGTCTACGAGGTGCACGTCAAGGGCGCGACCATGCGGCACCCCGACGTCCCGCCGGCGCTGCGCGGCACCTACGCCGGCATCGCCCACCCGGCGTTCGTCGAGCACCTGGTCTCCCTCGGGGTGACCGCGGTCGAGCTGCTGCCGGTGCACCACTTCGTCAGCGAGCCGCACCTGCTGCGCCGCGACCTCACCAACTACTGGGGCTACAACACCCTGGGCTACTTCGCCCCGCACGCCGCCTACAGCTCGGTGGGCTCGGGCGGGGCGCAGGTGACCGAGTTCAAGGCGATGGTCAAGGCGCTGCACGCCGCGGGCATCGAGGTGATCCTGGACGTCGTCTACAACCACACCGCCGAGGGCGACCACACCGGCCCGACGCTGTCCTTCCGCGGCATCGACAACGGCGGGTACTACCGGCTCGGCGGTGAGGACCCATCCCGCTACACCGACTACACCGGCTGCGGGAACACCCTCGACGTACGCCGTCCCCCGGTGCTGGCACTGCTGATGGACTCGCTGCGCTACTGGGTCACCGAGATGCACGTCGACGGCTTCCGCTTCGACCTCGCCTCCGCACTCGCCCGCTCGATGCACGACGTCGACCGGCTGTCGGCGTTCTTCGACGTCGTCCACCAGGACCCGGTGGTGAGCACGGTGAAGCTGATCGCCGAGCCCTGGGACGTCGGCGAGGGCGGCTACCAGGTGGGCAACTTCCCGCCGCCGTGGACGGAGTGGAACGGCAAGTACCGGGACACCGTGCGCGACGTGTGGTCCGGCGCCAAGGTGGGGGTCCGCGACCTGGCCTACCGGCTCACCGGCTCCTCCGACCTCTACCGCTCCGACGGTCGGCGGCCGTTCGCCTCGGTCAACTTCGTCACCGCGCACGACGGCTTCGCCATGGCCGACCTGGTGACCTACGAGCACAAGCGCAACGAGGCCAACGGCGAGGACAACCGGGACGGCGAGAGTCACAACCGGAACTGGAACTGCGGCGTCGAGGGCCCCACCGACGACCCGGCGGTCACCGAGCTGCGGGCCCGTCAGGTGCGCAACCACCTGGCCACGCTGCTGCTGTCCACCGGCGTGCCGATGCTGACCGCCGGCGACGAGCTGGGCCGCACCCAGGGCGGCAACAACAACGCCTACTGCCAGGACAACGAGGTCTCCTGGCTGGACTGGGGCGCGATCGACGCCGACCTGTGGAGCTTCGTCTCGCACGCGGTCGCGCTGCGCCGGAGCTCCCCGGTGCTGCGCCAGGAGGCGTTCTTCGAGGGCAGCGAGGTGCCCGGCACCGGCGGCACCCGCGACCTGGCCTGGTTCGCCCCGGGCGGTGAGCAGCTGACCAGCAGCGACTGGTTCGACACCGGCCTGCAGACCATCGGCATGTACCTCGACGGCCGCGGGCTGCGGCTGCGCGACCAGCGCGGCCGCCCGGTCATCGACGACTCCTGGCTGATCTGGCTGCACGCCGGCCCCGACCCGGTGGACGTCGTGCTGCCCGGCGCCCCGTGGGGCGACGGCTACGAGCTGGCGCTGGCCACCGAGTACCCCACCGGCACCCCGCCGCAGCCGACCGCGCTGCCACCGGGACGCACGCAGCTGCCCGGCCGGTCGGTGTGGGCACTGCGCGTGCTGCGCACACCGCGCCCCTGACGCACGACGGCCCCGTTCCCGGGAGGGAACGGGGCCGTCTCTGCGTGGGACCGGCTACTCGGCGGCCTGCTCGAAGGTGATGACGGTCCAGCCGAGCAGCAGCCGGTCGCCGTCGGCGAGGGGGTGCGGCACACCCGGCTCGAGCTGGGTCCACTCGGTGGCCTCCGGGCCGGCGACGTGGGTGCCGTTCAGCGAGCCGAGGTCGGTCAGCGAGACCTCCCGGCCGGACCGCTGGATCGCGGCGTGGGCCGAGGACAGCACGTTCTGGGTGTCGGCGATCGGGACCGGGCGGGCGGTGCCGCCGGTCACCAGGTCGTGCCCGTCGGGACGGCGACCGAGCACCAGGTCCTCGTCGACGGTGACGACCAGGCCGTCGTCGAAGCGCAGCACCGGCGCGGCCGGCGGCTCGGGCCGCCAGAACGCCGTCTGCTCCCCGCCCTGACCGGTGGGCTGGCTGGGGATCCGGCCGGAGCTGCCGAAGCCGGCGTCGGAGCCGGCGGTGAAGGACTCCCCGCTGGGCAGCGAGGTGGCCGGCGGGACGACGGAGGACGACGCCGCGGCGGCCAGCTGCAGCAGCGCACCGGAGCCGGGGACGGTGCCCTCGACCAGGTCGAGGGCGACGCCCGGCGGCATGGCGGCGGCCGGCTGACCGGGGCCGACGTAGAGGGTCTGGCCGAGGGAGAAGCCGGCGGCAAGGGTGCAGCCGTCGACCGCGGAGCCGGACACCGGGACGCCGTCCACGGCCGGCTGGCCCTTGCCCGACCACAGCGCGACACCGGTGCCGCTGCCGCCGGTGCTGTCGGCGAGCACCAGGGCGAAGGAGGCCGGGCCGTCGGCCAGCCGGGTCACCTGCCCGGCCACCGCCGCCAGCACCCGGTCGGCGCCGGGACCGGCGACCCCCAGGCAGGCGTGCAGCGCCGCTACCAGTGCCGGCGACCCGGGGGCGTCGACCCACAGCAGGCCACCGCCACGTCGGGCGACGACAGAGTCTCCGGGGAGCACCTCACAGCGGTCGGGCATGACGGCCAGCCTAATGACCGGGTGGGGATCCGGTGACCGCACGGCGGCGTGGCACGCCGTGTCATCTGCCCGTTGTGCACGACCAGTACCAGCGGTCACACCCGTCCCAGCACGGTGGACACCGACCGGGGTCAGGTGACCACCCAACGTGTCCTCCGCGTGCCCGTGGGACGACGCCCCGGTGACGTCCAGAGTCCCTGCCTCAGGCGTTGACCACGAGCCCCAGCTCGGCCGGCACCACGAGCGCGGCCGAGTGCGGCAGCACCCGCACCGTGTAGCCGAAGGCGCCGGTCCGGGTCAGCGGCACCGTGCCGGTGAACCAGTGCCGCGACCCGTCGGTGTGCTCGTGGCGCAGCGGCACCGTGGTCACCGAGTGCAGCCGGTCGGCGTCGTCCACCCGGCCGTAGGCCGCCTCGACCAGGACGTCGGAGGGGGCGAGCCCGGGCAGCTCGACCTCGGCCCGCAGGTCGATGCCGCCGCCGATCTCCGGGGTCTCCCCCACCCCGGTGGCCTCCACGTGCGCCACCCGGACGCCGGGCCAGTTCTCCAGCAGGTGTGCCCGCCAGACCGCCTCGGCGCGGGCCGGCTCGTACCCGTCCTGGGCCATCGCCCGGGCGGACCCGGCCGCGGGCACGTACAGCCGCTGCACGTAGTCCCGCACCATCCGGGTGGCCAGCACCTTCGGGCCGGTCTCCCGGAGGGTGTCGCGCACCATCTCCACCCAGCGGGTCGGCACACCGTCGCCGTCCACCTCGTAGAAGCGCGGCAGCACCTGCCGGTCCAGCAGCTCGTAGATGGCCTGGGCCTCCACCTCGTCCCGCCGGTCGGGGTCCTCGACGCCGTCGGCGGTCGGGATCGCCCAGCCGTTCTGGCCGTCGAACCACTCGTCCCACCACCCGTCGCGGATGGAGAGGTTGAGGCCGCCGTTGAGCGCGGACTTCATCCCCGAGGTGCCGCAGGCCTCCAGCGGCCGCAGCGGGTTGTTCAGCCAGACGTCGCAGCCCCAGTACAGGTAGCGGGCCATGCCGATGTCGTAGTTGGGCAGGAAGGCGATCCGGTGCCGGATCTCCGGGTCGTCGGCGAACTTCACCATCTGCTGGATCAGCTGCTTGCCGCCGTCGTCGGCCGGGTGGCTCTTGCCGGCGATGACCAGCTGGATAGGCCGCTCGTCGTCCAGCAGCAGGGCCTTGAGCCGCGCCGGGTCGCGGAGCATCAGCGTCAGCCGCTTGTACGAGGGCACCCGCCGGGCGAAGCCGACGGTGAGCACGTCGGGGTCGAAGGCGGTCTCGGTCCAGCCCAGCTCGGCCTCCGCCGCGCCGCGGGACAGCGCGGTCGCCCGGACCCGGCGCCGCACCTCCGCCACCAGCCGGCCGCGCAGCAGCCGCCGGGTGGCCCACAGCTCCCCGGAGGAGATCCGGTCGACCCCGTCGAAGTGCACGTCGCCGTCGACGTCCAGCGGGTCGCCCTGGCTGGTGGTCTGGGTGCCCAGCTCCACCAGCTCCCGCGCCGTCCAGGTCGGGGCGTGCACGCCGTTGGTGATCGACCCGATCGGGACGTCGTCGGGATCGAAGCCCGGCCACAGCGCACCGAACATGTCCCGGCTGACGTGCCCGTGCAGCTGGCTGACGCCGTTGGCCCGCTGCCCCAGCCGCAGGCCCATGTGCGCCATGTTGAACTTGCTGGGGTCCTCCTCGGCGCCCAGCGGCAGCAGCTGGTCGACCGGGACGCCGAACCCGGCGAAGTACCGCTCGATCAACGCCCGCGGGAAGCGGTCGATGCCGGCGGGGACCGGCGTGTGCGTGGTGAACACCGTGCCCCCGCGCACCGCCTGCAGCGCCTCGGCGAAGGACAGCCCGTGGGACTCGGTGAGCTCGCGGATCCGCTCGACGCCCTGGAAGCCGGCGTGGCCCTCGTTGGCGTGGAACACCTCCGGCTGCGGGGTGCCGGTCAGCGAGCAGAAGGCGCGCAGCGCCCGGACGCCGCCGATGCCCAGCAGCATCTCCTGGCGGAGCCGGTGGTCCTCACCGCCGCCGTAGAGCCGGTCGGTGACCCCGCGCTCGGCCGGGGCGTTGTCCTCGATGTCGCTGTCCAGCAGCAGCAGCGAGACCCGGCCGACCTGCGCCCGGTACACGTGGGCGTGCAGCACCCGCCCCTCCGGCAGCGGGACGGTGATCAGCACCGCGTTGCGGTCGGCGTCGCGCAGCAGCTTCAGCGGCAGGCCGTGCGGGTCGAGCGCCGGGTAGTGCTCCAGCTGCCAGCCGTCGGCGGACAGCCCCTGGGAGAAGTAGCCCGACCGGTAGAGCAGCCCCACCCCGATCAGCGGGACGCCGAGGTCGGAGGCGGCCTTGAGGTGGTCACCGGCGAGGATGCCCAGCCCGCCGGAGTACTGCGGGAGCACCTCGGTGATGCCGAACTCCGCGGAGAAGTAGGCGATCGAGGCGGGGGCCTCGGGGCCGATGGACTGGTACCAGTGCGGCGCCTGCAGGTAGTCGCGCAGGTCGTCGGCGACGGTCTGCAACCGGCCGAGGAACTCGCGGTCGTCGGCCAGCGCCGCCAGCCGCTCGGCGGACACCTCGCCGAGCACCCGGACCGGGTCGCCGCCGCAGCTGCCCCACAGCTCGGGGTCCAGCGCCTCGAACAGGTCCCGGGTCTCCGGGTGCCACGACCAGCGCAGGTTCGTGACCAGCTGGGACAGCGGCAGGAGCGCCTCGGGGAGAGAGGCGCGGACGGTCAGTCTGCGGAGGGCTCGCACCCGGCCGACCCTAGCCGCCGGAGACGTCCGCCACCGGCTCGGGAGCGACCTGGGTCACATCTGCCGGCGCCGGTGGTGTCAGCGCCGTCCTCCCGTCTCCCCCTCCCGGCTGACAGCGCAGGCCGCCGAGGTGCCCACTGGCTTCGATCTAGATAGCGTGGCGGCGATGACTGGCCGCGCTGACCTCCGCCTCGGCATCTCCGATGTCGCCCCCGTCGTGTCCTGCGGGTCGTTCTCGACCCGTGCCGTGGTCGGTGAGCACCTGCCGATCACCGCCACCGTCTTCCGCGAGGGCCATGACGCCGTCGCCGCCGACGTCGTCCTCACTGCCCCGGACGGGGACGCCGCGGCGTCCCCGCGGGTGCGGATGGCGAAGTTCGGGCCCGAGCCCGACCGGTGGGTCGCCACCGTGGTCCCCGACCGCGAGGGCCTGTGGACCTACCACGTCGAGGCGTGGGACGACCCGCTGAGCACCTGGCACCACGACGTCGAGGTGAAGGTCGAGGCCGGCCAGGGACCCGACGAGCTGGCCAACGACCTGGAGTGCGGCGCCCAGCTGCTCGAGGAGGTGGCCGCCCACGCCCCCGCCGAGCACCGCGACGCCCTGCTCGGCGCGGCCGCCGCGCTGCGCGACGGGTCGCTGGAACTCACCGCCCGGATCTCCCCGGCGCTCTCCCCCGCGCTGCAGCGCGTGCTGCACGACCACCCGGTGCGCCGGCTGGTCACCTCCTCCCAGCGGATCGAGCTGTGGGTCGACCGTCCGCGCGCGCTCTACGGCTCCTGGTACGAGTTCTTCCCCCGCTCGGAGGGCCCCGTCGTGGGCGGCACCCCGACCCACGGCACCTTCGCCCAGGCCGCCGAGCGGCTCCCGGCGATCGCCGAGATGGCGTTCGACGTCGTCTACCTGCCGCCGATCCACCCGATCGGGAAGGTCAACCGCAAGGGCAGGAACAACACCCTGGTGACCGAGCCGGGCGACGTCGGCTCACCGTGGGCGATCGGCAGCGACGAGGGCGGGCACGACGCCGTCCACCCGGAGCTGGGCACCCTGGACGACTTCAAGGCCTTCGTCGCCCGCACCCGCGAGCTGGGCATGGAGGTCGCACTGGACCTCGCGCTGCAGGCCGCCCCGGACCACCCCTGGGTGACCTCGCACCCCGAGTGGTTCACCACCAAGCCCGACGGCACGATCGCCTACGCGGAGAACCCGCCGAAGAAGTACCAGGACATCTACCCGATCAACTTCGACAACGACCCCGACGGCATCTACGCCGAGGTGCTGCGGGTCGTGCGGCACTGGATGGACGCCGGCGTCCGGGTGTTCCGGGTCGACAACCCGCACACCAAGCCGCTGAACTTCTGGCACTGGCTGATCTGGGAGGTCAAGAAGACCGACCCGGACGTGCTCTTCCTGGCCGAGGCCTTCACCCGGCCGGCGATGATGCACCAGCTCGCCCGGGTCGGCTTCACCCAGAGCTACACCTACTTCACCTGGCGCACCGAGCGCTGGGAGCTGGAGGAGTACGGCCGGGAGCTGGCCGCCAACGCGCACTACATGCGGCCGAACTTCTTCGTGAACACCCCGGACATCCTGCACGAGACGCTGCAGGTCGGCGGCCCGCCGATGTTCAAGATCCGCGCCGCGCTGGCCTCGATGATGAGCCCGACCTGGGGCGTCTACTCCGGGTACGAGCTCTTCGAGCACGTCGGCCTGCGGCCGGGCAGCGAGGAGTACCTGGACACCGAGAAGTTCCAGCTGCGCCCGCGGGACTGGGCCGCCGCCGAGGCCTCGGGCCGCACCCTGGCGCCGTACCTGCGCCGGCTCAACGAGATCCGCCGGGCACACCCGGCGCTGCAGCAGCTGCGCACGCTGCGCTTCCACGCGGTCGACAACGAGAACATCATCTGCTTCTCCAAGACCGACCCGGGCTCGGACGACGCGGTGCTGGTGGTGGTGTCGCTGAACAGCAGCTACACCCAGATCGGCACCACGGCCCTGGACATGCCCACCCTCGGGCTCGACTGGTCGGACCGGTTCGCCGTCACCGACGAGATCACCGGCGCCCGCTACGACTGGGGGCAGGCCAACTACGTCGAACTCGACCCGTACCGCGAGCCGGCCCACGTCTTCACCGTGCACCGCAGCCTGCCCACCACCATCCAGCCGCAATAGCCTCCTGACCCGTCCTCACCTGCCGTCGTGGCGCCGGCCGAGCCGCCGGCCGGCGCCCTCGTCGCCCAGATCCACCTCCCCAGCAACGAACGAGGACCGAGTTCATGACCCTCCCCGTCCCCGCACAGTCGACCCCCGGCGCGGGCGAGCAGTCGACCGAGCCAGGACTGCCCCCGGCCGGCAGCGACCCCGAGTGGTTCAAGCGCGCCGTCTTCTACGAGGTGCTCGTCCGCGGCTTCGCCGACAGCAACGCCGACGGCGTCGGTGACCTGCGCGGCATGCTCGGCAAGCTCGACTACCTGCAGTGGCTCGGCGTCGACTGCCTGTGGCTGCCGCCCTTCTTCGCCTCCCCGCTGCGCGACGGCGGCTACGACGTCAGCGACTACACCGCGGTGCTGCCGGAGTTCGGCGACATCGAGGACTTCAAGGAGCTGATCGAGGCCGCCCACTCCCGTGGCATGCGGATGATCATCGACTTCGTCATGAACCACACCTCGGACCAGCACCCCTGGTTCCAGGCCAGCCGCAGCGACCCCGATGGCCCCTACGGCGACTTCTACGTGTGGGCCGACGACGACACCGGCTACGCCGACGCCCGGATCATCTTCGTGGACACCGAGAGCTCGAACTGGACGTTCGACCCGGTCCGCAAGCAGTACTTCTGGCACCGGTTCTTCAGCCACCAGCCCGACCTGAACTTCGAGAACCCGAAGGTGCAGGAGGCGATCCTGGACGCCCTGCGCTTCTGGCTGGACCTGGGCATCGACGGCTTCCGGCTCGACGCCGTCCCCTACCTGTTCGAGGAGGAGGGGACCAACTGCGAGAACCTCCCGAAGACCCACGCGTTCCTCAAGGAGGTGCGCAAGGTCGTCGACGCCGAGTACCCCGACCGGGTGCTGCTCTGCGAGGCGAACCAGTGGCCGGCCGACGTCGTCGAGTACTTCGGCGAGGACGGCGACGAGTGCCAGATGGCCTTCCACTTCCCGGTCATGCCGCGCCTGTTCATGGCCGTGCGCCGGGAACAGCGCTTCCCGATCTCGGAGATCATGGCGCAGACGCCGGCCATCCCGGAGAACTGCCAGTGGGGCGTCTTCCTCCGCAACCACGACGAGCTGACCCTGGAGATGGTCACCGACGAGGAGCGGGACTACATGTGGGGGGAGTACGCCAAGGACCCCCGGATGAAGGCCAACATCGGCATCCGCCGGCGGCTGGCCCCGCTGCTGGACAACGACCTGGACACCCTCGAGCTGTTCACCGCCCTGCTGCTGTCGCTGCCCGGCTCGCCGGTCATGTACTACGGCGACGAGATCGGCATGGGCGACAACATCTGGCTCGGTGACCGGGACGGCGTCCGCACCCCGATGCAGTGGACGCCGGACCGCAACGGCGGCTTCTCCACCGCCGACCCGCAGCGCATGCACCTGCCGCTGATCGCCGACCCGGTCTACGGGTTCCAGGTGACCAACGTGGAGGCGCAGCTGCGGAACTCGAACTCGCTGCTGCACTGGACCCGCACGATGATCTCCGTCCGCAAGCAGCACCCGACGTTCGGCGTCGGCAGCTTCACCGAGATCGGCTCCCGCAACCCCACGGTGCTGTCGTTCGTGCGCGAGTTCGGCGACGACATCGTGCTGTGCGTGAACAACCTGTCGCGCTTCCCGCAGCCGGTGGAGCTCGACCTGCGCCGCTTCGAGGGCTACACCCCGGTCGAGCTGACCGGGCGCGTGCAGTTCCCGCAGATCGGCGTGCTGCCCTACATGCTCACCCTCGGTGGCCACGGCTTCTACTGGTTCGAGCTCTCCAAGCCCGCCGCACCCGCGGCCGAGGAGGAGGAGAGCTGGGAGACCACCGTGAGCAGCAGCGTGGCGCAGTCCCTGCTCGACGCCGGTGTCGTCGGCGCGACCGACGCCCCGGCCGGAAGCGGTGGCCTCGGTGCCGAGGCCCCCACCACCACGACCCACGGAGAAGCCTGATGAGCGCTCTGACCGACATGCTCGCGGACTGGATGCCCGGGCAGCGCTGGTTCGGCGGCAAGGGCCGGGAGTGGGCCGGGGTGGCCGAGGAGGGGTTCTTCCTCGACCAGTCCGACCCGGCGCTGTCGGTGCACCGGGTCCGGGTCACCTACACCGACGGCGCGGCGGAGACCTACCTGGTCCCGCTGTCCTGGCGGAACGCCCCCGCCGAGGAGCTGGCAGGAGCGTTCGTCGGCGCGGTGCCCGGCTCGCAGGGTGAGAACTACGCCTACGACGCGATGCGCGACCGGGACGCCACCGTCCCGTGGCTGACCCACCTGGTGGCCGCCTCGACCGTCGGCCCGATGCGCTTCCACCCGGCCGGGGTGTCCTACATCCCCGAGGGCGTGCCCGGCGACGTCATCTCCACCGAGCAGAGCAACACCTCGCTGGTCTACGGCGAGAGCGCGATCCTCAAGCTGTTCCGCCGACTGGAGCCGGGGCTGAACCCGGACGTGGAGATCCACGACGCGCTCCGCCAGGCCGACAACGAGCACATCGCTCCCCTGCTCGGGTACATCGAGGTCGACGACCCCAACGGCCTGGAGCCGGCGACGGTCGCGATGCTGCAGACCTTCGTGCCCAACGCCAGCGACGGCTGGCGGCTGGCCACCTCCAGCGTGCGCGACCTCTACGCCGAGGCCGACCTGCACGCCGACGAGGTGGGCGGGGACTTCGCCGGGGAGAGCGAGCGGCTGGGTGAGGCCACCGCCTCCGTGCACGCCGACCTCGCCCGGGTGCTGCCCTCCGAGCCCGCCGACCGCGCCTGGTACGCCACCGTCGCCGAGCAGATGACCGCCCGGCTGGAGGCGGCGCTGGCCGTCGTCCCCGACCTGGCCGAGCACGGGGACGCCCTGCGCGCGCTGTACGCGGCCGTGGCCGGGACCGACGAGCCGGTGGTCCGCCAGCGGGTGCACGGCGACCTGCACCTGGGCCAGGTCCTCCGGACGACGACCGGCTGGATCGTGCTGGACTTCGAGGGTGAGCCGGCGCGGCCACTGGCCTCCCGCCGCGAGCTGGACACCCCGCTGCGTGACGTCGCCGGGATGCTCCGCTCCTTCGACTACGCCGCCCGGCACATGCTCGTCGAGCAGCCGGATGACCCGCAGCGGGCCTACCGCGCGCAGGAGTGGGCCGAGCGCAACCGCGCGGCCTTCTGCGCCGGCTACTCCGCCGGTGGCGGTGTCCCCCTTTCCGACGACTCGGCGCTGCTGCGTGCTTTCGAGGCCGACAAGGCGGTGTACGAGTGCGTCTACGAGGCGCGCAACCGCCCGCACTGGTTGATGATCCCGCTCAGCTCGCTGTCCCGGTTGACCTCCGGCGACTGATGGAGGACCCCTCTGCCCCCCACCACTCGCAAGCTCGCGGCGGGCCCCTGCAGAGGGGCCTGACCGCCCGGACGACCCAGAAGACGTGAGGACCCCATGACGATCGACGACACGCAGCCTCCCGGGCGCGACACCCCCGAGCAGCCCGCCGACAAGGCCGAGCTCACGCGCCGGGTCGAGGAGAAGACCGCGGCCCTGCAGGCCGCGGCGGACGGCGAGCCGGCCCCGGCCAAGAAGGCCACCCGCAAGGCCGCCGCCAAGAAGGCGCCGGCCAAGAAGGCCGCCCCGGCCGACGGCGGGGACACCCCTGCGGCGCCGGCCAAGCGCACCCGCAAGGCCGCCGCGCCGACCACGTCCGCCGCCGAGCAGGCCGCGACGACCGCGGACACCGTGCCGGTCGGCGACGACGCGCCTGCCGCACCGGCCAAGCGCACCCGCAAGGCCACCGCCAAGAAGGCCGCCCCGGCCGCCGCCGGGTCCGACACGGCCGAGTCCGGTGCCGAGGCCCCGGCTGCACCGGCGAAGCGGACCCGCAAGACCGCGGCGAAGAAGGTCACCGCCGCCCCGGTCATCGCCCCCGCACCGATCGCCGAGCCGGGCAACCCGTCGGCGCCCTCCGCGCCGCAGCCGGAAGCGCCGAGCCCCGACCCGGCCGAGCCGAGCACCCCGCAGGCGCCGGAGTCCGGTGAGGACGCCGGCACCGGCGGCAGCTCGCCGGCCGAGACGGCGTCCGAGCCCGGCGACGAGCTCGCCCCCGACACGGTGCCGGCGGAGTCCGGGACGGACTCACCGGCGACGGCGGGCGCCGACGGGCCCACCCCCGCCGAGCCCCCCGTCGACGGCGGTGGCGCGGACCTGACCACCGCCGACCTGACCACCAGCGAGGTCACCGACCTCCCGCCGGCGCCGGACGAGGCCCCCGAGCCCGCCGCCGCGCAGCTGGTCGAGGCTCTCCCCGAGGGCGAGGCCCCGGTCAGCACCTCGGTGCCGGCCGACGCCGTCCCCGCCGGGCGCGAGGTGAGCCAGGAGCAGCTGGCCGCGATCGTCGACGGCTGGTCCTTCGACCCGCACGGCGTGCTCGGCGCCCACCGGGTCACCGACGGCTGGGCCGTGCGCACCCTGCGCCCGGACGCCGTGGCCGTCGCCGTGGTCGACCAGGACGGCACCCGCTACGAGGCCCGCCAGGTGTTCCGCGGCGGGGTCTTCGAGGCGCAGCTCCCCCAGCAGCCCGGTGACTACCGGATCGAGGTCGTCTACCCGAACGGGCAGGGCGGCACCGACACCTTCACCGTCGACGACCCCTACCGCTGGCTGCCCACCCTCGGCCAGCTGGACCAGCACCTGCTCCGCGAGGGTCGGCACGAGGAGCTGTGGACCGTCCTGGGCGCGCACGTGCGCAGCTACGAGACCCCCGGCGGGGTCGTCGAGGGCGTGTCGTTCGCCGTCTGGGCACCCAACGCGCGCGGCGTGAAGGTCACCGGCGACTTCGACTACTGGGAGGCCCGCGCCTACCCGATGCGGTCGCTGGGCTCCTCCGGCGTCTGGGAGATCTTCGTCCCCGGCGCCCAGGTGGGCACCCGCTACCGCTACCACGTGCTCGGCGCGGACGGTCAGTGGCGGGTGAAGAGCGACCCGATGGCCTTCGCCACCGAGGTGCCGCCGGCCAATGCCTCGGTGGTCACCGCCACCGCCCACGAGTGGGGCGACGGCGAGTGGCTCGCCAGCCGCGCCGAGGGCAAGTGGCACGAGCGGCCGATGAGCGTCTACGA
This sequence comes from uncultured Modestobacter sp., assembly GCF_947486615.1. Taxonomy (GTDB): domain Bacteria; phylum Actinomycetota; class Actinomycetes; order Mycobacteriales; family Geodermatophilaceae; genus Modestobacter. The sequence goes on from NZ_CANKUD010000002.1 coordinate 25,045, forward strand.
GGTGCACGCCGCCTCGTGGCGGCAGGGACTGTCCTACCGCGAGATGGCCGACGAGCTGGTCGCCTACGTCAAGGACGCCGGGTTCACCCACCTGGAGTTCATGCCGCTGGCCGAGCACCCCTTCGGCGGCTCGTGGGGCTACCAGGTCACCTCCTACTACGCGCCGACCTCACGGTTCGGCAGCCCGGACGACCTGCGCTACCTGATCGACGCCGCGCACCAGGCCGGCATCGGCGTCATCGTCGACTGGGTGCCCGCGCACTTCCCCAAGGACGAGTGGGCGCTGGCCCGCTTCGACGGCACCCCCCTCTACGAGCACGCCGACCCGCGCCGCGGCGAGCAGCCGGACTGGGGCACCTACGTCTTCGACTTCGGCCGGCCCGAGGTGCGCAACTTCCTGGTCGCCAACGCGCTGTTCTGGGCCAAGGAGTTCCACGTCGACGGCATCCGGGTCGACGCGGTCGCCTCGATGCTCTACCTGGACTACTCGCGCAACGACGGTGAGTGGACGCCGAACCAGTACGGCGGCCGGGAGAACCTGGACGCGGTGGCGTTCCTGCAGGAGATGAACGCGACGGTGTACCGCGAGGTGCCGGGCGTGGTCACGATCGCCGAGGAGTCGACCGCCTGGCCGGGCGTCACCCGCCCGACCCACCTGGGCGGCCTGGGCTTCGGCTTCAAGTGGAACATGGGCTGGATGCACGACTCGCTGGGCTACATGGCCAACGCGCCGGTGTACCGCAGCTACCACCACGGCCAGCTCACGTTCTCCCTGGTCTACGCGTTCTCGGAGAACTACACCCTGCCGATCAGCCACGACGAGGTCGTCTACGGCAAGGGCTCGCTGATCCGGAAGATGCCGGGTGACCGGTGGCAGCAGCTGGCCAACCTGCGCGCCTACCTCGGCTACATGTGGGCCCACCCGGGCAAGCAGCTGCTGTTCATGGGCTCGGAGTTCGGCCAGCTGTCGGAGTGGGCGGAGAGCCGCTCGCTGGACTGGTGGCACCTCGACGACCCGGCGCACCGTGGCGTGCTCGACCTGGTCCGCGACCTCAACACCGTCTACAAGCACACCGAGGCGCTGTGGTCGCAGGACGTCGACCCGGCCGGCTTCCAGTGGATCGACGCCAACGACGCCGGTGGCAACACCCTGACCTTCCTGCGCTACGGCAAGGACGGCCAGGTGCTCGCCTGCGTCGCCAACTTCTCCGGGTCGCCGCACCACGACTACCGGGTCGGGCTGCCGCGCGGCGGTCGCTGGCGTGAGCTGATCAACACCGACTCGGAGGGCTACGGCGGCTCCGGGGTCGGCAACCTGGGCGGCGTCGACGCCGTGGCCGAGGCGTGGCACGGGCAGCCCTGGTCGGCGACGCTGACCGTGCCCCCGCTGGGCACCGTCTGGTTCGTGCACGAGGGCCCCGAGCCCGAGCTGCCCGACGACGGCTCGCCGGCCGACCCCGCCCAGATCGCCGCCGCCGAGGCGTCGGGCGTGGCCGAGGCCGCCGGTGAGGTCGCCGCCCCGGACAGCGAGCCGGTCCCCGACCGCAGCTGAGCCACCGGCGCGTGTCCGGGTACGGCCGCTGCAGCACGACGACCACCTGACTGCCGGCTCCGGCAGCACCGATCGATCGGGAGCCCATGTCCTCCTCGCCCCGCCGGGTGCGCACCGGGGTCGTGCTGGGTGCCCTGCTGGCCTGCACCGCGCTCACCGGCTGCTCGGTGACGCTGATCGAGGGCACCGGGACGCCGCTGTCCGGGGCAGCCGGGGACGCCACCCCCGAGGAGTTCCCGATCATCGGGGCGACCGACGGTGAGATCGACCGGATCGCCCGCAACGCGCTCAGCGACCTCAACCTCTACTGGTCCGAGGAGTTCCCGCCCACGTTCGGCCAGGACCTCACCCCGCTGACCGGCGGCTACTACTCGGTCGACCCGGGTGCCGTCGACCCCGCGGCGTACCCCGGCGGCCAGATCGGCTGCGGCGAGCCACCGGATGCGGTCGAGGACAACGCCTTCTACTGCGGCCCGGGCGGTGAGTACCCCAACGGCGATGCCATCCAGTACGACCGGGCCTTCCTCGAGGAGCTCGCCGGCGGGTACGGCCGGTTCATCCCCGCGCTGGTCATGGCGCACGAGTTCGGGCACGCCGTCCAGGGCCGGGTCGGGTACCCGTTCCAGGCGTCCATCGCGATCGAGACCCAGGCCGACTGCTTCGCCGGCGCCTGGACGGCGTGGGTCGCCGAGGGCAGCGCCCCGCACAGCTCGATCCGGCCCGCCGAGCTGGACGACGTGCTGCGCGGCTACCTGCTGCTCCGCGACCCGGTGGGCACCGGCCTGGACGAGAGCGCGGCGCACGGCTCCTACTTCGACCGGGTGTCGGCCTTCCAGGAGGGCTTCGACGACGGCCCGACGGCCTGCCGCGACGACTTCGGCGCCGAGCGGCAGTACACCCAGGGCGAGTTCCAGACCGACCAGGACCTCGCGACCGGCGGCGACGCCCCCTTCGAGACGACGGTGGAGACGTTCGCGCCCGAGGGGCTCGCCGAGTTCTGGGAGGCGGCGTTCGCCGACCGCGGTGCCGACTTCAGCCCACCGGCCATCGAGCCGTTCACCCGCCGCACCGACTGCGACGGGGCCGACGCCGACGTCGACCTGCTGTACTGCCCCGACGACGAGACCGTGCGGTACGACCGGGTCGACCTGGCCGAGCCGCTCTACACCGCCGAGCAGGGCGGGGACTACGCGGTGCTGACCGCGCTGGCGATCCCCTACTCACTCGCCGCCCTCGACCAGCTGGGCGAACCGGCCGAGGGGCAGGACGCGCTGCGCACCGCCGTCTGCTCGGCCGGCGCGTTCACCGCCTCGGTGCTGAGCGGGGAGAGCACGGTGCTGAGCATCTCCCCCGGCGACGCCGACGAGAGCGTGTCGTTCCTGCTGGAGTACGCCACCGACCCCACCGTGCTGCCGGATGCGGAGCTCACCGGCTTCCAGCTGGTCGACGTCTTCCGCGGCGGGGTGCTCGAGGGCCTGGACGCCTGCGACCTCGGCTCCTGACGGAGGCACCTCGTCCCCCTTGCACGCCTGGTGAGGCCTCCGCACGGTGCCCGGCCCCCTGTGCGGGGGCCGAGCAGCGTGCGAGCGGTGGTCGGCCCCCGCCCCTCGCCCGCCCGGAGCGAGGCTCCGGTCGGGGCCGTCAGAAGAGGGCGGTCATGAGGGCGCGGCGGGCGGGGCCGACCCGCGGGTCCTCGTCGCCGACGATGCCGAACAGCTCGACCAGGTGGGTGCGCGCCAGGTCGCGGTCCTCCCCGGTGGTGCGCCGAACGACGTCCAGCAGCCGGGCGAAGGCGCCGTCCACGTCGCCGGTGCCCAGCAGGAGGTCCGCGGCCCGGGTCTGTGCGGCGACGTCGTCGGGGGCGGCGTCGGCGGCCGCGACCGCGTCGGGGCCGGCCTCCTCCGCGCGGCGGAAGAGCGTGACCTGGCGCAATGCAAGCCCGGCGACCGGGTGGTCGGGCTCGGCGTCCAGGATCGCCCGGTAGGCCGCCTCGGCACCGGCCAGGTCACCGGCGTCCAGCGCCGCCTCGGCCTGGTCGAGGCGCGGGTCCTCCACCTCGGCGGGCTCCTCGCCCTCCGCGGCGCCCGGCACGGCCCCGCCGCTGGTGGCGGCGACCAGCTCGGTGACGAACTGCCGGGCCTGCTCCTCGGGGATGGCGCCGGTGAACTCGGCGACCAGCTGCCCCTGCCAGACGGCCTTGACCGCCGGGATGCCCTGCACGCGCAGCCCCTGGGCCAGCGCCGGGTTGGCGTCGACGTCGACCTTGGCCAGTACCCACGAGCCCGCGCCCTCGGCGGCCAGCCGCTCCAGCACCGGGGAGAGCTGCTTGCACGGGCCGCACCACTCGGCCCACAGGTCCAGCACGACGGGGACCTGGAAGGACCGGTCGAGCACCTCGGACTGGAACGTCGCCTCGGTGACGTCGACGACGGCGCTGCCCGGTGCGCCGGCCGGCGCCGCGGCACTCGGCGGCGGGGCGGCGGCGGCACGGGCGGCCGCCTCGTTGCGCGCCTGGACGGCGGCCAGGTCGACCGCACCGGCCAGGGAGGCGGCCATCTGCGCCTGCTGGGCGGCGGCGCGGGGATCGCGCGGGGCGGCGGGGCGGTTCGGCTGCATGCCCCGATCATCCCACCGCCCCGTCCGGCGTGTCGCGGCCCCCGTGCCGCTCCGCCACCGGCGAACGCCGTCGGCGGGGCGCCACCGCCCGACCGTCGCGTGGACCGGCTCGTCGCAGGAGCCGTCGGGCGCCCGGCCTGGGCCTCACTCGCCCGAACGGTCGTCCCGCCACCCCTGGATCAGCAGGCCCACGCCGATGACGGCGAAGGCGTAGCCGGCCAGCGGGATGAGCCCACCCCCGATGTCGGCAGGAGCTCCGATCTTCCCGATCTCGGCTGTGCGCAGGACGAGGTACAGGACGTGCAGGCCGATGCCCAGCACGAGGAGCCCGATCCCCCGCCGCACCCGTGGTCCAGCCGGCACGACGGACTCCGTTCCCGAAGGCGTCCGGGAGGCCTGTCCTCCTCGGACCGTCACGCGCGCCGGCGCCCGGCCGCGGTGGCGCACGGTAGCGCCACCGGGGTGACTCAGAACCTGGCGGGCTCGGTGTAGGTGCCCCACTCGGCGCGCAGCGCGTCACAGATCTCGCCCAGCGTCGCCTCGGCCCGGGCGGCGTCCAGCATGGCCGGCACCATGTTGGCGTCGGTACGGGAGACCTCGACCATCCGGGCCACCGCGGCCCGGGCGGCCTCGTCGTCCCGGGCCTGGCGGCGGGCGGACAGCTCGGCGCGCTGGTCGGTCTCCACCTGGTGGCTCACCCGGAGGATCTCCAGCTGGTCGTCCCCGGCCACCGACCCGGTCAGCGTGTTCACCCCGACGACCTTCTTCTCCCCCTTCTCCAGCGCCCGCTGGTAGGTGAACGCCGCCTCGGCGATCTCGCCGGTGAACCAGCCGTCCTCGATGCCGCGCAGGATGCCGGCGGTCATCGTGCCGTCGCTGCCCATCTCCCGGATCCGGGTGAAGACCTCTTCCGCCTGTCGTTCCAGCTCGTCGGTCAGCGCCTCCACGTACCAGGAGCCACCGAGCGGGTCGGCCACGTTGAGCACCCCGGTCTCCTCGGCGATCACCTGCTGGGTGCGCAGCGCGATCTGCGCGGCCTTGGCACTGGGCAGGGCGAGCACCTCGTCCAGGGCGTTGGTGTGCAGCGAGTTGGTGCCGCCGAGCACCGCGGCCAGCGCCTCCACCGCCGTCCGGACGACGTTGTTGTCCGGCTGCTGGGCGGTCAGCGACACCCCGGCGGTCTGGGTGTGGAAGCGCAGCTGCTGGGCCTTCTCGGTGTGCGCCCCGTAGACGTCGCGCAGCCAGCGGGCCCAGATCCGGCGGGCGGCGCGGAACTTGGCGATCTCCTCGAAGAAGTCGATGTGCGCGTCGAAGAAGAAGCTCAGGCCCGGGGCGAACACGTCGACGTCCAGGCCCCGGGACAGACCCAGCTCGACGTAGGCGAAGCCGTCGGCCAGCGTGTAGGCGAGCTCCTGCGCGGCGGTCGAGCCGGCCTCGCGGATGTGGTAGCCGGAGACCGAGATCGGTTTGTAGGCCGGGATCTCGGCGGCACAGTGCTCCATCAGGTCGCCGATCAGCCGCAGGTGCGGCTCGGGGGCGAACAGCCACTCCTTCTGCGCGATGTACTCCTTGAAGATGTCGGTCTGCAGGGTGCCGTTGAGCTTCGAGGTGTCCGCACCCTGCCGCTCGGCGGCCACCAGGTACATGCAGAACACCGGGACGGCGGGGCCGCTGATCGTCATCGACGTCGTCGTCTGCTCCAGCGGGATGCCGTCGAAGAGCACGTCCATGTCAGCGGCGGAGTCGATCGCCACCCCGCAGTGCCCGACCTCGCCGAGCGCCCGGCCGTCGTCGGAGTCCCGACCCATCAGCGTCGGCATGTCGAAGGCGACCGACAGGCCTCCCCCGCCCTCGGCCAGCAGCGACCGGAACCGCTCGTTGGTCTGCCGGGCATTGCCGAAGCCGGCGAACTGGCGGATGGTCCAGGCCCGGCCGCGGTAGCCGGTGGCGTGCAGCCCGCGGGTGAACGGGAACTCCCCCGGCCAGCCGATCCGCTCGAAGCCGGGCACCGCGGATTCGTCGGCCGGCCCGTAGGCGGGGTCGACCTCCAGCCCGGACAGGGTGGTGAAGTCCGCGTCCCGCACCCGCCCGGCGGCCAGCGCCGCGTCGTAGCGCTGCTGCCACCGGCTGCGGGCCTCGTTGCCCGGCTGCTCCGTCATGCCCAGATGCTAGGACGTCCAACTAGTTTGCGGCCACCCCACGCGGGTCAGTCGCCGGCGACGTCCCCCGCCCCCAGCCGGACCTTCTTCAGCACGTCGAACAGCACGTCCAGCTCCGCCTCGGGCAGGTCGGCCAGCCCGAAGTCCTGGCCGGTCAGCGCCTGCGTCGCCGCCGGGACGACGTCCCGGCCGGCGTCGGTGATCGCGGCGAGCACCCCGCGGCCGTCGGCCGGGTTGGGCCGCCGCTCGACGTAGCCGGCCGCCACCAGCCGCTCGATCGCGTTGGTGACGCTGGTCGGGTGCACCATCAGCCGGCTGCCGATCACCTTCAGCGGCAGCTGGCCGGTGCGGGAGAAGGTGAGCAGCACCAGCACCTCGTACCGGGCGAAGGTGAGCCGGTGCGGTTTCAGCGCCTCGTCGAAGCGGGCCAGCAGGATCTGCTGCACCCGGAACACGCTGGTCGCCGCCCGCATCGAGGCGGCCGGGCCGAAGCGCTGCTCCCAGCTCTGCGCGGCGCGCTCGATCGGGTCGAACGGCAGGCCCAGCGGTCGCACCATGGCCCCAGAGGCTAGTTCTCCCGCCGCGCGGGCCCGCGCCTGCCGCCGGGTGCGGAGCTGTCGACGCCGTCGGTGCGGTGACATGTCGACAACTCGACACTCGACGCCGTCCAGCCCGGGCCTGGGGACGACGAGAGCGGCCCGATCAGCTGATCGCCCGGATCAGCGCCGAGTTCGCTCGCTGGGTGTCGACGTGTCGACCCCTCCGGCCGGGGCGGCACGTCGACGACTCGGCACTCGGTGAGCGGCTCAGACCGGTGGCGCGGGGCGCAGCGCCGGCGCCTGCCGGATGCCGAACACGTCGCGCAGCGCCACCCGGGCGGCGTTGTCGCCGCACATGCCGTGCACCGCGGGACCGGGCGGCGTCGCGGCCGAGGCGAGGTACCGGCCGGTCACCGGGGTCCGGTAGGTGTTCCACCGGGGCACGGGCCGGGCCAGCATCTGCCACAGCGAGGGGTCACCGTTGGCGATGTTGCCGCCGACGTTGTTGAGGTCGTGCGCCTCCACCTCGGCGGAGTTCATCGTGTGCCGGGCGATGATCGTGTCCCGGAAGCCCGGGGCGAAGCGCTCGATCTGCCGTTCGACCACCTCAGTCATGTCGACCGTGGAGCCGTGCGGCACGTGCACGTAGGCCCAGAACACGTGCCCGCCCGCCGGCGCGCGCGTCGGGTCGACGACGGTGGGCTGGACGGCGAGCACGTAGGGCTTGTCGGGCACCCGCCCGGCGCCGGCGGCCGCCTCACCCTCGACCGTCTCGGCGAACGACCCGGCCACGTGCACCGTGCCGGCCCGGCGGACGTCCGGGTTGGTCCACGGGACCGGCTCGGACAGCGCCCAGTCGATCTTGAAGATCCCCGCTCCGTGCCGGTACCGCTGCACCCACCGCCGGTAGCCGGCCGGCACCGCGTTGCCGGCCATCGCCACGAAGGCCCCCGGCGTGGTGTCCAGCAGGACGGCGGGGACCCCGTCGAACTCGCGCAGGTCGGTGACCAGGTGGTCGGTGACCACCTCGCCCCCCTGCTGCTCCAGCGCGGTGACCATGGCGTCGGCCAGCGCCTGCGAACCACCCTCGATCAGCGGCCAGCCCCGGTCGTGCACGGCCATGCCGAGGATCAGCCCGAGCCCCGCGGTCACGGGCCGGGTCAGCTCCAGCATCCCGTGCGCGGCGGCACCGGCCAGCAGCGCCCGGGCCTCGTCGGACTCGAAGTAGCGGCGGGTCAACCAGCCGACGCTCGGCAGCGCCTGCAGCCCGAACGCGGCCACGCTGGGCACCGCCCGGGTGGGGAGCCGGCGGAACGCGGAGCGGAAGAAGTAGTCGATGATCTCGTCCGACCGCTTCAGCAGCGGACCGAACAGCCGCCGGTACCCGGCGCCGTCGGGGCCCAGCCGGTCGGCGGTCTCGGTCAGCGAGGGCAGCGCCAGCGCTGCCCGGCCGCCGTCGAAGGGGTGCGCGTAGGCGACCTCCGGGTGCAGCAACCGCACGCCGCGGGTGGCCAGGTCGAACTCACGGAAGAACGGCGACGCCGCTCCCATCGGGTGCACCGTCGAGCAGACGTCGTGCCGGTACCCCGGGAGCGTGAGCTCCTCGGTGCGCATGCCGCCGCCGACGCGGGACGCCGCCTCCACCACCCGCACGGACAGGCCGGCCGCGGCCAGGCGCAGGGCGGCGGCCAGACCGTTCGGGCCGGCTCCGACGACGACGGCATCCGGGGTCCCGTTCACGCCGCCATCCTGCCCGCCGGGTCCTAGAGCTGCGCGATCAGCTGGTCCGCGGCCCGGTACGGGTCGGTCTCCCCTGCCACCACCCGCTCCGCCAGCGCCGGCAGCGCGGCCGATCCGCCGATGTCGCCCATCCTCTCCCGGAGCCCGGCCAGCGCGATCGCCTCGACCTCCCGGGCGGCCCGCTCGACCCGGCGGCGGCGCCCCTCTCCGGAAGAGGCCAGCCACTCACCGTGCTCGGCGATCCGGGCGACGACGTCGTCGACCCCGTTGTCGGTGTCGCGGGAGGCGACGGTCTTCACGATCGGTGGCCGCCAGGCGCCGGCGTCGGTGTGCCGGCCGCCCAGGGAGAGCATCGCCCGCAGGTCGCGCACGGTCTGGTCGGCGCCGTCCCGGTCGGCCTTGTTGACCACGAACACGTCGGCGACCTCGAGGATGCCGGCCTTGGCGGCCTGGATGCCGTCGCCCATGCCCGGGGCGAGCAGCACCAGCGTGGTGTCGGCCAGCGAGGCGACCTCCAGCTCGGACTGCCCCACCCCGACCGTCTCGACCAGGACGACGTCGCAGCCGGCCGCGTCGAGCACCCGCAGCGCCTGCGGGGTGGCCCAGGCCAGCCCACCCAGGTGGCCGCGGGAGGCCATCGAGCGGATGTAGACGCCGCCGTCCCCGGCGTGGTCCTGCATCCGCACCCGGTCACCGAGCAGCGCACCACCGGAGAACGGCGACGAGGGGTCGACCGCGAGCACGCCGACCCGCTGCCCGGCCTGCCGGAACGCGCGCACCAGCGCGGTGGTGGTCGTGGACTTCCCGACCCCGGGCGGGCCGGTCAGGCCCAGCACCCGGGCCCGCCCGGTGTGCGGGGCCAGCGCGGCGGCGACGTCGCGCAGCAGCGGGCTGGCGTCCTCGACCAGCGAGATCAGCCGGGCGACCGCGCGGGCCTCCCCCGCGCGGGCGCCCGCGACCAGCGCGGGGACGTCGGCCGTCCGCCGGCCCCGTCGTCCGGGGGGCGACGACGGGACCGCGGACGTCACGCCTGGGCGGACAGCGGCCGGGCGGGCACGTGCAGGAGCAGCGCGTCGCCCTGCCCACCGCCACCGCACAGCGCCGCGGCACCCACGCCGCCGCCGCGGCGGCCCAGCTCGAGCACCAGGTCCAGCACGATCCGGGCGCCGCTCATCCCGACCGGGTGGCCCAGCGCGATGGCCCCGCCGTTGGGGTTGACCTTCGCCGGGTCGATGCCCAGCTCACGGGTGGAGACGATGGCCACGGCGGCGAAGGCCTCGTTGAGCTCGACCAGGTCCAGGTCCTTCGGGTCGATCCCCTCCCGCTCGCACGCCTTCTGGACCGCGCGGGACGGCTGGGTCTGCAGGGTGGCGTCCGGGCCGGCGACGACGCCGTGCGCACCGATCTCGGCGAGCACGGTCAGCCCCAGCTCCTCGGCCTTCGCCGCGGACATCACCACGACCGCGCAGGCGCCGTCGGAGATCTGCGAGGCCGACGCCGCGGTGATCGTGCCGTCCGTCGCGAAGGCGGGCTTGAGCCTGGCCAGGCTCTCCGCGGTGGTGTCGGGGCGGATGCCCTCGTCCTCGCGGAACTCAATCGGGTCGCCCTTGCGCTGCGGGATGAGCACCGGGGTGATCTCGGTGTCGAAGATGCCGTCCTTGGCCGCCCGCGCTGCCCGCTGGTGACTCTCCGCGGCGTAGGCGTCCTGCTCCTCGCGGGTCAGCCCGTAGCGGCTGTTCGACTCCTCGGTCAGCTTGCCCATCGCGACCTGGTCGAAGGTGTCGGTGAGGCCGTCGTGGGCCATGGCGTCGACCAGCGTCGCGTCGCCGAACTTGGTGCCGGTGCGTGAGCCCTTCAGCAGGTGCGGGGCCTGGGTCATCGACTCCATGCCGCCGGCGACGACGACGTCGAACTCGCCCGCGCGGATGAGCTGGTCGGCCAGCGCGATGGCGTCCAGGCCGGAGAGGCAGACCTTGTTCAGGGTGAACGAGGGCACCGACATCGGGATGCCGCCGGCGACGGCGGCCGGGCGGGCGGGGTTCTGCCCGGCGCCGGCCTGGATGACGTGGCCCATGATCACGTAGTCGACCTGGTCGCCGGTGATCCCGGCGCGCTCGAGGGCCGCCTTGATCGCGATGCCGCCGAGGTCGGCCGCGGAGAAGTCCTTCAGCGAGCCGAGCAGGCGGCCCATCGGCGTCCGGGCGCCGCCGACGATGACGGAACGGGTGGGTGCGGGCTTGCTCATCGAGGCTCCAGTGGCTCCCGGTCACCGCCGTTGGCGACCGTCTCGGCAGGGCAGCGCGCAGGCCTCTCGGGGCACCACGGGCTGCCGTCAGGATAGGGCGCGGGCCGAACCCGGGAGCCCGGGCGGTGACCGACGTCACCATCCGGTCACCGCCGGCCGGGGCTCCCCGTCGCGCGCGGGCGGCGGCAGGATGCGGGAGGTGACCGACGACGCGCACCCCGGCCTGACCGGCGACCTGTTCACCACCATCGACCACGTCGGCATCGCCGTCCCGGACCTGGACGAGGCGATCGCCTTCTACGCGGCGACCTTCGGCATCTCCTCGGTGCACGAGGAGACCAACGAGGAGCAGGGCGTCCGCGAGGCGATGCTCACCGTGGGGTCGGGCGAGACGCGGGTGCAGCTGCTCGCGCCACTGACGCCGGAGTCGACGATCGCCAAGTTCATCGGCCGCTCCGGCCCGGGGCTGCAGCAGCTGGCCTTCCGGGTCACCGACGTGGAGGCGGTCAGCGCCACGTTGCGCGAGCGCGGGATGCGACTGCTCTACGACGCCCCCCGCCGCGGCACGTCGGGCAGTCGGGTCAACTTCGTGCACCCCAAGGACGCCGGTGGCGTGCTCGTGGAGCTGGTGGAGCCCGCCGCGCAGGGTTGAGTTGCCTGCGTCACACGACCTGGCCAGCCGGAGCTACCCGCCAGTAGCCTCCGCGCACCGCACTGCCCCTCGAGCCAACGACGACCCGGGAGCGCACGCATGGACCAGATCAGGGACGCCATCCTCGCCGACGACCTCGACGCGATCGGAGGGCTCCCGACACCGGGGTCCTACCGCGCGGTGCTGGTCCGCAAGGACGAGCAGGAGGTGTTCGAGGGCCTGGAGACGAAGGACAAGGACCCCCGCCGCTCCCTGCACGTGGAGGAGGTGCCGACACCCGAGCTCGGCCCGGGCGAGGCGCTGGTGGCGGTGATGGCCTCCTCGGTCAACTACAACACCGTCTGGACGTCGATCTTCGAGCCGGTGTCGACCTTCGGCTTCCTCGCCCGCTACGGCCGGCTCAACGACCTGACGAAGAAGCACGACCTGCCCTACCACGTGGTCGGCTCCGACCTGGCCGGCGTCGTCGTCCGGGTCGGCCCCGGGGTGAACCGGTGGGCGCCAGGTGACGAGGTGGTCGCGCACTGCCTGTCGGTCGAGCTGGAGGACCCGGCCGGCCACGACGACACGATGATGGACCCGCAGCAGCGGATCTGGGGCTTCGAGACCAACTTCGGCGGCCTGGCCGAGCTGTCCCTGGTCAAGAGCAACCAGCTGATGCCCAAGCCGGCCCACCTCACCTGGGAGGAGGCCGCCTGCCCCGGGCTGGTCAACTCCACCGCCTACCGGCAGCTGGTCAGCCGCAACGGCGCGGCGATGAAGCAGGGCGACGTCGTGCTGATCTGGGGTGCCTCCGGTGGGCTGGGCTCCTACGCCACCCAGATGGCGCTGGGCGGCGGCGCGATCCCGGTGTGCGTGGTCGGCAGCCCGGAGAAGGCCGAGATCGTGCGCTCGATGGGCGCCGAGCTGGTGATCGACCGGTCGGCCGAGCAGTACCGGTTCTGGTCCGACGAGGAGACCCAGGACCCCGACGAGTGGAAGCGGCTGGGCGCCCGGATCCGCGAGCTGACCGGCGGGGACGACGCCGACATCGTCTTCGAGCACCCCGGCCGGGAGACCTTCGGCGCCAGCGTCTACGTCGCCCGCCGGGGCGGCACGATCGTCACCTGCGCCTCGACCAGCGGCTTCCTGCACTCCTACGACAACCGGTACCTCTGGATGAACCTCAAGCGGATCGTCGGCTCGCACTTCGCCAACTACCGCGAGGCCTGGGAGGCCAACCGGCTGATCCAGCGGGGGCTCATCCACCCGACGCTGTCCAAGACCTACGCCATGGCGGACGTCGGCCAGGCCACCTACGACGTCCACCGCAACCTGCACCAGGGCAAGGTCGGGGTGCTCACCCTCGCCCCCGAGGAGGGCCTCGGCGTGCGGGACACCGCCCTGCGCGAGCAGCACCTCACCGCGATCAACCGGTTCCGGGACCAGTAGCCCAGGTGTGCCCGGCCGACCGCGCACGGCCCCGCGGCGGGCCCGTGCACAGCGCCCTGCCGGTCCTCGCGAGGACCGGCAGGGCGGGGTCTGGCAGTTCGCTGGGAGCGGTCCACGACACGCTGACCGCACCCGCGATCAATGCGAGGATGACCGCATGAGCGACCCCCGCGACGAACTGATCGACTACCGCGACGGCGGGCCGACCTTCGACGTCGTCCGCAAGGGGTACGACCGGGAACAGGTCGCCGAGACCCTCGCCGGCCTGGACGCCGACATGCGTGTTGCGCTCGCCGACCGCGACGCCGCCGTCGCCCGCTCCGCCGACCTGGCCCGCCAGCTGCAGGCGCTGCACGGCGAGGTCGAGTCGCTGCGCCGCCGCGCGGCGACCGCCAGCGCCCCCACGTTCGAGAACATGGGCGAGCGCATCTCCAACATGCTGCGGCTGGCCGAGGAGGAGGCGGCGGAGATCCGCCGCGCGGCCGAGGAGCAGGCCGCCCAGCTGCAGGGCGCGGTGGCCGCCGAGGCGGAGGCGATCCGCGAGCGGGTGGCCGGCGAGGAGCGCGCGCTGGGCGAGCGGTCCGCGGCCAGCCGGGCCGAGGCCGAGCGTCTGGTCGTCGAGGCCCGCCAGCACGCCGAGCAGATCGCCGCCGTCGCGCAGGCCCGCGCCGACGACCTGGTCACCAAGGCCCAGGAGCGGGTGGCCCGGCTCGACGCCGACTCGCAGGCCCGCCGCGCCAAGGCCGAGCAGGACTTCGAGATCGCCCAGCGCGCCCGCCGCACCGAGGCGGCCCGGCTGGAGGAGGAGCGCGAGCGCACCTCGATCGCCACCGCGCAGCAGCGGGTCGCCGAGGCCGACGAGCGCGCCCGCCGCACCGTCGCCGAGGCGGAGGCGGCCGCCGCCGCGATCCGCGCTGTCCGCGACGAGCTGGTCGGCCGGCTGACCGACGTCCGCTCGCTGCTCGGCCAGCTGCCGGACCTCTCGGACCGCCCGCAGCAGGGCAGCGACGCCCCGGCCCAGGGGGCCGCCCCGCAGCAGCCTGCCCCGTCCGAGGCTCCGCAGGGCCGCGGCCAGCAAGCGACCGAGGCACCCACCGCCCAGGCACCGCAGCGCGAGCAGGCGGCCCAGCGCGAGCAGGCAGCACAGCGCGAGCAGGCAGCAGAGCGCGAGCAGACAGCACAGCGCGAGCAGACAGCACAGCGCGAGCAGACAGCACAGCGCGAGCAGGCGCCCCGGGGCGAGCAGGCACCGGCAGCGCAGGCTGCAAGCCGACCGGCTCCGGTCCAGCAGGCTCCGGCTCAGCAGGCACCGGCCCAGCAGGCACCCGCGCAGCCGGTACCGGCCCAGCAGGCCCCGTCCGGCAGCTCGGCTGCGGGGACCCGGCCGGCTGCGGCCGTACCGGCGCGGGCGGCAGAGACCCAGGAGGTGCGGCTGCCCGCACCGGCCGGGTCGGGCGCGGCAGCGGCACCCGAGCCGGCCGGGGGCCAGCGCCAGGGCGTCCGGACGCCGCCCCCCGCCCACCCGACGCAGCAGGTGGCGGCCCAGCGGCCCGAGGCGGCAGCGGCGCAGCCCACCGGTGACGCGGACGACGCGACGCAGCCCGGCACCGCCGAGCAGCCGGCCGTGGAGCGCCCGGCGGCCCAGCAGCGGCCCCAGCCGACGCCGCGGCAGACGCCGCCGGTCCCGGCCCGTGGCCCGGCCACCCGGGTGCAGCCGAACCCCGCGGTGACCGCCGGTCAGGGGGGCGGTCCGGCCACTCCCGGCCGGAGCTGACCTCCGCACCTCCCCCGACGGACCCGCCGGCGCTGCGCGCGCCGGCGGGTCCGTCGTCGTCTCCCCCGCTGGCCGCCCGGCGGGGGCCGTGTCAGGGTCGGGCACGGTCGGCTGCTGAGCCGGCGGTCCCGAGCGTCCACCGGCGGTGCGGCACGGGCGGGCGGCGGTGCGGCACAGGCGGGGCACTGCCCGCGAGGGCACGATGAGACCTGGACCGGTCCTCGACCACCCCGGGGACCGGAGCGAGCGCGGGGGGAGGACGACGGCCGTGGCCGAGTCGACGACACGGCCGGACGGCACCCCGACGTCCGGCACCGGCGGCGCACCCCGACTGCACGCGACGGGCCGCCACCACCCGCACGACCGGTCGGTGGGACGGACCGAGCCGGCCGGTGAGCCGGGAGCCGGCACCCCGGCTGCCCCTCCGGCGGAGCAGGCGGCGGCCGCCGGCGAGACGCCCGACACCGGCCCGGTCCGTGACGCCCAGCCCGACACCGGCCCGGCGCACGCCGCCCGGCCCGACCCGGCCCACCCAGCACAGCCCGACACCGGGCCCGCCGACCCCGCACAGCCCGGCACCGCCCACGCCGCCCATCCCTCCCACGCCGCCCATCCCTCCCACGCCGCGCAGCCCTCCCACGCCGCGCAGCCCGACCTCGGCCGCATCGCGCAGGCCGCCACCGCCCACGCCGCGCAGCCCGACATCGGTCGGGCCCCCACGACCGGTACCGGCACCGGTCGTGGTCCCGACGGGGGCGCCCCTGCCGGCCGGGGCACCAGCGGCGTGCCGCGTCGGGCCCAGCACCGGGCCGCCCGACCGCCACTGCTGGCCCGTGCCCGGGCCGGCCTGCTCTGGCCCCTGGCGGCGCTGGTCGTGGTGGGCCTGGTCGCCGGGCGCACGCTGCGCGGCGGGCCGCTGCCCGGCGACAGCGCCCTCATGGGGCCGGCCTTCCTGCTCGGTCGCGGCGAGGGCTCGCTGGCCCCGCTCTCCCCCGAGGGGCTGGGCGCCGCGCACGCGGCCGTCTACGCGACGGTGACCCGGGCCGTGGAACGGCACGCCACCCTCGCCGGTGCCGAGCGGGAGCTGCTGCTGGTCGTGCTCCTGGTCAGCGCCGTGCTGCTCTGGCGCACCGCCCGGCGGATCGGGGTCCCGGACGCCGCCTGCGCGCTGAGCGTGCTGGCGCTGGGTGCCGTGCCCGCGCTGGCGCCGCTGCACGCCGTCGCCACCCCGGCCGCGTTCGCCGGCGCCTGGTCGCTGCTGGCGGCGTGGCTGCTCGCCGGGCTGCTCACCGGCGACCGCGCCCCCGGCAGCCGCCCGCCGGTCGCCGCCGCGGTGCTCGCCGGGGTCGCGGTCGTGCTGGCCGTGCTGCTGGCGCCGGACCTGCTGCTGCTGATCGTCGCCGGAGCCGCCGCCGCGGGTGCGCTGACCGGCGCGGTGCGGCGGCGCGCACTGGCCGCCGGGGTGGGCTTGCTGCTGCTCGCCGGCACCCGGGTGCTGGTCGCCCGCTGGGACCCCGACTCCGGTGACCCGGCCCGCTGGGGCGGTGACCGGGTCGACCTCTGGCTGATCGGCGCGGCGCTCGTGGTCATCGGCCTGCTCGCCGCCTGGTCGCTCCCCGGCCTGCGCGCCCTCGGCACCGCCCTGGTCGCCGTCACCGTGGTCGCCGTCGCCCCGCCGGTGGCCCGGCTGCCCGCGCTGGTGCTCGCCCTGCCGCCGGCCGCGCTGCTGCTGGGTGCGGTGGCCACCGTGGCGGCGTCCCTGGCCGCCCGCCCGGTGCTCGCCCGGCGGCCGAGGGCCCTGCTGGCTGCCGGGCTGGTCGCCGCCGTCGTCCTGGCCGGGACCGGCGTCGCCGCCGCCGCGGGACTGGCCGGCACGCCGCGGCGGGACCTCGGTGCGGACGCCTACGACCAGCTGGCCGACTGGGCAGCCGACCAGCTGCGGGACGACGCCGTGCTGGTCGCCGGACCGCGGACGACGGCCGAGCTCCTGCACGCCGGCGTCGCCGAGGCGCGTCTGGTCCGTGGCGCGGACGTGCCGGTGCCGGCGTCGGCACCCGCGGCGGGCGACCTGGCCCTGCGGGTGACCACCGGCCGGCCGGCCGAGGACAGCGAGACCCTCGCCCGCTTCGGGAACGCGACCGACGGCCCGGTGCTCACCGTGGCCGACCCCCGAGCGGTCGCGCCGACCGAGGAGCAGCTGGCCGCCCGGCGCGACCTGGCCGCCGCCCTGCTGGCGAACCCGACGACCGACGTGCCGCCCGACGACGCCGCGGTGCTGGCCGCCGGCCGGGTCGACCCGCGGCTGCTGTCCCTGCTGGCCGGCCTGGGCGCGCGGTACGGGGTGGGGGTCGGCGCGCTGCTCCCGGTCGCCGGCGAGCCGGCGGAGGCGCCGGTCCGCCAGGCGGTGATCAGCAGCCTGGGCGGCACCCCGCTCGCCGGGGACGACGCCGCGGCCCGGGCCGCGGCCGACCGGCTGCGCACCCTGCTGGACGCCCAGCGCCAGCCGTACGCGCCGGGCCTGGTCACCGAGGTCGAGGGCGGGCTGCTGGTCGGTTACCCGCTGGTGCGGGACCCCGACGCGCTGGTCACCATCAGCGGGGGACGATGAGCGTGCACGGCGGCACCGTGGGTAGTGACGCACCGGACCACCACCGACGACGAGGAGACTCCATGCCCCGGCCGACCCGCGCACCACTGCTCGCCCTGCTCTGCGCCGGGCTGCTCGCCCTGGGCGTGCCCGTCGCCACAGGGGCCGCGGCAGCGCCGGCCGTGTCCGGCACGGAGGGGCTGGTGCGGATGATGCACCTGTCCCCCGACACCCCGTCGGTGGACGCCTACATCGACTCGGTGTCCGATCCCGACGTCGGCGTGGTCCTCCCCGCGGTGACCTACGGGGACGTCTCCCCCTACCAGGTCGTGCCGGCCGGCACCTACACGGTGAGCGCCCGCGCCGCCGGCGCCGACCCGGCCAGCCCGCCGGTGCTGGCCAGCACCGTCACGGTGGCCCCCGGGACCGCCACCACGATCGCCGGTGTCGGCTACTTCGCCGACCTGGGCTTCGCCGTGCTGTCCGACGACCTGACCCTGCCGCCCGCCGGGCAGGCACGCGCCCGGGTGGTCAACGCCGCCAGCACCGGCGCCCCGCTGGACCTGACGCTGGCCGGCGGCACGTCGCTCGCCACCGACCTCCCCTTCGCCGAGAGCACCGACTACGTCGACGTGCCCGGCGGCGCCGGCACCCTGACGCTCACCGGCAGCACCGGTGAGCCGACCGAGCTGCCCGTCGACCTGGCCGCCGGGTCGGTCTACACCGTGCTGGTGCTCGACCGCGACGGTGGCGGGCTGACCGTGACCAGCGTGCTGGACGCCGCCAGCCCGGGCGTCGTCCCGGTCGGCGGGGTCGAGGCCGGTGCCGGTGGCACCGCGGTGGACGAGGGCCTGCCGGTCGGCCGGTCCGCTCTCGCCGTCCTCGCGCTGACCGCGCTGGCGCTGGCCGTGGGCGTGCGCCTGCCCCGCCGCGGGCGCACGCCGCGGCACCTGGCCTCCTGACCAGTCCGGCGGAGGTGGTGACCCGGACGAGCAGCCAGGCGCGGTCCGGCCGGCACCGCCGGCCGGACCGCCACCGGCTCACCGCGGTGCGCGCCGGGTTGCTCGCCGTGGCCGTCGTGGCCGGCACCATCGCGCTGGTCGACCGCCCGGACGACGCCGCGCGGGCCGTGCCGGTGGCCACCCCGCCCGCGCCGGTGGTGCTCGGCTCCCCCACTGCGGTGCCCGCCGCCCGCACCGTCGCCACTCCGGCCGGGCTGCGGATCGAGGCCATCGGCCTGGACACCGATCTCACCCGGATCGGCGTGGACGCCGCCGGTGCCCTCGTGCCCCCGGCGGACTTCGAGCAGGCCGGCTGGTTCGCGGCGGGCCCGGCACCGGGCGAGGTCGGGCCTGCGGTGCTGGCCGGCCACGTCGACGACCGGCGCGGCCCCGGGGTGTTCTTCCGGCTGGAGGAGCTCGCACCCGGTGACCGGGTGGAGGTCACCCGCGGCGACGGCGAGGTCCTCGACTTCGCGGTCACCCGGGTGGCCGCCTACCTCAAGGACGACTTCGCCACCGAGGAGGTCTACGGGCCGACGACCGGTGCGGAGCTCCGGCTGATCACCTGCGGCGGCACCTTCGACCGCACCCGCCGCAGCTACACCGACAACGTCGTCGTCTACGCCCAGCTCACCTGACGGCCGCCCGGCCCCGGCCCCGGCCCCGGCCACCCTTCAGGGTCCCGCCCTGAGCTTGCGAAGGGTGGGGGGAAGGGTGGTCCTTTCTCAGCGACGACGGTCGCGGGCCCGCCAGCAGGCGGTGTGCCAGTGCCGGCGCCAGTCCGCGGCGGACTCGGTGTCCCAGGGCTCCAGGTCGGAGTCGCGGGCGTAGGCCGGCCAGGTGACCACGTGCGGGGTGCGCGGCCGGATCTCCTGGTCGCACCCCGGGCAGCGGTAGGTCTTGTCGCTGCCCGCCCCGGTCAGCGGGCGGACCACCCAGTCCCCGTCGCCGGCCTCCTCGATCGGCTGGGCCGGCCGGCGGTCCGGGGGCGGTCCGGTCCGCCCCCGCCGGTTGCCGCCGTGGCGCCCCACGGCGGCTACCGGTCCGAGTGGTCGCGGAAACCGCGGCCGGCCTTGCGGCCCAGGTAGCCGGCGGTGACCAGGTGCTCGAGCAGCGGCGCCGGGGCGAAGCCGGGCTCGCGGAACTCGGTGTACAGCTCGCGCTCGATGGCCAGGGCGACGTCCAGGCCGACGACGTCCAGCAGCTCGAAGGGGCCCATCGGGTAGCCGCACCCCACCTTCATGGCGGCGTCGATGTCGTCGGCGGTGGCGTAGTGCGCCTCCAGCATCCGGACCGCGTCGTTGAGGTAGGGGAACAGCAGCGCGTTGACGATGAACCCGGCCCGGTCGGTGCAGGAGACGGCGTGCTTGCCCAGCTGCGCGCAGAGGGCCCGCGCGGTCGCCGCCACGTCGGGGTCGGTGGCGATCGTGGAGACCACCTCGACCAGCTTCATCGCCGCGGCCGGGTTGAAGAAGTGCAGGCCGACCACGTCGCCGGGGCGCTCGCTGGCCTTCGCGCACTCGATCACCGGCAGGCTGGAGGTCGTCGTGGCCAGCACCGCGCCGGGCTTGACGATCTCGCCCAGTGCGGCGAACAGCGCCTGCTTGGTGGCCAGGTGCTCGACGACGGCCTCGATGACCAGGTCGGCGTCGGCGAGGTCGTTCAGCTGGGCGCTGCCGGTGACCCGGGCCAGGGCGGCGTCCCGGTCGGCCTGCTCCAGCCGGCCGCGCACGACCTGCTTGTCCAGCGCCCGGGTCAGCCCGGCCTGCACCGCCTCGACCTTGTCCGGCGTCCGGGCGACGAAGGTGACGTCGTAGCCGGCCGCAGCCACCACCTCGACGATCCCGGTGGCCATCGTCCCGGACCCCACGACCCCGATCCGGCGCAGCGGGCGGGCCTCGGCGGCGGCCGCGTCGTCGGCGGGCGGGGTCTGGGCGTCCGGCACGACCTCGGCGGAGTCGCGGCCGGCGTAGGTGTAGAAGCCGCGGCCGGTCTTCCGGCCGAGCAGGCCGGCGGTCATCATCTGCTTGATCACCGGGGACGGGGCGTGCAGCCGGTTGCGCGACTGCTGGTACATCGTCACGAGGATCTCGTAGGCGGTGTCGATGCCGATCAGGTCCATCAGCGCGAGCGGGCCCATCGGCAGGCCGCAGCCCAGCCGCATGGCGGCGTCGATGTCCTCCCGGCTGGCGTAGCGGTTCTCGAACATCTCGACGGCGTGGTTGAGGTAGCCGAACAGCAGCGCGTTGGCGATGAAGCCGGCCTTGTCGCCGATGGTGACGTCGATCTTCCCGAGCCGGGCGGCGAGCGCCTCGACGTCCTCGACCACCGAGGGCTCGGTGACGACGGTGCGCACCACCTCGACCAGCTTCATCACCGGTGCCGGGTTGAAGAAGTGCATCCCGATGACCTTGCCCGGGCGGCCGGTGGTCACCGACAGCTCGGTGACCGAGAGGCTGGAGGTGTTCGTCGCCAGGATCGTGTCCGGCGGGCAGATGCCGTCCAGCCGGGCGAACAGCTGGGCCTTGAGCTCCATCCGCTCCGGGATCGCCTCGACCACCAGCTCGGCGACGGCGAGGTCCTCCATCACGGTGGTGAACCGGATCCGGGACAGGATCGCGTCGCGCGCCTCGGGCTCGAGCTTCCCGCGGGCGACGGCCTTGCCGGTGGACTGCTCGACGTGCGTGCGGCCGCGCGCCAGCGCCTCGTCGGTCACCTCGACCGCCGTCACCGACAGCCCGGCCCGGGCCAGCACCTCGGCGATGCCGGCGCCCATGGTGCCCAGCCCCACCACGCCGACCTCGGTCAGTTCTCTGGCCACGCTGCCGCCCCTCCGCCGTCCGGTGATCGTCGGCAGTCTCCCACCTCCGACCGTGGAGCTACCCGCCGGTAGTTCCGGCCCCGTCGCAGGGGCCCACCGCGCGCGGAGCGTGTGGTGGGGGGCGACGGGGTCCTTTCAGAACAGTCGCTGGGACGGGTCGTCCGTGCCCTTGAGGACGGCGTAGTCGACGGTCAGGCAGTCGATGCCGCGGTCGGCGGCGAGCACCCGGGCCTGCGGCTTGATCTCCTGGGCGGCGAAGACGCCCTTCACCGGGGCCAGCCGCGGGTCGCGGTTGAGCAGCTCCAGGTAGCGGGTCAGCTGCTCCACGCCGTCGATCTCCCCGCGGCGCTTGATCTCCACCGCCACGGTCGTGCCACCGGCGTCCCGGCAGAGCAGGTCGACCGGGCCGATCGCGGTCGGGTACTCCCGGCGGACCAGCGACCAGCCCGCGCCGAAGGTCTCCACGTGCAGCGCCAGCAGCCGCTGCAGGTCGGCCTCGACGCCGTCCTTCTGCAGGCCGGGGTCGACGCCCAGCTCGTGCCGGGAGTCGTGCTCGACCGACTCGATGGTGATGATCAGCTGCTCGCCGGCCTTGTTGGTGACCGTCCAGGTGCCGGTGCCGTCGGTGAGCTCCTCCCGCAGCGAGCACGGCGGGCTCATCCAGTTCAGCGGCTTGTAGGCCCGGTCGTCGGCGTGGATGGACACCGAGCCGTCGGCCTTGACCAGCAGCAGCCGGGTCGCGGGCGGGAGGTGGGCGGTGAGCCGCCCGATGTAGTCCACGGAGCAGCGGGCAATGACCAGGCGCACGGACGGCGACGCTACCGGCTGCCGGCAGGTCCCCCGCCACCGGCGCGACGCCAGTGACGGGTGGGACCCCGCCGGCGCGCCCGCCGCGACCGCGGAACCCCAGGACGGCGGCGGCCGTGTACTCCCTGTGCGCCCTGTCACCGTTCTGCGTCCCGCCGGCCTCACGCTGGCCCTGCTGCTGCTGACCGCCTGCGCCGAGAGCGGGGGCACCGGTACGGCACCGGCACCCGTGCCCGAGGCCGAGTCCGGGTCCGGGTCCGGGGCCGGGGCCGTCGTGCTGCCCGAGGCCGAGGACGCGCTGGTGCTGCAGGTGGAGCAGACCGGCGGGTTCGTGACCCCGGAGATGCTGGCCGGCCGGCTGCCGATCGTGAGCGTCTACGGCGACGGCCGGGTGATCACCCAGGGGCCGGTCATCGCGATCTACCCGGCCCCCGCGTGGCCGAACGTGCAGGTGCAGCAGGCCGACCGGTCGACCGTGCAGGAGCTCGCCGAGCGGGCGCTGGCCGCGGGCATCGACCAGACCGCCGACCTCGGCTCGCCGCCGCTCGCCGACGCCCCCTCCACCCGGTTCACGCTCGTGACCGACGACGGCCCGATCACCCGGGAGGTCTACGCGCTGCAGGAGGCCGAGGGTGCCGGCGGGCTCACCGCGGAGCAGGAGGCCGCCCGGGCGCAGCTGCGCGACCTCCTCGCCGACCTGACCGACCTGACCGCCACCCTCGGCGACGACGACGCCGCGCCGGCGCCGTACGAGCCCGCCGCGGTGGCCGCCCTGGCCCGCCCGTGGTCCGCCCCGGCCGACGATACGGAACAGCCGGAGCTGACCTGGCCCGGGCCGGAGCTGCCCGGTGAGCCGATCGCGCCCGGGGTGACCTGCGTGACCGCCACCGGCGAGGAGGCCCGGGCCCTGGCCGAGGCCGCCCGTGGCGCGACGACGCTCACCCCGTGGGTGGGCGCCGACGGGGCCCGGTGGTCGATCACCTTCCGCCCGCTGCTGCCGGAGGAGTCCGGCTGCGCCGACCTGACCGGCTGACCGCCGTGCTCCCCGGGTCCACGACCCGGGGAGCACCAGCACGTCAGGCCTGTGCGGCCACCGGCGGCTGCGGGCTGCGCAGGTCGCCGTCCACGCCGCCCTCCTGCTCCACCGGCGCGAGCGGGTCGGCGGTGCGGGTGGCGTTGTACCGGGCCAGGTCCAGCAGGCCCTCCCGCTTGGCGACGATCGTGGGCACCAGCGCCTGGCCGGTGACGTTCGTGGCGGTGCGCCCCATGTCCAGGATCGGGTCGACCGCCAGCAGCAGGCCGACGCCCGCCAGCGGCAGACCCAGGGTGGACAGCGTCAGCGTGAGCATCACGACCGCGCCGGTGACCCCGGCGGTCGCCGCCGAGCCGACCACCGACACCAGCGCGATGAGCAGGTAGTCGGTGATCGAGAGCGGGACGTCGAAGAACTCGGCGACGAAGATCGCCGCCAGCGCCGGGTAGATCGCGGCGCAGCCGTCCATCTTGGTGGTGGCGCCCAGCGGCACGGCGAACGAGGCGTAACTGCGCGGGACGCCGAGGTCGGCCTCGGTCACCCGCTGGGTCACCGGCAGGGTGCCGATCGAGCTGCGCGAGACGAACGCCAGCTGGATCGCCGGCCACGCACCGGCGTAGAAGCGCAGCGGCGAGAGGCCGTGCAGCTTGAGCAGCACCGGGTAGACGACCACCAGCACGATCGCCAGGCCCGCGTAGACCGCGCCGACGAAGACGCCGAGCGAGCCGAGGGACTCCCAGCCGTAGCTGGCCACCGCCTTGCCGATCAGGCCGACGGTGCCGATCGGGGCGAGCAGGATGACCCACCACAGCACCTTCTGCACGATCGCCAGCACCGAGCGGGTGACCGACAGGAACGGGTCGGCGGCCGAGCCCACCTTGAGTGCGGCGATGCCGATGGCCACCGAGACCACGATCAGCTGCAGGATGTTGAAGCTGACGCCGTCCGCGTCGCCCTCCAGGCCGAGGAAGTTGGCCGGGACGAGACCGGTGAGGAAGTCCCACCACCCGCCGGACGTGCCCTCGTAGG
Organism: uncultured Modestobacter sp.; assembly: GCF_947486615.1. Lineage (GTDB taxonomy): Bacteria > Actinomycetota > Actinomycetes > Mycobacteriales > Geodermatophilaceae > Modestobacter. The sequence continues at coordinate 49,031 of NZ_CANKUD010000002.1, forward strand.
TGGCCAGGCCGGCGTCCACCGAGCTGCGGTCGCCGGGCCGGGTCAGCAGGCCCAGTCCGATGCCGATCGAGACGGCGATCAGCGAGGTGATGGCGAACCACAGCAGCGTCTGGCCGGCCAGCCGTGCAGCGTTGGAGACCTGCTTGAGGTTGGCGATGCTGACGATGATCGCGGTGACGATCAGCGGGACGACGATCGCCCGCAGCAGCCCGACGAAGGTGTTGCCGATCGTGGTCAGGGTGCTGGTCAGCCAGTTGGCGTCGGTGCCGGGCACCAGGGCGCCGTCGACGAAGGAGCCGGAGACCGGGCCCATCGCGCGGGCCAGCAGGCCCAGGGCCACGCCGACGACCAGGCCGAGCAGGACCTGGACGGCGAAGGGGACGGAACGGAGACGAGCGAGCACGGGGTGGTGCCTCTCAGAGCAGGGTGAGGGTGGGGGTGGGCCGGGAGCGGGAGCCCGGACAGCGCTCGGTCGTCACCCGTCCGTGGTCGACGACGCGGCGGCGCGTCAGCCCCCAGAGATCACTCACGCCGAGCAGGAAGGCACCGGTGGCGGCCGGGCATTCCCGCGGGTGACCGGGATCATGATCGCCGACCGTCGGCGGGCACCGGGACCGTCGGCGGGCACCGGGCCGGAGGACGCGCCGACGTCGTCCGGGAGTCGCAGCCGGGTGGTCCTCCCGGTGGAGGGCGACCCCGACCTGAGGTGGATGTGCCCGCAGTCCGGGCCGAGCAGGCTCGGGGCATGCCGTGCCCGGGGAGCCGATCGTGACCGACGCCGTGCTCAGCTGGGTGCAGGACCTGATGGCCTCGCCGTGGGTGCTGGTCGTCCTCTTCGCGCTGTCCGCCGTCGACGGCTTCCTGCCGGTGGTGCCCAGCGAGAGCGTGGTGATCACCGCGGGGGTGTTCGCCGCGACCGGGCAGCCGGACCTGCCCGCGGTGATCGCGGTGGCCGCGCTGGGCGCTTTCGCCGGTGACCACGTCTCCTACCTGCTCGGCTCGCTGGTGGGTCTGCGGCTGCGGGCCCGGGCGCGGCCGGGCAGCCGCCGGCACGCCGCGTTCACCCGGGCCGAGCGGCTGCTCGCCCGGCGCGGCGGCATGCTGCTGGTGACCGCACGCTACGTGCCCGGCCTGCGGACGACGGTGACGCTCACCGCCGGCGCCGTCGGCTGGCCGCTGCGCCGGTTCACCCCGTTCGCCACGCTGGCCGCGCTCACCTGGGCCGGCTGGTCGGCCGGGATCGGCTACGTCGGCGGGCTGGCCTTCGAGCGGGACCCGCTGCGCGGCCTGCTGCTGGGGCTGGGCCTGGCGCTGGGCCTGGCCGCGCTGGGTGAGCTGGTGCGGGCCCTGCTGCACCGTCGTCGCCGCGCCGTCCTCGGCCGGGAGACCCCGGCCGACGTCCCGGTGGAGGTGCGGGCAGGCTGAGGCGGTGAGCTCCCCGGAACCCGTGAGCCGGACGGCCCCGCGGCCGGTGCGCACGACCGTCTTCACCCAGGGCTGGCGCGACGTCACCTTCCTGCACTGGGCGGTCGACCCGGGCCTGGTCGCCCCGCTGCTGCCGGCCGGCACCGTGCCCGACGAGCTGGACGGCGTCACCCACGTCGGGCTCATCCCGTTCCGGATGCGGCGGATCGGCCTGCTCCGCGCACCCGGCCTGCCGTACCTCGGGTCCTTCGCGGAGACCAACGTGCGGCTGTACTCGGTCGACGCCCGGGGACGCCGCGGCGTCGTCTTCCGCTCGCTGGAGGCCGACCGGCTGCTGCCGGTGCTCGCGGCCCGGTGGGTGGCCCGGCTGCCCTACCAGTGGTCCCGGATGCGCATCGAGCGCGACGGCGACCGGTTCACCTACCGCTGTGCCCGCCGCTGGCCGGGGCCCCGCGGTGCGGGCGGCACGATCGCCGTCCGGGTGGGTGCGGAGCTGCCCGAGCCGAGCCCACTGGCGGAGTTCCTCACCGGCCGCTGGGGGCTGCACCAGGTCACCGCCGGGCGGCTGGCGTACTGGCCCAACGAGCACCCGGCCTGGCCGCTGCACGCCGCGGAGCTGCTCTCCCTGGACGACGACCTGGTCGCCACCGCCGGCCTGCCCGGGGTCGGCGGCGCCCCGGACAGCGTGCTGTTCTCCCCCGGCGTCGACGTCCGGTTCGGCCCGCGGCTGCGCTGACGCGACCGTCCCGCCGACGAATCGAGACGAGGCGTTCCGTCGAGGCGGGAGCTGGGTCACACTGCGGGGGTGAACGGGAGCCCACCGTCGCCGTCCTCGCCGGCCGTCGCCCTGTCCCCCGCCTGGCTGCACCGGGTCCTGGACTCGGCCCGCACCCGGCTGGGGATGGAGGTCGCCTGGATGTCGACGTTCACCGAGAGCGCCCAGCAGATCCGCGCCGCCACCGGCGCCCTGGACGAGATGCACGTCCACGAGGGCATGGAGCCCTCGCTGGAGGGCTCGTTCTGCGTGCGGGTGCTGAGCGGGCAGCTGCCCCCGGTGGTCACCGGGGCCCGCCGCCACCCCGGCACCCGCGACCTGGCGGTCACCGCCGACCTCGGCATCGGGTCCTACGTCGGCGCCCCGGTGCGCAGCCCGGACGGCCGCCCGGTCGGGATGCTCTGCTGCGTGAGCCGGGACGACGGAGCGCACCTGGACGGGGCGGCGGTCCGCACCCTGGAGCTGCTGGCCGACGTCATCGCCGACCGGCTGGCCGAACCGCTGCCCGTTCCGCCGGCCGACCCCGCCGGCCAGGTCCGCGAGGTCCTCGCCGAGGGCGCGGTGGTCACCCACGTCCAGCCGATCGTCGATCTGGAGACCTGCGGGACGGTCGCCTACGAGGCGCTGGCCAGGTTCCCCGACGTGGACGGCGGCCCCGCGCGGCTGTTCAGCGCCGCGGCGGCCGCCGGGCTCGGGGTCGAGCTGGAGGAGCTGGCCGCCCGCGCCGCGCTGGCCGTCGCCCCGCGGCTGCCGGCCGGACGTCCGCTGGGCGTCAACCTCTCCCCGCAGGCACTGCTGTCCCCCTCGGTGACCGGCCTGCTGCTGGACCACCGGCACCTCGACGTCTCGGTCGAGGTCACCGAGCACCGGCCGGTGGACGACTACGACGCGCTGGAGAGGTCCCTGCGCTGCCTGCGGGAGGCGGGCATCGGGCTGACCGTCGACGACGCCGGCGCCGGGTACGCCAGCCTGCGGCACGTGCTGCGGCTGCGCCCGGACGTGATCAAGCTCGACATCGCACTGGTCACCGGACTGCACGCCGACCCGGCCAAGCGCGCGATGGTCACCGCGATGGTCAGCTTCGCCACCGCGACCGGCGCCCGGCTGGTGGCGGAGGGGGTCGAGGAGGACCTCGAGGCGGCGACGCTGCGGTCGCTGGGCGTCGAGCAGGGCCAGGGCCACCTGTTCGGCCGCCCGGCTCCCCTGCTCTGAGGCGCCCGGCGGCCCCGCCGACCGGCAGGGGATGATCCGCAGCACGCGTCGTCGAGGTGGGGAGCACCGTGGTGGAGCCCGTTCGGTTCGGACTGGTGGGGTACGGCTTCGGCGGGCGGTGGTTCCACGCCCCGCTGCTGGCCGCCGCGGCGGAGTGCGACCTGGTGGCGGTGGTGACCTCCTCGACCGAGCGCCGCGAGCTGATCGGCCAGGAGCACCCCGGCGTGGCCGCGGTCGGCTCGCTGGCCGAGCTGGCCGCGGCCGGCGTCGAGGCGGTGGCCGTCTCCACCCCGGCCGGCACCCACTCCGCGCTCACCGACGAGGCGCTCGACCTCGGGCTGGCGGTGGTCTGCGACAAGCCGTTCGCCCTCGACGCCGCCGCCGCACGGTCCAGCGTCGAGCGGGCCGAGCGGCTCGGCCTGCCGCTGGCGCCCTACCAGAACCGCCGCTGGGACTCCGACTTCCGCACCGTCCGGGCGCTGGCCGAGGCCGGCACGCTCGGCACGATCACCCGGTTCGAGTCCCGGTTCGAGCGGTTCACCCCCGACCCCGGGCCGGCGCCCTCCGGCGGCGGCACGCTGCTGGACTTCGGCAGCCACCTGGTCGACCAGGCGCTGGTGCTGCTCGGCCCGGTCACCTCGGTGTACGCCGAGTGGCGGGTGCGGGAGAGCGGCCTGGACGACGACGTCTTCGTCGCCCTCACCCACGCCTCCGGCGCCCGCTCGCACCTGGCCGGCAGCTGGAGCGAGGGCGCCCCGGGCAACCGGTTCCGGGTCACCGGCACCGCCGGCAGCTACGTCGTCGGCGGCCCGATGGACGGCCAGGAGGACGCCCTGATCGCCGGGGAGACACCGGCGACGCTGGGCGCGGACTGGGGCGCCGAGCCGGAGTCCCGCTGGGGCCGGGTGCGCCGCGGCGAGCACGAGGACCGGGTGCCCACGCTGCCCGGCGCCTGGGACACCTTCTACCCCGCGTTCGCCGCCGCGGTGCGCGGCCAGGGCCTGGTGCCGGTCGACCCCCGGGACGCCGTCGCCTCGCTGACCGTGCTCGACGCCGCCCGCCGCAGCGCCACCGAGGGCGTCGTCGTCCGGCTCTAGCCCGGCAGGACGGCCGCCCGGCGGTCCGGGTCGAGGTGGTTGGCCGCGCGGACGACGGCCACCACCTCGGCCATGATGTCGGTGATCCCGAAGTCCTTGGGGGTGAACACCCGGGCCACCCCCAGCTCGCGCAGCCGGCGGGCGTCGCCGTCGGGGACGATCCCGCCGACCACCACCGGGACGTCGTCCAGCCCGGCCGCCCGCAGGCCGTCGAGCACCGCCGGGACGACCTGCAGGTGCGACCCGGAGAGCACCGACAGGCCGACGACGTGCACGTCCTCCTCGACCGCGGCGGAGACGATCTGCGCCGGGGTCAGCCGGATGCCCTGGTAGACGACCTCGAAGCCCGCGTCCCGGGCCCGGACGGCGATCTGCTCGGCACCGTTGCTGTGCCCGTCCAGGCCCGGCTTGCCGACCAGGAAGCGCAGCCGGCCCCCCAGCTCCTCCCCCGTCGTGCACACCCGCTCGCGCACCTCGGCCAGCGTGGTGTCGCCCTCGCCGGCGCCCGCGGCACCGATCCCGGTCGGCGCCCGGTACTCACCGAACACCTCGCGCAGCACGCCGGCCCACTCCCCCGTGGTCACGCCGGCCCGGGCGCAGCGCAGGGTCGCCGGCATCAGGTTCCCGGTGCCTGCGGCCGCGGCGCGCAGCGCGGCCAGGGCCTCGGCCACCGGGCCGGGCTCCCGAGCGGCCCGCCACTGCCGCACCGCACGCTGGGCGGCCGCCTCCACCGCCGGGTCGACGGTCTGCACCGCCGTCTCCAGGTCGGCCAGCAGCGGGTTGGGCTCGGTCGTCTCGAACCGGTTGACCCCGACGACGACGTCGGCGCCGCTCTCCATCCGGCGGCGGCGCTCCGACAGCGAGGCGACCAGCTGGCCCTTCATGTAGCCCGACTCGACGGCGGCCACCGCCCCGCCCAGCTCCTGCACCCGCGCCATCTCGGCCCGGGCACCCTCGACCAGCTCGGCGACCTTGGTCTCCACGACCACCGACCCGGTGAACAGGTCGTCGTACTCCAGCAGGTCGGTCTCGAGGGCGAGAACCTGCTGCAGCCGCAGCGACCACTGCTGGTCCCACGGCCGCGGCAGGCCCAGCGCCTCGTTCCAGGCGGGCAGCTGGACGGCGCGGGCCCGGGCGTCCCGGGAGAGGGTCACCCCGAGCATCTCCAGCACGATCCGCTGCACGTTGTTCTCCGGCTGCGCCTCGGTGAGACCCAGCGAGTTGACCTGCACCCCGTACCGGAATCTCCGCTGCCCGGCGTCCTGCACCCCGTAGCGCTCCCGGGTCAGCTCGTCCCACAGCTGCCCGAAGGCGCGCATCTTGCACATCTCCTCGACGAACCGGACCCCGGCGTTGACGAAGAAGGAGATCCGGGCGACGACGTCCCCGAACCGCTCGGCCGGCACCTGGCCGGAGTCGCGGACCGAGTCGAGCACGGCGATCGCGGTGCTCATCGCGTAGGCGATCTCCTGCACCGGCGTCGCCCCGGCCTCCTGCAGGTGGTAGCTGCAGATGTTGACCGGGTTCCAGCGCGGCATCGCCGTCACCGTGTAGGCGACCACGTCGGTGATCAGCCGCATGCTCTGCGCCGGCGGGAAGACGTACGTCCCCCGGGACAGGTACTCCTTGATGATGTCGTTCTGCGTCGTGCCGGCGAGCCGGGCGACGTCGTGCCCGTGCTCCTCGGCGACCGCCTGGTAGAGCGCCAGCAGCCACATCGCCGGGGCGTTGATCGTCATCGACGTGTTCATCTCGTCCAGCGGGATGCCGTCGAAGAGCGCCCGCATGTCACCCAGGTGGCTCACCGGGACGCCGACCTTGCCCACCTCCCCCACGGCCAGCTCGTGGTCGGGGTCGTAGCCGGTCTGGGTGGGCAGGTCGAAGGCCACCGACAGCCCGGTCTGCCCCTTGGCCAGGTTGCGGCGGTACAAGGCGTTGGACTCGGCGGGTGAGGAGTGGCCGGCGTAGGTGCGCATCACCCAGGGGCGGTCGCGGTCCTTCGGCGCTGAAGGAAACGGCATGCCCGCGGAGTGTAGGGCGGTTACCCGCCAGTAGCCACGGGTCGCCCACACCGGTGGCACACTCGGCGGCGGGCCTGTGACCGACCGGTCGCACCCGCTCCCCGGGGGGTCAGCGTGCCGATCGACGCGGGCAGTCTGCACTTCCTGGTCGGCCCGGGCATCGCGCTGGTGATCGGCCTGCTGGTGCTGTTCCTCCGGTGGGCCTTCGCGTCCGAGGGCTCGGGGAAGCCGGTGCGGCGCGAGGAGCTGCTCACGCCGGTGGCCACGCTCACCCGCCGGGAGTCCGCGCTGGCGCTGCGCGCGGTGCTCTCCGACGCCGGCATCCGGTCGACGATCCGCGAGCCGGCCGCCCACCGCGCCGACGTCCTGGTCTTCCCCGAGGACCTCGACCGGGCCCGGGCGCTGGCCCTCTCCTTCGGCGGCCGCTGACGGAGGACCCCCCGCTCGGCTCGGCCCGGCCCCCGGTGCGGGGGCCGATCCGTCAGCTGGGGCGCTGGGTCCGCTCGATCTGCACGCCGACGGCGCGCAACTGCTCGGTGAAGTCGGGGTAGCCGCGGTCGACGTGGTGCACGTCCTGCACCTCGGTGACCCCGTCGGTGAGCAGCCCGGCCAGCACCAGACCGGCGCCGGCCCGGATGTCGGTCGCCAGCACCGGGGCGCTGGACAGCCGCTCCCGACCGCGGACGACGGCGTGGTGGCCGTCGATGCGCACGTCGGCACCGAGCCGGACCAGCTCGTTGACGAACATGAAGCGGCCCTCGAACACGTTCTCGGTGATCAGCGCGGTACCCGTCGACACGGCGGCCAGCGCCACCGCCATCGGCTGCAGGTCGGTCGGGAACCCGGGGAAGGGCAGCGTGACGACGTCCACACCCTTCGGCCGGTCGTCCATCGCCACCCGGACGCCGTCCGGCCGGGGCTCCACGGTGGCCCCGGCGCTCACCAGCTTGTCCAGCGGCACGGTGAGGTGCTCGGCGACCGCCCGCTCGATCACCAGGTCGCCGCGGGTCATCACCGCACCGATGGCCCAGGTGCCGGCGACGATCCGGTCCGGCACCACCGAGCAGGACACCGGCGCCAGCCCGTCCACGCCCTCCACGGTGATCGTGGAGGTGCCCGCGCCCTCGATCCGGGCGCCCATCGCGACCAGCATCGAGCACAGGTCGACGATCTCCGGCTCGCGCGCGGCGTTGTCGACGATGGTCGTGCCCTCGGCGAGGACGGCGGCCATCACCAGGTTCTCCGTCGCACCGACCGAAGGGAAGTCCAGCCAGATCGAGGTGCCCACCAGCTTGGGTGCGGTGGCGATGAGGAAGCCGTGCTCGCTCACGATGCTGGCGCCCAGCCGCTCCAGACCGGCGATGTGCATGTCCAGCCCGCGGGAGCCGATCGCGTCACCGCCGGGCAGGGCGACCTTGGCGGTGCCCAGCCGGGCGACCAGCGGCCCGAGCACGCTGATCGAGGCGCGCATCCGCCGGACCAGGTCGTAGTCGGTCTCGCTGGAGGGCCGCTCCGGGACGTCGATCAGCACCCGGCCCCCGCCGCTCGGGCTGCCACCGGGCTCCAGCGGGTAGCGCTCGAAGACCACGCCGCAGCCCAGGCGCCGCAGCACCTCGCTCATGATCGTGACGTCGAGGATGTCGGGCACCTCCTCCAGCGTCGTCCGCCCCGGGGCCAGCAACGCGGCCGCCATCAGCTTCAGGGCGCTGTTCTTGGCACCGGTGACACGGACCCGGCCGCGCAGCGACGCCCCGCCCGCCACCTCGAAGCACTCCACGCGGTCACCCTACGGCCCTGCTGCAGGGGCCCGTCCCGAGCTCGCGAGGGATGGGGGGCAGCAGGGTCCTTTAACTAGGCTCGGCGGCATGACCGTCCGGCTGACCCGCATCTACACCCGCACCGGCGACGCCGGGCAGACCCACCTGGGCGACATGTCCCGGGTCAGCAAGACCGACCCGCGGCTGGTCGCCTACGCCGACGTCGACGAGGCCAACAGCTCCATCGGCGTCGCGATCGCACTGGGCGCCCCCTCGACGGAGCTGACCGAGCTGCTGCGCAGCATCCAGAACGACCTGTTCGACGTCGGCGCGGACCTGTCCACCCCGGTGCACCCCGACCCCGAGCACCCACCGCTGCGGGTCACCCCGGCCTACACCGAGCGGCTGGAGGCGGCGTGCGACGTCGCCAACGAGGAGCTGCCGGCGCTGACCTCGTTCGTGCTCCCCGGTGGCACCCCGCTGGCTGCCCTCCTGCACACGGCGCGGACGGTCGCCCGCCGGGCCGAGCGCAGCGTGTGGGGGCTGCTGGAGGCCGACGGGGAGCGCACCAACCCCGAGACGGCGAAGTACCTCAACCGCCTGTCGGACCTGCTCTTCATCCTGGCCCGGGCGGCCAACCCCGAGGGCGACGTCCTGTGGGAGCCCGGCGCGCACAGCGGGGTGCACGCCCAACGCGCCGCCCGCTGACCCGGCCGGCCCGGCCCCGCTGCAGGGGCCCGCGCTGAGCCTGCGGAGCGTGGGGGGCAGCGGGGTCCTTCGTCAGCGGTCGACGGGCGGGGCCGACTCGATCCAGGACAGGAAGCCGGTCACCGTCGAGCTGTCCATCGCCAGCTCCTGCGGTCCGGCACCGGTGCGGCAGGTCAGGATCACGCTCTCGTCGGGCAGCGACAGGTCGTCCGCGGTGGGCCGCCGACGGGCGTCGACCTGGAACTGGGCGCGGCACAGCCGCCGGTTGGGGCGTACCGACAGCGACAGCGCCCGGTACCAGAGCAGCGTCTCCCCGGAGTACCAGGCGACGCCGACCGACCAGCGCGGTGCCCCCGGGGCCCGCAGCCACATCGTGACCGCCCCCAGGCCGGAGAGCAGGAACCGGCGGCGCAGCAGGAAGGCCGCGACCAGGCCGACGAGCAACACCCCGGCGAGGACCAGGACGACAGTGGTCACCGGGCGGGGGCTGGGGGCCGCGGGGGGATCGGGAGGAGGCTCAGCCGGCTGCGGTCAGGCGTCCTGGCCGGCGGCGCGGAGCCGGGACTGGGCTCGGCGGGCGGCGGCGAGCGCCTCCGGGTCGTCGCCGGCTTGCTCGGCCCGGCGCAGCGCCTCACGGGCCCGCTCGACGTCGATGTCGGTGGAGATCTCCGCGGTCTCCGCGAGGATCGACACGCCCCGCTCGGTCACCGAGAGGAAGCCGCCGTGCGCCGCGACGACGAGGTCCTCGCCGGACTCCGGTCGGATGCGGACCACGCCACCGGGGGCCAGCTCGCCCAGCAGCGGCGCGTGGCCGGGCAGGACACCGAGCTCACCCTCGGTCGTGCGGGCGATGACCATGCTGGCCTCCCCGGACCAGATCATCTTCTCCACGGCCACGAGCTCGACCTGCAGGGTCGCCACGTCAGTCCTCCAGGGTCATCGACCGGCCGTTCGGGCCTGTGATGCGGGCCGCCGGTCCGGTCGGACGCGGCAGCGGGTCCCGGCCACTGTACCGGCGCACCGGGACCCGTTCCGCCACAGCCCGCCGGCGACGCCCGCCAGGGGACGGGAGGTGCGGTCCTGCGGCCCGCTCGAGCACGGCCGCCCCGGGCCGGCGGACGCGGTGGGATGCCCTGCGCCCGGGCCGGACGACCAGCGGCGACCGAGGTGAGGCAGCGTCAGGCGGCGCGGCGGTAGACCACGGTCCACCGGCCGACCCGGACCTGCGGGTGCCAGACCACCGAGCGGGGTGCCCACTCGGCGACGTCGAACGGCTCCGCGGCGGCCTCGACCGGCGCGTAGGGCGGCCAGCTCCAGTCCAGCGCGTCCTCGGGCAGCGGGCCGGGAGCGCCCTGGTCGTGCCGGCCCGGCTCGAGGGTCGCCGTCCCACCGCGCCGCAGCACCGCTGCGAGACCTGTCCTGTGCACCGTCGTACTCCTGGGCATGGCGCCCGCCGACCGGACGCACCGGTCCCCATGATCGACAGGCGCGCGGAGGTCCTTGAACCCCGGCCGGCACGACCACCCGATCGGGTGCTGCCCGGGCCGCCGCGCCACCACGCCCGGTCACCCCCCGGCGCCGCAGCGCGCCTCTCCTGGGCCTCCCGGACCAGGTCCGCGACGGTGCCCGGAGACGCCGACGGCCGGGCCCCCGTGGGGAACCCGGCCGTTGACAGGTGCAGCGACGCCCGCAGGGGGCCGCCGACAGGACCTGCGACTAGCTCTTCTTCAGCTTGTCGTAGTTCCGCTCGAGGTCCTCGAGGCCACCGCACATGAAGAAGGCCTGCTCGGGGACGTGGTCGTACTCGCCCTGCGCGAGCGCCTTGAACGCCTGGAGGGTCTCGGACAGCGGCACGTAGGAGCCCGGCTGCCCGGTGAACGCCTCGGCGACGAACATGTTCTGGGAGAGGAACCGCTCGATCCGCCGTGCGCGGTTGACGGTGACCTTGTCCTCCTCGCCCAGCTCGTCGATGCCGAGGATGGCGATGATGTCCTGCAGCTCCTGGTAGCGCTGCAGGATCCGCTTGACCTCGCTGGCGATGTCGTAGTGCTCCTGCCCGACGTACTGCGCGTCGAGGATCCGGCTGGTGGAGTCCAGCGGGTCGACGGCCGGGTAGATGCCCTTCTCCGAGATGGGCCGCGACAGGTTCGTCGTGGCGTCCAGGTGGGCGAAGGTGGTGTGCGGCGCCGGGTCGGTGATGTCGTCGGCGGGCACGTAGATCGCCTGCAGCGAGGTGATGGACCGTCCCCGGGTCGAGGTGATCCGCTCCTGCAGCTCGCCCATCTCGTCGGCCAGGGTCGGCTGGTAGCCCACCGCGGAGGGCATGCGGCCCAGCAGCGTGGAGACCTCGGAGCCGGCCTGGGTGAACCGGAAGATGTTGTCGATGAAGAGCAGCACGTCCTGGTCGGCCTCGTCGCGGAAGTACTCCGCCATGGTCAGCGCCGAGAGCGCGACCCGCAGCCGGGTGCCCGGCGGCTCGTCCATCTGGCCGAAGACCAGCGCGGTGGAGTTGATGACGCCGGACTCGGTCATCTCGGTGATCAGGTCGTTGCCCTCGCGGGTCCGCTCCCCCACACCGGCGAAGACCGAGACGCCACCGAACTCCTGGGCGACGCGACGGATCATCTCCTGGATGAGCACCGTCTTGCCCACGCCGGCGCCACCGAACAGACCGATCTTCCCGCCCTTGATGTAGGGGGTCAGCAGGTCGATGACCTTGATGCCGGTCTCGAGCAGCTCGGTGCGGCCCTCGAGCTGGTCGAACTTCGGCGCGTGCCGGTGGATGGTCCAGCGCAGGCTGTCGTCGCCGTAGCCGGGGGTGTCCAGGCACTCGCCGAGCGCGTTGAACACGTGCCCGGTGACCTGCTCGCCGACGGGCACCGAGATCGCCGAACCGGTGTCGGTCACCGGGGCTCCACGGACCAGGCCGTCGGTCGGCTGCATGGCGATGGTGCGGACCACGTTGTCGCCCAGGTGCTGGGCGACCTCGAGGGTCAGCGTCTTGCCCAGGTCGGCCAGGGTGACCTCGACCTTGAGTGCGTTGAAGATCTCGGGCATCGCGTCGCGGGGGAACTCGACGTCGACGACCGGGCCGGTGACCCGGACGACCCGGCCGGCGCCGGTGGTCGACTGGGTGCTCGGGCGGTCCTCGGTGACGGTCATCAGTACTGCTCTCCTGCCCTGGGGCTCGGTGGTCTCGCGTCTTCGGGGTCCCCGGTCGGGGCGGCGGGTGCCGCCCCGACCGGGGCAGTGCTCAGTTGTCGGAGCTGCTGGACACCAGCGCGTCGGCACCGCCGACGATCTCGCTGATCTCCTGGGTGATGCCGGCCTGGCGGGCCTGGTTGGCCTGCCGGGAGAGGTTCTTGGCCAGCTCCTCGGCGTTGTCCGAGGCCGACTTCATCGCCCGCCGGCGCGAGGCCGACTCCGATGCAGCCGACTCCAGCAGCGCCGCGTAGATCCGGGTGGTGACGTACTTCGGCAGCAGCGCGTCCAGCAGCGCCTCGGCCGAGGGCTCGAACTCGTAGGAGGTCGGGACCTCGCTGGAGCGCGCCGACTGGTCCTGCCCGGCGTCCGCCCCGTCGCCGTCGCCGAGGTCGTCGACCTCCTCGACGACGAGCGGGGCCATCCGCTTCGCCACCGGCACCTGGGCCAGCAGCGAGCGGAACTCCGTGTAGACGATGTGCAGCTCGTCGACGCCGAGGATGCCGTCGGCACCGCCGTCGCCGTCCGCGTCGTCCTCACCTGCGGTGAAGGCGTCGATCAGCGTGCGGCCGACCTCCTGGGCGTCCTCGTACTTCGGCTGCTCGGAGAACCCGGTCCAGGACTCCTCGACGGGCCGGTCCCGGAACCGGTAGTACGTCTCGCCCTTGCGGCCGATGACGTAGACCAGCGGCTCCTTGCCCTCGTTCCGCAGCAGACCGAGGAGCTCCTCGGTGCGGCGCAGCACGTTGACGTTGTACGAGCCCGCGAAGCCCCGGTCGGAGGTGATGACCAGGACGGCGACCCGCTTGGGCTCGGGCCGCTCGCTCAGCAACGGGTGGTCCAGGCTGGCCGAGCCGGCCAGCGCGGACAGCACCCGGGTGATCTCCCGGGCGTAGGGCTGGGAGGCCTCCACCCGGGCCTGGGCCCGCACAATGCGAGCGCCGGCGATCAGCTCCTGCGCCGAGAAGATCTTCTTCGTCGACCGCGTTGAGCGGATCCGGCGCCGCAGCGCACGCAGGGACGCAGCCATCTCAGGAGCTCCGCTTGACCCGGACGGTCTCCTGGCCACGCTGGCTGGCGTCCATGGCCTCGACCTCGGGCTCGTTGACCTGCAGCGACTCGCCGTCGGAGGTGGTGAACTGGCCGTAGAAGGTCTCCACCGCCGCCTCCAGGCTGCTCACCACGTCGTCCTCGAGCTTCTTGGACGTCCGGATCGTGTCGAAGACGACGTTGTCACCCCGGCCGATGAAGTCCAGGAACTCCAGCTCGAAGCGACGCACGTCGCCGACCGGGACCCGGTCCAGCTTGCCGGTGGTGCCCAGCCACAGCGAGACGACCTCGCGCTCGACCGGGAACGGCGAGTACTGGCCCTGCTTGAGCAGCTCGACCAGCCGCTGACCGCGGTCCAGGGTGGCGCGGCTCGAGGCGTCGAGGTCGGAGGAGAAGGACGAGAACGCCTCCAGCTCACGGAACTGCGCCAGGTCCAGGCGCAGGCGCCCGGCGACGGACTTCATCGCCTTGATCTGCGCCGAGCCACCGACGCGGGACACCGAGATGCCCACGTTGATCGCCGGGCGGACACCGGAGTTGAACAGACCCGTCTCGAGGAAGATCTGCCCGTCGGTGATCGAGATGACGTTGGTCGGGATGTAGGCCGACACGTCGTTGCCCTTGGTCTCGATGAGCGGCAGGCCGGTCATCGAGCCCGCACCCAGCTCGTCGGACAGCTTCGCGCAGCGCTCCAGCAGGCGGGAGTGCAAGTAGAAGACGTCGCCGGGGTAGGCCTCGCGGCCGGGCGGACGGCGCAGCAGCAGCGACACGGCGCGGTAGGCCTCGGCCTGCTTGGACAGGTCGTCGAAGACGATCAGGACGTGCTTGCCCTCGTACATCCAGTGCTGGCCGATGGCCGAGCCGGTGTAGGGGGCGATGTACTTGAAGCCCGCGGCCTCCGACGCCGGCGCGGCGACGATGGTCGTGTACTCCATCGCGCCGGCGTCCTCGAGGGCGGCGCGGGTGGCGGCGATGGTCGAGCCCTTCTGACCGACCGCCACGTAGATGCAGCGCACCTGCTGCTGCGGGTCACCGGTCGCCCAGGCCTGCTTCTGGTTGATGATCGTGTCCAGCGCGATGGCCGACTTGCCGGTCTGCCGGTCGCCGATGATCAGCTGACGCTGACCGCGGCCGATCGGGGTCATCGCGTCGATGGCCTTGATGCCGGTCTGCATGGGCTCGTGCACCGACTGCCGCTGCACCACCGAGGGCGCCTGCAGCTCCAGGGCGCGGCGGCTGGTGGTCTCGATCGGCCCGGCACCGTCGATGGCGTTGCCCAGCGGGTCGACCACGCGGCCGAGGAAGCCGTCACCGACGGGGACGGAGAGCACCTCGCCGGTCCGGCGGACCGTCTGGCCCTCCTCGATCCCGGCGAAGTCACCCAGGATGACGACACCGACCTCGCGGACGTCGAGGTTCAGGGCCAGGCCCCGCACGCCGCCCTCGAACTCGAGGAGCTCGTTGGTCATGACCGAGGGCAGGCCCTCGACCCGGGCGATGCCGTCACCGGCCTCGGTGACGACACCGACCTCCTCGCGGGAGACGTCCGGGGTGTAGTCGGAGACGTAGTTCTGGATGGCACTGCGGATCTCGTCCGCGGAGATCGTCAGCTCGGCCATGGCTCTCGCGTCCTCTTCTGCTGGTGTCTGTGGTGGTGCGGTGGAGCGGTCGGGGGGCGTTCCCGCCTGCCGGCCGGTCGGCGTTGCCGCCTGCCGGCCGAGCGGACTGCCGTCAGCCGGCCAGTCGGCGGCCGGCGTCCTCGAGCCGGTGGGCGATGCTGCCGTCGATGACCTCGTCGCCGACCCGGACCACGAGGCCACCGAGCACGTCGGGGTCGACCTGGACCTGGAGCCCCATGGTGCGCCCGTAGATGCGCTCGAGCACACCCACCAGCCGCTCCTCCTGAGCCGCCGACAGGGGGACGGCGCTGATCACGGAGGCGACCGACCGGCCACGACGGCGGGCCGCCATGGTGGAGAGCCGCTCGACCTCGTTCTCCGCGTTGTGCACGTGCGAGCTGGTCAGCGAGTTCCGGACCAGGCGCTCGGTGACCGGGCTGACCTTCCCGGACAGCAGCCGGTCCAGCAGCGCGGTCTTGCCCTCGCGCGGCGCCGAGCGGTTGCCCAGGATCCGCGCGAGGTCGGCGTCACCGGCGACGATCCGGCCGAACCGGAACAGCTCGTCCTCGACGCCCTCGAGCTCGCCGCGTGCGTCGGCGGCGTCCAGCGCCGCCTCCGTCGCCAGCGTCTCGGTCGCCTCGACCAGGTCGAGGGGGCGCGACCAGCGCTGCTGGGCGACGGTCTCGACCACCTCGAGGGTGCCCGCAGAGACCTGTGCCGACAGCAGCCGGCGGGCCAGGCCCGCCCGGTCCTCCGGACGCACCGACGCGTCCGAGAGCGCGCGCCGCAGCGACGGCTGACCGTCGAGCAGGTGCGCCACGGCGAACATCTCGTCGGCCAGGGTCAGCAGCGCCTCACCGCGGTTGCGGCTGCGGGCGCCCCCGGTCTGCTCGAGGAGGCTGGCCCGCGAGGCCTCCATCGCCGCCCGGCTGGAGGCGTGCATCAGCGGGCGTCCTGCGGGACGTACGCCGAGCTGCCGCCACGACCGTCGCCAGCGGCGGACATGCCGTCCAGCTGGTCGAGGAACCGGTCGACGGTGCCGCTGCGCCGGGCGTCGTCGGCCAGCGACTCGCCGACCAGCCGGCCGGCGAGGTCGACCGCCAGCGTGCCGATCTGGCCGCGCAGCTCGTTGATCACCTGCTGGCGCGAGGAAGCGAGCTGCTCCTCGCCGCGGGCGACGATCCGGGCCGACTCCTCCTGCGCCTGGGCGCGGAGCTCCTCGATGATCTGCTGCCCCTCCGCACGCGCGGCGTCGCGGATCTGCGCCGCCTCGGTGCGCGCCTCGGCGAGCTGGGCACGGTACTGCTCCAGCGCGGCCTTGGCCTCGGCCTGCATGGCCTCGGCCCGCTCGATGCCGCCCTCGATCGCCTCGCGACGAGCCTGGAAGACCTGCTCGAAGCGCGGTGCGACGAGCTTGATCACCACGAAGGCCAGGACCGCGAAGGCGATCAGGCCGATGATGATCTCGCCGACGGGTGGGATGAGCGGGTTCGTGCTCTCCGCAGCCAGGATGCTCATGCTGTCAACGTCCTCGTCTGGATGTCAGTGACCGGACTCGTCGAGGAGTGCGGGATCAGGCGCCGGTGCCGTAGACGAGGGGGGCGACGAAGCCGATCAGCGCCAGCGCCTCGGCCAGGGCGAAGCCCAGGAAGGCGTAGGTGCGGGTGAGGCCGGCCGACTCGGGCTGACGGGCGGTGGCCTGGATGTAGGCGGCCCAGACCAGACCGACACCGATGCCGGGGCCGATCGTGGCGATGCCGTAGCCGACCGAGCCGATGCTGCCGTTGATCTCTGCGAGAACGTCCATCATCGCGGGGTGTTCCTCCTGTGTCGTCGCCCGGCGGTGGGCCGGGCGGCTGGCGGGGTCGTGCGGGTGGTGCAGTTCAGGTGACCGACCGGCAGGGCCGGTCGGCTCGGGTCAGTGAGCGGCCTCGACCGAGCCGTTGAGGTAGGTGCCCATCAGCATCGTGAAGACGTAGGCCTGCAGGAAGATGACCAGCAGCTCGAAGAAGGTCATCACGATCGCCATGATCGCCGACACCGGGCCGAAGACGGCGGAGAGGTTGCCGACCGTCAGCAGGTAGGTCGCGCCGAGCGCGAACGTCACCAGCAGCATGTGGCCGGCGAACATGTTCGCGAAGAGCCGGATCGCCAGCGTGAACGGCCGCACGATGAAGTTCTGCAGCAGCTCGAGCGGGGTGATCAGGATGTACATCGGCTTCGGCACGCCGGGCAGGAACATGATGTCCCGGAAGTAGGGCCACAGGCCCTGGTTCTTGATCCCGACCGCGATGTAGACGACCCAGCAGATCACCGCCAGCACGAGCGGGAAGGCGAACTTCGACATGGGCGAGATCTGGGCGAACGGGATGATCGCCATCAGGTTGTTCGCCAGGATGAAGAAGAACAGCGAGGCCAGGAAGGGCGCGAAGGGCAGGCCCTTCGGGCCGATGACGTCGCGGGCGATGCCGTCCCGGACGAAGGAGTAGCCGCTCTCGCCGATGAACTGGAGCTTGCCGGGCACGATCTCCGGCTTGCGCACCGCGGCGACCAGCAGGGCGATCATCGCGGCGGTCGCCACCCAGGCGATCAGCGTGATCCGGGTGATCTCGAACTCGACACCGAGCAGGGAGAAGCTGGTGAGCGCCTCGGGGAAGAACTCACCGAGGCCCGGGGGCGTGAAGCCGCCGCCGGGGTCGCTCTCCACAGCGAGCACGTCGCCGAGCGCGTGGGCGCTGGAGGTCACCGTTGTCCCTTCTGCGTCCTGGGCGGGCTCTGTCGGCCGCCCGGGGGCTGTGCGGCGGCCTGGTCGGGCCCGCCGTATCGCTTGATGACCACGTAGATGGCCACCGCCACGCCGAGGATGATCCCGACCGGGAAGAACACTCGCGTGTCCAGCCACTGGTCGACCAACCACCCGGCCCCGCCCCACACGGCCATCCCGGACAGGAGCGTCCCGGTGACCCCCCAGCCCATGTCGGCCCCACTGGGCTGACGAGCAGGCTGCTGAGGACGTGGTCGAGCGGCCCCGGTTTCGGGACTGTCCTCGGCCATCGCGTCGGACACTATCAGCCGCGTGTCGGGCGGATCCCCGGGTCGTCCCGCCCGGGGGCCCGGGAGGCCGCCGGTGCACCCGGCGGGGGCACGTAGTAGAGCTGCCGGGTCCACACCCAGCGCAGCTGCACCACGCTCCACAGCAGGGCCCCGGCGATCACCGTCCAGGCCAGCACCCGGCGGTCCAGCCAGCCGTCCTCCGGCAGGCCGGTGAGCAGCGGGAACAGTAGGAACGCCTTGAGCCCGAAGGTGCCCAGGGCGGCGGGCATCGTCCACGTGTCGTCCACCTTGCCGGCCCAGGCGATGACCAGGCCGGAGATGCAGAAGAAGGCGGTCACGACCACTGCCCCGACCACGACCCCGAGCGCCTCGGTCCAGCCGGCCACCAGCCCCACGACCGGCGCAGCCACGACGGTCGCGGCCAGCGCCACCAGGGCGCCCACCCGGAGGAAGGACAGGTCCCAGGGCGCGTCGCTGCGCGGCCCGGAGCGTTCCTCGAACAGGCCGCTCACCGGGGCACCCCCGCGGCCGCGGACGACGAGCGGGCAGCAGCGCCGGCCGGCACTCCCCCGGCGTCCGGTCCGGCGCCGTCCCGCAGGACACGACTGGCCGGGTGGGCGGCACGGCTGCGCTCCTTCATGGCCGCCAACTCTGCCTCGCGGGCGGCGATGGCCGCCCGCCGGGCCCGGGGGCTGAGCACCACGACGACCCCGACGACCAGCAGCGCGCCGATGATGACCAGCACCTCGACGGTGCCGCCGGTGATCGACAGGGCCACGGCGCCGAAGCTGAGCAGCGCGGCCCAGAAGTACATGATCAGGACCGCGCGGCGGTGCGAGTGCCCGATGGACAGCAGCCGGTGGTGCAGGTGCATCTTGTCCGGGCTGAACGGCGACTGGCCCTTGCGGGTGCGGCGGATCACCGCCATCAGCAGGTCAATGAACGGGATGAAGAGCACCGCGACCGGCACGAGCAGCGGCAGGGTCAGCGGCAGCAGGCTCGCCGCCGAGCCCAGCGTCTGCGAGTCGGTCTGCCCGGTCGCCGACACGGCCGCCGCGGACAGCATCAGGCCCACGAGCATCGAGCCGGAGTCGCCCATGAAGATCCGGGCGGGGTTGAAGTTGTGCGGCAGGAAGCCCAGGCAGGCACCGGCGAGCACGGCGGTGATCAGCGCGGGGGCGCTGGCCACGTCGTCGTAGCCGACCGCCCCCAGGTGGTAGCTGTAGGAGAAGAACGCCAGCGCGGCGATCGCCGAGACGCCGGCGGCCAGGCCGTCCAGCCCGTCGATGAAGTTCAGCGCGTTCACCGTCAGGACGGTCAGCAGGATCGTCGCGGGCACCCCGACGTCGGACCCGAGGGACAGCGTGCCGATGTCGGCGACCGGCAGGAACACGTAGGCCAGCTGCACGCCGAGCAGCACCATCACGCCGGCCGAGGCGATCTGCCCGGTCAGCTTGGTGAGCGCGTCCAGCCCGAACCGGTCGTCGAGGACCCCCAGCAGGCAGATGAGCCCACCGGCCACCAGGACGGCGATGGTCTGGCTGTTGTACTCGAAGCTGCGCTGCAGCGAGGGCAGCTGGGAGGCCACCAGCACGCCGGCGGCGACCCCCAGGTACATCGCCACTCCCCCACCCCGCGGGGTGGGGATGACGTGCACGTCCCGGTCGCGGACGGCGGCCATCACCCGCAGCCGGACCGCCGCCACCCGCACCACCGGGGTGGCCAGGAAGGTGACCAGGCCGGCGGCGAGGAGGACGACGGCGTACTCGCGCATGGGCTCAGACGGTCCGGGTCGGCTCGGGATAGGCAGGGTGCGCGCTGACGAGCTCGCGCACGCCGGCGGCCACCTCCGCCGTCCGGGAGCCGTCGGCGTCCCGGATCGCGGTGCCGATGAGCGAGGCGATCGCCCGCATGTCGGTCTCGGTCATGCCCTGGGTGGTCACCGACGGGGTGCCGACGCGGATGCCGGAGGCGATCGACGCCGGCTGCGGGTCGAAGGGGATGGCGTTCTTGTTCAGCACGATGCCGGCGGCGTCGCAGCGGGCCTCGGCCACCTTGCCGGTGACCAGCTCACCGGCGGTGTCGGTGACCTCGCGCAGGTCCAGCAGCGCGAGGTGGGTGTCGGTGCCGCCCGCGACCGGGCGCAGCCCCTCGGCGGCCAGGCCCTCGGTGAGCGCCTGGGCGTTGGTGATCACCTGGCGGGCGTAGACCTGGTACTCGGGCTGCAGGCACTCCTTGAGGTTCACCGCCTTGGCCGCGATGGCGTGCATCAGCGGGCCGCCCTGCATCATCGGGAAGGCCGCCTTGTCGATGGCCTTGGCGTGCTCGGCCCGGCAGACGATCGCCCCACCGCGCGGGCCCCGCAGCACCTTGTGCGTGGTGAAGGTGACGACGTCGGCGTGCGGCACCGGCGAGGGGATCGCCTTGCCCGCCACCAGGCCGATGAAGTGCGCCGCGTCGACCATGAAGACCGCGCCGACCTCGTCGGCGATCTCCCGGAAGGCGGCGAAGTCGATCAGCCGCGGGATCGCCGACCCGCCGGCGACGATCAGCTTCGGCCGGTGCTCACGGGCCAGGTCGCGGACCTGGTCGTAGTCGATGTGCTCGGTCTTCTCATCGACCCCGTACTGGACGGCGTTGAACCACTTGCCGGAGAAGGAGACCTTGGTGCCGTGGGTCAGGTGGCCGCCGTGCGGCAGCGCCATGCCCAGCAGGGTGTCCCCCGGCTGCAGGAACGCACCGTAGGCGGCGAGGTTCGCGCTGGCCCCGGAGTGCGGCTGGAGGTTGGCGTGCTCGGCACCGAAGAGCTCCTTGGCCCGCTCGATGCCCAGGGACTCGGCGCGGTCGACGACCTCGCAGCCGCCGTAGTAGCGCCGTCCGGGGTAGCCCTCGGCGTACTTGTTCGACAGCGTGCTGCCCAGCGCGGCGAGGACGGCGGGGCTGGTGAAGTTCTCGCTGGCGATCAGCTGCAGGCCGCCGCGGAGCCGGTCGAGCTCGTCGGTGACGACGCCGGAGATCTCCGGGTCGAACGCCGCCAGGGCGTCGAAGTCGGGCCCCCAGTAGGGGGTCGCGGCCGGGGTGCTCATCGCGGGTGCACTCCTGCGGGTCGGTGCGCGGGCCCGCGTGCACCGGGACGAGGGCACGCGGATGTCGCCCCACCGTAACGCCGCGACGGTGCGATGACCCGCAGCGCACCGCGGCCGGGGAGCACGCCCGGGGTCAGTCGGTGATCTCGGGGACGACCTCGCGCAGCCGGTCGAGGCCGATCGCACCGATCCGGAGCACCCGCGGGGCCGGGACGGTGCAGTCGATGATCGTGCTGGCCGCCGAGCCCGTGCGGGGGCCGCCGTCCAGGACGACCGCAGCATGCTCGCCGAGCTGGTACGTCGCCTCCTGCGCGGTGGTCGCGGCGGGTCGGCCGGAGCGGTTCGCGCTGGAGACCGCCAGGGGCCCGGTCGCCCGGAGCAGGTCACGGGCGACGTCGTCGTCCGGGAGCCGGACGGCGACCGTCCCGTCGGCGTCCCCGAGGTCCCAGGCAAGAGTCGTCGCGTGCTCGACCACCAGGGTGAGCCCGCCGGGCCAGAACGCCTCGGCCAGGTCGTGCGCCACCGAGGGGACGGCGTCCACCAGCCCGGCGAGGGTCGACGCCTCACCGATCAGCACGGGCACCGGCATGCTGCGGCCGCGGTTCTTCGCCGCCAGCAGCCGGGTGACGGCGGCCGGGGTGAAGGCGTCGGCCGCCACCCCGTAGACGGTGTCGGTGGGGAGGAGGACCAGCTCGCCGCGGGCCAGCGCACGGGTGGCGGCGGTCAGCCCCGCCTCGCGCTGGTCGGGGTCACTGCAGTCGAAGACGTCGGCCACGGCTGGGGAGTCTCCCCCACCTACGCTCTCGCCGTGCACAGGTGGGGGGTCCCGGCGTCGATCTCGGCAGTGGCGATCGCGCTGGCCGGCTGCGCGGGCCCCGCCCCCGCCACGTCCGGGACCCCGGCCGGCGCCCTCCCGGCGTCGGTCCCCGGGCTGCCGCCCGGTGCCCGGGTCGACTACCAGCTGGGCGGCGCGTACCCGCCGGCCGACGGGGTCGCCGGGGTGGTCCGCGACCGCACCGATCCGCCCGCGGCCGGGCTGTGGTCGGCCTGCTACGTCAACGCCTTCCAGACCCAGCCGGGCAGGTCGGAGTGGCCCGAGGAGCTGCTGCTGCACGACGCCGACGGGCAGCGGGTCGCCGACCCGGACTGGCCCGACGAGTTCCTGCTGGACGTCTCCACCGACGCCTCGCGGTCGGCGGTGCTCGGCGTGGTGGGTCCGTGGGTCGACGGCTGCGCCGCCGACGGCTTCGACGCGGTCGAGCCGGACAACCTGGACAGCTGGACCCGGTCGGGCGGGCTGCTGACCGCCGCGGACGCCGTTGCGATGGCCCGGCTGCTGGTGGACCGGGCGCACCGCGCCGGGCTGATCGTCGCGCAGAAGAACGCCGCCGAGCTGGCCGACGCCGGCATCGGGTTCGACTACGCGGTGACCGAGGACTGCGGCCAGTTCGACGAGTGCGGTGCCCACACCGACGTGTACGGCGCGGCGGTGGTCGACGTCGAGTACACCGACGAGGGGTTCGAACAGGCCTGCGGCGAGCCGGGCATCAGCGTGCAGCGGCGCGACCTCGGGGTCACCGTCCCCGGGGGCCGGGGCTACCTCGCGGGATGGTGCCCGGTCAGCTGAGCGGTCGTGTAGCGCGGCCGGCCGGCCAGGTCGTGGTGGTCGGTGACCTCGGCCCACCGGCCGTGTCTGCGGACCAGCTCCGGCAGGGACGTGCCCTGCTGGTCGGCGTGCTCAATGCCCAGCCGGCCGCCCGGGCGCAGCAGCCGCGCGGCGGTGCCGAGCAGGCCACGGACGACGTCCAGCCCGTCCGGCCCGCCCCACAGGGCCAGCGGCGGGTCGTGGTCGGCGACCTCCTGCGGCAGGCCGGCGCCGTCCGGCACGTACGGCGGGTTGGAGACGACCACGTCGACCCTGCCGTCCAGCTCGGTGAGCAGCTGCGGGTCGGTCATGTCCCCGGCCAGCACCTCGACCGGGGTGTCGCCGGCCGCGGCCCGGGTCGCTGCGTTGTGCCGGGTCCACTCGATCGCCCCCGGGTCACGCTCGACGGCGACCACCCGGGCACCGGGGTGCTCGTTCGCCACCGCCAGGGCGATCGCGCCCGATCCGGTGCCCAGGTCGACCACGGTGGGCTCGTTCAGGTCGGCGATCCGCTCCAGGACCCAGCCGGCGATCAGCTCGGTCTCCGGCCGGGGCACGAAGACACCCGGCCCGACGGACAGCTCGACGTGCCGGAACGGCGCGGTCCCGGTGAGGTGCTGCAACGGCACCCGGGTGGCCCGCTCCTCGACCAGGGCGGCGAACCGGGCAGCCGGCTCGGCCGCCACCTCACCGAGGGTGAGCAGCGCGGTGCGGGTGGTGCCCAGGACGGCGCAGAGCAGCAGCTCGGCGTCCACCCGCGGTGAGGCGACCCCGGCCGCGGCCAGCCGGCGGGCGGCGTCGGCGACCAGCACCCGGGCCGCGGTCAGGAGCCGGCCGCCAGCAGCTCGGCGGTGGCGGCCGTGGTGAGCGCGTCCAGCACCGGGTCGAGGTCGCCGTCCAGCACCTGGTCCAGGTTGTGCGCCTTGAAGCCCACCCGGTGGTCGGACAGCCGGCTCTCCGGGTAGTTGTAGGTGCGCACCCGCTCGCTGCGGTCGACCGTGCGCACCTGGCTGCGCCGCTGGTCCGAGGCGGTCGCCGCCGCCTCCTCGCGGGCCGCGGCCAGCAGCCGGGAGCGCAGCACCCGCAGCGCGGACTCCCGGTTCTGCAGTTGGCTCTTCTCGTTCTGCGAGCTGACCACGATGCCGGTGGGCAGGTGGGTGATCCGGACGGCGGAGTCGGTGGTGTTGACGCTCTGCCCACCGGGCCCCGAGGAGCGGAACACGTCGATGCGCAGGTCGTTGGGGTCGACGCTGACGTCGACCTCCTCCGCCTCGGGCAGCACCAGCACGCCCACCGCCGAGGTGTGGATGCGCCCCTGGGACTCGGTGACCGGCACCCGCTGCACCCGGTGCACGCCGGCCTCGAACTTGAGCCGGGCGAACACGCCCTCGTCGGTGCGCGACTTGATCGCCACGGCGACGTCCTTGTACCCGCCCAGCTCGGCGGGGACGGCGTCGAGCACCTCGGTGGCCCAGCCCCGCCGCTCGGCGTACCGCAGGTACATCCGGAGCAGATCGCCGGCGAACAGGGCCGACTCCGCCCCGCCCTCCCCCGCCTTGACCTCCAGGATGACGTCCTTGTCGTCGTCGGGGTCCTTGGGCAGCAAGAGCTCGGTCAGCCGGCCGGTCAGCTCGGTGACGGTGGCCTGCAGGTGCTCGGCCTCCCGGGCGAAGGACGGGTCCTCGGCGCCCAGCTCCCGTGCCGTGGCCAGGTCGTCGGTCGCGGCGTCCAGGGCCCGGGAGGTCTCCACGACCGGGGCGAGCCGGGCGTAGCGCCGGCCCAGCCGGCGGGCGCGCGCGGCGTCGGCGTGCACGGCCGGGTCGGCCAGCTCGGCCTCCAGCTCGCGGTGCTCGGCGAGCAGGCCGGCGAGCCGGTCGCTGCCGGCGTCGGTGCTGCTCACTCGGGCTCCTCTGTGGCTCTCACGCCGACGTCGGCAGGTGCGGACATGACGACGGCGCCGGTGTTGCGCTTGCCGAACCGCTTCTCGAAGCGGGCGACGCGGCCACCGGTGTCCAGGATGCGCTGCTTGCCCGTGTAGAAGGGGTGGCAGGCCGAGCAGGTCTCGACGGTCATCGTGCCGCCGGGCGCCGTGCTCTTCGTGGTGAACGTGTTGCCGCAACCGCAGGTCACCGTGGTGACGTGGTAGTCCGGGTGGATGTCGGCCTTCATGCCGGTACACCCTCTCTCTGGTCTCGGGATCTGGTCGTTCGGACGCCGCCGGGAACAGCGGCGGAGGCTCGACGGGCCAGTGTACGGCCCCGGCGAGGTGCTGGAGCGGCCCCCTCACAGGGACCGCCCCCGGTCCCCCTGCCGGGTCCCGCCGCGAGCCTGCTCGTGGCGGGGGGCAGGGAGGCCCTCATTCCTTCTCGTTGACGCCGAGCGTGGTCTTCTGCACCTGCATCAGGAACTCGATGTTGTTGCGCGTCTTGCGCATCCGGTCGAGCAGCAGCTCCAGCGCCTGCTGGGGCTCCAGCGCCGACATCACCCGGCGCAGCTTGATGATGATCGCCAGCTCGTCGGGCGAGAGGAGGATCTCCTCCTTGCGGGTGCCCGAGGCGTTCACGTCGACCGCAGGGAAGACCCGCTTGTCGGCCAGTCGCCGGTCCAGCTTGATCTCGGCGTTCCCGGTGCCCTTGAACTCCTCGAAGATGACCGTGTCCATCGTCGAGCCGGTCTCGACCAGCGCCGAGGCGATGATCGTCAGCGAGCCGCCGTTCTCGATGTTGCGGGCCGCGCCGAGGAAGCGCTTGGGCGGGTAGAGCGCCGTGGAGTCGACACCACCGGAGAGGATGCGCCCGCTGGCGGGGGCCGCCAGGTTGTAGGCGCGGCCCAGCCGGGTGATCGAGTCCAGCAGGACGACGACGTCGTGGCCCATCTCGACCAGGCGCTTGGCCCGCTCGATCGACAGCTCGGCCACCGTGGTGTGGTCGGCCGGCGGCCGGTCGAAGGTCGAGGCGATGACCTCGCCCTTCACCGAGCGCTGCATGTCGGTGACCTCTTCGGGCCGCTCGTCGACCAGCACCACCATGAGGTGGACCTCGGGGTTGTTGGTCGTGATCGCGTTCGCGATCGACTGCAGCACCATCGTCTTGCCGGCCTTCGGCGGGCTGACGATCAGCGCCCGCTGGCCCTTGCCGATCGGCATGACCAGGTCGATGAGCCGGGTGGTCATCAGGTGCGACTCGGTCTCCAGCCGCAGACGGTCCTGCGGGTAGAGCGGGGTCAGCTTGGTGAACTCCGGCCGGTTGCGGGCCTGCTCGGGGTCCAGGCCGTTGACCGAGTCCAGCCGGACCAGCGCGTTGTACTTGTCCTTGCGCTCGCCCTCCCGCGGCTGGCGGACGGCGCCGGTGATGGCGTCACCGCGGCGCAGGCCGTACCGGCGCACCTGGGACAGCGACACGTAGACGTCGTTCGGCCCGGTCAGGTAGCCCGAGGTGCGGACGAACGCGTAGCTGTCCAGCACGTCCAGGATGCCGGCGACCGGGAGCAGGACGTCGTCCTCGCTGACCGTGGGCTCGCCCTGGTCGAAGCGCTCGCGCCCGCCGGTCGCGTTGCCGCCGCGGCGGTTCCGGTCGCGGTACCGCCGCCCGCGACGGCCGCGGCCGCCCTCGAAGTCGTCGTCGTCCTCGTCGTTGCGGGGCTCGTTCCGGGCGTCGTTGCGGTTGGCGCCGCCGTCGTTGCGGTTCCCGTCCCGGGCACCGTCGCTGCGGTTGCCATCGCGGGCACCGTCGGTGCGGTTGCCGTCCCGGCCACCGTCGGTGCGGTTCCCGTCCCGGCCACCGTCGGTGCGGTTGCCGTCGCGGCCGCCGTCGGTGCGGTTGCGGCCGTTGCGGCCCTCGCCCTCGGCCCGGTTGCGGCCACCGCGCTCCTCACCGTCACGGGCGGCGCTGTCACGGGCGGAGCCGTCACGGGCAGCGCCATCGCGGTTGGTGTTCTCGCGGTTGCTGTTGTCGCGGGCAGCACCGTCGCGGGTGCGCTCGTCGCGGCTGCCCCGGTCCTCCCGGTTGCCACGCTCCTCGCGCTCGCCGCCGTCCCGGGGGGTGCGGTCCCCGCGCTCCCGCCGGGTGCGCTGCGGGCGCCCGCCCTCACTGCGCTCCTCGGCGGCCGCACTCTCGCCGCCGGCTGCCGGGTCGTCGCTGCTGCGGCTCTCGACGGGCTGCGCGGTCTCGGCGGCGTCCACGGCCGGCGCACCGGCCGGGCGGCTGGCGCCACGACGGCGACGCCCGGTGGGGGCGCCCTCGGCCGGGGCCTCGTCGGTGCGCTGCGCCGCGCCGGCGGTGATCGGGCCGCCGTTGCCGCCGCCGCTGATCGGCGCCTCGAGCGGCGCGGCCGAGGTGGCCACCCCGCCCGTGACGGCGTCCTCGGTGCGGGGCGCGGGGGCGGCCGGGGCGGTGGCAGCCGGGGTGGTCGCGGCGGGGGCAGAGCCCGCGTCGCCGCCGACCTGCCGCTCGGAGATGGCGGCGACCAGGTCGCTCTTGCGCATCTTGCCGGTGCCGGGGATGCCCAGTTCGGCGGCCAGGCGCTGGAGCTCGGGGAGCAGCATGCCGGACAGCCCGCTGCCGCGGCGGCGGGAACGGGGAGCCGTTCCGCCGCCGGCAGCTGCCTCGTCGGACGGGGCGGCGTCGCGCTCGCCGTCGAGGAGGTCGGTGGTCTCGCTCACGTACAGGTCCTTCCCTGCGGTGACCTGCGCCTACCAGCGCAGGAGGGGACCCGGTCCCAGACGGCGGGAGCCCGCTCTTGGACTCGATGCGTCGATCGGGAGGACACGGGTCTGTGGATGCGGGGCGAGGATCAGCGGCGACGGGTCGACCGTCTGCAACGCTCCCGCGTGGAGCAACGCCCGGAGGCGGCTACGTCGTCAGCCTAGACACAGGCCGACATCGTCCACAACACAGTCCGTCACCGGTGTGTTCCAGACGCCGGAACGATACCGCACCGTGATCAGCTGCTCGGCGGGAGCACGCACGCCCCCGCAGCGTCGATCTGCAGCGGGCGGCACTCCCAGCCCGGCGGGGTGGCGGCCCGCAGCCGGGTGACCTCGGCGGACGCAGCCGGGTCACCGGCGGCGTCCCCCTCGCCGAGGACGGCCAGCGCCAGCACGCACGGGCCCGCACCGGAGACCACCGCCGCGTGACCGTCGGATCGCAGCCGGGTCAGCAGCGCCGCGCTCTCGGGCATCGCCGGAGCGCGCTGGGCCTGGTGCAACCGGTCCTCGGTGGCCTCGGCCAGCAGGGCGGGGTCGGCGGTCAGCGCGTGCACCAGCAGCGCGGACCGGCCGGCCGCGTGGGCGGCGTCGGCGTGCGGCACCTCGGCCGGCAGCAGCCCCCGGGCCAGGTGGGTGGAGAGCGTCGTCTGCGGCACGAACAGCACCGGGACGACCCGGGGGTCGACCTCCAGCCGGACGGCGCGGGCGCCCGAGGGCGTCGTCCAGGACAGCGTGGCCCCGCCGAGCAGGCAGGGGGCGACGTTGTCGGGGTGTCCCTCGAGCGCGGAGCACAGCCGCAACACGGCGGCCTGGTCGATCTCGGCGACGTCGGGGCACAGTGCCCAGGCGGCGAGCACGCCGGCGGTCACCGCCGCGGCCGAGGACCCCATCCCCCGCCCCTGCGGGATGCCGTTGCGGGCGGACAGGCGCAGCCCCGGCGGCGTCCAGCCGAGCTCGGCGCACGCCGCCCGGAACGCCTGGACCACCAGGTGCGACTCGTCCACCGGCAGTTCGCCGGCGCCCTCGCCGGTCACCTCGACGGCCAGCCCGCCGTCGGTGAGCTCGACGTCGAGGGAGTCCCAGCAGGTCAGCGCCAGGCCCGCGCAGTCGAACGCCGGCCCCAGGTTGGCGCTCGTCGCCGGCACACGGACCCGCACGGCGGTGGGACGAGGGCTCACGACGGCGGTCAGAGCCCGAGCTGCGCGGCAGCCGCGGCGGCGTCGACCGGGATGGTGACCGGCGCCGGCGCACCGGAGATCGCCCACTCCGGGTCCTTGAGGCCGTTGCCGGTGACGGTGCAGACCACCCGCTGACCGGGCTCGAGGCCACCGGCCTCGGCGACCTGCAGCAGACCGGCGACCGAGGCGGCCGAGGCGGGCTCGACGAAGACCGCCTCGCTGCGGGCCAGCAGCCGGTAGGCGGCCAGGATCGCCCGGTCGGTGACCGCGTCGATCCGGCCACCGGAGTCGTCCCGGGCGGTGAGCGCCTTGGTCCAGGACGCCGGGTTGCCGATCCGGATGGCGGTGGCGATCGTGCTGGGCTGCTCGACGACCCGGCCGGTGACGATCGGGGCAGCACCCGCGGCCTGGAAGCCCCACATCCGGGGCGTGTGCGTCGCCGGGCCGTCAGCGGCGTACTCCCGGTAGCCCTGCCAGTAGGCGGTGATGTTGCCGGCGTTGCCGACCGGCAGGCAGTGCACGTCCGGGGCGTCGCCGAGCACGTCGACGACCTCGAACGAGGCGGTCTTCTGCCCCTCGATGCGGTACTGGTTGACGCTGTTGACCAGGCTGACCGGGTAGTCGATCGCCAGCTTGCTGGCCAGCGCCAGGCAGTCGTCGAAGTTGCCCTCGACCTGCAGCAGCTTGGCCCCGTGCACCAGCGCCTGGGCGAGCTTGCCGGTGGCGATCTTGCCCTGCGGCACCAGCACGGCACAGGTCAGCCCGGCCCGCGCGGCGTAGGCCGCGGCGCTCGCGCTGGTGTTGCCGGTGGAGGCGCAGATGACCGCCTTGGCGCCCTCCTCGAGCGCCTTGGTGATCGCCATGGTCATGCCGCGGTCCTTGAAGGAACCGGTCGGGTTGGCGCCCTCGACCTTCAGCCACACCTCGCAGCCGGTGCGCCGGGAGAGCTCCGCGGCGTGCACCAGCGGGGTGGCGCCCTCCTGCAGCGTCACCACCGGCGTCGACGCGCTCACCGGCAACCGGTGCCGGTAGGCCTCGATCAGGCCGGGCCAGTACGGCGAGACCGCGCCCCGCAGGCCGGTCGGCAGCTCCGTGCTCATGACAGCGTCACCCATTCACTCGCGCGGATCGCCCCGCTCACAGCCCCTCCACCCGCAGCACGCTGGTCACGCCCCGGACGGCGGACATCTCCCGCAGCCGGGTCACCGTCGCCGCCAGCGCGGAGTCCGGTGCCCGGTGGGTGACGATCACCAGCGTGGCGGCGTCGCCGTGCCCGTCCTGGCGCACGGTGGCGATGCTGACGCCGTGCGCGGCGAACTCCTGCGCCACGGTCGCGAGCACCCCGGGCAGGTCGGCCACGTCCAGGCTCACGTGGTAGCGGGTGGGGGTGTCGGCCATCGGCCGCACGGTCAGCCCCGCGTAGCCCGTCGTCCCGGGCCCGGCGGCACCGGCCAGCCGGTTGCGGGCGACGGCCACCAGGTCACCGAGGACGGCGCTGGCGGTCGGCTGCCCCCCGGCGCCCTGGCCGTAGAACATCAGCTCGCCGGCGGCCTCGGCCTCGACGAACACGGCGTTGAACGCGCCACCGACGGCGGCCAGCGGGTGGGTGGTCGGGATCATCGCCGGGTGCACCCGGACGGCGACCGCGTCGTCGGCCCCGTCGGCGCCGGTCACCCGCTCGCAGATGGCCAGCAGCTTGACGGTGCAGCCGATCTCGGCCGCCCGGGCGACGTCGGTGGCCGAGACCGCCGAGATGCCCTCGCGGTGCACGTCACCTGCGGTGACCGGGGAGTGGAAGGCCAGCGAGGCGAGGATCGCGGCCTTGGCTGCGGCGTCGAAGCCGTCGACGTCGGCGGTGGGGTCGGCCTCGGCGTACCCGGCCTCGGTGGCCTCGGCCAGCGCCTCGCCGAACCCGGCGCCGGTCTCGGCCATCCGGGACAGGATGTAGTTCGTCGTCCCGTTGACGATGCCGACGACCCGGCGCAGCTGGTCACCGGCGAGGGACTCGCGCAGCGGGCGCAGCAGCGGGATCGCCCCGGCGACCGCGGCCTCGTAGTAGAGGTCCACGCCGGCCTCGGCGGCCGCGGCGTGCAGCGCGACGCCGTCCTCGGCCAGCAGTGTCTTGTTGGCGCTGACCACCGACTTGCCGGCGCCGATGGCCGCCAGGATCAGCGTCCGGGCCGGCTCGATGCCGCCGATCACCTCGACCACCAGGTCGACGTCGGGCCGGGTGACCAGGCCCTCGGCGTCGGTGGTCAGCAGCTCGGCGGGCACCTCGGGGTGCCGGTCGGGACGGCGGACGGCGACGCCGGCCACCTCGACCCGGCGGCCGATCCGGGCGGCGAGGTCGTCGGACTGCTCGGACAGCAGCCGCAGCACGGCCCCGCCCACGGTGCCGCAGCCCAGCAGGGCCAGCTTGAGGGAGTCACTCACGACTGGGCTCCAGCGGGGTGCTCGGGGGCCGGCTGGTCGATCGCCGGGCTCGGGGCGGGCAGGTCGGCCAGGACGGCGTCCAGGGCGAACACGTCCGACAGCGTCTGCCGCCGGACGATCTCGGTGGCGGCACCGTCGCGGACGGCGACCACCGGCGGCTTGAGCAGGTAGTTGTAGTTGCTGGCCATCGACCAGCAGTAGGCGCCGGTCGCGGCGACCGCGAGCAGGTCGCCGGGCTGGACGTCGGAGGGCAGCCACAGGTCGCGCACCAGCACGTCGCCGCTCTCGCAGTGCTTGCCGACCACCCGGCACAGCGCCGGCGGGGCGTCGGAGTCGCGGTTGGCCAGCACGCAGGTGTAGCTGGCGTCGTAGAGGGCGGTGCGGATGTTGTCGCTCATCCCGCCGTCCACGGAGACGTAGTTGCGCACCAGCGGGGTGCCCGGGGCGCCGCTGGAGCCCAGCCGCACCGGCTTGATGGTGCCGATCTCGTAGAGCGTCACCGTGCCCGGCCCGGCGATCGCCCGGCCCGGCTCGACGGCCAGCCGGGGCACCGGCAGCCCGAGGGCCGCGCACTCCGCCGCGATGACCGAGCGCAGTTTGACCGCGACGTCCTGCGGGGTGACCGGGTCGTCCTCGGCGAGGTAGGCGATGCCGAAGCCGCCGCCGAGGTTGAGCTCGCCGAGCAGCTCGCCGGTGGCCTGGTGCACCTGGCCCAGCAGCCCGACCACCCGGTGCGCGGCGGCCTCGAACCCGGCGGTGTCGAAGATCTGCGAGCCGATGTGGCTGTGCAGCCCGGCCAGGTGCAGCGCCGGCTCCCGGATGACCCGCACCGCGGCGGTGAGCGCGTCGCCGGTGGCCAGCGAGAAGCCGAACTTCTGGTCCTCGTGGGCGGTGGCGATGAACTCGTGGGTGTGCGCCTCGATGCCGACGGTGGAGCGGATCAGCACCGGGACCGGGGCACCGCCGGCGGCCACCCGGGCCTCGGCCAGCGGCACCAGCCGGTCGATCTCGTCGAAGGAGTCCAGCACGACGTGGCCGATCCCGACGTCGACGGCCAGCTGCAGCTCGACCAGCGACTTGTTGTTGCCGTGCAGCGCGATCCGCTCGGCGGGGAAGCCGGCGGCCAGCGCCACGGCGAGCTCGTTGCCGCTGCAGGCGTCCAGGTGCAGGCCGTCGTCGGCGATCCAGCGGGCCACCTGGCCGCAGAGGAAGGCCTTGGAGGCGTAGTGCACGTCGGCATCGGCGAAGGCGGTGGCGAAGTCCGCGGCCCGGCCGCGGAAGTCCTCCTCGTCCAGCACGAACAGCGGGGTGCCGTGCGCGCGGGCCAGGTCGGTCACCCGGCGGCCGCCCAGCTCCAGCTCGCCGTCGACCCGGCGGGCCGACCGTGGCCAGACCTGCGGGTCGAGCGCGCCGAGCTCGGCCGGGGCCGGCCCGGCGGCCGGCGGCGGGGCGATGTTGCCGTGCAGCGGACCCGCCGGGTGGGCCCTCACATCCGCTCCGGGGCGGAGACGCCCAGCACGGCGAGGCCGTTGCGCAGCACCGTCGCGGTGGCCGCGCACAGCCACAGCCGGCCGGTCGTGACCGGGGTGGCCTCCTCGTCGCCGCGGGGCAGCACCCGGCAGGAGTCGTAGAACCGGTGGTAGGTGCCGGCCAGCTCCTCCAGGTAGCGGGCCACCCGGTGCGGGGCGCGCAGCTCGGCGGCCGAGGCGATCACCCGGGGGAACTCCCCCAGCGCCCGCAGCAGGTCGCCCTCGCGCGGGTGCTCCAGCACCGCCGGGTCGACGTCGCCGGCCTCGCCGAGGGACAACCCCAGGTCGCCCGCACCGCGCAGCACCGAGGAGATCCGGGCGTGCGCGTACTGGACGTAGAAGACCGGGTTGTCGTTCGTCCTGCGGGTCCACAGCTCGATGTCCAGGTCGATCTGCTGGTCGACCGAGGCCCGGGCCAGTGCGTACCGCGCCGCGTCGACGCCGACCGCCTCGACCAGGTCCTCGAGCAGGACGACGGTGCCGGCCCGCTTGCTCATCCGCACCGGCTCGCCGTCGCGGAGCAGGTTGACCAGCTGGCCGATCAGGATCTCCAGGTTGGTGTCCGGGTCGTCCCCGGTGGCCGCGACCAGCGCCTTGTACCGGCCGACGTAGCCGGAGTGGTCGGCGCCGAGCATGATCACGACCTTGTCGAAGCCCCGCCCGCGCTTGTCCAGGTAGTAGGCGCAGTCAGAGGCGAAGTAGGTCGTCTCGCCGTCGGCCTTGACCAGCACCCGGTCCTTGTCGTCGCCGAAGGTCGTCGTCCGCAGCCACACGGCGCCGTCGGCCTCGTAGACGTGCCCCTGCTCGCGCAGCCGGGCGACCGCCTTCTCCACCGCACCCGAGGCGTACAGGCTCAGCTCGGAGAAGAAGACGTCGTACTCGACACCCAGCGCGGCCAGCGAACTGCGGATCTCGGCGACCATCAGCTCCACGCCCCGCTCCCGGAAGACCGTGACCTGCTCCTCCTCCGGCCGAGCCAGCAGCTCCGGCTCGGCGGTCAGCACCTGGGCGGCGATCTCGCCGATGTACTGCCCCGCGTAGCCGTCCTCGGGCACCGGCCGGTCCAGCGCCGCGGCCTGCAGGCTCCGGGCGAAACGGTCGATCTGCGCGCCGGCGTCGTTGAGGTAGTACTCCCGGGTCACCTCCGCGCCGCTGGCGCTGAGCAGCCGGCCCAGCGCGTCGCCGACCGCGGCCCAGCGGGTGCCACCGATGTGCACCGGCCCGGTCGGGTTCGCCGACACGAACTCCAGGTTCAGCCGCTGCCCGGCCAGCACGTCGGTCCGCCCGTACGCCTCGCCGGCGGTGACCACCCGGACGGCGATCTGGCCCAGCGCGTCCTTGGCCAGCGTGATGTTCAGGAACCCGGGCCCGGCGACGTCCACGGCGGCGACCCCGTCGACGGCGCGCAGCTCGGTGGCCAGCAGCTCGGCCACCTCACGGGGTGGGCGCCCGGCGCCCTTGGCCAGCCGGAGGGCCACGTTGGTGGCGTAGTCGCCGTGCTCGGGGTTCTTCGGGCGCTCGATCACGACGTCCTCGGGGACGGCGACGGCGAGGTCGCCGCGCTCCACGGCCGCCGCGACAGCGGACCGGACGACGTCACTGAGCTGCTCGGGTGTCACCGCTCGATCGTACGGAGGCGGGCATCCCCGTTCCGACCTGCCCGGTCGCCGTCCCACAGGGTGAGCACGACGACACCCGGCGCGCCACTCGACGGCCGGGTCCGCACAGGCCGGCGACCTACACTCGCTCGCGCCGTACGGGACCCGCCCGACACGGACCCGCGGCGCGCCGACACCAGGCGCAGCCGCGCGCGACGGACAGCAACGAGGAGCGGCAGTGGCCAAGGACCCCCAGCCCGAGAACGGCCGCGGCACAGGCGGCGCGTCCCGCGGAGGGTCCGGCGCCGGCCGCTCCGGTGGCGTGCCGGGCAAGGGCGCCGGCGGCCGCAGCACGTCCTCCCGCGCCACCGGCCCGCAGGGCAAGGGCCGCACCCGCCCGCCGGCCGACGTGGTCACCCAGCAGAAGCCGTGGGGCCTGATCGCCGCGGCCGTCGCCGTCGCCGTCTTCGCCGCGGCCGTGCTCACCTACGCCGTGCTGCAGGTGAACGAGTCCAACGCCAACCGGGTCACCAGCGTCGACCAGATCGCCGACCTGCAGTCCTATGAGTACGCGGCCGGCCAGGAGCACGTGACCACCGACGTCGACTACACCGAGTCCCCGCCGGTCGGCGGGCCGCACGACGGCGAGTGGGCCGACTGCACCGGCACGGTCTACGACGTGGACATCCGGCACGAGAACGCGGTGCACAGCCTCGAGCACGGCGCGACCTGGATCGCCTACGACCCGGACGCGATCAGCGACGGGGAC
This sequence comes from uncultured Modestobacter sp., assembly GCF_947486615.1. Taxonomy (GTDB): domain Bacteria; phylum Actinomycetota; class Actinomycetes; order Mycobacteriales; family Geodermatophilaceae; genus Modestobacter. Next base: position 83,893 of record NZ_CANKUD010000002.1, read on the forward strand.
CTGAGCACCCTGGAGGAGCTGGTCGACGGCCGCTCGGGGCTGATGCTCTCGCCCTACGCCGGGCTCGGCTCGACGATCAGCCTGCAGTCGTGGAACCACCAGCTCGCGGTCGACTCGGCCACCGACGAGCGGGTGGAACAGTACGTGGACTTCATGACGTTCAACGGGGAGATCGAGGGCGCCTACCCGGAGATCGGCGCCAGCTGCGAGAAGCCGCTGTTCATCACCGAGCCCATCGTCGAGGGCGGCTCCAGCCGGGGCACCGGCGCGCAGGTCACCGACGCGCCGACCACCGAGTCGCCGGCCGCGGAGGGCACCAGCACCCCGTGATCCCGTCCCGGTCCACCGCCCGAGCTCCGAGGAGACCATGACCGACCCTGCCGCCACGCCGTCCTCCGCCCCCCGCCGGCACAGCTGGACGACCGCCGTCCTGGTGACGGTGATCGCCCTGGGCATGCTGGTGGCCGGCGGCGGGCTGGCGGTGGCGACGGGGATCGGCCGCGCCGCGGAGCCCACGAGCGACTCGGTGGACGCCGGGTTCGCCCGGGACATGTCCCGGCACCACCTGCAGGCGGTGGAGATGGCCAACCTGGCGCTCACCCGCAGCGAGGACGCCGAGGTGCGGCAGCTGGCCTTCGACATCTCCGCCACCCAGACCAACCAGGTCGGCCGGATGCAGGGCTGGCTGTCGCTGTGGGGCCTCCCCGTGAGCGGCGGGGAGACGATGGCCTGGATGTCCGGCGAGGGGATGGCCGGCGAGGGGATGGCCGGGCACGACATGTCCGGGCACGGGTCCGGCGGTGCGGTGATGCCCGGGATGGCCACCGAGGACGAGCTCGCGCAGCTGCGGTCGCTGTCGGGCAGCCCGTTCGACGTGCTGTTCCTGCAGCTGATGATCCGGCACCACCAGGGTGGGTTCGAGATGGCCGAGCAGGCCGCCGAGCAGGCCGACGTGGACGTCGTCCGCGGCCTGGGCCGGTCGATCGCGGAGACCCAGTCGGCCGAGACGACGACGATGGCGACGATGCTGCGCGCGCGTGGCGGGGAGCCGCTGCCGGCTCCGTGACCGGCCGCGCTCCGGTGGCCGGGGCCGCTGCCGGAGCCGCCTGCGACGGCTGGTAACGTGCTGACGGCGCCGAGGGAGACCAGGCGCAGGCACCACAGCGACACCGCACGACCGCGGAACGAGCCCCCGTAGCTCAGGGGATAGAGCACTGCCCTCCGGAGGCAGGGGCGCAGGTTCGAATCCTGCCGGGGGCACACCAGCCCAGCTCGCACCGCACTCCCCCGCCCGCCCAGGACCTCGGTCCCGGGCGGGCGGAGTCGTCTCCGGGCCCGGTCAGCCCTGCTGGACGCGGCCACCGGCCACCGCGAACCGCCGGGTGGTGTGCACCGCCTCGAGCATCCGGCGGTCGTGGGTGACCAGCAGCAGCGTGCCGGTGTAGTCGGCCAGCGCCTGCTCCAGCTGCTCGATCGCCGGCAGGTCCAGGTGGTTGGTCGGCTCGTCCAGCACCAGCACGTTCACCCCGCGGGCCTGCAGCAGCGCCAGCGCCGCCCGGGTCCGCTCCCCCGGCGACAGGGTGCCGGCCGGCCGCACCACGTGATCGGCGCGCAGCCCGAACTTGGCCAGCAGCGTCCGCACGTCCGCGTCGGGCAGGTCGGGCACCTCGGCTCCGAAGGCGGCCGACAGCGGCTCGTCGGCCAGGAACAGCCCGCGCACCTGGTCGACCTCGCCCAGCCGCACGCCCGACCCCAGGGACGCGGTCCCCTCGTCCAGCGGCAACCGGCCCAGCAGGGCGGCCAGCAGCGTGCTCTTGCCCGAGCCGTTGCCGCCGGTGATCGCCACCCGGTCGCCCCAGTCGACCTGCAGGTCGACCGGCCCGAGGGTGAAGGCGCCGCGGCGGACCACGGCGCCGCGCAGCGTCGCGACCACGGCGCCGGCGCGGGGGGCGGCGGCGATCTCCATCCGCAGCTCCCACTCCTTGCGCGGTTCCTCCACCACCTCGAGCCGCTCGATCCGCCGCTCGGTCTGCCTGGCCTTCGCGGCCTGCTTCTCCGAGGACGCCCGGTTGGCGGCCTTGATGTGCTTGTCGCCGTCCTTGGACTTCTTGATCGAGTCGCGCACGCCCTTGGCCATCCAGTTGCGCTGCATCTGGCCGCGGGCCTCCAGCGACGCCTTCGTGTCGGCGTACTCGTCGTACTGCTCGCGCGCGTGCCGGCGGGCCACCTCCCGCTCGGTCAGGTAGGCCTCGTAGCCGCCGTCGTGCACCCGCACGAGCTGCTGGGCGAGGTCCAGTTCCACCACCCGGGTGACGGTGCGGGCGAGGAACTCCCGGTCGTGGCTGACCAGCACGACACCGGTGCGCAGGCCGGTGACGAAGCGTTCCAGCTGCTCCAGGCCGGCGAGGTCCAGGTCGTTGGTGGGCTCGTCGAGCAGCAGCACGTCGTACCGGGACAGCAGCAGCGAGGCCAGCCCCACCCGGGCGGCCTGGCCGCCGGAGAGCCCGACCGTCGCGGCGTCCAGCGCCACCCCCGGCGCGACCGAGGCGACGACCGCCTCGGCGCGCTCGGCCAGGTCGGCGCCGCCCAGGGCCAGCCACCGCTCGAGGGCGTCGCCGTACCGGTCGTCGGCGCCGGGGGCACCCGCGGTCAGCGCCTCGGTGGCCTCCTCCATCGCCTGCTCGGCGGCGGCGACCCCGGTGCGGCGGGCCAGCAGCTCCAGCACGGTCTCCCCGGGCCGCCGGTCGGTCTCCTGCGGCAGGTAGCCGACGGTGGCCGACGGCGGGCTCAGCGCGATCTCCCCGGACTCGGCGGGCAGCACCCCGGCCAGGGTCTGCAGCAGGGTCGACTTCCCCGCGCCGTTCACCCCGACCAGGCCGACCACGTCGCCGGGGGCGACGACCAGGTCGAGGTCGGTGAACAGGACCCGGGCGCCGTGACCGGCGGCCAGTCCACGGGCGAGCAGCGTGGCGGACACCCGCACATGGTGCCGACCGCCCGCCGCCGGCCGCGAACGGGTTCCCTCAGGGCGGCGTCGGCCCGGGCCGGTCGCCGTGCGGATCCCGCAGCACGTCGTCGGCGATCTCGTCGAGCAGCTCCTCGAAGGCGGTCACCCCGGGCGCCGCGCCCTCCTCGGCGCTCCGGCGGCGGACCAGCCAGGGCTGCAGCTGGTCGTAGCCCCGCACCGACACCCGGCTCAGCGGCCGCACCCGGTAGTCGCGTACCCCGCGCAGCCGGCGGGCGAGCGCGTGGTCGACCAGCACGGTGGAGGGCCGGGCCAGCGAGGTCAGCCGGCTGGCCAGGTTGACCACCGGGGAGTAGACGTCGCCGAGCCGGGTCAGCACGGTGCCGAAGGCGGCGCCGACCCGCAGCGGCGGCCGGTCGGCCGCCGCCCACTCCTCGGGCAGGCGCAGCGCGATCTCCACCGCCGCGATCGGCTCCTCACTGGTGAACAGCACCCCGTCGCCCACCGTCTTGACCACCCGGCCGCGGTGCCGGGCGATCACGTCGGCGGCAGTGCCCTCGAAGTCCTCGACCATCGCGCCCAGCTCACGCCCGCCCATCCCCCGGCTGCGCGAGGTGTAGCCCACCAGGTCCGCGAAGCCCACGGCCAGCTCCCGCCGGTCGACCGTGCCCGGCTCGGCCAGGAACAGCCGGCCGGCGTTGGCCGCCAGGTGCCGGCGCCACACGTAGTCCTGCAGCTCGCGCATCAGCGGCAGCAGCTGCTCGGTGGAGCGGACGACGTCGGCCTCCACGTCCGGCCTGGGGTCCTCCCCCTCGGCAGCCGCCGCGACCAGCGCGGCCAGCATGTCGGTCTGCCAGTCCGCCAGCCGGGACAGCGACTGGCCCATCGCCCGGGCGATGGACGCCTCCGCGTCGGGGGCGACGAAACCGGAGTCGATCAGCGACGACAGCCGGGCCAGGGCGGTGACGTCGGCGTCGGTGAACGCCGGGTCGTCCTCGGGCACGTCGGCGAAGCCCAGCGCCCGCCACAGCCGCTGGGTGCGCTCGGCCGGCATGCCGGCCAGCTCGGCGACCTGGCGCCGGGTGTACCGCCGGGGCCCCTCGAGGAGCAGCCGCTCGAGGGACTCGCGGGGGTCGGGGCCGCCGGTGGGGGGACCGGCCTGGGACTGCGGCAGCGGTCAGCCCGACGTCGGGGCGACGGACGGTCGCGAGGAGTGCACGGACTGCGTCCGGGGGGTCGGTGGCCCAGCGGCGGGAGAGCTGGCGGGCACGCGACCTCCTCGCTGGCGCTCGCCGGCACCGGCGCTGCCGTGCCGGTCCGGTGGCCGACCGGGTGGCTGGTCCGCCGGCGCGCAACCTACCGGGGGACGCCGTCCGGCCGTGTGCCGGGGGTCACGGTGCAGGCTCGCCGGGGCGGCCCGAGTGCTGGCCGCGGGACCCTCTGGTGCGCTTGGATGGCCGCGGTGCCGGACCTGCCGGCGGGACGAGGGGGACGAGATCAGCAGCGCCAGAACGGCCGCCGTCGAACCCGTCCGGGTCGACGTCGCCGGCCTCACGAAGACCTTCGGCACGGTGCGCGCGGTCGACGACCTGAGCTTCACCGTCGAACCGGGGCAGGTCACCGGCTTCCTCGGGCCCAACGGCGCGGGCAAGACCACGACCCTGCGCATGGCCCTGGGCCTGATCACCCCCGACACCGGCACCACCACGTTCAACGGCGTCCGGTACGCCGGGCTGCCCGAGCCGATGCGCCAGGTCGGCGCGGTGCTGGAGACCGCGTTCCACCCGGCGCGCAGCGGTCGGGACCACCTGCGGGTCTACTGCCGGGCCACCGGCCTGCCGGTCGCCCGGGCCGACGAGGTGCTCGACCAGGTCGGGCTGGGTCCGGCCGGCCGGCGCCGCGCCGGCGGCTACTCCCTCGGGATGCGCCAGCGGCTGGGTCTGGCCACCGCCCTGCTGGGCGACCCGTCCGTGCTGGTGCTCGACGAGCCGGCCAACGGGCTGGACCCCGAGGGCATCCAGTGGCTGCGCGGGTTCCTCCGCCACCTCGCCCACGACCAGGGGCGCACCGTGCTGGTCTCCAGCCACCTGCTCTCCGAGGTCGAGCAGACCGCCGACCGGGTGGTGATCGTCGGCGCCGGCCGGCTGGTGCGCCAGGGGTCGCTGGCCGAGTTGCGGGCCGGCAGCACCGGCAGCGTGCTGGTCCGCAGTCCGCAGATCGCCGCGCTGGCCGAGCAGCTGCGCTCGACCGGGACGACGGTCGACGTCACCGACGGTGCCCCGGACGGGCTGACCGTCACCGGGCTGAGCACCGACGAGGTGGGCCGGCGGGCGTTCGCCGCCGGGATCGAGCTGCACGAGCTGCGGTCGCACACCAGCGGGCTGGAAGAGGTCTACTTCCGGCTCACCGCCGGCCAGGAGCAGTACGCCGCCCGCACCGAGCAGGGAGCAGCCTGATGGGCATCGTCCTCACCCGGCTGGTCCGCGCCGAGTGGGCCAAGCTGTTCAGCACCCGGGTCTGGATCGGCCTGCTGGTCGGCGCCTGCGTGCTGTCCGGGGCGTTCGCCGCGCTGTTCACCGCCTTCGCCGGCAACCCCGACAGCGGGCTGCCGCCGCTGGACTCCCCCGAGTACGGGCAGCTGGCCTTCTCCCTCGCCACCAACGCGACGGTCATCTCCGTCGTCCTGGGCATCATCGGGATCACCCAGGAGTACCGGCACCGGACCGCCACGCCCACCTTCCTCGCCACGCCCCAGCGCGGCCGGGTGGTGATCGCCAAGCTGCTGGCCTACGCGGTGGCCGGGATCGGGCTCGCGGTCGCCGTCTGCGCGGTGACGACCGCCGTCGTGCTGGTCTACGGCAACGCCCGCGGGGACGCGCCCGACCTGTCCGGGGACAACCTCCGGGTGCTCGCCTTCGCCGGCCTCGCGCTGGTGATCTACACGGTGATCGGTGTCGGGCTGGGCGCACTGCTGAAGAACCAGGTCGGGGCGATCGTCGCCGCGCTGGTCTACCTCTTCGTCGTCGAGCCGCTGCTGCGCAGCATCCCGGCGACCTCGGGGGCCTACAAGTGGCTGCCCGGCGGCGCGCTGGAGGCGATGACGGCGACCTTCCAGGGCCCGGACCTGCTCGAGCAGTGGCAGGGCGCGTTGCTGCTGCTGGCCTACGGGCTCGTCGCCGCGTTCCTCGGCACGGTGCTGGCCGTCCGGCGGGACGTGGTCTGACGTCCCGGTCCACCGGCACGCCCGGTCTTCCGGCCGACCACCTCCCGGTGGCCCCGCGAGCCGTCCCGCCGGCCCCGGCGCCACCGGGTCCAGGTCGTCACACCCCGATGCCGGCGGCGCGGTGACCTGGGACACGTGCGCCACCCCACCCGAGCGCCGACCCCACCCGAGGGGTGGGGCGTAAAGTCGGCACCCGGTCCAACGACGTCCCTCGACGAAGAAGGCACTCGACCCCGTGTCAAGCGTGAGCTCATCCCAGCCGTCCGCCTCCAACAGCAACCCGGTGGCCGGCTTCGGCACCAACGAGTGGCTGGTCGAGGAGATGTACCAGCAGTACCTCGCCGATCCACGCAGCGTGGACCAGGCCTGGCACGACTTCTTCGCCGACTACCGCCCGGGCAGCCCGGTCGCCGACGGACAGGACCGCGACACGCCGTCCACCCCGGCGCCGTCCACCCCGGCGCCGTCCACCCCGGCGCCGTCCACCCCGGCGACGAGCCCGGCCCCCCAGGCCGCGACCTCGTACGCCTCCCCGGCCCCGGCCCGCGAGGTGGCCCCGCCGGCCGGCGGGCAGGACGCACGCGCGGCAGCACCCCAGCAGCCGGCGCCGGAGCCCAGCGCCGCCGCGCCGGAGGCCGACCGCCCCGCGCCGAAGGCCAGTGCCCCCGCTCCCTCCCGAGCCACCCCCGTCGACGCCCGATCGGAGGGCACCGTGGTCAACCGCGCAGCCGAGCGCGCGTCCCAGCAGCAGCCGGCCGCACCGGCCAAGCCTGCTCCCAAGCCGGGCGCCGGTCGCCCGGCCAGCGAGGACGGCGGGCCCACCCGCTCCCCGCTCCGCGGCGCCGCGGCCAGCGTGGTGAAGAACATGACCGCCTCGCTGACCGTGCCGACGGCGACCAGCGTGCGCGCGGTGCCGGCCAAGCTGCTGGTCGACAACCGGATCGTCATCAACAACCACCTGGCCCGCGCCCGCGGCGGCAAGGTGTCGTTCACCCACCTGATCGGCTACGCGCTGGTCCGGGCGCTGGACGACTTCCCGAACATGAACGCGGCGTTCGCCGAGGTCGACGGCAAGCCGACGCACGTCCAGCCCGAGCACGTCAACTTCGGGCTGGCCATCGACCTGCCCAAGCCCGACGGGTCCCGGTCGCTGGTGGTCGCCTCGATCAAGGGCGCCGAGGAGATGGACTTCGCCGCCTTCTGGGGCGCCTACGAGGACATCATCCGGCGGGCCCGCGGCGGCAAGCTGACCATGGACGACTTCACCGGCACCACGATCAGCCTCACCAACCCGGGCACCATCGGCACCAACCACTCGGTGCCGCGGCTGACCACCAACCAGGGCACGATCGTCGGCGTCGGCGCGATGGACTACCCGGCCGAGTTCCAGGGGATGAGCCCCGAGGCGCTGGCCGAGATGGCCGTCTCGAAGATCATCACGCTGACCTCGACCTACGACCACCGGATCATCCAGGGCGCGGAGTCCGGTGACTTCCTGCGCCGGATGCACCAGCTGCTGCTGGGCCAGGACGGGTTCTACGACGAGGTCTTCCGCTCGCTGCGGGTGCCCTACGAGCCGGTCCGCTGGGTGCCGGACAAGCGGGTCAGCCACGAGGGCCAGATCGACAAGACCGCCCGGGTCATCGAGGTGATCGAGGCCTACCGGCGCAACGGCCACCTGATGGCCGACACCGACCCGCTGGAGTTCAAGGTCCGCACCCACCCCGACCTGGACATCGTCCAGCACGGGCTGACCCTGTGGGACCTGGACCGGCAGTTCCCGGTCGGCGGCTTCGCCGGTGAGCGCACCATGCTGCTCCGCGACATCCTCGGTGTGCTGCGCAACTCCTACTGCCGCACCGTCGGCATCGAGTACATGCACATCACCGACCCCGAGGAGCGCAAGTGGCTCCAGGAGCGGATCGAGGTCAAGCACGACCAGCCGACCCGGGACAAGCAGAAGCGGGTGCTCAACCGGCTCAACGCCGCCGAGGCGTTCGAGACCTTCCTGCAGACCAAGTACGTCGGCCAGAAGCGGTTCAGCCTCGAGGGCGGGGAGTCGGTCATCCCGCTGCTGGACGAGGTGCTCACCTCCTCCGCCGAGCACGGCCTGGACGAGGTCGCGATCGGCATGGCCCACCGCGGCCGGCTCAACGTGCTGGCCAACGTGCTGGGCAAGAGCTACTCGAAGATCTTCGGGGAGTTCGAGGGCAACATCGACCCGGGCACCGTGCAGGGCTCCGGCGACGTGAAGTACCACCTGGGCGCGGAGGGCAGCTTCGAGCACGGTGGCCGGTCCATCTCGGTCTCGCTGGCCAGCAACCCCAGCCACCTGGAGACGGTCAACCCCGTCCTGGAGGGCATCGTCCGGGCCAAGCAGGACATGATCGACAAGGGCGAGGGCGGCTTCACCGTCCTGCCGGTCCTGCTGCACGGGGACGCCGCGTTCGCCGGCCAGGGCGTGGTCCAGGAGACGCTCAACCTCTCCCAGCTACGCGGCTACCGCACCGGCGGCACGATGCACGTGGTGATCAACAACCAGGTCGGCTTCACCACCAGCCCGGCGCAGTCCCGCTCGACGCTCTACTCCACCGACGTCGCGCGGATGATCGGTGCCCCGGTCTTCCACGTGAACGGCGACGACCCCGAGGCCTGCGTCCGGGTGGCGAAGCTGGCGGTCGACTACCGGCAGGAGTTCCAGAAGGACGTCGTCATCGACCTGGTCTGCTACCGGCGCCGGGGCCACAACGAGGGCGACGACCCGTCGATGACGCAGCCGCTGATGTACGACATCATCGACCGCAAGCGCTCGGTCCGGAAGCTGTACACCGAGGCACTGGTCGGCCGGGGCGACATCACCCTCGCCGAGGCCGAGGAGGCCCTGAAGGACTACCGCGGGCAGCTGGAGCGGGCCTTCGCCGAGACCCACGACGCCCGGGACGCCTCGGCTCCCGAGCCGGTCATGGACCCGCGCTCGCCGCAGGAGGCGACGGTGGACACCGCCATCACCCCCGAGGTGCTCAAGGCCATCGGCGACGCGCACGTCTCCTTCCCGCCGGACTTCACCCCGCACCCGAAGCTGCAGAAGATGCTGGAGCGGCGGGCCGCGATGGCCAGCGAGGGCGGCATCGACTGGGCGATGGGCGAGCTGCTCGCGTTCGGCTCGCTGCTCATGCAGGGCGTGCCGGTCCGGCTGGCCGGCCAGGACTCCCGCCGCGGCACGTTCGTCCAGCGGCACTCGGTGCTCATCGACCGGGAGACGGCCAGTGAGTACACCCCGCTGCTGAACCTGACCGAGGACCAGGCGAAGTTCTTCGTCTACGACTCGCTGCTGAGCGAGTACGCCGCACTCGGCTTCGAGTACGGCTACTCGGTGGCCAACCCCAGGGCCCTGGTGCTCTGGGAGGCCCAGTTCGGTGACTTCGTCGACGGCGCGCAGATGGTCATCGACGAGTTCATCAGCTCCGGCGAGGCCAAGTGGGGCCAGCGCTCGGGCGTCGTCCTGCTGCTGCCGCACGGGCTCGAGGGCCAGGGGCCCGACCACTCCAGCGGCCGGATCGAGCGCTTCCTGCAGCTGTCCGCCGAGAACAACATGACGGTGGCCAACTGCTCGACACCGGCGAACTACTTCCACCTGCTCCGCCGGCAGGCGCTGTCGGAGGTGCACCGCCCGCTGGTGGTGTTCACCCCCAAGTCGCTGCTGCGCGCCAAGGTGGCGGTCAGCCCCGTCGACGACTTCACCGAGCAGCGGTTCCGCCCGGTGCTGCCCGACCCGGGCACCGGCGGCCGGCACCTGGACGGCCAGTCCGTGCGCCGGGTGCTGCTGTGCAGCGGCAAGGTCAGCTACGAGCTGCTCGCCCAGCGGGAGTCCCAGGGCAACACCGACACCGCCGTCCTGCGGGTCGAGCAGCTCTACCCGCTGCCGGCCGAGGAGATCGCCGAGGCGCTCGCCGCGTACCCGAACGCGACCGAGGTGGTGTGGGTGCAGGAGGAGCCGGCGAACATGGGTGCCTGGCAGTTCATGGCCTGCAACCTCCCCGAGCAGCTGCCCACCGGGCGCACGCTGCGGCGGGTGTCCCGGAAGGCGTCGGCCAGCCCGGCCGTCGGCTCGGCGAAGGTGCACGAGGTCGAGCAGCGGCAGCTGGTCGCCCAGGCCTTCGCCGACTGAGCCGACGGGCACCGACACCGACATGTACTTCACCGATCGCGGTCTCGAGGAGCTGGCCGGCCGGCGGGGCGGGGAAGAGGTCACCCTCGCCTGGCTGGCCGACCAGCTGCAGGCCTTCGTCGACCAGCACCCGGACTTCGAGGTGCCGATCGAACGACTGGCCACCTGGCTGGCCCGGGGCGGCACCGACGACGACGAGGACTGACGAAGGGCCACCCTTCCCCCACACCTCGCAGGCTCGGCGCGGGCCACTGAAGGGTGGCCGTTCCAGCCCCTGCTGAGCGCGCCTCCGGCGGTTCGGGCAGGCGCGGCGGCACGCTGGGTGGGTGCTCGGTCACTCGCACGCCCTCTCCGGCCTGGCTGCCGGCGCCGCGACGCTGCCCGGGGTCCCGGTGCACGGCACGGTGGCCCAGGTCGCCTGGGTGTCCGCGGTCGGCGGGTTCGCCATGCTGCCCGACCTGGACCAGCGGGGATCGACCATCTCCCGGATGTGGGGGCCGCTGACCGACGCGCCGTCGGGGGTGGTCAGCGCGATCGCCCGCGGGCACCGCTGGGGCACCCACGACGCCGTCCTGGCCCCGGCCGTGTTCGGGCTGATCGCCTACGCGGCGTCCTGGCAACGCTGGTCCAGCCTGCTGCTGATGGCGCTGGCCATCGGCCTGGCGCTGCGGGCGCTGCACTTCGTCATCCCCGGCCGGGCCGAGAACACCGTGATCGGCAACCTGCTGCTGTCCTGGGGCGGGGCCTGGCTGCTGCTGGAGCACAGCCCCAGCCCCGGCTGGCTCCCGCTGGCCATCGCGGCCGGTGTGCTCACCCACATCGCCGGTGACTGGCTGACCCGGGAGGGCGTGCCGGTGCCGGTGTTCTGGCTGGTCCGCCGCAGCCGGCTGGCGCCGGTGCACCTGCGCACCGGCGCGGTCGTGGAGAAGGCGGTGCTCGTCCCGCTGTTCGCGGTGGCGACCGTGGTGCTGCTCTACCGCAACACCGGTGCCCGGGACCTGGTCGACCCGCTGCTCGCCCAGCTGGGCTGAGCAGCCGGCGACCGGGGGCCGGGTCAGGGCGCCGGGGGCAGCCGGACCGGCCGGGGCCGCAGCCGGGCCACCACCCGGCCCAGCACCACCGCCGGCCCGAACGCCCGGGAGTCGTCGGTCACCAGCGGGTTGTCGCCCTCGACCCAGTGACCTCCGGGGGTCGCGTGCCGCACCCGTTTGACCACCAGCAGCTCCGGCCGGGAGGGGAAGCGGGCGAGCACCACGTCGCCGGGGCGCACCACCGCCTCCGGCCGGAGCCGGCGGACGAGCAGCCGGTCCCCGTGCCGGACCGTCGGCGACATGGACGGCCCGCTGACCCGCGCCAGCACCCAGCGGGTCGCCAGCCCGGGGACGTCGTCCGGGCCACGACTTCTCGACGTGTTCGCGCTGATCACCCCGGGTAGGGTCGCAGAAGATCCATCCCCACGAACCCGGAGGCACCCCCATGCGTCTGTTCCGCATGTTCTCCGCCGTGGAGGCCACCGCACACTGCGACCTCCCCTGCGGCGTCTACGACCCGGCCCAGGCCCGTATCGAGGCCGAGTCGGTCAAGGCCATCCAGGAGAAGTACCAGGGCAACGAGGACCCGGTCTACCGGACCCGGGCGATCATGATCAAGGAGCAGCGGGCCGACCTGGTCAAGCACCACCTGTGGGTGCTGTGGACCGACTACTTCAAGCCCCCGCACTTCGAGAAGTACCCGCAGCTGCACGAGCTGTTCAACAAGGCGACCAAGCAGGCCGGCGCCGCCGGCGGCAAGGGCAGCATGGACCCGGCCGAGGGTCAGAAGCTGCTCGACTACATCGCCGAGATCGACAAGATCTTCTGGGAGACCAAGGCCGCTGCCTGACGAAGGACCCGCTGTGGGACCTCACCGCTCGCGATGACGTCCCACGGCGGGCCGGACTGCCGGGTCACCCTCCGGGGTGGCCCGGCAGTGTCGTACCTGTCGCCCGGGTCCTGGTGGCAGCCCCACCTGACCCAGGAGCCTCCCCGTGAGCCCCCGATTCGACCTGCGCGCGCTGCTCGAGCGCGTGGAGGCAGCAGCTCCCATCGACGCCGTCGCGGCGGTCGCGGACTCCCTCGCCGACCTCACCGGAGCCTCCGAGGTCTCCTTCCTGATCGCCGACTTCAGCGGCCACGCACTGGTCCGGCTCAGCACCGCGACCCGGTCCCCGGACGGGACGCGGGTCCAGGGCGCGGAGTCGGCCCAGACGCTCCCGCTGGAGGGCACCGAGCACGCCGAGGTGCTGCGCACCCAGCAGGCGTCGGTCTCGGTGACCGGGCGCGGCGTCTGCATGATCGTCCCGGTCACCGACCGGGGTGACGCGATGGGCGTGCTGGAGCTGGTGCTGCCCGAGCCGCCGGACGCGCAGGTGCAGGCCGACGTGCGCGCCGCCGGGCACGCCCTGGCCTACGTGGTCATCGCCAACCGCCGGCACACCGACCTGTTCGAGTGGGGCCAGCGCACCACCCCCTTCTCCCTCGCCGCGGAGATCCAGCGCCGACTGCTTCCGCCGGCGTTCACCTGTGAGGCCGGGCAGTTCACCCTGGCCGGGTGGCTCGAGCCGGCGGCCACCGTGGGCGGGGACACCTTCGACTACGCGCTGGACCGCAGCTCGCTGCAGCTGTCGATCACCGACGCCGTCGGCCACGAGGTGGGCGCTGCCCTGCTGGCGACCCTGCTGGTCGGCAGCCTGCGCAACGAGCGCCGCCGCGGGCTCGACCTCGGCGAGCAGGCGCGCTGCGCCAACGACGCCCTGGTCGCCCACGCCGCCCCCGGCCAGTTCGTCACCGGCCAGGTGCTCCGGGTCGACCTGGACACCGAGCGTGCGCAGATCGTCAACGCCGGCCACCCGCTCCCGCTGCGGCTGCGGGACGGCCGGGTGGAGGAGGTCGAACTCGAGATCGACCTGCCCTTCGGCGTCGAGCACGGGACGGCGTTCCGGCTCCAGGAGCTCGCACTGCTGCCCGGCGACCGGCTCGTCTTCGTCACCGACGGCATGCAGGAGCGCAATGCCGCGGTGCTGGACGTCGCCGCCGCCCTGGCCGGCACCGCCGCGCTGCACCCTCGGGAGGTGGTGCACGCCCTGGGTGCGGCGGTCATGCGGGCCACCGGCGGTGAACTGCGGGACGACGCCACGGTGGTGTGCCTGGACTGGTACGGCGGACCGCAGCGCCGGCGGGACAGCACCGGTGGCGCCAGCGGGCACCTCGCCTCCACCTGATCCCGACCTGGTCACCACCGTCCGGACGCCCGCGGCGGCAGGGCCCGGTGGCGGCCTCCCGGTAACCTCGGTCTGCGATGCGCATCGACCGGGCCGGCTGGCCCTTCCTCGCCGTTCCGCTGGGCCTGTCAGCGGCGCTCTCCGCCATGGGCCGGGCCACCGGCCGGCGGTGGGCCCGTCTCGCGGCGTGGCCGTTCCTGGCCCTGTCCGGCTACATGGCGCTGTTCTTCCGCGACCCGCAGCGGCGGTGCGACGAGGCGGCCCCGGCGGACGGGGACGTGGTCTCCCCCGCCGACGGCGTGGTGATGGTGGCCGGTGAGCCGCAGCCCGGTGTCGCGCCCGACGGTGACTGGCAGCAGGTGAGCGTGTTCCTGTCCGTGGTCGACGTGCACGTCAACCGCGCGCCGTACCGCGGGGAGATCACCTCCTCGACCTACACCCCGGGGAGCTTCCTGGCCGCCTACCGGGCGGAGAGCGCGCACCGCAACGAACGCAGTGAGCTGTGGGTCCGCGACGGCGACCGGACCGTGGTCTTCCGGCAGATCGTCGGGGTGCTCGCCCGGCGGATCGTCACCCGTGTGGTGCCCGGCGACCGGGTGACCACCGGCCAGCGGATCGGTCTGATGAAGTTCGGCTCACGGATGGACGTGTTCGTGCCGCCGGAGTGCACGGTCCTGGTCAGCAAGGGGCAGCGCGTGCGGGGCGGCGAGACCGTCATCGCCCGCTGGCCCGGGTCCAGCTGAGGAGCGGGCGGATGCCAGGCAGGCGCACCACCACCGTCGAGTTCGTCCGGGGGTCGGTGCGGGGCGGGCGGCGGCGGGCCCGCTCGTGGCTGCCCAGCCTGTTCACCCTCGCCAACATGATGTGCGGCTTCGCCGCGATCCTGGTCGCCTTCCGCGGTGAGTACCGACTGGCGTGCCTGCTCATCGCCCTGTCGGTGGTCTTCGACATCGCCGACGGCGCGGTGGCCCGGCTTGTGGGCGCGGTGTCGCCGTTCGGGCTGCAGTTCGACTCACTGGCCGACCTCGTCTCCTTCGGGCTCGCACCGGCGCTGCTGGTGTTCGCGCTGTTCTCCGACGGCCGCGACGAGCTGGACGCGCTCGGCTGGATCGCCTGCTTCCTCTGGGTCGCCTGCGCGGCGATCCGGCTGGCCCGCTTCAACACCACGATCGACCCGACGGCGGACAAGCGGTGGTTCACCGGCCTGCCCAGCCCCGGCGCGGCCGGCGTGGTGCTGGCCAGCGTCTTCGCCTTCGCCGACCAGATGCAGGGCCGCGACCGGGTCTGGGTGCTGCTGGTGGTCGTCGTCCCCGGACTGCTCATGATCAGCAACGTGCGGTACCGGTCGTTCCGGTCGCTGGTCAGCCCGAAGAGCGGCAAGCCCTACGGCCTGGTGGCCACCGTGCTGCTGGTCCTCGTCGGGCTGCTCGTCGTCCCGACGGTGACCTGCTGCGTGGTCGCCTACAGCTACCTGGTGTCGCCGCTGGTCATGCCGGTGCTCACCCCGCTGGGCCGGTTCGTCCCGGCACGGGTCAAGGAGGTGCTCTCGTGAGCGTGCGCCGGGTGCGACCGGACGACGTCCCCACGGTGCTGGGGCTGGTCCGCGAGCTGGCCGCCTACGAGCAGGCCGAGCACGAGGCGCAGATGACCGCCGGGCAGCTGCACGAGGCGCTCTTCGACACCGCGCCGGCGCTGTTCGGCCACGTGGCCCTGACCCCGGACGGCGAGGTCGCCGGCTTCGCGCTGTGGTTCCTGACCTTCTCCACCTGGCGCGGCACCCACGGCATCCACCTGGAGGACCTCTTCGTCTCCCCCGCGCACCGCGGCACCGGCCTGGGCCGCGAGCTGCTGCGCACGCTGGCCCAGGAGTGCGTCGACCGCGGCTTCGCCCGGCTGGAGTGGTCGGTGCTGGACTGGAACACCCCGTCGATCGAGTTCTACCGGGCCGCCGGCGCGGTCCCGATGGAGGGGTGGACGGTGCACCGGCTCACCGGGGACGCGCTCAGCACCTTCGCCGCCGACGTCCGCGCCCGCAGCTGAGCCCCCGACCGGCATGATCGGCACGGCTACAGCGGGACGCGTGCCGTGCCGATGCAGCAGCAGCCGGCCCACCGCGGGCCGGCGGACCCGACCGCGAGCCACCGGCACCACCCGAACGACAGGAGAGACGGCGTGACCACCGAGCGCGGCGAGTCCCAGTGCTGGCTGACCGACATGGACGGCGTGCTGGTGCACGAGGGCCATGCCCTGCCCGGGGCCGCGGACTTCCTGGCCCGGCTGGTGGAGCGGCAGCGCCGCTTCCTCGTCCTGACCAACAACTCGATCTTCACCCCGCGGGACCTCTCCGCCCGGCTGGCCCGCAGCGGGCTGGAGGTGCCCGAGCAGGCGATCTGGACCTCGGCGCTGGCGACGGCCGACTTCCTGTCCCAGCAGCTGCCCGGCGGCTCGGCCTACGTCATCGGCGAGGCCGGCCTGACCACCGCCCTGTACGAGGCCGGCTACACGCTGACCGACACCTCCCCGGACTACGTGGTGCTCGGGGAGACGCGCACCTACTCCTTCGAGGCGATCACCCGGGCGATCCGGCTGATCGGCGCCGGCGCCCGGTTCATCGCCACCAACCCCGACGTCACCGGCCCCTCCCCGGAGGGCCCGCTGCCGGCCACCGGCTCGGTGGCCGCGATGATCACCAAGGCCACCGGCGCGGAGCCCTACTTCGTGGGCAAGCCCAACCCGATGATGTTCCGCAGCGCGATGAACCGCATCGAGGCCCACTCGGAGTCGACCACGATGATCGGCGACCGGATGGACACCGACGTCGTCGCCGGCATCGAGGCGGGCCTGGACACGGTGCTGGTGCTGACCGGGTCGACCCGGGCCGAGGACGTCAGCCGCTTCCCGTTCCGGCCCAGCCGGATCCTGCCCTCGATCGCCGACGTCATCGAACTGGTCTGATCAAGGACCCCGTCCTCCTCATCCCTCGCACGCTCGGGACGAGCCTCTGGACGGGGCCGGCGGCGCGGGCCCCTGAGCGGGGGCCGGAGAGCGGACGACGGGGTCTTCCTCAGCGGTCGAAGAAGGCCAGCCGGGCCTCGGGGGTGGCGAGCAGGTAGAGCTCGACGGCGACCAGCGCCAGCACCGGCACGCCGATCAGCGGCTGGCCGGCCTGGAAGGCCGTCGTGTAACCGAAGACCCCGAGCAGCAGCTGCAGTGCCACGACCGGGCCGCGCGCCCAGCCCGACACCCGCCACAGGCCCACGGCCGCACCGGTGAGCAGCGCGGCGCCCAGCCCCACGTAGACCACCTCGGCAAGCGCCCGGCCCACGCTGTCCGGGTTCCCGGTCAGGGTCAGGACGAGCAGCACCCCGGCCAGGACGGCGAGGGCAACGGCCTCCACGGCCACGACGAGGGCGGCCCGGCGGACCGCGGCCGGTGCCGGCTCGCGCACCCGCTGCGGACGCGGGGCGGCGGGCTCGGCAGCGCCGCCGAGCAGCCCCTCCGCACGGGGTCGGCGACGACCGGGAGCGTCCTCCTGCTGGCCTGACACGGCGCCGAGGTTACGCCGGGCGCCCGCCCCTCCCCCGCCGGCGGGACGTGCGCGCCGCCGGCCCGGCCGCGCTCGTTATGTTGGGACCCATGCGTGGGCTCCTGGTGGCGAACCCGGCGGCCACCACCACCACCCGCAAGGTCCGCGACGTGCTGGTCCGCGCCCTGTCCAGCGAGCTCAAGCTGGACGTCGCCGAGACCCAGCACCGCGGGCACGCCCGTGACCTCGCCGCGCAGGCCGCCGCCGACGGGGTGGACGTGGTGGTCACCCTGGGCGGTGACGGCACGGTCAACGAGGCGGCGAACGGGCTGCTGGAGCAGGGCCCCGGTCCCGACGTGCCCACCCTCGCCGTCGTCCCCGGTGGCTCGACCAACGTGTTCTCCCGGGCGCTGGGCCGCTCCCGGGACCCGGTCGAGGCGACCGGGGAGATCATGGACTCGCTGCGCGCCGGCCGCACCAGGCTCGTCTCGCTGGGCACCGTCACCGCCCGCACCGGCGAGGCGGAGGACTGGACGGCGCCCCGCTGGTTCGTCTTCGCGGCCGGGATGGGCTTCGACGCCGACGTGATCTCCCGGGTGGAGGCCCAGCGTGCCCGGGGGCGGCGCTCGACCGGCGCGCTGTACGTGCGGGCAGGGGTCAACGCCTTCGTGCTCGGCCGGGACCGACGGCGGCCGCCGATGACGCTGCAGCTGCCCGGCGAGGCCCCGGTGGACGGGCTGTTCCTGGCGCTGGTGAGCAACGTCAGCCCGTGGAGCTACCTCGGCGACCGGCCGATCGTGCCGAGCCCGGAGGCGTCGTTCGACACCGGGCTGGACGTCTTCGCGATGGGCCGGGTCGGAGTGGCCCGGATGGTGCACCACGTGCGGCAGACGATGGCGGCCCGGCCCGACGCCCGGGGCCGCGGCGTGCACCGCTGGCACGACCTGGGCGAGCTGACCCTGACGGCTGCGCACCCGCAGGGCTGGCAGGTCGACGGCGACCACCTGGGCACCGCCACCGCGCTGCGGGTGCGCTCGGTCCCGCAGGCGCTCCGCGTCGTCGTCTGAGGAGCGGCTGCCCGGCGTCGTGTGACGCAACACGCGGACCCGTACCCCGCCGGGTGATGCCGGCCTGCGCGCCGCTCGGGTAGCAACGAGTGGCGAGGTCCCCGCGGGCGTGGTGAGGTTGCTCACGAGCCCCGCTGAACGCCCGGCGAACTGCTTGACAGTGCGTCGTCTCGTGAAACCATCACAAGCAAGCAACCTGCTGTTAACGAGCAGGCGGTCGCCGTACGTCGCGCTGATCAACAAGCGCACTCACCTGCGGGCGCGGTCCGAGAGGCCGCCGACCGACCAAGACGAGATCGAGGAGTACACCGCCATGGACTGGCGCCACCGCGCGCTCTGCCGGGACGAGGACCCGGAGCTCTTCTTCCCGATCGGGACGACGGGCCCCGCGGTCGTCCAGATCGAGCAGGCGAAGGCTGTGTGCCGTCGGTGCCCGGTCGTCGAGTCCTGCCTGGACTGGGCACTGAGCTCCGGCCAGGACTCCGGTGTGTGGGGTGGCCTCTCCGAGGACGAGCGCCGCGCCCTCAAGCGCCGCACCGCGCGCACCCGGGTCCGCACCGCCTGACAAAGGACCCCCTTCCTCCCACCACGAGCTCCGCTCGCGGCGGGCCCCTGGAAGGGGGCCGTACAGCAAGAGCCGCTCCCTTCGGGAGCGGCTCTTGCTGCTTCAGCGGCGGGGGCGGGCGGCGCCGGGGAGGCTGAGGACGGCCTCGGTGCCCGGGCCTCCGCCGGCCGGCGGGCCCATCTCCAGGGTCCCGTGCAGCTCGCTGGTCACCAGCGTGCGGACGATCTGCAGGCCCAGCCCGGTGCTCGCTGCCGGGTCGAAGTCCGCGGGCAGGCCCCGGCCGTCGTCCCGTACGCGGACGACCAGGTCGTCGCCGTCCCGCACGGCGTGCAGCACGATGGTGCCGGGCTCCCCGTCCGGGAAGGCGTGCTCGGCGGCGTTGTGCAGCAGCTCGGTCACCGCCATCACCAGCGGCGTCGCCGCGGCCGCCGGCAGCTCGCCGAAGGCGCCCTCCCGGGTGAACCGGGCCGGCCGGCCGACCGCCGTCACATCGCCGAGCATGGGCAGCACCTGGTCCAGCACGTCGTCCACCTCGACGACGTCCTCCCGGCTGCCGGCCAGCGTCTCGTGCACCACCGCGATCGAGGCCACCCGCCGCACCGACTCCTCCAGCGCCGCGCGGGCGGCCGGCTCGGTCATCCGCCGGGCCTGCAGCCGGAGCAGGGCGGCCACGGTCTGCAGGTTGTTCTTCACCCGGTGGTGGATCTCCCGGATGGTCGCGTCCTTGGTCATCAGCGCGCGGTCCCGGCGGCGGACGTCGGTGACGTCGCGGACCAGCACCAGCGCACCCTCCTCCCCGCCGGGCGTCTGCAGCGGCAGCGCCCGCACCAGCATGGTCGCCGCGTCGTTCTCCACGTCCATCGGCTCCGGGAACCGGCCGGCGACCGCGGCGTCGATGCTGGCCGCGACCGCCTCCCCGGCCACCCGGTCGGCGGAGACGCCGCGGGTGACCTCGGCCAGCGGCGAGCCGACCACGTCGCCGGTCACGCCCATCCGCCGGTAGGCCGACAGCGCGTTGGGGCTCGCGTACACGGCCCTGCCGGACGAGTCGAGCCGGACCAGGCCGTCGCCGACCCGGGGGCTCATCTCGGCGTCGTCCAGCATCCGCGGCGGGAAGGTGCCGGAGGCGACCATCAACGACAGGTCGGCAGCGATGTCGAGGTAGGTCAGCTCCAGCGTGGACGGCGACCGGGTCGCCGCCAGGTTGGTGTCCTTGGCGAGGACCGCGACCACCACGCCGTCGTGCCGGACCGGGATGACCTCCCGCCGCAGCGGTGCGGCACCGGACCAGTCCGGGTCGCCTTCGGTGATCGGGCGACCCTCGCGCTGCGCCAGCAGGAACGGCTCGACGCCGGCGCCGGTGACCTCGCTGCCGATCAGGTCGTCGGGCTGGCTGGTCGGCGCGGTCAGCGGGCGCACCTGCGCGACGCACCACCAGGCACCGCTGCGCAGCGGCACCCACAGCGTCAGGTCGGCGAAGGACAGGTCGGCCAGCAGCTGCCAGTCGGCGACCAGCCGGCGCGCGTGGTCGACCTGGGACGGGCTCGCCGAGCCGCGGGTGAGACGTTCGGACAGGCTGCTCATCGTCCGCCGAGCCTACGGCGTGCCCGGGGGCCCACCGGCCCCTGCGCGGCAGGAGCGCGACAGTCTCCCGCTGTCTACCCTGCTGGGGTGGTCTCCCCCGCCCTGCTGATCGGCCCGGCCGGCCCCGCCGACTTCCCGCGGATCGCCGAGCTCACCGTGGGCGTCTACACCGATGAGGACCTGGTCTCCGCCGGATACGTGCCGCAGCTGGCCGACGTCGCCGGCCGCGCCGACCGGGCCGAGCTGCTGGTGGCCCGCGACCCCGACGGCCAGATCGTGGGCAGCGTCGCGCTGGTGCTGGACGGCGACTTCGGCGAGGTCACCGAGTCCCCCGACGAGGCCGCCTTCCGGATGCTCGTCGTCGACCCGGCGGCCCGCGGCCTCGGCGTCGGCGAGGCCCTGGTGCGCGCCTGCCTGGACCGGGCCCGCGCCGCGGACCGGCGCCGGATGGTGCTGTCCACCGGGGACCGGATGCGTGCCGCGCACCGGCTCTACGAGCGGATGGGCTTCACCCGGCTGCCCGAGCGTGACTGGACGCCGGTACCGGGAATCGACCTGCGGGTGTACGCGCTGGCCCTGTGAGCCGGTGCGGTGGTCAGCCGGGGACGACGGTGGCGATGAGGTCGCCCTCCTGGAGCACCTCGCCCTCCACCACGTGCAGCTCGGCGACGGTGCCGGCGAACTCGGTGAGCACCGGGATCTCCATCTTCATCGACTCGAGGATCACCAGCGTGTCACCGGCGGCGACCTCGGCCCCGGGGGCGACGAGCACCTTCCACACGCTGGAGACCATCTCGGCGTGGACCTCCTGGACCGCCACCGGCGCCTCCTGTTCCGAGAACTGCACCGCCGGGCTCGACGGTGTGCTCATCCAAGCACGCGCGTGTCCGGGGTCCCGACGCGTGATCATCGGGGGACTCCCGCCAGACCACCCGGACCGGGTCAGGACGGGTCGGGCACCAGGGCACCGGCGATCCGGTGGAGCACCCCGCAGACCGCCGCGCCGTCGTGCGGCACGCCGGTCTCGGGCAGCCCGGTGAGCAGTTCGGTGGCCTCCCGGGCGGCCGTGGGGGTGTCCGAGGCCGCCGCGCTGACCGTGGCCAGCAGCGCGTCGTACCAGCCGTCCAGCCGGTCGCCGGGGTCGTAGCCGCTGACCGCCACCACCTCGGTGTCCCCGGCCTCCCGGCGCAGGGGCCGGTCGGGCAGCGGCCCGGTCACCCGGCCGGCGGTGCCCGGCGGCAGCGTGGAGCGCAGCTGGACGGCGAGCGCCGCCCGCGGCGCGGTCGGCTCGGCGTCCGGGCGGCTCCCGGCGCCGGCCCCGACGGCGCTGCGCAGGCCGAGCTCGACGGCGTCCACGCCGTGCGCGCGTTCCAGCACCGCCATGTCCAGGGAGAAGCCGGCGGCCACCTCGGCCAGCTCACCGTCGGGGTCGATGCCCACGGTGACCAGCCCCCGCCAGCCCACCTCGGGCAGCCGGCGGGCCGCGGCGGGCAGCGGGCCGAGCCCGGCCGGCGGGGTCCAGGACAGGCGGGGGGTGCCGCCGGCGCGGTCGCGCAGCACCGGGGTCACGTGGTGCAGCCCCTCCGCGGTGACCCAGGCGAGGAAGCCTCGTTCGCTGGCCGGCTCCACCCCGTCGCCGCCCAGCCGCTCGAGCACCTCCGGGTCGGGTCCCACCCAGGTCAGGCCGGCATCGGCGACCGCGGCCGCCAGCCGGGCGCTGCCGGCCAGCACCGGGGGCACCGGCAGGACGGCGTCGACGCGGGTGCGGCGGGCGGCCTCGACCAGGCGGCGCTCGTCCAGGTAGGACTCGGTGGCCGGCGCCGGCCCGAGCAGCACCGACTCGTCGGCCATCCGCACGTGCCGGGCGTCGCGCTCGGCCTCTGAGCACACCGCCACCGACTTCACGCCCAGGCGCCCGCAGGCGCGGATCACCGCGCAGGCCATCGGCCCCCGGCCGGCGACCAGCACGCTCTGCACTGCCTGGACCACGTCGTCCCCCGTCCCCGGCTCCCGCCGGACTCCCCGGCCCCTGAGCCGCCCGTGCACCTCGCACGGACGCATGCCGACCCGTGAGACCCTTGCAGGGTCAGCTTGGCCGGTCGAGGGGCACCCCGCATCCCGCGGGGGCCCCGCGCCGGCTCGATGAGCAGCTGGGCACGGCCCCGACGAGCGCACGGCCCGCCGGGGAGCACGGCCCCACCGAGAGCACGTGAGAGGAGGGCAGCGATGTCCAAGCGTGGACGCAAGCGGCGCGCCCGTAAGAAGAGCGGCGCCAACCACGGCAAGCGCCCCAACGCCTGACCACACCGAAGAGGCCCCGTCCTCTGCACCCGAGCGGTCTCGGATGCAGAGGACGGGGCCTCTTCGTCGTGCTGGGTCGCGCGACGGCCTAGCTGCGCTCCTCCGGGAGCCGCTCGGTGTAGGTCTCGACGCTGGCCCGCTCGACCCGCACCTGGGTGCCGTCCTCCTCGAAGGAGACGCTGGTCAGCTGCACCTTGATCCGGTCACGCAGGCCCACCGGGGTGGGGTCACCGCCGCAGCGGCGCCGGACCAGGGCCTTGAACTCCTGCTCGATGCCGAACTGGCGCAGGCAGGGCGAGCAGTCCTCGAGGTGCTCGGCGATGACCGCGCGGCGGGCGTCGTCGGTCTCGTGGTCGAGGAACTCGAACACGTGCGACAGGACGTCGTCGCAGGAGTTGATGTCGTCCTGGTGGCCGGTCTCGTGAGCGTCGGTGCTCATGAGCGGGTCGCCTCCTCCGCGGCCCCGGCGCGGACGAAGCCGCGCTCACGGGCGTAGTCGGCCAGCAGCTTCTGCAGACCGCGACGGCCGCGGTGCAGGCGGGACATCACCGTGCCGATGGGCGTGCCCATGATCTCGGCGATCTCCTTGTAGGCGAACCCCTCCACGTCGGCGAGGTAGACAGCCAGCCGGAAGTCCTCCGGCAGCTGCTGCAGCGCCTCCTTGATGTCGGAGTCCGGCAGGTGGTCCAGCGCCTCGATCTCAGCCGACCGCAGCCCGCTGGAGGTGTGCTCCTCGGCGGCGTAGAGCTGCCAGTCCTGCACCTGCTCGGTGGGGTACTGCTGCGGCTGCCGCTGCTTCTTGCGGTAGCTGTTGATGTAGGTGTTCGTCAGGATCCGGTACAGCCACGCCTTGAGGTTGGTGCCCTCGGCGAACTGGTGGAAGGCGGAGTACGCCTTGACGAACGTCTCCTGCACCAGGTCTTCGGCGTCGGAGGGGTTGCGGGTCATCCGCAGCGCCGCCGGGTACAGCTGGTCCAGGAACGGCAGGGCGTCCCGCTCGAACCGGGCGTCGCGCTGGGCCCTGGTCTCGGCGAGCTCGGCGCGGCTGCCGTCGGCGCGCGCTTCGGGGGTCTGCTCGGGTGCGCCCGTCTCGACGACGGGGCTGTCGACAGCGGGATCTTCGGGCACCGACCGTCCTCTCTGCGGCGCCCGGGAGCGGACGACCACGTCGGTCGATCCTAGCCGGGAACGGACAGGTCGGCCGGGGGGACGGCGGTCGGGCGCGGATCCGCGCGCGGTGCGCGCCGGGGCACCCGGGACTGTGCTGCTCACGGTCGGTGCAACGGCACCCACCCGGGCTCGATTCCCCGATGCGGCCTTCGATCGCCGTCCGGCCAGGCGGGCCTAGGCTGCTGCGCCGTGGCGGCAACACCCGCGGTGCGGGCCCTGGAGAAGGCCCGGGTCCCGTTCTCCCTGCACGAGTACGACCCGGCCGACGGCGCCGACGGACACGGCTGGGGCGGCGTCGCCGTGGCGGCGCTGGGGGCCGATCCGGCGCAGGTGTTCAAGACCCTGGTCACCCGGGTCGACGGCGCGCTGACCGTCGCCGTCGTCCCGGTCGGCGGCCAGCTGGACCTCAAGGCGCTGGCCGCCGCCGCGGGTGGGCGGAAGGCCGCCATGGCCGACCCGGGCGACGCCGAGCGGAGCAGCGGCTACGTGCGCGGCGGGATCAGCCCGCTCGGCCAGCGGAAGGCGCTGCCGACCGTGGTGGACGACAGCGCGCTGGCCTTCGGCACGGTGCTGGTCAGCGCGGGGCGGCGCGGGCTCCAGGTCGAGCTGCCGCCGGCGGACCTGGTGCGGCTCACCCGGGCGCGCACCGCCGCCGTCACCCGCTGGTGACCGACCCCGGCACGCGGGCCGGGGTCAGCGGGCCGCGCTCGGGTAGGGGGTGAGCAGCTGGTCGACCGGCGCGAAGTCGTCGGTGAGCACACCGGCGTCCCCGACGAACTCGTCCAGCTCCGCCCCCTCGGCCACCTGCCAGGCGAGCCCCCGGTCGGCCATCGCTGCGGCGATCTCCGTCGCGGGCAGCGGGCGCTGGGAGGCCACTGCGACCACGTTGCCACCGTCCTCCCCGGCCAGCACCGGTGCGCGGGCCAGCAGCAGCACGTGGTCGAAGACCTGCCGCATCGTCGCCAGCTCCGCCCGGACGAACGACAGCGGCGGGTGGTCGATGAGGTTGACCGCGTAGACGCCGTCGGCGGCGAGCGCGTCGTCGACCAGCTGCAGCGCCTCGACGGTGGTGAGCTGCCACGGCACCGACAACCCGCCGAACGCGTCGCCGACCACCAGGTCGCGCCCGCCCGCGGCCTCGTCGTCCAGCCCCACCCGCGCGTCGCCGACCCGCACCCGCAGCTCCGCGGACGTCTCCAGGCCCAGTTCCTGCTCGTCGATCTCGACGACCCCGGGGTCGACCTCCAGCACGAGGCTC
This sequence comes from uncultured Modestobacter sp., assembly GCF_947486615.1. Classification (GTDB taxonomy): domain Bacteria; phylum Actinomycetota; class Actinomycetes; order Mycobacteriales; family Geodermatophilaceae; genus Modestobacter. The sequence continues at coordinate 108,979 of NZ_CANKUD010000002.1, forward strand.
TCCGTGCCCGGCCGCACCTCCGCCAGGTAGCGGGGCAGGGTCAGCCCTCCCCCACCCACGTGCAGCGCCGAGATCGGCTGACCGGCCGGTGCGATCGCGTCGGTGACCGAGGCGATCGCCTGGACGTAGGTGAACTCCAGGTGGGTCGGGTCGGCCAGGTCGACGTAGGAGTGCCGCAGGGTGTCCAGCAGCAGCACCCGCCCGGTGTCCCGCTCGGGGTCGGCCACCACCCGGGCGCAGTGGTAGGCGGTCTCCCGCTCGCAGGGCGTCGGCGCCACGGCCGCCAGCACCGGGGCGGCGACGGCCAGGGCCAGCAACCCGACCGGCAGCCGGCCGGCCACGCCCGGCGTCCGGCGTCGCAGCAGGAACGACAGCGCCACCCCGACCACGACGACGAGCAGGCCGGTGCCGACCAGGATCACGCTGCTGGGCAGCACCGCCACCAGCACGAAGCCGGTGGCGAACGTGGCCACGATGCCGCCGATGGTGCCGATGCCCGACAGTCGCCCGACGACCGAGCCGGTCTGGGCCAGGCTGCCCAGCTGCAGCGCGACCACCATCGGCGGGACGGCGGACAGCAGCGCGGCGGGCACGACGACGGCGACCGCGGCCAGCAGCAGCACGTTGCCCGCGGCGGCGCCGGTGAGCAGCTCCCCGGCGAACCGGACCAGCGGCAGCACCGCGACCACCAGCGCACCGCCGGCGACCATCAGCGGCGCGATCAGCCGGCGGGGGTCGGTGCGGTCGGCGGTCACACCCCCGGCCCAGGCACCGACCGCGATCGCGGCGAGGGCGAACCCGATCACCGCGGTGCTGGTCTGCAGGGTGATGCCGACGTAGGGCGCGATCAGCCGGAGACCGACGATCTCCAGCACCAGCACCGCCCCGGAGGACAGGAAGGTGACGCCCGCGGCGATCCAGTCGGGCAGCGCCCGGGACCCGGGGGCGGGCGACGGGTCGGCCGATGCGGTCGGGGCGGTCGGGTCGGGGTCCAGCGGGCTCACCTCGTGGATCGGGGGACGGTCAGAACAGGGCCGGCTGGTCGGCGGGCTCGCTGACCGACTCGACCCGGGCGGTCAGCTGCGGCCCGTTGTTGGCCACGTTGCCCACCGCCGGGCCGACCGGGCGGATCTCCAGCCGCTCGACGACCTCGGCCGGGGTCGGCTCGGCCAGCGCGGCGACGTCCTGCTGGGCCGGGTCGAGCCAGTCGGCCCAGCTGTCGCGGGGCAGCACCAGCGGCATCCGCGGGTGCACCTCGGCGAGCGCGCCGACCGCCGGCGCGGTGACCACGGTGCAGGTGTAGAGCCGGTCCGCAGCCTGCCCCCACACCTCCCAGAGCCCGGCGAAGGCCAGGCCGGCGCCGTCGGCCGGGGTGACGTAGAAGGGCTGCTTGCCCGGCCGGTCCTGCCGGGGCGCCCACTCGTACCAGCCGTCGGCGGGCACCAGGCAGCGCCGGGTCGCCGCCGCCGTGCGGAACGCCGGCTTCTCGGTCAGCGACTCCACCCGGGCGTTGAGCATCCGGTTGCCGATCGAGACGTCCTTGGCCCAGGAGGGCACCAGCCCCCAGCGGACCGCCCGCAGCTCGCGGTGCCCGCCGCCGGTGAGCGCGCCCTCGGCGTCCCGCTCCTTCTTGTGCCGGACCACGTACACGTCCTTGGTGGGGGCGACGTTGTGGTCGGCCGGCAGCGGCGACTGCCCCTCGGCGACGACGGCCTCGAACTCCAGCACCAGGTCCTCGGGACGACGGCTGGCGGCGTAGCGACCACACACGGCGCTCTCCTCCCCGGACGCCCGCGGGGAGGGCGGCCCACTGCGAGCGTAGGGGCGGCCACCGACGTCCTGCTCCGGCAGCCGCCGGGAGCTCCGGGGTGCACGAGGGCACCGGGGAGGGGTAGGACGGGGGCAGCAGACCCGACGAACCGCGACGACGCACCACGGAGGGCACATCACGTGACGACCACCCAGGCTCCCTCGACCGAGCAGCCGAAGACCGCGAGCGACGCGGGGGCCCGCCCCTATGCCACGGTGAACCCCTACACCGGGGAGACCGAGCGCGAGTTCCCCTTCCTGGAGACCGACGCCGTCGACGGCGTGGTCGAGCGGGCCCACGCGGCCTTCGGCGAGTGGCGCCGCCGGTCGGTGGCCGAGCGCGCCGCCGTCGTCGGCCGGGCCGCCGAGCTGATGCGTGAGCGGCAGGACGAGCTCGCCGCGCTGATCACCCGCGAGATGGGCAAGCGGATCCAGGAGGCCGCCGGGGAGGTGCAGCTCGCGGCCAGCATCCTGGAGTACTACGCCACCAACGGCCCGCGGTTCCTGGAGCCGAAGCCGATCGACGTGATGGGCGGCGGCGAGGCCGAGGTCGTCAACGAGCCGGTCGGCGTCCTGCTGGCGATCGAGCCGTGGAACTACCCGCTGTACCAGGTGGTGCGGGTGGCCGGGCCGAACCTGACCCTGGGCAACACGATCCTGCTCAAGCACGCGGAGAACAACCCGCAGTGCGCCCTCGCCCTGGAACAGCTGTTCCGCGACGCCGGGGCGCCCGAGGGCGTCTACACCAACCTGTTCCTGCGGATCGCCGACGTCGAGCAGGTCATCGCCGACCGGCGGGTGCAGGGCGTGACGCTGACCGGCAGCGAGCGGGCCGGGTCGAGCGTGGCCGCCCTCGCCGGCAAGCACCTGAAGAAGTCGGTGCTGGAGCTGGGCGGCAGCGACCCGTTCATCGTGCTCGACGCCCCCGACCTGGGCCGCACCGTGAAGGCCGCCACCATGGCCCGGATGGCCAACACCGGCCAGGCCTGCATCGCCGCCAAGCGGATCATCGTGCTCGACGACGTCTACGACGAGGTCGTCGCCGGGCTGCAGCAGGCGTTCGGCACCTTCACCCCCGGCGACCCGGCCGACCCGGCGACGACGCTGGGCCCGCTGTCCACCGAGCGGGCCGCGCAGGACCTCGCCGCGCAGATCTCCGACGCCGTGGACAAGGGCGCCACCGTGCTCGCCGGCGGCAGCCGCCCCGAGCACGACGGCGCCTTCGTCCAGGCGACGCTGCTGGCCGACGTCACCCCGGAGATGCGCGCCTACCACGAGGAGCTCTTCGGCCCGGCCGCCGTCGTCTACCGGGCCAAGGACGCCGACGAGGCGGTCGCACTGGCCAACGACAGCGACTTCGGGCTGTCCGCGGCGGTCTACAGCGGCGACACCGAGCGGGCCCGCGAGGTCGCCGACCGGCTGGAGTCCGGGATGGTCTGGATCAACCAGCCGTCGGGGTCCTCCCCCGAGCTGCCCTTCGGTGGGGTGAAGCGGTCCGGCTACGGCCGGGAGCTGTCCGAGCTGGGCATGTTCGAATTCGCCAACCGCCGGCTGGTGCGCACCATGCCGCCGAAGAAGCAGGCGGCCCCCGCCCAGCACGTCGGCGGCTGACGGCGGTCTCCGGGGGCCGCCGCGGCAGCCCCCGGAGCCGGCCCGGCGGCGGGCAGCCGGTCCGGACGACGCCCGGCAGGGCAGGATGAGCGGCATGCTCGAGGTCTGGCGGACGCCGTCGCGCGACGCCCCCGTGGACGCCGTCGTCACCCTGCCCGGCTCGAAGTCGATCACCGCCCGCGCGCTCGTGCTGGCCGCAGTCGCCGACGGGCCGAGCCGGCTGGTCCGCCCGCTGCGCGCCCGGGACACCGAGCTGATGGCCGCCGGGCTCCGCGCGCTGGGCGTGCGCATCGACGCCGACGGCGACGACTGGCTGGTCACCCCCGCCGAGCTGCGCGGACCGGCCGAGGTCGACGCCGGGTTGGCCGGGACGGTGCTGCGCTTCCTTCCCCCGGTGGCCGCGCTGGCCACCGGCCCGGTCCGGCTGGACGGCGACCCGCGGCTGCGCGAGCGGCCGAACGCCGGGCTGATCGCCGGGCTCCGCGACCTGGGCGTCGAGGTCGAGGACGGCGGCCGCGGCCGGGCGCCGTTCACCGTGCACGGCACCGGAGCGGTCCGCGGCGGCGCGGTGACCGTGGACGCGAGCGAGTCCAGCCAGGTGGTCTCCGGGCTGCTGCTGGCCGCCGCGCGGTTCGGCGCCGGGATCGACCTGACCGTGGCCGGCACCCTCCCCTCGATGCCGCACGTGGCGATGACCGTCCGCACGCTGGCCGAGCACGGGGTGCAGGTCACCGGGACCGACGGCGGCTGGCGGGTGGCACCGGGCCCGATCGCCGCGCTCGACCGCGTCGTCGAGCCCGACCTCTCCAACGCGGCGCCGTTCCTGGCCGCCGCACTGGTGACCGGCGGGCGGGTGACCGTCCGCGACTGGCCGGGCGACACCACCCAGCCCGGCGCCCAGCTCGACCGGCTGCTCACCGCCATGGGCGCCGGGGTCCGGCGCACCGACGAGGGGCTGCAGGTCACCGGCGGCCCGCGGATCACCCCGCTGGAGGCCGACCTCGGCGAGGTCGGCGAGCTCACCCCGGTGCTCGCCGCGCTCTGCGCGCTGGCCGACGGCACCTCCCGGCTGACCGGCATCGCGCACCTGCGCGGGCACGAGACCGATCGGCTGCAGGCCCTCGACGAGGTGCTCAGCGCCGTCGGTGCCCGGGTCGAGCAGCTGCCCGACGGCCTGGTGATCACCCCCGGCCCGCGGCGTCCGGCCCGGCTGGACTCCTACGCCGACCACCGGATGGTGCACGCCGCCGCGCTGCTCGGGCTGGCCGTCGACGGCGTCGAGGTCACCGACCCCGGCGCGGTCGCCAAGACGCTGCCGGACTTCCGCGAGCGCTGGGCCGGGTTGCTCGGCGCACCGGCCGGGGTGGCCCGTTGACCGCCGGAGCGCGACGATGACCCGCGGGACGGGCCTCCGATGAGCCGCCGGATGGACAAGCGGTCCGACGAGGACGACGTCCGGGTCCGGCCCACCAAGCACGGCTCCCGCCCGCGCACCCGCACCCGGCCGGCGCACGAGGAGGCCGTGCCCGGGCTGGTGGTCGCCGTCGACCGCGGCCGGATGACCGTCCGCGTGCAGGGCCCCGAGGGCAGCCCGGTCGAGGTGACCGCGATGCGTGCCCGGGAGCTGGGCAAGCACGGCGTGGTGGTCGGTGACCGGGTGCGGGTGGTGGGCGACACCTCCGGGCGCACCGACAGCCTGGCCCGGATCGTCACCATCGCCGACCGGGTCACCTCGCTGCGCCGCACCGCCGACGACACCGACCCGACCGAGCGGATCGTGGTCGCCAACGCCGACCAGCTGGTGGTCGTGACCTCGATCGCCGACCCCGAGCCCGCGCTGGGGTTCCTCGACCGCTGCCTGGTCGCCGCCTACGCCGGTGGGCTCGAGCCGCTGCTGGTGCTGACCAAGAACGACCTGGCCAGCGCCCAGCCGCTGCTGGACCGCTACGCCGGCCTGGAGGTCGACGCGGTGCCGATGTCCCCCGCCGCGCCGCTGGAGGACCTGGTGGCCAGGCTCCGCGACAAGACGAGCGTGCTGGTCGGGCAGTCCGGCGTCGGCAAGTCGACGCTGTTCAACCGGCTGGTGCCCGGCGCCTTCCGGGCCACCGGCGACGTCAGCAAGATCGGCAAGGGCCGGCACACGTCGTCCTCGGCGGTGCTGCTGGACCTGCCCGGCGGCGGCACGCTCATCGACACTCCCGGGATCCGCTCTTTCGGCCTGGCGCACGTCACCGCCGGCGACGTCCTCGCCGCCTTCGACGACCTGGCCGAGGCCTCGGCCGACTGCCCGCCGATGTGCGGGCACACCGCCGAGGACCCCGGCTGCGCGCTCGACCCGTGGGCCGCCGCCGGACCGCCCGCCCGGAGTGAGCGCCTGGCCAGCTTCCGCCGGCTCCTCACCGCTGTCGGCCAGCTCGCCCCTGGCCACTGAAGAAGGACCCCCCCACCCCTCGCTCCGCTCGGCGCGGGCCCCTGCAAGGGGGCCGTTCCAGCACGTCACCAAGCTCGGGGCGGGGACCTGCGGGGGGCCGGGCAGCAGCGAGTGCTGACCTGACGACTTCTGGGCCGTGGGCCTGACGTCGTCAGGTCGACAGTCGGGAGGACGGTCAGATGGCCCGCGGGGTGATCGGCCGTTCGAGGACGCCGCCGGCGCCGTCGGGGTCGACGCGCCAGGCGCGGGCGCCGGGACGGACGGTCACCGCCTCGACCAGCTCGGTGCCCAGGTAGTGCAGGCCGACCCCGTCCTCGGTGGCCAGACCGCCGGGCAGCTCCCCCGCCGCCACCATCCGGCGGTACGCCGCCCGGCGCGGCTGCTCGGCGGAGTCGTCGTGCACCGCGTTGCTGTGCGGCAGCAGCCCCAACCCCTCGGTGAACGGCGCCAGCCGCGCCGACCAGGCGTCGGTCGGCCCGCCCGCGTGCCAGCAGAGGCTGCCCGCGCTCGGGCCGGCCAGCAGGACCCCGGCGTCCCAGCATTCCCGCAGCGCGTCGGGGAGGCCGTGCGCCCGCCAGACCGCCATCAGGTTCACCACGCTGCCGCCCTCGACCAGGACGACGTCCTGGGTGAGCAGGTGACTGCGCACGTCGGGCACGCTCGGCTGCGGGAACAGCGTCAGCACGCTGAGCACGACGTCGTCCCGGCCGCCGAAGACCCGCTGGTAGGCCGAGACCGCGGCCGGGTCGTCGCCCACCGCCGTCGGCACGTAGCAGAGCCGCACCGGGCCCTCCGTCTGCCGTCGCGCCGCACCGAGCGCGAGCACGTGCTCCAGCAGCGGCCGGTTACCCCGCTCGCCCGGCTGGGGCGTCAGCACGCCCGAGAAGGCGAACACCTGCCTGCGCACCCTGGTTCCTCCCGTTCTCCGCCCGGGCACCCGGTGTCCCGGCCGGACTCAGACCTCGACGTAGCCGCCGCTGCGCCAGTAGACCCCCGACTCACGCGTCAGCAGCCCCTCGTCCACCAGATATCGGCGGAGCGCGGCCACGTCGGGGTGCCAGGCGGCCAGCAGCGCGTTGACCTCCCGCTCGGGGTACCGGACGCCGACCTCGAACACGTGCACCAGGTGCTCCAGCACCACCAGCCGCTTGCTCCGCTGGGTCGGGACGGAGACCAGTCGCCCGTCCCGCAGGAAGGCCCGCAGCACCGCGTCCTGCTCCGGGTCCGCCGACAGCGGCTCGACCGGCGGTGCGGTGGCGGCAGCGGCCCGGGCGGCGGCACCGAACTGCTCGGTGTGCAGGGCCAGCGCGTGCCCGTCCCGGTGGACCAGCCCGGCGCGGGCCAGCCGGCGGGCGGCCAGCGCGACGTCCTTCAGCGACAGGCCGGAGACCCCGGCGACGTCCTCGATCGTGCCGGCGCCGAGCGCCAGGGCCGCGACCACCTTCAGCCGCGCCGGGTCCGCGAGCAGCCCGACGATCGTCCCTGCCTCCATCCCCCGACGGTATCCGGGCACGCAGACGCATCGCCGCAGCGGCCGCGGGGTAGGTGGCCGGTCATGGTGAGCCCGATCGACATCCAGAAGGCCCTGTCCGGCATCGACTACCCGGCGAAGAAGGACGACGTGGTCGCCCACGCCGAGTCCCACGGCGGCAGCGACGACGTCCTCGAGGCCCTCAAGGGCATCGACGACCAGGAGTACGACACCCCCGCGGCGGTGAGCAAGGCCGTCTTCGACTGAGGAAGGGCCCTCTTCCTCCCCACCCTTCGCACGCTCGGGGCGGGCCCCTGGAAGGGGGCCGTCCCAGCGCGTCACGAGGCTGTTGCGAGGGAGCCGTTCCAGCACGTCACCGGCGGCGGTCGGGGGCCGGGTGGCCCCCGACCGCTAGGTTCGGGTCATGACGGCTGGCCAGCGGGGGTACAACGAGGACATGCGGCTGGCCCACGTGCTGGCCGACCAGGCGGACGCGATCAGCCTGGACCGGTTCCGGGCGCAGGACCTCGAGGTGGAGACCAAGCCGGACCTGACCCCGGTCACCGACGCCGACCGCGCCGTCGAGGAGCAGCTGCGCAGCACGCTGGCCCGGGCCCGCACCCGGGACGCGGTGCTCGGCGAGGAGTTCGGCAGCACCGGCCGCGGCGACCGACGGTGGGTCATCGACCCGATCGACGGCACGAAGAACTTCGTCCGCGGGGTGCCCGTGTGGGCGACGCTGATCGCGCTGCTGGACGGCGACGTGCCGGTGGCCGGCCTGGTGTCGGCGCCGGCGCTGAACCGGCGCTGGTGGGCGGCGGCCGGCACCGGCGCCTGGACCGGGCGGCGGCTGGAGAACGCCACCCGCTGCACCGTCTCCCGGGTCGGCAGCCTGGCCGACGCGAGCCTGTCCTACTCCAGCCTGTCCGGCTGGGAGGAGCGTGGCCGGCTCGACCCGTTCCTGGACCTGACCCGGGCGGTGTGGCGCACCCGCGCCTACGGCGACTTCTGGAGCTACATGATGGTGGCCGAGGGCGCCGTCGACGTGGCCTGCGAGCCGGAGGTCTCGCTGTGGGACCTGGCCGCGCTCGACGTGATCGTCCGCGAGGCCGGCGGCACCTTCAGCGACCTGGACGGCAACGCCGGGCCGGCCGGCGGCAGCGCCGTGGCCAGCAACGGCGTCCTGCACCCCGACGTGCTGACGGCGCTCGCCCCCCGGGAGGGACGAGCACCGTCGGTGTGAGCCGGACCGGTCAGCGCACCGGGCCCGAGCCGCCGCGGCCACCCTGCAGCCGGCGCCGCACGTCGTCGATCTTGGCGCGGTTCTTCGGGTCACTGGCCAGCTGCTGGGCCTTCTCCGTCGCCTGACGGATGACCTGCTTGCCCTTCGGGCTGTTCGCGAACTGCATGACCTTGTTCATCAGCGACGCCATGACGCGCCCACCCCCTGGTCGTCCGGGGAGCCCCGGTGGGCTCCGCTCATCGCGTCAACGGTGCCGGCGCGCCCGGCGTTCCGCGCGTCGGCCGGGGCTCAGCCGGGAGCCCGGCCCCACCGTTCCCGGACCTCCTGCATCGCCGGGCCCCGAGGCTCGACGACGGGCCCGACCACCCGCTGCGGGGTCAGCTGCTCCCCCACCCCACGGGCGGCGAGCACCGCGGCCCCGGCGGCCGAGGCGCTGCGCACCTGCACGTGCTGCACCGCCCGGCCCAGCACGTCGGCCAGCACCTGCTGGACGCCGTCGTCGCGGGCCCCACCGCCGGTGAGCACGACCACCTCGTCACCGTCCGGGCCGAGCAGGTCGAGCCCGACGGCCACGGCGCAGGCGACGCCCTCCAGCGCGGCCCGGGCCAGGTCCGCCCGGGTCGTGTCGGCCGACAGCCCGGACCAGCCGCCACGGTCGGTCGGGCCGGCCACCCCGCCCCGCTCGCCGGTGAGGAAAGGGCGGAAGACCACGCCGCCGGCCCCCGGCGGCGACGCGTCGAGGCTGCCGGCGAACGCCGCCCAGTCCAGGCCGAGCACCGACTGCACCCAGGCCCACGCGGTGCCGGCGTTCTGCAGCGCGGCCATCGCGTACCAGCCGTCCTCGGCGTCGGCGAAGCAGTGGACGACCGGGTCCGGCGCGGGCCGCGCGGGTACCCCCGGCCGGAGCACCTGCGCGCCGGACCCCAGGTTGACCTGCGTGCCGGCCCGGGTACCGGCGGCCAGCAGCGCCAGCGGGGTGTCCGCGCCGCCGACCACCACCGGCACCTCGCCCACCGGCAGCCGGGCCGTGCCGACCACCTCGTGCCCCGGCCGCACCGCCGGCAGCAGGGCGGCGTCCACGCCGGCGGCCGCGACGGCCGGGGCCGACCAGCGCTCACCGGGGACGTCCCACAGCAGCGTGGCCGTGGCGTCGCTGCGATCGGTGACCGCCGGGTCGGCACCGGGGACGAGGGTGGCCCGCACGGCGTCCTTGGGCAGCAGCACCGCCGCCGCCTGCGCCACGAGCTCCGGCCGGTGCCGAGCCAGCCACGCCAGCATCGGCCCGGTCATCCCGGGGGCCAGCGGGTTCGCCAGCGCCGCCCGGTCCGCCGCCGGCAGCTGCCGCCAGCGGTCCAGCTCGCCCGCCGCGCGGCGGTCGGGCCACAGCAGCGCGGGGGCCAGCGCCGTCCCGTCCGCGTCGACCAGGACGGCGCCGTGCATCTGCCCGGCCAGCCCCAGCGCCCTCACCCGGCGGCCGCCCAGCTGCCCGGCCAGCTCGACCAGGGCGCCGTCCAGCGCGCGCCGCCAGCCGGACACCTCGGCCTGCGCCCAGCCCGGCCGCGGCCGATCGACCGGGTAGGCCGCCTCGACTTCGGCCACCACCGCGCCGTCCGGGTCGAGGGCGGCGAGCTTCAGGCCGCTGGTGCCCAGGTCCGCACCGAGGACGACGGTCATCGGCTGCCGGTCACCGCCTGCCGGGTCGCTGCGCCATGGCCCGATCATGGCCTCGGCCGGAGGTCCTCGCGCGCCGGCTCAGCTGCCGCGCAGCACCCCGGTGGCGGTGAGCTCCTCGGCGATGTCGCGGAGCTTGACGTTGCTGCGCTGCGAGGCGTGGGTCAGCAGGGTGAAGGCCTGCTCCGAGGTGACCTTGTACCGCTCCATCAGGATGCCCTTGGCCTGCTCGATCACCGCACGGGAGGCCATCGCCTGGCGCATGTTCGCCACGTCGTCGGTCGCCCGGGCCGCGGCCTCGGCGTTGCCCACGGCGATCGCGACGAAGGCCGCGACCTCCTCGCCGATCGCGACGTCGGCGGCACCGAAGGCCCCCGGCCGGCGGGCGTAGTTGTTCAGCGCCCCGATCGTCGCGCCCTGGAACGGCAGCGGGATCGACAGCGAGCTGTACACCCCCAGCCCCGCGACCTGCCGCGCGTAGTCGGGCCAGCGGTCCTCGTGCCGCATGTCCTCCACGAGGAAGACCTCCCCGGACCGCCCCGCGTCGAGGCACGGGCCGTACCCGCGCTCGTACTGCAGCTCATCGGCGTCCATCGCGATCTGCCCGTCATAGGCAGCGGTGAAGGCACGCTCGTCACGGATCAGCGTGATCGAGGTGGCCTCGGCACCGGGGATCGCACGGTGGGAGATCTGGACGATCTCGGTCAACACCTCGGGCAGCTCCCGCCCCACGAGGACGACGCCCGCCAGCTCTTGGTGCAGGGCGCCAAGGCTCTCGGTCATCGTCTCGGGGGTCCCTCTCCACAGCGGCGGGTGGGCCGTTGGTTCGACGTCCGCCTCGCCGGGGGCAGGCCCGACCGGCCGGACGAGGGTATACGCCGTAAAGGGACCAACCGCACACCGAGCCGGTCCGGGCGCCACCTGCCACCCTGATGCCTCCGCGGGCGTCTGGTGGGATGGTCGGGTCAGCCGGTGCGCGCGATCCGCCGCCGGCCCACCCGCAGAGCAGGAGACCCCGTGCAGTACGCCGAGTCCGTCGTCGAGCTCATCGGCGACACCCCGCTGGTCCGGCTCAACTCCGTCACCGCCCACCTGGGCCCGGACGCGCCGCTGGTGCTGGCCAAGGTCGAGTACGTCAACCCCGGCGGCTCGGTGAAGGACCGGATCGCGGTGCGGATGATCGAGGCCGCCGAGGCGTCCGGGGCCCTCCAGCCGGGCGGCACGATCATCGAGCCGACCAGCGGCAACACCGGCATCGGCCTGGCCATCGTCGCCCAGACACGCGGCTACAAGTGCATCTTCGTGTGCCCGGACAAGGTCGGCCAGGAGAAGATCAACGTGCTCAAGGCCTACGGCGCCGAGGTGCACGTCTGCCCCACCGCCGTCGACCCGGCCGACCCGCGCTCCTACTACTCGGTCTCCGACCGGCTGGCCCGGGAGACCGAGGGTGGCTGGAAGGCCGACCAGTACGCCAACCCGAACAACCCCCGGTCGCACTACGAGACGACCGGGCCGGAGATCTGGACGCAGACCGAGGGGAAGATCACCCACTTCGTCACCGGCGCGGGCACCGGCGGCACCATCTCCGGCGTCGGCCGCTACCTCAAGGAGGCCAGCGGCGGCCGGGTGCAGGTGATCGGCGCGGACCCGGAGGGCTCGGTCTACTCCGGCGGCACCGGCCGGCCGTACCTGGTCGAAGGCGTCGGGGAGGACTTCTGGCCCGAGGCCTACGACAAGTCGATCGCCGACGAGATCGTCGCGGTCTCCGACGGCGACTCCTTCGCGATGACCCGGCGGCTGGCCCGCGAGGAGGGGCTGCTGGTCGGCGGCTCCTGCGGGATGGCCGTCGTGGCGGCCCTGCGGGTGGCCGAGCGGCTGACCAAGGACGACGTCCTGGTGGTGCTGCTGCCCGACGGCGGCCGCGGCTACCTGAACAAGATCTTCAACGACCAGTGGATGGCCGACTACGGCTTCCTGACCGAGTCCGGCGGGGAGACCGTCGGTGAGCTGCTGTCGGCGAAGGCGGGCGAGACGCCGGACCTGGTGCACACCCACCCGAACGAGACGGTGCGCGACGCGATCGACATCCTGCGCGAGTACGGGGTGAGCCAGCTGCCGGTGGTCAAGGCCGAGCCCCCGGTGACCGCCGGGGAGGTGGTCGGCTCGGTCGCCGAGAAGACGCTGCTGGACGCCCTGTTCACCGGCCGCGCCACGCTCGCCGACCCGGTGGAGCGGCACATGTCGCCCCCGCTGCCGATCATCGGCTCCGGCGAGCCGGTCTCGGCCGCGGTCGGGGCCCTGGGTGACGCCGACGCCCTGCTGGTGCACGTCGACGGCAAGCCGGCCGGCGTGGTCACCCGCCAGGACGTGCTGGGCCACCTGGTCGACATCCCGACCCCGGCGGCGCAGTCGTGACCGGCTTCAACACCCGGGCGATCCACGCCGGGCAGGAGCCCGACCCGGCCACCGGCGCGGTCATCCCGCCGGTGCACCTCACCACCACCTACAAGCAGGACGGCGTCGGCGGGCTGCGCGGCGGCTACGAGTACAGCCGCAGCGCCAACCCCACCCGGGACACCCTGCAGACCGCGCTGGCCTCGCTGGAGCAGGGCACCCGCGGGATGACGTTCGCCTCCGGGCTGGCCGCCGAGGACACCCTGCTGCGCACCGTGTGCCGGCCGGGTGACCAGGTGGTGCTCGGCGGCGACGCCTACGGCGGCACCTACCGGCTGATCTCCCGGGTGCTCGAGCCGTGGGGCGTCACGCACACCCCGGTCGACCTCAACGACCTCGACGCCGTCCGGGCCGCCGTCGCGCCGGAGAACGTCCGGGTGGTCTGGTGCGAGACGCCCAGCAACCCGCTGCTCAACGTCTCCGACATCGCCGCGCTGGCCGAGATCGTGCACGCCTCCGGGACGCTGCTGGTCGTCGACAACACCTTCGCCAGCCCCTACCTGCAGCAGCCGCTGACGCTGGGCGCCGACGTCGTCGTGCACTCCACGACGAAGTACCTCGGCGGGCACTCCGACGTCGTGGGCGGGGCACTGGTGGTCGCCGACGCCGAGCTCGGCGAGCGGCTGGCCTACCACCAGAACGCGATGGGCGCGGTCAACGGCCCGTTCGACGCCTGGCTGGTGCTGCGCAGCCTGAAGACCCTCGGCGTCCGGATGGACCGGCACAGCGCGAACGCCGGCCGGATCGCCGAGTGGCTGCTGGCGCACCCTGCGGTGGGCGACGTGCTCTACCCGGGGCTGCCGCAGCACCGCAACCACGACATCGCGGCGAAGCAGATGTCCGGCTTCGGCGGGATGATCTCGTTCCGGCTGAAGGCGGGCGAGGAGGCGGCGCTGCGGGTGTGCGAGCGCGCACAGCTGTTCACCCTGGCCGAGTCACTGGGCGGCGTGGAGTCGCTGATCGAGCACCCGCACCGGATGACCCACGCCAGCGCCGCCGGCTCCCCGCTGGAGGTGCCGGCCGACCTGGTCCGCCTGTCCGTCGGCATCGAGGACGTCGACGACCTGCTGGCCGACCTGGACCAGGCGCTGTCCTGATCCGACGCGCACTGTTGGTCCCCCAGTGCTGTCTCCCGGCACGGGACACCGCACTGGGCGACCAACGGCGCTGCCTCTGTGTCGAGGTCTGGCCGGACGCCGTCGTGCGCTCGCCGTCGGTGTCCGGGTCACGGGACCGACGGGGAGCGCACGACGGCGGCTCAGCGCGGGGCGGTGAGGATCCTCGGGCCGTCGGCGGTGACGGCCACGGTGTGCTCGACGTGGGCCGCGCGGCTGCCGTCGGCGCTGCGCAGGGTCCAGCCGTCGGCGTCCACCCGGTAGTCGTCGCTGCCCCCGGCCAGGAACCACGGCTCGATGGCGATCACCAGCCCGGCGCGCAGCGGCACCCCGCGACCGGCCCGGCCCTCGTTGGGCACGCTCGGCGCCTCGTGCATGGACCGGCCGACGCCGTGGCCGCCCTGGTCGGTGTTGATGCCGCACCCCCCCGCCCGGCCGACCGCACCGATCGCGGCCGAGATGTCCCCGATCTTGTTGCCGACCACCGCGGCGGCAATGCCGGCGGCCAACGCCCGCTCGGTGGTCTCCACCAGCTGCAGGTCCTCCGGGCGTGGCGTGCCGATCGGGTAGGTGCGGGCAGCGTCGCCCACCCAGCCGTCCAGGGTGGCACCGGCGTCCACGCTGAGCAGGTCGCCGTCCTCGAGCTCCTGGGACGTCGGGATGCCGTGCAGCGCGACGTCGTTGACCGACAGGCAGAGCACACCGGGGAACGGCGGCGTGCTGCGCAGCGGTGCGTAGCCGAGGAACGGGGAGGTCGCGCCGGCATCGGCGAGGACCTGGCGGGCGACGGCGTCCAACTCGGTCAGCCGGACCCCGGGCGCGGCCAGGGCGTGCACCGCGGCGTGCATGTCGGCGACCACCGCCCCGGCGGCGCGCATGGCGTCGATCTCCCCGGGTGTGCGCAGCTCGATCATCTGTACTCCTTCCGGGATTGGTATCCCGGTATTACTATCACGTCCATGGTGCGCCCCCCGCTGACCCCCGCCGAGCGCGACCGTGGCCGCCGGCTGGGGGCGGTGCTGCGGGCGGCACGCGGTGCACGCACGCCCGGTGAGGTGGCCGCGGCGTCCGGGGTGAGCCTGGAGGCGCTGCGGAAGATCGAGTCCGGCCGGGTCCCGACACCGGCCTTCTTCACGGTCGCAGCTCTGGCCCGCGCACTCGACCTGCCGCTCGACGACCTCGCCGGGTCCCTCGACGACGCCGGCACCGCCCTCTCCGCCTGACGTGGCCGGTCGCACACGGCCGCCCCTCGCCACCACGTGCGTGCGGCCGACCGGCGGGTAACTCCTCGGCGTGAGTGAGCCCCGCGTCAGCGTCGTCATCGCGACCATGGACCGGCGAGAGTCGCTGCTGCGCTCGCTCGACCGGCTCGACTGCCCCGGCGGCCCTCCGGTGATCGTGGTGGACAACGCCTCCGCCGACGGCACCGCCGACGCCGTCCGGTCAGCCCGTCCCCGGGTCGACGTGCTCGAGCTCCCGGCCAACGCCGGCGCGGTGGCGCGCAACCGCGGCGTGCAGCGTGCCGCCACCCGCTACGTGGCCTTCGCCGACGACGACTCCTGGTGGGAGCCGGGCGCACTGGAGGCGGCGGCCGACCTCCTCGACGCCCACCCGGAGGTGGCGGTGGTCGTCGGCCGGGTGCGGATGGCGCACGACGGCAGCGAGGACGCCGTCACCGGCAAGCACCGCGCCGAGCTGCTGGGCCGCTCCCCCGCCGGCCCGCTGGTGCTGAGCTTCCCGGCGTTCGCCGCCGTGGTCCGCCGGGACGCCCACCTGGCCGTCGGCGGCTTCTCCCCGTTCCTGTTCTTCGGCGGCGAGGAGCACCTGCTCGCCCTCGACCTCGCCGCCGCGGGGTGGCAGCTGGTGTTCGCCGAGGACGTCGCCGCCTGGCACGACCCGGCCGGCCCGGACCAGCCGGGCCCCATGCGCTGGGCGCTGCAGACCCGCAACGACGTCCTGGTCGACTGGCTGCGCCGGCCGCTGTCGGTGGCACTGACCGCCACCGGCCGGCTGGCGTCCCGGGCCGTGCACGACCGGGGCGCCCGCTCCGCCCTGGCCGGGGTGCTCCGCCGGCTCCCCGCCGCGCTGCGCCGCCGGCGACCGGTGCCCGCGGAGGTGGAACTCCGCTTCGCCACCGCCCTGCGACCGCTGGCTCAGTCGAGCAGCTGAAGGGCCCCGGTCGGACAGGCCCGCACCGCCGTCTCCACCGCGGCCAGGTCGGTCGGCTCACCGTCCATGCTGATCAGCGAGCCGTAGAACTCGTTGAGGTCCGGGGGCATGTCCGCGATCGACACCGCGCCGGCACCCGAGGAGAACAGCGCCGGCCGGCTGCTGGTCGCCGCCACGTCGGCGTACCGGGTCACCGCGTGGTAGCCGGCGCCGGGCTCGATGAAGGGGACGACGGGTTCGGCGAAGAACGCGAACGGGCGCTCCCGGCGCAGCCGGTCGAGGACGGCGTGCCGCACCTCCGGCGGTTCGCCCCAGAACACCCGGTCGGACAGGTCGACGGCGTCGAGGTCGATCGCATCGGGGTCGATGGCGTCCGGGTCGGGGCGCAGGGTGGGAGTCGGCACGGTGGCCTCCCGGGGCGGACGGTCGTGGCGACCCGACGCTAGCCCAGACGTGCTCCGGGTCACACCCGTCCGGGCGCCGGTGTCAGCCGGCGAGCAGGCCGGTGAACCACTCCCGCGCCGCGGCGTTGCCCGCCGCACCACGCTCCTGCGCCCCGGCCAGCTCCGCGGTCAGCGTGCCCGACAGCGCATGCTCCAGGGCGGCGTCCAGGGTGGTCGGGTCGACCTCGCCGGCGCGCAGCACGATCGGCCAGCCGAGCGCGGCCGCCTGCGCGCTCACCTTGGCGCCACCGGCGATGGCGTCGCAGGCGATCACCGGCTTCCCGTGCGCCAGCCCGAGCACCAGCGCGTGCAGCCGCATGCTGACCACCACGTCGGCCCGGCGGATCAGCGCCTCCACCTGCAGCGGGAAGCGCTCGTGCGGCTTCTCGAACAGGTCCATGGTCAGCTCGAACCACGGGATCGCCCGGGCACCCAGCCAGCCCTCGATCGCCGCGCGCACCTGGGCGGCCTGGCTGCGGTCGCCGTACTCCTCCTGCGGCGGCGCGAAGGCGACGGCCACCACGGGCACGTCCGGCGTGGTGGTGCCGATGGCCAGGTCCGGCCGGGAGATGCCCGGGGCGTCCCGCTCCCAGACCTGGTGGAACAGCGCCCGGCCGGCGTCGGAGACCACCGAGACGTTGACCGCCCAGCGCTGCGCACCGGCGAAGGCGGCGGTCAGCTCGCGCAGCAGCGGGGTGTCCGAGAGCGGGCCGCTCACGAAGACCAGGTGGGTGTAGTCGGCCGGGTCGAGCTCCCGCCAGTCCGGGCCGCGCTGCAGGTAGGGCGCCCAGGCGACGTCGTGCTCGATGCCGGCCTCGGCGAGCCAGCCGACGACGACGTCGGCCCCCAGCTCGTCGCCGATGGTGGCGATCACCTCGTCGAAGCTGAACCAACCGGTGACCAGGACGCGCATGCCCCCAGCCTCTCAGGCGGCCCACACGCCCCTGCACCGGCCTCTGGACCCGTCAGCGACCCCGGGGCCTCGGGATCCCGGCGGCGACCCTGTCCCGTCAGGACTCAGCGGCGACCCTGTCCCGTCAGGGCCCGGCGGCGACCCGGTCGCGTCAGGACTCGGCGGCGACCAGGTCCCGGTACTCGGGGTGCCGCTCGATCCAGCCGCGCACGAACGAGCACATCGGGACGACGGTGCCGCCCTGCGCTCGCACGTCGTCCAGGGCGCTGCGGACCAGCGTGCTGCCCAGCCCGGAGTGCCCCTCGTCGCTGTCGACCTCGGTGTGGGTGAACACCACCTGGTCACCGCGGCGCTGGTAGGCGGTGACGCCGAGCAGGCGGTCGCCGTCCCGGATCTCGTAGCGGTTGTCCTCGGGGGCGTTGCTGACCGTCGGCTCCATGCCCCTCCCGAACTCCCGTCCCGGCCGCACTGTTCCCCGGGCGCACCCCGCCCAGGGGCCGCGAGCGGAGGGGACGAGGCCAGGCCCCGGAGCGGGGTCCACCGCTCGGTGGGACCCCGCACGGGTCCCTCAGGACAGCCGGCGGGCCGCCGGACCGGAGGTGACCGTGAGGATCCCCGGGAGGGTCAGCTCCCGCTCGCGGCAGGCCGCCACCACGGCCTCCCCGACGACCTCGGCGTCGGCGGAACGGATCAGCGCGATGGCCGAGCCACCGAACCCGCCGCCGACCATCCGGGCGCCCAGGGCACCCGCGGCACGGGCTGCCTCGACCACGACGTCGAGCTCCACCGCCGACACCTCGTAGTCGTCGCGCAGCGAGGTGTGCGAGCCGTCGAGCAGCGGGCCGATCTCGGCGACCCGGCCGGCGCGCACCAGCTCGACGACCTCGTCCACCCGCTGGTTCTCGGTGACCACGTGCCGGGTGCGGGCCTGCAGCCGCGGGTCGCTCAGCCGGTCGACGTCGGCCGGGGTGGCGTCGCTGAGCCACTCCAGACCCAGCTGGCGGGCCGCCTCGTCGCAGTCCGCGCGGCGCTTGGCGTACTGCCCGTCGGCCAGCGTGTGCGTGACCCGGGTGTCGATGACCATCAGCTCCAGGCCTGCCTCGGCCAGCCCCAGCTGCACCGGCTCGGTGCGGAAGTCGCGGGTGTGGATCAGCAGGGCCGAGCCCTCCTCGGCCAGGAGGGCGACGGTCTGGTCCATCCCGCCGGTGCCGGCGCCCACGACCTCGTTCTCCGCCCGGATCGCGGCCTGGATGAGCAGGTGCCGGAGCTCGGCGTCGTCGGCCCGGCCGGCGAGCTCGGCGGCCGACAGCGCCACCGCCGCCTCCAGCGAGGCCGAGCTGGACAGGCCCGCGCCCAGCGGCACGTCGCTGCTGACGGCCATGTCCAGGCCGGGCACGTCCACCCCGGCCTGCTGCAGCGACCACAACGTCCCGGCGGCGTAGCCGGCCCAGCCGGACACCTGACCGGGCCCGAGCTCGGCCAGCGTGCCCTCGAACGGCTCGGCGTCGGGGTCGGTGCTGGTGATCCGGACCCGGTCGTCGTCCCGCCGGCGCACGGCCGCCGCGGTCACCCGGGTCAGCGCCATCGGCAGGCAGCGCCCGCCGTTGTAGTCGACGTGCTCGCCGATCAGGTTGACCCGACCGGGCGCGGTCCAGACGCCGTCCGGCTCGACGCCGAAGGCGCTGCGCAGCTCGGCGACCGCGAGGCCGGCCTCCTCCTGGGCGGTCACGACATCCCCCGTTCGCTCACACGCAGCGCTCCGCTCCTCGGTCGCTGGCGCTCCCTGCGATGCTCACGCCACGCTCCGCTCACGACGCCACCTCGCGCAGCCGCTCGGCGATCCGCTCGGGGGTCGTGTCGTTGATCCAGGCGCCCATGCCCGACTCCGAGCCGGCCAGGTATTTCAGCTTCCCGGGCGCGCGGAGCAGCGAGAACAGCTGCAGGTGCAGCCGGCCCAGCTCCCGCTCCTCGCCGGTCGGCGCCTGGTGCCAGCCGGAGATGTAGGGCACCCGATCCACGCCGGGGTGGAAGCGGTTCACCCGGCGCAGCAGCTCCTGGTAGACGACGGCGAGCTCGGCCTTCTCCGCGTCGTCCAGGGCAGCGAGGTCGGGGACGTCGCGGTGCGGGGCCAGGTGCACCTCGACCGGCCAGCGGGCCGCGCGGGGCACGTAGGCGGTGAAGTGCTCACCGGCCAGCACCACCCGGGTGCCCTCGGCCTGCTCGGCGGCCAGCACGTCGGCCAGCAGGTTGCCGCCGGTCGCCTGCCGGTGCCGGCGGGCCTGCTCGAGCAGCTGCCCGGAGCGCGGCGGCAGGACCGGGTAGGCGTAGACCTGTCCGTGCGGGTGGGTCAGCGTTACCCCGATCTCCTGGCCGCTGTTCTCGAAGACGAACACCTCGGCCACGCCCGGGTCGGCCGAGTGGGCCGCCGTGCGCTGCGCCCAGGCCTCGACGATGGTGCGCATCCGCGCCGCCGGCAGGTTGACGACCGCGGCGTCGTGGTCGCTGGAGAAGACCACGACGTCACAGTGCCCGTAGGCGGGGCGGTCGGCGGGGCCGAACGGCGCCGCCGGGCCGTCCTCGGCCGGCCCGACGGTCAGCGGCGCGAAGCTCGGGAACCGGTTGGCGAAGACGGCGACGTCGTACTCGCCGTCCGGGACCTCGGTGGGCCGTTCGGGGTCCCTCGTCGGGTCCAGCGGGCAGTCGGCGGCGCTGGGCAGGAACGTGCGGTTCATCCGGTGGCCGGCGATGGTCACCCACTCACCGGTCAGCACGTCGTAGCGGATCTCCCCGGCGTGCGGCGGCTCCGGCAGCGGCCGGACGTCGGCGGTCTCGTGCACCGGCCCGTCGGTGGCCCGGTCGTCGAAGTAGAGGATCGGCCGGCCGTCGGCCAGGGTGCGCTCGGTGACCCGGCCGGGCCACTGCTGCGCCCCGCCGCTGGCCTGTCCCGCCGTCGGTCCCGCGTCCATCCCTGTCGGTCCTCCTCGTCGCCCTGCGCTGCCCGGTTTCGGGGCGGCCGCAGGCAGAGTCTGCACACACCGCGCGCACACACGGACGGAGGGCCCGGTCACCTTGACGGTGACCGGGCCCTCCGGTTGGTAGCGGGGACAGGATTTGAACCTGTGACCTCTGGGTTATGAGCCCAGCGAGCTACCGAGCTGCTCCACCCCGCGTCGCAGGGAGAACGTTACCCCACTCCCCGGACGGCGTGCAGCCGGCCCCCGGACGGCCCGCTCAGAGGGCCACCGGCGGGGCGGGCCGGGCCGCCAGCGCGTCGGTGAGCAGTGCGACGAGCGCCTCCAGCTGGACGTCGGCCGACGGCGACAGCTCCTCGTCCGACCCATCCAGCGCCCTGGCCGCGAGCCCCGCCTTGCTGTCGATCAGCTCGGCGATCCGGGCGTCCATCGTCTGGGCGGCGATGATCCGCCAGGCGGTCACCGGCTCGGTCTGCCCGATGCGATGGGCACGGTCGATGGCCTGGGTCTGCTCCGCGTCGGTCCAGGACAGCTCGGCGAGCACCAGGTTCGACGCCACCTGCAGGTTCAACCCGACCCCGGCCGAGGTCAGCGAGCAGACCGCGACGCCGACCTCGGGGTCGTTGACGAAGGCGTCGATGTTCCGCTGCCGCGCCCCCGGCGTCTGGTCCCCGCGGATCGAGGCGAACCGCACCCCCTGCTTGGTGAAGGTCGCCTCCGCGGTGTCCATGACGTCGATGTGCTTGGCGAAGAAGACCACCTTGCCGGCGCTGCGGGCCAGCTGGGCCGCGTAGTCCGCGGCCAGGCCGGCCTTCGCCTCGCCGATGCGCCGCATCATGCTGAAGACGTTCTCCCCGGCCTTGGTCGAGGTGGAGTCCTTCAGCTCCACCCGGGCCACCCGGCGCACCAGGTCGGCGTCGATGCCCTCGGCCCGCTCGTCGGCCGGGCGGTTGGCCAGCGCCGTCTCGTAGCGCTCCACCATGCGCCGGGCGAGGTCCCGCTCGGCGGCCCGGATCGACCGGCCGGCCGGCCCGTCCAGCTCGACCGGGAGGTCGGCGATGCGGCGGGCGGGGATGTCGGCGGCGACGTCGACCTTGCGGCGGCGGACGATGCCCAGGTCGATCACGCTATGCCGCGCGGCGGGGTAGAAGCCGGCGTCGGCGGGGGTCAGCCCGGTCTCCTCCAGCGCGTCGATCAGCTCACCGAGCGGCTTGCTGTCATCGATCCAGCCGAGGAACTGCCAGATCGCCCGGAAGTCGTCGATGTCGTTGATCAGCGGGGTGCCGGTCAACGCCATGAGCAGGGGCTTGGCCCCGCGGGAGCGGATGCGCTCGGAGAGCTCCAGGACGTGCTGCGACCGCTGCGACGTCCGGTTCTTGATGAAGTGCGCCTCGTCGACCACCATCCCGCGGAAGCCGAAGTCGCCCAGCCAGCCGACGTGCCGGTCCAGCACCTCGTAGTTGACGACCACGATGTCGGCGAACCCGTCGATCGTGTGCCCGTCGCCCTGGATCACGGTGGCCCGGCGGTGCGGCGTCCACTGCCCGGCCTCGCGCGCCCAGTTGGTCTTGACCACGTTCGGGACGACGACCAGCAGCGGGTACGCCCCGGCCGCCTCCGCGGCCAGCAGCGACTGGGCCGTCTTGCCCAGGCCGGGCTCGTCGGCGAGCAGGAAGGTCCGGTGGCCCTCCGCGGCGGCCGCGACGACCTGTCCCTGGTGCGGCATGAGCTCCCGGCCCATCGGGGTGAACCGGGCCGACGGCGCCGGGAGGGCCATGCACGCCGGGGCGCCACCGCCGGCGCGCTCGAACGAGCTCAGCAGCGGGCCCAGCAGCTCCCAGCCGGCCAGGCGGCGGGGACGCGGCACGTCCTGGCGGGCGGCGGAGAAGTCCGGTGCGAGGAAGGGGTTGGCCATCTGCCGGGAGATGACCGACTGCGGCACCACCTGACGTTCCGGTGCGACCGGCGCGGCGACGGGCTGGGGAGCCGGGGCCTCCTCGGCGGGCGCCTCGACCCCGATGTCGGCCAGCAGCTCGCGCTTGAGCGTCCGCGCCGCGGCGGAGACGGTGGCGTCCTCGGAGAGCAGCGCGAGCAGCGCGGGGTCCCGCACGGCGGTCTTGGCCAGGATCGTCCCGATCCCGTCCAGGCGCTTCAGCTGCTCGCCCCGGCGGGCGTCGCCCAGGGTCTCGTCGGCGCGGACCCGGGTGTGCTCCTCGCGCACCAGCAGCGCCACGACCTCGAACTTCGCGCGCACCGCGGGCGTGACCCGGCCCCGCTGGACGGCCGCCTCGACCTCGCGGACCGTGCGGGCGAGCGCGGAGACGACGTCGCCGTCCCGGACCCGCCGCTGGTTGCGCGGGGCGCCACGGCGAGTGCCCGTCTGGGCCTGGCCTCGTCGAGCCACAGACTCCTCCTCTCCAGATGCCCCGGCACGGTGGCCGCGGCGGGGATGCCGCACACGCCATCGCAGCCGGGCGGTGGTCGTCGCCCGGAACGGGTGTCGACCCTCGCCGGAGCCGGCCGGGCTGGCCGCTCCGCGGGACGCGTCGACCTCGGGTCCGTGAGGACCGAGGGCACCGGGCCGATGCCCGTCCGCGCCTTTCGACTGCACGCCGATGAGATCGGTCGCACCAACGAAAGCGGCCCCCACAGGTGCTGTGGGGGCCGCTTCGTCGTGGTAGCGGGGGCAGGATTTGAACCTGCGACCTCTGGGTTATGAGCCCAGCGAGCTACCGAGCTGCTCCACCCCGCGTCGGTAGGACAACCATACCGCACTCCGGGGCAGTGCTGCCGAGGGGGTGGTCACGGTGCCGGGAGGCCCCGCGACCACCGCCCCCGGTCAGCCGGTGGGCGTCGCCGGGGCGGCCTGCCCGGTGGCTGCCTGGTAGGCGTCCACCGCCGTCTGCAGGTCCTCCAGCGCCTGCCCCTGCCCACCGAAGTCGCCGGCACGCTGCGCCGCCTCCAGCGCGGCCAGGGCGTCGTTGATCGCAGCGACGGCCTGGTCCTCCGTCGCGGCCCCGGCGCCCCCGCCGTCGTCCGCCGGCGGAGCGGTCGGCGGGATGCTCTCGCCAGGCGTGTCGTCGGCACCGTCGTCCTGGACGTTCTCGCTGTCCGGCGCCGCCTCCCCGGCCCCGGCGCCGAAGACCTGCTCCAGCGCCTCGGCCAGGGTGTTGGCGTAGCCGATCCGGTCCTGGTAGTTGACCAGCACTTTCTGAAGCAGCGGGAAGCCGCTGTCACCAGTGCTCTGCACGTAAAGCGGTTCGACATACACCAAGCCGGCATTACCAATGGGCAAGGTGAGCAGATTTCCAAACACTGGCTCAGAATTGTCACTATCGAACAACGTCAGGTCCGGCCTCACCTGGTTGTTCGCCCTGAAAGCGTTCTGCACCTGCTTTGGTCCGCGGTAAGGAGTGTTTCCCGGAAGCCGAAGCACCTGAAGCTCTCCATAGTTCTCTGGTGCAGAGGATGCCGAGATGAACGAGGAAAGGTTGTCGCGCTGAAAGGCGTTCAGCGCGCTGGTCAGCTGGAAGGACGCGTCATCGTCACCGGGCCGCTGTGCCAGAATGTAATAGGGAGGCTGAGCGTCCGTAGTCTCCCGTGTCGGGTCGGCTGGCACCTGCCACCGGTCGTTCTGGTTGTAGAAGTCGACCGGGTCGGACACGTGGTACCGGGTGAGCACGTCACGCTGCAGCTTGAACAGGTCCTCCGGGTAGCGGACGTGGCTGATGAGCTCCTCGCTCATCTCGCTCTGCGGCTGGACGACGTTCGGGAACGCCTTCATGTACGTCTGCAGGACCGGGTCGGGGTTGGCGTCCTGGTCCCAGGCGTACATCGTCACCGTGCCGTCGTAGGCGTCGACCGTGGCCTTGACCGAGTTCCGGATGTAGTTGAACTGGTCGTCGGGCAGCGCCGTCGTGCCGGTGCCGGTGAGCGCGTCCGCGGCCGCCTCGCCCAGCTCCATCTGCTCGGCGTAGGGGTAGGCGTCGGAGGTGGTGTAGCCGTCGAGGATCCACTGCACGCGGCCGTCGATCACCGCCGGGTACGGGTCGCCGTCCACCGTCAGGAAGGGCGCGGCCTTCTCCACCCGCTCCAGCGGGTCGCGGACGTAGAGCACCTTCGACTGGTCGTTGACCGCGCCGGAGAGCAGGAAGTTCCGCTCCCGGTAGTAGATGGCGTAGGTCAGCTGCCGGAAGAAGCTGCCGATCGAGACGCCGCCCTCCCCGTCGTAGGTGGAGTTGATCTGGCCCTCGCCCGACCCGCCCTCGGGCTGGTCGAACTCGCGCGGCGCGGTGCCCTCGGGGGCGCCGACGACGGAGTAGACGTCCTGACCACCGACGTTGAGCAGCTCGCCGTAGTAGATCCGCGCCTGGTCGACGTCGATGTCCCCGGTGGTCGGCAGGTTGCCGGTGGTGAAGTCCGGCTCGCCGCCCTCCTGGCCGGCGACGACCTGGTTGGCCGGGGCGGCCACGAACCCGTTGCCGTGGGTGTAGACGGTGTGCCGGTTGATCCAGCTGCTCTGGTTCTCGCTCAGCCCGGTCTGGTCGAGCTCCCGGACGGCGACCACGTAGTCCTGGAGCTGCCCGTCGATCTCGTACCGGTCGATGTCCAGCTTCTCCGGGAAGCCGTACACGTTGCGGATCTGCTGGCGCGCGGTGAACGTCGCCGACAGCACGTTGGGGTCCAGCAGCCGGGCGTTGGAGATGGTCGGCGAGTCGGCCAGCTCGGCCAGCGCCGCCTCGGTGTCCACGCTGTTGCCGGTCACGTCACCGTCGTCGTCGGCCTGCCCGTCGGTGGTCTGCCCCTGGGCGTAGTCGACGTACTGGACGGCGGAGAGCCCGTACGCGTCGAGGGTGGAGCTGATCGCCTTCTCGATGAAGGCCTGCTCGCGCTGGTCGGCCGAGGGCCGGACGACGAACTGCTGCACGATCGCCGGGTAGGCCACCCCGATCACCAGGCTCGAGGCCAGCAGCAGCACCAGCGCCGCTGCGGGCAGCAGGGTGTTGCGCACCAGGATGTTGGCGAAGAAGGCGATAGCGCAGATCGCGGCCACGACCACCAGGATGTTCTTGGCCGGCAGCAGGGCGTTGACGTCGGTGTAGGAGGCACCGGTGAAGACGTCACCGCGGTCGGAGTAGACGAGGGCGTACCGGTCCAGCCAGTAGGCGATCGCCTTGAGCGCCACGAACAGGCCGAGCAGCACCGACAGCTGCACCCGGGCCGCGCCGGTCAGCTTCTGCCCCGGGGTCTGCAGCCGCAGCCCGCCGAAGACGTAGTGCGTGAGCACCGACCCGATCAGGGCCAGCAGCACGATGGCGAAGCCGAAGCCCAGCGCCAGCCGGTAGAACGGGTAGTCGAAGACGAAGAACGAGATGTCCAGCCCGAACTGCGGGTCGGTCTGCCCGAAGTCGGTGGAGTTGCGGAACTCCAGCCAGGTCTGCCAGCTGCCCTGCGCGGTGATGCCGGCGAACAGGCCGAGCACCACGCCGATCGCGGTGAGCACCAGCTTGCGGCGGGGCTCCACCGACTGGCGGTAGCGCTCGAGGTTCTGCTGCTCCAGCGACATCGGCCGGAACGCCGGGCGGAAGCGGTAGGCCAGGTACACCGCGAGGGCGACCAGCCCGCCCATGGCCAGGGCGGCCACCGCGAAGAGCAGCGCTCGGGTCTGGATCTCGGTCCAGAAGACCTCGGTGAATCCGGTCTCGTCGAACCAGAGGTAGTCGACGTAGACGTTGGTCAGTGTGCCGATGACGGTGAAGAGCACCAGCAGGACGGCGACGATGCCGATGACCAGCTTCGCGCGCCGGGACAACGTCGGCACCGGCACGGGGGGCCGCATGGCCACGGTCGGTCTCCTGTCTTCTTGCGACTTCGAGATGGCACGGGCTCAGGGGCCCGGCCGGGGAACACGATCTCAGCGGCCCTGGGTCCGCCGGTGGCGGGAGGCGGGCGCTGGGGTCCGATCCTCCAACTGTTGTCGACCGCGACGGGTTCCCAGCGCGGTCACGAGCAGGTCACGGTCGGCGGACAGCCCGGTCAGCACAGCTCCGGGGTCCGGCCCGCGCGGAGGTCGGCCAGCGCCTCCAGCGCGTCGTCCAGCGTGGCGACCTCCGCCAGCGGCAGCCCCGGCTGGGCGTTGGCCACCGCCTCGGCGCAGTTGTCCGCCGGCACCAGGAACAGCTCGGCGCCGATCTCCCGGGCCGAGACGAGCTTGAGCGGGATGCCACCGATCGGGCCGACGGCGCCCGCCCCGTCGATCGTCCCGGTGCCGGCGACCACCGCGCCGGCGGTCAGGTCGGTGTCCCCGACCATGTCGATCACGCCCAGGGCGAGCATCAGCCCGGCCGAGGGCCCACCGACGTCGTCCACCTCGATGTCGACGTCGAAGGGCGCGTACGGCGTCTGCAGGATCAGCACCCCCAGGGCCGACCCGCCCCCCTCGGCGGCGGCCGTGGTGACGGTGGCGGTGCCGGGCGTGCCCTCCCGGGTGTAGCCCACCTCGACGGTGGAGCCGGGCGGGATGCCGGCGAGCACCTCCGTGAGCGCCGTCTGGTCCGGCGTGGGCGTGCCGCCCACCGACTCCAGCGCGTCGCCGGCCTGCAGCTCCCCCTCGGCGGCCGACTCCTCCGCCAGGTCCTGGACGACGACCTTCTCCGGGTAGCCCAGCTCGGCGAACGCCGCGCCCCGGGCCGCCTGCTCGGAGGTCAGGAACGCCTGCCGGTTCGCCGCCTGCGTCTCCTCGACCGAGCGGTCGGAGGGGTAGACCTGCTCGCGCGGGACGACGGTGACCTCGCTGTCGAACCAGCCCTGGACGGCGCCGACGAGGGTGAGCCGACCCTGCGGGATGCCGACGGTGGTCAGGTTCAGGTTGCCGGAGGTCTCGTTGGGCTCCCGGCCGGAGACCGTGATGATCGGCGTGCCGTCGATGTCGCCGAGGGTGTTGTAGGTGGGGCCGGGCACCTGCGCGACGTAGGGCACCGGGAGCAGGGCCCCCAGCACGCCGAAGACCAGCAGCAGCACCGTCCCGGCGCTCAGGACGGTGGTCCGACGGTTCACGTGCCCTCCTCGGTGGCGGCGGGCCGCCGTCGGCCCCGCGGCCGTGGCGGGTGCACCCGTCGAACGGCGAGAGTAGGTGACCGGGGCCGATGGCCGGTGGCAGCCGCGTTCGCCCAGGGCAGAGCCGCGGCTGTGCGAACGGGCCGGTCGGAGGGCGGTCGCCCCGGTCGCCCGCGTCTACGGTGGACCCATGAGCGATCTCCCCTTCGGCTTCGGCGTCCCCGACCGCGACCCGGAGCGCCGCGGCGAGTCCGGCGGCCAGGGCGGTGGTGGCACCGGGCCGGGTGGCACCGGGCCGGGCGGCAACGACCCGTTCGGCCTCGGCGCCCTCTTCGGCGCCGTCGGCGGCCCCGGTGGCGCCGGTGGCGACCCGTCGGACCTGCTGGGCAAGATGCCGCTGTTCGCCGAGCTGCAGAAGCTGATGAGCTGGTCCGGCGGCCCGGTGAACTGGGACCTCGCGCGGCAGGGGGCGATCAGCGCCCTGGCCCCGGGGCACCAGCCCACCTCGGCCGGGGAGCAGGCCGCCGCCGAGGCGCTGCGGCTGGCCGACCTGTGGCTGGACCAGGTCACCGAGCTGCCCTCGGGCATCGACCGCGGGCTGGCCTGGTCGCGGGTCGAGTGGGTGGAGCAGACCCTGCCGGCCTGGACCGCCCTGATCGACCCGCTCGCCGAGCGGGTGGTCGCCGCGATGACCAGCGCGCTGCCCGCCGAGGCCGCGTCCATCGCCGGCCCGCTCGCCGGGATCATGGGCCAGATGGGCGGCGTCATGTTCGGCGCCCAGGTCGGCCAGGCGCTGGCCAAGCTCGCCGACGAGGTCGCCACCAGCACCGACGTCGGCCTGCCGCTGGGTCCCACCGGCGCCGGCGTCCTGGTCCCGCAGAACGTCGCCGCCTTCGGTGAGGGCCTGGACCGCCCCGAGGATGAGGTCCGGCTGTTCCTGGCGCTGCGCGAGGCCGCCCACCAGCGGCTGTTCGCGCACGTGCCGTGGCTGCGCCAGCAGCTCACCGACGCCGTCCACGCCTATGCCCGCGGCATCCACGTCGACCGCGAGGCGATCGAGCGCGGCCTGCAGGACGCGATGAGCGGCATGGAGGGCGGCATCGACCCCAGCGACCCGGAGAGCATCCAGCGGCTGCTGGGCAGCGGGGTGCTGGAGCCGGAGGAGACGCCCGAGCAGCAGATGGCGCTGCGCCGGCTGGAGACGATGCTGGCGCTGGTCGAGGGCTGGGTGGACAGCATCGTGGCCGCCGCCGCGGCCGATCGGCTGCCCGGGCACTCGGCGCTGGCCGAGACGATGCGCCGGCGGCGGGCGTCCGGCGGTCCGGCCGAGCAGACGTTCGCCACGCTGGTGGGGCTGCAACTGCGCCCGCGCCGGCTGCGCGACGCCAGCACCGTCTGGGGCGCGATGACCCAGCAGCACGGCGCCACCGAGCGTGACCGCCTCTGGTCGCACCCGGACCTGCTGCCCACCTCCGACGACCTGGACGAGCCGATGGACTTCGTCGCCCGCCAGGGCGCGGCCGACCCGTTCGCCGAGCTGACCGACGGGCTGGACGCGCAGTCGACGGAGACGCCCGAGCAGGGCGAGCAGTCCCCCGGCGACGAGGACGGCGGGACCGCGCCGCGCGCCTGACCTCATCGGCGCGGCGACCGGCGGCCGGCCTCAGGCTCCGTCGGTCGCCGCGCCGGCGCTGTGCTGGAACGGCCCCGCTGCAGGGTCCCGCCGCGAGCTCGCGAGTGGTGGGGTCAGGCCCCGTCCCGAGGCTCACCCCGAGCCTGCGTGGGGTGATGAGGACGGGGTCCTTCCACCTTCTTCAGTCGACGGCGCCGGGCTCCAGGTCCGCGTCGTCCGGCCGGTCACCCCGGGAGCCGAACTCGAACCCCTCGAGGAAGCCCAGCGCCCGCTCGGCCTGCGGATAGGCCTGCACCAGGGCCCAGAACCGCGCGTCGTGGCTGGCCTCGAGCAGGTGGGCCAGCTCGTGCACCAGCACGTAGTCGACGACGAACTCGGGCATGCCGCGGAGCCTGCTGGACAGCCGGATGGACCGGTCCGCCGGCGTGCAGGAGCCCCATCGGCGGTGCTGGTTGTCCACCCAGCGGACGGTGGCCGGCACGGCACGGCCGCCCAGGTGGGCGGCGGACAGCTCGTGCGCGCGGGCCATCAGGTGCTCGTCGGAACCGAGGTTGCGCCGGCGGCGCTCCTCGCGGGTCTGCAGCTTGGCGACCATCTGGTCGACCCAGCGCCGTTCCTCGTCCGGGCTGAACGCGGCCGGGATCAGGACGATGGTGCGACCGTTCTCCCGGTAGGCCGTGACCGTCCGGCGGCGGCGGGCACTGCGGCGGACCTCCACCTCCGGGGTGGGGCGGGGAGCCGTCCGCGCGGCGGGGACGGCCGTCGACGCAGCCGGCTGGCGGCGGTCAGGTCGCTGGTGCACGTGCGCACGGTAACCGGCACCGCCGCCGGCGCCCAGCGAGGTGCCACCCGGTCGTGGCAGGTGCACACGGAGGGTGGACAGCGCGCCGAGCGGTGTCGCCCGAACGGTGGACCGACTCGGCCGTCCACAGGGGGGTGACCGCGCGTCGGTGCAGGTGGGCGGCCCGCCGGCGACCTGCTGCCGGCCGCCGTCACCAGCCACTCCCCCGGCCGTGCACAACGACACCCCGAGCGGTCCCCACGTGCTCCACAGGGCCGTCCACAGGTTGTGGGCGCTCTCCTGGGCACCTGTGGACGACGCACCCGCCCGGCGGGCCGCACTGGCACGCTCCCAACGGTGACCGAGAGCCTCCACCCGCTGCTGCCCGCCGCCACCCCGGTGCTCCGGCTGGACGACGACCTCCTGCAGGTCGGTGGCGTGGACGGCCGGGCGGGGCTGCGGGTGCAGCCGGCCGGCGACGACGTCGCCGCGCTGCTCCGCCTGCTGGACGGGCAGCGACCCGAGCGGGCGGTGCGGGCCCTGGCGGTCGCCGACGGGCTGCCCGCGGCGGTGGTCGACGACCTGCTCGCCGGACTGCGGGGCGCCGGCCTGGTGCACGACCTGGCCGCCGCCGACCTGCTGGCCGCCGACCCGGGGCCGGCGGCCACGGCGCGGGCGGCGGTGGAGCTGCCGGCCGCCCTGCCGGCCCCCGGGACCGGCGGTCGCTGGCGGGCCCGCCGGCAGAGCGCGGTCGTCGTCGAGGGCGCCACCCGGGTGGGCACCCCGCTCGCGGCCGTGCTGGCGGCCAGCGGGGTCGGCCGGGTGCACGTGCGGGACCGCGGCCCGACCCGGGCCGGCGACGCGGTGGTCGGGGGTGCCGCCGCCGGCGACGAGGGCCGCCCCCGCGCCCTGGCGGCGGCCGACGCCGTCCGCCGGGCGAGCCCGCTGACCGACCTGCGCCCGCTCCCTCCCGAGGCGGCCGTCGACCTGGTGGTGCTCTGCCGGCCGTGGGCGGCCGCCGACCCGCTCACCGCGGCACTGCACCGGGACGGGACGCCGCACCTGGTGGCGACGGTGCGCGGTGAGACCGGCGTCGTCGGACCCCTGGTGGTGCCCGGCGGCCCGGGCGGCTGCCTGCGGTGCGCCGACGCCTGGCGGCGGGACGACGACCCGGCCTGGCCCCGGCTGGCGGCCCAGCTCACCGCGGCCGACGCGGTGCCCACCGGCTCCACCCTCACCGCGTTGTTCACCGCGCTCACCGCGGCGGTGCAGGTGCTCGCCCACCTGGACGGCGACGACGACCCGGTGACCGTGGGCGGCACCCTCGAGCTGCGGTCCCCGGAGTTCCTCCCCCGGCTCCGCCGCTGGCCGGCGCACCCGGACTGCGCCTGCGGAGCCGCCCGGCGGGGCGCCCCCGGCCCGGGCGCCGGTCGGTGAGCGCCGGATCCGCGGCCCGGTCAGCTCGTCCGGGGCGGCCGGAGCCCGCAGAGGGGACAATGGGGTGGTGAGTGACACCGGGCGGGACATCCCACGGGGGGCGGTGTCCCGAACGGCTCGGCTGGCTGCCCTGCCGCTGGGTGCCGCCGGGCGGGCCACCCTCGGCATCGGCAAGCGGCTGTCGGGCCGGCCGGGCGAGGAGGTCGACGCCGAGCTCCAGCAGCGCACCGCCGAGCAGCTCTTCGCCGTGCTCGGGCAGCTGAAGGGCGGGGCGATGAAGCTCGGCCAGCAGCTGTCGATCTTCGAGGCCGCCGTGCCCGAGGAGGTCGCCGGGCCGTACCGGGATGCGCTGGTCAAGCTGCAGGAGGCCGCACCGCCGATGCCGGTGCGCACCGTGCACTCGGTGCTGGCCCAGCAGCTGGGCGGTCGGTGGCGGGAGCGGTTCCGGGAGTTCGACGACACCCCCGCCGCGGCGGCCAGCATCGGCCAGGTGCACCGCGCGACCTGGCGGGACGGCCGGGACGTCGCGGTGAAGATCCAGTACCCCGGCGCCGGGACGGCGCTGATGGCCGACCTCAACCAGCTCGCCCGGTTCGCCCGGATGTTCGCGGTGCTCTTCCCGGGCATGGAGGTCAAGCCGCTGATCGCCGAGCTCAAGGCGCGGGCGGAGGAGGAGCTGGACTACGGGCTGGAGGCCGACGCCCAGCGGGGCTTCGCGGCCGCCTACGCCGACGACGACCAGATCGTCGTCCCGCGGGTGGTGGCCAGCGCGCCGAAGGTGATCGTCTCGGAGTGGCTGGAGGGCACGCCGCTGTCCCGGGTCATCGCCACCGGCACCCGCGAGCAGCGGGACCGGGCCGGGATGCTGATGGCGGTGCTGCACTTCTCCGGTCCTCAGCGGGCCGGTCTCCTGCACGCCGACCCGCACCCGGGCAACTTCCGGCTGCTGCCCGACGGCCGGCTGGGGGTCATCGACTTCGGTGCCACGGCCCGGCTGCCGGACGGGCTCCCGGAGCCGATCGGGCGGCTGGTGAACTGGGCGCTGGACGGCCGGGCCGACGACGTGCTCACCGACCTGCGCGCCGAGGGCTTCGTCCGCCGGTCGGTCGAGGTGGACGCCCAAGCGGTGCTGGACTTCCTGCTGCCGTTCCTCGCCCCGGTGGCCGCTCCCTCGTTCACGTTCACCCGCGCGTGGATGCAGGAACAGGCGAACCGGCTGGGCGACCCGCGCAGCGAGGCCAGCCAGCTGGGCCGGCAGCTCAACCTGCCGCCGTCCTACCTGCTGATCCACCGGGTGACGATCGGGTCGATCGGCGTGCTCTGCCAGCTCGACGCCGAGGCGCCCTACCGAGGCGTCTGCGAGGAGTGGCTCCCCGGCTTCGCGGGGTGACCTGCGGTCAGCCGACCCCGCACCGGGGTCCCCGACCGTCGGTGAGCCACGGCGGTCGAGCGTGCGGCCCACATCCGACCGGGGCGCCGGTGGCGCCCCGGTCGGAGTGGGATGCGGCCGGAGCCGCGCGGTGGTGCTGTCCGGTGCGGACGGCTCACGCCGTCCTCACCAGACGGCGGAGTTGGCGCGGGCGGCGCGCTGCGACGCCCGCTCGGCCCGGCGGTTCCAGCGCCGGGCGCTGATCAGCCGCCGGGCGCGGGCAGCCGCGTCGGCCTCCGCCATCCGCCGGGACATGTGGGCACGGGCCAGGTCCTGGTCCATCAGGTTCATCTCGGGTCCTCCAGGGTCAGCGGCACCGGGAGACGGTGCCGACTGGTGGTGCATCGGGTGGGGAGGCGTCCGGCGCCGGGGCGCCGGACGCCGGTCCTGCGGGTGGGCGGCCTCATGCCGCGGCCTCGGCGCGGACCTTCGGCGGCCGCCCCCGGGGGCGCTTGCGGGCGATCACGACACCTCGGTCGAAGATCTCCCCGCCCCAGACACCCCAGGGCTCGGCGCGGTCCAGCGCCCCGGCCAGGCACGCCGACCGGACCGGGCACTGGGCGCAGTGCGCCTTGGCCTGCTCGAGCTGGGCCGGGCTCTCGGCGAACCACAGGTCGGGGTCCTGGACCCGGCAGGGCAGGGCCCGTCGGACGACTCCCTGCGCCGCCGGCTGGTGGGACACGTGCGTGCGGTCGAGCCCGGCGCGACGGGACGTCGCGGGGTCGATCGTGGTCTGCACGGCCGCTCCTCCTCTTCCTCTGTCTCTTCGACCGGTCGACGGGGGCCCGCCGACCGGGTGGTCGGGGTGGGTCCGCAGAGTCAGGCCGGAAAAGACTGAGGCCGCGGTTCCCGGTGTCCGGGTTCCGCGGCCTCGAGGAGGACCAGCTGAGCTGTGGCTAGCTCAGTGGGTCTTCCGGGGGCAGGTCACCCGGGGTGCTGCTGGTGTGCCGAGCAGGGACGCCGGCGAAGGCGCCCTTCAGGGCAGTGGTCTCGATGAACGGGGTCTCGATGAACGGGGTCTCGTTGACCGGGGTCCCGTTGACCGGGGCCTCGATGGACGGCTGGGCATCGGTGCCGACGGGCGCACCGGTGGTGAGGGAGCCGGTCGTGCCGGCGGCGGCGGTCAGGCCGCGCAGACGGGCGGTGGTGGCGTCCCCGGCGATGGACAGACCGGTGCCGTTCCACGGGGCGGCGTAGGCGCCCATCAGGGCGACCCGGTCGGCCGGGAGGGAGCAGCGCAGGCCGACGGCCGGCGAGGTCACGGTGCTCACGCCGGCGACGGTCATGTCGGTGCTGTTCACGGGGCCCCTCCTTCCGGGGTCGGAGCCCGGCCTGCCGGCCGGTCTCCCTGCGAGTGCTGCTCGGGACGTGCGGTGTTGCTGGACGTGCGGTGCTGCTGGAGGTGCAGTGCTGCTGGTCGTGCTGACTGCTCACGGTGCGTGGTGCGTCCTGGGTCACGCCCAGGTGGTGATGCGAAGGCTAGGGGCTGCTCCGGAGGGGGGTCAAACGAATTACGGAGATTCCTGAGAAAGTGTGTCCGCGCTGGTCCGAGCCCCGTCAGCCCTCGACGGTGGCGATCACCTCGGCCCCGTAGAGCTCGAGCTTGCGGGCCCCCACCCCGGGCAGCGTCGACAGCTCACGCACCGTCGTGGGGCGGGCCTCCGCGATCGACTGCAGGATCGCGTCGGTGAAGACGACGTAGGCCGGTACCGACGCCGCCTGCGCGGTGGCACTGCGCCAGGCGCGCAGTCGCTCGAAGAGCTCTCCCGCCTCGCCCTCCAGCACGACCTTCGGCCGCTGCGCCGGACGTCGGGGAGCGGCCGCCGCATCCGGGGTGAGGCCGTCGAGGAAGCGGCTGCGCGGCCGCGAACGCCGGCCCCCGGGGTTGCGGGCCAGCGACCAGGACAGGGTCAGCTGCTCGCGGGCGCGGGTGACGGCGACGTAGAGCAGCCGGCGCTCCTCCTCGACCGCCTCCGGCCGGGCCTGCGCCTGGGCGATCGGCACCACCCCGTCGACCAGGCCGACGACGAAGACGGCGTCCCACTCCAGCCCCTTGGCCGCGTGCATGGACGCCAGGGTCACGCCCTGCACGGTCGGGGCGTGCTGGGCGTTGGCCCGCTCGGCGAGGTGGGCGACGAACCCGGCCAGGTCGAGGGTGGGCTGCTCGGCGACCAGGTCGACGGCGAGGTCGACCAGCGCGGCGAGGGACTGCCAGCGGTCGCGGGCCACCCCACCGGGCGGTGGCCGGTGCTCGACCCAGCCGGTCGAGGCGAGCACGTCGCGGACGGCAGGCACCAGCGAGCCCGGGTCGTTGCCACCGGCGGCGGCGCCGCGCAGCAGCAGCACCGCCTCACGGACCTCGGGCCGCTCGAAGAAGCGCTCCCCGCCCTTGAGGACGTAGGGCACCCCGACGTCGGCCAGCGCGGACTCGTACACCTGGGACTGGGCGTTGATCCGGAACAGGACGGCGATCTCGCTGGCCGGCAGGCCGCCGTCGATCAGCTCCCGGCAGGCTCGGGCCACCGCCGCCGCCTCCGTCGGCTCGTCGGGGTGCTCGACGAACCGGGGTGCCGGCCCCTCGGCCCGCTGACCCAGCAGCCGCAGCCCCGGCAGCCCCTTGCGCGGCGGGGCCTGGCCGATCAGCTTGTTGGCCAGGCCGACCACCTGCGGGGTGGACCGGTAGTCGCGCTCGAGCTTGACGACCTCCGCGTCGCCGTACCGGTCGGCGAAGCCCAGCAGGTACTCGGGGTCCGCGCCGGTGAAGGAGTAGATGGTCTGGTTCGGGTCACCGACCACGCAGACCTCGGCGCGGCCGCCCAGCCAGGCGTCGAGCAGCCGCTGCTGCAGCGGGTTGACGTCCTGGTACTCGTCCACCACGAAGTGCCGGTACTGGGCGCGCACCTCGCGGGCGACGGCCGGGTGCTCCTCGATGGCGTAGGCGGTGACCAGCAGCAGGTCCTCGAAGTCCAGCGCCCCGTCGCGGGACTTCGCCTCCTCGTAGCTGCGGTAGACCGCCGCGACGGCGGTGGCGTCGAAGGGCAGGTCGCGCCCGGCGGCCGCCGCGCGGGCCGGGTAGTCCTCCGGGGTGGCGAGGGTGGTCTTCGCCCACTCGATCTCACCGGCCAGGTCTCGCAGGCTGCTGCGGTCGGTGGTGAGCCGGTTGCGGGTGGCCGCGCCGGCGACGACCCGCAGCTTGTTCTCGATCAGCTCGGGCATCGGTCCGCCCAGCACCCGCGGGGCGAAGTAGCGCAGCTGGCGCATCGCCGCCGAGTGGAAGGTGCGCGCCTGCACCCCGCCCACCCCCAGAGCCGAGAGCCGGCCACGCAGCTCCCCGGCCGCCCGCGCGGTGAAGGTCACCGCGAGGACCTGCTCGGGCACGTACTCCCCCAGGTGGACGCCGTAGGCGATCCGGTGGGTGATCGTCCGGGTCTTGCCGGTGCCCGCACCGGCGAGGATGCAGACCGGCCCCCGCACCGCCTCCGCGGCGGCCCGCTGCTGCTCGTCCAGCCCGGCGAGCACGGCCTCGGCCCCCGCCGTCCCCTCGACCCCGGACTCCTCCACGACCCTCGACGTCCCCACGTCGAGGAGTCTCCCAGCCCGCGCCGACAGGACGGGGAAGGATCCCCAGGGCCACGGCGTTGGCGCATCCGGCAGGTCCCGTACGACGGGTCACCCCTCCCCGGGTGGCCCTCCCGGGGACGGACGAGAGAGGATCCACCCGATGAGCGCTCCAGCACCCGCAGTGACGATGTACACCACGAACTGGTGTGGCTACTGCAACCGGCTCAAGAAGCTGATGCAGCGCGACGGCATCGACTACGCCGAGGTCAACATCGAGGTCGAGGAGGGCGCCGCCGAGGTGGTCATGCAGGCCAACGGCGGCAACCGCACGGTGCCCACGCTCGTCTTCGCCGACGGCAGCGCGCTCACCAACCCCAGCATCGACCAGGTGAAGGCCCAGCTCGCGCAGCTCCCGGGCGCGTGATCCCGGGTCCGCGGCCCCCGGCGGGCGACGACCGCCCACCGGGGAGCTGCGGCTGCTCTCCCTGCGACCCGCCACCGGTCCCCCGGGAGGGTGCGATGGAACCCGCCGACGACGAGCCCTGCACAGCGGCCCGCCCCGTCATCGTCCGGTTGCCGACCGACGTGCTGCGCGGCCCCGCCGGCCAGCCCGCCGTCCTCGTCGTCCGCACGGCAGGCGGGTGGTCGGTGCTGACCGTCGGCCCGGACGACGCTGCGCCGGCCGGTCGCTCCGAGGAGGTCGCGTTGCCGCTGGTCGAGGCGATGTCGCTGGCCGACCTCGTGTCCGGTGAGCTCGGGGCCACCCCCGAACCGGACCGCCAGGCCCGCCGCGCCGCCCGCAACGGCGCCACCCCCGACGAGCCTGCGCCCGACCCCCGGGACGCCGAGCTGTCGGCGTTGCGCCGCACCGTCGCCCAGCTCGAGCACGCCCTGGCCGCGCGGGTGTCCATCGAGCGCGCCATCGGGGTGCTGGCCGAACGGCACGGCAGCACGCCGCGGGAGGCGTTCGAGGGGCTCCGCAGCGACGCCCGCTCCCAGGGGCGACCCGCCGCCGAGCTGGCCGCCGAGGTGCTGGCGGGGCTGAGCGACGGGGTCGCCGCCGCCGAGGAGCGCCCGGGCGCACCGGTTGCCACGCCCCCGGCGCACGGCCACCGGGCGGCGGGCCAGCCCGGTGCCCGCCGGGTGCAGCGCGCACCGCGGCACCCGGCCGGCGAGGACACCGCTCCCGAGGTGCGCAGCTGACCTCCCCGGTGCCGCTCTCCCCCGCCGCACTCGCCGACCGGCTGGCCGAGCTGATCGCCGCCGTGCCCGCCGAGCCGGGCGCGGCAGCGTTGCGGGTGGCCGTCGACGGACCGGAACTGCCCGGGGCACCGGGGGCGACGGGCCCGCTGACCGTTGCGCAGGCTCTGACCGAGCGGCTGCCCGCACTCAGCCGGCCGGCGGTCGTCGTCCCGGCCGAGGGCTTCTACCGTCCGGCGTCCCTGCGCCTGGAGCACGGGCGCACCGACCCCGACGCCCGGTACTCCGACTGGCTGGACGCCGGCGCACTGGCCCGCGAGGTGCTGGACCGCTGCGGCCCGCGCGGGACGGGTGAGTACCTGCCGGCGCTGTGGGATCTCGACCGGGACCGCGCCGCCCGGCTGCCGCACCGCCCGGCCCCGGCCGGCGGGGTGCTGCTGGTGCCCGGGTCACTGCTGCAGGGGCTGGGCCTGGCCTTCGACGTCGTCGTCCACCTGCGGGTGAGCCCGGCGGCCCGCCGGCGCCGGGTGCCGGAGGACCGGACCTGGGAGTTGCCCGCCTTCGACCGCTACGACGACGAGGTCGACCCGACCGCGCTGGCCGACGCGGTGGTGCTCGCCGACCACGCCGACCGGCCCGCCCTCGTCCTGCAGAACCGCTGGTCCTGACGGCCCCGCTGCAGGGGCCCGCCGCGAGCCTGCGAGCGGTGGGGGGCGGCGGGGTCCTTCGTCAGGAGAACTCGCCGGCCACCCAGCGGTCGATGATGTGCCGGGCGATGGAGACCGTGGGCGGCAGCGCCTGCGGCCCGGTGCCCGAGCGCAGCTCGTCCCGGGTGAACCAGCGGGCCTCCTCGATCTCGTCGTGGTCGACCTGCAGGTCCTCGCTCGTCGCCCGGGCCACGAAGCCCAGCATCAGCGACTGCGGGAAGGGCCACGGCTGGCTGGAGACGTACCGGACGTCGGTGACCGGGAGGCCGACCTCCTCGGCCACCTCGCGGGCGACCGCCGCCTCGGCGGACTCCCCCGGCTCGACGAAGCCGGCCAGGATGGAGAACCGGCCCGCCGGCCACACCGCCTGCCGCCCGAGCACGCACCGGTCGCCGCCGTCGTGCACGAGCATGATCACCGCCGGGTCGGTACGCGGGAAGACCTCGCGGTCGCTCTCCGGGTCGTGCTGCACCCAGCCGGCGCGCGCCATCGTGGTGGCGGCGCCGGTGATCGGGGAGAACCGGTTGCGCTCGTGCCACTCGATGATGCCGACGGCCTGCACGAGCAGACCGGCGTCCAGGTCACCGAGGTCGGCACCGAGGTCGCGCAGGCCGGCCCAGCTGTCGACCGGGCTGCCGCCGACGGTGAGCGTCCGCGGGCCGCGCAGCGCGGCGTAGGGCACGCCGTCGGCCTCGCCGAGGTAGATGGCGCCGTCGGGGAAGAACGGCTGCTCGTCGTACTGCAGCTG
Source organism: uncultured Modestobacter sp. (assembly GCF_947486615.1). Taxonomy (GTDB): domain Bacteria; phylum Actinomycetota; class Actinomycetes; order Mycobacteriales; family Geodermatophilaceae; genus Modestobacter. The sequence goes on from NZ_CANKUD010000002.1 coordinate 147,833, forward strand.
TGGGCCGTCGGGCCCCTCGTGCACCGGCACCGTGCGCCGTTCGTCGACCAGCAGCACCCGCACCGGCCGGCCCTGCGCCGGGTCGGGCAGCGAACGGGCCAGGTGCCCGCGGTCGTGCGCCGTGCGCGACAGCAGCGGGACGTCGGTGACGGTGCCGGCCTGCCGGTCCTCGGGCCAGTCGCCCCGGGCCGGGGGCGGCGGGTTGTCGGCCGGGGTGCTGCCGCCGGGTGGGACGGTCACGCCTGGTCGGCGGCGGGCGCGGTGACCTCGACCGGCCCGAGCACCCGGAGCTGGTCAGCGACCTCCTCGGCGTCACCGACCACGACCGCGGTCAGCCCGGCCGGAGCCAGCCAACGGCGCGCCGCCTCGGTCACCTCGTCGATGGTCACGGTGGCCAGGGCCCGCTGGTGCTCGGCGAGCCAGTCGGCCTGCAGCCCGGCACCGAACAGCGCCGACAGCGTGCTGGCCAGGCCGGCGTGCGTCGACGTGCCCAGCGCCAGCGTGCCGAGCAGATACCTCCGGGCGGAGTCGAGTTCGGCCTCGGTCACCGGGATCAGCGCCATCCGGCCCAGCTCGTAGACCGTCTCCAGCAGCGCCGGCCCGGTCACGCCGGTGGCGACGTCGGCCTCGACGGTGAAGGAGGACCCGGCCATCAGGTGCTCGACCCCGCTGCGCGGGCTGTAGGTGTAGCCACGGCGCTCGCGGATGTTCTCCACCAGCCGGGAGGAGAAGTAGCCGCCGAACACCATGCTGGCCAGCCGCAGGGCCGGCAGCTGCGGGTCGGTGCGCCCGGGTGCCGGGCCGCCGAGCCGGACGTTGGACTGCACCGCACCGGCCCGGTGCACCAGCTCCAGCGGGCCGGGGACCAGGGTCGGCACGGGCGCGGCGGTGACGGCCTTGCCCTCGGCCACCCAGCCGGCCAGCGCGGCGCCGACCACGTCGGTCGCGGCGGCCGGGTCGACGTCGCCGACCAGGACCAGGGTGCTGCCGGCGGGCAGCACCCGGTCGCGGTGCAGCTTGCGCAGCGCGGCGGGGGTCACCGCGGCGACCAGGTCGGCGGCGGGCAGCTGCTGGGCGTAGGGGTGCGCCCCGAACCGGCGGGCGGCCAGGGCGGACCGGGCGATGACGCCGGGCTGGGACCGGGCGATGCCGATCCGTTCGACGACCCGGGCCCGCTCGGCGTCCACCGGCCCGGCCGGGTAGGTGGCGGCGGTGAGCAGCTCGGCCACCAGACCGAGCACGGGGGCGAGCCCGCCGGGCAGCATCGTGGTGGACAGCAGCATCCGGTCGGCGTCGGCGGAGACCGACAGCTCGCCACCGTGGCTCTGCAGCAGCTGGGCGATCTCCAGCTGGTCGCGCCCGGCGGTGCCGAGCAGCAGCCCGCCGGTCAGCACGCTGGTGCGCGCGGCGTGCACGGCAGCCTGACGCGGCGCGGAGGCGGCGAAGGGCACCCGCAGCCGCATCTCCACCAGCGGCACCCCGGGACGGGGCACGACCACCAGGCGCAGCCCGTTGGGCAGCGTCGTCCGGTGCACCTCGGGGACGGGCATCGGCCGGGGCTCGCCCAGCGGCGGGACCAGGGAGAGGTCGAGCACGGGGGCACTCATCGGGCAGCTCCGGTCGCGCGCAGTTCGAGGATGGCGGCGGTGTCCGGCGAGAGCCCGCGGGCCGCCGCCTGCACCTGCTCGGGGGTGACCGCGGCCAGCCGTGCGGCGAGCTCGCCGGCCAGCTCGGCGCGGCCGTGGATCAGCTCGGCGGAGGCGAAGCCCAAGGTGCGGCCGAGCACGGAGTCGGCCTGCTGGAGCAGCTGCGCCTCGGTGCGGGCGGTGACCCGGGCGAGCTCCTGGGCGGGGACGCCGTCGGTGGCGACCTTGTCGACCTCCTCGTGCACCGCGGCCAGCACCCGGTCGACCGGCACGTCGGCCGGGTGGTGCACCTGGCTGACCAGCAGCGTGGCGTCCCGGACGTCGAAGGGGTCGCCGAACAGGCCGAGGTAGCTGCTCTGCGCCACCGCCAGCCGGTCGGTGTGCAGCAGCCGGCGCTCGAGCCGGGAGGCGTCGCCCTCGCTGAGCAGCTCGGCCAGCAGCACGGTGCCCAGGTAGGTGTCCAGGTCACCGACCGGGTCGGGCACCCGCCAGCCGATCGCGACCGCGGGAGCAGGGGCGAGCCGGTCCTCGACCACGCCGCGGCGGACCGTGGTGGGCGAGGGCTCTCCGACGACCGGGGTCGGCGGGGCCGGGCGGGCCGGCACCTGGTCGAACCAGCGGCGCACGAGCGCCTCGGTCTCGGTGACGTCCAGGTCGCCGCCGATGCAGAGCACCGCGTTGGCCGGGGCGTAGTAGCGGGAGAAGAAGTCGGTGGCGTCGGCGACGGTGGAGGACTCCAGGTCGACGAAGGAGCCGTAGCCGTCGTGGGTGTTGGCGAAGCTCTCGAAGGCGACCTCGGGCAGCTGCAGCCACGGGAAGGCGCCGTAGGGCCGGTTGAGCACGTTGACCCGGATCTCCTCCTTCACCACGTCGATCTGGTTGCGGAGGTTCTCCTCGGTGATCGCCGGGGCGGCCATCCGGTCGGCCTCGAGGAAGATGGCGCGCTCCAGCGCCTCGGCGGGCAGCGCCTGGAAGTAGTTCGTGTAGTCCTGGTGGGTCGACCCGTTGAAGGTGCCGCCGGCGGCCTGCACGAGGCGGGCGTGCTCCATCTTCGGGACGTTCGCCGACCCCTGGAACATCATGTGCTCGAAGAGGTGCGCGAAGCCGGTGCGGCCCGGCGGCTCGGAACGCATGCCGACGTCGTAGAAGACGCTGACGGCGACGACGGGGACACTCCGGTCGGGCGCCAGGACCACGCGCAACCCGTTGTCGAGCGTGAACCGCTCCACCGGGTGCCGCAGGACCAGGTCACCCTGAGCTGCTGTCACACGACCGACCCTAACCGCGCCGCCCGACACGCCGTGGAGCGGTTCCCCCGGAGGAGCGACCGACCTCCCGAGCACGGGGCAGGTTCGAACGGCGAGTGACGCCCGGAGGGTGCGCGCGGAGGACGGTGAGCGGGCACCCGTCGCGCTACGGACCTCCCGAGCGACAGCGAGGTCGGGTCGACGAGTGGGGCCCGGAGGGCTCCGCGCAGGAGGCCCGGGAACGGCTCAGCGCAGCCGGGGCACGGCTGTTGGCCGCGGTGCGATCCGGAGGATCGCCATGTCACAACACGTCGACGTCGGCGAGCACGCGGTCGATCACGCCGTAGAGCTCGGCGTGGGTGTTGGGGATGGACAGGTAGAGCAGTGCGGGCGCCGGCCGGCCGACGTCGATGAGCAGCAGCGCAGCCCGTTCGCCGGTGGCGTCGTAGCCCGCGGCGTCCCAGGTGAGGTCGAACTCGACCACCCAGGCCGCGGCCCCGTCGACGGTCAGCGCCTCGTCGCGGCGCACGGTGCGTTCGTTGGGCTGCGGGTAGTACAGCTGCCGGACCGAGTCGGCCACCGCCTGCGTCGTCCCCTCGAGGGTGCCGGTGCCGCCGCCCCAGCCGTAGCCCTCGGCCAGCGGGCCGGACGTGCACTGGCTGATGAAGGATCCGGCACTGCCCGGCAGCTCCTCCTGGGTGACGAAGTACTGCCCGGCGGTCTCGGTGGTCTCCCACTGCACGCCGCGGTCCCACTCGTACCAGCCGTCGCCGAGGAACGGGTAGGAGATGCCGGCGGCCTCGTCGATGATCCGCACAGTGCCCGGCGGGAAGGTGCTCCTCGGCTGCGGAGGCGCCACGATCGGCGGGTCGTCGTCCTGCGCCGTCGTCCCGGTCTCCGGGGTGCTGCTCCCGGTCAGCGCGGCGACGAGCACCAGCAGCGCGACGACCACCAGACCGCCCAGGCCGAGCAGCAGCGCCGTCCGCCGGCGGGGGCTCCGGGGCGGGGCGGGCTCAGGGCTGCCCCAGGCGTCCCAGGCCGCCTCGGCCCGTGGCGCGGCCGACGGCTCGAAGGCCCGGCCGACGGACACGCCCGGCCCGGCGGGGGTGGTGACGTCGGACCAGGCCCGGCCGTCCCACCAGCGGACCAGGCCGGCGCCGCCGTCCGGGTCGGGGTACCAGCCGGGCGCGGGCAGAACCTGCTCCCCCGGCGTCCCCCAGCCCGGTCCGCTCATCTCCTCGACCCGACCCGGCTCAGCCCGTGGTGGGGCGGACGGCGGCCAGCTCGCGCCACAGGTGTGCGGTGGCCTCCGCACCCCGGTAGAGCATCGGCAGCAGCACCCGCTCGTTGGGCGAGTGGATCCGGTCGGTGGGCAGGCCGGCGCCGAGGAAGACCAGCGGGGCGCCGAGCTGCTCGGCGAGGTCGGCCTCGGGGCCGCTGCCGCCCTCCTTCATGAACAGCACCTGGTCGGCCTGGCTGTCCCAGGCCTGCGCGATCGCGGTGAGCAGGGCGTCCATGTACGGCGAGTCCAGGTCACTGGCGCACGGGGCGACACCGCCGGCCGGGACGTGGACGTCGGCCTCGATGCCCGCGGGCAGGTTCGCCTCGACCCATGCCTGCACCATCGGGCCGATCTCCTCCGGCCGCTGGTCGGCGACCAGCCGGAAGGTGATCTTGGCGTGCGCCTCGGCCGGGATGATCGTCTTGTGGCCGGGACCCTGGTAACCGCCCCACATGCCGTTGACCTCCGCGGTCGGCCGGGCGCCGATCCGCTCCTGGGTGGAGAAACCGGCCTCGCCGGCGGTGGTGCGGGACGCGGCCGGGCCGGCCAGCCACGCGGCCTCGTCGAACGGGATGCGGCCCATCAGGTCGCGCTCGCGGTCCGACAGCGGGCGGACGGCGTCGTAGAACCCGGGCAGGGTGACCTTGCCGTCGGCGTCGTGCAGCGAGGCGACCAGCTCGGCGAGGGCGTGCAGCGGGTTCGGGACGGCGCCACCGAAGGAGCCGGAGTGCAGGTCGACCGCCGGGCCGCGCAGGGTGATCTCGGCGTCGGCCAGCCCGCGCATGCTGGTGACGGCGCTGGGCAGGTGCGGGGCGGCCATGCCGGTGTCGCTGACCACCACGACGTCGCAGTCGAGCCGGTCCCGGTGCTGGCGCAGCAGCTCGGCGAAGTAGGGCGAGCCGGACTCCTCCTCACCCTCGATGACCATCTTGACCGTGACGGCGGGGGTATCCCGGCCGGTGGCGGCCAGGTGGGCGCGCATGCCGAGCAGGTGGAGGGCGACGTTGCCCTTGTCGTCGATGGCGCCGCGGGCGTGCAGCTCGGGGCCGTCGGGGGTGTCGACGCGGGTGGGCTCGAACGGCGGGTGCTCCCACAGCTCCATCGGGTCGACCGGCTGGACGTCGTGGTGCCCGTAGACCAGCGCGACCGGAGCGTCCGCGTCGGCCGACGGCCACTCGGCGAAGACCGCCGGCGCACCCTCGGTCTCCCAGATCTCCACGGTCGGGAAGCCGGTGCGGCGCAGCGCCTCGGCCAGCCACTCCGCGCTGGCCCGGACGTCGGCAGCGTGCGCCGGGTCGGCGGAGATCGACGGGATGCGCAACCAGGCGTCCAGGTCGGCGTGCAGGTCGTCGAGGTGGGCGGTGACGAAGTCGCGTTCGGCGGAGCTGCTCACGGTGCGAACGGTAACCCGCGCTGCCGGGCGGGCCCGGCGGGGAGCGGGCTAGGTTGCCTGCATGGCCGTGGGGATGCTGCAGGTGGACGTCGGCGACCTGACCTTCGACGTCCGGACCGACGGACCGGAGGACGGCCCGCCCGTGCTGCTGCTGCACGGGTTCCCGGAGACGTCGCTGAGCTGGTCGGCGGTGACGCCGCTGCTGGCCGAGGCCGGGTTGCGCACCTACGCCCCCGACCAGCTGGGCTACTCCCCCGGCGCCCGGCCCGGCGAGGTGGACGCCTACGCGCTGCCCAACCTCGTGCAGGTCACCGCCGACCTGATGACCGCGCTGGACGTGCCGGTCGCCGACGTGGTCGGGCACGACTGGGGCGCCAACGTCGCCTGGGGCCTGGCCGCCTGGCACCCGGACCGGGTGCGCACGCTGACCGCCGTCTCGGTGCCGCACCCGACGGCCTACACGCTGGCCTTCCGCGCCGATCCGGAGCAGAAGGAGCGTTCGGCCTACATCAAGCTCTTCTGGCAGGCCGGCAAGGCCGAGGAGGTGCTGCTGGCCGACGGCGCCCGGCGGCTGCGGCGGATGCTGGACGCGCCGGGGGTGCCGGCCGAGGCGGTGGACGTCTACGTCGAGCAGCTGTCCGCGCCGGGCGCGCTGACCGCCGCGCTGAACTGGTACCGGGCGATGAGCTCGTCGACCCCGGTCGACCCGGTCGAGGTGCCGACGACCTACGTGTGGAGCGACGGCGACGTGGCGGTCGGCCGGACCGCCGCGGAGGCGTGCGCGGACCAGGTGACCGGTGACTACCGCTTCGTCGAACTGCCCGGGATCACGCACTGGGTGCCCGAGCAGGCCCCGGAGCAGGTGGTCCGGGCCGTGCTCGACCGGGTAGCCGGTGGGCCGCGGCTGACCCCGGCCGCCGGACTGCACACCCCGCCCAGCTGAACGGCCAATCGTCAGCCACCGCTCGATGGATGGGTTCCCGCTCACCCGACTCACCACCCAGTCGTCCGGATAGTCGCGAAATGACCTTGCGCTCGTCACCGTCGGGTGCTGACCGGCCCATCGGGCGCGCTCGGGGCCGACCACGTGACCAGCGGTGGGGTCCGGACGGCGCACGCCAGCTCAGGGGCACTACGCCCGGCACGTCCACGACCAACCTCTTGGGAGGACGTGGCTCCAGCACTGCACCCCTTTGAGGCATTGCTGCGGGTGCGCAGCAGGGGAACCCCTTCAAGAGTCCGATCACCCAAGCGACAAGCGAACCTCACGCAAGGCCGCCTTCCGACGACCGGAAGCCGCCCCGGGGGTCGTGCACCTCTTGATGATCGCGATGGGAGCTTTACCGATGGTCATCATCGCCGCACTGGTGACTGCTACCGCAGCCGTCCTTGGCTTCCTGGTCAACGGATCGCTAAATCGGGCAACCGAGAAACGTCGTGTGTGTGCGGAAGCACTGGTGTGCGTTGAGCGGTACGTCCAGCTACCGCATACGTTCGCGCGGCGCGCCAACAACAAGCCTGAGACGCTTCAAGAACTCGGCACCCTATTGGCGCAGGTCCAGATAGACATGGCCTTCCACAAGCGGTGGCTGCAGTTGGAGGACTCGAAAGCGGCCAATGCGTACGTGGCCCTGTGCGACAAATACGAGGCCAAGTGCGCTCTCTTTCGCCAGCAGGCCCTAACCCAACCCCCCGTTGGGGTCGAAGTCCCTCGCGACCACTTCAAGGGCTACTTGGCCGAAGGCGAGTGGGCCCAGTGCCTCGAAGAAATGCGCCGCCACGTGCAGCGCCCGAAACTCGCCTTCTGGCGGATCGAACGCGCTCTCTGACTCGAGCTCAGAGCCGTCAGCGCTGGTCGTCTCCTCGCCTGCGTCAACCAGTCAGGTGCCCGCTACCAGGGCCATGAGGCCGGCCTCGTCGAGGAGGTCGACCGGGCGCAGGGTGCGGTTCGCGGCGACGTGGTGGAAGCCGGCGCTGACCCGCTCGACCGGCACGCCGGTCAACCGGGACCAGCCCAGCCGGTACGCGGCCAGCTGCACACCCGCCGCAGCCAGTTCGGCCGCCCCCGGCACCGGGCCGGTCTTCCAGTCGATGACCTCGTAGCCACCGTCGGGGGTGGCGTAGACCGCGTCGATCCGGCCGCGCAGGGTCAGCGGGCCCAGCGGCGTCTCGAACGGTGCCTCCACGTCGACCGGTTGGCGGTCGGCCCACTCCCCGGCCAGGAACGCCGCCTGCAGTGCGGTGAGCGCTTCGTCGGGAGCCGCCGCGGCGTCCCCGCTGCCGGGCAGCTCGTCGAGGTCGATCAGCCGGGAGACGCCGAACCGCTCCTCCAGCCAGGCGTGGAACGCGGTGCCCCGCCGGGCCAGTGGGGCGGGCGCGGCCGGCATGGGACGGCGCAGCCGGCGGGCCAGCTCGCCGGGGTCGCGGCGCAGGGCCACCAGCGCCGACACCGACAGGTGCGCCGGCAGCGGCACGTCGACGGTGCCGCGGGAGTGCTCGGCCCGCTCGCGCAGCAGCAGGTCGGCGTCCCGCAGCCAGTCGGCGACCAGCGGGTCGTCGGTGGCGCCCAGCGCCTCGGCGGTGAGCGGGTGCGGCCGGCTGGCGGTGACCAGCTCGGCGGCGGCGGTCAGCGCGCGCCGGCGTCCGGAGGACAGCGGGTCGGTCGGCCAGACCCCGATCGGCCACTCGGCCAGCGCGGGGTTCTCCGCGTCGTCGGCGGGCGGGTCGGCCCAGGCGTCGACCACCCCGGCGCCGTCCTCGCAGGTGTCCTTCACCGCGAGCAGCAGGGACGACGGCCCGCAGACGGTCTTGCCGTCGCGCCACCAGCTGCCCGAGCACAGCAGCAGGTGCTTGGCCCGGGTGACCGCGACGTAGCCGAGCCGGATCTCCTCGGCCAGGCCGAAGTCCTTCCACTCGGCGACGTAGTCCTCCAGCGCGTCGCGGACCGCGGCCTGGTCACCGGAGCCGGGCACCGGCAGGTGCAGCCGGGGCAGCTCGGCGCGGTCGGTGGTACGCAGGTCGACCGGGACGGCGCCCGGGTCGCGGATCCAGGAGTCGGAGGCGTCGCCCTTGGCGGGGAACTGCCCGACGGTCAGGCCGGGCACGGCGACGACGTCCCACTCCAGACCCTTGGCCGAGTGCCCGGTGAGCAGCTGCACCGCCTCCGGGTTGACCGCCACCTCGCCCGGTTCCAGGCCTCGCTCGCGCACCTCGGCGTCGGCCAGGTAGCCGAGGAAGGCGGGCAGCGAGGGCAGCTCGGCGAGCTCGCTGAACTGGGCGGCCACCTCGTGCAGCGCGTCCAGGTGGGTGCGGGCACCGCCGGGGGTGACGTCTGGGTGGCTGGCCAGCTCGGTCTCCAGGCCCAGGCTGCGCACCACCTCGTCGACCAGGTCGGGCAGCGACTCCCCGAGCCGGGTGCGCAGGGCGGCCAGTTCCCGGCCCAGCCGGCGGAGCCGCTGGTGCCCCTCGGCCGAGTAGGCCTCGGGTCGGCCGAGGTCGTCGAGTGCCTCGACGATGCTGCCGCGTTCCCGGGGCGGCGTGGGCGCCGCCGGTGCGCCCGGCTCGGGCGGGGTGGCGTCCTCGACCGGGGCGGGCGCGGACCGCTCCCGGACCAGCGCCCGCGACCGCGCCTCCAGGGCGGCGAGGTCGCGGGGGCCGATCCGCCAGCGGGCGCCGGTGAGCAGCCGGCCGAGCGCATCGCCCGCGGTCGGGTCGACCAGCACCCGCAGGGTGGCGACCACGTCGGAGACCTCGGGCACGTCGAGCAGGCCGCCCAGCCCGACGACCTCGACCGGGAGCCCGCGGGCGCGCAGTGCGGCGGCGATGCCGGGCAGCTGGGCCCGCCGCCGGGCCAGGACGGCGATCGTCGGCCGCTTCGCCGGCGCGCCGGGGCCGGCGTCCTCGTCGCCCTTCCAGCAGCGCTCCAACCGGTCGGCGAGCGCCTCGGTCTCCTCGGCGACGGTCTCGTAGAGCCCGACGTGCACCGCGCCGGAGCCGGCCACCGGCGCAGGCTGCAGGTCCGGCAACGGCTGCTCGGGCTCGGGCAGCGCGGCGGCGACGGCGTTCGCGACGGCCAGCACGGAGCGGTCGTTGCGCCAGCTGGTCGACAGGGTCAGCCGCTCGGCCGGACGGTCCGGCGTGCCGGGGAAGGTGCGGTCGAAGCGCTCGATGGTGCCCGCCGAGGCGCCGCGCCAGCCGTAGATCGACTGCCGTGGGTCGCCGACCGCGAGCACCGGGTGCCCGCCCGGGCCACCGAAGAGGGCCTCCAGCATCCGTAGCTGGCCGACGCTGGTGTCCTGGTACTCGTCCAGCAGGACGACCCGCCACCGGGCCCGCTCCCGCCGCCCGACCTCGGCGGAGGTGACCGCGACGCGGGCGGCATAGGCGACCTGGTCGGCGTAGTCGATGGCGCCGGCCGCGCGCTTGCGGGCCTCGAAGGCCTCGACCATCGGCAGCAGGGCGACCCGGGCCCGCTGTCGCGCCAGCATCTTGAGCACCTCGGCGTACGGGCCCTTCTTCCTGCCGGCGTCGGGGTAGCCGGTGAGCTGGGCCTCGAAGCGCGCCGTCCAGGTGCGCAGCGCCGCCGGGGTCACGTCGTGCTCGCCCAGCTCGGTGGCCAGCTGGAGCACGTCCTCGGTGGTGGTGACCAGGCCGAGCGCGACGTCGCTCATGTCGCCGGTGTGCCCGGCCACCGCGGTCGCCGCCTGCCCCCAGCACATCGCCGGCCCGAGCACCCCGGAGCCGGGCTCCACGCCGATCCGTAGCCCGTGCTCGGCGACGATCGAGGCCGCGTAGCCGTGGTAGGTCGCCACCGTGGGCGCGGCGACGGCGAGCCGCTCGCGCAGCGCCGGGTCGGTGTCGGGGTGCTCGGCCAGCGCGCCCAGGCGCAGCCGCACCCGGGCGTTGAGCTCGCTGGCGGCCTTGCGGGTGAACGTCAGCCCGAGCACCGCCTCCGGGGCGACCAGTTGGTTGGCCACCAGCCAGGCGACCCGGGCGGCCATCGTCTCGGTCTTGCCCGACCCGGCGCCGGCGACGACGACCAGCGGCCGGTCGACCGGGGCGGACACCACACCGGCCTGTTCGTCCGACGGCGCGTAGGACAGCCCGCAGCGGGCGGCGACCTCGGCCGGGGTGAGCAACCGCGGCGGCTCGGGAGCCACCACCGGCACCATCCCGGGCAGGTCGAAGCTCAGCTGGCCGTCGGCGGCGGCCGCCCGCGGCGTCACCGGGTCACCTGCCGGCCGGACTCCTGCATCGGGCAGCTGCGCCGGAAGGCGCACCGCTCGCAGTCGGTGTCGGTGCGGGCGGTGAAGGACGCCGCCCCCATCCCCTCGCCCACCTCGGCGATCAGCTCCCCGGCCCAGGTCTGCCGCGGGTCGACGTCGGCCGGCAGCGGCGACTGCGCGTGTTCCTTGGCGGACTTCTGCGCGCCGCCCACCTGCAGCAGCGCCGCCCCGCCGGTCGCCGTCCCGTGGTCGGCGAAGGCGCCCTCGGTGACCGCGAGCTGGTAGGCGGCGAGCTGACCGTGCTCCTCCACCGCCCGGGGTGCGGTCTTCCCGGTCTTGAGGTCGACCACGACCAGCCGGCCCTCGGCGTCGCGCTCCAGCCGGTCGACCTGGCCGCGCAGCCGGGCCCGCCCGACGGTCACGTCGAAGTCCTCCTCCGCGGCGACCAGCTCCCGGTCGGCCCGGGCGTGCCAGGCGAGGAACTTGGTCAGCATCTCCTGGGCGCGTTCGCGCTGCCGCTGGTCGACCCAGCCCGGCCCGAGGTCGAGCCCGTCGAGCTCGACGTCCAGGACGGCGGGGGCCTCGGCGGGCGGCAGCCCCTCGGCCACTTGCTGGGCCACGTCGTGCACCGCCGAGCCGACCGTGCGGGTGGCCTCCGGAGCCGCCTCCGCCCCGACCGCGCCGAGCACCCAGCGCAGCGGGCACCGCTGGAAGGTGTCGATCGCCGAGGGGCGCACCGGCACCACCTCGGCCGGGTCGACCAGCGGCGCGTCGTCGGAGAGCGGGGCCAGCCCCCACCAGCCGGCCGGGTCGGCGCCGGGCACCCGCTCCTCGGCCAGCCGGCGCAGCACCGCCGCCGCGCTGGACCGCCGGGCCGGCGGCGTCTGCGGATCGGTGAGGTGGCGGCGCAGCTCTGCCACCAGCGCCGGCAGGGTGAGCTGGCGGGGCAGTGGGGTGTGCGGCCGGACGCCGTCGCCGTCCGCCGGCGGCGCAGCGACCAGGTCGAGGAAGCGCGAGGCGGTGGCGCCGGCGTCCCCGCCGTCCAGCGCGCCGTCGACGGCGGTGACCAGCAGCCGGCGGCGGGCCCGGGTGCAGGCCACGTAGAACAGCCGCCGCTCCTCGGCCAGCGCGTGGGTGCGCCGGTCCAGCGTCGCCGGGTCGGTGCCGCCGGCGGCGTCGACCAGGTCCTCGGCGCCGAGCAGGCTGGCCCGGCTGCGCAGGTCGGGCCACACGCCCTCCTGCACACCGGCGACGCAGACCAGGTCCCACTCCAGGCCCTTGCTCGCGTGCGCGGTCAGCAGCCGCACCGTCTCGCCCATCTGCGCGCGGGCCGCGCCGCTGTCACCGGGCAGCTGCTGCGCGCCCAGGTGCTGCACGAACGCGGCGACCCCGGCGTGCGGCAGCCGGTCGACGAAGCCGGCGGCGGCGTCGAACAGCGAGACGACGGCGTCGAGGTCGCGGTCGGCGACCGCGCCGGTGGGCCCGCCGGCCGCACTCGCCCGCGCCCAGCGGTTCGCCAGCCCGCTGGCCTGCCACATCGCCCAGAGCACGTCCTCCGCGGTGCCGTCGGTGGCCAGCGCCAGCCGGCCGGCCGCCAGCACCGCGGACACCCGCAGCGCCGGCCGGGCCATGTGCTCGGGCACCGCATCCAGCAGGGTGCGGTCGGCGAGCAGGGTGGCCAGTGGGGCGCCCCGCACCGCAGCGTCCTCGCCCCGGTCGGCCATCGCCCGCCGCGCGGCCCGCCGCAGCCGGCGCAGGTCGAGCACGGTCGCGTTGCCCAGCGGGGAGGCGAGCAGCGCCTCGGCACCCGCCTCGTCGAGACCGGCCTCGCTGTCGCCGGCGGGGGTGCCGGCGGCCGGTGGCAGCAGCGCCGTGAGCGCGGCCAGCAGCGGCTGCACGGCCGGCTGCCCGGCCAGCGCCACGTCGTCGGCGGAGACTGCGACCGGCACGCCGGCCTGGGTCAGCGCCCGGCGCACCGGGCCGAGGCCGGCCGCGGCCGACCGGACGACGACGGCCATCTGCGACCACGGGATGCCCTCGAGCAGGTGCGCCCGGCGCATCGTGTCGGCGAGGAAGGCCGCCTCCACCGCCGGGGAGTCGAAGACGTGCACCTCCGCCGCGCCCGGGTCGATGCCCGCGCCGGGCTCCAGACGGCGGTGCTCCCACGGCCCGGGCAGCCCCTCGGCGACCCGGCGGCTGACGGTCAGCAGCTCGGCACCCGAGCGGCGGCACACCCCCAGCGACAACCGGGGTGCCGGGCGGCCGTCGCGCTGCCGGAAGCGGGTCGGGAAGTCGATGATCCCGCGGGGCTCGGCGCCCCGGAAGGCATAGATGGCCTGGTCGGGGTCACCGACGGCGACCAGGTTGCCGCCGCCGCCGGCGAGCAGCTCGACCAGCTCCACCTGCGCCGGGTCGGTGTCCTGGTACTCGTCGACGAACAGCCAGCCGGCCCGCTCCCGCTCGGTGCGCAGCAGCTCGGCGTCGTCCCGGAGCTCGTCGATCGCGGTGCGCACCAGCTCGGCGGGGTCGTAACCGGAGGCCCCGCCGCGGGTGATGGTCTGGAACCAGGAGACGTCCTGGTACTGCCGCAGGAAGTCCGCCGCGGCCTCCCAGTGCGGCAGCCCGCGCTCCCTGCCCCAGGCGGCCAGCCGGCGGCTGTCGATGCCCCGCTCGGTGGCGCGCAGCAGCAGGTCGCGCAGCTCGCCGCGGAAGCCCTCGGTGCCCAGGGCGGCGGCGAGGTCGGCCGGCCAGCGGACCGCGCCCTCCTCGTCGGCGTCCCCGCGCAGCAGCTCGGCGACCACCGCGTCCTGCTCGGCGGAGGTGAGCAGCCGCGGCGCCGGCTCACCGCGCAGCACCGCCGCCCGGCGCAGCACGCCGAAGGCGTAGGAGTGGAAGGTGCGGGCGACCGGTTCGCGGATGGTGCGGCCGACCCGCGCGGTGATCCGGGTGCGCAGCTCGGCGGCGGCCTTGCGGCTGAAGGTCAGCACCAGCAGCCGTTCGGGGTCGGCGCCGGCGTCGATCCGGGCGGCGACCGCCTCGACGATCGTGGTGGTCTTGCCGGTGCCCGGGCCGGCCAGCACCAGCAGCGGCCCGCCGCGGTGGTCGACCACCGCCTGCTGGGTCGGGTCGAGCCGCGGCCGGACCACCGGCACGGCCTCCGGCTGCACCAGCCGGTAGACCGGTGCCGTCTCGACCGCTGCGCTGCTCGACTCCCCCCGCACCCCTCGATGAGACCACGGGGGGACGACAGTCCCGGTCGCTCAGCCGTCCGCGTCGGGCCAGCCGACCGCTGCCAGGTCCACCCTGGAGCCGCGCAGCGGCACGCCCTCCCCGGCCAGCAGCTCCAGCTGGCGCACCCGCACCGGCTCGGCGGCCGTGCCGTCGGCCCGCACCACGCGGTGCCACGGCACGGCTGCACCGCCGCCGGAGAGGGCGCGGGCGACCCGCCGGGGCCCCACCCCGACCAGCCGGCCGATCGCCCCGTAGGTGCTGACCCGCCCGGGCGGGATCGCCTCCACCACGTCGTAGACGGCCTCGTCGACGTCCGCCGGATCCGGTGGACCGGTCGTCCCGCGCTCCTGGTCGATGACGGTCAGCCCTGGAAGAAGCTGTTCTCGGTCCACCACGCGTAGAGGGCGCTGACGTCCTCCTGGGTCGTGCCGGGTGCGCTGATCAGGCCCTCGGTCAGGAACTCGTCGTCGGTCCAGGCGATCTGCACGATCCCGTCGCCGATCGTGCAGGCCACCAGTCCGCCGGTGACCCCGTCGATGGTCCACTCGCCGTAGCCGAGGGCCGTGGAGCAGTCGTCGTCCTCGCTGAGCGCGGTCAGCCCGGCGCCGCCGGTGTCGGCCTGGAAGACCGCGTCCAGCGTCGCGACGTCGGGGTAGCGGTGGAAGACCGCCTCCGCGGCGCCCGGCTGGGTCTGCGACGCACCGCACGCCGCGGCGGCCACGTCGCCGTCCCCGGCCAGCGGCTGCTCGACGCAGTCGACGAAGTCGCTGGGCAGCTGGGCCAGGAAGTCCTCGGCCGCCGGGGCGGCCGGTGACTCCGGGGCACCCGAGGACGACGGCGCCGGCTCGCTGGACGAGGGACGGGACGGCGCGGAGCCCGTCCCGCCGGCCGTGGTCTCCTCGTCGTCGCCGCCGAGGGTGAGCACCAGGGCGATCGCGACCACCACGACGAGGGCGAGCGCGGCGACCGCGGTGATGACGGTGGTCCGCTTCCCGCGGCGGTCGGGGCCACCCGGCCCACCCCAGCCCGGACCGCCCGGGTACGGCGGCTGTCCCGGCACCCCGAAGCCACCGACCGGGGTCGGGGGGCCGTCCTGCCGCGGCGCGCCGCCCCAGCCGGCGGGCTGACCGGGCTGCGGCCCCCACCCGCCGGGCGCCGGCGGCTGACCCGGCTGCTGTCCCCACCCGGCCGCGCCGGCCGGGGGCTGCCCCCAGCCTCCCGGACCGGACGGCTGACCGGCCGGCGGCGCCCAGCCACCCGGCCCGCCGGGCTGCCCCCAGACGCCCTCGGGCTGCTGCGGGACCTGCCCCCAGCGCCCCGGTTCGGGCTGCCCCTCCGGGCCGTGCGGCGGGTTCCCCTGCGGGGGCTGGCTCATCGTGCGACCTCCGACTCGACTGTCCGGGGAGGGAGCCTAGGGGTCACGGCTCGACGGAGGGCGGGTCCCCGCGGAACCGGCGCGTGGACGGCGGGTTCAGCCGCGGCGACCGAACCGGGCCAACAGCCTCGTCTGCAGGTCGGCACCCGGCGGCACGTCCAGCGGCGCGGCGAACAGCCCCGGGACGCCGTCCTCGCTGAGGTGGGACTCGGCGTAGCGGAAGGCGGTGGCGACCAGCTCCGGGTCCAGGTCGGTGTCGCCGTCCACGGCCCGGGCGAGGTCCCAGGCGTGCACGGTCAGGTCGGCGGTCATCTCGGTCAGGTACTCCGCGGCGCGCGCGGGCCCGGAGGAGAGCTGCACCGTGCGGTCCGGCGAGGAGAGCCCGGCCCAGGCGGTCAGCGCCTCGTCGGCAGCGGTCTCCCAGGCCAGCAGGGGGTCCCCGCCCAGCAGTTCGTCCGGGTCGGTGGGGATGCGCGCCGCGACGGCGTCCACCGGCTCACCGGCCAGCAGCGGCGCGACCCAGAGCTGTTCACCGGTCAGGTGCGCGACCAGGTCGGCGACGCTCCAGTCGGGCAGCGCGGGGGCGTCCCACTCCCCCGGCTCGACGGCGTCCACCCGGTCGGTGAACTGGGCCTGCGCCCGCTGGAACAGCAGCAGCAGGTCGGCGTGACTGGGCTGTGGCATGCCATGAGTAGAACGCAGCAGGGGCCCGGGACGCCGATCGGCGTCCCGGGCCCCGGGCCGGCCTCGTCTCAGGGTCCCGTGGCGCGCGGAGCGTGTCGCGGGGGGAGACGAGGTCCTTTCAGTACGTGGGCAGCGCCTTGTCGATGCGGGTGGCCCACGCGGTCACGCCGCCCTGCACGTGCACGGCGTCCTTGAACCCGGCGTTCTTCACCGCGGCCAGCGCCTCGGCGGAGCGGACGCCGGTCTTGCAGTGCAGCACGATCGGCTTGTCGTTGGGCAGCTGCGCCAGCGCCCGGCCGGAGAGGATCTCGTCCTTGGGGATCAGCGTCGCGCCCGGGATGGAGACGATCTCGTACTCGTTGGGCTCCCGGACGTCGATCAGCTCGAAGTCCTTGCCGGCGTCCATCATGTCCTTGAGCTCGTCGACGGTGATCGTCGAGCCCGCGGCCGCCAGCTGGGCCTCCTCGGACACGACGCCGCAGAACGCCTCGTAGTCGATGAGGCCGGTGATCGGCTCGCCCTCCGGGTCCTTGCGCACCTTGATCTCGCGGAAGGTCATCTCCAGGGCGTCGTAGACCATCAGCCGGCCCAGCAGCGTCTCGCCGATGCCGGTGATGAGCTTGACCGCCTCGGTGGCCTGGATGGCGCCGACGGTCGCGCAGAGCACGCCCAGCACGCCGCCCTCGGCGCAGGAGGGCACCATCCCGGGCGGCGGCGGCACCGGGTAGAGGTCGCGGTAGTTGGGCCCGTGCTCGTTCCAGAACACCGAGACCTGACCATCGAAGCGGTAGATCGAGCCCCAGACGTAGGGCTTGTCCAGCAGCACGCAGGCGTCGTTCACCAGGTAGCGGGTGGCGAAGTTGTCGGTGCCGTCGACGATCAGGTCGTACTCGCCGAAGATGTCCAGCACGTTCTCGCTGTCCAGCCGCGTCTCGTGCAGCCGGACGTCGATGAGCGGGTTGATCTCCTTGATGGAGTCCCGCGCGCTCTCGGCCTTGGACCGGCCCACGTCGGACTGCCCGTGGATGATCTGGCGCTGCAGGTTGGACTCGTCGACGGTGTCGAACTCGACGATGCCCAGGGTGCCCACGCCGGCCGCGGCCAGGTACATGAGCACCGGCGACCCGAGGCCACCGGCACCGACGGCGAGCACCTTGGCGTTCTTCAGGCGCTTCTGCCCGTCCATCCCGACGTCGGGGATGATCAGGTGGCGGCTGTAGCGGCGGACCTCGTCGATCGACAGGTCGGCGGCGGGCTCCACCAGGGGGGGCAACTGCACGGCGCGCTCCTCACACTGCTGCGGTGACAGGGCTGACCGGCTCCAGAGGCCGGGGTCCTGGACTGCGCAACAGCGTGACACGCGGTGGTGATTCCCACGGTGGGCAGGCTGGTGGGGCGGGGCGCCGCTGACCGGCGGGCCGGGGTCTCCGGCCCGCCGGTCAGCGGGAGCCGGTCAGCGGTAGGCCACCTCCATCGGCATCCGGACCGGCCGCTTCGGCACCGAGACGGTGAGCACGCGGGTCTCCGGGTCGAACGTCCAGCGGCCGGTGTCCATCCGGGCACCGTTGAGCATCACCGAGCGCGGCTCGTGCGCGTCCAGGAAGCGCACCGTCCAGTTCCGCTCGGTCACCCCGCCGGCGTAGGAGCCCTTGGGCGCCGAGACGTGCACGATCGACCGGTTGCCGTCCACCGAGGCACGGACGGCGGTGGTCCGGCTCTGCGAGCGGTCGTCGGTGACCCCGTCGTCCTCGAAGAGGGAGAAGGCCCCCTTGGCCCCGGAACCGACCGTGAGGGTCACATCGGTCAGCGGGTTCTGGGCGTCGTTGGCGACGTCGTCCGTCCGGGTGGCGACGATGCCGCCCGAGCGCACGAACACCGGCATGGTGTCCAGGCCGCTGGTGACGTCGGCGGTGGTGCCGCCGGCGTACGTCTGCCCGGTGAACCAGTCGGTCCACGAGCTGCCCGGTGGGAACCAGACCCGGGTGGTCGCCGTCTCACCCGGCGTCACCACCGGCGCGACCAGGACGTCGGGGCCGTACAGGTACTCGCTGCCGGCGGTCGCGTAGGCCTCCTGCTCACCCGGGTGGTGCAGGTAGGGCGCACGGACGACGGGGACGCCGGTGGCCTCCGCCTCCCGGGCCAGCGTGTACGTGTAGGGCACGAGGGCCTCACGCAGCCGCAGCGCATCGGCCGCCGCGTCGCCGCCGGCCCCCGGGTACTGCCAGGGCAGCCGGTCACCGTGGTTGCTGTGCAGCCGGTCGATCGGCTGCCAGGTGCCGAACTGCACCCAGCGGGCGTAGAGGTCGTCGGGCAGCTTGTCGGTCCGGACGCCGTCCACGACGTCGGAACCCGGCAGCCCCCAGTTGCCCCCGTTGTGCCCACCGATGTCGTGGCTGACCGGCGACAGGCCGGTGGCCGCGGACTGCCCGGAGGTGAAGCCGACCTCGGCGGCCAGCATGCTCCAGGTGGACGTGGTGTCACCGGTGAAGGGCAGCGTGGTGCGCTTGTCCGCCCACGGACCGGTCGGCAGCGGCGTCGCGTTGCCGTAGCCACCGGCCTGCAGCGAGCCGAAGGCGCGGGAGAAGGCGAACCCACGTCCGAGCCGGGAGTCGCTGTAGTCGGCGTACGCCTGGTTGATCCAGGCGTCGCCGGTGACGCCCTCGAGGTTGGACTCGCTGGCGTCGCAGCACCAGTCCAGCCACCACACGTCCTGCCCGGCCGCCTGCATCGAGTCGTGCAGCTCGAGGTAGGCCGCCAGCTGGTCGGGGTCGCCGAAGTCGAACGTGTAGCAGACCGGGCCGCCGTTGCACCCGCTGGTGCGCTGGGTGAGCTTGCCCTTGGCGGTCGCCTGCGCGGCGGCCAGCTTCGGGTCGCGGGCGTCGATGCTCGGGTGCACGTTCAGGCTGGTGTGCAGCCCCTGCGCCTTCGCCCAGGCGAAGAAGCCGGCCGGGTCGGGGAACTTCTCCCGATCGATCTCCCAGCCGTTCCAGGTGTTGCCCGCCTTGAAGTCGGTGTCGATGACCAGGGCGTCGAGCGGGACGTCGTTCGCCCGGAACTGCTCGACCACGGCCTGGTAGTCCGCGGCGGTGCGGTCGAGGTACTCGGAGAACCAGACGCCGTAGGTCCAGCGCGGCAGCAGCATCGACGGCCCGGTCAGGGTGGCGAGGTCGCCCAGCGCCTGTTGGTACTCGTGGCCGTAGCCGAAGACGTAGCCGTCCTGGTAGCCACCGGCCCCGTGCGAGGAGCGCGGGGTGGGCGTGCGGGTCGCCTCGTCGTAGATCGCCGAGGTGGTGTCGTCCAGCAGCGACCAGCCGTCCTGGTAGAGCAGGCCGGGGTTGAGGGCCGGGTTGCCGTTGCGCGCGTCGACGCCGTCCAGGCTGCGGCGGTAGCCGCCCAGGGCGGCGTGCGGTGCGAGCAGCGGCGCACCGGTCGCGGTGACGGCGACGGTGTCGAGGTTGGCACCGCAGCCGCCCGCCGCCGGGCAGCTGAGGACGACGTCGTTGTCACCGGCCGCCAGCACGACGGGGGTGGCGATGGTGCGCCAGCTGTCCCAGCTGCTGGTCGCCGCGAGCGGGACGACGGCCGCCGGGCCGGTGCCGGCCTGCACCGTCATGGAGCCGTCCCCGGCCACCCCGTCGGCGTAGCGGAGCTGCAGGTCGTAGGTGCCGGCCTTCGGCACCCCGACGACGCGCACCGAGTCGGTGGCCCCGCTGACGTCCAGGCCGGCGGTGAAGCCCTCGCCCGAGTACCCGTTGTGGTCCTCGGCCAGCCGGGCGCCGGCTGACAGCGCGCCGGACTCGGCCTCGCAGATCGCACCGAAGTCGCAGTCCTCGCCCACGACCGGCGCGGGCTGTCCGAGGCCGGACCCGACCGGGCCGACCGAGAGGCTGTCGACGTTGACGTCGCCGCCGTCGGACTGCTGCCGGACCAGGGTCACCCGGTTGGCGCCCTCGGACAGCTGGACCCGTGCGGCGGCCAGGCCCCAGGTGTCCCAGTTCCCGGTGGCGGGCAGCCTCAGCGGGGTGCTCGCGCCGCCCTCGACCGCGACCGTGAGGCCGGTCGGCTCGGCGAAGCCCCGGGCGTAGCGGGTGGTGAGGTCGTACTCGCCGGCGGCGGGCGCCTCGACGGAGAAGGTGGCGGCGTCGCCCACGGCCTCGTAGCCGGCGGCGAAGCCGGTGCCGGTGTAGCCGGGGTGGTCGGTGGCGAGGTGCAGCCGCCCCGACAGCGCGAGGGCCTCCGCCTCGCACAGGGCGTCGAAGTCGCAGACCACGGTCGCGCCGGGGTAGGCGGCGCCGGGGGTCAGCACCGCCAGGCTGTCGATGTTGAGCTGGCCGGTGTCGGTCGGGCGGTGGGTGAGCGCCACGGTGTGCCGGCCGGCCGAGAGGTCGAGGTCGACCGGCAGCACCGACCAGGTGTCCCAGTTGCCCGTCGGGGGCAGCGAGATCTGCCGGGCGCCCTCGCCGTCGACGGTGAGCGTCAGCGTGCGCGGCTCGCCCAGCCCGTTGGCGTAGCGCAGCGCGAGCTGGTGAGCCCCGGCGGTGGCGACGGTGACCTCCAGGGACATCGAGGTCCCGGTGCCCTCGAAGCCGGCGGCGAACCCGGTGCCGGTGAAGCCGGAGTGGTCGCCGGCCACGCCCACGCTGTCCAGCGTGAGGTCCTCGGCCTCGCAGAGCGCGCCGACCTCGCAGGAGGCGAGCTCCCGCCCGGCCCACGGTGAGGCGACCACGTCCTGCTCGCCGGCCTGCAGCTGGACGACGAGGTTGTCCTCGGTGAAGCGGCCGGACCCGATCTCGTAGCGGAGGGTCATCGCGCCGGTGTCCAGCACCAGCCAGCCGTCCCGCTTGGCGGTCCGCACCGGTGTCCTGGGGAAGGCGTCCCTCCCGATCGCGTTGAACGTCGGCGCGTCGACGAAGCGGGAGTCGCCGGCGTACTCGGTGCGCACCAGCGTCGGTGACAGGACCTCGAACCGGGCCTGGCCCGACGTGATCGCCCCGGATGCGGCGTCGCGCGGCGGCGGGGCGGCCGTCGCGGCGGGCGCGACGGCGACGACCACCGCGGCGACGGCCACTGCCGCCGGTACGGCCGCCGGCCATCGGGACCGACGTCTGCGGCCTCGTGGTGTTCCGGGCAGGTCCATGTACGACAACCTCTCTGTTGTCCGCGGTCAGGGCGCGCCACCCGGGGCGACGCGGTCTGCGCCGCCTGCCGGGGTCCGGTCGCGCGGGCCGGTCCACCCCCCGGACCACCGCCAGGACCACGGTCCGGCGGCCGCTCGGTAGTGCGCGGAGTGCAACCAGTTGCCTGAGTGGATCCTGTGTGCGCGATCACACCTTGTCAACGGCCCGCAGGCAGAGAGTGACGGACGTTCGAGGTCCGGATCGGCACTCGCTCGGCGCCGGGCTCAGCCCTGCGGGAACGGCCAGGCGTTCTTGGCACAGCCCTGCAGGCCCAGGGTCTGCTGCTGCATGACCGGGGCGAGCTGGCCGGGGCCGGGGCAGGGCTGGTGGCCGTTGCCCAGCGCGTGCCCGACCTCGTGGTTGACCACGTACTGCCGGTAGGTCGGGACGTCCCCGCCGTAGTCGGGGACGGCGGTCTCCCAGCGCGCGAGGTTGATCACCGCACGCTCGCCGTACCGGCAGGAGGTGTAGCCGCCGGTGCCCACCCCCGGGCAGTACGTCTCCATGCTCCCGGGGCTGACCAGGCTGACCCGGAACTCGTAGGCACCGCCGGCTGCCTCGGCCGCACCGACCCGCTGGAAGGACCGCTGTCCACCCGCCCCCCAGGACCGCGGGTCGCCGAGGGTGGCCTCCACGGCGGCGGCGAACTGGGCCCCGTCGACGCCGATGCCGTCCTCCACCTCCACGACGAACCGCTGGAGTGGGCCGGTGCCGTAGACCCCGGAGGTCCCGTCGACCACGGAGACCGTGCCGGCGCCCTGCTCGACGTAGGTGGCCGCGGCCGGCGGGGCCGGCTCCGCGGTCGGCGTCCCCTCACCCTCCGCCGCGGGCGTCGTGGCGGGTGCGGTGCTCGAGGGTGCGGTGCTGGCGGGGGCGGCCTCGGCGGGTGGGCCGACCGGGGAGGCGGCCGCGGTGTCGGTCGCCCGTCCCCCGGTGACCACGCCGGTCACGGCGTCGAGCAGCGCGACGACGGTGGCCAGCGTGAGCAGCGGGATGGCGTAGGCCCGCCAGCCGTACCGCTGGACGAACCGGCCGAACCGGCTGCGGGCCGGGGCCGGACCGCGCCGGCGGTGGGGCGCCGGGTCGCGGCGCGCGACGAGGGGGCCGGCGGGCCGCTGGGCCCGCGGGTCGGCCGGCCGCGGCCCGGGCCGCTCGCCCACGGGGCGTCCGCGCCGGCCCACCTCCCGGTCGGCGCGCGGGCCGGAGCTCGTCACGCCCGCCAATCTCTCACGACGACCGTCCCGGGCGGCAGACCTCGGCCGGGACGGCGGGGGATCACACCCGCTGGGCGCGGCTCCCGGTCTCCCCGGTCGCGACGGCCGCCCCGGTCGTGCCCGCCGCGGCGTCCTCGGCGAGCGCCAGCACCGCACGAGCGGTGGGCTCCGGCGCCTCCAGCATCGCCAGGTGACCGATGCCGGCCTGGACCTGCAGCCGGGCGTCGGGCAGCACCCCGGCCAGCCGGGGCGCCAGCGCCGGGTCGACCAGCTTGTCCCGGTCGCCCCAGACGACGAGGGACGGCGCCTGCACCGAGCGGGCCATCCGCCAGGCGTTGGCCCGCCCGACGCGGAAGTAGGAGGTCATCAGGCCGCGCAGGCTGCGGGTGAGCGCCTGCCCGGCCCACGGCTGCTCGTCCCGCTGCCGCATCTCCGCCACCGCCTCCTCGACCCGCTCCCGCGGCACCCGGGTCGGGTCGCCGAAGCACATCTGCAGCAGCCCGCGGACCCGCTGCTCCGGGCTCACCCCGGCCATCCGGCGTTCGGCCAGCGACGGGACGCCGGGGAGCAGCACGAGGGTGATGGCCCGGTCGAACGCCGCGGGCACCCGGTAGACCGGCATGGCCGCCGAGATCAGCGTCAGCGTGGCGACCAGGTCGGGACGGCGGGCGGCGACCCAGACGCTGACCAGGCCACCGAGGGAGTTGCCGACCAGGTGCACCGGGGCCCCCTGCCCCGGTCCGGGCTGCGCGACGACCCACTCCAGCACGTCGACGACGGCCTGGACGTGCCGGTGGACCGAGTAGCGGGACGGTGGGGCGGACTGCCCGAAGCCGGGCAGGTCCAGCGCGTAGCCGTCGAAGCGGACGGCGAGCAGCGCGGCCAGGTCGGTCCAGTTGGTCGAGGCGCCGCCCAGGCCGTGCACGTAGAGCGCCCGCTCGTGCGGGGCGTCCGCCGGCGGGTCGGCGGCCGGCTGCCCGTCGTCGTCCACCGGGCCGGTCCACGGGGTGTGCCGGACGAGCACCTCGCCACCGGTCACCGGGACCATCGCCCCGGGCCACGGCGGGAGGAGCACGCCGGGCCGGGGCAGCGGGGTCTCGGACAGCCGGGCGTCGCTCACCCGCCCGACGGTAGAACACCGAGATGGCGCCCACCGCCCACCGTTGCGGACGACGCCGTCCAGCAACGGCGTCGGTAAGCTCGCCCCGCCATGCAGCCAAGCCGACCCGTCCCCGTGCCGCCGGCCGCCCGCCGCACCTCCCGCCTGCCGCGCAGCGCCCGCCGGCTGCAGCTGCTGCGGGCCGCGCAGGACGTCTTCGTCGCCCAGGGGTTCCACGCCGCCGCGATGGACGACATCGCCGACCGTGCCGGGGTCAGCAAGCCGGTGCTCTACCAGCACTTCCCCGGCAAGCGCGAGCTCTACCTGGCGTTGCTGGAGCAGCAGGTCGACGAGCTCAGCGACCGGGTCAGCCAGGCGATGGCCGGCACCGAGGACAACCGCACCCGGGTCGACGGCGCGGTGGGCGCCTACTTCGACTTCGTCGACGCCGAGGGCGAGGCGTTCCGGCTGGTCTTCGAGTCCGACCTGCGCAACGACCCCGACGTCCGCCGGCTGGCCGACCGCGGCGCCCTGGCGTGCATCGAGGCGATCGCCGAGGTGATCGCGGTCGACACCGGCGCCGACCCGGAGCGGGCGCTGCTGCTGTCCGCGGGGCTGACCGGGCTGGCCGAGAACAGCGCCCGCTGGTGGCTGGCCCGCAAGGGCACCGTCTCCCGCGACGAGGCGGTCTCGCTCATGTCCGCGCTGGCCTGGCGGGGCATCTCCGGCTTCCCGCGCCGGGACGACGCCGACGACGCCTGAGCCGCGGGCCGGCGACGTTCGCTGACGGCGCACCCGCCGGACCGGCTGGCCCACCGGGGCCTGGACTAGCGTGGGGAGCCAGCAGCCAGACCTGAGGAGGCATCTCCACGTGGAAGTCAAGATCGGTGTCCAACACTCCCCCCGCGAGCTGGTCATCGACAGCCCCAAGACCCCCGACGAGATCGCGGCTGAGGTGTCCAAGGCCATGAGCGCGTCCAAGGACGGCCTGCTGACGCTGGTGGACGAGCGCGGCCGCCGCGTCGTCGTCCCGGTCGACCGGATCGCCTACGTCGAGATCGCCGAGGCCGATCAGCGCCGGGTGGGCTTCATCGCCGGCTGACGAAGGACCCCGGTGCCCCCCGCGACTCGCTGACGCTGGTCGCGGGCCCCTGCACCGGGGCCGTACGAGCCTTGCCGACAGGGCGTCGCCGCACCCGCGGCGGCGCCCTGTCGTCGTGTCAGCCGTTCAGGCCGAGGGCCTGCATCCGGGCGGAGTGCGCGGTGGTGAGCCGCTGCAGCAGCTGGGCCACCCCGGCCAGGTCGCCGGTGCCGCCGATGATCAGGTCGGCCAGCTCGTCGTGCTCGGCGATGACCGCCTGCGACTGGGTGAGCGCCTCCCCCACCAGCCGGCGGGCCCACAGCGCCAGCCGCCCGGCGAGCGTCGGGTCGCCGATGATCGCCGCCCGCACCTCGCGGAGGGCGAAGTCGGCGTGGCCGGTGTCGGCCAGCACCTCCTCGACGAGCGCACGGTCCGGCTGCGGCAGGAAGGCGGCGACCTCGCGGTAGAAGTCGGTGGCCAGCCCGTCACCCACGTAGGCCTTGACCAGGCCCTCCAGCCAGGTGCTCGCCCGGGTGCCGTCGTGGAAGGCGTCCAGCGCGGCCGCATAGGGGCGCATCGCCTCGGCCACGTCCACCCCGAGCTCGCGCAGCCGCGCGGTGAGCCGTTCGTGGTGGCCGATCTCGGCGGCGGCCATCCGGGCCAGGGCGGACCGGCCGTCCAGCGTCGGGGCCAGCCGGGCGTCCTCGGCGAGCCGGTCGAAGCCGGTCAGCTCGGCGTAGGAGAGCACTCCGAGCAGGGCGATGACCGCCGGCCGGCCGGGACCCTCGCCGGCAGGCTCGGTGGCCGCGCCCCCGGCCCTGTCGTCGGCGCTCGTCACGGGTCCTCCCTCGTCGTCCGGTCCTCGGTGCCGGGCGGCCGTGACCACCCGGACGGGTGGCCGGGCGGCCGTGTCGCACCGCGGCAGGGGGAGGCTAACGGGCTGGTCAGGCTACGATGGAATCGACGGGCCCTGGGGCTCGTTCCCCGAAGAGCAATTCCCTGTGCGCTGATGACCGCTGGATCTCCTCCTCGAGACCGGCCCTCCGAGGGCCGTCTCCCGGGCAGTCTGCACCGGACGCCCGGTCTGCTGGCCGCGTCGGCGCGTGGATCGAACATCCCGGAACCGACCCCGGGACCGGCGAGCGCCGCCGGGCAACGCCTGCTCCCAGGCACCGCCGAGCGCTCCTGGTCCCCCACCAGACCGAGGCGAGAGAACTGACCTCCACCGAGAACACCCCCGTCGAGAACACCCTGGCCGCTCCCGAGCTGGAGCGCGCCGAGAGCGGCGCCCCCGCCCCCGAGGAGCTGGAGCAGCAGGTCGAGGAGCTGGGCGGTGCCCCCGTCGCCAGCGACAGCCCGCTGTTCAGCGACTTCGACGTGCACCCCGACATCGTGGCCGCGCTGGCCGAGGTCGGGATCACCCGCACCTTCGCCATCCAGGAGCTGACCCTGCCGCTGGCCCTCGCCGGCAACGACCTCATCGGGCAGGCCCGCACCGGCACCGGCAAGACCCTGGGCTTCGGCGTCCCGCTGCTGCAGCGCGTCGTCCCCGCCGCCGAGGGCGGTGACGGGGTGCCGCAGGCGCTGGTCGTCGTCCCGACCCGTGAGCTGTGCGTGCAGGTCTCCCGCGACCTCGCCGCCGCCGGCGCCAAGCGCGGCATCCGGGTGCAGGCCATCTACGGCGGCCGGGCCTTCGAGCCGCAGGTCGCCGCGCTGCAGGCCGGCGTCGAGGTCGTGGTCGGCACCCCCGGCCGGCTGCTGGACCTGGCGCAGCAGGGCCACCTGATCCTGGGCAAGGTGCGCGGCCTGGTGCTGGACGAGGCCGACGAGATGCTCGACCTGGGCTTCCTGCCCGACATCGAGCGCATCCTGGCGATGGTCCCGGACAAGCGGCAGACGATGCTGTTCTCCGCGACGATGCCCGGCCCGATCGTCACCCTGTCGCGGTCGTTCATGACCCAGCCCACGCACATCCGGGCGCACGGCAACGACGAGGGCTCGACCGTCCCGCAGACCACGCAGTTCATCTACCGGGCGCACAACCTGGACAAGCCCGAGCTGCTCTCCCGGGTGCTGCAGGCCCGCGACCGCGGCCTCGTCATGGTCTTCTGCCGTACCAAGCGCACCGCGCAGAAGGTCGCCGACGAGCTGGTCGACCGCGGGTTCGCCGCGGCCGCCGTGCACGGTGACCTCGGGCAGGGCGCCCGCGAGCAGGCGCTGCGCGCCTTCCGGGCCGGCAAGGTCGACGTGCTGGTCGCCACCGACGTCGCCGCCCGCGGCATCGACGTCACCGGCGTGAGCCACGTCGTGAACTACCAGTGCCCCGAGGACGAGAAGACCTACGTGCACCGGATCGGCCGGACCGGGCGTGCGGGGAGCACCGGCGTCGCCGTCACCCTGGTCGACTGGGACGACATCCCCCGCTGGCAGCTGATCAACAAGGCGCTGGAGCTGGACTTCGCCGACCCGCCGGAGACCTACTCCACCTCGCCGTGGGTCTACACCGACCTCGACGTGCCGACCACGGCCACCGGCCGGCTGCCCCGCTCGCAGCGGACCCGCGAGGGACTGGGCGCGGAGACGCTGGAGGACCTGGGCGAGACCGGCAAGCGGCAGAAGACCGGCGGCCGGACCGGGGGCAACCACTCCGGCCCGGGCCGGGACGCCGTCGCCCGCACCGACGAGGACCAGCCCTCGGCCGGCCCGCGCAAGACCCGGTCGCGCCAGCGCACCCGGGGCAGCGGCGCCGCCGCGGCCGGTGCCGCCGCGGCGCTGGGCACGGACTCCCCCGCCGCCGACGGCGCGGCCCCGGTGGCTGCCGGGGCCGCCGAGGACGGTGCGGCCGGCCGGCCGCGGCGTCGGCGTCGCCGGGGTGGCCGGGGTGGCAACGGCGGCGGCGGCAACGGCGGCGGTGGCAGCGAGTCCGTCGCCTGATGGCAGGCCCCCTCCCGACCTCTGGCGCGCTCGGGGCGGGTCCCGGGAGGGGGCCGGCCAGGCGCCCGCCACGGCGGGTCTGGATCTGGACGGCGGTCACCCTCGTGGTGGCCGCCGTCGCCGTGTTCCTGTGGCGCACCTCCGACGTGGTCGCCACCTCCCGCACGACGGCACCGCCGGCCACGGTGCCGGACGAGGCGCCGGCCGCCGAGCTGAGCCAGGCATGGTCCGCGGCGACGACCGACGGCCCACGGCGGGCGGTCGAGGGTGGCCGGGTGCTGGTCACCGACGAGCACGGTGTCGCCATGCTGGACGCCACCACCGGCGAGGAGGCCTGGCACTACCGCCGGTCCAACGCCACGCTGTGCGACGCGACCGCGGTCGACGGCAGGGTGATCGTGGCCTTCCGCACCACCTCGCGCTGCAACGAGCTGACCGCCCTGACCGCGGCCACCGGCGAGCGGGACTGGTACCGCAACGTCCGGTTCCGCACCGACGTCGACCTGGCCAGCACCGACCAGATCCTGCTGGCCAGCAGCCCGACCGGCGTCGTCACCATCGACCCGGCCGGCAACAACACCCGCTGGCGGTACGCCCCGCCGACCGACTGCCGGCTGGTCGGCTCCGACGTCGGCAGCTCCGGGGTGGTCGTGCTGCAGCGGTGCGCGGACACCGGCGTCCTGCAGGTCAGGCTGCTCGACGGCTTCGGCGGCACCGAGATCTGGACCCGCGAGGTGGACACCGGCACCAGCACCGCCCGGCTGGCCGGGGTGGACCGGCTGGTCACCGTGGTCGTCGACGACCGGGTGCTGGTCTTCTCCCCGGTCGACGGCACGCCGCTGCCCGACCTCGACCTGCCCGCGCTCCCCGCCGGGGCGGAGCCGCAGAGCGAGCCGCTCCAGCAGGCCGGGGTCGGGGACGTCGCGCTGCTGTGGGCCCGCGGCACCGCCTACGCCCTCGACCAGTCGACCGGGCTGCCGTTGTGGCAGGTGCCGGCCCGCGGCCTGCCCTCGGCCGGGACGACCGACGAGGCGGGGGTGAGCACCGTGACCGTGCCGGAGGACGGCGCGTTCGTGCAGCGCACGCTGGCCGACGGCACGGAGCTCGCCCGGTCCACCACCGGGGACGACGTCCCACTCGGGGGGCGGACCTCCCTGCTGGGCCCGGTCGTCGTCTACGGCACCGCCGACGAGGTCCTCGGCCACCGCTGAAGAAGGACCACCCTTCCCCCCACGCCTCGCACGCTCGGCGCGGGCCCCTGAAGGGTGGCCGTACAGGCTCCGCCAGGAGGTCGGCGGCGCGCGACCGGACTGCGGGGCACACTCAGGGCATGGTCCTGCCTGGTGGCTCCGAACACACCGCACCCCACGACCTCCGCCAGCTGGCCGCGCACGAGGCCGTCCCGGTCACCTTCCGCGGTGGCAGCGGGCCGCTGGCGGCGCTGGACACCGGCCCCGCCGACGGCAGCACGGCCCTGCTGGTCGCCGGGTTCACCGGCAGCAAGGAGGACTTCGCGCCGCTGCTGTCCCCGCTGGCCGACGCCGGCGTGCGGGTGGTCGCCCTGGACCAGCGCGGCCAGTTCGAGTCACCCGGCCCCGACGACCCGGCGCGGTACTCCGTCGCCGAGCTCGCCGCCGACGTCGTCGCGGTGACCCGGCAGCTGCGCGAGCAGTCGTCGGGTCCGCTGCACCTGCTGGGGCACAGCTTCGGTGGACTGGTCGCCCGCGCCGCCGTGCTGGCCGAGCCGGCCCTGTTCGACTCCCTGACGCTGCTGGGCAGTGGCCCGGGCGCGCTGACCGGCCCGCGCGCCGAGCTGCTGGACCACCTGTCCCCGCTGCTGGACGCCGGTGGGGTGCAGCTGGTCAACGACACCCTCGAGCAGCTGGCGATGACCGACCCCCGGGCGCAGGCGGTGCCGGCCCCGACCGCGGAGTTCCTCCGCCGCCGGTTCCTGGCCAACACCGCCGCCGGGCTGCGCGGCATGGCCGACGCGATGCTCGCCGAGCCCGACCGGGTCGACGAGCTCGCGGCCACCGGCGTCCCGGTGCTGGTCGCCCACGGCATCGCCGACGACGCCTGGAGCCCCACCGTGCAGGCCGAGATGGCCCGTCGGCTGGGCGCCCGGCACGAGGTCGTGCCGCAGGCGGTGCACTCCCCCGCCATCGAGAACACGGCGCGCACGCTCCAGGCGCTGCTGACCTTCTGGGCCGACCCGGTCGCCGCCGTCACCGCGCTCGAGGACGACCAGGCCGGGGCCGTGCGATGAGGCCGACCCCGTCGATCAACGACTTCACGCCCGAGGAGGACCTGCTGGGCTTCTTCGGCCCGGACAGCGTCAGCTGGCGGATCCACAGCGACCCGGCGTTCTCCGTCGGCGGCATCCGCGCGCTGCTGCTGCAGGCCCTGCACCCGGTCGCGATGGACGGCGTGCACCAGTTCTCCACGGCCTTCGCCACCGACCCGTGGGCCCGGCTCACCCGCACCGCGGAGTACGTGGCCACGCTGACCTTCGGCACCCGCCGCGACGCGCTGCGCCAGGTGCGCCGGGTGCGCGGGCTGCACCGCGACAAGTCCGCGGTCGAGGAGACCACCGGCCGGCAGTACCGCGTCGACGACGCCGACCTGCTGCTGTGGGTGCACGCCTGCGAGGTCGAGTCGCTGCTGTCCACCGCCCGCCGGGCCGGGGTGCCGCTCACCGACGCCGAGGCCGACCGCTACGTCGAGGAGCAGGTCGTCGCCGCCGTCCTGGTGGGCTGCGAGGAGGCCGACGTGCCGCGCACCGTCGCCGAGCTGGACGCCTACTTCGCCGGCGTCCGGGCACGGCTGGCGGTCACCCCGGCGGCCCGCAGCGCCTCCCGGTTCATCCTGCTGCCACCGATGCCCGGCTGGGTCCAGCTGCTCACCCCGGCCCGGCCGGCCTGGAGCACGCTGGCCTCCCTCGGCGCCGCGACGCTGCCCGGCTGGGCCCGCCGGCTGTACGGGCTCCCCGGGTTCGGGCTGACCGACGCCGCGGCGACCGCCGGGCTGCGGGCGTTCCGGCAGACGGCGCTGGCCGTGCCCGCCCGGGTGCGCGAGTCGCCGATCGTGCGGGCCGCCCGCGAACGGGTGGCGCCGGCGGTGCCGCTCACCGCCTGAGTCGCACGGGTCACCGCGCGGACGTCCTCCGGCGGGCGGGGCCCAGGGCGGCGGCGGCGAACGCCGGGACGACGGCCGGCAGCAGGAGCAACCCGATGCCCAGGCCCAGGACGAGCGCCCAGGCCAGCACCACGGTGGCCGCGGCCGCGGTGACCACGCCGGCCCACCGGGACCCGGCGGCGAGCACGGGCACCAGCAGGACCACCACCGGCAGCCCCAGCGCCACGACCGCGAAGGCCCCGGCGTCGGCCCACACGTCGGCGGCCAGCACGACGGCGACCAGCACCGCCA
Organism: uncultured Modestobacter sp.; assembly: GCF_947486615.1. Classification (GTDB taxonomy): domain Bacteria; phylum Actinomycetota; class Actinomycetes; order Mycobacteriales; family Geodermatophilaceae; genus Modestobacter. The sequence goes on from NZ_CANKUD010000002.1 coordinate 178,847, forward strand.
GCCCCAGCGCCGCCCAGCGCAGCACGTCCGCCGTCCGGCCGTCGGACCTGCGTGCGGCCGGCACGAGCGCCAGCCCGGCGGCGACCGCCACTGCGACGACCACGACGGCGATCAGTGCGACCATCAGCCGAGTCTGCCGCACTCAGCCCCGCGGCGGCTGGTCCAGCGCCCGGCGGGCGGCGGTGAGCACCGCGTCGGCCACGCGGTCCAGCGTCGGTGAGCGGAGCTTCCACTGCTGCCAGTGCAGGACGACGTCGACCGCCCCGGCGTCGTCCAGGTCGACGAGCGCCCCCGGTGGCTCCTGTTGGTCGGGCACCATGCCCCAGCCCATGCCGAGCGCGACGGCGGCGACGAAGTCGGCCGAGGAGGGCACCACGTGCACCGGCGGCGCGGTCGGGTCGACGCCGCGGGCGCGCAGGTGGGCGTGCTGCAGGTCGTCGCTGCGGTCGAAGACGACCACCGGCGCCCGGGCCAGCGCCTGCGCCGTCGGCCCCGCGGCGAACCAGCGCTCCGCGAACGCGGTGGTGGCCATCGGCCGGTACCGCATGCTGCCCAGCCGGGTGCTGCTGCAGCCGGGCACCGGGTCGGCGTCGCCGGTGACCGCGGCCATCACCGCGCCGGCCCGCAGCAGCGCCGCCGTCTCCGTCTGGTCGGCGCGGTGCAGGTCGAAGGTGAGCTCGCCGGCCAGCGGCGCCAGCGCGGGCAGCACCCAGGTGGCCAGCGAGTCGGCGTTGACCGCGATCGGCAGGGTGACCGGGCCCCGCGCGGCGCCGTCCAGCTCCCGGGTGGTGTCGGCGGTGAGCAGGTCGATCTGCCGGGCCAGCCGGAGCAGCGCCCGGCCCGACTCGGTGGGCTGCACCGGCTTGCTGCGCACCAGCAGCACCCGGCCGGTCGCGGCCTCCAGGGCCTTGAGCCGCTGGCTGACCGCGGACGGCGTCACGTGCAGGGCGCGGGCGGCGGCGTCCAGCGTGCCGGCGGTGACGGTCGCGTCCAGGGCCCGCAGCTGCGCCAGGTCGAGGTCCATGGCGTCATCAGACATGCTTCAGGTACATCAGGAAAGTGAGCTGGTCTTCCGGCATCGGGTCGACCTAGCGTCGTCCGCGTGCCCCCCGCCCTGCTCGCCGCCGCCGCCGGACTCGGGCTCGGCCTGTCCCTCATCATCGCGATCGGCGCACAGAACGCCTTCGTGCTCCGGCAGGGGCTGCGCGCCGAGCACGTGGCCGCGGTGGTCGCGGTCTGCCTGCTCTCCGACGTCGTGCTCATCACCGCGGGCGTCGGTGGCGCCGGCGCGCTGGTCACCCACGCCCCGGGTGTGCTGACCGTCGTCTGCTTCGGCGGTGCGGCGTTCCTGCTGGTCTACGGCCTGCTGGCCGCGCGGCGGTCGCTGCGGCCGGCCGCCCTGCTGCCCGACGCCGGTGGCGCCCGCGCGGGGCTGGCGGTCACCGTGTCCACCGCGCTCGCGCTGACCTGGCTGAACCCGCACGTCTACCTGGACACCGTGGTGCTGCTCGGGTCACTGGCCAGCACCTACGAGGAGCGCCGATGGTGGTTCGGCGCGGGCGCAGCGCTGGGCAGCGCGGTCTGGTTCGTCGGCCTGGGCTGGGGCGCCCGGCTGCTGCGGCCGGTGTTCGCCCGGCCGGCCGCCTGGCGGGTACTCGACGGCCTCATCGCGGTGGTCATGCTGGCCCTCGCCGCGTCCCTCGCCGTCCGCGGGGTCACCAGCCGCTGAGCACCGCCGACCCCTGCCCGGCACCCTCGAGCCGCCGTCCCGGCACCACCCGTCCCGGCACCGCCCGTCCCGGCACCGCCCGGGTGCCGGCCACGCGGTCCGGCCACACGCGCCCGTCGGCGAGGCGTTGTGTGCCGTCCGACGCGGCGCTACGGTCGCCGCCATGACTGCCGGGTCGGCCTCGAGCCGTGAGCGAGTCGGGTACCCGGCCCGCACGTGAGCCCGGGGCGCCCCAGAGGGCCGCCCGCCGCACCACCCCGCCCGCCGTGACCACCCCGGCCGTGCCCGCTGCACCCCGCTCCCGGCGTCCCGCCGGTCACCCCTGCACTCCGGCCCCTCGTGCGTCCGCCCCACTCCTGGAGACCCCGTGCCCACTGCTGCCCTGCACCACATGATCGTCCCGGTCACCGACCGGGACACCGCCGCCGACTGGTTCGTCGACCTGCTCGAACTGCGCGATCCCTGGCTGAACGGCTTCTTCTCCTCCGTGCAGCTCGACGACTCGATCGTGCTCAACTTCGCGGCCGTCCCAACGGTCGAGCCGCTGCACCTGGCCTTCCTGATCGGCGAGGAGCACTTCGACCGGGTCCGCGCCCGCTTCGACGCCGACGGCACCCCGTACACCGCCGACCCGCCCGGGCGTCGTCCGCAGCAGGTCGGGGAGGTCAACCCCGACGGCAGCGGACGGCGGCTGTACTTCCGCGGCCCGGACGGGCACCTGCTGGAGGTGCTGACCGTCCGCTACACCGACGTCCCGGCCGGCTCCGCCGCCGGCTGACCTCCCTGGCCGGTGACTCCCGGCGCCGGCTCACTCGGCCGGCGCCGCCACCGGCTCGGTGGGCAGGGAGCTCCACGTCTCCCGGGCCGGGGCGGCCGCCTGGCCGGTGGGGCAGCTGGACCGGAAGTCGCACCAGCCGCACTGCCGGCCCGGCGCCGGCGGGAACGCCTCGTCGACGTCGGCGCCGGCCTCCAGCGCCGCGGTCGCGGTGCCGATGTCGGCGGCGATGTCCTCGGCCCGGCGGACGTGGTTGGCCAGCGACCGGTCGGTGTGCTCGAACGCGGCCACCGTGCCGCTGGGCAGGTGGTGCAGCTCGACCCGGGTGCACGGCCGGCGCAGGGTGCGGCGCACGCCCAGGACGTACAGCGCCAACGCCGGTGAGCCGCGCGCCTCGTCCTCGGTGCTGGGCACCCGGCCGGTCTTGTAGTCCACCACCACCAGCTCGTCGCCGCGGCGGTCGATCCGGTCGACCCGGCCGGACAGCGCCAGCGCCTCGGTCGTCGCCCCGACGGTGCGCTCGGTGCCGGCCGGCTCGTCGGTGGGGTCGAGGTCTGCCACGTAGTCGGTGATCCAGCCGGCCGCCGTCGCCCGCCACTGCGCGGCCTGCTCCTCGTCCCGGAACCCGGCCCGCGACCAGCCGCCGTAGAGCAGCTGGCGGGCCGCCGCCGGGGTGCGCTTCTCCACCGGCAGCTCCCACCAGGACCGCAGGGCCGCGTGCACCGCCGAGCCGATCGTGTTGTGCGCCCACGGCGGGCCCTTGGGCGGGCTGGGCCGGGTGAGGTACGCGAACCGGTAGCGGCGCGGGCAGTCGGCGAAGGTGGCGAGCTTGCTCGGCGTGCAGGAGAACAGCCGCTTGGGCATGCCGGGCATCTCCAGCTGCGCGCTCACCGTTCCCCCTCGCTGGTCACCCGGCCACGGTAGCCGGGCCCACCGACGGTCCTCAGCCGGTGAGGACGGCGGTGCCGGTCCCGGCGGCGAGCAACGCCTCGTACTGCTCGGGGTGGGTCGTGCAGGCCGCGATCGGGGTGCGCTTGTTGGTGCCGTGGTAGTCGCTGGAGCCGGTCTGCAGCAGCCCGAGCCCGGTGGCCAGCGCGCGCAGGTACGCCCGCTGGTCGGGGGTGTGGTCGGGGTGGTCGACCTCCAGCCCGAGCAGCCCGGCGTCGGTCATCGCGGCGATCGCGTCGTCCCCGACGACCCGCCCCCGGGAGGTGGCCAGGCCGTGCGCGAACACCGGCACGCCGCCGGCGGCCCGGACGAGCCGGACGCCGTCGAGCACGTCGGTGTCTGCCTTGGACACGTGGTACGGGCTGCGGTGGTGCAGCAGGGTGGCGAAGGCGTGGTCGACCGAGTCGACGACGCCGGCCTCCACCAGCGCCCGGGCCACGTGCGGCCGCCCGACCACGCCGCCCTCGCTACGGGCGACGATGTCGTCCCAGGCCACCGGGTAGCCGTCGGCGGCCAGCGCGGTGACGATCCGCTCGCCCCGGCTGAGCCGCTCCTCGCGCAGCCGCACCCGCTCGGCGGCGAACGCCGGGTGCAGCGGGTCGAACAGGTAGGCCAGCAGGTGCACGCTCACCGGCGGCTCGTCGGCCGGGAACCACCGGCAGGACAGCTCCATGCCCGGCACGATCGTCAGCCCGGCCGGTCGCGCGGCCGCGGCGGCCGCCCAGCCGGCGGTGGTGTCGTGGTCGGTGAGCGCGACGACGTCCAGCCCGGCCGCGGCCGCGGTGGCGACCAGGTCGGCGGGGCTGTCGGTGCCGTCGGAGACCGAGGAGTGGGTGTGCAGGTCGATGCGCACGCCCCCAGCCTGCCGCACCGGGGTGCGCGCCCGTCGCGCGCGGTGACGCGGACCGGTCAGGACGGCGGGCGGGTGCGCGGGATCGGCGCGGTGTCGTGCCGGCGGCCCGACGTCAGCGGCGGTGGCATGTGCTGCTCGCGGGCGTCGCCGTCCCCACGGTCGTCGGCGTTCATCGACCCCTCGGCGTCCTCGTCGGAGCTGACCGGGTTGGTGGAGAAGTCGGTGCCGAACATCAGCTCCGACAGCCGCTTGTACAGCGACTTGGCGTGCGGCAGGAAGGTGATCTCGTCCAGGCCCTGCGCCTGCCCGGCGGACTCGAACCGGAACGTGCCGTAGCCGAGCACCTGCCCCCAGAAGGTCTCCTTCCAGGTCAGGTCGGTGATCCGGCGCAGCGGCATGACCGCGACCGTCCGGATGATCACCCCCGACGTCATGAGCACCCGCCGCCGGGTGATCAGGAAGTGCCGGACCCACCACTCGCCGACGTGCAGCCCGAGGTAGACCAGCGCGCCCACCACGATGAGCAGGCCGAGCACCGCACCGAACCGGTTCTCCGGGTCCAGCTGCAGCACCCACACTCCGACCGCGAGCGCCGGGAGGCCGCGGACCAGCGGGCGGGCCAGCACCGCAGGGTGCCGGCGGGTGGCGATGACGGGGGGCTCGTCGGGGAGCAGGTACTTCTCGGCGTCCTTGCCCCAGCGGGGGCGCCGTTCGCGCGGGCCGGACACGGCCGGGCTCAGATCAGGGATTCCACGAACGAGGACAGCGAGCCGGCCGCGTCACTGAGCGCGCCCCCGGCGCTGCGCACGATGCCGGCCGCGTCCTCGGGCCGCTGGATGACGTAGAAGACCACGAAGGCGATCGCCAGCCAGGTGAGCACCTTCTTCAGCACGGTCGCACCGTTCCTCCCATCGGGCAGCCAGGTGGTCGACGGCGTCCGGTGTGCCCCGGACGACGGCATGACGCACCACGGCCAGCTGGACCGCGCCCCATGGGTAACAGCTGCCCCAGGCGCAGCACCAGTCGCCACGCCGGGGTCTGCGGATCGATCCTGATCCGCCAGCTGTGTCAGTGGCCGGGCAGCAGTCGCTCGGTGGTCGGGCCCAGCGGCAGGTCCGGGTAGACCCGCTCACGCAGGTCCAGCAACGTCAGGTCCTCGGCCAGCAGCCAGGCCGCCGAGGCCGGCCAGGTGACCAGCCACAACCACACCCCGTGCGCCTCGCCCACGTAGGCGGCGCGGTCGTCGCCGGTGGGCACGAGCCAGAGCGGGGCCCGCTGCCCGGCGGCCTCGACGGCGACCGTCGACGGTCCGCCGACGAGCTCGCCGGGGTCGACGCCGGGCAGCCCGGCGTACCCGCAGCCCAGCCCGGTGCCGGGCTCCTCGGCGACCAGCACCAGCTCCGCCGCGCCGCCGAGAGGTGCCGGTCCGGCGCAGGCGACGACGATCGCCCGGGCACCGGGCTCACCGCCCCAGGCCAGCCCGGTGACCGCCCAGCCCCGCGGCATCGGGTCGGGCACCCAGGCGGGCACCCGGGCGTCGGCGCAGACGGCGCTGATCGCGTCGTGCGCGACGACCGCGGTGTGGTGCAGCGGGGTGACCGCCGCGTGCCGGCGGCACCACCCCTCGGCGGTGTTGCCGGGCCGCACCGTCAGCGCCTCGCCGCAACGCGGGCACACCGGGGAGACGCTCATCGCCGCTCACCGTCCTTGTTCTGCGAGGTGTTCGTCAAGAGTTGATCAGCAGCTGGTCGCGCGCGACCGGCGCGTCGTGCGTCCTGCCGCCGTAGCCTCGCCCACGTGGTCCGACCGCTGCCGGAGGTGCCGTGCGTCGGTGCCGTGGTGCACGACGGGCGCGGCCGGCTGCTGCTGGTGCGCCGGGCCCACGCACCGAGCGCCGGGACGTGGTCGGTGCCCGGCGGCCGGGTGGAGCCCGGCGAGTCCGAGGTCGAGGCCGTGGTGCGGGAACTGGCCGAGGAGACCGGGCTCACGGTGCGCCCGGTGCGTCCACTGGGGGCGGTGCGGATCGAGGGGGACGGCGTCGTCTTCACCGTCACCGACTGGTGGTGCACCCTCGCGGAGCCGGGCCGGCAGCCGGTGGCCGGCGACGACGCGGCCGACGCCACGTTCGTCGACGCGGCCGGGCTGGCCGCCCTCGACCTCGCCCCGGGCGTGCTCGCCACCCTGACGGGCTGGGGAGTGCTCCCCCGCTGACCCGGCCGAGCGGTCAGCTCCCTGCCCGCTCGGGCCACCGGCGCCCGGCTCCGGATCCGCTCGGGCCGGCGGCGCTCAGCTCCGGACCGGCTTGGGCCGGCCGGGCTGCTCGCCGCAGCGCGCCCGGCCGTGGGACTGCTTGGGCACCATGACCTTGCGCCGGAAGACGCAGACCACGGTGCCGTCCTGCTTGTAGCCGATGGTCTCCACGTGCACGACGCCGCGGTCGTCCTTGGACCGGGACTCGGTCTTGTCCAGCACGGTGGTCTCGCCGTAGACCGTGTCGCCGTGGAACGTGGGCGCCACGTGCTTGAGCGAGGAGACCTCGAGGTTGGCGATCGCCTTGCCGGAGACGTCGGGGACGCTCATGCCCAGCAGCAGCGAGTAGACGTAGTTGCCGACGACGACGTTCTCGCCGAACTCGGTGGTCTCCGCGGCGTAGTGGGCGTCCAGGTGCAGCGGGTGGTGGTTCATGGTGAGCAGGCAGAACAGGTGGTCGTCGTACTCGGTGACCGTCTTGCCGGGCCAGTGCTTGTAGGTGGCCCCGACCTCGAACTCCTCGTAGTACCGGCCGAACTGCATCTGGCTGCTCCCGCGGGTCGACTTCGGCGACGGACGACGCGGGTGGGGCTGTCGGGACGCCTGGTCCGCGGAGCGGAACGGGAGCGGCCGCGACGGAGCATCGATGACCCGTCTGGACGGGCGCCGATCCTACGATGGGCCGGTGCAGCTGCAGTCCGCCCCTGACCTGCCGGCCGATGCCGAGGTCGAGCGCCTGACCCTCGGTGGCCGGCGCGCCCGGCTCGCCGCGGCCGTGCTCGTGCTGGCCCTGTTGCTGGCCGGCACGGTCTGGGGGGACGACGACGCCTTCCCCTTCGGCCCGTTCCGGATGTACTCCACCCGGGCGAACCCCGACACGCCCGTGGTCTCGACCCGGGTGGTCGGGCTGACCGCCGCGGGTGAGGAGGTCCGGCTCTCCGGCGGTGAGGTGGGGCTGCGCCGCGCGGAGTTCGAGGGACAGCTCCCCCGGATCGAACGCGACCCGGCCCTTCTGGGGTTGCTCGCCGACTCCTACGCCGAGCACCACCCCGACGCCGAGGAGCTGGTGGCGGTGCAGGTCGTGCAGCGCCGTTTCGCGCTGGAGGACGGCCAGCGGACCGGTGAGGTCAGCGACCAGGTGCTGATCGAGCACGAACTGGAGGACGGCGAGTGAGCACCTCCGCCACCACCCCGGACACCGCGACGCCGGTGCGACCGCAGGAGGAACCGGCCGTCCCCGGGACGCCGCGCTGGTGGTTCCGGCCGGTGCCACTGGCCCGGATCGCGGTGTTCCGCGCGATCGCCTACCTGTTCATCCCGGTGGACGTCTTCCTGACGACCGCCTGGGTGCGCGCCCACGCCGACGTGCCCACCGACTGGTACGCACCGCTGCTGATCGGCCGGCTGCTGCACCTGCCCACCCCGACGCACACCGTGGTGCTGGTCGTGCAGTGGGCGCTGGTGGTCGCCGCGGTGGCCGCCGCCACCGGCCGCGCGCCGCGACTGCTCGGCATCGCCGTCTTCCTCCTCTACTCGGAGTGGATGGTCATCGCGATGAGCTACGGGAAGGTGGACCACGACCGGATCGCCTTCCTGGTGGCCCTGGCCGTGCTGCCGACGATCGGGCGGGCGCGGCTGCGCGACCGGCGGTCGTCGGAGGCCGCCGGGTTCGCGATGGCGGCCGTGCTGGTCACCGTGATGCTCACCTACTTCCTGGCCGCCTGGGCGAAGATCCGCTTCGGCGGCTGGGACTGGGCGACCGGCGCGACGCTCACCCGTGCGGTGGTCCGCCGGGGCACCGAGCTGTCCGTGTGGACCCTCGACGTCGCCTGGCTGCTGCCGGCCGCGCAGTGGGTGATGATCGTGGCCGAGCTGGCCGCCCCGCTGATCCTGCTGGTGCGCACCGACCGGGCCCGGATCGGCCTGGTGCTGTTCCTGCTCGGTTTCCACGTCATGGTCTACGCCGGCGTCGGGATCATCTTCCTGCCGCACTGCATCGCGATCCTGTCGATCCTGCCGTGGGAACGGCTCTCGGTGCTCCAGCGGCGGAGCCGGGTGGGGCTCCCAGCCGTGCCCGGGAGCCCCACCCCCGACTGAGTCACCCAGCCCGACTGAGTCATCCAGCCCGGCCGGGTCACCGATCCCCGGCCGGGACTGCTGACCCCGGCCGAGTCGGCCGGCTGCCGCGGGGGCACCCACCCCCGGCCGGGTCGTCGGGCACCGTGCCCGGCTCTCAGAGCAGCGCACCGATCCGGGCCGCCATCTCCGACTCGTGCTGCTGGTAGGCCGAGGCGACGGTGGTGAGCAGCTGCCCCATGCCGGTGAGCGCCTCGCTCACCCCCTGGCTGGACAACCGCCACTTCTCGTAGAGCTCGCTGAACTGGACGGCCGCCTGGCTGTCGGTCCAGCCCTCGAGCACGGAGCTGTTGATGCTCGCCGAGAGCGTGGTGTGCCGGGCGCTGGTGTCCGCGGCCTCTCCCTGGCACCGGCCCGCCATGGCGTTGAGCGTTGCGATGTCGACCTTCATGACCCCTCCTCGTCCCACCGGGCACCTCCCGGTGGGGCACGACGGTAGGGCGGTCCCCCGGTCGGTCGGGCCGGCCGTCCACAGGCCAGGCCGCCGTCCACAGATGTCCCGGCGGCGGCCCGCGGAGGTGCCTGCCCGGGCCAGCATCGGCCCGTGCTCCCCTCCTCCCTCCTGCCCGCGACACCCCGCGGCACCGTCGCCGGCGGGCCCCGCGACACGGGGTCCGCGGCGCCTCGCGGCGCCGACCGGACCTGGACCCTGGTGTCGCACGACGGCCCGGTCGACGTGGTGGTGCACGCCCCGGACGAGGCCGTCCTGGCCGACGTGCTCCCGGGCCTCGGCAGCGCGCTGGGCCATCCCTCCCCGCAGCTCTGGGCCGGCTCGACCGCCCTGACCGCCGGCACACCGCTGTCGTCGAGCGCGTTGTGCCACGGCGCGGTACTCGGGCTGGACCGTCCGGGGCCACGGTCGACGCCGGACCGGGCGTCCGGCGCACTGGAGGTCCAGGTGACCGGCGGGCCGGACGCCGGACGTGGCCTCGCTCTGGGCCAGGGAACGCTGGTGGTGGGGCGGGCGAGCGGCTGTGGCCTGGTGCTCACCGACCCGGACGTGTCGCGGCGGCACGCGGTCGTCTCCGTCGCCGGGGGCCGGGTCAGCGTCGCCGACCTGGGCTCGGCCAACGGCACCTCGGTCTCCGGCACCACCGACCCGGGTACGCCGTTGGGCACCGAGGGCCGGGAGTGGCCGGTCGGTGCCACGGTGCACCTCGGCTCGACGACCCTGCGGCTGACCGGCCCGTGCAGCGCGGTGCTCGACTCCGCACCCGCCAGGGGCGGTCGGGTCGGCATCCGGCCGCTGCCCCTGCCGGTTGCCGTGGCGGAGGGGACGTCCGTGCACTGGCCGGTCGCACCGGCGGAGCCCGCGCGCCGACGGCTGGGCTGGATCGCAGTGGCGTTGCCCGCCGTCGGCGGCGTGCTCATGGCCTGGCTGCTCGCCACCCCGCACTTCCTCTTCTTCGCCCTGCTCAGCCCGCTGGTCGCGGTGGCCACCTGGTGCTCGGACCGGTTGTCCGGCCGCCGGACCCACCGGGCCGCCCTGGCCGACCACGCGGCTGCGCTGGCGCGGGCCGCGACGGAGCTCGACCTTGCGGTCGCCGCCGACCTGGCCGCCCGGGAGGACCGCCATCCCGACCCGGCCCGGCTGGCCGCCGCCGCCCGCCGCCGCGCCAGCCCGCTCTGGTCGCGCAGCGGTGACCCCGCGCGCCCGATGCCGGTCCGGCTCGGGACCGGGGACGGGCCGTCGTCGGTGACCCGGGTCGAGCCGGACGGCAGCAGGGTCCCCGTCGCCGTCCGGCACGCCCCGGTCACGTTGCCGCTGGGCGGTGTGGGCGTGCTGGGCGTGGTCGGGCCGCGCGGGCCGGCGGTCGGCGTCGCCCGGTCACTGGTCTGCCAGCTGGCCACCCTGCACCCCCCGACCGAGCTCCGGCTGGTGCTGGTCTGCGGGAGCCGGGAGCTCACCGACTGGCGGTGGGCCCGGTGGCTGCCGCACCTGTCCGCCGTGGTCACCCCCGCCACCCCGCTGCCCAGCTCCCTCCTCGCGCCGCCTCACGCCGACCGGCCCGGGCCGCAGACGCTGGTGGTGCTCGACGGCACGCCGGACCCGGCCGTGGTCGCCGCCCTGGCCCACGCACCGGAGCAGGTCGTCCGGCTGGACGTCGCCGGGTCCGAGGTGGCGCTCGCCCTGCCCACCCCCGCCCGGCTCCAGGTGAGCGGGGAGACCGGCACCACCGGGCGGCTGCGCGCTCCCGGGCTGGAGCACGAGCGGACGCTGGCCCTGGACGCGGTCGGGGAGGCCGTCGCCGAGCGCCTCGCCCGGGACCTGGCCGTCCTCGCCGTGCCGTCGTCGGGCGGTGAGCTGCCGTCCTCGGCCCGCCTGCTCGAGCTGCCGGGCTCGGGCGCGGCGATGGACCCCGCCACGGGTGCCCCGCGCGGCTCCTGGCACCGCGGGCGCGGCCGGCTGACCGCCGTTCTGGGCCTGACCGGCGACGGCCCCCTGGTGGTGGACCTGGTCGGCGACGGTCCGCACGCCCTCGTCGCGGGCACCACCGGGTCGGGCAAGTCCGAGCTGCTGCAGACCCTCGTGGCCGGGCTCGCGCTGCACCAGCCACCGGACCGCTGCAGCTTCCTGCTCGTCGACTACAAGGGCGGGGCGGCGTTCGGGGCGGCCGCTGCGTTGCCGCACACGGTCGGCCTGCTCACCGACCTGGACAGCCACTCCACCGCCCGCGCGCTGCACTCGCTGTCCGCGGAGCTCACCCGCCGGGAGCGGCTGCTCGCCGAGCACGGAGTGCGCGACCTCGTCGACCTGCCGGCCACGGTGGACGCCGGCCGGCTGGTCATCGTCGTCGACGAGTTCGCCACCCTGGCCGAGGAGCTGCCCGGCTTCGTCAGCGGGCTGGTCGGCATCGCCCAGCGCGGCCGCTCCCTGGGCGTCCACCTGGTGCTCGCCACCCAGCGCCCCGCCGGGGTGGTCAGCCCGGAGATCCGGGCGAACTGCTCGCTGCGGATCTGCCTGCGCACGACGGACGAGAGCGATGCCCGGGACGTGCTCGGCAGCACGCTGCCCGCGCAGCTGTCCCCCGGCCAGCCGGGGCGGGCCTACCTGCGGAGTGGGAGCACCGCACCGGTGCTGCTCCAGGTCGCCCGCGTCTCCGGTGGCAGCCCGCCCACCGACGCGGCGCCCACCGTGACCCGCTCGACCTGGCCGATGCCTCCCGCACAGCCGGGCGCCCATGCCACGCCCGCCGGCGAGCCCGACCTGCAGCGGGTGGTGGCGGCCCTCGGTGAGCGGGCCCGCACCGAGCGCATCCCGCCACCGCACCGGCCCTGGCTGCCGCCCCTGCCCGACCGGCTGCCGGCCGACGCACTCGACCGGTGGCGCACAGACCGCGCCGCCTCGGTCCTGCGGATCGGCCTGTGCGACGTCCCCGACCACCAGCGGCAGACGCCGCTGGAGCTCGACCTCGCGATCGGCGGTGGCTGGGCCTTCGTCGGCGGGCCGCGCAGTGGCCGCACGACCGCGCTGGCGACCGTGCTGGCCGAGGCGGTCGCGCAGCTGCCACCCGACGCGCTGCACGTGCACGTGCTGGACCACGGCGGCGGTGCACTCGCCGCGACCGCCGCGTCGGGCACGCACACCGGCACGGCGGTCGGCCGGGACGACCCCCACCGCACGGTGCGGCTGGTGGCCCGGCTCCTGGAGGAGGTCGACCGCCGCCGGGCCGTCGGGTGCGCCGAGGCCCCTGCCCTGCTCGTGCTGGTGGACGGCTGGGAGAGCCTCGCGGCCCAGCTGGAGGAGGCCGAGCCTGCCACCGGGGCCGGCGGACTGCTCCGGCTCATCCGGGACGGCGCCGCGGCCCGGCTGACGGTGGCACTCACCACCGACCGGGCCGTCCCGGGCAGCCGGGTGGCGAGCGCGCTGCACACCCGGGTCGTGCTGCCCCTGCCCGATCGCGCCGACTACGCCGTCGCGGGGATCGCCGCCCGCTCGGTCCCCGGCCACCGCCCGCCCGGCCGGTCCCTGGTCGGGGAGGACGCGGTGGAGTGCCAGCTGGCCCTGCCCCGGCCGGCGGGCCGCACCCCGGCCGGTTCCCCGGCCGCCGCTGCCGGCGCCGGTCCCCTGCGGGTGGCCGAGCTCCCCGCCGACCCCCGACTCGACCTGCCCGACGCCGACCAGCTGGGGCCCGGTGACCCGCTCGCGCTGCCGCTGGGGCCCGGCGATGACGACGGCGCTGCGGTCAGCGTGGACGTCCAGCGCAGTGGCGGCCTCCTCGTCGTCGGTCCGCCCGGCAGCGGGCGCAGCTCGGCGCTGCACGCGCTGGGCCGGCACGCCCTCGCCCTGGGCGCCGCGGTGGCCGAGCTGCTGCCGGGCCCGGGCGCCGGGCCGGCGGCGGCGACCGGGCAGCCGGAGCGGCTGGACCGCGTGGACCCCGCAGCCCTCCGGGAGTGGGCACGGCGACAGGACGGCCGCCCGGCCCTGGTCCTGGCGGACGAGGTGACCGGGCTGCCGGACGCCGTCGCCGACCAGCTCAGCGCCCTGAGCCGGCCCAGTGGGTCGGTACTGGTGCTCGGCACCGGCACGGCCGCCGAGCTCGCCGGCTCCTTCCGAGGTCCGACCGCCGCCCTCCGACGGGCGCGGACGGCGCTGGTCCTGCGGCCCGGGCCCGGTGACGCCGAACTGCTCGGCCTCCGGCTCCCCCGCACCCCGCTGCCGGCACGGCCGGGCTCCGGCTGGCTGGTCACCCCCGCCGGCGCGACCCGGGTGCAGGTCGCCCGGCACCGCGGATCCGCCGACGCAGTCTGAGCCGGTCGCTCAGAGCAGCTCGAGCGCGGGACCGATCTCCTGGTTGGCGTACCAGGCCAGCTCGTGACCCTCGGCCTGGTCGACGACGAACTGGGCGTCGGCGCTGCCGAGGTCGGCCTCCAGCACCACGCCCACCGCCTTGCGGACGTCGTCCTCGGCCTCGGATCCGTCGATGTGCGCGCTGGCGACGTCCCGCAGCGCCACCGACGCGGTGGTGCGGGCGGCACCGGCGTCGGCGCCGTCGGCCACGATCGGGGTGACCGAGGCGTCGGGGACGTCGGTGGCGAGCACCACCCGGCGGCGGGCGGCGCCCGGGTCGACGTCCATCAGCCGCAGGCTGGCCCGGGCCGCGGCGATCAGCGCCGCGTACTCCAGTTCCTCGTCGTCGCTGAGCTCGTAGAACTCGCGCAGCTGGGGGGTGACCGTGAAGACCGTGAGCGGTCCCTCGAGTCGGCCCTCGTCGAGCAACCGCTGCAGCACGGTCGTCGTGGCCGGCAGGTACACGCGCACCCGGTTCGCCTCCTGAAGTCGTGGGACAGCGACCGTAACGTCGCCAGGAGGGAGATCTTCCCGGGCCGCCGCTCAGCCGGCCGACTCGACCAGGAAGGCGACCTCCGCCTCGATCAGGTCGGCCAGCGCGTCGACGTCGCTGACGCTGTCCCGGTCGGCGTTCAGACCGAAGTACACGGTGCCGTCGTAGCTGGTCAGACCGATGGACAGGCCCTGACCACGGACCAGCGGGACCACCGGGAACACCTCCACCATCCGGGCGCCACCGGCGTAGAGCGGGACCTGGGGCCCAGGGACGTTGGTGACAACCAGGTTGAACAGCCGGCGGGACAGCCCACTGGCCGCGCGCGCCCCCAGGGCGTGCAGCGTGGGCGGAGCGAACCCCGACAGCGCGCTGAGCGTGTCCGCCCCCACCGACTGCCCGCTGGGCGCCAGGCCGCGCATCGCGAAGCTGACCCGGGCCAGCCGCACCCGGGGGTTCGGCTCCCCCACCGGCAGGTCCACCAGGAAGGACCGGACCTCGCCGGGGGCGCCGTCCTCCTCCCCGCGCACCGACACCGGGACCAGGGCACGCACCGACGTGCTGCCGACCACCGGCTCGCCGCGGGACAGCAGCCACTCCCGCAGTGCCCCGGTCACCGAGGTGAGCAGCACGTCGTTGACCGTGCCACCGTGCGCCTTGCGCACCACCCGCAGGTCCTCCAGCGCCACCCGGGCCACCGCGACCCGCCGCTGCCGGCCGATCGGTGCGTTGAGCGGGCTGACCGGCGCCGGCGACACGGCCGTCCGTGCCAGCGCGGCCACGACCCCGCCGGCCACCCCGGCCCAGCGCGCGGCCGTCGCGCGGACGTCGCCGACCGCGGTCCGGGCGGTGTCCAGCACCGCCGAGGGGCGCTGCAGGTAGTCCTCCACCGCCTCCCAGACCAGGGCCACCGGGCCCGGCGGGCGCCGGGGCAGCCACGGGTCGACCACCGGAGCCAGGGCGGCGTCCGGGTCGGGGTCCAGGATCACCTGGCCGATGTCGATGGCGCCCAGCCCGTCGACCAGCGCCGGGTGGGTCTTGGTCACCACCGCCGTCCGGTCCCCGGCCAGCCCTTCGACCAGGTACATCTCCCACAGCGGGCGACTGCGGTCCAGCGGCCGCGCGGTCAGCCGGGCGACCAGGTCGAGCAGCTGCTCCTGGCTGCCCGGGCGGGGCAGCGCCGAGCGACGGACGTGGTAGCTGACGTCGAAGTCCGGGTCGTCGACCCAGGCCGGGTTCGCCAGGTGGCCGGGCACCTCGAGGACCTTCTGCCGGTACCGGGGCACCAGCGGGAGCCGGCTGCGCACCAGCTCGATCAGCGCCTCGTGGTCCAGCCCGCCGGAGGGGCACTCGAGCACGAGGACGGCGCCGACGTGCATCGGCGTGCCGGGCTCCTCCAGGTACAGGAAGGACGCATCCAGCGCGGTGAGCCGTTCGACCACAGCGTGACCCTCCTCACTGACGGCTTGTCCACGCTACGTCCCGGGGTCCCCGCCCCGGGACACCGCCC
Source organism: uncultured Modestobacter sp. (assembly GCF_947486615.1). Lineage (GTDB taxonomy): Bacteria > Actinomycetota > Actinomycetes > Mycobacteriales > Geodermatophilaceae > Modestobacter. The sequence continues at coordinate 194,333 of NZ_CANKUD010000002.1, forward strand.
TCCCGGCAGCACCGCTCAGCCGGAGCGGCGGCTCCGTCGGCCGGTGGTCGCCGGCACGCCGGCCAGCTCTGCCGCCAGCGTCCGGAGGCCGGTGCGCAGGGGCGACCCCGCGGCGACCTCGGCGAGCGTGCGCCCACCGGCGAGGGCCGCATCGGTCGCCCGCCGGTCGGCCGGCAGGAACGCCCGGACCTCCTGGCCGGCGAACCGGCGCAGCGCCGACGCGATCTCCTGCCGGGCGTCCCCGGGCACCGGCCCGCGGCGCAGCTGGTTGACCACCACCTGCGGCGAGACGTCGGGCAGCACGTCGCGGAGCTCGGCCAGCGCCCGCACGGTGCGCTGCAACGCCACCGGGTCGGCGCCGCTCACGCAGATCACCTCGTCCGCGGCGGCCAGGACGGTGAGGGTCGCCCCGTTGCGCCGAGGCGCGGCGGTGTCGAAGGCCAGCTCCTCGTCCTCCTCCAGCGAGAAGCCGCAGTCCACGACGGTGAGCGCCGACAGCCGGCGGGCCTCCTCCAGCAGCACGCCGATGCCCTGCGGCCGCAGCTCGGGCCACCGGTCGGCGCGGGTGAGCCCGGTGAGCACCCGCAGCTGGGGGGTCACCGCCCAGGCCAGCCGGGCCAGCCCGGCGGCGTCCAGGGTCCCGGCGGTGGCCTGCCGGGCCGCCGCCACGATGCCCGGCGACTCGTCCAGCAGCCCGAGCAGCTGGGCGACCACCCCGCCGTAGACGTCCCCGTCGACCAGCAGCGTCGGCACGTCCAGCCGGGCGGCCTCGTCGGCGAGCCCCACGGCCACCGTCGTCCGGCCGGGTGCGCCGGTCGGTCCCCAGACGGCGACCACCCGGCCCCGGCCGGCCGGCCGGGTGGCGGGCTCGGGCGGGAGGCCGAGCACCGGCAGCGCAGCGCGGGGGTCGCCCACGTCGTGCCCGGACGACGGCGCACCCGACACCGCCGCGCGCAACGCCTCGGCGATCTCCTCGGGCGGGGCGTCGGCGGGGAGCACCCGCGCCACACCCAGCTGGCGGAGCCGGTCGGTGGCCCCGCTGTCCCCCGGCTCGACCAGCCCGACCACGGCGATCCCGGCGGCGGTCAGCCGGGCGACCGCGGCACCGTCGAGCCGGCGGAGCTCGGCCGACAGCAGGGCGGCCTGCCCGGTGCCGGTGGTCGCGGCGGCCAGGAGGTCCGCGACGTCGACGCACCGGCGGACGACGGTCACCCCGTGGTCCTGCCGGTCCAGGGCACCGACCAGCTCGGACTCCCACGCTGCGCCGGTGACCGCGGTGAAGACCTGCAGCGCCATCAGCCGGTGGGCCCGGCCGGGCCGGTGCCGGCGTCCGGACCCGTCCCGGCCGCGTCGTCGACCGAGCTGCGGACCACGACGACCAGGCCACGACCGCCGATGGCCGCCAGCACGTCCGCGGCGTCACCGGCCGGCACCGCGACCACGACCTGCACCGTGCTGCCCGCGGTCGACAGGACGCCGTCACCGCGACCGCTGACCGCCTGGACCGGGGCGGCCGAGAGCGCGAGGTCGACGTCCCCGCCGGTCGCGGTGTCCGCGCCGACGGTCGGGTCGGCGACGGCGTAGACGTCGATCAGCTGGCCGCGGGACAACTGCGGTGGCACGTAGCCGGCCTGCACCGGCAGGGCCAGCTGCACCAGGTCGGCGGGCTCCTCCAGGGCCGAGCGGGGCAGCAGCTCCCCGTCCCGGACGGCGCGGGCGAGCACCCGGCCGGCCGGGCGGGTGCTGGTGGCCAGATAGGCCGCGGCGACGTCGTCCAGCCGGACGTCCACGGCGACCAGGTCGTCGGCACCGAGCACGGTGCCGGCCGCCAGGTCACCGGCGGCCGACCAGACCGGGACCGTCGCGTCGGCCGCCGTCACCACCCGGGCACCCAGCAGGACCGACCCGAGGACCAGCAGGACACCGAGCACCAGGCGCAGGTCCAGCCAGCGGGGTGGCCGCACCCGGCGGGGTGCTGCGCTGGCCTGCGCCACCTCGACGGGCGGTGCTGCGGTGGACGTGCTCATCGGTCGGTCATCCCTCGCCCCGTCTGCTGTGCCGCGGTGTGCGGCATGCCGCCCGACCTCGTGCTCCTCGGCCGGGGAGGGAGATCATGACCGAGGAACCGGGGGCAGCGCAGGCGTCGTCCACACCTTCGGGTGGACGACGCACCCCGATGTCACCCGGCTGCCACACTGGCGGGCACCTTCGACGGGAGAATCCGGACCCTCATGGCCACCCAGCGCTTCCTCACCCTCGACGACGTCGCGGAGATCCTCAACGTCTCCTGGTCGCAGGCCTACGCACTGGTGCGTCGCAAGGAGCTCATCGCCATCCAGATCGGCGGCCGCGGGCAGTGGCGGGTCGAGAAGGACGAGCTGGAGCGCTTCATCCAGCAGAAGTACGCCGAGGCCCGGGCCGTGGCCGAGGAGCCGGTCGGCGAGGACGCCGGGGTCGACTCACCCCGCTGACCCACCGGGCCCCGGCGGAGACGGTGCCGGCCGGGCGGCTCAGCCGCCGGCCAGGGCGGTCCGCACGGCGACCACCGCCGGCAGGGGCAGCGTCCGCACGCCGGTGACCGCCCCGCGGCGCCGCGGGGCGTCCAGCGGGTGCTCGGCCAGCTCCACGAAGTCCGCGCCGACCCGGTCGATGGTGCCGGTCGGCGCCGTGCCGTCGGCCAGCAGCACCTGCACCCCCGCCCGGTCCCGCGCCAGCCCGCGCAGGGCCCGGCGCAGGTCGAGTGCCCGGGCCACGGTGCCCTCCTCGACCGCCGGTGCGGTCAGCGCGCTCAGCCCGCCGACCGAGCACACCGCGCGCACCGCCACCAGCACCTCCCGGTCCTGCGGGTCGGTCAGCAGCAACCAGTCGACGCCGACGTCGGTGAGCCGGCCGCTGAGCTGACCGGCGCCGGTGCAGCCCAGCGTGAGCTCGTGCCCGCGTGCGCCACCGAGCCGGTCGGCGAGCCGGACGCGCCCGTACTCCGCCCGGGCACGCGAGCCGTCCTCGGCCCGCTCGGCGACGGACTCCTGCTCGGCCACCTGGGCCTCGAGGTCGGCGAAGAGCTGCTCCCAGCGCATGTCCGGGAGCGTAGCTCGTCCACAGTTCATTGCATTTGGTTGCGTTTGCTTGCGTTCATGGTGTTTGGTCACCCCGACGAGAGGAGGCGCTGTGTCGATGCCGCGCTGGGTGGGGACGACGGCCGCGATGGGCGGTGCCGGCTGGCTGCTGGCCGTCATCGGTGCCGCACCCGCAGAGCTCCGGGCGGCCGCGCAGGCGCCGCAACAGCTGGTCGACACGGCCGGCGCGGACGCCCTGGTGGTCGTGGTCGTCACCGCGCTGGGCTGGCTGTGCTGGTCGTGGGGCGCGCTCGGGCTGCTGCTCACCGCGGCCACGGCCGTGCCCGGCTGGACCGGCCGGCTGGCCGGCGTCCTCCTGTCCGGAGTGCTGCCGGCCGGCGCCCGGCGGGCCGCCGCTCTCGCGATCGGCCTCGGGCTCAGCGCCACCGCCCCGCTGGCCGTACCGGCCGGGCCGCCTTCCGTGGCGGTGTCCACGGTGGGCGCCGAGCGACCGGCCGGGGACCCGGTGCTCCTCGACTGGCCGGCGCAGTCCCCGGCGCTGGACTGGCCGGCAGCACCGGACCGACCCACCGCACCCTCCACCGGGCCACCGGTACCGGACTGGCCGTCCGCCGCGCCCGCCGGTCACGTCGTCCTCCGCGGCGACTGCCTCTGGGACATCGCCCGCGACCACCTGGCCGGGGCCGGCGCCCCGGTCACGGACGCCGCCGTCGCAGCGGCCGTGCAGGCCTGGTGGCACACCAACGCGGTCGTGATCGGTCCGGACCCCGACCTGCTGCTGCCCGGTCAGGTGCTGCAGCCACCACCGCCGTGATCCCCGACCCCGCGACCCACCGCCCATCCCGCACGCCCAGGAGACCCGCATGACCGCTCCCCTGTCCCCGTCGCCGCAGGCGCCGATCGACCCCGCGCGCAGCACACCGGGCCGTCGGGTCCACCTGACCGTGGTCCGGACGCCGGGTCCGCCGCTGGCCGACGAGCGGGAGCCGGTGCGGCTGCTCGTCCCCGGTCGACGCACCCCCCGGCCGGTGCCGCCGCCCGGCCCCCGGCCACGGCTGGACGCCCGGCCGCTCGACACGAGCGACGACTTCGGGCCGGCCTGGACCCGCCGGACCGAGCTGCCCGATCCGCAGGCGGTGGGCCGCCAGCTGGTCACCTCGGCCCTGGAGGCCTTCGCCGGCCGGCGGCCGATCGGTCAGCTCCAGGCGCTGGTCAGCCCGCCGTTGTTCGCCGCGCTCACCCAGCGGCGCCGGCCCCGGTGGTGCAGCGCGGGGACGGCACCCCTGGTGATCAGCTCGGTGCGCGTGTGCGAGCCGGTCGACGGGGTGGCCGAGGTCAGTGCGGTGGCTCGCCGGGGCGGCCGGGCGCATGCCGTCGCCGCCCGGCTCGAGGGCCTCGACGGTCGCTGGCGCTGCACCGCGCTGCAGATCGGCTGAGCGGGGACCCCGTCCTCCTCAGCCCTCGCGAACCCGGGACGAGCGGCTGGTCGGGGGTCGGGGCCACAGCAGGACGCCCCGCCGACCAGCCGGTCGGCGGGGCGTCACCCGCAGCGGGCCCCTGGACGGGGCCGGCGTGCCCTTCGATCAGGCGTTGCCCGCAGCACCGTGGCACTGCTTGAACTTCTTGCCCGACCCGCAGGGGCAGGGCGCGTTGCGCGGGGTCTCCTTGGTGCCGGTGACCGTCGCGGTCTTCGCCGCCTTGGCCCGGCCGCCGTCCTTGGCCGAGGGGTCCAGGCTCGGCGCGCTGTAGCTCAGCTGCTCCTGCTTCGGCGCCTCCAGCCCCTTGACCTGCAGCTCCGGCCCGGTACCGGACGGCTCCGCCACCGGCTCGGCCGTCGTGGCGGCGGCCGCCGGGGGCGCCGGCTTGCGGGTGCGCCGGGCCGCGCCCGTCGTCCCGCCACCGTTCGCACCGGCCCGGGGAGCGGCACCGTCGGCCTGCACCACGGGGGCGGCGGCGTCGGCCTGCACCGCCGGTGCAGCGGCGTCGGCCTGCACCACGGGGGCGGCGGCGTCGGCCGGCGCCGCCGGGGCGGCACCGTTGCCGTTCGACGTCGGCTCGGCCACCGGAGCGGCCGGCGCCGCCGCGGCAGCAGCTGCGGCCTGGCGGGCGAGCACCCGCTCGGTGCCGGCCTGCGCCTTGGCCAGTGCGTCGGCCTCGGCCGCGGCCTGCTTCTGCGCCGCCTCCGCCGTCTGCTGCTCCTTGGTCTTGACCTCGAGGTTGAAGAGGAAGCCGAGGGACTCCTCCTTGATCCCGTCCAGCATCGCGTTGAACATGTCGTAGCCCTCGCGCTGGTACTCCACGACCGGGTCGCGGTTGGCCATCGCGCGCAGGTGGATACCGGCCCGCAGGTAGTCCATCTCGTAGAGGTGCTCACGCCACTTGCGGTCCAGCACCGACAGCAGCACCCGCCGCTCCAGCTCCCGCATGACGTCCGAGCCCAGCGTCTCCTCGCGGGTCGCGTAGGCGGCGTGCACGTCGGCGAGCAGCTCGTCCTGCAGCACGTCGGCGGTGAGCACCGCCTGGTCGCCCTCGGCCACCCGGTCCAGCATCTCCTGGCGGTCCAGGCCCACCGGGTACAGGGCCTTGAGCCCCGTCCACAGCTGCTCGAGGTCCCAGTCCTCGGCGTAACCGGCCTCGGTGGCGCCCTTCACGTAGGCGGTGACGACGTCGTCGACCATGGTCTGCACCTGCTCGTGCAGGTCCTCGCCGTCGAGCACCTTGCGGCGCTCGTCGTAGATGACCGTGCGCTGCCGGTTCAGCACCTCGTCGTACTTCAGGACGTCCTTGCGGACCTCGAAGTTCTGCTGCTCCACCTGGGTCTGCGCCGAGCGGATCGCCCGGCTGACCATCTTGGACTCGATCGGCTGGTCGTCGGGGACGCGCAGCGTCGTCATCATGTTCTCGAGCATCGGCCCGTTGAACCGGCGCATCAGGTCATCGCCCAGCGACAGGTAGAACCGGGACTCACCCGGGTCGCCCTGGCGGCCCGACCGGCCGCGCAGCTGGTTGTCGATCCGGCGGCTCTCGTGCCGCTCGGTGCCCAGCACGTACAGCCCCCCGGCCTCGGCGACCTGGTCGTGCTCGGCCTTCACCTGAGCCTTGACCGCGGCCAGGGTGTCGTCCCAGGCGGCCTCGTACTCCTCCGGCGTCTCCGCCGGGGACAGGCCCCGGGCCCGCAGCTGCTCGTCGGCGATGAACTCGGCGTTGCCGCCGAGCTGGATGTCGGTACCGCGACCGGCCATGTTGGTGGCCACGGTGACCGCGCCCAGCCGGCCGGCCATCGCGATGATCGAGGCCTCCCGGGCGTGGTTCTTGGCGTTCAGCACCTCGTGCGGGATGCCCCGCTTGAGCAGGTACTTCGCCAGCACCTCGGACTTCTCCACGCTCGCGGTGCCCACCAGCACCGGCTGGCCCGCCTCGTGCCGCTCGGCGATGTCGTCGACGACGGCGTCGAACTTGGCCTTCTCCGTCTTGTAGATGACGTCGGCGCGGTCCTCACGCACCATCGGCCGGTTCGTCGGGATCGGCACGACGCCCAGGGAGTAGGTCTGGGAGAGCTCGGCGGCCTCGGTCTGGGCCGTGCCGGTCATCCCGGAGAGCTTCTCGTAGAGCCGGAAGTAGTTCTGCAGGGTGATCGTGGCGAGGGTCTGGTTCTCGTCCTTGATCTGCACCCGCTCCTTGGCCTCGATGGCCTGGTGCATGCCCTCGTTGTAACGCCGCCCGGCCAGCACGCGGCCGGTGAACTCGTCGACGATCAGGACCTCGCCGTTGGTGACGATGTACTGCTGGTCCTTCTTGTACAGCTCCTTGGCCTTGAGGGCGTTGTTCAGGTAGCTGATCAGCGGGGTGTTGGCCGCCTCGTAGAGGTTGTCGATGCCGAGCTGGTCCTCGACGAACTCGACACCCTCCTCGGTGATGGCGACCGTCCGCTTGGCCTCCTCGACCTCGTAGTGCCGGTCGCGCTTCATCAGCGGGGCGATCCGGGCGAACTCGCCGTACCACTTGGCGCTGGTCTCGGCCGGACCACTGATGATCAGCGGGGTGCGGGCCTCGTCGATGAGGATCGAGTCGACCTCGTCGACGATGGCGAAGGCGTGCCCGCGCTGCACCAGGTCTGCCTTGCTCCAGGCCATGTTGTCGCGCAGGTAGTCGAAGCCGAACTCGTTGTTCGTGCCATGGGTGATGTCGGCGGCGTACTGCTGGCGGCGGGTGGCCGGCGGCTGGCCGGAGACGATCGTGCCGACGGTCAGGCCGAGGAAGCGCTGCACCCGGCCCATCCACTCCGCGTCGCGCTGGGCCAGGTAGTCGTTGGTGGTGATCACGTGCACGCCGTCGCCGCTCAGCGCGTTGAGGTAGGCCGGCAGCACACCGGTCAGGGTCTTGCCCTCACCGGTCTTCATCTCGGCGATGTTGCCCAGGTGCAGCGCCGCGCCACCCATGATCTGCACGCGGTAGTGCCGCTGGCCCAGCGTGCGGGTCGAGGCCTCGCGGACCACGGCGAACGCCTCGGGGAGCAGCTGGTCGAGGGTCTCCCCGTCGGTGTACCGCTGCTTGAACTCGTCGGTCTTCGCGCGCAGCTCGGCGTCGGTCAGATCGGTGACGTCGGGCTCGAGAGCCTCGACCGCATCGGCGATCTTGGACAGCCGTCGGACGATCTTGCCCTCACCGGCACGCAGGATCCTGTTGAACACCACGACCCCAGCGTAGGCGGCCGTCCCGCGCAGCGGTCCCGGCGCGGCCGAGGGCGCTACCCGGACCGGCTGGTTCCGTACCCTCCGCGGGCGTGTCCCCCGACTCCTCCCCTTCCGCTGACCTCTTCGGCCCGGGGCTGGTGGCCTTCTTCACCGAACGGCACCTGGCCACGGTCACCACCCTGCGCGCGGACGGCAGCCCGCACGTCGTCCCGGTCGGGGTCACCCTCGACCCCACCACCGGGATGGCGCGGGTGATCACCTCCGGGACGTCGGCCAAGGCCCGGCACGTGCGCGCCGGGCAGTCCCGCGTCGCGGTCTGCCAGGTGGACGGCCGCTGCTGGGCCACCCTGGAGGGGACGGCGGTGGTGCGGGACGACGCCGCGTCGGTCGCCGACGCCGAGGCCCGGTACGCCGCCCGGTACCAGCAGCCGCGGGTCAACCCGGCCCGGGTGGTGCTGGAGATCTCGGTGGACCGGGTGCTGGGCAACGCGGAACGCTGGCGGGCCCCGGCGGAGGAGCAGCGATGACGGAGCTGGACCTGGGCGGCATCGACCTGGTCACCGAGGTGGTGCGCACCGAGCGGCTGGTGCTGCGCCCGTTCCGGGACGACGACGTCGACGCCGTCCTCGCCGCCTGCCAGGACCCGGAGATCGGTCGCTGGATCCCCGCCGTGGGCCCGCGCTACACCCGGGAGGACGCCGTCTCCTGGGTCACCCGGGAGGCACCGGGCGAGCGCCGCACCGGCACCGGGCTGACCGTGGCCATCGAGGCCGACGGCCGGCTCGTCGGCTCCACCGGGGTGCACCGGATCAACCAGCACCCGCTGGGCCCGGAGGTCGGCTACTGGATCGCCCGCGAGGCCCGCGGCCGGGGCTACGCGGTCGAGGCGGCGCACGCGATGGCCGAGTGGGCCCTCGGGCTGGGCGCGCCCCGGGTCTACCTGGTCGCCGACGTCGCCAACGTCGGCTCGCAGTCGGTCGCCCGCCGGGCGGGCTTCACCCAGGAGGGCGTGCTGCGCTCCTACCTGCACTACCGGGACGGCGCTGTGGCCGACGCATCGCTGTTCTCCCGCCTGCCCGGCGACTGAAGGAGGAACCTCCCTGCTCCCCCACCCGCGCGCTCGCGGCGGGCCCCTGCGGGGAGGCCGACGGCGGCGAGCCGCCCTCCGCGGCTGCGGAGGACGGCTCGCCGGTGTGCGGTCGGGGCTCAGGCGGGCGTGAGGTCCCCCGCCGCCGCGGACGAGGCGACCGCCGAGGCTGGCGCACCACCGTCCTGGGCTCCGGCCGGGGCGCCCAACCGGATGAGGCCGTAGTCGAAGGCGTGCCGGCGGTAGACCACCGAGGGCACACCGGTGTCGGCGCAGAGGAACAGGAAGAAGTCGTGGCCGACGAGTTCCATCTCGTAGAGCGCCTGGTCGACGTGCATCGGGGTGGCCGGGTGCACCTTCTCGCGCACGATCTGCCCGGGGAGGTGCTCGTCCAGGTCGGTCACCAGCGGCCCGTCGGCGAGCGCGGCCTCGATGTCGGCCGACGGTCGCCCGTCGGAGGTCGTCTCGGGGGCGCTGCTGCCCCCGGCAGAGGTGCTCAGGGTGGGCACCGCGTCCTCGACGGCGGCGACGCCCTCGATCCGCACGCTGGGCGGCGTGCGGCGGCCGTGGTGCACCCGGCGGCGGTCGTTGGCCCGCCGCATGTGGTTCTCGAGCTTGCCGGCGGCGAGCTCGAGGGCGGCGTAGAAGTCGGGGGCGCACGCCTCGGCGCGGGCCACCGGCCCCTTGCCCCGCAGCGTGATCTCCACCCGTTGGCAGTTCGCCGCCTGGCGGGGGTTCTTCTCGTGCAGCAACTCGACGTCGATGCGGATGACCTTGCCGTCGAAACGTTCGAGCTGGCCGACCTTGTCCTCCACCTTCTGGCGGAAGTGCTCGGGCACCTCGACGTTGCGACCTCGGACCACGATCTCCATGAGACCTCCCGGTTGAGCGCGGGCTGTGATCGAACCGACGCTAGCCGCGTTTGCCCGGTACCGACACCGGAAGCCGACCGGTTCCCAGCGGCTGCTCAGCAACGCACGGTGAACGCCCCAGGTGGTGGCGGGACGGCCGGCCGGCGGACGCGCCGCGGAGTCGCCGCGACCACCGCCCCCAGCACCGGCGTGTCCTCCCCACCCCGGTCGAGGGCAGCCAGGGCACGCGCGGCCTCGGTCAGCGTGGCACCGCTGCTGACCACGTCGTCCACCAGCACCAGCCGGCTGCCCGGCGGCAGCACGACCGGCCGGGCCCGGAACCGGCCGGCCAGGTTCGCCCGCCGCTGCGCGGCGTCCAGACCGGCCGAGTCCCGGGTCCGCCCGGCCCGGCCGAGCACCGGCAGCGTCACCGCCGGCACCCCGGCCCGCCGCAGCTCGACGACCGCGGACCGGGCCAGCTCGCGCACGTGGTCGCGACCGCGGCTGCGCACCGCTGCCGCCGAGCTCGGCACCAGCACCAGCGGCCCGGCGCTGCCCGGCCGACCGGGGGGAGCCGGGGGCAGGCCGGTCAGGACGGCGACCACCGCCAGGGCGAGCGCGGTGCCCAGCGGACCGGCCAGCTCCGCCCGCCCGCGCTCCTTGAACGCCAGCACCGCCGGCCGCACCGGCCCCGCGTACGCCCCCGCCGCCACGGTGGGCGGGAAGCCCGGTGGGTGGCGGCGCGGCTCGGCGAGCCGCGGCCGGGCCAGCCTCGCCCGGCAGGCGGGGCAGAGCAGCGCACCCGGGACGGCGCACCCGGCGCAGTCCTGCGGCAGCACCAGGTCGGCCAGCACCCGCGCGCCGAGCGTGCACAGCGCGACCGGCATCCCGGCCCGGCCCACCGTCCGGAGGCCCTCCCCGCCCCCTGGGACCTGCCCACCCCCGGCGACCTCCCCGAACCGTGGGGCCCCATCCCGTGAGGCCTGGCCGCCCCGGAAGGGCTGATCGCCCCGGGAGGCCTGACCGCCCCGTGGGAGCTCGTCGTCGTCCCGCATGCCCCGACGGTGCCGGGCCGGCGACCTCCCCCGGTGCCCACCGCCCGACCTGGGGACGGGCACCCCGGCTGGGGACGGCGACGCCCGTCCCCGCGCCGGCTCAGGTCGGGTAGAACGGCGCGCTGCCGCGCAGCGGCGGGGCGCCGCGGACCAGCGTGACCCAGTAGCCGCCGGCGAACTGCCACATCGTGTCGTCCGCGCTGACCAGCGGCTGGCGACCGGGTGCGGCCGCGAGCGCGGTGGGCTGGCCGGGCAGGCCGCTGTCGGTGACCTCGGTCAGCAGCCAGCCGTCCACGCCGACCGTGTACGGCACGGTGCGCCCGGTGCTCGGGTCGCCGGCCAGCAGCATCAGCAGCCCGGCGTTGCGCCAGGCCACGTCCACGATCTGGCGCACCGAGGGGGCGACCGACCGCAGGTCCCGCACGCTGACGACGTCCTCGTCGCGCACCACCGTGCCCACGTAGAGCTGCCCGCCCTGTGGCCCCTCGATCACCACCGCGGCCCGGACGCCGTCCGGGGACAGCTGGAACTCCGACGTCCGGCCGAGGCCGGACAGGGTGGTGGCGCTGACCGTCTGCGGGGCGCCACCGGAGGGCACCCGGATCACCTCGGTGCCGTTGCGCACGGTCCACACCTCCGCCCGGGGGGCGGCCGAGGTCGGGTCGGTGAAGCTCGCGCCGGTGAGCGCCGGCGCCAGCTCGCCGCCGTAGGGGCCGGCGAGGAGGGTCGCCAGCCCGCCGGCCGGAGCGGCAGAGACACCGACGGTCCAGTCCAGTGCGCCGGTGCGGGTGTCGACCGAGACCCCGGCCGCGGTCAGCCCGTAGGCCGCCTCGCCGGCCGGTCCCGGCGCGGGGGTGCCGTCGGCCGCCCGGTACAGCGCCCCGTCGACCAGGTAGTGCCCGACCGCGTCGGCCGGTGCGGCGTCGGGGTCCAGGGCGGCCCAGTCGCCGACCCCCTGCTCGCTCGGGACGTCGGACAGGCCGAGCTCCTGGCCGTCGCGGAGCACCACGACCGACTGGAAGCCGAGCTGCTCCAGCGACCAGACCAGCTGCCCCGAGGCGCCGATCAGCGTCGCGTCGGTGACGTCGGCGGGGAACGTCAGGTCGACGGTGGCGGTCTGCCCGGAGGTGCTCACGGTGCTGCGCAGCGCCGCGCCGGCGAGCGGGTTCGTCACCCCCGCGGCGATCGCCGGGGACGGTCCGGCGATCAGCCGCTCGACCAGCGCGTTCGGTTGCGCCTCGCCGTCGACCAGGTAGCGGGGGTCGGGCACGACGCGGGTGCCGGTCGGGTCGAGGAAGTAGGCGTCCACCGGCTCGTAGGTGCGGGCGAAGTCGGGCTCCAGGAGCAGCAGACCGTCCGGCGGGTCGGTGATGCGCCACTCGCCCGACTCGTCGCTGAGGGTGAAGTTGCGGACGAACACCTCACCACCGCCGACGGTGAACGAGCCACGCTCGTCGACGGTGCCCACCTCGTTGGCGGTCACCTCGACGATGCCCGGCTGGGTCTGCACCCGCGCGTAGTCACCGCTCAGCACGGTCACCCCGTCGCTGTCGCGCCAGGAGTCCGCGGCCTCCTCGGAGAGGTACTGGCGGGCGACCGGGTGGTTGCGGACCGAGCTGGCGCTGGCGTCGATGAAGCCCCGGACGACCTCCTCCGGCGTCGCGCCGGCCTCGGGGGGCAGTGGCTCGATCCCGACGGCGCCGTCGGTGGGGCCGGCGACCTGGGTGATCGGCACGGTCGGGGAACTGCTGGGCACGGTGCTGCACCCGCTCACCAGCACGGTCACCAGCGCGGCCAGAGCACCCAGCCGGCGGGCGCCCGGGCGGCGGGCACCCGGGCGGCGGGGGCACAGACGGGGGCTCACGACGGCGACTCGATCCGGCGCAGCAGCGAGGGGCGCAGCGGCAACGGCGAGCTGGTCAGCTCGGTGCCGGCGACCAGCGGCACGGTGAGCCGGAACTGGGCGCCCTGCCCCGGCTGACCCCACACCTGGAGCCAGCCACCGTGCAGCCGGGCGTCCTCCAGGCTGATCGACAGCCCCAGGCCGCTGCCGCCCACGGTGCGCACCCGCGAGGGGTCGGCCCGCCAGAACCGGTCGAACACGTGCTCGGCGTCGGCCGACGTCAGTCCGACGCCGTGGTCGCGGACGGTCATCGCAGCCGCGGTCGGGGAGGCGGCCAGGGTGATCTCGACCGGTTCGCCGCGGCCGTGCTCGATGGCGTTGCCCACCAGGTTGCGCAGCACCCGCTCCACCCGGCGTCCGTCCACCTCGGCGATCACCGGCACCGTGGGCACGCTCACCCGCAGTTCGCAGTCGTGCCGTTCGGCCAGCGCGGTCATGCCGTCGGCGACCCGCTCCACCAGCGGCCCCAGGTCCTGGGCCTCGGCCTCGAGCACCGCGGCCCCGGCGTCGTAGCGGCTGATCTCCAGCAGGTCCGACAGCAGCGCCTCGAACCGGTCGAGCTCGACCCGCAGCAGCTCTGCCGAGCGGGCCACCGCCGGGTCGAAGTCGCCGCGGGCCTCGTGCAGCACCTCGGCGGCCATCTGCACGGTGGTCAGCGGGGTGCGCAGCTCGTGCGAGACGTCGGAGGTGAACCGCTGCTGCAGCTGGGACAGGCCCTCCAGCTGGGTGATCTGCCGCTGCAGGCTGTCGGCCATCGCGTTGAAGCTGGTGGCCAGCCGGGCGAGGTCGTCGGCGCCGCGCACCACCAGCCGTTCCTCCAGGTGCCCCTGGGCGAGCCGCTGTGCGCCGCCGGCGGCGCGGCGCACGGGGTCGACCACCAGCCGGGTGACCAGCACACCGATGCCCACCACGAACAGCACCAGCGCCACGCCGCTGATCACCACGGTGCTGCGAATCAGCGACAGGCTCTCCTGCTCCTGGTCCAGCGGGAAGACGAAGTAGACCTCGACCCGGTCACCGCTGCGCCCGTCGGTCTGCACCGGCGCGCCCACCAGCAGGCTGGACATGGTCCGGCCGGCCGCGTCGGGCACCTGGGCGTAGCGGTAGGCCTGCACCCCTTCGGCGACCTGCGCCCGCAGGTCGGTGGGCATGTCGCGGTAGCTCAGCGAGGTGCGGGTGGACGCCGGGCGGACCTGGTCACCGGACCGGTAGACCATCACCACGTCGAAGTCGCCGGCCGCGCCGCCGCGGGACCGCAGACCCTGCACGGTGCGGTCCAGCGTCGTCCGGATGCTCGCCGAGTCGCCGGTGGCGATGCCACTGACCTCGGACTGGGCGTACTGGACGCCGGAGAGCGACTGGTCGACCGCGGCCTGCCGCTTCACCCCGAGCAGCTGGTCGCTGATCTGGCTGAACAGCACCAGGCTGACGATGACCACGACGACGCCGGCGACCAGCATGGTGATCGCGCCGACCCGCAGCTGGAGCGACGAACGCCAGGCCTGCGCCACCCGGCGGGCAGCCCGGCCGCCGGACACGAGCGCCCGGCGGCGGAGCCGGCGCACCCGGCGGCGGACGCCGGTGAGCAGGCCGCCGGCCGGCGGGCGCGCGGCGGGCCCGCCGTCCACGGGGGACGCCGGTGGGCCGGCCTGGCCGACCGGCGGCGTCCCGGTGGTGGTGCTCACCGTCGGGCGGGAGCCCAGCTGGCCGGGCCGGGACGGGACGGGGACGACGGGCCGCAGGTCACGGCGGGCCCGCCTTGTAGCCGACGCCGCGGACGGTGAGGACCACCTCGGGCTTCTCCGGGTCGCGCTCGACCTTGGCCCGCAGCCGCTGCACGTGCACGTTGACCAGCCGGGTGTCCGCAGCGTGCCGGTAGCCCCACACCTGCTCCAGCAGCAGCTCCCGGGTGAACACCTGGCGCGGCTTGCGGGCCAGGGCGACCAGCAGGTCGAACTCCAGCGGGGTGAGCGCGATCGGTGCACCGTCGCGGGTCACCTGGTGGGCCGGGACGTCGATCTGCACGTCGCCGATGGCGAGGCTCTCTGCCTGACCGGTCTCACCGCGGCGCAGCTGGGCCCGGACCCGCGCGACCAGCTCCACCGGCTTGAACGGCTTGGTGACGTAGTCGTCGGCGCCGGCCTCCAGCCCCTGGACGACGTCGATCGTGTCCCCCTTGGCGGTCAGCATGATCACCGGGACGGCCGACTGGGTGCGGATGTCGGCGCAGATCTGCAGGCCGTTGCGCCCGGGCAGCATCAGGTCCAGCAGCACCAGGTCGGGGCGCACCTGCTGGAAGGTCGCCACCGCCCGCGCCCCGTCGGAGACGAAGGCGGGTTCATAACCCTCCCGCCGCAGCACGATGCCCAGCATCTCGGCAAGGGCGGCGTCGTCGTCGACGACGAGGACACGGCCGCGGCTGGCCCCGGAGGTGGGTGCGGAAGGTGGCACGGGCCCCATTCTGCGTGACGCACGCCAGGAAGCGGTCCGCCCCGCCCGGGAACTTCCCCCGGGCGGGGCGGAACGTGCAGCTCAACCGTGGGCCGGCGGCTCGGCGCAACCAGCCACCCGGCCCCGTCCCGAGGCTCGTCCCGAGCGTGCGAGGGATGAGGAGGACGGGGTCCTTCGAGTGCTGGAGCGGCCTGGCCGCAGGGACCCGCGGCACGCGGAGCGTGCCGCGGGGGTCAGGCCCCCTTGCAGGGCCCCGCCGCGAGCTTGCTCGTGGCGGGGGGCAAGGGGGTCCTTTCAGTAGCGGTAGTGGTCGGACTTGTAGGGCCCCTCGACCGGGACACCGAGGTAGTCGGCCTGCACCTTGCTCAGCGTGGTCAGCTTCACCCCGAGGGCGTCCAGGTGGAGCCGGGCGACGTGCTCGTCCAGCTTCTTGGGGAGCACGGTGACGCCGGGGGTCTTGCCCTCGTAGGCGGCCTGGTTGGCCCACAGCTCGATCTGGGCGAGCGTCTGGTTGGAGAACGACGCGCTCATCACGAAGCTGGGGTGCCCGGTGGCGTTGCCCAGGTTCAGCAGCCGGCCCTCGGAGAGCACGATGATCGTGTGGCCGTCGGCGAACCGCCACTCGTCGACCTGCGGCTTGATCGCCGTCCGCACCACGCCCGGGGTGCGGGCCAGGCCGGCCATGTCGATCTCGTTGTCGAAGTGGCCGATGTTGCCGATGATCGCCTGGTGCTTGGTCGAGGCCAGCTGCTCGGCGGAGATGATGTCCTTGTTGCCGGTCGTGGTGATGATGATGTCGGCCTTGCCGATGACCTCGTCCAGCGTGGTCACCTCGTAGCCGTGCATCGCCGCCTGCAGGGCGTTGATCGGGTCGATCTCGGTGACGATGACCCGGGCGCCCTGGCCGCGCAGCGACTCCGCGCAGCCCTTGCCGACGTCGCCGTAGCCGCAGACGACGGCGACCTTGCCGCCGATCATCACGTCGGTGGCGCGGTTGAGGCCGTCGATGAGGGAGTGCCGGCAGCCGTAGAGGTTGTCGAACTTGCTCTTGGTGACCGAGTCGTTGACGTTGATCGCGGGGAAGAGCAGCCGGCCCTCGCGGGCGAGCTCGTACAGGCGCAGCACGCCCGTGGTGGTCTCCTCGGTCACGCCCTTGATCGCCGCACCGATCCGGGTCCAGCGCTGGGTGTCCTCGGTCAGGCTGGTGCGCAGCGCGTCGAGGATGACGCCGTACTCCTCGGAGTCGGCGTCCGTGGTGTCCGGGACGACGCCGTCGGCCTCGAAGCGGGTGCCCAGGTGCACCAGCAGCGTGGCGTCGCCGCCGTCGTCCAGCAGCATGTTCGGCCCGATCACCGTGCCGTCGGCGTCGGTGAACTCGAAGAGCCGCTGGGTGCACCACCAGTACTCCGGCAGCGTCTCGCCCTTCCAGGCGAAGACCGGGACGCCGGTGGGCTGCTCGGGGGTGCCGTCGCCGACGACGATCGCGGCCGCCGCGTGGTCCTGGGTGGAGAAGATGTTGCAGCTGACCCAGCGGACGTCGGCGCCGAGCGCGACCAGCGTCTCGATGAGGACCGCGGTCTGGATGGTCATGTGCAGCGAGCCGGCGATGCGGGCGCCGGCCAGCGGCTGCGCGTCGCCGTACTCCTCGCGGAGCGCCATCAGGCCGGGCATCTCGTGCTCGGCGAGGCTGATCTCCTTGCGCCCGAAGGTGTGCAGGGAGAGGTCGGCGACCTTGAAGTCGGCGTCGGTCAGTACGCGGGTGCCAGTGCTGGCGGTCATGTCGCTCCAGTGTCCGGCCCTGCCCCGGATGGGCGGGCGCTGTCGGTCGCTGTGTCCCCGGCGGTGCGCGGGGCGAGCGAGCATGCCGAGGCTTCGGCGGGGCTCGTGCCGGGTCCAGCCTAACGCCGTCGGTGGCGAGGCGGCCTCACCCGCGCGAGCGAGAGCCGGCGGGTTGCCGGTCGGCCCGCACGTCCCGCGCCCGGCCCGCTCGGCGAGGACTGCCGGTCAGCGCAGGGCGGTGGTGGTCCGGTAGAGGACGGCCGGCCCACGCGCGGTGATCGGCAGGCCGGCCGGCACGAACGCCGAGCCCCCCTGCTCCAGCACGACCTCCCGGTCGACCCCGGTCAGCACGGCTCGTCCCTCGGCGCAGAGCAGCAACTGGGGGCCGGCGGTGGTGAGCACGCCCGGGTCGACGTCGACCTGGCAGCGGGTGAGGTCGAAGTCATCGACCGGCGTGGGGTAGCGCAGGCCACCGGGCCCGAGGACCGGGTGGATGACCGGGACCTTGCCGTCGGTGAAGTCGAGCACCTCGATCAGCGCGGCCAGGTCGACGTGCTTGGCGGTCAGCCCGCCGCGCAGCACGTTGTCCGAGCTGGCCATCACCTCGACGCCGGCACCACTGAGGTAGGCGTGCAGGTTGCCGGCCGGCAGGAAGACCGCCTCTCCCGGCGCGAGCGTGAGGTGGTTGCACATCAGGGAGATGACCACCCCCGGGTCACCGGGGTAGGTCTCGGCCAGCGTCGCGGCCCAGCGGTAGGTGTTGATGAACTCGGGGTCGTGCGCGGCGACGAAGCTCGCCGCCCGCTCCGCCACCGCACGGACGAGCGACTCGCGGCGCCCGGTCGACAGCGCCAGCAGCTGCGGGATGGCCGCCCGGAGGCCGCCGCGGGCGAGCGCCGCGATGGTCGGCATCAGCTCCGGCAGCTGCAGCTTGGCCAGGCAGTGCAGCGACTCCTCCACCGGCCGGAACCCGCACAGCGCCTCCACCGGCGTGATCGCGCACAGGATCTCCGGCTTGTGGAACGGGTCCTTGAACGTGCGGGTGGGGTCGTCGTGCGGGATGCCGGCCGCCTCCTCCGCGGCGAAACCGACCTCGGCCTGGGCCGTCGTCGGGTGCGCCTGCAGCGACAGGGGCCGGTCCGCGGCGAGCACCTTCATCAGGAAGGGCAGCCGGTCTCCGAAGCGCTCGCGCACCTGGGGGCCCAGCAGCCCGGCGGGGTCGGCAGCGATCGCGGCGTCCAGCCCGCTGCCGTCCTCCAGCACGCTGGGCGCGTCGGGATGGGCTCCCATCCACAGCTCGGCGTAGGGCTCGTCGGCCGGCGAGGGCAGGCCGAGCATCTCGGGGATCACCGTGCGACTGCCCCAGGGGTAGTGCCGCACCGGGCTGGTGAGCTGCAACATCACGCCCGAGGCTACCGGTGAGGTGGTCACTCTCCTGCTGTCGGCCGCATCACTGCCGGGCACGACCTCTCACCGCGGGGGCTCACCCCACCGGGGCAGCTGCTGCGCCCGACCCAGATCAGGGGTGCAGTGCCCGCTCGTGGTCCAGGGCGAGCGCGAGGTA
The DNA here is from genome assembly GCF_947486615.1 of uncultured Modestobacter sp. Classification (GTDB taxonomy): domain Bacteria; phylum Actinomycetota; class Actinomycetes; order Mycobacteriales; family Geodermatophilaceae; genus Modestobacter. The sequence goes on from NZ_CANKUD010000002.1 coordinate 212,794, forward strand.
CACGGCGCTGAAGTCGGCCACGGCCAGCTGCCGGGCGAGCCGGGCCAGCCGCGCGGACCGCTCGGCCCGCGCCTGGTCGGACCCGCCCTGCTCGGCGAGCGCACTGACCGGCACGTTGTGGGCGGCGGCGACGCGCAGCACCTCCTGCATCGCGTCCCCCGCCGACCGGGCCTCCCGCTCGCCCCCGTCGTGCTCGGCCGCGTCGGCGTCCCGGATGGTGAGCAGGCGCAGCCGCCGTCCGGGGTCGTCCGTCCGGTCCCGGAAGAAGTCGTCCGCCCCCTCCTCGGGGGCGAGCGGGCCGGCCAGGACGGTGCGGGCGGCGACCCGCTGGTCCGGCAGCCGGAAGCTGCTGACCGGGAGTCCGGCGAGGGTGGCGAGCTGGTCGGCGACCCGCCCGGCGGCGGCGCCGGCGAGCGGCCCCTCGGCGACGATGACCGGCAGGGCGTCCAGCAGCTCCAGGGCGAGGGTCTTCGCCGGGTTGACGAAGGACTCCCGCGCCGGCCCGCACTCCGCCGCCGTCTCGTCGAGTGCCGCGGCGACCAGCTCGGTGTCGGCGGCGTCGGCCGGCAGCAGCCCGAGGTCGGCGGCGAGCAGCAGCATCGGCGTGAGCAGCGACCAGAGGGCGGTGTGCCGCACCCGGGTCGCCGGCAGCGCGACGTAGGGCGCCCGCGCGTTGGCGCAGGCCGCGTGCAGCGGGGAGCCCTCGGCGCCGATGCCGACCAGCGCGACCCCGCGGCGGGCCGCCTCGTAGGCCGGCGTCACGGCGTACCGGCCCGAGCCGGTGCGGGTGGCCACCACGGCGACGTCCGACGGTCCCATCCAGACCGGCAGCTCCGGGCCCGGGACGACGTCGACGGTCACCGGGCTGGCCGGTCCGAGCAGCGCCCGCAGCACCGCGGCGGCCACGGCGCCCTCGCGGCGGGCGACCATGACGATGCCCCGGGGCCGGCCGCCGGAGGTCACCCGGTCCAGGCCGGTCTCCCGGGTCAGCCGCGCGGTCTCCCGCACCTGGGCGCCGGCGCCGGCGACGGCGGGCAGCAGCCCGCGGGGGTCGCGGGCACGCAGCAGGTCGAGGTCGGCGAGCACCTCCTCGGCCAGCTCCGGGGACGTCATGCCGGACGCTGCCGGGCCTCGTCCAGCAGCAGCACCGGGATGCCGTCGCGCACCGGGAAGGCGCGGTGGCAGGTCGGGCAGACGAGCTCGCTCGCCTCGACGTCCACGGTGAGGGACGTGTGGTGGGTGTCCGGGCAGGCCAGGATCGCCAGCAGCGCCGGGTCGATGCCCAGCGTCTGCTCCCCCGCCGACCCGCTCATGACCGCACCATCCCCAGCACCTCGTCGCGCACCGCGGCCATCGCGGCCACGTCCGGACCCTCGACGTTGAGCCGCAGCAGCGGCTCGGTGTTGCTGGCCCGCAGGTTGAACCAGGAGCCGTCGGGCAGGGAGACGGTCAGCCCGTCCAGGTCGTCGACGGTGACGCCGTCCCGCTGCTCGAAGCTCTCCTTGACCGCCGCCGTCCGGGCGGCCTGGTCGTCGACGGTGGAGTTGATCTCACCGGAGGCCGCGTAGCGGTCGTACCCGGCGGTGAGCTCGGACAGCGGCCGCGCCTGCTCGCCCAGCGCGGCGAGGACGTGCATGGCGGCGAGCATGCCGGTGTCGGCCCGCCAGAAGTCGCGGAAGTAGTAGTGCGCCGAGTGCTCCCCGCCGAAGACGGCGTCGGTGCGGGCCATCTCGGCCTTGATGAACGAGTGCCCCACCCGCGTCCGGACCGGGTCACCGCCGTGCTCCCGGACGATCTCCGGCACCGCGCGCGAGGTGATCAGGTTGTGGATGATCGTGGTGCCGCGGCCCTTGGCGAGCTCGCGCACGGCGACCAGCCCGGTGATCGCCGACGGGCTGACCGGCTCGCCCCGCTCGTCGATGATGAAGCAACGGTCGGCGTCGCCGTCGAAGGCCAGACCGATGTCCGCGCCGTGCTCACGCACGCCGGCCTGCAGGTCGACGAGGTTCGCCGGGTCCAGCGGGTTGGCCTCGTGGTTGGGGAACGAGCCGTCGAGCTCGAAGTACATCGGGACGATCTCCAGCGGCAGCCCGGAGAGGACCACCGGGACGGTGAAGCCGCCCATGCCGTTGCCGGCGTCGACGACCACCTTGAGCGGGCGGATGCCGGTGAGGTCGACCAGGCCGCGCAGGTGGGTGGCGTACTCGGCGACCAGGTCGCGGCTGCTGACCGTGCCCAGCGCCGCCGGCTCCCGCTCGAAGACCGCGGAGCCGTCGACCAGCTGCTCGGCCCACTCGCGGATCTGCACGAGCCCGGAGTCCTGCCCGATCGGGGCCGCCCCCGCCCGGCAGAGCTTGATGCCGTTGTACTGGGCCGGGTTGTGGCTGGCGGTGAACATGGCACCGGGCACGTCCAGGGCGCCGGCGGCGAAGTAGAGCATGTCGGTGGAGCCCAGCCCCGCCTCGATGACGTCGACGCCCCGGGAGAGGACGCCCTCGGCGAAGGCCCGGGAGAGCGGGACCGAGGAGTCGCGCATGTCGTGCGCGGTCGCGACCGCGGTCGCACCGCTCTCGGTGTGCACGAACTCGGCGAACGCCGCGCCGATGGCGCGGGCGACGTCCTCGTCCCACTGGTCGGGGACCAGACCCCGGACGTCGTAGGCCTTGATGATCGACGACAGGTCGGACAACAGCTCACCCTCGCGCTCGTGGTCCCGCAGTCCATCGACCGCGGCGGACCCGACCCTATAAGGGTGCGGCCGGCTGCACTCCCCGTGCGCGGAGCACCGACCTGCGGAAGAGGTGGGTCAGGAGAGGTCGGGCAGGACGCGCAGGTGGCCGCGACGGGTACCGCTGCCGTCGTCGGCCGGGTCACGCGGGGGCTCGGGCCGGGCCGCCTCGCGCACGGCGTCGGCCAGCGCGAGCAGGTCGTCACCGGTCGGGCCGGCGTCGTCGACGTCGATCTCGTGCCGGACGACCTCCCAGCCGCGCGGCACGGTCAGCCGGCCCGCGTGGAACTCGCACAGGTCGTAGCTGTGCGGCTCCGAGTACGTCGCCAGCGGGCCGACGACGGCCGTGGACTCCGCGTAGACGTAGGTCAGGGTCGCCGCGGCCGGCTGGGCACAGCCGCTGCGCGAACAGCGTCGTGACTGCCTCACCACCGGTTCCTCACGAGGGGCACAGTAACTCCGAAGCGGGCGACTGTGGAGCAGGCACACCGGTGACGCGCGGGTGGCGCCGCCCGCGGGAGCCGTCCGGGACCACCCCAGGTGCGTAGGCTCCAGCCGCGATGGACCGCCTCCCTGCCCGAGCCCGCCGCGACCGACACGGCCGCGGACTGCGCGGCCGCCTCGTCCCACCGACCGTGCCGCTGTCCCGCAGCCGCGCGGAGCAGTTCGACGACCTGGTGCTCGACGCCGTCGAGGACCTCGAGCGCCGCTGGGAGCGGGAGCTGGCCGGGGTGGAGTTCGCGGTCGAGGACGTGCCGTGGGTCGACCACACCAGCCCCGACGACGTGGTCCTGGACGCCGATGTGCTGGAGGACGGCAGCGTGCCGCTGGCCCGGGTGCTGCCCGCGCACCGGGAGGGCGGCCAGGAGCACCCGGCCCGCATCGTGGTCTACCGCCGTCCGCTGGAGGTCCGCGCCGCCGACCGCGACGACCTCGCCGACCTGGTCCGGGACGTCGTCGTCGACCAGGTGGCCGTGCTGCTGGGCCGGGACCCGGAGGAGATCGACCCCGGCTCGTAGCGGCACTGCTCTGCGGACCACCGGATGGGGCCCGCCCGGGGCCTTGCCATGCTGGGCGCCGAGATGAGCGAACCCGACGAGAAGCCGTCCGTCACCCGCGCGCTGGTCGCCGGGGCCGTCGTCCTGCTGGTCGTGCTGGGGCTGGGCCTGGCCGCCCTCGCGCTGCAGCCGCGCAGCGCGACGGCCGCGGCGAGCCTCACGGTCACCCCGCGCACCGACGCCGGCGCGGACGCCGCCGTCCTGCTCGCCGACCGCTACGCGGCGCTGGCGGACTCCGCGACCACCCTGCGGACCGCTCGGGAGAGCAGCCCGGAGCTGTCCGGCGTCACCCTGGACGAGCTGCAGGAGGGCACCGGCGTCGACCGGGCCGACCGGACGGCGGCGATCACCGTGCGGGTGACCCTGGCGGACCGGGACGCCGCCGTCGCGGCGGCCAACGCCGTCGTCGACGCCCTGGTGGAGCGGGGCGCGGACGAGGACCTGGTGGACGTCGGCCGGGGGGCGGAGGCAACCCCGGCACGGGTGTCGACCGCTCCCGATGCGATCCGCTGGGTCGCGGTGACCGCCCTGCTCGCCCTCGCCGCCGGGCTCGCGACCGCCGCGCTCGCCGCCGGGTCCGGGAGGCGGCCCGGCCGGGGGCCGGACCCGGCGGCGGCCGGGCTGCCACCGGCCTCGCCCGGAGTCGGTGCCGAGCCCACGGCCGAGGTGGTGGACGACCTCCCCGGGTTCCTGGAGAACCCGCCCGGGTCGGTGCCGGCACTGCCCGCGGCGGCACCGGGCCCGCCCGAGGCCCCCGAACCAGCTGCCACCGGGACGGGCTCGACGAGCTCGAGCGCACCCCTCTCGGCCGGCACGCCACCCGCGGGACGGGCCCGCGGTGCCACGCTCGGCGCGGCCCTCCTCCTGGTGCTCGCCGCGGTGACGGTCGCGATCACCGGCGGCGGCCCGGCCGGCGCACGCGGGGACGAGCGGGACAGCCGGCAGTCCCCCGGCCCGGACGGCGTGGCCGGGCCGACCGGGCCGGCCACGGGCGCCGCCGCCACGCTGCGCGCGCCCACGGAGCCGGCCGTCCCGGGGCTGGCCGCGACCGAGCCCACCGCCGCCGCGCCGGCCCAGGCGAGCGGGACCGCCGCCGCTGCGCTCGCGCTGACCTCGGTCCCGCTCGGCGAGGACGGCGTCGCGGCGAGCATCTCCGCCCAGGGGCTGCTGCTCGAGCAGCGGGCCGTGGGGCTCACGGTGACCTACCCGAGCCTGAGCGTCTCCACCGACGGCGACCGGTCGCTGGCCCACGTCCGGCTGCCCACGTTCAACTGCCTCACCGCGGAGCCGCCGGCCGACCCGGTCGCGGCCGGGTGCGCGCGCTCGCTGACCGAGTACGCCGACCTGGGCGGCCCGCAGCTGCAGCTCACCCGGGACGGCGACCGGATCGAGCTGGTCGGGCTCTTCCCCACCTACACCCGACCGAACGGCAGCGCGGCGGTCTACACCGGCCGGGCGTACCAGCTGGCCGCCACGATCGCCCCGGCCGGTCCCCGGCGGGACGGCAGTGCACCGGCGGCCGGGGTCGTCCGGATCGGCCTGGACAGCGCACCGACGACGGCCGACGGCGGGGTCAACCGGCTGCAGTTCCCCGGCTGAGATCGCGGGCACTGCCCGACCGGCCGAGCCGGCTCAGCCCGGCGGCGGCGGTCAGGCCGACCGAGGGTGACCCGAGCTCGCGCCGCAGCCCGCCCACGTCGCTGACGCCCCACCAGGGCCAGCGCTGCTCACCGGCCGGGCCCTGGTCCAGCAGGGTCAGCAGGACCGCCACGGGCCCACCTCCTCCGGGCACGACGGCCAGCTCGACCTCGCCGATCGCCGCGTGCAGCCGGACGACCGCCCGCACCGCCGCGCGCCGGCCGGCGGGGACACGGGCCAGGAGGTCGGGCAGCCGGCGCTCCACCTGCGCCGGGTCCCGGGTGCGGAGCACGGTGCCGACCGCGTCGAGCTCGTCGACCAGCAGGCGGCTGCGGGAGGTGGCCAGGGAGGAGTCGGGCATCAGCGCCGCGAGGTGCGCCACGATCGGGTCGCCCAGCGGGAGGCCGGCCAGCCGCAGGGTCCACGGGCCGCGGAGCCGGTCGAGCAGGTCGGCCACGCCCTCGGCCAGCAGCCGGGCCACCTCGTCGTCCCGGGCGTACAGCCGGGCGGCAGGCCGACCGTCCGGCAGCGGCGCGGCCTCGGGCTCGGCGCCCAGCAGGGTGACCGCGGTCGTCGCGCCACGACGCCGGTACGACAGCAGGGCCAGCCCGTCGGGCCGGCCCTGCGGGTCCCGCTGCACCACCACGGCGCGCGGGCGGACCCGGCACAGCGGACCGCCGGACTGCACGTTCAGCGCCGCGGTCAGCCACGGACCCCGGGCGGGAGCGGGGGCGGCCAGGTCGGCCATCAGCGGCGCGGCCGCGCGGACCTCCCGGACGACCCGGGCCCGACCGTCGGCGACGCGCGTCTGCACGACGGCCAGTCGACCACATCGGCGCCCGAGGTCGGCGGCCGGACCCAGCGAGGGGGTGGGGTCCGGCCCGCCGACGTCGGGGTCAGCGGGTCAGTGGTGCGGTGCTCGTCAGGTGGTGCCTCCGGCCCCTTCGCAGGGGCCCGCCACGAGCCTGCGAGTGGTGGGGGGCGAAGGGGTCCTTCGTCAGCCGGCGCGGCGACGCAGCCGGCGGCGCTCACGCTCGGACAGGCCGCCCCAGATGCCGAAGCGCTCGTCGTTGCCCAGCGCGTACTCCAGGCACTCGGCGCGGACCTCGCAGCCGGTGCAGATCTTCTTGGCCTCCCGGGTCGAGCCGCCCTTCTCCGGGAAGAACGCCTCCGGGTCGGTCTCGGCGCACAGGGCGCGCTCCTGCCAGCCCTGGTCCTCGCCGTCCAGGCCCGGGAGGCCGGCGTCGAAGACCCCGGCCATGCCCAGCACGTCCGACCCGGAGGAGGCCGTCCCGGACCCTGCTGCTGCGCTCTTGTACTCGCTCAACCACGACACCTCGGCCATCACGTTGCGTCCCCTCGCTCCGTCACGGCGCGTGCCCTCCGGGCGGTTCCCGGGTCGTCAGCGCCTGATGACAACGTCGGAATTACACGCGTGTCGTTGAGTCGAGGTCAAGTCGAGCTCGTGTATCGCGGAGTCACAGGGGTCACACCAGTCACAACTTGTGCTGAAGTGGTCACCGGACCCCTCGACACGCCGCACCCGTCCACAGGAACTGCCATCGGGACGAAGGTGTTTCGTGCACATCGAGAGCGGCCCTCCCGAGTGCCCGGTGCACATCTGACGACGTGCACCATGGTCGCGTGCACATCGTCGTACTCGCCGGAGGCGTCGGCGGCGCCCGCTTCCTGACCGGCGTGCTCGCCGCGGCGTCCGGCGCCGAGGTGACCGCGGTGGTCAACACCGGCGACGACGTGACCATGCACGGGCTGCGCATCTGCCCCGACCTGGACACCGTGATGTACACGCTCGGTGACGGGATCGACGAGGAGCGCGGGTGGGGCCGCCGCGGCGAGAGCTGGGTCGTCAAGGAGGAGCTCGCCACCTACGGCGCCGAGCCCACCTGGTTCGGCCTCGGCGACCGGGACCTCGCCACGCACCTGGTGCGCACCCGGATGCTGGACGCCGGCTACCCGCTGTCCGACGTCACCGCGGCGCTGGCCCAGCGGTGGCAGCCCGGCGTGCGGCTGCTGCCGATGAGCGACCAGCGGGTGGAGACCCACGTCGTGGTCGACGACCCGGAGACCGGGCGGCCGCGGGCCCTGCACTTCCAGGAGTGGTGGGTGCGGCACCGGGCCGCGCTGGACGCCCGCAGCTTCGTCCAGGTCGGGGTGGATGACGCCCGCCCCGGCCCCGGGGTCGTCGAGGCGCTCCGCAGCGCCGACGCGGTGCTGTTCGCGCCGTCGAACCCGGTGGTCTCGATCGGCACCGTGCTCGGGGTCCCCGGGATCCGCGACGCCGTCCGGGCGGCCACCGGTCGGGTGGTCGGGGTCTCCCCCATCGTCGACGGCGCCGCGCTGCGCGGCATGGCCGACCGCTGCCTGCCGGTCGTCGGCGTCGAGGTGAGCGCGCAGGGCGTCGGCCGGCACTACGGGGCCCGCGCCGACGGCGGCCTGCTCGACGCCTGGCTGGTGCACACCGGTGACGCGGCCAGCGTGCCCGGCGTCGACGTCCGGGCCGTCCCGCTGCTGATGAGCTCGCCCGCGGCGACCCGGGAACTGGCCCGCGCGGCGCTGGACGCCGCCGGCATCGCTCCGTGACCGACGCCGGCCCCCCGCCGGGGATCTCCGTGCACCCGGTCCCCGACCTGCCGGAGTTCGTGCCCGGCGACGACCTGGCCGCCGCGATCGCCGGCGCCGCACCCTGGCTGGCCGACGACGACGTCGTGGTGGTCACCTCCAAGGCGGTCTCGAAGGTGGAGGGCAACCTGGTCCGGGTCGAGCCCGGCACCGACCGGGAGTCGGCGCGGCAGCGGGCCATCGACGCCGAGACCGTGCGCGTGGTCGCCCGCCGTGGTCCGCTGAAGATCGTCGAGACCCGGCACGGCTGGGTGGTCGCCGCCGCAGGCATCGACGCCTCGAACGTCGCGGCCGATGCCCTGGTGCTGTTGCCGGCCGACGCCGACGAGTCCGCGCGGCGGCTCCGCGGCCGGCTCCGGGAGCTGCTCGGGGTGGACGTCGCCGTCGTGGTGAGCGACACGTTCGGGCGCCCCTGGCGGGACGGCGTCACCGACGTGGCCATCGGGTCGGCGGGGCTGCCGGCGCTGGTCGACCACCGCGGCGCGGTCGACCCGCACGGCAACCGGCTGGAGACCACCCAGGTAGCGGTGGTGGACGAGCTCGCCGCCGCCGGCGACCTGGTGAAGGGCAAGCTGTCCGGCGTCCCGGTGGCCGTCGTCCGCGGGCTGCGGTTCGCCGCGCCCGACCCCGATGACGGCACCCGCCCGCTGGTGCGCCTGGGCTCCGGTGACCTGTTCGCCACCGGCACCCGCGACCTGGTCGCCGGCCGCCGCCCCGCGGCCGCGCTGACCCACCGGGACGGCGCCCTGGCTGTGGTCACCGAGGCCTTCCGCACCGCGGTGGCCGCCCTGCCCGAGTTCCCGGTCGTCTTCCGCTACGGCAGCGACTCCGACGACGGCGACGTCGTCGACGTCCACCTGGCCGACCCGATCACCCCGGTCACCTCCCTCGCCCTCGGCGCGGTCGTCGGCGCGACCCTGATCCAGCTGCAGGCCGAGGGCTGGGCCACCCGGTGGGAGCCGGCGGTCACGCTAGGCGGCAACTCACTCGCCGGGAGGCTGCGGGTGGGCAACCAGGTGGTCGAGACGGTAAGCCGCCCGCCCGGCCACTGAGACACGTACCGACCGGCGCCCCACCGCCGAGCTGGTCGGCTGGCCTCCTTGGTGGCGGCTAGCGCCCCCCGGTGAGCACAGCCGGACGCTCCACCGTGACCGGACGGGGTGATGGGAGCCGCCGTTCCGCCGACCGCGGTCGAGGCATCGGCCGGACGCCGACGGGCTCCAGGGACGGCACCGCTGGCCGAGGGGGCACCGGCGGCAGTTCCCTGCCGGGGCGCAGCGGAACGGCACTCGTGTCGAGCGGCGGGCCAGGGGGTGTCCGCTGCGGCGCGGCGGCCCCGGCCACAGCCAGCGGGCCAGCGAGCCCAGCCGCGGGCAGCGATGCTCGCCTGCCGTTCAGCAGGCGATCAGCGGGCTTTTCGACGGCCACGTGCAGCAGCCAGGCACCGAACAGCGACACGACCACGATGAGCGCGAACACCTTGAGGCTCCGCATCCCGGTCGATGCGGCCAGCCACGGGGCTCCGGCCTCGGCGGCGAAGACCCGGATCACCAACTGATGAACCAGGTAGAAGCAGAACGAGATGTTGCCCAGGAAGACCAGCGACCGGGACGACCAGAGCGTGGTCCCAGGCGCAACGACGTCCCGACCGGCGTAAGCGAGGATCAGCAGACAGAACGGGACGACGGTCACGGCCACCATGGCGAAGCTCGCCGGCACCGCCGAGGCCAGCACCCAGGCCAACCCCAGGCTCGCCCACGCGAGCGCCACCGGTACCCGGGGAAGAGCGCCGGACCGGAAGAGGGTGACCAGCGCGATGCCGAGGACGAATTCCATCATCCGCACGACCGGGCAGATGTAGAGCAGCCACACGGCCGGCTCGGCGGGGAGGACGTATCCCCCGGCCAGGCTGATACCCCCGCGCAGGAGCAACCCGAAGGTCAGTATCCCGCCCAGCAGCACGCCGGCGAGCACTGCGGCCTGACCGGCCCGAAGCCGCAGCACGCGGGAGGCGTAGAGCGGGAAGGTCAGGTAGAAGAACGCCTCGCAGGACAATGACCAGCCGACCAGGTTGGTGGAGAAGTACCAGTCCTTCGCCGGGATCCACGCCTGCGCCATGGTCAGGTTCGCCAGCAGTCGGCCGACCGACACGACCCGGTGGTCGAACCAGAGGCTGACGGCCGCGCCCGCGATCGCGGCCACCGCATAGGCCGGCCAGATCCGGCTGAACCGTCGGCGGTAGAAGGCGCCGGCGCGGTCACCAGGACGCATGGACCAGGCTAGGACGAAGCCTGAGAGCAGGAAGAAGAACGAGACCCCGGCCCGGCCGTGACCGAAGACGACCAGCAGCGCCTCCCGCAGGGTGCCCGCAGTCAGATCGAAGCTGTGGTGCAGGAAGACGACCGCAGCAGCGAAGAAGCGCAGCCCGGTCAACGAATCGAGGCGCCCCGCGCCGTGGCCCGACGAGACGGACTGGACCGTCCGTGCACTGCTGGGTCGATACCGGTGAGACACGCTGAGACCCCCACTGGGCATTCGAGGCGGCGGGCCTCCAGGAACACCCGACGGTCTTCAGCCACCGCACAGTGACTGCCCGTGAGCAGACTGGCACGGAACGCCTCGTCACCTCGGGAGCGACACACGGCGCGGAGACGACCCGGCTCCGCTTGATCGGTGACCTGGCCCACTGGCCGGCCGCCCCAGTTGTCGCGGGGTCAAGGTCTCTCGGGCCCAGGGCAGGTCGGGCTTCCGTGGCAGGTCTCGGCTAGCGTCGCGGTGTGGAGATCCGTGAGCTCGCCGTTCCCGACAGCTACGTCCTCGACCTCGTGCCGCACGGCGACAGCCGCGGTCGGTTCACCGAGTGGTACCGCGCCGACGTGCTGGCCGCGGAGACCGGTTTCGGGCTGACCCTGGCGCAGGCCAACCACAGCGTCTCCGCCCGGGGGGTGCTGCGCGGGGTGCACTTCGCCCTCGTGCCGCCCGGCCAGGCCAAGTACGTCTACTGCCCGGCCGGCAAGGTGCTCGACGTGATCGTCGACATCCGGGTCGACTCCCCGACGTTCGGCGTGCACGACTCGGTGCTGCTGGACAGCGAGCAGCCGCGCGCCGTCTACCTCGCCGAGGGCCTGGGGCACGCTTTCGTCTCACTGGCCGACCACAGCTCGGTGACCTACCTGGTCTCCAGCGGCTACTCCCCCGGCCGGGAGTTCGGGATCAACCCGATGGACCCCGAGCTCGGGCTGCCCTGGCCCACCGACGTCGAGTTCGAGCTGTCGGCCAAGGACACCGCCGCTCCCACGCTCGCCGAGGCCCGTGACCAGGGCCTCCTGCCGACGATGGCGCAGTGCACCGCCCGCTACGAGGAGCTGCGCGGCCGCTGAGCCCGCCGCTCAGATCGAGCGGTACTGCGTCGGGGCCATCCGCGGCCCCCGCTTCGGCGGCATGCTCCCGCCGACCTCGAGCAGCCGGACGACGCGCTGCCGGTGCCCCCGCCAGGGCTCCAGCAGCTCGAGCATGCCGGCGTCGTCGGTCTTGCGGCCGGCCAGCGACCAGCCGACCAGGTTCTTCAGGTGGTAGTCGCCCACGCTGACCGAGTCCGGGCAGCCGACGGCGCGCTGGGCCACCTCGGCCGCGGTCCAGACCCCGATGCCGGGCACCGACTGCAGCCGGCGGCGCAGGTCGGCGCAGTCGTCGTGGACGCCGGCCTCCAGCCGGGAGGCGACCGACGCCACCGCCCGCAGCGCCCGGCGGCGGGCGCCGTCCAGGCCGCACCCGTGCCACTGCCAGTCGGTGACGGCGAGCACCCGCTCGGCCGAGGGCACCACCCGCATCCCCGCCGGTGCCGGGCCGGGAGCCGGCTCACCGGCCAGCCGCAACAGCTCGCGGAACGTGCGGTGCGCCTCGAGCCCGGTCACCTTCTGCTCCAGGACGGCGGGCAGCAGGGCGTCCCAGACCCGACCGGTGCTCCCCAGTCGCAGCCAGGGCGCCCCGCGGTGCAGCCGGGCGACGAGCGGGTGCCGGGTGGGGTCGAAGTCGTCGGGCCGGTCCTCGGCGCCCAGCCAGCGGGGTGCCGCCGCACCCGCCCAGCCGGCGCCCGGGCCCCAGGCCTGCACCCGGATCGCCGTCGCCCCACCGGTCAGCCGCACGGTGGCCGGGCCGTCGGGGGTCGTCGTCGTCCGCCAGACGCCGTCCTCGGCGTAGCGCAGCGTCGGGTCGCCGGTGCCACGGCGGTCCCGGGACAGCGTGCGGCGCACGTCCAGCGGCCAGTCCGGCGCCCACACCTGGTCGTACGCCGGCGCGTCGACCGCCAGCACCTGCTCCCCCACCGTCGTCCTCCCCAGGCCGGTCGTCAGCGCGGCGCCATCCGCAGCGCGCCGTCCATCCGGATGACCTCACCGTTGAGGTAGCCGTGCCGGACGACGTCCAGCGCCAGCTCGGCGAAGTCCTCCGGCCGGCCCAGCCGCTTCGGGAAGGGGATGCCGGCGGCGAGCGCGGTGCGCGCCTCCTCCGGGAGGGAGGCCAGCAGCGGGGTGTCCACCAGGCCGGGCGCGATGGTGCATACCCGGACGCCGACCGAGGACAGGTCGCGGGCGGCCGGCAGGGTGAGGCCGACGATCCCGCCCTTGGAGGCGGCGTAGGCGATCTGCCCGATCTGGCCGTCGTACGCGGCGATCGAGGCGGTGTTCACGACGACGCCGCGCTCGCCCTCGTCGTCGGGCTCGGTGCGGGCCATAGCCGCCGCCGCCAGCCGCAGCACGTTGAACGTGCCGACCAGGTTCACCATCACGGTGCGGGTGAAGGCGGGCAGCTCGTGCGGCGAGCCGTCCCGGCCCAGCACACGCTGGGCCCAGCCGATGCCGGCGCAGTTCACCGCGATGCGCAGCGGCCGGTCCTTGCCGGTGGCGTCCTCGATCGCCGCCTGCACCGAGGCCTCGTCGGTGACGTCGGTGCGGACGAACGTCGTGTGCGCGCCCAGCTCGGCGGCCAACGCCTGACCCCGGTCCTCCTGCAGGTCCAGGACCGTGACCGCGACCCCGGCAGCGGTCAGCGCGCGGGTGGTGGCCTCCCCGAGGCCGGAGGCCCCTCCGGTGACGACAGCGGCGACGTCGAGGTTCTTCATGGCCCCGAGGTTAACCAGCCGGCCGGTGCTCCTGGTCGCCTTCAGCCGAAGCGGGGGCCGAACCGCTGCTCGGCCGCACCGAGGAGCTGCTTGACCCGCTCGGCGTCCCCGACCGGGCAGACCATGGTGACGTCCGCGGTGTGCACCACGACGCTGTCCCGCACACCGACCAGCGCGACCAGGTGGTCCGGGTCGTCACTGAGCACCACGTTGCCTGAGCTGTCCAGCAGCACGGTCAGCCCACGGGTCGCGTTGCCCTGCGCATCGGCGCTGAGCGTGTGGGCCAGGGCCGGCCAGGAGCCGACGTCCAGCCAGTCGACGTCGAGGTCGACGACGGCCACCCGCCCCGGCTCGGTGGCCGCGGGCTCCAGCACGGCGTAGTCGACGCTGATCTTCGGCAGGGTCGGGAAGACCTCGGCCAGCACCGCGTCCCGCTCCGGTCCGGCCGGGGCGGCGACGATGCGCTCGAGGCCGGCGGCCGACTCCGGGAGGTGCTCGGCGAGCGCGTCGAGCACGGTCTGCGCCCGCCAGACGAACATCCCGGAGTTCCACACGTACTCACCGGAGGCGAGGTAGGCCTCGGCGGTGGCCCGGTCCGGCTTCTCCCGGAAGGAGGCGGCCTCGCTCGCGCCGGCGACCTCGGTCGCGGCACCCTTCTGCACGTACCCGAACCCGGTGGCCGGCGACGTGGGGGTGACGCCCAGCGTGACCAGCGCCTTGGGCCGGACGGCGAGCAGGGCGTAGGCGGTCCGCAGCGCATCGGCGAACCGCTCGACCGGCCGGATCACGTGGTCGGCGCTCACCACCGCGAGCTCGGCATCAGGGTCGATGTCGGCGACGAGGGCGGCGGCCAGTCCCACGGCGTTCGCGGTGTCCCGGGGCACCGGCTCCAGCACGAGCCGGTCGGCCCGCAGCCCGGGCAGGGCCGCGCGCACCTGGTCGGCGTACCGGGCCGCGGTGCACACCCAGATCTGCTCGGCGGGCAGGACGGCCTGCAGCCGGGCGAACGCCTCGGCCAGGAGGCTGTGCGCGCCCCCGCCGTCGGGGTCGGCGACGACGTCGAGGAGCTGCTTGGGGCGGGCGGCCCGGGACAGCGGCCACAGCCGGGTCCCGGAACCGCCGGCCATGATCACCGCGTGCTGCACTGCTGACTCCGATCGGGAGAGGTCATCGCCTGCGCCACCTGCGGCGGCGGGGCAGCTGGTCGACCGTCTGCTGCGGCTGCGCTCCCGCGCCGACCCGCCCGCTGACGTAGGACACGAGCATCCGGCCGCCGAGACCGGCCCGCAGCACCCAGCGCAGCGGCGCGTGCCGCCGGCGGGGGTACTGGCCGGACAGGTAGCGCAGGGCGCTGGTGTGGTGCACCCGCTGCATCCGGTGCGGCTCCCGGCGGGTCGCGTGACCGCCCTCGTGCACCACCACGGCCGTGGGCACGTAGACGTGCAGGTAGCCGCGCCGGCCCAGCCGCTCGGCCAGGTCGACGTCCTCGAAGTACATGAAGTAGCCCGGGTCGAAGCCGCCCACCGAGTGGAACGCCGCCAGGTCGACCAGCAGGCAGGACCCCGACAGCCAGCCCGCAGGGCGCTCCCGGGGCGCCTCACGCTCCCGGCGGTAGCGCGCGGTCCACGGGTTGCTCGGCCACACCCAGCCGAGGAGGGCGTGACCGATCCCGGTCGACAGCGACGGCAGGTCCCGCGCCGAGGGGTACAGCGCCCCTTCCGGGGTCCGGATCGCCGGGCCCAGGGTCGCGGCCCGGGGCCACCGGGCCGCGGCGGCGAGCAGTTCGTCGACGGCGCCGTCCTCGAAGCGGACGTCGGGGTTGGCGACCACGGCCCAGCCGGTGAGGACGTCGGCCAGCCCGGCGTTCGCGGCCGGTCCGTACCCGACGTTGCCGCCGATCGGCAGCAGCCGGACGTCGTCGGCGTCGGCCGCGACCCGCTCGGGCCACCCGTCGGTGGAGCCGTTGTCGGCGAGGACGACGTCCAGCGGCCGGGTCGTCGCCCGCCGCAGGCTGCTCAGGAAGCCCTCGATCGCCTCGCCGGGCGAGTACGTGACGGCGACGACGCGCAGCGGCCCGGTCACGCGGCGGCCGCCGACGCGTAGGCGGCCAGGTGGGCGCGGGCGCAGGCGCGCCAGTCGAAGGTCGCGGCGCGGGCTCGGCCGGCGGCGGCCAGCTCAGCACGGTGGGCCGGGTCGGCCAGGAGTTCCCGGAGCGCGACGGTGATCGCCGGCGCGTCGGGCTCGGTGTACGCGACGGCGTCGCCCCCGACCTCGGGCAACGACAGCAGCCGCGTGGTCAGCACCGGCGCACCGGAGGCCATCGCCTCCAGCACGGGTAGTCCGAACCCCTCACCCAGGCTGGGGTAGGCGACCACCGTCGCCTCCCCGAGGAAGCCGGCGAGCAGCTCCAGCGGCAGGTACCCCGGACGCAGCAGCCGATGGGTGCCCGGCACCTCGGCGGCAGCGCGGTCCACCTCGTCGTCCCACCCCCGTCCCCCGGCCAGCACCAACGGGGGCGGGGACGGGAGGGCACTCCAGGCCCGGATGAGCGCCGGCACGTTCTTGCGCGGCTCCAGGGTGCCCAGGAAACCGATGTAGGGGCCGGTCAGGCCCAGGTGCTCGCGCAGCGCTGCCCGCTCGGCAGCCGACGGGACGTGGAACCGGGCGGCGTCCACCCCGAGGTGTGCGACGTCGATGCGGGTCGGGTCGGCTCCCGCCACCCGGACCAGCTCGTCGCGGGTGGCCGCCGAGGGGGTGACGCAGCGCGCGGCGCGGGCCAGGGACACCCGGGTCCAGGTGGTGAAGAACCGGCGCTTCACCGCCAGGTGCAGCTCCGGGAGGGTGAAGAACGTGGCGTCGTGCAGCGTCGTCACCACCGGCAGCCCACCGGCCAGCGGCATCGTGTAGTGCGGGCAGTGCAGCACGTCGGCGCGGGCACGCCTGGCCAGCAGCGGCAGGCCGACCTGTTCCCAGGCGAGCCGGGCCGGTCGGCGCGCGATCGCACCGGGCGCGGCCATGAGCTCGACCCCGGGCAGCAGACGGTGGTAGTGCTCGACGTCGTGGGCCTGGCAGACGACCGCGAGGTCGGCGCCCTCCGCACGGAGCGCCGGCAACAGCTCGTCGACGTAGCGCCCCACTCCCCCGCGGTCGGCGGGGACGGCGGTGGCGTCGACGAGCACGCGAGGTCGGTTGCTCAGGAGGGGCTCCGGGGGCGGTCGGGGCGAGAGGGGCGCTTCGAGCCTACGAGAGGAGCTCCGGCAGACGTCGCCGATAGGCTGACCACATGCGCGGCATCATCCTGGCAGGCGGCAGTGGCACCCGGCTCTACCCGATCACCAAGGCGATCAGCAAGCAGCTGATGCCGATCTACGACAAGCCGATGATCTACTACCCGCTCTCCCTGCTGATGAACGCCGGGATCCGAGAGGTCCTGATCATCACCACCCCCGACGACCAGGCGCAGTTCCAGCGCCTCCTCGGCGACGGGTCCGACGTCGGCATCGAGATCAGCTACGCCGTCCAGCCGCGTCCCGAGGGCCTGGCCCAGGCCTTCGTCATCGGCGCGGAGTTCATCGGCGACCAGCCGGTGGCGCTGGTGCTCGGCGACAACATCTTCTACGGCACCGGGCTGGGCAAGAACCTGCGCGCCAACACCGACCCGGTCGGCGGGCACGTGTTCGCCTACCACGTCGCCAACCCGAAGGACTACGGCGTCGTCGAGTTCGACGACGCCGGCCGGGTCATCTCCATCGAGGAGAAGCCCGCCGAGCCCAAGAGCAGCTACGCGGTGCCCGGGCTCTACTTCTACGACAACCGGGTCGTCGAGATCGCCTCGAAGATCACGCCCAGCGAGCGGGGTGAGCTCGAGATCACCGCGATCAACGACGAGTACCTGCGTCGCGGCGAGCTCACCGTCACCGTGCTCGAGCGCGGTACCGCCTGGCTGGACACCGGCACGCACGTGTCGATGATGCAGGCCTCGGAGTTCGTCCGGGTCGTCGAGGACCGGCAGGGCTGGAAGATCGGCTGCATCGAGGAGATCGCCTGGCGGCGCGGCTACATCGACGACGGGCAGCTCCAGGTGCTGGCGAAGCCGCTGGTGAAGAGCGGCTACGGCACGTACCTCCTCGGTCTCCTCGACGAGGTCACCCCCGGCTGACCCGGCCGGGCGCGCCGCCCCGGTCAGCCGAGCGTGGCGTACAGCCGCCAGAGCTGGTCGGCGGCGGAGCCCCAGCTGAAGTCCTCCGCCCGACGCAGACCGGCTGCCGAGAGGCTCCGGCGCAGCTCACCGGAGGCCAGCACCTCGGCGATCGCCTCCGCGAGGGCGCCACCGTCGTCGACGGGGAAGAGCCGGGTCGCCCCGCCGCCCACCTCCGCCAGAGCAGGGACGTCGGAGCTCACCACGGGGACGCCGAGCGCCATGGCCTCGAGCACCGGCAGCCCGAAGCCCTCGGCCCGGCTGGGCATGGCGAGCAGCGCCGCCCGGCTGAGCACCACTGCCAGGTCCTGGTCGGGCAAGCGTCCCAGCACCCGCACCCGGTCCGAGACGCCGAGCTCACGGGCCTGCCCGGCGAGGTCGATCCCGCCCCACCCCGGCTGACCGACCACCAGGAGCTCCGCCTCGCTCAGCCGGGGCTCGGCGAGCGCTCGCAACAGCACGTCCAGACCCTTGCGGGGCTCGAGAGTGGCCAGCGTCACCACATAGGGCCGTGCCGGCAGGTCGAGCTCCTCGGCCCGCCGATCGGCGCCCGGCCCGGGGAACAGGTCCGCGCTGACGCCCTCGCCCACCACCACGGGCGGGCGGGCCAGCCCGACGTGGCGGGCGAGCTCCTCGGCCACGGCCGACGTCGGCACCACGACCGCGTCCGCGGTCGCCGCGATCCGTTCCACCATCCGCCGGTGCCACCGCACGCCGCGCGGCGTCAGCGTCTCCGGATGGGTCCACGGGACGACGTCGTGCACCGTCGCCACCAGCGGCCGATCGCCCCTGCGGGGGGCCAGCGGGGTCGGCGCATGCACCACGTCGGCACGGACCGGCACCGGGCCGGTGCCTGCCTCCCAGGCTGCGACCAGCGCCCGACGAGGCAGCGGGAACCGCCGCGGTCCCCGCACACCGGGCACCCGCGCCGCCGCGACGTCGCGGTGCCAGGACGTCCAGGCAGTCACCTCCGCGCCGGTCGGCGCCCGCTCCGCCAGTGCGGCAGCGAGCTCCCTGGAGTACCGGCCCGTGCCGCCCGGGACCGGCGCGAGAGCCTGCTCGATGATCAGGGCCAGCCGCACGTCCCGAGACTAGATGCTCCGCCGGCCCGACCGGCCACGGCTGGCCGGTCGACCGCGGTGGCCCCGGCCGGGCGGGCATCCGTCAGACGGTGACCGTGCGGCACCCCAGCAGTCGGTTGGCCCCACCTGCGGACACGGTGATGCCGTACAGGCACACCTCGTGCTGGCCGGGCGACGTCGCGACGGTGCCGGCGAAGCCGTGCGCCGACCCGCCGTCCGGGTAGACCCGGGCGACGTCGCTGCGCGAACCCGCCGCCCCCAGTGCGCGGGCTGCCCGGCCGTCGACGTAGACGTGCACCGACGTGCTGGTCGTGCCTGCCTCGCTGTCGATGACCCAGCCGGCGACGGAGACCCCACCGGTCACCGGGGTGACGGCGTCGACAGCTCCCAGCACACCCACCGGCAGCCCCACCGCCCGGCAGCCGATCAGGGTGTTGCTCCCGGCAGTGCCGGCCACGTTGATCCCGTAGACGCAGACCTGGTGCTGCCCTCCCCTGGTGGGTACGGCCGCGTCGAAGCCGTGTGCCGGACCTGCACCGGCGAAGGTCGCCGCCACGTCCGCGCGGGAACCGGTCGCCGAGACGGCGAGCACCGGCCGGCCGTCGAGGTGGGTGTGCGCACCGACCGACGTGGCAGGAGCGTCGCGGTCGAGCGCCCAGCCGGAGACCCGCACCGTGCGGAGTCCGGACGGTGCGACGACGTCCAGCGAACCGATCGGCCCCAACCGACTGGTGACGGTGCGACAGCCCAACGTGGTGTTGCCCGATCCCCCACCGACGTTGATGGCGTACAGGCAGACGCTGTGGTTGCCGTCGGGAACGGACACGTCCACGGAGTAGCCGTGGGCCTGCCCCACCCCCGGGTGGGCCTTCGCGACGTCGGGCCGCGCTGCCGACGCGACCCAGGCACCGACCGCCCGCCCGTCGACGTACGCGTGCACCTGCAGGCTCCGGGTCGGAGCGTCCCGGTCGAGCGCCCAGCCCGAGAGGCGGAAGACCCCGGGGCTGGCTTCGGTCACCGTGTCGAGGTACCCGATCGGAATCCGGGAGGTGCCGGGGGCGGGCACCGTACCGCCCGGGAAGAGCCGCTGGACCGTTCTGGTGAGCGTCTCACCGCCATAGGCATAAGAGAGCCCGGACCCGTACTGCGCCAGGACGGCGACGGCGTACCGGTTGGTCGGCCCCAGGACGCCGGTGGTGTGCAGCCGCCGCAGGCCCTCCTGGCAGCACATCCACCCCTGCTTGACGCCCCTGACCTGCCCCGGCAGCGCGTCCGGGATGCCGGCAAACTGGTAGAAGCCGTCGGCCCCGGTCGGAGTTGCCTCCCGCATCAGCCGGACCAGGTACTCGCGATCGGCCGAGTTGAGGCCGCCGCTGAGCATGCCGTCGTAGAACTTCACGACGTCGTGGGCGGTGATCTGGAACATGCCCCAGTAGCTCGGCGTCGGCGGCGGCCCGATCTCGCTCAACCCGTACTTCCGGGCCACGTCGGTCACGATCTGGAGGCCGCCGTACCGGCTGTACAGGCTGGACATCGCGGCGTCGTCCGAACGGCGGATCATCGACTCGAGCAGGGCAGCGTCCCCGGCAGGCAGCCGCATGCCGCGGGCCTGCCGGTCCAGCAGGTTCTCCGCGACGAAGACCTTGACGATGGAGGCGGAGCGGACCCGCGTGTGCGCGTGCCCGTTCTCCATCCATTGGCCGGTCTCGCGGTCGAGAACCGCGATGCCCACCGTGCCACGGCCGGCGGCGAAGGCGTCTGCCGAGTCGAGCTGGGTGCGGAGGTCGAAGGCCGCGGCCGGTGCCGCGGAGACGATCCCGGCGACCATCAGCGCGCTGAACAGCAGGCTGACGACCCGGCC
The DNA here is from genome assembly GCF_947486615.1 of uncultured Modestobacter sp. Lineage (GTDB taxonomy): Bacteria > Actinomycetota > Actinomycetes > Mycobacteriales > Geodermatophilaceae > Modestobacter. The sequence goes on from NZ_CANKUD010000002.1 coordinate 233,118, forward strand.
CCGGGCGGTCAGCCGCACGTGCCCTCCAGGCCCAGGTGGCCGGACTCCTCGCTGGTACCAGCGGTGAGCAGCCCGGCGTCGAGGCGGAAGGTCCGCCCCTCGACCGCGAGGTCGACGTCGGTCAGTGTCTGCTCCACGACGATGCCCGGCGCACGCACCACGAGCTCGCCCTGGTCCTCGGTGAAGCGCAGCTCGACCTCTGAACCGTCCGAGAGGGTCGCGGTCAGGGTCGCTTCGTCCGGGGAGCAGTCGCCGACGACCTGCTCGGCGAAGGCGGCCAGGCCGGAGAGCTGGAGGTCGAGGGCCGCCGCCAGCTGCCCGGCGACGAGGTCGGCGAACTGCGCGCGAAGATCCTGGGCCGCCGGGTCCGGGGGTGGTGGGGTCAGCGCCTCGTCACCGGGCAGCGCCGCCGCGACGGACGAACCCGACGCCCCGGCTTCGACCTCCCCTCGCTGAGCCGTACCGGTACAGGCCGCGAGGACCAGCGAGACCGATGCCAGCCCGAGCAGCCCGGTGGCCCCTGAGATCTTCACCTGTAGAGCCTGGCAACGACCTCGACAGATGGTCAACGACTGACTACGGCCAGTCGCGACGGTGTCTCTCCCATCCGCCCCAGGCGCCGCAGTGGTGCCGCGTGGCCCCTGCGTGCGATGTCACCTGACTGCGGTCGACGTCCGCCGCGACGGCGGCAGTCGCCCTGGCGACGGTCCACCGGTGGCCCGCGCAGCCACGGTGCCAGGCCGTCCGGCCCGCTACCCGGGGACCCCCTCCGGCTCCTGCCCGGCGATCACTGCGGCCACCCCGAGCGCCTGGCGCTCCCTACCACGGGTACCGGTGACACCACCTGCTCGAGCGCGACGGCGACGCGGGGCGAGCGCCTCCCGACCGTCTCAGCCCGTCGCATCCGGTGTCGGGGGGCCCGCCGCCGGTGCCAACCGTGCCGCCAGGGCGACGCCCCCGGCGAGCAGGACGTCCGCAGCGACGAGCAGGACCCTGGACAGCACCGCGATGGCCAGCACTGCGGCAGCGGGCAGGATGGACGCGAATCCCAGGACGAGTGCGGCCTCTCGGACACCTGCTCCTGCGGGGGCCACGATCACCAGGAAGCCGGCGACCCAGGCCAGCGCGAACACCCCCAAGCTGAGGGTCCAGCGGGAAGCGCCCTCCTGGTTGCCCTCGAGCTGAGCCACCAGGATGCCGAAGTGCAGTCCGAGTGCCACCCACGACAGGAGCAGCAGAGCGGTGGACCGCAGCAGCACCTTCCAGCTCAGCTGGAGCCCGGCGCCTGGCCGACGGAGCAGACGGAACGCCGTGCCGCTCCACCACGTCACCACCCTCGGGTGCAACAGGACGAGGAGTGCCGGCACCACCGCGAAGACCCACCAGTAGGTCGACACCAGGTCGGGCAACGCCACCGGCAGCGTCACCCCGGCCAGGAGCAGACTGGAGATGATGCTGAGCGCGAGACCCAGGAAGCTGGCCGCGGCCGCCTCCCGGGCGGGGACCTTGAGGTCCCGCGCCATCGCCACCTGTGCCACGAGCGTCCAGACACCGCCTGGCAGGTACTTGCCCAGCTGGGCGATGAAGAAGGCACGCCACCCCGGCAGCACGCCGATGCGGTGTCCCTGGCTGGTGAGCAGATCTCGCCACACCACCCCCGGGAGCCAGACGCCCACGACGGCGAAGACCAGGCTCAACACCACCGACTCCGGGGACAGGTCCCGCAGCGACCGGCCGACCTCGTGGCGCTGCTGCCACAGCAGCAGCACCACCGCGAGCACGACTGCGACGACGAAGACGGGGCGGAACCAGCGGCGCCAGCCCCTGGGGGTCTCGGTCTCGGCCATCACGCGGCGAGGCGCAGCAACGACCCGAGCGGCCGCCTGGCGCCCCCGCGGGGCAGGACGACGGGCAGATGGCAGCCCGGCCGTGCAGCCGACGGCGCTGACCGCTCTGCCACGTCGCCCACGTCGATCGAGCGGTGCGCCGGTGGCCGGGACGCATCAGGACCCACGGCCGCTCCAGCGGTCTCGGACGACCTCGTGCCCGGCGGAGCGGCCTCGTCGGGCCCCTGGCGATCCCTACGTCGCACGGACGCCACCCATTCCCGGCCGGCCTGCCCTCCGCCTCGTCCCGCCGGCCAGGTCGGTCGAACCGCTCGGCGCGTCATCGCTGCGCACCTGCGCTCCCCCGGGGCCATCGGATCAGGCGACGCCTCGGCTCACGAGTCGACACGGCGGCGCGCAGCAGCTCCACGTATCGGGCACCGATCGACTCGACGGAGTACTCCGCTGACCGGCTGGCTGCCGCAGCACCCAGCCGGGCACGGAGCGTCGAGTCGCTCAGCACGCGGATCAGGCTCGCGGCCAGCGCCCCGGTGTCGCCCGGTTCCACCACGAGGCCCGCCGGCTCTTCCCCGTGGAGGGCCTCGGCCATTCCAGGGAGGTCGCTGGCCACGATCGCAGCGCCGGCTGCCATCGCCTCCAGCATCGCGACGGGCAGCCCGTCCTGGTCACCGGACCTGGCGCGCACCGATGGGAAGACAGCCACCTCGGCGCCTCGCAGTGTCCGGGCCAACGTGGCGGCCGACTGCTGCCCGGAGAAGCGCACCCGCGCTCCCAGTGGACGAGCCTGTCGTTCCAGCTCCGCGCGCAACGGGCCGTCTCCGACGACGTCCAACGACCAGTCGAGGTCCGGGGGCAACTCGTGCAGGGCGCTCAACAGCACGGCCAAGCCCTTCTTCTCGACGAGCCGCCCGACGAACACCAGGCGGCCGGGGACGGGTCCTCCCTCCCCGGCACCAGCGGCGGTGTCCAAGCGGGCCAGATCGACCCCCATCGGCAGCACCTGCACGCGGTCGGGGGGAACCCCCATGCCGATGACCAGGTCACGCATCTCGCCGTTCATGACGGTGACTCCGGCCGCCCGCCGCAGGACCATCTGCTTGAGCAGCCTCAGGGGCCCGGCGGTGAGCGCGTAGAGGTCACCGCCCAGCGTGGTGACCAACCAGGGAACCCGCCGAGCAGCGACCAGCGCCATCAGACCCTGTGGGATGATCCAGTGCACATGGACGACATCCGGTCGGATCTCGCGCACCGCACGCCAGACCGCCAGCGCTCCGGCGCCGAAGAACGACGGCACCTGCAGCCAACGGCTCCGCCGGCCGCGGAGGTTCTCCAATATGGCCCCGTCAGCCAGGTCCTCCCACCGACGCGGGAAGAACCGGTAGCGACGGATCTCGACCCCGTCGCGCTCCTCGGCAGCCCGCCCGCCCGGGACCATGGGTGCGAGCACCCACGTGCGGAAGGCCTTCGACTCCACCCGCGCGAGGTCGTCGACGAAGCCAGGGGTGCCGTCGCCGAGACGCGCCGGGAGCGTGGAGGCCAGCACCAGGAGGCGCGGCAAGTCCCCTCTGATGGCGGGATCTTCAGGAATGTTTCTCACCGGAGAGGATCCTGTCATGCGGCTCCATGACGACCAAACCACCCGTCGGACAGCCATCGCCGTGGTGGGTGCGCATGGTTTCGTCGGACGCGCCGTGGTCGCCGCCCTGACCCGGCAGGGGATCCCCACGGTGGCCTGCACCACCACGTCCCCGGCCGTCCGTGACGGGCAGTTGATCCCGGAGGTGGCCCGAGCCCGCGGTGTCCTGGTGGTCGCCGGCCGCAGCAACCCGGCCCTGGCCGAGCGGGATCCCGACTCCGCAGCGCAGGAGCTCGCCGAGACCCGGGAACTCTCCAGGCTGCTGGCCGAGAGCAGCGAGGACGCCGGGACCGCGCAGCGGATCCTGGTGGCCAGCTCCGGCGGCGCGGTGTACGACGGCAACCAGCCTCCTCCCTACGCAGAGGGATCGCCGTTGGACCAGTCCAGCGCGTACGCCCGGCTGAAGCTGTCCGTCGAGGACGCTTTCCTCTCCTGCCGCAGCCCGTTGTCCGAGCGCACCGTGCTCCGGCTGAGCAACGTCTACGGGCCCGGCCAGCGCGTCGGGACCGGCCAGGGCGTGGTGGGGCACTGGTTCCAGGCACTGGCCCAGGACCAGACCGTGCGGCTCTTCGGCAATCCGCAGACCACCCGGGACTACGTGTACGTCGACGACGTGGCAGCAGCGTTCGTCGCTGCCCTGCAGGCGCCCTCGCTGCCGGCAGTGCTCAACATCGGTTCCGGCCAGCCCACGTCACTGGAGGAGCTGCTCCAGCTGGTGCTGGAGGTGGCGAAGGCCCCCCAGCACCCGATCGAGCGGGTAGGTGATCGACCGTTCGACCGCCGGAACACCTGGCTGGAGATCTCCGCGGCCCGAGCGGCCCTGGGGTGGGCGCCGGCGACCTCGCTCCGGGCCGGGCTCGCCCGGACATGGGAACACGTCGACGAACCGTCAGCGTGACTGCCGGTCACGGGCGGGCTCGACGCCCACCCGTGACCGGACGCGCCGCAGGCGTCTCCGCCGCGATGGATGACGTCGCCACGGCCCTGCACCCGTTCCTGGATCCTGCCGCCGCTGGATCCAGGGGAACCCCGGCGGCCGCCCGTCAAGCCCGCAGCGACCGCGCCCGGCTCCGCAGGCTCACCCGCACAGCCGCCTCTCCGGCACCGTCAGGTGTCGCCTCGCGAACGCACGATCAGGTCGGCGAGCAGGGTGAGCGTGAAGATGAGCAAGCCGCTGATGAACAGCAGGACGGCGTTCGTGGTGATCCCGAAGTCGTACCGGATCACGTCGATGATGCCCTTGATGAAGGAGAGCCCGAGGAGCGTCAACGCGATCGGCATGAGGACCTTGATCGGGTTGAAGTACATCACCATCCGCAGGACCTGCAGGATGTAGCGGTACGCGTCCTTGGTGAAGTGGAACTTCGACTTGCCCGCACGCTTCGCATAGTCGATCGGCATGTAGTCGACCGGGTGCTGGTTGGACAGGAACGACATCGTGATCGTCGTGACGCAACTGAAGCCGGGTGGCAAGAGGCGGAGATAGGGCAACGAGACGTCCCGCCGGAAGGCACGCAGCCCCGAGTTCAGGTCGGGGATCTTGGTGGACGACAGCTTCTCCGCGACCTTGCGGATGACCCACTTGGCCGGGACGCGCAAGAGCTTGTGCGTGCCCTCCTCGGTGGTCCGGGCACCCACGACCTGATCCACCCCCGGGTTGTCCTGGAGGTGACGGACGAACTCCGGGATCCGCTCGTTCGGGTACGTCATGTCCGCGTCGGTCCACACCACGATCCGGCCGAAGGCCTCGCGGGTGCCGATGCGACGAGCGGTTCCGGAGCCACCGTTGGTCCGGAAGGGCATGAGCCGCATGTGGGGGTAGTCGGGCAGCGCGGCTTCGAGGACCGCCAGAGTGCCATCGGTCGACTTGTCGTCGATGACGAGCAGCTCGTAGCTGTACTCGCTCGCATCCATGGCGGCCGTGATGCGCTTGATCTCGTCTACGACGTGGTCCCGTTCGTTGTAGCAGGGCAGCACGACCGTGACGTCCAGCGTGTTCTCACCGGTCGGCTGATCGGTCGAGGACACCGACAGATGACCCGGCGGCGTCACGCGGACGGTCTGGATGGAAGCTGTTTCAGCAACAGTTGGCGACGTTCCGGTCACGACAGGCGAGGCTACCTGGTGCCGGAGCCCGCGTCCGGGACCTGGTGCAACTTCTTCTCCCAACGGACAGTTGATCAGTCGGACCCAGCGGCGGTTGCCTGTCCGCGCGCGCTGCGGAACGCGCCACGGTCGGACAGCAGCTCAGTTCTGCTGGTGACGGAGACCCCCGGCCGGGACGCTCGCCGGCTCGGCACCGGCCGATGCCTCCCGCTCATCGGTGCCCGAGAGCGGGCGCCGATCCGTCGAGTACGGAGCAGGAACCGGTTGCCCCACGGACCCGAGCTCGTGGAGCGCGCTGACCCGCCCCAGGAGCAGAGCCAGGGCCAAGGCGCAGAGCACCAGCGAGGACAGGAGCCCCGCGATGACGATCGGGGACCAGGGCGACCAGCCGAGGAACAGGTCGACGGCATCACCCCAGGACCGGCCGGGTTCGACGTAGTAGATGCGGAACCCGAAGCCCAGCCCCAGGAGTGCGACCACCAGACCCACCGCGGCGACGCCGCCACCCAGCCAGACCCCCGACAACCGGGCCACCCGGCCGATGCGGACGAGTCCTGCAGCAAGGAGGGCAGCCAGCGGGACGATCAGCACGAACAGGTACCGCCCCTGGAGACCGGGCAGGTTCAGCGTGTGCAGGTGCGCGGAGTACGTCGTCGTGAACAGGATCCCGACGGTCAACCCGAGCCCGAGGAGGATGATCAGTCGCGCACCGAGGCGCCGCCGTGACAGCAGCCCCACGCCGCACAGGACGAGGAAGACCCACAGCAGGCTGAGGGTGAACCAGTCCGGCATGGGAGCCTCGAGCAACCCGATGTCCCCGAAGAAGCTCTGCCGGATGCGCCGAGCGAAGATCTCGGCGAACTCGAAGATGCCGAGGGGTGACATGGCCCCCTGGGGCGTGTAGTACGCCGCCGGCTGCAGGGAGCCGAAGCGCACGATGTTCAGCGCCCACCACCAGCCGCCGAGCACGAAGGCACCCGCCATCACCAGGCCGGTCGACACCGCCGCAGGCCTCCCCCAGTCCCGGAGCGCGCCACCCCGACTGCGCCGGTAGGCGAGGGGGATCGCGAGGAAGGCACCGGGGATGAGCGACAGCGCGGTCCCCTTCGTCCATAACGCCGCGGCGACCGCGAGGCCGAGCACCAGCAAGCGCCGTCGGCTCGGCCCTGAACAGAGGACCTTGAGCAGCGCCGCCCACAGCACGGCGGCCACTGCGATCGCCGCCGCGTCGTTCGTCACCGAGCCACCGACGAAGCCGAGTTGAGGCACCAGCAGGGGGGCGAAGGCCGCGAGCCTGCCCGCCCACTCGAGACCGGTGAGCTCTCGCGCCGCGACGAAGCAGGAGACCGGCACCGTCACCGCGATCATCAGGGCACCCAGGGCCCGCAACAGGAAGAGCGCCCGGTCGTAGCGCCACTCGCCGACCTGCGCCGCGTCGTAGACCACAGCGGCGAGCGCGTAGTAACCCGGCGGGTGCTGTGTCATCTGATCGATCGACCTGGTGTCCGTCGGTTCGTCGTCCAGCCCGTCCAACGACTCCCGCTCCGCCACCCCCGTGGGTGGCACCTCGGCGAACCGCAGGCTGTCCGGGCCTCCGTTGACCGATCCGGGCAGGTACGTCCGCTTCCCGTCCTGCGTCGAGCCGGACAGCTCCCGCGCGTCGATCACCTCCTCCCGGACGAACGCATCTCCGGGCTTCGGCCATCCGTCGCCCTCCGCGAGCCGAACGACGCTGTTGAGGTGCTGGACCTCGTCGGGCGCGCGGAAGCCGGGCGTCAGAGCCGCCCATGACAGAGACACCAAGAGCAGGAGCAGCGAAGCCAGGACCACGAACCACACAGACGGGTTGCTCCGCCTGAAGCGACTTCCCGCCGGCACCATCCACCTCACAGCGGGCTCACTTCCGGACGTCCAGCGGGACACGAGCATGGCCTTTCGCTAGCGCGGGTGGATCCGCCGAACCAGGTACCGACTCCCCGGGTGCGAGCCGCCTCTCAGCGCGCCGAGAGTAGCCGAGCGTGTCGACGCGCCGCCGTGTCGACACCCCCGAGGGAGCACCGCCGCCCGACGACCGACCACGAGCTGGGCCATGCTGTCGCGCCGTACTGTGACCGTCCGTGGACACGCTGCCGACCGTCACGGCCCTGGTGGTCACGTGGAACGGCCGAGAACTGCTCATCCCGTGCCTCGAGTCCCTCGCCGCGCAGACCCTTCCCCACCAGGTCGTCGTCGTGGACAACGCCTCGACAGACGGGACCTCGGAGATGATCCGGACCCGGTTCCCCACCGTCCAGGTGGTGCAGAACCGGACGAACCGGGGATTCGCCGGCGGGGCCGAGGACGGGTTGCGGATGGTCGACACGCCCTTCGTGGCACTGCTGAACAACGACGCCGTCGCCGAGCCCACCTGGCTGCAGCACCTCACCGAGGCGATGGACCGTCATCCCGAGGCAGCCGCCGTGACCTCCCGGATGCTGTTGGCGGGCGTGACGCCACCGACGATGAACAACGCGGGCGTCGTCCTCCTCGACGACGGGTACGGAGCCGACCGCGGCTTGGGCCAGGACGCCGGCAGCTTCGACGAGGAGGCGGAGGTGTTCGGCTTCTCCGGGGGTGCGGCGCTGCTGCGGGTGGCTGCGGTCCGGTCCGTGGGCGGCTTCCCGGCCCCGTTCTTCCTCTACTACGAGGACACCGACACCTCGTGGCGCCTTCGCCGAGCCGGCTGGCAGGTGCGCTACGAGCCCACGGCAGTGGTGCACCACCAGCACTCCGCCAGCTCGGACCAGAGTTCGCCGTCCTTTGCTTACTGGAACGAGCGGAACCGCCTGCTGATGCACGTACGCTGCGCTGCCGCCGGCCGCGCGGTGGCGGTCTGGCTCCGGTTCCTGGTCACCACGGCGTCCCTCGCTGCTCGACGACTCGTCGGCGGCCCGCCGCCCCCGGCCCACCAGCAACGCGTGCTGCTGCGCGCGAGGGCCTTCGCGGGTGCGGTGCGCCTGCTGCCGTGGGCCCTGCTCAGCCGCCGGCGCCCACTCTCCCCTCGCTGAGCCGGCCAGCTGGGACCGACCGGCTCAGCACCCAGGGCCCACGGCTCAGGCCCGGAGCTGATCAGGGATGGCTTGCGTCCAGTAGCTGTCCCGCATCAGCTCCTGCCGCCAGCGGTTGCGCAGCGTGTCCACTTCGCTGATGGCGACCCGCCGCGGGCGAGACCGCGACTCGTAGTGGTAGAGCACCGCGTGCGGGGTAACCAGAACCCGTCGTCCCGTGCCCGTGACCTTGAAGCTGAAGTCGACGTCGTTGAAGTTGACCGGTAGTGCCCGGCTCAACCCACCGACCTCGTCGAACACCGCGCGGGGGAACAGGGCGCAGGCCCCGGTCACCCCGGTGACCTCACGATCCACCAGGTAGCCCGCCGACGGCCCGGTCGCGTCGGCCGGCTCCCCCGCGGCGGTGTGCACGACGTGCCCGCGACCGACGTGGAGACCGAGGTGCTGGATCAGGTCGTTCTCGTAGAGCAGCTTGGCACCCACCATGCCGACATCCGGCTCGAGCAGGCCCACCATGGTCGTCAGCCAGTCGGGAGTGACGACCTCGGTGTCGTCGTTCAGGGTCACCAGGAGGTCGCCTCGGGCGGCGTGGACACCGCTGTTCACCTGCCCGGAGTAGTTGAACGGTCCGGTGTGCTCCAGGATCCGGACCCGGCTGCGGGAGAGCGCCCGCAACTCCTCGACCACCTCCGGCGGAGTGGCCCGATCGGCGATCACCACCACCTCGATGTTCGGGTAGGTGGTCCGTTCGACGACCGACCGCACCGCCTCGACCACCAGCACCCGCTCCACGCCGCGCACCGACGCCGTGGTGCCGCGGGTGGGGACGACGATGCTGACCAACGGGAGCTCCCGGAGCTCGCGCCGCACGCGGTAGACCCCGATGGGGTGCACCTGCTCCACCGTGCCCTGCCGACCGGTCCGCTCCAGGTGCTCGCTCAGCGCCCGGCGGGCGGCGGCGAAGACCGCTGCGTTGTCCGCTCGGTGGGACACCGAGCCCGGGTGGATGCGCCAGTGGTAGAGCACCTCGGGCACGTGCACGACCTCGCGGGCTCGTTCGGTTGCGCGCAGCGCGAGGTCGTAGTCCTGGCTGCCGTCGAACCCGGCACGGAAGCCGCCCACCTCGGCCAGCAGGCTCCGCCGGTACACCACGAGGTGGCCCAGGTACATCTGCCCGCGGAGCCGCTCGGGCGAGAAGTCCGGCTTGCGGAACGGGTCCCCGAGCCTGCCGTCGTGGATCTGGTCCTCGTCCGAGTAGAGGACGTCGGCCTCCGGATGCGCTTCGATCGCGGCCAGCATCCGTTCCAGCGCCTGGGGGGCGAGCCGGTCGTCGTGGTCCAGCAGCGCCACGAACTGGCCGCGGGCTGCTGCCAGCCCGTGGGAGCTGGCACCCACGATCCCCAGGTTGGTGGCCAGCGGTTCGAGCCGGATCCGGGGATCCCCGGCAGCCAGGTGGTCCAGCGCTGCGGTCAGCTCGGGCGAGTCCGAACCGTCGTCGACGAGCACCAGCTCCCACGAACGCTCGGACTGCGCCTGCACCGAGCGGACCATCTCCCCCAGGTGCCCGGGGTCGGTCCGGTACACCGGCACCAGGACGGTGAACGTCGGGTCCGCACCCGAGGAACCGCCAGACACAGCGGTCATCGCCGCCGGCGGAACCGCCGCGGGACCGCCACCGGCGCCATGACCAGCCGGCCGAACTTCCAGGTCGCGCTGGCCCGCAGCTCCGACAGCTGCCGCACCGACTCCGCGTGCAGCCTGTCCAGCTCCGCGCGCAACTGCTGCTCCTGGAGCCGGCTGTGGTGGAGGTCGGCGTGCACGCTGGCCAGGTCCACGTTGATCGCGTCGACCTGGACCTGGGCGTCCGCGTACGCGTTCTCACTGCGCAGCCTGGCCTGGGTCAGCTCGGCTCGCAGACCGATGAGCTCGTCCACCAGACCGAGCCGCACGAGCTGGTCGGCATGGTCTCCCCCGTCGCGGAGCTCCACCAGGTCGTCCACCACCCGGTCGCGGTCGGCGGTCACCTCGGCCCGCTCCCGCTCGGCGAGCTCGACGGCCGCCTGCAGGTCGTGGACCTGCTGCGCCAGCTCCTCGCGCTCCGGCCCGCCGGTCTGCTGCAGCCGGTCCAGGTCCCGCTGGGTCTCCAGCAGCGCCTGTCGCTTCGCCACCACCTCGCGGGACAACGGCGACACGAGCGCCTCGTAGCGAGCGACGAGCTCGACCGGGGTCAGCTCCGCCTTCTCGTAGACCACCGCCCACGGGGACAAGAAGGAGGCATCGACGTCGGTCCGCCGGAAGAAGCCGTGCCGGGCGAAGTCCGCCGCCCAGGAGGCGGGCGTCCGCACGTTGATGTGCGTCGGCTCGGTGAAGTCGTCGGGGGTGGAGGAGATCAGCAAGGTGTCCGCGGCCGCGCAGAGGTTGCCGATGGCGCGCTGCGCATCGGGCGGCGACATGTGCTCGAGCACCTCGATGCAGGAGACCAGGTCGTACCGCTCGGTGAACGGCCGGGTGAGGTCGCGCACCTCCAGCCGCTCCCGCAGCCCATCCGGTGCACCGGCGACGGCGAACTCGGAGATGTCACCGCCGCGGGCGTCGACCCCCCGCTCGAGCAGGGCGCGCACGAACAGCCCGATGGCGCACCCCGCGTCGTACGTGCGCGCCGGGGCGAACGTGGCGACCACGGCATCGGCCACGGCACCGAAGAACTGCTTCCAGTGCGGCTCCTCGTAGGTGTAGGGCGGGCCCAGGTGGCCGTCGAAGTAGAACGCCGAGTAGTCCGCCGACGTCGTCCCCGCGGCACCGTCGGTGCGCTGCTCGGTCATGCCGCTCCTTCGTTCCCGCCGCCATCGTCGGCGCCACGGGTCATCGGTGTGGTGTGCTGGTCTTCGAGCTGCCCGTGCACGGCCGGCTGAACGGCAGGCAGGTACTCGTCATGCTCCATCATGGTGCGCCAGCGGCGCAGGATCACGTCGCGCTCCCAGGAGAGCAGCCGGGCGATCCGGGTCTGCGACTCGAAGTGGAAGAGCTCGGCGTGCGGGGTGTAGACGATCCGCTGGCCGCGCCGGCGGATCTTCAGGCAGAAGTCGACGTCGTTGTAGTTGAGCGGGAGGATCTCGGAGAAGCCGCCCACTGCGGCATGGTCGGCCGCCCGGACGACCGCACAAGCAGCCGTGACCCCGGAGCGGGCGCCGGCCAGCTGCGCGCTGCCACCCAGGGCCAGGGTGTTCGCCGGCCAGCCCAGCAGCGGATGCCCGGCATGGCCGTCGCGGTAGCCGTGGCCGACGTGCTGCAGCGAACCGTCCTCCAACAGCAGCTTGGCGCCGACCAGCCCCACATCGGGATCGACCAGGTGCCCTGTCATCGCCGCCAGCCAGTCGGGCGACAGGACCTCGACGTCGTCGTTGAGGAAGCACAGCAGCTCACCGGTCGCAGCGACCGCACCGACGTTGCACTTGCGCGAGAAGTTGAACGGCTCGTCGAACAGCACGGTCCGCAGTCCGTCGCCGACGATGTCCGCCAGTTCGTCGAGCACCGCCTGCGGCGTGTCGGCGTCATGGACGACCACGAACTCCACCAGCCCGGGGAACCGGTCCGGGACCCAGACCGAACGGGCCAGCTCCACGACGTGGCACCGCTCGACCCCGCGCACCACCGAGCTGCTCCCCCGGGTCGGGACGACGATGCTCACCCTGGCGTCGGCGGGTGGAGTCAGCCGCACCCACTGCCCGATGACCCGACCCCGCACCTCGACCGGGGTCACGTCGTCGACTGCCAGCCCGCGGCGGGCGCAGCTCGCCCGCGCCGCTGCGGCTGCATCCGTCGGCCGGACCAGCGGTGCACCGAGGTCCGCGCGACGGCGCACCAACGGCTCGGGGACATGGCCACCTGACCCACCCTCGGCGGCGCGCAGCACGAGGTCGTACCACTCCGCGGTCCCCATCCGCGGGTCGGGACCACCGAGCTCGCGCAGCGCAGACCGGGAGATCGCGACCCCGGCGGCGAAGTCCGGCTGGGCCAGCAGCAGCTCGGGCGAGGCCGTCGGCTTCTCCCACCGGTGCCAGGCCGAGCTCTCCCCGTTCCGCGGCAGCAGCTCGTCGCTGTAGAGCCAGCCGCCGTCACCTGCCGCAGCCCCCAGGCACCCGACCGCTTCCGCCGCCAGCGTGTCCCCGACCGGCAGGACCAGCAGCAACGCGCCGGCGGCGACGCGCAGCCCTTCGGCGAGCATCTCCCCCGGGGTCGCAGGGTGGACCACCACCCGGCTGTCCTCCGCAGGCCCGGTGAGGGACGGCGGAGCTGGGACTCCCGAGACCGTGACGACCACCCACTGCCAGCGGGGATCGTGCTGCGCACGCAGCGAAGCCCAGGTCGCGGTCAGCAGGTCGGCAGCCGGTTCCCCACCGGCATCGGCGTCGAGGACGGTCACCACCGTCAGCGTCGGGTCCGCCCCCTCACCCTCGAACCGCCACTCCTCGTCCCTGCACCCGGCCCGGGCCGCCGCCGAACCGCTCACCTCTGCCGGAACCTCCCGCGGGCGAGCCGAGCCGCCCGGGCACCGAGCTTCTGAGCCAGGAGCTGCGGGCCACCATCGCGCAGGTAGGTGCGCACCAGCGCGGCGTCACCCCGCACCCCCTGCCACGGGGGCTCCACCACGGAGACCCCGCGGCCGGTGTCGAGCCGGCCGTCGGCATCCAGCAGATCGTCCGCGCGGCGAGGGTCGCGGCAGAACGCGCGCAGCGGCTCCAGGACGCTCGACCACTGGTACTCCGGCACGATGCCGGCCAGGTTCGCCCGATAGCGGGCGTTCACCTCACTGTCGCTCAGCAGCGTGGTCAGCACCTCGGCCAGCCGCTCCACGTCGCCGGCGGGGACGGTGCAACCGAGTTCCCGCTGCTCGACCAGGGTGGCGAGCGAGTCGCCCTCGGTGCACACGATCGGCAACGAGGACCAGATGTAGTCCAGGATCCGGGTACGGAAGGAGAACGCCGTCTCGACGTGGTCCAGGTGGGTGCTGACCCCGATGTCGCTCTCCAGCAGGAAGTTCTGCCGCTCCTCGTAGGGCACCCACTCGTAGTTGAAGATCACCGTGCTGCCCAGCAGCCCGAGTTCCTCGGCCAGCTCACGGGCCTGGGTGGCCATCCGCATCTCCGGCACGGCCGGATTGGGGTGCTTGACACCCATGAAGAGCAGCCGCGCCTCCGGGACCCGGTCCCGAACGAGCGCCATGGCGCGGATCAGCGTCAGCGGGTCGAACCAGTTGTAGATGCCGCCGCCCCACAGCACGACCTTGTCGTCCTCGCCGATGCCCGGGAGCACACCCTTGACGCTGCGCCGGGTGGCGACGGGCGGCTGGTCCTCGACGCCGAACGGGACGACCGTGATCAGCGAGCCCAGCGTCTCGTCACGGTCGTACACCGCGGGGTTGACCCGGCCCAGGCCCGCCATCTGGCCGAGCCAGAAGTCCCGCTGCTTCTCCGAGGCGCACAGGAAGAAGTCGCCCCGGAGGATCTGCTCGTTGAGGACCCCGGTGGCCGACTGCACCACGTTCCGGCGTCCCTCGGGACCGAGGTCCTTCGCCTGCTCCAGCTGCTCCAGGTGGAAGGGGTCGTACATGTCGACGACGATCGGCTTCCGGCTGGCACGGAGGACGGGGTACTCGTGCATCAGGTACCCCTGGAAGACGATGACGTCCGCCCAGCGCTCGAGCTCGGCCATGTCCGCCTGCGTGGCCACCCGCCGCGTGGCGAAGTCGCTGCGCTGGAGGTCGCACACGGACGTCGTGGCGAGCACCACCTCGTGGTCCCCGGCCAGCGCCTTGGCGATCTGCAGAGCACGGATCGCCGGCCCGGCCATCCGCGCGGCGAGCGTGTCGCCGGTGAGCACGAGCACCCGCCGGCGAGCCCGGAAGGGCACGTCGACCTCGAAGGCCGCGCTGGCCGACTGGAAGTCGCGGACGAAGTCGATGTCGGGGATGTTCGGCACGAGGGGCATGCCGAACATGCGCAGCACCTCGCCGTCACTGCGCCGCCGGGCTCCCTGGACCTCCGCCCGGCTGCGGTCCAGCGAGGCCAGCTCCCGGACGAAGGCGTCGACGGCGTAGGCCGAGGCCAGCATCGTCTTGGACACCTCGGCCGTGGCCGGCTCGTCGGGGATCGGCGGCGTGACGGCGAGGTCCAGCGCCGAGCTGTCGGCGCCGCCGAGCACGACGCCGCGCCGGACGGCCAACGCGAGCGCCGGGGCGAGGAACCGGGCCAGGTTCTCGTCGCCGTAGTTCTTGTAGATGGTGAACAGCGCGTTCCGCTCGAGGAGGAACTGCTCGCGCCAGGCCCCGAGCTTGGACATCGAAGCGTGGTGCTTGTGCAGGACCAGGGCCCTGGGCACGTAGCGGACGCGGTGGCCGGCCAGCCACAGCCGCCAGCCCAGGTCCACGTCCTCGAAGAACATGAAGTAGCGCTCGTCGAAGCCGCCGACCTCCTCGAAGGCCGACCGGCGGACGACCAGCGCCGACCCGGTGCCGAACAGCACGTCGCGCGGGTCGTCCCAGCTGCCGTCGTCGACGGCGCCGACGTGCATCTTGAACCCCTGGCCGTACCAGGAGAGGGCGCTGCCCACGAAGTCGACGCGTTCACCGGACCAGTCCACGACCTTGGCCGCCACCGCCCCGATCGCGCTGTCCTGCAGGGCGTCGACGGCGGCGCCCAGGAAACCCGGCTCCGGCCGCGCGTCGTTGTTGATGAACGCGAGGTGATCGGTGCGGACCCCGCGGGCGCCGAGGTTGCACCCGCCCGCGAAGCCGAGGTTGCGGTTGGAGGCGATCACCTCCACGCCCGGGGCTGCCTCCCGGATGCGGCTCACGTCATCCCCGCCGCTGGCGTTGTCCACCACACGCACGCGGAGGCGGTCCTGCGGCCAGTCCAGCGCCTTGATGCCCTCGAGGCAGGCGATGGTGTCCTCGGCGCCCTTGTAGTTGACCACCACGATGGTGACCGAGTCGCTGTTCGTGGTCTTCATGATCTCCTCTTGGAATCCGGAACGGGCGCGCGCCCCGCGGGTCCGGCGACCGGACACCCGAGCCCGACCGCCAGCACCCTCGCCGTGCCGTGCGGGCACACCCTCACCGGGTGGACGGGGGGGACTCGCTCCGCAGGTCCCAGGAGCCACCCAGGGACATGACGCCGTAGTGGTCTCGCGGCGTACCGGGGATGACGTGGAAGCGGAGCACCTTCTCCCGGTGGTCGAAGGCGTGCACCACGCTGCGGTCGAAGACCGCAGCGGTGAGGTCGTAGGTCCCCGGCGTCAGCATGAGACGCGACACGTGCAGGTCCAGGTGACCGGTGCCGTGCAGAGTGCCGGTGCGGACCTCGGCGTCCCGGGTGTTGGGCCCGGTGACGTGCACCCCCTCCAGGGTGTGCAGGGCGATGCCGAACACCGGCTCGACCACCGGTGCCGCCGCCTCCCAGTGCAAGCGGACGACCACGTCGTCGCCGGTCGACACCTTCGTCGTCGACTGTCCGCCGGAGAGCACCTCGGCGCCGGTCAGCCGGACCTCGCCGCTACCCCAGCGGCTGTGCCCGGCCCCCTCCTCGGCGGCCGGCGCCTCCTCGACGACCCGGTCCTCGTGCGAGGCGCCGACGTACTCGTCCACCAGGTCCTCGGGCCGACCCACACCCTTGAGCTTGCCGTGGTCGAGCCAGGCGACCTCGTCGCACATGCTCCGCATGGTGCCGAGTGCATGGCTCACGATCACGACTGTCCGACCCTCGGCGCGGAAGTCGGCGAACTTCTCCATGCACTTGCGCTGGAAGGACTCGTCACCCACCGCGAGCACCTCGTCGACCATCAGGATCTCGGGATCCACGTTGATCGCCACGGAGAACCCCAGCCGCACGTACATGCCCGAGGAGTAGTTCTTGACCGGGGAGTCGATGAACGTCTCCAGCCCGGCGAAGTCGACGATCTCGTCGAACTGACGGTCGATCTGCTTGCGCGACATGCCCAGGATCGACCCGTTGAGGTAGACGTTGTCCCGCCCGGACAGTTCCGGGTGGAAGCCCGCGCCCAGCTCGAGCAACGCCGAGACCTTGCCGTTCACCTGGGTGCGACCGTGATCGGGCACCAGGATGCCGGCCAGGCACTTCAGCATCGTGCTCTTGCCCGAGCCGTTGTGACCGATCAAGCCGAAGGTCTTGCCGGTCGGGATGGTCAGGTCGACGTCCCGGAGAGCCCAGAACTCGTCGAACTTGGCCCTGCGGCCACGCATGAACGCGGCCTTCAACGACTGGTTTCTCTCGTGGTACAGCCGGAAGCGCTTGGAGACCCCAACGGCCTCCACGGCCACGTCGCTCATCTCGGTCCCCCGATCACAGTTCTTCGGCGAGACGCCCGGAGAACCTGTTGAAGACGGTCCACCCCACGCAGATCGACGCCGCCGCGGACAGCAGGATCACCAGGATGGTGCTCAGGCTGGGCACCTGGTGCTCGTACAGCAGGTCTCGGAAGGCCTCGACGTAGTGCACCAGGGGGTTGGCGAAGTAGAGCGAGTCTATGTGCAGCCGCGCGACGAGCGAATCCGGTGACACGTCGGACACCAGGGTGATCGGGTAGATCACCGGCGTCGCGTAGAAGAGCACCTGCAGACCGATCGCCACGAAGTGCGCCGAGTCCCGGAAGTACACGTTCGCGACCGCGAGCATCAGTCCGAGGCCCGTGGCGAAGACGGCGAGGACCACCATCAGCAGCAACGTCGGCACCAGCCAGATCAGCGGGTTCACGCCGAAGACGAGGAGGGCCACGGCGAGCACGGCCATCTCGATCAGGAAGGTGACGAAGAGCGACGCGGTGGTGGCCAGCACGAGGAGCTCACGGGGGAACGAGGTCTTCTTGATCAGGTTGGCGTTGCCGAGCAACGACCCCATCCCCCCGTTGACCACGCCGCTGAAGTAGTTCCACGGCAGCAACGCGCACAGCAGGAACAGCGTGTAGTTCTGCACTCCACCTGCACCCACCGTCGGCGTGACCCGGAGGATGGCACCGAAGACGACGCTGAAGATGAGAGTGCTGGCGAGCGGGTTGAGCAGCGACCAGAACCAGCCGAGCGAGGTCCCCTTGTACTTGCCCCGCAGCTCGCGCATGACCAGGTTGCCGAGCAGCTCCCGGCTGGCGAGAGTGACACGCAACTGAGAGATCGTGTCCTCCTATGGTCAACAGGTGACCCTCGGTCACCCACGTCCGGGTCAGCCTACAAGCCCCGGTCGGCCACCCGCGCTCCGCCGCGTAACTTGGTCACCCGTGCGCATCGGCCTGGACGCGACCCCGTTGCTCGGACCACGGACCGGGATCGGCCGCTACGTGGAGCACCTCCTGGCCGCTCTGGCGCAGCCGCGGTCGGGGGACGAGTTCGTGGCCACCGCCTTCACCGCCCGCGGCGCCGGCGGCCTCGCCGCCACCCTGCCCGCCGGGGTGTCCGCCCGCGGCCGGCCCGTCCCGGCGCGCGGCCTGCGCTGGGTGTGGGAACGCAGCGAGCTGCTGCCGGTCGAGCTGCTCACCGGCCGCCTGGACGTCTTCCACGGCACGAACTTCGTCCTCCCGCCCTCCGGAGCGGTCGGCGTGCTCACCGTGCACGACCTGGCCTACCTGAGGCACCGGGAGACCGTGTCCGCCGACTCCGCCCGGCTGCCGGACCTCGTCGGACGGGGGATCGCCCGTGCCGCGGTCGTGTGCACCCCCAGCTCCGCGGTGGCCCAGGAGGTCCTCGAGACCTATGCCCTGCCCTCCGACCGGGTCGTGGTGACCCCGTTGGGGGTCGACCCCTCGTGGGCCGCGGCACGTCCGCTCCCCACCGCCCGCAGCGCGGAGCTCGGGCTCACCGAGCCCTACCTGCTCTTCGTCGGGAACGTGGAACCGCGGAAGAACCTGCCGATGCTGCTGCGGGCCTACGCAGCGGCGCACGCCACCTCGGCAGGTGATCTGCCGACGCTGGCGCTCGCCGGCCCAGCCGGCTGGGGGCCGCCCCTGGAGGTGCCCCCGCAGCTGGCCAGCCGCATCGTCCGACTGGGGTACCTGGGCCAGGCCGAGCTGCAGCAGGTGGTCGCCGGCGCACGCGCGCTGGTCTTCCCGTCCCGCTACGAGGGCTTCGGGCTGCCGCCACTCGAGGCCTTCGCCACCGGAGTGCCCGTCCTGGCCGCCGACATCGCAGCGGTCCGGGAGACGGTGGGGTCGCTGGCCCACCTCGTCGGACCCGAGGACGAGGACGGCTGGGCGGCGGCGATGCTGGCCACCGGCGGTGCCCACGACGCTGCCGGCGCCGAGGCAGACCGCCGTGCGGTGGCTGCCCGGTACACCTGGGCAGCCACCGCGCAGCGGACCGTGGACGCCTACCGGCGCGCCGCCGACCGGTAGCCCGGGAATCGGGTCACCGCACGGTCACCTTCCTGCACCCCAGCGACGGGTTGAGCGTCCCCGCCCCCTGGTTGATGCCGAAGACGCACACGGTGTGGTCCCCCGCGGCGAGCTGTCCCGACCAGGTGAACCCGTGCATGGGGCCCGCCTCGGGGTGGGCCCGCCCCACGTCGCTGCGGGGGCCGTTCGCCGCCACCGCCGACCTGGCCACGCCGTCGACGTACACGTGGACGGTCAGCGCGTTCATCGGGACGTCCGGGTCGAACGCCCACCCGGTCGCCACGACCGAGCTGCCCGTCACGGCGACGCCGTCCAGCGAGCCGACCGGGGCGTGCGGCGGCTCGGTGACCGTGACCGTCCGGCACCCCACTGCGGGGTTCCCGGACCCGGCGCCGACGTTGATCGCGTAGACGCACACCCGGTGGGTGCCGGAGGCGACGGTGCCCGACCAGCTGAACCCGTGGGCAGCACCGGCACCGGGGAACGCCGCGGCGACATCCGGC
Source organism: uncultured Modestobacter sp. (assembly GCF_947486615.1). Taxonomy (GTDB): domain Bacteria; phylum Actinomycetota; class Actinomycetes; order Mycobacteriales; family Geodermatophilaceae; genus Modestobacter. Next base: position 252,652 of record NZ_CANKUD010000002.1, read on the forward strand.
CGGCTCGCACTCGCCACCGATGACCCGACCAGCTTCCCGCCCAGGTACACGTGGACGACGAGTGGCTGGGTCGGGACGTCGACGTCGTAGCTCCAGCCCCGCACCGCGAGGGTGCCGACCGCACCGGTGGCCACGTCCAGGGACCCCACCGGGTTGGCCGCGACGCCGCCGACGGTGGTCACCGTCCTGCACCCCAGCTTGGTGTCACCGGTGCCGTAACCGACGTTGAGCGCGTAGACGCAGACCTGGTGCCGGCCGGCGGCGACCACACCCGTCCAGGTGTAGCCGGTGGTCGCGCCGGCGCCGCTCAACGCCCGCTGGACGTCAGGCCGGGGCCCCGTGACGCCGACCCTCGCCTGGGAGGTCCCGTCGACGCGCACGTCGACCGTCAGCGGACCCGAGGGCACGTCCGGGTCGTACGCCCAGCCGCCCAGCGAGACCGTCCCACCGGTCGCCACCACCCTGTCCAGCGAGCCCTTCGGGTCGTAGGCGTCGGGGTTCGCCACGGTCACCACGGCACAGCGGAGCGCGGTGTTGGTCGACCCCAGCCCCACGTTGATCGCGTAGAGGCAGACGGTGTGCTTGCCGGCGCTGACCGCCACGGTGCCGGCGAAGCCGTGCGCGGCGTCGATGCCGAAGGCGTTCGCGACGTCGGTGCGGGTCCTCCCGGCGGTGAGGCTCGCGGCGAAGCCGCCGTCGACGTAGACGTGGACGGCCAACCGGGCCGAGGTGCTGTCGGGGTCGAACGTCCAGCCGCTCACGCTGATCTGCCCCGGCTGGCCGACCAGGGCGTCCACCGCCCCCCTGGGCGCACCGGCGTCCTGGTTGTCGACGGTGCGGCAGCCCAGCTGGGGGTTGACCCAGCCGTTCCCCACGTTGATCGCGTAGACGCAGACCGTGCGGGCGCCCAGCCCGGCGGTGAACGACGTCCGGTAACCGTGGTACGCCCCGGCGCGGGGGTGGGCCGCCGCCACGTCGGGCCGGCTGGCCGAGGCGCTGGTGCCGGTGGCCAGGACGCCGTCGACGTACACGTGCACGGCGAGGGCCGTGGTCGGCTGGTCCGGGTCGAACGCCCAGCCGGAGACCGTGATCTTGCCGTAGCTGGAGCTGACCGCGTCGAACGACCCGAGCGGTAGCGACGCGTCCGCGGAGGCGGACTGCGTGGAGCCGAACCAGTCGGTGAAGTACAGCCAGAAGTTCCGGTTGCCGTACGCCGAGCAGGCGTCGCCGCTGCCGTACCCGGCCACCAGGGCAGCCGCGTTGGGCTGGTACGGGGTGTAGATGTACAGCCCGGCCGTCGCCTGGTTGCGGATGAACACCGACGTCGACCCGCAGGCGCGGTTCGGGTTGTAGAGGACCGAGCTGGTCTGCCCGGCCCGGTAGCCGAACGACGTCGGGTGGGCGGCGTACCGCTGGAACTGCCGGGCGGCCGCGTACACCTGGTTCTGGAAGCCGTAGTAGGCGGTGTCGCACGCGGCGGTGTCCGGGCAGGCGAAGCCCATCGTCTTCTGGTACCGGGTGGCGTTCAGCGACGACCCGGTGTTGGTGACCAGCGACTGCTCCTTCTGCATGATCACCAGGAGCACGCGAGGGCTGATGTCGCAGGACCGGGCGACCCTGGTGATGATCGTCGCGGCGCTCTCGTTGGCCACCCCGGTGTAGCCGGCGCAGTAGGCGTCCGCCGCCCGGTCCGTCGTCGTCTGGGAGTACGCCTTGAGGCAGGGCGTGCCGTCGCTGCCTGTCTTGCACGCCGCGCCCTTGACGTCGAGGAAGGCCTGCACCTCGGTCGCCGACATGGCGGCTCCGTCGAAGAACAGGTCGTCGCTGATGATGCTGCCGGGGTCGAACGACCCGGTGTCAGCCGCCGTCGTCAGCCCCGCGCTGGTGTCCACCTGCCGGTCGTGTGATCCCCCGACCAGGACCGCAGCTGCTGCCAGCGCCAGCAGAGCGACGGTCAGCGCCATGCGCCGGGCCACGACCGTCACGAGGACGGCACCACGAGCGTCTGCGCGGGAGACGCCACGTCCGCGCTGCCCGAGGAGTACTGCAGCACCCCGTTCCAGGTACCCGGGGAGAGCTGCGCCGCCGGCACGGTGAACCCGCCGCAGACCGTGGTGCTGGCGTCCGCCATCCCGCTGAGCTCGGCGGTCACCGAGACACCGTCCCGGGTCAGCACCAGGGTGCAGCTGCCACCGTCCTCGATGACGCCGCTGACGTACCCGGCTGCCTCGACGCCGTCCGCATCGGCGTTCCAGTCCAGGTACGCCAGGACGGCAGTTGCCGCGGCACCGGTGGGCACCGGGGCGTCCGTGGCGATCGTGGACCCGGGGGCCGGCTCCAGGCCGCTGAGCTGCTGACCGACCGTGGTGCTGGCGGCAGCGACCGGGACGTCCGTCTCCGCGACGGTCCCGGTCGGCGACGGTGCGCCGGTCGTCGCCGCTGCCCCGGTCGAGGGACGGGTGGCCCCGTCGGGTCGGGTGACTAGGTAACCGCCGGCGACCAAGGCCAGCGCCACCGCCACCGCCCCGACGAGCCGCCACGTCCGGCTGCTCCGTGACCTGCTCATGCTTCTCCTCCAGCTCGCGGGACGGCGGTGCGGGACTGCGTGCGGCCGACGGTGCCGACGCGGACGGCGGCCCCCACCGGCTCAGCCGACATCGCGGCAGCCCAGTGTCGTGTTGGTGGTGCCCACGCCGACGTTGATCGCGTAGGCGCACACCCGGTGTGCGGACGCGGCGACCGTCACCGACGACTGGTAGCCGTGCCCGGCTCCGAAGGCCGGGTACACGGCGGCCACGTCCGGCCGGTGCGCATCTGCCGTCAGGAAGGTGGCCACGCCGTCGACGTACAGGTGCACCCGGACCGGGGCGGTGGGCTGGTCGGGATCGGCCGCCCACCCGCGCACCGTCAGCGTCGTCCCCGAGAGGGTGGCCTCGTCGAGCGAGCCCACCGGGTCGTAGGCCGCCGCGGCCACGGTGACGCTCGCGCAGCCGATCGACGGGTTGCCCGACCCCTGCCCGGTGTTGATCGCGAAGGCGCACACCCGGTGCACCCCCGCCGTGAGCACGGTGCTGGTGGAGAACCCGTGCGCCGATCCCGTCCCGGGGAAGGCGCTGGCCACGTCGGCCCGGGTGGCGCCGGTGCGGACGGCGGTGACGGGCACGCCGTCGACGTAGACGTGCACCGCCGTCGGGCTGAGCGGGGCGTCATGGTCCAGCGCCCAGCCCCGGACACTGGCCGTCCGGCCGTCCCCACCCAGGGTCACCGCGTCGAGACTGCCCGCGGGGTTCCAGGCGGCCGCGGCGACGGTGACCGGGCGGCACCCCAGCGACGGGTTCCCCGCACCCGCCCCGCTGTTGATCGCGAAGGCGCACACGGTGTGGCTACCGGCGCCGAGGGTCAGCGTGGCACTGAAACCGTGCTGGGTGCCGGCACCGAAGGCCGTCAGCAACGTGCTGGTCGCCGTGCGGGCACCGGCGGTCACCGCCCGGGTCGCGACGCCGTCGACGTACACGTGCACCCTGGTGCTGCCGGTCAGCGCATCCGGGTCCACCGCCCACCCGGTGACGGTGGCGGTCCGGCCGGAGACGGTCGCCGCGGTCAGCGCGCCGACCGGGTTGCTCGCGGCCGCGCCGCGGACGACCGTGCCGCAACCGAGCGAGGGGTTCACCGAACCCGCTCCGACGTTGACCGCGTAGACGCACACGGTGTGGCTGCCCAGCGCGAGGTCGACCACGGTGCTGAACCCGTGGCCCGTCCCGGCTCCTGGGAATGCCCTCCCGATGTCCGACCGGGTCGTGCTGGCCCTGACCGCCTTGACCGCCTTGCCATCGACGTAGACGTGCACCATCAGCGGGGTCGTCAGGCTGTCCTCGTCCAGGGCCCAGCCCCGGACCAGGAGCCGGTCACCGAAGACGGTCCGTTCGTCGACGGCCCCCTTGGGCACCGGGTTCGGAGCAGCGACGGTGACCGTGCGGCAGCCCAGGCCGGCGTTGCTGCCCGGTCCCCGGTTGATCGCGTAGACGCACACCTGGTGGTCACCCGCCGAGGCGGTGAGGGTGCCGCTGTAGCCGTGGGCGCTGCCGGCGCCCGGGTACGCGGCCGCGACGTCGGGCCGCGACCGGCCGGCGGTCCACGCCACCATGGGCTTGCCGTCGACGTAGACGTGCACGGTCAGGCTCGTGGTGGGCGCGTCGCCGTCCCACGCCCACCCGGACACCGACAGCGAGCGGATCCCGCCGCTGACGACGTCCAGGCTCCCCTGCGGCTGGGAATAGAGCCCGACCCGCTGGGCAGTGAGGGCTCGGACGGTGCCCAGCTGCGCGTAGCCGTACAGACCGGGGCAACTGGTGGTGCCGACGTCCCGGTGCCCGAAGATCGTCGGCAGGCTCACTGCGGTGCCCGCCGGGTACCTCGCCGTCCCACCGCCACCGGAGGTCAGCGTGGTGCGGCCGGTCGGGTTGACGCCGTAGAGGGAGAACTTCCAGGCGATGATGTCCGCGACCGCGCTGATCATCGCCGGCGTCGTCGGGGCGGTCTCGTAGTTGCCGAGCATGGAGACGCCGAACGTGCCCGTGTTGAACCCACCAGCGTGGGCGCCGACGACCGTGCTGGACAGTCCGCCGTAGCGGCCCTCCCAGAGCCGGCCGAACTTGTCGGCGATGACGTTGTAGCCGATGTCGCCCCACCCGCGGCTGACGGTGTGGTACTGGTAGATCGACCGCATGATCGCCGGGACCTGGTCAGCGGAGTAGTCGTTGCTGTCGGCGGTGTGGTGCAGCGTCGCTGCCTTGATGGTCGGCGCGTACTCGGGATCCCAGGTGCGGATGGCCTCGTTCGCCCCCCACTGGGCGCGGCTGTACACGGCCGGCATGGTGTCGGCTGCCTCGGCGGTGTCGGTGATGTCCGGGCCCGCGAGGGCGGCGTCGGCCTCGCTGGCACCCGGGTCGACCAGGTGCAACTGGACATCGGTGGGCTCGGCCCCGGACCGGGTCACCAGCTCCGCTTCGACTCCGGTGCTGGGACCGGTCCACAGCGGCGAGGTGCCGCCGCGCAGGTCGCTGCCTCTGCCGGCGGACTCGTCCTGGTCGGCGTCCTCGACGGTGACCTCGGTCCACCCGCCCCAGGCGCCGTCGGCGTCCCGGACCCGGACCTGGACCAGGGTGTCGGTGACGGCCGGGTCGTACGCCCAGGTCACGCCGACGAGGCTGAACTCCGGGGTGTCGAGGTCGGACACCGTCAGCGCGGGCTCGTCGGCCGGGACCCCGCCGACCGGTTCCGTGGTGCCCGGCTGCACGTCGGCCTCGACCGCCGGCTCCTCCACCGACCCCATCTCCACGACGTCCGCGGACGTCGTCACCGGTTCGGGGGCGGGGGACGGCGCGGCGTACACGGGCAGGATGAGCACCGTCCCCGTCAGGGCGAGGAAGGCGAGCAAGCTCACCAGGAACCGTTGCACCAGGCGTCCTCCGATGAGACGAGAGCGAGTTCCACCCGGACGGGCGGTTGCAGTCAGTCTCATCGGCACTCCGAGGAGTCACCTTGACCAAGAAGCGCCAGAATCCGGCCGCGAACTTGGCCATCAGGTGCTTGACGGGTCCTCTCGTCCCGTCACCAGCCGGAGCGGGGAGGTCAGTCCCGGAAGCCCTCCTGCATGGCCAGCCGGAGCGCCTCGCGCCAGGGGCGCGGTGCGGTCAGCCCGCTGCCGGTCCACGCCGACCCGTCGAGCACCGAGTACGCCGGACGAGGTGCCGGTCGGACGAACTCGGCACTGCTCGTCGGCTGCACCCGGGCCGGGTCGGCGCCCAGCTCCTCGAAGACCGCGCGGGCCAGCCCGTGCCAGCTGACCTGGCCGCTGTTGGTGTAGTGCAGCACCGGCGGGACGTCACCGTCCCGCTCCCCGAGCTCGACCAGCCCGCCGGCCAGGTCGGCCGACCAGGTGGGCGACCCCACCTGGTCGTCGACGACCGAGAGCGTCTCGCGCTGGGCCTCCAGGTTGGTCATCGTGCGGACGAAATTGCCACCGTGCCGCCCGTACACCCACGCCGTCCGCACGACCGTCGCGTCGCCGCCCACCGCCGCGATCGCCTGCTCCCCCGCCAGCTTGGTGCGGCCGTACGCCGAGCGGGGCGCGGTCGCCGCGTCCACCCGGTACGGCTCGGTCGCCGAACCGTCGAAGACGTAGTCGGTGGAGACGTGCACCAGCCGGCCGCGGCCGGCCGTCTCCTCGGCCATCCAGCCCGGGGCGGCGCCGTTGACCAGCTGGGCGGCGGCCTCGTCGGTCTCCGCGGCGTCGACCGCGGTGTAGGCGGCCGCGTTCAGCAGCACGGCCCGGGAGCCGGCCGACCGGTCCAGCCAGTCGCGCACGCCCGACCGGACGGAGGACTCGTCGGTGAGGTCCATCTCGGCCCGGCCGACGGCCGTGACCTGGTCGTCCGCGCGACCGGAGAGCAGCTCGAGCAGGTCGTGGCCCAGCTGCCCGCGGGCGCCGGTGACCAGCCAGCTGATCGCTGCCGCGGTGCTCACGAGTGGGCCGTGGCCGCGGCGGCCTTCAGCGGCTCCCACCAGGCGCGGTTGTCCCGGTACCACTGGACGGTCAGCGCGAGCCCGTCCTCGAAGCCCATCCGGGGTGCGTAGCCCAGCGCGCCGGTCTTGGAGTAGTCGACCGAGTAGCGGAGGTCGTGACCGCCACCGCGCGGGTCGACGATGTGGTCGACGTAGCTCCAGTCGCGGCCGGTGGCCTCCAGCAGCTTCTCGGTGAGCTCCCGGTTGGACAGCTCGCGCCCGCCGCCGATGTTGTAGTACTCGCCCGGGGCGCCCTTCTCCAGCACCAGCTGGATGCCGCGGCAGTGGTCGTCGACGAACAGCCAGTCGCGCACGTTGGCGCCCTCGCCGTACAGCGGCACCTTCTGCCCGTCCAGCAGGTTGGTGACGAACAGCGGGATGACCTTCTCCGGGAAGTGGTACGGCCCGTAGTTGTTGCTGCACCGGGTGATGGAGATGTTCATCCCGTAGGTCTTGGCGTAGGCGCGGGCGATCAGGTCGCTGCCGGCCTTGGACGCCGAGTACGGGGAGTTGGGCTCCAGGATGTGGTCCTCGACCCAGGACCCCTCGTCGATCGAGCCGTAGACCTCGTCGGTGGAGACGTGCACCACCCGCCCCACCTCGGCCCGCAGCGCGGACTCGAAGACCTGCTGGGAACCCAGCACGTTGGTCAGCACGAAGTCGGCGGCGCCGGTGATCGACCGGTCGACGTGCGACTCGGCGGCGAAGTGGACGACCGCGTCATGGCCGGGCAGGGCGGCGTCCAGGTCTTCGGCCGAGCAGATGTCGCCCTGCACGAACCGGTAACGCGGGTTGTCGGCGACCGGGGCGAGGTTCGCGAGGTTGCCGGCGTAGGTGAGCTTGTCGAAGACGGTCACCTCGGCGTCCTCGAAGCCCGGGTAGCCGCCGGAGAGCATGGTCCGCACGTAGTGCGAGCCGATGAAACCGGCACCGCCGGTGACCAGGATGCGCATCTGAGAAGAGCCCTTCGAGTGACTGGGCGGACAGGTGGTGCTGAGCAGTCTCGCAGAACTGCGTGGCTGCCCTGCCTGGACGAATTCTGCACGTATCGTCGCCCGGACTCCGCCGCGAGACCCGAGGCGCGCTGCTCGATCGAGACGGCCGCCCCGACGTGAGGACAACTGTGTGAGCGACCACGACCACCCCGGGACCTCCCGTCCCCTGCCGCCCCGGCTCGACCCCCGAGCCGGGCGCGCTTCCCGTCACACCGCCGGAGACCGGACGGGCCGGACCGACCACTCCCGGCTGGCCGTCGGGGCCCGGGTCGTGGCCGGGCTGTTGTCGCTGGTGCTGCTGGGCACCAGCGGCTGGGGCTGGCACCTCGGCCGGGTGGCGGACGCCAGCGTCAACCGCACCAACGCCATCCCCACCTCGGGCAACGAGCAGACGGTGGACAGCGGCGAGGCGATGAACCTGCTGCTGGTCGGCAGCGACAGCCGGGCCAGCGCCAGCGAGGAGGAGCTCGCACAGCTGAACACCGAGGCCAACGCGGGCACGAACACCGACACCATGATCCTGGTGCACGTGCCCGCCGACGGGTCCGCGGCGTCCTTCGTCTCCTTCCCCCGCGACTCCTACGTGGAGATCCCCGGCTACGGCTGGGACAAGCTCAACGCCGCCTATGCCTACGGCCGCCAGGAGGCTCCGGACGGCGCGTCGGACGCGGCCGTCCAGGCTGCCGGCGCCCAGTTGCTGATCCAGACGCTGAGCTCGCTGACCGGGCTGAGGATCGACCACTACGCCGAGGTCGACCTGCTCGGCTTCTTCAAGCTCTCCTCCGTGGTCGGCGGCGTGGAGGTCAATCTCTGCGAAGCGGCGAAGGACAGCTTCTCCGGCGTCGACCTACCGGCCGGTGTGCAGACGATCAGCGGCGAGCAGGCGCTCTCCTTCGTCCGCCAGCGGCACGGCCTGCCCCGCGGCGACTTCGACCGGATCATCCGCCAGCAGACCTTCATCGCCGGGATGATCCGCAAGATGCTCTCGGACAACGTGCTGCTCGACCTGGGCAAGCAGCGTGAGCTGGTCCAGGCCGCCGCCGAGGCGCTGACCGTCGACCAGTCCCTGGACCTGTTCAGCCTGGCCTCGCAGATGCAGTCGGTCACCCCGGGGAGCATCGAGTTCCAGACCGTCCCCTACGTCGGCGACTCGACCGATGACGCCGGGCGCTACATCCTGGAGCTGGAGGACGAGGACGCCCTGCACGCCTTCTTCGCCGAGCTGGACGCCGAGCCGGAGGCCCCGGCGGAGGAGACGACGACGCCCGAGGCGCCGGCCACCGCGGCCCCCTCCGACGTGTCGGTGGAGGTCTACAACGGCTCCGGCACCTCCGGCCTGGCCGGCAGCGCCGGGACGGCGCTGACCGGCGCGGGCTTCGACGTCACCCTCACCGCGAACGCCGACTCCTCGGACTACACCGTCACCGAGGTCCGTTACGCCGCGGGGGACGAGGCGCTGGCCAACACCCTGCTCGCCCAGGTGCCCGGCGCCACGCTCACGGCCGCCGACGACGCGACCAGCGGCACGGTCCAGCTGGTGCTCGGCTCGGACTTCAACGGCGTGGGGCAGGCCCTGACGGTCCAGCCGGCGGCACCGACCACCGAGGGCGCGGACCAGCGGACGGCTGCCGACACCGGGTGCATCAACTGATGGCGTCCACACCCGCGGACCTGCTCACCGCTGCCCTCCGCCGGGACGCCGCCGCACCACTGGTCACCTTCTACGACGACGTCTCCGGCGAGCGCACGGAGCTGTCGGCCACGACGCTGGCCAACTGGGTGGCGAAGACGGCGAACCTGCTGCAGGAGGAGTTCGACGTCGGCCCCGGCAGGACGGTCGGCATCGCCCTGCCGGTGCACTGGCAGACCGCCGCAGTCCTGCTCGGTGCCTGGAGCTGCGGGGCCACGGTCTGGGAGACGGCCGCCGAGGACGACGACCGGCTGAGCGAGGCCGACGTCGTGCTGGCCGACGCCGACCGGCTGCCCGTGCTCGAGGAGCTGGGGCTGGACGAGCTGCTGGGCCTGTCGTTGCACCCACTGGGCATGGGCATGACCGGCTACACCGGGCCCGCCCGCGACTACGCGCTCGAGGTCCGGGCGCACGGGGACGTCTTCGCCCCCTGGCAGCCGGTGGACCCGTCCGGGCCCGGGCTCCGCGCCGGGGCACTCGAGCTGACGCTGGCCGGGCTGGTCGCGGCGGCCACCGAGCTGGCCGACCGGCTGGGCATCGTCGCCGGTGACCGGGTGCTGGTCGACGAGCGGACCGCGGTCGAGGCCGGGCCGGTCGCCTGGCTGCTCGCCCCGCTCGCCGCCGGTGCCTCGCTGGTGCTCTGCCGGGCAGCGGCGCCGGCCGGGCTGCAGCGCCGGGCGGAGACCGAGCGGGTCACCGCTACGCTCGGGCTGAAGCTCGACGGGATCCGCGAGCTGGGCCGCCCCGCCTGACGCTCCGCCCGCCCAGCCCTCGATGGACGGTGGCAGCTGCATGGACAAGGTCGTCTCCAGCCCCCAGGAAGCCGTGGCCGACGTGCCCGACGGCGCGACGCTCGCGGTGGGGGGCTTCGGGCTCTGCGGCGTCCCGGTCGCCCTGATCGACGCGCTGCTGGAGCAGGGCGCGCGCGACCTGGTCACGATCTCCAACAACTGCGGGGTCGACGACCAGGCCCTGGGCGTCCTGCTGTACGCCGGGCGCATCCGCAAGACGATCAGCTCGTTCGTCGGCGGCAACAAGGAGCTGGCCCGGCTCTATCTCTCCGGCGAGCTGGAGGTGGAGCTCACCCCGCAGGGCTCGCTGGCCGAGCGGCTGCGCGCCGGCGGCACCGGCGTCCCCGCCTTCTACACCCCGACGGGCGTCGGCACGATGGTCGCCGAGGGCGGCATCCCGGTGCGCTACGACGCCGAGGGCAACGTGGTGGCCACCAGCGAGCCCAAGGAGGTGCGCCGGTTCGGCGACCAGGACTTCGTGCTGGAGACCGCGCTGACCGCCGACTACGGCCTGGTCCGGGCCGCGGTCGGTGACCGGCACGGCAACCTGGTGTTCCGCGAGTCGGCCCGCAACTTCAACCCGCTGTGCGGCATGGCCGCCCGGGTCACCGTCGCCGAGGTCGAGAAGCTGGTCGAGCCCGGGCAGATCCCGCCCGAGGCGGTGCACCTGCCCGGCGTCTTCGTGCAGCGGGTCGTCGTCGTCGGCGCGGAGGGCAAGCGGATCGAGAAGCGCACCACCCGCCCGCGCCGCAGTGCGGCGACCCCGGCCGCGGCCGGCACCGAGACCACGGAGGCCTGACATGGCACTGACCCGCGACCAGCTCGCCGCCCGCGTGGCCGCCGACCTCGTGGACGGCCAGTACGTCAACCTCGGGATCGGCATGCCCACCCTGGTGCCCAACCACGTCCCCGACGGGGTGCACGTGGTGCTGCAGAGCGAGAACGGGGTGCTCGGCGTGGGCCCCTACCCGTTCGAGGGCGAGGAGGACGCCGACCTGATCAACGCCGGCAAGGAGACGATCACCGTGCTGCCCGGCGCGAGCTTCTTCGACTCGTCGCTGTCCTTCGGCATGATCCGCGGCCACCACATCGACGTCGCCGTGCTGGGGGCCATGCAGGTCAACACCCGCGGTGACCTGGCCAACTGGCTCATCCCCGGGAAGATGGTCAACGGCATGGGCGGGGCGATGGACCTCGTCCACGGCGCCCGCGAGGTGATCGTGATGATGGAGCACGTCGCCCGCGACGGCTCCCCCAAGATCGTCGACGAGTGCACCCTGCCGCTGACCGGCAAGGCCTGCGTCGACCGCATCATCACCGACCTGGCCGTCATCGACGTCACCGAGGCCGGGCTGGTGCTGCGCGAGGTGGCGCCCGGGGTCACCGTCGACGAGGTACGGGCCGCCACCGGGGCCCCGCTGAAGGTGGCCGACGAGGTGCCGACCATGGCGCTGCCGGCGGGCGTGTGACCTTCTCGGTCATCGCCCGCGACCCGGGCACCGGCGACCTCGGCATCGCCGTCTCCTCCTGCATCCTGGCCGTGGGCCGGGCGGTGCCCACCGTTCGGCCGGGGATCGGGGTGGTGGCGGTGCAGGCGCGCAGCCGCCGGGGGCTGGGCACGTCGCTGATGGCCGGGCTGGCCGCGGGCAGCTCGCCGGAGGACCTGGTCCGGCGCGCCTCGCACGCCGCCGAGGACGTCGACCGGCAGATCGCCGTGCTGGACGTGACCGGGCAGATCGCCGCCGACACCGGCCGGGGGTCGCTGCCGGCCAGCGGGCACCTGGTGGGCGAGGGCTTCAGCGTGCAGGGCAACATGCTGGCCTCCCCCGACGTCCTGCCCGCGATGTCGCAGGCGTTCACCGCCACCGGCGGCGGGCTGGCCGACCGGCTGCTCGCCGCGCTGACCGCGGGGCAGGACGCCGGCGGTGACCTGCGCGGGCGTCAGTCGGCCGTACTGCAGGTGGTCAGCGGCACGCCGGCCGACGACGAGGACGACGGCGTCCGGCTGGACCTGCGGGTCGACGACTCCGGCGACCCGGTGGCCCAGCTGCGCATGCTGCGCAACCTGCACCGGGCCTACGACGAGCGCGACTACGAGACCCTCGCCGTCTTCGCGCCGGAGGGCGCCCGCGACCTCTACGCGGCGCTGGCGGCCTCCCGCCGGGGCGACCGGGTGGCGGCACGCCAGGCGCTGGAGGCGGTGCGCACCCGCCCCGGCTGGTCGACCTGGCTGGCCTCGATGGCCGGGGACGCACGGCTCTCAGCAGTGTCTCGCCTGCTGGACTGAACCTCAGAGCCCGGCGATCCGCAGGGCGCCGACCAGCTCGGCTGCGAACTCCGCGTAGCCGGCCTCGTTCGGGTGCACCGGATCCGCATAGAGCCCGTCACCGGAGCCGAGCCAGTCCTCGGCCACCGGGTCGATGAACGTCAGCCCCGCCGCGTCCGCCTCCTCGGAGAGCACGGCCCGGATCTCGTCGACCGCGTGACGGTCGATCCCGGGCGGGTCCAGCGGCCCCAGGACGATCACCTCGGCCGCGGGCACCTGCTCCCCGAGGGCTGCGTACAGGTCCCGGGCGGCCGCCCGGACGTCGGCCACCGGGTGGCCGACGTCGTTCGTGCTGCCCTGCACGACCACCACGTCGGGCTCGTCGGCCACCACGTCGGCCACCCGCGTGGCGTAGGGCCCACTGCCCGGCGCGGGATCGACGTAGCCGGTGCTCCCGACGCCCGCCAGGACCGGCGTCCAGCCCATCCCCTCAGCCGCGGCCGGCACGTACCCACCGCCGTCGTCCGAGGCGGCGGTGTACGAGTCGCCGAGGAACACCGCCCGGGCCGGCGGGCCCGACGGGTCGGCCTCCTGCGATGCCGCCTCCGTCCGGTCGGCGACCTCGGCATCCTCGTTGCTCGAGCAGCCAGCCAGCAGCAGGCCCACGGCGCAGGACAGGGCCACGATGGGTCTCTGCACGGCACAGAGCGTACGGACTGCCGGGCGTCGTCGGCGGGAGGCGAGCCGGGTCGTGGGGCGCCGTCCCCGCCGGTCAGCGCAGCAGGCTGCGGGCGATCACCATCCGCTGCACCTGGTTGGTGCCCTCGTAGATCTGGGTGATCTTCGCGTCGCGCATCATCCGCTCGACCGGGAAGTCCTGGGTGTAGCCGGCCCCGCCGAACAGCTGGACGGCGTCGGTGGTCACCTGCATGGCGGTGTCGGAGGCGAAGGCCTTCGCCGCCGCGGACACCCGGGTGACGTCCGGGCTCCCCTGCTCCCCCGCCGCCGCCGCGACGTAGACCAGGTGCCGGGCGGCCTGGATCTTCATGTCCATGTCGGCCAGCATGAACTGCACGCCCTGGAAGTCGGAGACGGCCGAGCCGAACTGGCGCCGGTCCTTGGTGTAGGCGACCGCGGCGTCCAGCGCGCCCTGCGCGACCCCGACGGCCTGCGCGCCGATGGTCGGCCGGGTGAAGTCCAGCGTCCGCAGCGCGGTCTTGAAGCCGGTGCCGGGCGCACCGATGACCCGGTCGGCCGGGATGGTGCAGTCGGTGAAGTACAGCTCGCAGGTGGGCGAGCCCTTGATGCCCATCTTCTTCTCCTTGGGCCCCACGGCGAAGCCCGGGTCGTCGCGGTGCACGACGAAGGCGGAGATGCCGTTGGCCCCCTTCTCCGGGTCGGTGACCGCCATGACGGTGAACCACTCGGAGACGCTGGCGTTGGTGATCCACGCCTTTGTGCCGTTGAGCACCCAGGATTCGCCCTCGAGCCGGGCCCGGGTGCGCATCGCGGCGGCGTCGGAGCCGGCCTCCCGCTCGGACAGCCCGTAGCTGATCATCGCGTCGCCGGCGGCGATCGAGGGCAGCACCCGCTGCTTGAGGTCCTCGGACGCGGACAGGACGACCGGCACCGAACCGAGCTTGTTGACCGCGGGGATCAGCGAGGCGCTGACGTCGACCCGGGCGACCTCCTCGATCACGATGCAGGTGGCGATCGCGCCGGCGCCCTCGCCGCCGTAGGCCTCCGGGACGTGCGTGGCGTGGAAGCCCGCTGCGGTGAGCGCCTTCTGCGCCTCCACCGGGTAGCGGGAGTCGGCGTCCACCTCCGCGGCGAAGGGGGCGATCTCCCGCTCGGCGATCTCGCGGACGGCTTCCCGGATGGCCTCGTGCTCGTCGGTGAGCGCGTAGAGCCCAGCGTTGTTACCCACGGGTAGATGTTAAGCCCGGCCGGTCCACGCCAGGAAGCGACTCACCCCTGCGCGGGGTGTCCGGTCAGGGCGCGATGCGCTGCTGCAGCGCGTCGTCCCGGGCGACGACGGACGCCGCCAGATCGGCCTGGAACCGCTCGACCGCGGCCCGCAGCGTGTCGTCGCCGGCCGCCAGGATGCGGACGGCGAGCAGGCCGGCGTTGCGCCCGCCGCCGATCGACACCGTGGCCACCGGGACACCGGCCGGCATCTGCACGATGGAGAGCAGGCTGTCCAGCCCGTCGAGCCGGTCCAGCGGCCGGGGCACCCCGATCACCGGCAGCGGCGTCGCCGCGGCGACCATCCCGGGCAGGTGCGCCGCTCCCCCGGCCCCCGCGATGACGACCCGCAGTCCGCGACCGGCTGCGGACTCGGCGTAGTCCAGCATCCGCCGGGGCGTGCGGTGGGCGGAGACGACGTGTGCCTCCCAGGGGACGTCGAACTCGGCCAGCGCCTGCGCGGCAGGCTCCATCATCGGCCAGTCGGAGTCGCTGCCCATCACGATGCCGACGATCGGGTCGCTCACGGTGGTGCTCCTCGGTGCTCGTCGTCGCTGCTCGTCATCAGTGCTCGTCGTCGAAGGCGAAGGCACGGTCGACGACGCCGTCGGCCAGGTAGCGGGCGGCGGCCACCGCGCGGGCCCGCACCTCGGCCAGGTCCTCGCCCAGTGCGGTGACGTGGCCGAGCTTGCGGCCGCGCCGTTGGCCCTTGCCGTACCAGTGCAGCTTCACGTCGGGCCAGTGCGCCATCAGGTGGTGCACCCGCTCGTCCAGCCCCGGTCCGGTCCAGTCGTCGTCCGCGGTCGCGCCGCCGAGCACGTTGGCCATCACGACCACCGGCGCGGTCATCGCCGTCGAGCCGAGCGGGTAGTCGAGGACGGCGCGCAGGTGCTGCTCGAACTGGCTGGTGCGGGCGCCCTCGATCGTCCAGTGCCCGGAGTTGTGCGGGCGCATCGCCAGCTCGTTGACCAGCACGCCGTCTGCGGTCTCGAACAGCTCCACGGCCAGCATGCCCACCACGCCGAGCCGGTCGGCGATCCGGACGGCGAGCTCCTGCGCCACGGTGGCCTTCGCCTCGTCCAGGCCGGGGGCGGGGGCGTAGACCTCGTTGCACACACCGTCCCGCTGGACGGTCTCGACGACCGGCCAGACCGCGACCTGCCCGAACGGTGAGCGCGCCACCTGGGCGGACAGCTCCCGGACCATGGCGACCCGCTCCTCCGCCAGCAGCGGACCGTGCCGTTCCAGCAGGTCGGCCACCTCGTCCGGACCGCGGACGACGAAGACGCCCTTGCCGTCGTATCCACCGCGGGGGGTCTTGAGCACCACCGGCCAGCCGACCTCGTCGGCGAACGTGGTGGCGTCGTGGACCGTGCGCACCTCGGCCCAGGCCGGCTGCGGCTCGCCGGCCTCCGCGAGTGCCCGGCGCAGCACGAGCTTGTCCTGGGCGTGCACCAGCGCCGCCGGCCCGGGAGCGACCCGGGTGCCTGCGGCCTCGAGTGCGCGCAGGTGCTCGGTGGGCACGTGCTCGTGATCGAAGGTGAGCACGGTGGCGCCCTCGACGAAGCGCCGCAGGTCCGCCAGCTCGTTGTGGTCACCGAGCTGCACGTCGGCCACGACGAGCGCCGCGGACTCGGCCGGGTCGGCGGCCAGCACCCGCAGCGACTGCCCCAGTGCGATCGCCGCCTGGTGGGTCATCCGGGAGAGCTGCCCCCCGCCGACCATCGCCACCACGGGGAGTCCGGTGCGCCCGTCGAGAGTGGTGGTCATCAGAAGCGCCTCGATCAGTCAGCGGGCCGATGCACGCCGTCGGAGTCTGTGGACAACGGACGGGACGGCACCGGAGGGGTGGAGACGAGCCAGCGCGACGTGTCGGCACGAGTCGACCCGGTTGCCGGCGGCGCGGCGCGCCGGTCACCGTCTCCGGTCACGAAGGCTAGCGGCTCGCGCTCGGCATCGCCGACGCCGGCCGTCCGAGCCGGCGTCCCCCGTGGAGCCCCCAGGACGAGCACGGCGAGGCCGCTGGTCGCCACGACCGCCAGCACGACCGGCAGCAGGAAGCCGCCGGGCGGTGCCCACCCGGCATCGTCGACGATCGGCGTGGCAGCCAGTCCGTAGCCGAAACGCCACAGCACCCAGCCGACGGCGGCAAGCTGCCCGACCGCCGTCAGCACGACGACGACCGGGATGAGCTTCTGCACCAGCGTCCGCCCCGTGCGCTCGCGGAGGACCAACCCGACGGCCACCAGCGGCACGCCGATGGTGAACGGGAGCAGGTACCGCCCCTGCCAGATCAGGCCCACCTCGCCCGCACCGGGCACCTGACCGACGATCGGGACGACCACCGTCGCCAGCGCGATCAGGAGGATGACCAACCGGGACCGGCGGTCCGCCAGCGCCCACGCCGCCAGCACCAGACACCCCACCAGGAAGGCCCAGATGACGACGGAGACCAACGGGCCGGGGGTGTCCCAGAACGTGGCGATCTGCTGCTGCAGGTAGTACCGGCTCTGCATGGCCGCCGCACTGGCGGCCCGCAGCGGGTTCTCCAGCTGCGGCGCCGGCGCCCCGACGAGCGTGCTGGTGGGGTCCATCAGGGTGATCCAGGCCAGCGCACCACCACCGGCGACCACGGCCAGCGCCGCGGAGGCACCGACCCAGCGACCTCGAGCCTGCTGCCAGAACAGCCGCCCCGCCAGTAGCACCAGCACTCCGCCGATCAGGACCGCCATCACCCCGGATGCCGGCCGGGTGTTCACCAGCACGGCCCCGACGGCTGTGCCGGCGAACAGCCGGGCCGGCACGTTGTGACGCCCGGGGTCCAGCGCCAACGGCAGGAACAACGCCCAGGTCGCGAAGCCCGCGGCGATCTCCAACCCCGACGGGTTCACCACGCCGGCCATGAACATGGTGGTGGGGGTGATCGCGACCAGGCCGGCGGCCAGGGCGGCACGCGGGAAGCGCGTCGAGCGGAGCGCGGTCATGCCGATGGCCAGCATTCCCGAGACCAGGGCAGCGCTCACCAGCCGCATCGCGTAGACCGCCGGAGCCCCGTCGAGGACGAGGCCGGGCAAGCCGACCACCGCGTAGTAGGCGACCGGGTACCGGCCCACCCAGGTGGCCACCTCGATGACCGTGCTGTCGGTGACCTGGAAGCCCGCCGAACACCCCGCGGAGACGTCGAGCCGGAGCGAGAAGCACTGCGCCGTGCCGTCCGCCGTTCCGTAATAGGCCGGAACGCGCACCATGTCCACGCGACTGAACTGTTGTCCGGGGTTCTCCACCGGACGACCGACCAGCTGTCCGTTCACCACGCCGACCGCGTGCACGACCTGAGCCGACTCGTCGTAGCTGGCGAACAGCGGCACGGCCAGGCTCCAGGCGGAGGCGCCCAGGAAGAGGACGAGCCAGCAGGTCAAGAAGAACTGGATCCCACTGAGGCTTCTCATGCGGCGCACGGCTCATGGGATCACAGGCGGATCGACGACGGCCGCTTCCTCGTCCCCTCGACACCTCGGCAGCCACAGTCTGCCCGTGCACCGAAATCCACCCCAGGCGTCCCACCCGACGCGACATCCGTCGACCGGGCGGCCCCAGACGGCGATGATGCTGGTGCTGCACCACTCCGCCAGGTAAAGAGGGTCCCGTGCTCTATTCAGACGTCGCTGTTCTCGTGCCCTGCCACAACGAGGTCAGGACGGTCGCAGACGTGGTCACGGCATTCAGTCGGGCGCTGCCGGGCGTCCGGGTGGTCGTGTGCGACAACAACTCCACCGACGGGACCGCCCAGGCTGCCCGCGCTGCGGGCGCAACGGTCATCACCGAGCGACACCGCGGCAAGGGTTACGCCGTCCGGCGGCTCTTCTCCGACGTGGACGCCGACTACTACGTGATGGTGGATGGCGACGGCACCTACGACGCGGCTGCGGCGCCCGAGATGGTGCGCCTCATGCGCGACGAAGGCGTCGACACCGTCCTCGGTCAGCGCCGGGCCCACTCCAGCTCGGGGGCGGCCGAGTACCGGTCGGGTCACCAGCTGGGCAACCTCGTCTTCTCACGCACGTTCTCCAAGCTGTTCGACACGCAGTACGGCGACGTGCTCACCGGCTACCGCGGCTTCAGCCGGCGGTTCGTCAAGAGCTGCCCGCTGCTGGCCCGCGGCTTCGACGTGGAGATCGAGCTGAACGCGCACGGCGCATCCCTGGGGATGCCGCTGGCCGAGATCGAGACGGTGTACCGCGAACGGCCGCACGGGTCGGAGAGCAAGCTCAACACCTACCGCGACGGCTTCCGGATCTTCCGTCGCCTCTTCCGCCTCTTCCGGGACTTCAAGCCGGCGGCCACCTTCGGTGCGCTGGGGATGATGATGGCCGCGATCGGCGCCTCCGTGGTCGCGCCGGTGCTCGTCCAGTACAGCCGGACCGGCCTGGTGCCCCGCTTCCCCACGCTGTTCGTGGTGATCGGGCTCTTCCTGGGAGCCCTGTTCCTGATCCTCACCGGGGCCATCCTCGAGCGGGCCAGCAGGGACCGGCTGGAACGCAACCGCCTCTCCTACCTGGCACAGCCCGCTCCTCGCCAGGTGCGGTGCGGGACCGACGATCGTGCCGACGACCCGACCATCGCGCCTGGTCGCCGGCGGCGTGCGCTGGTCGCAACCATCGAGCGTCCGGCCGACCTCGCCGACGGCCCCCTCCACCAGGGGCAGCAGGCCTCGTGCTGAGCGATGTCGGCGCGCGAACCGGCACCCGAACGGCCGCCCACCGGAATGGTCCCGGACGACCGCTCGCGAAGCGTGATCGGTCAGCTGTCCGGCGTGACCCGATCACTGCCCGGCGCCTCCCGCGCTCGGCAGGCCGCCGTACAGTCTCCAGCGTGCTGAAGGGGAAGGTCGCGAGGCGGCTGGGCACGAGTTGGCGGCTGCTGCTCAAGGAGCTCAGCGCCTTCGGGGTCGTGGGCGTCGTCTGCTTCTTCATCGACGTCGGGCTGTTCCAGCTCCTCTATGCCCACACCGGCACCGGTGCGGTCACCGCCAAGCTCGTCTCGACGCTCGTGTCGATGACCGTGGCCTACGTGGGACACCGCTACTGGTCGTTCTCCCACCGCGCCCGGACAGGGCTGCGCCGTGAGTACGTGCTGTTCGCCGTGATCAACGGTGCGACCCTGCTGCTGAGCCTGGGCATCGTCGCCGGCGTCCGGTACGGCCTGGACCAGGAGGGCGCGCTGGTCATGCAGGCGGCGAACCTCGCCTCGATCGTCGTGGGCACCGCCGTGCGGTACCTCGCCTACCGCCGCTGGGTCTTCCCCGCGGCGGACTCACCGCACGCCCCGCCGGTCAGCGGGTCGCAGCCGGTGACCGTCACCGACGGCGCCGCCTGACCCGCACCCGCACCCGCACCCGCACCCGCACCCGCACCCGCACGGTCTCTGACTGGTCGGCCGCAGTCATGCGGCCAGCCGCGACCCCTGTCGGCCGGAGACGACCTCGAGCCGGCTGCTGATCCGGGTGCGCAGCTCCTCGACGTGACTGATCACCCCGACGGTGCGGCCGCCCCGGCGGAGCTCGTCCAGCACGGTCATCACCGCGTCGAGCGACCGTGGGTCGAGCGTGCCGAAGCCCTCGTCGACGAAGAGGGTGTCGATCTGCACCCCGCCGCTCTCGGCGGTCACCACGTCGGCCAGTCCGAGGGCGAGGGCGAGGGAGGCCATGAAGCTCTCCCCGCCGGACAGGGTCTTCGTCGGCCGCCGCACGCCGGTGTACTCGTCGAGCACGTCCAGGCCCAGCCCGCCCCGTGCGCCGTGCCGCCCCTGGGCGTCGCTGTGCAGGAACGTGTAGCGCCCCCCTGACATGTCCCGCAGCCGCCGGCTGGCGACCTCGGCGACCTGCTCCAGCCGGGCGGCGAGCACGAAGGACTGCAGTCGCATCTTGAGGGTGTTGGCACCCCGACCGTTGACCAGGTCGGCGAGCGCGGTCGCCTGTTCGGCCACGGTGCGCCGCTCGTCCAGCTCCACCTCGACCGCCGTCAGCTCGGCGGCCAGGTCGTCCAGCGCCGAGGTGCAGCGCCGCACCTCGGCCAGGGCTGCGACGGCGTCCTCCCGGGAACGCGTGGTGGTGCGGCAGGTGTCGGCGAGGGCCGCCAGATCGGGCCGCGGGGCCAGGTCGGCGAGCTCGGGCTCGGCGAGCGTCGCGGTGACCACCGACCACTGTTCGTCGTGCTCGGCGATCCGCCGCCCGACGGTGGCCGCCTGGCCGCGCTCCAGCAGCGCGCCCGCGGCGCTCAGCAGGTCCGGGAAGCCCGCCTCGGCGACCCGTTCCTCCGCGTGCCGGCGGGCGGCGGCCGCGTCGGTCCGGGCCCGGAGCTCCGCGGTCTCGGCCTCCATCAGGGCCTCGCAGCGCTCGGCCGCACCGGTCAGCCGGCGGACCCGGGTGGCGATGTCGGGGTCGTCGCCCCGCGCGGCGGCGAGGCGCTGCTGGAGCTCGGTCAGCGCCTCCTGCTGGGCGGCCAGCTCGGCCCGCCGCAGGACCAGGTCCTCTCGTGCCGCGGCGAGCCCGGCAACGGCCGCATCGCGTTCGGCGGTCAGCGCGCCCAGCGCGCGGCGGGCTCCGTCCAGCGTCTCGGACCGCCGCCGGACAGCGGCCTCCTCCTGCGCGGCCTCGGCCACGCCCGCCTCCTGGTCGGGCAGCGCCTCCTCGCCGGCCCGGGCGCGCAGCACGGCCAGCTCACGCTGGTCCTCCTCCAGGGCCTGCTGCACCCGCCCGTGCTCGGCCTCCTGCTGCTCGACCACGGCCCGGGCGGCGTCCTCGTCGGCCTGACCGACGACCGCGCCCGTGGGCTCGGCCAGACGGGGGTGCTCGGTGGAGCCACAGACCGGGCAGTCGGCGCCGTCGGTCAGCCCAGCAGCCAGCTCGGCCGCCATGCCGTCCAGACGGCGGGCACGCAGGTCGAGCCAGTGCTCACGGGCGGTCGACCACGCCTCCCGTGCCGCCGCGGCCCGGACGCGCCGCTCCTCCAGTCGCGCAGTCATCGCGCCGACCGCGCGGGCGGCGTCCAGGGCGGTCCTGCGGCGCGCCAGTTCCGCGGTGAGCCCGGGGAGAGCGGCCGCGGCCTCGGCGGCGGCGGCCACGGCTGCCTCCTGCGCCGCCAGCCGCCCGGGCCAGTCGGCGGCCGACTCCTCCTCGTGGGCGCACCGGGTGACCAGCGCCTCGACCTGACGCCGGCCACGGGCCACCTCGGCGGTGAGCCGGTCGGCCCGGTCGACCTCGGGCTGCAAAGCACGCAGTCCGGCCACCTCGTCGCGCAGCGAGCGGGCGAGCAGGACGTCAGCGGCCCGCCCGTCCGACACCGGAGCCCACTCCCGCTGCACGGTGGTCAGCCGGTCGGTGGCCGTCTCGGCCGCCAGCGCGGCCCGACCGGCCGCCTCCAGCACGTCCCGCACCGGTTCGGCGCGGTGGGCCGCCTCCAGCGCGGCGCGCAGCGGCGCCAGCTCGCCGGCCTCGGCCTGCAGTCGGGCGAGCTCGGCTCGTGCCCGGTCACGCCGGTCGTGCCGGTCGGCCTCGGTCCGGGCGGCGGCGAGCCGGGCATCGACCCGGGCCACCTCGGCAGCCGCCTGCTCGGCAGCGGCCTCGCGCTCGTGCAGCCGGTGGGCGACCTCGGCGCGGACACGCTGCAGCCAGGCGCCGGCGTGCGCCTGCGGGGCGGCGCCGACCAGCTCCGGGGCCAGTTCCTCGGGCACGTCGACGTCGGCGACCTGGGCGACCCGGGCCAGCAGGGTGCTCGCCCGGAGCCGCACCTCGTCCAGCTGCGCCCGGGCCACCGCGCGCTGGTCGGCCAGCCAGTTCTCCACGTCGGCGAACCGGCCGACGTCGAACAGCGTGCGGAGCAGCCGTCCCCGGTCCTCCGGCTCGGCCCGCAGGAAGCGGGCGAAGTCGCCCTGCGGCAGCAGCACGACCTGGCAGAACTGCTCGGCCGACAGCCCCAGCCGGCTGCGCAGGTGCTCGGACCCCTCGTCGATCCGGGTGCTGACCGGCTCCCACTGCTCACCCGTCCAGCGCTGCACGGTGAGCCGGGCCTGCTCGGTGGTCCAGCCGGTGCCCTTCAACTTCGGCCGCTGCTGCTCCGGCCGGCGCGTCACCAGCAGCCGCTCACCGCCGAGGGTCACCTCGCACCGCACCTCGGTGCGCACCCCCGGGCCCGCGTGGTCGCTGCGCAGCCGGCGCTCCTCGCCGCGGGCACCGGGGACCGTGCCGTAGAGGGCGTACACGACAGCGTCCAGCAACGTCGTCTTCCCGGCCCCGGTCGGGCCCCACAGCAGGAACAGCCCGTCGCGGCCGACGTCGTCCAGGTCGACCTCGACCCGGTCGGCGAACGGCCCGAACGCGGTCAGGGAGAGGGTGTGCACCCTCACGCGAGGGTCTCCTGGTGCGCGGCGGCGGCCAGGGCGCGGCCGAGCAGCGCCAGCTCACCGGGCGTGGCCGGCACCCCGCGGACGTGGCTGACGAACTCGCCGGCGACCTCAAGGTCGCTGCGGCCGGACAGCCGCTCCTGGTAGCTGCGCGTGTCACCGCCCTGCGCCGACCCCGCCCACTCCAGGTGCACGCAGTGCGGGAACCGGGCCTGCAGCTGGCGCATCGGGTCGACCGGGCGGACCGGGTCGGTGAGCTGGGCGGAGACGAAGTGGTCCTCGACCGCGGCCAGCTCGGGGTCGGCGAGCAGCTCGGCCAGCTCGCCCCGCAGCACGGTCAGCCGGCGCGGGGTGGGCAGTGGCACGGCGCACACCCCGGCCAGCCCGTCGGCGTCCAGGTCGACGAGCCAGGCCTGCTTCTGCTGCCCGGCCTCACCGAAGGAGTAGGCCAGCGGGGACCCGCTGTACCGCACCCGGTCGCTCAGCGACTGCGGGCGGTGCAGGTGCCCGAGGGCGACGTAGTCGACGCCGTCGAAGACGGGCGCGGGCACCAGGTCGACGCCGCCGACGCAGATGTCCCGCTCGCTCTCGCTGGGCACCCCGCCGCCGACGAAGGCGTGGGCGAGCACGACCGAGCGGGTGCCCGGGCGGAGGAACAGGTCGGCGCGCACCCGGTCCATCGCCGCGGTGAGCACCGCCTCGTGGCTGCGCGCCTCGCTCAGCCCGAGCTCGTGCCGGGCCACCTCCGGCTCCAGGTACGGCAACCCGTAGATCGCGACGTCCCCGTGCTCGTCGGACAGGAGGACCGGCTCGTCGAGCAGCCCCGTGGCGGCACGGACGTGCACGCCGGAGACCGCCAGCAGCCCGGCCGCGAAGCCCAGGCGACGGGCGGAGTCGTGGTTGCCCGGCGTCAGCACGACCGCTGCGCCGGCGGAGCGGAGCCGGGTCAGCACCCGGTCCAGCACGGCGGTCGCGTCGGCCGAGGGGACCGCCCGGTCGTAGACGTCACCGGCCACCAGGACGACGTCCACCCCCTCCGCGGCGACGACGTCGGCGAGCCCGCCGAGCACCGTCTCCTGCTCGGCGAGCAGGTCGGTGCCGTGCAGGGAGCGGCCGATGTGCCAGTCCGAGGTGTGCAGCAGCCGCATGTCCCGCACGGTAGGTCGCCCCTCCGACAGAACCCGATCGGCACGCCGTGACGGACCGGTCCGGCCGGCACCGCCGGGGTGCGTGGGGCCGGTGGGTCAGAACTGCTGGGTCGGCTGCTGACCGTCCCAGCGGAACCCGCCGAGGTGCCCGGCGGCCTCCTGGGCGCGGCGGTCGGCGTCCTCCTCGACGAGCTGGTTGAGCAGCTGCTGCACGCCGTCGCTGTCCGGGATCGAGGAGAACACGGTCGGGCCACCCTCCCCCGCCGTCTCGATCGAGACGGTGCCGGACCTGATCACCCGCTCCCAGAGGGTCTGCCGGTAGGAGACGTCGGTGATCCGGGACAGGCCGATGTCCCGGCCGGACCGGGCCAGGATGCCGACGCGGTACAGCAGGCGGTGGGTGGTGATCACGTAGTGCGTCGTCCGCCAGCGCAGCAGCGGGGCAGCGACCAGGAACACCCCGAGGACGAGGGCGACCGCCACGACCACCAGCCGCCAGGTGGCCTGCTGGTCACCGGCCGGGACGAGCGCCGCCCCGAACGACGTCCCGCCGACCAGGACCAGGAACAGCACGATCGGCCAGAAGATCGTCGTCCAGTGCGGGTGCAGGTGCCGGACGACCTCTTCGTCCTCGCCCAGCACCTTGTCGGGGTACGCCACCCCGCCAGGATGACCGACGGCGCGGGTTCGGTCATCCGTCCCCGGTACTACTTCCTGCGGACGTGTCGCACGTCGCCGGACGCGAGCTCGAGGAGGCCCGCCGGGGTGCGCACCACGAGCCGGCCGTCCCAGTCGACCGCCTCGGCCACGCCCTCGAGCACCGACCCGTCCGGCATGGTCACCGTGACGGTGGCGCCGACGGTGCTGCACCAGGCGAGGTAGTCCTGGGCGAGGCCGGAGGAGACCGGGTCACCGAGGGCCGTCGTCCAGCGCTGGTACCGGCGCTGGAACGCCCGCAGGAAGGCCAGCAGCACGGTGGCCCGGTCGACCGGGGAGCCCGCGGCCAGCGCCAGCGACGTCCCGGTGTCGGGCAGCTCGTCGCGGCGGGTCGAGACGTTCAGCCCCACGCCGACGACGACGGCAGTGCCCGCGCTCTCGGCGAGGATGCCGGCCAGCTTGGTGCCGTCGGCGGCGAGCAGGTCGTTGGGCCACTTGAGCGACGCACGGACACCGGCGACCTCGGACACCGCCTCGGCCAGCGCCACCCCGGTGAGCAGGGACAGCCAGGCGCGCCGGGCGGCCGGGACGTCGGGGCGCAGCAGCACCGAGACGGTGAGCCCGGCCCGCGGCGGCGACGTCCAGACCCGGTCCAGCCGCCCCCGTCCGGCCACCTGGTGCTCGGCCACCAGCACCAGCCCCTCGGGCTCGCCGGCGGTGGCCCGGGTGACCAGGTCGGCGTTGGTCGACCCGATCGCCTCGACCACCTCGACACGGCGCCAGAGCCCGCCGGAACCGGTCAGCTCGGCGGTCAGCGCGGCGGCGTCCAGCGGACGGCGATCGGCGGGAGGAGCTGCGGTGGAGGAGCTGTCGGGCACGTCACCTACGCTACGGCGCTGTGAGTGCCGCCGAACTGGAGAGCGCGGGAGAACCCGTCCCCGCCGACGTCGACCTGCACACCACCGCCGGCAAGCTGGCCGACCTCGAGCGGCGGGTGGAGGAGGCGACGCACGCCGGGTCCGAGCGCGCCGTGGAGAAGCAGCACGCCGCCGGCAAGATGACCGCCCGGGAGCGGATCGACGCCCTGCTGGACCCGGGCTCGTTCACCGAGCTCGACGAGTTCGCCCGGCACCGGTCCACCAACTTCGGGATGGACGCCAAGCGCCCGTTCGGGGACGGCGTGGTCACCGGCTACGGCACCGTCGACGGGCGCCCGGTCTGCGTCTTCTCCCAGGACGTCACCGTCTTCGGCGGCAGCCTCGGCGAGGTCTACGGCGAGAAGATCGTCAAGGTGCTCGACCTGGCCGTGCGCAACGGCTGCCCGGTCATCGGCATCAACGAGGGCGGCGGCGCACGGATCCAGGAGGGCGTGGTCTCCCTCGGGCTCTACGCGGAGATCTTCCGCCGCAACGTGCACGCCTCCGGCGTCGTCCCGCAGATCTCGCTGGTGATGGGCGCCGCGGCCGGCGGTCACGTCTACTCCCCCGCCCTCACCGACTTCATCGTGATGGTCGACAAGACCAGCCAGATGTTCATCACCGGGCCCGACGTGGTGAAGACGGTGACCGGCGAGGACGTCACGCTCGAGGAGCTCGGCGGCGCCCGCACGCACAACACCAGGTCCGGTGTGGCGCACCACCTCGCCGAGGACGAGGCCGACGCGATCGACTACGTCAAGGCGCTGCTGTCCTACCTCCCGAGCAACAACCTCGACCCGCTGCCGGCGGTCGAGGTGCCGCCGGTGGACGTCGCGCTGCCCGATGCGCTGACCGACACCGACCGGGAGCTGGACACCTTCGTCCCGGACTCGCCGAACACGCCCTACGACATGCACACCGTGATCGAGCACGTGCTCGACGACGGCGAGTTCCTCGAGGTGCAGGCGCTGTGGGGGCCGAACATCCTCACCGGCTTCGGCCGGGTCGAGGGCCGGCCGGTCGGCGTCGTGGCCAACCAGCCCACCCAGCTCGCCGGCACGCTGGACATCGACGCCAGCGAGAAGGCCGCGCGGTTCGTCCGCACCTGCGACGCCTTCAACATCCCGGTGCTCACCTTCGTCGACGTCCCCGGCTTCCTGCCCGGCACGTCGCAGGAGTGGGACGGGATCATCCGGCGGGGGGCGAAGCTGATCTACGCCTACGCCGAGGCGACCGTGCCGCTGATCACGGTGATCACCCGCAAGGCCTACGGCGGCGCGTACGACGTGATGGGCTCCAAGCACCTGGGCGCCGACGTCAACCTGGCCTGGCCGACCGCGCAGATCGCCGTCATCGGGGCGCAGGGCGCGGTGGGCATCCTGTACCGCAAGGAGCTCGCCGCGGCCGAGGACCCGGAGGCGCTGCGCGCGCAGCGGGTCACCGAGTACGAGGACACGCTCGCCAACCCCTACATCGCGGCCGATCGCGGGTACGTGGACGCGGTGATCCCGCCCTCGCACACCCGCATCCACATCGTCCGCGCGCTGCGGCTGCTGGCGAACAAGCGCCAGACGCTGCCGGCCAAGAAGCACGGGAACATCCCGCTGTGAGCGACGCCCAGACCCCACTGCTGCAGGTCCTCCGCGGTGAGCCGAGCGCGGAGGAGCTCGCCGCGCTGACCGTCGTCGTGGCGTCCCTGTCCCAGCGCCGTCCGCGCCGCCGGCCCACCCCGGTGGGCGCGTGGGCCGAGCGGGCCGACGTGCTCCGCCGTCCGCTGCTGGCCGGCCCGGGTGGCTGGCGTGCGTCGGGGCGGCCGGCATGACCCGGCGCCTGGTCCTCGCCTCCCAGTCGCCGGCCCGGCTGCAGCTGCTGCGCCAGGCCGGGCTGGACCCGGAGGTCGTGGTCAGCGGGGTCGACGAGTCGACGGTGAGCGCCCCCCGGGTCGGTGAGCTGGTCGCCCTGCTCGCCGCGGCCAAGGCCGGCGCGGTGGCGAAGAACGAGACCGATGCCCTGGTCATCGGCGCCGACTCGCTGCTGGAGTTCCGCGGGCAGCCGCTGGGCAAGCCGACCGACGCCGCCGACGCGCGCACCCGCTGGCAGCGGATGTCCGGGCGCAGCGGCGTGCTGCACACCGGCCAGGCGGTCTTCGACGTCCGGGACGGCGGGGTGGTCCGGCGGGACGTCGGGGTCTCGTCCACCGTGGTTCACTTCGCCGATCCGACGCCGGCCGAGCTGGACGCCTACCTGGCGACCGGAGAACCGCTGGCCGTCGCAGGCGCCTTCACCCTCGACGGGCTCGGCGCCCCGTTCGTCCGCCGGGTCGAGGGCGACCCGGCCGCGGTCGTCGGCCTGTCGCTGCAGCTGCTGCGCACCCAGCTGGCCACGCTCGGCCTCACGATCACCGATCTCTGGCAGCGCTGACCGGTCCCGGCGCCCACCCGCCAGACATGCCTCTCAAGGGAGAACGAACGTGCAGAAGGTCCTGATCGCCAACCGCGGCGAGATCGCGGTGCGCGTCGCACGCGCCTGCCGGGACGCCGGGCTGACCAGCGTCGCGGTGTACGCCGAGCCCGACCGGGACGCCCTGCACGTGCGCGCCGCCGACGAGGCCTTCGCCCTGGGCGGCAGCACGCCCGGCGACTCCTACCTGGTGATCGACAAGATCCTCGACGCCGCGCGGCGGTCCGGCGTCGACGCGGTGCACCCCGGTTACGGCTTCCTCTCCGAGAACGCCGACTTCGCCCAGGCGGTCATCGACGCCGGGCTGACCTGGATCGGCCCGTCGCCGCAGGCGATCATCGACCTGGGTGACAAGGTCGCTGCCCGGCACATCGCCACCCGCGCCGGCGCCCCGTTGGTGCCCGGCACCAAGGACCCGGTCGCGGACGCCGACGAGGTCATCGCCTTCGCCCGGGAGCACGGGCTGCCGGTGGCGATCAAGGCCGCGTTCGGTGGCGGCGGCCGCGGCCTGAAGGTGGCCCGGACGATCGAGGAGATCCCGGAGCTGTTCGACTCCGCGGTCCGGGAGGCCGTGTCCGCGTTCGGGCGCGGCGAGTGCTTCGTGGAGCGCTTCCTGGACCAGCCGCGGCACGTCGAGGCCCAGGTGCTCGCCGACACGCACGGGAACGTCGTCGTGGTCGGCACCCGCGACTGCTCACTGCAGCGGCGCAACCAGAAGCTGGTCGAGGAGGCCCCGGCGCCGTTCCTGACCGACGAGCAGCGGGAGCGGATCCACTCCTCGGCCAAGGCGATCTGCGCCGAGGCCGGCTACGTGGGCGCCGGCACCGTCGAGTACCTGGTCGGCACCGACGGCTCGATCTCCTTCCTCGAGGTCAACACCCGGCTGCAGGTCGAGCACCCGGTCAGCGAGGAGACCTCCGGCATCGACCTGGTGCGCCAGCAGTTCCGGATCGCCGAGGGGCTGCCGCTGGAGATCACCGAGGACCCCACCCCGCGCGGGCACAGCTTCGAGTTCCGGATCAACGCCGAGGACGCCGGCCGCAACTTCATGCCCGCCCCGGGTCCGGTGACCCGGCTGGAGATCCCGCAGGGTCCAGGCGTGCGGTGGGACTCCGGCGTCGAGACCGGCGGTGAGGTGGCCGGGGCGTTCGACTCGATGCTGGCCAAGCTGATCGTCACCGGCGCCACCCGCACCGAGGCGCTGCAGCGGGCCCGCCGGGCGCTGGCCGAGCTGACCGTCGAGGGCATGCCGACCGTCGTCCCGTTCCACCGGGCGGTCGTCGCCGACCCGGCCTTCACCAGCGAGCCGTTCACGGTGCACACCCGGTGGATCGAGACCGAGTGGGACAACCAGGTACCCCCGTACGGTCCCGCCTCCGACACCGAGGACGCCGAGCCGCGGCAGACCGTGGTGGTGGAGGTGGGCGGTCGCCGGCTGGAGGTGTCCCTGCCCGCGGGCCTCGCCACCGGCGGGGCTGCCCCGGCGGCGGCCGGCTCGAAGCCGCGCAAGCGTGGCGGTGGCGGGGCGGCCGCCTCGGGTGACTCCCTCACCGCACCGATGCAGGGCACCATCGTCAAGGTCGCGGTGGCCGACGGTGCGACCGTCGCCGCCGGTGACCTGGTCGTCGTCCTCGAGGCGATGAAGATGGAGCAGCCGATCGTCGCGCACAAGGCCGGCACGGTGTCCGGGCTGTCCGCCGAGGTCGGCGCCGCCGTCACCAGCGGCGCCGTCCTCTGCACCATCAGCGACGCCTGACCCGCCGGTCCCGACGCGGGGCAGGTGGGGCTTCCGGGGCGGATCGGACGACGACTGGGACGACATCCCCGCCGGCTGGACGATCGGCCGGTCCGAGCGCTGGGCCGGGGCTACCTTTCAGCCCCACCCCCGTCCCTGCGAGGCCTCCGTGACCCGTGCTGCCACCAACCCCCAGCGTCGTGCCGCCGACCGGGTCGCCCATGACGGTCCGCACCGACACATCGCCGGGCTCGACGGCATCCGGGCCGTAGCCGCCGGTCTCGTGCTGCTCTTCCACTACTGGGGGATGAGCGGCCGGCCGGAGCTCCCGGCGCCGCTCTCCCTGGTGGCGACCAACGGGGGTGTGGGCGTCGACCTGTTCTTCGTCATCAGCGGGTTCATCCTCTTCCTGCCGTGGGCCCGTGCCGCGTGGACCGGGCGGCCGGTACGACGGCGCCGCTACCTGGAGAACCGGTTCCGCCGCATCCTCCCGGCGTTCTGGTTCAACATGGCGGTGCTGGTCGTCGTCGCACAGCCGGCCATGCTGTTCGGACTGGACGGCCTGAGAGACCTCTTCCTCTACGGGACCTTCCTCGCCGGGTTCGCACCGCCGAGCGTGGCTCCCACACTGATGTTGAACGCCGTCGCGTGGACCCTCTGCATCGAGGTGACCTTCTACCTGGCACTGCCGCTGATCGCGCCGCTGTTCGTCCGCCACCGGTGGCGGGTGGCACTACCCGCCGTCCTCCTGGCCGCCACCGTGGTCAAGATGGGGATCATCGCGCGCTACGGAGACCTGGCAGACCCGGGCGTCATGGTGGCGGCCGCCCGGAACCTCGCGGGGACGATGAACGAGTTCGCCTCGGGCATGGCCGTGGCCGGGCTGTGGGCGTCGCTGGAGCACCGTCGGGTGCGTGTGCCCCTCGTGGTCGGCCCGGCCTGCACGGTCATCGGCCTCATCGGGATCTGGGCGCCGCTCTACGTCGGCCAGTACGTCGTGGGACGTGAGGACATGCTGCATGGGACCGGACCGCTCGGTTGGATCCCGTGGCTGACCATGTTCCCGCTCGTGGCCCTGTCCGCGGCGGTGGCCTTGTTCGGCATCTGCCACACGCCGAACGCGCTGACCCGCCTGTTGTCGGTCCGCCCGATCGCGTACCTGGGCGTCGTCAGCTACGGCATCTACCTGTGGCACCTCCCGGTGGGGTCCTGGCTCGCGGCGGGCATCCCCGACGGGAACGGAGCCGTCGAGCGACTCCTCCTCCTGCTGACCGTGTCCACCGCCGTCACGATCGGCTGCGCGGCCTTCTCGCACCGGTTCGTCGAGCAACCGTTCCTGCGGAGCGCGCGGACTCCCGTTGTTGCCCGTCCGGATGGCGGCGCCGCGCCCGGGCCGGGCCGGGAAACAGCCATCGCCCGCCCGCACGGCATCCGGGGACCGAGCCCGCGGACCGCGCTGCTGACGGCACCGCTGATCGCCGTGCCTCGCGCCCCCGAGCAGGCACTCGTCCCTTCCCGGACGGCACCGCCGACCGTCGGGTGAGGCGGCTGCGCCCCCGGATCCAGCGGCCGATCGATCACCCAGCCGTCATTCGAGCTGCCTGGACGTTCGCTGCCGCCGGCACGGTGACCTGCCGGTCCGCCGTCCGGGAGGCCGTGTCGGCGTTCGGGCGTGGCGAGTGCTCCGTGGAGCGGCCCTGGATCAGCCCCGCCACGTCGAGGCGCAGGTGCTGGCCGACACGCACGGCAACGTCGTTGTCGGCACCCGGGTGACTCCCTCACCGCACCGATGCAGGGCACCATCGTCAAGGTCGCGGTGGCCGACGGCGCGACCGTCGCCGCCGGTGACCTGGTCGTCGTCCTCGAGGCGATGAAGATGGAGCAGCCGATCGTCGCGCACAAGGCCGGCACGGTGTCCGGGCTGGCCGCCGAGGTCGGCGCCGCCGTCACCAGCGGCGCCGTCCTCTGCACCATCACCGGGTCGTCGGACTGACCCCTGCGGTTCCCCGGATCACCTCGTGGTGATCGACCGGCAGCCCAGCGAGGTGTTCCCCGACGGGAGGTCCACGTCGATGGCGAACACGCACACCCGGTGCGGTCCCGGTGCCACCGTCCTGCTGAACGAGAACCCGTGCGCGTCCCCCACCCCCGGGAACGCCCGCCCCACGTCGGTCCGGGTGCCCGACGCGCTCAACGACGCACCCCGACCATCCACGTACACGTGCACCGCACCGGACACCAACGGCTGATCCGGGTCGAACGCCCACCCCCGCACCGACAACGTCGAACCCGACGCCGACAGCGCATCCCAGTACGCCACCGGCAGCGCCTGCTGCCGGGTGATCGACCGGCAGCCCAGCGAGGTGTTCTTCGACGGGAGGTCCACATCGACGGCGAACACGCACACCCGATGTGCCCCCGGTGCCACCGTCGTGCTGAACGAGAACCCGTGCGCGTCCCCCACCCCCGGGAACACCCGCCCCACGTCGGTCCGGGTCCCCGACGCGCTCAACGACGCACCCCGACCATCCACGTACACGTGCACCGCACCGGACACCAACGGCTGATCCGGGTCGAACGCCCACCCCCGCACCGACAACGTCGAACCCGACACCGACAGCGCATCCCAGTTCGCCACCGGCAGCGCCTGCTGCCGGGTGATCGACCGGCAGCCCAGCGAGGTGTTCTTCGACGGGAGGTCCACATCGACGGCGAACACGCACACCCGGTGTGCCCCCGGTGCCACCGTCGTGCTGAACGAGAACCCGTGCGCGTCCCCCACCCCCGGGAACGCCCGCCCCACGTCGGTCCGGGTCCCCGACGCGCTCAACGACGCACCCCGACCATCCACGTACACGTGCACCGCACCGGACACCAACGGCTGATCCGGGTCGAACGCCCACCCCCGCACCGACAACGTCGAACCCGACACCGACAGCGCATCCCAGCTGGCCACGGGCAGCCTGTTCGCCGGCCGCACGTCCACGGCGGCAGTCGTACCGCTGACGCCGGTCACCTTGACCCGGAACTGGCCACCGGCCAACGCGACCTCCGAGCCGACGGGGAGCACCGTGACCGTGTCGCGCTCCCAGGAGATCTCGCCGGACGGACTGGCGTCCAGCAGCAAGGAGGAGTCACCGGCGCCCGCGTACGCCCGGCGCAGGAGCACCCCCGGTTGCACACCCACCACGTTGGCGTTGCTGGTGAGCCAACTGTCCCGGCCGCTGGCCGGCCGGTACTCCAGCCAGTAGGTCGCCCCGGTGGAGGCGGTCAGCTTCACTGCGCGCGTGCCGCTGGACCCGGAGATCGGCGAGAGCGTGTAGCTCGCCGCTGCCGAGGACGACGTCATCTCCGCCTGCTGGCCGGCCGGCAGGACCCCGAGAGCGTTCGCCTGGAGGGCACTCAGACTGCCCACCTGGTCCCAGGAGATGCCCATGACGTCGTAGTAGTCGCGGTAGGAGCTGATCTGGCAGCCCGAGGACCCGACCTCCTCCACCGTCCCCGCGCACTGGAGCTGCGAGGAGTGGTTCAGTCCGAGGTTGTGCCCGAACTCGTGCGCGACCACCGACGTGGCCGCTGCCTGGACGTAGGCGAGTCCGCCGCTCGCGGCACTCGTACCGAGCGTGCCGAGTCCGTAGCTGCAGCCGGGCGCTCCGGCTGGCACGTAGACCAGCAGGTGCTTGCCGTCTCCTGCGGTCCAGCCAGCTCGATCGGCAGCGGCTCGCCACAGGGCGAACGGGTCGCTGCAGGTGGCCGTCGTCGTCGTCCAGTCGAAGCCGGCGACCACCCCGAAGCGCACTGCGCCGGCGGTCTGCTCCTGCCAGAAGTCGGCCACCGCACCGCTCACCCCACCCGTGACAGCCGCCAGGGTGGTGGAGTCCCGGGCGGCGTCGCCTGGCTGCAGGAGGACGACGGTCACCTCGTGGTTGACGGCCCCCACGGCCGGCGCCGTCGCCGGTTGGTCGGCCGGCGCCACGACCTGGGTGCTGAGGAGCTCGTGTGCCGGCTCCATGCCCTCGATCGCGGCCGCGTCCTGCACCTCGGCACCCAACGTCACCTGGACGGTCGCGCCGCTCTCGACGTCGCCCACGTCCGTGGTGGACACCCGGACGGTCTCCCCCGACCCGGTCTGCACCCAGCTGAGCAGCGTGTCATCGTGCCCGGTCTCGTCGTGCCCGGTCTCATCGTGCCCGGTCTCGTCGTGCCCGGTCTCGCCGTGCCCGGTCTCGCCGTGCCCGGTCTCGTCCTCGTGTTCCGACACCGCTGGTGCCGGGTCTGCGTAGGCCTGGACCAGTTCACCCACCAGGGTGTCGCCGGCCTCAGCCGTCGATGTGGCCGTCTCCACAGGTCCTGCGGCCGTCCCCGACGGGGTCGACTCCTCGGCGGCAGCGGTGGGCGCCGCCGTCCGGTCGTCCGCGCGGGCGGGGGCCGGACTGGTCACGAGCATCGAGGCCAGCACGACGGCAGCTGCCACCAGACCCACCGGATGGAAGGGCAACCGGGTGTGCACGTGCATGAAGAGCTCCTGACCGAGTGGAGGTACCTCGTTCAGGATCGGCACCGCGCCCCCGGAACTGGAACGAACGGCGGGAACTCGTCCCACCGGCGCGCCAAGTACCGGTCGACACTCCTCCGTGCCGCTGTCTCACGCCACGCCCCGGTCAGCCCTCAGCTGTGCTCGTCCTCGATGCCCATCAGCCGGCGGCCGGCCTCCGTGATGGAGCCCGACAGCGACGGGTAGATCGCGAACGTCTGCGCGAGGTCGCCGGCGGTCAGCCCCTTGGTCACCGCCAGCGCGATGGGCAGGATCAGCTCCGACGCCCCGGGCGCGACGACCACCCCGCCGATGACGACGTCGGTCGAGCGGCGGGCGTAGAGCTTCACGAACCCGCTGTGCAGGTCACCCATCTTCGCCCGGGCGTTGGTGACCAGCGGCAGCCGGATCACCTCGACGTCCGCGCCCTCGGTGAGCGACTTCTCCTGCACCCCGACGGTGGCGATCTCCGGGTGGGTGAAGACGTTGGCCGAGACGGTC
Organism: uncultured Modestobacter sp.; assembly: GCF_947486615.1. Classification (GTDB taxonomy): domain Bacteria; phylum Actinomycetota; class Actinomycetes; order Mycobacteriales; family Geodermatophilaceae; genus Modestobacter. The sequence continues at coordinate 287,275 of NZ_CANKUD010000002.1, forward strand.
TTCAGCCGGATCGGCGCGACGGCCTCGCCGAGGGCGTGCCACATGGCGATGCGGCCCTGCATGGCCGCGACCGACGCGAGCTGGAACACCCCGGTGACGTCACCGGCGGCGTAGATGCCGGCGACGGTGGTCCGGGAGACCCGGTCGACGACGATGTGCCCCGCCTTGGTCACCTCGACCCCGCAGGCCTCCAGGTTCAGCCCCTCGGTGTTGGGCACGGTGCCCACGGTCATCAGCGCGTGCGAGCCCTCGACGACGCGGCCGTCGGTGAGCTCGACCCGCACGCCCTTCTCGGTGCGCACGACGCTCTGTGCCCGGCTGCGCTCGGCGATCCGGCCGCCCCGGGACTGGAAGACCTCCTCGACGACGGCTGCGGCATCGGCGTCCTCCCCCGGCAGCACCTGGTCGCGCGAGGACACCAGGGTGACCGGGACGCCGGCCTCCAGGTAGCCGGAGGCGAACTCCGCCCCGGTGACACCAGAACCGATGACCACCAGGTGCTCGGGCATCTCCTCGAGCTCGTAGACGTCGCGCCAGGAGAGGATCCGCTCGCCGTCCGGCTCGGCGCCGGGGAGCACCCGGGGGTCGGCGCCGGTGGCGATCAGGACGACGTCGCCCTCCAGCGTCTCGGTGACCCGCCCGTCGACGTCCAGGACCTCGACCCGGTGCACCGTCAGCCCACGCACCTCGTCGGCGAGCCGGGCGGCGCCCCGGATGATCCGCACCCCCTCGGACTCCAGGCGGTGGTGGATGTCGGCGGACTGGGCGACCGCCAGCCCCTTGATCCGGGTGTTGACCGCCCCGAGGTCGAGGGCGGCCCGCCCCAGCTCCGTGCCGGTGACGCCGAGGGTGACGGAGTCCCGGACGGCGGTCATGGCGCCGGCGGAGGCGATGAAGGTCTTGGACGGCACGCAGTCGGTCAGCACGCTGGCCCCGCCGATGCCGTCGCGCTCGACGACGGTGACGTCGGCGCCGAGCTGGGCGGCGACGAGCGCGGCCTCGTAGCCGGCCGGGCCGCCGCCGATGATCACGATGCGGGTCATGGTCGTTGCTCCAAGCGTGGTCTGACGGGTGCCCGCCCATTGTCCCTGCCCGGACCACACGCGTCGCCCACCCACGCGGGCGGGCCACCCCATGGGGCTCTCGAGGCCTCAGCGCGGCGAGGCGAAGGCGTCGAGCAGCTGCTGGGCGGCGAGCGCGGGGGTGAGCTCTCCGGCCAGCACCGCGGCCTCGAGCTCCGGCGCCGCCGACCGCACGGCCGGGTGTTCGCGCAGCTGGTGCTCCAGCCCGTCCCGGACCAGCTGCCAGGTCCAGCGCACCTGCTGCGCCCGGCGTCGTCCGTCCAGCTCCCCCGCGGCCTGGAGCCGGTCCTGGTGCGTGACGACCTGCGCCCAGACCTCGGCCAGCCCGGTACCGGTCAGCCCGGCGCAGGTGAGCACCGGCACGGCCTCCCCGCGCAGCATGCGCATCGCCCCGGCCAGCTCGCGGGCGGCCCGCCGGGCGTCGACCTCGCCGGGCCCGTCGGCCTTGTTCACCGCGATCACGTCGGCGATCTCCAGGATCCCGCGCTTGATCCCCTGCAGCTGGTCACCGGTGCGGGCCAGGGTGAGGAACAGGAACGTGTCGACCATCTCGGCGACGGCCACCTCCGACTGCCCGACCCCGACGGTCTCCACCAGGACGACGTCGTACCCGGCGGCCTCGACCACCACCATCGACTCCCGGGTCGCCTGCGCGACGCCGCCGAGGGTGCCCGCGGTCGGTGCCGGCCGGATGAACGCGCTCGGGTCGACGGCGAGCCGGGCCATCCGGGTCTTGTCGCCCAGGATCGAGCCACCGGAGCGGGCCGACGACGGGTCGACGGCGAGCACCGCCACCCTCGACCCGGCCGCGGTCAGGTCCGTGCCCAGGGCGTCGATGAAGGTCGACTTGCCGACCCCCGGCACCCCGCTGATCCCCACCCGCCGGGCCTTCCCGGCGTGCGGCAGCAGCTGCACCAGCAGCTCCTGGGCCGCCTCCCGGTGGTCGGCCCGCCGCGACTCGACCAGCGTGATCGCCCGCGCCACCGCCCGTCGCTCCCCGGCGAGCACCCCCTCCGCCAGCGCCGGGACGTCGACGGGCCGGCTCACGTCCCGTCCGCGGTGGCCGGGTCCAGAGCGTGGCCGAGCCGGGTGGACAGGGTGCGCAGCAGGTCCTGCGCGGCGTCGGCGATGACGGTGCCGGGCGGGAAGACAGCGGCCGCGCCCATCTCCTTCAACGTCGGGACGTCGTCGGGCGGGATCACCCCGCCGACCACGACCAGCACGTCGTCGGCGCCGAGCTCGGCGAGCGCGTCCCGCAGCGCCGGCACCAGCGTGAGGTGGCCGGCGGCGAGGGAGGAGACCCCGATGACGTGCACGTCGGCCTCGACCGCCTGCCGGGCGACCTCCTCCGGGGTCTGGAACAGCGGGCCGACGTCGACGTCGAAGCCGAGGTCGGCGAAGGCGGTGGCGATCACCTTCTGCCCGCGGTCGTGGCCGTCCTGGCCCATCTTGGCCACCAGGATCCGCGGCCGGCGGCCCTCGGCCTCGGCGAACGCGGCCGCCATCGCGCGGGTGTCCTCCACCGGACCCGATCCCCCTGCCTCGTCGCGGTAGACGCCGGAGATGGTGCGCACCTGCCCGGAGTGCCGGCCGTACACCGCCTCCAGCGCGTCGGAGATCTCGCCCACCGTCGCCTTCGCCCGGGCGGCGTCCACGGCCAGCTTGAGCAGGTTCGCGTCCAGGTCGCTGCCCCGCCGTCCCTCGGCCGCGGCGCGGGCGGCGTCGGTCAGCCGGCCCAGCGCCTCGGTCACCGCGGCCCCGTCCCGGGAGGCGCGCAGCTCGGCGAGCTTGGCCTTCTGCTGGGCCAGCACGTCGGCGTTGTCGACCCGCAGCACCTCGACCGCCTCGTCGGCCTCCACCCGGTACTTGTTCACCCCGATGACCGGCTGCCGGCCGGAGTCGATCCGCGCCTGGGTGCGCGCGGCGGCCTCCTCGATCCGCAGCTTCGGGATGCCGTCGTCGATCGCCTGCGCCATGCCGCCGTGCGCGGCGACCTCCTCGATGTGCGCCCACGCCCGGCGGGCCAGGTCGGCGGTCAGCTTCTCGACGTACGCCGACCCGCCCCACGGGTCGATGACCCGCGTCGTCCCGGACTCCTGCTGCAGCAGCAGCTGGGTGTTGCGGGCGATCCGGGCGGAGAAGTCGGTGGGCAGCGCCAGCGCCTCGTCCAGGGCGTTGGTGTGCAGCGACTGGGTGTGCCCCTGGGTGGCGGCCATCGCCTCCAGGCAGGTGCGGACGACGTTGTTGTAGACGTCCTGCGCGGTGAGCGACCAGCCCGAGGTCTGGCAGTGGGTGCGCAGCGACATCGACTTCGGGTTCTGCGCACCGGCCTCGCGCACCAGCTTCGCCCACAGCAGCCGGCCGGCGCGGAGCTTGGCGACCTCCATGAAGAAGTTCATCCCGATGCCCCAGAAGAAGCTCAGCCGGGGCGCGAACGCGTCGACGTCCAGGCCCGCGGCCTTGCCCGCCTGCAGGTACTCGACCCCGTCGGCGAGGGTGTAGGCCAGCTCCAGGTCGGCCGTCGCCCCGGCCTCCTGGATGTGGTACCCGGAGATGGAGATCGAGTTGAACCGCGGCATCCGCGCGGCGGTGAAGCTGAAGATGTCGCTGATCAGCTGCATCGACGGCTTGGGCGGGTAGATGTAGGTGTTGCGGACCATGAACTCCTTGAGGATGTCGTTCTGGATCGTCCCCGTGAGCTGGTCCGGGCTCACCCCCTGCTCCTCCGCCGCGACGACGTAGAGCGCCAGCACCGGCAAGACGGCGCCGTTCATCGTCATCGAGACGCTCATCTTGTCCAGCGGGATGCCGTCGAACAGCTGCCGCATGTCCAGGATCGAGTCGATCGCCACCCCGGCCATCCCGACGTCGCCGAGCACCCGCGGGTGGTCGGAGTCGTAGCCGCGGTGGGTGGGCAGGTCGAAGGCGACGCTGAGACCCTTCTGCCCGGCGGCCAGGTTGCGCCGGTAGAAGGCGTTGGACGCCGCCGCGGTGGAGAAGCCGGCGTACTGCCGCACCGTCCACGGCTGGGTGGTGTACATCGTCGGGTAGGGCCCGCGCAGGTACGGCGCGATGCCCGGGTAGGTGCCCAGGAAGTCGACGCCGGCCAGGTCGTCCGGGGTGGACAGCGGCGGGACGGCGATGCCCTCGGGCGTCTGCCAGGTCGCCTCGCCGACGTCCCGGCCGGTGGCGTCGGCGTACGCCTTCGCCCAGTCGTCCGCCGTCGCCGTCGGCTGCGGGTGGCCCAGGTCCAGGCCGCCGAAGTCGGGGATCGCACTCATGCCGACACCTCCGTGCGGCCATCTTCGCCGACATGGCCGCCGTCTGGGGTTCCTTCGTCCTCGCCCGGCCGGCCATGTTGGCGAACATGGCCGGCCTCCCGGGCATGGCCGGGGAGGAGCTCGTCGCGGACGGCCGTGAGCACGGCCAGGGCATCGCAGCCGGCGTGCAGGTAGCCGTCGACGCCGTCCACCGCCAGGGACGGCGGACCGGCCAGCCACACCTGGGTGGCACCGGCGGCCCGCAGCTCGGCGGCGAGCGCGGCGGCGGAGTCGGCGTGGTCGCGGTCGGTGCCGCAGATGCAGGCCACCGTCGTCCCGGCGAGGCCGTCCACCCCGTCGCCGGTCGGGGCCAGCAGCCCGCCGGCGCCGAAGAGGTTGGCGGCGAAGGTGGCCCGCGCGGTGTGCCGGGCCACCGGCCCGATCGTGGCCAGGTGCACCCGCGGCCGGGGGTCGACGGCCTCGACCCGGTCGCGGAGCTCCTCGAACGCCTCCGCGGTCCGCACCCGGGGCAGCCCGCCCGGTGCCGGGGGCAGCGCCTCGGCCGCCGGACGGCGCTCGGGGAGCACCTCGGCCGGGTTCGGGAACTCGGTGACCCCGGTGATCGCGTCCGTGCGGTGCGCCACCCGCTCCTGCCGCTCCGCCCAGGCGGCGCCGATGCGGTCGGCGACCAGCCCGGAGGAGAGCGCTGCGGCCAGCCCGCCGGCCCGCTCGATCTCGGTGAACCACGCCCACGCGGCCTGGGCCAGGGACTCGGTCAGCGACTCGACGTACCAGGAGCCGCCGGCCGGGTCGAGCACCCGGGCGAGGTGCCCCTCCTCGACAAGCAGGCTCTGGGTGTTGCGGGCGATCCGCCGGGCGAACGCGTCGGGCAGCCCGAGCGCCGCGTCGAAGGGCTGCACCGTCACCACGTCGGCCCCGCCGACGCCGGCGGCGAAGCAGGCGACCGTGGTGCGCAGCATGTTCACCCACGGGTCGTGCCGGGTGACCATCACGTTCGAGGTGACCGCGTGCTGGCGCATCGCCCGCGCCTCGGCCGGCACCCCGCTGGCCTCGCCCACCCGGTCCCACATCCGGCGGGCGGCCCGCAGCGCGGCGATGGTGGTGAACTGGTCGGCGCTCGCCGACAGCCGGAACTCCAGCTGGCCGAACGCGTCCGCCACGTCCAGGCCCTGGGAGGTGAGTGCCCGCAGGTGGGCCACCCCGGCGGCGACCGCGCAGCCGAGCTCCTCCACCGCCGAGCCCCCGGCGTCGGCGAAGACGGTGCCGTCGGCGACGACCGTGCGCCAGCCGGCCGGCGCGCGGCGGGCCAGGTCGGCCAGGCCGGTCAGGTCCTGCGGCTCCCCCGTCGCCGCCTGGACGCTCAACGGGTCCATCCCCAGGCAGCCGCCGGGCGCCAGGTCGGTGCGGCCCTCGACCAGCGCCAGGAACGCCTCCGCCGCCGGTACCCCGCCCTGCAGGGTCACCGGCGCGAGGTCGAGCAGGACGTCGGCGAGCACCTCACCGAGCGCGCCGGCCGGCACGGCGCCGTCCCCGACGACCAGCCACAGCGAGGAGACGCCGTTCTCCAGGTCCGCGGCGATCGCCTCCCGGGTGCGCGCGACGTCGGGGTCGGCGTGCCGTTGCCGCACGTCCCACCCGGCGGGGACGTCGGGGTCGGCTCCCCCGGCCGCGGTCACCCCGGCCGCGCCGGCCCGGGAGCCGCGCACGAACGGCGGCAGCCCCGGCACCCCGGCGAGCGCCGGCAGGTCACCGGCGTCCGCGGCGGTGTAGAGCGGTGCCACGGTCACCCCGGTGGCGACGGTGCGCGCCAGCGCGTCCTCGACCGGGTCGGGCAGCTGCTCCCGCCCGGCCTTGCGCAGCACCCCGGCCACCAGGTCGCGCCACTGGTCCCGGGTGGCGGCGGGGAAGTCCCCGGCCAGCGTCAGGACGTCGGGCGCCGGTGGCTCGGCGGGTGGCCGGCCGGCCGGCGCGGTCGGGTGGTCGGTGGAACTCATCGTCGGGTCCCCGCCTCTCGTGGACGACGCGCGTCGGCCCAAGATCTACACGATCCGGGGCCCTTCCCTACCGTGCGGGTGCCACCGCGTCCGCGGTCAGGGCGTGCAGCGCGGTGCGGGCCAGCAGCCGCACCCCGACCCCGATCGCCCGCTCGTCGACGTCGAAGGTGCCCCGGTGCAGGTCCAGCGGGGTGCCGCCGCCGTGCGTCCCGAGCCGGGCGAGCGCGATGGGCAGCACCTCGGCGAACCAGCCGAAGTCCTCCCCGCCCATGCTCTGCGGGGAGACCGCCACCCCGTCGCTGCCCACCGTCTCCAGCGCGGCCGACCGCAGCAGCGCCACGCTGCGCGGGTCGTTGACCACCGGCGGCACGCCACGCACGTACTCGATCGACACCGCGGCCCCCGACGCCCCGGCGACCTCGGTGACCAGCCGGCGCACGAGGTCCTCGGCCTCGTCCCACACCGACCGGTCGAGCACCCGCAGGGTGCCGCGCAGCTGACCGGTCTCCGGGATGGTGTTCGCCGCGACCCCGGCGGTGATCGCGCCCCAGACCAGCGAGAGGCTCGCCCGCGGGTCGACCAGCCGGGACAGCAGGCCCGGCACCTCGGTGGCCACCCGCCCCATGGCGTGCACCAGGTCGACGGTCAGCTGCGGCCGCGCGGTGTGCCCTCCCGGCCCGGTCAGGGTCACCTCGACCCGGTCGCACGCGGCGGTGATCGCCCCGGTGCGCAGGCCGACCTGGCCGGCCGGCAGCGAGGGGTCGCAGTGCAGCGCGAAGGCCCGGGTCGCCCCGGCCAGCACGCCCTCGTCCACGACCTCCAGCCCACCGCCGGGCACCTGCTCCTCGGCCGGCTGGAACACGCAGCGCACGGTGCCCGGCAGCCCGTCCAGCGAGGCCAGTGCCTGCGCGACCCCGAGCAGCACGGTGGTGTGCACGTCGTGGCCGCAGGCGTGGCAGAGCCCCTCGCGGGTGGAGGCGTACGGCACGTCCTTCAGGTCGGTCAGCGGCAGTGCGTCGATGTCGGCGCGCAGCACCACCACCGGGCCGGCGTCCGGGTCGCCACCGACGTCGCAGACCAGCCCGGTGCCCGACTTCAGCCGCCGCGGCGCCAGGCCGGCCGCGGTGAGCCGCTGCTCCAGGAAGGCGGTCGTCTCGTGCTCGGCGAAGCCCAGCTCGGGGTGGGCGTGCAGGTGCCGGCGGACGGCGACCAGCTCCGGCTGGTGCGCCTGCGCCCAGGTATCGACCGCCCGGCCTGCCTGGTCGTGCCGGTCGTCGGGGGTCGGTGCTCCGGTCACGAGGGCAGCCCGTCGCGGAGCTCGGCCAGCAGGCTGTCGACCACCGGCGCCAGCTCGCCGTCGTGCGCGGCCGCGACCGCTCGCTGCCGCCCGGCGGACCCACCGGTGGCGAGCACCCGCCGGACGTCGGTGAGCTCGGCCTCGCAGCCGAGCTTGCGCGCGGTGGGCAGCAGCTCCTCGACCACGTCGGCGATCGCCTCCCGCACCGGCCGCACGGTGCCCTGCTCGTCCACGACGATCTCGGCGTCCAGGCCGTAGCGCACGGCCCGCCACTTGTTCTCCCGCACGACCCAGTCGGCCGGCGAGGGCAGGGTGTAGCCGCGGTCGAGCTGGGTGTCGAACTGCTCGACCAGGCACTGCGCGAGCGCGGCGACCGCGCCGACCTCGTCGAGGGTGGGCAGCCCGTCGCAGATCCGCAGTTCCACGGTGCCGAAGTCCGGGTGCGGGCGGATGTCCCACCACACCTCGCGGACGCTCTCGATCGCCCCGGCGTCGATCAGCGTGCCCATGTACTCCTCGAAGTGCGCCCAGTCGTCGAGCTGGTAGGGCAGCCCCGCGGTCGGCATGGCCTCGAAGACCTTGGTGCGCGCCGAGGCGAGCCCGGTGTCGCAGCCGGCCCAGTAGGGCGAGGACGCCGACAGCGCCAGGAAGTGCGGCACGTACTGGGTGAGCGCGTTGACGATCGGGATGATCTTGTCGGGTGAGCGGACGCCGACGTGCACGTGGACGCCGAAGATCTGCAACCGTCGGGCCAGCCACTGCATCCGCTCGACCAGCTGGGTGTACCGCTCCTTGGGCGAGATCTCCTGGGAGTCCCACCGGGTGAAGGGGTGACTGCCGGCGCACATGACCCCCAGGCCCCGGCGCTCGGCGGCGGCGACCACCTCGGCGAGCGTGCCGGCCAGGTCGGCCTTGGCCTCCGCGACCGTGGTGCAGACCCCGGTGATGATCTCCACGGTCGACTGCAGCAGCTCGTGCTTGGCCTTGGGGTGCTCGTCGAGGCCCTCGGGGGTGAGCTCGGCGAGGATCTCGGTGGCGCCGGCGGTCAGCTCGCGGGTCTGCGGGTCGATCAGCTGCAGCTCCCACTCCACCCCCAGGCTGGCCCGCTCGGAGGCGTGGAAGGGGATCTGCACGCCGGGGAGTCTAGGGACGGCGTCCGACACCCGCCGGGCGGTGAACTGTGGGTGCTGCTTCCTATGCTCACGGGGTGAGCCAGCCTGCCGCCGCCCAGCCTGCCGACCCGACCGCCCTGGCCGCCAGCGCCGCGTCCGAGCTGACCGCCGCCCTCGGCGACGGCCACGACGTCGCCGTGGTGATGGGGTCCGGGTGGGCGCCCGCCGCCGACGCCTTCGGCGAGACGCTGGCCAGCGTCGCCATCGGCGACCTCCCGGGGTTCGCCGCCCCGACCGTCACCGGGCACGGCGGGGAGATCCGCTCGGTCCAGGTGGGCGAGCGCAAGGTGCTTCTCTTCCTGGGCCGCACCCACCTGTACGAGGGCCGCGGGGTCGAGCCGGTGGTGCACGGCATCCGCACCGCCGCCGCGGCCGGGGTGCGCACCGTCGTCCTCACCAACGCCGCCGGCGGGCTGCGCCCCGAGCACCGGGTCGGCCAGGCGGTGCTGATCAGCGACCACCTGAACATGACCGCCCGCTCGCCGCTGGTGGGCGCCACCTTCGTCGACCTCACCGACCTGTACTCCGCCCGGCTGCGCACGCTGGCCCGGGAGATCGACCCGTCGCTGGCCGAGGGCGTCTACGCCGCGCTGCCGGGCCCGCACTTCGAGACCCCGGCCGAGATCCGGATGCTCACCACGCTGGGCGCGGACCTGGTCGGCATGTCCACCGCGCTGGAGGCGATCGCTGCCCGGGCCGCCGGCATGGAGGTGTTCGGCCTGTCGATGGTCACCAACGCCGCGGCCGGCATCACCGGCGAGGCGCTGGACCACCTCGAGGTGCTGGAGGCGGGCAAGGCCGCGGCCGGCCGGCTCGGCAGCTTCCTGGTCGAGCTGATCGGCCGGATGCCGTGAGCGGAGCGGGCCCCGGGAGCGCCCCGTCGAGCAGCGTGACCGGTCCGGTCCTGGTCACCGGCGCGGCCGGCGGGCTCGGGACGGCGCTGCGCGGCGGGCTGCCCGAGCGGGGCTGGGCGGTGCGCAGCCTGGACGTCGTCCCGATCGAGCAGCCGCGCCCGGGCGAGGAGCACCTGGTCGCCGACGCCGCCGACCTGGATGCGGTCACGGCCGCGGCCCAGGGCGCCTCGGCGGTCGTGCACCTGGCCGGGATCCTCGGCGAGGCGACCTGGCCGGCCATCGTGCGCTCGCACATCGAGACCACCCGCACCGCGCTGGAGGCCGCCCGCCGCGCCGGCGTCGGCCGCGTCGTGCTGGCCAGCAGCAACCACGCCAGCGGCTTCACCGCCCGGCCGTCCTCCGGCCTGCTCACCGAGGCCGACGCCCCGCCGCGGCCGGACACCTACTACGGGGTGGCCAAGGTGACGATGGAGGCGCTCGGCTCGCTGTACGCCGACCGCTACGGCCTCGACGTCGTCTGCCTGCGGATCGGCAGCGCCTTCCCCCGGCCCACCTCGGTGCGGCAGCTGGCCACCTGGCTCTCCCCCGGCGACACCGTGCGGCTGGTCGACGCCGCACTGCGCACGCCCTCCCCCGGCTACCGGGTCGTCTGGGGCGTGTCGGCCAACACCCGCGGCTGGTGGGACCTCACCGCCGCCCGCGCGCTGGGCTACGAGCCGGCCGACGACGCCGAGGCGTACGCCGACGAGCTGATCGCCGCCCAGGGCGAGGCGAACCCGGCCGACCCGGTGCACGCCCGGGTGGGCGGGGAGTACACCCTGCCCGGCGTGGACGTCGACGTGGTCGAGGCCGCCCAGGGCCCGGTCCAGCCCAGTGGAGGCCCGCGATGACCGACCTGCTGGACGACGCCCGCGCCTGGGCCGCCGCCGACCCGCACGCCGGCGACCGGGCCGAGATCGAGGCGCTGGTCGCCGCCGGTGACACGGCGGAGCTGGCCCGCCGGTTCACCGGCCCGCTGACCTTCGGCACCGCCGGGCTGCGCGGCCCGCTGCGCGCCGGCCCGGCCGGGATGAACGCCGCCGTGGTCAGCCGCGCCGCCGCGGGGCTCGCCCGGTACCTGGTCGACTCCGGGCAGGGCGGCCGCGGCGTGGTGATCGGCTACGACGCCCGGCACCGCTCCGACGAGTTCGCGCACGTGTCGGCCGCGGTGCTCGCCGGCGCCGGGTTCGCCGTGTCGGTGCTGCCCCGCCCGTTGCCCACGCCGGTGCTGTCCTTCGCCGTCCGGCACCTGGGCGCGGTGGCCGGGGTGATGGTGACCGCCAGCCACAACCCGCCGCAGGACAACGGCTACAAGGTCTACCTCGCCGACGGCGCCCAGCTGGTGCCGCCGGCCGACCGGGAGATCGAGGCCGCGATCGCCGCCGCCGGCCCGGCCCGCGAGCTGCCGCTCTCCGACGACTGGAACACCCTCGGCGACGACGTCGAGGCCGACTACGTCGCCGCGGTGGTGGCCGCTCTGGACCCCGACCGGGTGGACGCCGTGGCCCGCCGGCGTCTCGTGGTGGCCTACACCGCGATGCACGGCGTCGGGTCGGCGACCACGCAGCGGGTGTTCGAGGCCGCCGGCTTCGCCGCCCTGCACTGCGTCACCGAGCAGGACCGGCCCGACCCGGCGTTCCCGACGGTCGCCTTCCCGAACCCGGAGGAGCCGGGCGCGGTCGACCTGCTGACCGCGCTGGCCAGCCGTACCGGTGCCGACGTCGCGATCGCCGAGGACCCGGACGCCGACCGGTGTTCGGTGGTCGTGGGCGGGCGCCAGCTCACCGGCGACGAGGTCGGCGTGCTGCTGGGCGACTGGCTGCTCCGCCGCGGGGCGCAGGGCACCTACGCCAACTCACTGGTCAGCGGCTCCCTGCTCGGCGCCCTCGCCGCGGCGCACGGTGTGCCGTTCGAGCAGACCCCGACCGGCTTCAAGTGGATCATCCGGGCCGGCTCCGCCGCGGCGCCGCTGGTGTTCGGCTACGAGGAGGCGCTGGGCTACGCGGTCTCCCCCACGGTCGCGCACGACAAGGACGGCGTCTCCGCGGCGCTGGCCGTCGCCCTGCTCGCCGCAGAGCTCGCGGCCGAGGGCCGGACGCTGACCGACCGGCTCGACGAGCTGGCGGTCGAGCACGGGCTGTTCGCCACCGGCCAGCTGTCGGTGCGGGTCGAGGACCTCACGCTCATCTCCGACGCGATGGCCCGGCTCCGCGCCCAGCCACCCGCACAGCTGCTCGGCCGCCCGGTCCAGGTGGTCGACCTCGCGCACGCCGACCCGCCGCTGGACGCCGTCCGGCTGACCGGGGACGGCGTGCGGGTGATCGTCCGCCCCAGCGGCACCGAGCCCAAGCTCAAGGCCTACCTGGAGGCCGTCGTCCCGGTGCCGGACGCCACGGGGCTGCCGGCCGCCCGCACCCGCGGGGCGGCCGAGCTGGACCGGCTGCGCACGGAGATGGCTGCCGCCCTGGGGGTCTGACCGCCCGGTCCGCCGTCGGCACACCTCGTCGTGCGCCGCCGGCGACCGGCGGTTCGGCCCTCAGCTGTAGGACGTCGGGTAGGCCGGGTCCGCCATCGGCTGCCGCCCGGCCGGGAGCGGGCCGTACCCGTTGTCGTGCGGCTGACCGGGCAGGAACCAGGTCTGCACGATCAGCACGATCCACCCGATGACCGGCAGCAGCAGGAACAGCAGCCACCAGGCCGAGTGGCCCCGGTCGTGCAGCCGGGTGACGGTCGAGGAGACCGACGGCACCAGGGTCAGCAGGCTCACCACCAGTCCGATCGGCCCGCTCGTCGTGTCGAACGAGTAGGACGTCGAGTCCGCGGTGCTGGTGTCGAACGAGGTGAACCCGAATGCGATGTCCAGCAGCCCGGCGAGCACCGAGACCGCCAGGATCGGCAGGAAGTAGTGCAGCCAGAAGGTGCGGCGGGTGATCCGGCCGCGGGAGACATACCAGTTGCCGAAGCTCATGCGAACCCTCTTCTGCTCGGGACGAGGCCGCCGGGAGCGGGCGGCGGCTCATCCTGGCGGCAAGACCCCCCTGACGGTGTCCCCCGGAAGAGCGACACGCAGCACCCACCTGCGACTCTCTCCCGCGGTCGATGGCATCCCGTCCGCTCCTGACGGGCTGCTGGGCGGCTCGACAGCGATCACGGACCGCCGGCGCGCGCCGCGAGCCGGGCACCGACGGGGTCAGCCCCAGTAGGGCGGCGCGGACGGCGGCGGCGCTGGGGGTCCGGGCGGTGCGGTCGGCGGCACCGAGTACGGCGGCGGCGTAGGTGGCTGATCGGGTCCGGCCGGGGTGACCGCCGTGCCGGGGGCGGGGCCGTAGCGGTTCGGGCCGCCGTCCCCACGCAGGAAGCCGGTGAGCACCAGCAGCGCCACCGAGCCGACCAGCGGCACCAGCCCGATGAGCAGCCACCAGGCGGCCATCCCGCGGTCGTGCAGCCGGGTCACCCCACCGGAGATGGACGCCGGGAGGGTCAGCAGGCCCGTGGCGGTGACGAGCGGTCCGTAGCCGGTCTGGCCGGTGGCGATCAGCTCGACGTCGCTGTTGCCAAGCGCCACGTCGGCGAACAGGGCCAGGACGCTGAGCACCGCCAGCGGCAGGGCGTACTGCAGCCACCAGGTGCGCCGGTCGATGCGCCCGCGGCGCACGTACCACTGCCAGAAGCTCACCCCGCCAGTGTGCCTGGCGCCACCGGCGGTCAGCGAGGAGGCGGCCCGTACCGGTTGGCGTGCGGCTGCGTGCCGAGGAAGCCGCAGGTGATCAGCAGCACCAGCCAGCCGACGACCGGGAACAGGCCCCACAGCAGCCACCAGGCCGAGTGGTCGCGGTCGTGCAGCCGGGTGACGGTGGCCGCGATGTTCGGCACGGTGAGCACGAGCCCGACCACGGCGGTGACCGGTCCGCCCTGGTCGGGGAAGAACCACAGGACGTCGGCGAGGTCCGCGGAGCCCTCCCGGTCCTCGAACCGCGGGTAGCTGTCCGGGAACCACTGCGCGTCGATGACCGAGGCCATCAACCCGAGCAGGCCGATGAGCAGCACGTAGCGGACCCACCAATCGCTGCGCCGGATCCGCCCGGTGGGCACGTACCAGCCGAGCAGCCCCCCGCGATCGCTCATCCGCCGACGGTCTCCCGGCAGCCCGAGCGCAGCGACCGCTGTGCGGCGTCGAGCACCCGGACGACGTCCCGGCCGAACGCGGCGTCACAGGGGTGCGCGCCACCGGTGAGCGCGGCCGCCTGCAGCTCGTCGACGGCCACGGCGTGGGCCTCGACCGCGGTGCCGGACTCGGGCAGCAGCACCAGCCGGCCGGCGTCCCCGTGCACCCAGGTGTCGATCCCGGTGGCCAGCTCGGCGACGGTCGCCGAGACGGTCACGGTGCTCGCCCGACCCTCCGGGTGGGTGAGCACCAGGTGCACGGTGTCGCCCTGGCCCGCGCCGGCCTGCACGGCGGTGACCGGGCCGAGCGCCGGGACGAGCAGCGAGAGCGCGTGCGGACCGACGTCCCAGAGGGCGCCGTGCTCCCGCCGCCACGGGGTGTCGAACGGCCCGCCGGCCAGCCGGCCCAGCCAGGTGACCGCACCGCCGGCGAGCGTGGTGCGTGCGGCCTGCTCGAGCCAGGTGGAGGTCGCCGTCCGGAAGCGGTTGGTGAAGAACACCACCGAGGCGACGCCGGCGGCCTCGACGGCGGCGACCACCCGGTCGGCGGCCTCGGTCGACAGCGCGACCGGCTTCTCCAGCAGCAGGTGCTTGCCGGCCGCGGCGGCCCGCTCGGCGAGCGGTGCCTGGACGTCCGGCGGCAGCGCGAAGCTCACCGCGTCGACGTCGGCCAGCAGCGCGTCCACGTCGTCGGTGCCCATGACGTCGAACTGCGCGCCGGCCGCCTTCGCCTTGGCCAGGTCCCGGCCCCACACGCCGACCAGCTCGGCGTCCGGGTGCCCGGCGAGGGAGGTGGCGTGCACCTCGGTCGCCCAGTGGCCGGTGCCGAGCACCCCGAACCGCATGCCCTAGACCGCGCCGAACTGGCGGTCGCCGGCGTCGCCGAGGCCCGGGACGATGTAGGCGTTCTCGTTGAGCCGCTCGTCGATGCTGGCGGTGAACACACGCAGCGGCAGCCCGCTCTCCTCCAGCCGCTTGAGCCCCTCGGGCGCGGCCAGGGCGCAGAGCACGGTGATCTCGGTGCAGCCGCGGTCGGTGAGCAGCGTGCAGCAGTGCACCAGCGAGCCGCCGGTGGCCAGCATCGGGTCCAGCACGAACACCTGGCGGCCGACGAGCGACTCCGGCAGCGAGGCCATGTAGGCCTCCGGCTCGAAGGTGACCTCGTTGCGGGCCAGCCCGACGAAGCCCATCTGCGACTCCGGCAGCATCCCGTGAGCGGTGTCGGCCATGCCCAGGCCGGCGCGCAGCACCGGCACGATCAGCGGCGGGGCGGCCAGCCGGTAGCCGGTGGTGTCGGTGACCGGGGTGGTGATCGGCTCCTCGGCGACGGCGAGATCGCGGCTGGCCTCGTAGACCAGCATCTGGGTGAGCTCCCGCAGCGCGGCCCGGAAGGCGGCGTTGTCGGTGCGCTCGTCGCGCATCCGCGACAGTCGGGCGCGGGCGATCGGGTGGTCGACGACGGTCAGCTGCACGGCGCACACCGTATCGGCGCTGATCAGCAGACGTTGACCGGGAGCCACCGCGGGTGGTCCAGTTCCCGCTGCACGATCGAGCGCCGACAGGAGGAGCGATGAGCGACCCGACCCGGCTGGTGACGTCCGCCGACGTCGACGACCGAGCAGGTGGCGACGTGTCGATCTCGGCACTGCACGAGCTGGAGCTGGCCGATGGGAGTCGAGTGGTCCTCCTCGACGACCGGGGCTGGGGCACCTCGGGTGGCTGGTGCAGGGTGTCCGTCGCGGACGTCCGGTCGACGGCGATCATGGTGGTCGGCCCGGACGAGCCCTTCGGCGGCCGCTCGCAGGAGGAGATGGCGGCCGCCCACTGGGACGAGCTGGCCCGCACGGCCCGGTCGCTGGGCGTCGCGGTCGACGGCGCCGGACTCCGGCAGCTGCCGCACGACGTGGCGCTGAGCCCACGGCTGCTCGCGCGCCTCGGCGCGCCGCCGAGCGGGGCGGGGACCGGCGCAGAGCCCAGCCTGGACACGTCGCCGCCGACGATCGGCGTCGCGTCACCTGCAGCGGCCGGGGAGCTGCTGACCCTCCAGCGGGCGGCGTACGTGAGCGAGGCGCAGCTGTACGACGACGTCCGGCTGCCCGCGCTGACCCAGACCCTCGGCGAGCTGACGTCCGAGCTGGCCGCGAGCACCTGTCTGGCCGCCTGGTCCGGTCGCCGGCTGGTCGGCGCCATCCGCACCCGCGAGGTCGACGACGTCCTGCACGTCGGGCGGCTGGTCGTCGCACCGGACCTGCAGGGGCTGGGGATCGGGAGCCGGCTGCTGGCCGCCGCCGAGGCGGGCTCCCCCTGCCGCCTCGCGACGCTGTTCACCGGATCCCGGAGCGAGGCCAACCTCCGGCTGTACCGCCGCCACGGGTACGTCGAGGACCGGCGGGAGGAGCTGCGCCCCGGCCTGGAGATCGTGCACCTGGTCAAGGAGCTCCGCTGAGGCCGTGCGGCAGACCGGCCGAGAGGGCAGGGTCGCCTCATGGCGCGACGACCACGGAGCCCGACCGGCCGCGGACTGGCAGCCGTCGGCGTCCTCGTCCTCGTCGCCTGGATCGCCTTCATCACGATCGAGATCGCCACCGAGCCGGAAGCCGGAGCAGCCTCGGTCGACGCCCTGACCGCCCGGGCCGCCTCGGCACTCGGACAGCGGGACGCCGATGCGCTGCAGGAGCTGATGGTGGACGACGCCCCCGCCGACTACGCCGACCAGCTCCTCGACGGGTTCCCCGCGACCGACGGTGCACTGGACGGTGAGGTCGAGCGCTCCGACCGGGGCGACGCGATCATGATCGCCGATCCGGCCGGGCAGGGCACCTGCCTCACCTGGCAGGTGGTGCCCGAGGACGGGCGGTACCTCCTCGACGTCGTGCCGCCGCTGACCGGCTGCCGGTAGCGGGCAGCCGGTCAGCGGCGGGGGACGGTCGCGGCTGGGGCTCGCCGGCCGCCGTCAGGTGCCCCTGGTGCCGGCCCCCAGCAGTCGGGAACCCCGTACGAGGGTGAGCGTCCCAGGACTGTCGGCGGGCAGTGGAGAATGCCTCGCATGACCCACGTGCTGGACCCGGGCGCGCTGACCGGTGGAGGCAGCCTCACCGGCCCGCTGCCGGACCCGTTCGCCGACGTCACCCGCTCGAACGACGCCTTCCGCGCCTTCCTGCACGGCCTGCCCGGCGTCGACCAGGTGGGCGCGCAGGCCCGGGTGACCCAGCTGGGCACCCGCTCGATCAAGAGCACCGCCAAGGCCTGGGCGATCGACACCGCGATCTCGATGGTCGACCTGACCACGCTGGAGGGCGCGGACACCCCGGGCAAGGTGCGCAGCCTGGCCGCCAAGGCCCGCCGCCCCGACCCGACCGACCCGAGCTGTCCCGCCGTCGCCGCGGTCTGCGTGTACGGCGACCTGGCCGGCGTCGCCACGGAGGCGCTGACCGGCACGGGCATCAACGTCGCCGCGGTCGCCACCGCCTTCCCCAGCGGCCGGGCCAGCCGCGAGGTCAAGCTCGCCGACGTCCGGGACGCCGTCGCGAACGGCGCCGACGAGATCGACATGGTCATCGACCGCGGCGCCTTCCTGACCGGCCGCTACCTCGACGTCTTCGAGGAGATCGTGGCGGTCAAGGAGGCCTGCGGGCCGGCGCACCTCAAGGTGATCCTGGAGACCGGCGAGCTGGTCACCCTGGACGCCGTCCGCCGGGCGAGCTGGCTGGCGATGCTCGCCGGCGGCGACTTCATCAAGACCTCCACCGGCAAGGTCTCCCCCGCCGCGACCCTGCCGGTCTGCCTGGTGATGCTGGAGGCCGTCCGCGACTTCCGCGCCGCCACCGGCCGCCAGGTCGGCGTCAAGCCCGCCGGCGGCATCAAGACCACGAAGGACGCCGTCAAGCACCTGGTGCTGGTCAACGAGACCGCCGGGGCCGACTGGCTGTCCCCCGACTGGTTCCGCTTCGGCGCCTCCAGCCTGCTCAACGACCTGCTCCTGCAGCGCCAGAAGCTCCGCACCGGCCACTACTCCGGCCCCGACCACGTGAGCGTGGACTGACATGACCCAGCTCTTCGAGTACGCCCCGGCACCGGAGTCGCGGTCGATCGTCGACATCCGGCCCAGCTACGGGCTCTTCATCGACGGTGAGTTCACCGACGGCACCGGACCGGCGCTGAAGACGGTCAACCCGGCCACCGAGGAGGTGCTCAGCGAGGTCGCCGTCGGCACGGAGGAGGACGTCGACCGTGCGGTGCGCGCCGCCCGCCGGGCCTTCGTCAAGACCTGGGGGCCGATGCGCCCGGCCGACCGCGGCAAGTACCTGTTCCGCATCGCCCGGCTGCTGCAGGAGCGGGCCCGGGAGTTCGCCGTCCTGGAGACGCTGGACAACGGCAAGCCGATCCGGGAGAGCCGGGACGTCGACGTGCCCTTGGCCGCGGCGCACTTCTTCTACCACGCAGGCTGGGCCGACAAGCTCGAGCACGCGGGCCTCGGCCCGGCCCCGCGACCGCTGGGCGTGGCCGGTCAGGTCATCCCGTGGAACTTCCCGCTGCTGATGCTGGCATGGAAGATCGCCCCGGCGCTGGCCACCGGCAACACCGTCGTCCTGAAGCCCGCCGAGACCACCCCGCTGACCGCGCTGCTGTTCGCCGAGGTCTGCCAGCAGGCCGACCTGCCGCCGGGCGTGGTCAACATCGTGACCGGCGCCGGCGAGACCGGCCGCGCGGTGATCAGCCACCCCGACGTCGACAAGGTCGCCTTCACCGGCTCGACCGAGGTGGGCCGCTCGATCGCGCGCACGGTCGCCGGCACCGAGAAGCGGCTGACCCTGGAGCTGGGCGGCAAGGCGGCGAACATCGTCTTCGACGACGCTCCGATCGACCAGGCCGTCGAGGGCATCGTCCGCGGCATCTTCTTCAACCAGGGCCACGTCTGCTGCGCCGGCTCCCGGCTGCTGGTGCAGGAGTCGGTGCACGACGACGTCCTGGCCGCGCTGCAGCGGCGGATCGGCACGCTGCGGGTCGGCGACCCGATGGACAAGAACACCGACCTGGGTGCGATCAACTCCGCGGAGCAGCTGGCCCGCATCCGCGAGCTGGCCGCGTACGGGGAGACCGAGGGCGCGACCTGCTGGCAGCCCGAGGGCGAGCTGCCCGACCGCGGCTTCTGGTTCAAGCCGACCGTCTTCACCGACGTCTCCCCCGCGCACCGGATCGCCCGCGACGAGGTCTTCGGTCCGGTGCTGTCGGTGATGACCTTCCGGACGCCGGACGAGGCGGTCGCGAAGGCGAACAACACCACCTACGGGCTGTCGGCCGGCATCTGGTCGGAGAAGGGCTCCCGGATCCTGCAGGTCACCGACCAGCTGCGGGCCGGCGTGGTCTGGGCCAACACCTTCAACGAGTTCGACCCCACCTCGCCGTTCGGCGGCTACAAGCAGTCCGGCTACGGCCGCGAGGGCGGCCGCCAGGGGCTGGCCGCGTACCTGCAGGGAGAGCACCAGTGAGCGAGCATCGCAGCGAGCGCCAGCGAGCGAGGAGCGGAACGAACGACCGAGCGGAGCGAGGTGTGACGCAGTGAGCGACCGGCTGGCCGTCCGCAAGACCTACAAGCTCTACCTCGGCGGGGCGTTCCCCCGCTCGGAGTCCGGCCGCACCTACGAGGTGCACGACGCCAAGGGGCACTTCGTGGCCAACGCCGCCTGGGCCTCCCGCAAGGACGCCCGGGACGCCGTGGTCGCCGCCCGCGGGGCGTTCGCGAAGTGGTCGGCCGCCACCGCCTACAACCGCGGCCAGGTGCTCTACCGGGTCGCCGAGGTGATGGAGGGCCGCGCCGCCCAGTTCGCCGAGGAGGTCGCCGCCGGCGAGGGGCTGTCCACCGGCCGCGCCCGGGCCGCGGTGGACGCCGCCATCGACCGCTGGGTCTGGTACGCCGGGTGGACCGACAAGCTCGCCGCCGTCCTGGGCAGCACCAACCCGGTCGCCGGCCCGTACTTCGGCTTCTCCGTGCCCGAGCCCACCGGCGTCGTCGCCGTCCTGGCCCCGCAGCGGTCGAGCCTGCTCGGCCTGGTCAGCGTGCTGGCCCCGGTGCTGGCGGCCGGCAACACCGCCGTGCTGGTCAGCTCCAAGGAGCGCCCGCTGCCGGCGATCACCCTCGGCGAGGTGCTGGCCACCTCCGACGTCCCGGGTGGGGTGGCCAACCTGCTCACCGGTGACGCCGCGGAGATCGGCCCGTGGCTGGCCGAGCACGCCGACGTCGACGCGATCGACCTGGCCGGCGCCCCGGCGCCGCTGTCGATGGAGCTCGAGCGCTCCGCCGCCGGGACGGTCAAGCGGGTCCTCCGCGCGGCACCCGAGGAGCCGGACTGGACCGCCGACCCCGGGCTCTCCCGGCTGCGCCCCTTCCTGGAGACCAAGAGCGTCTGGCACCCGATCGGCGTGTGAGGCCCCGTCCCGGGTCCCGCCCCGAGCCTGCGAAGGGTGGGGAGGACGGGGTCCTTCTGCTGGCACCCGATCGGCGTGTGAAGCCCCGTCCGGGTCCCGCCATCAGCTCGCCGAGGGCGAGGAGACGGGGTCCTTCTCCTGGCACCCGATCGGCGGGTGACGACGGGACCTCCTGCCCCCACCGCGCCCGACCCGGTGGTGGGGGCAGGAGGAGGGCCGATGGCTGCGAGTACCGCAGTGCGCGAGCACAGGCTCACCGGGCAGGATGGGCGGGTGTCCAGGCCCAGCATCGTCCCCATCGCCCTGACCCTCGACGACCGCACGGGCTACACGCTCTGGGCCCCTCCGTGGGAGGAGGACGGCGAGGAGTGGCAGGCGTTCCTCGGCAGCACCGTCGACCTGCCGGCCGACATCAACGACGACGACCCCGAGGCCCCCGGCCCCACCGCCGTCGTCCACCTCTTCCCCTCCCCCGCTGCGCTGGCCGCCTTCTGCCGCACGGCCACCGACCACGACCTGGTCGACCACCCGGTCTGGCCGGTGGTGTCGACGCTGGGCGCCGCCGACCTCACCCCGGACGAGGACCACCGCTTCGACCTGGACGGCGTCTACGACGTGGTCGCGGAGAACCCCGACCGCTGGGCCGTCGACGAGCTGGCCGCGGTCGTGGACATGGTGGGCCGGCTGGCCGAGTGCTGCGACACCGCCGGGGACGACGACGAGGACGACGACGACGAGGAGACCGGCTTCGAGGCGGTCGCCGACCTGGTCGCCAAGCCGGAGGTGGCCGCCCTCGGCCTGGGCATCGACGCGTTCCTGGGCCGCACCGGCGAGGAGAGCTGGGCGCGGCTGGGCACCGCCGTCGACGAGCTGTGGGAGGACGTCCTCGAGGAGCTCGACGAGCACCTGGACTGGACCGGCGCCGGCACCGTCGCCGGGGACGCCTACCCGTCGGCTGCCGAGGAGGCCGAGGCGCGCGCCGCCGAGCCCGAGGACCTCGACGACCTGACCGACGACGACGAGGACGACGACGCGCCGGTGGCCCGCCCGGCCGCCGGCTCCACCGCCGCAGCTCCGGCCCAGGCGGCCACCGCCGGGGTGCGGGCGGTGCACGGCGGCAGCCGGCTGACCGCCACCCCCGCCGCGGTCGCCGCCGCCCAGGAGTTCTGGGAGGCGGTCGGCATCCTGCCGGTCGAGGTGGTCGTCCCGGAGGGCTCGGGTCTCACCCTCCGCTGCTACGTAGAGGACCGCGCCCGCTTCCTGGGCCGCGAGGGGCAGGTGTTCGTCTTCGCCACACCGGTCGACCTGGCCCGCTTCTGCGCCGGCGACGAGCCGCACGACCTCACCGAGATCGCCTCCTGGCCCGAGGTCGCCGACACCGACACCCTGCCGCTGCCCGCCGACCAGGACCGCTACGACCTGACCGCGCTCACCGAGGTGCTCGCCGAGGTCGCCCGCGGCGCCGGCGGGCTGGCGACCCACCAGGCGCTGGTGCAGCCGGCCGAGGGGGTGCTGGACCTCGCCGAGTACGCCGGCCTGCCCCGGGTGCAGCAGCTGCTCGGCCCCGGGGCGGTGCTCGGCCGGGCCGTCGCGCGCGGCGAGTCCGAGCCGACCGCCCCGCTGGCCGCCGAGGAGGCGCCCGCGCTGGCGGCGGCCTGGGACGACGTGGTCGAGGACGTCGGCACGGCGCTGGTCTTCCGCAGCGACCGGAAGGACCCCGCTGCCCCCCACCACTCGGAAGCTCGCGGCGGGCCCCTGCAGCGGGGCCGAGAGAGCTGAGACGGCAACGGCCGGCCCCCGCAGTGCGGGAGCCGGCCGTTGCCGTTGCTCACCCGTCCGTCAGGACGGGCCCTGCCTCAGTACGAGCGCGCGGGGCGCGACGGGCGGCCGCCGGAGCGCCCGTCGCTGGAGCCGCGGTAGCCACCGGTGCGTCGGTCGCCGCCACCGGAACGGTCCCGATCGCCGTAGGAGCGCTCGCCCGAGGGGCGGTCTCCGTACGAGCGGTCGCGGTCGCCCGAGGGGCGGCCACCGGCACTGCGATCCCGATCGCCGTAGGAGCGCTCGCCCGAGGGACGGTCTCCGTACGTGCGCTCGCGGTCGCCGGAGGGACGGCGCGGGCCGCCGCGGTAGCCACCGGGCCGCTCGCCCGAGGGGCGACGCCCGCCCGAGCTGCCGGCCGGACGGCGCGACTCGCGCACCGGCCGGACGATCGGCTCGACGAACGTGCCACCGGCGACGAGGTCGGTGATCGCGGCGTCGCCCGGACGGATCCGGGTGACCTGCGGGTCGACCTTGGCCTGGCGGAACCGGCGCTTGGACTGCCCCACCTGGTCGGGCAGCAGCAGCGAGACCACGACACCGGCGGCACCGGCGCGCGCGGTGCGGCCGGAGCGGTGCAGGTAGGTCTTGTGGTCTGCCGGCGGGTCGTAGTGCAGCACCAGCGAGACGTCGTCGACGTGGATCCCGCGGGCGGCCACGTCGGTGGCCACCAGCACCGGGCTGCGGGCGTCGGTGAACGCCTCCAGCGCGCGGCGGCGGGCCGACTGCGGCAGCCCACCGTGGATCGCCTCGGCGGAGATGCCGACGTGCTGCAGGTTGTCGGCCAGCCGGTCGGCGCCGTGCTGGGTGCGCACGAAGATGATGATCCGGCCCGGGCGGGCGGCCATCGCCTCGGTGACCTTCAGCTTGTCCGGGAAGGACACGCTGTAGGCCAGGTGCTCGGCCTGCGGACCGGAGTCGGCGGCCTTGACCACCTCGTGCCGGGCCGGGTCCTTGAGGTAGCGCCGGACCAGGGTGTCGACCTCGCCGTCCAGGGTGGCCGAGAACAGCAGCCGCTGGGCGTCGGGGCGGGTCTGGTCGAGCAGCTCCTTGACCACCGGCAGGAAGCCGAGGTCGGACATGAAGTCGGCCTCGTCGATGATCGAGACGACCACCTCCGACAGCGTCGTCTCGCCCTGGTTGATCAGGTCCTGCAGCCGCCCGGGGGTGGCGATGAGCACGTCGACGCCGCGACGCAGCTGCTGGATCTGGCGGTACATCGAGGCACCGCCGTACACGGCGGCCAGCTGGACGCCGATGGACTGGCCGAGGGGGGCCAGGTTGTCGTGCACCTGCTGGGCCAGCTCGCGGGTCGGCACCAGGATCAGGCCGCGCGGCGCGCGGCGACCCTGCTGCACGTCCGCGCCGATGCGGGCCAGCAGCGGCAGGCCGAAGGCCAGGGTCTTGCCCGAGCCGGTGGCCGCCTTGCCGAGCACGTCGCGCCCGGCGAGGGCGTCCGGCAGCGCGGAGGTCTGGATGGCGAACGGGTGGCGGATGCCCTTGCGCTCGAGCGCGGTGACCAGCGGCTGGGGCAGGCCCAGCTGGGCGAAGGTCGGGCCGGTCGGCTCGGGGGCGACCTCGGCCGCGGGGGCCTCGATCTCGACGACGGCCTCGGGGGCGGTCGGGTCGTTCTGGGGGGTGTGCTGGGTGTCGACAGAGTCGAACGAGGACAAGCGGGAACTCCGATACAGATCGGTGCGCGTCCCGTGGTGATGCTGATCGCCGGGGTGCCCGGCGTCCACACTGGTGATCGCGGCCGTCTTCTGTGACGCGTGATCTGCACGGATGCGCTGTGCCCGGACAGGACCGTCCGGGAGGATGACCGGCACGCGCCGGTCACGTCAGGTTAGCAGCGCAGCGCCCGGATTGATTCCCGTGTGATCAGGCTCCCTCGCCGGAGCCCGCCGCGAGTGGGAGGACCCCGTCCTCCTCACCCCTCGCGAGCTCGGGGCGAGCCTCTGGACGGGGCCGCGGGCGAGGAGGTCCGTCGACGGCTCGCCCGGGGGCGTCAGCGGCCCGCGCGGAGGGCGTCGTAGGCCGGGCGGACGACGTCCGTGGCGATCCGGGCGCGCACCGCGTCGTCGGCGAACCCGGCCCGCAGCGCACGCTCGGTCACGGTCTGGACGTCGTCCCAGGTCCACCCGAAGGTGCGCGCCACGTCGGTGACCTCGCTGGTCACCGACACCCCGCTCATCAGCCGGTTGTCGGTGTTCAGCGTGACAGCGAAGCCGGCCCGGTGCAGCCGGTCGACCGGGTGGTCGGCGAGCGACGGGTACGCGCCGGTCTGCACGTTGGACGACGGCGCGACCTCCAGCACCACCTGCTCGTCGCGCACCCGCTCGGCGAGCTCCCCCAGCGGCCCGTCGACCGGCACCTCGTCGGCGATCCGCACGCCGTGGCCCAGCCGCTCGGCCCCGGCGCCGTCCAGCGCCGCGCGGATCGAG
This sequence comes from uncultured Modestobacter sp., assembly GCF_947486615.1. Classification (GTDB taxonomy): domain Bacteria; phylum Actinomycetota; class Actinomycetes; order Mycobacteriales; family Geodermatophilaceae; genus Modestobacter. The sequence continues at coordinate 311,846 of NZ_CANKUD010000002.1, forward strand.
GCGATGCCGGCGGCCTCACCGGCGTGGATCGTCCGGTGCGCCTCCGCGCGGTCGAGCAGCTCGATCGCCGCCGGGACGCGGTCCGGCGGGAAGCCGTCCTCCGGCCCGGCCAGGTCGAAGCCGACCACCCCGGCGTCCCGGTGGCGCACCACCTGCTCGGCCACCTCGACCCAGCGGTCGGCCTGGCGCATCGCGCACAGCAGCGTGCCGACGACGATCGGTTGCCCGGCGGCGGCCGCCTCCCGGGAGCCCTGCGCGTACCCGTCGAGCATCGCCTCGACCACCTCGTCCAGCGACATCCCACCGGCGGTGAGCAGCTCCGGCGCCATCCGCACCTCGGCGTAGACGACGCCGTCGGCGGCCAGGTCCAGCGCACACTCCCGGGCCACCCGCTGCACCGCCTCCGGCCGCTGCATCACCCCGACCGTGTGGGCGAACGTCTCCAGGTAGCGGACGAGCGACCCGGAGTCGGCGGACTCCCGGAACCAGCGGCCCAGCGCCGCCGGCTCGTCGGCCGGCAGCTCGCGGTAGCCGGCCTCCTCGGCCAGCTCGAGGACCGTCTCCGGCCGCAGCCCGCCGTCCAGGTGGTCGTGCAGCAGCACCTTCGGGGCGCGGGCGATCGAGTCTGCAGTCAGCGGTGCGGCGGGCATCCCCGCACGCTACCGGCGCGCTGCGCAGCGGCTGCTCAGCGGTCGACGCGGTCCTGCCAGCGGAAGGTGCGGACGCACAGCAGCAGGCCGATCACGCACCAGGCGGCCAGCACCAGCGCGACCCGGCCCAGCTCCCAGCTTCCCGCGGGCTCCTGGGCGGCCAGCGCGTCGGGCAGGAAGACCGAGCGCAGGCCCTGGGCCATCCACTTCAGCGGGAAGACCGCGGCGACCGTCTGCAGCCAGGTCGGCACCTCGCTGAACTGGAAGAACACCCCGGAGATGAACTGCAGCACCAGCGCCACCGGGGTCACCGTCGCCGACGCCGACCGGCCGTTGCGGGCCAGGCTGGAGATGGCGATGCCCAGCAGCGTGCACGCCGCCGAGCCGAGTGCGGCGACCCAGGCGAAGGTCAGCCAGCCGGTGCCCGAGGGCAGGTCGATGTCGTAGAACACCGCGCCGATCGCCAGCAGGATGACCACGATCGCCACCGTGACGACGAAGACCTGCACCACCTTGCCGACGAAGTAGGCGCTCTTGGGCATGGGCGTGCCGGCCAGGCCCTTGAGGGTGCCGTCGCTGCGCTCGGTGGCGATGCCGATCGCCATGTTCTGCAGGCTGGCGCCGAGGATGCCGGCCGCGATCACCCCGGCCATGAAGTACTGGGTGAAGCTGACCCCGCTGCCCAGGTCGTAGTCGAGCACGGCGCCGAAGACCAGGAGCAGGATCACCGGGAAGAACAGCGTGAAGACGACGGACTCGCGCTGGCGGAAGAACTCCCTCAGCTCCACCCCGGCCCGGGTCCGGCAGACCGCGGCCACCGAGGGCAGCGACCGCTCCGTGGTGGCGGTCATACGACGGGTTCTCCGATCATGCGCAGGTAGACGTCCTCCAGGGTGGGCCGGGCGACCGCGAGGTCGGGCACCTCCCCGGGGAACCGGGCGGCGAGCTCGGCGACGAAGGCGGTCGGGGTGCCGGTCTCGGCGGTGCGCCGGACGCCGTCCTCGCTCCAGGAGACCACCGCGGGTGCCTGCCCGCGGCCACCCAGCGCGGACGGGACGGCGACCTCGACCAGCCGGCCGCGGGTGATGACCCCGACCCGGTCGGCCAGCTCCTCGGCCTCGTCCAGGTAGTGCGTGGTGAGCAGCATCGTGGTGCCCAGGTCGCGCAGCGAGCGGATCAGCGACCAGAACTGCCGGCGGGCCTCCGGGTCGAAGCCGGTGGTCGGCTCGTCGAGGAAGAGCAGCCGGGGGCGGCCGACGATGCCCAGGGCGACGTCCAGCCGGCGGCGCTGGCCACCGGAGAGGGTGCGACCCCGGGAACCGGCCTTCTCGGTGAGGCCGACCAGCTCCAGCACCTCGGCCGGGTCCCGCGGGTCGGGGTAGTAGGCGGCCTGGGCGCGCAGCAGCTCCAGGCAGGTCAGCTGACTGTCCCCGGCGCCGGACTGGAGCACGATGCCGAGCTCGGCCTTCCAGCTCCGTCCGCCGTCCGCCGGGTCGATGCCGAGCACCCGCACCTCGCCGCCGTCCCGCTGCCGGTAGCCCTCCAGCACCTCGACGGTGGTGGTCTTGCCGGCGCCATTGGGGCCGAGCAGGGCGAAGATCTCCCCGCGCCGGATGTCGAGGTCCAGGCCGTCGACGGCGTTGCGGTCGCCGTAGCGCTTCACCAGCCCGCGGACGCTGATCGCGGCGTCGGGGTCGGGCGGGGTCTGCTCGGCCACCGCGGCGCGACCACCCGGAGACCGGAGGAGCGAGTCCTTCTGCACGAGGCGTCAGTGTCCTCCTCCGACCTGTGCCGTCGGCGGCGACCCTCCACCGGCGCCGTCGGGGCACACCCGGCCACCGGATGCGCGCCGGGCGCGACCCTGCGGGCGCACCCGGCCGGCCGGGTGCGCCCGCAGGTGTACCGCTAGGCCGTGATCCGGTCGATCAGCAGCGAGAGCGACCGGTCGTCGGTGTCCACGCCGACGGCGCCCTCCAGCGCCTCCAACGCGCGCGGGATGCGGGCGGCGTCGTCGGTCTGCAGCTCCAGCAGCGGCTGGCCGGCGGTCACCTGCTCCCCCACCCCGGCGGTCCAGACGATCCCCGCCGCGGCGGACACCGGGTCCTCCTTGCGGGCTCGGCCGGCACCCAGCCGCCAGGCGGCGACGCCGAGGGCGTAGGCGTCCAGCCGGGTCAGCGTGCCGGTGGCCGGGGCGGTCACCACGTGGCGCTCGGTGGGCTGCGGCAGCGGCGCGTCCGGGTTGCCGCCCTGGGCACTGATCATCCGCCGCCAGACGTCCATCGCGCGGCCGTCGGCGAGGGCGTCGGCGGGGTCGACGTCGTCCCGGCCCACGCCGGCCAGCATCTCCCGGGCCAGGGCGAGGGTCAGCTCCACGACGTCGGCCGGGCCACCGCCGGCCAGCACCTCGACCGACTCGGCCACCTCGACGGCGTTGCCGGCGCTGCGGCCCAGCGGGCGGTCCATCGCGGTCACCAGGGCCACGGTGCGCACCCCGGCCGCTTCCCCGAGCCCGACCATGGTGCGGGCCAGCGTGCGGGCGTCGTCCGGGTCGCGCATGAAGGCGCCGGAGCCGGTCTTGACGTCCAGCACCAGCGCGTCGGCGCCCTCGGCGATCTTCTTGCTCATGATCGAGCTGGCGATCAGCGGGATCGACTCGACCGTGCCGGTCACGTCGCGCAGCGCGTAGAGCACCTTGTCCGCCGGGGCCAGGTCGGCGCCGGCGGCGCAGATGACCGCGCCCACCTCGCGCAGCTGCTGGAGGTAGGCCTCCTCGTGCACGTCGGCGCGCCAGCCGGGCACCGACTCCAGCTTGTCCAGCGTGCCGCCGGTGTGCCCCAGCCCGCGGCCGGACAGCTGCGGCACCGCGACCCCGCACGCCGCCACGAGCGGGGCCAGCGGCAGGGTGATCTTGTCGCCGACGCCGCCGGTGGAGTGCTTGTCCGCGGTCGGCCGGCCCAGCGAGGAGAGGTCCTTGCGGACCCCGGAGTCGATCATCGCCTGGGTCCAGACGGCGAGCTCGTCGCCGGACATGCCGCGGAAGAACACCGCCATGAGCAGCGCGCTCATCTGCTCGTCGGGCACCACCCGGTCGGTGTAGGCGCGGATCACCCAGCGGATCTGGTCGGCGGTGAGCGTCCGGCCGTCGCGCTTGGCGCGGATGACGTCGATCGCGTCGAACGGCTGCGTCATGCTCCCTGCCCCCGGTCCGCTGCAGCCACCAGGTCGTCAGGACCGAAGGCGTCGGGCAGCACCTCGCTCATCGGCACGATGCCCAGTGAGACGGTCTCGATGAGCATGTCGCGGCCGCCGTGCTCCCAGAGCAGCTGCCGGCAGCGGCCACAGGGCATCAGCGGCTGCCCGTCGCCGCCGACGCAGGCCACGGCGACCAGCCGGCCGCCCCCGGTGCGGGCCAGGTCGCTGACCATGCCGCACTCGGCGCACAGCCCCAGGCCGTAGGAGGCGTTCTCCACGTTGCAGCCGGTGACCACCCGGCCGTCGTCCACCAGCCCGGCCACCCCCACGGGGAACTGCGAGTACGGCGCGTAGGCGTGGGTCATGGCCTCGCGCGCGCGGGTGCGCAGCGCGTCCCAGTCGACGTCCATCAGTGCTCTCCTCGTCGGTAGACCAGGCCGTCGGCCTTGGGCATCCGCAGCCGTTGCGAGGCCAGCGAGAGCACCAGCAGCGTGGTCAGGTGCGGGGTGAAGGAGACGATGCCCTCGGGCAGCTCGTCGACGGTCAGGAAGGCGGCCAGCGCGGCGGCGGCGAACGCCGCGGCGATCACCGACTGCACATACCGGCGCCGGGTGGCCTGCCAGATCGCCACACCGGCCAGCAGCACGGCGATCAGCAGCAGCAGCGCGACGACGGCGGTGGGGCTGCGCAGCTGCAGGGCGTCGGAGAACCCGAACAGCCCCGCACCCGCGGCCAGCCCGCCGGGCCGCCAGTTGCCGAAGATCAGCGCGGCCAGGCCGATGAAGCCGCGGCCGCCGGTCTGGCCCTCGCGGTAGATGTTGGCGACGAACACCAGGAACACCCCACCGAGGCCGGCGAGCGCGCCGGAGATGATCACGGCGATGTACTTGAGCCGGTAGACCGGCACGCCGAGGGAGTCCGCGGCCGCCGGGTTCTCCCCGCAGGAGCGCAGCCGCAGCCCGAACGCCGTGCGCCACAGCAGCAGGTAGGTGGCGGGCACGAGCAGCACGGCGAGCACGGTGAGCACGCCGACGCCACTGGTGAACCCGCGCAGCATGCCGGCCACGTCGGAGACCAGGAACCAGTGCTGGTCCTCCAGGTCGCCCAGCAGGTCCGGCCCCGAGGAGAGCACCGGCAGCGAGAAGCTCGGCGGCCGGTTCGACAGCGCCGGCGACTGGGTCACCCCGCCACCGGCCGGGTTGTCGCTGTACAGCAGCTCGGAGAGGAACCGGACGACGCCGCCGGCCAGGATGTTGATCGCCACACCGGAGACCACGTGGTCGACCCCGAAGGTGACCGTGGCGATGGCGTGCAGCAGGCCGCCGACCGCGCCGAAGACCGCGCCACCGATCAGCGCGCCGGCCCAGCCCCACTGGTAGCCGGCCCAGCCGGCCCCCCAGGTGCCGAGGATCATCATCCCCTCGAGGCCGATGTTGACCACGCCGGCCCGCTCGGAGAACAGCCCGCCCAGAGCGACCAGCCCCAGCGGGACGGCCAGCAGCAACGCGGCGGAGAACGTCGAGGACGACGTCAGCGCCTGCTCCCCGGAGATGACCCGGACCGCCGAGACGAGCACGAGCAGCCCGACCAGCAGCCAGGTGATCCGGCGCGCCCGGCCGCCGCCGAGGAGCAGCTCGGTGACCGGCCCCCGGCTCGGGGCAGAGGTCGTCGTCGCGGTGCTCACTGCTGGCCTCCTCGGGTGCCGTCGGCGGCGCCGCTGCGCACGCCGGGGCCGGTGCCGGTGCCGACTGCGGCGCCCGGGTCCGGCGGCGGGCCGCCGGAACCCTGTCCGCCGTCCGTGCTGCCGTCACCGGTGGTCGGTGAGGCCGGCTGGCTGCCGCCGCGCTCGGCCTGTCGCCGGGTGATCCGGCGGGCGATCTCGTTCGCGACGACGACGGCCAGCACGATGGTGCCCTGGATGATCGTGACGACCGAGGCGGGGATGCCCTCGAACTGCAGCGGGATGGCCGCGCGGTCCAGGAAGCCGAACAGCAGCGCCCCCAGCGCGATGCCGACGGGTGAGTTCCGCCCCAGCAGCGCCACCGCGATGCCAAGGAAGCCCAGCCCGGTGGTGAACTCGGTGCCGTAGTGGTGCGAGCTGCCCAGCAGGTCGGGCAGTCCGATCAGCCCGGCGACCGCGCCGGAGATCAGCATCGTCTTGATCACCATGCCGCGGGCGTCGACGCCGCTGGCCGTCGCAGCCGAGGGCGACATGCCGGTGGCGCGCAGGTCGAAGCCGAAGCGGGTCCGCTTGACCAGCACCGCGATCACGATCCCGGCGACGGCCGCCACGAGCAGGAAGCCGTAGAGCTCCGAGCGCGGCTCGGCCAGACCCAGCGCACCGAAGACGCCGTTGAGCCCGGGGAACCAGCCGGACTCGGGGATGTCAGCGGTGGTGATGATCGACGCGCCGGGCTCGCTGCCCCGCAGCGGCCCGGTGAGCAGGAAGGACGCCAGCCCCAGCGCGATGAAGTTCAGCATGATCGAGCTGATCACCTCGCTGACGCCGCGGGTGACCTTCAGGACCGCCACGATCCCGGCCCAGAAGGCGCCGACCAGCATCGCGACCACGATGATCAGCAGCACGTGCAGCGGGGCCGGCAGGGCGACGGCGGCACCGGCCGCGGCCGACAGGATGGTGGCGAGCCGGTACTGGCCCTCCACGCCGATGTTGAACAGCCCCATCCGGAAGGCCACCGAGACGGCGAGCCCGGCCAGGAACAGCGGCACGGCGCGGTTGAGGATCACCACCATCGCCTGGGTCTGCTGCGACGGGCTGTCCCCGAAGTCCAGCATCACCTCGACGGCGCTGAGCGGGTTCTCCCCGATCAGCACGATGACCAGCGCGGAGATGGCCAGCGCGACGACGATGGCCAGCACCGGCGCCAGCAGCGCGGTGCCCAGGCGGCGCAGGGTGCTCACGCGGCACCTGCCGTGCTGGCGGCGCCGGTCATGTGGGTGCCCAGCTCCTCCGGTGTCAGCCTCGCCGGGTCGAGCGTGGCGACCAGCCGCCCGCGGAGCATGACGTGCAGCGTGTCCGACAGGCCGATCAGCTCGTCGAGGTCCGCCGAGACCAGCACGATCCCCATCCCCTCCGCGCGGGCGTCCTTGAGCAGTTCCCAGATGACCGACTGCGCGCCGACGTCGACGCCGCGGGTCGGGTGGGCGGCGATGAGCAGCCGCGGCCGCGCGCTCATCTCCCGTCCGACGATCAGCTTCTGCTGGTTGCCGCCGGACAGCGCCATGGCAGCGGTGTCCGGGCCCGGTGCCCGGACGTCGTACTCGCGCATGATCCGCTCGGTGTCGGCGCGCGCGCCCTTGCGGTCGATGAAGGCGCCCTTCACCGACGGCGGGCGGGTCTGGTGCCCCAGGATCCGGTTCTCCCAGAGCGGGGCCTCCAGCAGCATGCCCTGCCGGTGCCGGTCCTCGGGGATGAAGCCCAGGCCCTGCTCGCGGCGGTGCCGGGTCGACCAGGCGGTGATGTCGTCGGCGCCCAGCAGGACGACGCCTGAGCTGAGCGGCCGCAGCCCCATGATCGCGTCGACCAGCTCGGCCTGGCCGTTGCCCTCGACGCCGGCGATGCCCACGACCTCGCCCTCGCGGACGGTCAGCGAGACGTCGTCCACCGCGGGGCGGCCGCCGGGCGCGGCGACGCGCACCCCGCGCAGCTGCAGCACCGCGGTCTCCCGGACGGTGGAGTCGCGCTTCTGGGCGACGGGCAGCTCGGCGCCGACCATCAGCTCGGCCAGCTGCTTGGCGGTGGTGGTCCGCGGGTCGGCGGTGCCGACCGTGGTGCCGCGGCGGATGACGGTGATCGAGTCGGCGACCTTGCGGACCTCGTCGAGCTTGTGCGAGATGAAGATGACGGTGAGGCCCTCGCGCTTGAGCTCGGCGAGGTTGCCGAACAGCTCGTCGACCTCCTGCGGCACGAGCACGGCGGTCGGCTCGTCCAGGATCAGCGTGCGGGCGCCGCGGTAGAGCACCTTGGCGATCTCCACGCGCTGCCGGTCGCCGACCCCGAGCTCCTCGACCAGGGTGTCGGGGTCCAGCCCCAGGGCGTAGGCGTCGGAGATCTCCCGGATCCGCCGCCGCGCCTCGGCGCGGTCCAGCCGGCCGCCCCTGGTGGGCTCGCTGCCCAGGACGACGTTCTCCAGCACGGTGAAGTTGTCGGCCAGCATGAAGTGCTGGTGGACCATGCCGATCCCGGCGTCGATCGCGTCGGCCGGGCTGCGGAAGGTGACCGCGCGGCCGTCGACCAGGATCTCGCCCTCGTCGGGGCGGTGCATGCCGTAGAGGGTCTTCATCAGCGTGGACTTGCCGGCGCCGTTCTCCCCCACGATCGCGTGCACCTCGCCGCGGCGGACGCGCAGCTGGATGTCGGAGTTGGCCACCACGCCGGGGAAGCGCTTGGTGATGCCGCGGAGCTCGACCGCGAGCGGTGCCGACTCGGTCAACGGGAACTCCTCGGGGGACCGGCGTGGTGGCGCGGGACGGAACCCCGGCCGCAGGTCTTCCGGCCGGGAGGTGGATCAGGGCGTCGTCGTCCGACTCGCAGACGGTACACACGGAAAACGGCGGGCTCGGGGGCGTGTGCCGCCCCCGAGCCCGCCGCTGCCCGTGCTGCTCAGCTCAGGCGTGTCACGGAGTGGTGGGAACCGTGACCGAGCCGTCGACGATCTGCTGGCGGTAGTCCTCGATGACGTCGGCGATGTCGTCGATGTAGCCACCGGAGGTGGACAGGCCCACGCCGTCGGACTCCAGGTCGTAGACGACGTCCGTGCCGCCCTCGGCCTCGTCGTTGGCGACGGAGAGGATGAACTCCATCACCGCGTTGTCGACGCGCTTGATCATGGAGGTCATGATCACGGCCTGCTGCTCCGGCGAGGCGGTCTGCCACTGGTCGGAGTCGACGCCGATGGCGCGCTTGTTGGCCTCGACGGCGGCCTGGAAGACGCCCTCACCGGACCCACCAGCGGCGTGGAAGACGATGTCCGCGCCGTTCTGGTAGAAGCCCTGGGCCACGCTGTAGCCGCGGTCCGGGGCGCCGAAGCCGCTGAAGTCACCGGCCGGCGAGAGGTACTGGCTCTGGATGGTGATGTCCGGGTTGACCGCGCGGGCCCCGGCCTCGAAGCCGGCCTGGAACTTCTCGATCAGCGGGCTCTGCACGCCGCCGACGAAGCCGATGTTGTCGGTCTCGGTCTTCGACGCCGCGGCCACGCCGGCCAGGAAGGAGCCCTGCTCCTCGGCGAACAGCAGCCCGGTGACGTTGTCGCCCTTGGCGCCGTCGGCGTTGGAGCCGTCGACCTGCGCGAAGGTGACCTCCGGGAAGTCCTGCGAGACGTCGGCGATGATCTCGTCGTAGTTGAAGCCGACCGCGATGACCGGGTCGTAGCCCTGCTCGGCCAGCTGGGTGAGCAGCTCACCGCGGTTGGAGGCGTCGTCGTTGGGCGACAGCGTCTGGACGTTGTCCTCCATCGACAGGCCGAGCTCCTCGACGGCGGCCTCGACGCCGGCGTAAGCGGAGTCGTTGAACGACTTGTCACCACGGCCGCCGGTGTCGAAGGCGAGGCCGATCATGAGCTCGTCGTTGCCGCCGCTGCCGCTGCCGCCGCCCGAGCCGCTGTCGCTCTCGTCGCTGGCGCAGGCCGCCAGGGCCATGCTGCCGGCCAGCAGCAGTGCTGCGGCCTTCATCCCACGCACTCGGCGCAAGACGGTCTCCTCTCTCGGAGGACCCTCCCGACCCGTGGTCGGTGTGGGTCCCGGTGCGGTGTGTTGCAGGCTTCCCCCGCCGTCCGGCTGCCCCGCACGAGGCGGGACGCCAGGCGACGGCGACCCCGGCACGCTAACCGCGGGGCCGACGCGGGTGACCTGTCGCAGAACGGATAGAGACCCGATCGTTGCCAACGGGCGACGCCTGCCCCCTCCAGGCGCCTCCGGGTGAGACGGCGACCACATCCGCACCGGTGCCGGACGCCACTCGGGGGCAGGTCCGTCGGCCGGTCGGGGACGGGCGTTCCCGGAGCACCGCCGGCGGGCGGGTTAGCGTGCCCGTCATGCGCCGACCCCCGCCGCTGCGCCGGCTGACCACCGCGCTGGCGACCAGCACGGTCACGGTGGTGCTCCTGCTGGCCGGCCCCGCGGCGGCCGAGGACGCGCGCCCCACCGTCGACCCGACGGCGCCGACGCCGTCGGTCCCCTACCCGGGCGGCCCGCCGCAGGGCAGCGCGCCCGACGGCAGCACCGTCGGTGGCGAGGGGCTGGACACCCGCGGCGTGGTCACCGCCCCGGGGGCGCCGGCGCTGCCCGAGGGCATCGACGCGCACGGCTGGCTGGTCGCCGATGCCGGCACCGGCGAGGTGCTGGGCGCCCGCGACCCGCACGGCCGCTACTACCCGGCCAGCACGCTGAAGACGTTGACCCTGCTGACCCTCGCCCCGCTGCTGGACCCCGCCCAGCTGGTCGCCGGCACGGTCGAGGACGAGGCGATCGAGGGCAGCCGGGTGGGGCTGGTGCAGGGCGGGCAGTACCCGGTCGACCTGCTGTTCCGCGCACTCGTCATGCAGTCGGGCAACGACGTGGCCAACGCCCTCGCCCGGACCGCCGGCGGCGTCGAGGCGACGCTGGCGGCGATGAACGACACGGCCGCCCGGATCGGTGCGTACGACACGGTCGCCGGCACCCCCTCCGGACTGGACGTCGCCGGGCAGTCCTCCTCCCCCTACGACCTCGCGCTGGTGCTGCGCCAGCTGATCGCCGACCCCTACGCCCTGGACGTACTGCAGACCCGGACCGCGGACATCCCGGCGGTCGGGCCGTACGCCGGCTACCAGATCCAGAACCAGAACAACCTGCTCAGCAGCTATCCGGGCACGCTCGGCGGCAAGACCGGCTTCACCGACGCCGCCCGGCACACCTTCGTGGTCGCCGCCGAGCGGGACGGCCGCCGGCTGCTGGTCAGCGTCATGCAGGCCGAACGGCGACCGGTGCACGAGCTGGAGCAGGCGCGGCGCCTGCTGGACTGGGGCTTCGCCACCCCGGCGGGAGCCGAGGGCGTCGGCCGGCTGGTCACCCCCGAGGAGGTGGCCGCCGACGCGGCCGAGGCCGCTGCCGAGGCCGCTGCCGAGGCCGCCGCGGCGACCGCCCCGACGCGCTCGCCGGCCGCCCGCCCCGACACCGGCTCCACCACCGCGGCCGCCGTCGGTCCCGCGGACGATGCTGCCTCGCCCCTGCTGCCCGCCGGGCTGGCCGTCGGCGCGCTGGTCGTCGTGGCGGCCACCGTGTTCGGACGGCGCCGGGCGATGCGTCCCGGCACGCACCCCGGCCGGCCGGTCAGCGGCGCGGCGGCTCGTGGTCCGGCGGTCGGTGGCCCGACGACCGGGCACCCGGCGTCTGGGGGCCCGGCGTCTGGTGGCCCGGCGTCTGGTGGCCCGGCGACCGACCACGACCGGCCGCCACGCGCCTGACCACCGACCGGGTGATCAGCCGGCCCCCGACCAGCCCGGCCAGCACGCCGGTGCCGAGCAGGCCCAGGGCCACCCGCGCCGGCGCGGGCCCCGCCGTCCGCTCGGCCACCAGGGCGATCTCCGGCAGCGGGGTGGGCCCGGCCGGGCCGTGCGGCACCCGGGTGTGCGCGTGCTCGATCGCCGGGACGGTCGCCGTCCAGCAAGCGGTGTAGAAGGCGAACCGGGCGACCACGTTGATCCAGACGATCAACCCGACCAGGCCGCCGAACGTCGAGGCGGTGACGTTCCCGCTGATGATCGTCAGGTAGACCCCGCCGACCAGCTTGAGCACCTCGAAGCCGACGGCGCCGAAGACGGCGCCGGGCAGCAGCTGCCGGTAGCCGAACGGGTTGCCCGGCACGCCCTTGAGCAGCCAGAGGAACAGCAGCGTGTCCCCGGCCACGGCCAGCACGATCGGCAGCGCCCTGGTGAGCAGGAAGAAGCCGGGCACGTCGTCGATCTCGGTCAGGCCGAGCAGCCGCCCCACCGCCGTGGTCGCCCCGGTGGTCAGCGCGATGCTCAGCACGCCGGCGACCCCGAACCCCAGCAGCGCGACCAGGTCCTTGCCCCGGTCGGCGAGGAAGTCCGGCTCGTCGGGGCGGCCGCGCCAGACGATGTCCATCCCCACCCGCAGCTTGTCCATCGCGCCCAGACCGACGAACAGCACGCCGACCAGCCCGACCACCCCGAACGTGGTGGCGCTGTCGATGGCCGTGGTGACGTTGTCGGCCAGGCCCTCGCCCGTCTCCCCCGGGACGGCGTCCCGCAGTGCGGCCAGGAGCTGGTCCTGCAGCAGCGGGTTGCCCCGGAGCACCAGCCCGGCGACCGCGGCGAGCAGCAGGGTCACCGGCGCCAGGGCCAGGAACACGTAGTACGTGACGCCGGAGGCCATCAGGTCGGCCTGCACCCGGTTGTAACGCCCACCCGCCCGGGCCAGGTGGTCCAGCCACGGCCGGCGGGCACGCTGGCGGTGCAGCAGCTCCGTCGCCGCACCGGTCAGGCGGCCGACGGGGTTGGTCACCGGCGCCAGTCTCGTTGCTCACCACCGACCTCGCGCGGCGGACCGGACCGGCCCCCCGCGTCGTGGGTCAGTGCGGCGGGCCGGTGAGGCGGTACTCGCGGGACACGGCCCACGCGCCGCCGGGCAGCTGCTCGAACTCGGTGAAGGTGTCCACCCGGAACTCGGCGTGCACCTCGGCCAGCCCGGCGTAGGCCATGTCCAGCATGTCGGCCGGGACGTCGTGGGCCACGGTGACGTGCGGGTGGTACGGGAAGCTGAGGGTGCGCTGCAGCGGGCCGCTGCGGACGTCGCCGGCGATCAGCTCGCAGTCGGCGATGCCCTGGGCGACCGCCACGAACACGACCTCGGAGATCGGCCGGAAGCTCCCGGTGCCGGCCAGGTGCATCACGAACGGCGGGTGCTGCCGGGCCACCTGCGACAGGTGGTCGCTGATCGCGCCGCGCTGGGCCACCGGCACCTCGGTCGGTGGCAGCAGCGTCACGTGCGGCGGGACGAGCCGCGCCTGCGGGTCACCGCACTTGCCCCGCCACTCGACCAGCAGCTGCGCCCACGGCTCGGGCACCGACACCACGACGCCGAGCACGCAGGTCTCGGCCGGGCCCGGCACCATCTCGGCGGGGCGGTGGACGAACGTGTCGTCGGCGCGCAGCGGACGGTCGGTCACGCCGACGGAGCCCCGACCGGGGGCAGGAACCCCACCCGCTCGTAGACCGTGGCCAGCGTCGGCGCGGCGACCTCGCGGGCCCGGGCGGCCCCGACGGCCAGCACCCGCTCCAGCTCGGCGGTGTCGGCCAGCAGCTCGGCGGTGCGCGCCTGCACCGGCGCGAGCGCGTCGGTGACGACCTCGGCCAGCTCCTTCTTCAGGTCGCCGTAGCCGCGGCCGGCGAAGTGCTCCTCCAGCTGCGCCACGCTCTGCCCGGACAGCGCCGAGTGGATGGCCAGCAGGTTGGTCACCCCCGGCTTCTCCACCGGGTCGGCGACGACCTCGCGGCCGGTGTCGGTGACCGCTGACCGGATCTTCTTGGCCGTCACCTTCGGGTCGTCGAGCAGGAAGATGCCGCCGGCCGGCGGCAGGCTCTTGCTCATCTGCTTCTCCGGCGTCTGCAGGTCCAGGACCTTCGCCGTCCCCGCCGGGATGAACGCCTCCGGGACGGTGAACGTCGCACCGAAGCGGCTGTTGAACCGCGTGGCGAGGTCGCGGGTCAGCTCCAGGTGCTGACGCTGGTCCTCACCGACCGGGACGCGCTGCGCCTGGTAGAGCAGGATGTCGGCGGCCTGGAGCACGGGGTAGGTGAACAGACCGACGGTGGTGCTGCCGCTGCCCTGCCGCTGGCTCTTGTCCTTGAACTGGGTCATCCGGCTGGCCTCGCCGAAGCCCGTCAGGCACTGCAGCACCCAGCCGAGCTGGGCGTGCTCGGGCACGTGGCTCTGCACGAACAGCGTGCTGCGGGCGGGATCGACCCCGAGGGCCAGCAGCTGGGCCGCGGAGACCAGGGTGCGGCGGCGCAGCACGGCCGGGTCCTGCTCGACCGTGATCGCGTGCAGGTCCACCACGCAGTAGAAGGCGTCGTGGTCGTCCTGCAGGCTCACCCACTGCCGCAGCGCGCCCAGGTAGTTGCCGAGCTGGAAGGAGTCAGCCGTCGGCTGGATGCCGGACAGCACGCGGGGAGCAGGCACGTCGTCCATCGAACCACGCGCCCCACGCGGCCCTGCTCAGGCTCCGGTCTGGTCCGCTGTCCCGCTGGTCAGGACGGCGTCCAGCGCGCCGAGGAAGACGTCGTCCTCCTCGGGCGTGCCCACGGTCACCCGCAGGCCCTCACCGGCGAACGGGCGGGTGATCACCGCCTGCGCCTCCAGGGCGGCGGCGACCGCGGCGGTGCGCTCGCCGAACGGCAGCCAGACGAAGTTGGCCTGGCTGTCGGCCACCGGCAGGCCCCGGTCGCGCAGCGCGGCGGTGAGCCGCGCGCGCTCGGCGACGACCGCCGCGCAGCGCTCGCGCACCTCCGCCTCGCTGGCCAGCGCCGCGACCGCCGCGGCCTGGGCCAGGCTGGAGACGCTGAACGGCACGTGCGTCCGGCGGACGGCGTCGGCGACCGCCGGGTCCTCGGCCAGCAGGTAGCCCACCCGCAGGCCGGCCAGCCCCCAGGCCTTGGAGAAGGTGCGCAGCACGGCCACGTTGGGCCGCCCGCGCATCAGCTGCACCCCGTCCGGGACGTCGGGGTCGGTGACGAACTCGCGGTAGGCCTCGTCCAGCACGACCAGCGTGTGCGCCGGGACGGCATCCAGGAAGCGCTCGAGCTCAGCGCGGCGCACCGCCGTCCCGGTGGGGTTGTTCGGGTTGCAGACGAAGACCAGCCGGGTCGTCTCGTCGATCGCCGCGGCCAGGCCGGCCAGGTCGTGGGTGTCCCGGGTCCCGCCGGGCGTGCCGGGGACCAGCGGCACCTGCTGGACGTGCGCGCCGGCGACCTGGGCCAGCAGGGGGTACATCTCGAAGGAGCGCCAGGCGAAGGCGATGCTCGACCCGGGGTCGTTGAACGCCTGGGCCAGCTGCTGGCAGACGGTGACCGCACCGCAGCCGGCGGCCACCTGCGCGGGCTCGACGCCGTAGCGGTCGGCCAGCGCGCGGGTGAGGACGGCGGCCCCGTTGTCGGGGTAGCGGTTGGTCTCCCCCGCCGTCGCGCCGATCGCCTCCACCACGGCCGGCAGCGGCGGGAAGGCGACCTCGTTGCTGGCCAGCTTCACCGCCCGGGGGACGCCGATCTCGCGGGCCAGGTCGGCGGGGTTGCGGCCGGGGCGGTAGGCCGGCATCGCGGCGACGGCGGGGCGTGCGCTGACCACCTGGAGCTCCTCCTCCGCGCGGGCGGCCGGACCCCGGCGGGGTGCTGGCTAGGCTCGCACCATGCGCGTTCTCGTCACCGGCGGCGCCGGGTACATCGGCAGCGTAGTCACCGCGGCCCTGCTCGAGGCCGGTCACGAGGTGACCGTGCTCGACGACCTGTCCACCGGTCACGAGGACGCCGTCCCGGCCGGTGCCCGCTTCGTCCGGGCCTCGCTGCACGACTCCGCACCGGTGCTGGCCGACGTGCGGCCGGAGGCGGTGCTGCACTTCGCGGCCAAGAGCCTGGTCGCACAGAGCCAGGCCGAGCCCCAGGTGTACTGGCACAACAACGTGGGCGGCTCCCTCGCCCTGCTCGAGGCGATGCGCGCCGCCGACTGCCGGCGGATCGTGTTCTCCTCCACCGCCGCGACCTACGGCGAGCCCGACGAGGTACCGATCCCGGAGACCGCGCCGACCCGGCCGACCAACACCTACGGCGCCAGCAAGCTCGCCGTCGACGCGATGCTGACCTCCTACGCGGCGGCCCACGACTTCGCCGCGGTGAGCCTGCGCTACTTCAACGTCGGCGGGGCCGCCTACGGCGTCGGCGAGCGGCACGCCACCGAGACCCACCTGATCCCCATCGCGCTGCAGGTCGCCGCCGGCACCCGCGAGTCGCTCACCGTCTACGGCTCGGACTACCCGACCCCCGACGGCACCTGCATCCGCGACTACGTGCACGTCAAGGACCTCGCCGCGGCGCACCTGCTGGCCCTGCCGGCCCCGGCGCCGGGTGAGCACCGGGTCTACAACCTGGGCAGCGGCACCGGCTTCTCCGTGCAGGAGATGGTGGACGCCGTCCGCACGGTCACCGGGCACGCGCTGCCGGTCGTCGTCGGTGACCGGCGCCCCGGCGACCCGGCCCGGCTGGTGGCCAGCTCCGCCCGGATCCAGGCCGACCTCGGCTGGGCGCCGGAGCACACCGACCTGACCGAGATCGTCGCCGACGCCTGGGCCTTCGCGCAGCGCTGAGGAGGTCGCGGCAACCACCCTGCGGGGTGGCCACGAGGGAGGGGCCGTCGGCGGGTCGTCGCGCGGGGCCTCCCGGCCGAACGGCTCAGCGGGCCCCCGCCCGCCGGCGTCCCGGCGCCGTGGGCCGGGGACCGGGCAGCGGCCGGGGTCGGCGCTCGGCCGACGACCTAGCGGGCCTCGGCGTCGGCCGGGGTGTCGCTGCCGGTCTCCTCGGGCTGGGGCGCGGCGCTGACCGAGATCCGGGCGATCCGCCGTCCGTCGAGCTCGAGGACGGTCAGCGTCCGGCCCTCCACGGTGGCCGTGTCCCCCACCAGGGGCAGCCGGCCCAGGTCGGCCAGCAGGTAGCCGGCGACCGTCTCGTAGGGCCCCTCGGGCAGCTCGAGCCCGGTGGCCTCGGCGAAGTCGTCCAGGTTGAGCAGCCCGTCGACCTCGTGCGGGCCCTCGGCCGGCTCGTCGGACTCGGCGGTGACGTCCTCGTCGTACTCGTCGTAGATGTCACCGATGACCTCCTCGATGAGGTCCTCCAGGGTGACGATGCCGTCGGTGCCGCCGTACTCGTCGACGACCAGCGCGAAGTGCCGGTTCTCCTTGCGCATCTGGGACAGCGCGGTGAGCACCCCCGCGGTGCCGGGCAGCTGCTTGACCTCGCGGACGAGGTCGCCGACCGTGGCCGCCCGACCGGCGGGGTGACTGGGCAGGAAGAGGTCGCGGACGTGCACGAAGCCGACCACGTCGTCCTCGGTGCGACCGACGACCGGGTAGCGCGACCAGTTGGAGTCCGCGACCTGCTTGGCCGCGCGGCTGGCGGTCATGCTCGCCTCGAGGAAGTGCACCTCGGTGCGCGGGGTCATCACCTCGCGCACCTCGCGGTCACCGGCCCGGAAGACCTCATCGATCAGCCGGCGCTCGTCGCTGGACAGCGACTCGTGCGCCGCCACCAGGTCGCGCAGCTCCTCCTGGCTGATCGACTCGCCGCTGACCTTGGGGTCCCCACCGAGCACCCGCACCAGCAGGTCGGTGGAGCGGGACAGCAGCCAGATGATCGGGCGGAACAGCTTGGCGATCGCGTTCAGCGGCGCGGCGACCACCAGCGCGAAGCCCTCGGCCCGCTGCAGCGCCAGCCGCTTGGGGGTCAGCTCACCGACCACCAGCGACAGGTAGCTGATCGCGATGGTGACCGCGACGAACGACAGCGGGTCGGCCAGGTTGCGCGAGAGCCCCAGGCCGTCGACGCCCCAGTCGGCCAGCGGAGCGGAGAGCGTGCTCGCACCGAACGCCGCGGAGAAGAACCCGGCCAGGGTGACCCCGACCTGGACGGCGGCGAGGAACTGGTTGGGGTTGCTGACCAGCTTGCTGAGGGCCTGTCCTCGCCGGCCGGTCTCGGCGAGCGCCCGCACCTGGGACTCGCGGAGGGAGACCAGCGCGATCTCGGCGCCGGCGAACGCCCCGCCGACCAGCACGAAGCCGAAGACCATGACGATGTTGAGCCATACGTCGCTCACGAGCGGCGTGCTCCTCCAGACGTGGTTCGCGACGGGGTGCCCCGTGACCCACCACGGTAGTGGCTGCGCCGATGCGCGGATCCCTGGTGCCGAACAGCGCCCCCCGGGCGGGTGTTCCCCGAGAAGGCCACCGCTGACCCTCCGCACACGGCTACTCTCGCTCGGGTAACGACCCGTGACCTGCCTGAGGACGACGCCGTGCCGCACCGCCCGACCCCGCCGTCCGCCGCCCGGACCCGGCGCGACCGGCCGCTGTGGGCACCGCTGCTGCTCGCCGTCGTCGTCGCCGCGGTGGCCCTGACCGCCGCGCTCAGCGGCGGCACCCTGCCCGGGTTCGCCGACGCCGCGAGCAGCACCGAGCTCGACCCGCGCGCCGGTGCGACCCCGCCCGTCACCGGGTCCGCGGACCCCGGGACGCCGTCCGGTTCGGCACCGGCCGCGAGCAGTCCGGCCGCGGCGCCGGTGGAGACCACGACTGCCGCCCCCTCGCCGGTGAGCACGCCCGCCCCGCCCCCGGAGCCCGAGCCGGCCCCGGCCCCGGCTCCGGCCCCGCCGTCGGTGATCGCACCGGCGCCCCGCTCCCCCGCGCCGTCCGTCGCTCCCGCCCCGGCGCCGGCTCCGGTGCCCGCCCCGCCGCCCGCTGCGGCGGCCGCGCCCGCGGCGCCCGGACCCGAGGGCCAGGTGCTCGCGCTGGTCAACACCGAGCGGGCCGCCGCCGGCTGCGCACCGGTCAGCGCCGACGACGGGCTCGCCGCCGTGGCCCGGGCGCACAGCACGGACATGCGGGACCGCGACTTCTTCGCCCACGTCAACCCCGACGGCGTCGACCCGTTCGCCCGCGCCGAGGCAGCGGGGGTCGACTACGCGCGGGCGGAGAACATCGCCTCCGGCCAGCCGGACGCCGCCGCGGTGATGGCCGCCTGGATGGCCAGCACGGGTCACCGCGAGAACATCCTCAACTGCGACCTCCGCACGCTGGGCGTCGGCGTCGCCACCGGCTCCGGCGGCCCCTGGTGGACCCAGCTCTTCGGCAGCTGACGCCGCCGCCGGCGGAGCCCACCTCCGCGCACCGACCACCGACGTTGATCACCTCGGTCACACCGGGGCCTCGACCGCCCTGACACCCCGGCAGAGCCGAGGTGATCAACGTTCGAGGGCGGCCGCGACACCGGCCAGCACGATCTCAGGGCGGCGCATGTCCTCCCTGGTCACGAAGTGCACCCGCCACCCCGCTGCGGCCAGCCGGTTCAGGCGGCCCCGATCCCGGGCGAACTGCTGCGGGTCGCCGTGCCAGGCACCGTCGTACTCGACGGCCAATCGCCGCTCCGGCCAGGCGAAGTCGACCCTCGCGACGAACTGGCCACCGGCCCGGACCTCGAACTGGGCCACCGGCAACGGCAGCCCGGATCGGTGCAGCAGCAGTCGCAGCCGCGTCTCGGGCGGGGACTCGGCCAGGCCGTCGGCCAGACCAGCCGTGCGCCGGGCCGCCGCACTCCCCCGGCACCGCGGGAGCCCGGCGACCGCCGTCCGCACTTCGTCCAGCTGCACCACCCGGGCGGCGACCAACCGGTCCAGCAGCACCACCGACTCGTCGCCGTCGTCCCGTCTGACGAGGTCGACGGCCGTGCGCACCCGGTCGGTCCACCGCAGCCACGGCCCGTCACGGACGACGTCCCCGGTGAGCGGCGCGCTCCGCACCCGGACGCCCGGCCCCGGCGTCCAACGGGTGCCCGGAGCGACGACGACCTCGACGGGGTCGGCCGGCGACGCCAGGTCGTCGAGCCCCCACAGGACCGCCGCCGTGCGACCACCCAGCGCCGCGGCGCCCGGCATCACCAGGCTCACCCCCCGTGCGATGAGACGGTGGTCCACCGGCAGCTCGGCATCCGCGTAGACGTCCCGGCGCAGCCGCCGCCACGCCTGGCTGCGCAGTTGGTCCTCGCTGAGCACTCCGGCGGCCATCGCCCAGGTGCCCCGGAAGACGCGGCCGCGCAGCTGCGGCGGGCGGCGCGGCGGCACGGGCACCGGCGCAGCCTGCCCGAGAGGCCCTCGCGGCCGCTGGCGTCGTCCACAGGCGTTGATCACCTCGGCCCCACCGGGGTCTCGACCGACTGGAGGCCCCGGTGGGGCCGAGATGATCACCACGAGGACGCGAAACGGCCCCCTCGCCGTCGGGCGAGGGGGCCGTTCCTACGACAGCTGTCGTCAGGCCGTGCTCACGACTGCTGTCGTCAGGCCATGCTCACGACTGCTGTCGTCAGGCCGTGCTCACGACTGCTGTCGTCAGGCCATGGCCTTCTGGAGGTTGCTGTCGATGGCGGCGAGGAAGTCCTGGGTGGTGAGCCAGGGGGCGTCCTTGCTGATCAGCAGCGCGAGGTCCTTGGTCATCTGACCGCCCTCGACGGTCTCGATGCAGACCCGCTCGAGGGTCTCGGCGAACCGGGTGACCTCGGGGGTGCCGTCGAGCACGCCGCGGTGGGCCAGGCCCCGGGTCCAGGCGAAGATCGACGCGATGGGGTTGGTCGAGGTCTCCTTGCCCTGCTGGTGCTGGCGGTAGTGCCGGGTGACCGTGCCGTGCGCGGCCTCGGCCTCGACGGTCTTGCCGTCCGGGGTGGCCAGCACCGAGGTCATCAGGCCGAGCGAGCCGAAGCCCTGGGCCACGGTGTCGGACTGCACGTCACCGTCGTAGTTCTTGCAGGCCCAGACGTAGCCGCCCTCCCACTTGAGGGAGGCGGCGACCATGTCGTCGATGAGCCGGTGCTCGTAGGTGATCCCGGCCTCGTCGAACTTGGCCTTGAACTCGGCCTGGAAGACCTCCTCGAAGATGTCCTTGAACCGGCCGTCGTATGCCTTGAGGATCGTGTTCTTCGTGGAGAGGTAGACCGGGTAGCCGCGGTTGAGCCCGTAGTTCAGCGAGGCGCGGGCGAAGTCCCGGATCGAGTCGTCCAGGTTGTACATCGACAGCGAGACGCCGGCGCCGGGGGCCTGGAAGACCTCGCGCTCGATCGGCTCGCCGCCGTCCTCGGGGGTGAAGACGACCTTCAGAGTGCCGGCGGAGGGGAACGTGAAGTCGGTGGCGCGGTACTGGTCGCCGTAGGCGTGGCGGCCGATGATGATCGGCTTGGTCCAGCCCGGCACCAGGCGCGGCACGTTCTGCATGATGATCGGCTCGCGGAAGATCACACCGCCGAGGATGTTGCGGATCGTCCCGTTCGGGGAGCGCCACATCTTCTTCAGGCCGAACTCCTCGACCCGTGCCTCGTCCGGGGTGATGGTGGCGCACTTGACGCCCACGCCGTGCTTCTTGATCGCGTTCGCCGCATCGACGGTGACCTGGTCGTCGGTGGCGTCGCGGTTCTCCATGCCCAGGTCGTAGTACTCGAGGTCGACGTCGAGGTACGGGAGGATCAGCTGGTCCTTGATGAACTGCCAGATGATCCGGGTCATCTCGTCGCCGTCGAGCTCGACGACCTTGCCCTCGACCTTGATCTTGCTCACGTTGTTCTCCTTCTTGCAGTCACGGCCCCGCTGCAGGGCCCCGCCACGAGCGTGCAAGCGGTGGGGGGCAGCGGGGTCCTTCTTCAGAGGTCGGCTACGTCGGCCTGCTTGGCGCGTACGGCCTCAGCCGCCTCGCGCAGGCCTGCCAGCTCACTGTCGGACAGGTCGCCCTCGACGACCGCCCGCACACCCTGTCGGCCGATCTCGGCCTCGACCCCCAGGTACACCCCGGAGATGCCGTACTCGCCGTCCACCCAGGCGCACACGGGCATGACGGCACCGCTGTCGGAGATGACCGCGCGGGCCATCCGGGCGGCAGCCGCGGACGGCGCGTAGTAGGCCGACCCGGTCTTCAGCAGCGCCACGACCTCGGCCCCGCCGTTGCGGGTTCGGTCGACGAGGTGGGCGATCCGGTCGGCGGGCAGCACGTCGGACAGCGGCTTGCCGTCGACGGTGCACCGGGAGGGCACGGGGACCATCGTGTCGCCGTGCGAGCCGAGGGTCAGCGTGCGCACCGAGGCGACCGGGACGCCGAGCTCCTCGGCGACGTTGTTCGTGAAGCGCGCGGTGTCCAGCATCCCGGCCTGGCCCATCACGCGGGCCTTCGGGAAGCCGGTGGCCAGCTGCGCCAGCGCGGTCATCTCGTCCAGCGGGTTGGAGACGACGATGACCACGGCGTCCGGCGAGGTCTGCGCGACGTTCTCGGCGACCTGGCGGACGATGCCGGCGTTGGTCTCGATCAGGTCCATCCGGCTCATGCCCGGCTTGCGGGGCAGGCCGGCGGTGATGACGACGACATCGGAGCCCTCGGTGCCCGCGTAGGAGCCACCGCCGACGCCGACCACCCGGGTCTCGAAGCCCTCGATGGCCCGGGACTGGTTGATGTCCAGCGCCAGCCCCTCGGGCTTGCCTTCGACGATGTCGGTGAGCACGACCGTCTCGAACAGGTCGTACTCCGCCAGGCGCAACGCGGTGGTGGAGCCGTAGAAACCGGCACCGACCACGGTCACCTTGCCGTTCCGGGCCCGCTCTGCCATGCCCGCCAACCTAGCCCCGGGCGGCCCCGGACGGCCATGCGGGGCCGCCGCCTCCTCCGATGAGGGCAGCGTCCGGCGCCGATCAGGTGGGGGGTGTGGCCAGCGCGATGGCGACGACAGCCAGCCCCACCGCACCGGTGAGGGTGACGTCGACCGCCCGACTGCGCACCGCGAGGAAGCCGATCCGGCGGACCGGGAGCAGCAGCCGCAGCAGCGCCGCCAGCAGCACCGCGAGCCCCATCACCACCAGCCCGGTGCGCCACTGCGCCGCGGCCACGAGGAGCAGCCCGGCGCCGACGACGACGATGACCAGGAACAGCGGCCACTGCCGGAGGAACCCGGCCAGCAGCGGTCGGCGCAGGTAGAGCGGCGGGCGCCCCGGCGCCGGACCGCCAGCGGGCCGGCTCACGCGGTGAGCACCTCGGCGCCGACCGCCTGCTCCGCGGCGAGCACGACGTTGGCCAGCAGCATGGCCCGGGTCATCGGCCCGACGCCGCCGGGGTTGGGGGCGACGAAGCCGGCGACCTCCCGGACGTCGGCGGCCACGTCACCGGCGATCTTCCCGTCGACCCGGCTGACGCCCACGTCCAGCACCGCCGCGCCGGGCTTGACCATGTCGGCGGTGATCAGGTCGGGGACCCCGGCCGCGGCGACCACGATGTCGGCGTCGCGGGTGTGCGCGGCCAGGTCGCGGGTGCCGGTGTGGCACAGCGTCACGGTGGCGTTCTCGGTGCGGCGGGTGAGCAGCAGGCCGAGCGGGCGGCCCACGGTCACCCCGCGGCCGACGACCACGACCTCCGCGCCGGCCAGCGGGACGTCGAAGCGGCGCAGCAGCTCGACGATGCCCACCGGCGTGCAGGGCAGTGCGCCGGGGACACCGAGCACCAGCCGGCCGAGGTTGACCGGGTGCAGCCCGTCGGCGTCCTTGGCCGGGTCGATCCGCTCGAGCACCGCGCTCTCGTCGATGCCGCGCGGCAGCGGCAGCTGGACGATGTAGCCGGTGCACTCCGGGTCGGCGTTGAGCTCGTCGACGACGGCGATGACGTCGGCCAACCCGGCGTCGGCGGGCAGCTCGCGCTCGATGCTGGCGATCCCCACCTCGGCGCAGTCCTTGTGCTTGGCCGACACGTACCAGCGGCTGCCCGGGTCGTTCCCGACCAGCAGGGTGCCCAGGCCCGGGCGCCGTCCGGCCGCGGCCAGCGCGGCCACCCGTTCGGTGAGCTCGGCCCGGATCGCCGCCGCCGTCGCCTTGCCGTCCAGAGTCGTCGCCGTCACGTGCTGCAGTCTGCCCGACGCCGGGGCCGCCCCTAGGCTCGGCGGCACGGACAGCGGCGCGGTGTCAGGCACCCGCGCAGGGAGGGAGCCCCCGATGAGCCAGCCCGAGGACAGGTCCGCGACGAACCCCGGGATCGCGCCGCACGGCAGCACCGCGGCCACCGGCCGGCCGCTGGCCGACCAGCCGACCGAGGTGGTGCACCGGCCGGAACCGGGGACCGACTGGCAGTCCCGGCAGGAGACCGTGGTCGTCGGCCCGCCGGTCGGCGCCGGCCCGGCGCCCGCGGGGCCGGCTCCCTGGCTGCTGGACGACGACCCGGCCGACGGACGGCACGCCGACGCGGACGACGACCGTTCCGCCACCGCCCCGGAGTACCACGACGCCCCGGTGCGGGTGCGCTGCGCAGACAACCTGGCCGGGCTGCTGCTCCTGCTGGCCGGCATCGCCGCCGGGGTGAGCCTGCTGCTGGTGTGGGTCAACGGCGGCGCCACCGGGCTGGACATGGTCCGCGACGGCTTCGACGACCTGGCCGACGACCCGCAGGGGCTCCTCGACCGGGACACCTGGCAGCCGCTGGCGGTCCTGTTCGGCGGCGCCGCGCTGCTCGTGCTCGGCCTGCTGGCGTTCGTGCCGGCGAAGACCCACCGGTTCCTCGGCGCCGTGGCCCTGCTGGTCAGCCTGGTGGTCGCCGCCGCGGTGCTGGTGCCGCTGGCCGACGCGGACTGGGACCTGGAACGGTGGGCGGTCGGCGCCTGGTTCACCGCCGCGGTCGCCGTCCTGGGCTTCCTGGGCGCGCTCAAGGCGCTGATGACCGGCCCCCGCCACCGCTGACCCCCCACCGCCCCCGGCCCCCCTCGCAGGGGCGGGGGGCGAGGGGGTCTTTTCAGTGCGCGAAGTGCCGGGTGCCGGTCAGGTAGAGGGTGACCCCGGCGGCCTCGGCGGCGGCCACGACCTCGGCGTCGCGCACCGAGCCACCCGGCTGGACGACGGCGCGCACCCCGGCGTCCAGCAGGACCTGCAGTCCGTCGGCGAACGGGAAGAACGCGTCGGAGGCGGCCACCGCCCCGGTCGCCCGCTCCCCCGCCCGGGCCACCGCCAGCCGGGCGGAGTCGACCCGGTTGACCTGGCCCATGCCGACGCCGACGGTGGCCTTGTCGCTGGCCAGCAGGATCGCGTTGCTCTTCACCGCACGCACCGCACGCCAGGCGAACACCAGGTCGTCCAGCCCGGCGGCGTCCAGCGGCGCGCCGGTGGCGAGGGTCCAGCTCGTCGGGTCGTCGCCGGGGGCGTCGATCCGGTCGGCGGTCTGCAGCAGCAGGCCGCCGCTGATCGCCCGCAGCTCCACCGACAGCCGCGGCGCCTCCGGCATGCGCAGCAGCCGGATGTTCTTCTTCGCGGTCAGCACGCCGAGCGCGTCCTCGGTGAACGAGGGCGCGACGACGACCTCGGTGAACACCTCGGAGATCTGCTCGGCCAGCGTCAGGTCGACCTCACGGTTGGCCGCGATCACCCCACCGAAGGCGGAGACCGGGTCGCACGCGTGCGCCTTGCGGTGGGCGGCGGCGATGTCGGCGCCCACCGCGATCCCGCACGGGTTGGCGTGCTTGATGATCGCCACGCACGGGTCGCTGTGGTCGGCTGCTGCCCGCCAGGCGGCGTCGGTGTCGACGTAGTTGTTGTAGGACATCTGCTTGCCGTGCAGCTGCTCGGCGTCGGCCAGCCCGGACTGCCCGCTGCGGTACAGCGCGGCGCCCTGGTGCGGGTTCTCGCCGTAGCGCAGGACGTCGGTGCGCTCCCAGCTGCCGCCGACCCACTCGGGGAAGCCGCTCTCGTCGTCCGGGGAGAGCACGTTGCCCATCCAGGAGGCGACGGCGACGTCGTAGGCCGCGGTGTGCCGGAACGCCTCGGCGGCCAGCTGCTGGCGCTGGGCGAGGGTGAAGCCGCCGGCGGTGACCGCCTCGACGACCTCCGCGTAGCGGCCCGGGTCGACGACCACGGCGACCGAGGGGTGGTTCTTCGCCGCGGCGCGGACCATGGCCGGGCCGCCGATGTCGATCTGCTCGATGCACTCGTCGGGCGAGGCGCCCGAGGCGACCGTGTCGCTGAACGGGTAGAGGTTGACCACGACCAGGTCGAAGGCGGCGATGCCGAGCTCGTCCAGCTGGGCCACGTGCTCGGGCTTGCGGCGGTCGGCGAGGATGCCGGCGTGCACCGCGGGGTGCAGCGTCTTGACCCGGCCGTCCAGGCACTCGGGGAAGCCGGTGACCTCCTCGACCGGCGTCACCGGCACCCCGGCGGCGGCGATCCGGGCGGCGGTGGCACCGGTGCTGACCAGCTCCACCCCGGCTGCGGCCAGCCCGCGGGCCAGCTCCTCGACGCCGTTCTTGTCGTAGACCCCGAGCAGGGCGCGGCGGACGGGGGTGCGGTCGCTCATCGGGAGGTCTCCTCGGTTCGTCCGACGGTCGTCGGCTCGGTGGGGGCCCGGGACACCAGGCCGGTCAGGGTCTGCAGCAGGAGCTCGCGCTCCACGGTCTTGATCCGCTCGTGCAGGCGGGTCTCGTCGTCCCCGGGCAGCACCGGCACCTCGCGCTGGGCCAGCACCGGCCCGGTGTCGAGGCCGGCGTCCACCAGGTGCACGGTCGCGCCCGTCGTCGTCACCCCGGCGGCGAGGGCGTCGCGGACGGCGTGCGCGCCGGGGAAGGCCGGCAGCAGCGCGGGGTGGGTGTTGACCACCCGGTCGGGGAACGCGCCGAGCACCGCTGGGCCGAGCAGCTTCATGAACCCGGCGCAGACCACCCAGTCGGGCCGGCGGGCGGTGAGCTCCGCGGCCAGCGCCCGGTCCCAGGCGGCGCGGTCGGGGTGGTCGGCCAGCGCGGTGACGAAGGTGGGCACACCGTGCTCGCGGGCGGAGGCCAGCCCGGCGGCGCCGGGCCGGTCGGACCCGACGGCGACGACCCGGAACGGGGCCTTCCCGCCGGCCGCGGCGGCCAGCAGAGCCGCACAGAGACTGCCCGCACCGGACAGCAGGACGACGACCCGGGACGGCACGGGACCGGACCGCGGGACGGCGGGTGCGTCGGCGGACACGGGTAGGACCCTAGTCGGGCGGGCCGGATGGGCCCCGGCCACCTCTCGGGCCCCTGGCCGACGGAGCACGCGGAGAGCGGGCTGGACGGGCTCCCTGCACCGCTCGGATCGCCGGCCGACGGGGGCTCGCGGAGAGCGGCCCCGGGCGGCTCAGCCCCGCGAGCGCCAGCGACTGACCGCGGCCGACAGCGCCGCGGCGATGCCCGCCTGGGCGGCGATCGCCAGGCCGGTGGCCAGCGCGGGTGCGCCCACCTCGGCGAGTGCGCCGTCCCCCAGCCGGCCGGCGGCGACCAGCACCCACAGTCCCGACGACACCCCGACCCCGACGCCGGCCACCACGCCCCACAGCGCGGCGGTGACCGTGCCGCCGTCCGCGTCGCCCAGCCGGCGGCCGAGGACCGCCCCGGTCACCAGTCCGGCCAGCGCCGGCAGCGCCTGGGAGACGAACGCCAGGAGCGGGACGGCCTGGGTGTCCGGGAGCGCCGCCATCAGCGGGAGGGCCGGCACGCTGCCCAGGGTCACCCCGCCGACCGAGACCAGTGTGCCCGCGCCGACCAGGAAGCCGGGCCCGGCGGCCAGCCCCATCACCGCGGCGGTCGCGTTGGGCAGCAGCAGCAGGCTCAGGCCCACCTGACCCGCCGCGCCGGCGCTGGCGCCCCCGAGCCCGGTGATCAGCCGGCTGACCCCGGCCACGTCGTCGACCAGGGCGACGGCGATCACCGCGGTGCAGCAGGCGGCGAGGGTCAGCGTCCCGGCGATCACGGCCTGGGCGAGGGCGGTGCCGGGCCCGGGGAACCGGTCGGCCACCGCGGCGCTGAGCCCGGAGTCGCGGAGCACCCCCCAGCCGGCGGCGACGAGCGCCAGCACCAGCGCGGAGAGGACGGTGCGCGGCAGGCCGACGCCGGCGCCGGGGGTGTCCACCAGCAGCGCCAGGGCCAGCGTGGCGGCGACGTGGGTGCCGACGACGACGGCGAGCACCGGCGCGACGTCCGCCGGGGTGCGCAGCTCGCGCAGGCCCACCACCGAGCCCGCGGCGCGGCTGAGCCCCCAGGCCACGAGCAGGGTCAGCAGCAGCGGCGCCAGACGCAACGGCCCGGAGGCCAGCTGCAGCTCCGCGCCCTGGGCGAGCAGCCAGAGCTGACCGGCCAGCCGCGCGGAGGAGCCGATCGGCAGGCCGCCGTCGGGATCGAGGGTCTGGACGACGACCAGCGCGAGGCCCAGGCCGAGCAGCCCCAGCACGGTGACGGCCAGGGCGGCCCCGCCGGCCAGCCAGCCGACCGGACGACGCCGCGCACTCCCCCCGGAGCCCCCGAGCGAGGGCAGACGGGTCAGCAGGGAGGTCACCTCCCCACTCTCGCAAGCCCGGCGACCGGGCGTGCGGTGCACGCGCCGACGTGGTGCCGGGTCACTCCCGCGCCTCGACGGCCCACGGCCGGCCGAGCCCCGGGCCGGCGGGGACCGGCCGCTCCGGCTGCGGTCGCTCGACTGCCGCGGCGTCACCGTCGGGTACCGGGTCCTCCCCCGTCACGGGCGCTTCGGCGACAGCCGTCCGCCGGGGCGCCGGCCAGGCGCGCACGGCGACCACCGCGGCAGTCAGCCCGGCCGCCGCCGCGGTCAGGGCGCTCAGCAGGGTCAGCGACCCCGCGGCGGTGAACCCCCGGTCGACTGTGGTGAGCCACTCCGGGACGGTCAGCAGCAGGCACACGACCGCCAACCCGGCCGGGACCAGCGGGGCGGGGAAGGGCAGCCGCGGGACGGCGCGCGCGGGCAGCAGGGTCCAGCCCGCTGCCAGCACCAGCACGACGGCCGCGGCGACGAGCATCCCGGCGTCGAAGCCGTTGACCGTGACGGTGCCGCCCTCGGGGGCCGGCGCGCGGAACCACGGCAGGCTCATGCCGAGCAGGTACAGCGCCGCCGTGGCCGGCAGCACCAGGCGAACCCGGGACAGCGCCCGCCGGGCGACCCGGCGCAGCCGCGCCGTCCGCCCCACCGGCCGAGGCGCCTCCCAGGCCGGCTCCGCGGGCGCCGAGCGCGGCCGGCCGGGCTCAGCCCCGGTCATGCGGCCCGGGGCGGCCGGCAGCCCCGCCGTCCTGGCCCGGCGGTTGCCAGGCGGTCGCCCCACCCGGAGGCGGCGGGGATGCGCCGGGGGCGCCCGGCCGGCCGGCGTGCCAGCCCTGCGGCGCGGGCGGCGCCCAGGACGACTTCTGCGGTGGCTGCCAGCCACCGGGCTGCGGCGGGACGGCGGCTCCGGTGGACATCGGCCCCGGCCGGCTGGCCCACGCGGCGGCCTGGCCCAGCTGACCGGTCGGCGCCGGTCGGTCGCGCAGCTCGGGCAGCAGGCCGAGCACGGCGAAGGTCGCGGCCGTGCTCACGGCGAACAGGGTCAGCAGCGCCGGCACGCTGAAGCCGTCGGCGAAGGTGCGCAGCCAGGCGATCAGCGTCATCAGCAGGGCCAGTCCGGTCAGGCTGACGGTGACCACGCCCCGCGGGACCTGTGGCCGGAGGTCGGCCCCGACGGCGACGACCGTCCAACCGGTGGCCAGCACCAGGAGCAGGAACCCGAAGGTCATCGGGGAGACGTCGAAACCGTTGTAGGCGTTGAAGAACCCGCCGCTGTACCAGTTCGGGAGCATGAAGATCAGCGTCAGCAGGGTGGCTGCCGCGACGGCCTGGTCGGCGATCCGGAGCCGCCGGACGTCGAAGCCCGGCACCGGGCGGGCCGGCCGGCCCGGCCCGTGCCCCGGGCCGGGCGCGTAGGTGGACGGCGGACCGTACGGCTGGTGCCCGGACGGCTGCCCGTAGGACTGCTGGCCGTACGGCGGCTGCCCGTACGGCTGCTGTCCGTAGGACTGCTGGTCGTACGGCTGCTGTCCGTAGGACTGCTGCCCGTACGGCGACTGCCCGTACTGCTGCTGGCCGTACGGTGCCCAGCCGGACGACGCCGGGCTGTGAGGCTGCTGCCCTGGGGGCGGTGGCCCCCACGACGGCTGACCGGGAGACGGCTGACCGGCAGGGGGCTGCCCGTACGGCGGCTGCCAGGCACCGGCGTCACCGGACCCGGCCGGCTGACCGGGAGACGGCTGCCCGGACGGCGGCCGCGCGGGCGGCCAGGGCTGGGCGCCGCCCGGCCCCGGAGGCGGCCACGCCTCGGGCGCCGGCTGCCCGTCGGCCCGCGGGTCCTGCTCGGGGTGTCCCGACTGCTCCGGACCACTCGCCGTCATCGCGTCGCCCTCCTCCTGCTCGATCCGCTCGCCGCACCGCCGCCGGACCTGTGCGGGCCCACCGGACGGCTCGGCGCGTCCCCTCCAGCATGCCTGCCAGACACCGCTGCCCGGCACCTGGACAGGTACCGGGCAGCGGTGTCGGTGCGCGCCGCGGCGAGGCCGCGGGGAGGGGCGTCAGCCGCCGACGATCTCCCGCATGAGGCGGGCGGCCTCCGACGGGGTCTTGCCGACCCGGACGCCGGCGGCCTCGAGGGCCTCCTGCTTGGCGGCGGCGGTGCCGGCCGAGCCGGAGACGATGGCGCCGGCGTGGCCCATCGTCTTGCCCTCGGGGGCGGTGAAGCCGGCGACGTAGCCGACGACCGGCTTGGTCACGTTGGCCTTGATGAAGTCCGCGGCCCGCTCCTCGGCGTCGCCACCGATCTCACCGATCATCACGATCGCCTCGGTCTCCGGGTCGTCCTGGAACGCCTGGAGGCAGTCGATGTGCGTGGTGCCGATGACCGGGTCGCCGCCGATGCCCACGGCGGTGGAGAAGCCGATGTCCCGGAGCTCGTACATCATCTGGTAGGTCAGCGTGCCCGACTTGCTGACCAGGCCGATCTTGCCGGCCTGGGTGATGTTGGCCGGGATGATGCCGGCGTTGGAGCGCCCGGGGCTGATCAGGCCGGGGCAGTTCGGGCCGATGATCCGGGTGGAGCCGCCCTGGGCGTGGGCCCAGAAGTAGGTCGAGTCGTGCACCGGGATGCCCTCGGTGATGACCACGGCCATCCCGATCTGGGCGTCCACGGCCTCCAGGACGGCGCCCTTGGCGGCCTTCGGCGGCACGAAGACGACGGTGACGTCGGCCCCGGTCTCCTTCATGGCGTCGGCGACGGAGCCGAAGACGGGCACGGAGGCGCCGTCGAAGTCCACGCTCTGGCCGGCCTTGCTGGGGTTGACGCCACCGACGACGGCGGTGCCGGAGGCGAGCATCCGCTGCGTGTGCTTGCGGCCCTCGGAGCCGGTCATGCCCTGGACGATGACCTTGCTGTTCTCGGTGAGGAAGATCGACATCTCAATTGTCCTGTTCTGGAACGGCCCCCTTCAGGGGCCCGCGCCGAGCCTGCGAGGTGTGGGGGGAAGGGGGCCGTTCGTTTAGGCGGCGAGCTCGGCGGCGCGGCGGGCGGCGCCGTCCATGGTGTCGACCACGGTCACCAGCGGGTGGGCGGCCTCGGCGAGGATCCGCCGGCCCTCCTCCACGTTGTTGCCGTCGAGCCGGACCACCAGCGGCTTGCTGGCCTCGTCGCCGAGCTGGCCCAGCGCCGCGACGATGCCGTTGGCGACGGCGTCGCAGGCGGTGATCCCGCCGAAGACGTTGACGAAGACGCTCTTCACGTCGGGGTCGGACAGGATGATGCCCAGCCCGTTGGCCATGACCTCGGCCGAGGCGCCGCCACCGATGTCGAGGAAGTTGGCCGGGCGGACGCCGCCGAACTCCTCACCGGCGTAGGCGACGACGTCCAGGGTGCTCATGACCAGGCCGGCGCCGTTGCCGATGATGCCGACCTCGCCCTGCAGCTTGACGTAGTTGAGGTCCTTCTCCTTGGCCGCGGCCTCGAGCGGGTCGGCGGCGGCGACGTCCTCGAGGGCGTCGTGCTCGGCGTGCCGGAAGCCGGCGTTCTCGTCCAGGGTCACCTTGGCGTCCAGGGCGAGCACGGTGCCGTCGGGGGCCTTGGCCAGCGGGTTGATCTCGACCAGGGTGGCGTCCTCCTTGCTGAAGACGTCCCACAGCTGGACGGCGATGGCGATCACCTGGTCGCGCACCTCGGCCGGGAAGCCGGCGGCGTCCACGATCTCGGCGGCCTTCTGGGCGTCGACGCCGACCGAGGCGTCGACGGGGATGCGGGCCAGCGCCTCCGGGCGCTCGACGGCGAGCTGCTCGATCTCCATGCCGCCCTCCTTCGAGGCCATGGCCAGGAAGGTGCGGTTGGAGCGGTCCAGCAGGTAGGAGAAGTAGTACTCCTCGGCGATGTCGCTGGCCTGGGCCACCATCACCTTGCGGGTGACGTGGCCCTTGATGTCCAGGCCGAGGATGTCCTGGGCGCGCGCCTTGGCGCTCTCGGGGTCGTCGGCGAGCTTGACGCCGCCGGCCTTGCCGCGACCGCCCACCTTGACCTGGGCCTTGACGACGACGGGCGCAGCGATCTCGCGCGCGATCGCCTCGGCCTGCTCGGGTGTCTCGGCGACGCCGCCGGGGAGCACGGGAACGCCGTGCGCGGCCAACAGGTCACGGGCCTGGTACTCGAAGAGATCCACGAGCAAGGACCGTAGCCCGCCCCCGGTCGGCGCGCGTCAGGTGCCCTCCGTGCGAGGGGGACGTCTCACCCGTCTCTTCCACTGGACGGCACCGGGACGGGCGCGCTCAGGCCTCCGCGACGGCGCCGACGTGGTCGCGCACCCAGCCGACGATCTCCTCGGTGGTCGCCCCCGGGGTGAACACGCGTTCGACGCCCAGCCGGGCCAGTTCGGGCAGGTCGGCGTCGGGGATGATCCCGCCGCCGAACACCACGACGTCGTCCACCCCGCGCTCGCGCAGCAGCTCGGCGAGCCGGGCGAACAGGGTCATGTGCGCCCCGGACAGGACCGAGAGGCCGACCGCGTCGGCGTCCTCCTGCACCACCGTCTCCACGATCTGCTCGGGCGTCTGGTGGAGCCCGGTGTAGACGACCTCCATGCCGGCGTCGCGGAGCGCGCGGGCGACGACCTTGGCCCCGCGGTCGTGGCCGTCCAGCCCGGGCTTGGCGATCACCACACGGATGCGTTCGGTTGCCACACCGGGGACTCTAGGGGTGCCGACGTGGTCTACGTCACCCCTGCGTCGGGGGCGTCCCGGCGCGCCACCGCCAGGCCAGCAGGGTCAGCCCGGCCATGCCGACCCCGAGCACCAGCAGCCCGGCACCGGGGACGGTCCACTCCAGGGCCTCGCCGTGCAGGGCGTCCCGGAGCCCGGCCAGCCCGGCGGCCAGCAGGAACACCGCGAGGGCGAGGAGGCCGCCGACCGCGCCCAGGCGGGGCCGTAGCGAGGGGGCGATGACGGCGCACAACACCAGGGCGCCGGCCAGCAGCAGGCCACCGAGCAAGGCCAGCCCCGGTCGCTCCAGCAGCGCCTGCGGCCCCTCGGTGGCCACCACCGTCTCCAGGCCGGTGGCCGGGTCGACCACCACCCGGTCCGGGACGTCGGCCGCCGGCAGGGCCAGGCAGAGCACCGCGGCCACCGACAGCAGCACGGCCGCACCGGCCAGCGCAGGCCGGAAGGGGTCCAGCGAGCCGGCGTCGTCCATGACCGTGCGTCCCCACGCGGCGATCGCGACCAGGCCGGCGAGCACGGTGAGCGCCAGGGCGACCACCCCCAGCACCCAGCCGGCACCGGTCTCCACGGAGCTGGTGAGCACCCGCTCGCCGGCGAGCACCTCGATCGCCGGCCGGGTCGTGGACCCGTTGCCGCGGTACAGCTCGATCAGCAGCCGGCCGACCGCGAGGACGGCACCGATCGCGGCGAAGGCCAGCCCCAGGCGCGGGACCCGGCCCAGCAGCAGCCCGGCCCCGACCACGAGCGTGGCTCCCGGTCCGACCAGCGCGACCAGGGCGTCCAGCGGCCCGGTGGCGAACCGGAGCGCCTGGCCACCGACCACCAGGTAGGTCGGGAAGACGGCCACGGCGCCTACGAGGCCGGCCAGCACGAGCAGCAGCCCCGCGAGGCGGGCCAGCACCGGGACGGCGCCGACCACCAGCTGGGCGGTGGCCGGGGCGGGGGTCACCGCGCGGGCACGCCCGGCACCACCCCGGCGCGCGGACGTCGCGCCGCCGCCCTCGGCGGGAGTGGCGGGAACACGGTCACGGGCGGGCACGGTCGTCTCCTCGGGGGTCGTCTGGTCGCGGGGGCGTGTCGTGTGTCCGGTGTGTGACGTCCAGCACAACGGGGCATTACCGTCGGCGAGAGCGAGCACACCAGGTGCACGGCGCACCGCCCAGCGCGGTGCCGAGGCGGAACGGGGAGGACGGCGTGCACGGAACCGTTCTGTCCTCCGCACCAGCGTGGCACGCGCCGACCGCTCCGGCAGGGAGCGACGTCCCGGCGGCCTCGCTCACCGCCGTCGGTAAGGGCCTGCGCTCCCTGGTCTCGCCCGCCGCGCTCGCCGGCAGCCTGACCGAGCTGGCCTGGGTCGGTGCCCATGCCCTGCTGTACCCGCTGGGCACGCGCACCGAGCAGCTGCGACCGGACGGCCGCTTCCGTCCCGGCACCCAGCCACCGGCGGCCCGGGCGCTGTTCGCCGACGACCCGCTGGCCGCCCGGATCCCGGTCGTGCTCGTGCACGGCCTGGTCGACAACCGGTCGGTCTTCGCGGTGATGCGCCGCAGCCTGCGCCGCCGGGGCTTCGCCCAGGTGTGCTCGTGGAACTACAGCCCGCTGCTGCGCGACGTCGAGAGCGCCGCCGAGGCGCTGGGCCGGCACGTCGAGCGGGTCTGCCGGGAGACCGGTCACGACCGGGTGCACGTCGTCGGCCACAGCTTGGGCGGCCTGGTCGCCCGCTACCTGGTGCAGCGACTGGGCGGCGACCAGCGGATCGAGTCCCTGGTGACCCTGGGGACGCCGCACGGCGGCAGCTGGTGGGCGCACGCCCTGCCGACCCGGCTGGTGCGCCAGCTGCGTCCCGGCTCGGCTCTGTTCCAGGAGCTGGCCGCGCCGGCGCCGGACTGCCGGACCCGGGTCACGGCCGTCTACAGCGACCTCGACCAGATGGTCGTGCCGTCGGCGGCCGGTCGCTGCGACCACCCCGACCTGCAGGCCCGGAACGTCCTGGTCCGTGGGGTCGGGCACATGTCCCTGCCGATCCACCGCGGTGTGGTCGACGAGGTGGCCGCCACCCTGGCGGGGCTGCGCACCGACGGGGACGAGCCCCTGCCCGTCGCCGCCTGACCCGGCACTGCCGGGCCGGTCGACGACCGAGCCGTGGCCGCTCGTCCGTCGCGCTCGATGGGCCGCATCGCGGCGCCGCACGCGACGCCTGTGACGGGTGTCGTCACTCAGAGGCGACATGGCGACACGTGCTGTCAGGTGATTGAACCCCGCACCGACCGTCCGTAGCGTCCGCGAATGACACCGATGGGATTCCTCCCGCCGGGGTCACCGAACCACTGCGCCAACACCCACCGCTCCCCCGGCGGGTGCACGACAGACCCGCGACCGGCGTCGCGGCGTCGCCGCCGGAAGGTGTCCCGTTGACCAGTCTCCGTGAGCCCGTGGGCCGCACCCGGTCCGCGGACGACGTCGTCCGCGACGCCGCGCCCGCGACCGGCGACTGGGCCGGCGACCTCGACGGCGACTGGGACTGGGACGACGCCTGGGCCGCGACCCAGGCCGGGGACGACGCCGACCCGGACCGGACCGGGGACGAGCCCCGCCGCGCCCGGCGCGTGCTGCTCACCCGCCGCCCGCGCACCACCGCCGACACCACCGCCGACACCACGGACGACCCTGCCGGCACCGACCGCACCGTCGACGCGCCCGCCACCGCCGCCCGCCGGCCCCGACGCTCCGTGCCCCGCCCACCCGGCCGCCGCGCACCACTGCTGCTCGCCGTCGCCGTGGCCGGCGCGCTGGCTGCGTCGCTGCTGGGCACCGGCGCCTCCGACGTCGCCCCGGTCGCCTCCGGACAGGACTACGGCCTGGGCATGGCCGACGCCAGCTTCTCCGGCGGCGTGGACGTCGCCGGTGCCCGCGGCGAGATCAGCCAGGCCGAGGCCCAGGCCCGGCTCAACGAGATCGCCGCCTCCCGCGCCGCCCGCGAGCCCGACTTCGTGGTGCCCACCGACGGCCGGCTGACCACCTGCTTCTGCCAGCGCTGGGGCACCATGCACTGGGGCCTGGACCTGGCTGCCCCGCTGGGCACCCCGATCCTCGCCGCGGCCGACGGGGTCGTGCTCCGCGCCGGCCCGGCCTCGGGCTACGGCAACGCGGTCTACATCCAGGACGCCGACGGCAACGTGCAGATCTACGGGCACATGAAGTACTACAGCGTGTCGGCCGGCGACGTGGTGTCCGCCGGCGAGCAGATCGCCAAGGTCGGCAACCAGGGCCAGTCGACCGGGCCGCACCTGCACTTCGAGATCCACAGCGGCGGGATGAACGGCAAGCCGATCGACCCCGAGGCCTGGCTCAACGACCGGGGCCTCACCGCCGGCTGAGCGGCCGCCGGACCACCTACGCTCCGGCCGCATGAGCGCTCCGACGCCGTACCTGCACCTGCCCGGCACCGCACGCGAGGCGCTGGCGTTCTACGCGGAGGTCTTCGGCGGCGGGGTCGCGGCGCACTCGTTCGCCGACTTCGGCCGCACGGACGGTCCACCCGACGCCGTCGCCCACGGGTACCTCGTCGACGGGCCGGTCGCCCTGTTCGCCGCCGACGTGGCCGGGGACGACCCGGCGCACCGGTCGGTCGGCCTGATGTGGTCGCTGCTGGGCACCGCCGCCCCGGCGACCCTGCGCTCCTGGTTCACCGGCCTCGCGGCCGGCGGCCGGGTCGTGGACGACCTGCAGCGTCGCCCCTGGGGCGCCTCCGACGGCCAGGTCATCGACCGCTTCGGCGTCCACTGGCTCATCGGCTTCGAGTGAAAGGACCCCGCTGCCCCCCACGCCACGCTCTGCGCGGCGCGCGGCCCTGCAGCGGGGCTGATCAGAGCTTGACGAGCGGGGCGTACCGGAGCACGAGCCGCTTGGTGCCCCCGGACCCGAAGTCGACGGTCGCCTGGGCCTTGTCGCCGGCGCCGTTGATCTCCACCACGGTGCCCAGCCCGAACGCATCGTGGCTGACCCGGTCGCCGATCTCGACGTTGATCACCGGGCGGTTGCCGGCGCCACCGCGGAGCCCACCGGTGGAGAGCCCGGTGGCGGCGACCCGCGACTGCGCCGAGCCCATCGCCTTGGTCGGCGCCGGCTCCAGCCGCTCCCAGTGGACGGCGTCGGTGGGCAGCTCGTCGAGGAACCGGGACGGCGGGTTGTAGGCCGGCTGCCCCCAGCTGGTGCGCACCGTCGCCCGCGAGAGGAACAGCCGCTGCCGGGCCCGGGTGATGCCCACGTAGGCCAGCCGGCGTTCCTCCTCCAGCTCCCGCGGGTCGCCCAGGGCGCGCATGTGCGGGAAGACGCCGTCCTCCAGGCCGGTGAGGAAGACGACCGGGAACTCCAGCCCCTTGGCGGTGTGCAGGGTCATCAGCGTCACCACCCCGGCCTCGTCGCCGGTGACCGGGATCTGGTCGGCGTCGGCGACCAGCGACACCTGCTCCAGGAAGTCGGTGACCGTGCCGTCGGGGGTGGCGGCCTCGAACTCCGCGGCCACCGAGATGAGCTCGTTGAGGTTGTCGACCCGGCCCTCGTCCTGCGGATCGGTGCTCGCCTCGAGCTCGGCGAGGTAACCGGTGCGGTCGAGGATGCTCTCCAGCAGCGCGGCCGGGCCGGAGCCGGTCTCGACCAGCTGCTCGAACTCCTCCAGCAGCGCCACGAACTCTTGGATCGCCTTGAGCGACCGGGTCGCGAGCTCACCGACCTCGGCGGCGCGGCGCAGCGCGCTGGCGAACGGGATGCGCTCCCGGTCGGCGAACCGCTCGACCGCCGACTCGGCGCGCTCACCGATGCCGCGCTTGGGGGTGTTCAGCACCCGGCGCAGGCTGACCACGTCGGCCGGGTTGGCGACGACCTTGAGGTAGGCGACGGCGTCCCGGACCTCGCGGCGCTCGTAGAAGCGCACCCCACCGACGACCTTGTAGGGCATGCCGACCCGGATGAACACCTCCTCGAAGACGCGGGAGGCGTTGTTGGTGCGGTAGAAGACCGCGATGTCCTTGGGTTGCGCGGTGCCCTCGTCGGTGAGCGCGTCGATCTGCTCGGCCACCCAGGCGGCCTCGTCGTGCTCGTTGTCGGCGACGTAGCCCTCGATCAGCTCGCCGTCGCCGGCGTCGGACCACAGGTTCTTCGGCCGGCGCGCGGTGTTGCGGGCGATGACTTGGTTGGCCGCCTTGAGGATGCGCTGGGTGGAGCGGTAGTTCTGCTCCAGGACGATCGTCCTGGCCTCGGGGTAGTCGCGTTCGAACTCGTCGATGTTGCGGATCGTCGCGCCGCGGAAGGCGTAGATCGACTGGTCGGCGTCGCCGACCACGCACAGCTCCGCCGGCGGCACCGGGCCGCCGTGGGTGCCCACCAGCTCGCGGACCAGCACGTACTGGGCGTGGTTGGTGTCCTGGTACTCGTCGACCAGCACGTGCCGGAAGCGGCGGCGGTAGTGCTCGGCCACGTCGGGGAAGGCCTGCAGCAGGTGGACCGTGGTCATGATCAGGTCGTCGAAGTCCATCGCGTGCGCCTCGCGCAGCCGCCGCTGGTACAGCGCGTACGCCTCGGCCAGCACCTTCTCCGGCGCGGTCTGCGGGGCGTAGGACTCCTCGTCGATCAGCTCGTTCTTCAGGTTCGAGACCTGGTTGGCGAGGCTGCGCCCGGGATACCGCTTGGCGTCCAGGTCGAGATCGCGGGCGACCATCGTCATCAGCCGGACCGAGTCGCCCTGGTCGTAGATGGTGAACGAGCTCTTCATGCCGAGCTTCGCGGCCTCGGCGCGCAGGATGCGCACGCACATCGAGTGGAACGTCGACACCCACATCGCCCGGGCGCGCGGGCCGACCAGGGCCGCGACGCGCTCCTTCATCTCACCGGCGGCCTTGTTCGTGAAGGTGATCGCCATGATCGCGCCCGGCTGCACGCCGCGGGCGCCGAGCAGGTAGGCGATGCGGTGGGTGAGCACCCGCGTCTTGCCGGAGCCCGCGCCCGCGACGATGAGCAGCGGGCTGCCCTCGTGCACCGTGGCCTCGCGCTGCGGGCCGTTGAGGCCGGCGAGCATCCGGTCGAGCTCGCGACCGACCTGGCCGGGGGCCTGCCGGGCGAGCGCGGCGGTGCCGGGGAGGGTGTGCTGGGGGCTGCTCACTCCGGGGCCACCGCGGAAGCGTGGCGCGCCGGCGGAGCGGTGTGCTGGGGTGAGTTCATGGCCCCGCCACTCTAAGCCGGGACACCGACACCGCCGGGGGCCCGCGTGTCGCCTGGGGACGGCGTGACCTGGCCGCGCGGTCCGGGGTGTGGCAGACTCCCCGGCGTGCTGATGCATCGCGAGTTTTACTACGGCCACCGGGTTCCGGTGTCCGTACTCGCTGGCTGATCAGCCACCGCACACGACGCCCCGGGCCCAAGGCCCCGGGGCGTTTTCTGTCTCTCCGGGTCCGACGGCCTCCCGCCCGCCCCGGAGGAACCGATGAGCAGCACCCTCTCCCCCAGCGTCCCCACCGACAGCCCTGCCGAGCCGGCCGAGCGCATCGACGCGCTGCGCGCCGAGATCGACGCCTGCGACGCCCAGATCATCGAGCTGGTCCAGCGCCGGCTGGCCGTCTCCCGGGAGATCGGTGAGCTGCGCACCGCCTCGGGCGGCATGCGGCTGTCGCTGTCCCGCGAGCAGCGGGTGCTCGCCCGCTTCCGCACCGCGCTCGGCCCGGACGGCGCCGCGCTCGGGATGATGCTGCTGCGCCAGGGCCGCGGCCGCCTCTGAGCCGCTCCACCCGTCCGGGGGACGACGCCGGGTCGTGCGTCAAGCCCGGCGCAGAGCGGTCGATGTCCTCATCGTGACCGCACGCTCCGGCCCCACCGAGGGAGCCCTCTCCCGGTGGTTGCGCGGCGACCTGGCCGACCGGGCCCGCTACGCGGACATGCACACGCGCTTCCGCAACGCCCAGCCCATCGGCGCCCTGGTCGGTGGGACGACGCTGCTGGTCTCCTGGTGGCACGGCCCGGAGCTGGTGGGGCTCGTCGTCCTCGGTGGGCTGACCATGATCGGCGGCGTCCGGCTGCACTCGCGGCTGCCGCACGCCGAGGCCATCGGCGCCGTCGCCTTCCTGCTCCTGGAGCTCAACGCCGCTGCGGCGGTGCTGCTCAGCGGTGGTGCGACCAGTCCGCTGCTGCCCCTGATGGCCGTTCCCGTCTTCAGCCAGGCCGTGGCCTTCCGGCTGCCCCTGTTCGTGACCGGCATGCTGACCTCGATGGTGCTGGCCGTCCTGGCCGTGGTCCTCGCGCCGCCGGCCGTGCCGGCGCCGGACTGGCTGCACGTGGTGGCGTACCTGGCGCTGCTGGGTTGCCTCGCCCTGGCGGGTCACTGGTTGCTCAGCGCCGACCTGCACTCCCGTGACGAGGCGGTCGTCGACCCGATGACCGGGCTCTACAACAGGGTCACGCTCAACGCTCGGTTCGACGACCTGCAGCGCCGGGCCGCCGACGCGGGAACCTGCGTCGGGCTGGTCATGCTCGACGTCGACCACTTCAAGCAGATCAACGACGAACACGGGCACGACCGTGGCGACCTCGTCCTCCAGGAGCTGGCCGACCGGCTGCGCCGGGAGCTGCGCGTCTCCGACATCGCCTACCGGATCGGTGGCGAGGAGTTCGTCGTCCTCCTCCCGGGCCGGGATGCCTCGGGCACCCTGCAGGTGGCCGAGCGGCTCCGCCGGGCGGTGCAGGGCGAGCCGCTGTCGGACCTGCCGGTGACCCTGTCGGCCGGCGTGGTCAGCGGCGTCGGTGGCATCGACAGCCTGGCCGACCTGCTCCGCGCCGCCGACGGCGCGCTCTACCGGGCGAAACGCGGCGGACGCAACCAGGTCGTCGCGGCCGAGCCGGTCCCCGGATCCCCCCGGCAGCCCGTCCCCGGAGCGCACACCTAGGCTCCGGCGCGTGATGCCGCTGCCCACCGCCCCTGCCGAGCACGTCGAGCGCGCCCTCTGCGTGCTCGCCCACCCCGACGACGTCGACTTCGGCAGCGCCGGCACGGTGGCCACCTGGACGGCGGCGGGCACCGAGGTCACCTACTGCATGGTGACCGACGGGGACGCCGGCGGCTTCGACGAGACGCCGCGCGACGAGATGGGGCCGTTGCGCCGGGACGAGCAGCGGGCCGCGGCCGCGGCGGTCGGCGTGACCGACGTCCGGTTCCTCGGGTACCCCGACGGCCGGCTGGAGCTGAGCCTGGACCTGCGCCGGGACATCAGCCGGGTCATCCGCCAGGTGCGCCCGCAGCGGGTGCTGACCAGCTCCCCCGAGCGCTTCTACGAGCGGATCGGCGCCAGCCACCCCGACCACATGACCGTCGGCGAGTCGACCCTGCGCGCCGTCTACCCCGACGCCCGCAACCCCTTCGCCTTCCCCGAGCTGCTGGCCGACGAGGGCCTGCAGGAGTGGACGGTGTCCGAGGTCTGGCTGGGCGGGGGCCCGCACTCCGACCACGCCGTCGACGTGACCGACGTCCTGGACCGCAAGCTCGCGGCGCTGGGCTCGCACGCCAGCCAGGTCTCCCACCTGCCCGAGGGGCAGCTGGAGGAGTTCCTGACCGGCTGGATGCGGCAGAACGCCCGCTCCCACGGGTTGCCCGAGGGCCGGCTGGCCGAGGCGTTCCAGGTCGTCCACACGGCCTGAGCTGGGGCCCGGCGCGATCGGCGGGCTACAGCAACCGGTTGGTGGCCGCCCAGCGGGTGAGCTCGTTGCGGTTGGACAGCTGGAGCTTGCGCAGCACGTTGCTGGCGTGGGACTCCACGGTCTTGACCGAGATGAACAGCCGCTGGCCGATCTCCCGGTAGGTGTAGCCGCGGGCCAGCAGCTGCATCACCTCCCGTTCCCGGGCCGAGAGCAGGTCCAGCCCCGGGTCGGTCGCCGGGTCCTCCGCCGCGGGGACGGGCGCGGCCGGCCCGGCGGCGGCGAAGGCGTCCAGCACGAACCCGGCCAGCCGCGGGCTGAAGACGACGTCGTCCTCGGCGACCCGGCGGACGGCGTTCCGCAGCTCGGCGCCGGAGATGGTCTTGGTGACGTAGCCGCGGGCGCCGGCCCGGATGACGGCAATGACGTCCTCGGCGGCGTCGGAGACCGACAGCGCCAGCCACCGGGTCGCCGGCAGCTCGGCGCGCAGCGTCTCCAGGACGGCGTGCCCTCCGCCGCCGGGCAGGTGGACGTCCAGCAGCACCACGTCAGGAGTGCTCGCCCGGATGCCGGCGACCGCGCTGGCGACGTCGGCGGCCTCCCCGACGACCTCGACCTCGGCCCCGAGCTCGGCGCGCACGCCGGCGCGCACCATCGCGTGGTCGTCGACGAGGAAGACCCGGGTGCCGCTCACGCCGTGGCCTCCATCTGCTCGCGCGGGAGGCACAGCTCCACCTCGGTCCCCTCTCCTGGTGCCGAACGCACCGTCGCCGTGCCCTGCAGCCGGGTGAGCCGGCCGACCACCGAGTCCCGCAGCCCGCGCCGGTCCCCCGGCACGGTCGCCGGGTCGAACCCGGTGCCGCGGTCGCGCACGAACACCGTCACCGACGTCGGGGTGACCTCGCTGTACAGCGAGACGTTCGCCGCGCCGGAGTGCTTCGCGGCGTTGACCACCGCCTCCTTGGTCGCCTGGCCCAGGGTCGCCACCGCATCGTCCACCGGCACGTCGCCGACGACGACGGGGTCGACGGTCACGGCGTGGTCGGCCTCGACCTCGGCGACCAGGCGGGCGACCAGCCCGGCCCAGGTGCCGCCGGTGGCCACCGTCGGCTCGTAGAGCCAGGCCCGTAGCTCGCGCTCCTGGCTGCGCGCCAGCCGGCCGACCACGGTGGGGTCCTCGGCGTGCCGCTGGATGAGCGCGAGGGTCTGCAGCACCGAGTCGTGCAGGTGCGCGGCCACCGCGGCCCGCTCCTCCGACCGGATGCGGGCCGCCCGCTCCGCCGCACGCTGGTCGAGCAGCCGGCGCCACAGCGGTGCGGTCGCCAGCACGAGGCCGACGAGGATGACGACGGTGGCGGTGAACCCGTTGCGCGCGTTGGCCAGCTGCCCGGTGGTGGCCAGCAGCAGCACCACCCCGAGCACGCCGACCACGACCCCGGCGGCCAGCCCCCATCGACCGGTGCGGCGGGACAGCGCGGCGTCGGTCTCGGTCTGCCGCCAGATCAGCGCCAGCCCGATGCCGGCCAGCACCAGGGGCAGGACGACGTCGTAGCCACCGAAGGTGAGCAGCTGGGAGACCAGCCCGAACACGGCGAAGGACAGCAGCGACAGCAGGATCAGCTGGCGGCGGCTGGGGCGCTCCCCGATGACGGCGGTGGAGGTCCGGTCGCCGTCCGGGTCGGCGACCGGCATGGTCAGCCACAGCAGCGCGTAGGCGACGACGCCCACCCCGGTGAAGGCGAGGCCGATCACCACGACCCGGACCACGAGCGGGTCCAGGCGCAGGTGCGCGGCCGTCCCGGCGGCGACCCCGGCCAGCAACCGGTCGTCGGCCGGCCGCGCCAGCGGAGGCCGCGCGCTCCTGCCGGTGGCGGGCCCGGCGGCCCGCGCGGTGCTGGTGGTCACGGATCGATCGTGTCACCGTCCGGCGCGCAGGCACACCGGTGATCACCCGGGACAGGGAGGACGGTGGAGATCAGGGTCGGGCCAGGGGGTTCCCTGATACCGCCGGCGCCGCCGGGTCGGCAGGCTCGTGGCATGACCTCAGCACTGCCTCCGTCGGCCCCACCGACCACGGCCGAGCAGCCCCCGGGCTCCTGGCCGCCACCGCCGCCCACCCCGGGGCCGGCATCCCGCCCACAGCTGCGGCGCAGCCGATCCGACAAGGTGATCGGCGGCGTGGCCGGCGGCCTCGCCGAGTACACCGGCATCGACGCCCTGCTCTGGCGGGTCGGGGCGATCGCCCTCACCCTCGCCGGCGGCAGCGGCATCATCATCTACCTGCTGCTGTGGCTGCTCATGCCGTCCGCCCCCGCCGCGCAGCCGGGAAACCCAGCCACCCGGAGGCCGTCCGGCCCGCGGTCGCCGGTGCCCGGGATCACGGTCGCCGCCCTGCTGATCGTGCTCGGGCTCGGCGTCCTGGTCACCCAGTTCACCGACCTGGACCTGGGCCCCCGCGGTTTCCTGGGCAGCGCGCTGCTGGTCGTCGGCGTCGGGCTGGTGGTCGGTGCGCTCACCGGTGTCGGCCGCGGCGCCAAGGGCGGGCTGATCACCCTCGGCCTGCTGCTGTCCGCGGCGCTGCTGATGGTCTCCACGGTGCAGCTGCCCAACGGGGAGGTGGGCGACCGGACGTACCGGCCGACCACGGCCGCCGGCGTGCAGTCGGTCTACGAGCACGGTGCCGGTGACTTCACCCTCGACCTCACCGGAGTGGACCTGGCCGACTCCACCCGGACGATCACCACCGAGATCGACGCGGGCCTGGGCGACATCGACGTGCTGGTGCCCTACGCCGCCGACGTCCGGGTGAGCGTGGACAACGGCATCGGGGAGGTCCGGCTGTTCGGCGACGTCGTCGCCGAGGGCTTCTTCCCCGGCAGCGGCTCCGCCGCCTGGAGCGGCGACGACGACCCGGAGATCGTGCTCACGATCTCCTCCGGACTGGGCGACGTGGAGGTGTCCCGTGGCTGAGCACGATCCCTACGGCCGGCAGCAGACCGAGGTGTTCCCCGACGGGCTGCCCGCCGGTGACGACCCGGCGGCGCGCCGCGACGTCGACTCGCTGTCACTCGTCGCCGGCATCCTGTTCATCGGGCTGGCCGTCCTGCTGATGACCGGGGTGACCCTGCCGCTGGACTGGTTCAGCCACGGGTTCTCGTGGGTTCTGCTGATCGGTGCCGGTCTGGCGCTGCTGGTCAACGAGCTCCGCAAGGCCCGCCGCCGGCACTGAGCCACCGCCGAGGACCGGTGGCGGGCGGGGTCACCCGGCACCGAGCCGAGGCACTGACGAGGGCCCGGGGAGCGACCGCTCCCCGGGCCCTCGTCATCGGCTGATCACCGCCAGGCCGACGGTCGCGGCGTAGATGACCGGGATGAGCAGCCCCTCGAAGCCGATCCCCTTGCGGTCGCGCATCACCAGCCCGGCGGTGAGCACCGCGATCAGCAGCATGGTGCCGCCGAGCAGCACGAGGCTGGTCGAGCCGGCGGCCCGGTACAGGGAGCCGTCCAGGTAGCCCAGGTCGGCGACGGCGATCATCAGCATGTCGAAGACGTTGCCCCCGACGATGTTGCCGACCCCGAGGGTGAGCTGCCCCATCCGCAC
Organism: uncultured Modestobacter sp.; assembly: GCF_947486615.1. Lineage (GTDB taxonomy): Bacteria > Actinomycetota > Actinomycetes > Mycobacteriales > Geodermatophilaceae > Modestobacter. The sequence goes on from NZ_CANKUD010000002.1 coordinate 356,810, forward strand.
CGCGGTGACCAGCACGACCAGCTCGGGCAGCGAGCTCACCGCCGTGGTGAGCGTGAACCCGATGACGCCGCCCTCCATGCCGGTGCCGGCGGCGACACCGAGACCGGCCTGCCCCACGACCCAGCCGGCGACCCCGACGACCAGTCCCAGCACCGCCAGGGTGGCCCACAGCCGGCGGGTGGACCGGTCGGAGCCGTTCTCCTCGTCCGGGTGGTCGCCCTCCGTCGCCGAGGTGTGGGTGGGCACCCACATCGGGTGGTCGTGCATCCGGCGCAGCAACCGCAGACCGTAGGCGTAGAGCAGCGGGATGAGCAGGGTGACCGGGTGGATCCAGCCCAGCGTCAGCTGCGGCGTCGCGTAGGCGATCACCGGCAGCGACAGCATGGCCATGAGGATCACCGACTGCATGACGTTCTCCAGCGACGCCGCCGCGTGCTCGAGGTTGGCCCGGCGGTACACCAGGTCGGCGACGGCCAGCCAGACCGTCTGCAGCGCGATGCCCCCGACCGGGTTCGCCAGCGCGAAGCCGGCGTCGCCCTCGAGGGCGCCGGTGAGGACGGTGACGTTGCCGGGCAGCGAGGTGACTGCACCCAGCAGCAGTGCGCCGCCGATGGCGTCACCGAGCCCGGTCCGGTCGGCGAGCTCGTCGGCCGCCCTGGTCAGCCGGATGCCGACGAACACGATGACCACGGCCATCGCGACCAGGGCGATCGCGCTCGGGACGAGTGGCCACGTTCCGCTGGTCACTCGCGGACCTCCTGGGGACGACGGTCAGGACCGCCGACCAACCAACCACAGCCGGCGGTCACCCGCCCGTCGTGCTGGAACGGCCCCGTCGCAGGGGCCCGCGCCGAGCGTGCGAGGTGCGGGGGGCGATGGGGTCCTTCAACTCACTCCCACTCGATGGTGCCCGGCGGCTTGCTCGTCACGTCGAGCACGACCCGGTTCACCTCGGCCACCTCGTTGGTGATCCGGGTGGAGATCCGGGCCAGCACGTCGTAGGGCAGCCGGGTCCAGTCGGCGGTCATCGCGTCCTCGCTGGACACCGGCCGCAGCACCACGGGATGACCGTAGGTGCGCCCGTCGCCCTGCACGCCCACCGAGCGGACGTCGGCGAGCAGCACCACGGGGCACTGCCAGATCTCGGTGTCCAGCTTCGCCGCGGTCAGCTCCTCGCGGGCGATCGCGTCGGCCTGGCGCAGCACGTCCAGCCGCTCCCGGGTGACCTCACCGATGATCCGGATGCCCAGGCCCGGGCCGGGGAACGGCTGGCGCTGCACCAGGGTGTCGGGCAGGCCGAGCTGCCGGCCGACCTCGCGCACCTCGTCCTTGAACAGCGTGCGCAGCGGCTCGACCAGGGTGAAGGTGAGGTCCTCGGGCAGGCCGCCGACGTTGTGGTGGCTCTTGATGTTCGCCGTCCCGGTGCCGCCACCGGACTCCACGACGTCGGGGTAGAGCGTGCCCTGCACCAGGAAGTCGACGGTCTCCCCGTGCTCCTTCGCGTCGGCGATCACGTCGAGGGCGGCCTGCTCGAAGACGCGGATGAACTCCCGTCCGATGATCTTCCGCTTCGTCTCCGGGTCGCTGACCCCGGCCAGCGCGCCCAGGAACTGCTCGCTGGCGTCGACCACCCGCAGGTCGGCGCCGGTGACCGCGACGAAGTCCCGCTCGATCTGCTCGGTCTCGCCCTCGCGCATCAGCCCGTGGTCGACGTAGACGCAGGTGAGCTTGTCACCGATGGCCCGCTGGACCAGCGCCGCCGCCACCGCGGAGTCGACCCCGCCGGACAGCCCGCAGATCGCCCGCCGGTCCCCGATCTGCTCCCGGATCGAGGCGACCTGCTCGTCGACGACGTTGGCCATCGTCCAGCTGGGCTCGAGGCCGGCGATGTCGAACAGGAAGTGCTCGAGCACCGTCTGCCCGTGCGGGGTGTTCTTCACCTCGGGGTGGAACTGCACCCCGGCCAGCCGCCGGTCGACGTCCTCGAACGCCGCGACCGGGGCGCCGGTCGAGGTGGCGGTGACGGTGAACCCGGGCGGGGCCGCGCTGACCGCGTCCCCGTGGCTCATCCACACCGACTGCTCGTTCGGCGTGGTGCCGAACAGCCGACCGGGGGTGGTGACGGTCAGCGGGGTGCCGCCGTACTCCCGGTCGCCGGTGCGGGCGACGGTGCCGCCGAGGCTGGCCGCCATCGCCTGGAAGCCGTAGCAGATGCCGAAGGCCGGCACCCCGGCCTCGAACACCGCCGGGTCGACCTGCGGCGCCCCCTCGGCGTACACGCTGGAGGGTCCGCCGGACAGCACGATCGCCGCCGGCTTGCGGGCCAGCAGCTCCTCGACCGGGACGTCGGAGCCGACGAGCTCGGAGTAGACGCCGGCCTCCCGGATCCGTCGGGCGATCAGCTGTGCGTACTGGGCGCCGAAGTCGACGACCAGCACGGTCGGGAAGTCCATGTTCGACAGACCGCTGCTCATCGAGGTGCTCAGCCCACCAGGTGGCCGGGGCCGGCCGTGCTCGCGCCGCCGCCACCGCCGAGGACCAGGTCGACCCGCTGGAACTCCTTGAGGTCCCGGTAGCCGGTCTTGGCCATCGTGCGGCGCAGCGCACCGAAGAGGTTGGTCCGACCGTCCGAGGCCTCGGCCGGGCCGAACAGCACCTGGTCCAGCGTGCCGCGGGGGGCGGCCGGGGCCGACGTCCCACCGCGGGGCAGCCGCGGGTGCGCGGCCACGGAGTCCCACCAGACACCGCCGCCCGGGGCCTCCTCGGCCACCCGCAGCGGCTCACCCAGCTGGACGGCGTCCGCGCCGCAGGCCAGGGCCCGGGCGATGGCGCCGCTGGTCTCGATCCGGCCGTTGGCGATGACGTGCACGTAGCGACCACCGGTCTCGTCCAGGTAGTCACGGCGGGCCGCGGCGGCGTCGGCGATGGCGCTGGCCAGCGGCACCCGGATGCCCATCACGGCGTCCGCGGTCGACCAGCTGTCGGCACCGACGCCGACGATGACGCCGGCCGCGCCGGTGCGCATCAGGTGCAGCGCGGTCTGGTAGTCCGCCGCCCCACCGACGATCACCGGGACGTCGAGGTCGGCGATGAACTCCTTGAGGTTCAGCGCCTCCCCGGCGGTGGTGACGTGCTCGGCGGAGACGATCGTCCCCTGGATGACCAGCAGGTCCGCACCCGCCGACAGCACCGTGGGGGCGAGCCCGACGGTGTGCTGCGGGGAGACCCGGACCGCCGAGGTGACCCCGGCGTCGCGCATCTCCTTGACCCGGGCGCTGATCAGGTCGGGCTTCACCGGCTCGGCGTAGACCTCCTGCAGCAGCGCGGTCGGCGGCCCGGCGTCGGGGCCGGCGGCCTCACGCAGCCGGCGCAGCACGTCGGTCGGGTCGTCGTACCGGGTCCACAGGCCCTCGGCGTTCAGCACGCCCAGGCCGCCGGCCTGGCCGACCGCGACCGCGGTGGCCGGGCTGACCACCGCGTCGCTGGGGCTGGTCACCAGCGGGATGTCGAACCGGAAGGCGTCGATCTGCCAGGCGGTGGAGACGTCGTCGTGGTCGCGGGTGCGCCGCGAGGGGACGATCGACACCTCGTCCAGGTCGTAGCCCCGGCGGGCGAAGCGGTTCAGGCCGATCTCGACGTTGTCGCGTACGGGCATGGGTCAGCGGCCTCGGTAGTTCGGTGCTTCGACGGTCATCTGGATGTCGTGCGGGTGGCTCTCGGTCAGCCCGGCGGAGGTGATCCGGGTCAGCTGGCCACGGTCCTGCAGGTCGGCGACGGTGGCGGCACCGGCGTAGCCCATCCCGGCGCGCAGGCCACCGACCAGCTGGTGGGCGACCCCGGACAGCGGGCCCCGGTAGGGCACCTGCCCCTCGATGCCCTCGGGCACGAGCTTGTCGTCGGAGAGGACGTCGTCGGCGAAGTAGCGGTCGCGGCTGAAGGACTGGTTGCCGCGCTTCTGCATCGCGCCGAGGGAGCCCATGCCGCGGTAGGTCTTGTACTGCTTGCCGTTCATGAAGACCAGCTCGCCCGGCGCCTCCTCGACGCCGGCGAACAGGCCGCCGATCATCACCGTGTCGGCGCCGGCCACCAGGGCCTTGGCGATGTCCCCGGAGTACTGCAGACCACCGTCGGCGATCACCGGGACGCCGGCCGGTCGGGCGGCGAGGCTGGCCTCGTAGATGGCGGTGACCTGGGGGACGCCGACCCCGGCCACCACGCGGGTGGTGCAGATCGAGCCCGGGCCCACGCCGACCTTCACCGCGTCCACCCCGGCGTCGATGAGCGCCTGGGCGCCGGCCCGGGTGGCGATGTTGCCGCCGACGACCTGCACCCCGTGGCCCACGTTCGCGAAGTCCTTCTTCACCCGGGCGACCATCTCCAGCACCGCGCGCTGGTGGCCGTGGGCGGTGTCGACGACGAGCACGTCGACCCCGGCGTCCACGAGCAGCCCGGCGCGCTTGTAGGCGTCCTCGCCGACGCCGAGCGCGGCACCGACCGAGAGCCGGCCGTCGACGTCCTTGGTGGCGTGGGGGTACTGGTCGCGCTTGACGAAGTCCTTGACGGTGATCAGCCCGCGGAGCCGGCCGGCGTCGTCCACCAGCGGCAGCTTCTCGATCTTGTGCTGCTTGAGCAGCGCCAGCGCCCGCTCCGGGTCCACGCCCACCGGCGCGGTGACCAGCGGCAGCGGTGTCATCACGTCGCGGACCAGACGGTTCTGGTCGGTCTCGAAGCGCATGTCCCGGTTGGTGACCATGCCCACGAGCACGCCGCCGGCGTCGACCACGGGGGCACCGGAGATCCGGTACCGGCCCGACAGCGCGTCGACCTCGGCCAGGGTGTTGTCCGGGGAGCAGGTGACCGGGTTGGTGACCATGCCGGCCTCCGACCGCTTGACCAGGTCGACCTGGCCGGCCTGGTCCTCGGCGGCGAGGTTGCGGTGCAGGACGCCGATGCCGCCGGCGCGTGCCATGGCGATCGCCATCCGCGACTCGGTGACGGTGTCCATCGCGGAGGAGACCAGCGGGATGGCCAGCCGGATGCCGCGGGTGAGCCGGGTGCTGGTGTCCACGTCGGTCGGCACGATGTCCGAGGGGCCGGGGACCAGCAGGACGTCGTCGTAGGTCAGCCCCAGCGGGGCGAACTTGGCCGGCAGTTCAGGTGTGCGCTCGTCGGGCTGCATGTGCCGCCACCCTCTCGACTTCTTCGGTGGGAGCGCCTCCAAGGCGCACGGGAACCCACTTCATGTTAGGCGGCCCCCATGCGGGCCCTCCGCCCCGTTACGGTTGTCCGGCGGCCGGGGCAGCCCGGCCACCTGCTGGCTGACCAGCAACGCCACAGCCAGCACGCCGCAGCAGGCCGGTGCACACCGGCGAGGAGGACACGTGGACGCGTGGGACGAGTTCGGCGCGCAGCCGGACCGCGACCCGGACTTCGGGGGCGATCTCGGCTCGGGCGACCACTCCGGACAGCCGCCGCTGACCATGGAGGAACGGGCCGGGGTGCTCGACGACCTGGCCGAGCTGGAGGTGTTCCGCACCCTGCTGGAGCCCACCGGCGTCAAGGGCATCGTCGTGGACTGCCCGGACTGCCAGGAGGAGCACCACGTCGACTGGGCGCTGATGCAGGCCAACCTGCGCCAGCTGCTCGACGAGGGGCAGACCGGCCGGCACGAGCCGCCGTTCGACCCCGACCCCGACGACTACGTCAGCTGGGACTACGCCAGCGGCTACGCCGACGGGGTGGCCGCGCTGGCCGAGCGCGAGGAGCCCACCGGCCGCCACGGCGCCGGCCGGCACGCCCGCGAGGAGTAGGGACGCCTCGCCCCCGCACCTCGCAGGCTCAGCCCGGGTCCTGTGAGGGGCCGGGACGACGGCAGCGCGGCGACCGGTTGCGGTCACCGCGCTGCTGGTCGCTCTGCGGCCCCGTCGCAGGGGCCCGCCCCGAGCTCGCGAAGGGTGGGGGGCGACGGGGTCCTTTCTCAGTGCATCATGCCGCGGCGGAAGCCGGTGGCGACCGCCTCGGCGCGGTCCTTGGCGCCGAGCTTGCGGAACAGCCGCCGGGCGTGGGTCTTGATGGTGTCCTCGGACAGGTAGAGCTCGCGGCCGATCTGGGCGTTGCTCTTGCCCTGGCTCATCCCGGTGAGCACCTGCATCTCCCGCGCGGACAGCGCGACGTGCGGCGTCTCGGGCACCGTCGAGCGGACCGTGGTGGGGGCCAGCCCGGCGAGCGGGCTGGCGCCGCCCCACGGCGAGCCCGCGGGGGCACCGGCGAGGGCGACGGCGTGCTGCGGACTGCGCGGCGCGGGGGCCAGCTGCGGCGCCGGGCGGCTCCCGTCCGGGCGCATCCCGGTGCGGGAGAGCCCCAGGCCGAGCTCGATCGGGCTGGCGTCCCAGCGCAGGTAACCGCGGGCGCCGAAGGCCACCGCGGCCCGGACCGTCTCGGCGTCGTCCGGGGCACCGAGCATCAGCACCGGGAGCGAGGGGTGCGACCGGAGGACCTGGGTGGCCACCGACAGCCCGCTGTCGGTGGCCCGCTGGGTGCCCACGAGCAGGACGTCGGGGAGCCGGTTCTCCAGCCGGGCCATCAGCGACGCGGGGTCCCCGACCGCCTCGACCCGACCGACGAAGGGCAGGGCGAGCAGTCGCCCGGCGACGTCGTCGCGGACCCGGCGCCGCTCGTCGAACACCCAGACCACGGCCCCACTGGTGCCGTTGCCGCGCATCCTGTCCTCGATCACCGCTGCTCCCGTCTGCGCCGGCGGGGCCGGCGACCTGCCGCCCGGGCACGGCCCGGGCGGGTGCCGGAGCGAGGTGAGCCCCCGCTCCTGGGGTGCCGCACCCCCGGTGTCCCCGGATGGGTGGCGGGTGTCCCCCACCCCGGTGGTCGGCACTCCCTGTCACCACCTTGATCCGCACGGTGGTGCGGCGACAGGCACCGTCACTCCCGCGGGTGAGTGACGCAGGACGCCCGCTGTGCCGCGTCGGCGGGCCAGGACCCGGCGAAGCACACCTCGGCCGATCTCGCAGAACGAGCGCGAGCGCGAGTGTTTGCGGCTGCTCGGCAGCGGGCATCGGCCCGGAAGTGACCGGGCAGACCCCCCGGTGCACCCGAGCCGAGGAGGTCCAATGGCTGACATCCGCCGACTGCCCACCCCTGTCGCCGAGGTCTGGGACTGGCAGTTGCACGGTTCCTGCCGGGGCGAGAGCACGTCGCTCTTCTTCCACCCTGACGGCGAGCGCGGCCCGGCCCGGGCGCGGCGCCAGGCCGCCGCCAAGGCCGTCTGCGGCACCTGCCCGGTCGTCCAGTCCTGCCTGGAGCACGCACTGTCGGTGCGTGAGCCCTACGGGGTCTGGGGCGGCATGAGCGAGGAGGAGCGGGCACGGCTCATCGCCGCCGAGCCCGCGGCCATCGCAGCCGGGGTCTGATCGTCCGGCCGGGAGGACCTCACCCGCCGACCAGCACGTGCGAGAGGGCCGGCCCGACGTCGTCGGGCCGGCCCTCTCGCACGTGTTCACCCCAGGTCGCTGACCACCCGGTCCCGGCCGCGGGTCTTCGCGCCGTACAGGTGCTCGTCGGCCCGGCCGAGCAGCGCCGCCGGCGTCGACGGCCCCAGCGTGCCGGCCACCCCGATGCTGGTCGTCACCTCCAGGCCGTCGGCCAGCTCCGTCCACGGGTGGCCCGACACTGCCCGGCGCAGGTCCTCCAGCCGCCGGACGGCGGCGGCCAGGTCCCCGCCGACGAGGACCAGCAGGAACTCCTCCCCGCCCATCCGAGCGGCGAACGTGCCCGGGTGGGCGACCCCGGCGGCCGACGCCGTCGCCTCCAGCAGCGCCGCGACCGCACGCAGCACCTGGTCGCCCACGTCGTGGGACCAGCGGTCGTTGACCTGCTTGAAGTGGTCCAGGTCCAGCAGGGCCACCGCGACGCCGACTCCCTCCGCGGCCGCACGGTCCAGCAGCCGGGGGAACTCGTCGTCCACGTGGCGCCGGTTGTAGAGGCCGGTGAGCGGGTCCCGCAGCGAGAGCTCCCGGTACCGCCGGCTCTGCCGTCGCGCCTCCGTCGTCTCGTGCATCGCCTGCAGGGCCCGCGCCCGGGCGTCCCGCTGGGCCGACTGCAGGTCCAGGGCCTCCTGGCAGTACGTCTTGTGCTCGGCGAAGGCCGCCCGGTAGTCCCCCGCAGCGGCATGCAGCTCGGCCTGCTCCCGCCGGGCGCGCACCCGGATCGAGGTCAGCCCGTGCCGGTCGCACCGCCGCACGCACTCGTCGAGGGTCTGCTGGGCCGCCGCCACGCTGCCGCGCCGGCGCTGGACCTCGGCCAGTGTGAGCAGGAAGTCGGCACCGGCGTCGCCGTCCGGCGAGGCGTCCAGCGCCTCCCGGGCCGTCCCCGGTGCCAGCGCGGCCTCTGCCTCGGCCAGCCGGCCCAGCCCGATGAGGGCGCGGGCGATGGTGTCCAGCCGGCCGACGTGCAGCGGGACCGCGTGGGCTGCGGCGAGGGTCTGCAGGCGGGTGCTGAGCTCCAACGCGGCGTCGTACCGGCCGGTGACCGTCTCGACGTAGGCGTGGTTGTTCAGCACCAGCAGCTGGCGGTCGACGTCGCCCAGCTCCTGGGCCAGCAGCAGCACCTCGGTGTACCGCTCCCGCGCCCCCTGGTCACCCTGCAGGCCGAGGCAGTCGGCCAGCCGGGCCAGGTGGTCGATGCGCTGCGCCGGGGGCCCGTCGGCGTCCAGCAGGTCGACGGCCAGGACCGCGTGCTCCAGCGCGAGCGACAGGTCGCCGAGCTCCTGCAGGACGGCGGCCAGCAGGAAGTGGCTGCGGGACAGCAGGTGGCGGGCACCGTGCTCGGTGGCCCAGCGCTGCACCTCCTGGGCGGTCCGGCCGGCGCCGGCGACATCGCCACGACGGCGCGCCAGGTCGGCCTGGACCAGCCGGGCGCGCAGCTCCAGCGTCGCGTCGCCGAGCCCACGGGCGGCCTCGGCCGCCTGCTCGGCCTGCGTGGCGGTGTCCGGGCGGTCGAACCGGGACAGCGTCTCGAGCTGGTCGAGCACGGCGGCGAGCTCCGCGCGGCCGCCCGGCTCCGGAGACACCTCCGGCCGGGCAGCTCTCTCCACCTCCACGTCGCGCACACCCCCGCATCGACAACGCGCAGATGATCTTGAGCCGGCGCCGAGCGACCTGCCCCGTACGGGTGGCCCCACGAACGGGTCCGCCCCCGTCACCGGGAGGTGACGGGGGCGGACCCGCGACTGCTCAGCGCCTCGCTGCCCGAGGGCGGCGAGGCCCTCCGTCAGTGGCTGTGACCGTGGCCGTGCGAGTGGCCGTGGGTGTGGTGCGCGCCGTCGGCGTACTCCTCCTCGGCCGGCTTGTCCACGATCGCCGAGTCGGTGGTGAGGATCATCGTGGCGATCGACGCGGCGTGGGTCAGGGCCGCCTTGGTGACCTTGACCGGGTCGATGACGCCCTGGGCGGCCAGGTCGCCGAACTCGCCGGTGGCGGCGTTGAAGCCCTGCCCGACGCCGAGCTCCCGGACCCGGCCGACGACGACCGGGCCCTCGAAGCCGGCGTTGGAGGCGATCAGCGCCAGCGGGGAGTCGATCGCCTTGCGCACCGACCGGGCGCCGATGAGCTCGTCACCGGACAGGTCCAGCTCGTCGATCGCGGTGGCCGCGTGCACCAGCGCCGAGCCACCGCCGGGGACGACACCCTCCTCCACGGCGGCACGGGTGGCGTTGATGGCGTCCTCGATGCGGAACTTGCGCTCCTTCATCTCCACCTCGGTCGCCGCGCCGACCCGGATGACGGCGATGCCGCCGGCCAGCTTGGCCAGCCGCTCCTGCAGCTTCTCCCGGTCCCAGTCGGAGTCGCTCGCCTCGATCTCGTTGCGGATCTGGGCGACCCGCTCCTCGATGCCGCCCGTGGTGCCGCCGCCGTCGACGACGGTGGTGTCGTCCTTGGTGACGGTGACCCGCCGGGCGGTGCCGAGCACCTCGAGGCCGACGTTGTCCAGGGTCAGGCCGACGTCCTCGCTGACCACCTGACCGCCGGTGACGACGGCGAGGTCGGCCATGAACGCCTTGCGGCGGTCACCGAAGTACGGCGACTTCACCGCGACGACCTTGACCGTCTTGCGGATGGAGTTGACGACCAGGGTCGACAGCGCCTCACCCTCGACGTCCTCGGCCACGATCAGCAGCGGGCGGCTGCCGGTGGACAGCACCTTCTCCAGCAGCGGCAGCAGGTCGGCCAGGGCGCTGATCTTGCCCTGCACGAGCAGCACGAGGGCGTCCTCGAGGACGGCCTCCATCGACTCCTGGTCGGTGACGAAGTACGGCGACAGGTAGCCCTTGTCGAACTGCACGCCCTCGGTGACGTCCAGCTCGGTGGACATGCCGTTGGCCTCTTCGACGGTGATGACGCCGTCCTTGCCGACCCGCTCCATCGCCTCGCCGATCAGCTCGCCGACCTCGGCGTCCTGGGCGGAGATGGTGGCGACCCCGGCGATGGCCTTCCGGTCGTCGACCGGGATGGCCACGGCATCCAGCGCGGTGGCGACCGCGTCGACCGCCGCGCGCATGCCGGCGCCCAGCGCCATCGGGTTGGCCCCGGCGGCGACGTTGCGCAGGCCCTCGTGCACCAGCGCCTGGGCCAGCACGGTGGCGGTGGTGGTGCCGTCACCGGCGACGTCGTTGGTCTTGGTGGCGACGTTCTTCGCCAGCTGGGCGCCGAGGTTCTCGTACGGGTCCTCGAGCTCGATCTCCCGGGCGATGGTCACGCCGTCGTTGGTGATCGTCGGGGAGCCGAAGTTCTTGTTGATGACCACGTTGCGGCCGCGGGGGCCGAGGGTGACCTTGACGGCGTCGGCGAGCTTGTCGACGCCACGCTCGAGGGCGCGGCGGGCGTCCTCGTCGAACAGGATGATCTTGGCCATGCCAGACCTCTCTCAGGTGGTGCGGAGGAAGAACGGGGGCAGACGACGACCGCCCCGGGACCCGGTGGTTCGGGTCGCCGGGGCGGTGTCGTGCTGGTCTAGCGGAGAGCTGAGGTCACTTCTCCACGACGGCGAGCAGGTCGCGCGCGGAGAGGACGAGGTAGTCCTCGCCGCCGTAGCGCACCTCGGTGCCGCCGTACTTCGAGTAGATGACCACGTCGCCGACGTTCACGTCGAGCGGGACCCGGTTGCCGTTGTCGTCGACGCGGCCGGGGCCGACAGCGATGACGGTGCCCTCCTGGGGCTTCTCCTTGGCGGTGTCCGGGATGACCAGACCGGAGGCCGTGGTGGTCTCGGCCTCGTTGGCCTGGACCACGACACGGTCCTCGAGCGGCTTGATGTTGACCTTGGTAGCGGTCGTCACGTCGTGACGCCCCCTTCGGTGTCGGACGGGTGTTCGGAGGTGGTGCAGATGCTGTGGCACGGGGGCTGTACCTGCCGTCGCGGGGGTCAGGCCCAGCCCGTGTCGATTGGCACTCTACCCATGTGAGTGCCAGCCGCTCAACCGGGTCGCCTGCCCGGGTGACGGGCCGATGGGCGAGGCTGTCGCGGTGTCCACCACCGACCCCTCGGACCAGGCCGCCGAGACGGTCGCGCAGCTCCGGGACATGGCGACCCCCGCCGGTGCGGACGCACTGGACCGTGCCGGCGCCCTGCTGGCCGGGCGCACCGACGCGGTCACCGCGCTGTCCCGACTCCGCGCCGAGGTGGGCGTGCAACTGGCCGGCCCGGCCTGGGGCTTCGCCCGCCAGCGGGACCGGGCGCGGGCGGTCTTCGGGGCCGACGCCGACCGGCTGCTGTTCACCGCCGACGCCCTGGAGCAGGCCGGCCGGCCGCGCCTGGCCGACCGCCGGGCCGCCCGGCTGCTGGCCGCCGGTACCGACTCGGTCGTCGACCTGGGGTGCGCCGCCGGCACCGACACCATCGCGCTGGCCCGCGCCGGGGCCCGGGTGGTCGCGGTCGACCTCGACCCGGTGGCCCGCGAGCTGACCGCGCTCAACACCGCGGCACTCGGGCTGGCCGACCGGGTGGAGGTCGTGCCCGGGGACGCCGTCCAGCTGGTGGCCGCGGCCGCCGACGGCCGGGTGGCCGGGTGCGCCGCCGCCGTCCTGGACCCGGCGCGGCGGGCCGGCGGACGACGGCAGCTGGACCCCGACCGGTGGTCCCCGCCCTGGTCGACGGTGCAGGCACTGCTGGACGCCGTCCCGACCTGCGCGGTGAAGGTCGCCCCCGGGCTGGACCACGACCGGGTGCCCGCCGGGGTCGAGGCGGAGTGGGTGTCGGTCGGCGGCTCGATCGTCGAGGCGCTGCTGTGGGGCCGCGGGCCGTCCCGCACGTGGCGCCGGGCGACCGTGGTCGACCGGGCCGGCGCGCTGCACGAGCTCACCGCCGACACCGACCCCGGCACCGCCGACGCCGGCCCGGTGCGCGGCTGGCTGCACGAGCCCGACCCGGCGGTCATCCGCTCCGGCCTGGTCGCCCTGGCCGCCGACGAGCTCGACGCGACCCTGGTCGACCCGACGATCGCCTACCTGACCTCCGATGCCGCCGCCGACTCCCCCTGGGTCTCCTCCTACCGGGTCGCCGAGGTGCTGCCGTTCAACCTCAAGAAGCTGAAGGCGCTGCTGCGCGCCCGCGGGGTGGGCCGGGTGACGGTGAAGAAGCGCGGGTCGGCGATCGAGCCCGAGACGCTGGTCCGCCAGCTGCGCGGCCCGGGCGGGGGCAGCGCGGTCGTCGTCGTCACCCGCGTCGCCGGCGCCCCCACCGCGATCGTCTGCGACCACCCCTGAGCGGCCATGTTCGCCAACATGGCCGGAGGACCTCCCGGCCATGTTCGCCGACATGGCCGGGAAGGGGCCTCAGCGGCTGACGACCTCGATGGGGAGTGAGCTGTCGGCGCCGAGGTCGATCCGGGAGGCGGGAACGCCGGCCTCGACGAGGCGGGAGCCGAGCGCGGCGACCATCGCGCCGTTGTCGGTGCACAGCCGGCGGCTGGGCACCCGGAGCACGGTGCCGGCGGCGTCGCAGCGCTCCTGGGCCAGCGCCCGCAGCCGGGAGTTGGCTGCGACCCCGCCGCCGATCACCAGGTGGTCGACCCCGTGGTCGCGGCAGGCGCGCACCGCCTTGGCGGTGAGCACGTCGACCACCGCCTCCTGGAACGAGGCCGAGACGTCGGCCACCGGCACCGGTTCGCCGGCGCGCTCCCGGGCCTCCACCCAGCGGGCGACCGCGGTCTTCAGGCCGGAGAAGGAGAAGTCGTAGGGCGCGTCCCGCTGCCCGGTGAGCCCGCGCGGGAAGGCGATCGCCCGCGGGTCGCCCTCGGCGGCGGCCCGGTCGATCGGCGGGCCGCCGGGGAAGGGCAGGCCGAGCACCCGGGCGACCTTGTCGAAGGCCTCCCCCGCGGCGTCGTCGATGGTGCGGCCCAGCTCCTGCACGTCCTGGGCGAGGTCGGGCACCAGCAGCAGCGAGCTGTGCCCACCGGAGACCAGCATCGCGATCGAGGGCTCGGCCAGCCGGCCGTGTTCCAGCTCGTCGACGGCCACGTGCGCCGCCAGGTGGTTCACCCCGTAGAGCGGGACGTCGAGGGCGAGCGCGTAGGCCTTGGCCGCGGCCACCCCGACCAGCAGTGCGCCGGTGAGGCCCGGGCCGGCGGTCACCGCGACCGCGTCGACGTCGTCGATGGACACCCCGGCGTCGGCCAGCGCCCGGTGCACGGTGGGCACCATCGCCTCCAGGTGCGCCCGGCTGGCGATCTCGGGCACCACGCCGCCGAACCGCTCGTGCTCGGCCATGGACGTGGCCAGCGCGTCGGACAGCAGCGTCTGCCCGCGCACCAGCCCGATGCCCGTCTCGTCGCACGAGGTCTCGAACCCCAGCACCAGCGGCTGGCTCATGACCGCACCTCCCGTTGCATGACGACCGCGTCGGCCCCGCTCAGCGGGTAGTAGTGCGGCCGGCGGCCGATCTCGGCGAAACCGCGACGCCGGTAGAAGGCCTGGGTGGCCGCGTCATCGGCCCGCACCTCCAGCAGCACCGGCGTCGGCCGCCGGTCGGCCTCGGCCAGCAGGGTGTCCAGCAGCAGGGCGCCGATCCCCTCGTGCTGGTGGGCGCCGGTGACGCCGATGGTCGCGATGTGCGCCTCGTCGGCGTAGGAGATCAGCCCGGCGTACCCGACGACCGCCTCGTCGTCGGCCACCGCGACCAGGTAGTGCCGGGTGTCGGGGCGGGCGAGCTCGTCGCGGTACATCCACTCGGTCCAGGTGTCCGGGGCGAAGAGCTCCTCCTCCAGCTCCATCACCCGGGGCAGGTCGGCGACGGTCATGTCCCGGAGCCGCACGCTCACTGGGACACCGTCTTGCGGGTCACCGAGGGGACGGCGTCCGGGCGGCGGAGGTACAGCGGCTCCAGCGGTGCCGGCGGGCGCCCGAACGAGGGCGCGGCGGCGCGCACCAGCCCCGCCGTGGTCACCTCCGCCTCACCGACCGCACGGCCCAGCCGCTCGGCGAACCGGACGTCCCCGACGACCGGGTCGGTGACCGGGGCATCCTCCGGTCGGTCCACACCGGGGCCGGACAGCCGCGTCCCGGCCGCGTCGTAGGTGGCCCAGTGGACCTCCTTGCGCCGGGCGTCGGTCACCACCGAGCGGGCACCGTCACCGACCGCGTCCAGCGAGCACACCCCGTGCACCGGCAGCCCCCGCGCGTCACCCAGCGCCGCCGCGGTGACCACCCCGACGCGCAGGCCGGTGAACGGTCCGGGCCCCAGGCCCACGACGAGGGCGTCCAGCTCGCGCAGCGCCAGCCCGCTCTCGGCGAGCACCTCGCGCACCGCGGGGGTCAGCAGCTCGGCGTGCCGGTTGCCCGAGGCGACGGCCCGCTCGGCGAGCAGCTCGGCGCCGCCGTCGGCCGACCAGCGTGCGAGACCCACGACGAGGGTCGGGGTGGCGGTGTCGAGCGCGAGGACGAGCACGGGAGCCCAGGGTAGTTGCCCGGGGCAGGCGGCCTCCGCGGCAGCCGACCTCAGGAGACGTCGACCGCGTCCACCTCGGCGAAGAACGTCGCCCGGGTCAGCGTGACGGTGTTCCAGCCCCGGGACAGCCGCACCTCGTGCTCCACCGTCGTCCAGTTGCCCCAGGTGGTGTGGGCGTAGGTGACCACCCCGGCGTCCCGGCCGTTCACGGTGACCGTGTGGGTCGCCTCGACCGGCCAGCCACCGCGCTCGGACCCGTTGGCGAACCGGATGCCCAGCGTGGCCCGGCCGGCCCGCTCGGCGTGCACCTGCACGGTCACCGAGCTGTCGGCGAAGTCGAGCCCGCCCACCGCGGCCCCGCCGGACGCGGCCGGGTCGGCCCGGACGGCCGCGTTGGTGACGACGCCGGCCTCCGCCTCGTACCGGGTCGCGTCCGCGGGGTCCGTGACCGGGGCGACCGGCGGCGTCGTCGGCCGGCCGGGGTGGACGTCGACCGCGTCGAGCTCGGCGAAGGCGGTGTCACGGGTCAGCGTCACCGTGTTCACGCCCCGGGACAGCCGCACCTCGTGCTCGACCAGCTGCCAGTTGCCCCAGGTGGTGTGGGCGAAGGTGACCACCCCGGCGTCCCGGCCGTTCACGGTCACCCGGTCGGTGGCGAGCACCGGCCCCGTCGCGTCGGTGCTGCCGTTGGCGTACCGGATCGCCAGGGTCGCCCGACCCGGCCGGTCCGCGGTCACCTGCAGCGTCACCGAGCTGTCCGGGAAGTCCATCCCACCGACCTTCGCCCCGCCCGAGGCCGTCGGGTCGGGTACGACGCTGGCGTTCGTGGCCACGCCGTCCTCGGCCTGGTACCGGTCGCCGGCGGCCGCCACCGACGGGACACCGTCGGGCGACCACTCCAGCTCGCTGAGGTACACCGCGCGGTAGCTGTAGGTCGGGTCCCAGCCGTGGAAGAGGATCGCCGTCCGGCCCCGACGGTCGGTGACGACGTCCTGCCCGCCGGGGCCGCGCACGTCGCCGCGGAACCGGTCGGTGGTCATCAGCTCGGTGGTCGCCTTGGTGTACGGGCCGGTCAGGCTGGGCGAGGTCGCGTAGGCGGTGCGGTAGCCCCCGCCGCCGAAGTCGTTGGCCGAGTAGAAGAGCGTGTAGGTGTCGCCCCGCTTGACCAGGGTCGGGGCCTCGACGACGTTGCCCTCGAACGGCCGGTCCCGGCGGATCAGCTCCTGCGGCGGCCCGGTGAGCGTGGTGCCGTCGGCCGACAGCGGCTGCAGGTAGATGATCGCCGTGAGCCCCGGGCAGCAGTTGCCGTCGGCCTTCCACAGCAGGTACAGCCGGCCGCCATCGGTGTACGTCGCGGCGTCGATGGCGCCGCCGAGGTCGGTGGTGCCGCGTGCGCCGTCCGGGCAGACCAGCGGCTGGTCGCCGACCGGGGTGAACGGCCCGTCCGGCGAGGCCGCGACGGCGACCCCGATGCACTGGCGCGGGGCCAGCTCGTCACGGGCGGTGTAGTACAGCGCGTAGCCACCCCCGGGGACCGCGGCGACCTCGGGCGCCCAGATGCACCGGTCGGTGGCCCCGCCGGGGGCGAAGCTGCACTCCCCGACCCAGTCGCCGAGCACGGGCAGCACGTCGGCCTGCGCACGCCAGTGCACCAGGTCCCGCGACGTCCGGTGCTGCACGTTCTGACCGTCGGAGTTGGTCGCGTAGGCGTGGTACACTCCGTCGACCAGCAGGACGTCGGGGTCGGGGAAGTTGGCGTCGATGACCGGCTCGATGGTCGGCGCCCCGGGCCGGGCGTGCGGCGCCGCCTGGGCGTTGGCGGCCGGCACGAGCAGCCCGAGCGCGAGCAGCAGCCCGCCGAGCCAGGCGGTGGTCCGCGTCCTCGTCGATGCCACGGTCTCCTCCTCGGGCCGGACCGGGTGACCCCAGGAGCGTGACCCCGGTCACTCTCGACGTCAACCCGCGCTGGTCGCCGCGGGCCGGCTCAGCTCGCGGCGAGCCGCTGCTCCCAGCCCGGGCCGTGCGGCACCAGCCGGGCGGTGCGGACGTCGTCGTCCCGGCGGTCGAGCTCGACCACGAGGTGCTCGTCGGCCAGCTGCTCGACCAGACCGTGCCCCCACTCGACGACGGTGACCGCCTCGTCCGCCGTGGCGTCCAGGTCGAGGTCGTCGACGTCGGCCATGCTGCCCAGCCGGTAGGCGTCGACGTGCACCAGCGGCAGCCGCCCGCCGCGGTGCACCCGCGCCAGCACGAACGTCGGCGAGGTCACGGGGCCGCGGACGCCGAGGCCGGCGCCGATGCCCTGCGTGAGCGCGGTCTTGCCCGCACCCAGCGGGCCGGACAGCACGACCAGGTCGCCGGGGCGGAGCAGGGCGGCCAGCTCCCGGCCGAACGCGTGGGTGTCGGCCACCGTGGGCAGCTCGCGGATCACAGCGAACCCGCGATCGCGGCGAGGTCCGCGGCCAGCGCGGCCCGCGGTGCGCCGTTCGGGCCGAACCGGATCGCCGCCGAGGGGTGGTACGTGACCCACACGGCCCGCCCGTCGACCTCGTGCGGCCGGCCGCGGACCTGGCCGAGCACCGTCTTCGGGCCGAGGAACCACTTCGCCGACGACAGCCCGAGGGCGACCACGGTGCCGGCGTCGAGCAGCTCCAGCTGGCGGCGCAGCCAGCCGCTGCACCGGGCCACCTCGGCGGCCTTCGGCGTCCGGTTGCCCGGTGGCCGGCACTTCACGATGTTGAGCACCGCGACCTCCTCGCGGGCCAGCCCCGCCTCGGCGAGCAGCAGGTCCAGCAGGGCACCGCTCCTGCCGACGAAGGGCCGGCCGGTCTCGTCCTCGGTGGCACCCGGGGCCTCACCCACGACCACCAGCCGCGGCCGGCCACCGTCGGGCCGGTCCCCGATCACCACGTGCTGACGGGTGGTGGCCAGCTCGGGGCAGGCGACGCAGCCGCGGGCGACGTCGGCCAGAGCGACCCAGTCCGCGGCGGCCGCGGCGGTGCGGGCCACCTCCTCGGCGGCCGCGTCCAGGCGGGGCGGTCGGGGTGCGGCCACGGCGCCACCCTACGGCGCGCCGGCGCGGGCGCTCAGCCGGTGGTGCGCTGCTCGGCGGCGACCCGGCGGATGAGATCCGCCAGCGCCGCGGTCACCTGGGCGGGGTGCTCCAGCAGCACCAGGTGCCCGGCGTCGGGGACCTCGACGTAGTCGACGCTCCCCTCCCCCGACTCGTCGAACCGCGCCACGATGCGCTCGCTGTGCTCCTTCGGGATCAGCTTGTCCGCATCGCCGGTGAGCACCAGGGTGGGCACCCGGCGCAGCGGCTCGACCGCCCCGCCGACGTCCAGGCCGGCGATCGCCGGGTAGAACTCGGCGACCACGTCGACCGGCGTCCCGCCGATCATCGCGTCCACGTACCGGCCCAGCGCCGGGTCGACGTCGGTGGAGGAGAACGACAGCGACCAGGTCACGGCCGAGACGACATCCTTGGCCAGCCGCCGGGTCCGTTCGGCGATCCCGGGACGGCGGCGCATCGTCCAGACCGCGACCGGCAGCACCGCCGCGCGCACCCGGGTGAGCAGCGCGGGCAGCCCGAAGTCCAGGTCGGCGAGGTTGCCGCTGGAGGTCGACACCAGGGCGACCCCGGCGATCCGGCTGCCGAACAGATCCGGACGCCGCTGGGCCAGGGAGAGCACGGTCATCCCGCCCAGGGAGTGCCCGACCAGCACGACCGGCCCGCGCGGCACGCGAGCGGCGAGCACCTGCTCCAGGTCCGCGGCCAGCTGGTCGACGGTGGAGTGCTCCGCGACGCCGCGACCGGACGAGCCGTGCCCCCGCTGGTCGTAGAAGACCAGCCGGGCGGCAGGCCGGTGGCCGTTGGCGGTGGCCAGCCGGGCACCCAGGTCGCGGCGCTGGAAGGTCCAGGAGCGCATCGACAGCGCGTAGCCGTGCACGAAGACGACGGTCAGCGGGGCGTCGGTGGGCCCGACCTCCTCCACCGACAGCGGCACCCCGTCGTCGGTCCGCACCACCAGGACGCGGTCGGCGGGACGGCTGCCGGCGCCCAGCGGGTCCTCCTCGCGCAGCTCCGCGGTCGGCACGTCGGCGACCGCGCGGCCGTCCGCCCCGCCCTGACCGGCCAGCTGGCCGGCCCGCACCCGGGACGTCGCCGACCGGGTGACCGCCACGCCGACGGCGGTCCCGGCCGCGGCCAGCCCCACCGCGGCGCCGATCAGGCCGGCCGTGCGCCCCAGGTGGTGACTGCCGTGGTGGGGTGCCTGGCGGGTCACGGGAGGACCCCCGCGCTGCCGACGTGGCGGCGGCGGAACCGGCCGCCCACCCGGGTGACCAGCTCGTAGTGGATGGTGTCGACCGCGTCGGCCCACTGCTGGGCGGTGGGCTCGCCGTCCGTGCCGGGCCCCCACAGCACCACCGTGTCGCCGGGGGCCACCGCGTCGTCGCCGACGTCGAGCACGAACTGGTCCATGCAGACCCGCCCGGCGATGGTGCGCTGCGCGCCGGCCGCGAGCACCGGCGCGCGGTTGCCGGCCGCGCGCGGCACGCCGTCGGCGTACCCGACCGGCACCAGCGCCAGCGTCGTCTCCCGCGCGGTGGCGTAGGTGTGCCCGTAGGAGACCCCGACGTCGGCCGGCACCCGCTTGGTCAGCGCCACCCGGGCCCGGACCGTCATCGCCGGCCGCAGCCCGTACTGCGCGGGGTTCCCGCCCAGCGGGTCCAGGCCGTAGACCGCGACGCCCGGGCGGACCATGTCGTACCAGGTGTCCGGCAGCGCGATCGTCGCCGCCGAGTTGGCCAGGTGCCGCCGCGCCTCGGTGAGCCCGGCCGCCCGGGCGAGCGCCACCGCCTCCTCGAAGACCTGCACCTGGCGGCCGATCGTGGGGTGGGTCGGGGCGTCGGCGTAGGCCAGGTGGCTCCACAGCCCGGTGACGGTCAGCTCGCCGTCGGCCTGGGCGCGGGCCGCGGCGGCCACCAGCCCCGGCCAGGCCGCCGGGGTGGCGCCCTCCCGGGACAGCCCGGTGTCGGCGAACAGCTGCACCCGGGCCGGCGTGCCGGTGGCCCGCACGGCGTCGATGAGCTCGGCCAGCGCCCACTCCGCGTTGACCGAGACCTCGACGTCGGCGGCGAGTGCGGCGGCGTAGTCCTCCCCCGGCGCGTGCTGCCAGGACAGCAGCGGCGCGGTGACCCCCGCCGCGCGCAGCGCCAGCGCCTCCTCCAGCACCGTCACCCCGAGGGCGTCCGCCCCACCGGCGAGCGCCGCCCGGGCCGCCGGCACCAGGCCGTGCCCGTAGCCGTCGGCCTTGACCACCGCCATCAGCGGCCGACCGACCCGCTCCCGCAGCGCCGCGGTGTTCGCGGCGATCGCGTCCAGGTCGACCACGACCTCCGCCCGGGCGTCCAGCGCCTGCTGCAGCTGCGTCACGCCGTCCACTCTCCCAGGCGCGGCAGGTCAGGCCGCGCTGCCGCGCAGCCGGGCCACCGTCTCGGGCAGCCGGCGCACCAGGTCCCCGGCGATCAACGGCCCCCGTTGCGCCGCCAGCTCCCCGGCCCGCCCGTGCAGGTGGGCGGCCACCGCGGCCGCCTCCGCCGCCGGCAACCCGGTGGCCAGCACCGCGCCGAGGATGCCCGCCAGCACGTCGCCGGTGCCGGCGGTGGCCAGCCAGGGGGTGCCGGTGCCGTTGACGAACGTGCTCCCGGCCGCGTCGGCGACCACGGTGGCCGCGCCCTTGAGCAGCACGGTGCAGCCCAGGGCGGCGGCGCCCCGGCGGGCGGCGGCGACCCGGTCGGTGCCGACGTCGCCGAAGAGGCGGGCGAACTCCCGGTCGTGCGGGGTCAGCACGGTGGGCGCCGACCGGTCCCCGACCAGCTCCCGGTGCTGGGAGACCAGGGTCAGCGCGTCGGCGTCGAGCACCACCGGCAGGTCGGTGGCCAGCACCTCGCGCAGCACGCTCAGCGCGTCGTCGTCGGTGCCCATCCCCGGTCCGGCCACCCAGGCCTGCACCCGGCCGGCGTCCCCCGGCCGGCCCGCGGTGACGATCGCCTCCGGCCAGGCGGCCCGCACGCCGTCCGCCGCCGTCCCGGCGTACCGGACCAGGCCCGGGCGGGTGCGCAGCGCGGCCCCGGTGCACAGCACCCCGGCGCCGGGATAGGTCGCCGAGCCGGCCAGCACGCCCACCACCCCGCGGGAGTACTTGTCGTCGTCGGCGTCCGGCGCCTCCAGGTGGCCGGCCACGTCGGCGTCGGTCAGCTGCACCGCGCCGGGCGCCGTCAGCGCGTCGGCCAGGCCGATGTCGACCAGGTGCACCGTGCCCGCCCGGCCCCGGCCGGCACCGACGACCAGCCCGGGCTTGAGGGCCCCGAAGGTGACCGTGTGCTGCGCGGGGAACGCCGCACCGGGTACCTCGCCGGTGTCGGCGTCCACCCCGCTCGGGAGGTCGACGGCCACCAGCAGGCCCGGCCCGGCGGTGGCGCGCCGCACCAGCTCGGCCGCCGCGGGGCGCAGCGGGCCCGACCCACCGATGCCGACGATCCCGTCGAGCACCAGGTCGGCGCGCTCCAGGCCGGCCCCGTCGGCGTCGACCACCCGGCCGCCGGACCGCCGCAGCGCGGCCAGGCCCGCGGCGTGCGCCCGCTCGGGGTCCAGCAGGACGGCGCGCACCTGCGCGCCGCGGGACGCCAGCCGGGCACCGGCCAGCAGCGTGTCCGCGCCGTTGTCACCGGAGCCGACCAGCAGCACCACCCGGACGCCGTGCGCCCGGCCCAGCAGGTCCAGGCAGACGGTGGCCAGGCCAGTGGCGGCGCGCTGCATCAACGCGTCGGGCCGGGTGCCGGCCAGCACCCGCTGCTCGGCGGCACGCGCCTGCGCGGCGGAGAACAACCCGATCACGCCCGACCTCCCTCGGGCCGGTGTACCGCTGCCGACCGGCCCTGCGGGTGCACCCCGCCCTCTGCGATGACCACGGCTGAGGCGATGCCCCCGTCGTGGCTCAACGACACGTGCCAGGACGTCACGCCCAGCTCGGCCGCTCGCCGGGCCACCGTGCCGCGCACCTCCAGGTGCGGGCGGCCCCGCTCGCCGACGACCACCTCGGCGTCGTGCCAGTGCAGGTCGCCGGGGGCGCCGAGCGCCTTGGCCAGCGCCTCCTTGGCCGCGAAGCGGGCGGCCAGCGACTCGCCGCTCCGGGCCGCGCCGGAGGGCGTGCGCTGCTCGTCCGCGGTGAACAGCCGGTCCCGCAGCCCCGGGGTGCGGTCGAGGGAGGCAGCGAACCGCTCCACCGGGCAGACGTCGATCCCCACGCCGATGATCACCGGCCCAGTCTGCCCCGCGCCGTCGTCCGTGGCCCCGTGCGGCCCGGCTGCAGCGACCCGCGGCGCGCGGAGGGTGTCGTGCGGGCAGTCGGGTCCTCCCGCCGTCCCTCTCCCTGCACCTACGGCTGTCCCCCCGCACCAACGCTGGTGCGGGGGGACAGCGGGTGACCTGATCAGAGCTGAGGAGCCCGGGCGACTACTCGACGGTGACGGACTTCGCCAGGTTGCGCGGCTGGTCGACGTCCAGGCCGCGGGTGCTGGCGATCTCGCAGGCCAGCACCTGCAGCGGCACCGTGGTGACCACCGGGGCCAGCAGGGTCGGCGTGCGCGGCACCCGGATGACGTGGTCGGCGTAGGGCAGCACGTCGTCGTCGCCGTCCTCGGCGATCACGATGGTGCGGGCACCCCGGGCGCGGACCTCCTGGATGTTGGAGACGACCTTGCCGTGCACCGACTCCCGGCTGCGCGGTGACGGGACGACCACGACCACCGGGGTGCCCTGGTCGATCAGGGCGATCGAGCCGTGCTTGAGCTCGCCCGCGGCGAAGCCCTCGGCGTGGATGTAGGCCAGCTCCTTGAGCTTGAGCGCACCCTCCAGGGCCACCGGGTAGCCGACGTGCCGGCCGAGGAACAGCAGGGTGTCCTCCGTCGCCAGCGAGCGGGCGAGCTCCCGCACCGGGTCCATGCTGCTCAGGACCGCGCGGATCTGGTCGGGCAGCGCCCGGAGGTCCTCGACGATGGCAGCGACCTCGTCGGCGTACTTGACCCCACGCACCTGCGCGAGGAACAGGCCCACCAGGTAGCAGGCGACGACCTGGGTGAGGAAGCCCTTCGTCGACGCGACGGCCACCTCAGGCCCGGCGTGGGTGTAGAGGACGGCGTCGGACTCCCGCGGGATCGTCGAGCCGTTGGCGTTGCAGATGGCCAGCACCCGCGCCTTCTGGTCCTTGGCGTGCCGCAGCGCCATCAGGGTGTCCATCGTCTCGCCGGACTGGCTGACGACGACGACCAGCGTGGAGCGGTCCAGCACCGGGTCGCGGTAGCGGAACTCGCTGGCCAGCTCCACCTCGACCGGGATGCGGGTCCAGTGCTCGATGGCGTACTTCGCGATCAGCCCGGCGTGGTAGGCGGTGCCGCAGGCGACCACGAAGACCTTGTCGATGTCCCGCAGGTCCTGGTCGGACAGCCGCACCTCGTCCAGCACCAGCTCACCCTGCTCGCCCAGGCGGCCGAGCAGGGTGTCGGCCACCGCCTGCGGCTGCTCGGCGATCTCCTTGAGCATGAACCAGTCGTAGCCGCCCTTCTCGGCGGCCGCGGCGTCCCAGTCGACGGTGTAGGCGGTCGGCTCGACCGAGGCACCGTCGAAGTCGGTCACCGTCACCCCGCGGGTGCGGTGCAGCTCGACGACCTGGTCCTGGCCCAGCTCGAGGGCGTTGCGGGTGTGCGCGATGAACGCCGCGACGTCCGAGCCGAGGAAGTACTCGCCCTCGCCGACGCCGACGACCAGCGGGCTGTTGCGGCGGGAGGCCACCACGGTGTCCGGCTCCGCGGCGTGGGTGGCCACCAGGGTGAAGGCACCCTCCAGCCGGCGGCTGACCGTGCGCATCGCCTCGGCGAGCCGTCCCGACCCCTCAGGGGTCTCGGCGTAGACGGCGGCGAGCAGGTGTGCGACCACCTCGGTGTCGGTCTCGGAGCTGAACTCGACGCCGGTCGCCTCGCACTCGGCGCGCAGCGGGGCGAAGTTCTCGATGATCCCGTTGTGGATCACCGCGACCGACCCGTCGGCCGAGACGTGCGGGTGCGCGTTCCGGTCGGTCGGGCCACCGTGCGTCGCCCATCGGGTGTGCCCGATGCCGATGGTGGAGGCGGGCAGCCCGGCCTCGGCCAGTTCCTTCTCCAGGTTGGCCAGCTTGCCGGCCTTCTTGGCGGTGCTCAGTCGGCCATCGGCCAGGACCGCCACACCCGCCGAGTCATAGCCCCGGTACTCGAGCCGGCGCAGCCCCTCCAGGACGACGTCCAGTGAGTCCTTCGAGCCGACGTACCCCACGATGCCGCACATTCGCCCGAGAGTACCGGGGCGAGCGGCCCTCGTCCGGTGCCACGGGACCGGCGACCGACGGCAGGACGGCCGTCAGCTGGTGGCGGCGACGACCTGGGCCAGTCGACCGGCGACCTCGTCGGCCTGCTCCTGGGTCGGCGCCTCGACCATGACGCGGACCAGCTGCTCGGTGCCCGAAGGCCGCAGCAGCACCCGGCCGGTGTCGCCCAGCTCCGCCTCCACGCGGTTGACGGCCTCGGCCACCTCGTCGCTCTCGACCACGGCGAGCCGATCGGTCACCGGCACGTTGACCAGCGTCTGCGGCAGCCGCTGGACCACGGAGGCGAGCTCGGCCAGCGAGGCACCGGTGGCGCTCATCCGGGAGAGCAGGGCCAGACCGGTGAGCAACCCGTCGCCGGTGGTGGCCCAGTCCAGGAAGACCAGGTGCCCACTCTGCTCGCCGCCCAGGGACAGGCCGCGCGAGCGGAGCGCCTCGAGCACGTACCGGTCGCCGACAGCGGTGGTGTGCACCGTGATGCCGGCATTGCGCATCGTGTGGTGGAAGCCGAGGTTGCTCATCACGGTGGCGACGACGGTGTCGTCGGTGAGGTTGCCGCTCTCGTGCAGCGCGAGGGCGCAGATGGCCAGGATCGCGTCGCCGTCGACGACGTCGCCCTCGGCGGTGACCGCGAGGCAACGGTCGGCGTCGCCGTCGTGGGCGATCCCGATGTCCGCGCCGTGCGCCGCGACGGCCTCCTTCAGCGGACCCAGGTGGGTCGACCCGATGCCGTCGTTGATGTTCCAGCCGTCGGGCTCGCCACCGATGACGTGCACCTGGGCGCCGGCCCGGCGGTACACCTCGGGGGCGGAGCGGGCGGCGGCGCCGTGCGCGCAGTCCACGACGACCCGCAGGCCGCGCAGTGGCTCGCGCAGTGCCGACAGCACGTGCGCGGTGTAGTCCTCGGCGGCGCCGGCCAGGTCACGGACCCGGCCGATCCCACCGCCGGTGGGCCGGTGATCGGCCTCGTCCCGGCCGGCGACCCGCAGCTCGATCGCTGCCTCGACGGCGTCGGGCAGCTTGTGCCCACCCCGGCTGAACAGCTTGATGCCGTTGTCCGGCATCGGGTTGTGGCTGGCCGAGATCATCACACCGAGGTCGGCATCGGTGCGGCCGGTCAGGTGGGCGATCGCCGGGGTGGGCAGCACACCCACCCGCAGCACCTCGGCCCCGGCGCTGGCCAGGCCGGCGATCACGGCTGCTTCGAGCATCTCCCCGCTGGCGCGGGGATCGCGGCCGACGACCGCGACGGGACGCGAGGTCCCGTCGCGGTCGGCGAGCACGCTGGCGGCGGCACGCGCCACCGAGAGGGCCAACTCCGGCGTGAGGTCGGCGTTGGCCCGACCCCGGACGCCGTCGGTCCCGAACAGGCGACCCACGGACGTACCGGTCAGCGCTTGGAGTACTGGGGGGCCTTGCGGGCCTTCTTCAGGCCGTACTTCTTGCGCTCGGTGACACGGGGGTCACGAGTCAGGAAGCCGGCCTTCTTCAGCGCCGGACGGTCGTCCGGCTCGATCTCGATGAGGGCACGGGCGATGGCCAGGCGCAGCGCACCGGCCTGGCCGCTGACGCCGCCACCGTTGAGGATGCCGACGATGTCGTACTGCTCGCCCTTCTCCAGGATGACCAGCGGCTCACGGATGAGCTGCTGGTGCACCTTGTTGGGGAAGTACTCCTCGATGGTGCGGCCGTTCAGCTTGAACTGGCCGGTGCCGGGGAGCAGACGCACCCGGACGATGGCCTCCTTGCGGCGGCCGACGGTCTGGATGGGACGCCCGTCGG
Organism: uncultured Modestobacter sp.; assembly: GCF_947486615.1. GTDB lineage: Bacteria > Actinomycetota > Actinomycetes > Mycobacteriales > Geodermatophilaceae > Modestobacter. The sequence continues at coordinate 382,963 of NZ_CANKUD010000002.1, forward strand.
CGTCGGTCACGGTCAGTGCGCTGGTCACTGGGCCACCTGCTTGATCTCGTAGGTCTGGGGCTGCTGGGCGGCGTGCGGGTGCTCGGGCCCGGCGTAGACCTTGAGCTTGGAGAGCATCTGCCGGCCCAGCGAGTTGTGCGGCAGCATCCCCTTGACGGCGCGCTCGACCACGCGGTCGGCACGGGTCTTCAGCTCGTCGCCGACGTTGATCGCCCGCAGACCACCCGGGTAGCCGGAGTGGCGGTAGGCGACCTTGGTGTCGCGCTTGGAGCCGGTGAGGGCCACCTTGCCCGCGTTGACGATGACGACGAAGTCGCCGGCGTCGACGTGCGGCGCGAACTGGGGCTTGTGCTTGCCGCGGAGGAGGATCGCGGTCTGGCTGGCGAGTCGACCGAGCACCACGTCGGTGGCGTCGATGACGTGCCAGGCCCGGGTGATGTCACCGGGCTTGGGGCTGTACGTGCGCACGAGGCTCACTTGTCCTGTCGTCGTCGGGCGGGTGGCTGGTGGGATCGCCTCACCGAACACGGGAGACGCGGACTGACCCGACGGGTCGGGGTCCCGGACGCGCGCGCACCAGCCGGCGGCGCGCACCAGCGGACGACGATACCAGCCGCCCGGGCCGCTCTCCCCGCCGTCCGATCGGCGGGAGGGCCAGGTGCGATCAGCTCACCTCGCGCAGCCGCCCGGTCGCCACGTCGTAGACGGTCCCGCGGACCTCGGTGCTCAGCAGGTAGGGCGTCGCGGCGATCCGGTCCATCGAGTTCCGGACGTCGGCGTCCACGTCGGTGAAGGTCCGGGCGGTCCACGGCGGCCGGTGCCCGGTGCGCTGCTCGACCAGGTCGGCGACCCCCTCGTCGGTGGCCTTGTTCAGCCCGCAGTCGGTGTGGTGCACCAGCACGACCGCGCGGGTGCCCAGCACGTGCTGGGAGATGGCCAGCGAGCGCAGGGTGTCCTCGGTGACCACACCACCGGCGTTGCGGATGACGTGCGCGTCGCCGACGGCCAGGCCGAGCATGCCGAACAGCGGCATGCGGGAGTCCATGCAGGCCACGACGGCGACCTTGCGCGCCGGGGCCACCGGGAGGTCGCCGGGGAACTCCCCGAGCCAGGCCTCGTTGGCCGCCAGCATCCGGTCGATCTCGGTCACCAGGTCCTCCTGTCGCGCGCTGATCGCCGAACACCGTAACCGGGCCCGGCTACGACCGGCCCTCCCCCTCGGTCCGACGCCGGCCCTGCTCGGCCAGCCGGGCCACCTCGGCCGTCGACAGCCGCGGCCGGCCGCCCAGCCGGGACACCGTCAGTGCCGCCGCGGCACCGGCCTCCCAGGCCGCCGTCCGGGGGTCGGCGCCGCGGAGCAGGGCGACGGTCAGGGCGGCGACCACGCTGTCACCCGCCCCGGTCGGGTCCACCGGGTCCTCGCCGAGGAGGGGCACCAGTTGTTCCCGCACCTGACCGCCGGGCTCCCGCCAGACGGTGAGGTCGCCCTGCTCGCCGGCGGCGAGACTGACGACCCGGGGACCGGCGGCGCACAGCTCGGTGGCCGCGGCCCGGACGTCGCGGAGCCCGTCCAGCTCACCACCCACCCACATGGCCGCCTCGGCCTCGTCGGCCCTGAGCACGTGCACCGAGGCCAGCAGCGCGTCCCGCGTCTCCTCGTCCGGCGGGGCCCCGTCGGCGACGGTCAGCGCACCAGGGGACAGGCGCTGCAGCGCGGCACGCACGGCGTCACCGGGTTGCTGGAGCTGCAGCAGCACCGCGCGGGCGCGCCGGAGGAGCGGATCGGCCGCCGCGACGTCGGCCGGGGTCAGCAGCATCGGCCCCGGGACGTCCTCCAGCAGCCGCCGGACGCCGCCGGGCTCCACCAGGTCGACCAGCAGCGCCGTCGCGGCGTCCGGCCGGCGGACGACCCCGGACACCCAGAGCCCGTCGCTCACCGCCTGGGCCAGCACCAGGTCACCGGCCGGGTCGTCCCCGAGGACGCCGACCAGGGCCACCGGACAGCCGAGCTGGACCGCGGCCAGCCCCTGGTTGGCCCCCTTGCCGCCGAGCACCTCCCGCCGCCGGCGGACCGCGGTGGACCGTCCGCCGCGCGGCAGCCGGTCGATGTCGAGGACGAGGTCCCGGCCCACCTGGCCGACGACGACGGCGGGGCCCTCGGGGGCGGTCACCGGTGCGCTCCGCTCCGTCGGCGCCGTCCCGGCCGCGATCCGATGATCATCACCCGGACAGCCTGCCTGCTCACGCTCCGTGGCGCGAGCACCGGCAGCGCACCACCGACCCCGGTGCCGGGGCCACCGGCGCGGCCATCAGTGAGGATGGGCGGGTGCGCACGGTCGAGGAACACCAGGCAGTGGTCGCCGGGCTGATCGCCCCGCTGCCGGTCGAGGACGTCCCGGTGGCGGCGGCAGCAGGGCGGGTGCTGGCCCGGGACCTGACGGCGCTGGTCGCGCTGCCGGGCTTCACCAACTCCGCCATGGACGGCTACGCCGCCCGGCACGCCGACGTCGGGGCCGCCCGGGAGGACGCACCGGTCCGGCTGCCGGTCGCGGCCGACCTGCCGGCCGGCCGCAGCGACGTCCCACCGCTGGAGCCGGGCACCGTGCACCGGATCATGACCGGGGCCCCGGTGCCCGCCGGCGCCGACGTGATCGTGCCGGTCGAGCGCACCGACGCCGGCACGGACGTCGTCACCATCACCTCCTCCCCCGCCGCCGGCAGCCACCTGCGCCACGCCGGGGAGGACATCCGGGCCGGTGAGCTGGCCATGCCGGCCGGGACGGCACTGGGAGCCGCCCAGCTGGGCCTGGCGGCCGCCGTCGGCCACGCCACCGTGCCGGTGCGCCGGCGACCCCGCGTGCTGGTGCTCTCCACCGGCAGCGAGCTGGTCGAGCCGGGCCGGCCGCTGCGGATGGGGCAGATCTACGAGTCCAACTCCGTGCTGCTGGCCGCCGCGGTCGCCGACGCCGGAGGTGAGGCCCGCACGCTGCACTTCGTCCCCGACGACGTCGACCAGTTCCTCACCGCCGTCCGCGCCGAGCTGCCGGACGCCGACCTGCTGGTGACCAGCGGTGGGGTCAGCGCCGGCGCCTACGAGGTGGTGAAGGACGCCTTCGCCGGACTGGGCACCGTCGAGTTCGGCAAGGTCGCCATGCAGCCGGGCGGGCCGCAGGGCGCCGGCACCGTGGACGGCGTCCCCGTGGTGACCCTGCCCGGCAACCCGGTCAGCTCGTTCGTCTCCTTCGAGGTCTTCGTCCGGCCGGCACTGCGCCGCGCGCTCGGCCACCGCGACCCCGACCGGCTGCGCACGACCGCCCGGCTCGCCACCCCGCTCCGCTCCCCCGCCGGCCGCCGGCAGTTCCTCCGCGGCCGGTTCGACGGCGAGGTCGTCAGCCAGGTCGGCGGGCCCGGCTCCCACCTGGTCGCCCACCTCGCCCGGGCGAACTGCCTGGTCGTCGTCGGCGAGGACGTCACCGAACTGCCCGCCGGCGCGCAGGTCGCCGTCGTCCTGATCGAAGGAGCCCTGCAGTGAGCCAACCCCGACTGACCCACGTCGACGAGACCGGCGCCGCCCGGATGGTCGACGTGACCGCCAAGCCGGTCACCCCCCGGGTCGCGACCGCCGCCGGCCGCGTGCTGGTCAGCCCGGAGGTGGTCGCGTTGCTGCGCGGCACCGGCGTGCCCAAGGGCGACGCGATCGCGGTGGCCCGGATCGCCGGCATCGCCGGGGCCAAGCGGACGCCGGACCTGGTGCCGCTGTGCCACCCCATCGCCCTGCACGGGGTCACCGTCGACCTGGAGGTGACCGACGAGGCCGTGGAGATCACCGCGACCGCCCGCACCGCCGACCGCACCGGGGTGGAGATGGAGGCGCTGACCTCCGTCGCCGTCGCCGGGCTCACCGTCATCGACATGGTGAAGGCCGTCGACCCGCGGGCGTCGGTCACCGACGTGCGGCTGCTCGCCAAGTCCGGCGGCAAGAACGGCGACTGGGTCCGATGAGCGCCGAGCTGCCCGCCGGTGCCCGGGCCGTGGTCCTGACCGCCTCCAACCGGGCCTCCGCCGGGGTGTACGACGACCGCTCCGGGCAGCTGCTCGCCGAGGGGCTCCGCGACCTGGGCTTCGCCGTCGAGGGCCCGCACGTCCGCCCGGACGACGTCCCGGCCCTCACCGAGGTGCTCCGGGCCGCCGTGGCCGGCGGGGCCGACGTCGTCCTCACCACCGGCGGCACCGGCCTCTCGCCGACCGACGTCACCCCGGAGGCGACCCGGGCGGTGCTCGAGCGCGAGGCACCCGGCATCGCCGAGGCGGTGCGCCGCTTCGGCGCCGACCACGTGCCGACGTCGGTGCTCTCCCGCGGGCTCGCCGGCACCGCCGGGCGCACCCTCATCGTCAACCTGCCCGGCTCCACCGGCGGCGTCCGGGACGGCCTCGCCGTCCTCGGCCCACTCCTCCCGCACGTCGTCAGTCAGCTCCGGGGCGGGGACCATGTCTGATGTCGCGCTGCCGCGCTCCAGCGCGGCCAGGAGCCGTCCCGGCTTGCGCTGAGCCCTTTCCCGGGATCACAGCGGGAGCCTCCGGCCCCGCGCTGCGCTCCCGGACCGTCCTGACGGACGGGGGTCCGTACTCGTGCCCGGCTCAGTGCGTGCCCGGCTCGGTACGTGCCCGGCTCGGCACGTGCCCGGCTCAGCCCGTACCCGGCCCCGCCTGTGGCCGACCCCGCCCGGCCGATGGCCGACCCCCCGTCGTCCGGGTCAGGTGGGCAGGACGAGTCGCTCGGGGTGGGTGTAGACGTTGCAGCCGTCGCCGCGGAGGAAGCCGATGAGGGTGATGCCGACCTCCTGGGCCAGCTCCACCGCCAGCGAGCTGGGGGCCGACACGGCGGCCAGCACCGGTACCGCGGCCATCGCGGCCTTCTGGGTCAGCTCGAACGACGACCGGCCACTCACCATCAGCACGTGCCCGGCCAGCGGCACCCGGCCCTCCCGGACCGCGTCGCCGACGACCTTGTCCACCGCGTTGTGCCGCCCGACGTCCTCCCGCAGGGCCACCAGCTCCCCGTCGGCGCGGAACAGCCCGGCCGCGTGCAGCCCGCCGGTCTTGTCGAACACCTCCTGTGCCGCCCGCAGCCGGTCCGGCAGCGCCAGCAGCGTCTCCAGCGTCAGCCGGGTGTCGTCCGCGGCGACGTCGTAGGCGGTCTTCGTGCGGATGGCGTCGATGCTCGCCTTGCCGCACACGCCGCAGGAACTGGTCGTGTAGAAGTTCCGGTCCAGCGCGGTGTCCGGTGCCTCCACGCCGGGGGCCAGGTCGACGTCGACCACGTTGTAGGTGTTGCGGCCCTCGTCGTCGACGGAGTTGCAGTAGCGCAGCCCCGCGATGTCCGCGGCCGAGGCGATCACGCCCTCGGTGGCGAGGAAGCCGTGCACCAGGTCGAAGTCGTCGCCGGGGGTGCGCATGGTGACCGCGAGCGGCGTGCCGTCCAGCCGGATCTCCAGCGGCTCCTCCGACGCGACGGTGTCCGGCCGCCGGGTGTGCAGCGGCCCACGGATGCGCAGCACCGGGGTGCGGCTGGTGACTCGTCCCACCCCGCAGACGGTACTCACGGCCCGCGCCCTACCGTTCGGCCCATGACCGCGCTGCCGCCCTTCGCCGCCGTCGTCCTGGCCGGCGGCCGCGCGGCCCGGCTCGGTGGGCAGGCCAAGCCGCAGCTGGACGTCGGCGGGCGGTCCATGCTGGCCACCGTGGTGGCCGCGGTCGACGGCGCCTCCCCCGTGGTGGTGGTGGGCCCGCCGCAACCGGTCCCGGACGGTGTGGTGCTGGTCCGCGAGCAGCCTCCGGGCGGCGGGCCGGTGCCGGCGCTCGCGGCCGGCCTCGCCGCCGCGGGAGACGCCGAGGTCGTCGCCGTCCTCGCCGCCGACCTGCCCTTCCTCACCCCCGCACTGGTGGGGGCACTGCGCGAGCGGCTGGACGGTGACGGGGTGCTGGTGGTCGACGAGACCGGCCGGGACCAGCTGCTGCTCGGCGTCTGGCGCACCGCGGCACTGCGGGCCGTCACCGCCTCCGCCCGCGCACACGCGCCGCTGCGCGGACTGCTGGCTCCGCTCTCCGTGCAGCGGCACCGACCGGAGTCGCTGCCCGGGGAACCGGCCCCATGGACCGACTGCGACACCCCCGCCGAGCTGGCCCGGGCCCGCGCCGCCGCAGTGCGCCCCTGAACACGATCGGACTGCCCGGCGTCGGTGCGGGTAGGGGCCCCTCATGCGCGTTGTCATCGCAGGAGCCCACGGGCAGATCGCCCGCCGCCTCGGCCGGATGCTGAGCGACCGGGGGGACACGGTGCTCGGCATCGTCCGCAACCCCGACCACCGGTCCGACCTGGAGTCCGACGGCGTCCAGCCGGTCGTGCTCGACCTGGAGCAGGCGTCGGTCGAGGACGTCACGGCGGTCGTCAGCGGGGCGGACGCCGTGGTGTTCGCCGCCGGTGGCGGACCGAACAGCGGTGCCGCCCGCAAGGACAGCGTCGACCGGGGCGCCGCCGTCCTGCTGGCCGACGCCGCCGTCGCCGCCGGGGTCGGTCCCTACCTGCTGGTCTCCTCCATCGGTGTCGACCAGGTCGCCGACGGCGCGACCCCGGAGGGCATGGACGAGGTCTTCGTCGCCTACCTGCGCGCGAAGCTGGCGGCCGAGCAGCACGTGCTGTCGGTGGACGGCCTGGCACCGGTGGTGCTCCGGCCCGGCAGCCTCACCGACGACCCGGGCACCGGCCGGGTGCGACTGGAGCGGACGACCGACCGTGGGGAGGTCCCCCGGGACGACGTCGCCGCCGTGCTGCTCGCCCTGCTCGACACCCCGAAGGACGGCGCCGTGGTCGAGCTGCTCTCCGGGGACACCCCTGTCGCCGAGGCCGTCGCCGCCCTCTCCTGAGGTCGGCTACCCCCGGGCGGCCGGGTCGGCCCGGTGGGGCTCCGGCCGCTTGGCCCGGGTGACCACTGCCCGGGCGGCGAGTTCGTCGTCGTCCGGGTAGTCCACCCGGACCAGAGTGAGGCCGCCCGCGGGCGCCACCGGCACGTCGTTGGCCCGCTCGGTGCGGGTGAGCAGTGAGGCCGGCCAGCCCGCCGGGCGGCGTCCCTCCCCCACGGCGATCAACGCGCCGACGAGGCTGCGCACCATCGAGTGGCAGAAGGCGTCGGCCGACGCCTTGATCTCGATCAGGTCGCCGTCGCGGCTGACGTCGAGGTCCAGCAGGGTGCGGATGGTGGTCGCGCCCTCGCGGCGACGACAGAAGGCGGCGAAGTCCTGCTCCCCCAGCAGCAGTGCCGCAGCGACCCGCATGTCGGTGACCTGCAGCGAACGGTGCCAGGCGGCGGTGTCCGCACGGCGCAGCGGGGGCGGACCTGAGTCGGCGTCGGTCAGCCGGTACACGTAGTGGCGGGCCAGCGCAGCGAACCGCGCGTCGAAGTCCGGGCTGACCACCCGGGCCCCGGTGACGGCGACGTCCGGGGGCAGCACCCCGCGCAGTCGGCGCAGCAACTTGCCCTCGTGCTGGGCGAAGAGCTCCGGCGGAAGGTCGGTGTGGGCGACCTGACCGGTCGCGTGCACCCCGGCGTCGGTGCGACCGGCCACCGTCAGGTCCACGTCGTGCCGCAGCACGGTGGCCAGACCCAGTTCCAGCTCGCCCTGCACGGTGCGCTGGCCGGGTTGGCGGGCCCAGCCGTGCAGTGCCGTCCCGTCGTAGGAGACGTCGAGCCGAACGCGGACGAGCCCGCCACCGGTGAGGGTGGCGGGCTCGTCGAGGTGCTGCTGCTCCATGGAGCGGACCGTCAGGAGACGGTCAGGTCACTTCGGGTCGGTGGCCGGCTCGCCACCGGGCGCCTGGACGCCGGCGGTCGCGGCGTCACCGAGCTCGGCGGCCTCGACCTCGGCGGCGGCCGCGTTGGCCACGTCCGGGGACAGCTGCGGGTCGTCGACGACAACGGCGTTCTCCCGGGTGGGCTCAGGGGTGACGTCGCCGTCGTCCTGCCGCTCACCGTCGGGGTTGTAGACGTCGGTGACCACGGCCTGGCCGGCCGCCACGTCCTCGGCCGGCTCGTCGCCGGTGACGGCCGGGCTGGTGTCCCCACCCGGGCCCGTGGTGACGCCCTCGTCGGTCAGGTCACTGTCGGAGGTCTCGCGGGCGTCCGCGGGGACCTCGCCAGCGGCGGCCGAGGAACCGGCGCCAGCAGCGAAACGGGTGCCGCGAGCGCGCTCGGCCTCCCCCACGGCCTGCTGCGCCACCGTCTGGCCCTCGACCAGCTCGATGATCGCCATCGGCGCGTTGTCGCCCTTGCGCGGACCGACCTTGACGATGCGCGTGTAGCCACCGGGCCGGTCGGCGAAACGGGGGCCGATCTCGGCGAAAAGGTGGTGGACGACGTCCTTGTCACGGATGGTCGTCATGACCTGGCGGCGGGCGTGCAGGTCCCCGCGCTTGGCGAAGGTGACCAGCTTCTCGGCCAGCGGGCGGAGCCGCTTGGCCTTGGTCTCGGTGGTGGTGATCCGGCCGTGCTCGAACAGCGAGGTGGCCAGGTTGGCCAGCATCAGCCGCTCGTGCGCGGGGGATCCGCCGAGACGGGGGCCCTTTGTGGGGGTGGGCATGTCGGTCCTTCCTCAGGCCGCCGGGGGGTCCCTGCGAGCCGCGCGTTCACTGATGGGTGGTGCTCCGGTGCCGGCGGTGCCGGACCCGGCGGGACCCTGCCGCCCCGGGAGGCGGCAGGGTCCGTCTGTCAGAGCTGCTCGGTCTCCTGGAAGCTGCCCTCTTCGTACTGGGCCGGGTCGCCGTAGGCGGCGTCGCCCTGGTACGCGTCGGTCTCGTAGCCCTCGTCGTAGCTCTCCACCGAGGTGGGGACGAACCCGGGCGGGCTGTCCTTCAGGGCCAGGCCCATTGCTGCCAGCTTGAGCTTGACCTCGTCGATCGACTTCGCACCGAAGTTGCGGATGTCGAGCAGGTCGGCCTCGGAGCGGGTGACGAGCTCACCGACGGTGTGCACGCCCTCGCGCTTGAGGCAGTTGTAGGACCGGACGGTGAGGTCCATGTCCTCGATGGGCATCGAGAAGTTCGCGATGTCCGCGGCCTCGGCCGGGCTGGGCCCGACCTCGATGCCCTCGGCGTCCACGTTCAGCTCGCGCAGCAGGCCGAACAGCTCGACCAGGGTGGAGCCGGCGCTGGCGATCGCGTCACGGGGCTCCATCGACGGCTTCGTCTCGACGTCGACCACGAGGCGGTCGAAGTCGGTGCGCTGCTCGACGCGGGTCGCCTCGACGGCGTAGGTCACCTTGAGGACCGGCGAGTAGATCGAGTCGACGGGGATGCGACCGATCTCCTGGCCGGGCTGCTTGTTCTGGGTGGCCGGCACGTAGCCACGGCCCCGCTCGACGACCAGCTCGATCTCCAGCCGGCCCTTCGCGTTGAGGGTCGCGATGTGCAGGTCGGGGTTGTGCACCTCGACGCCGGCCGGCGGCGCGATGTCGGCGGCGGTGACCTCACCGGGGCCCTGCTTGCGCAGGTACATGGTCACCGGCTCGTCGGAGTCGGAGCTGACCACGAGGCCCTTGAGGTTCAGGATGACCTCGGTGACGTCCTCCTTGACGCCCGGCACGGTCGTGAACTCGTGCAGGGTGCCCTCGATGCGGATGCTGGTGACAGCAGCGCCGGGGATCGAGGACAGCAGGGTGCGACGCAGGGAGTTGCCGAGGGTGTAGCCGAAGCCCGGCTCCAGCGGCTCGATGACGAACCGCGAGCGCTGGGCGTCGATGGTCTCCTCGGTGAGGGTCGGACGCTGTGCGATGAGCATGGTTCTCCTCCAAGTCCTCCGGCACCCGCCATATGACGCCGTGAGGGGTGGTGCCGGCGGGACGGACATCCGTCCGCCCGTCCCGCCGTCCTGCTGGTCGTGCTGCCTTACCGGCCGATCACTTCGAGTAGAGCTCGACGATCAGCTGCTCCTGGACCGGGGTGTCGATCACCTGGCGCGCCGGGATGCTGTGGACCAGCACCTTCAGCTGCGAGGAGATGACCTCCAGCCACGGCGGGACCGGACGGGAGCCGGCCTTCGCCTGGGCGAGCTGGAACGGGACCATCTCGGCGGACTTCGCAGCCACCTCGAGGATGTCGTTCGCGGTCACCCGGTAGGACGGGATGTCGACCTTGCGGCCGTTCACCTTGATGTGGCCGTGGCGCACCAGCTGGCGTGCCATGTCTCGGGACTCGGCGAAGCCGGCCCGGTAGACCACGTTGTCCAGGCGCGACTCGAGGATCTGCAGCAGGACCTCACCGGTCTTGCCCGACTTCTTGTTGGCCTCTTCGTAGTAGCCGCGGAACTGCTTCTCCAGCACGCCGTAGATGCGGCGGGCCTTCTGCTTCTCACGCAGCTGCAGCAGGTACTCGCTGTCCTTGGTGCGACCGCGACCGTGCTCGCCCGGCGGGTACGGCCGGATCTCGATCGGGCACTTCGCGGACTCGCACTTGCTGCCCTTGAGGAACAGCTTCATCTTCTCGCGCCGGCACAGGCGGCAATCGGCTCCGGTGTAACGGGCCACGTCTATCTACCTTCTTCGTCTCGTCAGTGACCGGTCAGACCCGGCGGCGCTTCTTGGGGCGGCAGCCGTTGTGCGGCTGCGGCGTCACGTCCTGGATCTGACCCACCTCGAGGCCGGTGGCCTGCAGAGAGCGGATCGCGGTCTCGCGGCCGGAGCCCGGGCCCTTCACGAAGACGTCGACCTTGCGCATGCCGTGCTCCTGCGCCTTGCGCGCGGCGTTCTCGGCGGCCATCTGCGCCGCGAACGGCGTGGACTTGCGCGAGCCCTTGAACCCGACGTGCCCGGCCGAGGCCCAGCTGATCACGTTCCCCGTGGGGTCGGTGATCGACACGATCGTGTTGTTGAAGGTGCTCTTGATGTGCGCCGCGCCGTGAGCGACGTTCTTCTTCTCCTTGCGGCGCACCTTCTTGGTGCCAGCTGCCGCGCGAGCCCTGGGAGGCATCTCTCTCCGGTCTGAGTCTGTGTTCGTGGCCTGGTCGCCCACCCGGTCCTAGCCGAGGGGACGGTCGTGCTCAGGCGCACCACCGGTCCGGCCCTACGGACCCGCGACGGTGCGCCGACGTGCTGAGATCAGCGAGCCTTCTTCTTGCCCGCGATGGTCTTGCGCGGGCCCTTGCTCGAGCGCGCGTTCGTCTTGGTGCGCTGTCCGTGCACCGGCAGGCCGCGGCGGTGCCGCAGACCCTGGTAGCAACCGATCTCCACCTTGCGGCGGATGTCGGCAGCCACCTCGCGGCGCAGGTCACCCTCGACGCGGAAGTGCTCGTCGATGTAGTCGCGCAGCTTGAGCAGGTCCTCGTCGGTCAGGTCCTTGGCCCGCAGGTCCGGGCTGACGCCCGTCGCGGCCAAGGTGGCCTTGGCCGAGGTCGGCCCGATCCCGTAGATGTAGGTGAGCGCGATCTCCATCCGCTTCTCGCGGGGAAGGTCGACGCCAGCAAGTCGTGCCATTGTCAGGTACTCCCTCAGCCCTGGCGCTGCTTGTGCCGGGCGTTCTCGCAGATGACCATGACCCGGCCGTGCCGGCGGATCACCTTGCACTTGTCGCAGATCTTCTTCACCGACGGCTGGACCTTCACCGGTGCCGCCCTCATTCCTGTAGTTCGTGGCCGGCGCCCGGCATCCGTAGGGACGCCGGACCGGCAGGGGTCACTTGTAGCGGTAGACGATGCGGCCGCGCGTGAGGTCGTAGGGCGACAGCTCCACGACGACGCGGTCCTCGGGCAGGATGCGGATGTAGTGCTGCCGCATCTTGCCGCTGATGTGGGCGAGCACTCGGTGCCCGTTCTGCAGTTCGACCCGGAACATCGCGTTGGGCAGCGGCTCGACGACGCGACCCTCGACCTCGATGGCCCCGTCCTTCTTTGCCACGCCTACACGGCCTCCTCGTTCGATCGACGTGCATGCGCCCATGCCGGTGCGACAGGGCGGTGGTGCGGATTTGTACTGCTGGATGACGCTGGTGCGCACGTTCTCGCTGAGGGCGTCTGTCGGCGTACGGCCACAGCACGACGACGGACGGCGCGAACGCCATCGGTCACTGTACTCCCCGTGGCACCAGGACTCCAACCCGGCCTTGGGTGACGGTGACCATCCCCCCGCGGCGAGCCCGCGGCCCGGCCGCTGGCCCCGGCGCTGATCCGCGCGCGTCAGGACCGGGCGGTGACGCCGAAGGGCGCCAGCCCCGCGAGACCGCCGTCCTCGGCGGTGAGCACCCAGGGACCCTCGGGAGTGATGGCCACGGAGTGCTCGAAGTGCGCGGCCCGCGAGTGGTCCTTGGTGACCACGGTCCAGCCGTCCTCGAGCTCGACGGTGGCCGGGTCGCCGATGGTCACCATCGGCTCGATCGCCAGCACGAGGCCCGGCACCAGCTTCGGCCCACGACCGGGCCGCCCGTAGTTGAGCACGTGCGGGTCCTGGTGCATCTCTGTGCCGATGCCGTGACCGCCGTAGTGGTCGACGATCCCGTAGGGGTGCTCGTGCGCGGTGATCGACTCCTCGACCGCGTGGCTGATGTCGGTCAGCCGGCCGCCGGCGATCGCCCTGGCCAGCCCTGCCCACATCGACCGCTCGGTGACCTCCAACAGCGCGGCGTCCTCCGGGCTGGCCGTGCCGACCGTGACCGTGATGGCCGAGTCGCTGTGCCAGCCCTGCAGGATCGCCCCGCAGTCGATCGAGATGTTGTCGCCCTCGGCCAGCACCCGGTCGGGGTCCGGGATGCCGTGCACGACCTCGTCGTTGATCGACGCACAGATGGTGCCGGTGAACCCGTGGTAACCGAGGAAGTTGGGCACGGCGCCGTGTGACCGGATGTGGTCCTCGGCGATGGCATCGAGCTCACCGGTCGTCACACCCGGCGCCACGGCGGCCTTGACCGCCCTGAGCGCGCCGGCGGTGACGAGACCGGAGGCCCGCATCAACTCGACCTCGTGTGCGGTCTTGATCTGGATCATGCGTCCACTCCACTTCGCCAACAGGGGCAGTCGGGCGAGGAGCGCGGCACTGCGGTCGCCGTGCACCGCAGACCTATCGGTCTCGGTCCTCGGTCGCGCCGTCGCCCGGCTCGTCGTCCAGCGCGTCCTGCGCGCCGAGCGCCTCCAAGGCTCGCCCCGTGACCTCGTCGATCTCACCGATCGCGTCGATCTGGCTCAGCAGGCCGGCCTCGGCGTAGAAACCGGACAGCGGCGCCGTCTGTTCCCGGTAGACCTCGAGGCGGTGCCGCACCGTCTCGGGCTTGTCGTCGTCCCGCTGCACCCACTCGCCGTCGACGAGCATGCGACGACCGGAGAGCCGACGGACCAGCTCGTCCTCGTCGACCACGAGCTCCAGGCACCGGTCGAGTGCATGCCCCATCTCGGCGAGGGAGTCACGCAGCTGCTCGGCCTGGGCGATGGTCCGCGGGAAGCCGTCCAGCAGGAAGCCGGCCTTGGCGTCGGGCTCGGCGAGACGGTCGGACACCATGGCGACGGTGAGCTCGTCGGGGACGAGGTCACCAGCGTCCATGTAGACCTTGGCCTTCGTACCGAGCTCGGTCTGTCCCCCGACGTTGGCTCGGAAGATCTCCCCGGTCGAGATGGCAGGGACGCCGAGCCGGCCGGCGATGATCTGAGCCTGGGTTCCCTTGCCGGCTCCCGGCGGGCCCAGCAGCACGACGCGCACTACCGCAGGAACCCTTCGTAGCTGCGCTGGTTCAGCTGCGTCTCGATCTGCTTCACCGTCTCCAAGCCAACTCCCACCATGATCAGCACCGCGGTCCCGCCGAACGGGAAGTTCTGGTTCTGCCCCTCCTGCGTGATGGAGAGGAACAGGTTGGGCAGCACCGCCACCAGCCCGAGGTAGATCGAGCCGGGGAGGGTGATCCGCGACAGCACGTACTGCAGGTACTCGGCGGTGGGCCGACCGGGCCGAATGCCAGGGATGAAGCCGCCGTAGCGCTTCATGTCGTCGGCCCGCTCCTCCGGGTTGAACGTGATCGACACGTAGAAGTACGTGAAGAACATGATCAGCGCGAAGTAGATGGCGATGTGGACCGGGCTGCTCTGGTTGATCACGTAGTTCTCGAAGAACCGTCGCACCGGGCCGGTCGAGTCGCTCTGCAGCTGGCTGATCAGCTGCGGGAGGTACAGCAGCGACGACGCGAAGATCACAGGGATGACGCCGGCCTGGTTCACCTTCAACGGCAGGTACGTCGAGGTGCCGCCGTACATCCGCCGGCCCACCATGCGCTTGGCGTACTGGACCGGGATGCGGCGCTGTGCCTGTTCGACGTAGACGACCGAGGCGATGACCACCAGCGCGAAGATGCAGACGACCGTGAACACGACGGCGCCCCGGGTCTGCAGGATGGACCCGCCCTCGGCCGGGATGCGCGCCGCGATCGAGGTGAAGATCAGCACGGACATGCCGTTGCCGATCCCCTTCTCGGTCAGCAGCTCGCCGAGCCACATGATCACGGCCGTGCCCGCGGTCAGCGTGACCACCAGGACGACGGTGGTCCAGACGGAGTCCGACGGGATGATGTCCTGCTGGCAGTTCGGGAACAGCTGCCCACTGCGGGCCAGCGCGATGATCCCGGTGCTCTGCAGCACGGCGAGCGCGATCGTCAGGTAGCGGGTGTACTGGGTCAGCTTCTGCTGGCCCGACTGCCCTTCCTTCTTCAGCTGCTCGAAGCGCGGGATGACCACGACCAGCAGCTGCACGATGATGCTCGCGGTGATGTACGGCATGATGCCGAGCGCGAAGACCGAGAGCCGCAGCAGCGCCCCACCGGAGAAGAGGTTGACCAGCGAGTAGACGTCGCGCTGGTCGGACGCCTGGGCCTGGTCCAGACAGCTGTTGATCGCCTCGATCGAGACGCCCGGCCCCGGCACGCTGGCACCCAGCCGGTACACGGCGATGAGCGCCAGGGAGAACAGCAGCTTGCGCCGGAGATCTGGCGTCCGGAACGCCGCGGCGAACGCCTGCAGCACGTGCCCTCCCCGAGTCGGTCGTGTGAGGTTATCAACGGTGGGTCAGGTCTCCGCCCACCCCCGTCGCGCTGGTGCGCTGCGGTGGCCGTTCGGCGTCCTGGACGAGCCTGTCGGGACCGCGGCGAGACGCCCCGACAGCAGACGACCCCCGGGGCGCGGTCACCCTGATCGGGTGCGCACCCCGGGGGTCGTCAGCGGTCAGATCTGGGTGGTGCTGCCCCCGGCAGCGCCGATCTTCTCCTCGGCGGACTTGGAGAAGGCGTGCGCACGCACGTTCACCGAGACCCCACCGAGCTCGCCGGTACCGAGGACCTTGACCGGCTGACCGCGCCGGATCGCGCCGGCGTCGGCCAGCGTGTCCGGGTCGATCGCGCCGCCCTGCGGGAACAGAGAGGCGATCCGGTCCAGGTTCACGACCTGGAAGACGACCTTGTTGTTGTTCTTGAAGCCCGAGAGCTTCGGCAGCCGCATGTGCAGCGGGGTCTGACCGCCCTCGAAGCGGGCAGAGACCTGCACGCGGGCGCCGGAGCCCTTGGTGCCGCGACCGGCGGTCTTGCCCTTGGAGCCCTCACCACGACCGACACGGGTCTTCTTGGTGTGGGCGCCGGGGGCCGGACGCAGGTGGTGGACCTTGAGAGTCATTGTGTTCCCCTGCTCAGACGATCTCTTCGACGGCGACCAGGTGCGGCACCGTCGCGACCATCCCGCGGATCTCGGGACGGTCCTCCTGGACGACCGAGTCGTTGATCCGCTTGAGCCCCAGCGAACGCAGCGTCTGACGCTGGTTCGGCTTGGTGCCGATGGCCGACTTGACCTGGGTGACCTTCAGCTGAGCCATCTCAGACCCCCTGACCGGCCCGCGCACGCAGCATGGCGGCCGGGGCGACGTCCTCCAGGGGCAGGCCGCGGCGAGCCGCGATCTCCTCGGGGCGGACGAGGTCCTTCAGCGCCTGCATGGTCGCGTGGACGATGTTGATCGGGTTCGAGGACCCGAGGCTCTTGGACAGGATGTCGTGGATGCCGGCGCACTCCAGGACGGCGCGCACCGGACCACCGGCGATGACACCGGTACCCGGGCTGGCCGGCTTCAGCAGCACGACACCGGCAGCCGCCTCACCCTGCACCGGGTGCGGGATGGTGCTGGCGATGCGAGGCACCTTGTAGAAGTGCTTCTTGGCCTCCTCGACGCCCTTGGCGATCGCCGCCGGCACCTCCTTGGCCTTGCCGTAGCCGACACCCACGGTGCCGTTGCCGTCGCCGACGATGACCAGCGCGGTGAAGCTGAAGCGCCGACCACCCTTGACGACCTTCGACACGCGGTTGATGGCCACCACGCGCTCGATGAACTGGCTCTTCTCGGCGGCACCGCCACCGGGGCCGCGGCCGCCGTCGCGGCGGTCACGACGGTCGTTGCCGCCGCCGGCACCGCCGGGGCCACCCGTCCCGCCGGCGCCACCGCCGCGTCGCTGTGGTCCTGGCATCAGACGTCCCTCTCGATCTGCTCAGTGATGGTGCTCATCAGAAGTCCAGCCCGCCTTCACGGGCGCCGTCCGCCAGGGCGGCGATGCGCCCGGCGTACCGGTTGCCACCCCGGTCGAAGACGACGGCCGCGATCCCGGCGGCCTTGGCACGCTCCGCGACCAGGGCACCGACCTGACGGGCGAGAGCGGACTTGTCGCCCTCGACGCCCTTCAAGCTGGCGTCCATGGTCGACGCACTGGCCAGGGTACGGCCCACCGTGTCGTCGACGACCTGGACGTGGATGTGCCGGGAGCTGCGCTTGACGACCAGGCGCGGGCGCTCCGGCGTGCCACCCACCCGCTTGCGCAGGCGGTTGTGACGGCGCAGCCGCGAGACGCGGCGCGCAGTGCTGACGTCGGTGCCGACGGGCTTGTGCACCCGGACACCCTTCTCGGTCTTGGCTGCCTGTGCCATCACTTGCCCGTCTTCCCGACCTTGCGCTTGACGACCTCGCCCTGGTACCGCACGCCCTTGCCCTTGTACGGGTCCGGGCGACGGATCTTGCGGATCTTGGCGGAGACCTCGCCGACC
Source organism: uncultured Modestobacter sp. (assembly GCF_947486615.1). Classification (GTDB taxonomy): domain Bacteria; phylum Actinomycetota; class Actinomycetes; order Mycobacteriales; family Geodermatophilaceae; genus Modestobacter. The sequence continues at coordinate 400,053 of NZ_CANKUD010000002.1, forward strand.
TGCTGCTTGTCGATCCCGCTCACCCGCAGCCGGGTGGGGGCCTCGACGGTGAAGGAGATCCCCTCGGGGGCCTTCACCAGCACCGGGTGGCTGAAGCCGAGCGCGAACTCGAGGTCCGAGCCGCGGGCCTGCACGCGGTAACCGACACCGACGATCTCCAGGGTCTTGTCGTACCCCTGGGTGACACCGGTGATCATGTTGGCGATCAGCGTCCGGGACAGGCCGTGCAGGGCCCGGCTCTCGCGCTCGTCGTTGGGGCGCTGCACCAGCAGCGTCCCGTCCTCACCGCGCTCGACGGTGATGGGAGCGGCCACCGTGTGGCTCAGCTTCCCCTTCGGCCCCGAGACGTTGACCGTTCGCCCGTCGATGGCGACGTCAACCCCGCTCGGCACCGGAATCGGGAGTCGTCCGATCCGTGACATGTCTGCTCGCTCCTCTTACCAGACGTAGGCGAGGACTTCCCCACCCACGCCCTTCTTGTTCGCCTGCTTGTCGGTCAGCAGCCCGGTGGAGGTGGAGATGATCGCCACCCCGAGGCCGCCCAGGACCTTGGGCAGGGCGGTCGACTTCGCGTAGACACGCAGGCCGGGCTTCGACACCCGACGGACACCGGCGATGCTGCGCTCGCGGTTGGGGCCGTACTTGAGGGAGACCACGAGCTCCTTGCGCACGTGGCCGTCCACCTCGACGTCGTTGACGGTCCAGCCGCCGATGTAGCCCTCCTGCTGGAGGATCTCCGCGACCTTCGTCTTCAGCTTCGACGACGGCATGGCCGCGGCGTCGTGGTACGCCTGGTTGGCGTTGCGGATGCGCGTGAGCATGTCCGCGATCGGGTCGGTCATCGTCATGGGTGCGTCGTGCCTCTCTCGCCGCGGTTCCTCGTGCGCTGGGTCCCGGAGACTTGGCGCTGGGCCTGTCGGCGATCGGTGGTGCTCATCTGGGTGACCGGTTGGTCGGTGTCACTGACGAACTGCCCCGCTCCGGGCCCCGCCGCGATCGCTCGCGACGGGGTGGAGCGGGTCCTTCACCAGCTGGACTTGCTCACGCCCGGGAGCTCCCCGGCGTGCGCCATCTCGCGCAGGCAGATCCGGCACAGGCCGAACTTGCGGAACACGGCGTGCGGGCGACCGCACCGCTGGCAACGGGTGTAGCCGCGCACCTTGAACTTCGGGGTGCGGGCCGCCTTGTTGACGAGAGCCTTCTTGGCCATCTGAGTGTCTCCTGGTCCTTCTACGCAGACCGCGTCAGCGGGTCGCGTTGACGACGGTCTGGCCGGCGAACGGGAAGCCGAGCAGCGTGAGCAGCTCGCGGCCCTCCTCGTCGGTGGTGGCGGTGGTCACCAGGGTGATGTCCATGCCCCGCGGACGGTCGATCTTGTCGACGTCGATCTCGCGGAACATCGACTGCTCGTTCAGTCCGAACGTGTAGTTGCCGTGGCCGTCGAACTGCTTCGGGTTCAGGCCGCGGAAGTCGCGGATGCGGGGCAGGGCCAGCGAAAGCAGCCGGTCCAGGAACTCCCACATGCGGTCGTTCCGGAGGGTGACCTTGGCGCCGATCGGCATGCCCTCGCGCAGCTTGAACTGCGCGATGGACTTGCGGGCCTTCACGACGGCCGGCTTCTGGCCGGTGATGGCGGTGAGGTCACGGACCGCGCCGTCCATCAGCTTGGCGTCACGGGTGGCCTCGCCGACGCCCATGTTGACCACGATCTTGACCAGACCGGGGATCTGCATGACGTTGGGGTAGCCGAACTCGGACTGCAGGGCGGGCGCGATCTCCTCGCGGTACCGGGCCAGCATCCGGGGCAGCTCACGGGTGGGTGCGCTCATGGTGATCAGAGGTCCTTACCGGTGCGCCGCGAAACCCGGATGTTGCGGCCTTCCTCGTCCTTGCGGTAGCCGACCCGGGTCGGCTTGTCCTCGGAGTCGATGACCATCACGTTGCTCACGTGGACGGCGGCCTCCTGCGTGACGATCCCGCCCGACTGGGCACCACGCTGCGTGGTGCTGATCCGGGTGTGCTTCTTGACCCGGCCGATGCCCTCGACCAGGACCTTCTGGGTCTTCGGGAAGGCGGCGATGACGCGGCCCTTGGCTCCCTTGTCCTTGCCGGACAGGACGACGACCGAGTCGCCCTTCTTGACCTTCATCGACGGGGTCTTCCCGCTCGTCGGCTGAGCCATGATCACAACACCTCCGGAGCGAGCGAGATGATCCGCATGAAGCGCTTGTCACGCAGCTCGCGGCCCACCGGGCCGAAGATGCGGGTACCGCGCGGGTCGCCGCTGTCGCGGATGATGACCGCGGCGTTCTCGTCGAAGCGGATGTAGGAGCCGTCGGGACGCCGACGCTCCTTCACCGTGCGGACGATGACGGCCTTGACGACGTCGCCCTTCTTGACGCCGGCGCCGGGCAGCGCGTCCTTGACGGTGGCGACGATGACGTCACCGATGCCCGCGTAGCGGCGCCCGGAACCGCCGAGCACACGGATGCACAAGATCTCCTTGGCCCCGGTGTTGTCGGCGACCCTGAGCCGCGACTCCTGCTGGATCACTTCCTGCTCCTGAATCTCAGTGGCGACAGCCGGACCGGATCGGTGAACCGGCTGTCCGGCACCCACGTGCGGACGCACCGGCAGCGTGTGCCGCCGGTGCGTCCGTGCACGGGTACCGGGATGCGGCGCGCACCCGGGGGGCGCGCCAGTCGTCCAGAGTACTCCCTGCCCACCGGCCTCGAGAGGCCGGCTGCCGAGTGACTTACTTGGCCCGCTCGACGATGGTCACCAGGCGCCAGCGCTTGGTGGCCGAGGTCGGCCGGGTCTCCATGATCTGGACCCGGTCGCCGATGCCGGCGGTGTTTCCGTCGTCGTGCGCCTTCAGCTTGCTCGTACGGCGCAGGACCTTGCCGTACAGGCCGTGCTTCACGCGGTCCTCGACCTCGACGACGATGGTCTTGTCCATCTTGTCGCTGACGACCAGGCCCTCACGGACCTTGCGGTAGCCACGCCCGGCGAGACCAGGACCGCTGGCGGCCTGCGACTGCTCGCTCTCGCTCATGCCACACCCTCGTTCGGGGCGACCGAGAGACCCAGCTCGCGCTCGCGCATGATCGTGTAGATCCGGGCGATGTCGCGGCGGACGGTCTGCAGTCGCCGGTTGTTGTCCAGCTGGCCGGTGGCCACCTGGAACCGCAGGTTGAACAGCTCTTCGCGCGACTCGCGCAGCCGGGTGGCCAGCTCGTCGGCGGACAGCTCGCGCAGCTCAGGCGCAGTGAGACCGGCGGCCATCACACCTCTCCTTCGCGAGTGATGAAGCGGCACTTCATGGGCAGCTTGTGGATGGCGCGACGCATGGCCTCACGGGCCACCGGCTCGGCGACACCCGACAGCTCGAACATGATCCGGCCGGGCTTGACGTTGGCGACCCACCACTCGGGCGAGCCCTTGCCGGAACCCATGCGGGTCTCGGCGGGCTTCTTGGTGAGCGGACGGTCCGGGTAGATCGAGATCCACACCTTGCCGCCACGCTTGATGTGGCGGGTCATGGCGATACGAGCGGACTCGATCTGCCGGTTCGTCACGTACGCCGGCTCGAGGGCCTGGATGGCGTACTCACCGAAGTTGATCGCGGTACCGCCCTTGGCCCGCCCGGAACGATCCGGGTGGTGCTGCTTGCGGTGCTTGACGCGACGTGGGATGAGCACGTCTCAGCCCTCCGTGTTCTCGGCACCGGCGGCCTGCGCGGCCGCGGTGCCCTCGGCGCCGGCGGCCTCGCCGACGCTCTGTGCGGGAGCGGCCTCGCCGGAGGTGACGGCGACGACGTCGGCCGGTGCCTCGGCGGGCTGCTCGGTGGTGGCCGGGCCCGTCGGGGTCTCGGCCGCGGCGCGGCCGGCCTCGGTGCCCCCGGCGGTGGTGCCGGAGGAACCCGACCGGCGCTGCGGACGCTGGGCCCGCTCGCGGCGCTGCTGGCGCTGGGCGAGGGCCTCGAGGGCCTCCCGCTCGGCCCGCGAACCGCTGGCGTCGCCCTTGTAGATCCAGACCTTGACGCCGATCCGGCCGAAGGTGGTCCGGGCCTCGTAGATGCCGTAGTCGATGTTCGCCCGCAGCGTGTGCAGCGGCACACGACCCTCGCGGTAGAACTCCGAACGGCTCATCTCGGTGCCGCCCAGACGCCCGGAGCACTGCACCCGGATGCCCTTGACCTGCGGGCTGCGCTGCGCGGACTGCATGGCCTTGCGCATGGCACGGCGGAAGCTGACCCGGCTGGACAGCTGCTCGGCGACACCCTGGGCGACCAGCTGCGCATCGGACTCGGGGTTCTTGACCTCGAGGATGTTCAGCTGCACCTGCTTGCCGGTGAGCTTCTCGAGCTCACCGCGGATGCGGTCGGCCTCCGCACCACGACGGCCGATGACGATCCCCGGCCGGGCGGTGTGGATGTCCACGCGGACGCGGTCACGGGTGCGCTCGATCTCAACCTTCGAGATGCCGGCGCGCTCCATGCCCTTGCCCATGAGCTTGCGGATGGCCACGTCTTCCTTGACGTAGTCGGCGTACAGCTTGTCCGCGTACCACCGGGACTTGTAGTCGGTGGTGATGCCGAGCCGGAACCCGTGCGGGTTGACCTTCTGACCCACTAGCGGGTCCCTCCCCTCGTGTTGCTCTTCTGCTGGGTCGCCGGGCCGGACTGGCCCGTGTCCCGACGTGCCTTGCGGGAACGCTGCGCGAGCTCGGCGGACGAGCTCACCTCGGTCACCTCGACGGTGATGTGGCTGGTCCGCTTGTTGATGCGGAAGGCGCGGCCCTGCGCACGCGGACGGATCCGCTTGAGCGTGGGGCCCTCGTCGACGAACGCGGCGCTGACGACGAGCGCAGCCGGGTCGAGCTGCAGGTTGTGCTCGGCGTTGGCGACGGCGCTGGCGACGACCTTGGCCACCGGCTCACTGGCGGTCTGCGGCGCGTAGCGCAGCAGGGCCAGGGCCTCGTCGGTGGGCAGGTAGCGGATCAGGTCCACCACCCGGCGTGCCTTCATGGGGGTGACGCTGACGAACCGGGCCGTGGCCCGGGCGACCGGCGTCTCCTGTCCCAACTGGGAGGTCATGTGATGTCTTCTCTCTACCTGGTCAGCCGCGCCGCGAGCGACGGTCGTCCTTGACGTGCCCACGGAAGGTGCGCGTGGGCGCGAACTCGCCGAGCTTGTGCCCGACCATCGCCTCGGTGACGAACACCGGGACGTGCTTGCGGCCGTCGTGCACGGCGATCGTGTGCCCGAGCATGTCGGGGATGATCGTCGAGCGCCGCGACCAGGTGCGGATGACGTTCTTGGTGCCCTTGTCGTTCTGGACGTCCACCTTGGCGAGCAGGTGGTCGTCGACGAACGGGCCCTTCTTCAGGCTGCGTGGCATGTCTGTCGGACTCCTCTACCCGCTCAGCGCTTCTTGTTGGTGCGCCGGCGGCGCACGATCAGGGCATCACTGGCCTTGCGCTTGCGCGTCCGGCCCTCCGGCTTGCCCTTCGGGTTGACCGGGTGCCGGCCACCGGAGGTCTTGCCCTCACCACCACCGTGCGGGTGGTCGACCGGGTTCATCGCGACACCGCGGACGGTGGGGCGCTTGCCCTTCCACCGCATGCGGCCGGCCTTGCCCCAGTTGATGTTCGACTGCTCGGCGTTGCCCACCTCACCGATGGTGGCGCGGCAGCGGACGTCGACGTTGCGGATCTCGCCGGAGGGCATGCGCAGCTGCGCGAACCGGCCCTCACGGGCGACCAGCTGGACGCTGGTGCCGGCCGAACGGGCGATCTTCGCCCCGCCACCGGGCCGGAGCTCGATGGCGTGGATGACCGTGCCGACCGGGATGTTGCGCAGCGGCAGGTTGTTGCCCGGCTTGATGTCGGCCGCAGGGCCGCACTCGACGAGGTCGCCCTGCTTCAGCTTCGCCGGGGCGATGATGTACCGCTTCTCCCCGTCGGCGAAGTGCAGCAGCGCGATGCGCGAGGTGCGGTTCGGGTCGTACTCGATGTGCGCGACCTTCGCCGGCACGCCGTCCTTGTCCGCCCGGCGGAAGTCGATCAGCCGGTAGGCGCGCTTGTGCCCGCCGCCCTGGTGCCGGGCGGTGACCCGGCCGTGGACGTTGCGCCCGCCGCGACCGTGCAGCGGCCGGACCAGCGACTTCTCGGGGTGGTCGCGGGTGACCTCGGCGAAGTCGGCGACGGACGAGCCGCGGCGGCCCGGCGTCGTCGGCTTGTACTTACGGATGGCCATGGTTCCTCAGAGTCCTCTGGTCCGATCGGTGGTCCGGGGCCGTCAGGCGCCCGGGCCCCCGAAGAGCTCGATGCGGTCGCCGGGGGCCACGGAGACGATGGCGCGCTTGGTGTCCTTGCGCTTGCCCATCACAGCGCCCTTCGAGCGCTTCCTCTTCCCCTGACGGTTGATCGTGTTGACGGCGAGGACCTTCACGTTGAAGACCTGCTGCACAGCGATCTTGATCTGGGTCTTGTTGGCGTCGGGACGCACGATGAACGTGTACTTGTTCTCGTCGAGGAGCCCGTAGCTCTTCTCCGAGATGACCGGGGACAGCAGGACGTCCCGGGGGTCGCGGACGCTCATGCCTTCTCCTCGGTGCTCGCGTCGGTGGTGCCGTCCTCGGTGGGCGCGGTCGCGTCGACACCGGCGTTGGCTGCCTCGGCCTGCTCGGCCGGGGCGGTGGCGGCCTCGGCCGCGGTCGCCGGGGCGGCGTCCTCGGCCGACGCCTTCGGAACAGCCTTCTTGGCCGCGGCCTTCTTCGTCGCCTTCTTGACCGGCGCCGGGTCGACCGGGGCGACGCCCAGGTCGAGGTCCGTGGTGCCCTGACCCTCCATGGAGGGGATGGCGCCCGGGACGTTCGGCGTGGTCAGGTCGGGCAGCTCGGCGGAGCTGGCCCGGCCGCGACCGGTGGCACCGGGGCCGGCGACGTACTCGGCCAGCGCGGTCTCGGTGAAGACCACCTCGTCCGCGACGAGGACGTCGTAGGTGTTCAGCTGGCCGGCCTCGATCAGGTGCACCCGCGGCACGTTGCGCAGGCTGACCCAGTTGAGGACGTCATCCCGGTCGAGCACGACCAGGACCCGCTTCGCGGAGCTGACAGTGTCCAGCACCTTGAGCGCGGCCTTGGTCGAGGGCGCGTCGCCGTCGACGAAGGCGGAGACCACGTGCACCCGGCCCTCGCGGGCCCGGTCGGAGAGGGCACCGCGCAGGGCGGCGGCCTTCATCTTCTTCGGGGTCTTCTGCTCGTAGTTGCGCGGCTTGGGGCCGTGCGAGATGCCACCGCCGGCGAACTGCGGCGAGCGCAGCGAGCCCTGGCGGGCGCGGCCGGTGCCCTTCTGGCGGTAGGGCTTGGCACCGGTACCGCTGACCTCGGCGCGGGTCTTGGTGGAGTGCGTGCCCTGGCGGGCCGCGGCCAGCTGGGCCACGACGACCTGGTGCAGCAGCGAGACGTTGGCCGGGGCGTCGAAGAGCTCACCGGGCAGCGTCACGCTGCCGGAGGTCTCCCCCGCCGGCGTCCGGACGTCGACCTGACGGTCGGTCCGGGTTGCGGTGGACTCGGTCACTTCGCGTCACTCCCCACGGGGCCGCCCTTGACCGCGGACCGGACGAGCAGGAGCCCGCCGCGCGGTCCGGGGACGGCGCCCTTGATCAGGACCAGGCCGTTCTCGGTGTCGACCTGGTGGACCTTCAGCGAGAGCGTGGTCGTGGTGACCGCGCCCATGCGCCCGGCCATGCGCACACCCTTGAAGACGCGACCGGGGGTGGAGGCCCCACCGATCGAGCCGGGGGCGCGGTGCTTGCGGTGGGTGCCGTGTCCGGCGCCGAGGCCCTTGAAGCCGTGACGCTTCATGACACCGGCAGTGCCCTTGCCCTTGCTGGTGCCGATGACGTCGACCTTGGCGACGCCGGAGAAGACCTCAGCGGTCACCTCCTGACCGACGGTGTAGTCGCCGGCGTCCTCGGTGCGCAGCTCGACCACGTGCCGCCGGGGCGTGACGCCCGCCTTGGCGAAGTGCCCACCTTCGGGCTTGTTCACCTTGCGGGGGTCGATCGCGCCGAACCCGAGCTGGACGGCCGAGTAGCCGTCCTTCTCCGGGGTGCGGACCTGGGTGACCACGCACGGGCCCGCCTTGACGACGGTCACCGGCACGATGCGGTTGTTCTCGTCGAAGACCTGGGTCATCCCCAGCTTCTCGCCGAGGAGACCACGGAATGTGCTCGCCATGTCTGGAAACAGCCCTTACTGGATGTTGACGTCGACCGAGGCCGGCAGGTCGATGCGCATGAGCGCGTCGACCGTCTTCGGCGTCGGGTCGAGGATGTCGATGAGCCGCTTGTGCGTGCGCATCTCGAAGTGCTCGCGCGAGTCCTTGTACTTGTGCGGCGAGCGGATGACGCAGTAGACGTTCTTCTCCGTCGGCAGCGGCACGGGGCCGACGACGCGCGCTCCGGTCTTCGTCACCGTCTCGACGATGCGCCGCGCCGAGGCATCGATCGCCTCGTGGTCGTAGGCCTTCAGCCGGATGCGGATCTTCTGTCCCGCCATCGGTTGTCTTCGCTCCTGCCGATCGGTTGTGAAGGTTCAGGTGGGTCTGTTGACCCTGGGTCGGTCTCCCGACCCGGCTGACGGGCGGCGGTCGTTGAACGGCCGCCGCCCGTCAGGGTGTCACTTGTTGATCTTGACGACCCGGCCGGCGCCGACGGTGCGGCCACCCTCACGGATGGCGAACCGGAGGCCCTCCTCCATGGCGATGGGCTGGATCAGCTCCACCGACATCTCGGTGTTGTCGCCCGGCATGACCATCTCGGTGCCAGCGGGCAGCGTGACGACGCCGGTGACGTCCGTGGTGCGGAAGTAGAACTGGGGCCGGTAGTTGTTGAAGAACGGCGTGTGACGGCCGCCCTCGTCCTTCGAGAGGATGTAGACCGAGCCCTCGAAGTTCGTGTGCGGGGTGATGGACCCCGGCTTCACGACGACCTGGCCGCGCTCGACGTCCTCGCGCTTGATGCCGCGCAGCAGCAGACCGACGTTGTCACCGGCCTGGCCCTGGTCGAGCAGCTTGCGGAACATCTCGACACCGGTGACGGTCGTCTTGGACGACGTCGGGCGGATGCCGACGATCTCGATCTCCTCGGAGACCTTGACGATGCCGCGCTCCACGCGACCGGTGACGACGGTGCCGCGACCGGTGATGGTGAAGACGTCCTCAACGGGCATGAGGAACGGCTTGTCGATCTCACGCTCGGGCTCGGGGATCGCCGAGTCGACGGCGTTCATGAGCTCCATGAGCTTGTCGCCCCACTCGGCGTCGCCCTCGAGGGCCTTCAGCGCCGAGACGCGGACCACGGGGACGTCGTCGCCCGGGAACTCGTACTCGGACAGCAGCTCACGGACCTCCAGCTCGACGAGCTCGAGGATCTCCTCGTCGTCGACCATGTCGGCCTTGTTCAGCGCCACGACGATGTAGGGGACACCCACCTGGCGGGCCAGGAGGACGTGCTCCTTGGTCTGCGGCATGGGGCCGTCGGTCGCCGCGACCACCAGGATCGCGCCGTCCATCTGCGCCGCACCAGTGATCATGTTCTTGATGTAGTCGGCGTGCCCGGGGCAGTCGACGTGCGCGTAGTGCCGGTTCTCGGTCTGGTACTCGACGTGGGCGATCGAGATCGTGATCCCACGAGCCTTCTCCTCGGGCGCCTTGTCGATCTGGTCGAACGCAGACGCCTCGTTGAGGTTCGGGTACTTGTCGTGCAGGACCTTGGTGATCGCCGCGGTCAGCGTCGTCTTGCCGTGGTCGATGTGCCCGATGGTGCCGATGTTGACGTGCGGCTTGTTCCGCTCGAACTTGGCCTTGGCCACTGGGTTCCTCTCGTCGATTCTTCGCAGTCGTTCGCGTGTCTGGGGTGCGAGCTCACGCTCGCGGTGGCCGGCGGGTGCACCGCCGTCCGGTTACTCGCCGGTCGCCTTGGCGATGATCTCCTTGGCGACGTTGGCCGGGACCTCGGCGTAGGTGTCGAACACCATGGTGTAGCTCGCCCGCCCCTGGGTGCGGCTGCGCAGGTCGCCCACGTAGCCGAACATCTCCGACAGCGGCACCAGGGCCCGGACGACGCGAGCGCCGGAGCGCTCCTCCATCGCCTGGATGGTCCCGCGGCGGGAGTTCAGGTCGCCGATGACGTCGCCCATGTTCTCTTCCGGGGTGACGACCTCGACCGCCATCATGGGCTCCAGCAGGGCCGGGCTGGCCTTGCGGGCGGCCTCCTTGAAGGCAATCGATCCAGCGATCTTGAAGGCCATCTCCGAGGAGTCGACCTCGTGGTACTGGCCGTCCAGGAGCGACGCCTTGACGCCGACCATGGGGTAGCCGGCGAGGATGCCGTACTGCATGGCGTCCTGCATGCCGGCGTCGACCGACGGGATGTACTCCCGCGGGATGCGGCCACCGGTGACCTTGTTCTCGAACTCGTAGGTCGCCGAGTCGCCGCTCATCTCCAGCGGCTCGAGGGCGATCTGCACCTTCGCGAACTGGCCGGAGCCACCCGTCTGCTTCTTGTGCGTGTAGTCGTAGCGCTCGACGGCCTTGCGGATCGTCTCGCGGTAGGCCACCTGCGGCTTGCCGACGTTGGCCTCGACGTTGAACTCACGCCGCATGCGGTCGACCAGGATCTCCAGGTGCAGCTCACCCATGCCGGAGATGACCGTCTGACCGGTCTCCTCGTCGAGGCGGACCTGGAACGTCGGGTCCTCCTCGGCCAGCTTCTGGATGGCCGTGCCCAGCTTCTCCTGGTCGCTCTTCGTCTTCGGCTCGATGGCGACCGAGATGACCGGCGCCGGGAAGGTCATCGACTCCAGGATGACCGGCTTCTGCGGGTCGCAGAGGGTGTCACCCGTGGTGGTCTGCTTCATGCCGTTGACGGCGACGATCTCGCCCGCGCCCACGCCCTGACGCTCTTCGCGCTTGTTGGCGTGCATCTGGTAGATCTTGCCGACCCGCTCCTTGCGGTCCTTGGTGCTGTTCAGCACCGGGGAACCCGCGTCGAGCTTGCCGGAGTAGACCCGGATGTAGGTCAGCTTGCCGAGGTGCTGATCCGTCTGGATCTTGAACGCCAGCGCGGAGAAGGGCTCGTTCTCGTCGGCGTGCCGCAGGACCTCGGTCTCGCCGTCGAGCGCGGTACCGACGATGGCCTCGACGTCCAGCGGGCTGGGCAGGTAGTCGACCACAGCGTCGAGCAGGGGCTGCACGCCCTTGTTCTTGAAGGCCGTACCGGTCAGGACCGGGTTCACCTGGCCGGCGATGGTGGCCTTCCGGATGGCCGCCTTGAGCCGGTCGACAGCGATCTCCTCGCCGGCGAGGTAGTCCTCCATCAGCGAGTCGTCGAAGTCCGCGATGTTCTCGAGGAGCTTCTCGCGGTACTCCGCGGCCTGGTCGGCCAGCTCGGCGGGGATGTCCTCGACGGCGTAGTCCTCGCCCATCTTGGTCTCACCGCGCCAGGTCAGCGCCTTCATCTGGACCAGGTCGACGACGCCGATGAAGTCGGCCTCGGCACCGATCGGCAGCTGCAGCACCAGCGCGTTGGCGTTGAGCCGCTCGATCATCATGTCGACGCAGCGGAAGAAGTCGGCGCCGGTGCGGTCGAGCTTGTTCACGAAGCACATGCGCGGGACGCTGTACTTCTCCGCCTGGCGCCAGACCTGCTCGGTCTGCGGCTCCACGCCGGCGACACCGTCGTAGACGGCGACCGCACCGTCGAGCACCCGCAGCGACCGCTCGACCTCGACGGTGAAGTCGACGTGACCCGGGGTGTCGATGATGTTGATGTCGTGGCCCGCCCAGGAGCACTTGGTCGCAGCGGACGTGATGGTGATGCCCCGCTCCTGCTCCTGCTCCATCCAGTCCATCGTGGCCGCGCCGTCGTGGACTTCACCGATCTTGTAGTTGATACCGGTGTAGAAGAGGATCCGCTCGGTCGTCGTCGTCTTGCCGGCGTCGATGTGCGCCATGATCCCGATGTTGCGGGTCTTGGCGAGTTGGGCCTCGTTCTGGGCCATTCCCTTACTCCTCTTCGTTCTCGTCCGTGCGCGGTGCCCGGGGGTCGCCCGGGTCCACCGCGGGCAGCGGCTGCTGATGGACTGGCGTCACCAGCGGTAGTGCGCGAAGGCCTTGTTCGACTCGGCCATCTTGTGCGTGTCCTCGCGACGCTTGACCGCGGCACCGAGACCGTTGCTGGCGTCCAGCAGCTCGTTCATGAGGCGCTCGGTCATCGTCTTCTCGCGACGGGCCCGGCTGTACTGGATGAGCCAGCGCAGGCCGAGGGTCGTGCTGCGCGACGGGCGGACCTCGATCGGGACCTGGTAGGTCGCGCCACCGACGCGGCGGCTGCGGACCTCGAGGGCCGGCTTCACGTTGTCCAGCGCCCGCTTGAGCGTGACGACCGGGTCGGTGTCGTTCTTGGCGCGGACGCCCTCGAGGGCGCCGTAGACGATCGCCTCGGCGATCGAGCGCTTGCCGTCGACGAGCACCTTGTTCACCAGCTGGGTGACCAGCTGCGACTGGTACACCGGGTCGGCGACGAGGGGACGCTTCGGGGCGGGGCCCTTGCGCGGCATTAGCTCTTCTCCTTCTTCGCGCCGTACCGGCTGCGAGCCTGCTTGCGACCGCGGACACCCTGGGTGTCCAGCGAGCCACGGATGATCTTGTAGCGGACGCCGGGGAGGTCCTTCACACGGCCGCCGCGCACGAGCACCATCGAGTGCTCCTGCAGGTTGTGGCCGACGCCCGGGATGTAGGCCGTCACCTCGATGCCACTGGTGAGGCGGACGCGAGCGACCTTGCGCAGCGCCGAGTTCGGCTTCTTCGGCGTCGTCGTGTAGACGCGCGTGCACACGCCGCGGCGCTGAGGGGAACCCTTCAACGCCGGGGTCTTGGTCTTCTCGACCTTGTCCTCGCGGCCCTTGCGGACCAGCTGCTGGATCGTGGGCATGGGTGGCCTGGATCTCCTGCCTGCGCTGGGTCGTGCTGTGGATGTGGTGCGTGCTGTGGTGTGCCCGGTCGCCCGGCCGTGCCGAGTCTGGTCGTGGCCCACCCTCCGACCCCCGCGCTCGGGCGTGTCGCCCTTCGCGAGAACCGGTCAGTTTACCTTCCCGGACTCGTCGCCCCGTGTCCGGCGCCGGCCACACCATCGCGAGATGGTCCTCGTCTGAGACGAGCGTGGCCCCCGATGTCCCGCCGGTCCGCGAGGACCGATGGACACGCAGGTGCACCAGTATCGGAGCAAGGCCCAGTCACCCTGGGCACAGCTGACCACAGTACCCGGCCCTCTCGACCCGGTCAAAGCCGGGTCGACATGTGGTCCCGAGCACCGGACCAGCCGGTCTGCTCATCAGCAACCGCCGGTCCGCGGACGTCATTCCCTGCGCCTGCCACAGGCGTGTCCGGCGGTCACCGCTCGCACCGCAAGGTACCGGACCGGACCGGAACGGGTCGCGGACCGCGACGGCGGTCGCGTCGCCGGCTCGCATCGCTTCTGTCCCACCCCCACCCTACGGTCAGTGGCGCACCGCTCACGAAGAGCTGTCCACCCTGGGCCGCCCGACCTCCGGAGGTACGCCGTGCTCCCCGACTCCGCTCGTGAACTCAAGGCCCGGCTGTCGCAGCGGCTCAGCGAGGCACCGCTCAGCGGGGCGACGGCCCGCGCGGTGGAGGGCGCCCGCCCCTGGAGCGGGGTGGCCCTGGGTCTGCGCCCGGTGGCTCCCGATCAGGTCCACCTGGCGATCCGGCTGGTGTCACAGGCCGACGCGGACGTGGTGCTCGCCGGCCTGGACGCGGGAGCCCGGGAGGAGGTCGACGTCCGGGTGATCGGCCCGGTCCGCCCGCTCTCCTCCCCCACTCCCGACGAGCTCCAGCGGCGTACCCGGCCGCTGCGACCCGGCCTCTCGGTCAGCCACCCGGACGTCACCGCGGGCACCCTGGGCGGTTTCGTCCGACGCCCCGGCAGTCAGGGGCTGCTCGTGCTCTCCAACAACCACGTGCTGGCCAACAGCGACGCGGCGGCCGAGGGGGACGACGTCCTCCAGCCGGGCATCGCCGACGGCGGCAGGGCCAGCGACCGGATCGGCCGGCTGGCTTCGTTCGTCCGGTTCTCCCGCGAGCCGGGCAACCTCGTGGACGCCGCCGTCGCCACGCTCGACCCGGGGATCCTCGCTGACCCGGGCGGTTACCCCGGCGGCCGCCTGGCGTCGCTGGTCGCGGCAGCCGATGCGGTGGACCCCGACGAGCTGGTGGAGAAGGTCGGCCGCACGACCGGTCACACCCGGGGCCGGATCACCGCCGTCGAGGTCGACGGGGTCGGCGTGCAGTACGACGACGGGGTGCACACCTTCGACGACCAGGTGGAGGTCGAGGGGCTCACCGGCGCCTTCAGCGCCGGTGGGGACAGCGGCTCGGTGATCTGGCGCAGCAGCGACCGGGCCCCGCTGGGCCTCCTCTTCGCCGGCTCCACCGTGGGTGGCAGCGCCGGGGGCGGTGTCACGTTCGCCAACCCGCTGGCCACGGTCCTCCGTGAGCTCGGGGTGGAGTGGTTCGCCGGCTGAAGCCCCCTCGGCCGATGGAGGAGCCGGGCCGGCCTGACCCCAGGACGAGGTGCGCGGCGACCACATGCCTGGGCAGGCGGCCCCGGCGGGGGCACCATGGGTGCCATGACCGACCGTGCCACCGCCCGCGCTGCCAAGAGCGCGCTGGCCTCGCGCTTCGCCGCCGACCCAGGGGTCGCCGGCGTCGGCCTGGCCCGGCAGGACGCCGAGTACGTCGTCCGGGTCGACCTGACCGAGGCCGGCGCCGGTGGACGGGTGCCGCACGACGTGGACGGCGTCCGCGTCGTCACCCACGTGATCGGCACCATCCGACCGCAGTGAGCCGCCGGGCCGTTACGGTCCCCGGGAGCGGCGCCGACGAGGGTGCCGCGATGGCCGAGGAGGACGCGTGCGCATCGGTATCCAGGCAAGCTACGCCGGGGACTTCAAGCAGACCGCGGCAGAGATCCGCGACCTGGAGTCCGCTGGGCTCGACGTCGCGATGTGCGCGGAGGTCTACACCTTCGACGCGGTGAGCCAGCTCGGCTACCTGGCGGCGGTCACCGACCGGGTCGAGCTGATGAGCGGGATCCTGCCCATCTACAGCCGCACGCCGGCGCTGACCGCGATGACCGCGGCCGGCCTGGACTTCGTCTCCGACGGACGGTTCACCCTGGGCCTCGGCGCCTCCGGGCCGCAGGTGGTCGAGGGCTGGCACGGCCTCCCCTACGACGCCCCGCTCCAGCGCACCCGGGAGGTCGTGGAGATCTGCCGGCAGGTGTGGCGGCGGGAGCGCCTCGTGCACGAGGGCAAGAAGTACACCGTGCCGCTGCCGGCCGAGCAGGGCACCGGACTGGGCAAGCCGCTGAAGCTGATCAACACCCCGGTGCGGGAGCGGATCCCGGTGCTGCTGGCCGCGCTGGGCCCGAAGAACGTCGAGCTGGCCGCGGAGATCGCGGAGAAGTGGGAGCCGATCTTCTTTCACCCCGAGCGGGCGGCCGATGTCTGGGGCGCCTCGCTCGAGGCCGGGAAGGCCAAGCGCGACCCGGCCCTGGGTGAACTGGACGTGGTGGTCGGCGTCCCGGTCGCCGTCGGCGAGGACGTCGACCACCTGGTGCAGGCGGTGCGGCCGGGGATCGCGCTGTACGTCGGCGGCATGGGCGCCAAGGGCAAGAACTTCTACAACGACCTGGCCCGCCGGTACGGGTACGAGGCAGAGGCCGAGACGATCCAGGACCTGTACCTGGCCGGGCGCAAGGACGAGGCGGCGGCCGCGGTGCCGGAGGACCTGGTGCGCGCCACCTCGCTGATCGGGCCGGAGTCCTACGTCGCCGAGCGGATCGCCGCCTTCGCCGAGGCGGGCGTCACCACGATCAACCTGCAGCCCCTGGACGACAGCCGGGAGGGCCGGCTGCGCACCGTTGAGACGATGCGCCGGCTCTGCTGACGGGACTGCGGGCCGCACCGCGCCCTGGCCTCGTGCCGCGCCTGCTTCTCCTTCCCGGCGCCCGGGCCCGGGCGAGCAGGCGGCCCGGGCTCTGGTCGACGGGGGCGCCACCCCGATGTCCCCTGCTGGTTGCGTCACGTGATGCCCGGGACGCAGAAGGGCCCCGCACGCCATCAGCGTGCGGGGCCCTTCTGTCACTCACTCAGCGCGTCAGCGCCAGTCGTACTCCTCGAGCCGGACTGCCTCGCCCGACCCCTGACCGAAGACGTCCGGGCTGTAGTACTGCCCGTCGTCGTAGCCGGCCATGGTGTACACCGCGGCGCGGGCCTCCTCGGTGGGCTCGACCGTGATGTTCCGGTAGCGGCTGATGCCGGTACCGGCCGGGATCAGCTTCCCGATGATCACGTTCTCCTTGAGCCCGAGCAGGCTGTCGCTCTTGCCCTGGATCGCGGCGTCGGTGAGCACCTTGGTCGTCTCCTGGAAGGAGGCGGCCGACAGCCACGACTCCGTCGCCAGCGACGCCTTGGTGATCCCCATCAGCACCGGACGGGCCGAGGCAGGCTCGCCGCCCTCGGCGACGACCCGGCGGTTCTCGGTCTCGAACAGCGTCCGCTCGACCAGCGCTCCGGGCAGGAACTCCGTCGCACCCGAGTCGATGATGGTCACCCGCTTCAGCATCTGCCGGATGATCACCTCGATGTGCTTGTCGTGGATCGACACACCCTGGCTGCGGTAGACCTCCTGGACCTCGCGGACCAGGTGCAGCTGCACCTCGCGCGGGCCCATGATCCGCAGCACCTCGTGCGGGTCGACCGCACCCTCGGTCAGCTGCTCGCCGACCTCGACGTGGCCGCCGTCCTCGACCCGCAGCCGCGAACGACGCGACAGCTTGTCGTAGACGACCTCGTCGGAGCCGTCGTCCGGGGTGATGGTGAGCTTGCGGAACTGCTCGCTGTCCTCGATCCGGACGGTGCCGGCCAGCTCGGCGATCGGGGCCTTGCCCTTGGGGACGCGGGCCTCGAAGAGCTCCACCACACGCGGCAGACCGTGGGTGATGTCCTCACCCGCGACACCACCGGTGTGGAAGGTGCGCATCGTCAGCTGCGTACCGGGCTCACCGATCGACTGGGCGGCGATGATGCCGACCGCCTCGCCGACGTCCACCAGCTTGCCGGTCGCGAGCGACCGGCCGTAGCAGGTGGCGCAGGTGCCCAGCAGCGACTCACAGGTGAGCACGCAGCGGACCTTGACCTCGGCGATGCCCGCGTCGACCAGCTGGGCGATGAGCACGTCACCCAGGTCGGCACCGGCCGGGGCGATCTGCGTGCCGTCGGCGGCGACCACGTCGGCGGCCAGTGCACGGGCGTACACGCTGGTCTCCACGTGGGCGTCCCGCGTCACGACGCCGTCGGAGACGGTGCCGATCGGCATGAGCACGCCACGCTCGGTGCCGCAGTCCTCCTCGCGGATGATGACGTCCTGCGAGACGTCGACCAGCCGGCGGGTGAGGTACCCGGAGTCGGCGGTCCGCAGCGCGGTGTCCGCCAGGCCCTTGCGGGCGCCGTGCGTGGAGATGAAGTACTCCAGCACGGACAGACCCTCCCGGAAGTTGGCCTTGATCGGCCGCGGGATGATCTCGCCCTTCGGGTTGGCCACCAGGCCACGCATGCCGGCGATCTGGCTGATCTGCATCATGTTGCCGCGAGCGCCCGAGTTGACCATGACCCACACCGGGTTGGTGGTCGGGAAGTTGTCGACCATCGCCTGGCTGACCTCGGCCCGCGCGCGGGTCCAGATCTCGATGAGCTCCGAGCGACGCTCGGCGTCGGTGATGACGCCGCGCTCGTACTGGCGCTCGATCTTGCGGGCCTCGTCCTCGTGGCGGTCCAGGATCGCCTGCTTCACCGGCGGGGTGACGACGTCGTCGATCGCGATCGTCACGCCGGAACGGGTCGCCCAGCGGAAGCCGGCCGCCTTGAGGGCGTCCAGGGTCGCCGCCACCTGCACCTTGGGGTAGCGCTCGGCGAGGTCGTTGACGATCGCGCCCAGCGCCTTCTTCGGCACCTGGTAGTTGACGAACCGGTAGTCCTCCGGCAGGGCCTCGTTGAACAGGACCCGGCCCAGGCTGGTGGAGACGACGGCCGGCTGACCGGGCTCCCAGCCCTCCGGTGCCTCCCACGGGTCGTTCGGTCCGCTGTCGACGCCGTAGACCTCGTCGAGGCGGATGAGCACCCGCTCCTGCAGCCCGAGCGCGCCCTTGTCGTAGGCCATGACGGCCTCGGACGTGGTCGAGTAGGACTTGGGCAGCTCCCCCTCGGCCGGGTGGTCGACCGAGCTGAGGCTGGTCAGGTGGTACAGGCCCAGCACCATGTCCTGGGTCGGCGCGGTGATCGGGCGACCGTCGGCCGGGCTCAGGATGTTGTTGCTGGACAGCATCAGGATGCGGGCCTCGGCCTGGGCCTCGGCCGACAGCGGCAGGTGCACCGCCATCTGGTCACCGTCGAAGTCCGCGTTGAACGCGGTGCAGACCAGCGGGTGGATCTGGATGGCCTTGCCCTCGACCAGCTGGGGCTCGAAGGCCTGGATGCCCAGACGGTGCAGGGTCGGTGCACGGTTCAGCAGCACCGGGTGCTCGGTGATGACCTCCTCGAGCACGTCCCAGACGACCGGCCGCGCGCGCTCCACCATCCGCTTGGCGGACTTGATGTTCTGCGCGTGGTTGAGGTCGACCAGCCGCTTCATCACGAAGGGCTTGAACAGCTCCAGCGCCATCTGCTTGGGCAGACCGCACTGGTGCAGCTTCAGCTGCGGGCCGACGACGATGACCGAACGGCCGGAGTAGTCGACGCGCTTGCCCAGCAGGTTCTGCCGGAACCGGCCCTGCTTGCCCTTGAGCAGGTCGCTCAAGGACTTCAGCGGGCGGTTGCCCGGACCGGTGACCGGACGGCCGCGACGACCGTTGTCGAACAGCGCGTCCACGGACTCCTGGAGCATCCGCTTCTCGTTGTTGACGATGATCTCCGGCGCGCCCAGGTCGAGCAGTCGCTTCAGCCGGTTGTTCCGGTTGATCACCCGGCGGTACAGGTCGTTCATGTCGCTGGTGGCGAAGCGGCCACCGTCGAGCTGCACCATCGGGCGCAGGTCCGGCGGGATGACCGGGACGCAGTCCAGCACCATGCCCATGGGCGAGTTCTGGGTCTGCTGGAACGCCGCGACGACCTTCAGCCGCTTGAGGGCCCGCAGCTTGCGCTGGCCCTTGCCGCTGCGGATGGTCTCGCGCAGCGAGACGGCCTCGGCGTCGAGGTCGAAGCCGGCGAGCAGCTTCTGCAGTGCCGCGGCGCCCATGCCGCCCTCGAAGTACTCACCGAAGCGGTCGCGCAGCTCGCGGTAGAGGCCCTCGTCGGCGATGAGCTGCTTGACCTCGAGCTTGCGGAAGGTGTCCATCACCTCTTCGAGACGGTCGATCTCCCGCTGGGCCCGGTCGCGCAGCTGGCGCATCTCGCGCTCGCCGCCCTCGCGCACCTTGCGTCGCACGTCGGACTTGGCACCCTCGGCCTCGAGCTCGGCGAGGTCGGCCTCCAGCTTCTGCTGGCGGGCCTCCACGTCGGCGTCGCGGCGGGTCTCCAGGTTGTGCTTCTCCGCGCTGATCTCGGCCTCGACGGTCGGCAGGTCGCGGTGCCGCGCCTCCTCGTCGACCGAGGTGATCATGTAGGCGGCGAAGTAGATGATCTTCTCGAGGTCCTTGGGCGCCAGGTCGAGCAGGTAGCCCAGGCGCGAGGGGACGCCCTTGAAGAACCAGATGTGGGTGACCGGCGCGGCCAGCTCGATGTGGCCCATCCGCTCACGACGCACCTTGGCGCGAGTGACCTCGACGCCGCAGCGCTCGCAGATGATGCCCTTGAAGCGGACGCGCTTGTACTTCCCGCAGTAGCACTCCCAGTCCCGCGTGGGACCGAAGATCTTCTCGCAGAACAGACCGTCCTTCTCCGGGCGGAGGGTGCGGTAGTTGATGGTCTCGGGCTTCTTCACCTCGCCGTGTGACCACTGGCGGATGTCGTCACCGCTGGCCAGACCGATGCGCAGTTCGTCGAAGAAGTTGACGTCGAGCACTCGATGTACCCCTTTCCGGGGCTAGTTCTTCGCTTCTAATCGATGAGGGGGTGGTGGCCGGCCGGCCCCGACTGGTCAGGGCCGGCCGGCTGCCGATCAGACGTCTTCGACGGACGACGGCTCGCGGCGGCTCAGGTCGATGCCCAGCTCCTCCGCGGCCCGGAAGACCTCGTCATCGGTGTCGCGCAGCTCGATCGCGTTGCCGTCGCTGGAGAGGACCTCCACGTTCAGGCAGAGCGACTGGAGCTCCTTGAGCAGCACCTTGAACGACTCCGGGATGCCCGGCTCGGGGATGTTCTCGCCCTTGACGATCGCCTCGTACACCTTGACGCGGCCGAGGATGTCGTCGGACTTGATGGTGAGCAGCTCCTGCAGCGCGTAGGCCGCACCGTAGGCCTGCATCGCCCAGCACTCCATCTCACCGAAGCGCTGGCCACCGAACTGCGCCTTACCACCCAGCGGCTGCTGCGTGATCATCGAGTACGGGCCGGTCGAACGGGCGTGGATCTTGTCGTCGACCAGGTGCAGCAGCTTCAGGATGTAGACGTAGCCCACGGCGATCGGCTCGGGGAAGGGCTCCCCGGAGCGACCGTCGAACAGCCGCGCCTTGCCGGTCTCCTTGACCATCCGCTCACCGTCGCGGTTCGGCGTCGTCGAGCCGAGCAGGCCGATGAGCTCGTCCTCCTTGGCGCCGTCGAACACCGGGGTGGCGGTGCGGGTGCCGGGAGCGGCCTGACGGGCGGCGCCGGGCAGCTTCGCAGCCCACTCCGGCGTCCCCTCGACCTGCCAGCCCTGCTTGGCGATCCACCCGAGGTGCATCTCCAGCACCTGGCCGACGTTCATCCGGCCGGGCACGCCCAGCGGGTTGAGCACGATGTCGACCGGCGTGCCGTCCTCGAGGAACGGCATGTCCTCCTGCGGGAGGATCTTGGAGATGACGCCCTTGTTGCCGTGCCGGCCGGCCAGCTTGTCGCCGTCGCTGATCTTGCGCATCTGGGCCACGTAGACCCGGATGAGCTCGTTCACGCCGGCGGGGAGCTCGTCGCCGTCCTCGCGGGAGAAGACCCGGACGCCGATGACCTTGCCGGACTCACCGTGCTTGACCTTGAGGCTGGTGTCGCGGACCTCGCGGGCCTTCTCACCGAAGATCGCCCGCAGCAGCCGCTCCTCCGGGGTCAGCTCGGTCTCGCCCTTGGGCGTGACCTTTCCGACGAGGATGTCGCCGGGGACGACCTCGGCACCGATCCGGATGATCCCGCGCTCGTCGAGGTCGGCGAGGACCTCCTCGGAGACGTTCGGGATGTCCCGGGTGATCTCCTCGGCGCCGAGCTTCGTGTCGCGGGCGTCGACCTCGAACTCCTCGATGTGGATCGAGGACAGGACGTCGTCCTGCACGAGGCGCTGCGACAGGATGATCGCGTCCTCGTAGTTGTGGCCCTCCCACGGCATGAAGGCGACGAGCAGGTTCTTGCCCAGTGCCATCTCGCCCTCGTCGGTGCAGGGACCGTCGGCGACGACCTGACCGACCTCGACCCGCTGGCCCTCCTGGACCACCGGGCGCTGGTTGATCGAGGTGCCCTGGTTGGAACGCTGGAACTTCAGCAGGCGGTAGGTCTGCCGGGTCCCGTCGTCGGCCATCACGGTGACGTAGTCGGCGGTGGAGTCCTCGACCACACCGGCCTTCTCGGCCACCACGACGTCACCGGCGTCGACGGCGGCACGCAGCTCCATGCCGGTGCCCACGAGCGGGGCCTCCGAGCGGAGCAGCGGGACGGCCTGACGCTGCATGTTGGCGCCCATGAGCGCGCGGTTGGCGTCGTCGTGCTCGAGGAACGGGATCATCGCCGTCGCGACCGAGGTCATCTGCCGCGGCGAGACGTCCATGTAGTCCACGTTCTCGGGGGCGAGGTAGTCGACCTCACCGCCCTTGGTGCGGACCAGCACCCGCTCCTCGGCGAGGCGACCCTGCGCGTCGAGCGGGGAGTTGGCCTGCGCGACGACGAAGCGGTCCTCCTCGTCGGCGGTCAGGTAGTCGATCTGGTCGGTGACGGTGCCGTTCTCGACCTTGCGGTACGGCGTCTCGATGAAGCCGAAGGGGTTCACCCGGCCGAAGGAGGACAGCGAGCCGATCAGGCCGATGTTCGGGCCTTCCGGGGTCTCGATCGGGCACATCCGGCCGTAGTGGCTCGGGTGCACGTCGCGGACCTCCATGCCGGCGCGCTCACGGGACAGACCACCCGGGCCCAGCGCCGACAGGCGGCGCTTGTGGGTCAGGCCCGCGAGCGGGTTGGTCTGGTCCATGAACTGCGACAGCTGGCTGGTGCCGAAGAACTCCTTGATGGAGGCGACGACCGGCCGGATGTTGATCAGGGTCTGCGGCGTGATCGCCTCGACGTCCTGGGTCGTCATCCGCTCGCGGACCACGCGCTCCATGCGGGAGAGGCCGACGCGGATCTGGTTCTGGATCAGCTCGCCCACGGTGCGCAGCCGGCGGTTGCCGAAGTGGTCGATGTCGTCGACGCCGTGGTCGGGCTCGCCCGCGTGCAGGCGCACCACGTACTCGATGGTGGCGACGATGTCGTCCTCGGTCAGCGTCGAGGTGCCCTGGGGCACCTCGACGCCGAGCTTCTTGTTCACCTTGTAGCGGCCGACCTTGGCCAGGTCGTAGCGCTTGGGGTTGAAGAAGAGGTTCTCCAGCAGCGCCTGGGCCGACTCGCGCGTCGGCGGCTCGCCCGGACGCAGCTTGCGGTAGATGTCCAGCAGCGCCTCGTCCTGGCCGGCGATGTGGTCCTTCTCCAGGGTGGCCAGCATGGTGGGCGACCACTGGAAGTGCTCACGGATCCGGTCCTCGGTCCAGCCGAGGGCCTTGAGCAGGACGCTGACCGGCTGACGACGCTTGCGGTCGATCCGGACGCCGACGGTGTCGCGCTTGTCGACGTCGAACTCCAGCCATGCACCGCGGCTGGGGATGACCTTGGCGCTGTAGACGTCCTTGTCCGACGTCTTGTCCAGGGCCTTGTCGAAGTAGACGCCCGGCGAGCGGACCAGCTGGGAGACGACGACGCGCTCGGTCCCGTTGATGACGAACGTGCCCTTGCTCGTCATGACCGGGAAGTCGCCCATGAACACCGTCTGGCTCTTGATCTCACCGGTGGTGTTGTTCATGAACTCGGCGGTGACGAACAGCGGCGCCGCGTAGGTCATGTCCTTGTCCTTGCACTCCTCGAGGGACGCCTTGACGTCCTCGAAGCGCGGGTTGGAGAAGGACAGCGACATCGACCCGCTGAAGTCCTCGATCGGGGAGATCTCCTCGAGGATCTCCGCCAGACCGCCGACCGCGTCGGCCTGCTCCTCGGGGGCGAGGGTGGCCTTCCACTTCGGGCTGCCGACCAGCCAGTCGAAGGAAGCGGTCTGCAGGGCCAGCAGATCCGGCACCTCGAGGGGCTCGTGGATCTTGGCGAAGGAGACGCGCAGCGGGGCGCCGGGGATCTTCTGGTGGTCGGTGCCACCGGTGCGGGGACCGGCCTGGACGTCGACCGCGGTGGTCGGGGTGGTGCCGGACTCGGTGGTGCCGGGGGTGATGCTGGTGGGGCGAGAGCCTGCCAAGATGCGTCCTTCCAAGGACCTCACGACGTGCGGGCGGTGGGGTGCAGATCGTCCTGGGTCGTCGTCGGTTTCGGCGAGGCTGACCGCGGATGCCGACCTCGTCGGTACGGTCAACACGGGGTTGCCCGGAGCCGTTCCCGGGCACCCCTGGTGACCCGTGTCAACGGGCTGGCAGTCAGAGGGCAGCGCAACAGGAGACCCTACCCCTGCTGCGCGCCGGTGTCCACGTCGGGTCGCGCTCGCGACGGGTGACCCACCCGCGAGGGGTGGCCGGCGCCCGCCCGGCCCGCAGACGCGACCTCCCCGGAGGGAGCCCGGCACCGCGGGATCGGGGGCGAGCGAGGTGGGTGCGCCGCCGATGATGCCAGCGCACGGGCCGGCCAGCAGCAGCCACGCCGTGCCGGGCGGGTGAACGGCAGCCGGCGCGCGGCCGACCGGGACACGCGACAGGGGCCGGCCCACCGGAGTGGATCGGCCCCTGTCGTTCGTGCGGGGTGGTGCTACCCGGCGGCCGCGAGGGCCGCCGGGCGGGGGGTCACTTGACGGTGACGGTGGCGCCGGCGCCCTCGAGAGCGGCCTTGGCCTTCTCGGCGGCGTCCTTGGCGACCTTCTCCAGGACCGGCTTCGGCGCGTTGTCGACCAGGTCCTTGGCCTCCTTGAGGCCGAGCGAGGTCAGGCCGCGCACCTCCTTGATGACCTGGATCTTCTTGTCACCGGCGGACTCGAGGATGACGTCGAACTCGTCCTGCTCCGCGGCGGCCTCGGGGGCAGCGCCACCACCGGCGGGGCCGGCGGCCGCGACGGCGACGGGGGCAGCGGCGGTGACCTCGAAGGTCTCCTCGAACTGCTTCACGAAGTCCGACAGCTCCAGGAGGGTCATCTCCTTGAAGGCGTCGAGCAGCTCGTCAGTGGAAAGCTTGGCCATGGTGTCTCCTTGGTGGGTCAGGCGTCGCTGGCCGCGGTGTCCGCGGCAGCGTCAGTGGTCTCGGGGGTGGTGTCAGCAGCAGCTGCGTCGGCGGCAGGAGCAGCCGCCTCGTCGGACGACGAAGCGGGCTTCTTCTCCTTGAGCGCCTCGGCCAGACGGGCGACCTGCGACAGCGGGGCCTGGAACAGCCCGGCAGCCTTGGTCAGGTTGCCCTTCATCGCGCCGGCCAGCTTGGCCAGCAGGACCTCGCGCGGCTCGACGTCGGCGAGGCGGGTGACCTCGGAGGCGTCGACCGTGCGGCCGTCGACCACGCCGCCCTTGACGACGAGCGACGGGTTGGCCCGCGCGAAGTCGCGGATGGCCTTCGCGGCCTCGACCGGATCACCCTCGATGAAGGCGATCGCGGTGGGGCCGTTCAGCAGCGGGCCCAGGTCGGAGAAACCGACCGAGTCCGCCGCCCGCTTCGTCAGGGTGTTCTTGACGACGGCATAGCTGCTGCCCGCACCGAGGGAACGACGCAGCTCGGTGAGCTGCGCCACGGTCAGCCCGCGGTACTCGGTGAGCACGGCCGCGCTTGATGCCTGGAAACGCTCGGTGATCTCCTGGATCGCGGCGTCCTTGGCCTGCGTGGGCATGGGCCTCCTCTCGCTGTCGGGCGACCACCGGCCGGTGCGCGCTCGCACACGATCGGGGCCCGGAGACGAGGAACGCCCCGGCGCAGGGCGCACGGGGCGAGGGAGGCCGGTGGCTCCGGGTCAGCCGACCCGTGCTCCGACGTCTCATCGATCCGTCCACCTGCGCGGGCCGTCCGGTGGTCCGGACCTTCGATCGCACGCGGACGTGCGACGACCAAGCGGTCATGGGGGGAACGGCGGCAACTGTACGTCATGCCCCGGCGCCGGCGCCAACCGCCTCGGTCACACCCCACGGCGGGGGTCGGCACCTGCCCTCCCCCGGTCACGCCGCTCGAGTGCGCCGGGACTGCCCGGGGTGACCTTCCCCGGAACGGCGAACGGCGCCGCCCCTGAGGGGCGGCGCCGTTCGGGTGGCCCGCTGCCGGGGTCCACGTCGAGCGTGGGAGGCAGCGAGGCCGTCTGCTCAGGCGGAGGGCTCGTCCACCGTCAGGTTGCGGGTGCGGTTCGGGTCGACCTGGATGCCGGGGCCCATGGTGGTGGAGACGGTGACCTTCTTGACGTACCGGCCCTTGGCCGCGGACGGCTTGGCGCGGAGCACCTCGTCGAGGGCGGCGGCGTAGTTCTCCACCAGCTTGGTCTCGTCGAAGGAGGTCTTGCCGATCACCAGGTGCAGGTTGGCCTGCTTGTCGACGCGGAAGTTGATCTTCCCGCCCTTGATGTCGTTGACGGCCTTGGTGACGTCGGGGGTCACGGTGCCGGTCTTCGGGTTCGGCATCAGGCCACGGGGGCCGAGGATCCGGGCGATGCGGCCGACCTTGGCCATCTGGTCGGGGGTCGCGATCGCGGCGTCGAAGTCCAGGAAGCCGCCCTGGATCTGCTCGATCAGGTCGTCGGAGCCGACCACGTCGGCGCCGGCGGCCTCGGCCTCGGCGGCCTTGTCGCCGGTCGCGAAGACGATGACGCGTGCGGTCTTGCCGGTGCCGTGCGGCAGGTTGACCGTGCCGCGCACCATCTGGTCGGCCTTGCGCGGGTCGACGCCGAGCCGGATCGCGACCTCGACGGTCGCGTCGTACTTGGTGGTCGAGGTCTGCTTGGCCAGACCGGCGGCCTGCAGCGGGCTGTACAGCGCGTCCGCGTCGACCAGCTCAGCGGCCTTGCGGTAGTTCTTGCCGTGCTTCGCCATGGTGGTTCTCCTTCCCCCCGGGACGGGGGTCGCGTGGTGCGCGGGCCTGGCTGGGCCCTCCCACGAGTGCTGGCCGGGTCCGTACGGACCCGGGTGGTGCGTTGCCGCCGTCAGCCGGCGGCCTGCCTCACTTGACCGTGATGCCCATCGACCGGGCGGTGCCGGCGATGATCTTCTCGGCCTGGTCGATGTCGTTGGCGTTGAGGTCGGCCATCTTTGTCTGGGCGATCTCGCGGACCTGGTCACGGGTGACCGTGGCGACCTTGGTCTTGTGCGGCTCGCCCGAGCCCTTCTCCACCCCGGCGGCCTTGAGCAGCATGCGCGCTGCCGGCGGCGTCTTGGTGACGAAGGTGAACGACCGGTCCTCGAAGACCGAGATCTCGACCGGGATGACGCTGCCGCGCTGAGCCTCGGTCGCGGCGTTGTACGCCTTGCAGAACTCCATGATGTTGACGCCGTGCTGGCCCAGCGCCGGACCGACGGGCGGCGCGGGGGTGGCCGCACCGGCGTTGATCTGGAGCTTGATGACCGCGGTCAACCGCTTCCTGGGGGGCATGACTTCCTTCTTTGGTGACGGGATGGAACGGCCCCGTCGCAGGGCCCCGGCACGATCCTACGAGCGCCGGGAGGCCACGGGGCCTCGATCAGATCTTGGAGACCTGGGTGAACGACAGCTCGACCGGGGTCTCGCGGCCGAAGATGGAGACGAGGACCTGGAGCTTCTGCTGCTCGGGGTTGATCTCGTTGATGGTGGCCGGCAGCGTCGCGAACGGGCCGTCCATGACGGTGACCGACTCGCCGACCTCGAACTCGACGACCGGCGCCGGGCCGGCGGTCGGGGCCGCCTCGGCGGCGACGGTGGGCTTGGCCGTGGTCGCCGGCACCAGCAGGTTGACCACCTCGTCGATGCTCAGCGGCGAGGGCTTGGAGGTGGCACCGACGAAGCCGGTGACGCCGGGGGTGTTGCGGACCGCACCCCAGGACTCGTCGTTGAGGTCCATCCGGACGAGCAGGTACCCGGGCAGCTTCTTGCGGTTGACCTGGGTCCGCTTGCCGTTCTTGATCTCGGTGACCTCCTCGGTGGGCACCTCGATCTGGAAGATGTAGTCCTCCATGTCCAGCGACGTGATCCGGGACTCGAGGTTGGTCTTCACCTTGTTCTCGTAGCCCGCGTAGGAGTGGATCACGTACCAGTCGCCGAACTGGTTGCGCAGCGTCTTGCGCAGCGCCTGTGCCGGGTCCTCGTCCTCCTCGTCCGCGGCCTCGAGGGCCTCGGTCACCAGGGGGTCGTGGTCCTCCGCCGGCTCGGGCAGCGGGTCGCCGGCCAGCGTGGCCGGCTCGCCGGTCTCGACCTCGGGGACGACGTCGGCCACGCCGGTGTCGGTGTCCTGGTCGGCGGTGTCGCTCGATCCCTCGGCGGACCCGGTCTCGCCGGCACCCGTCTCGAGGTCGGCGCTGCCGCGCACGTCCGCTCGTGCGTCGTCGAGGTCGATGCCCTCGACCGCGCTGTCGGTCTCGAAGGGCTCGCGGGGGTCGGTCACAGGGTCTCTTCCTTCTCGGGTGGCGTGCAGTCGCAGGGGGCGGGTCAGCCGAAGACGGCGAGCACGCCCTGGGCGAAGAGGATGTCCAGGCCGGCGACGATGGCCACCATCACGGCCACGAAGACGATCACCACGGTCGTGTAGGTGATGAGCTCCTTGCGCCCGGGCCAGATGACCTTGCGCAGCTCGGCCACGACCTCGCGGAGGAACCGACCGATGCTGCGCTTGCGCCGCAGCTCGGCGGCGCGGGCACGCTCGGCCTGGGCGCGGGTGCGGGTGCCCTCCCCGGTGCGGCCGGACTCCGCCGGACGACCGGCGGGGCGGGCACCGCGGGCGCGGCGGCGGGTCGGGGTCGCGACGACCTTGTCCTCGTCGTCCTGCGCGTCCTCGGCGACCTCGGCCTCGGCGGCCTCGAGCTCCCCGGCGTCGTCGACGCCCGGGGTCTCGGCGTCGATCTGCTGCGCGTCGGTCTGCTCGGCGTCGACCCGGTCCGAGTCGAGTCGCTCGGCGTCGCGCTGCTCGCCGTTCGGCTCGCCGTCCTTCTCGCTCACAGCGCCTCGCTCACTTCGCTCGGGTCCACCTCGGCCGACTGGTCCGGGTGGGTGACGACGGGCGGTCGTCGGTCGTGGCAGGGGTGACAGGACTTGAACCTGCAGCCTGCGGTTTTGGAGACCGCTGCTCTGCCAATTGAGCTACACCCCTAGGGGACGCCCGGACCCGCCTGGCGGCATGGCCCCGTCCTGCGACGCACCCCCGAGAGGGGCCTCCGGGGCACGCCGGTGGCGGGGCCCTTCAGGCCCCAGGACGACGAGTGTACGGGACCGCCGGGACGGCCAGCCAACGCCCGCCCCCACAGCCCCGCGCACGGCTCCACACCCGGGTGCGCGAAGCTCCCACGATCACCGTGGCGAGTCGCCCTGGCCGAGGGCTCCTGCCGCGTCGGCACGGCCAGCGCGTCGGTCAGGTTGGGGAACCCCGTCGCCGCCTCCACGGCCGAGGCGTTGGCCACGAGCCGGGCCACCCTCTTCGCCGGTCGGCAGGTCCACGGTGGCGCGCATCACGGTGGCGCGCAAGGTCTCGGTGCGGGGCACCGCGCGGCGGACCTCGGCCGGGGAGGACGACAGGTCGGCCGGCTCAGCTCAGGGCGACCACGGCGCGGGCCAGGGAGAGCACCTTCTCGCCCCCGCTGGTGACGGTGAGGTCGACCCGCACCCGGCCGTCGTCCAGCAGGGCGGCGACCCGGCCGCGGACGGTCAGCTCGGCACCGGCGTCGTCGTCGGGGACGACCACCGGGCGACTGAAGCGCACGTGGAAGTCGACGACGGCCCCCGGGTCACCGGCCCAGCTGGTGACCGCGCGGGCGGCGAGGCCGGCGGTGAGCATCCCGTGGGCGATGACCCCGGGCAGGCCCACCTCGCGGGCGACCCGCTCGTTCCAGTGGATGACGTTGAGGTCGCCGGAGGCGCCCGCGTAGCGGACCAGGTCCGCCCGGGTGACCCGGGAGGTCTGCTCGGGCAGCTCGGTGCCGACCTGGACGTCGGCCGGGCGCCCGCTCACGCAGCGCCCCGGGCCACGAGCATCGAGCGGGTCGTGCAGACCGGCTCGCCGTCCTCGGTGACCAGGTCGACCCGGGTGGTCAGCATGTCGTTGCCGGCCACGGTCTTGACCGCATCGATGGTGGCGGTCGCGACCAGCCGGTCGCCGGCCCGGATCGGGCGGTGGTGGGTGAAGCGCTGCTCGCCGTGCACGACACGGCTGTAGTCGATCCCGACGTCGGGGTCGTCGACCACGACGTTGCCGGCGCCGAGGCTGAGCACGATCGCGAAGGTCGGTGGTGCGATCACGTCGGGGTGGCCGGCCGCCCGCGCGGCGGCCGCGTCGCGGTACACCGGATCGGGGTCAGCGAGCGCTGCGGCGAACTCCGCGATCTTCTCCCGGCCGACCTCGTACACGGCAGAGGGCGGGTAGCTGCGCCCGACCAGTCCTGCGTCCAGCGCCATGCTCCCGCCCTCTCCTCGCGACCGCTGGGGTCAGCGCGTCTCGCGGTGGACCGTGTGCTTGCGGTCGGTGGGGCAGTACTTCTTCAGCTCGATCCGGTCGGGGTCGTTCCGCCGGTTCTTGCGGGTGATGTAGTTGCGGTTCTTGCACTCCTGGCACGCCAGGGTGATCTTCGGACGGACGTCTGTGGCGGCCATGAGTGTGTCCTCGCCTTGTTCTGGTCAGTGGGTGGTGCCCACGCCCGACTGGTGCCGGACGCGACGACGGACCCCGAGAACGGGGTCCGTCTGGAGTAGCGGTGACCGGACTTGAACCGGTGACACAGCGATTATGAGCCGCTTGCTCTACCAGGCTGAGCTACACCGCCGGGTGACCGTGCGGCCCGGTCTCACGACTGGACCGGTGGTCGTCGTACGAGCCCCTTTACGGAATCGAACCGTAGACCTTCTCCTTACCATGGAGACGCTCTGCCGACTGAGCTAAAGGGGCCTGCTCCGAAGAGCCGTGGAGAACTGTACCTGATGTCCTCGGCCTCCCTGCAGGGGCCCGCCGAGAGCCCGCCGGTGGCGAGGGGGCAGCGAGGTCCTCCCTCAGGTCCGGACGAACAACCGGCGGTGGGTGGCGCCCGGCGCGGGGGCACGGACGCCGGTCCGCGCGAGCAGCCACCCCTCGAGCCGGTCGTCCGGCAACGGCCGGCTGACCAGGAAGCCCTGCAGCTTGTCGCAGCCCATCTGGGCCAGCAGGTCGCGGGTGACCTCGTCCTCGACGCCCTCGGCCACGACCCGGAGCCCGAGGTTGTGGGCGAGCTCCACGATCGAGCGGGCGATGAACGACTCGTTCTGACTGGTCGACATGCCCAGCACGAAGGACTTGTCGATCTTCAGCTCGTCGATGGGCAGCAGGCGCAGCTGGGACAGCGACGAGTAGCCGGTGCCGAAGTCGTCCATCGACAGCCGCAGCCCCAGGGCGTGCAGGTCGGCCAGGACGGTGCTGTTGCGCACCGTGTCGTCGACGACGCTGCCCTCGGTGAGCTCCAGGGTCAGCAGCTCCCCCGGGACGCCGTGCCGGCGCAGCGCCGACCGCACCCGCTCCACCAGGTCCGGCTGCACCAGGCAGCGCGCGGACAGGTTGACCGCCACGGACAGGGCGATGTCCTGGTCGAGCCAGCGGCGGCAGCGGTCCAGCGCCCGGTCCAGCACGTGGTCGGTGAGCGGCCCGATCCGGCCGATCTGCTCGGCCAGGCTGATGAAGTCGTCCGGCGGGATCTCGCCGTAGCGGGGGTGGGCCCAGCGCACCAGCGTCTCCACCGAGACGATGTCGGCGGTCCGGGTGTCGACGATGGGCTGGAAGACCACGGTGATCTGCCCCTCGGCCATCGCCGTCTCCAGCTCGGTGCCCAGCTGCAGCCGGCGCAGGCTCTGCTGGTCCAGCACCGGGTGGTAGGTCGCCACTCCCCCGGAGCTGTGCGCGGCCAGCAGGGCCACATCGGCGCGCTGGATGAGCGTCCCGGCCCCGGAGCCGTGCACCGGCGCGGCGGCCACCCCGATGGTGAGCGACACCTCCAGGTCGAGTCCGGCCACCCGCGCCCGGGTGGAGGCGGCCTCGCGCAGCCGGCGGGCAGCGCGCTCGGTGGCCGGCAGGGACAGCCCCGGCAGCAGGACGGCGAACTGGCCGCCCTCCATGCGGGCCACCAGCGCCTGCGGCGGGGCGTGCTCGCGCAGCAGCCCGGCGGTCACCAGCAGCAGCTCGTCGCTGGCCGCGTGCCCCAGGGTGTCGGTGACGTCGGTGTAGCCGTCCAGCGCGGCCAGCACCAGACCGGCCCGGGCGGTGTCCGGCTCGGCGGACAGCACCGCGTCGATCTCCGCCGCGAGCCGCTGGCGGTTGGGCAGCCCGGTCAGCCGGTCGTGGTCGGCATCGTGCCGGATCTGGGCGAGCAGCTGCTGCTGACGGATGGCGGCGTTGACGTGGGTCAGCATCGAGTCCAGCGCGCCCTGCTCACCGGCACCGAAGGTCATCACGTCGCTTCGGCGGTCGCACACCTCCAGGTACCCGGGCTCCCCGGCCGCGGTCACGACGGACGCCCCGAGGACCTCCCGGGCACCGCGCCGCCGCAGCGCCGCGAGCTCTCCGACGTCGGCCCGGACCGTCGTCAGCAGGACGGGACCGGCGGCGTCGGCAGCGAGGGCACGCTGGCGGACCAGGTCGTCAGGGTCCCCCGGCCCGTCGTACCAGGCGAGGCCGCCGTCGGTGGCGTCGACGACCAGCAGCGGCCCCTCGTCGAGGTAGGGCGGCAACCACAGCGCCACCCGGTCGGCATTGAGCAGTTCACGCACCGCCCGGACGATCTCGCGGGTACCGGCCTCGTCCGGACTGACCAGCTCCACCCGCCGGGCGAAGTCGTACACCTGCTGGACCGTCCGGCGCTCCCGTTGCGCCCGCGTCCCCTGCCGGAAGATCGCCAGCACGCCCAGCGCCAGCGGCACGATGAGCGCCCACCCCCAGAGCGTCTGCCGGGTCAGCAGGAGGGACACGACGCCGACGACGACGCTCAACGGTGCCACCGCCAACGCGGGGACCATGCCGAGCAGCAGGCCCCAGCCGGGGAAGCCACCGGCCAGGGAGATGGCCAGGCACGTCAGGAGCATCCCGACGAGGGTCGCGCCGATCAACGCGCACGCCAGGGAGAGCCAGCTCAGCGGCTGAGCGAGGTCCAGCGGCGGCAGCCAGGACAGCACCAGCACCGCCGCACAGACCTCGACCACAGCGAGGGAGAGGTTGAAGCCGAACTTCGGCAGCGGCAGGGACTGGCGCGCCAGCACGATGGCCACGGCGCCCACCCGCGCCACCGCCGTCCAGACACCACCCACCTCGACCAGCCCCACGAGGAGGGCGACCTCCGAGGGCGAGACCGAGAAGGTCTGCCGGCGGAACTCCACGTCCAGCTGGACGGACTCGGTGAGCAGGAATGCGGCGAACAGCGCGAGCACGGCCCACACCGGCGGAGTCGCCCAGGCATGCGGAAGCGTCAACGCACCGAACACGACCGCCGTCACGCATGCGACGGCGAAGATCGTCTCCGGGCGCCGGAACAGCGCTTCCCCCCTGGTCTCGGGGGCCGGACGTGCCGAGAACTCGGCCAACGTGAGCCTGTCTGTCGTGAGGCGGTGTCGACCGACGGTAACAGCGGCACCGGGCCTGCAGCAGCAGACTCACCCGATGGTGCGCGGCCCCGACCAGCGGGGCCCCGCACCATCCGGGTCAGCTGGTCAGCGGCTCCAGCGCCAGCCGCGAGACCAGCGCCAGCCACGGTCGGCGGCGGCGGGGCGGGCGGCGGTGAGCGAGATGGTGCTGGACATGACGCCTCCAGAGGGCACGACGGGATGTGGGCGCGGCAGCCGCCCACGCGGGGGCAGAGCGTCGTCCGGCACAGACCGCTATGGGGAGACTGCAAGGTGTCACCCACACGAGGCAACCGTTGACACGCCAGAGGGAACAGTTTTCGTCGTGTCGTCACTTTCCGTGAGCCAAATTGTCACCGTCGTGCGACATCGCGTGGCCGATCTCGGTCTCCGCGGTCCGGTTGCGTCAGGTCGTCGACCCAGTCGAGCGGCCCTGGGGCCGACGGGGAGACCGTCCCCAGGGTCTGCAGCGCCGAGGTGAAGCCGCCCCGCGCCCCGGCGCCCACCGGCACGCCGTCGGCGGTCGCGCCCAGTGCCTGGACAGCCCAGCGCTCCGCGTCGGCCGCCGTGCGCACCCGCCCGAGGTCCGGCCCGAGGTCCACCTCGCCATCGGCGTCCAGCAGCTCGGCGGCGCCGTCCACGACGGCTCCCACCACCTCCCCCGCTCGGCCGCGGGCCAGTGCGGTGGCCGGCAGGTCCACCCCGAAGGTCCAGATCATCTGGACGTCCACGGCCCGGCTCAGGGCCCGGCTGTAGACCAGCGCGTACCCGAGCCGCTGCGCGTGCTCCTGCACCGCGACGTGGCCGCCGGCGACCGCGGGGGCCGCCGCGCCCGCCGCGCCGCCGGCGAGCGCCGCGGCCAGGGCGGTCGTGACCACCTCGTCCCGCGCCGCGTCGGTGAGCAGGTGCGCGAGGCCACGCAGGGCCGCGTCGCCCTCGGGCGACAGCGCACCCGACACCCCGCTCGACGCCGCCGCCAACAGAGGGACGACGACGTCCGGCTGTCCGGCCACGAGAGCGGCCAGCGGCACACCCACCACCTGCAGGACCTCGGGGTCGACGAGCACCCTGGCCGTGGACCCCGGTGCCAGCCCCTCCCCCAGTGCGACGAGCCCGGCCTCCGCCACCTGGCCGGCCGTGGGCGCCCCGGCCGCCAGGCCCACCGCCGCTGCCAGGTCGGCGCCGCCGTCCGGCCAGGAGCGGGAGGTCAGGGTCGACCACGAGCGGGCGGAGCCCAGCAGCCGCGCGGCCGCCGACGGGTCTCCGCCATCGACCACCACCCGCAGCACGCTGACCAACGGGTCGGGCAGCGTGGCCGTCGTCCGGGCCGTGGCACCGGCACCCATCGCCGCCTCCCGGTCGAGCAGCTGGCGACCCCAGCCGACCGCGAGCCCAGCGGCCGCGGTGGCTCCGTGGCCGGCCGCCACACGCCCGAGGACCAGTCCCATGGCGATCCCGGCCAGGTCGACCGTGCCGTCCGGGTCGTCGCGGTCCAGCCGCACCGCAGCCAGCACGTCCACGCCCCGCCCACCGGACGCCGTCGCGGTGGCGACGACCGTGGCGAGCAGCGCGGTCAGCGCGTCGTCCTCGGCACCGGCCGCCCGGCTGCCCAGCACGGTCAGCAGCCAGCCGACCCCGTCGGCGCCGAGGCGGTCCAGCAGCTCGTCCACGAAGGCGGGCACCTCCGCGTAGGCCGCCCACCTCCCGGCTGCGGCCTCCAGCTCGGCGGCGGTGAGCCGGCCGGACAGCTCCTCCGCCGCCTGCCCACCCAGGTCGGCGAGCGCAGCCTCGCCCCAACCCGGCAGCCGGGCGGCCAGCCGGGCCGTCAGCCGGGCGACGCCACCGGGGCGCACGTCGCCCCCCAGCGGGCCGAGCGCGGCGGCCAGCAGCCGTGCCGTGTCCTCCGCGTCGTCCTCCAGCGCTGCGAGCAGCGCCCGGTGCTCGCAGGCCCGCGCGTCGTCGGCGGCGGCCACCGTGCCGGCCAGCGCCCTGGCCGCGGCCTCACCCGGCCCCGGGTCGCCGTTCTCCAGCGCCGGGCCGACCAGCAGCGCGATCCTCGCCCCGGCGTCGGCGAAGTCGGCCCGCTGCTCCTCGCGCAGCGTCGCCACCCGCGCCAGCACGCGCTGCCAGACCTCCTGGTGCTCACCCAGCCGCGTCCACGCGGAGACCAGCGCGACGTGCAGCTCACCGGCGACGGCGGTCGCGGCGGCCACCTCCACAGCAGCCGCCGCCGCGTCGGCGCCCTGCCAGCCCGGGACCACCCCCGCCGGCCCGAGCAGGTGCACGGTCATCCCGGCCGCGTGACCGGCCGTGGTCACCTGCGCCACCAGCTCGTCCAGGGCAGCGGGGGAGCCGGGCGGGTCGGGCAGCGGGGCCGGCGCCGACAGCAACCCGTTCACTGCGGCACCCCCCGGCCCGCCACCGGCAGGACCGAACCGTCCAGCTGCTGCCAGGAGTCAGCCGCTGCCGCGACCACCTCGCCGAGCCAGGACAGCTCACCGGCCAGGCAGCGCCCCGTGGCCCGGACGCCCTCGCCGAAGCCGACCGCGGCCGCGCCCAGCGGCCCGCCCACCGCAGCACCGGGCACCGCCGTCGCCGTCTGCCGCGCGCGCTCCGCGGCCGCCGCCAGGACCTCGGCCAGTGCGTACAGCTGGGCGGGGGTCACCTCGATCGACATGTCCGCAGTCTGGAGCCCGGGCGGGGCCGCCGGCGCGTCGTCCACAGGCCGCCCGGCCGTGCAGCGCCCGGCCAGGACGGTCGTCCACATCGTCCACAGCCGCCGTCCACAGTCGGTGGACGACGCGGACGGCGCCGCACGCCGGCCTCTAGGCTGCGCGCGTGCGACGCGGCCGACCCGGCACCCCGGACCCCGAGGCGGGCTCCACGCTGCCGTTCGTCCTGGTCTGCTGGCTGGTGGCGGCGCTGATGGCCTTCGGGGCGATCGCCGCCTCGGACGCCTTCCTGGAGCAGCAGGAGGTGCAGTCGATCTGCGACGGGGCCGCACTGGCCGCGGCCAACCAGGCCGACGAGGCCGTCGTCTACGCCCAGGGGGTAGGCGCGGAGCTGCCGCTCACCCGGGCGGCCGCGGAGGCCGCGGTGGCCGACCAGCTGGCCGACGCCGGGGTCGCCCTGGACAGCTGGTCGGCCGAGACGACCGGCGCCGAGGTGACGGTGCGCTGCACCCGGTCGGTGCCGATCGCCTTCGGCTGGCTCTTCCTCGGCGGGGAGCCGCTGGAGCGCACCGCGGTGGCCAGCGCCCGCGCGCCGACCATCCCCTGAGATCGCGCGGGGCCCGGGAACGAGAGCGGCCCCCGACCGTGTGGTCGGGGGCCGCCGTACCAGGCGTGGCGGGTGAAGGATTCGAACCTTCGTAGGCTAAGCCGACGGATTTACAGTCCGCTCCCATTGGCCACTCGGGCAACCCGCCGTGGTGGTACCGGGAGAGCTTACAAGACGGGGGACGACGTCCACGCCGGGTCCCGGCAGCGCGTCGTCCCCGCTAGGGAGGAACCGACATGGCCGATGCGTCCTTCGACGTGGTGAGCAAGGTCGACCGGCAGGAGGTCGACAACGCCCTGAACCAGGCGGGCAAGGAGCTGTCGCAGCGGTTCGACTTCCGTGGCGTCAACGCCACGATCGCCTGGGCCGGCGAGGAGGGGGTCGCCCTGCAGGCCGACACCGAGGAGCGGGTCGCCGCGGCACTCGAGGTCTTCAAGGAGAAGCTGGTCAAGCGCGGCATCTCGATGAAGGCGCTGGACGCCGGCGAGCCGCAGTCCTCTGGCAAGGTCTACAAGATCTCCGCCACGATCAAGCAGGGCATCGCCTCGGACAAGGCCAAGGAGATCGCCAAGGCCATCCGCGACGAAGGCCCCAAGGGCGTGCAGGCGCAGATCCAGGGCGACCAGCTGCGGGTGAGCGGCAAGAAGCGCGACGACCTGCAGGCGGTCCAGCAGCTGCTGAAGAGCAAGGACTTCGAGATCGCCCTGCAGTTCGACAACTACCGCTGACCTGCCCGGCGGGCGGCCACCGAGGCCGCCCGCCGCGGCGGGCTCCCCGACCCGACTCAGCGGCCTGGCGCGTCCACGGGGACGCCCGGGCCCGCGGCGACCGGCGTCCAGTCCTGGTGCTTGCCGGTCCGGCCGTCACCGGCGGAGCGGCGGACCACCGTGCGCAGCGCCCAGGGCAGCAGGTGCTCGCGGCACCAGCGGGCCTCGGCGCCGAGTCGCCGTGGCCCGTCCGGGCCGGGGTCGACGGCGTGGCCGGCCACCGGGTGGCCCAGCGCGTCCAGCACCAGGCCGGCGACCCGGCGGTGCCCGGCGGGCCCCAGGTGCAGGCGGTCCGCCGCCCAGTAGCCGGGACGGCGGAGCTCCTCGTCCCCGAACACGTCGACGAACGTCAGCCCGTGCCGGGTCGCCAGCGCCGCGACCGCCGCGGTCAGCGCCACGCCCCGGCGGTGCATCGTGCGGCCGAAGGGCAGCCGGGCCGTCGGGTCGGCCCCGCTGACCAGCACCAGCCGCACCCCCGCCCGCTCGCACCGCAGCACCGCCTGCTCGGTCAGCTCGACCAGCCGGGCCAGGTCCCAGTCCGGCCGCATCGCATCGTTGCCGCCGCCGTTGAGGGTCACCAGGGTCGGAGCCGGCGCCATCGCCAGCGCGGCCTCGAGCTGGTCGGTGACGACCGGGCCGAGCAGGCGGCCGCGCACCGCGGTGTTCGCGTAGTGCACCGGCCCGCCCACCGCGGCGGCCAGGCCGGCGGCCACCAGGTCGGCCCACCCACGCACCGAGCCGTCGGGGAGCTCGTCGCCCATGCCCTCGCTGAAGCTGTCCCCGATCGCCGCGTACCGCACGGACCGAGCGTAGGGAGCCCCGTGGCTCAGGACTGCCCGAGCTCCCGGGCCAGCTGCTGCAGCCGGGCGATGCGCTCGGCCATCGGCGGGTGGGTGGCGAACATCGACGCCATCCCCTGCCCGCGGAACGGGTTGGCGATCATCAGGTGGCTCTGGGTGACCAGCCGGTCGTCCTGGGGCAGCGGGCGGGCAGCGACCCCGCGCTCGAGCTTGGACAGCGCGCTGGCCAGCGCCAGCGGGTCGCCGGACAGCTGCGCCCCGGAGGCGTCCGCCTGGTACTCGCGGCTGCGGCTGACCGCCATCTGCACCAGACCAGCGGCCACCGGTCCGAGGAAGACCAGCAGCAGTCCGCCGACGCCACCTCCCCCCCGGTCCTCGGACCGGCCGCCGAACAGCGAGGCGAACATCGCCATGTGCGCCAGGTAGGTGATCACCGCGGCCATCGCGCCGGCCACCGAGCTGATCAGGATGTCGCGGTTGTAGACGTGCGAGAGCTCGTGGGCCAGCACACCGCGCAGCTCGCGGCGGTCCAGCAGTTCGAGGATGCCCTGGGTGCAGCAGACCGCGGCGTTGCGCGGGTTGCGGCCGGTGGCGAAGGCGTTGGGCTGGTCGGTCGGGCTGACGTAGAGCCGGGGCATCGGCTGGCGCGCCTCGGTGGCCAGTTCCCGCACGATCGCGTACAGCTGCGGCGCCTGGGTCTCGGTGACCGGGAAGGCGCGCATCGACCGCAGCGCCAGCTTGTCGGAGTTGAAGTACGCGTAGCCGTTGACCCCGAGGGCGACCACCAGGGCGATCAGCAGGCCGCCCCGGCCGAAGAGGCTGCCGACGAAGAGGATCCCGCCGGCCATCAGCCCGAGGAGCACCGCCGTCTTCAGACCGTTGTTCCACCGTTGCACGAGCCGTAGAACGCGGTCGCCCCGGCAGCCGTTCCCCTCCCGGCTGTGGACCGGCCGTGAGTCCGCTGCTCAGGGAAGGCAACCCTGTGTGCCTTCCCTCACGTTGTCCGCACGGCAAGTCGGTGCAGCCCACCCGCACGTAACCTGGCGGGTCGGAGGTACCTCACACACATGACTGGCACCAACCCCGGAATCAGCTCCGACGCGCACGGCGTTGCCCCCGGCATGGACCCTGCCGTGGACAGCCCCGTGCACAGCTCCGCCCCCGGCGGGCTGGTCAAGAGCGTCGTCGAGCTCGACCGCGTCGTCATCCGCCTGGCCGGCGACTCCGGCGACGGCATGCAGCTGACCGGCGGCCGCTTCACCAGCGAGACGGCGTCCTTCGGCAACGACCTGTCGACGCTGCCGAACTTCCCGGCCGAGATCCGGGCGCCCACGGGGACCCTGCCGGGTGTCAGCTCCTTCCAGCTGCACTTCGCCGACCACGACATCATGACGCCGGGCGACGCCCCCGACGTCCTGGTCGTGATGAACCCGGCCGCGCTGAAGGCGAACCTGATGGACCTCCCCGGTGGCGGCCTGCTGATCGCCGACTCCGACGAGTTCACCGCGCGCAACCTCGCGAAGGTCGGCTACGACAGCAACCCGCTCGAGGACGGCTCGCTGGACAAGTGGCAGCTGGTCGCCGTGCCGCTGACCTCGATGACCACCGACGCGCTGGCGGACTCGGGCCTGGGGAAGAAGGAGGCCGAGCGGAGCAAGAACATGTTCACCCTCGGCCTGCTGTCCTGGATGTACCACCGGCCCACCGAGGGCACCGTCCGCTTCCTGGAGCGCCAGTTCCGCCGCAAGCCGCAGATCGCCGCGGCCAACATCGCCGCCTTCCGCGCCGGCTTCAACTACGGCGAGACCACCGAGGCCTTCGCGGTCTCCTACGAGGTCAAGCCCGCCCCGATGGCGCCGGGCAAGTACCGGCACATCTCCGGCAACCAGGCGCTGGCGTACGGGATCATCGCGGCCGGCCAGCGCTCCGGGCTCCCGGTGTTCCTGGGCGCGTACCCGATCACCCCGGCCAGCGACATCCTGCACGAGCTGTCCAAGCACAAGTCCTTCGGCGTGCGCACCTTCCAGGCCGAGGACGAGATCGCGGGCATCGGCGCGGCTCTGGGCGCCTCCTTCGGCGGTGCGCTCGGCGTCACGACGACGTCCGGACCGGGTGTCGCGCTCAAGGCCGAGACGATCGGCCTGGCGGTGATGACCGAGCTGCCGCTGCTGATCATCGACGTGCAGCGCGGTGGCCCCTCCACCGGCCTGCCCACCAAGACCGAGCAGTCGGACCTGCTGCAGGCGCTCTACGGCCGCAACGGCGAGGCCCCGGTGCCGGTGATCGCCCCGCGGTCGCCCGGCGACTGCTTCGACGCCACGCTCGAGGCCGCGAGGATCGCGCTCACCTACCGGACGCCGGTGATCCTGCTGTCCGACGGCTACCTGGCCAACGGCGCCGAGCCGTGGTCGATCCCGGGGGCATCGGAGCTGCCCGACCTGCGCACCGAGTTCGCCACCGAGCCCAACGGTGAGGACGGCGAGTTCCTCCCCTACCTGCGCGACCCGGAGACCCTGGCCCGCGCCTGGGCCGTGCCGGGCACCGCCGGGCTGCAGCACCGGATCGGTGGGCTGGAGAAGGCCGACAAGACCGGCAACATCTCCTACGACCCGGAGAACCACGACTTCATGACCCGCACCCGGCAGGCCAAGGTCGACGGCATCGCCGCCTCGATCCCGGCCACCGAGGTCGACGACCCGGACGGCGACGCCCGGGTCGCGGTGATCGGCTGGGGGTCCACCTACGGCCCGATCGGCGCCGCCTGCCGGCGGATCCGCGCCTCGGGCCGGTCCATCGCCCAGGTGCACCTGCGGCACCTCAACCCGCTGCCGGCCGACCTGGGCGAGATCCTCGCCCGCTACGACCGGGTGATCTGCCCCGAGATGAACCTCGGGCAGCTCGCCATGGTGCTGCGAGCGAAGTACCTGGTCGACGTGCACAGCCACACCCAGGTGCGCGGGCTGCCGTTCCGCGCCGCCGAGCTGGCCGCGGTGTTCCAGGACGTCATCGACGGCACCACCGGGACGCCCGCCACGGCCGACCACACCGACACCACCATCCTCGACGTGCCTGCACAGACGGGAGCGGCCCTGTGACCGCCATCGAGTCCACCAACGCCCACGTGCACGACCTCGGCATGCCGGGCGGCCCGGACGTCACCACGATCGCCGGCGCCATCGACGCCTCGGTCGCGGCGAACGGGCCGAAGCAGACCGCGCTCAAGGCCAAGGACCTCAAGACCGACCAGGAGGTGCGCTGGTGCCCGGGCTGCGGTGACTACGTCATCCTCAACGCGGTCCAGAGCTTCCTGCCCAGCCTCGGCATCGCCCGCGAGGACATGGTCATCATCTCCGGCATCGGGTGCTCCTCGCGCTTCCCGTACTACATGAACACCTACGGGATGCACTCGATCCACGGGCGCGCCCCGGCCATCGCCACCGGCCTGGCGGCCTCCCGCCCGGACCTGTCGGTGTGGGTCGTCACCGGCGACGGCGACGCGCTGTCCATCGGCGGCAACCACCTGATCCACACGCTGCGCCGCAACGTGAACCTGACGATCCTGCTGTTCAACAACCGGATCTACGGGCTCACCAAGGGGCAGTACTCCCCCACCTCCGAGGTCGGCAAGGTCACCAAGTCCACCCCGATGGGCTCCCTGGACCACCCGTTCAACCCGGTGTCCCTGGCGCTGGGCGCCGACGCCACCTTCGTCGGGCGGGCGATGGACTCCGACCGCAAGGGGCTCACCGACGTGCTCCGGCAGGCCGCCGAGCACCAGGGCACCTCGCTGGTGGAGATCTACCAGAACTGCAACATCTTCAACGACGGCGCGTTCGAGCTGCTCAAGGACCCGAACACCGGCCCGATGTGGACCATCCCGCTGGTGCACGGCGAGCCGCTGGTCTTCGGTCCGGGCGGTGCCTCCTGCGTCGTCCGGGACGACTTCGGCGGGCTGCGGATCGCCGAGACCAACCAGGTCGACGCGGCGCAGATCGTGGTGCACGACGCGCACCGCGAGGACCCGTCGTACGCGTTCGCGCTGTCCCGGCTTTCCAGCCAGGACCTGCGGTACACCCCGATGGGCGTCTTCCGGAAGGTCGCCAAGCCCAGCTACGACCGGATGATGACCGACCAGCTCGAGGACGCCGCCGCGCAGCAGCCGGCCGACCTCGACGCCCTGCTGGCCGGTGGCGACAGCTGGACCGTCAGCGCCTGACCCGAGCACTGCACGACAGTGGCCCAGAACCCCTCGGGTTCTGGGCCACTGTCGTCCAGCGCCCCCGCAGCAGCCCGGTCAGCACCGGCAGCGCGGCGACGGACCCGGCGTGGGGAGGGGCGGCGAGATCGAACACCAGCCGGTGCGGGCCGGTCGCTCAGCTGGCCGGGGTGACCCGGAGGAGCTGGTCGGAGTCGTCGCCGTTGTCGGTGGTGACGTACAGGGCGCCGTCACCGCCCTGCTCCACGGTGCGGATCCGGCCGTAGCTGCCGTCCAGCTCCGGCAACCGGAACTGCTCGACGAGGGCGCCGGAGTCGTCCAGCCGGAGCGCCAGCACGTGCTCGCCGCGCAGCGCGCCGAGCAGGAGCAGGCCGTCGTAGTCGCCCCACTGGTCGCCGTCGAGGAAGGTGCCGTCGCTGGGTGCGATGGGCGGCGCACCGGAGCTCCAGACCGCCTCGACCACGTCGTCCCCGAGCTCCGGGTCGGTCATCGGGACGCTCTCGTCGTACTCCCCCGAGCCCACCGGGTTCCAGCCGTAGTTGCCGCCGGGCTGCAGCAGGTTGACCTCGTCGTCGGTGTCGGGCCCGTGCTCGACCGAGTAGACCTGCTCGGTGCCCGGCCGCACGGCCAGGCCCTGCACGTTGCGGTGCCCGTAGGTGAAGATCAGGTCCTCGGCAGCGTCCGTGCCGACGAACGGGTTGTCCGGCAGCGCTTCCCCGGTCGCCGGGTCGACCCGCAGCACCTTCCCGGCCAGCGAACCGAGGTCCTGCGGGTTGGTGCCGACCGCGTTGTCCCCCGTGCCGACGAAGAGGGCACCGTCGGGGCCGACCGCCAGACGGCAGCCACCGTGCCGCCCGCTGCCCTCGTTGACCGGAATGCCGGCGACCAGCGGATCCTCGACCCGGGACGCGCCGGTCCAGTCGTCGGTGACGGTCCAGGCGATGACCTCGATCGAGGCGGCCGCGCCGTCCTCGACGCCCTGGCAGGTGTAGAACCGCTGGTTGTCGGCGAATGCCGGGTCGAGAGCGAGCCCCATCAGGCCGGTCTCGCCGTCCACGAACAGGTCGTCGAGGTCGGCGTCCAGCTCCCGCACCTGCCCGTCGGGCCGGACGGCGGTGAACCCGCCGGCCCGCTCGTCGAGCAGCAACGTGCCGTCCGGGGCCCGGACGACGTCCCACGGGTGGTCCAGCCCCTCGGCGAGGACCTCGACGTCCAGGGCGGGCGCACCCGACGGCGGGCTGGTGACGGCCTCGTCGGGGCCGGCGGCCTCCCCCGGGTCGCCGGAGCCACAGGCGGCCAGCAGGAGGACGGCGGTGAGGGCGGTGGACGTCCGGGAGAGGCTGTTCACCCCACCCAGCATCCCCGGCACCGACCGGTCGTGCACGATCAGCTGGTGCGCGTCACCACGTACGTGCACAGCGCGGACAGCGCCTCCCGGACCGGCCCCTCCGGGACGGCGGTGAGCCGGGCCCGGGCCCGGTCGGCGTACCCCTCGAGCACGGCGGTGGCCCGGGCCAGCGAGGCCGAGCTGCGCAGCAGGGCGAGGGCCTCGGCGTGCTCGGCGTCGTCGACCACCGGGCCGGCGACCAGCTCGCGCAGGCGGGCCTCGGCCGGGTCGTCGCCGGCCAGGGCGAAGAGCACCGGGAGGGTGGCGATGCCCTCGCGCAGGTCGGTGCCGGGCTGCTTGCCCGAGGCGCCCTCGCTGACGATGTCGATCAGGTCGTCGGAGAGCTGGAAGGCGACGCCGACCTCCTCACCGAAGGCGGTGAGCTCGGCGACCAGGGCGTCGTCGACCCCGGCGAACGAGGCACCGAACCGGGCCGAGGTGGCCACCAGCGACCCGGTCTTGTCGGCGAGCACGCTCAGGTAGTGGTCGACCGGCTCCTCGCCGGCCTGGGCGCCGACGGTCTCCCGCAGCTGGCCGGTGACCAGCCGCTCGAAGGTCTTGGCCTGCACCCGCACCGCCTCGGGCCCGAGGTCGGCGAGCAGGTCCGAGGCGCGGGCGAACAGGAAGTCGCCGGTCAGGATGGCGACGCTGTTGGTCCACCGGCTGTTCGCGCTCGGGGCGCCGCGCCGCACGGACGCCTCGTCCATGACGTCGTCGTGGTACAGCGTGGCCAGGTGGGTCAGCTCGCAGACGACCGCGGCGTCGACCACCTCGGGGGCGTCGGCGTCGCCGAGCTGCGCGGCCAGCAGCGCGAGCATCGGCCGGAACCGCTTGCCCCCGG
The DNA here is from genome assembly GCF_947486615.1 of uncultured Modestobacter sp. GTDB lineage: Bacteria > Actinomycetota > Actinomycetes > Mycobacteriales > Geodermatophilaceae > Modestobacter. The sequence continues at coordinate 444,558 of NZ_CANKUD010000002.1, forward strand.
CGGCCATCAGGTGACCGGCCGCCTCGCTGACGAACGCGTGGTCGCTGGCGACCGCGGTGGCCAGCGACGCCTCGACCCGGCCCAGGCCCTGGGCCAGCGCGTTCCCGAGCTCACCCTCGGGCAGCCACGGCCCGATCGTCGAGGGCGGGGTGGACGGCCGGTGCCACAACGGGGTCTCCTGGTGGTCTCTGCGTCCACGGGCCCGCGGGCTGGTGGTGCCGGCTCCGGTCATCAACCGCTGAAGATACAGGCCGGACACCGGTGGCAGCCGGGCCCGTCGGCTCAGCCGACCAGCACCGCCGCGGAGTCGGCGAGGTCCAGCACCGAACCGGGGAGCACGCCGAGCACCAGCGTCGCCGCCGCGGTGACCGCCAGCACGATCGTCGTCGGCAGACCGGGCACGCCGACGGTGGGCCCGTCCGGGACGGGCTCGGAGAAGTACATGAGCACGATGATCCGCAGGTAGAAGAAGGCGGCGATGGCACTCGTGACCAGGGCGACCACCGCCAGCGGCCAGGCTCCGGTCTCGATGGCGGCCCGGAAGACGGCGAACTTGCCGGTGAACCCACTGGTCAGCGGGATGCCGGCGAGCGCGAACAGGAACAGGGCCATCAGCGCGGCGACGACCGGTGAGCGCTGCGCCAGCCCGGCCCATTGCGACAGGTGGGTCGCCTCCCCCTCCCCTGAGCGCACCAGCGTGACCAGGCCGAAGGCGCCGAGCGTGGTCAGGCCGTAGGCCAGCAGGTAGAACATCGTGGCCGCCAGCCCCGGGCCGCTGCCGTCGGCGCCGAGGCCGATCACGCCGGTGAGCAGGAAGCCGGCGTGCGCGATCGAGGAGTAGGCGAGCATCCGCTTGACGTCGGTCTGGGTGAGCCCGAGCACCGCGCCGACCACCATCGAGGTGATCGCCAGGGCGTAGACCAGCGGCCGCCAGGTCCACTCGGCGGTGCCGAACGCGACGTAGAGCAGCCGCAGCACGGCCCCGAACGCGGCGACCTTGGTGGCGGCGGCCATGAAGGCGGTCACGGCGGTGGGGGCGCCCTGGTAGACGTCCGGCGTCCAGGTGTGGAAGGGCGCGACGCTGGCCTTGAACATCAGCCCGACGACCAGCAGGCCGAGGCCCAGGACGAGCAGGGTGTCCCCGCCGTCGACGACGGCGGCCTCCCGGATCGCCGACAGCCGGACGCTGCCGGTGGCCCCGTAGACCAGCGCCAGGCCGTAGAGGAAGAAGGCGGAGGCGAAGGCGCCCAGCAGGAAGTACTTGACCGCTGCCTCCTGGGACAGCAGCCGCCGGCGGCGGGCCAGGCCGGACATCAGGTACAGCGGCAGGCTGAGCACCTCCAGCGCCACGAACATGACCAGCAGGTCGTTGGCGGCGGTGAACAGCATCATGCCGCCGAGGGCGAAGGAGGCCAGCGGGTAGACCTCGGTCTGCACCCGCTCGTCGGTGGCCAGCTCGCGGTCCCGGACGCTGCCGGCCGGCACCGAAGCGACCGCGACGAACGCCGAGCGGGCCGGGTCGAGCGCGCGCTCGCTGAACAGCAGCACCGAGAGCGCGCCCAGGACGGCGATGGTGCCCTGCAGGAAGAGGGCCACCCCGTCGACGGCGAGCGCCCCGGCCGCGGTGACCTCGCGGGTGCCGGCGAGCAGCAGGGTGGACACGAACGCCCCGACCGCGCCGGTCAGCGCGATCGCCACCTGCACGGGGTGCCGGACGGCGCGCGGTGCGAACGCCTCCACCAGCACGCCGACGGCGGCCGCGCCGAAGACGAACAGCAGCGGGGCGAGCGCTGCGAACGACAGGTCCGGGGCCGAGACGCCGTCCATCAGTCGGTTCCTCCCTCGGTGCCGCCGACCTGCGGGGTGTTGCCACCGGGGTCGGCGCCGACATCGCTGATGGTGGCCTCGACGGCCGGGGTGACCAGGTCGATCAGCGGCTGCGGGTAGACGCCCAGCAGCAGGACGAGGGCGACGAGCGGGCTGACCACGGCGATCTCCCGCCGCGACAGGTCGGGCACCGCCCGGGTGCGCGGGGGTGTCGGCGCGGTCAGCACCGCGGTCGCCCCACCGCCGTCCGGTGGTCCGGCGTGGTCGGGCACGGGGTCGGGCTCGGGCTCGGGCTCGGCGAGGACGCCGCGGGCCGGCCCGTGCATGACCCGCTGGTACATCAGGAGCACGTAGAGGGCGGCCAGCACGATGCCGACCGTGGCCAGGACGGTGTGCACGGGCCGCTCCGGGAACGACCCGATGAGCACCAGGAACTCGCTGACGAAGCTGTTGGTGCCCGGCAGGGCGAGCGACGCCAGCCCGGCCAGCAGGAACACCCCGGCCAGCAGCGGCACCCGGGTGGCCAGCCCGCCGTGGTCGCTGATCCGGCGGGAGCCGCTGCGGGCGATGACCATGCCGACCACCACGAAGAGCAGGCCGGTGGCGATGCCGTGGTTGACCATGTAGAGCACCGCGCCGGTGGCCGCCTCGGTGGTGAAGGCGAAGATGCCCAGCGCGATGAAGCCGAAGTGCGCGACCGAGGTGTAGGAGACCAGCCGCTTCATGTCGTCCTGCCCGACGGCGACCAGGGCGGCGTAGAGCACCCCGACCACGGCCAGCGCGAGGACCCAGGGCGCCAGGTCGCGGGAGGCGTCGGGGAACAGCGGCAGGCAGTAGCGCAGGAAGCCGAACGTGCCCACCTTGTCCAGCACGCCGACCAGCAGCACGGAGGCACCGATCGGGGCCTCGGCGCCGGAGTCGGGCAGCCAGGTGTGGAAGGGGACCAGCGGTGCCTTGATCGCGAAGGCCACGAAGAAGCCGAGGAAGAGCAGCTTCTGCACGTTCGGGTCGATCTCCAGCTGCCGCAGCGCGTCGAAGGCGAAGGTGCCCTCGCCGAGGGAGGAGTTGCTGACCACGTAGAGGCCGATGACCGAGGCGAGCATCACCAGCCCGCCGAGCAGGCTGTAGAGGAAGAACTTCACCGCCGCGTACTGCCGGTTCGGACCGCCGAAGCTGCCGATCAGGAAGTACATCGGGACGAGCATCGCCTCGAAGAAGACGTAGAACAGGAAGACGTCGGTGGCGGCGAAGACGCCGACCATCAGCGACTCCAGCAGCAGCAGCCACGCCCAGAAGGCGGTCATCGAGCGCGGCCCGCGGCCCGGGCGGGGAGGCGGCGTCTCGTGCCAGGAGGCACCGACGACGACCGGGACGAGCACCCCGATGAGCAGCAGCATGCTCAGCGCGATGCCGTCCACGCCGAGGGCGAAGTCGACGCCGAAGTCGGGGATCCAGGCCACCGAGGTGGTCAGCTGGAACCGGTCGCCGCCGGTGTCGAAGGCGACCGTGGCCAGCACGGCCAGCAGCAGCACCAGCAGGCTGACCGCCAGGGCCAGCGGCCGGGCCAACGCCGCGCGGGCGGTCGGCAGCGCGGCGACGACTGCCGCGCCGAGCGCCGGCACGACGATCATCGCGAGCAGGAACGGGAAGTCAGCCACGGTGCCGGTCCTCACTGCTCAGGTGGGTGGTCATGCCCTCACCGGTCGTGCCCTCGCCGGTCATGCGGTCGTCACCGCGACCAGTGCTCCGGCGACCAGCACCGCGCCGCCGAGCATCCCCAGGGCGTAGCTGCGCACGAACCCGGTCTGCGCACGGCCCAACCGGGACGACGAGCCACCCAGGGCCGCTGCGGCGCCGTTGACCACGCCGTCCACCCCGCGGTTGTCCAGCCAGACCAGCGCCCGGGTCAGCCAGATGCCCGGCCGCATGACCAGGGCCTCGTTGACCGTGTCGGCGTAGAGCGCCCGGCGGGCGGCGGTGACCACCGGCGAGACCCGGGCCGGCGCCGTGGTGGGCACCTCCCGCCGGCCGACGAACAGCCAGGCGGCCAGCACGCCGACCGCCATCACCGCGGTGACCACCACGCCGACGACGGCGGGGGCGACCACGTGCGCGGCCTCGGCCGGCTCGCCGAACACCGGCTCCAGCCACTCGGCCAGCGGGAAGACCTGCACCAGCAGGAACCCGGCGGCCACCGACCCGACGGCCAGCACCACCATCGGTGCGGTCATCGTGGGCGGCGACTCGTGCGGGGAGACGCCCGGCGTCCAGCGGGCCTTGCCGAAGAAGGTCATCAGCATCAGCCGGGTCATGTAGAAGGCGGTGAGCCCCGCGCCCAGGACGGCGACCCCGCCGAGCACCCAGCCCGACCAGCCGCCGCGGTCCAGCGCCGCCTCGATGATCGCGTCCTTGGTCCAGTAGCCGGACAGGAACGGGAAGCCGATCAGCGCCAGGTAGCCCAGCCCGAAGGTGACGAAGGTGACCGGCAGCCGTTTGGCCAGTCCGCCGAACCGGCGCATGTCGACCTGGTCGTCCATCGCGTGCATCACCGAGCCGGCCCCGAGGAAGAGCCCGGCCTTGAAGAAGCCGTGGGTGAGCAGGTGCGCGATGCCCGCGGCGTAGCCGACCGGGCCCAGGCCCACGGCCAGGAACATGTAGCCGATCTGGCTGACCGTGGAGTAGGCCAGCACCTTCTTGATGTCGTCGTACGCGCAGCCGACGACAGCCCCGATCAGCAGGGTGACCGCGCCTACGGCCAGGACGACGGTGCGGGCGGTCGGCGTCTCGTCGTAGACCGGGGCGCTGCGGGCGATCAGGTAGACCCCGGCGGTGACCATGGTCGCGGCGTGGATCAGCGCCGACACCGGGGTCGGGCCCTCCATGGCGTCGGGCAGCCAGGCCTGCAGCGGGAACTGGCCGGACTTGCCGCAGGCGCCGAGCAGCAGGAGCAGGCCGATCGCGGTGACGGTGCCGCCGGCGAGCAGGCCGACCTCGCCGAAGACGCCGGCGTAGGACGTCGTGCCGAGCTGGGCGAACATCAGGAAGATCGCCAGGGCCAGGCCGACGTCCCCGACCCGGTTCATCAGGAAGGCCTTCTTGGCCGCCGTGGCGGCGGCCGGGCGGGTGTACCAGAAGGCGATGAGCAGGTAGGAGGCCAGCCCGACGCCCTCCCAGCCGACGTAGAGCGCCACGTAGCTGTTGCCCAGGACCAGCAGCAGCATCGCGGCGACGAAGAGGTTCAGGTAGGCGAAGAACCGGCGGCGGCCGGGGTCGTGCGCCATGTAGCCGATCGAGTAGACGTGGATCAGCGCGCCGACGCCGGTGATCAGCAGCATGAAGACCGCCGACAGCGGATCGATCAGCAGCCCGGCGGACACGTCCAGCCCGCCGGTGCGGATGAAGGTGAACAGGTCGACGCTCGCGGCGTGCCCGGGGCGGTCGCTCAGCTGCAGGGTGCACGCCACGGCCAGCACGAACGCGGCGACCACGGTTCCGGTGGCGAGCAGGTGCCCCCAGCGGTCGGTGCGCCGGCCACCGAGCAGCAGCACCGCGGCGCCGGCCAGCGGCAGCACGATCACCAGCCAGGCGACCGACAGCAGCCCGTCGACCGGCAGCGACGCAGGCACGACCTCGTTCACTCCTGGGTCCCCGATCCGCTCAGTACTTCAGCAGGTTGACGTCGTCGACCGAGGCCGAGCGGCGGGTGCGGTAGATCGACATGATGATGGCGAGGCCGACGACCACCTCGGCGGCGGCGACGACCATCACGAACAGTGCGATGACCTGGCCGTCGACGGTCCCGCTGGCCCGGGCGAAGGTGATCAGGGTCAGGTTCACCGAGTTGAGCATCAGCTCGATGCACATGAACACGACGATGGCGTTGCGCCGCACCAGGACGCCGACGGCACCGATGGTGAACAGGATCGCGGCCAGCACCAGGTAGTTCGTGATGGTCATCGGGGCGCGCCCTCTCCGCTGCCGGGGACCGGGCCGGTGGAGTCGCCGCCGATCGTGCCGAGCGCCGCGTCGGTGCCCCCGGCGTGCGGCAGCCCCTCCCGCTCGGCGCCGGTGCTGCCGGTGCGCGGCAGCTCGTCGACCCGCTGGGGCTCGATCCCGGTGGCGAAGCTGCTCGGCGCCAGGCCGCCGTCGGGCAGCCGGCCGGGCGCCGCGACGGAGTTGGCCCGCGCGTAGACGCCGGGCCCGGGCAGCGTCTGCGGCCGGTCGGTGAGGAACCGGGCGCGGGAACGCTCCTTCTGGCTGCGCCCGGCGCCGGGCTCCCGCTCGGTGTGGGTGAGCAGCAGCGCTCCCACAGCGGCCACGATGAGCAGCGCGCCGGTGACCTCGAAGGCCAGCACGAAGCGGCCGTAGAGCACGCCGGCGATCGCCTCGACGTTGCCGGCGGCCGCCCCGCCCTCGGTGCCCTGCACCGCCGCGAGCCCGGCCACCGGCAGGTCCTCGGTGGCCCGGGCGATGCCGGCCCCGACCAGGCCGGCGAAGCCGATGCCCAGGACCAGCGCCGCCACCCGCTGCCCGCGCAGCGTCTCGACCACCGAGTCCGAGCTCTCCCGGCCGACCAGCATGAGCACGAACAGGAAGAGGATCATGATCGCGCCGGTGTAGACGATGATCTGCGCCGCGCCGAGGAACGGCGCCTCCTGGACGACGTAGAAGACCCCCAGGCTGAGCATGGTGAGCACCAGCCACAGCGCCGAGTGGACGGCGTTGCGGGACAGCACCATCCCGAGCGCACCGGCCAGGGCGACCGGGCCGAGCACCCAGAAGACGATCGTCTCCCCGGTGCCGATGACCACCTCGGTGTCCGCAGCCGCGGCCATCAGGACGTTCACGCCCGCTCCCCGATCACCGGCTCGGCGCCCGACCCGGGCTGCGGCGCCCGCACGTAGTAGTCCTGCTCGTCCTCGCCCAGCCGCATCGGGTGCGGCGGCTGTTCCATCCCGGGCAGCAGCGGGGCCATCAGCTGCTCCTTGGTGTAGATCAGCGCCTGGCGGTCGTCGTCGGCGAGCTCGAAGTCGTTGCTCATCGTCAGCGACCGGGTCGGGCAGGCCTCGATGCACAGCCCGCAGAAGATGCAGCGCAGGTAGTTGATCTGGTAGACCGCGCCGTACCGCTCACCGGGGGAGAACCGGGCGTCCTCGGTGTTGTCCCCGCCCTCGACGTAGATGGCGTCGGCCGGGCAGGCCCAGGCGCACAGCTCGCAGCCCACGCACTTCTCCAGGCCGTCGGGGTGCCGGTTGAGCACGTGCCGGCCGTGGTAGCGCGGCTTGGTCTGCTTCGGGACCTCGGGATAGGACTCGGTGGTCACCTTCTTGAACATCGTGGCGAAGGTGACGCCGAAGCCCTGGGCCGGCCCGGGCAGCCAGCTGGACCGCTTGCCGGGGGCGGTGGTGGCCGGCGCAGCGGAGGACTGCCGGGCGATGGCCGTGCCCTCCCGCCGGGCCGGCTCGGCGCCCGACGTCGTCCCTGTGGCCGGCGGGGTGGGCTCAGACATCGTCGGTCTCCTCAGGCGTGGTCGAGCTGCTGCGCCGGCCGGTGCCGACCACGGTCCCGGCCCCGACGGACTCGCGGCTGCGCAGCCGCGGTGACGGCGGCACCACCAGGTCCATCGGGGGCACCGGGTACCCGCCGGGCGCCCGGTCCCGGCCCCGGGGGTCCAGCACCTGCGGTCCGGCCGGCGCCGGTCCACCGGCGGCGGCCTCGCGGGCGGCGACCCGGGTGTCCCGGTTGCGCATCCGGGAGGCCAGCAGCAGGCCACCCAGCAGCACCAGCGCGATCGGCACCCCGACGAAGACGGCGACCTGGCCGGCGTCCAGGTCGGTCTCGCGGGCGACGGCGCGCAGCGTCGCCACGACGAGGATCCAGACCAGCCCGACCGGGACCAGCACCTTCCAGCCGAAGCGCATGAACTGGTCGTAGCGGAGCCGGGGCAGCGTGCCGCGCAGCCAGACGAAGACGAACAGCGCGACGACGACCTTGGCGAAGAACCACAGCAGCGGCCACCAGCCGGTGTTGGCGCCGTCCCAGATCGAGATCGGCCACGGTGCGCGCCAGCCGCCGAGGAACAGCGTGGCGGCCAGCGCCGAGACGGTGACGATGTTGATGTACTCGGCCAGGAAGAACAGCGCGAACTTCAGCGACGAGTACTCGGTGTGGAAGCCGCCGACCAGCTCGCTCTCCGCCTCCGGGAGGTCGAAGGGCGCCCGGTTGGTCTCGCCCACCACGGCGATGACGTAGATGACGAAGGAGACCGGCAGCAGCACGGCGAACCAGCTGGGGCCGGTGAACTCGAGGCCGAAGAAGGACAGCTGGGTGCCGTCGGCCTGCGCGGCCACGATCTCCGAGGTCGACATCGAGCCGGCGTAGAGGAACACCGCGACGATCGACAGGCCCATCGCGATCTCGTAGCTGATCATCTGTGCGGCGCTGCGCAGCGAGCCGAGCAGCGGGTAGGTCGACCCGGACGCCCAGCCGCCGAGCACGATGCCGTAGACGCCCATCGCCGAGCAGGCCAGCACGATGAGCACCCCGATCGGGGAGTCGATGAGCTGCAGCGGCGTGCGCTCGCCGAAGATGCTGACCGTCGGGCCCAGCGGGATGACCGAGAAGGCCAGGAACGCCGGGATGGTGGCGATGACCGGCGCCAGGAAGTACACCGGCTTGTCGGCCAGCGCCGGCATGATGTCCTCCTTGAACGCCAGCTTCAGGCCGTCGGCGAGGCTCTGCAGGTAACCGCGCGGCCCGACCCGGTTGGGGCCGATCCGCTGCTGCATCCGGGCGACGACCTTGCGCTCGAAGACGATGGCGAACAGCGTCATCAGCACCAGCACCCCGAAGATGCCGACGATCTTGATGAGCACGATCCACCAGACGTCGGTGCCGAAGTCCTCCAGCGTCGGCTGGTCGGCGGCGGCGAGCACGCTCATGACCCCTCCCCCCGCAGGCTGGAGACCGACGTCGCTCCCGCAGGGGTGGGCAGAGCCCCTGCCGGCACCGGCGGCGGGCCGGCCAGCCGGACGACGGACCCCGGACCGGCACCGAGCTGGCTGCGCACCTCGCTGCCCGGGGAGCGCATCGGCAGCCAGACGACGCCGTCGGGCATGTCGACCAGCCGCACCGGCAGGGTGATCGCCCCGGCCGGGCCGGTGACGGTGAGCGGGTCGCCGTCGGCGACGCCCAGCCGGCGGGCGGTGTCCTTGCCCAGCCGGGCGGCCGGCGGGCGGGCGGTGCCGGCCAGTCCGGGCTCGTCGCGCTGCAGCGTGCCGACGTCGACCAGCTGCCGCCAGGAGGCGAGCACCGCCTCGTCCTCGGCGAGCTGCGGCAGCGGCGCCGGCTCGACGTCGACCGCGGGCACCTCTGGGGCGGAGGCCGCGCCGCCGAGGGCCACCAGCTCGGCCCGGACCTCGCTGATCGACCCCAGCCGCAGGTCCAGGTCCAGGTGCTCGGCGATGCCCTGCAGCACCCGGCCGTCGCTGAGCTGGCCGGTGCCGTGCAGCGTCGCGTCGAACGGGCGCACCCGACCCTCCCAGTCCAGGTAGGCGCCGGCCTTCTCCGGCGCGGCGGCGACCGGCAGGACGACGTCGGCGTGCGCGGTGACCGCGGAGGGGAACAGCTCCAGGCTGACCACGAACCCGGCCGCGGCCAGCGCCTGCTCGGCCAGCAGCGGGTCGGGCAGGTCGGCGGGGTCGACGCCGCCGACGAGCAGGCCGCCCAGTGCGCCGTCCCGGACGGCGGTGAGGATGCCGGTGAGGTCACGCCCGGGGGTGGCCGGGACGTCGGCTCCCCAGCGCTGGGCCACCGCGGCGCGGTCGGCGGCGCTGGCCACGGTGCGGCCGCCGGGCAGCAGCGTCGGCAGTGCACCGACCTCGACCGCGCCCCGCTCCCCCGCCCGGCGGGGCACCCAGCCGATCCGGGCGCCGGTCTCGGCGGCGAGCGCGGCCAGCGCGGTGAGGGCGCCGGGCACCTCGGCCAGCCGCTCGCCGGCCAGCACGACCGCGCCGGGCCGGAACAGCGCGGTGGCCACCTCGGCCAGGACGCCGTCCACCGGGTTGGCCGCGAGCTGCTGCAGCAGCCGGGTCTCCTGGCCGGGGACCGTCGGCAGCACGGTGGCCTGCAGCTTCTCCGCTGCCCGGGTGGCGAACGGGGCGACGTCGAACACCTGCAGGCCGGCGGTGCGGGTCGCCCGGCGCAGCCGCAGGAAGACGATCGGCGACTCCTCCTCCGGCTCGAAGCCGACCAGCAGCACCGCGGGTGCCGCCGACAGGTCGTCGTAGGTGACCGCGCCGGCGCCGGGGGCGGTGCCGGCCACGTGGGTGGTCAGGAAGGCCAGCTCCTCGGCGGAGTGCGCGCGGGCCCGGGCGTCGACGTCGTTGGTGCCCAGCGCGACCCGGGCGAAGGTGGCGTAGGCGTAGGCGTCCTCGACGGTGAGCCGGCCGCCCGGCAGGACGCCGACCCCGCCGGCCTGACGCGCCCGCCGGAGCCCCTCGGCCGCAGCGGCCCACGCCTCCGGCCAGGAGGCCGGCTGCAGCTCGCCGTCCCGGCGGACCAGCGGCGTCATCAGCCGCTCGTTGCTGCTGGCGTACCGGAAGGCGTAGCGGCCCTTGTCGCAGTTCCACTCCTGGTTGACCGCCGGGTCCTCGCCGGCCAGCCGACGGGTCACCGTGCCGCACCGGTAATCGGTGCGCTGGGCGCAGCCGCTGGCGCAGTGCTCGCAGACGCTGGGCTCGCTGCGCAGGTCGAACGGGCGGGCGCGGAACCGGTAGGTGGCGCTGGTGAGCGCGCCGACCGGGCAGATCTGGGTGGTGTTGCCGGAGAAGTAGGACTCGAACGGCTCGTCCTCGTAGATCGCCACCTGCTCCAGCGCGCCGCGCTCGAACAGCTCGATGAACGGGTCGCCGGCCACCTGCTGGCTGAACCGGGTGCACCGGGCGCACAGCACGCAGCGCTCGCGGTCCAGCAGCACCTGGGAGCTGATCGGCAGCGGCTTGGGGTAGGTGCGCTTGGTGTCGGTGAACCGGCTCTCGGCGCGACCGTTGCTCATCGCCTGGTTCTGCAGCGGGCACTCCCCGCCCTTGTCGCAGACCGGGCAGTCCAGCGGGTGGTTGACCAGCAGCAGCTCCATCGTGCCCTGCTGGGCCTTGTCCGCGACCGGGCTGCTCAGCTGGGTCTGCACCACCATGTCCGGGGCGACCGGCGTGGTGCAGGAGGCGACCGGCTTGCGCTGGCCCTCCACCTCCACCAGGCACTGCCGGCAGGCGCCGATCGGGTCGAGCAGCGGGTGGTCGCAGAACCGCGGGATCTGCACGCCGATCTGCTCGGCGGCCCGGATGATCAGCGTGCCCTTGGGCACCGCGACCGGGAAGCCGTCGATGGTGCAGTGCACGGCGTCCGGTGGGGTGTGCGGGCCGGGCATGCCCGGCGGCAGCGCTGGGGCGGGCTCGGGGACGGCGGGGGTGGTGGTCATCGGCCTGCTCCAACCGGCTCGAGCCGCAGCGACCGGCCCAGGCGGGCCTGCTCGTCGGCCGGCAGCAGCGCGACGTAGTCGTCCTTGAAGTACTTCAGCGAGCTGGCGATGCAGCTGGTGGCGCCGTCACCGAGGGCGCAGAACGACCGGCCCAGGATGTTGTCGCAGGTGTCGGTGAGCAGGTCCAGGTCGGCGGCCCGGCCCTGCCCGTGCACCAGTCGCTCCAGGATCTGGACCAGCCAGTAGGTGCCCTCCCGGCACGGGGTGCACTTGCCGCAGCTCTCGTGCGCGTAGAACTCGGTGAACCGCAGGGTGGCCTCGACGATCGAGTCGGTCTCGTCGAAGACCATCAGCGCGGTGGTGCCGAGCATCGAGCCGGCCTTCGCCACCGAGTCGAAGTCCAGCGGGACGTCGAGGTGCTCGGGGGTGAAGTACGGCGTGGAGCTGCCGCCCGGCGTCCAGAACTTGAGCTCGTGCCCGGGGCGCACGCCGCCGGCCATCTCCAGCAGCTCGCGCATCGTCGTCCCCATCGGGGCCTCGTACTGGCCGGGGCGCACCACCCGGCCGGAGAGGGAGTAGATCTTCGGGCCGGGCGACTTCTCCGGGCCCATCGTCGTGAACCACTCGGCGCCGCCGCGCACGACGTACGGCACGCTGGCCAGCGTCTCCACGTTGTTGATCACCGTCGGGGAGCCGTACAGCCCGGCGACGGCGGGGAACGGCGGCTTGAGCCGGGGCTGGCCGCGGTAGCCCTCCAGCGAGTCCAGCAGCGCCGTCTCCTCACCGCAGATGTAGGCACCGGCGCCGGCGTGCACGACCAGCTCCAGGTCGTAGCCCGAGCCGAGCACGTCGCTGCCGAGGTAACCCGCCGCGTAGGCCTCCTGGACGGCGGCCATCAGCCGGCGGTGGGCGTGCACCGCCTCGCCGCGGACGTAGATGACGGCGAACTGCGACCGGATCGCGTAGGCGGTGATGATCACCCCCTCCACCAGGGAGTGCGGGTCGGCCATCATCAGCGGCACGTCCTTGCAGGTGCCCGGCTCGCCCTCGTCGGCGTTGACCACCAGGTACTTCGGCGCCGCGGCCGGGCCGGTCGGGGTCTCCCCCGGCTTGGGCTGCGGGATGAAGCTCCACTTCATGCCGGTCGGGAACCCGGCGCCGCCGCGGCCGCGCAGGCCGGAGTCCTTGACCAGCGCGACGACGTCGTCCGGCGCCATCCCCAGCGCCGACCGGAGCGCCCGGTAGCCGTCGGTGCGCTCGTAGGTGTCCAGCGTCCACGACCGGGGTTCGGCGAACCGCGCGGTGAGCACAGGGGTCAGCGGCATCTCAGGCGTCCCGCTCTCTCGCGTCGCCGGCCACGGCCTGGGAGTGGCCGGCCGGGGTGTCGGTGCCCTCGCCGCCGCGCTCGGCCGGCTGCCGGCCGGCGGGCTCGGGGGCGTCGGGGTGGTGCTGGGCGGCGCCGGCCCGCTCGGCCGGGGTGTCGGCGGAGGCAACGGCGGTGTCCGCGGCCTGCTCGGAGTCGGTCTCCCCGCGGCCACCGGCCGGCTCGACGTCCGGCTCGGGGGCGACCTCCGGCTCGGGGTGCCGCATCGGCGGGGCCACCTCGCCGCGCTCGGCGGCCAGCCGCACCCCGACCAGCGTCGGCTCACCTGCCGACGGCGCGTCGATGGCGGCCCGCTCGGCAGCGAGGTCGGCGCGCTGGGAGAAGCCGGCGAGCTGGCGGGAGATGCCGCGGAAGTCGGTGAGCGGCGCGCCCCGGGTGGGCGGTGGCTTCTCCCCGCGGCGCAGCGCGGCGACCAGCTCCCGGGCCGAGTCGACGTCCTGCTGGTCGTAGAACTCGTAGTCGACGGTGACCACGGGGGCGTAGTCGCAGGCGGCCAGGCACTCGGCGTGCTCCAGGGTGACCGCGCCGTCGGCCGTGGTCTGGTCGTGGCCCACGCCGAGGTCGGCGGAGACGGCGTCGTAGATCCGCTGCCCTCCGAGGACGGCGCACAGCGTGTTGGTGCAGACGCTGACCAGGTGCCGGCCGGTGGGGTGCCGCTTGTACATCGTGTAGAAGGTCGCGACCGCGCCGACCTCGGCCTTGGTCAGCCCGAGCAGCCGGGCGCAGAAGCCGACGCCCTCCGGGGAGACGTAGCCCTGTACCGACTGGACCAGGTGCAGCATCGGCAGCAGGGCGGAGCGCGGTTGCGGGTAGCGGGCCATGACCTCGCGCGCTTCTGCCTCGGTCTGCGCGGTCAGCGGCGGCAGGTCCGGGGCGGCGGGCTCGACCGGGCTGGAGTCCAGCCCGGTGACCGCCGTCCCCTCGGCGGAGCCGGGAAGGGCACTCATCGGTCGACTCCCCCCATCACGGGGTCGATCGAGGCGATCGCGGCGATGACGTCGGCGATCATGCCGCCCTCGCTCATCGCCGCAGTGGCCTGCAGGTTCACGAAGCTGGGGTCGCGGACGTGCACCCGGAACGGGCGGGTCCCGCCGTCGCTGACCACGTGGTAGCCGAGCTCCCCGCGGGGGGACTCGATCGCCGTGTAGACCTGGCCGGCCGGCACCCGGAAGCCCTCGGTGACCAGCTTGAAGTGGTGGATCAGGGCCTCCATCGACTGGCCCATGATGTGCCGGACGTGGTCCAGGGAGTTGCCCATGCCGTCGGCGCCGAGGGACAGCTGGGCGGGCCAGGCGATCTTCTTGTCCTCGACCATCACCGGGCCGGGCTCCAGCCGGTCCAGCGCCTGACCGATGATCTTGATGGACTCGGTGATCTCGCCCATCCGCACCAGGTAGCGGCCCCACGCGTCGCAGGTGTCGGCCGTCGGCACCTCGAAGTCGTAGGTCTCGTAGCCCAGGTAGGGCTCGACCTTGCGCATGTCCCAGGGCAGCCCGGCCGCACGGAGCACCGGGCCGGTGACGCCGAGGGCCACGCAACCGGTGAGGTCGAGGTAGCCGACGTCCTTGAGCCGGCGCTGCCAGATCGGCTGGCCGGTGAGCAGCCGGTGGGTGCCCGCGACCCGCTCGGGCAGGACGGCGAGCAGCTCCCGCACGGACTCGACGGCGCCCTCGGGGAGGTCCTGCGCCAGGCCGCCGGGGCGGACGTAGGCGTGGTTCATCCGCAGCCCGGTGATCTCCTCGAGCACGTCGAGGACCAGCTCCCGCTCCCGGAAGCCGTTGGTCATGCCGGTGAGCGCGCCCATCTCCATGCCGAAGGTGGCCAGCGCGACCAGGTGCGAGGCGATCCGGTTGAGCTCCATCACCAGCACCCGGATGGTCTGCGCGCGCTGCGGCACCTCGATGCCCAGCAGCTTCTCCACGGCCAGGCAGTAGGCGGTCTCGTTGAACAGCGGGGCCAGGTAGTCCATCCGCGTGACCAGGGTCGTGCCCTGGGTCCAGGTGCGGTACTCGGTGGTCTTCTCGATGCCGGTGTGCAGGTAGCCGATGACGACGCGGGCCTGGGTGACCGTCTCGCCCTCGAGGTCGAGCACCAGCCGGAGCACCCCGTGGGTCGAGGGGTGCTGCGGGCCCATGTTGACGACGAGCCGTTCGTCGTCGTGGGTGTCGGCGCCGAAGGTCTGGTCCCAGTCGCCGCCGGTGACCGTGTAGACCCGGCCCTCGGTCGTCGCCCGTGAACCTGCGTACGGGTCCTGGGTGGTCGTCACTGTGTCTTCGCCTCGACTCTGGTCTCGTTCCGCTCCTCGGTCGCTGGCGCTCCCTGCGATGCTCGCTCGGCCGTCGTCATCGGTAGCTCCGGCGCTCGTCGGGCGGGGGGATCTGGGCGCCCTTGTACTCGACCGGGACGCCGCCGAGCGGGTAGTCCTTGCGCTGGGGGTGGCCTTCCCAGTCGTCGGGCATGAGGATCCGGGTCAGCGCCGGGTGGCCGTCGAAGACGACGCCGAACATGTCCCAGGCCTCCCGCTCGTGCCAGTCCGCCGTCGGGTAGACGGAGGTGACCGAGGGGACGTGCGGGTCCTCGGCCGTCACGGCCACCTCCAGCCGGATCCGGCGGCGGTAGGTCATCGAGGTCAGGTGGTAGGCGACGTGCAGCCGGGGCCGGCCGGGCCCCGCGGCCGGGCCACCGCTGTCGGCGTAGTCGACGCCGGAGACGCTGCTGCACAGCTCGAAGCGGAGCGCCTCGTCGTCCCGCAGTGCCTGGACCAGGGTGAGCAGGTGCTCGCGGGCGAGGAAGTACGTGATCTCGCCCCGGTCGACCAGGACCCGGTGCACGGCAGCGGTGTACGTAGCCTCGCCGACCGCGTCGGTCAGCGCGTCGGTGACCTCGTCGAACCAGCCGCCGTAGGGCCGCTCGGTGGAGTGCAGCGCGACGGCGCCACCGGGCTCGACCCGGACGAGACCGCCGAACCCGGAGGTGTCGCCGCTGCCGGTGACCCCGAAGGCGCCCTTGCGGAAGCCCCCGCCGGGGGCGGTCGCGGCGCCGAAACCGGCCTCGTCGCTCACCGGTCGGCTCCGGGCAAGGCGACGGCGTTGCCTCCGCGCTGCTCGATCGCGAACTGACCGGTGCGACCGTCGGCAGCGGCCTGCTCGTAGGCCCGGCGCGCAGCCGGGTCGGCCCGGACGCTGGAGGGCATCGCGAGGTGCAGCTCCGGCGCCGTGCCGTTCGCGCGGGCGGCGGCCTGCTCGCGGGCGCGCTTGGCGCCCAGCGGCTGGTGCTGGATCTTGTGGTGCAGCTTGAGGATCGCGTCGGTGAGCATCTCCGGCCGCGGCGGGCAGCCGGGCAGGTACATGTCCACCGGGACGATGTGGTCGACGCCCTGCACGATCGCGTAGTTGTTGAACATGCCGCCGGAGCTGGCGCAGACGCCCATGGCGAGCACGTAGCGCGGCTCGGGCATCTGGTCGTAGATCTGCCGCAGGACCGGCGCCATCTTCTGGCTGACCCGCCCCGCCACGATCATCAGGTCGGCCTGGCGCGGGGAGGCGCGGAAGACCTCCATGCCGAAGCGGGCCAGGTCGTAGCGGCCCGCACCCGAGGCCATCATCTCGATCGCGCAGCAGGCCAGGCCGAACGTGGCCGGCCACAGCGAGGACTTGCGGGTCCAGTTGACCAGCTTCTCCACGCTGGTCAGCAGGACGCCGCTGGGCAGCTTCTCCTCCAGCCCCATGTCAGCGCCCCCTCTCCGTGGTCGGTGTGGTGTGAGTCAGTCCCACTCCAGCCCCCCGCGGCGCCACTCGTAGGCGAAGGCGATGAAGACCGTGCCGATGAAGACGGCCATCGCGCCGAGACCCCACAGGCCCAGCGCGTCGTTGGCGACCGCCCACGGGTAGAGGAAGACGATCTCGATGTCGAAGACGATGAACAACATCGCGGTCAGGAAGTACTTGATCGGGATCCGGCCGCCGGTGAGCGGCTGGTCGACCGGCTCGATGCCGCACTCGTAGGCCTGCACCTTCGCGCGGTTGTAGCGGCGCGGGCCGATGAAGGGCGCGGCGGTCACCGAGAAGAGCGCGAAGCCCGCGGCGAGCACGAAGAGGCCGACGAGCGGCACGTAGTTCGACAGCATCAGCGGTGGCTCACCCCCTCGGCGGTGGGCGCAGCGGCGATCGCTGCGGCACCCGCGTCGGGTGTGCACCTCGTCGTGCAGACCACGGAGACGACCTCCACTCGGCCCCGGGACACCCGGGGCGGCGCTTGTGAACTACTTCACAAAGTCGAGCGGTCGAAGCCTATCCATGCAACGCACCGGAACGCCAGGACCCCCGGTGACCGAGTTCACACCGGGGGTCCTGATGCCGTGCTGAGCTGGGACGTCAGGTCACAGCGGGCCGGGGCCGGGGGCCGGCGGCGGGGCGGTCGGGTCGGTGGGGCCAGGGGTCGGGACCGGCGCCGGGGACGGCGGGGACACCGGGTCGGTCGGCGACGGGGACGGCGAGGGCGGCTGGGGCGCGGGAGTGGTCATGCCGACCCTCGTGCCCGGTGCCACACCGCGGAAACCGGCGCACCCTCCGCCCACGGCGAACCGCCCGAGCGCCGGCAAGGCCACCTGGAGACGCGGCCCGCCACGCGGACTGTCACTCCCTATAGTGCGCAGCCCAGGCGTCGCGAACCTCGTCGTCAATCCCATCGTAGATGGACGGACGCAGCCGCACATAGGTCTTGAACATCTCGTTCCTGAACCTTACGAGTCCGCGCTTTTGGAACGAGGGGACAAAGAGAATGGAACCATAGTCGAGCGTACACAAGTGTGCCCGGTATGTTGATCCGCCATTCACCTTTAGTCGATTGAGAATTTTATAGACCTCACCGGTCGGGATATCCACCTCGCGCCAGTTGGCGAAAGCCCTTAGCGTCTTTTCTCTATTAACAGAGTCTCTTACTGCCATTTGGTAGGTGTCAGCAAACTGCTGCGCGAACCTGTTCTCCACTATTCCGGAGACGGCGCGCCGCACATCCAGGGCTGAAACGAGCTTGATATTGCGTTCATCTGCATCGACCACAGCCTGCTGTCCGATAACGTGCGTAAACCAGGGAAAACCAGCGGCCATCTTAGCCAAGTGAAGGATGGCCTCTTGCGAGAACGCCATATCTATACCGTTCTCCTGCAGGAACTGCTGCGCCTTCAGTACGATCTGACCAAGCTCCGCCTCCTCCATCAGTGGGACCTTCACCGGCATAAGGCGGCGTTCGAGCGACTGGTGGTCCGCCAGGAGATCCGTCACATGGTCCGCAATCCCCACCAGTACGAACTTCAAATCTTCGCTGGATGCAGCCTTGAGAAAGCTGGCCAGGCCAGCAGTATTCTCCATGCGGTCTAGCTCATCTATAATGAAAAGCACTCGCTGTCCAGTGGCGTTCGTTAGCAACTCACACAGCTGAAGCAGCTTCTCTTCAAGGTTCAGGTCTTGATAAGATAAACGCTGAGATTCAGTTTGATACTTTCTTGTACTCTCCAGCTCCACCATTTTCAGAGTGAGCTTCTTGCGTGTCGTACGGTCGATTAGCTGGGTGGCAGCGTCGCCTGATGTGGATGCAATGTTGTCGACACTCTCAGCAGAATTGACGAGCGCCTGAAGAAGGTCACTGAAAGTCTTGGTAGCGTCGGTGCAGGTCACATAGAACACCAGGTAGAAGTCGTCGGCAGACAAGGCCAATCGTTCAGCCTTGAGGTGCGCAAGTAGCTCTAGGTTGCCCATAGCGATGAGCCTCAGTTGCAGGGCGAGACTGGACTTCCCTAAACCTCGGTCGCCATAAATCAGTGGCGTCGATCCGATGGCATGGAGAGAGTCCGCCAACTCACGCACTTGCTTGCTGCGGCCCGCGAAACGCTCCGGGTCGTCGAGCTCCGCGGCCGGCCGAAACGCATTCTTTAGGGCAGCTCTGTTGCTTGTCACGACACCCCTCTTGGCTTCCCCTCTACGGGGAGCACTGGAAACCTCAGCTGCGCCACGCGGCGGGCCATGACTGACTCTGCGGTCCGGGATGCCAGTCCGCGTCACGCCACGCCGAGAGGAGTCCCTGGCTATTGACGAGACTGGTGCAGTTCGGGGCGCCGCCGTCCTGGTAGGCGCAGACGTCGTGTAGGTCGCGGCACGAGCGGCAGGTCCGCGGCAGCCGGGATGCCGACTGGTCCCGGCTTACCGCACCCGTCCGCCCCACCGCCCGCCTGGTGGGCACACCCGCCTGTAACGCACCTGGCGCGTTGCTTGGCAGACGACGCAGCGGACCAAGGGGCTCAGAAGGACGGTCGCATTAGATGACGGGCCGAAGGTCGCTCTCTTCGTCATTTAGATACTCTTGCAGCTTCTCGCGCCGCCGCGCCGCCCACTCAATGTGGGCGCGTACAGCGAACACGGCCGGCCCGCGACCCGACTTCCTCGCCAAGTACAGCAGCACCGCCGGAAGCCACAATCCACCCACGATGAGCAACCCCACCTGCATCCTGCCCTCGTACGATGGGACCGATACCGCGACTGCTGTGAATGTTGCAGTCAAGCCGACGAGAGACGCAGCCCTCAGCAGCCGAGAGATCAAGAGGTCGACTGTTGACGTACCGCGCTTGCTTTTCCAGACCCCACTGGTGAGACCGACTACGACGGTCACGAGCAGGGCTACGACACCTGTCCCGTAGAGAAGTCGAACAGGCCACGGCAAAGCGTAAGGGCTTGCAGTTCCAGATATGTACTGCCAGCCTACGATTAGTGCGGACACCGAAATTCCGATGATTCCCGCGAAGGAAGCCCGGGCTACACCTATCGGCAGGCGGGACGCCTTTAGCCGCCGAGACGCCCAGTCGCTCGAGTTCAGTTCTTTGAGGCTCCGTCGGGTTTGGACTCGGTCGTACGTCTCCTGCCCGGCATACCTAGTGATCGCTGCAGACAAGGCGACGGCCAGCAAGGCTACGAAAGATAGGATAGTCACTGCGCCAGCGCGACCCACCGACTCGCGACTAAACCACTGAGTGGAAGCCACGGCCAATGCCAACGCCGCGGTAAAGACCGCGACGACGACGGCTATCTGTGCCCAGGCGAAGGCCCCGGCGTACGACTTGACATCATCTCGTAGAGACATCGCCGGCGCGCCTACGGCCAGCGCAATGCTCAAGGTCGCCTCCACCGCCAAAAGTGCCAGAACGACGTCCGTGGCGGTACTCATGGGTATTTTCGAATCGTCAACCAGTTCGCGCCACCTGACATCACTACCCACTGGCAATGCCTCTGGATTGTCGATAGCCTGAAAAATGAGCAAAATGACGAGAGCCAACAGCACTGTTGCGGATGCTCGCCATCGAGCTGTCTGATAGGTCGAGCTCGCATGCAGCGCGAATCGATCGTCCGCTACCCATGGACCCGGCTTGGGACCATCGTCCTGGTCTACGTCGGCGGCACGGGCGGCGCTGCCCGAGGTCTCCGCAATGGCTCGCCGTTCACCAACGAGCAGCCGAAGAGCGAGCCATCCCAATACGAGCCGCCACATGAGAGTCCTTCCCGAGGCGGCAGCGCCTCGTGCGTCTGCCCTCGTTCACTCGATCCACCGCCCCAAAACCTCAATCTCCATAGAAGGCCTAGGCCGTCGATGCGATGACTTGAGCAATGCTCACTCAGGACTAGCGGCGGGTGCCGCGGTGCAGGGCGACGACGCCGCCGGTGAGGTCGCGCCACTCGACGCCGCCCCACCCGGCGGCCTGCAGCCAGCGCGCCAGCTCCGGCTGCGGCGGCCACGCCCGGATCGACTCGGCCAGGTAGACGTAGGCCTCGGGGTTGCTGCTCACCGCGCGGGCGATCTGCGGCAGCGCGCGCATCAGGTACTCGGTGTAGACGGTGCGGAACGGCCGCCACACCGGGCTGGAGAACTCGCAGACCACCAGCGTGCCGCCGGGCCGGGTCACCCGGGCGAACTCACGCAGCGCCGCCTGCGGGTCGGCCACGTTGCGCAGCCCGAAGGAGATGACCACGCCGTCCACGCTCTGGTCTGCCAGCGGCAGCGCCATCGCGTCGCCGGCCACCTTGGGCACCGGACGGGATGCCCCGGCCCGCAGCATCCCCTGGGAGAAGTCGCAGGCGATCGCGTGCACCCCGCCGGCGGCGAGCTCCACGGTGGAGACCGCGGTGCCGGCGGCGACGTCCAGCACGGTGGAGCCGGGGCGGGCGCCGAGCGCCTCGCGGGTGGCCCGCCGCCAGCCGGCGTCCAGGCCACCGGAGAGCACGGTGTTGGTCAGGTCGTACCGACCGGCGACCCGGTCGAACATCGCCGCGACCTCGGCCGGGCGCTTGTCCAGCCCGGCCCGCACCCCCGCCGCCTCAGGTCCTCCACCGGTCGCCACGTCGGCGACGCTACCTGCGCCCCTCCTACGCTGGAGCGGTGACCACGGCAGCCGTCAGCACCACCGCGGGCAAGGCCGCCGTCACCACCACCCCGCTCGGCGCCCGCCGCACCCCGCTGCTCACCCTGCTCCCCCGGGACGGCGCGCTGGCCTGGGTGCGCCGCGGCGAGGGCCTGGTCGCCTGGGGCGAGGCCGACCGGCTGGAGGTCTCCGGGCCCGGCGCGCTGGCCGAGGCCACCGCCTGGTGGGCCGACCGGTGCGCCCGCACCGTCATCGACGACCCGCTCGGCGTGCCCGGCTCCGGCCCGGTCGTCTTCGGCTCGATCGCCTTCGACACCGTCGCCGGCACGTCGGTCTTCGTCGTCCCGGAGGTGGTGGTCGGCCGGCGCGACGGGCAGACCTGGGTGACCGTCACCGGGGACGCCGACGACCACCACGCCGTGGTGGAGACCTCACCGCAGCACGCCGCCACCTCGATCGGCCGGCTCGCCTACGCCGACGGCGCCCTGGACCCGATGGCCTGGTGCGGCGCCGTGGCCACCGCGGTCGCCCGGATCGGCGCCGGCGAGCTGGACAAGGTGGTGCTGGCCCGCGACCTGCTGGTCACCGCCGACCGCCCGCTGGACCCCCGGCGGCTGCTGCTCCGGCTGGCCGAGCGGTTCCCCGACACCTGGACCTTCGCCGTCGACGGCCTGCTCGGCGCGACCCCCGAGCTGCTGCTGCGCCGCACCGGCCGCGACATCGACTCCCGGGTGCTGGCCGGCACCGCCCCCCGCGGCGCCGGCGCCGAGGACGACCGGCTGGCCGCCGACCTGGCCGCCTCGGCCAAGGACCACGCCGAGCACGCCTACGCCGTCGACTCCCTGGCCGACGCGCTGCGCCCGCACGTCGACGAGCTCGTGGTGCCCGACCGGCCGGAGGTGCTCACCCTGCCCAACGTGCGGCACCTGGCCACCGACGTCCGCGGCCGCCAGCGGGACGACGACGCCGCCGGGCTGCTCGAGCTGGTCGGCGCCGTGCACCCGACCGCCGCGGTCTGCGGCAGCCCCCGGGCTACGGCCGCCCGGGTGATCGGCGAGCTGGAGGGGATGGACCGCGGGCGGTACGCCGGGCCGGTGGGCTGGCTGGACTCCCGCGGCGACGGCGAGTTCGGCCTGGCCCTGCGCTGCGCGGAGCTGACCGGCGCCGAGGGCGGCCGGCAGGCCCGGCTGTTCGCCGGCTGCGGGATCGTCGCCGGCTCCGACCCGATCGCCGAGCTCGCCGAGACCCAGGCCAAGTTCGCCGCCTTCCAGGCCGCACTGGAGGACTGAGCCACCTCCCCCGGACGGGGGGCACCGACCGGCGGATGACCCGGTCAGGTGAAGACATCGCCCCGATGTTCCGAAACGCTCCAGGTCAGCATCATCGATCGGGGGACGCAGGACATGGGCAGCTGGACGGCGCACCACCGCGGCAGGGCTCTCGCCGCCGCGTGGCTGCTGCTCGCCGCCGTCCTGGTGTCCCTGGTCGTCGTGACCGACGGGACGACGTTCGCCGCGGTCACCTACCAGGTCGTCACCGTCGGGGCTGCGGTCGCCGCCTGGATCGGCGTCCGGCGCCGCTCGGCCGGCCGCGTCGGCCGCTGGTTCGCCGCCGCCGTCACCCTCAACGCCGTCGGAGACGTGGTCTGGCAGGTGCAGTCCTGGGTCACCGGCAGCGCACCGGACGTCTCGCTCGGCGACCCGGCCTACCTCGCCTCCTACGTCGCCCTGGGCATCGCGCTCACCCTGTACGCCCGGGACGACGACGCAGGCGATCGGGCGCGGTTCCACTCGCTGCTCGACGGCGCCGCCGTGCTCGTGGTGGCCCTCCTCGTCGTCTGGCAGAGCTCGGTGCAGTCGACCCTGACCGACGCCGCCCTGCCCCTGGTCACCAAGGTCGCCTGGGCGGCGTACCCGGTGCTGGACGCGGTGGCCCTCGGGCTCGTCGTCCGCGGGGTGGTGCTGCGCTCGCAGCTCACCCGGCCCGCCCTGCTGCTGGGCCTCGGCACGGCGGCCTGGCTGGGCTCGGACATGGCGTGGCTGCTGCTGGCCTCCGCGGAGACCGTCAGCGGCTGGCTGGACGCCGGCTGGCTGGTCGGGGCGGTCCTGCTGGCGACCGTGCCGTGGGCGTCGCAGCAGGGCCCCGCGGGGCGGGCACGGGAGTCCTCGGACTCGGTCGTCGGTCGGGTCCGGATGGTCCTGGCGTTCCTGCCGCTGCTGGTCCCCGGCGTGTTCGAGGTCCGGGCGTGGCTGACCGGCACCGACATCGACCCGCTCCCCGGCCTGCTCGCCACCTTCACGCTGACCGCACTGATGGTCGTCCGCGCCCAGCGGCTGCTCTCCGACAGCGCCCGGGCCCGGGCGCTGGTGGACTCCCAGGCCCGGCGGTTCGAGGCACTGGCCGTCAACTCCTCGGACGCCGTGGTGGTCGTCGACCTCGCCGGCCGGCTCACCGCAGACTCCACCACGCTCACCGACATGCTCGGCCGGCCGGCATCCGCCGGGTGCTCGCTGCCCGACCTGCTGGGCGGGCTGGGCATCGACCCGGCCGACGTGCGCGCGGTGCTGGACCGGGCCGGCTCCGTGCCGGGTGAGCCGGTGGAGGTGGAGCTGCGCGGCGGACACCCCCGCGGCGGGGTGGTGTGGCTGGGCGGCCGGGCCGTGGACCTGCTCACCGACCCCGACGTCGGCGGGATCGTGGTCGGCGTCTACGACATCACCGCCCGCAAGGAGGCCGAGCAGGAGCTGGCCCACCAGGCGTTCTTCGACGGCCTGACCGGGCTGGCCAACCGCTCGCTGTTCCTGGACCACACCGAGCAGGCACTGCGCCGGGCCGGGCGCAACGGCACCGCGCCGATCGTGCTGTGCCTGGACCTGGACGGGTTCAAGGACGTCAACGACAGCCTCGGCCACCTGGCCGGCGACGAGCTGCTGCGCACGGTGGCCGGCCGGCTGCTCGGCGTGGTCCGGGCCGCGGACACCGTGTCCCGGCTGGGCGGCGACGAGTTCGCCGTCCTCGTCGACGACACCCGCGGCGGGCTGCCGGCCGCCGCCTCGCTGGCCGAGCGACTGCTGCAGGTGATCGGCGAGCCGGTCGACCTGGGCGGTCACCGGGTGACCGTCGGCGCCAGCATCGGCATCGTCGCCGCCGAGCCGGAGGCCACCCCGCTGTCGCTGTTCCGGGACGCCGACATCGCCATGTACCGGGCCAAGGCCGCCGGCCGCGCCACCTGGGTGGTCTTCGACCCGGAGATGCGCGCCGCCGCCCTGGAGCGGATCGAGCTGGAGCGGGAGCTGGGCGGGGCGCTGGCCGCCGGCCAGCTGCGGCTGGTCTACCAGCCGGTCGTGGACCTGCAGACCGAGCGGGTCGTCGGGTTCGAGGCGCTGCTGCGCTGGCAGCACCCCACGCTCGGCGCGATCGGGCCGGACCGGTTCGTCCCGGTCGCCGAGGACTCCGGGCACATCGTGCCGATCGGCCGCTGGGTGCTGGCCGAGGCCACCCGCACCGCCGCCCGGTGGCAGCGCGCCCACCCCGGGTCGCCGCCGCTGTCGATGGCGGTCAACGTCTCCGCCCGGCAGCTGGCCGGCGGCACGCTGGTCGAGCAGGTCGCCGAGGCGCTGACCGCCAGTGGCATCACGCCGTCCTCGCTGGTGCTGGAGGTGACCGAGACCGCGCTGGTCACCGACCCGGACGCGGTGGCCGAACGGCTGGCGGAGCTGCGCGCCCTGGGCACCCGGCTGGCGCTGGACGACTTCGGCACCGGCTACTCGTCGCTGAGCTACCTGCGCCAGTTCGACGTGGACGTGCTCAAGATCGACCGGTCGTTCGTGAGCCTGCTCGACGAGGCCGGCGCGGACGCCGCGATCGTGCACGGCCTGGTCCAGCTGGGCCGGACGCTGGGGCTGGAGGTCGTCGCCGAGGGCGTGGAGACCGGCGCCCAGCGCGACCTGCTGCGCGCCGAGCGCTGCGACCTGGCCCAGGGCTGGCTGTTCGCCAAGCCGCTGGAGGCCGCGGAGGCCGAGCAGCTGCTGCTGTCCCAGGCCACCCCGGCGACCGACCTGCGTCCGCTCGCCCAGAGCTAGGGCTGCAGCTCGGCCAGCGCCGCTGCGGCAGCCTCGCGCAACCGCACCGCCAGGGCCGCCTCGGCCGCGGCGTCGGTGCGGACGACGACCACCCGCGGGCCGCCCGCGCCCAGGGCCGCCACCAGCTGCGCGGCGTCGCTCACCGCGGTCGCCGCCCAGCCCAGCGACCGGGCCACCGCGACCAGGTCCCGGCCGTGCGGCGTGCCGAACACCCGCTGGTAGCTGGCCGCGTACTGCGGCTGCCCCGGCTCCAGCTGGGCGAAGATGCCGCCCCCGTCGTTGTCCGGGACGACGACGGTGAGGTCCGGCCGCGGCTCACCGGAGCCGGGCAGCAACCCGGTCAGGTCGTGCAGGAACGTCAGGTCGCCCATCAGCGCGAACGCCGGGCCACCGCCGGCGCCCTGGTGGGCCAGCGCCGCACCGACCGCGGTGGAGATCGTGCCGTCGATCCCGGCGACGCCCCGGTTGGCCAGCACGGTCAGCCCCGGCCGCGGGACGGCGAGCCGGTCGACGTCGCGCACCGGCGTGGAGGAGCCGAGCACCAGCAGCGCCCCGGCGGGCAGCGTGGCGACCAGGTCGCGGGCCAGCCGCGCGGCGGTCAGCCCGCGGCCGACGTGCTCGTCGAGCTCGGCGTCCACCGCCCGGCCCACCTTCGCGGCCGCCTCGGACCAGGCCGCGGCCCAGCCCCCGGCGACGGAGCCGGCAGCCGGCCGCGGGCCCACCTCGCGCAGCGCCAGCCCCGGGTCGAGCTGGGCGCTGCCGACCACGGTGCTGCCACGACCCGGGTCGGCCCAGCGCGGCGTCGGACCGTAGGTCTCCACGCTCACCGCCGGGTCGCCCAGCAGCGCGTTGACCGGCCGGGACAGCGTCGGCCGGCCGACCACCACCACCCGGTCGGGGCGGTGCGCGGCCAGCCAGTCGGCCGCGCCCAGCAGCAGCGACGGCCCGCGCAGCGCACCGGCCGCACCCCAGGCGCCGCTGCTCGGCTCGGCCAGCACCGGCCAGCCGCGCTGGTCGGCGACGACCGCCGCGGCCCGCCCGACCGCCGACGGCGCATCGCCGGCGACCAGCAGCGTGCGGGCGCTCCCGGCCGGGCCGGCACCGGTCAGCGGGGCGCTGCGCCGTCCGCTGCCGTCGGTGACCGCCGTGGTCCACGGCGCGCCGTCCGGCCGGCCGGCGAACTCACCCGCGGGCAGCGCCGGCCGGGTGCCGGGCGCGGCGTCGGTGGGCATCAGCGGCTCGCGCAGGGCCAGGTTGAGGTGCACCGGGCCCGGGTCGCCGGACAGCTCACCACGGGCGACCACCAGCGCCTTGGCGACCACCGAGCGCCAGTACCGGTTCTGCGCGACCTCCCGGCCGGGCTCGGGCACCCCGACGTCCAGCGCCCAGCGCACCGCGCCGCCGTAGAGGCCGACCTGGTCGATCGTCTGGTTCGCGCCGGTGGCCCGCAGCTCCGGCGGCCGGTCGGCGGTCAGCGCGAGCAGCGGCACCCCGCTCTCGTGCGCCTCCAGCACCGCCGCGTGCAGGTGCGCGGTCGCCGTCCCGGAGGTGGTGAGCACCGGCACCGGCCGGCCACCGGACTTGGCCAGCCCGAGCGCCAGGAAGGACGCCGTCCGCTCGTCGATCCGCACGTGCAGCCGCAGCCGGCCGGCGACCTCGGCGTCGGCGAGGGCCAGCGCCACCGGGGCCGAGCGCGAACCGGGTGCGACGACCGCGTCGGTGACGCCGCCGCGGACCAGCTCGTCGACCAGCACCCGGGCGAAGGCGGTGCTCGGGTTCACCGGGCCTGCACCTCCGCCAGCCGGGCCCGCCAGCGCTGCTCGGTGGCCGGGTCGGCCGCGACCTCGGCCAGCCGGTCGGGCACCGGGCGCACCACCGGCAGGGCGCCGTCGACCGGCAGCAGCGGCTCGCTGGTCACGTCGCCGGTGAACAGCGCCACGGTGGCCAGCCCGCAGGCGAACGGCAGCTCCGGCAGCGCC
Organism: uncultured Modestobacter sp.; assembly: GCF_947486615.1. Lineage (GTDB taxonomy): Bacteria > Actinomycetota > Actinomycetes > Mycobacteriales > Geodermatophilaceae > Modestobacter. The sequence continues at coordinate 471,712 of NZ_CANKUD010000002.1, forward strand.
GCGGCCAGCGCGACGCCGGCGGCGATCCCCACCGAGCTCTCCAGTGCCGAGGAGACCACGCAGGGCAGCCCGTGCGCCTCGGCCACCGCCAGCGCCGCCCGCACCCCGCCCAGCGGCTGCACCTTGAGCACCACGACGTCGGCGGCCTCGCGCAGGTCGACCCGCAGCGGGTCGGCGGCGCGGCGGACCACCTCGTCGGCGGCGATCCGGACGTCGACCCGCCGGCGCACCGCGGCCAGCTCCTCGACGGTCGCGCAGGGCTGCTCGACGTACTCCAGGCCCACCCGGTCCAGCGCGGTGATCCGGGCCACGGCGGTGTCGACGTCCCAGGCGGTGTTCGCGTCCACCCGGATCGCGCCGTCCGGCCCGAGCGCGTCGCGCACCGCCTCCACCCGCGCCTCGTCCTCGGCGTCGGACTGCCCGGGCTCGGCGACCTTCACCTTCGCGGTGCGGCAGCCCGAGGCGGTCACGATCGCGTGCGCCTGCGCCGGCCCCACCGCCGGCACGGTCACGTTCACCGGCACCGCCGCGCGCACCGGGTCCGGCCAGCCGAGGACCGCCGCCTCGTGCGCGCTGCGCCACCAGCGGCGGCTCTCGACGGCGTCGTAGTCCCAGAACGGGGAGAACTCGCCCCAGCCGGCCGGGCCCTGCACCAGCACGCCGTCGCGGACGTCGAGGCCGCGGAAGCGGGTGCGCATCGGCACCGACCAGACGTGCGCCGCCAGCGGGTCGGCGGGGTCGGACGGGGCGGTGACCACGGAGGACAGCCTAGGCGGGCGCCCGGCGAACACCCGGCCACGCTGCTGGTGCACCGGGCGGACGCCGCCTAGCGTGCAGTCCGCGCCGTCCGGCGCCCGAGAACCCGGAGGTCACCGTGGCCCACTCGACGGCCCCACGGACCGTCCCCGCCGACCGCACCCCCCGCGGTCCCGGGCTGCCGGTCCGCTGCGGCGTGCGTGGGTGCGGGTGCGAGGACCCGCGGCAGCTGCTCAACGCCGCGAACGCGGTCACCGTCGTCCGGACGGTCGCCTCGCTGGCACTGGTGGCCACCGCCGCCGTCCAGCACTCCTGGCCCTGGCTGCTCGCCGGCTACCTCACCTACTGGATCGGCGACTCCGCCGACGGCAACATCGCCCGCTGGCGGGACCAGGAGACCCGGTTCGGCGCCGTCTTCGACGTGGTCTGCGACCGGATCAACTGCGTGAGCTGCGCCATCGTGTTCCTCCAGTTCGTCGACGCGCCCTGGCCGATCGCGGTCTTCCTGTTCCAGTTCGTGGTGGTCGACCTGCCGCTGACGCTGCTGCCGATGCGCTGGCCGGTGCTGTCGCCGAACTACTTCTTCCTGATCGACCGGCTCGCCTACACGCTCAACTGGCACGTGGTCGCGAAGGTCACCAACACCACCCTGCTGATCACCCTGCTGGTCGTGCTGCCCGACCAGCAGTGGGTGGCCCTGGTCGCCGCCTCGACCGTGCTGGTGATCAAGATCTGGTCGTTGGGCCGGGTGCTGCGCCTGCAGGTCCCGAAGGACATCCCGCACGTGCCGCAGGGCGCCGCCACCAGTGCCTGACGCCGGCACGATCGGCCTGATCGCGCTCGGCCTGGTGGTCGGCGCGGTCTCCGCCGTCACCCCCTTCCTGCCGGTCGAGGCCTACGTGATCGGCCTGGCGGTCGCCCAGTCACCGACCGTCGCGGTCGCCGGCGCCGTCGCCGCGGCGATCGGCCAGACGGTGGGCAAGGTGGTGCTCTTCACCGCCGCCCGCGGGGCGGCCACCTCCCGGTGGTCGCAGAAGCTGCGCGACCGGGGCGCCAAGGAGGCCGCGGAGATCGCCGCCGCCGAGGAGGCCGGGGAACCGCCGCCGGGTGGGCCGGTGAAGCGGGCGCTACGGCCGGTGGGCCGCTGGCTGAAGCGGGTCAACGCCCTGGGCATCCGGCTGCTCTCCGGCCGCTGGGGCCCCGGCGTGGTGCTGCTCAGCGGGTCGGTCGGCATCCCGCCGCTGCTGGCGATCGCCTTCTACGCGGGCACCTCGAAGATGAGCCTGCGGACGTTCGTCGTCGCCTGCCTGGCCGGCCGCACCATCAGGTTCGTCGTCCTCGCCCTGGTGCCCGACCTGTTCTGAGCTGCGTCCGACCTGTTCTGAGAGCCCGCCGTAGCCTGACTCCTCGTGCACCGCCAGCTGACCCTCGTGGCCGCGCCGCCGCCCGAGGCGGCCGCGGCGGTGCTGACCACCGTCTGGCCCGCGCTGCGCCGCGCCCTGGACGGCGCGGCCCCGCTGGCCGTGCTGCCCGCCGGCACCGGCCCGGCCGACGCCGCCCGCGCCGTGCTGGCGCCCGACGACCCGCTCGAGCCGGGCACCGACCTGGTCGTGGTGACCTCCGGGTCGACCGGCACCGGCAAGGGCGTGCTGCTCTCCGCCGCCGCGCTGCGGGCCTCCGCCACCGCCACCCTCGACCGCCTGGGCGGCCCGGGCAGCTGGCTGCTGGCGCTGCCCACCTCGGCGATCGGCGGGCTGCAGGTGCTGGTCCGCAGCGCGCTGGCCGGCCGGGAGCCCGCCGTCCTCACCCGCGGCTCGACCCTGGCCGACGCCGCCGCCCGGCTGCCGGCCGGGGACCGCCGGTACACCGCACTCGTGCCCACCCAGCTGCGCCGGTACCTCGCCGACGAGCCGGAGGTGCTCGCCTCCTTCGACGGCGTGCTGGTCGGCGGCGCCGCCACCGACCCGGGCCTGCTGGACGACGCCCGGGCCGCCGGGGTGCAGGTGCGCACCACCTACGGCATGAGCGAGACCGCGGGCGGCTGCGTCTACGACGGCGTGCCGCTGGCCGGGGTGTCGGTGCGGGTGGCCGAGGGCATAGAGCTGGCCGGCCCGGTGCTGGCGCACGGCTACCGGCGCGACCCGGCCGGCACCGCCGCCGCGTTCGTCGACGGCTGGTTCCGCACCCGGGACGCCGGCGCGTGGGACGGCGGCCGGCTCACCGTGCACGGCCGGCTGGACGACGTGCTGATCAGCGGCGGGGTGAACGTGGCCCCGCAGGCGGTCGAGGCGGTGCTGCGCGCGCACCCCACGATCGCCGACGCCGTGGTCACCGGCCGGCCCGACCCGGAGTGGGGCCAGCGGGTGGTCGCGGCCGTCGTCGCCGCCCCCGGCGCGGTGCCGCAGCTGACCCAGCTGCGGCCCTGGGTGGCCACCCGGCTCGGTGCCGCGGCCGCACCCCGGGAGCTGGTGCTGCTCGACGCCGTCCCCACCCTGCACACCGGCAAGCCCGACCGCCGGTCCGTCGCCGCCCTGCTCACCGAACGCACGACCATCGAACGCACGCCGAAGGGAACCGACTGATGGCGACCCCCGCCCAGTGGCTGGAGGGGGCGCGCCCCCGCACGCTGCCCGCCGCGCTCGCGCCGGTGCTCGTCGGCACGGGCGCCGCCGCCGCCCTCGACGGCTTCCGGCTCGGGCCGGCGCTGCTCGCGCTGGTCGTGGCGCTGTCGCTGCAGGTCGCGGTGAACTACGCCAACGACTACTCCGACGGCAAGCGCGGCACCGACGCCGACCGGGTCGGCCCGATGCGGCTGGTCGGCTCCGGGGCGGCCACCCCGCGGCAGGTGCTGGTCGCGGCGCTGCTGTCCTTCGCGGTGGCCGGGCTGGCGGGGTTGGCGCTGGCGGCGGTGTCCAGCTGGTGGCTGGTCGCCGTGGGCGCGGTGAGCATCCTGGCCGCCTGGACCTACACCGGCGGGCCGATCCCCTACGGCTACCGCGCGCTGGGCGAGGTGTTCGTCTTCGTGTTCTTCGGCCTGGTCGCCGTCGTCGGCACGACGTTCGCCCAGACCGAGACGCTGGACGGGCTGGCCTTCGCCGCCTCGGTGCCGATCGGGTTGCTCTCGGTGGCCCTGCTGGTGGTCAACAACCTGCGCGACGTGCACGGGGACGCCGCCGTCGGCAAGCGCACCCTGGCGGTGCTGCTGGGCGAGGCCCGCACCCGGCTGGCCTACACCGGGCTGCTGGTCGTCGCCTTCGCCGTGGTGGTCGCCATCGGGGTCACCCGCCCCTGGGCGCTGCTCGCGCTGCTGGCCGTGACGCTGGCGGTGCCGCCGGTGCGCACCGTCCTCGGCGGCGGCCGGGGCCCGGTGCTGATCGGGGCGCTCAAGGCCACCGGTCAGCTCACCCTCGCCACCGGCGTCCTGCTCGGCCTGGGCCTCGCCCTCAGCTGACGGAGGCCCCGCTGCTTCGGCCTCGCTGCAGGGTCCCGCCGCGAGCGGAGCGAGGGGTGGGGGGCAGCGAGGTCCTTCTTCAGTCGGTGTCGGTGCCGCGGAGCTCGGCGCGGAGCGCCTCCTTGCGCTCGGCGCGGACCACCAGGGCGGTGGTGAGCTGCTGGCGCACCCGGCCGAGCGCCAGGTAGGAGACCGGCATCGCCAGCAGCACGCCGAAGAGGAAGCCGGGCGTGCCGGGCAGCCCGAGCACCCACAGCAGGGCCACCAGCGCGGCGGCGATGGCCAGCCGGCCCAGGGTGTAGAGCAGCAGCCACTGCACCACCTTCGGCTCACCCGATGCCCCGCCCGCGGGCGCGGTCGCCCCGGTCGCGTTGCCCTGCGGTGTCCTGTCCTGCTCAGCCACGACGGCCCTCCCACTTGGTCGAGAGGACGACGGTGGTGCGGGTCCGCGCCACCCCTCTGATCCGGTTCAACGCGCTGATGGTGTCCTCGAGTGCCCGGATGTCGGGGACGCGCACCTTCAGCACATACCCCTCGCTCCCGGCGACCCGCCAGCAGTCCTCGACCATGGGCAGTTCACCCATGGCCTCCTCCAGGCCGGTGTCGTCGACCTGGTCGCTCTCGATCACCCCGACCAGGGCGGTCACCCCCAGGCCCACGGCGGCCGGGTCGACCACCGCGCGGTAGCCGGTGATGACCCCGGCGGCCTCGAGCTTGCCGATCCGCTCGTGCACCGAGGGCGCCGACAGGCCGACCTGCCGCGCCAGCTCGGCGTAGCTGGCCCGGCCGTTGGCCCGCAGCAGGCTGATCAACTGCTCGTCCACCGCGTCGATGACGGCCTCCGGTCCTGGTGTGCGGGCGCCCCCGACACCGGGTCGAGGCGGCAGGGGGACGGCGTCCGGCCCCCGCGGGGCGAGATCACCGGGTCCGAGTATCGCCGCGGTCGTACATTGGGAGGCGATGAGGGGGGTGGCCTGATGGTCTTCCTGGTGATGTTGGTGATCGCGGTGGCCGTGGTCGTGCTGGTGATGCGGGCGGCGTCCGCGCAGGGCGGCGGTCCCGGGGGTGTCGACCGGCCCGGTCGCCCGCCGCGGCCGACGCGTCCGCCCCGTGGGCAGCGGCCCACCCGGCCGGTCGCGCCGGACGACGATCCGGAGTTCCTCCGCGAGCTCGAACGGCGCACCCGCCGGGACGACGGCAGCCTGAGCTGACCGGCGGCCCCCCAGGGCCGCTCCCGACGGACGACGAGCCGTCAGCCCCACCCGGGGCTGACGGCTCGTGGCGTCCGAGAGGCCGGCTGTGCGCCGGCTGTGCCCGGCTACGCGGCGGTGCTCTGCCGCGCCGCGCTGTCGGACGACGGGCTGCCGCCGCCGAAGAGGCGCCGCCAGCCGAGCTTGCGCCGGGCCGGCCGCGGCTCGGCGCCGGGCTGCGCGTCGGCCGACTGGTCGACCGCCGAGCCGGCTGCGTCCTCGGTGCCGGCGGGCCAGCCGAGGCCGGTGCCCTCACCGGGCTCCCCCGGCCAGCCGAGGCCACCAGGCTCACCGTCGGCCGCCCGGGGTGCACCGGCCAGGTGCCGCGGCTCCCCCGGCTCGACGGCCGCCGACTGCTGCAGCGCGGCAGCGACGAGCGGGTGCACCCCGGCCCCGTCGCCGGCCGCGTGCCTACCCACGGTGATCCCCACGGCGCTCAGTCATGCCGTCAGGATGCCACGATCCGCATGCGACGGGCGAGCCGCAGACGTACCGCACGGTGTCGTTTCACCCATGCGTGACGCTCAGTGAGCGGTTGGGTCGCCCGGTCGGGTCAGCTGACCCCGCCGTAGCTGTGCAGCCCGGTGGAGACCAGGTTGACGAACAGCAGGTTGAAGATCATCACGACCAGCCCGACCACGTTCACCCACGCCGACGGGCGACCGCGCCACCCCGACGTCGTCCGGGCGTGCAGGTAGGCGGCGTAGACGACCCACGCGATGAACGCCCAGGTCTCCTTCGGGTCCCAGCCCCAGAACCGGCCCCAGGCGCTCTCCGCCCAGATCGCCCCGGCGATGACGGCGAAGGTCCAGATCGGGAAGCCGAAGACCGCAGTGCGGTGCGCGGTGCGGTCCAGCGCCGCGGCCGAGGGCAGCCGGTCCAGCAGCGAGGAACCGCCGGCGACCTCCCCGGTGGCGACGCGCTCGTCGTGCCGGGACCGCAGCAGGTACAGCAGGCTCGCGATGCCGCTGACGAAGAAGATGCCGAAGCCCAGCGTGGCGGTGCTGACGTGCACGGCCAGCCACGACGAGCGCAGCGCCGCGACCAGTGGCCCGGTCTCGACGTAGAGGAACAGCCCGATGAGGACCAGTGACAGCACCACCGGGCCCAGCACGAAGACCCCGATGTGCCGCAGCGCCGGCGCCCGGACGGCGAGCACGCCGTAGGCGACCACCGCGACCAGCACGACCGCGGTGGAGAACTCGTACATGTTGCCCCAGGGCAGCCGGTCGGCGGCCAGCCCGCGGAAGACCAGCACGGCGGTGTGGGTGACCGCGCCCAGGCCGGTGAGCACCATGGCCACCAGGCCGAGCCGGCGGGCACGGGCGGGCTCGGCCGCCTCGCCGTCCGGGCCGACGGGCGTCGCGTCGTCCGTTCCTCCGGTCCCGGCGGCGACGAGCTGGCGGCTGCGCGCGGGACGGCCGAAGGCCAGCTCCGCGCAGAAGGCGACCATCGCGAGGGAGTACAGCGCGACGGTGATGGAGAAGAACGTGTCGGACAGCGTGGCCAGCGACTCGTCGATCACGACGGCGGTGCCTCCTCGGCGGACGGGCGGGATGCGGGTGCGCGAGCCGCCAGGGCGGTGCGCAGGTCGTCGGTGAGCGCGGTGAACCGCGGGCCGGTGTCGGCGCTGCCCCGGGTCAGCGAGCCGATCGAGAGCACGGTACCCCCGCCGTCGGGCGCCGGGCCGACGCGGGCGAAGACCCGTTCACGGCGCACCAGCAGCATGCCCAGCAGGCCGACCAGGACGGCGATGGCGGCGCCGAGCACCCAGACCTGGCCGGGGTCGTGGGAGACCTGCAGCGCGGCGAACTGCTGGTAGCCGCTGAAGGTGACCACGGTGCCGTCGGGCAGCGTCAGCGACTCCCCCACCACCAGGTTCGCCCGGGCCTGCTCGGTCAGCGAGCCGCGGTCGATCAGCCGCTGGTCCAGTGAGTAGACCGACTGCGCCAGCCCGGAGTCCAGGCCCAGGTAGCCGGTGTAGACGATGATCCCGACCTGCGGGTCCAGCGGCCGCGGGTCGACGGAGGTGACCACCCCGGCCTGCAGCACCCCGGTCGGGGCGAAGAAGCCCTCGATGGCCAGCTGGTCGGTGCGGCCGGCGCCCAGGTCGGGGAGCTTGAGCACGCCCTGGCTGAGCATGGTGCCCTGGTCGGCGGGGAGGAACGGCGCGGACAGGTCGGAGAACGTCGTCCCGTCGGGGAGCGTGACGGTGAACTCCGGGCTGTATCCGTGCCCGGTGACGTAGACCCGGTCGCCGTCGATCCGCAGCGGGTCGTTGACCCCGATCGTGGTGTCCACCGGCTCGCCGCCGTCCAGCTCGTAGCTGAGGTCGGCCCGGTAGGAGGCCGCGGTGAGGTTCTCCTCGTACTCGGCCTGGAAGTCGGCCAGGTCGACGCAGAGCGGGGAGAGGTCGGCGCTGTCGACCAGCGGACCGGCGGAGTAGGTGTCGTACTGCTGGAAGGCGTTGCAGAAGCCCTGGCCCTCGGTGACCAGGATGCTGCCCTCGTAGCCCCACATCTTCCCGCCGGCCAGGCCGAGCAGCAGGGCCAGCAGGGAGAGGTGGAAGAGCACGTTGCCGGTCTCGCGGAGGTAGCCCTTCTCCGCGGAGACCTCCGGGCCGGACCTGCCCTCCCGGCGGGCGACGCGGAACCGGCGGACCCGCAGCTCCTCCTCCACCACGTCCAGCGCGGCCGGGCCGGCCAGCGTGGTGGGCAGCTCGCCGTGCTCGGGCAGCCGGTGCAGGTGCCGGGGGGCCACCGGCGGCGGCGCGGTCAGCGAGCGGCCGTGCTCCAGTGCCCGGGGCAGCACGCAGCCGATGAGGGAGATGAACAGCAGCAGGTAGATCGCGGCGAACCACGGCGAGCTGAACACGTCGAACAGGAACAACCGGTCCAGCCACGGCCCCAGCGTGGGGTTGTCGGCCAGGTACTGGGTGACGTTGCTCTGCGACAGCGAGCGCTGGGGCAGCAGCGACCCGGGGATCGACGCGACGGCGAGCAGGAAGAGCAGCACCAGCGCGGTGCGCATCGCGGTGAGCTGGCGCCACCAGCGCAGCAGCCGGGCCAGCACCCGGCGGCCGGGCGAGGGCGGGGACGGCGGGGTGGGCGGCGCGGCCGACCGGGGCGGGGCCGTGGTGGTCACAGGAAGGACTCCCCCAGCCCGGAGGCGCCGATCCAGGAGCGCAGCCACTGCATCATCTCGGTCCAGGCACCGGTCACCAGCAGCAGGCCGACGGCGATGAGCACGAACCCGCCGACCCGGGTGACCGTGCGGGCGTTGCGGCGCAGGAAGGACATCGCCCCCACCGCCCAGCGCGCCCCCAGCGCGACCAGTACGAAGGGGACGCCGAGGCCCAGGCAGTAGGCGAGGCCGAGGAACGCACCGCGCCCCACCGTCGCCTCGCTGAAGGCCAGGTTCTGCACGGCGGCCAGCGTCGGACCCAGACACGGCGTCCAGCCCAGGCCGAAGACGACGCCCAGCAGCGGCGCGCCGGCCAGCCCGACCGCGGGCCGCGCGGTGAGCCGGGCGGTGCGCTGCAGGAAGGGCAGCCAGCCCAGGAAGCCCAGCCCGACGACGATGGTGACCAGGCCCATCGCCCGGGTGATCACGTCGTTGTACTCGAGCAGCAGCCGGCCCAGCCCGCCGACCGCGCTGCTGATCGCCACGAACACGACGGTGAAGCCGAGCACGAACAGCGCGGCGCCGAGCACCATCCGGCCGCGGGAAGCCCGCTCGTCGACCGGCCGGACGGCGGTGGCCACGGTCGCCCCGCCTCCCCCGGCCGGGACATCGGCGACCGGGGCGGCGCTCCGAGTTCCGCTGCCGACCAGGCCGGTGACGTAGGACAGGTAGCCGGGGACCAGGGGGAGCACGCAGGGCGAGGCGAAACTGATCAGGCCCGCCAGCGCGGCGACGGCGGCGGCCACCAGCAGCGGTCCGTCGCCGATCAGCTCCTTGATCGCGTCGACCACGGGTCAGGCCTCCTCGGTGAGCGCGGCCAGCACCGATCGCAGATCGTCCTGGCGCACCTCACCGGTGTACACCGCCGCGACCCGGCTGTCCCGGTCCAGCACGATCGTCGAGGGGATGCGGTCCGCCGGGTAGTCGCGGAAGGCCAGCGCCACCTCACCCCGCGGGTCGTAGAGCGAGGGGAAGGTGATGCCCTTGCTCTCCACGAAGGCGTCGGCGAACTGCTGGTTCGTCTCCTTGACGTTCAGCCCGAGGAACTGGACCCCGTCGTCCCGGACCTCCTCGTAGACCTCCTGGAACTCCGGCGTCTCGACCCGGCAGGGCGGGCACCAGGAGCCCCAGAAGTTGAGCACCGCGACGTCGCCGACCAGCTCGGCGGAGTCGTAGTCACCGCCGCCCAGCAGCGTGCCGGAGAACTCCGGCGCGCTCTTCCGCTCCGCCTCGGGGATCACCTCGCCGGCCGGGGTGCTCGCGACGAAGCGGAACTCCCCGCCGTTGTTCACGTCCACCGCGTCGCCGCCGGTGGAGCACCCGGCGGCGAGGAGAGCCGTGGCGCCCAGCGCCGCGGCCAGCCGGCTACGCACCGGGCACCGCGTCCGGGTCGGTGGCGCCGGCGGGCTCGGCGTAGCCGATCCCGACCAGCCGGTCGCCGTCGTAGGTCAGCGAGGTGACGCTGGCCAGGCCGCACTCGCGCCGGCGCGGGTCGTGCAGGTAGCGGCGTCCCTCCAGGTGCAGCCGGACCGTCCAGACCGGCAGCTGGTGGCTCACGCACACCGCGGCGTGCCCGCGGGCGGCGTCCCGGGCGGTGGTGATCGCCCCGAGCATCCGGGCGGCGATCTCCCGGTAGGGCTCGCCCCAGGACGGCGTCCACGGGTTGCGCAGCCGCCACCAGTTGCCCGGGTGCCGCAGTGCCCCGTCACCGACGCCGAAGGTCTTGCCCTCGAAGGAGTTGCCCGCCTCGATCAGCCGCTCGTCGGTGGCGATCTCCAGGCCCAGGGTGTCGGCGATCGGCTGCGCGGTCTGCTGGGCGCGCTCCAGCGGGCTGGCCACCAGGTGGGTGACGTCCCGGTCGGCGAACCAGGCGGCCGCGGTCCGGGCCATGCCCTCGCCGGCCTCGCTCAGCCGGTAGCCGGGCAGCCGGCCGTAGAGCACGCCGGCGGGGTTGTGCACCTCGCCGTGCCGCATCAGGTGGACGACGGTCGTCTCGCTCACGAGCTCTCCTCGCTGGCGCTCGTCGTGCGCGTTCGCGCAGCTGCTGTGCACATCGGTTCGCTCGCACGCTCGCTCACGGCTGCAGCTCCTGGGCGTCGGTGGAGACCGGCGAGGGCGCGGGGCCACCGGCGGCGGCCGCGGCGGCCTGCGCGGCGGCGGGCAGCGCGGCGAGCACGTGCTCCACCGCCTCGTCGTCCAGCGCCGCGCTGACGAACCACGCCTCGAACGCCGACGGCGGCAGGTAGACCCCGCGGGCGAGCATGGCGTGGAAGAAGGCGGTGTGCGCCGCGACGTCCTGGGTGCGGGCGTCGGCGTAGTCACGCACCTGCCGCTCGTCGGGCACGAAGAACACCGAGAACATCGAGCCGGCCTGCTGCACCCGGTGCGGCACCCCGGCGGCGAACAGCGCGGCGCTGGCGGCGCCGCGCAGGGTGGCGGCCACCGAGTCGCAGTGCGCGTAGACCTCGTCGGTGCACAACCGCAGGGTGGTGAGCCCGGCGGCGACGGCGACCGGGTTACCGGCCAACGTGCCCGCCTGGTAGACCGGGCCGGCGGGGGCCAGGTGGTCCATCACGTCGGCGCGGCCGCCGAAGGCCGCAGCCGGCATGCCGCCGCCCATGACCTTGCCGAAGGTGAACAGGTCGGCGTCCACCGGGTCCAGGCCGTACCAGCCGGCGCGGGACACCCGGAAGCCGGTCATCACCTCGTCGACCAGCAGCAGTGCGCCGTGTGCCGCGGTGATCCGCCGCAGGTGGGCGTTGAACCCGTCCAGCGGCGGGACGACGCCCATGTTGCCGGGGGCGGCCTCGGTGACGACGCAGGCGATCTGGTCACCGCGCTCGGCGAACACCGCCTCGACCGCGGCGACGTCGTTGTAGGGCAGCACGATCGTGTCGGCCGCCGCGCCGGTGGTGACGCCGGGGGTGTCGGGGAGCCCGAGCGTGGCCACCCCCGAGCCGGCGGAGGCGAGCAGGGCGTCGACGTGGCCGTGGTAGCAGCCGGCGAACTTCACGATCAGCGGGCGGCCGGTGTACCCGCGGGCCAGCCGCACCGCCGACAGCACCGCCTCGGTGCCGGAGTTGACCAGCCGCACCCGCTCGACCGGGGCCACCCGGCCGGCGATCTCCTCGGCGAGCTCGGCCTCCGCGGCGGTCGGCGTGCCGAAGGTGAAGCCGTTGCGCGCCGCGGCGGTGACGGCGGCGACGACCTCGGGGTGCGCGTGCCCCAGGATCATCGGCCCCCAGGAGGCGACCAGGTCGACGTAGCGGCGGCCGTCGGCGTCGGTCAGCCACGGGCCGGACGCCGAGGCCATGAACCGCGGGGTTCCCCCGACGGCCCGGAAGGCCCGCACCGGGGAGTTCACGCCACCGGGCGTCACCCGCCCGGCCCGCTCGAACAGCTCTGCCGACACCGGGGCCTCGTACGGGTAGGGCTCAGTCACGGTGCCACTCTCCCAGGCCCGGCTGTGTCCGTGCCGCCGGCAGGGTGGGCGGTGAGCAGCGCCACGCTCAGCTCCCGCGGTACGCGGGTCGGCACGAGCACCGTCGTCCCGTCGGTGCGGCGCAGCGGCAGCCCCGCGCGGCCCCGGGGCAGCGACCAGCCGCCGCCCAGCACCGGTGCGCCGGCGTCCACCCCGGCCGTGCCGTCGCGGACCGCGCGCAGGTGCCCGGCGTCCACCTCGGTGAGCGACAGCCGCTCCCGGCCGACCCGCAGCACCGCCTCGGGACCGCGGCCCTCCAGCCGGACGGTCCACGCCCGGCGGGCCGCCAGGCAGCCGGCGGCCACCAGGCCCAGCACGAGCACCACGACGGCGCCGACCGCCAGGGCGGGCACGTCGAGGGCGAGCGCACCGGCGGCCAGCACCGCCAGCGCGGCCGCGGTCAGCCAGAACGGCCGCCACGAGCCCCCGGGCTCGGCGAAGCGCACGCCGTCCGGGGGCGGTGACGTGCTGGAACGGCCCCGCTGCAGGGACCCGGCACGAGCTTGCGAGTGCCGGGGGGCAGCGGGGTCCTTCATCAGCGCAGCCAGCGGGCGGCCTCGACCGCCCAGTAGGTGAGCACCGAGCCCGCGCCCGCGCGGCGGATCGAGGTCAGGGACTCCAGGACGGCGCGCTCGCGGTCGATCCAGCCGTTCGCGGCGGCTGCCTCGACCATCGCGTACTCCCCGCTCACCTGGTACGCGCTGACCGGCACGTCGACGGCGTCGGCCACCTTGGCGACGATGTCCAGGTAGGGCCCGGCCGGCTTGACCATGACCGCGTCGGCGCCCTCGACGAGGTCCTGGGCGACCTCGCGCAGCGCCTCGTCGGTGTTCGGCGGGTCCATCTGGTAGGTCGACCGGTCGCCGAACTGCGGCGCCCCTTCGGCCGCCTCGCGGAAGGGCCCGTAGAAGCCCGAGGCGTACTTGGCGGCGTAGGCCAGGATCGGCGTCTCGGTGAAGGCGGCGCTGTCCAGCCCGGCGCGGATCGCCGCCACCTGGCCGTCCATCATCCCGCTGGGGGCGATGACGTGCGCCCCGGCCTGGGCCTGCGCGATCGCGACGGCGGCGTACCGGTCCAGCGTCGGGTCGTTGTCGACCACGCCGGCCGGGGTGACCACGCCGCAGTGGCCGTGGTCGGTGTACTCGCACAGGCACAGGTCGGCCATCAGCACCAGCTCGTCGCCGAGGTCGGCCCGCAGCTGCTGTAGGGCGACGTTGACGATCCCGTCGGCGGCGTCGGCCTGCGAGCCGACGGCGTCCTTCTCCGCCGGGATGCCGAACAGCATCAGCCCGCTGATCCCCGCCTCGGCCGCCTCGGCGGCGGCCTTCCGCAGCGAGTCCAGCGAGTGCTGGACGACGCCGGGCATCGAGCCGATCGGCACCGGCTCGGTGATGTCCTGCTTGACGAACACCGGCAGGACCAGGTCGGCCGGCGCGAGCCGGGTCTGCGCCGTCCACCGGCGCATCGCCGGCGTCGAGCGCAGCCGACGACCCCGGGCGAAGCCCGGGTTCGCCCCGCCCCGGCCGGAGGTCACTTGGACTCCCCAGCCTCCGCCTCGGCCCGCCGGGCCTGGGCGAACTCGGCCAGCGCATCGACCAGCGGCCCGACGGCCGCCGTCTCGGGCTGGACGTCGACCCGCAGGCCGAACTCGGTGGCGCTGGCCGCGGTGGCCGGGCCGATCACCGAGACGACGGTGCGGGCGTGCGGCTTGCCGGCGATGCCGACCAGGTTGCGCACCGTGGAGGACGAGGTGAAGCAGACGGCGTCGAAGCCACCGCCCTTGATCGCCTCGCGCACCGCGGCCGGCGGCGGCGCCGCCCGGACCGTCCGGTAGGCGGTGACGTCGTCGATCTCCCAGCCGCGCTCCTTGAGCCCGGCGGCGAGGGTCTCGGTGGCGATGTCGGCGCGGGGCAGCAGCACCCGGTCGATCGGGTCGAACACGTCGTCGTAGGGCGGGAAGTCGGCCAGCAGGCCCTCGCTGGACTGCTCACCGCTGGGCACCAGCTCGGGCACGATGCCGAACTCGCGCACCGCGTCGGCGGTCTGCTGCCCGACGCAGGCGACCTTGACCCCGGCGAAGGCGCGGGCGTCCAGGCCGAGCTCGGTGAACTTCTCCCGCACCGCGCGCACGGCGTTGGTGGAGGTGAAGACGATCCAGCCGTAGCGGCCGGTGACCAGTCCCTTGACGGCGCGGTCCATCTGGGCCGGGCTGCGCGGGGGCTCGACGGCGATGGTCGGCACCTCGACCGGCACGGCGCCGTAGGCGCGCAGCCGCTCGCTCATGTCGCCGGCCTGCTCCTTGGTGCGCGGCACCAGCACCCGCCAGCCGAACAGCGGGCGGCTCTCCCACCAGGAGAGCTTGGCGCGCTTGTCGACGGCCGAGCCGACGGTGACCACGACCGATCCGGTGAGGGAGTCCAGCCCGGCGCTCTTCTCGGCGACCGCGGACAGCTTGGCGGCCACGCTCTTCTGCGCGGTGCCGGTGCCCTCGGTGGTGACCAGCACCGGCGTGTTGCCGGGCATCCCGCCCTCGACCAGGCCGGCCGCGGTGGAGGCCAGTTGCTCGGCGTTCGCCTGCAGCACCAGCGGGCTGCCGGTGCCGGTCGCGGCGGCGGCGAGAGCTGCCAGGTCGACGGTGGCGTCGACCGGACGCAGGTCGGCGTGCACCGAACCCGCGCCCAGCGGCACCCCGGCGTAGGCCGGCACGGCGGTGCCGATCGCGACGCCCGGGACGACGTCGAACGGCACGCTGGTGCGGGTGACGGCCAGCGCCTCCTTCACCACGGCGTCGCTGGTGAACGGGTCACCGGCGATCAGCCGGACGACGACCGAGCCGTTCTTGGCGGCCGCGACCGCGCCCTTGGCGACGTCTGCGGGCTCGCCGCTGACGGTGGTCAGCTCGAGGTCCGGGTGGGCCTCCTGCAGCGCCTCGCGCACGGCGGCGGAGACGTCCGGGTCGGCCAGCACCGTGTCGGCACCGGCGATCGCGGCGCTGGCCCGGGCGGTCAGCAGCTCCGGGTCACCGGGCCCGGCGCCGACGAAGACGACCGTGCCCTTCCCGTTGCCGTTCTGCTTGCGTGAGCGCGTCATCGCGTGCTCCTGTTCCTGCCCCTGGTGGGGGTCGCTGCGGGTGGTACGGGACGGTTGGGGCGGGCGGCGCACCGGGCGCCGGCCGCGGGGTGGGGGCTCATCGGCCCAGCGGAGCTCATCGGCCCAGCGGAGCTCATCGGCCCAGCGCCATGAGCGTGGCGGCACCGCGGTCGAGCAGCTCCTCGGCGAGCCGGCGGCCCAGCGCCTCGGCCTCGACGGCCGGCCCGGTGGCCGACCCCCGGACGCCGTCGCTGCCGTCGATCGCGGTGACCGAGGCACGCAGGTAGAGCTCGGCGCTGCCGTCCTCGGCCTCGGCCAGCTCGGCGTGCGCGGCCACCGGCGCGCTGCAGCCGGCCTCCAGTGCCGCGAGCACCGAGCGCTCGGCGGCGACGCAGGAGCGGGCGGACGGGTCGTCGAGGGCGGCGAGCAGCTCGCGCACCCGGGTGTCGTCGGTGCGGCACTCGACGGCGAGGGCACCCTGCGCCGGCGCCGGGAGCACCTGGATCGGGTCGAGCACCTCGGTGACCGCTGCCATCCGGTCCAGCCGGGCCAGCCCGGCCCGGGCCAGCACGACGGCGTCCAGCTCGCCGGAGGTGACCTTGCCCATCCGGGTGTCCACGTTGCCGCGGATCGGCACGACCTCCAGCCCGAGCCCCAGGGCACGCAGCTGCGCCATCCGGCGGGGTGCGCCGGTACCGACCCGGGAGCCGGGGGGAAGCTCGCCGAGGGTGAGGCCGTCGCGGGCCACCAGGACGTCGCGCGGGTCCTGCCGCGGGGGGACGGCGGCCACGGTGAGCCCGGGGGCGGCGGCGGTCGGCAGGTCCTTGAAGCTGTGCACGGCCAGGTCGACGGTGTGCGAGTTCAGCGCGTCCCGAAGGGCGCTGACGAAGACGCCGGTGCCACCGAGCTGGCTGATCGCCTCGGTCGACCGGTCACCGAAGGTGCTCACGTGCACCAGCTCCACGGGCACGCCGCTGGCTGCCGTCAGCGCATCGGCGACGTGCTGGGACTGGGTCAGCGCCAGCTGGCTGGCCCGGGTGCCCAGCCGCAGCGGTGCCTGCGCGGCGGTCACGCGGCACCGCCGGCGCGACCGTCGCGGGCGGCGTCGATCCGCGGGTCCAGCGCCGACAGCGGGGTGCCGGCCGGCAGCTGCGGGTCGACGGTGACGGCGTCGGAGAGGGTGGCTCGGTCGCCGTCCAGGCCGAGGCCGAAGAGGGCGCGCAGCGCGTCGGCGTAGTCGGTGCCGCCGGGGGCACTGGCCAGCTCCTTGACCCGCACGGTCGGCTCGTGCAGCAGCTTGTCGACCACCCGGCGCACGGTGCGGGCGATCTCGCTGCGGGACCTGGCGTCCAGGTCCGGCAGCCGGGTGGACAGTCGCAGCAGCTCGGCGTCGACGACCTCGGCGGCCTGGCTGCGCAGCGCGGAGACGGTCGGGGCCACCGCGGCGGCCTGCCGCTCGGCGCGCAGCAGCGAGGTCTCCAGCTCGACCAGGGCGTGCGCGGCGGCGATGTCGTCGGCGGCCACCGAGCCCTCGACCGGCCGGCCGGGGTGCGCGGCGCGCTCGCCCTGCAGCATCGCCAGGTCCACGACGTGCACGCCGGGCAGTGCGGCGACACCCGGGTCGACGTCCCGGGGCAGCGCGAGGTCCACGATCGCCAGCGGCCGGCCGTCCCGGGCCGCCAGCGCGGCGCTGACCACGTCGGTGCCGATGACCGTGCCGGTGGCGCCGGTGCAGGTGACCAGCACGTCGGCCGCGGCGAGCTCCGCGGGCAGCTCCTCCAGGTCGGCCTGCCGGCCGCCGATCGCCTCGGCCAGCCGGGCGGCACTGGCCGGCGTCCGGCTGCTGACCGTGACCGCGGCACCGCGCCGGGCGAGCGTGGTCGCGGCCAGCGCGCCCATCGACCCGGCGCCGACGACCAGCACCGGACGGCCGGCGAGCTCACCGAGGACCTCGGTCACCCGGTCCAGCGCGACCGAGACCAGCGAGGCGCCGGCCCGGTCGATGCCGGTCTCGGCGTGCACCCGCTTGCCGACCCGTAGCGCCCGCTGGGCGATCGGGTGCAGCTCGCGGCCGACCGTGCCCTCCTCCTGGGCCAGCGCGTAGGCGGCCCGGAGCTGGCCGAGCACCTGGGTCTCTCCCACGACCATCGAGTCCAGGCCCGCGGCGACGGTGCACAGGTGCCCGATCGCCTGGTCCTCGTAGTAGACGGTGACGTACGGGGAGAGCTCCTCCACCGTGGCGCCGGCGTGCCGGGCGAGCACCCGGCTGACGTCGGTGACCCCGCCGTGGAACCGGTCGACCTCGGCGAACACCTCGATCCGGTTGCAGGTGGCCAGCACGATGGCCTCGCTGACGTGGTCGCTGTCGACCAGCTCGTGCAGCGTCTTGACCTTGTCGTCACCGGTCATGCTCACCTGCTCGAGCAGGGAGACCGGGGCGGTCTGGTGGCTGATGCCGACGGCGAGCAGGCTCATCGGACACCGCCCTGGGCGGTGGCCCGCACCGGGGCCAGCACCGGCGGCACGCCGTCCCGCTGCTGGTCCAGGAAGGCCAGCACCTGCAGCTCCACCGAGAGGTCCACCTTCCGGACGTCGACCCCGGCAGGGACCGACAACGCCACCGGCGCGAAGTTCAAGATGCTCCTCACCCCGGCCGCGACCAGGCGGTCGCAGACCGACTGGGCCACGTCGGCCGGTGTCGTGATGACCCCGATGGTCGCCTGGGTCTCGGCGACGAGCCCCTCCAGCTCGGCCACCGGGCGGACGGTCAGCCCACCCACCTGGTGCCCGACCGTCGCCGGGTCGGTGTCGAGCAGGCCGACGAACTGGAAGCCGCGACTGGCGAACCCGCTGTAGTCGGCCAGCGCCGACCCCAGCCGGCCGATGCCGACCAGCACGCAGGCCCGCGAGCGCTCACCGCCGAGCGCGTCGGTCAGCCGGTCCCGCAGGCCGGCCACGGAGTACCCGACACCGCGCACGCCACACGGACCCAGGTAGGACAGGTCCTTGCGCAGCCCGGCGGGGTTCACCCCTGCGGCGGAGGCGAGCTCGCCGGAGGAGACGTGGCTGCGACCGCCGTCGGCGAGACCGGCCAGCACCCGCAGGTACACGGCCAGCCGGGCGACGGTGGCCTCCGGCACGATCCGGGGCCGCGACTCGGGCACGGGCAGACTCCACAGCGATCCGGTCACGACCGGCGGGAGCCGGGGACGACCGGGGGGACTCAGGGGGCAGACGGGCGCTTCGGCGCCCGGCAAACGCCACGGTAACCGCTTGTGAACGCCTGAACAAAGTCGCCGACCGCGTCTGCGCAGGTCGGCGGGGTCGGTTGTGGTGAGGACCACCCCGCCCGCCACTCCGTCGGGTGGCGGATCAGCTCGGGCCGGGCACCCCGAGGTCACGCCGCAGCCGGACGACGTCCACGGTGAAGTGGCTGTGCTCCCGGCCGTCCAGCAGCACCACCGGCACCCGGTCGCCGTACTCGGCGCGCAGCTCGACGTCGGCGTCGACGTCCACCAGCTCGACGCCCAGGCCGGCCTCCCCGCCGATCCGGGTGAGCGTCTCCGCGGCGACGACGCACAGGTGGCAGCCCGCGCGGGTCAGCAGCTGCAGCCGCTGCTCAGGCACCGTCGTCCTCCGTCGCGGCCGCGGCCGCCGCCCGCTCCAGCCCCAGCTCGCGCAGCCGGGCCCGGCTGACCTTGCCGGCCAGCGAGTGCGGCAGCTCGGGCACGAAGTGCACGGCCACCGGCACCTTGAACCGGGCCAGCGACCGGCCGGCGTGCTCCCGCAGCTCGGCCTCGGTGACCTCCGCGCCCGGTGCCCGGACGACGACGGCGTGCACCGCCTCCCCGGTCTTCTGGTCCGGGACGCCGATCACCGCGCTCTCGGCGATGCCCGGGTGCTCGCCCAGCACCCGCTCGACCTCGCCGGGGTAGACGTTGAACCCGCTCACCAGCACCAGGTCCCGCCGCCGGTCGACCAGCTTCAGGTCACCCGCGGCGTCCCGGTAGGCGATGTCCCCGGTCAGCAGCCAGCCCTCGGCGTCCGGGCCGTCGGCGCCGTCGGGCCAGTAGCCGCTGAAGAGGTTCGGCCCGCGGACGGAGATCTCCCCGGCCTCGTCCTCGCCGTCGCCGTCCTCGTCGGTGAACGGGTCGCCGAACACGTCGGCGCGCACCCGGGTGCCCGGGTCCGGGCCCGCGGTCGGCCCGCCGGCGGTGTCCCGCAGCACCAGCTCGATCCCCGGCAGCGGTCCGCCGATGCACTCGGGCTTGGCCCGGCCGGTGGCCAGGGTGCTGGCCAGCACCGGCGCCGCCTCGGTGAGGCCGTAGCCCTCCCAGACCGTCACGGCGGCGCGGGTCCGCATCGCCTCGAACAGCGCACCGGGCATGGGGGCCGCGCCGCAGCTGGCGGTGCGCACGGCGGCGAACCCGCGCCGCAGCACGGCATCGCTGCCCGCCGCGTCGGCCAGCGCCAGCCAGGCCGCGTACATCGGCGGCGCCCCGGGCACCGCGCTGACCTCCTCGGCCGCCATCAGCGCGAGGGTGGCGGCGGGGTCGAACTCCCGGACGACGACGGCGCAGGCCGCGGTGGCCGCGACCAGGCCCCAGCCGCTGTTGAAGCCGTAGACGTGGAACAGCGGCAGCACGAGCAGCACCCGGTCCCCGGCGCGCACCGGCGGCGGGTCGAGGGCCAGCAGCTGCCGCTGATTGGCCAGCAACGCGGCGTGGGTGAGCATCGCGCCGCGGGGCAGGCCGGTGGTGCCGCTGGTGTAGGCCAGCAGGGCCAGCGCCGCCGGGTCCTCGGGGTCCGCCGGAGCCGGGCCGTCGGCCGTGGGCCGGCCGACCACCACCGGCACGCCGGCCAGCTCGGGCCGGGCCCGCGGGACCACCAGCAGCCGGGCCCCGGAGTCGGTGAGCAGGTGCTCGACCTCGGGGTCGGTGAAGGCGGTGTTGACCGGCACGACGACGAGGCCGGCGCGCAGCGCGCCCATCACCGCGACCACCCAGTCGACGCCGTTGGGCAGCTGGACGGCGACCCGGTCGCCGGCGGCCAGGCCCCGGGCGGCGTACCCGGCGGCGGACCGGTCGACCAGCGCGTCGACCTCCGACCAGGTCAGCCGCTGCTCACCGGCGACCAGGGCCGGGGAGCTGCCCGCGGTGCGCGCGGCCCGCCGGACCAGCGCGGAGAAGGAGCGCACCTCGTCGTCCGGCACCTCGTCGACCGGCACAGGGACCTCCGCGGGAGCATCGGCCGTCTCGGACGGCAGGAACGTGGACGCAGCGGCACGATGTTGTCATCACGGCCCCCGGGGCGCAGCCTCCCCTCCTGCGCGACACGGTGGCCGACGTCCGGGTCCGTCGGCCCGGCGGGCGGGAGGAGGCGCGGACCGGCATGACCCGCTCCCTGCCCGCGGCAGCGTCCGCAACCCGCCCGGCGCCCCGGCTCCGGCACGGTCCGGTCCCGCGCCCACCGGCCGACGACGCCGTCGTCCCCACCCCGTCGCGTGCCGCCGCAACCGACCAGGACGACGTCTGGGAGCTGGTCCGGTGCGCCCAGTCCGGTGACCGGGACGGGTTCGGCCGGCTCTACGACCGCTACGCCGGGGTCGTCTTCCGCTACGTGCTCCCCCGGGTCGCCGACCGGGCGACCGCCGAGGACCTGACCAGCGAGACGTTCGTGCGTGCGCTGCGCCGCATCGACTCGCTGTCCTTCCAGGGCCGGGACGTCGGTGCCTGGCTGGTGACCATCGCCCGCAACCTCGTGCTGGACCACGTGAAGAGCAGCCGGTACCGGCTGGAGGTCAGCACCGCCGACATGCGGGAGGTCGACCGGGCCACCGACGGCCCGGAGGACGCGGTGCTGCGCCGGATGGCCTCGGCCGAGGTGCTCGCCGGGGTCCAGCAGCTGTCGGTGGACCAGCGCGACTGCCTGGTGCTGCGGTTCCTGCACGGGCTGTCGGTGGCCGAGACCGCCGTCGCGATGGGCCGCAAGGACGGCGCGGTGAAGGCGCTGCAGCACCGGGCGGTGCGCCGGCTGGCGACGCTGCTGCCCGACATCCCCCGGTGACCGGCCCGCGACGCGCCACGGGTGGGCCGACCGGCGACCGGCGGGAGAACCGGCGACGCTAGGGTCGCCAGCGACGAGGAGCCG
This sequence comes from uncultured Modestobacter sp., assembly GCF_947486615.1. GTDB lineage: Bacteria > Actinomycetota > Actinomycetes > Mycobacteriales > Geodermatophilaceae > Modestobacter. The sequence continues at coordinate 493,073 of NZ_CANKUD010000002.1, forward strand.
ACGCACGGAGGTGGTCCGGAGTGGTCCGAGTGCCGTTCCGGGGCCGTGCTGCCTCGGCCCCCGCCGAGCTCGAGGACGAGGAGGCCCGCGCCCTCGTCGCCGGGGCCGCCTCCGCGGCCGCCGCGGAGACCGAGGCCACCACCCCGGCGCCCGACCGGACCGCCGCGGCGTTCTTCGACGTCGACAACACGATGATGATGGGCGCCTCGCTGTTCTGGTTCGCCCGGGGGCTGGCCGCGCGCAAGTACTTCACCTCCCGCGACGTCGCCTCCTTCGTCTGGCAGCAGGCCAAGTTCCGGATCGCCGGCAGCGAGAGCGCGACCGACATGCACACCGTGCGGGACAACGCGCTGGCCTTCGTGGCCGGCCGCGAGGTGCAGGAGATCATCGACGCCGGCGAGGAGATCTACGACGAGCTGATGGCCGACCGCATCTGGTCGGGCACCCGCAACCTCGCCCAGCAGCACCTGGACGCCGGCCAGCGGGTCTGGCTGGTCACCGCCACCCCGGTGGAGCTCGCCTCGATCATCGCCCACCGCCTCGGCCTGACCGGCGCGCTGGGCACCGTCTCCGAGATCGTCGACGGCCGCTACACCGGCCGGCTGGTCGGCGAGATGATGCACGGTGAGTCCAAGGCCCAGGCGGTGCGCGCCCTGGCCGAGCGGGAGGGGCTGGACCTGACCCGCTGCACCGCCTACAGCGACTCCACCAACGACCTGCCGATGCTCTCCCTGGTGGGCTCCGCGGTCGCGGTGAACCCCGACTCCGAGCTGCGCGCCGTGGCCCGGTCCCGCGGCTGGACCGTGAAGGACTTCCGCACCGGCCGCAAGGCCGCCCGGATCGGCGTCCCGACCGTCGGCGCGGCCGCGGTCTCCGGCGGCGTCGTCGGCGGCCTCATCTCCCTGCGCCGCCGCAACCGCTGGCCCTTCTGAACGAGGACGCCGACCCCGTGGCCGAGTGGCAGTGGCTGTCCCCGGAGCAGTACCTGGTCCTCCTGATGACGCGGCTCGGCGTCGTCCCCGACGAGTCCGCTGCCCACCGCATCAGCGTGATCGAGGCGGTCGACGCGGACTCGGTACGCCGACTGACCCGGGCACTGCTGCTGGCCGAGGACCAGCTGACCGAGCACTGGCAGCAGGACGGCGACCGCACGCCGGCCGAGGCGTTGGACCGGGCGACCGCCGACTGGTGGGGCCGGCGGGGGCAGACCGGACCCGGCGGGCTGCCGGACGGTGCCGACCCTGCCTCGGATGGATCCGGGGAGGACCGCGACGCAGACGGGCGCCCGGTCAGCTGAAGACGCTGCGGCGCTGCAGGAGGAGCCGGTAGAGCGAGTGCTGGATGGTCTCGCGGACCTGGTCGGTCAGGTTGAACACGGTCATCGGGTCGTCCGCGGCAGCCGGGCCGTAGGACGCCGTCTCGATCGGCTCGCCGAAGGCGATGAACCACTTCGACGGCAGCGGGACCGCGCCCAGCGGGCCCAGCAGCGGGAAGGTCGGGGTGATCGGGAAGTACGGCAGGCCGAGCAGCCGGGCAGCGGTGCGGGCGTTGCCGATCATCGGGTAGATCTCCTCGGCGCCGACGATCGCGCAGGGCACGATCGGGGTGCCGGTGCGCAGCGCGGCGCTGACGAAGCCGCCGCGGCCGAACCGCTGCAGGGTGTACCGCTCGTGGAACGGCTTGCCGACGCCCTTGAAGCCCTCGGGGAAGACGCCCACCAGCTCCCCGCTGGACAGCAGCCGCTCGGCGTCCTCGTTGCAGGCCAGGGTGACGCCCAGCTTGCGCGCGAGCGATCCGATGAAGGGCACCTGGAACACCAGGTCGGCCCCGAGCAGCCGCAGCCGGCGGGCCGACGGGTGCTCGTCGTGCAGCGCGACCGTGGCCATCAGCGCGTCGACCGGGATGGTGCCGGAGTGGTTGGCCACCACGAGTGCGCCGCCGACGTCGGGCACGTGCTCCAGCCCCTGGGTCTCGACCCGGAACCACTGGTGGAACAACGGCCGCAGTCCGGGCAGCAGGACGTGGTCGGTCAGGTCGGGGTCGAAACCGAACTCGTCGGTGTCGTACTCCCCGGTCAGCCGGCGGCGCAGGAACTCCAGCCCACCGGCCAGCTGCTCGTCCCAGCCGGGCTCGGCCCTGGGCGGGGGCGGCTGCTCGTCGTCCGGGCGCAGCGGGATGACCCGGGCCTCAGGCATCGCGCACCGCCCGCAGGCCCGGCACCGACGGAGCCGCGCGGCGCCGGTCACCGAGCAGACCCTGGACGGCGGCCAGGCCACCGGCGACCCGACCGACGGCCGAGCGTGCGGTGCCGGTCACCTCGGCGACCAGGTGCGGATCGACCACGGGGGGCACCGTACGGGCGTAGTCGGCCAGCGCCTCGGCGGTGGTGTACCGCGGCTGGTGGCCGAACTCCTCGCGCAGCACGCGGGTGTCCACGACGCGGCCGAAGTTCAGGAAGCGCATCTGCTCGGGTGACCAGTCGACCAGCGCGCCGCGACGGGTCAGCCGGCCGAGCGAGCCCATCGCGGCCTCCGGGACCGGGAGTGCCACCCGGCCGAGCCGGCGGATCGCCTGGGAGAGCAGCACGGTGCCCTGGGCACCGACGTTGACCGTGCCGACGAAGTCACCGGTGGTCGCCCGCTGCAGCACGGCCACGGCGTCGTCCTCGTGCAGCAGCTGGACCCGGGCGTCGTAGCCGAGGGCCGTGGGCACCACCGGCATGCGCAGGAACCCCGACAGCAGCGAGTCGATCCGCGGGCCGATGAGGTTGGTGAAGCGCAGCACCGCGACCCCGACGTCGGGGCGGCGGCGGGCGAAGGCGCGGACGTAGCTCTCGATGTCGAGGCTGTCCTTGGCGAAGCCACCGCCGGGCACGCGACGTGCCTGCATCGTCTCGGTGAAGACGGCCGGGTCGCGGGAGCTGGCGCCGTAGACCGCACTGGTGCTCTTGAGCACCAGCCGGCGGACCTGCGGGGACCGCTGGCAGGCAGCCAGCAGCTGCATGGTGCCGATGACGTTGAGCTCCTTCATCGACACCCGCCCCCCGGCACCGGCCGGGGTGGCGCTGATGTTCATGTGGACGACGGTGTCCACCGACGCCGACTCGATCACCTTCCCGATCAACGGGCTGCGAATGTCGGCGCGGACGAACTCGGTGCGCCCGAGGCGGCGGAGCACCTCGGGGGCCGGGGGGACGGTGTCCACCCCGATGACCCGGTCGATCGCCGGGTCTGCGGCGAGCTCGGCCGCCAGCGCGCCGCCCAGCCACCGGCTCACGCCGGTGACGAGGACGACCGCGGGCGGCACGAGCGTCAGCTCACTTCTTGTTGCGCCGCTGCACGCGGGTCTTCTTGAGGAGCTTGCGGTGCTTCTTCTTCGCCATCCGCTTGCGGCGCTTCTTGATGACCGAACCCATGTCCTGCTCCCGACGTCGTGTCCGCCCAGCGGCCGGGGAGCGTGACCGGGGTGGTCACACAGCTCCGTGGTCCGGGTACCGGGCGAGTGATCTGCTCGTGCGCGGCCACCCCCGCGAGAGGGGGCTCAACCGCTCAGCGCCCGAGCCTACCCGGCCGACCGCCGACGAGCCGGGACGGCCGCCCCGCAGGGCTCTCCACCGCCGACATCCGCCCGTCAGGACCGGCCCGCTGCAGGGGCCCGCCACGAGCTCGCGAGTAGTGGGGCAGCGGGGTCCTTCGACTTCTTCAGGCGATGTCGGTGTAGGCGTCGCGCAGGTAGTCGTGCACGGCGCGCTCCGGGACGCGGAAGGAGCGGCCGACGCGGACGGCGGAGAGCTCGCCGCCGTGGACGAGGCGGTAGACGGTCATCTTCGAGACGCGCATCAGGGCGGCGACCTCGGCGACGGTCAGGAAGGCGACGGCGGCGCGGGGGGCCGGGACGGCGGCCGGACGGCCGACCGGCATGGCGGCCGGGTGGGCCGCGGGCACCGGGCGGGACAGGGCAGCGGCGTTCATGGGGCGACCCATGGGACGCGGGGCCGGGACACCCGGGCGGGTGGTCTGGATGGTGGCGCGCTGGGGCATGGTCACGTCGTTCATCTCCGGTCTCAGCGCTCCCGCGGCCACCGGCTTCCCCACCGGCGGGCGTGTCACGTTCGCGCTGGGAAGACCATATGGGGGCCGGAGTGACAGAAGCGATGGGTGAAACGGACAGGCGGACCGGTCCGTCCTGGGCACAAGTGGACAGAGACACCCTGTGACACACCAGTAACGGCGTGTTGTCCCCAAGTCGACTCGTCCGTCCAGCCCTCGATCCACAGGAAACTGTGGAAAAACACAGGCGTGTGATTCACCTGTGCACTGCTGGGGCGCAGCGACACGAGTTCTCAAGGCGCGTCGGCTGCACTCCGCTCGCGCCCGGTGACGGGATCGGGGTCGTACGGGTCAGCCGTCGGCGCGGCCGAGCTCGACCGAGCGGTCGTGCGCCGCCTCGATCGCCGCGATCAGCGCCGCGCGCACCCCGTGCCGCTCCAGCTCACGGACGGCGGCGATCGTCGTCCCGCCGGGGCTGGTCACGGCCTCCCGCAGCTGCACCGGGTGCTCTCCGGAGTCGCGCAGCATCACCGCCGAGCCGTAGGCGGTCTGCACGATCAGGTCCGCCGCGAGGTCGCGGGGCAGGCCGAGCAGGATGCCAGCGTCGATCATCGCCTCGACCAGGAAGAAGAAGTAGGCCGGACCGCTGCCGGACAGCGCCGTCACGGCGTCCTGCTGGCGCTCGGGCACCCGGCGGACCTCGCCCACCGGCGCCAGCAGGGCCTCGGCCTCGTCCAGGTGCGCCTCGGTCGCGTGCGCGCCGGCCGACAGCACGCTCATCCCGGCCTCCACCAGGGCCGGGGTGTTCGGCATGACCCGGACCACCGGCGTCCCCGGGGGCAGGAAGCCCTCGATCCGGGCGGTCGGCACCCCGGCCGCCACCGAGACCACCAGGTGGTCGGTGGTCACGTGCGGGGCCAGCAGCGCCAGCAGCGCGTCGATGTCCTGCGGCTTCACCGCCAGCAGCAGCACCCGCGCGCGGGCGGCCGCCCCGGCGAGGTCGGCGGTGCCCACCCCGTGCCGAGCCGCCAGCTCCGCGGCCCGCTGCGGGCTGCGCTCCACCACGAGCACGCCCTCACCCGTACCGGCCTGACGCACCAGACCGGCGAGCAGGGCCTCACCGATCTTGCCGCCGCCGATGATGGCCAGCTGGGCGCCCGAGTCGCCGCGTCCCGCAGTGATCATGCCGCGACGGTAGTGCCCGGCCGTGTGTGCCGCGGACCGGTGGGGCCGTGTGTGCCGCGGACCGGTGGGGCCGTGTGTGCCGCGGACCGGTGGGGCCGTGTGTGCCGCGGACCGGTGGAGCCGTGTGTGCCGCGGACCGGTGGAGCCGTGTGTGCCGCGGACCGGTGGAGCCGTGTGTGCCGCGGACCGGTGGGGCCGTGTGTGCCGCGGACCGGTGGGGTAGGCGCCGGACATGTCTGGAGAACTGAACGGCAAGCGGGTCGCGGTGCTCGCCACCGACGGCGTGGAGCAGGTCGAGCTGGACCAGCCCTGGCAGGCCCTGGTCGACGCGGGGGCCCGGCCGGAGCTGATCGGGCTGGCCGCCGGCACCATCACCGCCTACGACCACATCGACAAGGGCGACACCAAGGACGTCGACGTGGCGTTGTCCGACGCCGACCCCTCCGCCTACGACGCGCTGGTGCTGCCCGGCGGGGTGATCAACGGCGACTTCGTGCGGGCCGACCCGGCCGCCGTCTCCTTCGTGAAGGCGTTCTTCAACGCCGGCAAGCCGGTGGCGGCCATCTGCCACGCACCGTGGGTGCTCGCCGAGGCCGACGTGGTGCGCGGCCGCCGGATGACCTCCTGGCCCTCCCTGCAGACCGACCTGCGCAACGCCGGCGCGGAGTGGGTCGACGAGGAGGTCGTCGTCGACGGCAACCTCACCACCAGCCGCAAGCCCGACGACCTGCCCGCCTTCGGGCGCACCCTGGTCGAGCAGTTCGCCGCAGCCGGCTGACGCCGGGCGCCCCGGTCAGCCGGCCGCGAGCAGACCGGCGGCCGGGGCGATGACCAGCACGGTCGCGGCCAGCAGCAGCACCGCCAGCAGCTGCACGCCCAGCGGGCCCTGCCCCTGGCGCTTCCGCCAGGCCGCCACACCCGCGACCAACCCGGTGATGGTCAACGGCGCGGCCACCAGGGCGCCGTAGGGCACCAGCTCCCACAGCACGGTGAAGAGGAAGTAGACGCCGACCCCGACGGCCAGGGCGACCACCAGCTCCCCCACGAACCGCGCCCACGCCAGGGCGCCGTCCCGGCCGGTGAGCGGTTCGGGCTCCGCCGTGCCGGCCGCCGCCTGGGCCGCGACGACCGGGATGGGCCCGGTGACCGGGTGCTCGGTGGCCCGGCGGGCCCGGGCGGCCGCCTCGGCCGCCTTCGACTGCGGGGTCGACCGCGCGGTTGCCGACGACGATCCCGTGCTGGGTGAGCCGGCCGGGATCGCCGACGTCGACGGACCCTGGCCGTACAGCGCGGCGTCGTTGTCGCTCTTGCGCCGGGCCGGCACGACCGGCGGGCCGGCGGCGTCGGCCCGCGAGCCGACCGGTCCGGTCCCGGACAGCGGCCCCGGGCCGGCCGGGGCCGGCTGCGGTGCGGCGGCCGGCGCGCGGGGCGGCGTCGGCGTGTCCGGGCTGGCCAGCCCGGCGGCGGGGCGCCAGGCGGGCTCCGGTGCCGGGGTCCACACCGGCTGCGACCGGGCGGGGGTGGCGGCCGGGCCACGGGTGTTGGCGCCCGGGGCCCGGGGCGCGGCGCGGGGGGCCTGCGGGGCGGGGTCGGCGCGGCCGGTGTCGACGCGGGCGTTGCGGCCGGTCGTGGGGACGCGCGGGGTGCGGCCGGTCGCCGACGGGTCCTCCCCCGTCTTGCGCCGCCGGCCCGGGCGGGTGCCCAGCTCGCTCTCCAGCCCGTGCTCGCGCAGGATCTCCGCCAGCGAGCGGACGCTGTACTCCCCTGAGTCAGGCTGCGACATCAGGCTCCCTCCAGCTGGTCCAGGCGGCGGAGGATGACTCCCTCACGCAGCGCCCACGGGCAGATCCGCACGCACGGTACGTCCACCGCCCGCATCGCGGCCTGCGCCACGACGGCACCGGCCGGCACCTGGTGCGCCCGCTGCGCGGAGACGCCCTGCAGTTCGGCCAACGCGGCGGACTCGATCCGCGACACGAAGCCGCGCACCTGGGACAGCCCGGTGTCCGTCAGCTCCCGCGGGGTGCGGAGCCCGGCCCCGGACGGCGCAGCCCCGGCCAGCCGGGCCAGGGTCCGGAACGTCTTGGAGGTGGCGGCGACCAGGTCGGGGTCCCCGGCGCCGCGCAGCTCCTTGCCGACCGGGGCCAGCAGCTCCGCGGCGTAGCGGTCGAGGTCGGCGAGCGCGGCCAGGTCCGGCCGCCCGCCCACCTCGGCGCGGGGCAGGAACCGGCGGGTCATCCGGCCTGCCCCCAGCGGCACCGACAGGGCGACGTCGGGGTCCTCGTCCACGCCGGTGGCCAGCTCCAGCGACCCGCCGCCGATGTCGAGCACCAGCAGCCGGCCGGCGCTCCAGCCGAACCAGCGTCGGACGGCGAGGAAGGTCAGCCGCGCCTCGTCCTCCCCGGACAGCACCTGCAGGTCCACCCCGGTCTGCTCCCGCACCCGGCGGAGCACCGCGGCACCGTTCTCAGCCTCCCGGATCGCCGAGGTCACGAAGGCCATCAGCTCGTCGCAACGCCGCTCGGCGGCCTGCTGTCTGGCCCGGTTCACCGCGTTGAGCAGGGACTTCTCCCCCGCCTTGGACAGCTTGCCGTCCGGGCCGATCTGCTCGGCCAGCCGCAGCACCGAGCGGTCGTCGTGCATCGGCGTCGGGTGCGCGCCACGGTGCGCGTCGACCACCACCAGGTGCACCGTGTTCGAGCCGACGTCCAGCACCCCGAGTCGCATGCCCGAGAGTCTGCCTGGCCCCTCAAGAGGCTCGCGCCGAGCGGAGCGACGTGAAGAGGAGGGGGCCCCTGTCACTACGCTGCGCCGGTGGACCCGAGCACGCCTGCCGACCCCCCGTCCGAGGTCGGCCTGGACTTCCCGCGCGAGTGGATCGAGTTCATCGACCCCGCCGACCCCGAGCACCTCGTCCGGGCCGACCTGACCTGGCTGACCAGCGCCTGGACCTGCGTGTTCGGTCGCGGCTGCGCCGGTGTGGTGGCCGGTCGCGCCGAGGACGGCTGCTGCAACCACGGTGCGTTCTTCACCGACACCGACGACCTGGACCGGGTCGAGGCGGCGGTGGCCGACCTGACCCCGGCCGACTGGCAGCACCATCCGGGGACGACGACCGGGCGCGAGGACTGGACCGAGCCGGACACGCTGACCGAGCCGGCCCCGGGCGAGACCGCCGAGGAGGCGCTGCGCACCCGGGTGGTCGACGGGGCCTGCGTCTTCCTCAACCGGCCCGGCCACCCCGCCGGTCAGGGCTGCGCGCTGCACGCGATGGCGCTGCGGCAGGGCCGGCACCCGCTGGAGACCAAGCCGGACGTCTGCTGGCAGCTGCCGGTGCGCCGCGAGCAGGAGTGGGTCGACCGCCCCGACGAGACGCGGGTGCTGGTCTCCAGCATCGGCGAGTTCGACCGCCGCGGGTGGGGACCGGGCGGGCACGACCTGCACTGGTGGTGCACCGGCTCGCCGACGGCGCACGTGGCCGCCGAGCCGCTGGTGGAGACCTACGGCCCGGAGCTCACCGAGCTGCTCGGCCCGGCCGCCTACGCGGAGCTACGCCGGCTGACCGAGGCCCGCCTCGACGCCGGGCTCGTCGCCCCCCACCCCGCCAGCCCCCGGCCGGTCCCGGTGGAGCTGCACCGACGCCGTCCCGACTGAGCGGGCTCCGGCCCGGAAGGTCTGCCGGTAGGCGCGCGGGGAGACCCCGCGCCGCCGGGCGAACTGCTCGCGCAGCCCGGCGGCGGTGCCGAAGCCGACCAGCCGGGCGATCTCCTCGACGGGAGCGTCGCTGTTCTCGAGCAGCGCCTCGGCGGCGGCCAGCCGCTGGGCGAGCAGCCAGGCGTGCGGCGTCGTCCCGGTGGTGGCCTTGAAGCGCCGGGCGAAGCTGCGGGGGCTCATCAGCGCCCTGCGGGCGAGCAGCTCGACGCTGATCTCCTCCGCCAGGTTCGCCCGGGCCCACTCCAGGACGACGCCCAGCAGGTCGTCCTCGACGCGGGCGACCGGGGTGTCGATGAACTGGGCCTGCCCGCCGTCCCGGTGCGGGGGCACGACCATCTCCCGGGCCAGCGCGTTGGCGGAGGCGGCTCCCCACTCCCGGCGGACCAGGTGCAGCAGCGCGTCGATGCCACTGGCCGTCCCGGCCCCGGTGATCACCTGGCCGTTGTCGACGTACAGGACGGCGGGGTCGACCTGCACCCGGGGGAACCGCGCGGCCAGCTCGCCGGCGTACCTCCAGTGCGTGGACGCCCGCTGGCCGTCGAGCAGCCCGGCCCAGGCCAGCACGAACGCCCCGGTGCAGTGGCTGACGACCATCGCGCCGCGGGAGTGGGCGGCGCGCAGCGCGTCGAGCAGCTCCGCCGGCGGCTGCTGGTCCAGCTGCTCCCAGGCGGTGATCAGCACGATGTCGGAGACCGCCAGCCGGTCCAGCCCGTGGTCGACGAGCATCGCGAGCCCGGTGTCGCTGCGGAGCACGCCCGGTCGCTGGGAGACGAGCGCGAAGTCGAACCGGGGCAGGCCCATCTCCCGGCGGTCGTAGCCGAACACCTCGGCGGCCACGCCGATCCCGAAGCTACCCACGATCCCGTCGGTGACCACGAGGCTGACGACCAGCGGACGGTCCGATGTGCTCATGGGCACAGCATGGCAGGAACGTTGCGACTGCGGTCGGTCCTGCCACTCGTCGGGTGACTCGCGTCCGCGCAGGCTCTGTCCATGTTGCTGATCACCTGCCCCGTGACCCGGACCGACGAGCTGGTCGCCCACCGGCGCATCAGGTCGGTCGTCAACCACCCGACGCACATCGCGGTGAGCCTGGAGTGCCCCGCCTGCGGCGGCACCCACGTGGTGCGCACCGGCCGCCGCTGGGAAGCCGCCCGGGCCCGCGCCGGCACCGCCTCCCGGGCCGCCGCACAGACCTCCGTCGCCGACGCGGCCCGAGCTGCGCGCGCCGGGGTCCCGGCGTAGCTTCGAACACATGAGCGAAGCGAACAGCACCGGTCCGGACAGCCCGCAGAGCACCGAGAAGGACCCTTCGGACTGGGTCACCGGCGGCGAGCCGGCCACCGGCGCGCAGAAGAGCTACCTGAACACCCTGGCCCGCGAGGCCCAGGAGGACGTCCCCGACGACATCAGCAAGGCCGACGCCTCCAAGAAGATCGACGAACTCCAGGAAGAGACCGGCCGCGGCCAGTAGCAGCAGCGTCTCCCGCCCCTCTGGCTCCCAGGCCAGGGGACGAGGTACGGACGCCGAAGGCGGTGACGCCGGACGGCGGGCCCGCAGGGTCCACCTCCGGCGTCACGGAAACGGCTCAGCGCAGGCCGACCCGACACCTGCTCGCGGGGCACGAGACGCCGCAGGCGGTCACGCCGGACGGCGGGCCCGCAGGGTCCACCTCCGGCGTGACGGGAAACGGCTCAGCACAGCGTGACCCGACTCCTGGCTGCGGTGCGATCCGGAGGATCGCAATGGATCAAGCCTCGAACTTGTACCCCAGCCCGCGGACGGTGACCAGGTAGCGGGGGTTGGCCGGGTCGGGCTCGAGCTTGGCGCGCAGCCGCTTGACGTGGACGTCGAGGGTCTTGGTGTCCCCGACGTAGTCCGCGCCCCAGACCCGGTCGATGAGCTGGCCGCGGGTGAGCACCCGGCCGGCGTTGCGCAGCAGGAGCTCGAGGAGGTCGAACTCCTTGAGGGGCAGCGAGATGGGCTCCCCGTCCACGGCGACGACGTGCCGGTCGACGTCCAGCCGCACGGGGCCGGCCGCGAGGGCCGTCTCCTCGGACGGCTCGGCCTCGGTGCCGCGGCGCAGCACGGCCCGGATGCGGGCGACGAGCTCCCGCGCGGAGTAGGGCTTGGTGACGTAGTCGTCGGCCCCCAGCTCCAGGCCGACGACCTTGTCGATCTCGGCGTCCTTGGCGGTCAGCATGATGATCGGCACGGAGCTCTTGGCGCGCAGCGACCGGCAGACCTCGGTGCCGGAGAGCCCGGGCAGCATGAGGTCCAGCAGCACGATGTCGGCCCCGGCCCGGTCGAACTCGACGAGCGCGTCCGTCCCGGTGGCGGCCACGACGGTGTCGTAACCCTCCCGCCGCAACATGTAGGACAGCGCGTCGGAGAAGGACTCCTCGTCCTCCACCACGAGCACTCGGGTCATGACCGTCCCTTCTGCAGGGCCCCGGGGGGCCCGTCATCGGCCCCGGCGGGGCCTTCGTCTGGTGTCTGGCGGCTGTGCAGCGGCGGGACCGGTGGCCGCTCGGGCGCACCCTCCTCCAGCGCTTCCGCGTCGGCGGCGAGCGGGATGCGCAGGGTGAAGGTCGAGCCGAGGCCCTCTTCGCTCCAGACGGTCACCGCGCCACCGTGGTTGCTGGCCACGTGCTTGACGATCGCCAGGCCGAGCCCGGTGCCGCCGGTGGCGCTGGCCCGGGACTGGTCGACCCGGTAGAAGCGCTCGAACACCCGGGACCGGTCCTGGCGCGGGATGCCGATGCCGGAGTCGGTGACGGCGATCTCGGCGAAGCCGGAGCGGGCCCGGGCGCCGACGGCGATGGTGGTGCCGCCGGGGCTGTAGGCGACGGCGTTGGCCAGCAGGTTGGTGAGCGCGGTGGCCAGCTGCGCCTCCACCCCGCGGACGACGAGGCCGGGCTGGGCGGCGACGGCGAGCTGGATGTCCTTGGCGGCGGCGGCGGCGCGCGTCCGGTCGACCGCCTCGCCGACGACGGTGCCGACGGCGACCGGCACGAGCTCGGGCAGCGGCTCTGCGCCCTGCAGCCGGGACAGGTCGATCAGCTCGCGCACCAGCCGGGCCAGCCGGTCGGCCTCGTGCTGCATCCGGGTGGCGAAGCGCTGCACCGTCTCGGGGTCGTCGGCGGCACCCTGGACCGCCTCGGCCAGCAGCGCGAGCGCGCCGACCGGCGTCTTCAGCTCGTGCCCGACGTTCGCGACGAAGTCCCGGCGGACCGCCTCGACCCGGCGGGCCTCGGTGACGTCCTGCAGCACGAGGGCGACCGGGCCCGGGGCGCCGACCGGGCCGTCGTCCAGCCGGATGCCGTGCACGCCGACCATCCGCGGCCCGCTGCCCACCAGGTCGCCGGGGAGGGAGACGTCGGCGCGTCGGCTGCCGGAGGCCTGCACGTCGCGGACCACCTCGACCAGGTCGGGCACCAGGAGGCGGTCGCCGCGCAGGATGCCCAGCGCCCGGGCAGAGGGGTTGGCGAGCAGGACACCCTCGTCGGGCCCGAGCAGGACGACGGCGGGGTCCATCAGGTCGACGAGCCGGCGGCTGAGCACCGCGTCGGAGTCGCCGCGCGGCGCACCACGGTCGTCGGGGGCGGCCTCACCCGGGCCGGCACCGCCACGGACCCGGGCGCGCAGCGACGGCACGGCCAGTGCCACCGACGTCGTCAGCAGCAGGCCGATCACCAGGCCCACCAGCAGGGCGACCACCGGGTCCACGACGTCGATGCTAGACATCCACGACCCGCTGACCAGCCGGTCAGACGACCGTCACCCGGTCAGGGCAGGACTGTTCACCGGCCTGCACCTGGCCGTTCACCTGGTGGCTGCCTGTGGCCGACGCGCGGGTCTCTACCCTCGTCTCTACACGTGTCGCGCGCGTCGGGCGAGGTCGCCGGCGAGCTACGGGGACGGCGTCGCCCCCGGGCACCGCCCTGGACGCGGCGACGGAACGAGGAGAGGCCATGCTGCGGGAGAGCTACCGCGAGGAACTGGACGACATCAACGCCTGCCTGGTGGAGATGGCGAACTCGGTCGGGTCGGCGATGAGCACGGCGACCACCGCCCTGCTGGACGCCGACGTGGCCCTGGCCGACCTGGTGATCGCCGGCGACGAGCGGATCGACTCCATGCGGGAGAGCATCGAGGAGCGCTGCTTCACGCTGCTGGCCCGTCAGCAGCCGGTCGCCACCGACCTGCGCACGATCACCACCGCGATGCGGATCGTCGGCGACCTGGAGCGGATGGGCGACCTGGCCGAGCACATCGCGAAGGTGGCCCGGATGCGCTTCCCCGAGCACGCGGTGCCGCAGGAGGTGCGCCCGGTCTTCCTGGAGGCCGGCCATGTCGCGCAGAGCCTCGTCGCCCAGGCCGGCACGGTCATCGCCAAGCGCGACGTCGACGCCGCCGCCGACCTGGAGGCCGAGGACGACCTCATGGACCAGCTGCACAAGCAGCTGTTCCGCGAGCTGCTGCTGCCCACCTGGAGCCACGGCATCGAGGCGGCCATCGACGTCACCCTGCTGGGCCGCTACTACGAGCGCTTCGCCGACCACGCGGTCAGCGTCGCGCGCCGGGTGGTCTACCTGGTCACCGGCGAGAAGGCCATGGTCGCCTCGCACGACTGAGCCACCGCACGACTCGACGAGGGCCCCGGGAGCAGCTGCTCCCGGGGCCCTCGTCGTCCGGCCTCGTGGTTCGGCCTCGTAGCAGGGGCCCGCGCTCAGCGTGCGAAGCGTGGGGGGCTACGAGCAGAAGGACCCCCTCCCACGAGCCCTTCGCAGGCTCAGGCCACGACCGGAGGGGGCCGACAGGGCGCTCCCGCTACTTCTTGCCCTGGTTCTTGACCGCCTCGATGGCGGCGGCCGCGGCGGCCGGGTCGAGGTACTGACCGCCCGGGCTGGTCGGGCGCAGATCGGCGTCCAGGTCGTAGCGCAGCGGGACGCCGGTGGGGATGTTCAGCCCGACGACCTCGTCCTCGCCCATGTCGTCCAGGTGCTTCACCAGGGCCCGCAGGCTGTTGCCGTGCGCGGCCACCAGCACCGTCCGGCCGGCCCGCAGGTCCGGGACGATCGCGTCGTACCAGTACGGCAGCATCCGGGTGACGACGTCGGCCAGGCACTCGGTGGCCGGGCGGGCCTCCGGCGGCAGGAAGACGTACCGCGGGTCGGCGTCCTGGCTGTACTGGCTGCCGGCCTCGATCGGCGGCGGCGGGGTGGCGTAGCTGCGTCGCCAGGTCATGAACTGCTCCTCGCCGTACTCGGCGAGGGTGGCGGCCTTGTCCTTCCCCTGGAGCGCGCCGTAGTGCCGCTCGTTGAGCCGCCAGGAGCGCCGCACCGGGATCCACTGCCGGTCGGCGGCGGCCAGGGCCAGCTCGGCGGTGGTGATGGCCCGCTTGAGCAGGGAGGTGTGCAGCACGTCGGGGAGCAGGTCGTGCTCGACGAGCAGCTGCCCGCCGCGGACGGCCTCGGCCCGGCCCTTCTCCGACAGCTGGACGTCCACCCAGCCGGTGAACAGGTTGGCCTTGTTCCACTCGCTCTCGCCGTGACGGAGCAGGATGAGGGTCCCGGTGGGGGTCGCGTCGGTCACGGACCCCATCCTGCCCGACCGGCGATGTGCTGGTACGGCCCCCTCGCAGGGGCCCGCCGCGGGGGGGCCTTCCTCAGGCCATCGCCTCGGCCCGCTGGGGCGCGCGCACCTGGCGGACGGCGTCGGCCACGAGCTCACCGGCCCGGCGCAGCTGCTCCTCGGTGTGGGTGGCCATCACCGCCAGCCGCAGCACCCCCTGGCCGCGGGGGACCGCCGGGTAGCCGACCGCGTTGGTGTAGACGCCGGCCTCGTGCGCGGCTGCCCAGGCGGCGCGGGTGTCCTCGTCCTCACCTGTCCGGACGGCGATCACCGCGCCCTTGCCCGGCAACGGCGCGGCACCGTGCTCGGTGAGCACCCGGCGCAGCAGGTCGCCGTTGTCCCGCAGCCGCTGCATCCGCTCGGGCTCGCGGCGGAGCACCCGCAGCGAGGCGAGGGCCGCGGCGACGGCGGCCGGGTCGTTGGCCGCGCTGAACACGTAGGGCATCGCCGAGGCGCGGATGCCGTCGGCGACGGCCCGCGAGGTCATCACCGCGCCACCCACGCTGGCCAGCGCCTTGCTGAAGGCCACCGTGACGGCGTCCACCCGGTCGAGCACCCCGGCCGCCTCCGCGGCGCCCCGCCCGTGCTCGCCGAGCACGCCCAGGCCGTGTGCCTCGTCGACCACCAGGCGGGCCGAGAAGCGGCGGCAGAGGCCGGCGATCGCGGCCAGCGGCGCGGACTCACCGCTCATCGAGTACACGCCGTCGACGACGACGACGGCGCCGACCTCGGGGTCCAGCCGGTTCAGCCGGCGCTCCAGCGAGGCGACCGAGTTGTGGGTGAAGCGGAGCACGGTGCCCCGGCTGGCGGCCGCGGCGGCGTGCAGGCTGGCGTGCGCATGGGCGTCGACCAGCAGCGCGTCACCGCTGGCGCCGGCGGTGGAGAGCATCGCGACGTTGGCGTTCACCCCGGCGGAGGCGAGCACGGCGTCCTCGGTGCCGAAGTGCTCGGCGAGCTCCCGCTCCAGGGTCAGGTGCAGCCGGGTGGTGCCGTTGAGGATCCGGCTGCCGGCGGCGCTGGTGCCGTACTGCCGCAGCGCGGCGACGGCGGCCTCGACGACCTGCGGGTCACCGGCCAGGCCCAGGTAGTTGTTGGTGCCCAGGTTGATCCGTGCCCGGCCGTCGTCGAAGACGGTGACCGGCTCGGGTGCCCCGGCGGTGGGCACCGAGTGGGTGGCCATCCCCTCGCGGGTGTGCCGCCGCATCATCTCGGCCCGGCTGGACTCCAGCAAGGGCGCGAAGGCGTCCCGGCGGACGACCTGGGACGGGACCGATCGGACCGGTGCGACGTCGAGCACGGCAGCTCCTCCACTGTCGGCGCGTGGATCGCAGCCGTTCGAGGAGTGACCTTGGCGGTCGACACGCTCCGTGGTCAACAGGTGTCACGCAGTTCGGTCGAGGGTCACTCGACCAGGCGTGGGGCCGGTCACTCCTCGACGCACGGTGACCGGCACGGGCCGTCCGGCGTCCCCGCCCGGGTGACACCCGGCAGGGAGGGCGCGCGGCCGACCGGGCCGGCACCTCGTGGGGCGGGGCTCAGACGGTGGTGCGTCGCCGGCCCGGCAGCCAGACCAGGACGACGACCGCGGCCACCACCGCGCACCCGGCGGTGCCCACCGCGGTCAGGTGCATCGCGCCGACGAAGGCCTCGCGGGCCGGGTCGACCACCGCCGCGGCCGCGGTGGCGCCGTCCCCGCCGGCGGCCTCGGCCCGCTCGACCGCCACCAGCGTCGCCACGATCGACTCGCTGGCCCGCTCCCGCGCGCCGGCCGGCAGCGCGTTCACGTCGTCCCCGAGCCGGCTGGCGTAGGCGCCGGCCAGCACCGAGCCGAGGATCGCCACGCCCAGCGCCCCGCCCACCTGCCGGACGGCGTTGTTGACCGCCGCGCCCGCGCCGGCCTTCTCCCGGGGCACGACCGACATGATCGACTCGGTGGCCGGGGCCATCACCGCGCCCATCCCGATGCCCTGCAGCGCGAGGTCGGTGAGCACCAGCCAGAGCGGGGCATCGGCGTCCAGCAGCTGGATGCCGGCGAACGACAGCGCGATGAGGGTGAACCCGAACGCGCAGACCGCCTTGGCGCCGAACCGCTCGGCCAGCTTCGAGGTGCGCGGCGCCATCAGCGCGATGCCCAGCGCGACCGGCACCAGCGAGGCGCCGCTCTGCAGCGGGGAGTAGCCGCGCACGCCCTGCAGGTAGTAGACGAGGTAGAACGTGGCGCCCTGGAGGGCGAAGAAGTTCAGTGCCAGCGCCCCGGCCGCGGCGGAGAACGCCGGGTTGCGGAACAGCGTGACGTCCAGCGCCGGGTGGGTGGTGCGCCGCTGCCACCAGACGAAGACGGCCAGCAGCGCGACGCCGGCGGCGAGCGGACCCCAGGTCTGCGGCTCGCCCCAGCCCTCGGAACCGCCGCGGATGATGCCGTAGACCACCCCGACCAGCGCCGCGATCGACAGCAGGACGCCGGGGACGTCCAGGCGGCCCGGGTCGGGGTCCTTGGACTCCGGGACGACGGTGAGGATGCCGAGGATGCCGACGGCGGCGACGGGGACGCCGAGCAGGAAGACCGCGCCCCACCAGAAGTGCTCGAGCACCAGCCCGCCGGCCAGCGGACCGCCGGCCACGGCCAGCCCGGAGGCGCCGGCCCACAGCCCGATCGCCTTGCCGCGCTCACCGGCCGGGAAGACGTTGGTGATCACCGCGAGGGTGGCCGGCTGGACGGCGGCGCCGCCGACGCCCATCAGCGCCCGCCAGCCGATCAGCTCCAGCGCCGAGCCGCTGAACGCGGCGAGCACCGAGCCGATCGCGAAGATGGTCAGGCCGGCGAGCAGCACCTTGCGGCGGCCGATCCGGTCGCCGATCACGCCCCAGCTGAACAGCAGGCCGGCGAACACCAGGATGTAGGAGTCGATGGCCCACTGCAGTTCGCCCTGGGTGGCGTCCAGCTCGCGCTGCAGTGTCGGCAGCGCGACGTTCAGGATCGTGTTGCCCATGATCACCATGAGCAGGCAGACGATCATCGTGCCGAGCACCCACCACCGGCGCTCGTACCCGGTGGGCAGCGCCGCGACGTCCGGGGCCGAGTGCTCGGCGGTGCTCACTCCTGCGGGCCCCGCGGCCGCCGTTCCGGGTCGGCGAAGGCGGCGAACGCCTCCAGGTTGCGCAGTGACTCCCCGCGCTTGACCCGCCAGTCCCACTCGCGGCGGATCGAGGTGCCGAAGCCGATCTCCAGCATGGTGTTGAAGTGCTCGTCGGCGTAGGTGAGCACCGCGCCGAGCAGCCGGTCGATCTCCTCCGGCGTCACCATCGCGTGGCCCAGCCGGCCGGTCAGGTAGACGTCGCCGACCGTGTCGATCGAGTAGGCCACCCCGTACATCCGGGCGTTGTGCTGCAGCAGCCAGGCCCACAGCTGCTCACGGTTCTCGTCGGGCTGGCGGCAGACGAAGGCCTCCACCCGGAAGCCGTGCTCCCCCACCGTCAGCCCGACCAGCGTCTTCAGCTTCTTGACCCCGGGGAGGGTGACGACGAACCGGCCGAGGCCGGGGTGCTCGAACTCCAGCTCGGCGGTGCGCAGCGTCTCCTCGACGACGGCGTCGAGCTCGGCGACGCTGCGCTCGCTCATCGGGCGCGCAGCCCCACCGGTGCCCGGAACCTGGTCTCGGTGCGTCCCCGCGGCGCAGCCCCCCGCATCTCGGCCATCGCGGCGGCGTAGCCCTCGACCAGCGAGTCGGTGGTGCGGTCCCAGCTGAACGCGGCGGCGTGCCGGCGGGCACCGGCGGCCAGCAGCTCGCGGCGGGCCAGCACCCGGCGGATGGCCGCGGCGTAGTCCTCCGGGTCGCGTCCGGACACCAGCAGCCCGGACACCCCGTCGTCCACCGCGGTGGGCAGCCCGCCGACGGCGGCGGCGACCACCGGCGTGCCACACGCCTGCGCCTCCAGGGCGACCAGGCCGAAGGACTCGTTGTGGCTGGGGACGACGGTGACGTCGGCGGCCCGGTAGTGGTCGGCGAGCTGCGCCGGTGCCTGCGGCGGCAGGAACCGGACGACGTCGGCGACGCCGAGGGCGACGGCCAGCTCCTGCAGCCGCTGCGGCTCGGCCAGCCCGGACCCGCTCGGGGCGCCGACGACGAGGACCTGCAGCCGCTGCCGCAGCGCGGGGTCGGTGGCGAGCATCCGGGCCGCCGCGTGCAGCAGCATCTCCGGGGCCTTGAGCGGCTGGATCCGGCCGACGAACAGCAGGACGACGGCGTCCGGGGCGACCCCGATGCGCGCGCGGGCCTGCTGCCGGTCACCTGGGCGGAAGCACTGCAGGTCGACCCCGGGCGGGATGACCAGGGTGCGGCGCGGGTCGGCGTCGTAGAAGTCGACGAGCTGCCGGGCCTCCTCGGCGGTGTTGGCCACCAGCCGGTCGGCCTCGGCGACGACCTGCTCCTCGCCGATCACCCGGGCGCGCGGCTCGGGGGCGTCACCCTCGGCCAGCGCGGCGTTCTTCACCTTGGCCAGGGTGTGCGCCGAGTGCACCAGCGGCACGCCCCAGCGGTCCCGGGCCAGCCAGCCGACCTGCCCGGACAGCCAGTAGTGCGAGTGGACGACGTCGAAGTGCCCGGGGTCGTGCTGGGCCTCCTCGCGCAGCACCGCCGCGGTGAAGGCGCACATCTGGGCGGGCAGCTCGTCCTTGCCCAGGCCCTCGAACGGCCCGGCGCTGACGTGCCGCACGGTGACCCCGGGGGTCATCTCGACCACCGGGGGCTGGTCGCTGGAGGTGGCGCGGGTGAACACGTCCACCGCGATGCCGCGGGCGGCCAGCCGGCGGGAGACCTCGACGACGTAGACGTTCATCCCGCCGGCGTCCCCGGCCCCGGGCTGCTCCAGCGGGCTGGTGTGCACCGACAGGGTCGCCACCCGGCGCGGCAGCAGCGGGGCCAGCGGCTCCGGGACCGGGCCCGCGCGCCACGGCGTGGGCCGGCGCGGGGAGCGTCGAGCGGGCACGGAGCTCCTCCCGCTCGGGCACGTCGCGGGGCCGGCGTGGGCCCGCAGTGGCTGGTGTGGCACCCGGTCACGGGCACCCTGTCGTCCTCTCAGTCTGCAACAGCGCCAGGATGGGCACATGTCCAGCCCCGTCGCACCGTCGTCCGTCTCCTCGTCCGGCACCGCCCCGTTCGCCGGGCAGGGCCGCGTCGCCGTCGTCACCGGAGCCTCCAGCGGGATCGGCGCGGCCACCGCCGAGCGGCTGGCCGCCGACGGCTTCTCCGTGGTCCTGGCCGCCCGGCGGATCGACCGGCTGACCGAGCTCGCCGAGCGGATCGGCGGCCGGGCGGTGCAGCTGGACGTCACCGACGCCGACTCCGTGGCCGCGCTCGCCGCCGGGCTGGACCGGGTGGACGTGCTGGTCAACAACGCCGGCGGCGCCTTCGACACCAACCCGGTGGCCGACGCCGACCTGGCGTCCTGGGAGAAGACCTACGCGGTCAACGTGCTGGGCACGGTGCGGGTGACCAAGGCGCTGCTGCCGGCGTTGCGTGCCTCGGGCGCCGGTGACCTGGTGTTCGTCAGCTCGACCGCCGGGCTGGTCAGCTACGAGGGCGGCGCCAGCTACACCGCGGCCAAGCACGGGGTGCACACCATGGTCGAGACCCTGCGGCTGGAGCTCGTGGCCGAGCCGGTCCGGGTCGTCGAGATCGCACCCGGCATGGTCAAGACGGAGGAGTTCTCGCTCAACCGCACCCGCTCGCAGGAGCGTGCCGACGCCGTCTACCGCGGGGTGCGCGAACCGCTGGTCGCCGCGGACGTCGCCGACTGCATCGCCTGGGCGGTCACCCGGCCGCACCACGTCAACGTCGACCTGCTCGTCGTCCGGCCCCGTGCCCAGGCCGCCCAGCACAAGGTGCACCGCGAGACCGACTGAGGAAGGACCCCGTCCTCCCCACCCCTCGCGAGCTCGGGGCGGTGCCCTGGACGGGGCCGAACCGGGACGAGGTGGACGCCGCACTCACCGCGGCCGGCACGCGGGTCGGCACGCTGGCCTTCGCCGTCCCCGCGCCGGTCCTGCTCGGCGAGCCGATGGTCCTCGACGTCCGGTGGCTGGCCGCGGTCGCGGCCTCCCGGACGCCGTCCGAGCGGCTGGTGCTGCGGGTCTGGGCGGTGCCGGACGCCGACGTGCCGGTGGTCGCCGGGCTGCTGACCGGCGGCGGGCTGGCCCGGGCGTGCGCCTGGGCGGCCGCGTCGACCGCGCGGGAGTCCCCGGCCGGACGGCGGTGCGTGCTCACCCACGCCGGCGGTGCGCTGCACGTCCTCGAGGGCTGAGGCGCCCGCATCGAGACGCGTCCGACCGCTGGGACCGGACGACTCGACCCAGCAGCCGGCCACACCTCGCGGCCTCGTCGATCCAGACGGCCCCGTCCGACATGATCTCCGGGTGCCCGCTGCCGAGGTCGCGATCCGCCACGCCGTCCCCGCCGACCACCCCGCGGTGCAGGCGCTGGCCGGCGAGCTGACCGCCGGCATGGCGCCGTGGCGACCGGCCGCCGGGGTCGCCGCCGCAGCCGCGGGCTGGGTCACCGACGCCTGCCGGGCTGCTGAGGACGAGCAGCACGTGCTGCTGGTCGCCTGCACCCCCGCCGACGAGGTCGTCGGCTTCGCCGGGGCGAGTGCCCGCAGGCACTTCAGCGGTGAGCGGGAGGCCTACCTGGGCGAGCTCGTCGTGGCACCGGCCGCGCGCCGTCGCGGGGTCGCCGGGCAGCTCATCACCGCAGTCGAGGCCTGGGCCCGGTCCCGCGGTCTGCACCGGGTCACGCTCGACACCGGCGCGGCCAACCACCCGGCCCGGGAGCTGTACGCCCGGCTGGGCTACGCCGAGGAGCAGGTCACCCTGACCCGGGCGCTCGGATGACCGTCGTCCGACGGTGAGGCGCTGGGGCTGGGTCGCGGCCGGGTGGGCCGTCGCGTTCGCCGTCCTGCACGTGTTCTGGGCGTTGGGCGGTTCGGTCGGCCTGGCCAGCTCGGCGGGTGACCGGCTCGCGGCCGAGCGCCCCGGTTGGTTCGTGGCCGGCGGGTTGTGGGGTGTCGCCGTGCTCCTGCTCGTCGCTGCCGGCCTGGCCGTCGCCCTGGCCCGGGCGCGTCGCCGGCGGTTGCTCGTCCTGGCCGGCGCGGCGGTCGGGCTGCTCCTGCTGCTGCGCGGCGTCGGGATCGAGGTGCTGCTGCTGTCCGGGGCCTACGACGGCAACGCCGCCATGAGCGACGCCCAGCGGCACTGGTCCCTGGTGCTGTGGAACCCGTGGTTCGTGCTCGGCGGGCTCGCCTTCCTGCTGGCGGCGCGGCGGTCGACCGTTCCCCCGCCGGCGTGA
This sequence comes from uncultured Modestobacter sp., assembly GCF_947486615.1. Classification (GTDB taxonomy): domain Bacteria; phylum Actinomycetota; class Actinomycetes; order Mycobacteriales; family Geodermatophilaceae; genus Modestobacter. The sequence continues at coordinate 514,999 of NZ_CANKUD010000002.1, forward strand.
CCGGTCAGTCCTGCTGGCCGGCCCGGCGGAGCAGCAGCTCGTAGGCGCGGGTGACGCGGGTCGGGTCGGCGGAGGTGCCGCTGCGCTGGAACAGCGACTGCGCGTCGGTGACCTCGTCCGGGGTGGCGGTGCCCGAGTTGAGCACCCGGGAGATCAGCCCGGCCAGCGCGGCGTCGGCCTCGACCCGCGCCATCCAGCCGGTCAGCTGGGTGGGGTCCGCGGGCATCGGGGCCGGCGTGCGCAGCGCGTCGTAGAGGGCGCCCAGCTGCAACGACTCGTCCGGCCTCACGGGCGCACCGCCGTCGGCTCGGGCACCAGCGTGACGCCGAACTGCTCGCGCACCGCGGCGACCACCCGGTCGGCGAAGGCCATCAGCTCGGCGGCGGTGGCGCCGGGCTCGGTGGTCAGCGCCAGGCTGTGCCGGGACGACGTCCCGACCTTGCCGGCGCGGGTGCCCCGGCCGTAACCGGAGTGCTGCACCAGCCAGGCGGCGCTCAGCTTCACCTGGGCGGCGCCGTCCGCGCCGATCCCGGCCGGCCAGGACGGGCACTCAGGCACCGCGGTGCCGACGGGCACGACCGGGTTGGTGAAGAAGGAGCCGGCGCTGCGCGAGTCGGGGTCGGCCGGGTCCCAGACCATCCCCTTGCCGCGGCGCAGCCCGAGGACGGCGTCCCGCACCTGCGCCAGCGGCGCGGTCTCCCCCAGCTCGACGCCGAGGGTCTTCGCCAGCTCGGCGTAGCTGACCGGGCTGGACTGCACCGACTCGCGCAGCGCGAACGTGACGGCGAGGACGACGTACGCGCCGGGCTGCTGCTTGAGCCGGCTGTCCCGGTAGGCGAAGCCCAGCTCGGCGGGGCCGAACACCTGCTCCACGCCGGCCGCCCGGTCGTACACGGTGACCTGGGTGATCAGCGCCGCGACCTCCTGGCCGTAGGCACCCACGTTCTGCACCGGCGTCGCACCCGTGGAACCGGGGATCCCCGACAGCGCTTCCATGCCGGCCAGCTGCGCCCCGACGGTGTGCGCGACCAGGTCGTCCCAGGGCTCGCCGGCCTCGACCTCGAGCTCCACGCCCTGGGCGGTGTCGGTGCGGGCGATGCCGCGGCTGCGCACCAGCACCACGTCACCGGGCCAGCCGGCGTCCGGGGCGACGATGTTCGAGCCGCCGCCCAGCACCAGCAGCGGGGTGCCGGCCTCGTCCGCGTCGCGGACCGCGGCGACCAGTTCCGCGCGGGTGGTCACCTCGACCAGCCGGTCGATCGGACCGCCCACCCCGAGGGTGGTCAGGTCCGCCAGTCGGGCGTTCCGGCGTACCTGCACCGCACCACCGTAATCCGCCCGGCGGCTAACCTCGTGCACCGTGAGCGACCACACCCAGCGTGCGTCGCTGCCTCCGGCCCGCAAGGCCCCCCGGCTGGCCGCCGGCCGGGCGCGGGCGCTGGGCCTGCCCACCAGGGGCACCACGAACGCCAACCGGCTGCGCCGGGTCGACCGCTGGCTGGTCGCCACCCAGGTCGCCCGGCTGCGGGACGCCGCCCGGCCGCTGGTCGTCGACCTGGGCTACGGCGCCTCGGCGGTGACCACCCTGGAGCTGGTCGACCGGCTGGCCCCGGAGTGCGACCGGCTCGAGGTCGTCGGCCTGGAGATCGACCCGGAGCGGGTGACCGCCGTCGCCGCCGACCGCGACCCGCCGCGGGTGGACTTCCGGGTCGGCGGGTTCGAGCTGGCCGGGCTGCGGCCGGTGCTGGTGCGGGCGTTCAACGTGCTGCGCCAGTACGACGAGGAGTCCGCCGGCCGCGCCTGGGACACCATGCGGAGTGCGCTGGCCCCCGGCGGGCTGCTCGTGGAGGGCACCTGCGACGAGTGGGGACGGCGGGCCAGCTGGGTGGCGCTGGACGAGGACGGCCCGCTCACCCTGACCTTCGCCGCCCGGGTGTCGGACCTGGAACGCCCCTCCGACCTGGCCGAGCGGCTGCCCAAGGCGCTGATCCACCACAACGTGCCCGGTCAGCCGGTGCACGACTTCCTCCGCGCGTTCGACGCCGCCTGGGCCTCGGCCGCCGGGTTGTCCACCTTCGGCCCCCGCCAGCGGTGGGCCGCGGCGGTGGAGAGCCTGGCCGCCGACGGCTGGCCGCTGGTCGGGCCGACCCGGCGCTGGAAGCACGGCGAGGTCAGCGTCCGCTGGTCCGCCGTCTCGCCGTCGTGAGCCGGCGCGCCCGGGGTCACCTGACCGCGCTGCCCGGGCCGACCGAGGTCGCCGGCGGGACGGCGGAGCTGCTGGCCGACGCCGACCGGGACGGCTCCTGGCAGCTGCTGCTGGACGGCACCCCGCAGTCGCACGTGGACCTGACCGACCCGACGTACCTGGAGTTCGAGTACGTCCGCCGGATGGGCCACGTGCTCGACCTGGTCGCCGAGCCCGGTACCCCGCTGGACGTCGTCCACCTGGGTGGCGGTGCGCTGACCCTGCCCCGCTACGTGGCGGTCACCCGGCCGGGCTCGGCGCAGCGGGTGATGGAGCTGGACGAGCCGCTCACCGAGCTGGTCCGCCGCGAGCTGCCACTGCCGCGGGGCGCCCGGGTCCGGGTGCGCGGCATCGACGCGCGGGCGGGTCTGGCCGCGCTGCCCGACGCCAGCGCGGACGTCGTCCTGGTCGACGTGTTCGCCGGCGCCCGCACCCCGGCACACCTGACCACCGTGGAGTTCGCCACCGACGTGGCCCGGGTGCTGCGCCCGGGCGGCACGACCGCCTGGAACGTCTCCGACGGCCCGCCGCTGCGGTTCGCCCGCGCGGAGGCGGCGACGCTGCGCGCGGTGTTCGGGCACGTGGCCCTGCTGGCCGAGCCGGGCACGCTGCGCGGCCGGCGGTTCGGCAACACGGTGGCGGTCGCCTCGGACGGCGAGCTGCCGATCCCCGCGCTCACCCGGCGCTGCGCGGGCGACCCGATGCCCTCCCGGGTGGTCAGCGGGGACGAGCTGGACCGGTTCGTCGGCCAGGCTCCGCCGGTGACCGACGCCGACGCCCAGCCCTCACCGGCACCACCGGCCGGCGTCTTCGACTGATCGCCGGCGCGGGTGTCCGGTCACGCCGTCCGGCCGTAGGGTCGGGGCCATGACTGCTCCCGCGTCCCGACGGCTCACCCGCGACAGCCGGCACAAGGTCATCGCCGGCGTCTGCTCAGGCCTCGCCCGCCGGTTCGGGCTGTCCCGCACCGGCCTGCGCGTCGCCTTCGTGGTGTCCTGCATCCTGCCCGGACCGCAGTTCATCGCCTACATCGTGCTGTGGGTCGTCATGCCCTCCGACGACCGCTACTGAGGCACCCCATACGGGGGCGCCGGCTCACCAGCTGGTGTTGCCCCGGCGCAGACCGCGGACGGACGGCCGGACGTCCACCAGGTAGACGACGGCGGCGATCACCGCGGGCAGGCCCAGGAAGCTGAGCGGGCCCTGCCACAGCAGGACGAGCGTGGCGATGCCGGTGATCGCCATCCAGGCGGGCTTGGTGAGCTTGCCGGCCGCGACGAACCCGGCGGCCGGGCGGATCACCGCGTCGACGAACGCCCACACGCCGAGGGCGAGGGTCGCATAGAACACCACGAGGTTGACGAGCCCGTCGAAGGAGGCCATGCCAGCAGGATAGGCGCGTCCGCGGCCCGACCGGCCCGGTGCGCCTGCCGACTCCCCGCGGATGCCCCGGCGGGGTGAGACGCATCGCGCCCCGGCTCCCGCGGGTGCGGGCGCCGGGGCGCGGTGTCAGGTGCCCACTGCGGGCGAGGGCAGCGTCAGCCGGCGGTGTCGGGGGACTTCGCCGGGACGGCCAGCGGGTCGGGCAGCGTCTCGGCCGCCGGCGCCGTGGGCGTGGTCGCCTTCGCCGTCCGCTTCGGGGTCGCCTTGGCCGGGGTCGCCTTCGTGGCCTTCGCCGGCTTGCTGGTGGCGGGCTTGGTGGCCCTGGCGGTGGTGCCGCGAACCGTGCGCTTGGCCGACTCGGCCGCCATCTCGGTCTCCTGCCCGACCTCCTCCAGGGTCTTGTCGGCGCGCGCCTTGGTCTTCTGCGCGACCGAGGTGACCTGGTCGGAGGCCTTGCCGACGGTCTCGCCGGTCTCGGCCAGCACGTCCTCGACGCCGTCCTCGACCGCGTCCACGGCGCGCTCGGTGCGGGCGGCGACCTTGCGGAACACCGGCTGGGTACGGAGGCCGCCGACGACCTTCTCACCGCGGCCGGCGAGCTCCTCGATGGCGGACAGCGCCTGGGTGCGGGCGGTGTCGACCAGGCCGGTGACCGTGCCGAGCACCGTCTCCGGGCGCACGGTGGAGGCCGCACTGGTCACCGCGGCGCGGGCCTGGGTGGCGGCACCCTCGGCCTGGCTGCGGGCCTGGCCGGCCCGGGTGCGGGCCTCGGCGGCGGCACGGGCCGCCCGCTCGCGGGCCTGCTCGGCGCGGGTGCGGGCGTCCTTGGCGGCCAGGTCGGCCTGCACCTGCGCCTCGCCCGGCAGGGCCTCGGCGCGCGAGCGGAAGGTGCCGACGACGGAGCGGGCGCGGTCGACCGCCGCGTCACCGGCGCCGAGGGCGGCCAGCAGGCCGGTGCGGACGATGTTCTCGCTCTGCTGCTTGAAGGTCTGGGTGTCGGTGCGGCTCATGCCGTCTCCTCCTGGGGGTTCGGGGTGGTGGGGGCAGCGGCCTGCTCGCGGACCAGCTGGGCGGCGTGCTCCCGGGCGTAGGTCTCGTACAGCTCGAGGAGCACGGCCTTGTGCCGCTCGGACAGCGCCTCGTCGGCGCGGATCGCGGCGACCGTGCCGGCGGTGCCGGAACGACGGTCGAGGATGCCGGCCTGTTCGTAGAGCGTCTCCGCGGAGATCTTCAGGCCGCGGGCGATCTGCGCCAGGATCTCCGCCGAGGGCTTGCGCAGGCCGCGCTCGACCTGGGACAGGTAGGGGTTGCTGACCCCGGCCGCCCGCGCGAGCTCACGCAACGACACCTGGGCGGCGCTGCGCTGGCTGCGGATGAAGTCGCCGACCTGCGAACCGACGGCGGGCACGTTCGAGGCCACCGTCGACGCCTCGGCGGCGGCCGTGGTCACGGTCGCCCGGACCGCGGTCACCTGGTCGCGGACGAACTCCGTGGGTCGCTGCACGGCCCCACACTAACCCAGGGTGCTAGCTCCTGCAAGCGCGGCGCTAGCACCTCGGGGCCCGGCTTCAGCCGCGCCGGGCAGGGATGAGCCGCGTGCGCACGCGGCTCATCCCCACCGGGCGCGGGTCGAGCCGGTCACCGTCACGCCACCACGGGCAGACCGGCGGAACCGGGGCAGTACCCGGCCGGGCCGGGCAGCCCGGGCCGGGCAGCCGAGGACGGTCAGGCGAGGACGGCGGAGGCGCGGACCGAGCCGACCACACCCTCACCACCGGAGACCGGGGTGCTCACCCAGCGGGACAGCGCCTCGGCCGGCACGCCCAGCCGCAGCAGCCCGGCGGCCAGCGCCGGCGTGCGGCCCCGGTCGCCGCCGTCGTCCAGCTTCAGCGCCACCGCGCCCCGGCCGGGCAGCGCGGCGACGTGCACGCCGTCGGCGCCGCCCTTGACCAGCAGCCCGGGCACCGCCTGCATCAGCTCGGTGTCCTCCCGGCCGGTGCCGGCGATCAGCCACGGGTGGGCGCGCATCGCGTCGGCGACCAGCCGCTCCGGGGTGCCCGGCTCGGCCTGCACCAGCGACAGCACCCCGCGGGCCAGCCCGGTGACCGAGATCGCGTGCTGCGGGGCTCCGCAGCCGTCGACGACGACCGCGGCCACCGGCTCACCGGAGGCCTCCCCCAGCCGCGCCTCGATCGCCCGCTGCAGCGGGTGCTCGCGCTCCAGGTAGCCCGCCGTCGGCCAGCCGGCGGCCACGCAGGCCGACAGCATCGCCGCGTGCTTGCCCGAGCAGTTCATCGCCAGCCGCTCCGGCGCCCGGCCGGCGACCAGCCACTGCGCCCGGGTCGCCTCGTGGCCCGGCAGCGCGGGCGGGCAGCCCAGGTCGTCGGCGGTCAGGCCCGCGGCGGCGAGCAGCTCGGCGGCCAGCTCGCGGTGCCCGTCCTCGCCACTGTGCGAGGCAGCGGCGATCGCCAGCTCGCGGTCGTCCCGGGGGCGCCACCCGGCCCGCAGGTACGCGGTCGCCTGCACCGGCTTGTTCGACGAGCGCGGCAGTACCGGCCGGGCGACGTCCCCGGCGGTCAGCAGCGGCTCGCCGTCAGCACCCAGGACGACGAGCGCCCCCCGGTGCACCGACTCCAGCACCTCGTCGTCGAACCCGGCCCGCCACACCTCGACCAGCACCGGGTCCTCGGGCCAGGTGGTCAGGTCGCCGGCCATCGGCATCAGGCGCCGTGCCGGGACTCGTCGGCCAGCAGCTGGGCCACGTCGGCCAGGCCGTCGCGGTAGCGCCGGGCCAGCTCGCCGGCGACGGCGTCCATCACCTGCTGCACGCCGCGGCGCCGCTCGGAGAGGTTCCGCTCCCCCTCACCCAGGGCGCGGGCGGCCTGCTCCAGCCGCTCGTCGGACAGCGACGGCACGTCGGAGAGGTCGACCCCGGGCGCCAGGCCGTTCACCCAGGTCTCGAACTGCTCCGGCGAGGTCGGCTGCACGGTCTGGTGCCGGCCGAGGCCGTGCGCCGGGCCGCGGCCCTTCTCCGAGAGGATCTCCGGCAGCAGGTCGACCAGCGACCGGCCGTCGTGCTCGGCCCGGCGCTGCAGCTCGCGGCGGACGATGTCCAGCCGGCCCTGCAGCAGCCGCCGGGTGTAGGAGAGGTTGACCTCCTCCTGCTCGGCGCGGTGGCGCAGCGCACGCACCTCGGTCATCGGCAGCTCCTCGACACCGTCCAGGAACGACGGGTCGAGCAGCTCGTCGACGCCGGCGCCGCCGGCGGGAGCGGGGGTGGGGGCAGTCATCGCGGGACCTCCACGGGAACGGGGGCGGTACGGGGGCGGATGCCCAGCAGCTGCCGGGCCTCGGTCGTGGACAGCGGCGGACGCTGGGCGATCCGGGCGAGCCCGGCCGCGCGGGCCACCAGCTGGGCGTTGTCGCGCACCGGCTCACCCGGCGCGTAGGTCAGCGTGTCCTCCATGCCGACCCGGAGGTGCCCGCCGGCCGAGAGCGCGGCCAGCATCACCGGCAGCGAGGTGCGACCCACGCCGGTCGCGGCGAAGGTGGCCCCGGCGGGGAGGAACGGCAGGCAGGCGGCCAGCGCCGCCGTCGTCCCGGGCATGCCGCCGGGCACGCCCATCACCAGGTCGACGTGCACGTGGCCACCGTGCGGCGGGCCGTGCCGGTCGAGCAGCCGGGCGAGCGTGGCCAGGTGGCCGAGGTCGAAGGCCTCGTACTCCGGGACGATGCCGCGCTGCTGCATCTGGGTGTGCAGCTCGACGATGAGGTCCCACGGGTTGGCGAAGACGTCGCGACCGAAGTTCACCGTGCCCAGCGAGAGCGACGCGGCGTCCGGCTCGGCGTCCAGCACCGCCAGCCGGGCGTCGGCCGGGTCGGTGACGGCGCCACCGGTGGACAGCTGCACCACCAGGTCGGACTCCGCGCGCACCGCGGCGACCACCTCGCGAACCCGCGGCAGGTCCAGCGTCGGGAGGGTGTCGGTGCCCCGCACGTGCAGGTGCAGCACCGCCGCGCCGAGCGCCTGCCCGTCCCGGGCGGTGGCGGCCACCTCCTCGACCGTCACCGGCAGCGCGGGCACGTCGGCCTTGGCCGACTCGGCCCCCGTGGGCGCGAGGGTGATCAGCGTGCCGGAGGTCACCCGCGCATCGTCGCAGACCGGACGGCCCGCACCCGGTCACGGGCGGCCGCCACGTCCGCGTCGGGTCCGACCGGGACGTCGTCGGGGTCGATCGCGGCGACCGCCTCGCCGACCTTCAGCTCCGCGTCCGGCGCCACCGACTGCTTGACCAGGGCGAGGGCGACCATGCCCAGCTCGTGGTGCCGCACCGCCGTGCCGACCCGGCCCACCTCGCGGGTACCGGCGGTGACCGCGGTGCCCGGCGCGGGCGGCACCTCGCTCATCCCGTCCAGGTGCAGCAGCACCAGCCGGCGGGGCGGCCGGCCCAGGTTGTGCACCCGGGCCACGGTCTCCTGACCGCGGTAGCAGCCCTTCTCCAGGTGGACGGCGGTGCGCAGCCACTCCAGCTCGTTGGGGATCGTGCGGTGGTCGGAGTCGACGCCGGCGCGCGGCCGGCGGGCCTCGACCCGCAGCGCCTCGTAGGCGTCCAGCCCGGCGAGCACGGCGCCGGCGGCCAGCAGCTCGTCGGCGCGCGCGGCCAGCTCGGCCCTGGGCACGAGCAGGTCGACGACCGCCGCCGTCCCGTCGCCGATCGCCGGCATCCGGCGGGCCCAGCCGCCGCCGTCCAGCGGCACGACCGAGTAGGGCGCCACAGGCAGCGGCCAGCCGGCCGCCGTCAGCACCGCGTCGCCCTGCGGGCCGACCAGCGACAGCACTGCCCACTCGCCGGTGACCAGCGCGGGGTCGACCCGGAGCATGAACCGCATCCGCTCCAGGAAGGTGACCAGCGCCGCCCCGGTGCCCGGCTCGACGTCACCCCAGGTGGTGCCGGCCAGCTCGGTGAGGACGACGTGGTGCTCGACGTGGCCCTGCGGGGAGAGCACGAGGGCCTCGGAGCCGGCGGCGTCGCCGAGCCGCTCCAGGTGCTGGCTGGTCAGGCTGTGCAGCCAGGTCAGCCGGTCGGCGCCGGGGACGACGAGCACGTCGCGGTCGCTGCGGTCGACCAGGCCGGCGCCCTCGGCCAGCCGGCGCTGCTCGGGCAGCGGGTCGCCGTAGTGGGCGGCGACCGGGCCGCCCCCCTCGACGTCCAGGGCGACGGCGCCGGGGCGCCGCAGCAGGGGTGAGGTCTCGATCCGCTCGCCCGTCGTCTCCGCGCTCATGCGTTCTCCTTCTCCGCGCAGGCTCGACAGGTGCCGGACAGCGCCACGTGGCCCACGTCCAGGGTGAAACCCAGCTCGGCGCCCAGACGTTCCGCCGCCGCGTCGAGCACCGTCGGGTCGACCGAGCTGATCTCCCCGCAGGACTGGCAGGCGACGTGCACGTGCCGGTGCTGCTGGCCGGCGTGGTAGATCGGTGCGCCCTTGCCCAGGTGGGTGTGCCAGACCAGGCCGAGCCGTTCCAGCAGCTCCAGGGTGCGGTAGACGGTCGAGGTGTCCGGGGCGGCGCCGTCCGGGCCGGCGTCGGCCCGCAGCCGGGCACCGATCTCCTCGGGCGTGCCGTGCTCCAGGGCGGACACCACCGCCAGCACCCGCTGCCGCTGACTGGTCAGCCGCAGCCCGCGGGCGCGCAGCTCGGCCGCCAGGGGCTCACGGGCCGGAGGCCGCGTCGACTGGGCGCTCTCCTCACCGGACACGCTCGGAGCCTAGTTCGCCGGTACGGCAGGGTGGACCCGTGAGCACCCAGCGTGTGGCGGTCTGGCGGAACGGCGCGACCTCGGTGGTCGGTCCGGACGAGCCGGTGGTGACCGCCTTCGACCTGGGCCTGGGTCGCGGCGACGGCGTCTTCGAGTCCGTCCTCGTCGCCGGTGGGACGACGCCGCACCTGGACGCGCACCTGGACCGGCTCCGCCGCTCCGCCGGGATCATGGGCCTGACCCACCCCGGGGACGACGCCGTGCGCGCGGTGGTCACCGCGGTGACCGCCGACTGGCCCGCCGGCACCGAGGGCGCCTGCCGCGTCTTCCTCACCCGCGGCCTGGGCGACGGCACGCCCCCCACCCTGCTGGCGCTGCTGGCGCCGGTGCCGGCCGAGACGCTGCGGCAGCGGGCCGCGGGCATCGCCGTGGTCGCCCTGTCCCTGGGCGTGCCGGCCGACTTCCGCGCCACCGCGCCCTGGCTGCTCGGCGGGGCGAAGACGCTGTCCTACGCGGTGAACATGGCCGCTCAGCGGCACGCGCACGCCGTCGGTGCCGACGACGTCGTGTTCGCCTCGCTGGAGGGCCGGCTGCTGGAGGGCCCCACCTCGACGGTCGTCTGGGCGGCCGGGGGCCGGCTGCACACGCCGCCGGTGGAGACCGGGATCCTGCCCGGCACCACCCAGGCCCGGCTGTTCGCCCGGGCCGAGGCCGACGGCTGGCCCACCGCGGTCAGCTCCGGCACGGTGGACGACCTGCACCGGGCCGACGCGGTCTGGCTGCTGTCCGGCATCCGCGGCGCCACCCCGGTCACCCGGCTGGACGGCGTCGACCGCGGGGACGGCGGGCTCACCGGGCGGGTGCAGGAACTGCTCGCCCGGTAGTGTCATCCGAGGTGCGCCGGGAAGTCTGGTCGGCAACTCCCTTCCCGACCCCGCACATCGGAGCCGCCACGTGACCACACCCACCCGCCTGTTCAGCCGCGGGTCCTACCCGGAGGCCACGCGCATCGCCGCGATCCTCCGCAAGGAGACCATCGGCGGGGCCCTGCTCCTGGTGGGCACGGTGATCGCCCTGATCTGGGCGAACTCGCCGTGGGCCGAGTCCTACGAGTCGCTGCGCGACACCCGCGTCGGCCCGGAGTCCCTGCACCTGGACCTCACCCTCGGCACCTGGGCGGCCGACGGGCTGCTGGCGATCTTCTTCTTCGTGGTCGGGCTGGAGCTCAAGCGCGAGTTCGTCGCCGGCGACCTGCGCGAGCCCCGGCGGGCGGTCCTCCCGGTCGCCGCGGCGGTCGGCGGCATGGTCGTCCCCGCCGCCCTCTTCGTCCTGGTGAACCTGGGCACCGGCGACGGCGCGCTGCGCGGCTGGGCCATCCCCACGGCCACCGACATCGCCTTCGCCCTCGCCGTCCTCGCGGTGATCAGCACGCACCTGCCCACCGCACTGCGCACCTTCCTGCTGACCCTGGCGGTGGTCGACGACCTGCTCGCCATCACGGTCATCGCGATCTTCTACACCTCCGAGCTGGCGATCACGCCGCTGCTGCTCTCGCTGGTCCCGCTCGCCGTCTTCGGGTTCCTGGTGCAGAAGCGGATCCGCTCCTGGTGGCTGCTCATCCCGCTCGCCGTCGTCACCTGGGTGCTGATGCACGAGTCCGGCGTGCACGCCACCGTCGCGGGCGTGCTGCTGGCCTTCACCGTGCCGGTCGTCCGCAGTCAGGCCGCCGGCGGCCCGGACGCCGGGCCCGGCCTGGCCGAGCACTTCGAGCACCGCATCCGCCCCATCTCCGCCGGGTTCGCCGTCCCGGTGTTCGCCTTCTTCGCCGCCGGCGTCACCATCGGCGGGTTCTCCGGTCTGGTCGAGTCGCTGTCCGACCCGGTGGCGATCGGCATCGTGGTCGGCCTGGTGGCGGGCAAGACGATCGGCATCACCGGGGCCACCTGGCTGGTCTCCCGGTTCACCCGCGCCGAGCTGGACGAGTCGCTGGGCTGGCCCGACGTCATCGGCCTGGCCATGCTCGCCGGGATCGGCTTCACCGTCTCCCTGCTCATCGGCGCGCTCGCCTACGGGGAGGGGTCGCTGCGCGACGAGCACGTCAAGGTCGGCGTCCTCGTGGGCACCCTGACGGCGGCGCTGCTGGCCTCGATCCTGCTCAAGACCCGGGACCGCCGGTACCGCCGGATCGCCGCGACCGAGACCGAGGACCGCAACCAGGACGGCGTGCCCGACGTCTACCAGACCGAGGACGGCCGGGAGATCCACACCGTGGACGACAAGGCCAACCACGACCCGGACTGGAAGGGCACGACGCCGCCGGGGCGCCCGTCCGCCGAGGGCTGAAAAAGGTCGTTGCCGAGCCCCTCTCCGCGTCGTACCGTCGAGGTACACGAGAGAGGAGGTGGTCCCTAAGTTGATGACTTACAGGACGCGTGAGGTGGCTGTCCGCTAGCCGCCGTCCAGATGGGCCGCCCGCTCAGCCCCTGTGGAAGACCCACAGCCAGGACTGAGCAGCGGCATCCCGCCCGTCCGTCGATGGCGGCGAGCGAGAACCGGACAGTCACCCGACCCCCGGGCTGCCGACGTTGTCCAGTCGGCCCGTGCGCAGCTGTCCCACTACGGTGGGCACAGCGCCACGGAGCAGCCCGGGGGTTGTCCGTTGTCCGGGGGAGGTCAGACCGTGCAGTTCGCCGGCCGGCCCGTCGCCCTGGACACCTCCGCCGGCATCTGGCTGGCCGAGTCGGCCGGGGCCGCCGCCCCCGGGACGGTCGCCGCCCTGGTCCCCGCCTCCTTCGAGGCCGTCGCCCGGGTCTTCCACCCGGCCGTGCGCTACGTCGGGGACGACGACGTCGAGGTCCCCTGGGCCTCCGTCGCCGCGGCCAACGGCACCACCGCCCACCCGCTGATGCAGTGGGGGTCGGTCACCGGCTCGATGGAGTACTTCGAGAACGACGACCAGGCACCGCTGTGGCACGGGGCGCCGGCGCGGGGGCACCTGCCCGCACCGGTCGCCGAGCGACTGGTCGACGTGCTCACCCGCTGGACGACGACGCCGGACGTGTGCTGGCTCGCCGTCGCGCAGGGCGGCGCGGTGATCACCGACCACCCGACGCTGAGCCTGCCCGGCCGGGAGTACTGGGTGGTCAACGGGCCCGTCTCGCTGGCCGCGGTGAACATGGCCGCCGAACCGTTCGAGCAGAGCGCCAACCTGTGGTGGCCGGCCGACCGCGCCTGGTGCGTGGTGACCGACATCGACCTGGTCACCACCTACGTGGCCGGCGGCGCCGACTGCATCGCCGACGTCATGGCCGCCGAGGGTCTGGAGACCGCCCCGGCCGAGTTCCGCGAGCGCACCACCTGGGACGCCGACCAGGTCAACCCCACCCCCGCCGACGCCCCCGACTAGCCAGCCCCCGTCCCACCCTCGGCCATGTTCGCCAACATGGCCGCTGGCGCCGGGCCGCCCGGGCGCGGGTCCCGTCCCAGCCCCGGCCATGTTCGCCGACATGGCCGGGGAGCCGGGCGAGCTGCGCGACTACAGCTGGGCGAGCTCGGCGGCGAGGTCGTCCAGGCCGAGGCTGCCCTGGGAGAGGGCGGCCATGTGCCAGGCCTTCGGGTCGAAGTCGGCGCCGCGGGCGGCCTGGGCCGCTGCCCGGCCCTCGAGCCAGGCCCGCTCCCCCAGCTTGTAGCTGATCGCCTGCCCGGGCATGCCCAGGTAGCGCACCAGCTCGCTGTCCAGGAAGTCGGCGTCCCGGCCGCAGTTCTCCCCGAAGAACGCCCGGGCCAGCTCCGGCGTCCAGGGCTTGCCCCGGTACTCGGCCACTGCACCCTCGGCGTCCTCAGGGATCGGCAGCTCCAGGTGCATGCCGATGTCGACGACGACCCGCACCGCGCGCATCTGCTGGGCGTCCAGGTAGCCCAGCCGGGCACCCGGGTCGGCGAGGAAGCCCAGCTCGTCCATCAGCCGCTCGGCGTACAGCGCCCAGCCCTCGACGTTGGCCCCGACCGAGCCCAGCGACGTCTGGTAGCTGGACAGGTCACCGGAGACGTACGCCCACTGGGCCAGCTGCAGGTGGTGACCCGGGACGCCCTCGTGGTACCAGGTCGACACCAGGTCCCAGAGCGGGAAGCGCTCCTTGCCCAGGGTGGGCAGCCAGGTGCGCCCCGGGCGGGAGAAGTCCTGCGCCGGCCGGGTGTAGTACGGCGCCGCGGCGCTGCCCGGCGGGGCGATCATCGCCTCCACCTGGCGCACCGGGCCGGCGATGGTGAAGTGGACGCCGTCGAGGGCCTCGATCGCCTCGTCCATCATCGCCTGCAGCCGCACCCGGATCGCCTCGACGCCCTCGACGGCCTCGCCGTGCTCGGACAGCCAGCGCATCGCCTCCATCGGCGTCGCGCCGGGCAGCACCTTCGCAGCCTCCGTGCGCTGCTCGGCGAGGATCCGCTGGTGTTCGGCCCAGCCCCAGGCGTAGGCGTCCTCCAGGCCGGTGCCGGCACCGAGGTCCGAGCCGTTCCAGGACCGGGCGAAGCGGGCGTACCGCTCCCGGCCGACGGCGTCGGGGGTGCCGGTGGCCTGCCAGGCGTACTCGTCGCGCAGGAAGTCGCGCACCTCGGCCACCGCGCCGTCAGCGGCCGCGGCCGCGGCGTCCAGCTCGGCTCGCAGCTCGTCGGGACCGGCCGCGACGACACCGGCGAAGTACGGGCCGGCCAGCCACTCGTCCAGCTGACCGACGACGGTCAGCACCTGGCGGGGCGCGGCGAACAGACCGCGGGCCGCCCCGGCGGCCAGCGACTCGCGGTAGCCCCGGTAGGCCTCCGGCACCCGCGCCATCCGGCGGGCCAGCACGGCCCAGTCCTCGGTGGTCCGGGTCGGCATCATCGAGAACACCTGCCGGATGGAGTGCACCGGCGAGAACAGGTTGGAGACGGCGCGGAGGTCCTCCCCCGCCTCGTGCAGGTCCAGTGCCGCGGTGAGCCGCTCCCGCAGCAGCCGGGCACAGCGCCGCTCGACCGGGTCGTCGTCCAGGCCCGGGTCCGCGGCGAGCACCCGGTCCAGCTCGGCGAGGGTGGCCCGCATGAGGTCGGCCTCGGCGGCCAGGCCGGCCGGGCTGGTGTCCGGCAGCCGGTCGTCCCCGGGGCGGGTGCCCAGCTGGGTGGCGACGATGGGGTCGAGGTCGCAGACCGCGTCGACGTAGGCGTCGGCGACCTGGCGCGGGGTGGTGGGGGCGCTCACGGGGTCAGCGGATCCTCTCGAGGCGGGCGGACATGGTGGGGCGCAGCGGCTGGTCGCCGGCCGCGCGGTCGACGGCGTAGAGCAGCGCCCCGTCGACGATGCCGTAGAGCCGCTTGGCCCGGCTGGTGTCGGGGTGGTCGGGGGTGCGGGCCAGGACGTCGGTGTCCAGCTCCCAGCTGGTCGTCGTCCGGGCCGTGCCGACGTAGATCTCCACGAGGCCGGCCGGGGAGCTGACCAGCAGCTCGACCTCGTCGCCGTCCCGGGGCCGCAGGAAACCGGACTCGCGCTGGTCCGGGCCGGTGACCTGGCCGTCCTCGCCGATCCGCCAGGTGCGTGACTCGTAGGTCAGGAAGTCACGGCCGTCGTGGGCGAAGCGCACCCACTGGCCGAAGCGGTGGTCGCCCTCGGTGCCGGCCGCCTGCCCCTCGCCGTGCCACTCCCCGAGCAGCGGCAGCACCGACAGCAGCTCGTGGGCGACCTCGGGGCCCTCCCGGACGTCGACGGTGTCGATCACCGGCAGCTCGGTGGGGCCCTGGACCGGGCCGGTGGGCAGCCCGGGCGGGACGGGGGCGCTCATCGCGTCCGCTCCGGCCGCTGCTCGGTGCGCGTCGCCCGCCACGCGGAGGCGGCGAACCCCAGCGCGGCGAGCCCGGTGAGGGTGATGAGCACCCAGGCGGAGACCAGACCCATGGCCGTCACGGTAATCCGGGCCCCCGGCACCCATCGGGAGCGGGGCGGTCTCACCCGGCCGAGGGGGAGCACCGCCGCCTCCGCTCAACGGCCCCCGCCACCCGGTCGAAGGAGGGAGGACACGACGGATCCCGAACCCGCGGATCCGAGACGGGGTGGAGAGATCGCATGTCGGTGGAGTCGGCCACGGAGCCGGTGGAGGTCCTGCCCGGACCCGTGGCGCAGCGGCTGCACGTGACCAGCACGGGCGACCCGGACCGGCCGGTGCTGCTGCTGGCGCACGGCTTCGGCTGCGACCAGGGCATGTGGGACGGCGTCCTGCCCGACTTCGGCGCCGACCACCGCGTCGTCCGCTACGACCTGATGGGTTACGGCCGGTCCGACGTCGCGGCCTACGACCCGGAGCACTACTCGACCCTGGACGCGCACGCCGCGGACATCCTGGCGATCTGCGCGGAGCTCGACCTGCACGACGTCACCCTCGTCGCGCACAGCGTGAGCACGATGATGGCGCTGCTGGCCGCGGTGCGGGAACCCGGGCGGTTCCGGCAGGTCGTGCTGGTCGCGGCGTCCCCGTACTTCCTGGAGGACCCGGCCACCGGCTACGACGGCGGCTTCTCCGCCGCCGACATGGCCGAGGTCGCCGGCGCGCTGGACAGCAACTACTTCACCTGGGCCGAGGCGATGGCCCCGGTGATCATGGGGACGCCGGACGCGCCCGAGCACGGGGAGCGCCTCACCGCGAGCTTCTGCCGGGTCGACCCCGACGTCGCCCGCCAGCTGCTGGTCGTCATGTTCACCACCGACTTCCGCCCGCTGCTGCCCCGGGTCACCACCCCCACCGTGGTCGTGCAGAGCCGGGCCGACGCCCTGGTGCCACCGTCGGTCGGCGAGCACCTGCACGCCCACCTGGCCGGCTCGACGCTGGTCCAGCTCGAGGCCGTCGGGCACTGCCCGCACATCAGCGCACCGGAGGAGACGGCCGCGGCCATCCGCGCCCACCTCCTGCCGCGGTGACGAGGCACCGGTGACGCAACGGGACTACGCCGAGCTCTGGCAGCGCGCCCCGGGCGGGCACCTGCTGCTGGACGACGACGGCCTGATCACCGCGGTCAACGCCACCTTCACCGGCTGGACCGGGTACACCGCCGAGGAACTGCTGGGCACCCCGTTCCCGAAGCTGTTGCCGATCGGCGACCGGGTGCTGTACACCACGCACTCCCTCCCCCAGCTGATGGTCAGCGGCCGGATCGCCGAGGCCTCGGTGCAGGTCGTCGGGCGTGACGGGTCGCGCCACCCGGCACTGCTGAGCGCCACCCGGGTCTCCGGCCCGGACGGCCCGGAGACCCAGCTCGTGCTGGTCGACGCCCAGCAGCGCCGCCGCTACGAGGAGGAGCTGCTGGCCGCGCGGCGGCGGGCCGAGGAGTCCGAGGCGCGGATCACCCGGGCCGAGGCCGAGCTCGCCGAGCTCGTGCACCACGACTCGCTGACCGGGTTGCTCAACCGGCCCGGCCTGCTGCGGGCGCTGCACGACCGGCTCGGGGCCGCGCGCGCCGACCGGGGTGACGGTGCGGTGCCGACCGTGCTGTTCATCGACCTCGACGGCTTCAAGACCGTCAACGACGACCTCGGGCACGCCAGCGGGGACGAGCTGCTGCAGGTCGTCGCGCGCCGGATCCGCTCGGCCTCCCGCGCCGGCGCCGACGTGGCCCGGTTCGCCGGCGACGAGTTCGTCGTCCTGGACGACGTCACCCCCTCCGGCGCCGCGCGGGTCGCCGACCGGCTGCTGGACCTGCTCGCCGAGCCGGTCGTGCTGCAGGGCGTGGAGGTCGTGGTCACCGCGAGCGTCGGGATCTGCTCCGCCGAGGTCCCGGCGTCCGGGCCGGATGCGGCCGAGCTCGTGCTCCGCCGCGCCGACAACGCCATGTACCGGGCCAAGGCGCAGGGCAGCGGCCGCTGGACCGCCCACCGCCCCGGGGACAGCGACCCGG
Organism: uncultured Modestobacter sp.; assembly: GCF_947486615.1. Lineage (GTDB taxonomy): Bacteria > Actinomycetota > Actinomycetes > Mycobacteriales > Geodermatophilaceae > Modestobacter. The sequence goes on from NZ_CANKUD010000002.1 coordinate 532,297, forward strand.
GCGCCGACCGGCTCGTGCTGCTCGAGCAGCTGCGCAGCGGCATCCGCCAGGGCCAGCTGCGCGTCTTCTACCAACCCCGCCTGCACCTGCCGACCGGCCGGCTGAGCGGGGTCGAGGCGCTGGTCCGCTGGGAGCACCCGACCCGCGGGCTGCTCCAGCCCGGCGCCTTCATCGACGCCGCGGAGCAGTCCGGCATCATCCGCGAGCTCGGCGCCTGGGTGCTCGCCGAGGCCGTCGAGCAGGCCGTTCGCTGGGACGCCACCGGCGGGCCGGCGGGCCTGCAGGTCGCCGTCAACCTCTCCGCCCGTCAGCTGGCCGACACCGACCTGGTGCCGCTGGTCGCCCGCACCCTGGCCCGCGCCGGCCTGCCCGCCGCGCGGCTGGTCCTGGAGATCACCGAGACCGCGCTGATGAGCGACCCGGACGCCGCCCTGCGGTCGCTGCAGGCGCTCAAGGAACTGGGCGTGCTGCTGGCCGTCGACGACTTCGGCACCGGCTTCTCCAGCTTCACCTACCTCAAGCGGTTCCCGGTCGACGAGCTGAAGATCGACCGCTCGTTCGTCACCGGGATGACCACCGACCCCGGCGACCACGCGATCGTCGCCAGCTGCGTGCACCTGGCCCACGCGATGGGCCTGGTCGCCGTGGCCGAGGGCGTGGAGAGCGCCGCCGAGTGCGACGCCCTGCGCGCGCTGGGTGCCGACCAGGCGCAGGGCTACTTCTTCAGCCGGCCCGTACCGGCCGACGACATGCCCCTCCCGATCGTCGTCGCCTGAGCCGTCGCCTGCACCACCTCCGCCCAGGGGGTGGCCTGCAGGCCCAGGACGGCGGTGGTCTCACTGCTGTCCAGCACGAAGTCGGCGTCCCACTGGTGCCGGATGGCCGCCACCTCGCGCGGCTCCAGGCCGCCCGGGACGGCTCGAGCCGGACGACGTGGGCAGACGCGACAGCGCCCGCCCCGGCCGGAGCCGGTGCGGGCGCTGTGCGGTCGCTCCGTGGAGCGGCGAGGTGGTGCGTCAGTCGATCGCGAGCGTCGTCTCGTTCAGGCCGACCTCGGCGTCGACGGCGCGCTCGGCGCGGCCGACCGGCGACAGCGACCGCAGGGTCCACTGCCCCGGGGCGGCGAAGAACCGGAACTCGCCCTCCGGGCTGGTCACCACCTCGGCGGTGAACTCACCCGTGGCGTCCAGCAGCCGCACGTAGGCGCCGGCCACCGGCGACCCGTCGTGCCAGACCGACCCCTGGATCACCGTCTGGGTGCTCAGGTCGACCCCGGCGAGACCGCCACCCTGCTTCGGGGCCCCGCACACGGTCAGGCGCCCTTCTGGATCGGGACGCCGACCAGGGAGCCGTACTCGGTCCAGGAGCCGTCGTAGTTCTTGACGTTGGCGTGCCCCAGCAGCTCGCGCAGCACGAACCAGGTGTGGCTGGAGCGCTCACCGATCCGGCAGTAGGCGATGGTGTCCTTGCCGGTGTCCAGGCCTGCGTCGGCGTAGAGCTTGGCGAGCTCCTCGTCGCTCTTGAAGGTGCCGTCCTCGTTGGCCGCCTTGCTCCACGGCACGTTGACCGCCGAGGGGATGTGGCCGGCGCGCTGCGCACCCTCCTGCGGGAGGTGGGCCGGGGCGGTCAGCTTGCCGGCGAACTCGTCGGGCGAGCGGACGTCGACCAGGTTCTGCTGGCCGATCGCCGAGACGACCTCGTCGCGGAAGGCGCGGATGGAGGTGTCGGGCTCGGCGGCGGAGTACTGCGTCGCCGGGCGCTGCACGGCGTCGGCGGAGAGCGGGCGGCTGTCCAGCTCCCACTTCTTGCGGCCGCCGTCGATCAGCTTGACGTCGCGGTGGCCGTAGACCTTGAAGTACCAGTAGGCGTAGGCGGCGAACCAGTTGTTGTTGCCGCCGTAGAGCACCACGGTGTCGTCGTTGCTGATGCCCTTGGCCGACAGCAGGGCGCTGAAGCCCTCGCGGTCGACGAAGTCGCGGGACTCGGCGTCCTGCAGGTCGGTCTTCCAGTCCAGCTTGACGGCACCCGCGAGGTGCCCCTTGTCGTAGGCGCTGGTGTCCTCGTCGACCTCGACGAAGACGATGCCCGGGTTGCCCAGGTGCTCCTGGGCCCAGTCGGCGGTGACGAGCACGTCAGAACGGCTCATGGTGGTTCCTCCATCAGTGGGGGCTGGCGGTGCGGACGTCGTTCGTGTGCATGCAGTGCGGTGCGTGCGGTACGGAGCCGGTGCCCACGGTGCCGGTGGCACGGGGCGGCGACGGACGGCGGTCCAGGCGACGGGACGGTCACGTCCGGGCGGGGAGGCCCTCAGCAGGCCGGACAGAGGCAGCTGCCAAGGCGGCACAGGTCGACTGTGCGGCGCGAGGTCAGCAGGGTGCCCACGGCGCGAGAGTATCGGATCACCGCGCCACCGGCGTGTGGACGTCGACCAGGGCGGCCAGCTCCGCGGCGCCCGGCGCGCCGGTGGACCGGGTGACGACGGCCCCGGAGCGGTCCAGCCAGAGCACGGTGGGCGTCACCCGGACGTCCAGGGCCCGGACGGCGTCCAGGTGGCTCTCCGCGTCGACGTGCACGTGCACCAGACCGGTGCGGGTCCGCTGGAGCTGCTGCAGCCGGGCCCGGGTCGCGCGGCACGGGCCGCAGAAGGCGGTGGAGAACTGCACGGCGGTCAGCTCGGCGTCACCCGGGCGCACGCCGAGCCCGGCCAGGACGGCGAGCACCCGGTCGTCGGGCGCGGCAGACGGGCTCACCCCAGCGTCAACGGGTGCCCTGCCGGGGGCATTCCGCCGGCGCTCAGCCCTGCAGCACCGTGTCGGTCGCCTCGACCCGCACGTCCACCCCGTCGGCCGCCGGCTCGACGCTGGTCAGCTGCAGCCCGAACGGCAGCGCGGGCACCGCGTAGGAGAAGTCGAGCAGGTCCGCCGCCCGGTCCACGACGACCCCGGGCACGTCCACCCCGGCCGCGGCCGCGGTGCCCACGTCCACCACGACGTCCTGCCCGTCCAGTGCCAGCGAGCCGGTGGCGGTGACCGGGAACTCGACGCCCAGCACCTCCAGCGTGCGGGTGATCCGCAGCCCGTCGCCGTCCTGCTCCAGCATCGTGTCGCCGCCGAGCTGCTGGGCCAGCAGGTCGTAGGAGAGGGTGGCCGTGCCGTCGACCTGCTCGACCGGGATCTCCTGCACCGACCCGGACAGCGCGTCGGACAGCGGCACCTGCACCCCGCGCAACGACACGTCGGCCCGGGTGCCGGCCGGCTGCCCGAGCTGCTCGGCGGTCAGGCTGATCCGCACGTCCTCGTACCGGCCCGCCACCGCCTGGGTCAGGAACGGGAACCCGGTGATGTCCACCTCCGGGGTGCCCGCGAGGCCGCCCCGGTCGGCCAGCTGCTCGGCGACCCGCCCCTCGGCGACCCGCACGCCCACCCGGTCGGCGACCACGAGCAGGCCGACGACGATCAGCAGGGAGACCAGCAGCGCCTTCACGCTCCCGAGTGTGCCTGCCCGGTCAGCCGGTGCCGTGCACCGCGAGGGCGTAGGCCACCGGCGCGGCGGCGGCCAGCGGGAGCACGGCCTGCACCACCGGCAGCGCCCAGCTGCGCTCGTCCCGTTCCACCGCGACGTAGGACGCCGCGAGGGCCGCCAGCGCGGCCACCCCGCCCAGCGCCGCTCCGTAGATCGCCGCCGACAGGGCGTCCAGCAGCACCCCGTCGGTGCGCCGCAGCACCGCGACCGCGACCGCCGCGGCCACCGCCAGCCCGAGCCCGAGCAGCCCACGCGGCACGCCCGCGGCGATCTGCGGGCGGGGCAGCACCAGGTCGACCAGGTGACCGACGACCAGCGCGGCGCCGACCGCGAGCACCGCCGTGTCGACCGCCCGCCCGCCGCCGTCCAGCCGGGCCACGGCCAGCAGCACGGCCAGCGCGCACACCGCGCTCAGCAGCAGGACGACGCCGGCCAGCGAGGCCACCAGGTACAGCCGGGGCGCCGGCCGGGTCATCTGGTGGACGACGGCGGCCAGGAAGCCCAGGCCGAGCACCGCCAGCACGGCGTCCAGCTCGGGGCGGTCGGGCAGCAGCAGCGCCAGGTCGGCGCCGACGGCGGCGACCGCGCCCAGCGCGAGCGACCCGGTGAAGCCGCGGATCCCGGTGGCCACGACCCACCCGGCGACCAGCGCGAGCTGCAGGACCAGCACCGCGACCACCCGGCCGGCGTCGCCCAGCAGCGCCGGCAGCCCGGCGGCGAGGAGCGTCACGGCGAGGACGGCGCCGGCGGCCGGCAGGTGGTGGGCGCGCGGCGACAACGTCTCGTGCACGTCGGCGTCGCTCACCCTGCGATCGTCGCAGAGAGCGCCGGGCCCGCCGGGACGGTGCGCCCGGCCGTGTCGTCCGCACCGACCGCGGCAGCCGCCCACCGGCCGATCCGCTCGGCGACCCGCGCCGCGCGCACCGCGGCGTCGGCGAGCTCCGGGTCGCCACCCGCCGCCGTGCCGCCACCCGAGGAGCCGTGCCCCCGGGAGTCCAGCGCCCGCACGTCCCCGGACGCGGTCAGCCAGCCGGCCAGCCGGGCGAAGGACTCCCGGGACACCGAGTGGGTGAAGCCGTGCGCCACCACGAAGGTGGGGTGCCCGGCAGGGACGTCCGGGCCGGCCGGGAAGGCGAGCCCCGCCAGCCGCACCCCGTCGCTGCTGCGGACCCGGATGACACGTCCCTCCGCGCGGAGGAGGGAACGGCGGCGCACGTCGGCTATCCTGCCCTCTCACCTCGACAGCGCAGTCGACGGCCTGGGATCACACCCCAGTGAGGAGACGACATGCGACTCGTGCTCATGACCTCGGCCCGCCAGGCGACCACCGAGGTCCTCCCCGCCCTGGGGCTGCTGGCCCACCAGGTGCGCGTGGTGGCCCCAGAGCTGTCCAGCCTGCTCGACGGGGACGCCGGGGACGTCGTGCTCGTCGACGCCCGGCACGACCTCGTCTCCGCCCGCACGCTGTGCTCCCTGCTCGCCTCGACCGGGGTCGCCGCCTCCCTCGTCGCCGTCCTCTCCGAGGGCGGGCTGGTCGCGCTGTCGGCCGACTGGGGCGTGGACGACGTCCTGCTGGACACCGCGGGCCCGGCCGAGGTCGACGCCCGGCTCAAGTGGGCGACGGCCCGCCGGCTGGCCGCGGCCACCCCGGCCGACGGCGCCGACGGCGGCGTCACGAAGGCCGGCGAGCTGGTGATCGACGAGCACAGCTACTCGGCGAAGCTCCGCGGCCGCCCGCTCGACCTGACCTACAAGGAGTTCGAGCTCCTCAAGTACCTCGCCCAGCACCCGGGCCGGGTCTTCTCCCGCGCGCAGCTGCTGCAGGAGATCTGGGGCTACGACTACTTCGGCGGCACCCGCACCGTCGACGTCCACGTCCGCCGGCTGCGCGCCAAGCTCGGCACCGAGCACGAGGCGCTGATCGGCACCGTCCGCAACGTCGGCTACAAGCTGGACCAGCAGGTCGCCGACGCCACCGCCGCAGCGAACGTGGCGGCCGGCGACGCCGGCGCCCCTGTCTCCTGAGCCCGGTCCGCTGAGCACCGCCCCCGTCCTCGTCGAGGCCGGCGACCGCCTGCCGGCCGCCGCCGTCCCCGAGGTGCAGGCGCTGCTGGCGGCGGCGTCGGCCGCCGACGGGGTCCGGCCGGTGTCGGAGGAGGCCGAGCTGCGGCTGCAGCACGGCGGGCCGGCCGGCGGCGCCGACCTCACCGCCCGCTCGGCCGACGGCACGCTGCTGGGCTACGCCCGGCTGGAGGTGCCTCCGGGCGAGCCCGAGGCCGAGGCCGAGCTGGTCGTGGCCCCCACCGCCCGCCGCCGCGGGATCGGCACCGCGCTGGCCGCGCGGCTGGAGACGATGGCCGGCGACCGGCCGCTGCGGGTGTGGGCACACGGGGAGCTGCCCGGTTCCGCCGAGCTGGCCCGCGGCCGCGGCTACCAGCGCGCCCGCGTGCTGCTGCAGATGCGCCGTCCGCTGGCCGGCGTCGACCCCGACCCCCGGCCCGCGCTGCCCGACGGGGTGCGGATCGCCGCCTTCCGCCCCGGCGTGGACGAGGACGCCTGGCTGCGGGTCAACGCCCGGGCCTTCGCCGCCCACCCCGAGCAGGGCCGCTGGACCCGCGAGGACGTGGCGCTGCGGGAGGCCGAGGCCTGGTTCGACCCGGCGGGGCTGTTCCTGGCGTGGCGGGACGATGCCGCCGGCCCCCAGCTGCTCGGCTCGCACTGGACCAAGGTCCACCCGGCCGGCGACGTGGACACCGAGCCGGTCGGTGAGGTGTACGTGCTGGGGATCGACCCCGACGCCCAGGGCATGCGGCTGGGCCGGGCGCTCACCGACGTCGGGCTGGCCCACCTGCGCGCGGCCGGGCTGTCCCAGGTGCTGCTCTACGTGGAGGAGGACAACACCGCGGCGGTCTCCCTCTACGAGCGCAGCGGCTTCACCCGGCACGCCGTCGACGTCTCCTGGCGGCGCGTCCCTCGGGGCTGAGCACCGTCCAGACGCCTCTGCGAGCCCCTCCCCGAGGCCCGTTCACCCGTTGGACGTACACCGTCGGCCGAGTCGTGTCCCAGGTCTCAGGACGCGTTCATCCCTCGTTCATCGAGGCACCCGGATCCGTCCACCTGCCCTGCTTAGCGTCCTCGTCGTTCGGTTCCCCCTGCCCGGCTCCGACGTCCGGGCACACCAGCGAAAGGCACTGAGTTGAAGCTCAGCACCACGACGCGCGCCACGGCCGTGTCCGCGGCGCTCGCCGCATCCCTCGCTCTCGCCGCCTGTGGCGCCTCCAACGAGGACACCGGCAGCGACTCCGGCTCCGGGGGCGACAGCGCCGAGCAGCTCAGCGGCACCCTCGTCGGCGCCGGCGCCAGCAGCCAGGAAGCCGCCATGCAGGGCTGGCGCGCCGGCTACTCCGAGGTCCAGTCGGGCGTCACGGTCAACTACGACCCGATCGGCTCCGGCGGTGGCCGCGAGCAGTTCCTCGCCGGTGGCACCGACTTCGCCGGCTCCGACGCCGCGCTCGACGAGGAGGAGCTCGCCGCCGCCGAGGAGCGCTGCGGGGCCTCCGGCATCTTCGAGCTGCCGAACTACATCTCGCCCATCGCCGTGGTCTACAACCTCGAGGGCGTCGACGAGCTGAACCTCTCCCCCGAGGTCGTCGCCGGTATCTTCAACCAGCAGATCACCACCTGGGACGCCCCGGAGATCGCCGCGGACAACCCCGACGCGGAGCTGCCGTCCACCGCCATCACCCCGGTGAACCGCTCCGACGAGTCGGGCACCACGGAGAACTTCACCGAGTACCTGGTCGCCGCTGCCGGCGACGCCTGGCCGCACGAGGCCAGCGGTGACTGGCCGGTCGCCGGTGGCGAGGCCGCGCAGGGCACCTCCGGTGTCATCCAGGCCGTCGGCGCCGGTGACGGCACCATCGGCTACGCCGACCTGAGCCAGGCCGGCGACCTGGGTGTCGCCAGCATCGGTGTCGGCGAGGAGTTCGTCGCGCCGTCCGCCGAGGCCGCCGCCGCCGTGGTCGAGAACTCCGAGACGCTGGAGGGCCGCGGCGAGTACGACTTCGCCATCGAGCTCGCCCGCGACACCACCGAGTCGGGCAACTACCCGATCGTCCTGGTCAGCTACCACGTCGGTTGCATCGAGTACGACGACCAGGAGAAGGCCGACCTGGTCAAGGACTTCATGACCTACGTGATCAGCGAGGACGGTCAGGACGCCGCGGCCGAGGCTGCCGGCAGCGCCCCGATCTCCGACGCGCTGCGGGAGCAGGCCCAGACCGCGGTCGACGCCATCACGGCCGGCAGCTGACAGAGTCAGGCACCACGCGGCGGCCCGGAGTGTCCACTCGGACACCCCGGGCCGCCGTGGCACGTCCCACCCCCCGCAGGCCCCTGCACACCGCACCACGAACACGACGGAGCGATCGGTGACGACCACCAGCGCACCTCCTGCCACCCCGCGCCCCAAGCGCCGGCCGGGCGACCGCATCTTCGCCGGCAGCGCCAAGGGCGCCGGCATCCTCATCCTGGTGATCCTCGCCGGGGTCGCGATCTTCCTCATCAGCGAGTCCGTCCCCGCGCTGACCGCGCCGGCGGAGGACGTCCCGGGCGGTGAGGGGCTCTTCTCCTACATCGGCCCGCTGGTCTTCGGCACCCTGATGGCCGCGACGATCGGCCTCCTGGTCGCCACCCCGCTCGCTGTCGCGATCGCCCTGTTCATCACCTACTACGCCCCCCGCCGGATGGCCGCGGGGCTGGGCTACCTGATCGACCTGCTGGCCGCCGTGCCGAGCATCGTCTACGGCTTCTGGGGGATCACCTGGTTCGCCCCGCGACTGGTGCCCTTCTACCGCTGGCTCGAGGAGAACCTCGGGTTCATCCCGCTGTTCGCCGGCCCGGCCTCGGCCACCGGCCGCACGATGCTGACCATCGGCCTCGTACTCGCCGTGATGATCCTGCCGATCATCAGCGCGATCTCCCGTGAGGTCTTCACCCAGGTGCCCTCACTGCACCGGGAGGCGGCCCTGGCGCTGGGCGCCACCCGCTGGGAGATGATCAAGATGGCGGTGCTGCCCTACGGCAAGTCCGGCATCATCGGCGGGGCCATGCTGGGCCTGGGCCGCGCACTGGGCGAGACGATGGCCGTGGCGATCATCCTGTCCGGCTCGGCCGCCGGCATCACCTGGACGCTGATCTCCAGCGCCAACCCCCAGACGATCGCGGCGAACATCGCCCTGCAGTTCCCGGAGTCGACCGGACTCGCGGTCAACACCCTGATCGCCAGTGGTCTGGCGCTCTTCGTGATCACCCTGCTCGTGAACATGCTCGCCCGATGGGTCGTCAACCGCCGGGCCGACTTCTCCGGAGCGAACTGATGAGCACGTCCACGCAGCAGTCGAGCACCGGGTCCGCCGCCCCCATCGCTGCACCGCAGCCGGGTGGGCACCGCAAACTGCCCTCCTGGGCACCCTGGGCGGCCTTCGCCGTCGCCGCGGTGGTCGCCGCGGTGTTCAGCCTGGCGACCAGCTGGAACATCGTGCTGTTCGTCATCTACACGGTCGTGCTCGGCACGCTCGGTACCTACGTGGCCTCTCGAGTGGTCGAGGGGCCGCGGAAGGCGACCGACCGACTGGTCACCTGCCTGGTGGTCAGCGCCTTCGGCATCGCCCTGGTGCCGCTGATCTCCCTGGTCTACGAGGTCGTCCGCCGCGGTGCCCAGCGCTTCGACGCGGAGTACTTCACCGCCTCGCTGGTCGGCGTCATCGGTGAGGGTGGCGGCGCCTACCACGCCCTGATGGGCACGCTGATCATCACGCTGCTCACCACGCTGATCTCGGTGCCGATCGGCCTGATGACCGCGATCTACCTCGTCGAGTACGGGTCCGGCCGGCTCAAGCGGTCGATCACCTTCCTGGTCGACGTGATGACCGGCATCCCCTCGATCGTCGCCGGCCTCTTCGCCTACGCCCTGTTCGTGCTGATCTTCGGCCCCGGCATCCGGCTGGGGATCATGGGTGCCGTGGCGCTGTCGGTGTTGATGATCCCGGTGGTCGTGCGCTCCTGCGAGGAGGTGCTCAAGCTCGTCCCGAACGAGCTGCGCGAGGCCGCCTATGCCCTCGGCGTGCCCAAGTGGCGCACCATCCTGAAGGTGGTCATCCCCACCGCCATCGCCGGCCTGGGCACCGGCATCACCCTGGCCATCGCCCGGGTCGTCGGGGAGACCGCCCCGCTGCTGATCACCGTCGGCATCACCAACGCCACGAACTTCAACCCGTTCGACGGTCGGATGGCGACGCTGCCGGTCTACGCCTTCTACCAGCTCACCCAGCCGGGCGTGCCGCCGGAGAACGCCATCGCCCGGGCCTGGACGGCAGCCCTCCTGCTCATCATCCTGGTGATGGCGCTCAACGTCGTCGCCCGCCTGATCAGCCGCTTCTTCGCACCCAAGACCGGTCGCTGACCGACCCGATCCGGAGGATCCACCTGTGGCCAAGCGCATCGACGTGTCCGACCTGGACATCTACTACGGCAACTTCAAGGCCGTGGAGGGCGTCAACGTCTCCATCGAGCCGCGCAGCATCACCGCGCTCATCGGTCCCTCGGGCTGTGGCAAGTCGACCTTCCTGCGGTCGCTGAACCGCATGCACGAGGTGATCCCGGGCGCGCGGGTGGAGGGCAAGGTCGTCATCGACGGCCAGGACCTCTACGGCTCCGACGTCGACCCGGTCGACGTCCGCCGGCAGATCGGCATGGTCTTCCAGCGGCCCAACCCGTTCCCGACCATGTCGATCTACGACAACGTCATCGCCGGCGTGCGGCTGAACAGCGCGCGGATGAAGAAGTCCGACATGGACGACCTCGTCGAGCGGTCCCTCAAGGGCGCCAACCTCTGGACCGAGGTCAAGGACCGGCTGAACCGGCCCGGCTCGGGCCTGTCCGGCGGTCAGCAGCAGCGCCTCTGCATCGCCCGGGCGATCGCGGTGCAGCCCGAGGTACTGCTGATGGACGAGCCGTGCTCGGCCCTGGACCCCATCTCCACCCTCGCCATCGAGGACCTGATGACGGAGCTCAAGGAGCAGTTCACCATCGTCATCGTCACGCACAACATGCAGCAGGCGGCCCGGGTGAGCGAGTCCACCGGCTTCTTCAACCTCAACGGCGTGGGCCAGCCCGGCCGGCTGATCGAGTTCAACCCGACCGAGAAGATCTTCAGCAACCCCGACCAGAAGGCCACCGAGGACTACATCTCCGGTCGCTTCGGGTGACCCCCCGCTGAGCCCGGCGCCCCGGTCGCTCAGCTGCAGGACGACGCGGCCCCGGCCTCCGTGCTCACGGAGGCCGGGGCCGCCGTCGTCGGTACCGGGGCGCCCAGCCCGACCGCCGCGAGGCCCGCGTAGTCCGGGCCGATGACCAGCTGCACGGCGGCGCCCACCTCGTCGGTCTCCAGCAGGACCGAGCCGGGGACGGCGGCGGCCACCGTCCGGGCCGGCTCCAGGGCCGCCGGGCCGTACCGGACGACGGTCCGGGTCACCGCGGCCGGCTCCACGCCCCGCGCGCCCACCCGGAACCCAGCGGCCGCCAGCCCGTCGGCGACCTCCGCCGCGCGTCCGGCACCGCTGGCGTCGAACACGTCGACGGTCACCCCGGCCGGCTCCACCGTCACCGTCGTGCCCTCGGGCACCGGGTCGGTCACCGCCGGCTCGGGCACCGTCTCGGCCGCGGCGGCCGGGTCGCCCTCTGCCGGGACCTCCTCCACTGCCGCGACCGGAACCCACCCCTGGTCGATCACCGCGTCGAACAGCTCACGGGTCGCGGTCGCGTCGACCACCACGACTGCCTGGTCGCTGCCCGCCGGCACGTGACCGACCTGGGCCACCGGCAGCGCCGTCCGCTCCACCGCGTCCCCGTCGAGGTCGCCCAGCGTCGCGCCCAGGGCCCGGACGTCGCCCAGCGTCGTCTCCGCGTCGACGGTGAACGCGTCCCCGACGCGGGTGAGGAAGCGGGTGAGCGTCCAGGGGTCGGCCAGCGTCCCGGCGTCCAGGGCCGAGCGCAGCGTCGAGCTGAGCACCCGCTGCTCCCGCTCGGCCGCCGCCGCGCCGGTGACGTCGGACCCGGCGCCGGCCGCCTCCAGGTAGCCGCCGACCTCCTCGGCGCCCAGCTCGTGCGGCCCGGCGGGCAGCCCCAGGCCGGCGTCGGCCTGCGGCAGGCAGACCGGGACACCACCCAGGACGTCGACCAGCCCGGGCAGCCGGCTCACGTCCAGGGACAGGTAGTGGTCGACCCGCAGGCCGGTCAGCTGCTGCACCGACCGCACCAGGCAGGACGGTCCGCCGTCCACGAGTGCGGTGGCGAACGGCTCGGTGACCGGGCCGCGCACCGACCCGCCCGCCGTCCGGCAGGTGGGGGTGTCGCTGAGCGCAGTCGGGGGGACGGTGACGAGCACGGCGCGCTCGTCCTCCCCGTTCCCGGAGACGTGCACGATGAGCGTGCTCACCGCCGACAGCCCGCGCCGGCCGGGCAGGTCGGTGCCCACGACCAGGTAGGTGCGGGAGGCCTCCTGCAGCTGCGGGGCCAGCACCTCCGGCCCGTCCACGACCAGGGCGTCGACCTCGTCGATCGACTGGTCCACGTAGAAGTACAGCCCCACGTACCAGCCGGCCACCAGGCCGAGCACGGCCGCCAGGGCGAGCGCGACCCGGGTCAGCCGCCGGCGGACCGGGCCGGCCGGTGCCCGCGCGGGCTCGACCCGGGCCGCCGTCGAGCCGTTGACGGGCAGGTCCCGACCGGGGATCGGCGGGACCGGCAGGCTGCGCCGCACGCCGGGCACCGGTACCGACGGCTGTGCCGAGACCGCCCCGGGACCAGGACCGGGCGCCACCGGCCCGCCCGCTGCCGGCGCGGGTGACGGGCCGCTCACGGACGCGGCAGCCGACGGGGATGCGGCAGGCGGAGGCGGGGTGGACGGCTGAGGAGACGCCGGGGGCGAAGGCGGGGTGGCCGGCCGGGGGGACGCCCCGGGCGACGCCACGGGCGCAGGTGTCGGACGGGCGGGCACCCCCGGTGCGCCTGCCGGGCGGGACGGCGGAGGTGCGGCCGGTGTCGGGGCAGCAGCAGCGACCGGGGACGCGGGTCCGGCAGCAGGAGGGGCGGGCGCCTCGGCCGGCACGGGGCGCGCGGCCGGGCGTGCCGGCGGCGAGCTGTCGCTCCGGGAGCCCGGGCCGGTCGGCCGGACGGGCGACGGGACGACCGGCGGCGGAGGAGGCGTGGCACCCAGCCGGGAGCCGGGCGACGGGGCAGCGGGGGGCGCCGCACCCGGCCGGGAACCGGGCGCTGGGCGCGACGGGGCGACAGCGGGCGCCGGGGGTGCCGGGGGTGCCGCGCCCAGCCGGGGACCGGGCGACGGGACGTCAGGGGCGGCCGGAGGTGCCGCACCCGGCCGGGAACCAGGCCCTGCCTGGGCCGGGCGGTCAGGGGGCTGGGGGGCGGGCGATCCCGCGCCGGACGACGAGGGCCCTTCCTCGTCGGTTGCCGGGCCGGGCATCGCGGGCTGCCAGCCGGTCGGCAGCACCGGCGGCGACGGTGGGGCCACCGGGTCACGGCGCACGCCACCCCGGGGCGCCGGGCCGGCCGGCGACGTCCCGGCCGGCACGTCCGGCCGCCCGCTGCGCCCGGAGGCCCGGCCCGCCTCGTCCACCGGCTCCTGTCGGCCGGTGGCCTCGGCCTCCCGACGTCCGGCGCGCCGCCGGGGCACGCCACCGTTGCCCTGCCGGGCGAGCAGCTCGGCCACGGTCAGCGGAGCGGCCGGGGTGCCGTCCTCGGCCCCGCCTCGCGTCGGCTGGTCGGCCACCGGCGTCGACATCCCATCGTCGTGGTCGGTGCAGCCCCGGCCGGGGCTGCTCGTGCTGCGCGCGGTCGGACCGGTGGTCGTCGACCTGGCGACCGGTCCACGATACGGGCGGTGCGGCCGCCCGCCGGCCGGACGCGCGGGCAGCTCGACGATCGTCGAACCGGTGACGGACCCGTCCCGACCGGCAGCCCGAGGGGCCGGACCGTAGCGTCCTGCAGGTGAAGCTGCCCTTCCCCGGCCCGTCGGACGTGCTCAGCGCAGCAGGCGGGCTGCGTGACGGAGTCACCGAGGCCCTGGCCCTGCTGCCCCGCGTGGTCGGCATGGTCGACGAGTTCGAGCACCTGCTCACGCGGGTGACCGCCCTCCTCGACCGGGTGGAACGGGTCGCCGACCGCGCGGAACTGGCGGTCACCGGGATCGACGCGACCCGGATGCTGGCCGAGGAGGCCATGGCCCGGATCGCGGTCACCCAGGCACGGGCCGACGAGGCGGTGGGCCGGATCGGGGTCACCAACGACGCCGCGGACGCCGCAGTGGCGAGGATCGGCGCCACCAACGACGCCGCCGACGCAGCCGTCGCCCGCATCGGGACCACCAACGACGCCGCCGATGCGGCCGTGGCGAGGATCGGGGTGACCAACGACGCCGCCGACCTCGCCGTCGCCCGGATCGGCGTCACGAACGACGCGGCGGACGGCGCCGTGGCGAGGATCGGGGTCACGAACGACGCGGCCGACGCCGCCGTCGCCCGGATCGGGGTGACCAACGACGCCGCCGACCTCGCCGTCGCCCGGATCGGCGTCACGAACGACGCGGCGGACGGCGCCGTGGCGAGGATCGGGGTGACGAACGACGCCGCGGACGGCGCCGTCGCCCGGATCGGCGCCACCAACGACGCCGCGGACGGCGCAGTCGCCCGGATCGGGGCGACCAACGACGCCGCCGACCTCGCCGTGGCCCGGATCGGCGGGACGACCGATGCCGCCGACGGCCTGCTCGACCGGACGGAGACCCTGCTCCGGGCCGTCCAGCCGCTGCTGGACGAGTACCACCCCGCCCTCACCGCCCTGGCGCCGGCGTTCACCCGGTTCGTCGCCCAGCTGGACGACGATGAGGTCACCGCGCTGATCACCCTCATCGACCGGATGCCCGCCATGGTCGTGCACCTGGACGACAACGTGCTACCGGTGCTGGCCACCCTCGGCGACGTGGCGCCGGACGTGCACACCCTGGTCGACACGGTGCAGGACATGCGGCAGATCGTGAAGGGCTTCCCCGGCTCCCGGCTGTTCCGCCGCCGCGGCGCGGAGGAGATCGCCGAGGAGGAGGCGGAGGCGGCCGACGGCGCCCACTGACGCGCCGCACCCCCGGAGCCGGACACACCACCGGCGCCGCCCCAGGAGGGACGGCGCCGGTGGGCTCAGCGCGGGTGCGGACCCGGCCGGTCAGGTCTCGGTGGGGTACCCCAGCGCCCGGACCACGTCGCCGATCCGCTCGTAGACCTCGCCCTCGGGGAGCCGGGACAGCTCGTCGGCGACCACGTCGGGCGCGCGGTGGTCGCGCGCGGCCTCGACCAGCTCGGGCCCGGTGCTGGGGAAGTCCGCCCGGTCGAGCCAGCGGGCCAGCTCGGCGCGCGCGGTGACCGCGTCGGCCGTCATGCCGACCGGGATGCCGCCGGTGAGGCTGCCGGCCGGATCTGCGTCGACGTCGGGCTGGCCCTCGCCGACCGGCTCGACCTCGCGCCACTCCTCGGAGCGGGTGGCCCGCTCGGCCTTCATCATCCCCTGCACCTCGTGCTCGAGCTCCTCGTCGAGCCGGGGGTTGTGCTTGGTGCTGCGGCTCCCGACGAAGCCGGCGTCGTTCTCGCTCATGTTCTCCTCCTCCGTGCCACCGCTGGCGGCAGCGTCAGTCCTCGTGCAGCGCACTGCCCTTGTGCACCGCCGTGCCACCGCTCTTCTCGCTCGTCACCTCGTACTGAGGCTCGTCCTTGCTCGCGCGCACGGTCCGGCCGGCCGCCTCGGTGTCCTCGGTGATCGTGCGCTGGACGGTGCCCTCGGCCTCGCCCCCGTGGCTCTTCCAGCTCACGTGGTCGCCCTTGGCGAACTCATCGGCCATGTCGCGTGCCCTCCTCAGCGGTCGGTGGACAGGTGCCTGCCCGGGGCGCGGCAGTGCCACACATCTGCCCCCGTCCGTCGATCACCCCGGTCCGGTTCACCGCATCGGACTCACTCGATCGGGGGGACTGTGCCCCGAGCGTGGTGCTGCCCCGAGAACCGTCACGTAGCGTGGTCATCCGACGGGGTCCACGGAGCGTCTCCCCCGGTCAGCGCAGTCAGCTGATCACGTTCCGTGACAGCCCCGTCCTCGATCGCCGGCCCGGCCGGCCCCATTCCCCCGGGGCTGGTCGGGTCGGCCTCGTTAGGCTCGCTCCTCGTGAACCCGCCCGAGGATGCCGCTGTCCGTCCGGTCGACGTCCTCACCGTGACCGCCGTGTGGGACGTGACCCCCGCCGTCCGGCGGGTCACGCTCACCGCGCCGGCCGAGGTGGTCGCCGCCGCCGGGCCGACGCTGTCCCTGCTCGTCCCCCGCGTCGACGACCCCGCCCCACGTTGGCCCGAGGTCGCCCGCGACGGCCGGATCGTCTGGCCGCAGGGCAGCCACGGGGTCGCCCTGCGCAGCTACACCTCCCGCCGCCAGGACCCCGACGCCGGCGAGCTGGACATCGACTTCGTGCTGCACGGGGACGGGCCGGCCGCGAGCTGGGCGGCGGCCGCGGCCCCCGGCGCCGTCCTCGCGGTGGCCAGCGCCGCCCCGCTGGGCGCCGCGCCGGCCGGCTGGCTGCTGCTGGCCGGCGACGAGACGGCGATCCCGGCGATCAGCCGCATCCTTTCCGCGGCCGGCCCGCAGACCCGGGGGCTCGCCCTGCTGGAGGTGGCCGGGCCGGCCGAGGAGCAGGACCTTGCGGGGCCGCCGGGCGTCGAGCTGCGCTGGCTGCACCGCGCGGACGCCGACCCCGGCAGCAGCCTGCTGGCCGACGCGGTGGCGGCCCTCCCCCGCCCGGAGGGCGAGGACCTGTTCGCCTGGGTCGGCGCCGAGTCGGCCACCGTCCGCACCGTCCGGGCCGACCTGCGGGGGCGCTGGGGGCTGCGCCGGCACCAGCACCACGCCATCGGCTACTGGCGCCAGGGCCGGGCCATGTCGCCCGCCGGCTGACCTGCGTCCAGCGTCCTCACAGGTAGCGTCCAGCTCAGCCGAAGCCGGGCGGCCCATCCTGACGGGATGACGACGACGGCCGCACAGGGTCCATCGGGAGGGGTCGTGTCCACCAGTTCCGGTCAGCCCGCAGCCGGCTCCGCCAAGCCCGAGGCCCGCCTGCTCGTGGTCGACGACGAGCCGAACATCCGCGAGCTGCTGTCGGCCAGCCTGCGGTTCGCCGGGTTCGAGGTCGCCACCGCACCCGACGGTCAGCAGGCGCTGGCGGCGGTCGACCAGTTCCGCCCCGACCTGCTGGTGCTCGACGTGATGATGCCCGGCCTGGACGGCTTCGGCGTCGTCCGCCGACTGCGGCAGAACGGCACCCACACCCCGGTGCTCTTCCTCACCGCCCGGGACGGCGGCGAGGACAAGGTCACCGGCCTCACCCTCGGCGGCGACGACTACGTGACCAAGCCGTTCAGCCTGGACGAGGTGCTGGCCCGCATCCGGGCGGTGCTGCGGCGCAGCCAGGCCGTCCAGCAGGCGAGCGAGTCACCGAAGCTCGTCTTCGCCGACATCGAGCTGGACGAGGAGTCCCACGAGGTCCTCAAGGCCGGGAAGCTGGTCAGCCTCTCCCCCACCGAGTTCAAGCTGCTGCGCTACCTGTTGACCAACGCCGGCCGGGTGCTGTCCAAGGCCCAGATCCTCGACCACGTGTGGAACTACGACTTCAACGGCGAGGCCAACGTCGTGGAGTCCTACATCTCCTACCTGCGCCGCAAGATCGACACGACCGAGCCACGGTTGCTGCACACCCTCCGCGGCGTCGGCTACTCGCTCCGGCTGCCGCGCGGCACGTGACGACGACGCCCCTCCCGCTGGAGCCGGCATCCGCGCCGCCCTCCTCGGCGGCGGCACCGCCCGACGGTTCCACCCCGGTCGCACCCCGCCCCGGCCCTCGGGTGCCACTGCGGGTCACCCTGGTCGCGCTGCTGGTTGCCCTGGTCACCCTGGCGCTGGCGGCGACCGGCCTGACTGCGACGTCCCTGCTCCGTGGCTACCTTATCGACCAGCAGGACCGACAGCTCGTCGAGGCGGTCAGGGAGGTCGCCGACAGGGACCCGACCTACCTGGCCAACGCCTGCAGCCAGCCCACCATCGCCATCCCCGGCGGCTACCTGGCCTGCCTGGGCACCAACGGGTCGATCCGCGAGTTTGCCATCCGCCCTTCGCTCTCCTCCCTGCCCTACGTCGACGACATCACCGCGGCGAACGTCGACGAGTACGGCTCCGACCCGTTCACGGTCCGCTCCCGGGACGGCAGCACGTCGTGGCGGGTGATCGTCGTGCCCGTCACCGACGACCTCGCCGTCCTGATCGGCACCGACCTGGGCGAGGACCGCGACGTCGTCGCCCGGCTGGTGCGGATCGAGCTGTTCGTCGGCCTGCTGGTCCTGGTGGTGCTGGGGGTGGCCGGCTACCTGCTGGTGCGCAGCAGCCTGCGGCCACTGCAGGAGGTCGAGCACACCGCGCAGGCGATCGCCGCCGGCGACCTGTCCCGCCGCGTGCCGGTCGGCGACGAGCGGACCGAGGTCGGCCGGCTCTCCACCGCACTGAACGGGATGCTGGGCCGGATCGAGAGCTCCTTCCGGGCCCAGCAGGCCTCCGAGGAGCAGGCGGTCGCCTCCGAGGCGCGGATGCGCCGCTTCGTCGCCGACGCCAGCCACGAGCTGCGCACGCCGCTGACCTCGATCCGCGGGTTCGCCGAGTTGCACCGGCAGGGCGCGGTCCGCGGCCCGGAGGACACCGGCCGGATCATGCAGCGGATCGAGGCCGAGGCGACCCGGATGGGCCTGCTCGTCGAGGACCTGCTGCAGCTGGCCCGGCTGGACCAGCAGCGACCGCTGACCCTGGTTCCGGTCGACCTGGCCGAGCTGGCCGGGGACGCCGTCCACGACGCCCGGGCGGTGCAGCCCGACCGGCCGCTGGGCCTGCAGCTGGACCCCTCGCTCACCGACGTACCGGTGGTGCGCGGCGACGAGGCGCGGCTGCGCCAGGTGATCGGGAACCTGGTCACCAACGCGCTCACCCACACCCCCGCCGACGCCCGGGTGACCGTGCGGCTGTCGGAGGACCCGGCCGAGCCGGGCACCGTCGTGCTCGCGGTCAGCGACGAGGGGCCCGGGCTGGCACCGGCGGACGCCGAGCGGGTGTTCGAGCGGTTCTACCGGGTCGACGCCTCGCGCACCCGCGCCGCCGGGGGCACCGGCCTCGGCCTGTCCATCGTCTCCTCGCTGGTCGCGGCGCACGGTGGCCGGGTGGAGCTGCTCACCGCCCCCGGCGAGGGGGCCACGTTCGCCGTCCACCTGCCCCGGTCGGGGCCGGCCACGGCCGAGCCGGGACCCGGCTGAGCGGACCGGCCCGGCCGGCTGGTCTGATCCACCGGTGACCACGGACAGCACGGCGGACCAGGCGGAGCTGCTGGCGGCCGTCACCGAGCTCGGCAGCGCCCTGCGGGAGCTGGTCGACGCCTCGGTGAGGACGACGGCGGACCCCACCGAGCTGCGGGCCGCGACCGCCACGGCCCGCGAGCTCAGCGCCCGGCTGACGGCCTCCCGGCGCCACCGCGACCAGCTGCCGGTGCTGGACGACCCGGTGCGGTTCCGTCGGGTCTTCAACCCGGTCACCGGGGTCGGCAGCGCGCTGGCCCCGCCGCTGGCGATCCGGCGCGAGGACGGCGGCGTGGTCGCCGAGGCGGCGCTCGGCCTGCCCTACGAGGGGCCACCCGGCTACGTGCACGGCGGCGTGAGCGCCCTGCTGCTGGACCAGCTGCTCGGCTCGGCCGCGATGGTCGCCGGCCTCTGGGGCATGACGGCCCGGCTCGAGCTGGACTACCGCCGTCCGGTGCCGCTGGAGACGCCGATCGTGCTGCGCGCCGCGGTCACCGGCACCGCCGGCCGCAGGGTGCTGGTGAACGGCACGATCGCGCTGGCCGACGCTCCGGAGCAGCCGCTCGTGGAGGCCCACGGCGTCTTCGTCGCCCCGCGGCCGGAGCGCTCGGCGGAGTACTTCGGCTCGATCACCGACGCCGACGGACAGCACGCGCCGCCCGGCCGGCCCAGCGACGCCACGGCGGTCGCCGAGGACTGAGGCGCACCGGGCGACCGGCCCACGAGGTCCATGTCGGACACTGGTGCCCGGGAATCCCCACCACTCCGATGGGGTTGCCTCACTGAACTGCGTCACCGGCCGGTGGCGCGCGCCGCCGTCCCCGGGAGCCCGACAGCGTGACGACCCCCGATCACCGGCTCACCCAGCTGCAGACGCTGGAGGCCGAGTCCGTCCACGTGCTGCGCGAGGTGGCCGCCGAGTCCGAGCGGCCGGTGCTGCTGTTCTCCGGCGGCAAGGACTCCATCGTCATGCTCGAGCTGGCCCGCAAGGCCTTCGCGCCGGGCCGCATCCCGTTCCCGGTCATGCACGTCGACACCGGGCTGAACTTCCCCGAGGTGCTGGAGTTCCGCGATAAGCGGGTCGCCGAGCTGGGCGTCGAGCTGGTCGTCGCCTCCGTCCCGGACGCGATCGCCGCCGGCACCGTCCGGCAGGAGCCCAACGGCTCGCGCAACCGCATCCAGACGCCGGTGCTGCTGGACGCGGTCGAGCAGCACGGCTTCACCGCCCTGTTCGGCGGGGCCCGCCGGGACGAGGACAAGGCCCGGGCCAAGGAGCGGGTGTTCTCCTTCCGCGACGAGTTCGGCCAGTGGGACCCGAAGAACCAGCGGCCCGAGCTCTGGGACCTGTACAACGGGCGCACCCACCTCGGTGAGTCGATCCGGGTGTTCCCCCTGTCGAACTGGACCGAGCTGGACATCTGGGGCTACATCGCCCAGGAGGAGATCGCGATCCCCCAGCTCTACCTGGCGCAGGAGCGGGACGTCGTCGACCGGGCCGGGATGCTCTACGCGGTCAACCAGTTCATCACCCCGCGGGACGGCGAGCAGGTGCTGCACGAGAGCGTCCGGTACCGCACCGTCGGCGATGCGAACCTCACGGCGGCCGTCCGCTCGACCGCCACCACGGTCGAGGAGGTCATCGCCGAGATCGCCGTGACCCGGCTGACCGAACGGGGCGCCACCCGCGGCGACGACAAGGTCAGCGACGCCGCCATGGAGGACCGGAAGAAGGAGGGCTACTTCTGATGAGCGCCGCAGAGAGCCCGATCGACGTCCACTCGGCCGCCGCCGAGCAGGCCCACGAGATCGCCGTCGCCCGCAAGGACATCCTGCGGATCGCCACCGCAGGCTCCGTCGACGACGGCAAGAGCACGCTGATCGGCCGGCTGCTGTACGACAGCAAGGCGGTGTTCGAGGACCAGTACGCCGCGATCGAGCGGGCCAGCCGGGGCGACTACGTCGATCTGGCGCTGCTCACCGACGGCCTGCGGGCCGAGCGCGAGCAGGGCATCACCATCGACGTCGCCTACCGGTACTTCACCACCCCGCGGCGCACCTTCATCCTGGCCGACACCCCCGGGCACGTGCAGTACACCCGGAACATGGTCACCGGCGCCTCCACCGCCGACCTGGCGATCGTGCTGGTCGACGCCCGCAAGGGCATGGTCGAGCAGAGCCGGCGGCACGCCTTCCTCGCCTCGCTGCTGCGGGTGCCGCACCTGGTCGTGGCGGTCAACAAGATGGACCTGGTCGACTGGTCGGAGGAGGTCTTCGAGGGCATCCGCGACGAGTTCGCCGCCTTCGCCACCAAGCTCGAGGTACCCGACCTGACCGTCGTCCCGATCTCGGCGCTGCAGGGCGACAACGTGGTGACCCGCTCGGTGAACATGCCCTGGTACGAGGGCACCTCGCTGCTGCACCACCTGGAGCACGTGCACGTGGCCAGCGACCGCAACCTGGTCGACGCCCGCTTCCCGGTGCAGTACGTGATCCGGCCGCAGTCCGACGCGTTCCACGACTACCGCGGCTACGCCGGCCGGGTCGGCGCGGGTGTGCTGCGCCCCGGCGACGAGGTGCAGGTGCTGCCCAGCGGGCTGACCACCACGATCGCCGCGATCGACGGCCCCGACGGCCCGCTGGACGCCGCCTTCCCGCCGATGTCGGTGACGGTGCGGCTGGCCGACGACCTGGACGTCTCCCGCGGGGACATGATCTGCCGGCCGCACAACGCCCCGCAGGTCACCCAGGACCTCGACGCGATGGTCTGCTGGATGGCCGATGCCCCGCTGGTGCCGCGGATGCGGCTGGCGGTCAAGCACACCACCCGCTCGGTGCGGGCGGTGGTGAAGGACGTCCAGTACCGGCTGGACGTGAACTCGCTGCACCGCGACTCCGACGCCGACAGCCTGGGCCTCAACGACATCGGGCGGGTCCGGCTGCGCACCACCCAGCCGCTGTTCGTCGACGACTACCACCGCAACCGGGTGACCGGCCGGTTCATCCTGATCGACGAGGCCACCAACGCCACCGTCGGCGCCGGGATGCTCACCCCCGCGGGCTGATCCCTGCGGGGTGCCCGCGACGCCGTCCGGCCGGACGGCGTCGCGGCGCCCGTGTCAGGCCTGCGGGTCCGTGGCCGCGCCGGGCGCGGGGGTCTCGGCGGCCTCGCCGTTCCAATCCCTGCCGGCCTCGTCGGCGTTCTCGGAGGCGCTGTCGGTCTGGCCGGCGACGGTCTCGACCATCTCCTGGTCGGACAGCCCCTCACCGGCGGCCTCGGTGTGGCTGGTCGGCTCACTCATGCGACGACTCCTCAGTGTGGCGATCGCGGTCCCCCCGACCGTCCCCTCGGGGGGTGGGGCGCAAACCCGGGCCGATCAGCCCCCGTCCGGCTCCCCGACCCCGGCGGGCGAGAGCTCGAACCAGACCCGCTTGCCGCCGCGGTGCTCCTCGGCACCCCACCGGTCGGCGATCGAGGCGACCAGCCGCATCCCGCGACCGCGCTCCTCGGTGTGCGAGAGCTCCCGGACCACCGGCATGATCGCCGACCCGTCCAGCACGCCGATCCGCAGCCACGCCCCGGACAGCGACAGCTCCAGGGTGAGCACGTCGACGCCCGCGTGGTCGACGACGTTGGCCACCAGCTCGGTCACCAGCAGCTCGGCGTCCTCCCGGTCCTGCGGGGCGTGCCAGGTGCGCAGCACGTCCCGCACGAGCCGGCGGGCCAGCGGCACGCTGCTGGGGATCGGCGGCAGGTCGACGCTCGCGGTGTAGGAGGACACGTCGTCTCATCTCGGCAGAACGGTTCCGATTGGGCGCAACTGTTTGGCCCACCGCCACTCTGACACCGATCCGTCTGGTTTGCAATGGCCATTGCATGTCACCCTCATTGCACGCAACGGCCATTCAGTCCGGTAGGGTGCAACCGAGTGGTGGGCGCCAGTGACGTCCGCGCCAGCCGCGAGGAGGACGAGGACGTGACCGGGACCGGCCCCGCCGGCGAGGACGACGCCACCCAGGCGCTGCGCACCCTCCTCACCGAGCTGGACTCCTGCACCGAACAGCTGACCCAGGCCCGGGCCCGCGCCGAGGCCCTGCTCGTCGCCCGCGAGTCCGGCCGCTCCTGGGCCGACGTCGTGGGCAACGAGCCGCGGCCGCTGATCGTGGAGCGGATCAGCACGGTGCTCGCCACGCTGTCCACCGCCGGCCACGACTGGCGACGCGAGCAGGCGGCCGCGCTGCAGGCCGAGGACGTGAGCATCAACCGGATCGCCGCGATGTTCGGCGTCACCCGGCAGCGCATCTCCGCCCTGCTCAAGGAGACCGACGCCGACACCACCGACTGACCAGCCCGCTCGGGCGGGGGTCAGCCGACGGCGACCTGGTCGATGGCCTTGTAGACCCGCTGCTCGGAGACCGGCCGCGGCGTGCCGACGTGCTGGGCGAACAGCCCGACCCGCAGCTCCTCGATCATCCAGCGCACCCGCATCACCGGGTCGTCCGGCGCACCGGACGGCGGGACGGCGGTGCGCAGCCGCTCGTACTCCGCGGTCACCGCCGCCACCTGCGCCGTCCAGAGCTGGTCCCGGGCCGCGGTGGCCGGCAGCTTCTCCAGCCGGTAGGCCATCGCGGTCAGGTAGCGCACCAGGTCCGGCAGCCGCCGGCGCCCGGCGGTGGCGACGAACCCACGGTGCAGCAGCCCGCCCATCTGCCGGCGCAGGTCGGCGATCGCGGCCTCGGGCACCCGCCGTCCGGGTGCGGCGCCGATCGCCACGGCCACCTCCCGGGCCTGGGTGAGCACCGCCTCCACCCGCCGGACGGCGTCGGTGGTCAGCGGCAGCAGCTGCTCCCGCGCGGCCGACACCAGGGCGGTGAACGCGGCCTCGGTGCGCGGCGGGCCACCCGCGGCGGCGATCAGCTCGTCGGCCGCCGCGTCGACGCAGTCGGCCACCAGGTCGGGGATCTCGCCGTCCGGGTTGAACTGCAGTGCCAGCCGGGTGCGCGGCGCGATGCCCTTGACCACCTGCTTGACCGGCGAACCGGCGACCAGCACCAGCAGCCGCCGCGCGCCGCGCCAGCCCAGCCGGGTCGCCTCCGCCTCGCTCGGCACCACCCGGACGCCGACGGTGGCGCCCTCGTCGACCAGCGCCGGGAACGCGGTGACCACGTGCCCGCCGCGCTGCACCTCCACGGTGGCGGGCAGGTCGCCGAAGGTCCAGGTCGTCTCGCCGGTGCGCTCGTAGGTGGACGCCGCCCGGGCCAGGCTCGCCCGCGCCTGGGGGGCCACCTGGGCGCGCAGCGCGGACAGGTCCTTGCCCTGGGCGAGCGGCCGCTGCTGGTCGTCGAGCACCCGGTAGGTCGCCCGCAGGTGCGCCGGCACCTGCGCCGGCTGCCAGGCGTCGGGCGGGATGACCACGGAGGTGGCCCGGCGCAGCTCGCGCTCCAGCGCCGGCAGCAGCGGCTCGGTGACGTCGATGTGCGGCAGCACCTCGCGCACCCGGTCGGGGATCGGCACCAGCCCGCGACGCAGCTGCTTGGGCAGCGACCGCAGCAGCTCGGTGACCAGCTCGGCCCGCTGGCCGGGCACGGTGAAGGCCAGCGACTCCCCCGACGTCCGCGCGGCGACGGTGTCCAGCACGCCCAGCGGCACGTCGACGGTGACGCCGTCCTCGACCGCCCCGGGGGCGAACGCGTAGGACAGCGGCAGGGTCAGCCCCTGGGTCAGCCGCACCTCGTCCGGATAGTCCTCGACCTGCACCTGCCCGGCCGTGGCGGCGTTGGTGAGCATCTCCGGGGTGAAGGTGAGCAGGTCCGGAGAAGTGCGCCGGGTCTCCTTCCACCACCGGTCGAAGTGCCGGGTGGAGACGACGTCGGCGGGCAGCCGGGCGTCGTAGAGCTCGAACACCGTCTCGTCGTCCACCCGGATGTCGCGCCGCCGGGCGCGCTCCTCGAGCTCGGCGACCCGTTCGATCGCGGCCTGGTTCTCCCCCCAGAACCGGTGATGCGTCGTCCACTCGCCCTGCACCAGGGCGTGCCGGATGAACAGCTCGCGGCAGACGACCGGGTCGATCGAGCCGTACTGCACCCGCCGGCCCACCACCAGCGGCAGGCCGTAGAGGGTGACCCGCTCGGTGGCGACGACCGACCCGCGCTTGGCGTCCCAGCGCGGCTCGCTGTACTGCCGGTTCACCAGGTGGTCGGCCAGCTTCTCGACCACCTCCGGGTCGACCCGGGCGACGGTGCGGGCGAACAGCCGGCTGGTCTCGACCAGCTCAGCGGCGACCACCCAGCGCGGCGGCTTCTTCGCCAGCGGCGTCCCCGGGGCGATCACGAAGCGGGTGTTGCGGGTGCCCAGGTACTCCCGGCCCGGACGGCCGGGCTTGCCGTCGCGCTGCTTGACGGGTTCGGCCTGCATGCCGACCTGGGAGAGCAGGCCAGCCAGCAGCGCGGCGGTGACGCCGCGCTCGTCAGGGGCCGGGGCCAACGAGCCGGTGGTCATGCCGAGACGGCGGGCGGTGCTGCGCAGCTGGCCGTGCAGGTCCTGCCACTCGCGGATGCGGAGGTAGTGCAGGAACTCGCGCTTCACGGTGCGCCGGAACTGGTTGCCCGACAGGGCGTCCTGCTGCTCACCCAGGTACCGCCAGAGGTTGAGCAGCGCCAGGAAGTCGGAGTTCTCGTCGGCGAACCGCCTGTGCAGCTCGTCGGCGGCCTGCTGGTGCTCGGCCGGGCGCTCGCGCACGTCCTGCACGGTGAGCCCGGCGGCGATGACCAGCACCTCCTCCAGCACCCCGCGCCGGTCGGCCTCCACGACCATCCGGGCGATCCGGGGGTCCAGCGGCAGGGCGGCCAGCGCGCGGCCGGTCTCGGTGAGCTTCCCGTCGCCGTCGAGGGCGGCGAGCTCCTCCAGCAGGGCCAGGCCGTCGGCGACCGCGCGGCGGTCCGGCGGGTCGATGAAGGGGAAGTCGCTGACGTCGCCCAGATCGAGCGAGGCCATCTGCAGCAACACCGAGGCGAGGTTGGTGCGCAGGATCTCCGGGTCGGTGTACTCGGGACGGGCGTCGAAGTCGTCCTCGGTGTACAGCCGGATCGCGATGCCCTCGCTGGTGCGCCCGCACCGGCCCGAGCGCTGCCGGGCCGAGGCCTGGCTGATCGACTCGATCGGCAGCCGCTGCACCTTCGTGCGATGGCTGTACCGGGAGATGCGCGCGGTGCCGGGGTCGACGACGTACTTGATGCCGGGCACCGTCAGTGACGTCTCGGCGACGTTGGTGGCCAGCACGATCCGGCGGCCGGTGTGCGACTGGAAGACCTTGTGCTGGTCGGCGGCCGACAGCCGGGAGTAGAGCGGCAGGACGTCGATCGGCGTCCCGTTGCGCTCCGTCGTCCCGCCGAGGGCCTCGGCGGTGTCCCGGATCTCTCGTTCGCCCGCGAGGAAGACCAGCACGTCGCCCGGCCCCTCGGCGACCAGTTCGGCGCAGGCGTCCACGATCGCGGTGACCTGGTCGCGGTCGGGATCGGCCTGCGGGTCGTCGGGGTCGATGACGGGCCGGTAGCGGACCTCGACCGGGTAGGTGCGCCCGCTGACCTCGACAACCGGCACCTGCGCGCCCTCGACGGAGAAGTGCTTGGCGATCCGGTCGACGTCGATGGTCGCCGAGGTGATGACCAGCTTCAGGTCCGGACGGCGGGGCAACAGCCGGGCGAGGTAGCCCAGCAGGAAGTCGATGTTGAGGCTCCGCTCGTGGGCCTCGTCGATGATGATCGTGTCGTACTGGCGCAGCATCCGGTCGCGCTGCACCTCGGCCAGCAGGACGCCGTCGGTCATCAGCTTCACCAGCGTCCGGTCGCCCACCTCGTCGGTGAACCGCACCTTCCAGCCGACGACGTCGCCCAGCGGGGTGCCGATCTCCTCGGCGATCCGCTCGGCCACCGTGCGGGCGGCGATCCGCCGCGGCTGGGTGTGCCCGATCCGGCCACGCACGCCGCGGCCGAGCTCCAGCAGGATCTTCGGCAGCTGGGTGGTCTTGCCCGATCCGGTCTCGCCGGCCACCACGACCACCTGCGAGTCGCGCAGGGCGGCGGCGATGTCGTCCCGGCGCTGACTGACCGGCAGCTCCTCGGGGTAGCTCACCACCGGGACGGCGGCGCGCCGGGCGACGATGCGCTGCTCGGCGGCGGCGACGTCCGCGGCGATCCGCTCACGCTGCTGGGCGCGGGCGGCGGGGTCCTTGGTGCGGCGGGTCGCGTCGAGCCGGCGGCGCAGCCGGTGCTCGTCGGCCAGGGTGAGTGCGGACAGCCGGGACCGCAGGTCGTCGTGCGGGGTGGTCACGGGGTCTCGCAGTTCCTTCCAGGGGGATGCCTCCAGGGTCTCACCCCCGACGGCGACGTCGCGCGGATCACCATTCATGCGAGGTACAACTGGTTGCGTGCATCGCGCAACGGCTTGTACGTTGCAACTGTTCCTCCGGCGCAGTGTGGCGCCTCCCGCCCGACGTCCGGAGCCCCGATGACCGATCTCGCCGCGCCGGCCGCCGGTGCCGCACTGGGCGACGAGCTCGCCCGGCTCATGCGGGTCATGCACGCGTTCAAGGCACAGGGCCTGGGTGCCGAGGCCCGGGAACGCGCTGCCCACGTGCTGCTCTTCCCGCTCACCCGGCTCGGCCCGCTCCGTCAGGGCGCGCTGGCCGAGCTCGTGCACGCCGACCCCTCCACGGTCAGCCGGCACGTCACCCTGCTGGTCGACCGCGGACTGGTCCGCCGGATCGCCGACGAGCAGGACGGCCGCGCCAGCAAGCTGGTCGTCACCCCGGCCGGCGAGCAGGCCCTCGAGGCGCTGCGCGACGAACGCAACAGCCACCTGGCCACCGTGACCGCCGACTGGTCACCCGCGGAGCTGGACTCCTTCACCGCGCAGCTGCAGCGCTTCGTGCAGGACCTCACCGCTCACCTCGGTACCGCCGCCGGCGGCACCGCGAACGACTCCGAGAAGGACCGATGACCCAGACCAGCGACCGCGCGACGGGTTCCGACCGCCGGAACGCCCGGGCCGCCGCGGCGGCACCCGACGCCTCCGGGGTGTTCACCCACCGCCAGATCATGACGATCCTCGGCGGCCTCCTGCTCGGCATGTTCCTCGCCGCGCTGGACCAGACCGTGGTCTCCACGGCGATCCGCACGATCGCCGACGACCTCAACGGCTACGACCTGCAGGCCTGGGCGACCACGGCCTTCCTGATCACCTCGACGATCACCACGCCGCTGTACGGCAAGTTGAGCGACATGTACGGCCGCCGGCCGTTCTACCTGTTCGCCATCGCCGTCTTCGTCATCGGCTCGATGCTCTGCGGCCTGGCCGACACGATGTACCAGCTGGCCGTCTACCGGGCGGTCCAGGGCATCGGTGCCGGTGGCCTGATGTCGCTGGCGCTGGCGATCATCGCCGACATCGTCCCGCCCCGGGAGCGCTCGAAGTACCAGGGCTACTTCATGGCCGTCTTCGGCACCTCCAGCGTGCTGGGCCCGGTCATCGGCGGGTTCCTCGCCGGCCAGTCCTCGATCCTGGGCATCACCGGCTGGCGCTGGATCTTCTACGTCAACGTGCCGCTGGGCATCCTGGCCTTCGCCGTCGTCTTCAAGGTGCTGCACCTGCCGCACACCAAGCGCGAGCACCGGATCGACTTCCCCGGCGCGCTGGCACTGATCACCTTCCTGGTGCCGCTGCTGATCGTGGCCGAGCAGGGCCGCACCTGGGGCTGGGGCAGCACCGGCGCCCTGGTCTGCTACGCCCTCTCCGCGGTTGGGTTCGTGCTCTTCGTGCTCGCCGAGCGGGCCTACCGGGACGACGCCCTGCTGCCGCTGCGGATGTTCGCCAACCGCACGTTCGCGGTGAGCAGCCTGTCCAGCATCGTGCTGGGCGCCGGCATGTTCGGCGGCATCCTGCTGCTGCCCCAGTACCTGCAGATCGTGCACGGCTCCAGCCCCACCGTCGCCGGGCTGCAGATGATCCCGCTGGTGCTCGGCATCATGGTCGGCTCGGTCATCGCCGGTCAGGTCATCGCCCGGACCAGCGTCTACAAGCCGTTCCCGCTGGTCGGCGTGGTCTTCATCGTCACCGCGCTGGTGTCGCTGTCGTTCATCGTCGGCGCGGACACCTCGATCTGGGCGATGTTCCCCTTCATGCTCCTCATGGGGCTGGGCCTGGGCTTCAACTTCCAGCCGGTGATCCTCGCCGTGCAGAATGCGGTCAGCCCGCGGGAGATCGGCGTCGCCACCTCCTCGGTGACGTTCTTCCGTCAGATGGGCGGCACCCTGGGGACGGCGGTCTTCCTGTCGGTGCTGTTCACCCGGCTGCCCACCGACATCGGCAGTGCGGTCTCCGACGCGGCGGCCGCCGACCCGCAGCTGGCACCGCAGCTGCAGGCGGCCGCCGGCAACGCGAGCGACCTGTCGGACACCTCCTTCATCCAGGAGCTGCCCAGCGCCGTCGCCCTGCCGTTCAAGACGGGCTTCTCCGACTCGATCGACCTGGTGTTCCTGATCGCCGCGGCCGTGGTCGCCGTGGGCTTCTTCGTCCTGCTCTTCCTGCCCCAGCTGGCGCTGCGCACCCAGTCCGGGATCCAGGCCCAGCAGGCCGGCGAGGGTCGTCCCACCGACCCCGCCGCCGACGACCCGGCCACCGCCGCGGCGCACGCGGCCGGTGCCGCCGCGCCGACCTCGGTGGAGCCCATGGTCGACGACGTCGACCGGACCGCCGAGCAGGCCGACGACGCCGTCCCGGCGCAGCAGGCGGCGCAGGGCCGGCACGAGGCGGCCGGTGACCAGGTCGACCAGCCCGAGGGCGGCCGGCACGAGGCGACCGCGGCGGACCAGCCGACCGGGCTGGCCAGCGTGCCCGCCGATCACCTGCCGGACGACGTCCGGCGCGGCTGATCCCAGACGCAGACGGCCCCTCCCGCGATCGCGGGGAGGGGCCGTCTGCGTTACCGGTGCGGGTCAGCTGCCGGGGGTGAAGACGGCGCGCACGCAGCCGTCGGTCTTGTCCTTGAACATCTGGTAGCCCCGGGGTGCCTCGCTGAGCGGCAGCACGTGGGTGGCCAGGTGCTCGGTCACCAGCTCGTCGCGGGCCATCCGTTCCAGCAGCTCGGGGATGTAGCGCTGGGCGTGCACCTGGGCTCCCCGGAAGGTCAGGCCCTTGTTCATCAGCGCGCCCATCGGGAACTTGTCCACCATCGCGGCGAAGACGCCGAGACTGAACACCGAGCCGCCCTTGCGGCAGGCCAGGACAGCCTCCCGGAGCGCGGTGGGCCGGTCGGTCTGCAGCCGCAGCTGCTGCTTGACCTGGTCGTACACGCCCGCCACGCCGGTGCCGTGCGCCTCCATGCCGACGGCCTCGATGCAGACGTCGGGCCCGCGGCCACCGGTGCGCTCGCGGAGCTCGGCGAGCACGTCGGTGGTGGTGTAGTCCACGGCCTCGGCGCCCACGTGCTCGCGCACCTGCTGCAGCCGCTCCGGCACCCGGTCCAGGACGACGACCTGCTCGGCGCCGAGCAGCATCGCCGCGCGGGCGGCCATCTGCCCGACCCCGCCGGCGCCCCAGACCGCGACGACGTCCCCCGGCTTCGTACCGGCCAGGTCGGCGCCCATCCAGCCGGTGGAGGCTGCGTCGGAGGCGAACAGCGCCCGGGTGTCCGAGACGTTCTCCGGCACGAGGAAGGTGCCGACGTCGGCGTAGGGCACCCGCATGTACTCGGCGTGGCTGCCGGCGTACCCGCCCATCGCGTGGGAGTAGCCGAAGCAGCCGCCGGGGCTCTGCCCCCACAACCCCTCGGTGATGCCGGGGTTGGCGTTGCCGTTGTCGCAGAGGGAGTACAGCTCCTGCTTGCAGTACCAGCAGTTGCCGCAGGCGGCGAACGGCGCGACGACGACGCGGTCGCCGACCTTGCGGTTCCGCACCGCCGGCCCGGCCTCGACGACCTCGCCGATGAACTCGTGGCCGAGCACGTCACCGGCGCGCATGAAGGGGATGTAACCGCCGAGCAGGTGCAGGTCGGAGCCGCAGGTGACCGACTGGGTGATCTTCAGGATCACGTCGTGGTCGTTGAGCAGCTGCGGTTCGGGCACCTCCTCGACGGAGACCTCGTTCACGCCGGTCCAGGTCGCGGCCTTCACAGCACGCCCTCCTTCGATGCCTGCTCGTCCATGCCGTCGAGCACCTTGCCCTGCGGGGTCTGCGCGCGGTGGCCGTGCGGCTGCGGTTCGTTGCGCAGCACCTCGCCCACCTCGACCAGCTGCTTGGCCTCGCGCAGTGCCGAGCGCAGCTGGCCGATCTCCTCCTCGGTGACCGGGCCGCGGAACCGGGCGGCCAGCTCGGCGCCGCGGTCGCCGGGAGCGGGGCTCACCCGCACCTCCAGCCGGTCGCCGAAGGCCGCCAGCGGGGCCGGGGTCGCCGTCCGCAGCTGCTCGGGGTCGGTGAGCACGGTGACCGCGCGCCAGCGGCGGGCGGCCGTGCGCGGGTCGTCGGTCACCGACGTCTGCCCGACGCCGGGGATCCGGACGTGCTGCAGCTGCTTGAGGGCGGTGCCGCCGGCCTCGCTGGCCAGCCCGGCGGCGCGGGCGACGATCTTCGGTAGGGGCATGGGGCTGCTCCTACCCGGCGGCGACGTGGGGCCAACCCGCGGAGTGCGATGCGCTGCACGTGAGCGGGCCCGGGCTGGTCACCGAGCCCGACCGGTGCGGCCGCGGCGGCGCTTAACCTCAGGGGGTGGGCGCCGGTCGCCCGCGCCGACACCGCCGTCGTCCCAGGAGTCCATCGTGCGCTCGTCGCTCGTCCTGTCCCCCCGTGACCTCGAGTTCCTGCTGCACGAGTGGCTGCAGGTCGAGACGCTCACCAAGCGCGAGCGGTACGCCGAGCACTCCCGGGAGACCTTCGACGCGGTGCTCGAGCTGGCCGCCGAGATCGCCACCGAGCACTTCGCGCCGCACAACCACGCCGCCGACGAGAACGAGCCGCACGTCGTCGACGGCAAGGTGGTGCTGATCCCCGAGGTCGCCGCGGCCCTGCGGGTCTTCGCCGAGGCCGGGATGACCGCGGCGGCGCTGCCGGAGGAGCTCGGTGGCCTGCAGCTGCCGGCGGTGGTGAACCAGGCGGTGCACGCCTGGTTCCAGGCCGCGAACATCGGCACCTCGGCCTATCCGTTCCTGACCATGGCGAACGCGAACCTGCTGGTCGCGCACGGCACGCCCGAGCAGGTGCAGACCTACGTGCCGCCGATGGCCGAGGGCCGCTGGTTCGGCACGATGGCGCTCTCGGAGCCGCAGGCGGGTTCCTCGCTGGCCGACATCACCACCCGCGCGGAGCCGCAGGACGACGGCAGCTACCGGCTGACCGGCAACAAGATGTGGATCTCGGCCGGCGACCACGAGCTGACCGAGAACATCGTCCACCTGGTGCTGGCCAAGGTGCCCGGGGGTCCGGCCGGGGTGAAGGGCATCTCGCTGTTCATCGTGCCCAAGCACCTCGTCCGGGACGACGGCAGCCTCGGCGAGCGCAACGACGTCGTCCTCGCTGGGCTGAACCACAAGATGGGCTACCGCGGGACGACGAACACCCTGCTCAACTTCGGCGAGGGCGTGCACACCCCCGGCGGGCGGCCCGGCGCGGTCGGCTTCCTCGTCGGCGAGCTGCACCGCGGCCTGACCTACATGTTCCACATGATGAACGAGGCGCGGATCGGCGTCGGGATGGGCGCCACGGCGCTGGGCTACACCGGCTACCTGCACGCCCTGGACTACGCCCGCACCCGCACCCAGGGCCGCCCGCTGGCCGGCAAGGACCCGCACCAGCCGCCGGTGCCGATCATCGAGCACCCCGACGTGCGCCGGATGCTGCTGGCCGGCAAGTCCTACGTCGAGGGCGGGCTGGCGCTGGGCCTCTACTGCGCCCGGCTGGTCGACGAGGAGCGGACGGCGGAGAGCGAGGAGGAGCGCACCCGGGCACACCTGCTGCTGGAGGTGCTCACCCCGATCGCGAAGAGCTGGCCCTCGCAGTGGTGCCTGGCCGCCGACGACCTGGCGATCCAGGTGCACGGCGGCTACGGCTACACCCGCGACTACCCGGTCGAGCAGTTCTACCGGGACAACCGGCTCAACCCGATCCACGAGGGCACCCACGGCGTGCAGGCGCTGGACCTGCTGGGCCGCAAGGTGGTGATGAACGGTGGGGCCGGGCTGGCGCTGCTGGGCGAGGCGATCGCCGCCACCACGCAGCGGGCCGCGGGTACGGAGTGGGCCGACCTCGGCGAGCAGCTGGACGGGCTGGCGCAGCAGCTGGGCGCGGTGACCGCGACGCTGTGGGGCCAGGGCGACCCGCAGGTGGCGCTGGCCAACGCCACCGTCTACCTGGAGGCCGCCGGCCACGTGGTGGTCGGCTGGCTGTGGCTGGAGCAGGCGCTGGCCACCGAGGGCCGGGACGGCGACTTCTACACCGGCAAGCGCCAGGCGGCGCGGTACTTCCAGCGCTGGGAGCTGCCGAAGGTCGGTCCGCAGCTGGCCCTGCTGGCCTCGCTGGACACCACGGTGCTCCAGATGCGGGGCGACTGGTACTGACGGCGGGCCCGGGAACAGCGACGGCGGCCCTCCCGCTGGAGGGCCGCCGTGGGGTCGTTCGCTCCGGCGCCGAGGGCGCCGGGTGTCTCAGGCGGCTGCGGTCGCCGTGGCCGGCTGTCGCGAGCTGGACTCCGGGGCGGCGTGGCGGGCGCGAGGGGCCGATGCTGCCCGCTTCTCCGCCTCGTACCGCGCCGTGGACTGCGTGCCCATCGCGATCACCAGGGCCGTCAGCACCAGGAAACCGATCAGGCTCAACGCCGGCCACAACACCATCTGTCACTCCACGTTCTCTCGGGGCCCGCCGGAACGCTCCCGGCGACTCAGGTCCGCAACCGCACTGCCCGCCCCCACGAGTTCCGAACCCTCCCGTACGCGATCGTCCGGTCACGATCGTGTGACGTTGCTCCCACGGCGCAGCGGCGACACGCCGCAGGGTGCGCCGTCCCGCCCCGGAACCGCCGTCCAGCGGGGCGCGAGACCGCCCGGGGCCGGAATCGGCCGGCACGAGGCGTGCGACCGGTGCTGCCGGGGCACCCATCGCACCGACCAGCCCGCGTTCGACCCCCCCGGAGGCCCCGATGGCCGGAGCAAGCGCACGTCCCCCACACGAGGGCCGCGACACCACCACCGACGACCGTGGGCCAGGCACCAGCCGCGGCGAGCGGGACATCGCCCCCGGCGACGACAACATCACGCACGAGCGGGCCGACTACGCCCCCACCGGCGCCGACCCGAAGCCGACCACCGGCGGCACGCTCAAGCGGACGCTCAAGGAGTTCAGCGAGGACGGGCTGACCGACTGGGCCGCCTCGCTCACCTACTACGGCGTCCTGGCGCTGTTCCCGGCGCTGACCGCGCTGGCCTCGATCGTCGGCCTGCTCACCGACCCGGAGCAGCTCACCACCGCGCTCACCGAGGTGGTCCCGGCCGACGCGGCCGAGACGCTCAACCCGGTGATCGAGCAGGTCGCGGGCAGCTCCACCGCGGCCGGCTTCGGTCTGGTGCTCGGTCTCGTCGGCGCCATCTGGACGGCGTCGGGCTACGTGGGCGCCTTCACCCGCGCGGCCAACGTCGTCTACGAGACGCCCGAGGGCCGCAAGATCTGGAAGCTCAAGCCGCTGCAGCTGCTGATCACGCTGGTCGGCATCCTGTTCGCCGCGCTGATCCTGGCCATGCTGGTGCTCAGCGGCCCGGTGGTCGACGCGATCGGGCAGGCGATCGGCCTGGGCGACACCGTGCTGACCATCTGGACCTGGGCGAAGTGGCCGGTGATCCTGGTGCTGCTCGCGCTGATGATCGCCGTCCTCTACTACGCGACCCCGAATGCGAAGCTGCGTGGCTTCAAGTTCATCAGCCCCGGCGCCGCGGTGGCCATCCTGGTGGCCGTCGTCGCCTCCGCTGCCTTCGCGTTCTACGTGGCGAACTTCAGCAGCTACAACGCCACCTACGGCGCCCTGGCCGGCGTGGTGATCTTCCTGATCTGGTTCTGGCTGATCAACCTCTCGCTGCTGTTCGGCATCGAGCTGGACGCCGAGGTCGAGCGGACCAAGGAGCTGAAGGACGGCGTCCCGCGTGCGGACAAGGAGATCCAGCTGGACGCGCGCAGCGACCCGAAGCCGCAGCAGACCACCTGATCGCACCGCACGCGTCACGGCCCCCGGTCCACTCGGACCGGGGGCCGTCACGCGTCCGGGGTCAGTCGGTCGGCCGGCGCATCGACCACATCTGCGCGGGGCGCTCGAACTGGGTGGCGATCTCCCAGCTGACCCCGGGCGGGCCGGTCTCCTTGCGGAAGTTGCCGACCGCCAGCCGGGCAAGCGCCGGGTCACGGGCCACCCGGGCGGCGAGCTCGCGGGCCCGGTCCTCGACGGCGTCGTCGTCGTGGGTCTCCCAGGCGAGGCCGAGCCGCACCGCGGTCTCGCCGTCGACCTCCTCGCCGAACAGCGCCATCGCGACCGCGGCCTCCCGGCCCACCAGCCGGGACAGCAGCACGAAGTGCCCGCCACCGGGGTGGATGCCGCGCTTGAGGAAGCCGCAGATCAGCCGGGCGTCCCGGGCGACGATCCGCAGGTCCGCGGCGAGCAGCATGTTCATCCCCGCGCCCACCGCCGAGCCGCGGACGGCGGCGATGGTGGGCACCCGCACCTGGCCGAGCCGGTAGAAGGAGTCGTAGATGGCACCCATGCCGGCGTAGGCGTCGGGGGCGGCCGGGTCGCGGCCGGCGTCGGTGAGGGTCTGCACGTCCCCGCCCGCGCAGAACGACTTCCCGACCGCGCGCACCACCAGGGCGCCCACGTCGTCCCGGGCGTCGACCTCGTCGAAGGTGGCGATCAGCTCGGTGGCCATCGCGGGGGTGAGCGCGTTGCGCCGCTGCGGGGCGTTCAGGGTGACGACGGCGACCCCGCCGTCGACCTCGAGCTGGACCTCACCGGAGGTGCTGTCGGACATGCCGCTCCCTGGCGTCGGGGCCGGCGACGGTGCCGGCTCTCCCAGGGATCAGACCACGTTCGGCCCAGCTCCTCAGCGGCTGGTCGACTGCCCGTCGTCGCCGCGCCGGGCCAGCGGCACCCGCTCCACCCAGCCGGCCGCCGCCGCCAGGCCGCGGCTGACCGTCTCCCCGACCGGGGCGAACCGCTCGGGCGCGCGCTGCACGCCGGCGTCCACCAGGTCGCGGGAGCGGTCCAGCACCGACAGCGGCAGCCCGGAGACGGCGTTGCCCGGCGGACGGCGGGACACGGTCGGGTGCGGCCGGGTCGGCGACACCCGGCGGGCGATCTCCCACTGCAGGCCGAGCCGGCGCAGCGCCTTGGCGTCCAGCGCCTGCTGCAGCCGGGGGAACATCACGTCCTCCTCGTCCCGGACGTCCTCCCGCAGCACCTCGACCAGCCGGGCCAGCACCGTCGCGCGGCTCGGGTCGTCGTGCGGGATGGTCTCCAGCCGGCTGACCAGCTCGTTGACCTCCTGGTGCTCCTCCTCGACCTGGAGGGTCAGCGCCTCGCCGTCCGGGAGCACCCGGCGGATCACCGGCCAGAGCACGGTCTCCTCGGCGAAGGCGTGGCTGAACACCAGCCGGTCGATCCGGCGCAGCACGCGCTCCTGGTCGGTGCCGGTGGTGCCGTCGAGCTCGAGCAGCAGCCGGTCGAGCTCCTCGTGGTCCGTGCGCTGACGGACGAGGACGCTGGTCGGGCCGCCGAGCTCCTCGACGGTCTGGTCGGCGATGGAACGGCGCATCGGGTGCTCCTCGGGCGTGCGGGGAGTGCGGCGTCCGCGGCTGGGACGCCCGGGCTGCGTGCCCAGGTCCGATCGGTCCCATGCGCCGGCCGGTGACCGAGGGGCAGAGTGGGGGCATGGCGAACCTGATCGGACGGGCCCGGCGGACGGCGGAGGACCCGGTGGGCGACAAGCTGGCCGGACCGCTGCACGCGGTCGAGGAGTCCGTCGGCGCGCCGGCGCAGGAGACGCACGCCGACGTCCCGGCACTGTGCGGCACGCCCGTGCAGGTCATCGCCGTGGAGGACGTGCCCGACGACTCCGGGCTCTGCCGGGTCTGCCAGTACGGCAGCTGAGCCACCGCACGCCGTCGCCGGTCCCGTCGGACCCGTCGGCGACACTGCGAAGGTGACCGCCGGCCCGCCCCCGACCTCGGCCGGGACGGTGCACCGGGTGGTGCTCACCCGCCGCGGCCCGGACGCGGTGACGGCCACTGAACTGGCCGGCGACGGCGCCGTGGCCGGGGTGACCCGGTTGCCGGCCGACCAGCTGGCCGCCTTCGTCGGCGGCCGCGAACCGGGGCGTACCCGCTGGGTCTGGAACGACACGACCCGCTGGTACCCGGGGCTGCTGGCCGCCGGCGTCCGGGTCGAACGTTGCACCGACCTGCGGCTCAGCCGGGCGGTGCTGCGCCGCTCCCCCTACGTCCAGCCCCCGGGGCTCGACGGCGCGGACGACGCCTGGGACGCGCTGGAGCCGGTGACCGCCGACGACCCGGCGCTGTTCGCCCTCGACGACCCGGCCGACCGGCTGGACCCGGTCGCTGAGCACGCCCGGCAGCAGGCCGCGCTGGCCGGCTCGCCGCAGCGGGGGCGGCTGGGGCTGCTGCTGGCCGCCGAGTCCTCCGGCGCGCTGGTCGCCGCGGAGATGACCTCCGCCGGGCTGCCGTGGCGCGCAGACGTGCACGACGAGCTGCTCACCGCCCTGGTCGGCCCGCGCCCGCCGAGAGGCCAGCGGCCGGCCGGGCTGGAGCGGCTGCTGCCGGCCATCCGCGGGCCACTCGGCGCCCCGCAGCTCAACCCCGACTCCCCCACCGAGCTGCTCCGGGCGCTGCAGACCGCCGGGCTGCCGGTGCCCGACACCCGGTCCTGGACGCTGGAGCAGGTCGACCACCCCGCCGTCCCGCCGCTGCTGGAGTACAAGAAGCTGTCCCGGCTGCTGGCCGCCAACGGCTGGGCGTGGCTGGACACCTGGGTGCAGGGCGGCCGGTTCCGGCCCACCTACCTGCCCGGCGGTGTGGTCACCGGCCGCTGGGCCTCCGCCGGCGGCGGGGCGCTGTCGGTGCCCGCCCAGGTGCGCCCGGCGGCGGTCGCCGACGAGGGCTGGCGGTTCGTCGTCGCTGACGTGGCGCAGCTGGAGCCGCGGGTGCTCGCCGGCATGAGCGGGGACGCCGCGATGGCCGAGGCCGCCCGGGCCAGCGACCTGTACCAGGCGATGGTGGACAGCGGCGCGGTCGCCAGCCGCTCCGACGCCAAGCTCGGCATGCTCGGCGCGATGTACGGCGGCACCCGCGGCGAGAGCGGCCGGATGATGCCGCGGCTGACCCGCCGCTACCCGCGGGCGATCGGGCTGGTCGAGGAGGCGGCCCGGGCCGGGGAGCGCGGCGAGGTGGTGCACACCCTGCTCGGCCGTGGCTCACCGCTGCCCACCGGCGCCTGGGCGGAGCGGGCGGTCGAGCCGGCCGAGGGCGCGATGTCCCGGGAGGACCGCGACCGGCACCGCCGGTCGTGGGGCCGGTTCACCCGCAACTTCGTCGTCCAGGGCACCGGCGCGGAGTGGGCGCTGTGCTGGCTGGCCGACCTGCGCAACCGGCTGTGGCGCCTCGGCGGCACCGGACCGCTGACCGACCGGCCGCACCTGGTGTTCTTCCTGCACGACGAGGTCGTCGTCCACACGCCGGCCGAGCTGGCCGACCAGGTCGGCGACGCGGTGCGCCAGGCGGCGGCGGAGGCCGGCCGGCTGCTGTTCGGCGGCTTCCCGGTCGACTTCCCGCTCGACGTCGCCGTCGTCCGGTCCTGGGCCGACGCAGACTGAGCCGTCAGCCCTGCAGCAACGTCAGCACGGCCCGGGGCGACTGGTTTGCCTGGGCGAGCATGGCGGTGCCCGCCTGGACGAGCACCTGGTGCCGCGCCAGGGCGACCGTCTCCTGCGCCATGTCGGTGTCCCGGATCCGTGACTCGGCCGCCGCGGT
The DNA here is from genome assembly GCF_947486615.1 of uncultured Modestobacter sp. GTDB lineage: Bacteria > Actinomycetota > Actinomycetes > Mycobacteriales > Geodermatophilaceae > Modestobacter. Next base: position 571,376 of record NZ_CANKUD010000002.1, read on the forward strand.
GTTCTCGATCGACACCCCGAGCCGGGCCAGCGTGTGCTCCAACCGGTTCTGCGCGGCACCCAGCTCGGCCCGCTGCGTCGAGACCGCGCTGATCGCCGCGTCGACGGTGGCGATCAGGCCGGGGCCCGGCCGGTACACCGGTGTTGCCGCGGCGACCTCGGCGGCAGTGGCGTACACGTCGGGCACCGGTCCGGTGAAGAGCACCGCGGCCCCGTCGTCCGGTGAGCCGGACCCGAGCGTGGTGAGGGTGAAGGCGTTGCTGCCCGTGGTGATACCGGCGGCCTGGGCGGCGGCGTTCAGCTCGGCCAGCGCCCGGCCGGGGTCACCGCTGTAGGCCACCCGCCCGAGGTCGAGGGTGTGCCCGTCGACGGTGATCGTGCCGCGCAGCGCCAGCAGGTCGGCCGGCGTCGTCCGGGTGATGAGCAGCGTGCCGGCCTCGGGGGGCGGCGCGGCCGTCGGGGCGATGACCTGGACCGACAGGCCGAGCGGCGGGGTCGGCTGGGTGAACTCCGCCGTGATCGGGGGGAGGTCGGCCGCCGTGTCGGTCAGGGCCGGCGTGGGTGACCGGAAGAGGAGGTCGTCGCCGTCGTCGATGAACACCTCCTCAGCCGAGCCCTGGAACCAGGTGAAGCCGGCCGCGACCGCCGCCGCGTTGAGCTGCACGAGCGCCGCAGCGTTGTCGATGACCCCGGGCGCGGGGACGTACCCCACCGCACCGAGGTCGAGACTCACCCCACCGACGGTGAGGACGCCGGTGAGCTGACCGACGCCCACCGGCGACACGGTGGCCCCGGTGAACGACACCCCGCCGCCGAACGGCTGGCCCACGCCCCGCGCGGGGGTGCCCTGCACGGCCGTCGCGCCGCGGGTCACGTCGATCCCGTGGACCCCCAGCCCGACGGCTCCCATCGCGCCGGCGACGGCCACGTCGATGGTCTCGCCCACCTCGGCACCGACCTGGAACCTGCCGGCGTAGGTGCCGTCGAGCAGCCGGGTGCCGTTGGAGGACGTGGCGCCGGCGATGCGGGTCAGCTCCGCCTTGAGCTGGGTGATCTCCGCCTGGACGTGCGCCTTGCCGCCTGCGTCGACCGCGCCGTCGTTGGCGGCCTGCACGACCAGGGCGCGCATCCGCTGGAGGAGGGCCGTCGTCTCGGCGAGCGCGCCCTCCGCCGTCTGCAGCACGCCGATGCCGTCGCGGGTGTTGCGGACGGCCTGGGTCATCCCGCCGATCCGGGACCGCAGGCCCTCCGAGACGGCCAGCCCGGCCGCGTCGTCCGCGGCCCGGTTGATCCGGTAGCCGGTGGAGAGCCGTTCCAGCGACGTCTGCACCGCCCGGTCGGACGTCGCCAGGCCGCGATGGGCCGACAGCGCGGCGACGTTGGTGCTGACCCCGAGCCCCACGCCGCTCTCCCCGACCCCTCGCCCGCCACGTGCGTGCGGCGGGACCCGCACCTCTCCCTACGGCCGCGGGGCCGCGGAATCGAGCCGAACCGGCGACGGGGCGATCAGCTCCCGGCCGGGGCCGGCCTCAGCCCGGCACCACGGTGACCAGGACGCAACCGGTGTCCCCGAACGGCTCGACCGGGTAGCCCAGCGACTGCAGGCACTCGGCGACGGCGGTGTTCATCGCCTGCTGCACCACCGCGTGCGCCGCGGCGCCGCGCACCTGCTCCCGGCCCATCCGGTCGTGCTGGTGCCAGCTGACCACGATGCCGTGCCGCCCGGGCTCCGGGCTGAGGCAGACCCCGCCGGCCGGCGCCCCACCGGCGCAGTCGTGCAGCGGCAGCCCGGACTCGACGAGCGCGGCCGCCACGTCGACCACCAGCGTGACCAGCTCGTCCTCGTCGATGAGCGGCGAGTCCCACTCCTCGGGCAGCCGGTCCAGCTGCTCACCCAGCTCGGCCAGCCAGGCCCGCTCCGCCGGCAGCTGCCGGCGGACCAGCCGGCCGTCGGGGCGCACCACACCGTGCACCGCACGCACCGTGGCGGCCAGGCCGCCGGCGATCACCGCCCAGTCGGCGTCCACCTGGTCGGGGAACGGGCCGGCCACCAGCTGGCCGGGACCGGCGTCCTCCGTCTCGTCCACCAGCCACCAGGCGGGCGTGCCCGACTCACCGATCCGGGAGCCGGCCGGGTGATTGGCGACACCGGCCGGCGCCGCCTGCTCCGGCATCGACCCACCGCCGACCGGTGCCGGCACGGCCGGGACGCCGGCGGTGGCCGGAGCCGCCACCGCGACCGCTCCGACCGCGGCGGGGACGGCGGCCTGCCGGCGCTGCCCCTGCACCTGGTTGCGCTCGAACTCGTAGCGCGCGGTGGAGCTCTGCGCCAGCGCGACGACCACCGCGGCCAGCAGCACGAAGCCCACGACCGAGACCGTCGGCCAGAAGAGCATCACTGCGCGACACCCGTCCCTGCGCTGCCCGTCACGGCGCCCCACCGGGCTGCCCGCCGCGAGGCCTGCTGGGTCCAGTTGCGCAGCCAGGCTCCGGACGCCCGGAGCGAGGGGCGCTCGGGGCCGGCGGGGGCCTCCTCCGAGCCGAACAGGTCGAGGAGGTCGGCCAGGCTCAGCTCCTCCTCGGCAGGGGACGACGGACGGGGTGCCAGTTCGAGTGCGGTGGTCACGCGGGGCTCCTCGGTGCTGTTCGTCGCGGCCGGGGAAGTGCCGCGGACGAGCAGAAAGGTATGGCCCGGACCACTCCGAACGGCCCGCCCGGACACGCCTCCGGCAGCCCCGTCACCGAATCGTTGCGTGGAGCACTCCGCAGGTCGATGACCGGCCTGCGAGCGACCGCCTTGTCGACATGACCACCCGCGCGACCTGGGCTTTTGCCCGTGCGGAGCGAGATCGTCGCGGGTGACCCCGCCGGAGGCGGCATGTCGCGGGAGTGACGCACGGGGCAGTCGTGGCCGGCGACCGATGAGATCCCCGACACCGACCGGTCCCGACGTCGAACCCGTTCACGGACCAGGAGGACTCGTGCGCAAGGTCGTCGTGCAGATGATGCTGTCGCTGGACGGCTGCTTCGAGGGGCCGGACCGCGACCTGAGCTGGCACCGGGTCGACGAGGAGCTGCACGCGCACTTCAACGCCCACCTCGCGACCATGAGCGCCTTCCTGGAGGGCCGGGTCACCTACGAGCTCATGGAGGCGGTCTGGCCGACCGCCGACCAGGACCCGGACACCCCGCCGACGATGCGCGAGTTCGCCGGCATCTGGCGGGCGACGCCCAAGCTCGTGTTCTCCCGGACGCTCCTCGACGTCGGCCCGAACGCGACGCTGCGGTCCGAGGTGGACCCCGACGAGATCCGGGCACTACAGCAGCAGCCTGGCGGGGACATGACGCTCGGCGGGGTCGACCTGGCCGAGACCTTCCGCCGGCTGGACCTGGTCGACGAGTACCGGCTCTACGTCGCGCCGGTCGTCGTCGGCCGCGGCCGCCGCCTCTTCGAACCCGGCACCGAGCCGCTCGACCTGGACCTGGTGGAGACCCGGCAGTTCGGCAACGGCGTGGTCCTCCTGCGCTACGCCGTCCGGCGGCCTCCGTCTCCGGGCGGTCCACCGCCGACGGCGCCCTGACCACGGGCGCGCGGCACGGCCCGGCGGCGCCCCTGCGCTCCGCCGATGCAACTCGTCGAGGACCAGAGGAGGAAGCTCTCAGCCGCCTGCCAGGCCTGCCAGGTTCGGTTGCCGAGCACGGGTCAGAACGGAGCTCGGAACACTCAGCAGGGGGACACGACCATGACGACGACACCCGACCACGACGCCTACATCGCCGCGGCGCCCGAGCCCTTCCAGCCGGCCCTGAGACGGGTGCGGGCGATCCTGGCCCGCGCCCTGCCGGACGCGGAGGAGATCGTGGCCTACGACATGCCGGGCTTCAGCATCGGCGGCTCGGTCGTCGCGAGCTACGCGGCGTTCAGCAAGCAGTGCGGGCTGTACGTCCTCGCCGGCGCCATCTCCGGACACGCTGGGGAGATCGCGGCCGCTGGCCTGAAGGCGACCAAGACCGGCGTCACGTTCTCGCCGCGGAAACCGATACCGGACGACCTCGTCGAGCGGCTGGCGCAGGCGTCGCGAGCGGACGCCGGAGCCTGACGGTCGCTCCTGGGTGGGCCCCGTGGGGATCGAACCCACAACCCGCGGATTAAAAGCTCGGACGACGCACTGCCCTGACCTGCTCTTTTCCTGACCAATAAGGGCATTGACCAGCGGATTCACCGTTGGAAGTACGTGATCGCGAACGAGCGTCAACGACCCTTTTGTGGGCGTCTTGTGGGCGCCATGTGGGCGCGGGTGTCGCTCAGCGCCTCGGTACGAGCGCAGCTCGCGCGCAATGGGCGAACCTGGTCGAGCATCTTCCGCGTCAGCAACTCGCCTGCGGTCGGTGCGCGACAGCAGCGGCCTTGAAGATCGCTCCGTCGCACTCCTCGCACGCGCTCTTGCCCCAGCATCCCCAGGTCAGAGCACCTCTCGGACTCGCCGTCGTCGCCCCCTATTGACCTTCTCGTGCCCGTCCTGCGGGCACGTAGCGGGCACGGCCAGGGAGTTGATCGGTCCGTGTTGTTTCTGTACCTGAAACCGGGCGGTCGACGCTCCGCGCCGCCCGCCACCCGCCCAACCAGACGTTGCGGTCCGCCGACGTCCTGACCGCAGAGTCATGGGCGTCGACTCCGCACCTGACCAAGCTCCGGTCGAGAAAACGCACTACCGGACGGGTGAGCCGGCTACGCCGGCGCTGCGGAGCTCCGCTCCCCTCCCGGCAATCCGAGCCTGCGGGCGCGTCCGCTGACTTCTTCTTGCCGGGAGGGGGGGCGGCCGCCAGAACTGCAGTGGTGCAGCTGGTGCCCGGTTCCGGCGGTAGGCCCGGGGGCCGGCGCAGGGGGCACCTAGCCGGCCGCCGCACGCTCACAGCAGCTCTAGGTCAGTGCGTGCGCCAAGAGCGAGTCGTCCTCGGCTTCCAGGTCTGCCCGGAGGCGGGTCCGGATGCGCTGCAGCCGCTTGCGCACCGCTGCACCTGACAGCCCCAGGACCGCGCCGGCCTGCTCGGATGTGAGGTCCTCCCAGGCGATCAGGGTGAGCAGTTCGCGGTCTTCGGCGTCGAGGCGCCCGAGCGCCTCGCCCACCCGCCCAGCGACCTCGTCAGGGGAACTGTGGGTCTGCGACCGCAGTTCCAGGTCCCCTCGCAGCCGGTCGGCGAGCTGGTTGCGTCGGGTGGCACCCCGGTGGTGGTTGGCCAGCACCCGGCGGGCCACACCAAGCAGCCAGGCTCGCGCCTCATCGGACTGCCCAGGAACGTCACCGAGACGGCGCCAGGCCACCACGAACACCTCGGCCATCAGGTCCGCGGCATCGAAGGCCGGGTCGGTGCGCCGGGTGAGGTAGCCCAGGACTGCCTTGCCGTGCTCGCCCATCAGCTCGGCGAAGCGGGCCTCAGCGCCGGCTGAGCGGGTCATCGGATGCCGTCCAGCGGCAGGCCCGAGCAGTTGTTCGCCAGCTCCTGCGCCACCTGGTCCCGGTCACCGCGGGCAGCTGCATCGGCTACCTGCTCCAGGTTGGCCACCACGCCGCCAGCGTCGACCACCGTGATCGCCGGGGCCACGGCCGCAGCGCGCATGGCGGTGACCGCCTCAACGGCGCCCGCCCCGTCACCGGCAGCGTCGCGGAGCGTCCACGCCTGCCCCCACGTGCAGAAGCCGTAGTAAGCCACCATGCTTCGGGTACTCACGTCGGAGATCGCCGTGGGCCGCTCAAAACCCTGAGCCCGGACGTAGTCGACGTAGGCCTCCCGGTCCGTGCCCGGCGGCAGCGGCAGCTCAGCGCTGTACTGCTCCAGCGCCTTGCCGAAGTCGGCGGTGTTGCTGTCATACCAGGTGGTGAATCCCGCGGCCGCGGTCGCCAGCACCACCCCCGCGGCCAACGGCACGACCACGCGCCGGCGCCACCGGCGGCTCGACAGCTCGACCACCTCACCGCCCACCGGCGCTGCCTGGGACCTCATGATGTCGGCGGCCAGCAGCTGCAGCGTCCTGTCCAGCTCCGCTGGGTCCACGTTCACGACGGGTGCGGCCTGGCGCACCAGCACGTCGAGCTTCTTGTCATCCATGGCTACCGGGCTCCTCTCGGGGGACTTCCCTGTCACTACTGAGATGTCCGGCAACCAGGCCGCTGTGACAGCGGCCCGATCCATAGTGGAGCGGTGTCACCACGCCAACCTGGTCCGCCGCCTCGTCGGCTGCCGGTGCCCGACCACCTCCTCGTCACCTCCAAGGACGACCTGGCTCAGGCCCTGGAGGAGGCCGACCGCCGGTTGGACCCTCCGGTCTCGGTGCGCGTTCGGTGGGGCGGTGAGTGGCACTCCCCGGCGCTGCTGCACGGCTGGCAGGAGAGCGAAGACCGCGGCGACGGCTGGCTCGGCTGCGTCGAGTACCACCGCGAAATCGCACCCGGCTTCGGCTACGCCGTCGGCCGCTGGACCCCGGCCTGGAACATCGAACGCACCGGGGAGAACGCACCGCCCTACTGACCTAGCGGCGCTACCGTTCACCCCAGCCCTGGCAGCTACCCCCGTGGCTGCCAGGGCCAGACAGCTCGGTGGTGACAGCTCCTGGAGGTCTTGCATGACGTCGAAGGGACGCCTGCGGCTTCGTCGTCATCGGTACACGCTTCGAGCGGCATGGGGACGCAGCGCCCTGGTGCAGGCCTGGCGTCGGCGAGATCGCCACCCGTCAGTCCCCGGTTCCGATCCAGCCCCCGGCGATGGCGCCGGGGATCGCGAACCACGTCGTCCCCGCCCGTCGGGGCCCGCTGGGTCGGCTGAGCTGAAGCGGGTTCCTGATCAGCCGTGCTGACGTAACGGGGTCTTATCGGCGAGGCAGCACGGCTGCTCGTGGGGCCGTCGGTGGCAGAGCGGCTTCTCGGCGATCGGGACACCGGCCTGTCAGGGTTAGCAGCATGACGGGATCGCAGGCGATCGATGCAGCCAACGACCTGGTGCGGGCCTGCAGGGACGTGCAGGACTTTCCCTACCGCTGGCCGGCACCTCCCGACGCGCGCAGCACCGAGGAGGCCGGAGCTGGTAGCTGCGCCGGCAAGCACGACCTCTTGGCCAGCCGCCTCCAGCACCGTGCGTTACCCAGCCAGCACCTGTTCGTCATCGGTCCGCTGGCTCCCGCCTTGTGGCCCGACCTCGAGCGCGAAGCGGCAGGCCTGCTGGAAGTCCATGAGCTGCTCACCGTGGCCACCCCCTGGGCCGGGCCGTTGCTGGTCGACGTGACGTGGCATCCCGCCGCCGTCGCCGCAGGACTGCCCGGGCTACCGCAAGGCTGGGCCGGCGCCACCGACACGCCTCTCGCCGTCGAACCCATCGGACCCGGCTACGCCGTCCAGGCCAGCCGCCGACGGGCGCTCAAGGAGCAGCTCCGCGCCCGCCTCTACTCCCCCGAGGAAAGACATCGTCGCGACGAGGTCCTCGCCGAGATCGCTCACCGAGCAAGTCAGCTCTGATCGGCTTCCCGAGCCGAAGCGGCGAGCGATGTCCGAAACCGCCCGTATGCGGTCCTACGAAATTTGGCTCACAACGTGGTCCGAAACCGGCGCCTATTGCTTTGTGCCGCCCGGGGTCGGATTGGTTCCGCATCTATGGTTACCCGATACACGAGGCGTTGAAGACGAACATTCGGGGCCTCGTCACGCTCCTGGGGTCCGACGTGCGACCACGGCCCGAACAGGCATCGCTCGGCACATACGGACCCTTGCGTCTTCCGCTGCCCCCATCCTGAGGAGCTCCACGATGAGCGCACCCACCATCCGCACCGTGACCCTGCCCGATGGGGCATCAGTCCCGGCACTTGGCCTGGGCACTTGGTACATGGGTGAGCAGTCCGCCACGCGGGCCACCGAGGTGGCCGCATTGCGCACGGGCATGGACTGCGGCTTGACGCTGATCGACACCGCCGAGATGTACGGCGACGGCGCCGCCGAGGAACTCGTCGGCGAGGCCATCGCGGGGCGGCGGGACAGTGTCTACCTCGTCGGCAAGGTGCTACCCAGCCACGCCACCCGACGAGGGACAGTGGAGGCATGCCAGGCCAGCTTGCGGCGATTGGGCACCGATCACCTCGACATGTACCTGCTGCACTGGCGCGGGCGAGTGCCGCTGGCCGAGACGGTGGCGGGGTTCGAGGACCTGGTGCAGGCCGGGTTGATCAGGGGTTGGGGTGTCAGCAACTTCGACGTCAGAGACCTCGACGAGGTGGCCTCGGTGCCGGGCGGGGAGCGCGTGCAAACCGATCAGGTGCTCTACAACCTCAACCGCCGCGGACTCGAGTACGACCTCCTCCCGAGATGCCGCCAGGCCGGCGTGCCCCTGATGGCCTACTCCCCGGTCGATCATGGTCGGCTGCTCGGGAACCCCGCGGTCCGCGACATGGCCAGCGCCAAGGGGGCGACTGCGGCCCAGCTGGCCCTCGCCTGGGTGCTGCGACTCCCCCAGGTGTTCGCTGTCGTGAAAGCCTCCTCTCCCGCGCGGGTGACGGAGAACCGCGCCGCCATGGAGATCAGCTTCAGCACCGCAGAGTTGGAAGAACTCGACCGGATGTTCCCACCGCCATCGAGCAAGGTGCCGCTCGAGATGCTCTGATGGCTGCCAGTTCCAGTCATCAGGCCTCGGAGGTTGAGGCCTCGGAGGTTGAGGCCTCGGAGGTTGAGGCCTCGGAGGTTGAGGCCTCGGAGGTTGAGGCCTCGGCGGTTGAGGCCTCGGAGGTTGAGGCCGTCGACTCGGCCCTCCCGACCACCAGCTCGAGACCAGGGCCACCTGCAGAGACGGTCGTCACGGTGGCAAATGGTCACTGGAGCGAGCGTCCTCGCCGACATCGACGAATCCCCAGATGGACGCCGTGGGGATCGGCATGACAGTGTCGAATGGACCGGCACGCTGGACAAGAGAAGTCGGCCCGAATGTTGGTCCATCCTCCGCCCTAGCGGCGTTCCGGTCATCGTGACAACGCGAACCACCGAAGGAGAAACCCGAGATGGCGACACAAGTCAGCAAAGCCCTTCTGGTGCGCCTTGAGGCGCTGCCTGGCAGGGAGGACGACGTCCGCGCTTTCTTGAACCAGGGGCTGTCGATCGTCGAGGGGGAACCCGCGACCGTCAGGTGGTTCGGCATCCAGTTCGGACCCTCCTCGTTCGGGATCTTTGACGCCTTCCCCGACGACGACGGGCGCCAGGCGCACCTGTCGGGGGCGGTAGCACAGGCGCTCGGCGAGAACACGGGTGTGCTCTTCGAGGCACCCGTGATCGAGCAGCTCGACGTCGTCGCCGAGAAGCAGCCCGCATAGAACAGGCGGCGCCCGCGGTGGGTTCGCCCGCCGCGGGCGGCTCGCGGATGTCTCAGCGCCTGCCGACAACGTCCCACCGCGGCGCGCTGCCATGGGCGACCGCGAAGGCAAGAACCGAAGTCTTCACTCCTACCGCGTCGATCACGACTGCGGGTTCTGAGCAGCGCCGAGCTCAGCATCCGGACGTCGACCACGGAGACGACGCAGTTGCATCCGCTCTGCTGGGCACTTGGCCGAGGTCGCCGCCACGGTCGCATGTCGATTCCCGCCACCAGCAGGCTTCGCCAGGGGCGTGGTCCTGCTTGTGGAGGGCGGACGCACCACCACAGGTACCCCCGAAGCTAGTGAATGCCCTCGCAGTCAGGACGAGGGACGCCTGCTGAGCGATCGAGCTGAGGGACCACGCGGTTGGCGGTTGCTGGCCAGGGCTCAGGCACTCCTGGGGTTGCGGCGATCGCAGCAACCCTTGGTCACACCTCTTGTGCGGGACCCGGACCAGCTTCAGCGGGTGTCTTACCTGAGCGACACGGGCGGGGTAGGGCCGGTGGTCCCGGGACAGTCACTGAGTCAGGCGATACGGGTCCGGTAGACGAACCCGGCCGGGAACACCGCGAGGAAGATCAGGTGCCCCTCGTGCGCCGTCCCTTGAGACCCTGGCATCGGCCGGTGCGGCAACCCTGCCCGCCGCTCTGACGATCGAGTACGGCGCCGCCCGCCGCTCTGACGATCGAGTACGGCGCCGCCCGCCGCGGCGGAGTCCACCCCGGCGACTTCGTGCTGCTGACTGCGCCCCCGCCAGCATCGCCTTGGTGGGCCTGCATTGCGGCACAGTCTGACGACCACCAAGCGCTCAGGTGTCAGTTGACACGACCTTGCGCAACCGCCGGGGGGGG
>NZ_CANKUD010000003.1 GCF_947486615.1 uncultured Modestobacter sp.
CAGATCCAGCCCAGCGAGGCCACCCTCGCCGCCATCGGCGCCCTGCAGATCCAGCCCAGCGAGGCCACCCTCGCCGCCATCGGCGCCCTGCAGATCCAGCCCAGCGAGGCCACCCTCGCCGCACTCAACGCCATCGGCGCCATGCAGATCGACGCCACTGCGGCCACTCGGAACATCCTGGACGCCGTCAGCCTCAACGTCAGCGCCGTCACCCGCGCCGCTCTCGGCGCCGTGAACCTCGACGCCCTGGGCAACGTCGACCTGAACAATCTCCGTGCAGGCCTGCTCGACTTCGCCGAGGTCTTCCGGCGCGTCGACCCCAACGATCCCAACTTCTTCTACCCGCCGAACTGGCCAAGAGATCCTGACCTCGCTCGGGTGAACGACGTAATCTCCGACGACGGCATCCCTCTGGTGTGGGTCCCCCGCCAGGCAGTGGTTGAACAGGTCCTCCAGGCTCCCGACCGATCAGCGCGGATCGCTGTCCTCCTCGAACATGCCGACGAGCTGGCCGAGGACTGCCGACTGGTCCTGACCGACATCTTCGACCCCAGCCTTGCCGGGCAGTTGCCACTCGCGAGGCGAGCGGTCGAGGCCTTCGCGGACGGCCACCGCGAGACCGCGATGGCGCTCGCCACCGTGGTGACCGAGACCGTCATCGCTGACGCGCTGTCACGCAAGTACGACGACGTGAAGAAGGAGGTCGCCTTCGACGCCGAGACAGTGCCGCTGCACCGCCTGAGCGTGGCGGCCGCCCTGGGGCCGATCCACCGCTTCTACACGGCCTGGTTCAAGAGCTGGGGAACACCGCCCCCCGAGGCCCTGAGCCGACACGTGAGCGTCCACAACGCTGACGTCGGTCACTACACCGACGGCAACGCACTCGTCGCCATCCTGTTGGTCTCCTCAGTGCTGCGCGGCATCCAGGAGATGCAGGAGGGTGGCCTTGCCGACGAGGCGGCGTAGCCGATGACCTCCCTGCTGCCCATAACGGCCACCCTTAACGGCTCACTCCCTGTCGTCAGACCCGCCCCTCTTGAGCGGTTGCCGGGGTCGGCCGATGACGACCCGTTCCTGCGGCTCACCGCAGCGTGGCTGGTCGGGCACCCCACGAACACAGCGAGCGCCTACCGCGGTGACCTGCAGGCGTGGGCAGCGTGGTGCGCTGGTCTTAGTGCGCCCGCTGGCCGCCGAGCGGCACCACGTCGACCTGTGGGTCCGACATTTGACCACCCAGCCGCAGCCGCGCACCCGCCGGCCCGCGTCACCGGCGACGGTGGCGCGCAAGCTGTCGGCGTTGGCCGGGTTCTACGACTTCGGCGTCCATGACGCCGAGGTCCCCACCCACTCTCCTGTCGCTTCCGTCCGCCGGCCCTGGGTGTCGGACGAGTCGGCCGCGGTCGGGCTCACTGCCGACCAGCTGCGCCGGCTGCTGACGGCGGCGGCCGTGCACTCCTTGCGCTCGGCTGCCCTCGTGGCTCTGCTGACGTTCTGCGGGCTGCGGATCTCCGAGGCTCTGGACGCTGACGTCCGCGACTTCGGACACGACCGGGGCCACCGAGTGCTGCGGGTGGTCCGCAAGGGCGGTAAGGCCGCCCGAGTGCCGCTGGCCCCGCCTGTGATGCGCGCGCTCGAGTTCTACCTGGGCGACCGTGCGACCGGCCCGATTTTCCTCGCCACCACCGGTGGCCACCGATGGAGCCGCAAGCTGGCCAGCGAGCAGATCGGCCGGCTTTGCCACGACGCCGGTCTCCCGGCCAGAGTCACCCCCCATAGCCTCCGGCACTCCTACGCCACCGAGGCGCTGCGTCTAGGCGCGCAACTGCAGGACGTTCAGGACGCGCTCGGCCACGCCGACCCACGCACGACCCGGCGCTACGACCGCAGTCGTGGGAATCTCGACCGCTCACCCAACTATCTGCTGGCCTCATCTCTCACCTCGGACTGATGGCCACGGTCCACCCCAGCCACCTCGGCTGAACCGACTATGAGGAGCCCCGTTGCGCCTTCCGGGACGCTGCGACGACCCAAAACTGTGTAAGACGCATTGGCACTGGACGACAAAATCCTGGGATGACCACGACTACCGACAGCAGTTAAATCTCCCGAGCCCTACTCAGCCCACGACGCCGCGGCCACATGGCTACTCAGCTTTCCAGCAGCAGATGCAGCAGAGGCGTCGCGCTGAGTGCGCAAAGAAGCTGTCCGGGCGTATTCCCGTAACGCCCACGGCGACCGTGGAAATACACGTGACCATCACCGGCGAGAAGCAGCTCCTTGCGTTGAAGCCCGAACAGCTCAAGGTCATCGACCTCATGCTCTCGTCGGACATGTACGCGTTGAACGAGGCGTTGCGCACCGGGCAGGGATTGGACAACGGCCCCGGACCCTTAATGGACTACTCCGGCTATTCATCCAACCGGGAATTTCACCGAGACGCCCTGACGGTGTTCGCTTCACTCGCCTCCTCACTGACCATCAACGGGCAAGTTCAGCTCTATCGCGGGATCCGACACATCAACGGGCCGCACAACCTTGCGGCCACGATGCAGACCATGCTGAACAGCAACACAGTTCCAACTCAGCACGTGCTCGACCCTGGGTACGGATTTGCGGTAACGGACCCCGCGGTGGCGATCTCCTACGCCCGGTCCCGCCCGCACGCGCCAAGCACAGCCGTCCTGTTGCAGCTGACAGCTGACCGCGGGCTGTGCATTCCCGAGCCCCCCCCCCCCCCCCCCCCATCGGAGTAACCAACTGGCCGACGAAATCTGTAACGTGGAGGCGTCAATCTTGGAGACCGGCATCGGCCAAGTGATACTTCCCCCGGACACGAAGTGGCGCGTCACCCACATCGACCCACTTAACATCCAGTACAACATGACTATCATTCACATGACCCAAGTGTGACCTGGCCACACGACGCAGGACTTGGAGCAGTGAGGGGCGCCGGGAATTCCCGGCGCCCCTTGTTGCCTACTTCTTAAGTGTTACAATAATGCTGAGCATCAAGAATAGAACCAAGATGAGTTCAACCATTACAGGCACCTTCCTTTCCGCAGCCTCACCCCTCTTTTTAGTCGTTTAGGGAACCTTCCCGGCTACTCTCAAATAATAACACACTCGCCCACCATTGTCAAACGCACTAATGGTCGGAGAGAATGGCTAAGGTTGCTGCGAAACGGTTACCCGGACGAGACTGGCCGCGGTCTTGCGCAGCCCGAGCCGGCCCTAAGGGGGCCGGCTCGACAGCATCAGCTGATCGCGTCGACCGCGTGGTTGGCCGCGGTCTGCGCCGCGCACAGATCGTCGAGCTTGATCAACGCCGCCTTGGCCGCAGCGTGGGTCTCGGTCAGCTCCTCGATCAGGTCGCCGAGCCGCCGCCTGAGCGTGACGAGTCGGTTCTCAAGGTTCTCGGTCTGCTCGGTGACTCGAGCGCGGCTTACTGCGACGTCGACGTTCATGGGTTCCTCCCGGTCTGGCCGCCGCGTGTGCGGCGGGTCGGGAGTCCCGGGGTGCGGGGTTGAGGGTGGGCGGTCCAGGCTCGGCGAAGCCGGCGCGCAGCGGCCTTGACCGGTCGGGCCCCCGACCCCGCATGCTGGGATGACCTGCTGCACCCCCTAACCCAGCCACCGCCAGGGAACGGGACCACCGTCGGCAGTGATCCGCTCAGCGCTGGGCGCCCGGTCCCTGCTTGCGCTGCTCCTCAAGGTGCCCCCGAGGTGCGTCAAGTTCTGAACGTGGCGCCGCGCTACTAGGAGGTGGCCGGCTTACCGCCGACGGATACGACAGTGGCCTTGCGGGGGCGGTCCACCTTGTGGCTACGCGAGGTCACCGAGTCCTGCATGTGCTGCAGCTTGATGAACTCGAAGCCGGTGACCTGGCTGTGCCGGGGAGCCAGCTCCTCGGTCAGCTCGTACTCCAGCATGCGCGCCTCCAACTCATCGGCGACGTCATGTAGCTCGATGCGGTCAACCTCCGGCCACCAGTCCTGCGAGCGCCAGTGGGTGCGGATCCGCACCCGAGGCTGGCCGGTCTGCCCGACGTACAGCGCCTGTCCCTCGGTGTCGAGCAAGACGTAGACAACATGCCCACGGCTAGGGAGTTGGTGCCGAAAGCGCTCGAACTCGGACGGGTCTGGCATCCGCGGTGGAGTGAGGTTGCCCGCCGAAGGAGACGAGATGATGCCCCGCTCGTTGGCCACGCGGTGCACCCAGGAGAAGGCGTCCTCAAGGGGGTCCCCGCTGCCCCAACCCAACTCGCCTGCCACCGTGAGGAGCTGGCTGGCTAGTTCTTCGGCCCACTGATGCAAGGCAGCCTCGCGTTGGTACTCATCGACGCGCCATGCAGGCAAGCCGCCTGGCCAGCGAGGAGCGTCGTCGGCGAGGTTGCGGGTTAGCTCCTCGGCGCGGCGGGCGAGCACTTCCCGCCGGTTGTCCTGCCACTGAGCATGAGTCAGGCCGGCGTGACTGCGCCACCGGGGCTCGAGAAGGTCTGCGGAGATGCAGCGCTGATCGGCCTGAGGCGGCTCAGGCAGTGTCATGACTGGGCACTGTAGGGGCCGCTACTGACAGATCTCCTTGACGGCCATACGGTCACCTTTCCGGTCGACTGAACTGCCGGCCTCAGTCGAGAGAGGCTGCGCCGGTGCTGCGCCGTGGGATCTGGTGCTTCCGCAGTGCCCGCCGCACGGCGGTGGGCGAGCGGTCGGTGAGCTCGGCAACCTCGCGCAGCGACCGGCCCTCGCGGTAGCTGGTGACGATGAAGGCCCCCAGCCTCATCTGCAGGGCCGGGTGGGTGCTGTCCCGGGTGCGCTCCTACTTCGGCAGGGACCGGAGCTGGGGTCGGGGCGGGTAGGGCACACCACGAATCCGACCAGCCCGTTGGGGGCTGCACTTCCCCCGTCCGGAGGGCACAGTCAGTTGCCTGCGGGCGGCCCAGCGACTCTAGGCCGCCCGCAGGGAGGCTCAGCTGTCGTCCCCGTCTACACCGCTCGCCGCCAGGACGCTGACCGGAAACGCCCGGCTCTGAGCCGCTCCACGCACCCGTGTCTCGTCCGGTGTTCTCGCAGCTCGGCTGTCGGGTCAACCGGCCGAGAACCCCGTGCCCGAAGTCAATGGCCCGAATCCGGCGGCCCCTGACGTTTGTGGGCCGCCACCGCTAGCCTGCGCGCGTCAACAGGGTCGGCTACGCGCGGGTGTCCACCCGCGAGCAGGACCCGGCGCTGCAACATGACGCACTGGCCGCAGCAGGGCGATGCGGGTGTCCGCCGAGCAGGTGACCGTCCGGGGCTGAAGCAAGTTCCGGCGGGTCCGATACGAGGTTCTCGCGCCCCGACCGGACACTCATCCAGCGGTGCGGCGAAGACCCGACGGTTACCGTGACGCAGTGGCTATCGAGCACAGCGAGCTGCAGCTCGTCTGGCCGCCGGCGTTGTTCGCCGCCGAAGCGGCCATCCTCCTCGCCGATGGGTCCAACGATGAGGAGACTCTGGGTTGGTTGCTGGCCGAGGCCTTCGCCGACAACCGCGCTTTCCAGCTCTTTAGCGAGCTCCACCGGCAGAAGTCCTGGTTCGTCCTCAGTGCCGCTATGACCTCCCTCGGTACTGCAGCAGGCACCCCGGGCCTCGGCAAGCCGGCTCCTGCGGCGGATCCTGCAACTGAGCTGGTGCGCGAATTGATGCACTCAGCTGACGCGCTACCCCGCTACCGCATACGGCGCTACTACTCTCAGCGGCATCGGCAACAGGCCGAGGCCCCGCTCCTGACGCTGCCTGACCTCAAGACAGGCTTCGCTCAACTCGTGCGGGAGCTGGAGGACGTCGGCTACTTCGAGGACGCCTTCGGCAGCCAATGCTCCGATGCCCGCGACGACGACCCAGCCAGGGAAGGCCAACGCCGCTTGACCACAGCCCTCCAGTGCGACGCACCGCTGTGGCCACTCGGGCTCTACGGGAAAGCAACCGGCATCGAATCCGACTGGGACGAGGACCTCTTCTTCGATGTCGTGGAGGCCCTGCACGACCACGTGGCCCGCCCACGCCGGCGGTACTGGCACGACCACCACCGAGAGTTCGACTACGGGGACTACAGCCGTCGCTCCGGTCAGGCTGTCTATCGCTGGCGGGTCAACGAGCTCTTCTCCCGCTCTCAGGTGGAACTGCACCTGGCTGAGCACGGCTCAGATACCGGCTTCCTCGTCCAAATCACCGGCGACTCCCGTGACGAACTCTTCGATCGGGCACTGACCGGGCCTGACATCGTCGATCAAGACAGCGTCGCGCATGCGGTCACCCTCTACCGCAGCCGGGGCGCCACCCGAGAGGACAAGCGCAGCGCGGTTTTAGCTTTGGCGCGGACGCTCGAACACCGTCGCGAGCTGGTCCGGACGGCGTTGGGCCGGAAGGACGAAGGAGCGCTCTTCCAGATCGCCAATGAATTTGACCTTCGTCACCATAACACGGCTCGACGCGGTAATTATGATGAGGTCTTTCTCGACTGGGTTTTCTGGTGTTACTTGAGCACAGTCGATCTAACCAGCAGGCTCCTGAATCAAGCCGCAAGTCGCGCGTCAGCCGAACTCTGAGGACTCAACGATCGCGTCGGCGTAGGTGTCGAAGTCCTGACCGGTCGCCTCTCTAATGGCCTCGGCCAGGGGCACATACGCCCAGTCCAGCTCCTCGGGACCGGAGAGCGACATATCGCAATAGGGGCAGTGGAAACGCCGTGCGAAAAAGGTAACCTTCGCACTGGCCACGTAGCTGAACTGGACGCCGTCCTCCCAGCCAGACTCCACGGCAACGTCCACCTGCGCGTCCCCGGTGAGCAGACCCCGCTGATAGCACACCGGGCAATTCCAGAGACGATGCTGGTCATCAACGAGCGCCGGCACGTTGATCAGACCGAAGGCTAGTCCTTGATCATCATCCAGCGGCACCCGTCCGAAGCGCTTCTCGAAGGACTCGCTTGCACGAGCGGCGCGAAGCTGCAGCGCCTGGTCAAGCACGGTGGCGCGCTCGTCTAGGAGTACTGCGGCTGCGTCCGCGTAGTCGCCGAAGAAATTCTCTAGGTTGTCTTCGACCAGAGAAAGCAGCAGCTCAGCGCCTCGTAGCGCGGCTTGAGCCACCTTGTCGGGGTCGACTCCCCCGCGCCCGATGTGCGCCGCGCCGTTCCGAGCCTGACCAACGGGGCGCAGTAGATCGGCGAGCTGACGGAGCTGTCCGTTGGACTGGTGCAACAGACCGATCCTCACTAGCGCTGACTCGACACCGACTGTCCTCATCGGCTCCAGCTTGATGAGCCGATGACCGTGCCCCGCCACTCTGACGAGGTTCGCGAAGTCACTCTTCTCCTCGGCGATTAGCGCTGGGTTGAGGGACACCAGGTAAGCCTTGGCCAGCAGCTCGATCATCAAGCCGAGGTGAAGTGCAGCATCATCATGCTCGCCTTCGCTGCGCGCGCGTAGCCCGCTGGCTGCCTGTCGACGCGCCGCCGCGAGCATGTGTTCCGCACTGGGAGCAGGGGCGGGCGGAACGACGACCTTATCGGTCTCGCCGACGGCGGTCGTTGGCGACGAAGCGTTCGCCTTTGCAGGGCCTAAGCTCGCCATAAGAACCATCCTCCCAGGGCAGGCGCTGGCCAGCTCACCGCGCCAAGTCACCGCCTAGCACCTCCGCCGGAGGTGGCCACTCGCTGACTCGCCGCTGACGAGGTCAGTGGATGGCGTCGTAAGCCTCAACGATGGACGACGGGATCCGGCCGCGTTCAGATACCTCGTGCCCGTTCTCCCGGGCCCAGGTGCGGATCTCACCGGTGTCCTTGCGACCCGCGGCCGCGGAACTACTCGCGCCCTTCCGGCCCTGCGTCCCGCCTCGTTGCGCGCTGGTCTTCCGGCCGGCGTCCACGTAACGGCTCAGGTCTGCGCGCAGCTGCGCGGAGTTCGCTTCCGACAGGTCGATCTCATAGCTCTGACCATCGAGAGCGAAGGCCACGGTCTCCCCGTGCCCCTCCTCTAGCACCCGCCCGGTCAGGTCGTCCTCGAGCACAATCGTCGTCTTGCGAGCCACTGAACGTCCCTAATCTGTGAGCTGACCGGTTTCGAGCACGGTATCTGCCCGCCCCGACCCGTTGACGTCTGCCCCACGTTTCCTCAACGGGGGCTTGAGTGTCAGACCTACCTGGCACCCTGATCCCGTGGAGGACATCGAGGACGACTCGCCCTCAGGACCCGATTTCTCGATCGCCCGGAGCCACCTGGCACGCGCTCAGGCTGTTCGCTCTCGTATCAACGCGCTCTGGAACGCGATGGGGGCCAATGAACCGTTCTCCGTGTGGGTCGAGTCTCCGGAGCCTCTCGTCCGTGAGCTGTGGTGCTCCTTCGAGCCCGATGACGCCCTTCGACGAGAGGCGGACGCTGGCATGGCTACTTTCCTCCATGAAATCAAAGCCGCGCTGGATGCCTGCGTCTTTGGTGCTGCAAGCACCGTGTGCCAGGCGATTGGGCCAGTCAAGCCGGAGGTCCACCGGATGCCGCTCATCGCTGTGCCCTCGGAGTTCGATCATCTGCCTGCGCACGGGCAGCTGAGGGGTCTGCGCCCGGACCAGATCCGCGCGCTCCGACTCCTCCAGCCGTTCACGGAACGGATGGAGGAGCCGGAACCAGCGCGGACGATCGCCCGGGAGATGGCACATCTCGCAGCCGGGCTCGAGGCGCTAAGCACTTGGGAGTTCTTTCATCGAGAGTTTCCGCTGTTTACTGCTTGGGCGTCTGAAGCCGATCCCAGGCCTGAGCTTCCCGACGGTGTGTGTATCGAAGAGACCGAGGTCGACCCCGCCGGTCCGATATACACGTCCAAGAGGTTGGCGAAATTCACGCTCGATAAGAACTCGGCTGAAGCGTCGTTCGCAGGCGATCCTCACGTGTCCTTCGACGTGATCCTGAACACCGAGCCTTGGCCCGATTCTCCTGATGATAACTTCGCCGACCGGTCAAATTGGCTCGTCGTGATTACGCGACAGCTCATCGATGGATTGGAGCGCTCGGTCAGCGACCCCTATCGCACGGATCTTCTCCGCGCGCTGGACGAGGACCTTCCGGAGGAGAGGGTCGAAACCTGGTTACCCGTGATGTTCAGCAGTCTTGCGGAGGAAGGAGACGCCAGAGCCGCTATTGCTGATTCGGACCGACATCTGGCCGCCTACCTCAACGGGGACGGCACGCTGGTCTATATGCGCCTCACCGAGAATGGGGACGTCATCGGGCGCGAGATCGCTCCTGCGCGGGATCTCCTAGGCGCTAACCAGGACGGCCCAGCAGTGGAGGAAGCCACCCGGGCCGCCGCCGGCAGTTGGGGTCTGCCGGACCTCGTACTGCAACCAAAGGTCTTCTCGAAGGGAAGCGGGATTCGAGAGCTCGGAGATGGCACCATTCTTGCAGGCCCGCGCGGGATCAGTCTTCAGGTTAAGGCTCGAGGTGTTACAGGAGACACCCCAGAGAGAGCGACGAAGTGGATGCTTAAGAACGCAGCCCACGGCCTGCGACAAGCTCGGGGAACGATCAGGACGGCCCTGCTTAATCCTGCTGTCGAGCTGACGAATCTGCGGGGACGCACCGTCGTGATCCGAGGAAGCTCCGTTGCGTGGATTCCTGTCGTGGTCGTTGACCACCCCGATGCTCCACCCACGGGTGTCATTCCAGCCTCGGACAATAAAGGACCTAGCATCGTTATGACGCGACGCGACTGGGAGTTTCTCTGGGACCAGCTGCGTTCCGCAACTGCGGTCGTCGACTACATCCACCGCGTTGCCGACGAAGAGGATCCGCTCGAGCTTGGCGCAGAAAGCAACCGGTATTTCGACCTGGCCGAGAAGGATGCACAGGCCCCTCCGGACGCAATGCCAGGCTGGATTTCAGAGACCGGTGCTCTCAATGCCAACCTGCCACGTCTTCCCTACGACCCTGCAGCGTCAGCCGACCGTTTCGGACACGCGATCTTCCAAGGGATTCTCGAAGACATCGCCAACACTGATTTCACGGGCGAGGAAACTGACCGAATTACGCTTCTCTCCTACATCGATCGAGTCGCGGTAGGGGCCCGGGCTGAGCTGGGCAGGCTCCTGCTGCGATGGCTGACCGAGTGTGCCGAGGCGGCACCTGATGGACACCGAATGCGGCACCGGATTATGTACATCGATCAGGGCTCCTTCCAGCTCACCTTTTCGACCATGTCGCAGCTCACGGATTACCACCAAGAGATGTACCGCTCGTGGTTGCTATTGCGCCGCCAGGGCTTCCTGGATAAGTCGGGAACTCTCGGGCCCATCTACCCGTGGACGGTTGGAATTCTGCTCACACCTCGCCCCGACGGTGCGAGGCCGTGGGATACGACAGCCATCTCGACAAACGGACCACCCGCGTACGACGCGGCCGAGTACGCCCGGCTCATGAAGGCGTTCAATCCCAACCTATGACGAGCGCCTTCCCAGTAGTTGCTTTACTCCAGTATTCCAACAATCTGGGGGAGGGGCGCGCGACGCGGTGGACAACTCAGCCCGGCTGGTCAACAAGCAGAAAGCCGCCCTGCTCACCCGTCAGGAGCGGTCGAGGGACCGGCGACTTGCTGCGCTTGAACACAGCGCGCCAGCCCTTGAGGAGTTCCACCCGAGGACTAGTCGTCGTCGCGTGAATCCTCCGCTGCGACCATGCCGTCGTCGACGCTGCTCACGATACCAACGCTCGACTACCGCCTTCGAGCATCCGCTGATAAAGGAGGTTATGAGCGGGTTCATGTCCGGACCCTTGATCTAGCGTCCCGGATGGGGGCAGCCGACGTCAGCGCGACCGTCAAGCCGGCGGGTGGCCCCAGCGGCGTGGGCCGACGTCGCCACGGTCGACCACGGCGCCGCGGTCGTGCTTGGGAAGCTGCAGCCCGTCAGCGCCGGGGCACTGGCTCGGGTGCCCGGGACCGCGCGCCGTTGGGGGCGATGAAGGTGCAAGACCCAGCAGAGTCGGCCTCTTGGTCGGCCAGAGGGACTTTTGGGGCTGGACGAGAACCTCCGTACACGGAGGGAGCCGCCTCACAACACTAGGACCGTCGCCCTAGCCAGTTGCTCGACGGCTGACCAGCACCAGATCGACCAACAGACCCGACGACCCTGACCGCCAGCGCAGTCAGCGCCACACCGCGCGCGGCAGTCACCCGGTCGGGTCAAGTCGCAGCAACCGGCGGCCGATAGATGTTGCGGTTGTTTCGTTTGCTGCGTTTGATGGGACGCAGCGGGACGGGAGGCCCCTCGTCCCGCTGACTGATCAGGAGATCGCCATGAGTTCTCTGCTGGACCGACCGGTCATGCCCGATGCCGGCGACATCACCGCCGCCGTCGCAGCACTTCCGCACGTCAAAGACTTCCTGGCCACCCATCCCGGGCCTGAGGTCGTCCGCCTGGTCGTGGATGACGAGCACGGGGACTCCCTCACCGTCCCCCGCTCGGCGGTCGAGCTGCTCGCCCGCGTGCTGGCCCACATGGCCGCAGGACAAGGCGTCTCGATCGTTCCCTCTCAGGCCGAGCTGACCACCCAGCAGGCGGCGGACATGCTCAACGTCAGCCGCCCGTTTTTGATCGGGCTGCTGGAGCAGGGCGTGATCGACTACCGCAAGGTCGGCACCCACCGCCGGATCCTTGCGGCGTCCCTGCTGGAGTACATGCGCCAAGACGACCGCAAGCGCCGCGGCGTGGCCGATGAGCTGACCGCGCTGGCTGAGGAGATGGACCTCCGCTAGGTGACCACCTTCACCGTCGTCTACGACGCCAACGTCCTGTGGCCCAACACGGTCCGGGACCTGCTGATCCGCGTGGCGCAGGCCCGGCTGGTGCGCGCCCGGTGGACCGACCAGATCCTCGATGAGACGTTCCGGACGCTCCTCGCCAAGCGACCAGACCTCGACCCCGACCGCCTGGCCCGCACACGGACGCTGATGAACGAGGCCATCCCCGACGTGCTGGTCACCGGCTACCAGCCGCTCATTGAGGTTCTAGAGCTCCCCGACCCGGATGATCGGCACGTGCTCGCCGCCGCGATCAAGGTCGGTGCGCAGCTGATCGTCACCAACGACAAGGGAGATTTCCCGGCCGACCGGCTCGCCCCCTGGGACATCGAGGCCTGCAGCGCTGACCAGTTCGCGCACGCGATGGTCGACCTGGACCCCAAGCGGGTCTTCGCGATCGTGCAACAGATGGCCGACTCGCGCACCCGGCCACCGATGTCCGTCGACGACGTCCTCGCCACGCTCGAACGCAGCGGCCTGGTCGAGGCCGTCGCAGCACTGCAGTCCTGACCGCCGCCCCACCCCGAGCCGAATCGTTGACCGGCTTGGGACAACGACGCTCGCCAGATGCGAACACCATCGGCCTCCAGGACCCCGGTCCACGAGCGACCTGGTCGACGGTGCGCCAAGGCCCTCGGGCGTTGATCAGCTCGGTCCTGTCACCCCTTGAGAGTTGCACTTCATGCCCAAAGCTTTTCGCCGCGTGATCAAGGCGCCCGGTGCGGCTCGTGCGGCTTGCAGTGGGGCACGGCGGGAACCAAGCCCTCCTCGTCACGGCTCCCAGACCCACAGCCGGATGCGGTGACGCCGCCCGTGCACGGGCTGTCCGTCAGGGCGCCACTCCCGACTTCACCATCCGTTGACGTCAGCCCACCAGGCGACGTCCCCAAGCAAAACGCAGCGTCCGACACACCTCTTGCACCCACGGCCCGAGAACTCGTGGTGACGTGTTCCTGCACGTTCCTCCAGACGCTGAGGGCATGAGCAACAAGGGAGCTTCTGAGAACCGGGCTCGAGGCCGGGAGCGAGAGCGCCGGCGTCGCGCGGGCCGGGAGTGCGCGGAGGAGCGACAAGATCCGCCGGCGGCCGAACTCCCGGCACAACCCACAACGGCCGGTCGGGCGAGGCGTGCGGCAGCGACCTCCTGCGCCTGGTGCCACGGCCCGATCACCCCGCGATCCCGGGGTCCCATCCCCAGGTGGTGCTCGGCGACCTGCCGGCACCGCGCCTGGGAGCAGACCCGGGCAGCCAGGTCAGGCCGGTCCGCGGTGGAAGTGGTCGAGCGGGTCGTCGTCACCCCCGGTTCGCCGGCGCAGCCGAGAGCGCCGCGG
The DNA here is from genome assembly GCF_947486615.1 of uncultured Modestobacter sp. GTDB lineage: Bacteria > Actinomycetota > Actinomycetes > Mycobacteriales > Geodermatophilaceae > Modestobacter. The sequence goes on from NZ_CANKUD010000003.1 coordinate 13,156, forward strand.
CACGACGAGTGGGCCGGCGTGCTGCGAGACCTCACCAGGCAGATCGACCGCGGGCTCGTCTACGACCGGGAACTGCTGACGGTCGCCCGCGCGGTCGACGAGGTCATCGCCGCGCTCCACCGTCGCCCTTACCGCGGGTGACGCCGCGCTCCGGTTGCAGGGGTGACAAGCGGGGTGACGTGGCTGTCGGCGCCGACTGGCAGCGATTGGGGCTGGTCGACGCCTGCTCCGTGGACCGGCTGCCGACATCCGCAGCCACCGTCCATCACCGGGAGACCGTCATGACCATTCGACTGCTGACCACCGAGGAGGTGGCGGCCCTGTTCCGCACCAGCCCGGCGACCGTCCGCTACTGGCGGCACGTCGGCATCGGTCCGGACGGCGTCCGCGTCGGCCGGCGGGTGCTCTACGACGAGCAGGAGGTCGACCAGTGGTGGCAGTCGAAGGTCGGCGGGGATAAGGCCACCCGCATCCACAGTTGACCGCGCAGCGCCGCCACGTGTCCGCTCCATCGGGCAAGCTCAGCCGGACACGATTCGCCCGGCACCCCACTGCGACCCGGACAGGAGGTCCCCTGCCGTGGACGGCTCCGTCACCCGGATCACGCTGAGCGACGGGTCCTCTCGGTATCGCGCGCGGTACCGAGACATCGGCGGCCGCCAGCACGAGAAGCGCTTCGTCCGGAAGCTCGACGCCCGACGCTGGCTGGACGAGGCGACCTCAGCGATGGTCACCCAGACCTGGACCGCACCGGAGCGCGGCCGGGTGACGGTCACGGCGTGGGCGGACCAGTGGCTCGCGGCGCAGACTCAGATCAAGCCGAGCACCCGGTACCGGTATCTGGGCCTCCTCCGCACCCACGTCCTGCCGGCCTGGGGCAGCCACCGGCTGGCCGACGTCACCCACGCCGAGGTCGCCCGGTGGGTCGCCGAGCTCCGTGCGAACGGTTCGGCTCCGGCCACCGCGCGTCAGGCGCACCGCGTCCTCTCGCTGTTGCTCGCGCTGGCCGTCCGCGACGGCCGCATCCCACGGAACCCCGCCGACCGGGTGCCGCTCCCCCGCGTGACCCGCGACGAGCCGCGATTCCTGAGCCGGGAGGAGGTGGAGCGACTGGCCGAAGCGGCCGGTGCCGACGGTGATGTCATCCGGCTGCTCGCCTACACCGGGCTGCGGTTCGGCGAACTGGCCGCGCTGCGGGTCCGCCGCGTCGACTTCCTCCGCCGTCGACTCACCATCGCCGAATCGGTGACCGAGGTGGCCGGCCGACTGGAGTTCGGGACCCCAAAGACGCACCAACACCGCAGCGTGCCTCTCCCCGCTGCGCTCGTCGGTCCGCTGTCGGCGCGATGCGCGGACAAACCGGTCGACGCCCTGCTGCTGACGACGTCCGCCGGCACCGCACTCCGGCTACGGAACTGGCGTCGAGTGGTCTTCGACCCGGCCGTTCGCGAAGCCGGGCTGGCCGACGTCACCCCACATGACCTGCGGCACACCGCCGCCTCACTCGCCGTCGCCAGTGGCGCGACCATCAAGAGCGTCCAGCGCATGCTCGGACACGCCTCGGCGGCCATGACGCTCGACGTCTACGCCGGCCTGTTCGACGACGACCTCAGCGATCTGGCTGCCCGGATGGACGCCGCGGCGCAGGAGGCCGCCGCGAATCGTGTGGGCGTCTTGTGGGCGCGACCTCCAGCCGACCACCCCAAGAGCGGGAAACGTGCAGGCCAGCGTGGTGGGCCCCGTGGGGATCGAACCCACAACCCGCGGATTAAAAGTCCGCTGCTCTGCCAGTTGAGCTAGAGGCCCGGCGGGTGCGGGGCTCGTCGAGCGACCCACGAGACGGCGTGGACCTCGGCGGCCCCGCGGCCCGGGACGAGGTTACCGCCGGGGGTGGCCGCGCCCCCGACCGTGCGGACCGTCAGGACTCCCGAGCCGCCGCCCGCTCCAGCCCGTCCAGCACCAGGTCGAGGCCGAACTCGAACTCGTCGCCGTAGTCGTAGCCGGGCTGCAGCACGTGCGCGGTCGCCAGCTCGACCAGGTGCGGGTACGCCCCGGCCGGGAACTGGGCCAGCATGGCCTGCGCCACCTCGGCGGTCTGCTCCGCGGTGCCGAAGGGGAGCGCCCGCTCCTGCAGGACGAAGCCGTAGACGTAGCTGTCCATCGCCGAGAAGGCGTGCGCGGTCAGACCGACGGAGAACCCGCCGGCACGGAGGCAGCCGATCACCGCGTCGTGGTGCCGCAGGGTCGCCTGGCCGGGCGTCGTCCGGGAGTCCATGAGACCGATCGCCCAGCCGTGCCGGGACAGGACCTCGCGCATCGACAGTGCCCGACGCCGCATCGCCGTCTTCCACCCGACCCCGGCGGCCGGCAGGTCGACCTCGGCGAACACCGCGTCGACCATCCCGTCCAGCAGGTCGTCCTTGTTCGCCACGTGGTGGTAGAGCGACATCGCCTCGACCCCCAGCGACTGGCCCAGCTTCCGCATGCTCAGCGACTCGATGCCGCTCTCGCCGGCCAGCGTCATGGCCGCGCGCAGGACGAGCTCCCGGTTGAGCGCGGCACGTGCGGCGTCGGACGGGCTCATGACACTCCTCTCCCCCTTGACGGACTTACATCGTAAGGTACAGCCTTACACCGTAAGGACCCCGACGGACGGAAGGCCTGCGATGACCACCGACCACGAGACAGCGGCCCGGCGCCCTGCCCCCACACCCGCGGCAGTGGCCCGGATGACGGCGGTCGTCCAGGACCGGTACGACGCCGTCCCGGAGTCCGCGCTCCGGGTCGCGGAGGTCGACCGGCCGGCGATCGGCGCCGACGAGGTGCTGGTGCGCGTGCACGCCGCGAGCATCGACCGCGGCACCTGGCACCTGATGGCGGGCCTGCCCTACCCGGTCCGTGCGGCCGGCTTCGGGCTCCGCCGCCCGAAGGGCACCAACCCGGGGCTGAACCTGAGCGGGGTCGTCGCCTCGGTGGGCGCCGACGTGACGGACCTCAAGCCGGGGGACCAGGTGTACGGCATCGGCCGCAGCACCTTCGCCGAGTACGCCCCGGCCCGGCCCGGCAAGCTCGCCCGGAAGCCCGCCGGCCTGTCCTTCGAGCAGGCCGCTGCCGTGCCGGTCTCCGGGCTCACCGCCCTACAGGCCGTCCGCGACCGGGGGCAGGTGCAGGCGGGACAGCGGGTGCTGGTCCTGGGCGCGTCCGGCGGCGTCGGCACCTTCGCCGTCCAGCTCGCCGCGCACCTCGGGGCGGAGGTCACCGGGGTCTGCAGCGGTCCGAAGGCCGACGTCGTCCGTTCCCTCGGGGCCCATCACGTCATCGACCACACCCACGAGGACGCCCTCGCCGGGGACCAGCGGTACGACGTCGTCCTCGACACCGGCGGCAACCGACCGATCGGCCGGCTGCGCCGGGCACTCACCCCCCGCGGCAGGTTGGTCGTCATCGGCGGCGAGACGGGCGGGCGGTGGCTCGGCGGCATCGACCGCCAGCTGCGCGCGCACCTGCTCTCCCCGTTCGTCGGTCAGACGCTGGGCACCTTCATCTCCTCGGAGAACGCCCGGGACCTCGACGCGCTCCGCGAGCTGATCGAGGCGTCCGCCCTCAGCCCCGTCGTCGACCAGGCCTTCCCGCTCGACCAGGTCGCCGCCGGCATCCGTCACCTCATCGACGGCCACGCCCGCGGCAAGGTCGTCGTCACCGTCGCCGACTCCTCGCCCGCCTGACGGGGCCGGAGGCCGGGCGGGGGCGCGGTCGGCGCACCGCTCAGAGCAGGGTGAGCAGCAGGAACAGCAGACCGGTGAGCACGAGGCTGATCAGCAGGGAGCCCAGGCAGCCGAGCCGGCTGGTGAAGAAGAGGAACACGGCGGCTCTCTGCCCGCCCATCGCCCGGGTCAACCCAGCTCGCCCGGACGGTGCCCCCCCGGGCGGGCACCGTCCAGGCGTCAGTTCACTTCGGGGCGTGCCGGTTGGGCAGCTTGCCGAACACCCGGCCGGCCTCGTACTTGACCTCGAGCTTCTCTTGCGCCGACGCCGTCGGGCCGCGCCGCGGTTCGCCGTCGTCCAGGTCGAAGGCCGACCCGTGCCACGGGCAGACGACGCAGTCGGCCCCGCGCACCTGCTCGACGGTGCCCTGGGCCAGCGGCCCGCCGACGTGCGCACAGGCGTTGAGGAAGGCGTCGACCCGGGCACCGCGACGGACCACGGCCAGCGGCACGGGGTTGCCCTGGCCCTCGCCGGTGCGGAGCGTTGGTCGGCCGTCGGGCAGGTCGTCCAGCGGGCCGAGGTCGATCCAGTCGGTGGTCAGCTGGCGGGCGTCGGTGACGGCGTGGTTCGCCCCGGAGGACTGCGCGTAGGACATGTGCCCGCCGATCGCCGCCGAGCCGCTGGCCAACCCCAGGCCGCTGTAGGCCAGCACCCGGCCCAGCGTCCCGTTGCCCTTGCCGCGGGCCACCAGCGAGCCGACGTAGAGGCCCAGCGCGGCGACGTTGGCCGCGGCGTGCAGCGCGCCCAGGCGGCGGACGGCGTCGTCCTGCTCGGACCAGTCGGCCGCGCCGGCCATCGCCGCGGGGAGGCTCGCCGCCACGCCGGTGCCGATCAGCGCGGTGGCGGCCGGGCGGGCCGGGGGCAGCAGGTCGAGGATCCCGGCCGACAGCCAGGTGCCCACCGGGACCATCGCCAGGATCGGGTGCAGCGGGTGGCCCAGCCAGGTGCCGTGCAGCAGGTCGCGGAACGCCTGCGGCTGCAGCGCCTTGTTCACCGCCGTGCGGGCGGTCTCCAGCTTCGTGTCGAACGACGACACCTCGGACAGGCGGTCCAGCACACCGAACAGGCTCATGCACCGGCCCATACCCGGGGCGGGCGGCCGGAACCGGCCGAGTGCAGGGCCAGTGCACCGGCGACCAGACAGCCGGCGACGAGGGCACCGGCCGCGTTCAGCATCGCGTCCACCGGGGACACCACCCGGCCCAGCGGCAGGAGCAGCTGGAGCACCTCGATCGACGCCGCTGCCGCCGCGACCGCCGGCACCAGGGCCAGCAGCCGGCGCAGGACAGGCCACCGCAGCACCGCGAGTGCCGCGGTGGGCGTCAGGAGGAGCAGGTTGCCGACCAGCTGCACCGCGGCGGTCGCGGAGCCGGCGGCGTACCAGCGCAGCTCGGTGGCCGGGTCTCCCCATGCCCAGCCACCGGCGCCGGTCGGGCTCAGGGTGAGCAGCCCGACCAGCAACAAGCTGCCGACCAGGGCGACGTCCAGGGCCGGCGAACGGCCTCGCCCGGTCACCGGCGCACCGTCCAGTCGGTCTCCTCGGCCAGCAGCGCGATCGCCGCGGCACCGACGGCGTCGACGTCCGCGGCGACCGCGGCCAGCAGCACCGGGTCACCCAGTTCGGCGTCCGGCGAGCCCAGGAGCGCGGCCAGCCGGTCGGTCGCCGTCCGCAGCCGGGCCCGTCCGGAGTCGTCGGCGTCGCCCGGACCGACCGGCACGCCGGGCCAGGCCAGGCCGGCCGCGACGCACAGCCCGGGCAGCCGACGCAGCAGCGCGGCGGAGGTGGCTGCCGTCCGCCAGGCGGTCCCGGCCAGCAGACCCGGCGCGCAGTCCAGCGTGGCCGCGGCCCAGCGGACCAGTCGCAGCACGTCCCGCCAGACCGCGTCGGACACCACGTCCGCGGCCGCCCCGGCCGACGGCGGCCGGTGCGCACGGACGAGGAGGTCACCTGCGGACGGGTCGTAGAGCCAGGGACGACGGGGACCGGGTGTGCTCATGGGCCGACCTTGTCCCCCGATCCGGTGATCCTCCTGACCGGTGCCTGTGAGTCGCCCGTGAACACGCTCCGTGATCGACGTCACGGAGTGTGTCGGCGGCGCACCGGGAATTCACATGCGCCACACCGGCTTCGTGCCAGAGCATGGCCAGCACACGTCAGCATGATGTGCACACCCCGACCGAGGAGAGCCCGTGACCTGCCCGTCCCTGATCCGCCGCACCCCCCTGGGTGGCGTGCGCGAGGGACGACTGCAGGCTCCCGAACAGGCCGGGCAGCTGATCCCCCTGCTCCGCGAGCGCCTGCACCAGGACGACGCCGGCGCGCAGTTCGCCCGCTTCGTCGTGGTGGGCGGGGTCTCCAGCGCCCTGTACGCGCTGGTCTTCATCGCACTCCAGGGCGCCGGCGCCCAGACCGCCAACCTGGCCGGGGCGATCGCCTCCACCCTGCTGGCCAACGAGATGCACCGGCGGCTCACCTTCCACGCCGGCGGCCGGGTCTCCTGGTTCACCGCGCAGTGGGAGGGCGGTGGCCTCGCCGGCATCGGGCTGGTCGCCACCTCGCTGGCGCTGGCCGGCGTGCACGCGCTCACCGGCGACGTCGGCACGGTGCCGCAGCTGGCGCTGATCGCCGCGGTCACCGGTGCGATCGGCCTGGTCCGGTTCGTGGCGCTGCGCAGCTGGGTCTTCACCGCCCCCCGGGACTGACCGACCCCGCCGCGTCCCGCACCCGGAGCGCCGCGCGCCCTACGCTCCGGGCATGGCGACCCTGCACCGACCCGCACGGCTGGCCACCGGCGCCGTGGCTGCGGCCCTCGTCCTGCTCCCGCTGACCGCCTGCAGCTTCAGCTCGGGCAACGTCTCCTGCTCCGACGGCCAGTGCACCGCCACGCTGAGCGGCGACGGCGCCACGGCGACCATCCTGGGCACCGAGGTGTCCCTCGGGAGCGTCGAGAACGGCCAGGCGAGCCTGTCGGTCGGGGACACCAGCGTCTCCTGCGGCGAGGGCGACAACGTCTCCCTCGGCCCGCTGTCGCTGACCTGCACCTCGGTGACCACCGACTCGGTGGAGCTCAGCGCGTCGCTCAGCTGAGCGATCAACCGGCGTCGGCGACCTCGACGACCACCCGGGACGGCCCGGTGAGCGCGTACACCCGGAAGGGCCGGCGGTCCGGCGTGCCGATCCAGGCCACCGAGGTGCCCTCGTAGGTGGCGTCGTAGACCACGCCGGCGACGTTCTCCGTGCCCGCGACCGCGACCTCGCCGCGGGCGACCTCCTCGGCGCCGGTCTCGTACGGGTAGCTGGTGCCCTGCAGCACCACCTGCAGCGCGGCCTCGCCGGGCACCTCCACCACGTCACCGCTGCCCTGGGACGACGGGGTGTCGACGTACTCGACCTGCCACCCCGGGGTGCCGGTGCCGCTGAGCTCGAACACCACCCGGTCGTAGCCCTCGTGCCGGCCGGCACGCACCTCGGTCACGCTCAGCCCGGCCGGGTCGACCGGCGCGGCGCTGACCGCCGCGGCGTCCGCCGGGAACTCGCTGGTCTCCGCGGCCGGCTCCGCGGCGGCGGAGGTGGCCGCCGCCTCGTCCTCGGCCGGTGAGGTGCTGGCAGCGCTGCCCCGGGAGGAGGCCTCGTCGGTGGCGGGCTGCTCGGCGCAGCCGGCCAGCAGGACGGCGGCCAGGACCAGGGGGACGCCGCAGGTGACGCGGAGCGGGAGGCGGGTCTGCACGGCGCGATGCTGGCACGGCCGACGGCGCGGACGCGGTCGCCACGCCCCGTCCCCCACCCCCGGCACGCCCGTCGCGGGGCCCCGGTGCAGAGCACCCCCGCGGGCCATGTATGGTTCTCCCTGCCTCCAGCGACCACGAGCCCCCATCGTCTAGCGGTCCAGGACGCCGCCCTTTCAAGGCGGTAGCACGGGTTCGAACCCCGTTGGGGGCACGCACCATGAACACAGCAGCACACAGCAAGGCCCTGTAGCGCAGTTGGTTAGCGCGCCGCCCTGTCACGGCGGAGGTCGCGGGTTCGAGTCCCGTCAGGGTCGCCACCCGGCACCAGCAACGACTGGTCCCGGCGCTGGGGCCAGGTAGCTCAGTCGGTACGAGCGCTCGCCTGAAAAGCGAGAGGTCGGCGGTTCGACCCCGCCCCTGGCCACCCTGAGAGGTTCACGCTCTTCGCACTGATCGGATAACGGCCCCGATGTCGCCTCTGACCTGCGAAGATGTGGGTATGGAGCGTGAGTCGGTGTGCCGTTCTTGGACTCCGCAGCTCACCGTGCCTCGACGCCGTCGACTCTCGGAAAATCGGCGGTCGAACGCGCTCTCCGCGTCGGGTCCGCGCACGCCGGTCGGGGCGTGAGGACGCTGTCCGACGAGCTGGAATCGACACCCAATGCGGCGCGCGAGGAGCAACTCGCGCATTTTGGCGCCCGGGTGCGAGAGCTGCGGGAGAAGGCCGGACTGACGCAAGCCGACTTGGCTGAACGAGCCGGGATGGACCGCATTGCGATCAGCCACATCGAGCGCGGCCAGCGGGACGTCGGTGTCGTCCGAGCGGCGGCGATCGCCCGGGCACTTGGGGTCCGCCCTGGAGATCTTTTCCCCGAGTCCTGACCATCGGCCTTTGATCTAAGCAACGGACGTGGCGAGGCCTTCGTCGGGCGTGTTGCTCAACCGGGCCAGATTCGTCGCCCCCGACTCGTAACCTGCGCCAATGGCGGACAGGCTCAAGCGGCGGCATCACACTGTGCCCAAGTTCCACCTGGCTCGGTTCGCCAACGACCGAAGCCAGTTGACCAGGGTTGCCCTGCCTGGAGACAAGCGTCATCTCATCTCGATCCGCGATGCGACCGTGGAGCGCGACTTCTACCTCATCGAGGAGGAGGACGGCACCCGGTCGGACGCCCTGGAGGATCTGCTCGCCGACAGTGAGGGGCGAGCCGCGGCGGCCGTTCGAGCACTCGTTGACGAGGGCGTGTGGCCGATACCTGACCAGGTGCGCTGGGACTTGGCGGGGTGGGCCGCGAGCCAAGCCCTTCGCACGACGGCCAACCGGCAATCCAGCAACGAGGTGGCCGACATGATGTTCAAGCTCGCGATAGGTGTCGGTGGGAAGAAGAAGACAGCTCGCGGACTCCGCGAGGCTCTGGGCCGAGAGCCCTCCCCGGCCGAGATCGACCGAGAGTGGGAGCGGCTCAGCGACTTCGATGGGTACACCGTCAAGCCGCACCCGAACGGTCATCTCAGCCTGTTGATGACGCTGTGGCCCGGTACGGCTCACATGTTCCACGATCGAGGCTGGTCGGTCGTTCGCTTCGAGCACAAGGCGCTGGTCACCAGCGACAACCCGGTCCACCTAGTGCCGGCCCCAGACCATCCGGAGTGGTCCGGCGTCGGACTCGCGACTGCGGCGCAGATCTTCCTTCCGCTGGATCGCCGTGTCGGGCTGATCATGGGCGAGGTGGGCGGTAAGGACATGCAAGCAGCCCCATCTGCTGATCTGGCGCGGCGCATGAACGCGGCCCTGGCCATGAGTGCGACGGCGGCGGTCTTCCACCACCCCGACGACAACCCTTTGGTGGGACTCGAGCTCCCCGCTCCCCATCAGCGGCGGACGGGCGGGTACGAACAGGTGAAGAGCTTCGTCAGCTCCGAGTGGCCGGCCACTTCTCCACAGCCCAGGTAGAGACCACTTCGCCGAGGAGCCGACCCCCGGCCCTCCGCACTTGCTGGCGCACGACGACGAGACGGTGGTGGGCACGCCATGACGGACATCGAAGCGGACAGCCATGGCTATTGGCGCTGGCGCGATGCCCTGCTACGCCATCCCGACGGGCGAGCGGTGGGGGGAGAACCATGCGTGAAGTGCGGCGCTGCGGTACCACCGAACGCGCACTGGATTCATCGCGACCGGCACGTTTGTGGGTCACGCTGCAACAGCAATCTGGGACGCCAGATCAACCGGCAGATCCGGAAGGGCGCCGACCTGCCGGTCGCAGCCCCACCGCCCATGCAGGACCCCCGCGTTGATCCGTCACCTCAGGTGTTTGCCACGGTCACGCCTGTGGGCGATGAACTGCCCTATCAGTTCGACGGCTTCGGACCGCGCGAAGGAGACGTGGTCGAGCGACACGGCGAGTTCACGAGCTACATCTGGCTGCGCCCAGACGAGATGCAGGCGACCCCCGAGTGGGCCCCCCAGGGACTCTTCGTTGCGGTACACGAGTCAGGCCACAAGCACATCCAGGCCGCGTCGATGGACGGGCTGGGCAGCCGAATGGTGTACGGCGCGGTCGATCCCGCCGGCGAGCGCCGGTCTCTGGACACGTTCGAAGTGGACGGTGAGCGGATGGAGTGGGCCTGGGAGTTCATCAGGGACGTCACACCCGACGGACGCGAGTACACGTGAGAGGCAGTCGCCTGCGTGCCGGTCGCCGCGCAGCACCCACACACCCTCTGGTCGCCGGCCTTCTCTGCCAGGTCGGCCCAGAAGCGGCGAGTGTCATCCTCGACGGCCCGCCACGTGCGACGACAGAGGACACAACTGGCACAGGCGGAGCGCTTCGACCCCGTTGAGATCTTCGAGCGCGACGGATGGATCTGTCAGCTGTGCACCGCACAAGTCGATCCTGCCTTGAAGTGGCCCGACCTACAGTCAGCGAGCCTGGACCATGTCGTACCGTTGGCTGCCAACGGTCAGCACAGCCGGGACAACACTCAACTCGCCCACTGGTTGTGCAACGTCCGTAAGGGGGCGAGCACACCTGACCCCTGGCCTCCGTCCGTCGGAGGATCTGCGTCGTCGGGGACCTGCTGACTTGGACTGTCACCGTGCCATGAGCACCTCGCGGCTTGAATGCGCGGTCCTCACGTCGCCCTTCATGACGCTGTCCGTGCTGCCGTTCACGCCTCCGCCCAGGCAGCCGAGGGTGCGGCAACCCTCCCTGCCTCACTTGCAGGCGTCGGGCCGGACGAACGGGAAGACCTCGGCCGTTACGCGCACCCGGCCATCTCGGGCCGGTCCTGCCCCGGTGTGGTCGTGGTCCCGACCGGAGCAACCAGGCCCAGAGGGCGCCGCTTCCTCCACTGCAGGCCGCACTGCCGTGTCCGTGACCAGCGATCTTCTGACACCCGCCCTCCGCGGGTATCCGGCTCCTGTCACACAAGCCACAATGAGCTAGTGGCCGCAGATCAACACACAGCGGCCGGCCAGGCCCTCGGCTACGTGTACCAGGTCGGTCGTGCCCTCCTGGAGCTTGCGCGGCCAGGGCCGGAGGACCAGGAGCTACGCCTGGAGAGCATTGACGACGTCTCTTGGCATGATGCGGCGGGCAATCCGCTCCAGGCGCTGCAGGTCAAGCACCACCTGGGGGTCGGCGGAACGCTTGGCGACATGAGCGCTGATCTATGGCGCACGATCCAGGTCTGGTTGGACAATCCCGCGTTGCAGCAGCCCGACGGCCCTTCGTTGTACTTGATCACAACTCAGTCCGTTACGGACACCAGCGCGCTCGCACGCCTCGGAACGCAGGACCGTGACCCAGGTTCTGCACTGCACCTCTTGAACGCAGCTGCCTCGGAATCAACTAACAAGTCAACGGCACGCGCCCGGACGGCTTGGTTGTCCCAGCCGCTAGCAACTCGGACCGGCATCGTCTCGCGGATCACCGCTGTGTGGCGACAGGCGACTGCGCAAGAACTGACCGCGGAGCTGCGCCAGGTGTTGGACGTTGGGCTACCCGTCGGGCAGGAGGACTCGTTTCTGGAGCTGCTGCTGGGTTGGTGGTGGCGAGTGAGTGTTGATTTACTCGCGGGCGCCAGAACCGGTGTAACCCGGCTACACCTTCGGCTTAAGCTCGACGATCTGCGCGATCAGTTCTCATCCCGCAACCTGCCAATGACTGTGGGTGCCGACGGTCTCCCAGATTCTCTCGAGGGTCACCGCGACCGCATCTTCGCTCACCAACTCGATTGGGTTGAGGCTGGTGACGACTTGCTGCTCATCGCGGTACGCGACTACTACCGCGCCTACTCCCAATCCCAGGATTGGGTCGAAAACAACATGATCGAGTTGGCAGAGCTAGCCGCATACGAGCAACGCGTCATCGACGAGTGGAAGATGCAGTTCGCGCTGATTCGTCGGAGCCTGGGGTCATCCCCTACGGAGGAGGACCTCAAGGACGCCGGGATGCGTCTTTACTCGGTGGCTATGAACCAACCTGCCTCGATGCTCCGACCCGGTCTCACCGACCCCTTCTTCGCGCGCGGTACTCATCACTCGCTTGCGGACGCCGGAACTGTCGGTTGGCACCCAGATTTCGCTCAACGACTTGAGGCCCTTCTCATGACGCGACTCCCATGACTCGCTGGCACGAGCAGCCCCCAGCCGTCCGAGCAACCCTGAACCCGTTGCTGGTCGCTGGAGTGCTCTCCTGGTCCAGTCGGGCATACCAGGAGACTGCCGATCGGCTACCAATGCCGTGGCCCTTGGCGTTCGTGGTGCCGTCCCTGGTACTGCACGCGCCGTCTCGGGATGCCCTCCCAGGGTCGACAGGCAAGCGATTTCTCTCATGGCGAGACGAGAACGACTTACTCGTGGCAGGGCTCCCCGCACGATGCTTGGCACTTGCACCGTTCACGCGGGCCGGCTTGCGAGCCGGGCTTCGGCACCAACTGCTGCAGATCAACGGCGCCGGCCTCCAGGGCCTCCTTTCCCCCGCACGGACGCCAAGCGACCTGCAGGCGCTGCAGCGCTCCTCAGCCCTTGTCGGCCGGTGGCTCGCGCCGCTTCCGGCTGCAACGGTGCTGGCCACGCTGGGGGTGACACCCTAAGCCCGTGCAGCTTGAATCGATCATCGTGTGGGGCTGGAACAGCCCTGACCCGCGCGTGGTGCCCCTCCATCCCGGCTTGAACGTGATCACAGGCGACTCCAAAACGGGCAAGAGCGCACTGCTCGACATCGTCGACTACTGCTTTGGTCGCTCCGAGGAGTCAGTCGCCGGTGAGCGGATCAGGGAGGCAGTCTCCTGGTACGGAGTCCTACTGCGGACCGGCGACACCTTTCTGCTCATCGCTCGTCCGCGACCTGCACGCGGGGCTGCAACGAACCAACAAGCACTGCTCGTCGAGTCCACCAGCGGTCGGCTGCCGACCTTCGCAGAACTGAAGGCCAACACCGACACCGCCAACTTGAGGCGGCGACTCGGACAGGTGCTCGGGATCGGCGAGTTCCGCGCCCCCGCAGCAGACAATGCGCTTGGTGAACCCAGTGCAGCTAGCGTCGGACAGGCCATACTGCTTTGCCTCCAAAAGCAAGGGGAGGTCAGCAACCAGGACCTGTTGTTCCACCGGCAGAACGAACGTCGGCGTGCAGACGCGCTGAGGGACACGCTCCCCTACTTCCTGGGCGCAGAGCGATGGGACCAGGCGGTCTGGCAGGCCCAGGCGCGGCAAGCGCGACGCATGGTCGAGGTACAACTGAACCGGTTGCGGGCTGCGGAAGCGCGTGACGCGGCCGTCGAGGCCGAACTACAGGCCCTTGTGCAGGAAGCGTTCGCGGTTGGCCTGTTGGACACCACCTCGATCGAGTCCCGCGAACAGACCATCCGAAGGCTGCGCGCCGCAACCATCCGTGTGCTGGGAACGCCTACGACGAGCCTCGATGGAACTACGTTCGAACGCCAACTTGCCCTCCAGAACACTCAGACCCGGCTCCGTCGGGAGCTGCGAGCCTTGCTTGAGGAGAGGGCCGCGCTCCGCGCACTGGGGCAGGATGAAAATGGCTACGGCGCCGCCCTCGACCGTCAGCAAACCGCCCTTCAGTCGTTGGACCTCGTCCCCCAGCCGGCTACGGACGCCTCTGAGATGTGCCCGGTGTGCGGCCAGCAGCTCGACGAACCAGACCCGAGCCTCGAAGAACTGCGGAGCTTCGCCACCCATCTGCGGGAGAACCTGGCGGGCTTGGTTGGTCATCGACCACGCAGAGCGCAGGCGGTTGCCCGCGTTGAGGCGCAGGTGTCGACGGTCCAAGAACAGCTCACCGCAACCGACGCCGCACTGACTGCGCTGCAGGCCGCGACGAGCCCGCAGCTGTTCGGCCTTAGCCGCGCAGAAGAGCTGGCGTTTCACCGGGGACGCATCGATGCGTCGCTCGCGGGTATCGCGAGTGGCGCCGACGGAGCGGTCGAACGGGCCCGCGAAGCCTATGACGCCGCCCAACGCAACCTCGATTGGGCCGAGGAGCGCGCAGGAGAGTCAGAGTCCGACCTCGGTGCCCGTTTGGTGACCGTCAGCCAGTACATCACTGACATCGCCGCGAAACTCGATGTTGAGCACTCCGAGCGACCGGTCACCCTCGATGTCCGTAACCTCACCGCGGTAGTCAGCACCGGCTCTGGGCGCCTCCGTCTCAATCAGGTTGGCAGCGCCTCGAACTACCTCGGACTCCACCTAGCGGTCCATCTCGCCCTGCATCGCTTCTTCGTGGAGGAGAACAGACCCGTCCCTCGCTTCCTCATGCTCGACCAGCCAAGTCAGCCTTTCTACCCACAGGATGACCCAACAAGGCCTCCCGGGGAACTTCCGACAGATGACAGCGATCGACAGGCGGTCCGCGACATGTACCGACTGCTCTACGATTTCGCCGAAGAGCGCGAAGGCGCGTTCCAACTGATCGTCAGCGACCATGTGAACCTGCGGGACGAGCCGTGGTTCGTGGCTGCCATTGTGGAGGAGTGGCGGAATGGGCGAGCACTGATCCCCGAGACTTGGCGACCCCGGGACGGATCTTAAGCTTCTTCTCCCGATTCACCGCCTGCTCAGGACCATAGGGAGACGGGTAGGCGGCGGGCCCTGCCGAACACCGATGACCCGCCTTTCGATCCACTACGCAAAGGAGCCGCAATGACCCCCCACATCAGTCAGGGCAGCGGAATCTGGGCCGCTGGTAGCCAGCCCTGGGTACGCCAAGTCGCACCCTCCGGCTATTCGGCGTCGGCAGCGCACGGCCGCGGCGTGCGCTGCTACTTCTGTGGGCACGACACCGCGAAGATCTCCGGGGCTGACGTCCAAAGCGACACCGGGCGTGTCGAGGTCTACTGCGACAACACTGACTGCGATGCCCGGACGGTCACGATCCTTGTCGAGAAGGACGGGGCCAGGGCGGCGCAGCGAGCTGACGTCCGCGCGCTGCAGGTCATCGACTCGGCTGGCCCCGTCGGCACGAGCAACCCAAGCGGCCCCACCACACAGGCTCCGCCGCCGTCCACGCAGGGCAGCACCACCGTGGCTCGACGAACGAACCGGGATCCCCTTCAGCTGACGGTTCCCTGACCGGCGCGGTCAGCGTCGACGCCGTCCCGTCATCCTCCGACCGCGCCACCATCTCGACGCTCCCTACCCGCGGCCAGGCCCAGTGCTGGCTGATCCGCCGGCCTGCAGCGGCGACCTTGGTCAGCGGACTCCTTCCCTGACGCTAGCGTGACGCTTGTGGCCATCGACGTCTCGGAACTGCAGCTGCTTTGGCCTGCATCCCTGTTTCGCATGGAGGCAGAGACCTTGCTGGCCTCTGGTTACGACGACGAAGAGTCCTTGGGATGGCTACTCGACGAGGCGTTCGCTGAGGGGCGTGGCTACAAGCTCGTCAGCGAGATCTATCAAGCTTCCGGCGGCGTGTGGGCTCAAGAGCCTGTCACTGCGACGCCTAGTGCGGTCACCGAGCTCGTACGGGTCCTCGCTGCGGGAGCGGAGGAACTGCCCCGCTACCGACGGAGGATGTACTTCACCGAACGGCAGCGCCAGCGGGAGGCGCTGCCCGAGCGCCCGCTCGAACTGAACGCCACCCGCCAGCTCGTCGCCGATGCCGTCTATGACCTCTCGGATCATGGCTACTTTGAGGACGCCTTCGGTAGCTCCTGCACAGACAATGCTGACTCCCCCGACATCAACGGTCAGGCCCGTCTTGCCGAGGAGGTGAAGACGGACCTGGAGGTCTGGCCCGTGCACCACCTCAACGGGGCGACTGTGGTGCCAGACGGTTGGACCAGCGACTGCTTCCTCGACGTCCTTGAGGCACTCGATCACCTTGTCGCTCGGCCTCGCAGGCGCTGGTGGCATGAGTACGCCGGCGAGTGGGACTACCGGGACTTCTCCCGCAGGAGCGGTCAGGCGGTCTTCCGGTCGCGGATCAACGCCGTGCTCGACCGCTCGGACCTGGGGTTGCGGCTCGCCGAAAGCGGACGGGACACGGGGCTCCTAGTGCGTTCGGCCGGGCCCGTCCGGGAAGCGCTGGTCATGCAGGTGCTTGAGACACCAGATCCATCCGTCCGAGGCAGAGTCAGCCATGCCGTTGAGTTGTTCAGGGGTCGGCATGCGAACCAGGAGCAGAAGCACTCGGCTACACGGGCTCTCGCCGACGTCCTTGAGCAGCGCAAGGCAACTCTGAAGACCGAGCTCTTCACGGGTGACTCAAACGCCCTGTTTCAGATTGCCAACCAGTTCGGCATCCGCCACATGAACGAGCAGCAGAAGACCGACTACCCCTCAGCCTTCCTCGACTGGGTGTTCTGGTGGTATCTCGCCACCATCGAGCTCACCGATCGCCTGATCGCTGACCAAGACGCCGCATCGACACCACCCCCAGGCCCGCAGCCAGCTGACGCATGAGCGGCAAACTGGGCGTCACAGCGGTCTCCCCGACGCCGTAGGCGCCGGCGTCCGCCAAGGTGAACCGAAGGGGTCAGGGAAGGTGTTCACCTGCCAGGACGCCGAACCGCGTTCCGCTGGCGTATTGGACTCGCCACTCAGCTTCCGTGCGCCGGAGTGAGATGACGACGATGGCAGCCGTACGAAGGCGAGCACTGACTCGCGTCTTGTCGATGGTCAACACGGCCAGGGTCCCAAGCTGGGCGAGCTGTGCATAATCCCCGTCGTTGCTCGCGATCCAGAAGTGGCGTGTGCCGTGCTCAGCCTGGCGCGACGCGCGGCGCAGCAAGAGTCGGTCAGCTCCCTGCGGCCGATGACCACCATTGAGCACCTCGAATCCGCTTTCGGCCACGGCAGAACCATGCGCTCGGCAGGTCACATAGTGGCCTGCGGCAATACGCCGGACGTCGGGACCGCCGAGAGCACCCAGCAGCCTCGCCAAGTCGGCAACCTGGTCCCGCCCGGTCGAGACGTTGTCCATGTCCCAGAGGGGGGTGACAGGCCCCGGCGTCCATCGGATCGGCAGTCGGGCTGTCACGGGCTGGAAATGGGTTGCGGCTCTGACAGTTCGGGACGACGTGAGGCCGCGCGGGCGCGCACCAAGTGCCGCGCGGCCGGGCAGGCAGCCCGACGTGCGACCTGATGCCTACTCGTCGGCGGCGCAGCGAACGAGGGTGAGGTGCCGCCGACGACCGATACGGGCCGGTCGAGATACGCCCTGGTCGGCAGCGGCGCCCTCTGTCGACTGGGGGGCACCGCTGCCTGACGCCGGATACCCCGGCGGTGCGAAGGGGTCGACCTCCTCCAGTGACGCGCAGCGGTAGGCGACGTTCTGCTTGGGTCCACCGTCTCTCGCCGGCGGCCGGTACCCCGGGGGCGCAGCGAAGGGGTCGATGTCCTGCGCGGTGCCGCCGTTGGACGCGACTCTTGCAGTGGAGTTCGCGGTTGCCTCGGTGGAGCTCAGACCGTAGATGGGCAGGTCGATGACCTGGACGCCGTAGACCTCGATCTGCCCGTCGGGGATCGCATAGCCCAGCGCGTCGCCCGCCTCGGCGCGCAACACCTCGGCGTCCCGCTCGGCTGCATCTGGGCTGGTGTAAGCGACGCGGCTGACAGCAACGCCCGAGTCAAGGATCAGCCACACGCTGGCTTCCGTCATACGCAGTTCCTCCACCTCACGGGACCTGGAAGCCCAGGGGCGTGGACCGTATCCGCAGGTACCGACACTTTGAGGCGATCACCCACTCGGTCGGTCATAGCAGCGCGTGGGAAGGGACGGGACTGCCCAGGGTCGGTTGACTCGTGGCCTCTCGTGGCCCCGGAGACCTCCCCCTTCTCAGCCGTCGAGCGCGGCGCGCCGACAGACTAGGGACATGGACGCGACAGGGAACTCACGCCTCCGACAGCGGTTGGTCGGCTTGCAGGATGAGGTAGCCGAAGCGGCGCCAGCGTTTACGCTGGCAGCCGACTCGGTCGCCGACTCCCTTCTCAACTACCTGGACGTCGTCTACGACGGCGAGCCCGGACCCGCGGAGAGCTTTCCGACCATCTTCAGTCAGGCGTGCAACGACCTTCTTGATCTGTTGGCTGCGGTCATCGCCGGCCATGGCCGCCCAGCGATGCGGGCCGCGCGAGCGGTGTTCGAGTCGGCGATCGCCTTGCTCGACGTCACCACGGACGGCAGCGCGGACAAGCGGTACATGGACCATCTGTGGGTCACCGCCTATCTGGAGTCCGGCCTGTCACTCGGGGAAGACTTGCTAACGCCGGGAGAGCGGGCCGCTGAGGAAGATCGTCGCCGGCGCTATCGGGCAAGCGCCCAGGAGGCGTACGCGGAGCTGGTGTCGGATAAGGGCTACGGCAAACGTTTCGTCAACGGGTGGGCCCGAGGCGACCTCGCGGCCCGCGCCCGGGCGCATGGTCACGAGCATCTGTACGCGCCATACAAGGTGGCATCCGGCGTCATCCACGCCGGTGCCGGTGGCGGCTACGGCACCGAGAACCTGATCAGTGGCCGACAGATCGTCCGCACCGGACCGGCATTGGCTATCTGCCCTCTGGCCGCGATCTATGGGCTCAGGAGCTTCCGCCTCCTGGTTCCTGCCCGAGAGCAGGATGCTGGTCACCCGTTGACGATCCTGCTGATCGATGCCATGAGTGACTTGGAGGGGGCGTGGCCTGCCTATCGCCGGGCCATGATGGAGCTAGACGCACGCTTGTGGCCCACCAATCCGCCAGAGCAAGGTCTAGTTGCCGTGGCTCGGGTATCGGTTGATGGATCCGTGGCCTGGTACGTCGCGAACCAGCGAAGCAAGCGCCTTGCCCCCACCAGCGCTCCCGCGCAGCTCCCGGTGGGCTTCGACCTTCTCGTACGAGCTACCAAGGAGGTCGGCGGTCCCCCTGGAGCCTCCGCCTTCTTCATGATCGATGGAGTGCTGGCGACCGTGCCAGCTGAGCCAACTTGGACGGAGCTAGAAGAACTGGCGTCCGGCGCGATCATGATGCGCGTTGAACTGCCTGACGACCGCACTTGAGACTCAGCGTCCACGAGCAGAAGGGAGCCTGACCACCATCCCCCAGCCGCGCACCGGCCGGCCCGCTGCGGGGGCCACCGTCGCGCGAAAGCAGTCGACTCTGGCGGGGTCTCACGACTTGACCGTCCACGACGCGCAGATGCGTACCCACTCCCCGCCGCCTCGGTCTGCCGGCCCCGGCGCGCAGGTAGACAACCACCGCTACATCGCCGTCCAAGCACTGCACTCCGCAGCTGCGCACCGGGCAGGCCGCCTCAACGCACCTGGAAGTCAGTCCCTGTAGTCGTGGCAGTGAACTCGTCGAGCCGGACTGTGACCGTCAGCGTCCAGGTGCCCTTCGTGGGGATGGACATGTCCTCACTGATCGAGTGCCCGGGTCCCGCTGGCTGCAGGTCCACGGGAAGAGGCCCGATCTCTTGTGCCGACGCGGTCAACGACACACGGAGGTCCTGCGCCTGCGTCAGCTGGTTCGCTTCATCGAAGAGGTAGAGGTGGAGCGTGTTGGTCCCTGTGGCAGCCGGATCAATGGACAGCTGGACCTGCCCCAGACCTGTCGCACCGCTGGAGGTCGTGAGCGGAAGCGTGACGTCGACGGGCTGCGCGACGGCGGACTTGGCCGGCGGAGTCCCGACGAGGACGGCGGAAAGGGCCAGGATCAACGCGACCACTGCGGCCTCGACGAGGACGGACCGACGCAGGACGCGCTGTTGCTGCTCGGACGGTGGGACGCCGACAACTCGATTGTCGGGCGGGGCGTCCGACTCGGCGGGCGGTCCGGCGCCCACGGTCGCGGCGGCCATCGCGAGTTCTCTCATCAAGGGAGTGACTGGCCCGTGGTGGCGGTGCACCCAGGAACGCGACGTCGCCGCGACGGCCAGCAGGGCGATCACCAGCGCGACCTTCCCGATGAGCACCCATCCGTAGGTGGTGGTGACCAGCGCTGAGGGAGCGCCGACTTCGCGGACGGACTGCACGACCCCAGTGGCGATCAGTGCGGCAACCGCAACGGCGGCCACTTGGGAGAACCTGGCCACGGCGGTCGCCTGGTGCCCGTGGTCCACGCCAGGTCGGAGAACGCCACCGAGAAGGCCGACGAGCCCGCCCGTCCATACCGCCATGGCGGCGACGTGGACCGACGTGACGACGATCGCGAAGGCCGGGAGGGCCCCAGCCACCGGGTGACCGACCGCGGCGAACGTGGCGACCAGCGCTGCAGCCGCGATCGAGATGACCGCGAGCGCCGCGCGGCGTGGCGTTCGTCCGCTGCGCCAGGCCGACGCCATGACCACGGCCAGGAGGACAGCGAGCGCCGCCCGGCTCAGGAGCACAGCGCCGAACGTCGAGGAGGCGGTTGCCTGCAGCAGGGTCGGGTCCGCGATCGAGTCGAGGCCGCTGCCTGCCGCGTAGGACCCTTGGAGGGCAAGCCCGCCGAGCGCCGTGAGGGCGACTGCGACTAGCCCAAAGGTGGTGAGGCGGCGCAAGAGCGGGGCACTCCAGCCGCCCGCCCAACAGACGAGGACGAAGACGGGAATGCCGACGCCCAGGGCAACGCCGGCGAACCCCAGCCAGCGGGTGATCAACAGAGCGACGGACACCGGCCGGTTGAGGTCGTCAGACACGTCGACGTCGGTCGCGGCCACCAGTTCGGCATCACCGACGACGAACGCATACGCCCCCGCGATCGGGTGCGAGTCGGCGGACAGGACGCGGTAGGTCACCACGTAGCTCGCCTCGGAGAGATCGTCCTGCAGCGGGATCCGGACCTCGGTTCCATTCACAGATGGCGACCCGGTATCCACGCGCTCGCCGTCGGCGCCCAGCACACGGGCGTAACCAGCGTCGAGAGACATGCTCTCGCTGAACGCGAGCGTGACCTCCGTCGGCGGATCGTCCAGACGCGCGCCATCGATGGGCGACGTCGTGACCAGCTCCGCGTGCGCTAAGGCTGGCCGGGCCGTCGTGATGTCCAAGAGCAGACCCACAACGGCCATGGCCCCGAGAATTAGGACGATGCGGGCCGATCGCCTCACGCGCTGACCCTGCCGTGGACCAGCGGCCGCCAACCGCCGGGCGTCCGTCCCCGCCAGGCCAGCACCCCGACGGTCGCGACACCAGCGAGGACGAGCAGGTGGCCGGCGGCACGCTCGATGTGCACCATCCCCGCCAACAGGTCGGACACGGTGAGGACGGACAGCAGCAGCGCGAACGCAGCAAGGAACGGCAGAGCTCCTGCCGCCAGGCGCGGAGCGGCAGCCACGGCCAGGAAGGAGACGGCGACAGCGAGGCTCCACGCACCGGTCTCGTGAGCGACATGGGTCGGGGCGCCCATGACGCCGGTCGCTGCGGACAGCGCCGGTAGCGCGAGGGCGCCTTGTCCGACCCCGACAGCGAGGAGCACGAGCCGTAGCGCGAGCTCCCCCAGTCCAGCACCGATTCGTCGTGCAGTTGGCGCATGGGCGTCTCGCAGCGCGAGCAGCACGCCATGGGTCACGTCCGGGATCGCCTCGGCCACGGCCAGGCGGGTCCGGCGCGTCACCTGTTGCGCCTGCTCCTCCCACCGTGTGCAGTGTGAACAGGCCGCAAGGTGACGCGTCAGCATGGCCTCAGCGAGCCCGAGCGACTCGCCGTCCAGCCGGGCGGAGATGGCCTCGCGGTATGGCCCGCACCCGTCATCGTGCGTCTGACCGTTCATGAGGCGCTCCCGGTTCGTTCTGCTCGATAGTGCGTGGGGCGGACGGGGTTCAGGCGCGGCCGGACTGCCTGCGTCGGAACCACAGGGCCGCACCTGCCAGTGCGGCAACGGCGACGATGGCACCGATCACCCAGCCGGTGGAGGGCGATTCCTCGTCAGTGGCAGCTGCCGGCTTGGCAGTGACCTCAGCGTCCGCCGAGGGCTCGGCCGTGGCGCTCGGACTCGGTGTGGCCGAGGTCTGGGCCGGCGACGGAGCCGGAACGGCTGCCGGTGCCACCGCGATCGCGGGTGCCGGGCTCTCCGGCTCAGGGTTGTCAGCCGTCGGCAGCTCGATCCAGGCGTCTTCGGAGCCGTCGGAGTACCGCACGAGGGTCTTGAAGGGCACCTGGGCAGCGGCGTCCACCGGAAGCTGGGTGATCGTGATGCCGAACTCGGCGTCGACGCCAGTGGCGATGGCCGGACCGGCTATCTCGTACCCGTCGTTCGTGGGGCTGAGGACCCAGCCGTCCGGCCCTGAGGCGAGGGAGACCGATGACGGAGCTAGGCCAGCGGGCAGCTGCGTCTTGACGCCCGTGATGCCGGCCGTGGGCGACTCGGCCTCGACCGTGAAGGCAACGACGACCGGCCCGGCTCCAGCCTGGGCTCCTGGCGAACTGGCCTCGACGTGCGCACTCGCCGGAGCAGCACCGAGGACGACGAATGCCAACACGGCGGTCATGGGGAGGAGCACCCGGCGGACGGTGGGAGAGAAGAGGTACATCACGCTCTCTCAGTCGTCCGGGTCGCCCCGCTGGTTCCAAGTACTACGACACAACTTCGTAGTCGTTCCCGACCGCCCCCCGGTCCCCCGGCCACGTTCGAGAGGTCGCGTCAACCCGAGCGGGGCGCGTACATGATGACGGTGACACCGGCCAGGCAGATCGCGGCTCCGAGCACGTCGGCACGATCCGGGCGGTAGCCGTCCGCCACCATGCCCCACACCAGCGATCCGGCCACGAAGATGCCGCCATAGGCGGCGAGGATGCGCCCGAACTCGGCGTCCGGTTGCAGTGTGGCGACCAGGCCGTAGAGACCGAGCGCGATGGCCCCGAGACCGACCCACAGCCAGCCGCGGTGTTCCCGGATTCCCTGCCAGACCAGCCACGCACCACCGATCTCGAAGAGGGCGGCGACGACGAACAGTCCGATGGAGCGAGCGACGAGCATCTGGGTCCGTTCTCGACAGAGCACACGGTCAGGGCGAGAAGAGCTGGTCGATCAGCGACGTCGCCTCCGGCGGCGCCGTGACCTCGACGCGTAGACCTGTGCCGTCCAGCTGCAGGCGGAAGGTCAGGAAGGGGCAGCACTCGTGCTCCTCACTGACCAGGAGCATGACCGCCTCGACCGCCCGGCGTGGGAGGTGCAGGGCGTAACCGCCGTCCACTGCCGTCCGCGGCGCGTTCCCGAGCGCTTGGCGCCACCTGCCGATGCGCACCGCGTGGTCGGCACCGGTCAGCGAGCATGCGATTGCCTCGGTGGGCGTCGGCGGGGACTCGGCGGAGTCATCGGGCTGCACGCCCGTCGGGTCGTGCAGAAAAGAGCACCCACGGTCACAACGGGACGACCGGTCCGGGAGCGCATCGAGGTGCTCGAGCGCTGACATCAGTTCCCGCTCGAAGTCGGCCAGCAGCCGGCGCTGAACAGCCGCCTCCTCCAGACGAGCCGTGAGCCTTGGACGGAACTGGGCGCGGACGTCGCGGCACGCGCCGCCTTTCCAGACCCCCAGCAGCTCCCGGATCTCGCGCAACGGCAGCCCGAGGTGCTTCGCCGTGCCGATGAAGGCCAACCGGTCGACCGCTGTCCGCCCGTAGACCCGGTACCCCGCGGCTGTACGGCCCGCCGGCAGCAGGCCCTCCTGCTCGTAGAACCGCAGGGTCGTGGCCGGCACACCACTGACTTCGGCCAGCTGCGAGACACGCATCCCCTCCACGAACCGACCGTAGAGCTTCGACCCGACTCGAAGGTCAAGGAGTCCAGCCCCGCGACCTAGCTCGCCTGCCGTCAGTCCGGATACAGAAGGTCCTCGCGCGGCTTCGCGTGGGCGGCTTGGTGGGCTGTCAGCAGCGATCGGAGGCCGCGCAGGGCGGTCACCGTTCGTTCGCCGTCCGACGTTTGAAGGGCGAGCACGGCGAGTTCGTCTCCGTTGCGCAGCTGCAGACTGGCCCATGAGGACTTCTCCTCGAACCGGACGGCGATGACCCGCTCCCAGGGGACGTCCTGCGAGGTGGCGATGTTGCGCACTCGAACACCGTGCTCGTCGGCGTCGACCCGGGGTCGGCCGAAGACCAGCACCCCTGCGGCCACGGCGAGGCCCAGGCCGAACATCGCCACCTGGTCCGCCGGGCCGAAGGCCACGACCCCGACGGAGGACGAGGGAAGCCTGAGGACGACCACGGTGGTGACGGCGAGGACTGCGAGGGCAGCCGCTGTGACCACCAGCCGTAGGAGACGCGGCACGGCGGTCACTCGCGTCGGGTTCGGGACATCGGACGGCTTGCCGGCCTGCATTGCTCTCCAGTCATGGTCGGTGGCTGGAACAGCTGACGCGGATTCTGCGGTGGCGTCCCAGCTACCACGCGGACGCGTTGGTTGACGTCGGACAACCGACGCGCGACCTGTAGCGTCCCCTACGAGTGAAGATAGTAGGTCACCGGACAGGTCGCCTTCGCTCGTGAGCCGTCTACTCCTGACGAGGAGCGCAATGAGCGCGAACTTGAAGATCTCCGCCGCCCTGGTCGCAGTTTTCGTGGTGGGGCTCGGGGTGTTCGGACTCGTCCGCAGCCAGGGCGAAGAGGACGTACCCGCTGCCGCCGCGCCGGCCGTCGTCCGAGAGGACAGCCACCGACTGTCCACGGCTGCGGACAGTCGGGTGACCCTGGTCGAGTTCCTGGACTTCGAGTGCGAGGGCTGCCTGGCTGCCTACCCCTTCGTCGAAGAGCTCCGCCAGCTCTACGACGGGCGGATCACCTTCGTGGCCCGCTACTTCCCGATGCCGGGCCACGCCAACGCAGAGAACGCTGCGGTCGCCGTCGAGGCCGCCGCCCAGCAAGGCCGCTTCGAGGACATGTACGCCCGGATGTTCGAGACACAGACCGAGTGGGGCGAGAAGCAGGAGTCACAGGCAGCGGTGTTCCGCGGCTTCGCTGAGGACATGGGACTCGACTTGGCGGCCTTCGACGCCGCAATAGCGGACCCGGCGACGCTGGAACGCGTACTGCGGGACCGAGCGGACGGGATCGCTCTCGGGGTGGAGGGCACGCCCACGTTCTTCCTGAACGGCGAGAAGCTGACGGTCACCACCACCGACGAGTTCATCGAGCAGGTCGATGCAGCTCTCGCTGACTGAACCGGTCCGCGACCCCGCGGCGACCGCCGACACCGATCGCCGCAGCGAGGCGACCCCGTCGGTCGGTGGCCTGACGGATCGCGGACTCGCTTGGCTGTTGCTCCTCGGCGGGGCCGTCGGGCTGACGGCGTCCTTCGTGCTCGCCGTCGAGAAGTACGCACTGCTCGTCGATCCCAGTTACGTACCCACCTGCAGCCTGAACCCAGTGCTCAGTTGCGGTTCGATCATGGCGAGCACCCAGGCGGCGGCCTTCGGTTTTCCCAACCCCCTGCTGGGGGTCGCCGGCTTCTCCGTGGTCGCCACCGTCGGCGCCGCGGCATTGTCCGGCGCGCGACTCGCCCCCTGGTTCTGGGCTGGTCTCCAACTCGGAGTCACCGGCGGCGTGCTCTTCGTGCACTGGTTGATCTTCAACAGCCTGTATCGCATCGGCGCCTTGTGTCCGTACTGCATGGTCGTCTGGGCGGTGACGATCCCCCTCTTCTGGTACGTCTCCCTGCGCAACATCGGTCTCGTGGCAGGGCGACTCCCTCGACGGCTCTCCACCGTGGTGCTGGCGGCGCAGCGGTTTCACGGCGCGGCGCTCACCGCGTGGTTCCTCATCATCGCCATGGCCATCGTCGAGGCCTTCTGGCTGTACTGGAGCACTCTCCTTGCCTGACCACCCGCCCCACGTTCCACCAGGGACGAGAGGCTCATGAGCACCCTCGGTGAAGCGTTCGCCGACATCGTCAGCGACGGCTCTCTTCTCTTGGCGGCAAGCGTGGCCGCGCTCGCCGGGCTGATCAGTTTCGCATCGCCGTGCGTCCTGCCGCTCGTGCCCGGCTACCTGGCCTACGTCGCCGGGCTGACCGGCGCCGCGACCGGGGCGAGTGGCCCCCGGGAAGAGGTGAGCACGGATACGACCCCCGCTCCCGCCACAGTGACGACTGCAGCCAGGAGCGACGTGAGCGAGCGTCGACGCGTCGTCCTCGGAGCCCTGCTGTTCGTCCTTGGCTTCACCGTCGTGTTCGTGTCGTTCGGCGCTCTCTTCGGAGGACTCGGACGACTGCTGCTCGACTGGGCGCCGGTGCTCACGCGGGTCATGGGCGTGGTCACCATCGTCATGGGCCTGGCGTTCCTCGGCGGTCTGCCCTGGCTGCAGCGGGAGCGCCGCATCACCCGGCGCCCGCCGGCTGGTCTGGCCGGCGCCCCCCTGCTGGGCGTCGTGTTCGGCCTCGGGTGGACGCCCTGTCTCGGACCGACCCTCTCCGCCGTCAACACCCTCGCCTACACGGAGGCATCCGCCGGGCGAGGTGCCGCTCTGGGCCTTGCGTACTGCATCGGGCTGGGCGTCCCGTTCCTGTTGGTGGCACTGGGAGCCCGGCGAGCACTCTCGCTGTCGGCCTTCGCCAGGCGGCACGCCCCGACCGTGATGCGCATCGGCGGTGCGCTGCTCCTGGTTCTGGGACTGCTGCTGGTCAGTGGACTGTGGGACGGGATGATGCTGTGGCTGCGGTCCTGGTTGGCCGCCACCGGGCTCGGCACCTCGTCCGTCTGACCGCCCCTGGCGCCGGAGCGACATGGGGTCGGTCCTCAGCGGAGGAGTTCGTACTCATCCTCCGCGTCGCGCGGCTGGTCAGCGTCGACCGGCGACGGCTCCCCGCGCCTTGCCTGCCGGGCACCGAGGAGACCGTCCACCACCAGGAAGCCCAGCAGCGTCCAGCCGAACCAGGGCAACGCCCACCCCAGCGCCACAGCGACGCCGAGCACGACGACCAGCGCCGCCGGGTGGACGCCGCGCCGAGCGCCCCGCCGCGGCGCTCGGCCGACCCGGGCACCGTCACGGCGCGGACGGCGCTGCCACCAGGACCGGTATCCCCAGAAGATGACGCACAGCAGCCCCAAGGCCAACGCGGCGAGCAGCAGCTGGTTCACCGGGCCGAAGAGCAGCCCCATGTGTGCCGCGATGCCCACCGTCGACAACTTGGACAGGACCGGCCGGTCTGACCAGAGGTTCGCGTCGAAGATCTCGCCGGTCTCCGGGTCCACGGCCACCTCGTCCTGTTGCACCGGCCAGCGATCGTCGTCCTCCGCCACCGTCCACGCACTGCCAGGCCCTGCAGGAGTCACCACGTATGGCGCGCTGATGCCAGCCTCCGAGGTCGCCGCAACCACAGCCTCGAGCTGCCCTACGTCCAGTGCGACGGCTGCGGCACCGCCGTGCCCGGCGTGCTCGCCTGCGGTCGGGTCACCGGGCCCTTCGATCACGGTCTGCACGCCGGGGTTGGTGGCGTCCAGTGACGTCAGCAGCGAGCTGAAGCGCTCACCGGCGAACCGCGACCAGGTCAGCCCGGTCATGGACAGGAACAGGAGACCGACGAGCAGCCAGACACCGGTCGCGCCGTGCCAGGACAGGGTGCGCCGCCGGCCGGTGGCCGACATGTCGGGAAGCAGAGTCCGGCGGATGCGCGATGCCGTTCGGCGCCGACGCAGCCAGAGCACCAGCCCACCGAGGGCGACCACCCAGAGCCAGCTGGCGGCGATCTCGGAGTAGTGCCGTCCCAGGTCGCCCAGGAGCAGGTTGCGGTGCAGGTCGTCCAGTGCGGTGACTGCCGGGGTCGATCCGAACCAGGTGACCAGCTCGCCGGTCACCGCCCCGGTGTAGGGGTCGACGTAGACGCTGCGTTCGCGGTCGTTCGCCAGAGTCGGATCACTGAAGGTCACCGTCGTCGTCCGGTCCGGAGCGTCTGACACGCGGACGGAGGCGATGTCCAGGCCGGTCTCGAAGGTCTGAGCCGCCGCCACTTGCTCGCCCAGCGGAAGGGTCCGGTCACCGACTTCCGCCACCCACAGCTCGTCGGCGTAGAGCACTCGGTCGATCTGCGGAGAGAGGGTGTATAGAAGCCCGGTGACGGCGGCCGCGACGATGAAGGGCGCGACGAGGACTCCCGCGTAGAAGTGGAGCCGCATGAGCAACGGGACGAGGCCACCTCGCTGCGCCGGTCGAACCACCGGTGCGACGACAGTCGGCGCTTTCGTCGAGTCATCGGGTTTGTACGGCGTGGTCGACACGTGTCGCCTCTCGGTGATCGGAGGCGACCGATCGGAGCCGCCGGGGAGACAGTCGTCGGACAGATCGCCCCAGTTCCCGGGTCAACGCTTAGGCTACTAACGTGCTTAGGGCAGAACCCGCCAGGAAGACACTGCTTGCGCTCGCAGGCGTGGGCTTGACCACGGTCCTCGCCGCCTGCGGCACGGACGACACCCATGCCGCAACGCACGACGTAGGCGCGGCGTCGGTGTCCTCCTCAGCGGACGAAGGACCGTACGCGGGACGCGAGCTGCCCGAGCCCAAGGCGCGCCCAGCCTTCACTCTGACCGACCAGACCGGCGCGACCTACGACTTCGCGGCAGCGACCGCCGGCCAGCCGACGATGCTGTTCTTCGGGTACGCCAACTGCCCAGACGTCTGCCCGACGACCATGGCCGATGTCGCTCTGGCACTGCGCTCCGTGCCAGAGGACGTCGCGGCTCGAACCCAGGTGGTGTTCGTGACGACCGACCCGGCGCGGGACACGGCCGACTTCCTGGGCAGCTACCTGGCTCGGTTCGACGCTGGACTGCCCAACCGCTTCATCGGCCTGACCGGCACGCAGGCTGCGGTCGAGGCCGCACAGGAGGCAGCGGAAGTGCCGTTGGCAGAAGGCAACGGCACCATGCACGCCACGAGCCTCTACCTGTTCGGTACCGACGACCTGGCCCGCGTCATGTTCTCCGCAGGTGACACCTCCGCCGAGATCGCGCAAGACCTGGAGGTTGTCGCCAACGCCTGACGATTCACGCTTTCTTGAATTCAGTTATCGCTGTACTGTCTGGTCTCGTGATGCCCGTCCTGCATGCTGAGGTCCTCGCTCGATTCGGCCACGCCCTGTCGGACCCGACCCGCACTCGGCTCCTGCTGGCGTTGCGCGAAGGTCCTGGCTACCCCTCCGAGCTGGCTGAACTGCTCGACGTGACCCGGCAGAAGTTGTCCAACCACCTCGCCTGCCTGCGAGGGTGCGGCCTGGTGGTGGCCGTGCCGGAGGGGCGCCGCTCCCGGTACGAACTGACCGATCCGCGCCTGGCTCACGCCCTCGGCGACCTGCTCGGTGTCGTCCTCGCCGTAGACCCCGCCGCCTGCCCGACCGCCGCGGACGAGGACTGCTGCTGATGGCCGCCGAAGCCGTCCACCTGTCAACCAGCCATCCGACCACCACTCCCACCACCGACCGTCGAGCACTGCTCGCTCGCCGCATCCGGTGGTTCGTGGCCGCGACGATCGCCTACAACGTCATCGAAGCTGTCGTGGCACTCACCGCCGGAGCGAGGGCATCGTCCTCTGCGCTGATCGGTTTCGGTCTGGACTCGGTCATCGAGGTGTCGTCTGCTGCGGCCGTGGCCTGGCAGTTCGCCGGCCGCGATCCCGAGGCGCGGGAGCGGGTGGCCTTGAAGGTCATCGGTGCGTCGTTCTTCGCGCTCGCCGCCTTCGTCACCGTTGACGCGCTCCGGTCGCTGCTGGGGTCCGGAGAGGCGGAGCACTCCTCTGTCGGTCTCGTCCTGGCGGCGGTGAGCCTGGCGGTCATGCCCGGGCTCTCCTACGCCCAGCGTCGGGCCGGCCGCGAACTGGGTTCGGCTTCAGCCGTAGCCGACTCCAAGCAGACCTTGCTGTGCACGTACCTGTCGGCCGTCCTGCTCGTCGGGCTGGCGCTCAACAGCCTCTTCGGCTGGGCTTGGGCCGATCCCGTCGCGGCGTTGGTGATCGCCGTGGTCGCCGTGCGGGAGGGCCGCGAAGCCTGGTCCGGGGACGACTGCTGCTCGCCGGCTGCAGCTCTGCGGTTCACAACCGAGGGCGAGGACGACTGCGGCTGCTCACCTGGGTGCTCCTGCTGCTCCTCGCCGAGCGCGACGTCATGAACGTCGCCGCGCTCTCGTTGTACGTCGGCGGGCTGGTCGTCGTCTTCGGCCTGCGCAGCTGGGTCCACGCCCGACGAACGGGTGACTCGGGCTTCCGCGGCATCTCCGGAGCGCCCGGGTCCCTGCAGTGGTGGGCCGGCGTGCTCTTCGTCGTCGCCCTGATCCTGGGGCCGATGGCGCCGACTCTCGCCGTGATGGACCTGTCCAGGACGCCGGACGGGCCGTTGGCCGACGCGCTCGGAGTGACGGGCCTGGTCATCGCGCTCATCGGGTTCGCCGGGGTGCTGGCTGCACAATCCGGCATGGGCGAGTCCTGGCGCATCGGGGTGGACGAGACCGAGCTGACCGGCCTGGTGACGGATGGGGCCTTCGCGGTCGTCCGCAACCCCGTCTTCACCGCCATGCTCGCCGCGCAGACCGGGGTGACCCTCATGGTCCCCACGCCTGTCTCGATCGCAGCGCTCCTGTGCCTCCTGGCGGCTGTGGAGCTCCAGGTGCGGCTCATCGAGGAGCCACACCTCGCCCACGCCCACGGCGCCGACTACCACCGCTATGCAGCCCGAGTCGGCCGCTTCCTCCCCGGCATCGGGCGCCGGCCCTTGGTCCACCAGTCGACGGGAGCGAAGCCATGAGCGGCGACCACGGGCACGACCACGGCGCAGGCACTGGAGCAAGCAGTCCTGACCACCGCCGGCGACTGGCCATCGTCCTGACCATCACGACCACCGTGCTGATCGTCGAGGTGATCGGGGCGGTGGTGTCGGGGAGCCTTGCCCTGCTGGCGGACGCCGGGCACATGCTCACCGACGCTGCCGGCCTCACCATCGCCCTGATCGCGGCCAACCTCGCGCTGCGCCCAGCGACGCCGAAACGCACGTGGGGCTACCGCCGAGCGGAGGTGCTCGGCGCCACCCTCCAGGCCGCAGTGCTCCTCGCCGTCGGTGTGTACGTCTTCATCGAAGGCATCCGCCGGCTGTTCGAGCCCCCGGAGGTCGGTTCGACCGCGATGGTGGTGTTCGGGGTCATCGGCCTGGTCGGCAACCTCGTATCGATGTTGGTGCTCACCCGTGGCCGCGGGAGCAACGTGAACATGCGGGCGGCGTTCTTGGAGGTGGTCAACGACGCTCTGGGGTCGGTCGCCGTTCTGCTGGCTGCGCTGATCATCGCGCTCACCGGATGGCTCCAGGCGGACGCGGTGGTGTCCATGCTGATCGCCCTGCTGATCGTCCCCCGCACGTTGAAGCTGCTGCGCGAGACGGTGTCCGTGCTACTCGAGAGCGCACCCCCTGGGTTGGACCTGGACGACGTGCGGACGCACCTGCTCAGCCAGTCACACGTGCTCGACGTCCACGATCTGCACGCCTCGCAGATCACCAGCGAGCTGCCGGTGCTCACCGCACACGTCGTGGTCGACGACTCCTGCTTTCAGGACGGCCATGCGCCCCGGGTCCTCGACCAGCTGCAGTCCTGCCTGGCCAGCCACTTCCCGATCAGCGTCGAGCACTCGACGATCCAACTGGAGCCGCGGTTGCACGCGACGCACGAACACCCAGGTCACCGCTGACGCAGCCAACGGTCACGTCGCGGGGCCACTCCTGGGCACCGTGGCCGTGGGCAGCGCCGGCCCGCGATCGCCGTCAGGGGCTCGACTCGAAGAGGGCGCGTCCCCACCAGTCGTCTTCGTCGACCACCCCGGGCGGGCACGCGAACACGGCGGAGGAGCCATGCTCGACGAAGCCGTTGAGTGCATCCCCGGCGAGGTTGCGCTGCACCTGGACGAACCCGGTCTGCGGATCGCGCTGGTAGGCGATGAAGAACAGACCGGCATCGAGCCGTCCGTCCGGGCCGGTGCCGTCGACGAAGCTGTACCCGCGGCGCAGGATCGCTGTCCCGGCGTTGGTGGGGTGCGCGAGGAAGACGTGCGAGTCGCGAGGGATGGCAGGCTGCCCGTCCCGGACGGCCGCGAAGTCCGTCGGGTCGAACTCCGCCACCTGCCCCAGAGGGGCTCCCGCTGTCTTGGTGCGGCCCATGACCGCCTCCTGCTGGGGCACAGGGAGCACGTCCCAGTCCTCGATCAGCATCCGGATCCGGCGGGTGACCAGGTAGGAGCCGCCACGCAGCCAGTCCACGTCGTCCTCGCCCACCCAGACGAAGTGGTCCAGCGCCTGCCCGTTCTCCGCCTTGAGATTGGCCGTCCCGTCCTTGAAGCCGAGGAGGTTGCGCGGCGTGGCCTGGGCGGAGCTCGTCGACGAGGTCCGACCGAATCCGAGCTGTGTCCATCGGACCCGCACGACGCCGGCCCCCAGGCGCACGAGGTTCCGGACGGCATGTACGGCCACCTGGGGGTCGTTCGCGCACGCCTGCACGCACAGATCGCCGCCACTGATCGCCGGGTCCAACCGGTCACCCGGAAACGGCGGTAGCTCGACGAGCGACCTGGGGCGGTGCCCGGCCAGCCCGAACCTGTCGGTGCCGTCGTCGGCCGTGAAGAGCGTCGTACCGAAGCCGATGGTCATGGTGAGCCCAGCCGGCGGCAGGTCCTGGGCCTCACCAGTGTCGTCTGGGCCTGTCGGCTGCCCGCTCGTGAGACGGGCCGCGGCCGCAGTCCACGTCCGGAGCAGCGCTGCGAGATCCTCGCGGCTGTCTGTGATGACGTCGAAGGCAACGAAGTGCAACCGGTCCTGCGCAGGAGTGATGATGCCTGCCTGGTGTTCACCGGCGAACCGGACCATCGCCCTGGGCGAGTCGTCGGGCAACGGAGACACGGCCACATCCGCAGGGCCGTCATTGGCCGTGATCCGACCGACGGCTCCGCCCGTCACACCGGCAGCGAGCATCCCGGCCGCCCCGACGCCCGCAACGCGGAAGAGCCCCCGCCTCGAGAGCCCCGGTCGAGCGCCGCCGTCGGTGGACTCCGACGGTCGCGCACCGTCGTCGGACAACCGAGCTCCCCCCAGCCGGATCGACGCCACGGCCCGCATCAGAGAGCCGAGGCTTGCGTACTAGCGATGATAGGAGAGCTGGGTCGTCGCCGGGCTTCAGGGCGCTGTGATCTGGTCGACGGGACGCCGAGACCCTCCGTCACCTCACGGGCTCAGTCGCGACCGGGTTGGCGTCTGTCCACGACGGGTCGGCGAGTGAGACCGGCGATGTCCTGGCGGGCCGACCTCAGGCCGCGACGGTCATCGTCCCGATCTGGCCCAGCGCGACGTGGAAGGAGCACTCGTACTGGTAGTCGCCGGGCTGCTCGACCGCGAAGTCGAACGTCTCGCTGTTGCCGGGGGCCAGGATCGGGATCTGCTCGGCGATGTCCACCGGGCCCTCGCCGGGCGTGAAGCGCAGGTTGTGCGTCAGCTGCTCGGCCTTGCTGGTCAGCGTCAATCGGACTTGCCCCGGCGCAACGGTGAAGGTCGCTGGCACGAACACGTAGTCGTCATCGACCAGGATGGTGAGTTCTTGGACGCCATCTGAGCCGACGGAGACCGTCCCCGCGCCGGCTGCAGTCTCGGTGGGCTCGGCTTCCGTGGCCGGGTTGCCGCCACAGGCAGCGAGGGCGACACCGGCCAATCCGGCGACACCTCCGGCTAGGAGCGTTCGCCGGCTCAGTTCGGGATGCACTTCAGCAGCGTACCCACGCTCTACTAAGTCACCTCGTACGGCTGGCGCACGGCTTCGCTCCTGTCTCAGATGTTGCAGAGGTCGCTGAGAGCTGCGGACAGTGTGGGCAGTCCGGCGATCAGGACGGGGGTGAGCAGGACGCCCCACAGCCCCCCGGCGAGCAGCCGGTGGCGCCACGGGTCGATCGGCGTGAGTGGCTGGAGGAGCCGCGAGACCCGGAGGACCGCACCTTCTTGCGCCATGGCCATGGCGGCTGCCGGCGCGCGCATCTCGGCCAGACTGACGATGGCCGAGGCGACGCTGACCCGGTCGACGCTGGCAGCTGCAGCATCATCCGCGAGCAGCTCGATCAACTGCCGTGTCTGGGCCGACGCCGCCCTGAAGAGCCTCACGCGCGGGAAGGCGCGCACCAGCGCCTGCGACATCGTCACTGCCAGGTTGTGGCGAGCCCGGAGGTGCGCCGCCTCGTGCGCCAGGACACCCCGGAGCTCGTCGTGGGACAGCGCGTCCAAGGTGCCGGTGGTCACCACGATGCGCGACGTGCGCCCGGGAACGCAGAAGGCGGCGGGTGCCGAGGCGTCCACGACCAGCACGCCCAGCCCACGATCCGGCTCGGCCACCATGTCGATCGATCGGTGCAGCTCCCGCCGGCGCAGCCAACCCGACACGAGCTCCCACGTGACGCAGGACAGCACCCACAGGGGCATCAGCCCGGCCAACAGGATCCCGACCAGTGCGCCGGACGGGAACTCAGCCGATCCGTAGGCGTTGGCGACGCTCTCCGCGCACGCATGGAAGACCCGCCCCAGGCCGCCCGCCAGGGTGGTGATGGGGATCAGCAGCGTCACTCCAGCGAGCACGAACGTGGCGACCGCCGTGAAGGTCAGTGCCTGCCAGGCGAGGATCGCCAGCCGAGGAGCCTGAGCAGTCCACCCTGCATCCACCAGTCGTGGGCCGAGGACGAGGATGGCGACACCGATCGCGGCGAGTGCCAGGCTGGCGCTCACGCTCGGTCTCCTGGCGGGGCCTGCGACTCGGAACGAGCGGCTTCCACGGCGGTGCGCAGCTGCGCGACCGCGTCTGGCTGCAGCTCGGCGACGAAGTGCATGAGCACCTCCTGCTGGTCCCCCGATTCAGCGAGGACGTGCTGCAACAACGCTGCGGCATGCTCGGCGCGACTACGGACCGGCCGGTACAACCACGCTCGGCCGGACATCTCCCGGGTGAGCTGGTTCTTCTTGTGGAGGTTGTCCATCACGGTCATGACGGTCGTGTAGGCGAGGTTTCGCGAGGAGTTGAGAGCCCCCAGGACATCGCGCACCGTCGCCGGTTCACCGCGACGCCACAGCTCCGCCATGATCGCCGCTTCCAATTCACCGAACGGGCGCACACCCCCACCTCTCTTGGCCGTCTCGACGACGCGCCGCTGCCGGCCAGACGGTCAGACGCACGCCTTCCCGTCCCACTCGGTTCTGTCCCACGGTCAGCCTAGGCAGTCGAGGTCTCTGAGCCTCGAACGTGCGCGCAGGGTCCCACCAACGGACGAGCACTGGCAGGCCCACCTGGTCAACCGGAGCACGCACCCCCCAGGGAGATGCCCCGTGCGGCGAGCCAGGGAGCCGGGTTCTCGCGGTTGGCGTACAGCCCGCCGGTGTGCGCCTCTATGTGCACGTGCGGCCCGGTGGACTGGCCACGGTTGCCCACCTCGGCGATCTGCTCTCCGGCGGAGACGCGCTGCCCGGCCGAGACGAATGCCTGGTTGATGTGGCCGTAGAGGGTGATGGTCCCGTCCGAGTGCTGGATGTAGACCGCCAAACCGAATCCGTTGGCCGGGCCGGCGTGCAACACGACACCCGCGTCGGGGGCGTAGATGGGCGTGCCGATCGGTGCGGCGATGTCCACGCCGTTGTGGTTCGTCCCCCAGCGACTGCCGAAGCACGAGGTGACCCGTCCGGCGGCCAGCGACCCCGTGCCCGCGGCCGAAGCAGCGCTCGCCACCTGCCGCCGTTCCTCGATGGTCGCGTCCGGGTCATCGTCTCCTTGAAGCGTCAAGAGCTGGACCTGCGCGGCTCGCAACTGCTCATCCAGCGCCGCCTTCTGGCCCGCCGCAGCGTCATAGCCCACCTGCGCCTGAGCGAGCTGGGCTCGAGCATCGGCCTCGGCCTGCTGAGCCGCCTGGGCAGCCGTGTCGCGGGCGGCAACCGCGTCACGGGCGGCCTGGTCCGCGCGCTCGACCTGGTCCTCGGCGTCCTCCAGCGCCCTCAGCCGCTCCGCGCGGTCGTCGCCGATCAGCTCGAGCATGGCTGCGCGCTCGAGGAGGTCATCCGGACCACGGGCCTCCAGAAGGGTCACCGTGTTGCTCAGGGAGTCGGCGCCCATGTAGGTCTCGCGCCCGAGATCGGCGACGCTTTCCCTGGCAGCGACAGTGGCAACCTGAGCGGCGGCCAGTTCTGCGGCAGTGGTGGCTGCTGCGGCCTGGGCGGTCATCAGCTCTCGCTCTGCGAGGCGTGACGCCTCACCGGCGGCTTCGGCGAGGACCGTCAGTCGCTGCAGTTCCGACTCGGCCGCCGCCAGGAGCTGCTCGACTCGGTCGATCTCAGCGTTGGCCGCATCCAACGTCGACTGGGCAGGGTTCTGCTCAGCGACGCGGTCGCCGGGGGCTGCGATCGCGGCCGGTGACGTGAGTGCCAGCTGCACGGCGACAGCCGCGGCAACACCCAACGGCGCCCAGCGCGCCGGCGGGCGACGGTTGGACGGGTACGAGTTCCAGTGAGGCAGGGTCGCCAAGGCGACGGTTCTCCGTTCTTCCTGACTGCCTACCGGGTTAGCTGACGGGTTCGGACGGGAAGCTGCCCTACCTGCGCACGCAGGATTCACCCCAAGAGACGTGGGTCCCCGGTCCACCTCGGCGAGGCCGTGGTGGTTCGGCGTGTCCACCCGAGGTCCTCGGTGCGAGGAGCAGGGCCCGGGTGGACCGGATCGAGACGCTACTACGAAGGAGCTTAGTTGTCACGGTCCGGTAACGAACCGCCTCATGAGACCCCACCGTAGGAGTGGAGCCCGGTGGACACGAGGTTCACGAAGAGCAGGTTGAACACCAGGGTGGCCAGCGCCACCAGGTTGGTCCAGGCGGCCGGCCTGCCGCGCCACCCCGAGGTGTTGCGGGCGTGCAGATAGGCGGCGTACAGCGCCCAGGAGATGAAGGCCCACGTCTCCTTGGGATCCCAGCCCCAGAAGCGGCCCCAGGCGCTCTCCGCCCAGATGGCGCCGGCGATCACGGCGAAGGTCCAGACCGGGAAGCCGAAGATGGCTGTCCGATGCGCCACCCGGTCGAGCGTCTCCGCGCTGGGCAGCCTGCCACCCCGGCCTTGCTCGCCACCGCCGGCCGCTGACGCCGACCGTTCGGACCGGGCTGCGACCAGGTAGAGCGCGCTGGCCACACCGCTGACGATGAAGACGCCGAACGAGAGGATGGCGGCGGACACGTGCACCACGAGCCAGTCTGACCTGAGCGCGGCGACCAGCGGTCCGGACTCCGCGTACAGGTGCAAGCCGGTGAGGACCAGTCCGATGACCGTCGGCCCCAGGACGAACACGCCGATCCGCCGCAGGCCCGGCACCCGGATCACCAGGAACAGGTAGGCGAGCACCCCGACCAGAACCGCCGCCGTGGCGAACTCGTACATGTTGCCCCACGGCACACGCCCCGCAGCCGCACTGCGCGTGACGAGCACGCCGGCCTGTGCGAGCGCTCCGACCGCGGTCAGGACGACACCCAGCTGGCCCCACCGTGCTGCCTGGGGTCGCCCGGCTGCGCCACTGGCCGCCGGGAGAGGAGTGGAGCTCGACGCACCGGTGTTCACCGTGGCCAACTGAGGTCGACTTCGCGTCGACGGCCGGCCGAACGCGAGTTCGGCGCAGAAGCCGATGGCGGCGAGGGCATAGATGGCGATCGCCACCCCGAAGAGCGTGTCGGAGAGGTCGGCCAGGGCGTCAGAGGTCACGAGGACCCTCCTCATCGATGGAGTGCTCAGGTGTGGTGCGCGCCCGCCGAGATCGACGGTCGGTGGCGAGGGCGGCCAGGACGGCAGCACCGGACAGCCCCGCGAGCGCAGCTTCGGGAACGGCACCCATTCGGGTCGCCGTGGTCGTCTGGGTCCGCTGCGCCAGTGAGCCGACGAAGACATAAGGCATGAAGAGCTCGGAGCGGTCGACGACCGTCCCGTCGGGTGCGACGACTGCGGAGATGCCACTGGTCGCTGCGACCAGGACGGTGCGCCCGTGCTCGATGGCGCGCAGGCGGCTCATGGCCAGCTGCTGTTCGCTCTCCGCGGTGTACCCGAACGTGGCGTTGTTGGTCTGCACGACCAAGAGGGAGGCGCCGCCGTCCACGACGTCGGAGACGAGCCCGTCGTAGGCGACCTCGAAGCAGATGACGTCCCCGAGGCGTACTCCGCCCACGTCCAGGACCCCCGGCTCGGTACCGGGCAGGAAGTCGCGTCGCAGCAGATCGACTTGCTCGCTGAACAACCGGAAGAACGACCGGGCGGGCATGTACTCACCGAAGGGCACCGGATGTCGTTTGGCGTAGCGCTCGCCAGGCCCGGTGACCGGGTCCCAGACGATGCCCGCATTGGTCAGGTACCGACCAGGCCCGTCCAGGACGGCACCGATCAGGATGGGCGCGTCGACCGCGCGGGCCGCCCGGTCGATGGCCGCCGCTGCATCCGGGTTCTGGTACGGGTCGATGTCCGAGGAGTTCTCGGGCCAGATCACGACGTCGGGTCGCGGGGTGCCGCCGCCGTCGACCCGCTCCGCGAGTTCGAGGGTCTGCTGGACGTGGTTGTCGAGGACCGCTCTGCGCTGGGCGTTGAAGTCGAGGCCGGATCGAGGGACGTTCCCCTGGACGAGCGCGACGGTGGTCGGCTCGCCCCCCTCCGACAGCTGGCTCCCGGGCAGCGGCAGCCACGCCAGCAATCCGAGGGCCGGGACGATTGCCGCGGCAGCGCACGTGAGTGCCCGTCGAAGACGCGACGGCGACCGGTCGCTCCCCCGGCGTAGCCGCCGTCCCACCGGACGCGCGACCGAAGCCGCCAGCGTCGTCCCGGTGAGCGCGACGCCGAAGGTGACGAGCGGGACCCCGCCGTAGGCCGCGAAGGAGGCGAACGGCCCATCGGCCTGACTGAAGCCCAGGCGCCCCCAGGGGAAGCCACCGAAGGGCAGGCGTGAGCGCAGGGCCTCCTGGGCCACCCACAGGCCGGCTGCCCACAGCGGGG
The DNA here is from genome assembly GCF_947486615.1 of uncultured Modestobacter sp. Lineage (GTDB taxonomy): Bacteria > Actinomycetota > Actinomycetes > Mycobacteriales > Geodermatophilaceae > Modestobacter. The sequence continues at coordinate 52,058 of NZ_CANKUD010000003.1, forward strand.
CGGCGGGGAGCCGGCTGACCAGGGCGGCTCCCGTACCCATGAGGGCGAAGAAGGCCGCCTGGGCGAGCGACAGCGCGACCCAGGGCAGGTCACCGACGAAGACGCCGGTCCAGGTGAGCAGCGGCAGGAAGAACGCGGACCCCATCACCATGCCGAGCGCGGCGCCGCCCCGGGCCGAGCGCCCGAAGACGACCAGCATCAGCAACAGCGGCCCGACAGCGGCCAGTGGCCAGAGATCGAAGGGCGGAAAGGCCAACCAGAGGGCGAGCCCGCCGATGACGGCGAGCAGTAGAGCCACGGGAGCTCGATCCACCGGTGGCCGCCCTGCACGGTGATCGCCTGGCCGAGCAGGGCGGATGGAACTCGAAGCGGCCGTGCACGGAACGACGGTCATCATCGTCAGCCCGTGGTCCGGCGCTGGCCCGCGGCCAGGCGTGCGAGCTGAGCGTTGTACGCCTCCAGCTCCACCTCGGCCCGCTTGTCGCCGGCTCGGGCTCGACGTTCGTCCGAGCGCACCCACTGCCAGAAGACGATCGCCACGGCGATGATCGTGGGCACCTCGCCGAAGCCCCAGACGATGTTCCCGGCGGCCAGCTGGTCGGTCATGACGTCCACGCCCCAGCTGGCCGGGACGTCACGGAAGGTCTGGACCAACGGGGTGCTGGCCATCATCACCGCCACGGCGAAGAAGGCGTGCAACGGACCCGGGACGACCAGCTCGACCAGTCGCAAGGGCGCCGACACCCGGTGCGGCCAGGGATCCAACCCGAAGGCCCCGCCGAAGGCGAGCAACCCCGTGAACAGGAAGAAGGCCAGCATCAGCAGGCTGCCCGCCCAGTGCCGCATGAGCACGTCGAAGGCGGGAGTGAAGTAGAAGCCGTACAGACTGCCGATGAACAGGGTCGTCGTGATCACGGGGTGCGTGAGCAGCTTCGCCGTCCGGGACCGCATGCCCAGGACGAGCAACCTCCGCCAGATCACTGCTGACCCCCGGCGCGGGAGCGCTCGGACCGCCAGGGCGACCGGAGCACCCAGCATGATCAGCATCGCCGAGACTACGGCGAGGACCATCTTCTGCAGCATGTGGATCGAGAAGAGCATCATCGCGTAGCCCATGACCTGCGTGGCCGTTACCAGCAGGACGGTGACGATGCCCAGGGTGAAGTTCACCGTGCGGCGCCACGGCCACCGCACACCCCGGCGTCGCAGTGCATGGACCCCACGCAGGTAGAGCGCCAGCGCGATGAGAGCGGATGCGGGGAACACGGACGTGATGTCGATCTGGGGGGTGAAGAGCGTCAGCAGGGACGGTGGATCGACCGGCATCCGCATGCCGTCCATGCCAGATGACACGTTCGCATCTCCCTGTGAGGTCGCGGCCTGCCCTCCGCAACGATTGCGGGGCCGGAATGTCCTAAGCGGCATAGTAGGTGATGCTGTGTCGCGTGCTCCCTCCCGTCACGTCCATCGACGACCCAGGCGCCGCGATCACGGGCGATGCACCGTGACTGCGACACAGGTGACCTACGGTCGGGTGGTGACGGGTGTGGGCACGGGTCGAGCCACCGCCCAGCGGCTGCTCGTCATCGCGCTGGCAGCGTCAGCCCTGATGCTGACCGGAGCGCCGGCGGCACAGGCCCACACGGACCGCGGGGTCGCGGGGAGCAACTGGGCCGGGCGGGTGCTGGAGCTCTCCTCGCCCATGCCCGGCGTCGATCTCAGCGTCACGCAGTTCGGCGACAGCCTGGAGATCCTGAACGGCTCGACCGTCACCGTCACCGTCTACGGGTACTCCGACGAGGAGTACCTGCGGATCGGACCGGACGGCGTATGGCGGAACGAGAACAGCCCCGCGACACACCTGAACCTGCGCCGTGATGGCCGGACGTCGCTGCCGGCCAACGCTGCGCCCGGCGCAGCTCCGGACTGGCGACAGGTGTCCACCCAACCGGAGTACTCCTGGCACGACCACCGGACGCACTGGATGCTGTCGGCACCACCCCCGCAGGTGGCCGCCGACCCAGAGTCGAAGCACACGATCATCAACTGGACAGTCCCGCTGTCCTACGGCGACACCGCGGTGGCGGTGGCGGGTGAACTCACCTGGTCGCCCCCGCCGGAACCCATGGCATGGTGGCCGTTCTACCTGCTCATCCCGGTAGCTGGCCTGCTGGCTGGCCTCTTGCCGGGATCCGCTCGGCCGCTGACCATGCTGCTCGTGACGGCTGTGGCGTCGGCCGCCTGGCACGTGGCGGCGACCCCACAACCGGGGCTGACCGCCGCCGATCGTGCACTGGCGACGGGCGCCGCCATGCTCCCCACACTGGTGGCGCTGGCCGTCACCGCAGTGGCCGTCCGAGCTGCATGGCGGGGCAAGGACCTGCTCGCTGCGATGCTGTCGGCTGTCGTCGGGTTCATGTTGCTGGTGCAGGGACTCCCGGACATGGACGTGCTGTGGGCCGCGAACGTCATCACCGGTGGACCCGTTTGGCTCGCTCGAGTGACGGTCGCCTTCCTGATCCTTGGCGGGGTCGGACTCATGCTGGGGGCGGCCACAGCGGTGCGCCGCTTCCGGGCGACAGAGCCATCGGCAGCGCCGACACCAGTCGCGCCCGCCGCAGTGACGACGCCCTAGTCGACGAGCGGCGTCAACTCACTCTGGGCATCCGCCGCCGCAGGCCAGTTGCCACACTCTGCCCCGGAGCCGGTCAGCAGTTCCGCGGTCGGCCCGGGGGCCTCGATCAGAACAGCCACGGCCGGCGGGCACGGCCCGTCGTCGGGCGCGAGAGCGAACGCGGCCGGCCCTGCGGCGGCAGTGTCGGGGACGGTCACGTCGACCGTGGCGGTGAACCGGTCCCCGGAGGCATCTGTCCGCGCGAGCTCGAGAGACTGGTCGGCCTGCAGGAAGACCACCGCGACGTCGGTGTACGGCCTCTCCTCTTCGCCACTCCCGTCATCACAACCGGAACGCACCCATTCGCCCGAGACGGTCACTGTCTCACCAGGACTGGCGGTGGGGGCGGAGATGGAGAGCAGCGGACCGACGCAGGAGTTGGCTGCACCGCCACCCCCGTTGGCTGCGCAGGCACTGGTCACAGCGGCCAGCGTCACCGCGAGCAGACCGGACCGAGCCCGCAGGCCGCTCATTGGCTGCCGGCCTCGCCCTGGGCCGCCGTCAACGCACATGCCCTAGATATAGACCCCGCGCTCGGCAAGCCAGGCCCTCGGATCCACGCGGCTGCCATCGAGGCCACCCTCGAAGACCTCGAAGTGCAAGTGAGGCCCCGTCGACTGACCGCGGTTGCCCAGCAGTGCGATCGTCTCGCCGGCGTCCACGTACTGGCCCTTCTTGACGAGGATCTTCTCCATGTGCCCGTAGACGGTGACGTCCCCGTTGTCATGGAGGATGTAGACGGCCAGCCCGAAACCGCTGGCCGAGCCAGCCCGCAGCACCACCCCGTCGGCCGCGGCGTACTCGGGCGTGAGCATGGGGGCGGCGAAGTCGAGGCCGTAGTGGGTCGTCCCCCAGCGGGCGCCATAAGAACTGGTCAAACGTCCGTTGACGGGGAGCACGGCCTTGGGGCGGGCTGCTTCCTCTCGAGCGGCGCGGCTGGCGGCCAGTTGATCGAGGCGCTCAGCGACCTCTGCTTCGTTGATCTGCAACCGGGCGTCAGGCTCGGTGGGCGCCTCGATGGCCGAGCCCTCGTAGGGCGCGATGCTGGCCGGCTCGTGCGCGTGCGCTAGGGGCGTGCCGAGCCCGTAGCCGCCCTCCCACAGGCCCGCCACCACAGCCCCCAGCGCGAGGGCGGTGAGGAGGAGGGAACCCCGGCGACCCACTGGTGGGCCGGTCCGCCGCCTTCGCGGGCGTGCCCTCGCAGCCAGCGGCTGTCGACTCATGCGCCCTCCTCATCCGTCACCGTGAGCGCTGACGAGGCTACGAGAAGTCGACCCATCCCCTAAGGAAGCTAGTAGCCGGCGTGTCAGCCGACCGGCTACCGGCCGTCCCCCACCGTTGCCAACAGCCGAGCCCCCACCACCGTCGGGACGCGGGTGTGCCGCTGGCCTGCAGGCGAACAACGTCCGGCTGTCCGCAGCGCGTGTCAGATGAGGGCGGTGTGACCGTCGGTCAGGCTGACGGGGTCGCCGTGTCGTCGGGCGCCCGCTCGGCTTGCTGGATGTGCTCAGGCACCTTTGCCAGTTCGGACTCGACCGTGTCCTGAGCGACCTTTCGGACGACCTTGCGCTGACGGCGGCGCTGCAACAGGCCGCCGGCCAGTGGCTCGTGTGTGAGCGTGATGGTCACGTCCGTGCCGCTGTCCGGAGCGTCCGCCAGGTCGATGGTCGTGACCCATACCTCTGGGGTGAGCTCCAGCCGGGTTGCGACCCGGTGCTCAGGCTCCCACTCGACTACCCGACCACGGGGTGCACCGCTGGGTGGCTGCTGGCCATCGAGACGTCCGGGAACGCAGCGGAACTCAGTTCCCTGCGACGTTCCGGAGCCGTCGACGACATAAGACACGTCGCAGACTGCGCAGTAGGGCTGCAGGACGGCCAGCGCCCGCCAGACGCGTGCGCGGGAGAAGGGCACGCGGCCTGTGCCCTGCGCAACGGTCAGCCAGCCCGGCACTCCACCAGCCTGCGATGCTCCCGTGCCGGCCGATCCAGCAGGTGGCCGGCGGTCGCCTCGCGCGGTCACTCCGAGTCCCCCTCAGCGAGCAGTGTGTCCAGGGCAGCTCGAAGGTCGGCCTCAGACACGGTCGCGATGTACACCGCGGCCACGCGTCCCGACCGGTCGAGCACGATCGTCGTCGGGACGACGTTGGCCGGGAAACCACGAAACGCCAGGGCGACCTCGCCGCGAGGGTCGAACATCGACGGGTACTCGACGCCGATCGAGTCGACGAAGGCCTGCGCGAGTTGACGTTGGTCTTTGACGTCGACCCCCAGGAACTGGACGTTCTCGTCCTTGACCTCACCGTAGACGGTCTGGAACTCGGGCATCTCCAGCCGGCAGGGCGCACACCACGAGCCCCAGAAGTTCAGAACTGTTATGTAGCCCGCCAGCGAAGCCGAGTCGAACTCGGACTCGTCCAACAACTCCCCGGCGAAGGAGGGCGCTGACCGCCGTTCCGCCTCTGGGATGACCTGACCGAGCGGGGTGCTGCCGGTGAAGTCGAACTCCCCCGACCCCCCTTCGTCGGCCGCGTTCCCGTCCGGAGGACTCGAGCAGCCGATCAAGACGCCGAGACCAGCCAAGCCGAGCACCCCAAGAGCGTGCCTGCGAGTGAGGTGGCTGCTCACCGTGACACCCCTCGCCGCGGGTCGCGCAGCGCTGCACGGCCCCGTCGGCGCGCTTGCAGTAGGCACCGGATCGTCACGCACCCTCCTCGTCGCCCTGCATGCAGCCGGCAAGGCCGTCGGCCCGCATCAGGCGGGTTTCTACGAATCAGCTTAGGAGGGTGGTCGACCTCTCGACGACTGGGGCGCGCCCACCCGACCTTTTGGTCGGCCGGAGCGTTCAAGGAACTCGTGCGCCTGCCGTTCCTACTAGGGAATGTAGGACAACGGCAGCAGTGCACGAGGGAGCGACATGTTCGGGTGGGCACGAGGACGCAGCGCGGCACGACGGGGGTCCGCGATGACCCTTGGCCTCACGGCGGCCATCGCCATCTTGCTCACCCTGCCCCAGGCTCCCGCTGTCGCCGCACCGGCGAATCCCAGCGACGCCAGCCTGTCCGCCGCCCGCTCAGCACAGGATGCCGCGGCGGCCGAGGTCGGGAGGATCTCCGCACTGGTCGCCGTGGCGGAGACGGATCTCCAGCGGGCCGGCTTGGTGGTGGAGGCTGCGAACGACGCCTACCGCGAAGCCGAAGGGCGACTCGATGAGGCAACCGCCGCTGCAGCCGCCGCAGCCGACGCACTACGACTCGCACAAGCGGAGGTGACGACGGCTCAAGCCGACGTCGCGACACTCGGTCGCGAGAGCTACATGCGCAGCGACTCGATCAACAGCCTCGCAGCGCTCGTCAGCGCCGACGGTCCGACGGAACTCCTGGACCGAGCAGCCACCCTGCGCCTGCTGGGCGACCAGCGCACCGACACCCTGGAGGGACTTCGCGTCGCCGAGGCTCGCCAGGCCGATGCGGATGCAATGGCGCGCGCCACTGTCACGGAGCACCAGGCCGCGGCCGCAGAGGCTGAGGAGTCGAAGACTGAGGCCGAGGCCCAGATGGCCGTCTTCCAGTCGGCCATGCAGACCGCAAGTGCCCAGATGAGCGCCTATCAGCAGCAGTTGCAGGAGGCAGAGGTCGCGCTCCTGGCGCTGCAGGGACAGCGAAACGCCTACCAGGCGTGGCAGGACGAGCAGTCGAGACAGCGGGCGGCCGAGCAGGCTCGGGCAGCCGCGGCAACGCAGGCTGCCGCGGAGGCTGCCGCCCGTGCGCGACAGGCCCCGGCCCCGGTCTCGTCGAGCAGCACGCCCGCCAACGGCGTCCGGACACCTGTAGTCATCGGTTCAGGGGTCGCCCCGACCAGCGGTCAGTTCAGCACCTGCTTCGAGACACGCTGGGGTGTCATGCACAAGGGCCTGGACATCGCTGCGCCGATCGGCACACCGATCTACGCACCGGTGGCCGGCCGAGTGATTCGGGCGGGCAGCGCAACCGGCTATGGCCTCGCCGTGTACATCCAGCACGACGACGGCTCCGTCAGCGTCTATGGACACATCGACGACTTCTTCGTGACGGCCGGCGAACGGGTCTCTGCCGGGCAACTGATCGCTGAGGTCGGCAACCGAGGCCAGTCGACCGGCCCTCACCTGCACTTCCAGGTCAACACCGACGGACTACACGCCGGGGCGGTCAACCCGGTGACCTGGCTGGCCCAGTACGGGGTGTCCATGGGCGGCCGCTGCCGTTAACGATCCTGCGCTGGCGGAACCTCCACGAGAGCCATCAATCCGCGACGTTCGCCACTCCACGATGATCGGCAACGTCCATTTTAGATGGCCATTCATCGCGATCCGATGTCGACACATCACGGGCGTCTTATTGGTCGAAATCCTCAATGATTGGTTCTACTATCCCGCCACACGTGCGGGTTGCCAAGCCGCGCCGGTCGACGAAACCGCGACGGTGGACTCGACAACAAACCCTCCAGCCGCAAGCCGGCTGACGCTCGAGCCGCCGCTACCGCCGACTCAGGTCGTCCTGCCAAGCCGCTCATCGCCGTCAGCCACGTTCCCCGGCGCGCAGTGAGCACAGCACTGCCAGCCGCTGGCGAACGTCGTCGACCGCTCGGGAGGCTGCCAGATTGATCGCCTCCTCCACTCCTAATCCTGCGTTGAGACACAGCGGGGCCAGGTCGAGCGGACGAAGCCCACCCCGCCACATGTGGCGGACCAGCCCGAGATGCCGGACCGCCGACGACGGGATGTAGCCGATGTCGCTGGTCTCCATCCATCTCGCGGAATGGGCGGCGCTCTCATGCCAATGCGTCACACTGAGGTACCAGGCGTCGCCCCAGGGGTCTTTCAGTACGGACAGGCGCGTGGTCTCCTCGATGGATTCATCCGCTGTCGTGACCCATCCGGCCACTGGGAAGTGACCTCGTCCACCTTCTTCCAGCAGCAGGGCACCTATGCGCTGCAGGTCTCGCGTGGTCATGGTCAGGTTGAACGGGCGCCACCCGCTACGGCCGAACAACGGCGCTTGGCACCGTTCCGAGACTCTGACTGTCTCACCGTCGGGGGAGAAGTCCAGGCCGATCGACCGCAGGTCGTCGTGGATGTTCACGCTGCCGCCTCCGCAGTGGGCTTGGCCGTGGGCTGAGCCGAGTCGGCGGACCCGCCCAGGTCGACCACCCAGTCCAGGCCACGGGTCGGGAGCCTGACCTCGTCCCGCTCGAAGGGGGCCTCCTCACCCCTGTTGGTCATGAAGCCCCAGTCGAAGCGTGGAAGGGATGCCACGACGGGAGGCCCCCAGGGGGTCATCAGGTCTGCCCGGTGGTGGACGCGCACGGGTACTTCGCGTCGTCCGGGCACATGGGCGGCCGTGATGACCACCGTCGACGCTTCAGCCAGAGCGCGCGGACCCGGGTCGTCCTTGCTGTCGGCCACCCACACTGCGACAGTGGGGGCCTCCAGCCGAGCCGTAGCGAAGTCCCGCAACTCCGCCGCCCACGACCGGGCAAGCGATCGGTGGGCTTCCGCCGACGGAACTGCACCGTGCTCGTGACTCCCGCCGCCCGCGACGCGGGCGGCTCGTGCGTATGGATGCGCACCCTCGGCATTGTCCAAGACGGCCAGCGCCGGCCCGTACTGCGCTTCGTGCTCCTCCAAGCCCCCTCGCAATGCGCCGAGCGTGCTGTCGACACCATCGACTCGTCCGGCAACGCCGCGATAGAGCGGAGCAGGCACGCCGTGTTCGTCGACTTCGGGAACGTCGAGAACGTGCAGGTACATGTCGGTGAGGTCGTAGATTCCGTCAAGGGGGCCGTAGACGTATGGCGCTTCTGCGTATGTGTAGACGACCGGTCGACACAGGTCGATCGTGTCCAGGCAGACTTGGCCGACCAGTGTCGACCAAGGGCCGTACTGGATGCCCCCCTGCGGTGACATGAGAATGGTGATGAGCGTGCCGACCGGCAGGCCTCGGGGCAACACCTGAGCCAGCGCCCGACTGGGCCAGTGTGTGGAAGATTCGAGAGTCACCGTTGTGGCATCGGCGCGTCTGGCGATGACTGGATGCCCGGGGACAAGTTTCTTTTCGCCGACCAGGACTCCCTGCGACTGCGCGACTCAGAGGCTGGGGATTGCGTCACTGTAGCAATGGGTGGATCACAGAGTGGGCTACTGACATGGACCACCATGCCCACAGCACGGACGCATCGCCTGCGATCGGTTCCACCCCTCGGGCAGGCCCGGAGGTGTCCGTCGCCTGGCGACTCGCCGGCCAGTCGCCCCCCGGATCACCCGTTCGGGATCGAAAGTCACCTGATCGGGTGGCCCAGTTTGGGCGAGTGGCGCTTCTGGGCTGCCGATGGCACCGCCCATGACCACGAAGAACCGTCCGGACACGTCCGAACCGCTAGCCGACACGCCGCGGATTCGTGTAGCGTATTCGCTACACGACCCCGCGCCACGACTCTGGGCGCCCGCCCCGAGGAGTGACAAGACGACAGGCACGCTGCCAGCACGCCACCTTGCCCACGCTGCCGCCCGCTTGCCCCGCGCAACCGCGCTCACCGGCGGGCCGGTGAACCGCTGATGCCCAAGGCACGAGCACTGGCGCGGGCCCTCACCCCGTCCCCGACCCAGATCGCCCAGGCGGACCGCTCACCTCACCTGCCGCACATCCAGGCACCGGAGCGCACCACAGCCCTGCGGGCCTTCACCCCTGTGCAGGGACACCGACTGTCCGCGTCCGCCCGCGAGGACCTGATCGGCCTGGTCGCCGCTACCCCTTTCAAGACGACCGGGCGCGACCTGGACCTGATCCGTTCGCTCACCGATCTCGTCACCTACGACTACAACGTGACCCGCGTGTTCGACCCCGCGCACGCCTTGTCCGAAGCCGTGATCAAGCGCTGGCGGAAGGAGTCACTGGAGGCCCGCGGGGTCAGTCCCCGTTCGCAGGGGGACTACGCCTCGCAGGTGCGCTTCGTGGCTCGGCACACCGGGCACGCCCCGCACCTCTCCGAGCGGATCGACGCCCCCCGCGGGGTGGCCGGCGCGCCGGCTGACAAGCAGGCATGGGGTCGAGTCCTCGACAACGCTGCTCGCCTCAAGCAGCCCCTCCGCACGGACGTGACCATGCTGGCCGATCTCACCTTCGGCGTCGGCATGCGTCGGGACGAGGTGGGCCGGGCGCGCCGGGACGACCTCTACCTCCTCCCGCACGGCGAAGGACGCATGCGGGTGACGAGCCAGCACGGCGTCGCCCGTGACGTGCCCATCGGCCCGTACGTGACCGAGCGGATCCTGCGTGCCGACCGCGAGCCGGAGGAGTTTCTCGTCCGTCCCACCAAGGCGCGCCAGAACCTCATCAACCGCCTCTTCGAAACGGTCGTCAAGCACGCGCCTCATGCGAAGTTCGACCTGATCGCGGCCCGGAACCGATACATCGTCGACCTGCTGGCCCAGCCGATCCCCTTCGGCGTCGTCTGTTATCTCGCCGACCTCAACCCTGGCGGTCACACCGCACAGGACCTGGCCCGTTTCGTCACGCTGCCCAAGCCGCAGGACATCCTCGAGTACGTCAGGGGGACCTGGCGATGATCCGCCCACCGCAGGCGCGGCTCAACATCTTGACCCCGACCCTCTCGTACGCCGCCGCACTCATCGACCGTTCCGGTTGCGTCGCCCTCTTGGACGAGTGGCTGACGGAGGACGACGAGCGCACGACGTCGTCCGGAACCGGCGCCTATCCCATCCGCGCTCTCCTCATCGGCCTGTACCTGCTGATCGTTACGCGCCAGCCGATCAGTTGGGCCTCTCTGCTCCAGTTGCTCTGGTTCCAACTCGACCGCGAGCAGGCGGTGAGCCTCGGGCTCGAGAGCACCATCGACCCGGCGCGCCAGCGCTGGCTGATGTCCTACGCCGACGACGTGGAGGCGACGTGGCCTCGGGAGGCACTGAGGGCCCAGCAGTCGGAGTACGCACGGCTCACCCGGTCCCTCGACCGGATGTTCTCCACGATCCGGTGGAGCCCTCACGACCGCACCGGGAAGAAGACCAACGGCACCCTCAAGCAGCGAGTGCAGACGCTCACCGAGGAGGACCTGGCGGTCCTGCAGACCAAGAAGGACCGACACGACCTCCTGATCAACACCCTGATCGCCGCTAGCGTCGATCGCGACGCCATGGCTCCCCACCGAGGCGACATCATGTTCGACGAGGTCGTCATCCAGGTCGCCAAGACACTCGGCAACACCGGCACCAGCGCCAACCGGCTGCACGCCGGCAACCCCGACGCAGGCTGGTGGCAAAAGGGGGACAAGGACACTCCTCGCTGGGGACACGGCGCCACGTTCGTCATGGCGACCCACCGTCCCGGCCAGAAGCGCATCCCCACCGTCGTGGTCGGGATGAGCCTCGGCAAGCCCACCGGCGGGAGCACCGCGGAGACCCTCCTCGCCGTCGACGAGGCCCAACGCTCCGGCCTCCTCCGGCCCTGGAACGGCCGCGGCAAGAGCCACTACGCCATCGCCGACATGGGCTTCACTCGCAAGGACGGCCTCAACAAGGCGCTCGTCGACCGCGGCTACTACCTCGTCCAGGACTACGACGAGCGTCTCGGCCGTCGCAGCGTCATCAGCCGCCCGTCGCAGGCGACCGACACCACCGCGAACGAGTCACCAACCGCAGTCGTGACGGACACAGGGCCCACCCTCTTCAACGGGGTGCTCATCTGTCCCGGCTTCGACTCCGTGACCCTGACCGCGTTCGACCCGCTCCCCGCAAACGCATCGAAGGCCGAGCGACTTGAACACGAGCAGCGCGAGAAGCAACTCCTCGCCGGTCGGATGCCGACCAATGGCCGGCCCGAGGTCGCCCGGCAAGGCGGTCGCGGCCGTCCCAGGACGGGCTCCGAGGCAGGGGTAGGGATGCGCATCCAAGCCCAGTGCCCGGCTGCCGCCATGCAGTGTCGCTGCCCGCTCGTTCCGGCGAGCCTGGAACTGGACGCTGGAACGCCCACCGTCCCGCGCCCGCCTCGCTTGGACAACCTGCCCTACGTCTGCGCGAAGACGACCTCGCCGGTCCTGCTGACGGACAAGCAGTTCAAGCAGTACGGTCGCCACCTGTTCGGGAGCACGGACCACCAGACGCTGTACTCCTATGCCCGCTCGCTCAACGAGCAGTGGCACTCGCAACTGCGCGCCGACCACACCGGCGGCATCGACGGCAATGTGTTCAACACCTTGGGGATCGAGCGGATCGGCGTCATCATCGCGCTCGCGGTGGCAGAGACCAATCAGGCAATGCAGCGTTCATTCCGACAGAAGCGCCGTCCCGACAACCATTCCACCATGGCTGCATAAAGGGATCGACACAAAGGCGCCACCCCCGAACATGGCGGTCGGGGTGGCGCCTTTTTCTGTATCCATTTAATGTCTGACAACAACGGCCCAGTTAGGGACGGATGCCCTTTATCGTCCTGTCGTGAATGGTCATCCGTCCCGCCCCCCGAGGTCCACACAAGGCGCCAGTGGACACTCAGGGGGCGCTGGCGATCCTGCCAGACCCCCCGACGAGGACCCAAGAAAACCTCTGGAATCTGCGGTTCTTAATGTCTGGCAACTCGCGCGAACCCGCGAAGCGACCTGTATCGTTCAACCTCTCACCCTCATCTCCTCCCTGCTGGTCCGGTCACCCGCCTGGGTGGGACACAGCGACTTCCCGTGCTGAGCACAGGGAACTCTCAGGATCGCGGCCCACAGTCGGCTCATGACGACGACCGCCTCCCCCACGTCCGGCTCCCGGGCCCAGCTGACCCGCCGCGACGGCAGCGCCCTGCGGGTGCTCGTCGTCGACGACGAGCCCTCGATCTGCGAGCTGCTGTCCATGGCGCTGCGCTACGAGGGCTGGGACGTGCGCACCGCGCACGACGGCACCGACGCGGTCCGCGTCGCCCGCGAGTTCCGCCCGGACGCCGTCGTCCTGGATGTCATGCTGCCGGACATGGACGGCTTGGAGGTGCTGCGCCGGCTGCGCGCGAACACCCCGCTCGTGCCGGTCGTCTTCCTCACCGCCAAGGACGCGCTGGAGGACCGGATCGCCGGCCTCACCGCCGGTGGCGACGACTACGTCACCAAGCCCTTCAGCCTGGAGGAGGTCGCCGCCCGGCTGCGCGGCCTGCTGCGCCGGACCAGCCGGGTCGTCGCCGACGACGGGCTGCTGGTGGTCGGCGACCTGAGCCTGGACGAGGAGAGCCACGAGGTCACCCGGGGCGGCGACGACATCCGGCTCACCGCCACCGAGTTCGAGCTGCTGCGCTACCTGATGCGCAACCCCAAGCGGGTGCTGTCCAAGGCGCAGATCCTCGACCGGGTGTGGCAGTACGACTTCGGCGGCCAGGGCAACATCGTCGAGCTGTACATCTCCTACCTGCGCCGCAAGATCGACGCCGGCCGGGCCCCGATGATCCACACGCTCCGGGGCGCCGGGTACGTGATCAAGCCCGCCGCATGACGTCTGCCCACCCGCGGTGAGCCGCGGCCCCACCCGGTCCCGCCGTTCGCTGCGCACGCGGCTGCTGGTCGCGTTCGTCGTCCCGCTGGTCGCGGTGCTGGCCCTGGTGGGCGTCGTCTCGGTCACCGCGCTGCGCGAGCAGCTGGTCGACCAGGTCGATGACCGGCTGGCCGCCACCTTCAGCCGGTCCAAGGACTACTCCCCCAAGCCCGGCGACGGCCCCGCGCCGAGCCCGCCGGCCGAGGTGGACACCGACCCCTGTGCCGCGGCGGACGGCCCGGGCTTCCTCGACGCTCGAGGTCAGGGCGAGGGCACGCTGGGCGCCAAGATCGTCACGGCCGGGTGCACGGTCTCGGGCGTGATCGGCGCGAAGGGGGACGTCGTCGAGCTCAGTGCCGCCCAGGACGAGGTGCTGGACGCGCTGACCCCGGACGGCGAGCCGGTGACCCGGGACCTGGGCGCTGACCTCGGCGACTACCGGCTGGTGGCCACCGAGCTGCCCGGCGGCGAGGTGCTCGTCTCCGGCCTGCCGTTGCGCGGCACCGCCGACGCCGTCCGCCGGCTGGTCGCCGTCGAGCTGCTCGTCGGCCTGCTGGCCCTGGTCGCCGCCGCGCTGGCCGCCATGCTCGTCATCCGGCGCACGCTGCGCCCGCTGGACCGGGTCGCGGCCACCGCGACCCGGGTGTCGGAGCTGCCGCTGGCCACCGGCGAGGTGCGGCTGGCCGAGCGCGTCCCGCCCGAGGACACCGACCCGGGCACCGAGGTCGGCCAGGTCGGCACGGCGCTGAACCGGATGCTGGACCACGTGGAGGGCTCGCTGGCCGCCCGCCAGGAGTCCGAGACCCGGGTCCGGCAGTTCGTCGCCGACGCCAGCCACGAGCTGCGCACCCCGCTGGCCTCGATCCGCGGCTACGCCGAGCTGGTCCGCCGGCAGGGAGGAGAGGTCTCCGCCGACGTCGGCCGCGCGATGGGCCGGGTCGAGTCCGAGGCGCTGCGGATGTCCTCGCTGGTCGAGGAGCTGCTGCTGCTGGCCCGGCTGGACGCCGGCCGGGAGCTGGCGATGGCCGAGGTCGACCTGACCGCCCTGGTCGTGGACACCGTCAGCGACGCCCACGTCGCCGGACCCGGCCACCACTGGCAGGTCGACCTGCCCGACGAGCCGGTGCTGGCGCCCGGCGACGCCGACCGGCTGCACCAGGTGCTGGCCAACCTGCTGGCCAACGTGCGCAGCCACACCCCGGCGGGCACCACGGCCACCACCCGGCTGCGGGCCGAGGAAGGCTGGGCGGTGCTGCAGGTCGTCGACGACGGGCCGGGCGTGCCGGCCGCCCTGCAGGCGCACGTCTTCGAGCGGTTCGCCCGCGGCGACGCCTCCCGCTCCCGGACGGCGGGCAGCACCGGCCTCGGCCTGGCCATCGTGCACGCCGTCGTCACCGCGCACGGCGGCACCGTCGAGCTGGCCAGCGAGCCGGGGCGCACCGCGTTCACGGTGCGGCTGCCGCACGCCAGCCAGGCCGACGTCGGCTGAGCGTCAGGCCACCGCGGAGTCGGCGGCCACCTGCTCGTAGACCTGGGCGTGCACCCGGCGCACCGCGGCGCGCTGCTCGGCCCGCCAGCCGCGGTCGACCCGGGCCGGTGCGGGGCGGGTCAGCGCGGCGACCACGGCCGAGGTGAGCGAGGCGGCGTCCAGCCCGTGCTGCGGGTCGTTGCCGTAGAGCACCACGTCGGACCACTGCTGGGCGTGCCAGCCACCGGCCGGGACGACGAGCCGGGTGCCGGCGTCCCGGCACAGCTCCACCCAGCCCGAGTGGGAGCCGGTGCGGCGGCCGAGGACGGAGACGTGCAGCTCCTGCAGGTGCCGCACCCAGGCGGCCGGGTCGCCGGGCCAGCTGCGGGCCAGGTCCAGGTCACCGGCGTCGGCGAGCTCCGTCAGCTCGGGGAGGCGGGCGGCCAGGTCGACGTCGGGGTGCACGTCCACCCGCAGCCGTCCGCCGCCGGAGAGCGCGCCGGACAGCGTGGCCCGAACGAGCTCCAGCGGCTCGGGCACGTCCGGGCCCAGCCGGCCCAGGTGCAGCCCGACCGACCGCGTCTCCCGGCCGATGCCCGGGGTCGGCTCGGCCAGCGACGGGTGGGCGGCCACGATCGCCGTCCGGCCGAAGCGATCGGCGATCTCGTCGGCCGCGCCCGGGGTGAGGGTGAGCACCACCTCGGCGGTGGCCAGCAGCGCCCGCAGGTGTGCCCGGTGCCGGGTGCGCGCCGCACCGGGGTGGGTGCCGGTGTCCGCACCCTCCAGCGTGTCCAGGTGGTGCACCGTGACCACCAGCGGGACGCCGGTGCGCCGCACGGCCATGGTCCAGGCGTCCATCTCCGGGACGGTGAGCGAGTCGTGGTCGCCGTGCAGGTGCAGCACGTCGATCTCCCCGGCGTGCGCGGTGAGGTACTCGGGGTCCAGCCACGGGCTGGGCGAGCCGGCCGGGCCCACCCGCAGGGCGGTCTCCGGCAGCACGGCGTCCACGTAGGCGCCGGCGTTCGGCACGGTGGCCACCCGCAGCGGGCGCTGCGAGGGCTCGTCGGGCACTGCGGTCACGCGGTCGTACGCCTCCTGCGCTCGAGCACTGCGACGCGGCAGGGGCGGTGCTCCTCGACGGGGTGTGGTCAGCCCATCTCCCCTACCCGGTGTAGTCGCTGTCGAACCGACAGGCAAGGAACCGCTCACCCGTGCGGGTGGCCCCGGGCGAGCGTGGTGCGTGCCCCCGGGCCTGCCGGTCGGCTACGTTCCGCGCGGCCGACCCGTCCCCGGGGCGGTGGACCGGGGCACCAGGAGGAGGCGGACGAGTGGACCAGCACGGCGAGCGGGGCCCGGCGGTGCTGCCCACCGTGGCGCCCGACCCGGTGCCGGCCGGACGGCGGCGACGCTCCCGCGGCCCGGTGCTGACCCTGGCGGCGCTGGTCCTGGTGCTGCTCGGCGGGGCCGCGCTGTTCGTCGTCCTGTCGCTGCGGGAGGACCCGATCCGGTTCGGCGGGGACTTCGTCGTCGACCCCGCGGTCACCCTCGCCGAGGCCGACCGGCAGCTGGCGGGCTACGTGTCCGGCCGGGGCGGCGTGCTGGCCGAGGACGGCCGCTGCTGGTTCGAGCGGGTCGGCGCCGAGAGCGACGACGTGCAGCCCACGCTGCTCTGCGGCCCGGCGCTCTTCGTCGACGGCGACCCGGCGCGCAGCTGGCTGCGGTTCCCACTGACCGCCAGGCCGGCCGGCGGCGATGTCCGGCTGGCCGTCGCCGCCCTGCCCGTCGACCCCTCCCCCGAGCAGCTCGCCGACCCCGACCTGCTCCGCCGGCCGGACGGCGGCAGCCCGCCCGAGGGCTCGGGTGGGCTGCAGGTGCCGCCGCCGGCCCGCGCCGAGCCCGGGTTCTCCGCGCTGGGGCCCTTCCCGGGCGTCGACTACACCGCCCCGGCCGGGCCGAGCCGGCTCGCCGGCCCGGCCGCCGCCGTGACCGTGACGGGGCTCGCCGCCCCCGACCGGATCGGCACCGGCGACGCCGCCCGGCGCCCCGCCGAGGGTGAGCGCTTCCTCGCCGTCACCTACGAGATCGGCGGCGGGGAGGGCCGGTCCGCGACGCCGCCGGTGCTGACCTACCAGGCCGAGGGGGCGGCGCCGGTCGCCGTCCCGGCCTCGGTGGTCGCGCCGGGCACCACCGTCGAGGCGGTCGTCTCGGTGCCCGCGGACGCCGCCGCGGCCGACCTCGTCGTCGTCGACGACGGCGTGGAGCAGCGGCTGTCCCTGCTCACCGGGGCGCCCGGCGCGGGCAACCTGCAGGTGCTGGCCCGGACGAACCGGCAGCTGGGCCTGGACGACAGCCGCCGGCTGCCCGGCACGCTCAGCGCACCGGGCCGGGTGTCGGCCGAGTTCGACCTCACCGTCACCGTCTCCGGCGGCTCGCTGCAGTGGTTCGCCGGCCCGGACGGCGCCGACCGGCCCGCCGGCCCGGACCGCGCACTGCTGGTCGTCGGGGTCACCCTCGCCGTCCCCGGGCTGCAGCCCGGGGCCGTGCCGCTGGAGCTGCTGTCGCTGCGGCTGGACGACGGCACCGTCGTCCGGCCGGTCGACCTCGACGACGCCGCCGACCGCGTGCTGATCGCCTTCGACGTGCCGGCCGACCTGACCGGTGCCGACCTCGTCGTCAGCGGGTCGGTGACCGCCGACGCCGACGTGACGATCGACCTCGGGGACGGACGGCTGACCTTCCCGGTCACCCTCCCCGCCGGCTGAGCGCCGGCTCAGCCCTCGGCGCGCAGCTCGGCCAGGATCGGCCGGGCCACCGCGAGCGCGTGGTTGGCCGCCGGCACCCCGGCGTAGACGGCGGTGTGCAGGCAGACCTCGGCGATCTCGGCGTCGGTCAGGCCGTTGCGCACCGCGGCCCGCACGTGCAGCGCGAACTCGTCCCAGTGCCGCAGCGAGGCGGTGATGGCCAGGGTGAGCATGCTGCGCTCCCGGCGGTCCAGCTCCGGCCGCTGCCACAGGTCGCCCCAGGCGACCCGGGTGATGAAGTCCTGGAAGTCCGCGGTCAGCGGGGTGACCGCCGCGACCGCCCGGTCGACGTGCGCGTCGCCGAGCACCTCGCGGCGGACCCGCATCCCGGCGGCCCGGCGCTGCTCGTCGGTCTCCAGCGGCCCGGTCTGCCCTGGCTCGGTCATGCGGTGCCTCCGGTCGCGTGGGCGATGAGCGCCCGGGTGACCTGCTCGGGCTGTTCCAGGTTGGCCAGGTGCGCGGCCGGACTGAGGCTGAGGAACCTGGCCCCGGGGACGCCGTCGGCGATCAGCCGCTGGTGCTCCGGCGGCACCGCCTGGTCCTCGGCGCCGGAGACGACCAGCGTGGGCACGGTGATCGCGCCCAGGTCGGGGCGCTGGTCCATCCGCTCGATCGCGGCGCAGCAGCCGGCGTATCCCTCGTCGTCGGCGGCGGCGATCATCGCCCGCAGCCGGGCCACCAGGTCGGGGTGGGCGGCGGCGTACGGCGGGGTGAGCCACCGCCCGACGACCGTCTCGGCCAGCACCGCGGTGCCCCGGGTGCGTGCGGTGTGCGCCCGCTCGCGCCAGGCCTCGGCGTTGCCGGTGTGCGCCGAGCTGCACAGCACGGCCAGGCTGGCCACCCGGTGCGGCTCGCGCACCGCCAGCCGCAGCCCGGTCATCCCGCCGATGGAGAGCCCGGCGACGTGCGCCCGCTCGACCCCGAGCCGGTCCAGCAGGGCCACCACGTCGTCGGTCAGGTCGTCGATGGTGGCGTCGCCGGGCACGGCAGGCGACCGGCCGTGGCCCCGGGTGTCGTAGCGCACCACCCGGAACCGCTGCGCCAGTGCGGGCAGCTGCGGGTCCCACATGGACAGGTCCGAGCCCAGCGAGTTCGACAGCAGCAGCACCGGCGCGTCGGCCGGCCCCTCGACGACGGCGTGCACCTCGACAGCGGTCACGGGTGTCCTCCCTGGACGGCGATGGTGTGGGCGGCGAGCGCGGCGTCGGTCTGGGCGCCGGCCTCCCCGGTGTCGGGGGCGCTGTCGGCGACCAGCGCCGCCCCGTCGACGTCAGCACGCTCGAGCACGACGTCGGCCAGCGGGCGGCCCGCGGCGGCGGCCTCCCGGACGGCGGCGGCCGCCGCGTCGTGCGCCGCGTCCGCCCCCAGCGCCGGGGTGAGCGCATCGGCCAGCGCTCCGGCCAGCTGCGCGTCGCCCGCCGCGGCGACGGTGGCGGCCATCCGGTCGGGATCCAGCCGCAGCGAGGCCAGGCACTCGGTCAGCCACGCGGCCGCCGAGCCCACCGTGCCCAGCAGGTCGGTGAGCGTGGGCCACTCCACGTGCCAGGTACCCGCACCGCGCTCGTGCTCCTGCTCCATCGCGGCGAACAGCGTGGCCACCATCCCGGGCGCCCGCCGGGCACAGGCCCGGGCCGAGATCGCCGCCACCGGGTTGGCCTTGTGCGGCATCGCCGACGAGCCGCCGCGCCCCTCGGCCACCTCGGTCACCTCGGCGACCTCGGTCTGCGCCAGCAGGACGACGTCCAGGGCGATGGTCGCCACCACCCCGGCGGCCGCGCCGAGCACCCCGGCGACGTCGGCGATCGGCAGCCGGACGGTGGACCAGGGGACGTCGGTGCTCCTCAGGCCGAGCTCGGCGGCCAGTTCGCGGCGCAGGTCGACCCCGGAGCCGGAGCTGGCGGCCAGCGTGCCGACCGCCCCGCCGAACTGCACCGGCAGCCCGGCCGACACCGCGGCGATCCGGCTGCGGACGCCGTCCAGGCCGGCCAGCCAGGTGGCGGTCTTGAGCCCCACCGTCACCGGCAGCGCCTGCTGCAGCAGCGTGCGGCCGATCAGCACGTCGTCCCGGTGCTCGGTGGCCAGCCGGGCGCAGGTCGACGCCGACTCGGCCAGCGCCTGGTCGATCAGCTGCAGGCCGCGGCGGGCCAGCAGCATCGCCGCGGTGTCCACGACGTCCTGGCTGGTGGCGCCGGGGTGCACCGCCCGGGCCGCGTGCGGGCCGACCGCGTCGCGCAGCGCGCGCACCAGCGGCGGCACGGGGTTGCCGGCGTCCCCGGCGTGCCGGTGCACGGTGGCCAGGTCGAGGCGGGCCGGGTCGGCGCAGGCCCGGCTGACCTCCTCGGCCGCCGCACCGGCCACCAGGCCCACCCGGGCGGCGGCCCGGGCCAGGGCGCCCTCCACCTCCAGCAGGGCCACCAGCCAGGCGTCCCCGGCCGGCACGGGGCCGCGGGCGAACGTCGCGTCGAGGATCACCGGGCCATCCTGTCGGTCGCGCCGCTCAGACCGCGAAGAAGACGGTCTCGCGGTCCCCCTGCAGGCGGATGTCCAGCCGGTAGCCGTCCTCGGTGGGGTCGGCGATCAGCGTCGCGCGGGAGGCGTCGTCGGGGAGGCTGCGCAGCACGGCGTCCTCGGCGTTGGCCGCCGCCTCGTCGGCGAAGTAGACCCGGGTGACCAGGCGGTCGAGCAGGCCGCGGGCGAACACCGAGACGTCGACGTGCGGCGCCTGCCAGCCGCCCGCGCCGTCGGGCACCCGGCCGGGCTTGAGGGTCAGCACCCCGAACTCGCCGTGCGGCTCGACGGTGTGCGACCGGCCCAGCCCGCGGAAGCCGGGGAACCGGCGCTCGCCGGCCGGGGCGTCGGGGTGGTCGAACTGCCCGTCGGGGTCGGCCTGCCAGGTCTCGATCATCGCGTCGGGCACCAGGTCGCCGTTGCCGTCGAACACCCGCCCGCGCAGCCAGACGGCGCCCTCGGTGCCTGCCGGGACGGCGTACGGTCCGTCGTCCCAGGTCAGCCCGATGGCGAGGTAGGGGCCCACCGTGGAGCTCGGGGTGGTGCCCAACCGGAACGGCCCGTCCAGGGCACCGCTGCCACGCCGGGGGGTGCCGGGACGGCGGTCGTTGGTCTCGTCCGCCGTCCGGACCAGCGGCGACGGGTGCTCGATGCCCGCTCCTCGATCTGTTCCTCGGTCGCTGCTCACGCCAGGTCCCCGTCGTCGTCGGTCTCGAACGGGGTCTGGTCGCGGCCGCGCAGCACGATGTCCCACTGGTAGGCCAGCGCCCAGTCGGCCTGCGTGCGCTCCAGGTCGAAGCGGCTGATCGCCCGGTACCGCGCCGCCGGCGGGATGGCGTTGAAGATCGGGTCCTGCCCGAACAGCGGGTCGTCCGGGAAGTACATCTGGGTGACCAGCCGCTGGGTGAACGCCTGCCCGAAGAGGCTGAAGTGGATGTGTGCCGGGCGCCAGGCGTTGTGGTGGTTGCCCCACGGGTAGGCGCCGGGCTTGACGGTGGTGAACTCGTACCGGCCCAGGCTGTCGGTGACCACCCGGCCCAGCCCGTCGAAGTGCGGGTCCAGCGGCGCCGGCCAGTTGTCCACCACGTGCCGGTAGCGACCCGCGGCGTTGGCCTGCCACACCTCGACCAGCGCGTGCGGCACCGGCCGGCCGTCGCTGTCCAGCACCCGGCCGTGCACGAAGACCCGCTGACCCTGCGCCTCGCCGCCCGCGCGCAGCGTCAGGTCGGCGTCGGCGGCGGTCACCCGGTCCTCGCCGAGCACCGGGCCGGTGACCTCGGTGAGCCGGTGCGGGAGGTCGACCGGGGTGCGCAGCGGCGCGCGCAGCGCGGTGCTCCGGTAACCGGCGAAGGCGACCGGCGTGCGGCTCGCCGCGGGCTCGCGGACGTAGCCCGGCGGCAGCAGCGCGCTCGTCGCCGTGGACCGCGGCGCGCGAGATGTGTCCCCCGTCATGCTCCGGACCGTAGGACCCCGGGCTACCGTGCCCAAGCGGGGACTTCCGCTGAGGGGAAGGACGGCGACGTGGCCGGTGGAGCAGGAGCAGGCGGCCGGTCGGTCACCTCACGCGCGCTCGGGGTGCTCGACGCGTTCGACGCCGAGCACCCCCGGCTCACGCTCTCCCAGGTGGCCGAGCGCTCGGGCACGCCGTTGACCACCGCGCACCGGCTGCTCGCCGAGCTGGCCGCCTGGGGCGCGCTCGCCCGCCGGTCCGACGGCCGCTACGAGATCGGCCGCAAGCTCTGGGACCTCGGCCTGCTCGCGCCGGTGCAGCTGGAGCTGCGCCAGGTGGCCAGCCCCTTCCTGCTCGACGTGCACACCGCCACCAGGGAGACCGTGCACCTGGCCGTGCGCGAGGGCACCAAGGCGCTGTACGTGGAGCGGATCTCCGGCCGCGAGTCGGTGCCGGTGGTCAGCCAGGTGGGCAGCCGCCTCCCGCTGCACGCCACCGGCGTGGGCAAGGTGCTGCTGGCCTCGGCCCCGGACGACGTGGTGGAGCAGGCGCTCACCCAGCCCAGCCGGGAGACCCGGCACACCGTGGTCGACCGCCGGCTGCTCGCCCGCGAGCTGGCCGAGGTTCGCCGCCGCGGCCTGGCGCGCACCGCCGAGGAGATGTCCCTGGGCGCGGCGTCGGTGGCCGTCCCGGTGACCGTCGACCGACCGTCCGGCCCGGTCGTCGTGGCGGCCCTGGGCGTCGTCGTCCCCGCGCACCGCCGGGACGTCGGGCGGCTGGCCCCGGTGCTCCAGGTGGCCGCCCGGGGCATCGGGCGGGCGCTGCGCGGCAGCGAGCAGTTCCGCTGACGGCTTCTGCCCAGCGGGAGCAGCAGGTCGCCGGAGGCAGGGAGCCCGGGTCACACTCCGACCGTGCGCACCCAGGTGGGGATCATCGGAGCGGGGCCGGCCGGGCTGCTGCTGTCCCGGCTGCTGCAGCTGCAGGGCATCGACACGGTCGTGCTGGAGAACCGCTCGCGGGAGTACGTCGAGGCCCGGATCCGGGCCGGCATCCTGGAGCAGCACACCGTGCAGACGCTCACCGACGCCGGCGTCGGCGACCGGCTGCAGCGGGAGGGCCTGCCGCACGACGGCATCCACCTGCAGCACCCCGGCGTCCGCCACCACCTGGACTTCCCGTCGCTGTGCGGTCGCCGGGTGTGGGTCTACGGCCAGACCGAGGTCACCAAGGACCTCATCGCCGCCCAGCTGGACGACGGCCCGCCGCTGCTGTTCGACGTCTCCGACGTGACACCCGAGGACGTCGACACCGACTCCCCGCGGATCCGGTTCACCGACGCCGACGGCGTGGCCCAGGTGCTCGAGTGCGACGTGGTCGCCGGCACCGACGGCTTCCACGGGGTCTCTCGACCGCTGGTCGCAGCGGCCGGGGGCCGCACGTGGGAGCGCACCTATCCCTACGCCTGGCTGGGCATCCTGGCCGACGTCGCACCGAGCGAGGACGAGCTGGTCTACGCCTGGCACCCCGACGGCTTCGCCCTGCTGTCCATGCGCTCGCCGTCGGTCTCCCGGCTCTACCTGCAGGTCGACCCGGACAAGCGGATCGAGGACTGGTCCGACGACCGGATCTGGGACGGGCTGTCGACCCGGTTCGCCCTGGACGGCTGGGAACTGCAGACCGGTCCGGTCACCGAGAAGTCGATCCTGCCGATGCGCTCGTTCGTCAGCGCACCGATGCGGCACGGCCGGCTCTTCCTCGCCGGGGACGCCGCGCACATCGTGCCGCCCACCGGGGCGAAGGGGCTGAACCTCGCCGTCGCCGACGTCACGCTGCTCGCCCAGGCCCTGGTGCGGCTGCTCGCCGAGGGGCGGAGCGACCTGGCCGACAGTTACTCCGACCGGGCACTGGCCCGGGTGTGGCGGTCCACCCACTTCTCCTGGTGGATGACCTCGACGTTCCACCGCTCCGGCGACGACCTGGACGCCGAGCTGCAGCTGTCCCAGTTGCGCCGGCTCTGCACGTCCGAGACCGCCGCCCGCGAGCTCGCGGAGAACTACACCGGCCTCCCCCTCGACCTCTGACGGGCTTTCTGTACCGAAAGCCTGGGGCTTTCGGTACAGGAAGCCCCTGGGGCCTGGCTCGGGTCAGGCTGGGGTGGGGGCCGCGGCGGGCTCGGGGGCGGCGGGAGTGTGGCGGCCGGAGCCGGCGAGGGTGGCGGCCAGGCCGACGACGGCGTAGGCCGCGAGCACCAGGCAGGCCTGCCCGGCCCCGGCGCCGCCGAAGTAGACGATGCCGCGGACGGCGTCGGTGCCGGCGCCCGGCGGCAACCACGGCCCGATCGCCGCCCAGAACGGCGGCAGCAGCGGCGCCGGGTACGCGCCACCGGCGCTGGGGTTGCCCAGGACGACGAACAGCAGGATCGCCAGGCCGATGCCGAGCAGCCCGGTCCAGACCTGCAACGCCATGGTGAAGGCGCCGACGGCGAAGACCAGCAGCGCACCGAACGCCGACAGGGCGAGCAGGTGCCCGTCGAAGACGTCGAGCACCGGCCCGGTGATCAGTGCGCCACCAACGCCGGAGACGACGGCGTAGACCGCCAGCGCCAAGAGCCGGACGGCGCCGCGGCCCCGGGTGAGCGGCCGGGAGCCGGCGCTGACGCCGATGATCGAGGCGACCAGGTAGCCGCCGACCACCCAGCCGACGGCAAGGTAGAAGGCCGACAGGCCGCGGGCGTCGCCCTCGGCGGCGGGCAGCACGTCGTCGGTGGTGAGCGTGCGCTGCTGGGCGGCGTCGGCGGCGGTCAGCACCTGCTCCAGCGCCGAGCTCACCGCACCGCCCTCGGCGCCGGCGACCTGCAGGGTGTCCTCGGTTCCGGTGCCGAGCAGCAGCACGCCGTCGACCTCGCGGTCGCGCAGCAGCTCGGTGGCGTCGGCCGCGTCGCCGGCCACCCGGGCGTCCAGCGGGTCGCCGTCCAGCCCGTTCAGCTGCGTGACGACGGACTCCGCCGTCCCGGCCGGTGCGCCGTCCGGCGCGACGACGGCCAGCGGCACCTCGCGCGGGGTGGGTGCGTGGAACGCCCCGACGTAGCTGAGCACGAAGCCCAGCTGGAGCAGCAGCACCCCGACGACCAGGACGGCGGCCCGGCGGGTGACCCCGGGCAGCAGCTCTCGCCGGGGCGCCTCGTGCAGTCCATGTGCGCCGGCCATCCCGGCCTCCTCGATACTCAGGGGTATTGGATACCGGCCAGTATGCTCTTCTGCTGTGACCAGCACGAGCCCCCCGGGTGCGACCCCGCGCACACCCCGGCCACGCAAGGACGAGGTGCGCGCCCGGGTGCTGCACGCCGCCGGCCAGGTCTTCGCCGAGCGCGGCTTCGCCGCCGCCAGCCTGGACCAGGTCGCGGCGGCCGCGGGGTTCACCAAGGGCGCCGTCTACTCCAGCTTCGGCAGCAAGGACGAGCTGTTCCTGGCCCTGATGGACGCCGAGGTCGCCCGGCGGGTCGAGGAGGTCGAGGCGGCCCTGCGCGCCACCACCGACCTGCCCGGCGCACTGGCCGCCGTGGGCGCCCAGCTCACCGCCCGGGACACCACCTGGCAACTGCTGTTCCTGGAGTTCTGGCAGCGCGCCGTCCGCGACCCGGAGGTGCGCCGCACCTTCGTCGCTTCGCGCCGCGACCTGCGGGCCCGGATCGCCGAGGTGGTGCAGCGCTTCCTCGCCGACCACCCGGTGCGCACCGGGTGGGACGCCGAGTCGCTCACCGTGGTGCTGATCGCCCTCACCCACGGGCTGGCGGTGGAGGCGCTGCCCGACCCGGCCGCCGTCCCGGACGGGCTGCTGACCCGCGTGCTGGCCGACCTGGTCGACCCCGAGCAGCTCTGACCCTGGCACATCTCGCTCCGGAGGTCGACGAGTCGACTCGTCAACTGTCAGACTCCCCGGACTACCGGCCCCAGCTTCGGTGACTTCTGCCCGGCGCAGGTCCGAACACGGACCGGTCCTCCCCACTAACTTCCAGTGCATGCTCTCGACGCTCTTGGTCATCGCCGGTGTGTGCGGAGGGCTGTTCGTGCTGCTCTCCCTGATCGTGCGCCTCAGCGCGCGGCCGGCGACCCGCACCGGGACGACGGGCCCGCGCACCACCCCCTGGGTGGCCGACGCCGGACAGCCCCACCCCGACGCCTGGGCGCCGCTGTCCACCACCAGCACCCAGATCCGCACGATCCGCTGACCCCGGCGGTCACCGGCGGTCACCGCCGTCCCGGCTGAGTCACCTCGTCCGTGCAGTTAGGCTCCGCCCGATGACCAGCGACTCGCCCCCGCTGCAGGTCT
The DNA here is from genome assembly GCF_947486615.1 of uncultured Modestobacter sp. Lineage (GTDB taxonomy): Bacteria > Actinomycetota > Actinomycetes > Mycobacteriales > Geodermatophilaceae > Modestobacter. Next base: position 77,842 of record NZ_CANKUD010000003.1, read on the forward strand.
ACCCGATCGGGCAGCTGATCGGCGTGCGCGCGGTCGTGGACCAGTTCGACGTCCGGGTCGGCGCGGCCCTGCACAGCCTCACCTCCGCCGAGTTCGGCGTCTGGGCGATGGCGCACGGCCCCGCCGACCACGTGGCCCGCCCCTGGACACCCGACGCCCTGGCCGACCAGGCCGCCTCGGTCGGGCTGCCCGACTGCGGCCGCCGGCTGACCGAGCTGGCCGAGCAGGGGCTCGTCGCGCTCGCCGCGCCCGGCACGCCGTCGGCCCGGGCGCTCGCCGACCGGGTGCGGATGGTGCCGCTGGTGCTCGGGCTGGGCAACAGCGCCGAGGCCCCCGACGCCTACTCCGTCGGCCTGCCCGGCCGCCCGCTGGCCGTGCTGTCGGCCGCCGCCTACGACCTGTTCGAGTGGGCGCACATGGAGACCAGCCTCTGGCACGCCTGCGAGGGCGCCGCCGCCACCGCCGCCCGGGTCGGGATCACCGACACCACCGCCACCGACCCGGAGGCGCTGCTGGGCTCGCTGCTGGGCGACCTGCACCGGCTGCTCACGCCGAACGCGGTGCACCTGGACACCTGGGCGGTCAGCTGATGTTCACCGAGCCGCTGGTCTTCCCCCTCGGCCACCCGATGGGCCCCTTCCACCAGCACCGCGGCGAGCCGCCGGCCTACTGGGTGGTGCGGCTGGGCTGGGACAGCCCGCTGCTGCCCGACCAGGCCAGCGCCGACGTCTGGCGGCTGGCGCACGGGCTCCCCGAGCGGGTGCACGAGGAGCCGTGGACCCGCTCGGCGCTGCGCGAGGCGGCGCTGGAGGCCGGGATGACCGACAGCGACACGGTGCTGGACACCCTGGTCGAGCGCGGCCTGGTGGTGGAGCTGTCCCCCGGCTCGGCGGAGGCCGCCGAGTTCGCCCGCACCCACCGGGTGCAGTCGCTGCTGCTCGGCCTCGGCCAGCCGGCCGACCGGCCCGGCGTCGACGGGATCGGGCTGCTGGGCATGCCGCCGCTGGCGCAGGTGCACCCGGCGACGTACGAGTTCTGGCAGTGGGGCCACCTGTGGCCGACGCTGGCGGAGGCGGCCGAGGGGCTGGCCGAGATGGCCGCCCGGGACCCGCAGCACACCCGGCACCAGGCCGATCCGGTCGCGGTGCTCGACCGGTTGTTCCGAGAGCTGCACGGGTTGCTGTGCGGCAACGCCGTCTACCTGGACCGCTCGCTGGCCGTCGCCGACGCCGCCCGCCACGCCGGCGGCTGACCCGCGCCCACCCGCCGGTCACCGCTCACCCGCCGGTCATCAGCTCGGCCGCCCGCTCGCCGACGGCCACCGCGGTCGCCGCGGGCCCCCGGGACGGCACCCGGGGCAGCACCGAGGTGTCCACCACCCGCAGGCCCTCGACCCCGCGTACCCGCAGGTGCTGGTCGACCACGGCGCCGGGGTCCGACGCCGGCCCCATCCGGGCACTGCCGGCCAGGTGGACGGCGGTGGCCAGGTGCGTCCGGACCCAGCGGTCCAGCTCGCCGTCCGCGGCCAGGACGTCGTCGGGCAGCCCGGTGCGCTCGGCGACGAGCGGGGCGAACGCCGGGGTGCGCAGCAGCTCGGCGGCCAGCCGGACGCCGGCGCGCAGCCGCTCCCGGTCCGCCGCCGCGGTCAGGTAGTGGTAGCGGATCCGCGGCTGGACCAGCGGGTCGGCGCTGGCCAGGCTGATCTCGCCGCGGCTCTCCTCCTGCTGCAGGGCGACGGCGAGGTAGAGGTCGTCGCGCCGGCGGGCGGTCTCCAGCAACCGGGCCGGGGAGGCGCCGCGCAGCGCGCGCACCGTCGCCCGCGGGCGACGCAGCAGGTCGACCGCGCCCGAGCGCCCCGCGGTGCGGGACAGCATCACCCGGCTGAACGGCTTGAGCCACGGCATGACCTCGAGGTGGTCGGCGGTGTTCAGCGCGGTGGCCAGCGGCAGCAGGTCCCGCGGCATCGGGGTGCGCCGGGCGGGCCGCCAGGTGAGGTAGACGTCCGGGTGGTCGGTGAAGTCCCGCCCCACCCCGGGCACGTCCGACACGACCTCGACCCCCGCCGAGCGCAGCTGGTCGGCCGGGCCGATCCCGGACAGCAGCAGCAGGTGCGGCGAGCCCACCGCCCCGGCGGCGAGCACCACCTCACCGGCGTACACCGGCCCGTGGTCGGTCTGCACCCCGACCGCCCGGCCGCGCTCCACCAGCACCCGGGTCACCCGGACCCCGCCGCGCACGGTCAGCCCGGGTGCGTCCCGGCGCGGGGACAGGTAGGCCATCGCGGTGTTCACCCGCACCCCGTCGGCCACGGTGAAGGGCACCGGCCCGTGCCCCGGCGGGGCGTCACCGTTCTTGTCCGGTTCGGCCGGGAAGCCCAGCGCGTCGCAGGCACCGGCGAACGCGTCGGTCACCGGGTGCGGCCGGTGCACCCGGGTGACCGGCAGCGGGCCGGCCGCGCCGTGCCCGGGCTCGTGGCCGAAGTCCGCGTCGGCCTCGCACCGGCGGAAGGCGGGCAGCAGCGCATCGGCGGACCACAGGTCGTTGCCCGCGGCGGCCCAGCCGTCCAGGTCGGCCCGGGTGGCCCGGATGAAGTACGTGCCGTTGAGCGCGCTCGACCCGCCCAGCACCCGGCCGCGCGGCACCGGCCAGCGCAGCTCGTCGGTGAGCTCGCCGGTCAGCTCCCAGTTCGCCGGGTGCCCCGGGGTGGCCGCGCCCATCGTGGCGGCGTCCCGGAGCACCGCCGGGAAGTCCTCGGGACGGCGGTGGTCGGCGCCGGCCTCCAGCAGCAGCACCCGGCGCCCGGCGTCGACCAGCCGGGCGGCCAGCGGGCACCCCGACGACCCGGCGCCGACGACCACGACGTCCCACCCGGCGGTGGTCACCGCGCCGTCCGGCGGTCAGGCACGGCGCACCCGGTCGCCCTCGACCTCGACCCGGCCCTCGGCCCCCAGCTTGGCCAGCGTCGCCCGCGTCGACTGGGCGGCGGCCGGCCACACGCTGCGCGGCACCGCCGCGTAGACCGTGGCGACCAGCTCGTCCACCGTCCGCGGCCCGCCGGCCAGGAGCTCGAGCAGCTGCTGCTCCCGGTGCGCCCGGTGGTCCAGGTAGAAGCGCAGCACCGCGGCCGGGTCCTCGGTCAGCTCCGGACCGTGACCGCAGTACAGCGCCGAGGGCCCCAGGTCGTGCACCCGGCGCAGCGACTCCAGGTAGGCCAGCACGTCGCCCTCCGGGTGGGTGACCACCGAGGTGCCACGGCCCAGCACGTGGTCACCGACCAGCACCGCGCCGGAGGCCAGCCGGAACGCCAGGTGGTCGGCGGTGTGCCCCGGGGTGGGGACGACGTCCAGGGTGGTGCCGGCCAGCCGCAGCGTCTCCCCCGGCTGCAGCAGCCGCCCGCCGGGCCCGGCGACCTGCACGCTGGCCGCGGCCACCGGGGCACCGAACCGGCGGCCCCAGGGCAGCGCGGCCTCCGCGTGGTCGCCGTGGTGGTGGGTGACCAGCACGGCGACCACCCGGGCACCGCGTGCGGCGGCGGCGGCCTCGACGGCGGCCAGGTGCGCCGGGTCGTCGGGCCCGGGGTCGACGACCACGACCTGACCGGAGCCGGGCTCGCCCACCAGGTGGGTGTTGGTGCCGTCCAGGGTCATCGGCGAGGGGTTGGGCGCGAGCACCCGGGTGACCAGGGGCTCGGGCTGCGCCACCCGCGCCATGTCACCCGGTGCGGGCAGGTCCCAGCCGGTCCGCGGGTCGACGGGGGCGCTCACCCGCGCGACGGTATCCGCCCCGGCCGCCGCCCGCGTGTCCCCGGCCGGTCACCTCGCCGTCCCCCCGCAGCCGTCCGGCCGTCCGCCCCCGGCAGTTAGCGTGGACCCATGCGCCTCCCCCACGCCCTCGCCCCAGGGGTCTCCGCCGCCGCGGCCCTCGTCCTGCTGACCGGCTGCGGCGGCGACTCCGAGGAGTCGGCCGCCAGCACGACGTCGGCCGCGGGCTCCAGCTCCGCCGCCGCCGGCTCGAGCACGCCCGGGTCCGGCTCGGACGCCGGGTCGAGCGCCGGCTCCAGCGACGAGGACGTGCAGGCGTTCTGCAGCCAGGCCGAGACGGTCTTCACCGAGCTCAACACGACCTTCGAGGGGGCCAGCGACCCGGCCCAGCTGCCGGCCCTGCTGCAGCAGGCCACCGACGCCTTCGAGTCGGTCGACCCGCCGGCGGAGGTCGAGGAGGCGTGGACGACCTTCTCCGCCTCGCTCGGCGACCTGGCCGACAGCGCCGGCAGCAACGACCTGACCACCCCGGAGGGGCTGGCCGAGTTCCAGCAGCAGTACGAGGCGACCACCACCGAGACCGCCGCCGCCCAGGGCGAGGTGGAGCAGTACGTGACGACCAACTGCCCGGGAGCAGCCGCCAGCCCGACCAGCTGACCCGCCCCGGCAACGGACGACGGCCCGGCACCTCCGCGCGGAGGTGCCGGGCCGTCGTCGCGTCAGCAGCCGCTGATGTTGATCCCGCGGGAGCCCAACCAGGGCACCGGGTCGATTTGCCCGCCGTACATCGCCCCGCCCGGGTGCACCTCGAAGTGCAGGTGCGGCCCGGTCGACTGGCCGCGGTTGCCCACCTCGGCGATCTGCTCGCCGGCCGAGACCCGCTCACCGGCGCGGACGGCGTAGGTGTTCACGTGGCCGTAGACGGTGACCGCACCGTCGTCGCCGCGGATGTAGACCGCCAGCCCGAAGCCGGTGGCCGGGCCGGCGCGCATCACCAGACCGGAGGTGGCGGCGTAGATCGGCGTGCCGATCGGGGCGGCGATGTCGACGCCGTAGTGGGTGACGCCCCAGCGGGCGCCGTAGCAGCTGCTGGTGCGGCCGATCGCCGGGCGCACGTATCCCGCGCCGCCGGGGTCGGCGGTCGCGGCCTCCTCGCGGGCTGCCGCGGCGGCCGCGGCGCGGGCCTGTTCCTCGGCTACCCGGGCCGCCTCCTCCTCGGCCGCCTTCTGGGCCAGCCAGGTCTGGTAGGCGTTGCGCGCCCCCTGCAGCTCGAGCAGGGCCACCTGGGCCTCCTGCAGCTGCTGGTCCAGCTGCGCCTTCTGCGCCGCCACCTCGTCGAGGGCCGCCTGCTGACCGGCCAGCTGGGCGTCCGCCTCGGCCTTCGCCGCCGCGGCGGCCGCCTCGGCACCGGCCGCCTGGTCGCGGGCCGACCGTGCCGCCGCCTCGGCGGTGGCCTGCTGCACCTGCGCGGACTCCAGCGCGTCGAGGACGTCGACCTGGTGGTCGCCGACGTAGGCGAGCAGGGCGGCCTTCTGCACCAGCTCGGACGGGCCCTCGGCGTCCAGCAGGGCCATCCCGCGAGGCAGGTCACCGCTGTTCTTGTAGGTGTCCCGGGAGTAGTCCGCGATCCGGGCCTGGGCCGCGACGACGGCGTCGGTCGCCGCCTGCAGCTGCGCCGCGGCCTGGTCGGCCGCGGTCTGGGCGGCCAGCCGCGCCTCCTCGGCGATCAGGTAGGCGGTGCCGGCGGCCTCGGCCTGCCACTGGACCTGCTGCAGCCGGGACTCCGTCTCGGCGACCAGCGCGGCGATCCGACCCACCTCGGCGGCCGCGGCGTCCTGCGCCGCCTGCGCGCCGGTGATCTGCTCGTCGCTCGGGTTCTCCGGGTCGGCCAGCGCTGTCCCACCGCCCGCGCCGAGCAGCACGGCGGCCACCACCGTGGCCAGCGTCGCCGACGCCAGCCGGGAGGTGCGCCGCCGGCGCGGGCGTCCCGTGGCCCGCACGGCGAGCCCCCGGGTCGGGCGCAGCGGAGGCTGCGACATGGTCGCTCCCTGGAGAAGGGGATGGAGGGGTGAGCACCTTGAGGGTCGCACCTGCACCACCAGTCCCAAAGACAACACGCGGCGCGATCTCCAGATCACGCCGCGTGATCATCCGTCGCCCGGCGGACGCTCCAGTTCCTCGGCGAGCTCGGTCAGCTCGTCGCCGCCGGCCATCATCTCGGTCAGCTGCTCGCGGGTCAGCTCGCCCTTGGCGAAGTCGCCCATGCTGCGTCCTCGGTTGAGCAGCAGGAACCGATCGCCGACCGGGTGGGCGTGATGCGGGTTGTGGGTGATGAAGACGACGCCCAGCCCCCGGTCCCGCGCCTGCGCGATGTAGCGCAGCACCACCCCGGCCTGCTTCACCCCCAGCGCGGAGGTCGGCTCGTCCAGGATCAGCACCCGGGCGCCGAAGTGCACCGCCCGGGCGATCGCCACCGACTGCCGCTCCCCGCCGGAGAGGGTGCCGACCGGCTGGTCGGGGTCGCGGATGTCGATCCCCATCGCGGCCAGCTCACGCCGGGTGACGTCCCTGGCGGTGGTCGCGTCGAATCGCCGGAACGGGCCCCAGCCGGTGGTCGGCTCCGAACCCAGGAAGAAGTTCCGCCAGATCGCCATCAGCGGGATCATCGCCAGGTCCTGGTAGACCGTGGCGATCCCGGCGTCCAGCGCGTCCCGCGGCGCACCGAACTCCACCGGTGAACCGTCCAGCAGGAGCTGGCCGCGGGTGGGCCGGTGCACCCCGGCCAGCACCTTGATCAGCGTGGACTTCCCGGCGCCGTTGTCCCCGAGCACGCAGGTCACCTCGCCGGCGCGGACGGCGGTGGAGATGCCGTCCAGGGCGATCACCGAGCCGAAGTCCTTGCCGATGCCGCGCAGCTCCAGCAGTGGCGCCCCGCTGTCGGTGGTCCCGCGCTCCCGGCCGGCGCGGGTCGCGCCGGTCATCGCCGGGCCGCCTCGGCGTAGCGGCGCACCAGCTGGTTGGTGAGCACCGCGAGCAGCAGCATCGCCCCGAGGAAGAAGTAGAACCAGTCGGCGTCCCAGTTCAGGTAGACGATCCCCTGCTGGGTCATGCCGAAGATCAGTGCCCCGAGCGCGGCGCCGACCGCCGAGCCGAAGCCACCGGTCAGCAGGCAGCCGCCGATCACCGCCGCGACGATGTAGATCAGCTCCTGCCCGGTGCCGGTGTTCGCCTGCACCGAGGTCAGCCGGACGGCGGTGATCGAGCCGACCAGCCAGGCGGCCCCGGCGGTGGTCATGAACAGCGCGATCGTGGTGCGCCGGGCCGGGACGCCGACGTTGCGGCTGGCCACCTCGTCGCCGCCGGTGGCGAAGACCCAGTTGCCGAACCGGGTGCGCAGCAGCACCCAGCTGGCCACCGCGGTGAGCAGCAGCCACCAGACGATGGCGATCCGGAAGGGCTGCCCGAAGACGCTGATCGTGGAGGCCAGCACCAGCTCGGCGGAGTGGTAACCGGGCACGTCGGCCAGGCCACGCACCTGGACGGTGCCGGTGAACAGCTTGGTCAGCCCCAGGTTCAGCCCCTGCAGCATCAGGAAGGTGCCCAGCGTGATGATGAAGCTGGGCAGGCCGGTGCGGGTCACCAGCCAGCCGTTGAGGAAGCCGATCGCCAGCGCCAGCACCAGGGCCGCGGCGATCGCGACCCAGATGTTCTGCCCGAGCTCGACCGCGACGACCCCGACCGTCAGCGCGGTCGTGCCGGTCATCACGCCCGCGGAGAGGTCGAAGTGACCGCCGATCATCAGCAGCGCGACGGCGACCGCCATGATCCCCAGCGTCGAGGCGACGTCCAGCCAGTTCGCCACCCCGCTCAGCGAGCGGAAGACGTCGGACTGGGCGGAGAAGAACGCCAGGATGGCGATCGCCCCGATCAGCGACCCGATCTCCGGCTTGACCAGCAGCCGTCGCCCGAGGCCGACGGAGGCGACCCGCTCGTCGGCGCGCGCCGTCCGGTCGGCCGGTGCCTGGCTGGTGGCGCTCAGCGGGTCCCCGCCGATGCGAGCTCGGCGATCTCGTCGACGTTCTCGCTGTCGACGATCCCCGGACCGGTGAGCACCGCCTGGCCGCCGCCGACGGTGTTCAGGTTCTCCGCGTACAGCTTGAGCATGACGATCGGCAGGTAGCCCTGCTCGAACTGCTGCTGGTCGACCGCGAAGGAGACCGTGCCGTCCTGGATGGCGGAGATGACGTCGCCGTTGAGGTCGAAGGTGGCGATCTCGACGTCGGCGCCGGCGTCGGAGGCGGCGGCCGCCGCGACCGAGGCCACCGCGGAGTTCAGCGTGAGCACCGCGTCGATCGAGTCGTCGCTCTGCAGCTGCGAGGTGATCGTCGACTGCGCGGACTGCAGGGCGTTGACGTCCACCTGCAGCAGCCGGACGTCGGTGCCCAGCCCCTGCGAAGCACCCGCGCAGCGCTGCTCCAGGCCGATGTTGCCGGCCTCGTGCACCACGCACAGCACGTTCTGCGCACCGTCGGCGGCCAGCCGCTGCCCGGCGCCCACGCCGGCGACCGTCTCGTCCTGGCCGACGTGGCCGATCGCGCCGAACTCGGTCGACTGGGCGGCGCCGGAGTTGATGGTGACCACCGGGATGCCGGAGTCGACCGCGGCGGAGATGGAGTCCTGCAGGGCGTCGGGGTTGGCCATCGAGACGACGATGCCGTCGACGTCCTGGTTCACCGCGGCCTCGATCAGCTGCGACTGCCGCTGCGGGTCGCCGTCGCTCTGGTAGTCGACCCCGACCCCCAGGTCCTCGCCGGCGGCCTGCGCGCCGTTCTGCACGACGTCCCAGAACGCGTCCCCGGCCGAGCCGTGGGTGACGACGGCGAAGTCGAGGTCACCCGACGCCGAGGTGCCACCACTGTCGCCACCGCTGTCCGCCTCGCCGCCCCCGGAGTTCTCGGTGGAGCAGCCCACGAGCAGCAGGGGGGCCGCCAGGGCGAGTGCGAGCAGCCGGGTGGGTCGAGCCATGGTGTGCCAGTTCCTCAATGTCGTCGCTCCTGTGTGGCGGCGCAGCACTGCCCCGCTGGTCCTGCTCCCCCGCGCCCCTGGACTCGGGACGTCGGGGGGAGTCTGCGGCACCAGGGTGCGCCGGCGCCTGTCGTCAGCCCCTGATCATGCCCGCTCGCGCCGCCGGACACGGCACTGACCTCCCGATCGACACCAGCTCGTTGTCCGGCAGCCCCCTCCTGGTCCGGGCCCGGCCCCGCGCGGGCGCACGCGCGCGTGGGTCGGCGGCCGCGCGCCTAGGCTGCCGTCGTGGACGTGATGGCCTCCGGGCATGAACAGGTCGTCTTCTGCTCCGACCCGGAGTCGGGGCTGCGCGCGGTGATCGCGGTGTACTCCACCGCGCTCGGGCCGGCGCTGGGCGGCACCCGCTTCTTCCCCTACGCCTCCGAGGAGGCCGCGGTCGCCGACGCGCTCGCGCTCTCCAGGGCGATGGCCTACAAGAACAGCCTGGCCGGCCTGGACCTGGGCGGCGGCAAGGCGGTGATCATCGGCGACCCGCGCACCGACAAGACCGAGGCGCTGCTGCGGGCCTACGGCCGGTTCGTGGAGAGCCTGGGCGGCCGCTACCTGACCGCCTGCGACGTGGGCACCTACAACGCCGACCTGGACGTCGTCGCCCGGGAGACCCGGTTCGCGCACGGCCGCTCCGAGGCGTTCGGCGGCTGCGGCGACTCCTCGGTGCTCACCGCCTTCGGCGTCTTCCAGGGCATGCGCGCCGCCGCCCAGCACCGCTGGGGCGCCCCCACGCTGGCCGGTCGCACGGTCGCGGTGGCCGGGGTGGGCAAGGTCGGCAGCTGGCTGGTCGACCGGCTGGTCGCCGACGGCGCGTCGGTCCTGGTCACCGACGTCGATCCCGGCGCCGTGGCGCGGGTGCGCGCCCGCCACCCGCAGGTGACCGCGGTCGCCGACACCGAGACCCTGGTGCGCACCCCGCACGACGTCTACGCCCCGTGCGCCCTCGGTGGCGCCCTGGACGACGAGACGGTCGCCGCCCTGCCCGCTCAGATCGTCTGCGGCGGGGCCAACAACCAGCTGGCCCACGAGGGGACGGCGCAGCAGCTGGTCGACCGTGGCGTGCTGTACGCCCCCGACTACCTGGTGAACGCCGGCGGGGTCATCCAGGTCGAGGACGAGCGGCACGGCTTCTCCTTCGCCCGGGCCGAGTCGAAGGCCACCTCGATCTTCGACGTGGCGCTCCGGGTGTTCGCCGCCGCCGACGCCGAGGGGGTCTCCCCGGCGGTCGCCGCCGACCGGCTCGCCGAGGAGCGGATGCGTTCCGTCGGCCGGCTGGCGACCATCCGGCTGCCCCGCTGAAGCCCGCCACGACGGGCCTCCGACCGCCTCCTGACTGAGACCCCGGTCACGGAACACCTCCGGATGAGGGGGCTGGGGGGTGGGACGCGTGCCCGTGACCGATCCGTGTCGTAAGCTCGGCCCAGGACACAGTCACTCAGTCGGGGTCGCCACACGGGCCGTCCAGCCCAGTGCTGGGCGACCCGAACTCCGTCACGAGGGGGTCGAGCCATGGGGCGCGGCCGAGCGAAGGCCAAGCAGACACGCGTGGCCCGTGAGCTCAAGTACAGCTCACCCAACACCGACCTCACGGCCTTGCAGCGCGAGCTCGCTGGTCAGCCGTCATCGTTCCCCTCCCGGGGGCCGAAGGACGACGACGAGGAAGAGCCGTATGCCGGTGCTTGGTCACAGGACGACGAGGACGACGACTGGGCTGCCAGCCGTTGACCAGCTGAGCCCCCGGGCCCGGTAACTCGTTCGAGGACGACGCCATGACACCTCCGGGTGCCGCGGCGTCGTCCTGCGTGTGCACTCAGAACGGCGTCAGCCCCGCACCGACCTCCGGGTCAGGTGCGGGGCTGCTGCCGGTTCAGCGGTAGGTGCCCACCAGCCGGGCACGGTCCGCGCCGTCGGCGGCCGGGCCGTCCGCGGCACCGATCGTGCCGGCCACCCACGCGGGCACCCCGCGCTCGGTCAGCAGCGCGACCGCCCGGTCGGCGTGCTCCGGGGCGACGGCGGCGATCATGCCCACGCCGCAGTTGAAGGCCCGCTCGGACTCCGCCCGCGGCACACCGTGCTCCTCCAGCAGCCGGACGGCCGGGGGCAGTGCCCAGCTGCCGCGGTCCAGGACGGCCTCCAGGCCGGCCGGCACGACACGCGCGGTGTTGCCGGCCAGCCCGCCGCCGGTGATGTGCGCGTAGGCGTGCACCGTCTCCACGCCGAGGGCCTCGACCAGGGCCAGGCAGTCCAGCGCGTAGATGCGGGTCGGCTCGAGCAGCTCCTCGCCCAGCGGCCGGGTCAGCCCGGCGGGGGTGGCGGTGAGGTCGAGCCCGGCGCGGTCCACGACCCGGCGCACCAGCGAGTAGCCGTTGGAGTGGAACCCCGAGGACGCCATCGCGATGACCGCGTCGCCGTCCCGGACCCGCTCGGGGCCGAGCACCGAGTCGGCCTCGACCACGCCCACCGCGGTGGCGGCCAGGTCGTACTCGTCGGGGTCCATCAGGTCGCCGTGCTCGGCGGTCTCGCCGCCGACCAGCGCGGCACCGGCCTGGGTGCAGCCGGCGGCGATGCCGGTGACGATGGCGGCGATCCGCTCCGGCACCACGCGGCCGCAGGCCACGTAGTCCTGCAGGAAGAGCGGCTCGGCGCCGCAGGCGACCAGGTCGTCGACGACCATGGCGACCAGGTCGATGCCGACGGTGTCGTGCCGGTCCAGCGCCCGGGCCAGGGCGATCTTGGTGCCCACGCCGTCGGTGGAGGAGGCGAGCAGCGGCTTGCGGTACTTCGCCGTGTCGAGGGCGAAGAGGCCGGCGAAACCGCCGAGGCCGCCGACGACCTCGGGGCGGTTGGTCTTCTCCACCGCCGTGCGCATCAGGGTGACGGCGCGCTCACCGGCGTCGATGTCGACGCCGGCGGCGGCGTAGGTGTACTCGCCGCTCACGGCCGGCTCAGCGCGTCGTCGGCGCCGCCGGGCAGCGAGGGGCTGCCGGCCTGCTGACCGGTCCAGCCGGTGACCGCGGCCGCGGGCTCCAGCGCCCGGCGGCCGATGCCCTCCAGCACGTGCTTGCCCAGCACCTCCGGCTCGGCCAGCGGGATCGGGTACTCCCCGGTGAAGCAGGCGGTGCACAGCCGGTTGGCCGGCTGCTCGGTGGCGGCGATCAGCCCCTGCTCGGAGACGTAGCCCAGCGAGTCGGCGTTGATCGAGGCGCGCACCCCGTCGACGTCCAGGCCGTTGGCCACCAGCTCGGCCCGGCTGGCGAAGTCGATGCCGTAGAAGCAGGGCCACTTGACCGGCGGCGAGGCGATCCGCACGTGCACCTCGAGCGCGCCGGCCTCGCGGAGCATCCGGATCAGCGCGCGCTGGGTGTTGCCACGGACGATCGAGTCGTCCACGACGACCAGACGCTTGCCGCGGATGACGTCGCGCAGCGGGTTGAGCTTCAGCCGGATGCCCAGCTGGCGGATCGTCTGGCTGGGCTGGATGAAGGTGCGCCCCACGTAGGAGTTCTTCACCAGGCCCAGGCCGTAGGGGATGCCGGATGCCTCGGCGTAGCCGACCGCGGCGGGCGTGCCGGACTCGGGCACCGGGATGACCAGGTCGGCCTCGACCGGGTGCTCCTTGGCCAGCCGGCGGCCGATCTCCACCCGGGCGGCGTGCACGCCACGGCCGGCGATCGTGGTGTCGGGCCGGGCCAGGTAGACGTACTCGAAGACGCAGCCCTTGGGGTCGGCGGGCGCGAAGTGCTGGCTGCGCAGGCCGTCCTCGTCGATGGCGATCAGCTCACCGGGCTCGACCTCACGGACGAACGAGGCGCCGCAGATGTCCAGTGCGGCCGTCTCGCTGGCCACCACCCAGCCCCGCTCGAGCCGGCCGAGCACCAGCGGCCGCACGCCCTGCGGGTCGCGGGCGGCGTACAGCGTGTGCTCGTCCATGAAGGTGAAGCTGAACGCGCCCCGCAGCCGCGGGAGCACCTCCATCGCCGCCGCCTCGACCGACACGTCGGGCTTGGCCGCGATCAGCGAGGTGACCAGGTCGGAGTCGTTGGTCGCGACGAACGCCCCGGCCACGCCCTCGTCGGCCGCGGCGCTGGCCAGCTCGGCGGTGTTCACCAGGTTGCCGTTGTGACAGAGCGCCAGGCCGGTGCCGGCACCCGTGGTGCGGAAGGTCGGCTGGGCGTTCTCCCAGGTGGAGGCGCCGGTGGTGGAGTAACGGGCGTGGCCCACGGCGATGTGGCCGCGCAGGCTGCCCAGCGTCGGCTCGTCGAAGACCTGGCTGACCAGGCCCATGTCCTTGTAGACCACGACGGAGGAGCCGTCGGACACCGCGATGCCGGCCGCCTCCTGACCGCGGTGCTGGAGGGCGTACAGGCCGAAGTAGGTCAGCTTCGCGACCTCCTCCCCCGGGGCCCAGACCCCGAAGACGCCACAGGCGTCCTGGGGACCAGGGGAATGGGGGTCGAGGTCGTGCGTCAGCCGTCCGTCACCGCGAGGCACCCCCAGAGAGTACCGGCTGCGCCGTCCCCGCCCGGGTGGGACCGATCACTCGGGTGGGGACGGCGCCGTCCGAAACGGCAGCTCAGCGGCCGGGACCGCCCGGCCCCGCCCAGGAACTCGCCCCGAGCCCGGGTGGCCCCGCTCCGAGGCTCACTGCGGGCGTGCGCGCGGTGACCGAGAGCGGGGTCCTTCCCGAGGGACGAGGTCCTCCGTCAGGCGATGTTGCCCAGCTCGGCGTCGATCGTGGTGTCGTCGCCGTGCCCGGTGTGCACCACGGTGTCGCCGTGCAGTGACATCAGCCGGCTGCGGATGGACTGCAGGATGGTCGGCTTGTCGCTGAAGGACCGGCCGGTGGCCCCGGGCCCACCGCAGAAGAGCGTGTCGCCGGTGAAGACGGTGCGCAGGTCGGCCGCGTGCAGGCAGGTGCTGCCCGGCGAGTGCCCGGGGGTGTGCAGCGCCTCCACCGTGACACCGGCGACGGTGAACCGGGTCCCGTCGACCAGGTCGCGGTCCGGTGCGGTGTCGGGGTGGACGACGTCCCACAGCATCCGGTCGGCCGGGTTGAGCCAGATCGGCGCGGCGGTGGCCTCCCGCAGCGCGACGGCTGCGGTGAGGTGGTCGTTGTGGCCGTGGGTGAGCACGATCGCGGTCACCCGCCGTCCGCCGATCGCCTCGACGATCGGCTCGACCCGGTGCGGGGCGTCGACGACCAGCACCTCGTCGTCGTCCCCGACCAGCCAGACGTTGTTGTCGACGTCGAAGTCCTGCCCGTCGAGGCTGAACACGCCGCTGACGACGGCCTTCTCGATCCGGGCTGCGCTCATCGCTCGACTCCGCACTCGTTCCGCTCCTCGGTCGCCGGCGCTCCCTGCGATGCTCGCTCGCACGTCGTCACCGCGGTCACTCGTCGAACACCACGACGGAGCGCAGGACCTCACCGGCATGCATCTTCTCGAAGGCCTGCTCGACCGCATCCAGGCTGATCGTCTCGGAGACGAACGCATCCAGGTCGAAGCGACCCTGCAGGTAGAGGTCGATCAGCATCGGGAAGTCCCGGGAGGGCAGGCAGTCGCCGTACCAGGAGGACTTGAGCGCCCCACCGCGGCCGAAGACCTCGATCATCGGCAGCTCGATCGTCATCGTCGGGTTGGGCACCCCGACCAGGACGACGGTGCCGGCCAGGTCGCGGGAGTAGAAGGCCTGCTCGTAGACGGCGGGGTGGCCGACCGCGTCGATGGCGACGTCGACGCCGAAGCCGCCGGTCAGCTCGCGGATCCGGGCGACCGGGTCGGTCTCCTTCGAGTTGACCGTGTGGGTGGCGCCCATGCCGCGGGCCCACTCCAGCTTCCGGTCGTCGATGTCGACGGCGATGATCGTGGTGGCGCCGGCCAGCTTGGAGCCGGCGATCGCCGCGTCACCCACGCCGCCGCAGCCGAAGACGGCCACCGAGTTGCCGCGGGTGACCCCGCCGGTGTTGATCGCCGCCCCGACGCCGGCCATCACGCCGCAGCCGAGCAGGCCCGCGGCCGTCGGCGGGGCGGCCGGGTCGACCTTGGTGCACTGCCCGGAGTGCACCAGCGTCTTCTCCACGAACGCGCCGATGCCCAGCGCCGGGGACAGCTCGGTGCCGTCGGCCAGCGTCATCTTCTGCGCGGCGTTGTGGGTGTCGAAGCAGTACCAGGGCTTGCCGGCGGTGCAGGCCCGGCACTCGCCGCAGACCGCCCGCCAGTTCAGCACCACGTAGTCGCCGACCGCCACGTTGGTGACGCCCTCGCCGACCGCGGAGACGACACCGGCCGCCTCGTGCCCCAGCAGGAACGGGAACTCGTCGTTGATCCCTCCCTCGCGGTAGTGCAGGTCGGTGTGGCAGACCCCGCACGCCTGGACGTCGACGACGGCCTCTCCCGGCCCCGGGTCGGGGACGATGATCGTCTCGATGGTGACCGGGGCACCCTTGCTCAGGGCGACGACGCCCTTGACCTCGTACGGCATGCCGTCAGCCTAGGGACGGCGGCCCGATGGGCGCCCGTCGCGCCCACTGGCCGGGAGCCTGGTGGTTGCGTCTGCAACGAATTGGTCTCGTCCTCACCCGGATGAGGGCGAACGACGTCCTGATGTGCTCGGCGCGTCGTACCGTCCCTGCGGTCGCGACGGAGGTCACAAGGAGTGTGTCTCGCGCGGCTGGCTCGTCCGACCGGCCGCGCCGTCACGTCACCTCGGAGGTCTCCGTGGCAGTACCCAGCTTCCTGGCCCGGGAGCGCATCATCGCGAAGCCCGGGTTCAACCGATGGCTCATCCCCCCGGCAGCACTCGCCGTGCACCTGTGCATCGGCCAGGCCTACGCCACCAGCGTCTACAAGGCCGCGCTCGTCTCGCACTTCGACTCGACCCTGACCGCGATCGGCGTCATCTTCTCCATCGCCATCGTCATGCTGGGCCTCTCGGCCGCCGTCTTCGGCACCTGGGTCGACCGCAACGGCCCCCGTGCCGCCATGTTCACCGCCGCCTGCTTCTGGTCGGCCGGCTTCCTCGTGGGTTCGCTGGGCATCGCGACCGAGCAGCTGTGGCTGGTCTACCTCGGCTACGGCGTCATCGGCGGCATCGGCCTGGGCATCGGCTACATCTCGCCGGTCTCCACGCTGATCAAGTGGTTCCCGGACCGTCCGGGCCTGGCCACCGGCATGGCGATCATGGGCTTCGGTGGTGGGGCGCTCATCGCCTCGCCGCTGTCCCGCCAGCTGATGAACTGGTACGACCCGGCCTACGACGGCACGGTCGGCACCACCCCCAGCGGCAACTCGGTCGCCGGCCTGTTCCTCACCCTCGGCCTGGCCTACCTGGTCTTCATGATGTTCGGCGCCTTCATCGTCCGCGTCCCGGCCGATGACTGGAAGCCCACCGGCTTCGACCCCTCGACGGTCAAGCAGAAGGCCCTGGTCACCACCGAGAGCGTCTCGGCCGCCAACGCCATCAAGACCCCGCAGTTCTGGCTGCTGTGGACCGTGCTGTTCTGCAACGTGACCGCCGGCATCGGCATCCTCGAGCAGGCCAGCGGCATGATCCAGGACTTCTTCCGCGAGGGCGGCACCTCCGCCGTCGCCGCGGCCACCGCCGGTGGCTTCGTCGGCCTGCTGTCGCTGTTCAACATGGGTGGCCGCTTCGTGTGGTCGTCCACGTCGGACTTCATCGGCCGCAAGGGCATCTACATGGTGTACCTGGGCGTGGGCCTGGTGCTCTACGTCCTGCTGGCCACCGTCGGCAGCAGCGCGGTCTGGCTGTTCGTCGTCCTCGCCGCGATCATCATCAGCTTCTACGGTGGTGGCTTCGCGACCATCCCGGCCTACCTGCGTGACCTCTTCGGCACCTACCAGGTCGGCGCCATCCACGGCCGGCTGCTGACCGCCTGGGCCGCCGCCGGCATCGCCGGACCGCTGATCGTCAACGGCGTCCTGGACTCCCGGGGCACCGTCGGCGAGCTCGTCGCCGCCGACTACCGGCCCGCGCTGTTCATCATGGTCGGCCTGCTGGCCGTCGGCTTCGTCGCCAACCTGCTGGTCAAGCCGGTGGCGGCCAAGTGGCACCAGCCGCACGCCACCAACCCCGCCACCGCCCACGCTGACCCCGAACGGAGCACCGCACGATGAGCGAGAAGAGCAGCACGCCGACCGGTCTCGTCGCCTTCGCCTGGGCCCTGGTGGGCCTCCCGCTGGCCTACGGACTGGTGCAGACCATCCGCACGGCCAGCTCGCTGTTCACCGGCTGACCCAGCCCGCACCAACCACAGCGCCCCCTCTGCCACCTGGCAGAGGGGGTGCTGTCGTTCCACGCACGGGATCCCGGCCGGAGGCCGTCTCCGGGAGGAGTTGCGGCCGGCGGCTCCCGTGAGGAGCGGAGGAAGCGGCTCGGCTCAGCCGGGGGACGGCCCCTGGCCGCGGTGCGGCCCGGAGGGGCGCGAGGAGAGCGGGCGCAGCGGCAGGTGCTCGGAGAGGTCGGCACGGTTGCCGCTGGCGCTGACCCGCCCCGCGGCGACCGCATCGGCCCAGGAGAGCGCCCCGGTCGCCAGCCGCAGCCAGGTCGCGGCGTCGGTCTCGATGACGTTGGGCGGGGTGCCGCGGGTGTGCCGCGGCCCGGGGATGCACTGGACGGCGACGAACGGCGGCACCCGCACCTCGACCGAACGGCCGGGCACGAACTGGGCCAGCCAGCGGGCCGAGGTCTTCACCGCAGCCCCCAGCACCGCGCGGGAGGGCTGCTCACCCTCCCCCGCCAGCCAGGCCGCCGTGGGGGCCACGGCGGCCCGCAGGTCCTCGGCGGAGATCGGCGGGACGCCGGCCACGTCAGCTGGTCGGGACGGTGCCCACCGGCACGGTGCCCACCGCGACCTCCGGGCTGCCGAACAGCGCCGGCAGGGTCGCCGTCCAGGCCGCCCGCAGCTCGTCCAGCGGCAGCTCCAGCAGACCGTCCAGCACCAGGGCGTCGCCACCCGTCGTGCCGAGCTCGGTGACCGGCACGCCCGCGGCCTCGGCGGCGGCACGCACCGCCGCCGGGTCGGTCGTGGTGACCACGACGCGGGCCACGGACTCGCCGAACAGCGCCGCCGTCGGGTCACCGGGCACGCTCAGCCGGGCGCCGGTGCCGTACCGCAGCGCCGACTCGGTCAGCGCCTGGGCCAGGCCGCCGTCGGCCAGGTCGTGCGCGGAGCTGACCAGCCCGTCGGCCGACAGTCCCGCCAGCAGCTCGCCCAGGGACCGCTCGGCGACCAGGTCCAGCCGGGGCGGCAGCCCGCCCAGGTGGCCGTGGACGACCGCGGCCCACGCCGACCCACCGAACTCCGCACGGGACTCGCCCAGCAGCAGCACGGACTCCTCAGCGGCCCGCCAGCCGGTGGGCACCCGGCGGGTGACGTCGGCGTGCACGCCCAGGACGCCGATGACCGGCGTCGGGTTGATCGCGACGTCACCGGTCTGGTTGTAGAGGCTCACGTTGCCGCCGGTGACCGGCAGGCCCAGCTCGCGGCAGCCGTCGGCCAGGCCGCGGACGGCCTCGGCGAACTGCCACATCACCTCGGGGTTCTCCGGGGAGCCGAAGTTCAGGCAGTTCGTCACCGCCAGCGGCTTCGCCCCGGAGACGGCGACGTTGCGGTAGGCCTCGGCCAGGTTCAGCTGCGCGCCGGTGTAGGGGTCCAGCCGGGCGAAGCGGGCGTTGCCGTCCAGGGACAGCGCGATACCCAGGTTGCTGGACTCGTCGATCCGCAGCACGCCGGAGTCCTCGGGCTGGGCGAGCACGGTGTTGCCGCGCACGTAGCGGTCGTACTGCTCGGTGACCCAGCTCTTGTCCGCGCCGTCCGGGCTGGAGACGATCGCCAGCCAGTCGGCCCGCAGGTCGGTCGAAGACGACGGCGGGGCGTCGGCCTGCAGTGCGTCCAGGTCGGCCGGGCGGGCCATCGGGCGCTCGTAGCGCGGTCCCTCCAGGGCGACGGTGCGCGGCGGGACGTCGACGATCCGCTCGCCGTGCCAGTCGATGGTCAGCCGCTCGCCGTCGGTGACCTCACCGATGACGGTGGCCAGCACGTCCCACTTGGCGCAGACGGCGAGGAAGGCCTCGACCTTGCCCGGCTCGACGATCGCGCACATCCGCTCCTGCGACTCGCTCATCAGGATCTCGGCGGGGGTGAGCGTGGAGTCGCGCAGCGGGACGGCGTCCAGGTCGATCGCCATGCCGCCGGACCCGGCCGCGGCCAGCTCGCTGGTGGCACAGGAGATGCCGGCGCCGCCGAGGTCCTGGATGCCGGTGACCAGGCCGGCGGCGAAGATCTCCAGGCAGGCCTCGATCAGCAGCTTCTCGGTGAACGGGTCACCGACCTGCACGGCGGGGCGCTTGGCCGGGCCCTCGGCGTCGAAGGTCTCGCTGGCCAGCACCGAGACGCCGCCGATGCCGTCGCCGCCGGTGCGGGCCCCGAAGAGCACCACCTTGTTGCCGACGCCTTCGGCCTTGGCCAGCTGCAGCTCCTCGTGCCGCAGCACGCCGACGCACAGGGCGTTGACCAGCGGGTTGCCGGCGTAGGTCTCGTCGAAGAGCAGCTCGCCGCCGATGTTGGGCAGCCCCAGGCAGTTGCCGTAGCCGCCGACCCCGGCGACCACGCCGGGCAGCACCCGGGCGGTGTCGGGGGCGTCGGCGGCGCCGAAGCGCAGCGAGTCCATGACCGCGATCGGCCGGGCGCCCATGGTGAGGATGTCGCGGACGATGCCACCGACCCCGGTGGCCGCGCCCTGGTAGGGCTCCACGTAGCTGGGGTGGTTGTGCGACTCGACCTTGAAGGTGACCGCGTAGCCCTCGCCGACGTCGACGACGCCGGCGTTCTCGCCCATGCCGACCAGCAGTGCGTCGCTCTTCGGCAGGTCGCCGAAGCGGCGCAGGTGCACCTTGGAGGACTTGTAGGAGCAGTGCTCGCTCCACATGACCGAGTACATCGCCAGCTCGGCGGTGGTCGGCCGGCGGCCGAGGATGTCCCTGATGGAGGCGTACTCGTCGTCCTTGAGCCCCAGCTCGGCGAAGGGCTGCGCGGTGTCCGGCGTGCGTGCGGCGCGCTCGACGGTGTCCAGGTCGGGCATCGACCGGACGGCGGCGTCGGCCGGGCCGTCGGCGGCGTGCGGGGTCGACGTCACGTCGGCGCTCACGCGGCGACCATCGCGGTCAGCACGGAGGTGAAGAAGCCCAGACCGTCGACCGAGGGCCCGGTGAGGGCCTCGACCGCGTGCTCCGGGTGCGGCATCAGCCCGACCACCCGGCCGTCGGCACTGGTGACGCCGGCGATGTCGCGCGAGCTGCCGTTCGGGTTGCCACCGACGTAGCGCACCACCACCCGGCCCTCGCCCTCCAGCCGGTCCAGGTCGGCGTCGGCGGCGACGTAGCGGCCCTCGCCGTTCTTCACCGGGACGACGATCTGCTGGCCCTGCTGGAACGACGTCGTCCACGCGGTGTCGGCGCGCTCGACGAGCAGGCCCTGGTCGCGGTTGCGGAAGTGCAGGTGGCTGTTGCGGGTCAGCGCCCCGGGCAGCAGGCCGGCCTCGCAGAGCACCTGGAAGCCGTTGCAGATGCCCAGCACCGGCAGGCCGCCGTGCGCCGCGGCCACGACGTCGGCCATGAGCGGCGAGCGCGCGGCGATGGCACCGGCGCGCAGGTAGTCGCCGTAGGAGAACCCGCCCGGCAGGACGACGGCGTCGACGTCCTTCAGGTCGTGGTCGCCGTGCCAGAGGGCGACGGGCTCGGCGCCGGCGAGCCGCACGGCGCGTGCGGCGTCGACGTCGTCCAGGGAACCCGGGAAGGTGATGACACCGATGCGCACTGGGTCTCTCTCAGTCGGTGGTGCGAGCGGGCAGGTGCAGCTCGACGTCCTCGATGACGGGGTTGGCCAGCAGCGTCTCGGCGATCTGGCGCAGCTCGGCCTCGTCGGGTTCGCCGTCGACCTCGAGCACGAAGTGCTTGCCCTGACGGACGCTGCGCACCCCGGTGTGACCGAGGCGCCCGAGGGCGCCGAGGACGGCCTGCCCCTGGGGGTCGGAGATCTCTGGCTTCAGGACGACGTCGACGACCACCTGGGACACGCCGATGAGGGTACCGGCTGCCGAACGGCTGCCGACACCACGCCGGGAAGCCGAACGGTCGTGCACAACTCGACGCCGGTCGCCCAGCCCTCCGCCGCCGGGGTCATCCCAACGGGTCATCCACCTGCACGGTTGCACTGGAGAACCACTCCGTCCGGCCGATGATGGGGCCGGACACGACCGCCACCGGGCGGTCGCCGAGCAGGTCGGAGGCACGGAGAGATGGTCGCGGGACAGCCCAACGTCGACCACCCGGTCGCCTCCACGGCGCTCAGCGTGATGCCGCTGGGCCAGGACGAGGCGCTCACCGCCCGGGTCCGGCGCGAGACCGACTCCTTCCTCTTCATCAGCTCCCCGCGCAACGGCGTCGGCGAGACCGCTCCCTTCGTCGAGCGGGACATGCTCGAGCTGTCCTGGCAGTCCGACGACGGCCTGCGCTCGGTGCCGGCGGAGGCCGTCGCCGTGGCCGACGACGGGACCTGGAAGGTCAAGCTCACCGGGCCGGCCAGCCGGATCCAGCGCCGC
The DNA here is from genome assembly GCF_947486615.1 of uncultured Modestobacter sp. Lineage (GTDB taxonomy): Bacteria > Actinomycetota > Actinomycetes > Mycobacteriales > Geodermatophilaceae > Modestobacter. Next base: position 99,302 of record NZ_CANKUD010000003.1, read on the forward strand.
GACGCCGTCCGGGCGCCCATCGGGCTGTCGGTCACCCTCTCCTGGGACCGCACCACCCTGGTCGGCAGCACCGTGGACCTCAGCGAGGGCGGCCTGCTCGCCGTCTTCCGCCCGCACGGCGACCTGGGCGTCGGTGTGCCGTTCCCCAAGCGCGGCCAGCCGCTGGCGCTGCACCTCGACCTCTACTCCGACCAGCTCGTCACCGAGGTGGCACTAGTGCGCCGCCGGCCGCGGCAGGACAACCTGCACGAGTGGTCGCTGCGCTTCACCGCGCTCCCGGAGCCGGCCGCCGACCTGATCCGCTCGCACGTGTTCACCGCGCTGCGCAACGCCCGCGCCCGCGGCCTCACCGCCATCTACTGAGCGTCAGCTCCAGGGCAGCCCGGTGAGCTGCTCGTAGGCCTTGACGTAGCGCTCGCGGGTGGCGGCGACGACGTCCTCGGGGAGCTCCGGGGGCTCGGAGACCCGGTCCCAGCCCGACGTGGTCAGCCAGTCGCGTACGTACTGCTTGTCGAACGAGGGCTGCGGCGCCCCCGGCGACCAGGTGATCGCCGGCCAGAAGCGCGAGGAGTCCGGGGTCAGCACCTCGTCGCCGAGCACCAGGGTCTCCCCTGCCGTGCCGAACTCGGGCCCACCGGCTGTGCCGAACTCGAACTTCGTGTCGGCCAGCACGATGCCGGCCTGCTCGGCGATCTCCGCGCCGCGGGCGTAGAGCGCCAGGGTCAGCGACCGCAGCGCCTCCGCCCGGCCGGCGCCGACCGCGTCGACGACCTGGGCGAAACCGATCGCCTCGTCGTGCTCGCCCACCTCGGCCTTGGTCGAGGGGGTGAACACCGGCTCCGGCAGCCGGGAGCCCTCGACCAGGCCGGCCGGCAACGGGACGTCGACGATCGCGCCGGTGCGCTGGTACGCAGAAGTGCCCGAGCCGGACAGGTAGCCGCGGGCCACGCACTCCACCGGCAGCATCTCCAGCCGGCGCACCAGCATCGACCGGCCGGCCAGCTCGGCCGGCACGCCGACGGCGAGCAGGTCGTCGCCGGAGGCCAGCAGGTGGTGCTCGGCGCCGTGCTCGGCCAGCACCGGCGCCAGCTGCTCGAACCACCACACCGACAGCGCGGTGAGCACCCGCCCCTTGTCCGGGATCGGGGTGGGCAGCACGTGGTCGTAGGCGGAGACCCGGTCGCTGGCGACCAGCAGCAGCCGCGCGTCGTCGACCGCGTACACCTCCCGGACCTTGCCCCGGGCGACCAGCTCGAACGGGACGCCGCTCACGAGAGGGCGGCCAGCCGGTCGAACAGCGGGCCAAGGTTGGCCACGTACTGCTCGGGGCGGCAGATCTCGTCCAGCCGGGCTTCATCCAGCGTCACGCCGTCCTCGGCCGCCCGTTCGCGCAGCGTCTGCCGGAACGGGGTGCTGTCCTTCCAGGTGCGCATCGCCGCGGACTGGACCAGCGCGTAGGCCTGCTCGCGGCCCATGCCGGCCTCGACCAGCTCCAGCAGCACCGAGGAGGTGTAGATCAGCCCCCCGGTGGACTCGAGGTTGGCCCGCATCCGGTCGGCGTCCACGACCAGGTTCTCCACCAGGCCGGCGGTCAGGTCCAGCAGGTAGTCGGTGGTGATCGCCGCGTCGGGCAGGAAGACCCGCTCGGTGGAGGAGTGCGAGATGTCCCGCTCGTGCCACAGCGGGATGCCCTCCATGACCGGGACGATCGCCGCGCGCACCACCCGGGCCAGCCCGGCGATCCGCTCGGAGCGGATCGGGTTCTTCTTGTGCGGCATGGCGCTGGAGCCCTTCTGCCCCGCGCCGAACGCCTCGGACAGCTCGCGCACCTCGGTGCGCTGGCCGTGCCGCACCTCCAGCGCGATCGCCTCGCAGACCGTGGCGATGATGCCCAGCGCGGACACCCACTCGCTGATCCCGTCGCGCAGCACCACCTGGGTGGAGGCGTCCGCGGCGCGCAGGTCCAGCGCCTCGGCGACGGTCACCTCGACCGAGGGGTCGATCAGCGAGTACGTGCCGACGGCACCCGAGATGGCGACCACGCCCACGGCCTCGCGGGCGCGGCGCAGCCGGTCCCGGGAGCGGGCGGCGGCGAAGGCCAGATCGGCGACCCGGTGGCCCCAGACGTCGGGCTCGGCGTGCACCCCGTGGGTACGGCCGACCTTGATGGTGTCCCGGTGCGCCAGGCCGTGGTCGCGCAGCGCGGCCACCAGCCGGTCGGCCTTGGCCAGCAGCACGTCGGTGGCGTCGGTGAGCTGGACGGCGAGCGCGGTGTCCAGCAGGTCGGACGACGTCATGCCGTGGTGCACGTAGGCCGCGGCCGAGCGGGGCTCGGTGTTGTCGGCCCACGCGGTGAGGAAGGCGATGACGTCGTGCTGCGTCGTCTCCTCGATCTCCGCCACCCGCTCCGGCGTGGGCGGCGGGGCGTTGCGCACCGGCTCGACGACGTCGGCGGGCACCCGCCCGGCGGCCGCGTGCGCCTCGAGGACGAGAGTCTCCACCCGGCACCACAGCTCGTACTTGTGCTGGTCGCTCCAGACCCGGCCCATCTCCGGCAGGGTGTACCTGTCGATCATGCGGGTACCGCTTCGGACCGGTCAGCTCGTCGCACCACGGCCCCATCCTCTCGCACCGCTGCGGGCGGGCCCCCATCAGCTCGGAGGACTCGATGTTGCAGCGGGCCAAGCGCGTGGTCGACCGGGCCCGCGAACGGATCAGAGCCGCCGCCGAACACGACCCGCACGCCTGGCCCGAGGGCACCGTGCTGGTGATGGAGGACGGCAGCCGCGCCGTCGTCGACCACGTCGAGGACGCCGGGACGACGTCCCCGCCGCCCGCCCGGGAGGTCCCGGCCGACAGGGCGCCCGCAGCAGGCAGCCCGCACCCGGACGCCCCGGACGTCGACGTCGACGGCGGGGTCAGCGGGCCGCCGGCACCGGGCGGCCCGCCGCCGGAGCCCGGCCGGGACCGCAGCCGCGGCAGCCTGCTGGGCCCCGACGGGGCGCTGCGCGCCGCCGAGCGCGACGTGCCGAACGGGCTGCGGATCGCCGCGGCCTGGTCCTGGCGCACCGTCGCCGTGGTCGCGGCGCTGTACCTGCTGCTGCGCGCCGCGGGCTACGTGGCGGTGGTCGTCGTCCCGGTGATCGTCGCGCTGCTGCTGGCCGCGCTGCTGCAGCCGGGGGCGGCGTTCCTGTGCCGCCGCGGCTGGCCGTCCTCGCTGGCGGCGATGACCATGCTCGTCGTCGGGCTGGGCGTGGTCGCCGGCATCGTGACGCTGGTGGTCGAGGAGTTCGCCGCCGGCTACGACGACCTGGCCTCCCAGGTCGACGAGGGGCTCACCCAGGTCCAGGACTTCGTCACCCGCACCTTCCCGGTCACCGACGGCCAGATCACCGACGCCGTGGAGAGCGCGAACCAGGCCGTCGTGGACAACCGCGAGGTGCTGACCTCCGGGGCGCTCACCACCGCCGCCACCGTCGGCGAGGTGCTCACCGGCGCCCTGCTGACCCTGTTCACCCTGTTCTTCTTCCTGATGGACGGCCGGCAGATCTGGCTCTGGGTGGTCGGCCTGGCCCCGACCAACGCGCAGGCCTACATCGACGAGGCGGCCCGCCGGTCGTGGCGCACGCTGATCTCCTACGTGCGGGCCACCGTCGGGGTCGCCGCCTTCGACGCGGTCTTCATCGGCATCGGGCTGGTCTTCCTCGGGACGCCGCTGGTGGTGCCGCTGGCCGCGCTGGTCTTCCTCGGCGCGTTCATCCCGATCATCGGGTCGTTCCTGGCCGGCACCGTGTCGGTGCTGGTCACCCTGGTCGCGGTCGGCCCGGTGCGGGCGCTGATCGCGCTGGGCATCATCGTGCTGGTCATGCAGCTGGAGAGCCACGTGCTCCAGCCGCTGCTGCTGGGCCGCGCCGTCTCGGTGCACCCGCTGGCGGTGGTTCTCGGCATCGGCGCCGGGCTGCTGATCGGCGGCATCTTCGGCGCGCTGATCGCCGTCCCGGTCATCGCCTGCGGCAACGTGGCCGGCACCTACCTGTCCCGCCGCCACGAGGGGCCACGACCGCCGCAACCGGACACCCGGCGGGCCCGCCGGATGGTCCGAGCGGGCTGAGCCGTGCCTGTCGACCCGGACAGCAAGGGGGCCGCCTCCCCGGCGGCGACGCGCGCGGCGGTCCTCGCGCACCTCGACGCCTTCAACGCCCATTCCACGGATCGGCTGATCGCCGGCCTGCACGAAGACGTCGTCTGGGCCACCGGTTCCGACGTGTTCCAAGGTGTCCGGCAGCTCCGGGACGACGTCTTCGACCAGGGCCTGTGGGCCATGCAACCGTCCCTCGCGGTACGGACGCTGCTCGCCGAGGAAGAGACAGCAGCCGCAGTCCTCCGGGAGGTGCTCGTGGTCCAGGAGGAGCGACGCGAGTTCGACATCGCCGTCTTCTTCACGGTCGGCGGTGGGCTGATCCGGACCGTCACGGTGTTCCGGGAGGGCAGCGCAGACATCAGGTCGTGAGGACCGCCTCGTCCGTCGCCGACGTCCGCACGTGCCACACCCCGGCGACGAGCACGGCCGAACGTCCACCGGCACGGATCGACCCGCCCAGGACCACGTCGAGCCACGGCAGGACGCGGCTCGACCAGAGCTCGCGTGGGTCGACCCGCCCCGGCGGAGGACGGCCGACGGTGGGAACCACCCGGCCGGTGGCTCAGACGGTGATGCGGCCCTCGACGGCGGCCAGGCCGATGTCGGTGCGCCAGTGGGCGCCGGCCAGCCGCACCGAGGCCAGCCGCTCGTAGACGGTCTGCCGGGCCGCGGCGAGGTCCGCGCCGACCGCGGTCACGGACAGCACCCGCCCACCGGCGGAGTGCACCTGCCCGTCCGCGCCGACCGCGGTGCCCGCGTGCAGCACGCCCTCGCCGTCCGCGCCGGTGATCGGGTCGCCCAGCCGCGGCCGCTCCGGGTACCCGTCGGCGGCGACCACCACGGTGACGGCGGCGCCGTCCCGCCAGCGCAGCGGCGGCTGGTCGGCCAGCGTGCCGGTGGCCGCGGCGTTCAGCAGCCCGGCCAGCGGGGTCTCCAGCAGCGGCAGCACGACCTGGGTCTCCGGGTCGCCGAAGCGGGCGTTGAACTCGACCACCCGGACGCCCCGGGACGTCAGCGCCAGCCCGGCGTAGAGCAGGCCGCTGAACGGCTCACCGCGTCGGGCCATCTCGTCGATCGTCGGCTGCAGGACGGTGGCCCGCACCTCCTCGACCAGGCCGGCCGGCGCCCAGGGCAGCGGGGCGTAGGCGCCCATGCCGCCGGTGTTGGGGCCGCCGTCACCGTCGTCCCGGCGCTTGTGGTCCTGCGCGGGCAGCAGCGGCACCACCGTCGTCCCGTCGGAGAGGGCGAACAGCGAGACCTCCGGGCCGTCGAGGAACTCCTCGATCAGCACCGAGTGGCCGGCGTCCAGCACCGCCTTCCCGTGCGCGACCGCCGCCGCCCGGTCGGTGGTGACCAGCACGCCCTTGCCGGCGGCCAGGCCGTCGTCCTTGACCACGTACGGCGCGCCGGCCTCGTCCAGCGCCGTCTCCAGCTCGGCCGGGCCGCCGACGGCCCAGAACCCGGCGGTCGGCACGCCCGCGGCGGTCATCACGTGCTTGGCGAAGGCCTTGGAGCCCTCGATCTGGGCGGCCTGGGCCGAGGGGCCGAAGCAGGCGATGCCGGCCTCGCGGACGGCGTCGGCGGCACCGGCGACCAGCGGCACCTCCGGGCCGATCACGACCAGGTCGGCCTGCCACTCGGTGGCCAGCGCGCTCACCGCGACCGGGTCGGCGACGTCCAGCGGGAAGGCCTGGGCGAGGGTCACCGTGCCGGCGTTGCCCGGCGCGCAGGCCAGCGCCGTGACGGCGGGGTCGGACTGCAGAGCCACGCACAGGGCGTGCTCCCGGGCACCGGAACCGATCACGAGGACGCGCACCCGGCGAACCTACCCACTCCACCGCGCGGGCCGTTCCTGCCCCGGGGCTGAGCGGCGCTGCCGGTGGACGGCGCGGAGGCGGGCGGACTCGGCGGCGCGGGCCCGGGCGTCGGCGCGCAGCTCCTGCCGGTGCGCCTCGGCCTGCAGCTTCCGCCAGGCGGTGAAGCGGGCCGGGTCCAGGTCGCCGCGGTCGATCGCCGCCGCGACCGCGCAGCCGGGCTCGGTGCGGTGCGCGCAGTCCCGGAACCGGCAGTCCGCGGCCCAGCCGGCGACGTCGGCGTAGGCGGCGTCCAGCCCGTCGCCGCCGGGCAGCGCCAGCTCGCGCATGCCGGGGGTGTCGATCAGCAGACCGCCGCCGGGCAGCTGGTGCAGCTCCCGCGCCGTGGTGGTGTGCCGGCCGCGCCCGTCGGCGCGGATGCCGGCGGTCCCGGCGACCGGCCGCCCGGCCAGCGCGTTGGTCAGCGACGACTTGCCGACCCCGGAGGGGCCCACCATGACCGCGGTGCGCCCGGGGCCGATCAGCGCCGCCACCTGCGCCGTCCCCGCCCCGGTGGTCGCGCTGACGGCCAGGACGTCGACCCCGACGGCGTCCTCGGCCACGGCGGCCACCGCGGCCGGCACGTCGGCGCACAGGTCGGCCTTGGTCAGCACCACCACCGGGGTCGCCCCGCTGGCCCAGGCCACCGCCAGGTAGCGCTCCACCCGGCGCAGCCGCGCCTCCCCGACCAGGGAGTCCACGACCAGCACCAGGTCGACGTTGGCCGCCACCACCTGCGGCGCGGAGGTGCGCCCGGCCGCCGTCCGGACGAACGCCGTCCGGCGGGGCAGCAGCCGCACGGCCCGCTCGGCCCGCAGCGCCACCCAGTCGCCCACCGCCGGCCCACCGTCCTCGCGCGGCCCGCTCCACGGCACCCGGCGCTCGCCCTCGGCGGTCAGCACGGTCAGCAGGGCCCGGTCGACGCGGGCGACCCGGGCCGCGACGCAGCCGTCCGGCACCCCCGGCACGGCCGTGGCCCCGACGGCCGGGACTGAGAGATCACTCACACGGGTCATGCTGCTCTCCAGGTGAGGCCGCTGTCCCCCGATTTGTCTGCATGAAGTCGGCGCGTGTTCAGGCCCCGGACAGCGAACTGGGTTTCCCTGGAGTCATGTCGGAGACCGGCCTGAAGGCCGTTCGTACGCCTCGCCAGGCCCGCTCCCCGCTAGTCATCGGGCACCGCGGCGCCCCCAGCTACCGCCCCGAGCACACCGCCGCCAGCTACGAGCTGGCCATCGACCTCGGGGCCGACCTCGTCGAGCCCGACCTCGTGGTCACCCGGGACGGCGCCCTCGTCGCCCGGCACGAGAACGAGCTCTCCCGCTCCACCGACATCGCCTCCCGCCCGGAGTTCGCCGATCGCCGGCGCACCCAGGAGGTCGACGGCGAGGAGGTGACCGGCTGGTTCACCGAGGACCTCACCCTCGCCGAGGTGCGCACGCTGCGCGCGGTCGAGCGGCTGCCTGCGATGCGGCCGCTGAACACCGCCTACGACGGCCGGTACGGCGTGCTCACCCTCGCCGAGGTCGTGGAGATCACCCGGCGCCGGTCGACCCCGGAGCGCCCGGTGCGGGTGCAGGCGGAGCTGAAGTACCCGGCCTGGTTCGCCGCCCAGGGCCTGCCGATGACCGAGCTGGTCGCTGCCGAGCTGCGCCGGCTGGACGGCGCCCGCCCCGACGGCCCGGTGGTCGTGATGGCCTTCGAGCAGTCGGCGCTGCGCGCCCTGCGGGCCGACCTGGGCACCGGCGGACCGCGCCTGGTCCAGCTGATCGAGGAGGAGGGCGTGCAGGACGCCCTGGTGACCCCCTCGGGTCTGCGGGAGGTCTCCACCTACGCCGACGGGATCGCCCCGCACAAGGGCCGGATCCTGCTGCACGACGCCGCCGGTGGCCTGGTCGGCGTCTCCGACCTGGTCAGCCAGGCGCACCGGGCCGGACTGACCGTCGAGCCGTGGACGCTGCGGCCGGAGAACGTGTTCCTGCCCAGCCACCTGCGCCGCGGCAGCGACCCCAGCGGGCTGGGCGACGCCCAGACCGAGGCCCGGCTGCTCTTCGCCCTCGGGGTGGACGGCGTGATCGCCGACGCCCCGGAGACCGCCTACCGGGCCCGCGCCGAGCTCTCCGCCGCCGCCATGGCCCCCGTCCGCCCCCGCGTCTGAGCGGTGCACCCGGCGATCCTCACGGATCGCACCGCGGCCAGGTGCCGTCCCGACCTCGGGTGAGCCGCTGGGTGCCCTGACGTCGGGAGCCTCCGGCCCCGCGACGCCAGGCCACAGTCGTCCTGCCGGACGACGCCGTCCTCAGGTCTGGCCGCGGTGCGCCCCAGCTGGCCGCCGTCAGCTCAGATCAGGTCGTGCAGCACCACGTTCTCGTCGCGGCCGGGGCCGACGCCGATGACGCTGACGCGGGCACCGGAGAGCTCCTCGAGCCGCCGGACGTAGGCCTGCGCGTTGGCCGGCAGGTCCTCGAAGCGGCGGCAGCCGGTGATGTCCTCGAACCAGCCGGGCATCTCCTCGTAGATCGGCTTCGCGTGGTGGAAGTCGGTCTGCGTCATCGGCATCTCCTCGTGCCGGACGCCGTCCACGTCGTAGGCGACGCAGATCGGCACCGTCTCCAGCCCGGACAGCACGTCGAGCTTGGTGAGGAAGTAGTCGGTGATGCCGTTGACCCGGCTGGCGTAGCGGGCGACCACGGCGTCGAACCAGCCGCAGCGCCGGTCGCGGCCGGTGGTGACGCCGACCTCGCCGCCGTGCTTGCGCAGGTACTCGCCCCACTGGTCGTGCAGCTCGGTCGGGAAGGGCCCGGAGCCCACCCGGGTGGTGTAGGCCTTGAGGATGCCGACGACCCGCTCGATCCGGGTCGGGCCGACACCGGCGCCGACGGCCGCGCCGCCCGCGGTCGGGTTGGACGACGTGACGAACGGATAGGTGCCGTGGTCGACGTCGAGCAGGGTGCCCTGCGAGCCCTCCAGCAGCACCCACTCGCCGGCGTCGAGGGCCTTGCCCAGCAGCAGGCGGGTGTCGACGATGCGGTGCTTGAGCGCCTCGGCGTAGCCGGCGTACTCCTCGACCACCTCGTCGACGTCGATCGCCTTGCGGTTGTAGACCTTGACCAGCACCTGGTTCTTCTCCTGCAGCGTGCCCTCGAGCTTCTGCCGCAGGATGGACAGGTCGAGCAGGTCGGCGACCCGGATGCCGTTGCGGGCCACCTTGTCGCCGTACGCCGGGCCGATGCCGCGGCCGGTGGTGCCGATCTTGCGCTGGCCGAGGAACCGCTCGGTGACCCGGTCCAGGGCGCGGTGGTGCGGCATGATCAGGTGCGCGTCGGCGGAGATGACCAGGCGCGAGGTGTCGACGCCGCGCTCCTCGAGGCCGGCGAGCTCGCCGATGAGCACCTCGGGGTCGATGACCACGCCGTTGCCGATGACCGGCGTGCAGCCCGGGGTCAGGATGCCGCTGGGGATCAGGTGCAGCGCGTACTTCTCGCCGTCCGGGGTGATCACGGTGTGGCCGGCGTTGTTGCCGCCCTGGTAGCGGACCACGTAGGGCACCCGCCCGCCCAGCAGGTCGGTGGCCTTGCCCTTGCCCTCGTCGCCCCACTGGGCGCCGATCAGCACGACTGCGGGCATGCGGTGGGTCTCCTCGTTCGTCGCACCGGCAGGTCCCGGCGAGCCAGGTGGCAGGGTATCCGCATGCCCGCCACCCAGCTCGATCTGCGCGGCCTGGCGGCGGTCCAGCCGCCCTCCCGCCGGCACGTCGCCTCGGTGGTGGACGGCGCCCACGAGGTGCGCGTGCTGGGCCCGGTGCCCGCGCTCTCCGCCGTGCTGACCCGGCTGTGGCGGACCGAGCGGCTGCCCGCCGTGCCGGTCGCCTGGACCCCGGCGGAGGACACCGCGTCGACCGGGCTGGCCCGCGCGCTGGGCGTGGGCACCGGGCCCGAGCGGGAGCTGCCGCTGGTGCGCGACGACCACGGCGGCGTGCTGCTGCACGCCGGCCGGGTGTCCGCGACCGGCGAGCCGCGCCGGGCGCTGGGCCGGCGGTTCGGCGCGCAGGCGTACTGCGACGACGACCGGGTGGCCGACGGCGAGATCACCCGGATGGACGTGCGCCCGGACTGGACGGCGGTGGACCGGCTGTCCGTGGCGGTGGTGCGGCTGCCGCTGCGCCCGGTGCGCCGCTCGACCGGCCGGGCGCTGCAGATCGCCTGCGCCCCCGCCCAGGTGGTCCGGGACGGCGTGCCGTTCGACCGCGAGGTCACGAAGTGGACCTGGTACGCCGACGACCGGGTGCGCTGGCGCCTGCGCCCCTGAGGGACGGCCCACCCGCGACCGGCACCGGCTGCCACCTCCGTCGGGCACCCGGCGCCGGATCGTGGACACTGGGGAGACCGTCCCGCCCGAGGAGGTCGCGCTGCCGTCGTCCCGTCGCCCGACCGGTCCCTGCCGGTGACCCCCGACCGCTCCCTGGCCTTCGGCCCACCCGCGCCGGTGGCGCCCCGCTCGCGTGGCCGCCGGGCGTTCGACCGCCTGCTGGCCCGCCCGGGGGTCAGCGCGCTGGTCGGCGTGGCCCTGCTGACGGTGTTCTTCGGGGTCCAGTCCCCGGACCTGATCTCGTCCGCGGGCCTGGCCGCCGTGCTCGAGGTCGCCGCGCCCCTGGGGATCGGTGGCGTGGCGGTCGCCCTGCTGCTGGTGGCCGGGCAGTTCGACCTGTCGATCGGCGTGGTCGCGGTGAGCAGCTCGCTGCTGACCGCGCTGCTGGTCACCGAGCTGGGGCTGGGGCTCTGGCCCGCCCTGCTGCTCTCCCTCGTCGCGGCGCTGCTGGTCGGGGCGGTGAACGGACTACTGGTGGTCAGCACCGGCCTGCCGAGCTTCCTGGTGACCCTCGCGACGTTCCTGATCCTGTCCGGCGCCGCGCAGGCGGTCGCCGCCGCCGTCGCCGACGCGCCCCGGGTCGGTGGCCTCCGTGGGGAGCCCGGCTGGGACTCCGCGCACGCCCTCTTCGGGTCGACGGCGCAGCTCGGTGACGGACGGTTCCCGGTCTCGGTGCTGTGGTGGATCGCGGCCACCGGCGTGACCACCTGGCTGCTGTGGCGCACCCGGTTCGGCAACGCCGTGTTCGCCAGCGGCGGGGCGCCACGGCCGGCCCGCGAGCTGGGCGTGCCCGTCGGGCGCACCACCGTGCTGCTCTTCCTGGGCACCGCGGCGGCCGGCTGGCTGATCGGCACCCTCGGGCTGGCACGGCTGGGGGCGGTGCAGGTGACCCCGGCGCTCGGCACCGAGATCGAGTTCATCGTGGTCGCGGTGATCGGCGGCTGCCTGCTCACCGGCGGGTACGGCTCCACCGTGGGGGCATCGCTCGGCGCGCTGCTCTACGCCGTCTCCCGGGAGGGGATCACCCTCTCCGGCTACGACCCCCGCTGGTTCGAGGCCTTCCTCGGTGCGCTCCTGCTGGTCGCCCTGCTGGTCAACGGGGTCGTGCGCCGCCGGCTGCGGGCGGTGCCCCGATCGTGAGCACCGCGTGGCAGGGCCCTCCCGAGCCCGTCGACCAGCCGGCCGACGACCAGCCGGCCGACGACCGGCCCACCGACGACCGGCCCACCGACGTGCCCGCGCCCGTGCTCGAGCTGCGCGGCGTCACGGTGCGTTTCGGCAGCGTGCCGGCGCTCTTCCGGGTCTCGCTGGCGTTGCGCCGGGGAGAGGTGACCTGCGTGCTCGGGGAGAACGGCTCGGGCAAGTCGACGCTGGTCGCCGTCCTGTCCGGCATGGAGCAGCCGGCAGAGGGCGAGCTGCTGGTCGACGGCCGCCCGGTGCGGTTGCGCTCGCCGCGACAGGCCCGCGCGCAGGGCATCGCCACCGTCTGGCAGGACCTGGCGATCGCCCCGCTGATGTCGGTGTGGCGGAACTTCTTCCTCGGCGCCGAGCCCACCCGCGGCCTGTGGCCGTTCCGCCGGCTGGACGTGGGGCGGGCCGAGGAGATCACCACCCGCGCGATGGCCCGGGTCGGGGTCACCGGGCTGGACGCCGACCAGGCGGCCAGTGCGCTGCAGGCCGGGGAGCGGCAGAGCCTGGCGATCGCCCGCGCCCTGCACTTCGGTGCCCGGGTGCTGGTGATCGACGAGCCGACGGCGCCGATGACGGTGGCCCAGCGGGCCCTGGTGCTGCAGTCGGTGCTGGCCGCCCGGGACTCGGGGCTGGCCGTGCTGTTCGTGACGCACAGCCCGCAGTACGCCCACCTGGTGGGCGACCGGTTCCTGCTGCTGGGCGGTGGGCGGGTGGCCGGTGACCTGACCCGGGAGGACGTCGACGTGCACGACCTGACCCGGCTGGTGGCCGGCGGCGACGAGCTGTCGCGGCTGACCGACTCGCTGCGCGAGAGGCACCAGCGCCGCTGAGCGGGCGCCCCCTCACGACGGCGTGAGGGGGCGCGACGTCAGTTGAAGACGCTGACACCGCCCGGGCCGACCAGCAGCCCGACGACGATGAGCACGATGCCCCACAGCAGCTGCTTCCGGACGATCGCGACGATGCCCGCGATCACCAGCACGACTGCGAGGATCCACAACAGGGTGACCATGACGAGCCCCTCTCCTCGGGGCGACGCCCTGCTGGCGTCGACCGGACGTCGACGCTAACGGCCCGTGACCGTCCCGGCATCAGGACGGTCACGGGCCGTAATCGTGCGGCCGGTGGGCTCAGGCAGCCAGGGAGGGGTCGCAGTCGCGCAGCAGCTGGGCGCAGCGCTCGTGCTCGTCGAGCTCACCGATCCGCTCGGCGGCCTTCGCCAGCACCGTGACGCAGCGCAGGAAGCCCTGGTTGGGCTCGTGCGACCACGGCACCGGGCCGAAGCCCTTCCAGCCGTTGCGGCGCAGCGCGTCCAGGCCGCGGTGGTAGCCGGTGCGGGCGTAGGCGTAGGCCTCGATGGTGCGGCCGCCCTCCAGCGCGGTCTCGGCCAGCGCGGCCCAGGCGGCGCTGGCGGTCGGGTGGGCGGCGGCCACCTCGGCCGGGTCGGTGCCGGCGGCGAGCGCGTCGTCGGCGGCGGGGATGCCGGGCAGCAGGGTGGCCGGCGGCTCGCCGAGCAGATTGCGGTGTGCGGAGGTCACGGCTCAGCCCGCCTGCGACTGACCGGCCGAGAGCAGGTCCTCGCAGGCCTGCACGATGCGGTCGGCCATGCTGGCCTCGGCCAGCTTCATGTAGGTGCGCGGGTCGTAGGTCTTCTTCACGCCGACCTCGCCGTCCACCTTCAGCACGCCGTCGTAGTTGCTGAACATGTGGCCGGCGATGGCCCGGGTCAGCGCGTACTGGGTGTCGGTGTCGACGTTCATCTTCACCACGCCGTAGGAGATCGCCTCGCGGATGTCGGAGAGGTCCGAGCCGGAGCCGCCGTGGAAGACCAGGTTGAACGGCTTCTCCGCGGTGCCGAACTGCTCGGCGACGACCTCCTGCCCCCGCTTGAGGACGTCGGGCCGGAGCTTGACGTTGCCCGGCTTGTAGACGCCGTGCACGTTCCCGAAGGTCGCCGCCAGCAGGTAGACGCCCTTCTCCCCGAAGCCCAGCGCCTCCGCGGTGCGCACGAAGTCACCGTCGGCGGTGTAGAGCTTCTCGTTGATCTCGTGGGCGACGCCGTCCTCCTCGCCGCCGACGACACCGATCTCCACCTCGAGCACGATCTTGGCGGCGGCGCACTTCTCGATGAGCTCCTGCGCGATCTGCAGGTTCTCGGTGAGCTCGACGGCCGACCCGTCCCACATGTGCGACTGGAACAGCGGCGCCTGGCCGGCGTCGACCCGGTCCTTGCTGATCGCGATCAGCGGGCGGACGTAGTCGTCCAGCTTGTCCTTGGGGCAGTGGTCGGTGTGCAGCGCGACGTTGACCGGGTAGCGGTCGGCGACCACGTGGGCGAACTCGGCCAGCGCCACCGCGCCGGTGACCATGTCCTTGACCCGGGTGCCGGAGCCGAACTCGGCGCCACCGGTGGAGAACTGGATGATCCCGTCGCTGCCGGCGTCGGCGAAGCCACGCAGCGCGGCGTTGATCGTCTCGGACGAGGTGCAGTTGATCGCCGGGTAGGCGAAGCCGCCCTCCTTCGCCCGGGTGATCATGTCGGCGTAGACCTCGGGGGTCGCGATGGGCATGCGGTGCTCTCCTGACGTCGGGACCAGCTGCGCTCACTCGCCGCCAGTATCGCGCCAACCTCCGGCCCCGCTGCAGGGGCCCGCGCCGCGCGCAGCGTGGCGTGGGGGGCAGCGGGGCCCTTGATCAGCCTTGCTCGATGCGGCTGACGGCGCGGGCGGCGACCACCACCGGGTCGTAGGTGGGCGAGAACGGCGGCGCGTAGGACAGGTCGCTGCCGGCGAGCTCCTCGGCGGTCATGCCGGCCCAGATGGCGGTGGCCAGCACGTCGATCCGCTTGGCCGACCCCGTTCCGCCGACCACCTGGGCACCCAGCAGCTGGCCCGAGCCGGCCTCGGTGACCAGCTTCACCGCGATGTCCTCGGCGCCCGGGTAGTAGCCGGCCCGGGTCGTGCCCTCGATGACGTCGGTGCGGTAGGCGAACCCGGCCTGCTCGGCCTGGGTGGTGCACAGCCCGGTGCGGCCGATCTCCAGCTCCCCCACCTTGGTCACCGCGGTGCCCAGCACCCCGGCGAACCGGGCCGGCCGGCCACCGATCACCGAGCCCGCGACCCGGCCCTGCTTGTTGGCGTGCGTGCCCAGCGCCACGTGCGCCACCTCGCCGGTGACCCGGTGGAAGGTCTGCGCGCAGTCGCCGGCCGCGAACACCTCCGGATGGTCGCGGCAGCGCTGGCTGCGGTCGACGTCGACCGCACCGGTCGGCCCGATCGCCAGCCCGGCGTCGGCGGCCAGCCGCGCCTCCGGCCCCATGCCCAGCCCGAGGACGACGAGGTCGGCCTCGTAGCTGCCGACGTCGGTGCGCACCCCGCACGCCCGGCCGGCCGCGTCCACCAGCACCTCGCGCACCGCCTGGTCGGTGTGCACCGTCATGCCCATCGCCACCATGCCGTCGCAGACCCGCTGGCCCATGTCGGCGTCCAGCAGCTGCATCGGCAGCGGGTCGGCGAGCACGACGGTGACCTCCAGCCCGCGGCGCTGCAGCGCCTCGGCCATCTCCAGGCCGATGTAGCCACCGCCGAGCACCAGCCCGCGGCGGGCACCGGCCGCCACCGCGGCCCGGACCGCTGCGCCGTCGTCCAGCCGGTGCACGCCGAACACCCCGTCGGCGTCCAGGCCGGGGATCGGCGGCCGGGTGGGCCGGCCACCGGTGGCGACCACCAGCCGGTCGTAGCCGATCCGCTCCCCGCCGGCGGTGCGCACGGCGCCGGCGTCCAGGTCGATCGCCTCGGCCCGGGTGCCGGTGCGCACGGTGATGTCGGCGGCGGCGAACTGCGCCGGCGTCCGGGCGATCAGGTCGGCCCGGTCGGTGACCTGGCCGCCGACCCAGTAGGGGATGCCGCAGGCGGAGTAGGAGACGTCCTCGCCCTGCTCCAGGACGACGATCTCCAGCTCGTCGGCGGTGCGCAACCGGCGGGCCTGCGCGGCGGCGGACATCCCGGCGGCGTCCCCGCCGATGACCAGCAGGCGTTCGCTCATGCCGGCCACCCTGCCACCGCGGCGGCGGTCAGGCGCCGGGCAGCCGGCCGACGGCGGCCAGGTCGCCGACGGCGGCGCGGCGGAAGACCTTCCCCGGGTTGAGGATCCCGGCCGGGTCGAGCGCGTCCTTGATCGCCTGGTGCACCGACAGCGACACCGGGCCGATCTCCCGTTCCAGCCAGTCGGCCTTGAGCGTGCCGACGCCGTGCTCGCCGGTGATCGTGCCGCCCAGGGACAGCCCGAGCTCCAGGATGGCGTCGAAGGCGGCGAAGGCCCGGGTGCGCTGGTCGGGGTCGGCGCCGTCGAAGACGACGGTCGGGTGCATGTTGCCGTCGCCGGCGTGCCCGACCACCCCCACCACCAGGCCGGCGGTGGCGGCGATCGCGTCGCAGCCGTCGATGAAGGTGGCCACCTGCGACCGGGGGACGGCGACGTCGTCCAGCAGCAGGCTGCTGCCCAGCCGCTCCAGCGCGGGCAGCGCCATCCGCCGGGCGATCATCAGCAGGTCGCCCTCGGCCGGGTCGTCGGTGGAGTGCACGAAGTCCGCGCCCGCGGCCTCGCACAGCCGGGTCAACGCGGCGATCTCCGCGGCAGCCACCTCGCCGCCGCTGTCGGACTGGGCCAGCAGCAGGGCCGCGGCGTCCCGGTCCAGGTCGGCCTTCATCAGGTCGTCGACGGCGCGGATGCAGGTCCGGTCCATCACCTCGAGCATGCTGGGCACCAGGCCGCTGGTGACCACCTGCTCGACGACCTGGCCGGTCTGGGCGCTGGTGCCGAAGCTGGCGACCAGGGTGACCGGCGGCTGCGGGGCCGGGCGCAGCGCCAGCGTCGCCTCGGTGATCACCCCGAGGGTGCCCTCGGAGCCGACGAACAGCCGGGCGAGGTCGTAGCCGGCCACGCCCTTGACGGTGCGCCGCCCGGTACGCAGCACCCGCCCGTCGGCGAGGACCACCTCCAGGCCGAGCACGTAGTCGGTGGTGACCCCGTACTTGACGCAGCACAGCCCGCCGGAGTTCATCGCCAGGTTGCCGCCGAGGGTGCACCAGTCGTAGCTGGCCGGGTCCGGCGGGTAGAACAGCCCGAGCTCCCGGGCGGCGTCGCGCAGCGTCTTGTTGACCACGCCGGGCTGGACGACGGCCAGCCGGTCGGCCGCGGAGACCTCCAGGACGGCGTCCATCCGGGTCAGCGCGAGGGTGATGCAGCCGTCGACGGCGTTGGCCGCCCCGACCAGTCCGGAGCCGGCGCCGCGCGGCACCACCGGGACCCCGTGCCGGCCGGCCAGCCGCAGCACGGCCGCGACCTCCTCGGTGCTGCGCGGCAGCGCCACCGCGGCCGGCAGCCCGGCGGGGGCGAGCATCGCCTGGTCGCGGGCATAGGCGGTGGTGACGTCGGGGTCGGTGAGCACGCCGTCCGGGCCCAGTGCGTCCTGGAGCTCGCGGACCCACGTCGTCGTGAGGGCGGTCACGGCGCCACGGTACGTCCGCCCAGCCCCCCGGCCCCCGTGCAGGGCCCCGCCGCGAGCCTGCGAGTGGTGGGGGGCACGGGGGTCCTTCTTCAGGCGAGACCGAGGTCGGCCAGGTCGAACGCCGCGCGGTACTCCAGGCCGGCCGCCTCGACGGCCGCCCGCGCCCCGCGGTCGACGATGACGGCGACCGCGACGACCTCGGCGCCGGCCTCCTGCAGCGCCTCGACCGCGGTCAGCGGGCTGCCGCCGGTGGTGGAGACGTCCTCGACGACCAGGACCGGGCGCCCGGCGACGTCCGGGCCCTCGATCCGGCGCTGCATGCCGTGCTGCTTGGTCTGCTTGCGCACCACGCAGGCGTCCAGGAAGCCCTCCCCGGCGGAGGCGGCGTGCAGCATCGCGGTGGCCACCGGGTCGGCGCCCAGGGTGAGCCCGCCGACGACGTCGTAGCGCAGGTCGCCGGTGAGCTGCCGCATCACCCGGCCGACCAGCGGCGCGGCCTCGTGGTGCAGCGTCACCCGGCGCAGGTCGATGTACCAGTCGGCCTCCTGCCCGGAGGAGAGCGTCACCTTCCCGTGCACCACGGCGAGGTCGACGATGAGCTCGAGCAGTCGGTCGCGATCGGGGTGCGCCGGCGTGGGGACGTCCATGGCCGGCCACCCTACTGAGCCCCGGCGGGCCCGGTCGGCGGCCGGGGAGCCCGCCGGAGCGCTCAGCCGACGGGGGCGAGCACCTGGTCGACGAGGTAGACGGTGGCGTTCGCCGTCGGCACGTTGCCGCAGACGACGGTCGCCGGTGCGGCGCCGGCCACCGTCTGGTCGGCAGACACGCTGGGGGCCTCGGCCGGCCCGGTGACGGTCACCCGGTCGCCGGCGAGGGTGGTGTGCTCGCCGACCAGTTCCTCGGGCGCCAGCCGGCCCGGGAGGACGTGGTGGGTGAGCAGCGCGGTCAGCCGGGGCACGTCGGCCAGCAGGGCGGGCAGCGCCTCGGGGCCGAGCGCGTCGAAGGCGGCGTTCGTGGGCGCCAGCAGGGTGACGTCCTCGCGGGTGTTGACCACGTCGACCAGGTTGGCCGTCAGCACGGCCGAGGTGAGGGTGCTCAGTTCCGGGACGGCGCCCGCGGCGGCGCCGACCGGCGTGGTGGCCAGCGCGGCCGGGCTGGCGGGACCCTCGTCCGGGAACACCGCGCAGCCGGGCCCGATCGGGCCGGTCACCGCCGGGGGGCTGCTCGGCGCGGTGCTGCCGGCCGCGCCCGCGGACGCGCTGCTGGCGGCGGCGGCGCCGCTCTCGTCGTCGGAGCTGCAGGCCGCGAGCCCGCCGAGCAGCAGGGGGACCGCCAGCAGCGGGGCCAGCCGGGCGGCGCCGGGCCGGGACGGCAGGAGGGGTCGGGACCGGGGGGCCTTCACGGTGGGGGGGCTCCTGCTCGTCGGGACGACGCCGGCGGGGTGCGGCGGTCGGGTGCGCTGGCCGTCGAGCATGGCAGCCGGGCCGGCTCGCCACGCGGTGCCGCCCCGGACGGCGGCTGCACGCGCCGACGGCGTGCCAGGCTGGGCGGGTGAGTGCCCGCTCGTCGTCCCCCGGTCCGCTCGGCTCGGGCGAGGCCCGCCCGGGGATGCCGCTGTCGGCGCGGATGTCGGTGGGCCTGCTCGCCGGGCTGGCCGTGCTCCTGCTGCTCAACGCGCTGTTCACGTTCCTGGCCCGGGACGCCGTGGTCGACGCCCTCGCCGACGCCCAGCCCGGCTCGCCCCGGTCGGACGCCGAGCGGATCGTGCTGGTCAACCTGGTGCAGGCGGTGGTCTTCGGGGGACTGGCGGCCGTCTCGGCGGCCGGGCTGGCCCGCCGGTCCGGCTGGGCCCGCTGGGCGGGGATCGCGACCAGTGCGGTGCTGGGGCTGGTCACCCTCGCGGCGACGTTCCTGGCCGGCGGCGTCGCCGTCTCGACCCTGCTGGTGCTGGTGCTGTGCGCGGCGGCCGTGGCCAGCCTGGCGGCCCGCACCACGGCTGCGTGGACCGCTGGTCCACGCAGCCGCGGCTCGGACTGACCCGGCTCAGAAGCGGTTGCGCCGCTGTGTCTCGGCCTTGAACCACTCGTTGGAGGGCTTGAGCGCCAGCAGCACGATGCCGGCGATGACCAGCAGCAGCTGGAGCAGGCCGAGGAACCCCAGCGCCGAGGCGCCGAGCAGGCTGAACAGCACGTTGAGCCCGCCGAGGACGAACAGCACGATGCGGGCCCAGTTGTGGCCCTTCCAGGCGAACCAGAGCACCAGCAGGAAGGCCGCCGTGATGACCAGGCCGATGACCGCGCCGATGGTGATGACCGTGGACACCTCGTCGCGGCTGAGGCTCTGGTCGAGCGCGGCGTCGTCGATGTAGGCGTCCAGGTCGGCGAAGGTCAGGATCGAGCTGATCAGCCCGATGACGGTGTTCGCCAGGAAGGCGCCGATGCCGGCCTTGACCGTGGTCGGCCGCTCCGTCGGGGCGCTCGGCTCGCCGCCGTACGGGGCGCCCGGCGCCACGGGGTAGTCGTACTGGCCCGGCTGGCCCGGGGCGCCCTGGCCGTAGCCGGGCTGCTGGCCGTAGCCGGGCTGCTGCCCGTACCCGGGCTGCTGGCCGTAGCCGGGCTGCTGCCCGTACCCGGGCTGCTGGCCGTAGGGGGGCTGCTGGCCGGACCCACCCTGCTGGGGGTCCTGCGGTCCTGACGTCATGACGGCTCCTCGGGTGACCTTCGCGTACGAACGTCGATGATCATCCCGTATCCCGGCTCTTCCGGCACCGCAACAGCCGCCTCGCCGCACCCCCTCCACCCGGACGAGTCCCTCCGGCACCACGCGCGGGGCGGCGCCCGTCGGCCCGGTGACCGGACTGCTCTCCGGCCCGTCCTCCGCCCCGGCGCCACCGCCTCGACGAGCCCATGACGGGCTACCGGGCCGCCGCGACGAGCAGCCCGAGACCGCCGTGCCCGCCGCCCGCGGCAGCGGACGGCGGGCACGGGTCGCTCACTCGGAGCCGGACCCCAGCGCCAGCGGAGCCGCCGGGTCGGCCGCGGCGGCCTCCGGGCCGGGGTCGCCCCCCGGACCGGCGGAGCGGGTGACGCTCAGCCCGGCGTCGCCGTCGGCGACGTCGGCCGGCCAGTCGACGAGGACCTCGTCGCCGTCCCGGATCTCACCGGACAGCAGGGCGCGGGCCAGCTGGTCGCCGATGGCCGACTGCACCAGCCGGCGCAGCGGCCGGGCGCCGTAGACCGGGTCGAACCCGTTGAGCGCCAGCCACTCGCGGGCCGCGTCGGTGACGTGCAGGGTGAGCCGGCGGGCGGCCAGCCGGCGGGCGAGCACCCCGACCTGGATGTCGACGATCCCGGCCAGCTCGTCCGAGCCCAGTGCACGGAAGGTGACGACGTCGTCCAGCCGGTTGAGGAACTCCGGCTTGAAGTGCGCCCGCACCACGTCCTGCACGGCGCGGCGCTTGCTCTCCTCCGGGATCGACTGGTCGGCGATCACCTGCGAGCCCAGGTTGGACGTGAGGATCAGCAGCGTGCTGCGGAAGTCGACGGTGCGGCCCTGCCCGTCGGTGAGCCGGCCGTCGTCGAGCACCTGCAGCAGCACGTCGAAGACGTCCGGGTGGGCCTTCTCCACCTCGTCGAGCAGCACCACGGTGTAGGGGCGGCGCCGCACCGCCTCGGTGAGCTGGCCGCCGGCCTCGTAGCCGACGTAGCCGGGCGGGGCCCCGACCAGCCGGGCGACCGAGTGCTTCTCGGAGTACTCGCTCATGTCGATGCGGACCATCGCCCGCTCGTCGTCGAACAGGAACTCCGCCAGCGCCTTGGCCAGCTCGGTCTTGCCGACGCCGGTGGGGCCGAGGAAGAGGAACGACCCGGTCGGCCGGTCGGGGTCGGCCACGCCGGACCGGGCCCGGCGGACGGCGTCGGCGACGGCCCGGACCGCGTCGGGCTGGCCGACGACCCGCTGGGCGAGCTCGTCCTCCATCCGGAGCAGCTTCTGGGTCTCCCCCTCCAGCAGCCGACCGGCCGGGATGCCGGTCCAGGCCTGGACGACCTCGGCGATGTCGTCGGCGCCGACCTCCTCCTTCAGCATCGACTCGCCGGCCACCGACGTCTCGGCCTCCCGCAGCGCCCGCTCCAGGGCCGGCATCCGGCCGTAGCGCAGCTCGGCCGCGCGGGCCAGGTCGCCGTCCCGCTCGGCCCGCTCGGCATCCAGCCGCGCCCCCTCCAGCTCCTCCTTGGAGCGCTGGATGCGGTCGATCGCGGTCTTGTCCTGCTGCCAGCGGGCGGTCAGCTCGGCGAGGTCCTCCCGCCGGTCGGCCAGCTCGTCGCGCAGCGCCGCCAGCCGCTGGAGGGACGACGGGTCGTCCTCCTTGGCCAGCGCCATCTCCTCGATCTCCAGCCGGCGGACCACCCGCTCGACCTCGTCGACCTCGACCGGGCGGCTGTCGATCTCCATCCGCAGCCGGCTGGCGGCCTCGTCGACCAGGTCGATCGCCTTGTCCGGAAGGAAGCGGGCGGTGACGTACCGGTCGGACAGCGTGGCGGCGGCGACGATCGCGGCGTCGGTGATCCGCACACCGTGGTGCACCTCGTACCGCTCCTTGAGCCCGCGCAGGATGCCGATGGTGTCCTCCACCGACGGCTCGCCCACGTAGACCTGCTGGAAGCGGCGCTCCAGGGCCGGGTCCTTCTCGATGTGCTCGCGGAACTCGTCGAGGGTCGTGGCACCGACCATCCGCAGCTCGCCGCGGGCCAGCATCGGCTTGATCATGTTCCCGGCGTCCATCGCGGAGTCACCGCTGGCGCCGGCCCCGACGATGGTGTGCAGCTCGTCGATGAAGGTGACGACCTGGCCCTCGGCGTCGGTGATCTCCTGGAGGACGGCCTTGAGCCGCTCCTCGAACTCGCCGCGGAACTTGGCCCCGGCGACCATCGAACCCAGGTCCAGCGCCATCAGCCGCTTGCCCTTGAGGCTCTCGGGGACGTCGCCGGCCACCATCCGCTGGGCCAGGCCCTCGACGATCGCGGTCTTGCCGACCCCGGGCTCGCCGATCAGCACCGGGTTGTTCTTCGTCCGCCGGGAGAGCACCTGCACGACCCGGCGGATCTCGGTGTCCCGGCCGATCACCGGGTCCATCCGGCCCTCGCGGGCGCGCTCGGTGAGGTCGACGGCGTACTTCTCCAGCGCCTGGAAGGTGCTCTCGGGATCGGGGCTGGTGACCTTGCGGTTGCCCCGCACGGTGCGGAAGGCGGCGACCAGGGCGTCGCGGGTGGCGCCGGCGCCGGTGAGCACCGCTCCCGCCTCGCCCTCGGTGGTGGCCAGCCCGACCAGCAGGTGCTCGGTGGAGACGTACTCGTCGCCGAGCGCACCGGCCTGCTCGCCGGCGGCGTTGATCGCCCGCAGCAGCTCGCGGGACGGCGCGGGGGCGGCGACCGTGGCGCCGCTGACGCTGGGCATCCGGCGCAGCGCGGCGTCGGCCTTCGCCCGGACGTCGGCCGGGTCGGCGCCGGTGGCCTGCATCAGCGGGCCGGCGATGCCGTCGGGCTGCTCGAGCAGGGCGACGAGCAGGTGCAGGGGCTCCAGGGCGGCCTGGCCGCGGTCGACCGCGATGCGCTGGGCTGCGGCGACCGCCTCCTGCGAACGGGTGGTGAGCTTGCTCTGCATGGTCGGTGCGGGTGTCCTCTCTGCGACTGGCAGCCGGGCTGCGGGACGTCTCGGCGGGTCCAACGGAGCAGGAGTTGAGTCTGTTCCGCTCAACTCCGGACGTCCAGTCTGCCCGGCAGCGGGCCGGCGGGAACGATTGCAGAGGACAACTCGCTGGCCGAGACGAACCACACGGCGGTCTGCGGCCGGGTGGCGTCCTACTGTGGGGCCCATGACGGACACCCCGTCGCCGAGCGTGGCACTCGACGACCAGCTCTGCTTCGCCCTGTACGCCGCCTCCCGGGCCGTCACGGCCCGCTACCGGCCGATGCTGGACGAGCTGGGCGTGACCTATCCCCAGTACCTGGTGCTGATGCTGCTGTGGGAGGAGGACGGCCAGACCGTCGGGCAGCTCGGCTCCCGCCTGGCACTGGACTCGGGCACCCTCTCCCCCCTGCTCAAGCGGCTCACCACCGCCGGGCTCGTCACCCGGCACCGCCGGGCCGACGACGAGCGCTCGGTCTCCGTGCGGCTCACCGACGCCGGCCGCGCCCTGGAGGGCCCGGCGTGCGCCATCTCCAGCCAGATGATCGACGCCCTGGCGCTGGACCAGCAGCAGTTCGACGAGCTCAAGGACCAGCTGCGGCTGATCACCGCACGGGTCTCCGACGCCCGTGTGGACGCCCCCGCCTGACGGAGCGCCCCACCCCTCGTCGCCCTCGCACGCTCGGGGCGTGCCTCGGACCATCCCCCACCTCGGAGAGGTCCGGAGCATGCCGACCGGCGCGAGGCCCGCGACGCGGCCGACCGTCCCCTCGGGACGGCCGCCGAGCCCTGCCCGCAGGTCCCCGCCGTCCTCCACGGCGCCGGGACATCTGGTCCCCGGGTGGCGGGAACACCGTCGTCCCGGTGAGGTTGTCTGGGACAGCACGGTGACCGGCCGGCGCGCAGCCCGCGCCCGGCGCTCACCCCCGAAGAGGAGGTCCGATGCCCACCCGCACCGCACGCACTGCCTGGAACGGCTCGCTGCAGGAGGGGTCCGGCCAGGTCGAGCTCTCCAGCTCCAAGGTCGGCACCTTCGACGTCAGCTTCCCCAAGCGCGCCGCCGACGACGCCGGGGGCACCACCAGCCCCGAGGAGCTCATCGCCGCGGCCCACTCCTCCTGCTACGCGATGGCCCTGTCCAGCGAGATCGGCAAGGCCGGCGGCACGACGCAGTCGCTGGAGGTCAGCGCGGACGTCACCCTGGGCCAGCAGGACGGCGCCCCGACGATCACCGCCATCGCGATCACCGTCCGCGGTGAGGTCGACGGCCTGGACGCCGACGGCTTCGACAAGGCGGCCCAGGCGGCCAAGGCCGGCTGCCCGGTGAGCAAGGCCCTGTCCGCGGTGGACATCTCCCTGGACGCCGCGCTGGTCTGATCAAGGCCCCCCTGCCCCCAGCACTCGCAGGCTCGCGCCGACCCCTGCAGGGGGGGGCCGGTCCGGGTGCGACAGAGGCCCGTCTCCCCCGAGGGGAGACGGGCCTCCGTCGTCAGGGACGGGCAGGCGTCACACCCGCTGGTCCGCCGTCGTCCGGCCGGCGAGCTGGTCGTCGACGTCCGCGGTGGTGTTCGGCTCCACCGTGCCCTCGCCCTGCCCCTCGCCCTGCCCTCCGCCCTGCATCCGCTCGCTCCCGGACTCGGTGCGCAGCGCGACCTCGCGGATGAAGAGGATCGCCAGGATCGTGATGATCGACAGCACCGCGGAGATCAGGAAGACCCGGCCGGTCGCGTCGCCGTAGGAGACCTGGATCAGCTCGCGGACCGGGGCAGGCGCGTCCGCCAGGGACGCGAGCCCCACGTCCCCGGAGCCGGCGGCAGCCGCCCCACCCGGGACGTCGGCCAGGCCGGACTGGATGAGCGTGCCCACCCGGCCGGACAGCACCGCACCCAGCACCGAGACGCCGATCGTGCCGCCCAGGCTGCGGAAGAAGGCCACCGCCGAGCTGGCCGCCCCCAGGTCGGTGGCGGCGACGGTGTTCTGCACGGCCAGCACCAGGTTCTGCATGGTCATGCCGATGCCGGCGCCGAGCACGGCGAGGAAGACGCACAGCACGACCATGTTCGTGGCGTGGTCGATCGTGGCCAGCAGGCCGAACCCGATGGCCACCAGCAGGGAGCCCGCGACCAGGTAGCGCTTCCAGAAGCCGGTGCGGGTGATCAGGATCCCGGAGACGGTGGAGGAGACGAGCAGCCCGCCGACCATCGGGATGGTGAGCAGCCCGGCTGCGGTCGGCGAGTAGCCGCGGGAGATCTGCAGGTACTGGCCGAGGAAGACCGTCGAGCCGAACATCGCCACGCCGATCGCGACGCTGGCGATGATCGCCAGGGTGGTGGTGCGGTCGCGGAACAGCCGCAGCGGGACGATCGGCTCCGTCGCCCGCAGCTCGGTCACCACGAACGCCACGATCGCCAGCACACCGCCGCCGACGAACAGCGCGGTCTCCAGCGAGATCCAGGCGAAGCTGTCCCCGGCCAGCGTGACCCAGATCAGCAGCGCCGAGACGCCCGCGGTCAGGAAGGCCGCGCCCAGGTAGTCGATCGAGACCGCCCGCTTGGTGACCGGCAGGTGCAGGGTGCGCTGCAGCAGCACCAGGGCCACCGCGGCGAACGGGACGCCGACGAAGAAGCACCAGCGCCAGCCCAGCCAGCTGGTGTCCACCAGCAGGCCACCGATCAGCGGCCCACCGACGGTGGCCACCGCCATGACCGAGCCGAGCAGGCCGGAGTACCGGCCGCGCTCACGCGGGCTGATCATCGCCGCCATGGCGATCTGCACCAGCGCCTGCAGGCCGCCCAGGCCCAGGCCCTGCAGCACCCGCCAGCCGATCAGCGTGGGCACCGACTGCGAGAGCCCGGCCAGCATGGAGCCGACGACGAAGACCACGATCGCGATCTGGATCAGCAGCTTCTTGCTGAACAGGTCGGCGAGCTTGCCCCAGATCGGGGTGGACGCCGTCGAGGCCAGCAGGGTGGCGGTGACCACCCAGGTGTACTGGCTCTGGCTGCCGCGCAGGTCGGTGATGATCGTCGGCAGCGCGTTCGAGACCACCGTCGAGGACAGGAAGGCGACGAACATCGCCAGCAACATCCCCGACAGCGCGCTGAGGATCTCCCGGTGGGTCATCCGGCCCTGCTGCTCGGCCGGGGCGACCGCCGGGTCGGCGGCGGGTGCCGCGGTGGGTCCGGCGGTGGGCCGGACGGGTGCTGGCGTGCTCATCTGCGTCTCTCCTGGTCCTGCTGTGCGGCTGGTGCGGTGCGGGGGTGCGCTGGGGGTCAGGCGGCGGGGCGCCGGCGGCCGGCGCGGTCCAGGCCGTCGGCGAGCTTGTCGAGCAGGCGGCTGAGCTGCTGCGCCTCCTCCTCGGTCCAGTCCGAGAGGGCCTCGACCGCCCACTGGCTCCGGACCTGCCGGGTGTGGGCCAGCGCGGCGGCGCCGGCGGCGCTGAGGCTGATCAGGCTGGCCCGCCCGTCGAGCGGGTCGGGCCGACGCTCGACGAGGCCGGCCCGCTCCAGCGCCGACACCTGGCGGCTGACCACCGAGACGTCGACGCCGGCGTACCCGGCGAGGACGCTGCAGCGCTGGGCACCGTCGCGCTCGAGCGGGGCGAGCAGCGCCCAGCCGAAGGACGGCAGGTCGCCGTAGAGGTGGTCGGCCACCCGGGTGCCCAGGTGCCTGGCGGTGCGGACCAGCCGGGCCACCCCGGCGGTCATCCGCTCGGACGTCTCCCGGGTGGGTGCCACGTCGTCCCCCGCCTCGTCGGTCGCCGGGCCGGTGCCCGTTACGTGTAGACAGCAACCATGATGCACCTGTTGGTTGGTGTCTGCAACAACCCGCTGGAGTGAGTCGCGTCTCCCGCCACCGGGACGGCCGTATCAACGGCGGGGGCGGCCCTGCGGCGCGGGAGCGGCGGTGGCGGCCCTGCGGCGCGGGAGCGGCGGTGGCGTCTGCACGGACGACGACGGGCGGCGACCGGACCATCGAGGTCCGATCGCCGCCCGTCGCGGCCGTGCCCAGCCGGCCTGGCGGCCGGCGCCGATCAGCTGGTGGCCCGCGCCTCCGGGGCCAGGGCCTCCAACACGAGCTCCGCGGGGTGCCAGGCCGTGCGCTGGGTGCCGTGGAAGATCTGCTGCCGACAGGAGACGCCCGTCGCGGCGATGACCGCGTCGGCCGCCGCGGCTCGCACGGCCGGGAACAGCCGGTCCTCCCCCACCTGCAGGGACACGTCGTAGTGCTCGGACTCGAAGCCGAACGACCCGGCCATGCCGCAACAGCCGGCGTCCAGCTCCTGCACCGTGACCCCGGGGATCCGGGACAGCAGGGCGACCGTGGCCGCCGTCCCGGCCTCGGCCTTCTGGTGGCAGTGGCCGTGGAAGACCACGGTCCGCCCGGCCAGCCAGCTGTCCTCGCGCAGCTGCAGGCGGCCGGCGTCGATCGCCTCGACCAGCAGCTCCTCGGGCAGCTTCACCCGGGCCGCGACGTCCCGGACGTTGGGGTCGTCGGGCAGCAGCTCCACGTGCTCGGCGCGCAGCGTGAGGATGCAGGAGGGCTCGCAGCCCACGATCGGCGAACCGGGCTCGGAGCCCTCGCAGAGGTTCGCCGCCAGCTTCTGCGCCTTGCCCCGGGCGTCGTCGAGCAGGCCCTTGGAGATGCTCGCGCGGCCGCAGCAGCCCTTGCTCTCCAGCCGCACCGGGTGCCCGGCCGCCTCCAGCAGCCGCACCACGGCCTGGCCGATGCCCGGTTCGGTGTAGCTGGTGAACGAGTCGGCCAGCATGGTGACCGGCTGCTGGGTGAGCGCCGTCGGGGCCTCGTGCCGCTTGAACCAGCGCATCAGCGTCGTCCGGTGGAAGACCGGCAGGTCCCGCTGGCGGGCGATGCCGAGGCGGGCGTCCATCAGCGCCCGCAGCGGCTTGATCTTCAGCGGCAGGTTCGACAGCGGCGCCGTCGCCGAGCCCAGCCGGTTGAGCGTCCGGATCGCCCCGAACGCCCGCGACCGCAGCGGGGTGCCGTGCACGTCGTGCTTGGCCGCCAGTGCCTCGCTCTTCATCGCCGAGACGTCGACGCCCAGCGGGCACTCGCTCTTGCACGCCTTGCACATCAGGCACAGGTCGAGCACCTCGTGCAGCCGCTCGTCGGCCAGCGCGGTGTGCGGGTCGCCCTCGCTCAGCGCCTTGACCAGCGCGCCGGCCCGGCCGCGGGTGGAGTGCTCCTCCATCCGGGTGGCGATGTAGGACGGGCACATCGCGCCGGTGGTGGACTTGCGGCACAGCCCGATGTTCATGCAGCGGTCGGCGGCGCCGAACATCCCGCCCACGACGTCGAACTGCAGCCGGGTGCGCAGCGGGCCGGGCATCGGCGGGTTGGCGTCCCGCAGGTGCTCGGTCATCGCCGGCGAGTCGACGATCTTGCCGGGGTTCAGCGTGCCCTGCGGGTCGAAGATCCCCTTGACCTGCCGCATCGCCTCGTAGAGGTCGTCACCGAACAGCTCGCGGTTGAACTCGCTGCGGGCCAGGCCGTCACCGTGCTCGCTGGAGTTGACCCCGCCGTACTCGCGCACCAGGTCCTTGATCTCCACCGCGACCGAGCGCATGACCTCGACCTGGCCGGGCTGGCTCAGGTCGACGAAGGGGCGGATGTGCAGGCAGCCGACCGAGCAGTGCCCGTAGAAGCCCGCCTCCAGCTCGTGCCGGTCGAGCACGTCCTTGAACCGGGCGGTGTACTCGGCCAGGTGCCTGGGGTCGACCGCGGTGTCCTCGATGAACGCCAGCGGCCGGCGGGCACCCACCGAGTTGGCCATCAGCAGGCCCAGGGCCGACTTGCGCACCTTCAGCAGCGCACCCTGCTGGGCCGGGGTGACCGCCCGCAGCGTGTGGTAGCCGTGCCCGTTGCGCTCCCACAGCTCGACGAGGGCTTCCATCGACGCGACCAGCTGGGCCTCGTCGTCCCCGGTGAAGGAGACGAACAACAGCGCGTCGGGGTCGCCCTGCAGGATCTTGCCCAGCCCGGCGTACTCGATCTTCTGCCGGGAGAGGTCGAGGATCGTGCGGTCCAGCAGCTCGACCTGCGCGGGGTCGACCGACAGTGCGTCCTCGGTGGCGTTGATCGCCGCCTGCACCGTCTCGAAGTGCCCGACCGCGAAGACCTGCTTCGACGGCTTGGGCACCAGCCCGACCCGGGCCGCGGTGATGATCGCCAGCGTGCCCTCGGAGCCGACCAGGAACTTGGCCAGGTCGAACGGCTGCCCCTCGGTCAGCCGGTCCAGCCGGTAGCCACCGGCCCGCCGCCAGAACGACGGGAAGCCGGTGGCGATCGCCTCCGCGTTCTCGGCCACCAGCTCGGGCAGCCGGCGGTAGATCTCCGCCTCCAGGCTGTCGCCCTGCGCCCGGCGGGCCCGCTCGGCCTCGTCCACCACCCCGAAGGTCGCCGTCGACCCGTCGGCCAGGACGACGTCGACCTCCTCGACGTGGTCGATGGTCATGCCGAAGCGCACCGAGCCGCTGCCGGCGGAGTTGTTGCCGATCATCCCGCCGATCGTGGCCCGGTTGGACGTCGAGGTGTCCGGCCCGAACATCAGCCCGTGCTCGGCGGCGGCCCGGTTCAGGTCGTCCTGCACCACGCCCGGCTCGACCCGGGCGGTGCGCGCCTGCGGGTCCAGCTCGGTGATCCGGTGCATGTGCCGGGACAGGTCGAGCACCAGGCCGGGGCCGACGGTCTGCCCGGCCAGGCTGGTGCCCGCGCCGCGGGCGAGCACCGGGATGCCCGCCTCGCGGGCCAGCCGCACCGCAGCCACCACGTCGGCGGTGTGCGCCGGGTAGGCGACCCCGACCGGCGTCATCGTGTACATCGAGGCGTCCTGGCTGAACAGGTGCCGGGTGTAGTCGTCGAAGGCGACCTCACCGTCCAGCACCCGGGTCAGCTCCTGCTCGAGGTCCACCACCCCCACCCGGGGGCGCTCCGGGGCCGCCGTCATGCCTGCTGCAGGCGCTCGAGGGCGGCCTGGATCCCGGTCGGGTCGATCTGCACGCCGGCTCGCACCAGGCCCATCTGCACCCCACCCAGGGTGCCGACCAGGGTCAGGTCGTTGAAGTGGCCCAGGTGCCCGATCCGGAACACCTTGTCGGCGAGCTTGCCCAGCCCGGCGCCCAGGGACATGTCGTACTCGCGGAGGATCACCTCGCGGATCGCGTCCGCGCCGCCGTCGGGCAGGTAGATGGCGGTCAGCGAGCCGGAGTACTCGCGCTCGTCGAGGGCCAGCACCTCCAGGCCCCAGCCACGGACGGCGGCCCGGGTGGCCTCGGCGTGCCGGGTGTGCCGGGCGTAGACGTTGGCCAGGCCCTCGTCGTCGAGCATCTCCAGCGCGACCTTCAGCGCGTAGAGCAGGTTCGTGGCCGGCGTGTAGGGGAAGAAGCCGCGCTCGTTGGCCGCCAGGATCGGCTGCCAGTCCCAGAACGACCGGGGCAGGCCGGCGGTCTTCGACGCCTGCAGCGCCTTCTCGCTGACCGCGTTGAAGCTCAGCCCCGGCGGGAGCATGAGCCCCTTCTGCGAGCCCGCGACGGTGACGTCGACGCCCCACTCGTCGTGCCGGTAGTCGATGCTGCCCAGCGAGGAGATCGTGTCGACCAGCAGCAGGGCGGGGTGCTCGGCGGCGTCGATGGCCTTCCGCACCTCGGGCACCCGGCTGGTCACGCCGGTGGAGGTCTCGTTGTGCACCACCATGACGGCCTTGATCTCGTGGCCGGTGTCGGCGGCGAGCCGCTCCTGGGCCGCGGCCGGGTCGGCGCCGTGCCGCCAGTCGCCGGGCACGAACTCCACCTGCAGGCCCAGCCGGGTGGCCATGTCCTGCCACAGCGTGGCGAAGTGGCCGGTCTCGAAGGCCAGCACCTTGTCACCCGGGGAGAGCGTGTTGGTCAGCGCCGCCTCCCACGCCCCGGTGCCCGAGGCCGGGTAGATGACCACCGGCTGGGTGGTGCCGAAGACGGGCTTGACCGCCTCGAGGACCTCCAGGCCCAGCGCGGCGAACTCCGGGCCGCGGTGGTCGATGGTCGGGGCGGACATCGCCCGCAGCACCCGGTCGGGCACGTTGGTCGGCCCCGGGATCTGCAGGAAGTGCCGCCCGCCGGTCGTCGTCGTCACTGACATGCCCGTGCCTCCATGGGATCTGGCGCTCTGAGTCTGGACTCCCGCCTCGGCGCAGACCGCGCTCGGCCGGAAGTCCACCATGCGGGAGGCTACTACCGGCTGGTGGATTCGCGAACAGACCTCTCGGACGTCCTGTGACCCTTGACACTGATCGCCGCGCCCACTTCAATCCCCGCTGAGCGAGAACACGCTTCCGTATCGCGGAAGCGCCACCGAACGGGCGCCGTCCCGTTCCGACGAACGCATGGGGACGCCGGTGTCCGTACAGCTCGTCTTGATCCTGATCCTCCTGGCGATCTTCCTGATCGCCACGGTGCTGCCCGTGCACATGGGCGCACTGGCCCTGGTCGCGGCCTTCGTCGCCGGGTACTTCATCTTCGGCACCGACGGAGACCTGCCCTACGACGACGCGGTCTTCGGGTTCTTCCCCGGGTCGCTGTTCGTCGTGCTGGTCGGGGTGACCTACCTGTTCGCGATCGCGAAGAACAACGGGACGGTCGACTGGCTGGTGCACGCCGCGGTGAAGGCGTCCGGCGGGCGGCTCGCGGCCATCCCGTGGGCGATGTTCGCCGTCACCGGCGCACTCACCGCGATCGGCGGCGTCGTCCCGGCCGTGGTCGCGATCATCGCCCCGGTCGGCATGTCCTTCGCCCGCCGCTACGGCATCAACCCGGTGCTGATGGGCCTGTTCATCATCAACGGCGCCACCGCCGGCGGGTTCTCGCCGCTGTCGATCTTCGGTGTCATCACCAACACCGTGGTCGACGACAACGGCCTGGCCGGCAGCCCGCTCTTCCTGTGGGGCGCCTCGATCGTCATCAACATCCTGCTGTCGATCGCCGTCTTCTTCCTCTTCGACGGGCGCAAGCTGCTCGGCGGTGGCCGGGTCGACGTGACCGACCAGCGGGACGACGACTTCGTGGCCGCCACCGTCGCCGGTGACGCCACCGAGGACACCGGCGAGGACATCCCCGGCGGCGGCGGCAGCGGCGCGCAGCGCACCGCGGTGGGCAGCACCGGCACCGGTGGGGCGGCGCTGTCCGGCGGCCGGGTCACCGAGCCCGTGCACGGCCAGCCCGGCCACCACCACCCGACGGCCGGCGAGCGCGCCGACCAGCGGTCGCTGCAGACCACCGCCCTGGCCCCCGAGGCGCAGGGCCAGGTCACCACCCTGGACCGGGACCGCTCCCTCACCCTGGGCGGGCTGGTGCTGCTGGTCGTCGGCGCGCTGGTGTTCGACCTGGACATCGGCCTCATGGCGGTCACCGTCGGCGTGATCCTGTCGATCGTCGCCCCGCGCGGCGCCAAGGGCGCCGTGGGCCAGATCGCCTGGCCGACCGTGCTGCTGATCTGCGGCATCGTCACCTACGTCGGCCTCATGCAGGAGGAGGACGTGCCCGGCTGGCTCGGCGACAACGTGGCCAGGCTCGGCGTCCCGCTGATCGCCGCCCTGCTGATCTGCTACATCGGCGCCGTCGTCTCGGCCTTCGCCTCGACCACCGGCATCCTGGGCGCGCTCATCCCGCTGGCCGTGCCCTTCCTGCAGGGCGACAACGCGATCGGTGCGATCGGCCTGATCACCGCGCTGGCGCTGTCGTCCTCGATCGTCGACTCCAGCCCGTTCTCCACCAGCGGCGCACTCGTGGTCGCCAACGCCACCGAGGCCGAACGGGACAGCACCTTCAAGACCCTGATGATCTGGGGCTTCTCGATGGTGGCGATCATCCCGATCGTCACCTGGCTGATCCTGATCGTCCCCGGCTGGCTCTGAGGAAGGGCCCCGTCCTCCCCACCCCTCGCACGCTCGCGGCGGGACCCGGGACGGGGCCGACCAGCACGTGCACCACCCGCGCCCCGGACGGCCACCCGCCGCCCGGGGCGCGGTCTCGTCCCGGGCCGGACGGCCACCCGCCGCCCGGGGCGCGGTCTCGTCCCGGGCCGGACGGCCACCCGCCGCCCGGGGCGCGGTCGCGTCCCGGGCCGGACGACCCGAGAGCACCTGACCACCTCGTGGAGGCAGCCGTGCGCACCCCGCCCCGGGACGACCAGGCACCCACCGACAGCACCGCACGGGACGCCGCCGGCCGCACACCCCGGTGCAGCCGGCCGGGCTCGGCACACCGCGGGCTGGGGAGCCCCCGGGCGTGCCCCGCGCCGGTCCGGTCAGCTGGACCGGGCGCTCAGCGCGCGGCCGCCGTCCTCGTGCAGCTCGGCAGCGAGCGCGGCCGCGGTCGTCTGGAGCCGCGCCACGATCTCCGGGACGCTCTCCATCGGCACCCGTCCCTCGGGGCCGGACACCGAGATCGCCGTCTGGGCCGGGCCGCCGGGCACCGGCACCGCCACGCACCGGACGCCGATCTCCTGCTCGCCGTCGTCGAGCACGTAGCCCTGGGCGGCGATCTGCGGCAGCAGCGCCAGCAGCTCGTCGGGGTCGGTGAGGGTCTTGGCGGTACGCCGCGGCATGCCGCCGCGCTCGAGCAGGTCGCGGGCGGTCGTGGCGGGCAGCTGGGAGAGCAGCGCCTTGCCCACCCCCGTGCAGTGCAGGTGCACCCGCCGGCCCACCTCGGTGAACATCCGCATCGAGTGCCGGGACGGGACCTGGGCGACGTAGACGACCCGGTCGCCGTCGAGCATGGCCAGGTTCGCCGTCTCCCCGGTGGCGTCGACCAGGTCGCTCAGGTGCGGCCGCGCCCAGGTGCCCAGCGTGCGGGAGGAGCTCTCGCCCAGGTGGATCAGCCGCGGACCCAGCACGTAGCGCCGGGAGGGCAGCTGCCGCACGTAGCCACGGGCGACCAGCGTGCGCACCAGCCGGTGGATCGTGGACAGCGGCAGCCCGCTGTCCACCGCCAGCCGGGAGAGCGCCACCTCGCCGCCGTCCTCGGCCATCAGCTCCAGCAGCAGGAACGCCCGCTCCAGGGACTGGACCCCACCGTCGGTGCCGTCGGCCATGTCGTTCCTCTCCGTCGTGGGCACCCGTCGGACGTGGCCGTCGTCGCCTCCACCGACGGGTGCTCCCGGGCCGGACGGGCGGGATGCTGGCCCCGGCCTCGTCTTGACCCGACTGGTGACCGAGGATACGTTTTCCGCATCACAGATGGAACCTTCCGCTTCACGGAAGGTGCGTTCGCTTCGTCTCACCGCGTGCGGCCCCGGAGCGCCGGACGGCCCCCGCGCGAGACCGACCTCCAGGGAGAGTCATGAGCACGGTCGACGGCGTGGAGATCACCGGCCCGATGGGCCCGCGGTTCGACGAGGTCCTGACACCTCGGGCTCTCGAGCTCATCGCCCTGCTCCACCGGGAGCTCAACGGGCGCCGGCTCGAGCGGCTGCAGGCGCGCACCGAGCGGGTGCAGGCACTGGCCGACGGCGGCACGCTGGACTTCCTGCCCGAGACCGCCTCGATCCGCGAGGACGACTCGTGGCGGGTCGCTCCCCCGGCCCCCGGGCTGGTCGACCGCCGGGTGGAGATGACCGGCCCGACCGACCGGAAGATGACGATCAACGCGCTGAACTCCGGCGCCAAGTGCTGGCTGGCCGACCAGGAGGACGCCAACTCCCCGCTCTGGGAGAACGTCGTCAACGGCCCGCTGAACCTGATGGACTCGATCGACCGCACGATCGACTTCACCAGCCCGCAGGGCAAGTCCTACGAGCTCAAGCCGGACGACGAGCTGCCCACGATCATCGTGCGCCCGCGCGGCTGGCACCTGCCGGAGAAGCACATCACCGTCGACGGCGAGCAGACCTCGGGCAGCCTGGTCGACTTCGCGCTCTACCTGGTCGCCTGCGGGCAGAAGCAGATCGACCGCGGCCACGGGCCGTACTTCTACCTGCCGAAGATGGAGAGCCACCTCGAGGCGCGGCTCTGGAACGACGCGTTCGCGCTCGGCCAGGACTTCGTGGGCATCCCGCGCGGCACCATCCGCGCGACCTGCCTGATCGAGACCTACCCGGCCGCGTTCGAGATGGAGGAGATCCTCTACGAACTGCGCGAGCACTCCTCCGGCCTGAACGCCGGCCGCTGGGACTACCTGTTCAGCGTGATCAAGACCTTCCGCACCCGCGGCGAGGACTTCACGCTGCCCGACCGCAACTCGATCACCATGACCGTGCCCTTCATGCGCGCCTACACCGAGCTGCTGGTGCGCACCTGCCACAAGCGCGGCGCGCACGCGATGGGCGGCATGTCGGCGTTCATCCCGAGCAAGGACCCGGCGAAGAACGAGTTCGCCTTCAACAAGATCACCGAGGACAAGACGCGCGAGGCCAACGACGGCTTCGACGGCTCCTGGGTCGCCCACCCGGGCATGGTCCAGACCGCGATGGACGCCTTCGACAAGGTGCTCGGTGACCGGCCGAACCAGCTGGACAAGCTGCGCGAGGACGTGTCGGTCAGCGCCGCCGACCTGCTCAACGTCAAGGCCACCCCGGGCGAGGTCACCGAGGCCGGGCTGCGGGCCAACGTCAGCGTCGGCATCCAGTACGTGGAGTCCTGGCTGCGCGGCTCCGGCGCCGCCGGGATCAACGGCCTGATGGAGGACGCCGCCACCGCCGAGATCAGCCGCAGCCAGGTCTGGCAGTGGCTGAACAACGGCGTGACCCTCAACGACGGCCAGCAGGTCACCACCGAGCTGGTGCAGCGGGTGATCGACGAGGAGGTCGCGGCCATCGCCGAGGCCAAGGGAGATGCGTACGCCTCGGGCCGGTGGGACGATGCCCGTGCGCTCTTCACCGAGATGGCCCTGGGGGAGCACTACAACGACTTCCTCACCGTCCCGGCCTACGAGCGCATGCCCTGATCTCCACCCCCGCTGACCACCAAGATGGCCATCTCGGTGGTCAGCGGGGCCGCATCACCACGTAGGAACCTGCAGGTCCGGCAACGAAGGCGGAACCTCATGAGCGGTACGCACGGCACCCAGACGACGGCCGGCCCGGTCCTCGGGAACACCCCACCCGAGGCGACGTCGGCCACCGGCGAGGCGGGCGACAACGCCGCGGGGATCGAGGCCGTCGGCCGGGTCGCCCGGGAGGTGCTGCCCGAGACCGGGGTGATCGCCGACCCCACCCAGCTGCGCACCTACGAGTGCGACGGCCTGGCCCACTACCGGGTCACCCCCGCGCTGGTCGTCCTCCCCGAGACGACCGAGCAGCTCGCCGCCGTGGTCAAGGCGTGTGCCGAGCACGGCGTCCCCTTCGTCGCCCGCGGCTCGGGCACGGGCCTGTCCGGCGGTGCGCTCCCCCGCGCGGACGGCGTCCTGCTGGTGACCTCCCGGATGCGGACGATCCGCGAGATCCGCCGCGCCGACCAGCGCGCGATCGTGGAACCCGGCGTGATCAACCTCGACGTCACCCGGGCCGCGACCGGGGAGGGCTACTACTACGCCCCCGACCCCAGCAGCCAGCAGATCTGCTCGATCGGCGGCAACCTGGCGGAGAACTCCGGTGGCGCGCACTGCCTGAAGTACGGGTTCACCAGCAACCACGTGCTCGGCACCGAGCTGATCACCCCGCAGGGCGACGTCGTGCAGCTCGGCGGGCTGGCGCCGGACTCCCCCGGCTACGACCTGCTGGGCACCGTCGTCGGCTCCGAGGGCACCCTGGGCATCGCCACCACCGCCACCGTCCGGCTGGTGCGGCTGCCCGAGGAGGTGCGCACCCTGCTCGTCGGCTTCTACAGCACCGACGACGCCGGTGCGGCCACCTCGGCGATCATCGGCAGCGGCGTGCTGCCGGCGGCGATCGAGATGATGGACGCCCTGGCCATCGAGGCCGCCGAGGCCGCGGTGCACTGCAACTACCCCGACGGCGCCGGCGCGGTACTGGTGATCGAGCTCGACGGGGCCGCCGCCGAGGTCGAGCACGAGTACGCCCTGGTCGAGCGGTTCTGCCAGGAGAACGGCGCCTTCGAGCTGCGGCTGGCCATCGACGCCACCGAGCGGGCGCTGATCTGGCGGGGCCGCAAGTCCGCCTTCGCCGCGGTCGGCCGGATCAGCCCCGACTACATCGTGCAGGACGGCGTCATCCCGCGGACCGCGCTCCCCGAGGTGCTGCGGGCGATCGCCGAGCTGTCGTCGTCCTCCGGCGTCCGGGTGGCCAACGTCTTCCACGCCGGCGACGGCAACCTGCACCCGCTGGTGCTCTTCGACGGGGAGAAGGAGGGCGCGACCGAGGCCGCGGAGGAGGTCAGCGGCGCGATCCTGGACCTCTGCATCACCCACGGCGGGGCGATCACCGGCGAGCACGGGGTGGGCGTGGACAAGGCCGCCTACATGCCGAAGATGTTCACCGACGACGACCTGGACACCATGCAGCTGGTGCGGTGCGCCTTCGACCCGGGCAACATCTCCAACCCCGGCAAGGTCTTCCCCACCCCGCGGCTGTGCGGCGAGGTGCCCGGCAAGCGGAAGAAGGCGCACCCGCTGGTCGAGGCCGGCCTGGCGGACGCGTTCTGATGACCACCGTCAGCCTGGACGCCGCCCGCACCGCCCTCTCCGACGCCTGCGGCGAGGTCACCGACGCCACCCCGGCCGACGCCGTCGACGGGGTGCCCGCGGCGCTCGTCGCCCGGCCCGGCTCCACCGAGGAGACCGCCGCCGTGCTGCGCGCCGCCGCCGCGCAGGGGCTCACCGTCGTCCCCCGCGGCCGGGGCACCAAGCTCACCTGGGGCCGGCCGCCGGAGTCCGCCGACGTGGTGCTGGACCTCAGCCGGATGAACCGGGTGCTCGACCACGCCGCCGGCGACCTCATCGTCGACACCGAGGCCGGCGCGCTGCTCTCCGACGTCCAGCAGACCGTCGGCTCGGCCGGGCAGCGGCTCGCACTGGACGAGCCGGTCGCCGGCGGCACCGTCGGCGGGATGCTGGCCACCAACGCCAGCGGGCCCGGCCGGGTCGCCGTGGGCACCGCCCGCGACCTGCTGATCGGCGTGACCGTCGTCCGCGCCGACGGCGTGATCGCCAAGGCCGGCGGCCGGGTGGTGAAGAACGTGGCCGGCTACGACCTGGGCAAGCTGGTCATCGGCTCGTTCGGCACCCTCGTCGTCGTCACCCGGGCGGTGTTCCGGCTGCACCCCGTGCCGGCCGCCCGGCGGTTCGTCTCGGTGCCGTTCGGCACGGCCGAGGACGCCTCCCGTCTCGTCCAGTCGGTGGTGCACGCGCAGGTCGTGCCGGCCGCCGTCGAGGTGGAGTGGCGCGTCGACGGCGCGGGCACGGTCGTCGTCCTGCTCGAGGGCACCGCCGCCGGCGTCGAGGCCCGGGCGGGCACCACCCGGCGGTTGCTCGGCGCGGGCGCGGAGGCGGCGGAGACCGCGCCTCCCGGCTGGGGCGTGCTGCCGTGGACCGACGAGCCCGGGGCGACCGGCCTGAAGCTCACCTGCGCGCTCTCCGGGGTCGCCCCGGTGCTCGCCGCCGTCCAGCGGGCGGCGGCAGACGCCGGGGTGGCGCTCACCGTCCGCGGCTCCGGTGCGGCCGGGGTCCTCTACGCCGCGCTCGGCGGGGACGCCTCTACGGAGGCCGTGGCCGACGTGGTCGCCCGCACCCGGGCGGTGTGCACCGAGCACGGTGGCGCGCTGGTCGTCCTCGACGGCCCGCCGGCGGTCAAGGCGGCCCTCGACACGTGGGGCCCGGTGCCGGCGATCGACCTGATGCGCCGTGTGAAGGAACAGTTTGACCCCGAGCGCCGCCTGGCGCCCGGCCGGTTCGTCGGAGGCATCTGATGGTCGAGTCCACCCGCGCCCGTTCCGACGAGCCGCAGAGCGACCCCCGCAAGGCCGACGCCCTCAGTGCCGGGCCGGTGCCGGTGGGCACCCCGACCGTGCGGCCGGCCTTCGACGACGAGCGCCCGCCCTCGGCCGAGCTGATCAGCGACTGCGTGCACTGCGGCTTCTGCCTGCCGACCTGCCCCACGTACACGCTGTGGGGCGAGGAGATGGACTCCCCGCGCGGGCGGATCGACCTGATGAAGGCCGGCCTCCAGGGCGCGCCGATGAGCGACACGATGGTGCAGCACTTCGACGCCTGCCTGGGCTGCATGGCCTGCGTGACCGCCTGCCCCTCCGGCGTCCAGTACGACAAGCTGATCGAGGCCACCCGGGTGCAGGTGGAGCGGCACCACACGCGCAGCCCCGGCGACCGGGCGATGCGCGCGGCCATCTTCGCGCTGTTCCCCTACAAGAAGCGGCTGCGCGCCCTGCGCGGGCCGCTGCGCGCCTACCAGGCCAGCGGGCTGCCGAGCGTCGTCCGCAAGAGCGGGCTGCTCGACCGGCTCGCCCCCAAGCTCGCCGCGATGGAAGGCCTCGCCCCGGTGCTGGAGAAGCGGGAGAAGCTGCCCGAGCGGGTGCCGGCCACCGGCACGCGGCGGGCCGTGGTCGGGCTGCTCACCGGCTGCGTGCAGGGCGAGTTCTTCCCCGGCGTGAACGCCGCCACCGCCCGGGTGCTCGCCGCCGAGGGGTGCGACGTGATCATCCCGCGGCGGCAGGGCTGCTGCGGCGCGCTGTCGGTGCACAACGGGCGGCAGGAGGAGGCGGAGTCCTTCGCCCGGGCCACCATCGACGCCTTCGAGGCCGCCGGGGTGGACACCGTGGTGGTCAACGCGGCCGGCTGCGGCTCCAGCATGAAGGAGTACGCCGAGATCCTGGCCGACGACGCCGAGTACGCCGAGCGGGCGAAGGCGTTCGCCGGCAAGGTGCGCGACGTCTCCGAGTTCCTCGCCGACCTGGGCAGCGTCGCCGTCCGGCACCCGCTGGAGGTGACCGTGGCCTACCACGACGCCTGCCACCTCGGGCACGCCCAGGGCATCCGCAGCCAGCCGCGCAGCCTGCTCAAGGAGGTGCCCGGCCTGCAGCTGAAGGAGATCCCGGAGGCCGACATCTGCTGCGGCTCGGCCGGCATCTGGAACGTGCTGAACCCCGAGCCCGCGCGCGAGCTCGGGGACCGGAAGGCGCGCAACATCGCCTCCACCGGCGCGGCCCTGCTGGTGACGGCGAACCCCGGCTGCCTCATGCAGGTGTCGTCGTCGCTGGAGCGGCAGGGCACCCGGATCGGGCTGGCGCACACCATCGAGGTGCTGGACGCCTCGATCCGCGGGCTCCCGGTGGACACCCTCGGCCCGCAGCACTAGAAGGACCCCGTTCTCCTCACCCCTCGCAGGCTCGGGGCGAGCCTCGGGACGGGGCCTGACCGTTCTCCTCACCCCTCGCACGCTCGGGGCGAGCCTCGGAACGGGGCCTGACCGTTCTCCTCACCCCTCGCACGCTCGGGGCGAGCCTCGGGACGGGGCCTGATCGCGAGGACGGACGGCCCGTGAGGACGGGTCGTCCGGTGCTCAGTCGGTGCGGCCGGTGACCTCGGCCTCGTGCGCCTCACCGAGCCGGTTGAGCCGGCCCAGCAGCTGCGCCAGCGTCGCCACGTCGGCGGTGTCCCAGTCGCTGAGGTCGGCCTCCCAGCGGGCACGGCGGGCGTCGCGGAGCCGGCTCAGCCGGCGGTGCCCCTCCTCGGAGGTGGACAGCACCTGCGCCCGGCCGTCGTCGGGGTCGGCGGCCCGGTCGACCAGGCCGAGGTCGACCAGCGAGGCCACCTGCCGGCTGACCGTGCTCTTGTCCAGGCCGAGGCGGGCGACGACGTCGCTGGCCCGCAGCGGACCGGCGTCGTCCAGCAGCACGAGCAGTCCGTAGGCCGCGCCGTCCAGGTCCTGGTGCAGCTCGCCGCCCAGCCGGCCGGAGATCGCCCGGGACCGGCGGAGCAGCAGGGCGACCTCACGCTCCAGCGCCACGTAGGCGGCGTGGCTGTCCCGGGAGGTGTCCTGCGGCCCGGCACCGCCCTCGGCGGTCTGCGGTCGCGATGCGCTGTCGACGGTCACGTGGTTCTCCACGTCCGACGCGGACCCAGCGTTCCCGGAACCGGTCACTGCTGCCCCCGGGGCCGCCACACCACTAGAGCAGAACTGGACGTACGGGGCACCAGATCGCGGCGGTAGGTGGCCGAGACCGCCGCCTCAGCAGCGATCCGGCGGGTCTCGGAGACCTCGAGCTCGTCCAGCAGCTCGGCGACCCGGGCCTGCAGCGCCTCGACCCGGGACTCCAGCTCGATGATCCGCTTGATCCCGGCCAGGTTGACGCCGTCCTCCTGGCTGAGCCGCTGCACCTCGCGCAGCAGCGCCACGTCCCGGGCGCTGTACCGGCGCCCGCCGCCGGCCGTGCGGCCGGGGCTGACCAGCCCGAGGCGGTCGTACTGGCGCAGCGTCTGTGCGTGCATGCCGGCGAGCTCGGCGGCGACGGAGATGACGAACACCGGCGCGTCCTCGGCGAAGGACCGGCCCGGGCCGGGCAGCGTCATCGGGCGCCGCCCTCACGCAGGGCGGCGGTGATCTCCGGCCGCGGGTCGTCGGGCAGTTCGGTGGCGAGCTTCTCGATCGCCTCCCGCGCGCCGGGGGTGAGCCGGCTGGGGACGGCGACCTCGACGGTCACCAGCAGGTCGCCGGTGACGCCCTTGCCGGGGACGCCGCGCCCGCGCACCCGCATCGTGCGGCCGCTGGACGTGCCGGCCGGCACCTTGAGCGACACCGAGCCGTCCAGGGTCGGCACGGTCAGCGTCGTCCCGAGCGCGGCCTCGGCGAAGGAGACCGGCACGGTGAGGGTGAGGTCGTTGCCCGACCGACCGAACAGCTCCGACCCGGTCACGTGGACGACGACGAACAGGTCACCGGCCGGCCCGCCGCGCCGTCCGGGAGCGCCCTTGCCGGCCAGCCGGATCCGCTGGCCGTCCTTGACGCCGGCCGGGATGCGGACGGTGATGGTGCGGGTCTGGTTGGTGACGCCGCTGCCCCGGCACTCCGGGCAGGGGTCGTCGACCACCGAGCCGGTGCCGCGGCACTCCTTGCACGGCTCGGAGAAGGCGAACGCGCCCTGGCTGCGGCTGGTGACGCCGGCGCCGTTGCAGACCGGGCAGGTGTGCGGGGTGGTGCCCGGGCGGGCACCGTTGCCCGAGCAGGTGGGGCAGGTGCCCGGGCTCTGCATCCGCAGCGGGACGGTCACGCCGAGCACGGCCTCGTCGAAGGCCAGCGTCGCCTCGGTCTCGACGTCCTGACCTCGGGCCGGGCCGGACCCGGCCTGGCTGCGGCTCCGGGCCGTGCCGGCGCCGCCAGGGGCCCCGGCACCGGTGAACAGGCCGCCGAACAGGTCACCCAGCCCACCGGCCCGACCACCGGCCCCGGGAGCGCCCGCGCCGGCTCCGCCGAAGAGGTCACCGAGGTCGAAGGGCTGACCCGCGCCGGCACCGCCGCCGGGGAAACCGCCCGGGAAGCCCGCGCCCGGCGCGCCCGCGCCGGGCCGGAAGCCACCGCTGCCGAACAGCCGGCGGGCCTCGTCGTACTCGGCCCGCCGCTTGGGGTCCGACAGCACGTCGTAGGCCTCGGAGACCTCCTTGAACCTGGTCTCGGCCCGGGTGTTCCCCGGGTTCTTGTCCGGGTGGAGCTCACGGGCCAGCTGGCGGTAGGCCTTCTTGACGGCCGCGGCATCGGCGTCCTTGGCGACGCCCAGGGCCGCGTAGTAGTCCTTCTCGATGAAGTCCCGGGTGCTGCTCATCGGACGCCTCCTCTCTGCTGGGCTGGGAACGGGGCGGTCCGGCCTCCGGGGACCGGAGGCCGGACCGGCCTGAGGGTGGTGCTCAGCCGGCGGCCGGGCCCGCGCCCGGCTGGTCGTCCTCGGTGACCGGCAGTTCGCCGTCGGCGGCAACCGCGGCCGGCTCGGCGGCAGGGGCCGGCGCCTCGGGGTCGGTGACGCCGACCATCGCGGTGCGCAACACCCGGTCACCGCGCCGGAAGCCCGGGCGCAGCACCGTCGTGGCGGTCGGCTCGCTCACCTCGGGGGAGGTGTCGTGCAGCACCGCCTCGTGCAGTGCGGGGTCGAACACGTCGCCCGGCTGGCCGAACGTGGTCACGCCGAGGCCGTCCAGCAGCCCCAGCACCCGGTCGGCGACCACCTTGAAGGCGCCGGTGAGGTCGCCGTGGTCCCGGGCGCGCTCGATGTCGTCGACGATCGGGAACAGCTGACCGGCGAAGCGCTCCGCCGCCTGGTCCACCACCAGGGACCGGTCCCGCTCGACCCGCCGCCGGTAGTTGGCGTACTCGGCGGTGACCCGCTGCAGGTCCTCGGTCCGCTCGGCCAGCTGGCGGGCGGCCGGATCGGACCCGCCGTCGGCCGCGCCGGCCACCGGCTGGTCGGCGAGCGGAGCCGCCCCGTCGTCGATCCCGGCCATGTCGCTGTGCTGCTCGCTCATCTGCTCTCCCTGCTCGCTCGCGGTGCCCGCCGGCGCGTCGCCGTCGGGCACCCGGCCCGCTCCGCTGG
Source organism: uncultured Modestobacter sp. (assembly GCF_947486615.1). GTDB lineage: Bacteria > Actinomycetota > Actinomycetes > Mycobacteriales > Geodermatophilaceae > Modestobacter. The sequence goes on from NZ_CANKUD010000003.1 coordinate 142,525, forward strand.
TCGGGTCGGTGCGCCGCTCGTCGCCGTCGACGACTCGCGACACCTCGTCCTGCTGGCTCATCGTCTCCCCCGGTGCCCACCGGCCCGGCGGACCGGGCCGGTGGACACGCACGTGGCAGCTGGGGTCACCGCTTGTCGGTGTCGTCGTCCACGATCTCGGCGTCGACGACGTCGTCGTCGGCCGCGGCACCGGAGGAGGTGGCACCGGTGGCACCGTCGAAGCCCGCGTCAGCGGCGGGAGCGCCGTCGGGACCGTCGGCCTGCGCCTGGGCGTAGAGCGCCCCGCCGACCTCCTGGGAGACCCGGGCGACCTTCTCCTGCGCGGACTTGATCGCGTCGATGTCCGAGCCACCGAGGGCCGAGCGCAGCTCGGTCAGCGCCTCACCGAGCTCGTCCTTCTTGTCGGCCGGGATCTTGTCACCGTTCTCGGCCAGGAACTTCTCGGTCTGGTACTGCAGCGACTCGGCCAGGTTCCGGGTCTCGGCCTCGTCGCGGCGCTTCTTGTCCTCCTCGGCGTGCGACTCCGCGTCGCGCATCATCCGCTCGATGTCGTCCTTGGGCAGGGCCGAGCCGCCGGTGATGGTCATCGACTGCTCCTTGCCGGTGCCCAGGTCCTTGGCGGACACGTGCACGATGCCGTTGGCGTCGATGTCGAAGGCGACCTCGATCTGCGGGACGCCGCGAGGCGCCGGCGGCAGACCGGTCAGCTCGAACATGCCGAGCTTCTTGTTGTAGGCGGCCATCTCGCGCTCGCCCTGGAAGACCTGGATCTGCACCGACGGCTGGTTGTCGTCGGCGGTGGTGAAGATCTCCGAGCGCTTGGTGGGGATCGTGGTGTTCCGCTCGATGAGCTTGGTCATGATCCCGCCCTTGGTCTCGATGCCCAGGGACAGCGGGGTGACGTCGAGGAGGAGGACGTCCTTGACCTCGCCACGGAGCACACCGGCCTGCAGCGCGGCGCCGACGGCGACGACCTCGTCGGGGTTGACGCCCTTGTTGGGCTCCTTGCCGCCGGTCAGCTCGCGCACCAGCTCGCTCACGGCGGGCATGCGGGTGGAGCCACCGACCAGGACGACGTGGTCGATGTCGCCGACCTTGACGCCGGCGTCCCGGATCGCCTGGTTGAACGGGGCCTTCGTGCGGTCCAGGAGGTCCTGGGTCAACCGCTGGAACTCCGCGCGGGTGATCGTGACGTCCAGGTGCAGCGGACCCTCGGCGCCGGCGGTGATGTAGGGCAGGTTCACGTTGGTCGACTGCGCGCCGGACAGCTCGATCTTGGCCTTCTCGGCGGCCTCACGGAGGCGCTGCATGGCCAGCTTGTCCTTGGACAGGTCGATGCCGCTGGTGGCGTTGAAGGTCTGCACGAGGTGCTTGACGACCCGCTCGTCCCAGTCGTCGCCACCGAGCTTGTTGTCACCGGCGGTGGACTTGACCTCGATGACGCCGTCACCGATCTCGAGCAGGGACACGTCGAACGTGCCACCACCCAGGTCGAAGACGAGGATGGTCTGCTCGGTCTCGCCCTTGTCCAGCCCGTAGGCCAGCGCGGCCGCGGTCGGCTCGTTGACGATGCGCAGCACGTTCAGGCCGGCGATCTCACCGGCCTCCTTGGTGGCCTGGCGCTGGGCGTCCTCGAAGTAGGCGGGGACGGTGATGACGGCCTCGGTGACCGGCTCGCCCAGGTAGGTCTCGGCGTCGCGCTTGAGCTTCTGCAGCACCCGGGCGCTGATCTCCTGCGGGGTGTACTGCTTGCCGTCGATGTCGCCGGTCTTCCACGTCGTGCCGATCTCGCGCTTGACGCTGCGGATCGTGCGGTCGACGTTGGTGACCGCCTGGTTCTTCGCCGACTGGCCGACCAGGACCTCGCCGTTCCGGGCGAAGGCCACGACCGACGGGGTGGTGCGGGCACCCTCGGAGTTGGCGATGACGGTGGGCTCGCCGCCCTCGAGGACTGCCACGACGGAGTTCGTCGTGCCCAGGTCGATTCCGACTGCTCGTGCCATGGAAGGACTCTCCTGTGCGTTGCTGACGGGGTGGTGCTGGTCCAGGAGCTGAGGGCCACCACGCCGGGGACGCCGGGTCCGGGACGCCGGCCGATCGCCTTGCGCGTGGTCCGCTCAACTTTCCTGCCCACCCTAACGGCAGTCTGCGCCGCACTGTTCCCGGGCCCCGCCGAGCTCCGCCTCCCCCACCGTGCGGGCCGGGCGAGCGGCGCGCACGGTGGGGCCCGGCGGTCAGTCGCCGGCGACCCCCGCCGGGCCGGTGCCGGTCGCCGCGGTCGGCACCGGCTGCGGGAAGGTCGGCACCGAGACCTCCGGCCGGGCGACCGTGGCGTCGCACAGCGCCGGGTCGCCGAAGACCGGGTCCAGTGCGTAGGTCTGCGGGAACGCGTGCGGCACCGGCACGCCGTCGGCCGCCAGCGGCTGCCGGAGGACGCGGGCACACCCGTCGGCCCACCACTCCTGGAAGCCGACCTGCAGCGGGCGGCCGTCCTGGTCGTAGAGCAGCACGTCCTCCAGCGGCGTCCCGTCGGCGGCGTAGGGCAGCACGTCGGTGACCGGCCCGTACCGGGACACCAGCGGCTGCTCCCCCACGGCCTGGTCGTAGACCGCCGGGTAGGCGTAGCCGGGGTCGTAGGACGGGTACGAGGTGCCGTCCGCGGCCAGCACGAAGGCCACCAGCGCCAGGAAGGCGCCGGCGCCGGTCAGCAGCCGGGCGGTCACCGGGGTGAGCTGCCGCCGGCCGAGCACGACCGAGCCGGCGATCGCGGCCGGCACCAGCAGCAGACCCAGTTCGTCGCTGCCCAGCGGCGCCGGCACGGGGAAGTCCCACTGCCCGGCCAGTGCGCAGGGGACGGCGATGACCAGGTAGCCGCGCAGCACCCACCAGGCCGGGCGGAGCTCGGCCCACAGCCGGGAGACCTCCCTGGCGAACGGGTGGGCACGCAGCTCGGCGACCGTCCGCCGCAGCTCGTCCCGCCGGACCGGCGGGCGGGCGACGCCGCGCGCCGGCAGCCCGGCGGCGGCCCGGAGCTCCTCGGCGTAGGCGGCGGGCGACCCGAGCCGGATGACGACCGGGCAGTCGTCCCCCTCCTCGGCCAGCGCCGCGAGGTGCTGCTCGAGGTCCTCCAGGAGGGCCGCGGACTCCTCGGCGGGCAGGTCGGCGAGCTCGCGCTCGACGTCGGCCAGGTAGTCCCGCGCCTCCTGCGTCACCCCGGGGGCGGTCGGCGAGCTCATGCCGCAGCCCCGCTCAGCAGGCCGTCGACGGCGTCGACGAACGTCCTCCACGTCTTGCCCGAGTCCTCCAGCACCGAACGTCCCCTGTCGTTGATCGCGTAGTACTTGCGGTGCGGCCCCTCGTCACTGGGGACGACGTAGGACGTGAGCGCCCCGGCCTGGTAGAGCCGGCGCAGCGTCCCGTAGACCGAGGCGTCGCCCACGTCCTCCAGGCCGGCCGTGCGCAGCCGCCGGACGACGTCGTAGCCGTAGCCGTCGGCCTCCCGTACGACCGCCAGCACCGCGACGTCCAGCACGCCCTTGAGCAGCTGACTGGCGTCCATCGCCACCCCCTTCCGACACGGCCCGGTGGCGGCGTCCGCGGTAGTGCACCATGCGCAGTACCGCGGACGGGCGAGGACAGCGGCGTGTCGCCGTCCCGACTCACCCCTCGACCTGACCTCGTGGCCGCCGCCCGCACCACAGGACGTGAGGGCGGCGACCAGCAGGTGAGGACGACGCCCGAGTCGAGGGCCGGTGTCCACAGGTCGACGTCACCCGGCCCCACACCCGGGCCGGGCACCCGAGACTCGCCCGGTGCACCCGACCCTCCGCCACCGGGCATCGCAGCGACACGGCGTCTTCACCTCGGCGGAGGCGCTCGCGGCGGGGTACTCCCATGGCGAGGTGCGGCACCTGTGCACGTCCGGCAGGTGGGTGCGACTGCGACGAGGCGTGTTCATCACCGCCGACGACCTGAGCCGGGTGGAGGGCCGGGTCGCCGCGAGGCACGCGGTCGACTGCCTCGCCGTGCTCCTCACCCTCGGGCGCCCCGCCACCGTGGCCAGCCACTCCTCTGCGGCGCGACTCTGGGGATGGCCGCTGGCGCGCGACCTCAGCCCACTGGTCCGGCTCACCGACCCCGACCAGTGGCGCCGTCGAGACGACCACGCGATCGCGTGCGCCCCGCTGCCGGCCACCCACGTCGGCACCCGGGGACCGGTCCCGGTCACCGCGGCCGCCCGCACGCTGGTCGACTGCGCCCGCGAGTGGCACCTGGTCGATGCGGTGGTGGCCCTCGACGCCGCGCTCCTGCGCGGGCACACCAGCCCGGACGAACTGGCGCAGGCCCTCGCCTCGGCGCGCGGCTGGCGCGGCGCGGCGCGGGCGGCCCGGGCCGTCGCGCTGGCCGACGGGCGGGCCGAGTCGCCGCTGGAGACGCGCGGGCGGCTGCGCGTCATCGGCGCCGGTCTGGCGAGCTTCGAGCCACAGGTGGAGATCTGGGCCGGCGGCCGGCTGGTCGCCGTGGTCGACGGCTGGTACGACGACGCCGCCGTCGCCGTGGAGTTCGACGGCCGGGAGAAGTACACCGACCCGTGGCGCGACCGCTCCCCGGGCCAGGTGCTGTGGGAGGAGAAGCGGCGCGAGGACGCGCTCCGCGGCCTGGAGGTCCGGGTGCTCCGCATCGCCGACGCCGACGTGACCCGGGGCTGGCCGCCGGTGGAGCAGCGGCTGCGCGACCTGCTGAGCCGGCCGGGACCGACTGTCCGGCGGTTCACCGTCGTCCGCCGGCAGGCGGGCGTGCTCCGCACCCGCTGACCGCCCCCTCCGACCTCACCCTGTGGTGGCCAACCTCCGCCCACCGGGTGCGGTCCGCGACCACCAGGTGAGGACGACGCCCGGGCCGCGCCGGCCCTCACGGAGCGGCGTCGCCGGGGTTACCGGCGAGTAGCCTGTGGCCGCCCGGTTAGTGTCCGTGCCGGGTGGGCGATGACGCCCGCGCACGCACGAGAGGGAGCTCATGGGCCCGTTGCAGATCGTCCTCGGCACGCTGGCCGTGCTCCTGCTGGTCGTCTCGGTGGTCTACGCCACCAAGGCCGTCCGCGCGATGCTGCGGATCTTCCGCACCGGCCAGCCCGACCCGACCCGCTCGGGTCCGGTCGGCCCGCGGCTGAAGACGCTGGCGGTCGAGTCGCTGGGCCACACCCGGATGCTCAAGTGGTCGGCCATCGGCGCCGCCCACTGGTTCGTCTTCATCGGGTTCTACGGCCTGTTCCTCACCCTGGTCGAGGCGTTCGGGGAGGTGTGGAACCCGGAGTGGCACCTGCCGCTCATCGGCGAGTGGAGCCTGTGGAACCTCTTCGCCGACCTGATCGGCACCGCCACGATCCTGGGCATCCTGTACCTGATCGTCCGGCGGCAGCTGGACCACCCGCGCCGCAAGGGCCGGGACAGCCGGTTCGCCGGGTCCAACGAGGGCCGCGGCTACTTCGTCGAGGCCGTCGTCCTCACCATCGGCATCTGCATCCTGCTGATCCGGGCGATCAAGGTCTCCGCCGACCTGACCGACGCCCCGGCCTGGTCGCACCCGATCTCCGGGCTGCTGGCGAACGTCGTACCGGCCAGCCCCGACCTGCTGTCGGTCGTCGCGTTCGTCAAGATCGCGGTGAGCCTGGGCTGGTTGATCACCATCTCCCGGGTGCTCAACATGGGCGTCGCGTGGCACCGGTTCAGCGCCTTCTTCAACATCTACTTCAAGCGCGAGGACGGCGGCGGCCAGGCGCTCGGCCCGCTGCCGGCGATGACCTCCGGCGGCAAGCCGATCGACTTCGAGGACCCCGGCGAGGACGACGTCTTCGGCCGCGGCAAGATCGAGGACTTCACCTGGAAGGGGATGCTGGACTTCACCACCTGCACCGAGTGCGGGCGGTGCCAGAGCCAGTGCCCGGCCTGGAACACCGGCAAGCCCCTGTCGCCGAAGATGGTGATCATGGACCTGCGGGACCACCTGTACGCCAAGGCCCCGTACCTGACCGGCGCGACGAAGGCGTCGGACAACGCCCCCGACTTCGCCGACTACTCCACGCTGAAGGCCAGCGACGAGCAGGTCTGGGCCTCGGGCTACGCCCGGATCGAGGGCACCAACGACGCCCAGGCGCACCGCCCGCTGGTCGGCACCCTCGAGGAGGGCGGGGTCATCGACCCCGACGTGCTGTGGAGCTGCACCAACTGCGGTGCCTGCGTCGAGCAGTGCCCGGTCGACATCGAGCACGTCGACCACATCATGGACATGCGCCGTTACCAGGTGCTGATCGAGTCCTCCTTCCCCTCCGAGGCCGGCGTGATGATGCGCAACCTGGAGAACCGCGGGAACCCGTGGGGCGTGGGCGGCAACATCCGCGAGGAGTGGATGAAGGAGCTGGACTTCGAGGTCCGGCAGGTCGACGGCGCGATCGAGGACGACGTCGAGTACCTGTTCTGGGTCGGCTGCGCCGGCGCCATCGACGACCGGGCCAAGAAGGTCACCAAGGCCGTCGCCGAGCTGCTGCACATCGCCGGCGTGGAGTTCGCCGTGCTGGGCAACGGGGAGACCTGCTCCGGCGACCCGGCCCGCCGGATGGGCAACGAGTTCCTCTTCCAGCAGCTGGCGCAGGAGAACGTGGAGACGCTCAACGCCGTCTTCGAGGAGCGCCCGGCCGGACGGCGCAAGATCGTCGCCACCTGCCCGCACTGCTTCAACTCGATCAACCGTGAGTACCCGCAGCTGGGCGGCGACTACGACGTCGTGCACCACACGCAGCTGCTCGGTCAGCTGGTCGAGGAGGGGCGGCTGACCCCGGTCACCCCGATCGACCGCAAGGTCACCTACCACGACCCGTGCTTCCTGGGCCGGCACAACAAGGTCTACACGCCGCCGCGGGAGATCCTCGACTCGGTCAAGGGCCTGACCACCCAGGAGATGCACCGCTGCAAGGACCGCGGCTTCTGCTGCGGCGCGGGTGGGGCGCGGATGTGGATGGAGGAGAAGATCGGCAAGCGGATCAACGTGGAGCGCACCGAGGAGGCGCTCGACCTCGACCCGGACGTCATCTCCACCGCCTGCCCGTTCTGCATCACCATGCTCAGCGACGCGGTGACCAGCAAGCAGCAGGCCGGCGAGGCCAAGGACCACGTCGAGGTGCTCGACGTCAGCCAGATCCTGCTCCGCTCGATGGCCCCGGCGGGCGCCCCCGGGACGGCGTCCGGCCCGGGCGTGGGCACCGAGCCCGACGACCCCGCCGGCACCGGCTCCGCCGCCACCCAGCACGACTGAAGACCCAGCACTGATCACCTCACCTGATCACCCACTGTCCCCCCGCACCAGCGTTGGTGCGGGGGGACAGTCGTTGGTGCAGGGGGACGGCGGGAGCCCGGCGCCGGGGGACACTGGCCGGGTGAGCTTCATCTTCGGCGGGGTCCGCGGCCACGAGGACCCCGAGCTGGCGGCCGGCAACCGCCGCACCCGGATGCACTACGCCCGGGACGTCAACGACGAGCGCGCGCTGGCCGACGACCGGCCGGCCATCCGCCGCGGACGGAACTGGACCTGGCTGGCCGTCGCGGTCGTGGTCATGTCGGTGCTGGCCTTCGCCGGCAGCCGGGGCCCGCAGGACGTGCCGCTGACCGCCGACTGCGACCAGCCGGCCATCGCCGTGGAGTCCAGCCTGGTCACCGCCGGCCAGCCGCTGCGGTTCCGGCTGACCGGACCGGACGACGTCGACTACGTGATGACCCTGGACGGCGAACCGGTGCGCGGTGACGCCGGCGGGACGGTGGCCTACACCCAGACCCCGGCGGGGCCGACGTTCCAGCTGGCCCAGTGCCTGAGCCCGACACTGCGGCTGGCCACCCCGGCCGGCGACGGTCCCCGCGAGCTGGCCGCGTCCCGGGTGGCCGCCGACGGCACGACCGAGCAGGTCACGGCGGTCACGGTGACGGTGACCGGCACCCGCTAGCGGAAGGACCACCCCGCCCCCCACCACTCGCAAGCTCGCGGCGGGACCCTGCAGGGCGGCCGACCCACGCGGATGCTGTAGCGGGACGACGACTCCGGCCCCACCACCCACGGGTCAGCGGTGGGACCGTGCAGAGTGACCCGGTGCTCCTCCACCTGCGGGTCACCGTGCCGGCCGATCGCACCGACGCCGTCACCGAGCTGCTCGACGCCTGCCCCGGCGTCGCCCACCTCGCCGTCCTGCCCGCTGCCTCCTTGCGCCCCGCAGGTGACGTGTTCCTCGTCGACGTGGCCCGGGAGTCGGCCGACTCGCTGGTCAACGGCCTGCGTGGGCTGCGGGTCGACGTGGACGGCGGCATCGCCATGGAGGCGGTGGACGCCGCGGTCTCCCGGATGGCCGAGGAGGCCGAACGGCGGGCGCCCGGCGACGGGACCGACGCGGTGGTGTGGGAGCAGGTGGTGCGCACCACCGACACCGACGCCGCCCTGTCGGTCTCCTACCTGGCGTTCCTCACCATCGCCACGCTGCTGGCGACCGTGGCGATCATCAACGACTCCGCGGTGCTGGTCATCGGCGCGATGGTGCTGGGCCCGGAGTTCGGTCCGCTGGCCGCCCTCGCCGTGGGCCTGGTGCACCGCCGGCGGGCGATGACCCGCCGCGCGCTGGTCTCGCTGGCCGCCGGCTTCGCGGTGGCGATCGCGGTCACCGCGCTGGCCGTGCTGGCCGGCCGCGGGCTGGGCTGGTTCGGCCCGGAGCTGCTGGCGGAGGAGCGCCCGGCCACCGGCTTCATCACCCAGCCCGACCGGTGGTCGGTGGTGGTTGCCGTGCTGGCCGGGGTCGCCGGCGTGCTGTCGCTGACCTCGGCCCGCTCCGGCGCGCTGGTCGGCGTGTTCATCTCGGTGACCACCGTGCCGGCGGCCGGGGACATGGCGCTGTCGCTGGCGCTCGGCGGCGGCACCGAGTTCCGCGAGGCGACCACCCAGCTGGTGATCAACCTGGTCGGCATCGTGCTCGCCGCGCTGGTGACGCTGGCCGTGCAGCGGGCGCTGTGGCACCGGGTGCCGACCACCGCGCCCCGGGTCCGGACGGTCGGCCGCGCCCACCACTGACCCGATCCGCGGCGCCGGCGCCCGGGTGGAGCAGGATGGGCGGACGTGACCCGCGCCGCCGCCCCCGCTCCCGAGACGAGCCGCCGGGGCCTGGTCCTGGTCGGGACGGCGATCGTGCTGACCGGCTTCAACCTGCGCACCGCGGTCAACAGCGTCGGCCCGGTGCTGGAGGAGATCGAGCACGGCCTGGGCATCTCCTCCGGGCTGGCCGGGCTGATCACCAGCATGCCGCTGATCTGCTTCGCGCTGATCGGCTTCGCCGGCCCGCCGCTGGCTGCCCGGTTCCGGGACGGGCACGTGCTCGCCGCGGCGCTGCTGGTGATGACCCTCGGCCTCCTGCTGCGGGTGGCCGTGCCGAGCATCTGGGTGTTCCTGGTGGGCACCGTGGCGACGATGGTCGGCGGCGCGCTCGGCAACGTGCTGCTGCCCGGGCTGGTGAAGCGGTGGTTCCCCGACCGCACCGGCCTGCTGGTCGGCGCGTACAGCACCGCGCTGGCCGTCGGCGGCGCGGTGGCCAGCGTCTCGACCGCGCCCATCGCCGAGGCGGTCGGCGCCGACGGGTGGCGGTGGGCGCTGGGCATCTGGGCGGTCTTCGCCCTCGTCGCCGCGCTGCCCTGGCTCGCCGTCCCGGTCCGGCCGGGAGCCTCGCGCGGCGGGCACACCGCCGTCCGGCTGCGCGCGCTGGGCCGCAGCCGGCTGGCCTGGACGATGGCCGCCTTCTTCGGGCTGCAGTCCATGCAGGCCTACGTGATCGTCGGCTGGACGGCGCAGTACCTGCGCGACCAGGGGATGTCGGCGCACGCGGCCGGCTTCCTGGTCGGGCTGAACGCGCTCATCGTGATCCCGCTCAACGCCGTCGTCCCGCTGGGTGCGGTCCGCCAGCACCTCCAGCGGCCGATGCTGCTGGCGTTCGTCGCCTGCTACCTGGCCGGCTGGACCGGCCTGCTGGTGGCGCCGCTGACCCTCACCTGGCTGTGGGTCTGCCTGCTGGGCCTGGGCATGGGCACCTTCGCGATGATCCTGGCGCTGTTCGGCCTCCGCGGCCGCACGCCGGAGTCGGTCGGCGCGCTGTCCACGGTCGCCCAGGGCTGGGGCTACGCCGTGGCCGGGGTGGGTCCGCTGCTGGTCGGCCTGCTGCGCGGGCTGACCGGCGGCTACACCGGCATGTTCGTGCTGGTCTACGCCGGCGTCGGCCTGCTGCTGGTCACCGGGTGGTCGATCTGCCGGGAGCGGTACGTCGACGACGAGGTCGCCGGGCTGGTGGCCCCGGGCGACCGGCCCGTCCCCGGTCGGGACGACGTCGAGGTCGCCGGCGCCGAGCCGCCGGTGACCCTCCGCCCGCGCGAGTAGCCGCCCCTCAGGCGGAGAGCTGGAGTGCCCGCTTCAGCTCCGTGGCCCGGTCCCGGGTGACCTGCGGGGAGCGGGTGAGCAGGGCGACCGCGACCACGTACTCGTCCTCCCCCGCCCAGCCGTGGCCCGCCGCGGTGAGCCGGGTGATGTGCTCGCGCACCTTCGGCTCACGGCTGTAGGCGCCGAACTCCAGGCCCATCGCCAGGAAGTTCACCACCCGGTAGCCGAGGTCTGCGGCGGTGGCCAGGGTGGCGGCCGGGTCGGAGTAGCTGGGCAGGGCCACCAGCAGGTGGTCGAAGCCGGCCTTCAGCAGCCGGAGCACCAGGTCGTTGCCGTACCAGCCACCCCACAGCTCGGGCATCATGATGTCGCCGTCCGGCGCCGGGATGTAGGGCGGGTTGGCGATCACCGTCGAGACGTCCCGGCCGCTCGGCGAGTCGGCCCAGCCGAAGAAGTCACCGTGCTCGACGGTGTAGCGGTCGGCGACGTCCAGGCCGCTGATCGTCTGCCGGGCCCGCTCCACCGAGGTCGCGCTGATGTCGGTGCCGTGCACCCGCAGCCCGGGCACGGCGCGCACCACGTGGGCGATGGCCCGCGCGTCACCGCTGCCGAGCTCGGCCACGCCCTCGCTCTGCCAGGGCACCACCGACGCGTACTGGGTGAGCAGCAGCTGCACGGAGAACGCGTAGTGGGCCGATTCCTCGGCACAGTCGAAGAAGCCGTCCACGACGTGGTTGCCCGACGGTTGGGGCAGCAGAACAGCGGTGTCCCGGGGGTCCATGCAGACCCCCTACCCCGATCGGCGCTCCGTCACCCGGTGCCGGGCAACCGTTCACCCAGTGGTGCCGCCGCCGTCGCCGAGCCGTTCCCGGCGCCGATCAGCACGGCGGGGTCAGGACGGCGGGGTCGCCGGGTCCGCGCGCCGGGTGTCGGCGCGGCTGAAGTTGCGGAACGACCGGGACGGCGTGGGCCCCCGCTGGTCCTGGTAGCGCGAGCCGTAGACGGCCGACCCGTAGGGGTGCTCGGCGGCGGAGCTGAGCTGGAACAGGCACAGCTGGCCGATCTTCATCCCCGGCCAGAGGGTGATCGGCAGGTTCGCCACGTTGGAGAGCTCGAGGGTGATGTGCCCGGTGAAGCCCGGGTCCACGAACCCCGCGGTCGAGTGGGTCAGCAGCCCGAGGCGGCCCAGCGAGGACTTGCCCTCCAGCCGGGCGGCGAGGTCGTCGGGGATGCGCACGACCTCCAGCGTCGAGCCGAGCACGAACTCGCCCGGGTGCAGCACGAACGGGTCGTCCCCGGTCGGCTCGACCAGCGTGGTCAGGTCGTCCTGCTGCTGCGCCGGGTCGATGTGGGTGTACCGGGCGTTGTTGAACACCCGGAAGAACCGGTCGAGCCGCACGTCGATGCTCGAGGGCTGCACCATCGCGGCCTCGTAGGGCTCGATGCCGAGCCGGCCGGCGGTCAGGGCGGCACGGATGTCGCGGTCGGACAGCAGCATGGCGCGGAGTCTAGGGACCGCCTGGAGGACGGCGGCCGTCGTCCCGTCCACCTGGCCGTCGAACTGCCGATGACGAGGGGGCACCAGCCGGTGCCGGAACTCCAGCGCACAGAGAGGGGCGAGATGGTCACGACGCGGCCGGCGCCCGACGAGGCCCGATCGAGGCGGCAGGTCGTCCGACCGACCGGCGTCGAGCGGACGTTCTCCGCCGACGAGCTCATCGTCTCCAAGACCGACCCCCGAGGCGTGATCACCTACGCCAACGACGTCTTCCTGCGGGTCAGCGGCTACGACCTGGACGAGGTCATGGGTCAGCCGCACAACCTGATCCGGCACCCGGAGATGCCCAAGGCGGTGTTCAAGCTGCTGTGGGACACCCTCGCCGAGGGGCAGGAGGTCTTCGCCTACATCGACAACCTGGCCGCCGACGGCGCCAACTACTGGGTGCTGGCGCACGTGACGCCGTCCTTCCGCGCCGACGGGCGGGTGGTCGGCTACCACTCCAACCGGCGCCGTCCGTCGGCCCGCGCCGTGGCCGCGGTACGCCCGCTGTACGCGCAGTTGGTCGCCGAGGAACGCCGCCAGCCCAACGGCCGGGCCGCGGTCGAGGCGTCCAGCCGGCTGCTGGGCGAGCTGGTCGCGCAGCACGCGTCGTCCTACGAGGAGTTCGTGTGGTCGGTCATCGGGGAGGAGGAGCTGTGAGCGTGCGTCGCCGCGGAGACGGCCAGCTCAGCGACGCCGCGGAGCTGGAGGTGTACCGGGCGTTCGTCCGGCAGCTCGTGACGGCGTGCGAGAGCGCGGCCGCCGGCGACCTGGAGGCGCGCAGCCGCCCGGTGCCCGGCTCCTGCGGCGTCCCCGAGCTCGTCGCACTGCACAACAGCCTCAACCGGGTGCTGGACGTCTCCGACGCGTTCGTGCGCGAGGCCGGGGCGGCGCTGACGTCGGCGGCCGAGGGCCGGTTCCACCGCCGGCTGCTGCTGACCGGGCTGTCCGGCGCCTACCGCCGGGGCGCCGAGGTGATCAACACCGCCCGCGCGGCGATGCGGGAGTCCGCGGCCCGGGTGGCCGAGGCGCAGACCTCCCGGCTGCGGCTGGCCGACGAGTTCGAGACGGTCGTGCTCGGGATGAGCGAGCAGGTGGCGACGGCATCGACCGAGCTGTCCGCCTCGGCCCACGGCCTGACCCAGGCCGCGACGGCGGCCAGCGGCGAGGTGACAGCGGCCCGCGGCACGATCGACTCGCTGACCCGCTCGTCGGCGGAGATCAAGGGCATCGTGGCGATGATCGACTCGGTCGCGGCGCAGACCCGGCTGCTGGCGCTCAACGCCACCATCGAGGCGGCCCGGGCCGGCGAGGCCGGCAAGGGCTTCGCGGTGGTGGCCTCCGAGGTGAAGGACCTCGCCGACGAGACCGCCCGGTCGACCGAGCGGATCACCGCCCAGGTCGAGTCGATGCGCACCGCGTGCGACGACGTCGCCGCCGGCATGAGCACCGTGGGCACCACGGTGGCGGAGATGAACGGCCTGGTGGACGGGATCGTCGCCGCCGTGGACGGCTCGGCGTCCCTGGGCCCGGCCGGGGACACCACCGGGTTGTCCCGGATGGCGGAGAAGCTGCGCACCGAGATGACCGGCTTCCTCGCCGAGATGCGCAGCTGACCTGCCGCGGGCCGGGGCCGGCCGCCGGTCACCCGATGGGGCGAACCGCGGCCGGCCTCCTCCAGTTCCGCCACCGGCGCGCCGATGCCCTCCCGTCGAGCGCCCTCCCCGGGCGCGGGTGGAGGAGGACCGGATGGGTCTCGTGCGGACCAGCAGTCGGCAGGTGCGCGCCGTCGCCGTGGTGGCGGCTGCGCTCACCGGGTTCGGCGGCGCCGCCGCGGTCGACGCGATGGCCCAGCCGGACGTGGCGGTGGCCGACGGCTTCGGCGCCGGCGACGGCCTGACCCGCTACGTCGTCAGCGCCACCTCCGGGGACGCCTCACCCGAGCTGCTGGCCACCCTGGCCGGCCAGGACGGCGTCGACTCGGCCCAACGCCTCTTCGACGGCAGCGCGCTGGTGGCGGCCGACGGGGTGACGCCGCAGCAGCTGCGCGCGGTCGCCGGGGTGTCCGGTGTCGAGCTCTCGCCGTCCGTCCCGGTGCTCGGCACGGCCTCGGACCCCTACTACGCCCCGTACGGCTGGCACCTGGAGAACACCGGCGCCAACGCCTACGGCCAGACCGAGGTCCGGGCCGACGCCGACATCGACGGCTCGGTGGCCTGGGACGCCACGACCGGCGACGGGATGGTCGTCGCCGTCGTCGACACCGGCTACGACTCCGACCACCCCGACCTGGCCGGCGCGCTGTGGACCAACCCGTCCTGCGGTCCGGAGGACGCCGACGGCGACAGGCTCACCGGCGACTGCCACGGCTGGAACTTCACCACCAACAGCCCGGACGTCGACAACGGCACCGGCGGGTCGCACGGCGCCACCGTCGCCGGCGTCATCGGTGCCCGCAAGGACAACGGCCTCGGCTCGGCCGGCGTCGCCCCCGACATCACCCTGATGCCGCTGGTGATCGGCTCCGGCGAGGGCGTCGACGTGAACCTGGGCGCACAGGCGATCCGCTACGCCGCCGACCACGGCGCGTCCGTCGTCAACGCCTCCTGGGGCGGGCCGGTCACCGGCACGGCGCTGACCGCCCTGCAGTCCGCCGTCGACTACGCCGCCAGCAAGGGCGTGCTGGTCGTCGCCGCCGCGGGCAACGACTCGGGGAACCGGGACACCTCGCTGGTCTACCCGGCCAGCCTGACCCAGCCCAACGTGGTCACCGTCGGCAACTCCACCGCCGCCGACACGGTGGCCCCCAGCTCGGCCTACGGCGCCACCTCGGTCGACCTGTTCGCCCCGGGCACCCTGGTGATCACCACCTGGAACGACGGCGACTACCGCCTGGTGTCCGGCACCTCCATCGCCGCTCCGCAGGTCGCGGCCGCGCTCGCCCTGTACCAGGCCACGATGCCCACGGCCTCGCTGGCGGACGTGCGCGCGGCGATGCTCGCCGACGTCGACCCGGTGGCGGCGTTCACCGGCCGGTCGGTCACCGGCGGCCGGCTCAACGTCAGCCGCCTGGACCCGGCCGGCGCCGTCCGCGTGGGGTACGAGTTCACCTCGATGACCGGCCCGGTGGGCCCGGTGAGCCCGCAGGTCCGCGCCACCGGCCCGGCCGTGGCCGGCCGTTACGAGGTCGTCGTCGGCCTGGGCATGGAGCACGGCGGCGAGGTCTTCGCCCTCTCCGGCGAGCCGCTCACCTTCGCCGGCACGACGCTGACCACGGACGACGCCGGGCAGGTCACCTTCCCCCTGGGCGACCAGACCACCGCCGACGGGCTCACCGTGGCCCCCACGGCCGACCTCGCCCAGGGGCGGTACGCGCTCAGCGTGCAGCTGCTCGTCGACGGCCAGCCGCTGGGCGAGACGTTCGCCGCGCCGCTGCTGGTCGGCGACGTCACGCCGGCCCCGGACGGGACCGGTGGCAGCACGCCCGCAGCCCCCGGCACGGGCGACTCGGACACCGGGACGGGCACCGACACCGGCACCGACGGATCGGGCACGGGTGGCTCGGGCGACCCGGGCACCGGCGGGTCGGGCACCGGCGACACCGGCACCGGCACGGGCGGCTCGGGTGGCGGCTCCACGGAGCCGGGCACCGGCGACTCGGGCAGCGCGCCCGACGCACCGGTCACCACACCGGGCACCAGCACCCCCGGCACCGGCGACTCCGGTACCGGTGACTCCGGCACGGGTGACGGCGGGACCGCCGACCCGGGCTCCGGCGACGGCACCGGCTCGACCCCGGGCACGACACCGGACAGCGGGACCGACAGCGGGACCGACACCGGCACCACACCGGGCACCACGCCGGGCGACAGCCCGAGCACGCCCGGGACGACGCCGGGCACGGACAGCCCCGACACCGGGACCGGCGACGGCAGCACGCCCGACGTGGTGACCTACCCCGAGACCGGCGTCTTCGGCCTGACCAGCATCTCCCCGTCGGTGGTCAGCACCGCCGGCGGGACCCGGGTGACCGTCACCGGCACGAACCTGCCCGACGACGTCGGGGTGCGGATCGGGGGTGCCCAGGCCGCGACCGTGCTGCGGGCCGATGGCACCTCGGTCGAGTTCGAGGCACCGGCGCGGGTGGCCGGCAGCTACGACGTCTGGGTGTTCAGCGCCGGCGGCGCGGAGTCCTCGGTGCTCACCGATGCCCTCAGCTACGTCGACGACCCGGCCGGCGGCGGCAGCAGCCCCGGCACCGACGACGGGTCGGGCAGCGACGGCTCGGACGGCACCGGCGGCGGGACCACCCCGGCCGACGGCACCGGCGGCGGCGCCGGCGACCCGGTGACGACGGTCGGCCCGAACGGGGAGCGGCTGGTGCGGTCGGCGGCGTTCCGGTCGCTGGGCGCGTCGTTCTGGTCGCTGGACTGCAGCACCAGCTGCCGGGGCGTGCGGCTCTGACCCGCTGAGACGCACAGTCGCCCCCGACCGGGTTCCGGTCGGGGGCGACTGTCTTGCTAGGGTGTCCACACAGGCCATCGGTCTGACGCGGGTGTAGTTCAATGGTAGAACATCAGCTTCCCAAGCTGACAGTGCGAGTTCGATTCTCGTCACCCGCTCTCCTCTTCTCCCACTGCGCCGAGCGCGCCGTTCGGCGACGCTGGCCCGGTGAGCGCCTCCCCCGCCGTCCGCACCGTCCCGACGGCCGATCTCTCCGCCGCCGAGCTCGACCGGCTCCGCACCTTCCTGGACAGCGCCTACGCCGGCCGCTTCGGCGACGACGACTGGTCGCACGCGCTGGGCGGGGTGCACGTGCTCGCCACGGTGGACGGCGAGCCGGCGGGCCACGCGGCGGTCGTCGTCCGGCAGCTGATCGTCGGGGCCGCCACCCTGCGCACCGGTTTCGTCGAGGCGGTGGCCACCGATGCCGCCCTGCGGCGCCGCGGTGTCGGCACCGCGGTGATGGCCGAGGTCGAGCGGCTGGTCCGCGGCGGCTTCGAGCTGGGCGCGCTGGCGGCGAGCGAGGACGGCGCGGCCCTCTACGCGCGCCGGGGCTGGCTGCGCTGGGCGGGGCAGACCGCTGCCCTCACCCCCGACGGCATCGTGGACAGCCCGGACGAGGCGGTGTTCGTGCTGCCCACCCCGGCCACCCCGGTGCCGCTGGACACCGCCGTCCGGCTGGTCTGCGACTGGCGCCGCGGCGACCTGTGGTGACGCGGGGGCTTGCCGGCGGGCCGGCCGGCCGCGAGGGTGCCGCCATGGACGACGGCTACGGCGACATCGGCTTCGTGGTGCTGACCCCGGCGCAGCGCCGGTGGGCCCGGTTCATCCGGGTCACCGGCCTGCGTGAGGTGCTCTTCTTCCTGGACTGCTCGGTCCCGCTCACCCGCGGGCGGCTGCGCCGCTGGCACAGCCCCGGCCTGCCCCGCCGCTGACGCCACAGACGCGCCAGCGGCGGGGCCCCACGTCAGGCGGCCTTCGTGCCGACCATCCCGTGCGGGTCGATCACGTACTTCTTCGCCGCGCCGGAGTCGAAGTCCTGGTACCCCTGCGGCGCCTCGTCCAGCGAGATCGTCGTGGCGTTGACGGCCTTGGCGATCTGCACCTTGTCGTTGAGGATCGCCTTCATCAGGCCGAGGTTGTAGCGCATCACCGGGCACTGACCGGTGGTGAAGGAGATCGACTTCGCCCAGCCGGTGCCCAGGCTCAGCGAGAGCGAGCCCACCTTGGCGGCCTCGTCGATGCCGCCCGGGTCACCGGTGACGTAGAGGCCGGGGATGCCGATCGCCCCACCGGCCGCGGTGACCTCCATCAGCGAGTTCAGCACCGTCGCCGGCGCCTCCTTGCCCGACCCGTCACCGTGGCCGCGGGCCTCGAAGCCCACCGCGTCGACTCCGGCGTCGACCTCCGGGATGCCGAGGATCTGCTCGATCTGGTCCTGCGGGGAGCCCTGGGAGACGTCGACGGTCTCGCAGCCGAAGCTGCGCGCCTGCGCCAGCCGCTGCTCCACGAGGTCGGCGACGATCACGACCGAGGCGCCGAGCAGCTGGGCGCCCACCGCCGCGGCGAGCCCCACCGGGCCGGCGCCGGCGATGTACACCGTGGACCCCGGCTTCACCCCGGCGGTGACCGCCCCGTGGAAGCCGGTCGGGAAGATGTCCGACAGCATCGTCAGGTCCAGGATCTTCTCCATCGCCTGGTCCTTGTCCGGGAACTTGAGCAGGTTCCAGTCGGCGTAGGGCACCGTGACGTACTCGGCCTGCCCGCCGACCCAGCCGCCCATGTCCACGTACCCGTAGGCCGCGCCGGGGCGGGCCGGGTTCACGTTCAGGCAGATCCCGGTCTTGCCCTCCTTGCAGTTGCGGCAGCGGCCGCAGGCGATGTTGAACGGCACCGAGCACAGGTCGCCGACCTCGATGAACTCGACGTCGGGGCCCTTCTCCACGACCTCGCCGAGGATCTCGTGGCCGAGCACCAGGTTCGGCGGGGCCGTCGTCCGACCGCGGACCATGTGCTGGTCGCTGCCGCAGATGTTGGTGGTCACCACCTTCAGGATCACGCCGTGGTTGAGCTTGCGGCCCACGTTGGCCGGGTTCACCCCCGGCCCGTCCAGCAGTTCCAGCTTCGGGTAGTCGGTCTCGTGCACCTCGACCTTGCCGGGCTCGATGTACGCAACGCCTCTGTTGCCAGTCATCTGGGAGCTCCTCACCTCGTCGGACCGCGTCTGGGTCGTACTGCCCTCCGGCGCCCGTCTCCTCTCCCTGCATGCGGCGGAGGGCATGTGACGCGAGTGTGCTCCAGATCACCGGCCGCTGCCCAGCGTCGTCCGACGATGCGGACCACCCCCCGTTGCCGACGTCGGCCCCCTCCCGGGCACCGCCCCGAGCTCGCGAGGGGTGGGGAGGAGGGGGTCCTTCCACTACGGTTCGCTGGCACCCAGATGATCAGGAGCCTGCGATGAAGAAGCTCATCAACGACCCGGCCGACGTCGTCGACGACGCCCTCCGCGGGATGGCCGCGGCCCACCCCGACCTGCGGATCGACCCCGAGCACCGGATCGTCTTCCGCGGCGACGCCCCCGTGGCGGGGAAGGTCGGCCTGGTCTCCGGCGGCGGCTCCGGGCACGAGCCGTTGCACGGCGGCTTCGTCGGCATGGGCATGCTCGACGCGGCCTGCGCCGGCGAGGTGTTCACCTCGCCCGTGCCCGACCAGATGGTCGCCGCCACCCAGGGCGTGGACGCCGGCGCCGGCGTGCTGCACATCGTGAAGAACTACACCGGCGACGTGATGAACTTCGAGATGGCCGCCGAGCTGGTCGCCGCCGAGTCGGGCACCGAGGTGGTCTCGGTCGTCACCGACGACGACGTCGCCGTCACCGACAGCCTCTACACCGCCGGACGCCGCGGGGTGGGCGTCACCGTGCTGGTGGAGAAGCTGGCCGGTGCCGCCGCCGAGCAGGGCCGGCCGCTGGCCGAGGTCGCCGAGGTGGCCCGCCGGGTCAACGGCCAGGGCCGCAGCATGGGCATGGCACTGACCTCCTGCACCGTGCCGGCCGCCGGCAAGCCCACCTTCGACCTCCCGGCCGACGAGATGGAGCTGGGTGTGGGCATCCACGGCGAGCCCGGCCGGCGCCGGGTGCCGCTCGCCCCGGCCCGCGAGGTCGCCGAGATGCTGCTGGAGCCGGTGCTCGCCGACCTGGACTTCACCGGCGGCGACGGGGTGCTCGCCTTCGTCAATGGGATGGGCGGCACGCCGTTGCTCGAGCTCTACGTCGTCTACGCCGAGGTCCAGGCGGTGCTGGCGAAGGCCGGGGTGACGGTGGCCCGGTCGCTGGTCGGCTCGTACATGACCAGCCTGGAGATGGCCGGCTGCTCGATCACCCTGCTCAAGGTGGACGACGAGCTGATCCGGCTCTGGGACGCCCCGGTGCGCACCCCGGCGCTGCGGTGGGGGGTCTGAGCATGACGCTCGACACCGACGCCCTGGGCGCCTGGGTGGGCGAGTTCGCCCGCGCCGTCCGCGAGCACCGCGACGAACTGACCGAGCTCGACTCGGCCATCGGCGACGCCGACCACGGCACCAACATGGACCGCGGGATGACCGCCGCGGTCGCCGCCCTGGACGCCACCCCGCCGGCCGACGGCGCGGCGCTGCTGAAGACCGTGGCGATGACCATGATCAGCAAGGTCGGCGGCACCAGCGGCCCGCTCTACGGCACCTTCTTCCTGCGGATGTCCGGCGCTCTGGGCGACGGCTCCCCGGCCGCCTTCGCCGCCTCCTTCCGGGCCGGGGTCGAGGGCGTGGTGGCCCGGGGCAAGGCCGAGCCCGGGGACAAGACGCTGCTGGACGCGCTGCTCCCGGCCGCCGACGCGCTCACCGAGGCGGTGGGCGCCGGGCAGGAGCTGGACGCGGCGCTGCGCGCGGCCGCCGATGCCGCGGCGCGGGGCCGCGACGCGGTGACGCCGTCGGTCGCCCGCAAGGGCCGGGCCAGCTACCTGGGCGAGCGCAGCGCCGGCCACGTCGACCCCGGGGCCGCCTCCGCCGTCCTGCTGGTCGAGGCCGCCGCGACGACCCTGGCGAGGAGCTGACCGTGGCGCAGGTGGGGATCGTCGTCGTCTCGCACAGCCGGCCGCTGGCCGAGGCCGCGGTCGAGCTGGCCCGGCAGATGCTGCCCGGCTCGACCGTGCCGATCGAGGTGGCCGCCGGCACCGACGACGGCGGGCTGGGCACCGACGCGGTCGCCGTCTCCGCGGCGATCACCGCGGCCGACTCCGGCGACGGCGTGCTCGTGCTGATGGACCTGGGCAGCGCGGTGATGTCGGCCGAGACGGCGCTGGAGCTGCTGGACGACGACGTCCGGGCCCGGGTGCTGCTCAGCGCGGCGCCGCTGGTCGAGGGCCTGGTCGGCGCAGCCGTGGTCGCCGCCGGCGGCGCGGACCGCGACCGGGTCGCCACCGAGGCCCTCCGCGGCCTGGCCCCCAAGCAGGCGCACCTGGGCTGAGCGGCCTGGCGCCGCCCGGGTTGAGCCGGACGAGTCGGCGTTGAGCCGCGCGCCCACGCGGCTCAACGTCACCCGGTGCGGGTTGACCCGGCGGAGCGCCTGCCGGCCGAGGCCCCGACCGGCGGGCCGGGGTGACCGGCCGACCTCACCAGCCGCGCGGTGGGCGCTCCCGGCCGTTGCGGCGCCAGTGCTCCTCGATCGCCGCGTCGTGGTCGGCCCGGACCCGGCGCAGCAGCAGCGCCAGCCCGCCGATCAGCGCGAGCAGCACCAGCCCGACCACCAGGAGCGCGGTCACCGGCGGCTCAGGCCGGGAGGAGGAGGGTGGCGTAGAGGGTCAGGCCGGGCCCGAAGGCCATGGCGACGATCGGGCCGTCGACGTCGGCGAGCTCCTCGAGCACCAGCAGCACGGTCGCCGACGAGCAGTTGCCGTGCTCGGCGAGGACCTTGCGCGAGGCGGTCATCTGCTCCTCGGCCAGGCCCAGCTCGTCCCGGACGACGTCCATGATCCGTGGCCCGCCGGGGTGCACCGCCCAGCCGGCGACGTCCTCGATGCGCAGGCCGGCCTCGGTGAGCAGCTCGTCGACCACGCCGCCGACGTGCCGGGACAGCACGTCGGGCACCTTCGGCGACAGCCCCATCCGGAAGCCGAGGTCGGTGACGTCCCAGGTCATGTGGTCGGCGGTGGCGTGGTCGGTGCGGGCGACCATCCCGGCCACCCGCCGGCCCCGCGCAGCGCCGGGCTCGACGACGACGGCGGCCGCGGCGTCGCTGAACAGCGCGTGGGTGACCACCTGCTCCAGGTCGGCGACGGCCGGCTGCACGTGCAGGCTGGTGAGCTCCAGGCACAGCAGCACGGCCGGACGGGACCGGGCCGTCACGAAGTCGCTGACCGCGGCCAGCCCGGGGAGCGCGGCGTAGCAGCCCATGTGCCCGACGAGCAGCCGCTGCAGCCCCAGCGGCATGCCGAGGTCGCTGGAGAGCCGGATGTCGATGCCCGGGGTGGCGTAGCCGGTGCAGGTCGCCACGGCGAACAGCCCCACGTCGCCCGGCGCCAGGCCGGCGGCGTCCAGCGCGGCGGCGACGGCCTGCTTGCCCAGCGGCATCGCCTCGGTGACGAATCGCTCCATCCGCGCGCCGGTGCCCCACTGCGACACGTCCTCGTCGACCGGGTTGACCACCGCGTGCCGGCTGTCGACGCCGGCACCGCGGAACACCCGCTCGGCGGCCCGCAGCCCGGCGTACTTCTCGGCGAAGTACCCGTCCCAGACCTCGCCCTGCTCGTACCGGGCCGGCAGGGCGCGGCCCGCGCCCGTGACGACGGCGGCGGTCACCAGGCCGTCCCCGGCGCGTACGGGGTCACGGGACGGCTGTCGCTCATGCCCCGACGGTACGTGCGGACCCCGTCGTCCGCCGCTCGGCTGCGGGCACCGCGGTCTTGGTCGCCGTGCCGGCGAAGAGGATCCCGGTCCAGGGCATGGTGCGCATCCGCACGCCGTCCCGCCGTCCGCGCCGCCAGGCGACCAGGTCGCGGACCGAGGGGCGCAGGCCGACCAGCCGCAGGTCCAGGCCCAGCCGGCGGGCGGTGGCCAGCAGCTCGCGGCGGTCGACGAACAGCGCGGGGTCGTGGATGCCCGGGGGTGGTCCGCCGGGCAGCCGCTCGGCGATCCGCACGGCCACCAGCGGGGCGAGCCGGGAGGCCGCGATCGAGTCGATGACCAGCAGCCCGCCGGGCTTGAGCAGCCGGGCGCTCTCGGCGAGCACCTGCCCGGGGTCGGCGACGTGCTCGAGGATCTCCCCGGCGGTGACGACGTCGGCGCACCCGTCGGCCAGCGGGACGGCGAGCACCGACCCGCGGACGGCGGAGACCCCGTGCCGGCGGGCGACCTCGAGCCCGGCCCGGCCGATGTCCACGCCGACGTGCCGGTACCCCAGCCGCTGCACGTGCGGGGCCATCAGGCCACCGCCGCAGGCCAGGTCGACCAGGACGGCGTCGGGGCCGGGCGCCGGGGGCACGTGCCCGGCCCGGGAGGCGGCGATCCACTGCAGCATCGCGAACCCCCCGCGGGGGTCCCACCACTGGTCGGCCAGCTGGTCGTACTGCGCGGGGTCGTTGCGCTGCACGCGGCGACGCTACTTCTTCTTCAGCGGGTCGTGGCCCCAGTTCATCAGCGACCACCGCCACCGCGACGTCTCGACGTCCTCCTTGGCCGGCTCCTGGGCCAGGTGCCGCTGCACGTAGCCGTGCACCTTGCGCATGTGCGCGAGGTCGTCGTCGGTGAGGTCGGCCTTCTTGGTGTGCAGCAGCTGCACGATCCGCCGGCCCGACTCGTGCCCGGTGGACTCCGCCGAGCCGCTGCTCTTCTGCCCGACCGACCGGGACTCCTCGGTGCCCAGCCACTCCTCCAGCTCGCCGGCGGTCATGTTCACCGCCTCGCCGAACTCACGGCGGATGGTGTCGGCGTCCTCGGTCTGGTGCTCGGGCACGGTCTCTCCCCGGGTGTCGATCGGCTGTGCCTGCGGTACCGCAGGCGGGTGGCGGAGAAACGGAGTGACGCCGAGCGGTCCGCCCTCGCCCGCGGCGAGAGCCCCGACGAGGTGCTGGACCGCAACGTCAACGAGGTGCTGCAGGAGATCCGGGTGGCGATCACCGCCGTCCAGGTGCTGTTCGCCTTCCTGCTCACCCTGCCGTTCCAGTCCCGCTTCGCCGACCTGGGCACCTTCGGGACGACGGTCTACGCGGTGACGATGATCAGCACCGCCCTGGCCACGGTGGTGCTCATCGCGCCGGTCTCCTTCCACCGGATGCTGTTCCGGCGGCGGCAGAAGGCGGCGATCGTCCAGTTCGCCGACCGGTCGCTGGTGGTCGGCCTGACGCTGCTGCTCACCGGCATCGCCAGCGCGGTGCTGCTGGTGCTGGACGTGGTGCTCGGCCGCAGCCCGGCGATCACGGTGTGCGCCGCCGTCGTCGCGATCGGGCTGGTCACCTGGTACGGGCTGCCGCTGCGGCAGCGCGCCACCGGCCCCTCCTAGGCTGCCCCCGTGCTGATCACCGGGAGCGTGCCGTGTCCGTGACCGTGGTGGGCAGCCTCAACGAGGACGTCGTGGTGACCGTCGACCGGCTGCCCGGCCGGGGCGAGACGGTGATCGGCTCAGGCGTGGCCGTGCTGCCCGGCGGCAAGGGCGCCAACCAGGCTGCCGCCGCCGGCCGGCTGGGCACCGGGGTGCACATGGTCGGCCGGGTCGGCGACGACCCCGCCGCCGGCCGGCAGTTGGCCGCGCTCGCCGACTGCCGGGTCAACGTGGGCCGGGTGCACCGCACCCCCGGCGCACCCACCGGGACGGCGACCATCCCGGTGGAGGCCGACGGCGGGGAGAACCTGATCGTGGTGGTGCCCGGGGCCAACGCCGAGCTCACCCCGGCCGACGTGGACGTCGAGTCGGTGCACCGGGCCGGGGTGCTGCTGCTGCAGCTGGAGACCCCGCTGGCCACCGTGCGGGCCGCCGCCGAGGCCACCCGGGGCACCGTCGTGCTCAACCCGGCGCCGCCGCAGCAGCTGCCGGCCGAGCTGCTGGCCCGGGTCGACGTGCTGGTGCCGAACGAGCCGGAGCTGCGCCGGCTGGCGGGCGCCCCCGACGGCGACCTGACGCTGCTTGACCTGGCCGGGCTGGCCCGCGGGCTGGCCGCCACCGACGTGGTGGTCACCCTCGGTGCGCGGGGAGCGCTGGTGGTGCCCGGGACGGGTCCGGCGCTGCTGCAGGCGCCGCCGCCGGTGCGGCCGGTGGACACCACCGGTGCCGGCGACTGCTTCTGCGGGGCACTGAGCAGCGCGCTCGACCGGGACGAGGCGCTGGCCGACGCGGTCCGCTACGCGGTCACCGCGGCTGCGCTCTCCACCACCGGGGCCGGCGCCCGGGGTGCACTGCCCGACGACGACGCCGTCCGGGCCCTGCTGCCCCGCACCCCCGCGGCGACCGACGTCGGCTGACGCCGGCGGGGCGATGGTTGCCGCCGCCCGGGCCGGGGCACGGGGCGGGCATGACCGAGAACACCGGGCACACCCCGCACTCCGAAGAGCCAGCCGAGGGCAAGACCGACGCCGAGCAGCCGGACTCCGGCCGGACGCCGCACCCCCAGGAGCCGGCTGAGGGCGGCGCCGAGGAGGGCACGGACCCGGAGAACCGGATCAGCGAGATCTGAGCCGGCATCGGAGCCGGTACCGGCGCGTCAGGGACGGCCGGTGCCCGGCTCCGTCGGGTCCGCGGGCGTCGGCACCGGCTCGGCCGGGGGCGTGGCGGCCGGCGGGGGCTCGGTCGAAGGGGCCGGCGGGCGGTCCGGGGCGCGCGGTGCCCGGCGCGGCGGCGCGGTGGGTGGTCGGACCGGGGTACGCCCGGGCTGGATGGGCACCCCGGGGACGGTAGTGGAGCCGCCAGAGAGCTGGTGGAGCCGGTGTGGCGGGGTCGACGTCGA
Source organism: uncultured Modestobacter sp. (assembly GCF_947486615.1). Classification (GTDB taxonomy): domain Bacteria; phylum Actinomycetota; class Actinomycetes; order Mycobacteriales; family Geodermatophilaceae; genus Modestobacter. The sequence continues at coordinate 167,986 of NZ_CANKUD010000003.1, forward strand.
CGGCGAGTCGTCTCAGGGTGATACTGATTGTGACGACCATTCCCAGTAGCCGCTCCAGTGAGGACCCACCGTGCCCCGCCTTGCCCTCTTCCGCCGCCCGGCGCTCACCGCCCTGGCCGCCACCGCCACGCTGACCCTGGCTGCCTGCGGTGGGTCCAGCAGCGCCGGCACCACGACGCGCGAGGCCGACGCGGAGAGCTGCCCGGGCGAGGTGCTCGACGTCGTCGTCTCGGTGAGCCAGTGGGGCTCGATCGTCGAGCAGCTGGGCGGCGACTGCGCCACCGTCACCACCGTGCTCGCCTCCTCGGCGGTCGACCCGCACGACTACGAGCCCACGACCGCCGACATCGCCGCCTTCTCCGACGCCGACCTGGTCGTGCTCAACGGCGCCGACTACGACCACTGGGCCGCCGACGCGGTCGCCACCGCCGACTCCGACCCGGTCGTGGTCGACGCGGCCGAGGTGGTCGGCATCGAGACCGAGGAGCACGCCGAGGAGGAAGAGCACGCCGAGGGCGAGGAGCACGCCGAGGAGGAGGGCCACGCGCACGGTGGGGTGAACCCGCACCTGTGGTACTCCCCGGAGTACGTGCAGGACGTCGCCGCCGAGGTGACCGCGCAGCTCAGCGAGCTCTCCCCCGACGCCGCCGACCACTTCGCCGAGCAGGCGCAGACCTGGGAGTCCGACCTGCAGCCCTACCTGGACGAGGTCTCGAGCCTGCAGTCCGCCGCCCCGGGCCGCTCCTACGCCGCGACCGAGAGCGTCTTCCAGTACACCGGCGAGGCGATCGGCCTGACCGACGCCACCCCCGAGGGCTACCGGGACGCCGCCAGCAACGAGACCGACCCCGCCCCCGGCGACGTCGCGGCCTTCGAGACGGCGCTGTCCGACGGTTCGGTGGACGTGCTGGTGTACAACTCCCAGACGGAGGGCAGCGTCCCCGAGCAGCTGCGCGCCGCCGCGGAGTCGGCCGGCGTGCCGGTCGTCGAGGTCACCGAGTCGGCGCCGGACGGGGAGCAGTCCTTCGTGTCCTGGCAGCTGGACCAGCTGCAGCAGCTCTCGAACGCACTCGGTGGGGGTCAGTGACCGACGTCGCGACGTCCGACACGGCCGCCGCGCGGCCACCGGCACTCGTCCTGGACGACGTGTCGGTGGTGCGCGGCGGCCGGCTCGTCTGGTCGCAGGGCACCCTGCGCGTGCCCACCGGCGCCGTGGTCGGGGTGATCGGACCGAACGGGGCCGGGAAGACCACCCTGTTCCAGCTGGTCCTGGGGATGCTCACCCCGGCCGGCGGCCGGCTCGAGGTGCTGGGCCGCACGCCCCGCCGCGGCGACCGCCGGATCGGCTACGTGCCGCAGAACTACACCGCCGCCCTCGGGGAGGCGGTGCGCGCCCGGGACCTGGTGATGCTCGGCCTGACCGGGGGCCGCTTCGGCCTGCGGCGCGCCTCGGCCGCCGAACGGGCCCGTGTCGACGACGCGCTCCGGCGGGTGGGCGCCGACGGCTACGCCGACCGTCGGATGTCCGAGCTCTCCGGCGGTCAGCAGCAACGGGTCGCGATCGCGCAGGCGATCGTCGACGACGCGGAACTGCTGCTGCTCGACGAGCCGCTGGCCAACCTCGACCTGCGCAACCAGCACGAGGTGGTCGAGCTGCTCGGCGAGCTCACCCGCGAGGGCCGGGTCACCGTGATGATCGTGGCGCACGACCTGAACCCGCTGCTGCCCGTGCTCACCGACGCCGTCTACCTGCTCGACGGCCACCCGCACCACGACCCCATCGACGCCGTCGTCACCGAGGACCTGCTCACCCACCTGTACGGCACCCCGGTCCGGGTGGTGCGCACCGCGCAGGGCGATCTCTTCACCCGGGGCGGTTGAACCGTGGTCACCTTCCAGGAGAACTGGCTGCAGGTGCTGCAGACGACGTTCATGCAGCACGCCCTCATCGGCGGGTCGATGGTCGCGCTGGCCGCCGGGCTGATGGGCTGGTTCGTCGTCACCCGGCAGAACGCCTTCGCCGCGCACGCACTCGCCCACATCGGCTTCCCGGGCGCGACCGGCGCGATCCTGGTCGGCGCCCCGGTGACGCTGGGCCTGGCCGTCTTCTGCGTGGGCGGCGGGCTGCTGATCGGGCTGTTCGGCAAGCGCGTGGCCGACCGCGAGGTGGCCACCGGCACGATCCTGGCCTTCGCCACCGGCCTCGGCGTCCTCTTCGCCTCGCTGGCCACCGCCAACGCCAGCGCCACCACCACCGTGCTGTTCGGCAACCTGCTGGCCATCTCCACCGACCAGCTGTGGGTCTTCGGCGGGTTCACCGCGGTCGTCGTCGGCGTGCTCGCGGTCATCGCCCGCCCGCTCGTCTTCTCCTCGGTCGACCCCACCGTGGCCGAGGCCCGCGGGGTCCCGGTCCGGGCCCTGGGCGTGGCCTTCGTCGTGCTGCTGGCGCTCACCATCACGATGGCGGTGCAGGTCGTGGGCACGCTGCTGCTGTTCGCGCTGGTGGTGACCCCGGCTGCGGCCGCCCTGCGGATGACCGCCCGGCCCGGGCTGGTCGCCGTGATCGCGGTGCTCATCGCCCTGGGCAGCGTGTGGCTCGGGCTGGTGCTCTCGGCCATGGTCAACCTGCCGCCGAGCTTCTTCGTCACCACCCTCGCCGTGCTCACCTGGGTGGTCACGCTGCTGGTGACCCGGGACCGCGCGCCGCGCGAGGCCACCGCACCGGTACTGGACGGGCCGCAGCTGGTCTCCGAGCGGACCGGGTGACCGACGTCTCAGCACCTGACGGGAGTCCACCCGGTCGGGGACTGTTTCCACCCCGCTGACCGGGGGAAGGTCGGACCCATGCACGTAGACGACCGCGACCAGCAGACGGACGACGCCCGCACCCCCCTGACCGGCCAGGAGCAGACCGCGCAGCAGGCGGTCGCCCGGATGCTGGCCAACCCGCGGCGGATACGCCGCACCTGACCCGGGCGAGTCCCAGCCGCCTCACCGATCCCCGCTGCCCTCCGGTGCCTCTCCCGCCCCGGAGGTGCTGGTCAGGGGCCTGCGGACGTCGGCGTGCCGCGAACCGCTCCGTTACGACGTGCTGCACGATCGGGTGGTGACCGCCGCAGCCCTCCCCCTGCACTCGTCCGAGGACGTCTCCGCCCCGGCCCGCCGCACCCGCGCGGAGCGGCAGGAGATCGTCCTGGACACCGCGGAGCGCCTGTTCTCCGCCCGCAGCTCGCGCAGCGTGGGCATGGACGAGCTGGTCCGCGAGACCGGCCTGGGCAAGATGACCGTCTACCGGCTCTTCAAGAGCAAGGACGACCTGGTCGGCGCCTACCTCTCGCGCAAGGCCGCCACCGTGCTGTCCTACGTCGACGCCGAGCTGATCCGGCTGCAGGGCGACCCCCGCGCCGCGCTGCTCTCGGTGGTCGACGCGGTGGAGCGGGACGTCACCCGCACCGGCTTCCGTGGCTGCCCGTTCACCAACGTCAGCAGCGAGTACGACGACCCGCAGCACCCGGCCCGCAGCGCGGCCGCCGACTACAAGTACGAGCTGCACATGCGGCTGCTCGACCTCGCCGGTGAGCTGGTGCCCACCGGCGCCGAGGACCTCGCGGCCCAGGTGCACCTGATCATCGACGGCATGTACCTCTCCGGCGGGCTGCTCGGCCCCGACGGCCCGGCCTCGCACGGCCGGCAGCTGGCCGAGAAGCTGATCGACACCGCGATCCGGGACGCCGCGGCCCGCTGACGGACCCCGCTGCCGGTCGGCGGGCGGGCCGGCCCGCCCGGCCGCACGATGGACCCGTGACCGACCGCTCGCGCCCCGACCTCGACGACGACACCGTCACCGCCCTCGGCAAGCTGTCCGAGGCCCTGGAGACCGTGGAGCAGGCCCGCGGCCTGCTGTACGGCTTCCACCAGCTCACCGGCAAGGCCGATCTGCTGCTGCAGGACGCCGTGTCCGGCCTGCGCGAAGCCGGGCACGCCGAGCTCGCCGACGACCTCGACCGGGACCTGGTCGGCCGCAACGTGATCGCCGACCGCTGGACCTTCCAGATCGTGGAGGACTACGACGCGAACTACTGGTCCACGTTCCGGGAGTTCGACCAGCACGCCCGCGACGAGCTCTCCGGCGGCGACCGGCACGTGTTCGAGGCGCGGATGAAGCAGCGCGAGCGCACCGCCGGGCATCCGCGCCACGAGGCCGGCCCGGTGCTGGACGACTGAGGTCGCCGGCGCGCCGCCTGCGCACGAGACTCGGGCGATGACGACCGCAGGCAACGAACCGCGAGACGACCGGGACGTCGAGCCGCTGGGCGGCGCGGCGTCGCCGCCTCCGGGGGACGACGACGCCGCCGGCATCGCCGGCCCGGTCTACCCGCCGCCGGAGACCGAACCCGACGCGCAGCGGGACTGACCCGCCCCAGCCGCGCGGGGCCACCGGTGCATGGCGCCGGGGCATCACGGGCATGGGCGGAGGACGATGCCCACGTGAGGAGTGCAGCCATGAGCGATCCCGGCGGCAGCGACCGCATCCAGCAGGACGTGCCCACCGCCTCGGGGACGGGCGACAACAGCGACCTCGGCACCGGCGCGGAGGACACGGACGAGACGGGCACCCGGGAGGGCGTCCCGCTGACCCGGGACGCGGCGCTGGAGCGCGACGCGGCCAGCGACGACCTGCAGCCCGAGCGCGCCACCACCGAGCCCTCCCTGGCGCAGCGCACCGACCCGTCCTGACCCCCTGATCGAGAGGTCCACCCCATGACCGAACCCACCAGCAGCGGCTACCACGACTCCCCGGCCACCTCCGACCCCGAGGGCGACCTGGTCGACGGCACCCCCGGCCACGACCGCGGCGACGGCGGTGAGAAGGACACCGTCCTGCTCACCGACGACGAGGCCCAGCAGGACGACTCCGTCACCCGCCCCGGCAACGTCTGACGAAACACCCCGTGGCCCCCACCCACTCGGGAGCTCGCGGCGGGCCCGTGCAGAGGGGCCGCGGGCCCCTGCAGAGGGGCCGTCAGATCCAGCCGTGCCGGCGCGCGGCCTCCACGGCGGCGTGCCGGTTCGGCGCCCCCAGCTTCGCCGCGGCCGCCGAGAGGTAGTTGCGCACCGTCCCCGGCGACAGGTGTGCCCGGGCGGCGATCTCCTCCACCGGCGCACCGCCAGCGGCCAGCTCCAGCACGTCGGCCTCCCGCGGGGTGAGCGGGCTGTCCCCGGCGCTGATCGCCTCCGCCGCCAGCTCCGGGTCCACGTAGCGGCCGCCGCGGTGCACCGTGCGCACCACCTCGGTCAGCACGGCCGCGCTGACCGTCTTGGGCAGGAACCCGCGCACCCCCGCCTCCAGGGCCCGCTTCAGGTGCCCCGGCCGGCCGTGACCGGTGACGATGACCAGCCCGCAGCCGGGTAGCACCGTGGTCAGCTCCGCGGCGACGCTGATCCCGTCGCGGTCGGGCATCTGCAGGTCCAGGACGGCGACGTCCGGCCCCTGCGCCCGGGCCATGGCGAGCGCCTCGGCGCCGGACGACGCCTGGGCGACCACCTCGACGTCGTCCTCGAGGCCCAGCAGCGCCGCGAAGGCCGAGCGGACCAGGTTCTCGTCGTCGGCCAGCAGCACCCGGATCATGCGACACCCCCGTCCGGCAGCGTGGCGGTGAGGCAGAACCGGTCGCCGTCCCGGGCGGTGTCCAGCGATCCCCCGGCCCCGGCCAGCCGCTCCCGCAGCCCGGCCAGGCCACTCCCCGGGACGGCACTGCCCGCGGACTCGGCCGGCACCCCGTCGTTGGTCACCCTCAACCGGACCTCCCCGCCTCCACGCGCCAGCACGATCCCGCACTCGGCGGCGGCGCTGTGCCGCAGCACGTTGGTCACCGCCTCGCGGACCACCCAGCCCAGTGCGGCCTGCACCGGCTCGGGCAGCGCGCCGGCGTCGTCCTCACCCTGCACCGTGCAGGCGACCCCGGCCGCCCGGAGCACCGAACGTGCCCCGGCCAGTTCGCTGGTCAGGTCGGTGCTGCGGTAGCCGCGGACCACCTCGCGCACCTCCCGCAGCGACTCCTCGGCGATCCGGTGGATGTCGGCCACCTCGTCGGCCGCCTCCGGCCGGGACCGGCGGACCAGCTCACCGGCCAGCTGGCTCTTCACCGCGATCGCCGACAGGTTGCGGCCCATCACGTCGTGCAGGTCCCGGGCGAACCGCAGCCGCTCCTCGGCCACCGCCAGCTGCACCTGCACGCCCCGGGTGCGGTCCATCTCCACCACCACGTCCAGCACCCAGACGGAGAACCGGAAGGCCAGGACGACGCCGAGCGCTGCGACCGCCAGTGCGCCGCCCTGCGCGGCGGCCGCGGCCGCCGGGCTGCCGGCGAGGAAGCTGGCGAACCCGCTCAGCACGCCGATCGTGATCGCGTGCGGGCTGAGCTGCCGCGTGGTCCACGCCGTGGAGCACGCCGTCAGCACCATCCCCAGCGGCAGCGCCACCGACCAGGGGACGGCGGCGTTCAGCTCCTGCCCGTCGCTGCTGAAGGCCCACACCCCGGCGGCGGCGGTCACGCCGGCGGCGATGAACGCAGCGAGCACCGGACCGCGGGGCAGCTCGTCACCTCGGCGGTGCGCGGCGAGCCCACTGCGGGTCACGACGATGCCCCCGGCCGCGGCGACGACCGAACCGGCCAGGAACAACGTCAAGGGGCCCCGCGGCGCCGGGCCGGCCGCTGCGCCCAGCACGGCGAGGGCGAGCAGCGGGAGCATCGCCAGGTACCCGTAGAAGGACCAGCGCGTGTAGAGGTCCAGCCGCTGCGGGGCGCTGCGGCTCCTCCACCAGCGCGAGACGGTCGGCACGGCGGTCATGCTGCCGTACCGCGCGGGCCGGCCCCGGCGCCCCGGCGCCAGGGCCGGCCGGCTCAGCGGCGGGGTGCCCACCGGAACCACCGGATCGCGGCGAGCGTGCCGAGCGTCAGCCACCCGGCCAGCACCGCGAGCGGGAGGAGCGCGGCGGTCCACGCCGCACCGCCGTCGACCAGCCGCCCGTCCCAGGTCACCCCGCCCAGGCCCAGCTGCAACAGCTCCACGACCGGGGTCACCGGCAGGAACCGGGCGACCGTCGCCAGTGCGTCGGGGAACGAGCTGAGCGGGGTGATCAGGCCGGACAGCGCCGTGGTGGGCAGCACCAACGGAAGAGTGGTGATCTGCGCGCTCTCCGCCGTCCGGGTGAAGACCGTGCTCACGGCGGCCAGCACCGTCATGAGCGCAGCCCCGCCGAGCACCGCGATCAGCGGCAGCACGGGGTCCACTGGCGCGCTCCACTCCCCGATGGCCACCACCCCGACCGCGACGAGGGCGATCTGGCCGAGGGTGACGAGCAGGGTCGGGGCCGCCGTGCCGAGCAGCACCTCGGGCCCGGTCAGCTCACCGGTGCGCATTCGCTGCAGCACCAGTTCCTCGCGGCGGGCCACGTAGGTGGTGACCAGGTTGTAGTAGGTCAGGAAGACGAGCGTGACGCCGACGCCGGTGAGGATGAGCTGCGGCCCCAGCGGAACGTCGCTGGACAGCCCCAGCGCCGGGACGGCGGCCACCAGCAGCAGCGGCACGACGACGGAGTTCACCAGGGCGGTGCGGTTGCGCAGGAACAGCCGGTTCTCCCCGGCGGCCAGGGCGGCGACGCGGCGCACCCGGCTCGGTGGGGCGACGGGGCGGACGGGGGCGGTCGAGGCGGTCATCGCGGGGTCCTCTCGGAGCGGGTCGTGGGCTTCGGGCTGGTCGGCTCAGGGAGTCTCGGCGCCGGCGGCGACGGCGAGGAAGGCCTGCTCGAGCGAGGCGGCCCGGGCGTCGAGTGCCCGCAGCACGACCCGGTGCTCGGCGGCCCAGGCCAGCAGCTCGGCCAGCACGGGCTGCAGTGCGCGGGTGTGCCACTCCATCCGCGGCCGCTCGGCGACCACCTGGACACCGGCCGGCCGCGGCGGCTCGGGGGCGTCCTGGTCGAGGGTGAACCGGATGGTGGCCGGCTGGGTCTCGGCGATCTCCTCCTGCGTCCCGGCGAGCACGATCTGCCCGGCGCGCAGCACCGCGACCCGGTCGGCCAGCTCCTCGGCCTCCTCCAGGTGGTGGGTGGTGAGCACCACGGCCGCGCCGCCGGCGACCAGGTCGTGCACCAGCCGCCAGACCTGCCGCCGGCTCTCCGGGTCCAGGCCGGTGGTCGGCTCGTCCAGCACGACCACGTCCGGGCGGCCGAGGAGGGCCAGGGCCAGGTCGAGCCGGCGCCGCTCCCCGCCGGACAGGCTGCGCACCCGGACATCGGCGCGGCCGGTCAGCTGCACCTGCGCCAGGGCCTCGTCGACCGGGCGGGGGTCGGTGAGGGTGCCGGCCCAGGTGCGGACGGTCTCGGCCACGGTCAGGTCACCGGGCAGGCCGCTGAACTGCAGCAGCACGCCCAGCCGCGGCCGCACCCGGGCCCGGTCACGCACCGGGTCGGCGCCCAGGACGCGGACCGAGCCCCCGCAGGCCGGGGCGAGCCCCTCCAGCACCTCCAGGGCCGAGGTCTTGCCCGCCCCGTTGACCCCGAGCAGGGCGAAGACCTCGCCGGGGTGGACCTCGAACGAGATGCCGCGGACCGCCTCGAAGTCGCCGTAGCTGCGTCGCAGGTGGCGCACCTCGATGGCAGGGGCGACCACGGCGGGGGTGGGCGCGGGCGGGGCAGTGGGCTGCACGGGGACCTCCTCGGTGCGCCGCCGGCCACCGTCGGGCCGGTCCGTCGGACGCACCCCTGACGGTGCCGCCGCCCACCGGCCGGCACAGGTGCCTGCCGTCACCTCTTCGCGGCGCCGCTGCACGGCCACCCCATGACACGTGTCATGGCCCGCGGGTGCGCACCTACCCTGGGCCGGTGCTCCCGCTCGTCCAGACCGCGCCGACAGCCTTGCCCGAGGCGGAGTGGACGGCGCTGGCGGCGGCGCACGAGCAGCGGATGGACCGCTGGCTGCTCCCGCACCGGGAGCGCCGCCGGGCCGGGGTCGCCCACCCGGTGCAGGACTTCCTGTTCACCTACTACTCCGAGACCCCGGGCCGGCTGCGGCGCTGGCACCCCGGGGTGGGCACCGCACTGACCGGCGATGCGGCCGCCGAGCGGCTGGCCTGGCCGTTCCACGCGGAGGTCGACGCCCGCACCGCCGATGGCCGGACCGTGCGCGCGGTGGGCCTGGACCTGCCCGCCTTCCTGGCGAAGCGGCGGGCCTCGGTCGGCTGGATCGAGGGCCTGCTGCGCGGCACTGCGGCCCGCCCTGGACAGTTCGGCTGCTTCGGTATGCACGAGTGGGCGATGCTCTACCGCCCCGGCGACGGCGAGGTGCGGCACGAGCAGCTGCCGCTGCGGCTGGGGCAGGCCGGCACCGACGCCGTCGTCGAGTCGCACAAGGTGCAGTGCAGCCACATCGACGCGTTCCGCTTCTTCACCCGGGCCGCCGAGCCGCGCAACGCGCTCCGCCCGACCCGGGAGACCCAGCAGCAGCTGGAGCAGCCGGGCTGCCTGCACGCGACGATGGACCTGTTCAAGTGGGCCTACAAGCTCGGCCCCGCCGTCCCCGGCACGCTGCTGGCCGACTGCTTCGCCCTCGCCGCCGACGTCCGGGAGCTGGACATGCGTGCCTCCCCCTACGACCTGCGGGAGCACGGGTACCCGCCGGTCGCGGTGGAGACGGCCGACGGCAAGGCCGAGTACGTCGCTGCCCAGCGCGGTTTCGCCGCCCGCGGCGCCGTGCTGCGGGAGCGGCTGCTCGGCGTGTGCGAGGAGCTGCTCCACGCCGCCTGACGTCGTACGGTCGGGGCGTGACGTCGACCCGCACCGACCGCTGGCTGCACCTGGACGGGACCACCAACACCCGCGACCTGGGCGGCCTGCCGACCACCGACGGCGGGACGACGCAGTTCGGGCGGGTGCTGCGCAGCGACAACCTGCAGACGCTCAGCGAGGCCGACGTCGCGGCGCTGGTCGAGGAGGTCGGCCTCACCGAGGTGGTCGACCTGCGGACGACCGCGGAGATCCTGCTGGAGGGCCGCAGCCCGCTGCGTGATGTGGACACGGTCGTCCACCGGCACTTCACCCTGCTGCCCGAGCGGGGCCGGCGCACCGACGTCTTCGCCGCCGAGGAGAGCGACGAGGAGGTCCGCGCGCAGCTGCCGGCCGACTGGGCCGAGTCCCTGCTCCCCCGCCAGGTCGCGCCGGGGGACGAGGGGGAGCCGCCCGCCGTCCGCTCCTACCTCGGGTACCTCACCGACGGCACGGAGAACGTGCTGGCCGCGCTACGGTCCCTGGCCGCGGGCGGGCCGGGCGCCGCGGTGGTGCACTGCGCCGCCGGCAAGGACCGCACCGGCGTGGTGTGCGCGCTGGCCCTCGCGGTGGCCGGGGTGACGCCGGAGGCGATCATCGCCGACTACGCGCAGACCGCCGAGGTCATCGACGCCCTCGTCGCGAAGCTCGCCAGCAGCTCCACCTACGCCGAGGACATGACCCGGCGGGACGTCGCCAGCCACACCCCGCGGGCCGAGTCGATGCGCCGGGTGCTGGAGCTGCTCGACGAGCGGTGGGGTGGCCCGGTCGGCTGGCTGGAGCAGCACGGCTTCGGCGCCGAGGAGCAGGCCGCCCTCCGCGCCCGCCTCCGCGACTAGCCCCTCCCCTCCGGGACGGGACGCCCGGCCCCCTCGCAGGGTCCCGCCACGAGCTTGCTCGTGGTGGGGGGCGAGGGGGTCCTTCACGCAGAGGACCCCGGCTCCCTGTGGGAGTCCGGGGTCGCGGTGCGTGCCTGTGCTCGCCCTCGTCGTCGAGGGGTCAGGCCCCCTCCAGAGGCTCGTCCCGAGCTTGCGAGGGATGAGGAGGAGGGGGTCCTTCGTCAGCGCAGGACGTTGGTGAACTGGCTGCTGTTGGCCAGGGTCAGCAGCTCGTCCCGCATGGCGGGGCTGCTGGTGCGGGCGACGGCGGCGCTGAGGGCCCGCCGCGTACGCGACGCCTGCCGACGCTGACGCCAGCTGGAGGTCACGCTGCTCATGTCACTGCCTTCTTCCGGTGGTCCCGAGTGGGTGTTACACCTGCATTAAACCAGGCGCAACGGCTTCTATTCCAACGGATCCAAGGTCGTGTCGCTGAAGGTTCCGACGGATTCTTCACCCGAAGGGGGTATCGGCCATCGATCCGTCACCTCGGGGTCACTTGTCCAGCACCTACGCAGTGCAGTCGGTCACCTCGGCTGGGTGAACGAACCTCCCCCGCACACGACGACGCCCCGCCGGTCCATCGACCGGCGGGGCGTCGTCCTTGAGCAGTCGTGCGGGCCCGGGTGCACCGGGCGGGACGTCAGGAGGCGGCGGCGAGCACCTCGCGCACGGCCGCCCGGGCAGACGCGGGATCCGCGGCGGCCAGCGCCACCTCCGCCGCCCGCTGGCAGGTGGCCAGGTCGACCGTCGCCAGCCGGGCGCCGACGCCGGCCACCGAGCTGGCCGCACACGACAGCGAGGTGATCCCCATGCCGACCAGGACGCAGGCCAGCACCGGGTCCGCGGCCGCCTCGCCGCAGACGCCCACGGGCTTGCCTGCCCGCTGCCCCGCCGCGGCGGTGGCCTGCACCAGCGCCAGCAGCGCCGGCTGCCACGGGTCGGTCAGGTCGGCCAGGTCGGCCGACAGCCGGTCGGCGGCCAGCGTGTACTGCGAGAGGTCGTTCGTCCCGATGGAAAGGAAGTCCAGGTGCTCGAGGAACCGGTCGGCCAGGACGGCGACCGAGGGCACCTCGACCATGACGCCGGGCACCATGCCGCGCTCGCGCACCTGCGCGGCGAAGTCGGCGGCCTCGGCGACGGTGGCGACCATCGGCGCCATCACCCACGGCTGGGCGCCGGTCTCCTGGGCGGCCTGGGCCACCGCGTCCAGCTGCCGGGTGAGCAGGCCCGGATCGCGCCGGGCGGTGCGCAGCCCGCGGACGCCGAGGGCAGGGTTCGCCTCGTCCGGCGGGGTGGCGAAGGGCAGCGGCTTGTCCGAACCGGCGTCCAGGGTGCGCAGCACGACCTTGCCGCCGGGGAAGGCGGCGAAGACGCCGGCGTAGATGCCGGCCTGCTCCTGCACCGAGGGCTCCTCGGCGCGGCCGAAGAAGGCCAGCTCGGTGCGCAGCAGGCCGACGCCCTCGGCGCGGGCGGCCGCGGCGGCCCGCGCACCGGCGCCGTCCTGCACGTTGGCCAGCACGGCGACGGCGTGGCCGTCCCGGGTCGCGCCGGGGCCGCGGTAGCCGGCCAGGGCGGCAGCGGCCTCCCGCGACGCGGCGACCCGCGCGGTGGCCTCCTCGGGGTCGGGGTCCACGGTCACCGTGCCGTGCTCGCCGTCCACCAGGACGACCGCGCCCTCGGGGACGTCGCCCAGCCCGCCGACGCCGACCACACAGGGCAGGCCGAGCTGCCGGGCGATGATCGCGGTGTGGCTGGTCGCCCCGCCCAGCCGGGTGGCCAGCGCGACGATCTTGGTCGGGTCCAGGCCCGCGGTGTCGGCCGGGGCGAGGTCGTCGGCGAGCAGCACCGACGGGGTGTCCGGCGCCGGCACGCCGGGCTCGCCCTGGCCGGTCAGCTCCGCGACGATCCGGTTGCGCACGTCGCGGACGTCGGTGGCCCGCTCGGCCATCACCCCGCCCAGGCTGCTGAACAGCTCGACGAACTGCTCCGCCGCCCCGACCGTGGCGGCCTCGGCGGAGGCGCCGTCGCCGATCCGCTGCTCGACGGTGGACAGCAGGCCGCGGTCCCGGGCCAGCTGCGCGGTGGTGTTCAGCACCTCGGCGCTCACCCCGGTGGCCGCGGCCGCCCGCCCCGCGAGCCGCTCGGCGACCGCGTCGGCGGCCGCAGCGAACCGGTCCTTCTCAGCCGCGCGCTGGTCCTCCGGGACGACCGCTCCCTCGGCCGCGGGCAGCTCGACCTCCCCGACCGGGCGGACGACGGGCCCGACGGCGACCCCGGGCACCACCGGCGTGCCGGTCAGCACGCTCTCCTGGCTGAGGGCGGCCGGGGAGATCCGGGTGCCGGTCGGGGTGCTGGACATGGAGGCCTCACTGTCTGCTCGGACCCGCGGGCTCGGCGGGGACCGGGCTCGTCGTGGGGGGTGGCGGTGGGAAGACTGTCGCAGCGACGATGATGCGGTCGGTGACCAGGGTCACCAGCGGGGCTTGACTTGTCAACTGATCCCACGTAGAACAACAAGAACACAGCCCAGATGCCACACAGTCGGGCAATAGAGCACGAACCCGCACTGCGACGCTGGTCAGGGGGTGACCGTGTACGCCGAGGAACGACAGCAGGCCATCGCCGGCCTGGTCACCCAGCGCGGGCGGGTCGCGGTCACCGCGGTCGCCGAGCACTTCGGCGTCACCACCGAGACGGTGCGCCGCGACCTCGCCGTCCTGGAGCGCGCCGGGATGCTCCGGCGGGTGCACGGCGGCGCCGTCCCGGTCGGCACGCTGACGGTGGTCGAGCCCGGGCTCGGCGAGCGGCGCACCACCCGGATCGAGGCCAAGCGCCGCATCGCCGCCGCGGCCCTCACGCTGGTCCCGCCCGCTCACGGCAGCCTGATCCTGGACGGCGGCAGCTCCACCGCCGCGCTGGCCGAGGTGCTGCCCGGCGACCGGTCCCTGCTCGCGGCCACCAACTCCGTCCCGATCGCCGCCCGGCTCTCCAGCGCCCCCGGCGTGACGCTGCACGTGCTGGGTGGCCGGGTGCGCGGCATCACCCAGTCCGCGGTGGGCGAGTCGACCGTGGCCGCCCTCGCCGAGCTCCGCGCCGACGTGGTCTTCCTGGGCACCAACGGGATCAGCCTGGCGCACGGCTTCTCCACCCCCGACGAGGCCGAGGCCGCGGTCAAGCGCGCCATGACCCGGGCCGGGCAGCGGGTCGTGGTGCTGGCCGACAGCAGCAAGCTCGGCCGCGAGCACCTGGTGCGCTTCGCGGCCCTCACGGACGTCGACGTCCTGATCACCGACGACGAGGCCGACCCGGCCGTCGTCGCCGAGCTCGAGCAACAGGGGATCGAGGTGCTCGTCGCATGAGGACGGACTCCGCACCGGGCGGACGGCGGGTGGTCACGCTGACCGCCAACCCCAGCCTGGACCGGACGCTGGGGCTCCCCGGCCCGCTCGAGCGGGGCGCCGTGGCCCGGCTCGGCGCCCGCAGCTCCGTCGAGCCCGGCGGCAAGGGCGTGAACGTCTCCCGCGCCCTCGCCGCCTCCGGGGCCGACGTGGTCTCCGTGCTGCCGGCGGCCGACGGCGACCCGATCGTCGTCGCGCTGCAGGCGCTCGGCCTGCCCCTGTCGACCGTGCCGGTCAACTCCCCGGTGCGCACCAACTACACGCTCACCGAGCCAGATGGCACCACCACGAAGCTCAACGAGCCCGGCGCCCGGCTGCACGAGCAGACCCTGGCCGCACTGCAGGCCGCCGTCTGGGAGCACGCCGCCGACGCCCGCTGGGTCGTGCTGTCGGGCTCGCTGCCGCCCGGCACGCCGCTCGACTGGTACGCCACCCTGGTGCGCACCCTGCGCGGCACCAGCGCCCGGATCGCGGTGGACACCTCCGAGGCCCCGCTGGTGGCGCTGCTGTCCGCCGGCCCGGACGCCGCCCCCGACCTGCTCAAGCCCAACACCGAGGAGCTCGCCCAGCTCGCCGGCGTCACCGAGGAGACCCTGCTCGCCGACCCGACGGCGATGCTCGCCGCGGTCGACTCGCTGCACGCCCGCGGGGTCGCCGAGGTGCTGCTCACCCTGGGCGGCGACGGGGCGCTGCTCTCCACCGCCGACGGCGGGCGCTGGTCCGCCCGCCCACCGCGGATCACCGTCCGCAGCACCGTCGGCGCCGGCGACTGCAGCCTGGCCGGCTACGTGCTGGCCGACCTGGCCGGCGCCGCCCCGGCCGAGCGGCTGCGCTCCGCGGTCGCCTACGGGTCGGCCAGCGCCGCCCTGCCGGGTTCCGCCGTCCCGACCGCGGGGCAGGTCGACCTGGCCGCGGTCGAGGTCACCCCGGGCGTGCCCGCCTCCACAGCTCCCGCCGAGGCCGCCCCGGTCGCCGGCTCCCGCTGAACGACCCAGGGGGAACCATGTCCGCTCTCATCACCACCGAGCTGGTGGCGCTCGACGCCGACCTCGGTGCCGACAAGGACGCCGTCGTCCGCCGGCTGGCCGGCCTGGTCGCCGGTGCCGGCCGCGCGACCGGCGCCGAGTCGCTGCACGCCGACGCCATGGCCCGGGAGGCGAAGGCGGCGACCGGGCTCCCCGGCGGGATCGCCATCCCGCACTGCCGGTCCGCCGCCGTGACCCAGGCGTCGCTGGCCTTCGCCCGGCTGCGGCCGGCGGTGGACTTCGGGGCACCCGACGGCCCGGCCGACCTGGCCTTCCTGATCGCCGCGCCCGAGCACGGCGACGCCGACCACCTGACCCTGCTCACCGCGCTGGCCCGCGCCCTGGTGCGACCGGAGTTCGTCGCCTCGCTGCGGGCCGCCGGGTCGGCCGAGGAGGTCGTCGCCCTGGTCCAGGACGTCGTCTCGCCACCGGAGACCCCCGCCCCCCAGTCGACCGGCGGCGCCACCGCGGCCACCGCGCCGGCGCCCGCCCCCGCCGCGACGGCCCCGGCGGGCCGCAGCATCGTGGCGGTCAGCGCCTGCCCCACCGGCATCGCACACACCTACATGGCCGCCGACAAGCTCACCGCCGCGGCTGAGGAGATGGGCGTCGAGCTGCACGTGGAGACCCAGGGTTCCTCCGGCTCCACCCCGCTGGACCCCGCGGTGATCGACCGGGCCGCCGCCGTCATCTTCGCCGTCGACGTGGGCGTCAAGGACCGGGACCGCTTCGCCGGCAAGCCGCTGGTGCAGTCGGGCACCAAGCGGGCGATGAACGAGCCCGCGGCGATGATCCGCGAGGCGCTCGCCGCCGCCGACGACCCGAACGGCCGCCGGGTGCCCGGCACCGCCTCGGCCGGCGCGGCGGCCCCGGCCGGCGGTGACCGACCCAGCACCGGGTCGGAGATCCGCCGCTGGCTGCTCACCGGCGTGAGCTACATGATCCCGTTCGTCGCCGCGGGCGGCCTGCTCATCGCGCTGGGCTTCCTCTTCGGCGGCTACCAGATCGTCAATGCCGACCCGGCCACCGACGGCGCGCAGAGCTACGCGCTGAACTGGGCGCTGAACTACAACGTGACGAACCTGCCCTCCGCTGAACCGCTCGAGGGCCTCAACGACGGCTTGTGGGGATACCTCGGCGCGCTGTGCACCGTGCTGGGGCAGGCCGCCTTCGGGTTCCTCGTCCCGGCCCTGGCCGGGTACATCGCCTACGCGATCGCCGACCGGCCCGGCATCGTGCCCGGCTTCGTCGTGGGTGCGGTCTCGATCACCGTCGGCGCCGGCTTCCTCGGCGGTCTGGTGGGCGGCATCATCGCCGGGTTCGCGGCGCTGTGGATCAGCCGCTGGAAGCTGCCGGCCTTCGCCCGCGGCCTGCAGCCAGTCGTGATCATCCCGCTGCTGGCCACGCTGATCTCCAGCGGTCTCATGGTGGTCGTGCTGGGGCAGCCGCTGGCCTGGGCCCTGGAGTCGCTCGGCGACTTCCTCAACGGGCTGACCGGTGCCGCCGCCATCCTGCTCGGGATCATCCTCGGTCTGATGATGTGCTTCGACCTGGGCGGCCCGGTGAACAAGGCTGCCTACGTCTTCGCGACCACTGGCCTGACCGCCGCGATCGCCGGCGACGGCGGCCAGCAGCAGCTGGTCATCATGGCCACCGTCATGGCGGCCGGCATGGTGCCGCCGCTGGCGATGGCGCTGTCGTCCACCATCCTCCGGCCGGGGCTGTACACCCCGGCCGAACGGGACAACGGCAAGGCTGCGTGGCTGCTCGGCGCCTCGTTCATCTCCGAGGGCGCCATCCCGTTCGCCGCGGTCGACCCGCTGCGGGTCATCCCCTCGATGATGCTCGGCGGGGCGACCACCGGTGCGATCGTCGCCGGCCTCGGCCTGGAGTTGCAGGCCCCGCACGGCGGGTTCTTCGTCTGGTTCGCGATGAGCAACTTCTGGCTGTTCCTGCTCGCCGTTGTCGCCGGTGCAGTGGTCGGCGGCGTCGCGGTGACCCTGGCCAAGGGCATCGGCCGGCCGAAGGAAGGCGCACCGCTGGCCAGCGATCTCACCGCCGACCTGGACGGGGACTCCGGTACCGGCGCCGCCCCGGCACACCCCGCCGCTGCCCGCCCGGCACACTGACCCCAGCACGCCGACCAGAAAGCAGGCACCGATGCCCTCCAAGACCGTGACCGTCGGCTCCGCCGTCGGCCTGCACGCCCGTCCCGCCGCGCTCATCGCCGAGGCCGTGAGCAAGTCCGGGGTGCCGGTCACCCTGGCCACCCCCGGCGGCAACCCGATCGACGCCGGCTCGCCGCTGATGATCATGACCCTGGGTGCCAAGCAGGGCACCGAGGTCGTCGTCAGCAGCGACGACGAGGCGGTGCTGGGCCAGATCGCCGACATGGTCGCCAGCGACCTCGACGCCGAGTAGGCACACCCGGCCCCGCGAGGGGTCGACACGACAGCGCCCGTCCCCTCCCGGGGACGGGCGCTGTCGTCGGTTCAGGAGGCCGGCGGGAAGGGCGAGGCCTTGAGCAGCCCGGCCAGGTGGGCGGCGTTGCGGGCCACCGTCGCCGTCGTGGTGGCCGTCGCCTCCGGGGTCTCGTCCAGGTCCTGGTAGTCGGTGCCGTGCATCGCCTCGCCGTTCCAGTACGTGGCGCCCTGGGCGGGGACGGTGAACCCGACGTCGTCCAGGGCCTGGAACAGGTCGGCACTGATCTTGTGCGCGCCGTCCTCGTTGCCGACGACGGCGACGATGCCGACCTTGCCGAACACCAGCGGGCGACCCTGGTCGTCGGTCTCGGAGATCTCGGCGTCCAGCCGCTCCACCACCCGCTGGGCGACGCTGCTCATGTGCCCGACCCACGTCGGAGTGGCCAGCAGCAGGACGTCGGCGGCCAGCACCTTCTCCCGGATCGCGGGCCAGGCGTCACCCTCGTCCATGTCGACCTCCACACCGGGCTTCACGTCGTGGTCGACGACCCGGATCAGTTCACCCTCCACGCCGTGCTCGGCCAGGGCGTCGAGCACCTGGCGGGCCAGGAGGTCGGTGCTGGAGGGGGCGGGGGACGGCTTGAGGCTGCAGGTCAGCGCGAGGGCGCGCAGCGGGGTCGAGGTCGTCATGATCTTCCCTTGCCCCATCCGGTCGTGCACTGCACATCGGATCCTGCGACGCCGGACACGACGGCGCCCGCCCCCTCGAGCGAGGGAGCGGGCGCCGTCGTCAGGCTGCGGGGACCGTCACCCCTCGCGCGGGACGTCCCCACGCCAGGCGCCGGTCTCGGTGCCGCGGCTCTCGATGAACTCCTTGAACTTCTTCACGTCGGCGCTGATCTGCCGGTCGTCGACGCCGACCGCCGCCCCGACCTTCTCCACGACGCCCTCGGGCTCCCAGTCGATCTGGACCATCACCCGGGTCGTGGTGTCACTGATCTTGTGGAAGGTGACCACCCCGGCGTGCGACTTGCCGTCGGTGCTCTTCCAGGCCACCCGCTCGTCCGGGTGCTGCTCGGTGATCTCGGCGTCGAACTCGCGCTCGACCCCGCCGATCTTGGTGACCCAGTGGGTGTGCCGGTCGTCGAGCTGGGTGATCCGCTCGACGCCGTTCATGAACTGGGGGAACGACTCGAACTGGGTCCACTGGTCGTAGGCCTGCCGGATCGGCACGTCCACGTCGATCGACTTCTCCACGTTCGCCACGGGAGCCTCCTCTGCTCGGGGTGTCGTACGTCCGGTGGCTCCTTACCCGGTCGTGCCCACCGGACACCCGCAGTCACCGATGAGGATGATCACCCGACCTGGGCACGGTCCCGGTGACTGCGACACGACGCCCGGGCCCGTCGTCGCCCTGAAGGGAGCTCAGTGCGCGGGCCGCCAGCGGACGGCGAGCACGAGCATCCCGAGGTACGCGACCAGCGCAACGCCGTAGAGGCCGACGGCCACCCAACGCAGCCCGCCGAGTGCGTCGGGCCACACGCGAGCGGGGATGCTGACGATGACGCCGAGGACCCACGCCCCCCAGGCCCAGCCCGCCCAGGTCCGGAGCCGCACGGCCTGCGGCTCCCCGGCCAGCTCGGGCTCGATCCAGATCCGACGAAGGAAGCCGAGCCCGACGAAGAAGCCGACGACCGCGACCAGCGCCGCCACGGCGACGACCTCCACCGGTCCGCCGGGGAGCCGGACCAGGACGGCGGTGACGACAGCGGCCACCGCGGCCCCGCTCGCCACCAGCCCGGTGCGTCGCCAGGCGAGCAGGGTCGGCAGCCCCACCGGCTCACGTGTCTCGTCGTCCCGGCTGTGCTGGGTCCCGCCGGCCACGCTCATCGTCCGGTTCCTCTCACCGTGGCCGCCGCCCGACCACGGCCGCGCACAGCCAACCAGAGTCACGACCCGACTCGGGCCACCGGCGGGGCGTCGACCCCGTCAGCGCGTGGCGAGGACGGCGCCCGCCACGCTGCCGCGGACCGGGCGGCCGGGCAGCAGGAGCATCTGCACCAGGTGGTAGGCGTCCGGCTTGCCCGCCCAGGTGCCGGTGCCCACCGCGCCTTCGGGGGTCAGCTCGTGGTGCCAGCTGCCCACCGCCGGGTCGAGGAAGATCCGGTCGCCCAGCTCGGCCCAGCGCTGCTGCAGGGTCGCCGTCCGGGGGTCGCCGGTGAGGGTCGACCGGACGGCGGCGGCGGCCACCGCCTCGCAGAGCACCCAGTGCATCCGGGCGGCGACCACCGGCTGGTCGGACCAGTCGAGGGTGTAGGGGAAGCCCTCGTGCCCGTCGGCGGCCCAGCCACGCTCCACCGCGGCGGTGAACAGCGCGTCGGCGTCGGTGTGCAGCCAGCCGGGGGCGTGCTCACCGAGGGCGGCGGCCAGGTGCCAGCACAGCCGGGCCCACTCGAACTGGTGCCCGACGGTCACCCCGTAGGGCCGGAACGGGTCGGCCGGGCGGTCGCGGTTCAGCTCCGGCAGCGGCTCCCAGGCGGTGGTGAAGTGCTCGGGCAGCCGCCAGTCCCGCTCCCGGGTCCAGCCGTGCACGATCCGCTCGGTCGCCCGCAGCGCGCGGGTGCGCAGCCGGGCAGCGGTGCCGGGGTCGGACGGCGCCAGGGCGTCGGCGGCCGCCAGCGTGGACTCCACCCCGTGCATGTTGGCGTTCGCGCCCCGGTAGTCCTCGGGCGTGGTCCAGCTCCGGTCGAAGGACTCCCGGGCCAGGCCCTCCTCGTCGTCCCAGAACCGCTGCTCCCACACGCCCAGCGCCTCGTCCAGCAGCTCGCGCCCGCCGGGCACCCCGGCGGCGGTGGCGGTGGCGCCGGCCAGCACCACGAAGGCGTGCACGTAGGCGGCCTTCGTGTCGTCGTCCGTGGCCGCCCGCCAGCCGCCGTGCTCGGCGTCGTGCAGCGGGCCGGTGCGCAGCGCGGTGACGCCGTGCTCGGCCAGCTCGGCGGCGCCGGGATGGTCCAGCAGCGTGGCCAGGCCGAAGACGTGCGTCATCCGGGCGCTGATCCAGGTCTCCACCGGGCGGTCGGGCAGCACGGTGCCGTCGTCCCCGGCGTAGCCGAACCCGCCGGGGACCCGGGAGCGGGCGGCGAAGGACAGCAGGGGTCCGAGTTCGGTGCCCACCGTCAGAACGCCAGCGCCGTGCCGGGGTCGTGCAGCAGCGCCCCGACGTCGGCCAGGAACCGGGAGCCGAGCTCGCCGTCGATGACCCGGTGGTCGAAGGACAGCGCCAGCTGGGTCACCTTGCGCGGCACGACCTTGCCCTTGTGCACCCACGGCATGTCGCGGACGGCGCCGAAGGCCAGGATCGCCGACTCGCCGGGGTTGAGGATCGGCGTCCCGGTGTCGACGCCGAAGACGCCCACGTTGGTGATCGTGATCGTGCCGCCGGTCATGTCCGCCGGCGGGGTCTTCCCGGACCGCGCGGTGGCGGTCAGCTCGGTGAGGGCCGTGGCCAGCTCGGCGAGGGACAGCCGGCCGGCGTCCTTGACGTTCGGGACGATGAGGCCGCGCGGGGTGGCCGCGGCGATGCCCAGGTTCACCGACCCGTGGACGACGATCTCCTGCGCCGCCTCGTCCCAGGAGCTGTTCACCATCGGGTACCGCTGGGCGGCGAGGAGCAGCGCCTTGGCCACGAACAGCAGCGGGCTGACCTTGACCCCGGCGAGCTCGGGCCGGGTGGCGAGCCGCTCCCGCAGCTTCATCGTCCGGGTGACGTCGACGGTGATGAACTCGGTGACGTGCGGAGCGGTGAACGCACTGGCCACCATCGCCGCCGCGGTGTGCTTGCGCACGCCCTTGATCGGGATGCGGGTCTCCCCGGCCGTGGCCGCCGGCGCGGCGGCGGGCGCCGCGGGGGCGGCCAGGACGGCGTCCACGTCGGCGCGGGTGATCACCCCGCCGGCGCCGGTGCCGGTGACCGTGGTCAGGTCGACGCCGAGGTCCTTGGCGTACTTGCGCACCGGCGGCTTGGCCAGCGGCCGCAGCGCGCCCTGCCCGGGCGCCGCCGAGGTCGCCGGTGCCGGGGCGGACGCGGCGGCGGCCACGTGGGCCTCCGCGGCGCGACCGGCCTCCAGGCCGCCGTGCCGCATCGGCTTGACCGTCGCGTCGGGCGCGGTGGCCAGCAACGGCGGGCGCTCGCTCCCGGAGCCGTAGTCGGCCTCCGGCTGGACCTGCGGCGCGGTCGCCCGGGCCGCGGCGGTCTCCGCCGGCTGACCCCGCCGGGGACGGCGCTTGGCCTCGGTGCTGCGCGGGCCGTAGCCGACGAGCACGGCGGTGCGGCCGTTGGCGTTGGTCTCGCCGATCAGCCCGGTGCCGGCCGGCTCGGCGGCGCCGCCGACGTCGATGGTGATGATCGGGGCGCCGACGTCGACGGTGGTGCCCGGCTCGAAGAGCAGCTCGGTGACCGTGCCGGCGAACGGGCTGGGCAGCTCGACGGCGGCCTTGGCCGTCTCCACCTCGCACAGCGGCTGGTTCACCGTGACCGTGTCGCCCACGGCGACCAGCCACGACAGGATCTCGCCCTCGGTGAGCCCCTCACCGACGTCGGGCAGCTTGAACTGGCGCAGGTCGGCCATCGGTCAGAACCCCAGCGATCGGTCGACGGCGTCGAGCACGCGGTCGAGGTCGGGGAGGTACTCCTCCTCCAGCTTCGACGGCGGGTACGGGGTGTCGTACCCGCCCACCCGCAGCACCGGCGCCTCCAGCGAGTGGAAGCAGGTCTCGGTCACCCGGGCGGCGATCTCCGCGCCCAGGCCCAGGGTCACCGGCGCCTCGTGGACGACGACGCAGCGGCCGGTACGGCGCACCGAGTCGAACACCGGGTCGAGGTCGAGCGGGGAGATGGTGCGCAGGTCGATCACCTCGAGCGAACGCCCCTCCTCGGCGGCGGCCTCGGCGGCCTGCAGCGCCGTCTTCACCATCGGGCCGTAGGCGAGCACGGTGACGTCGTCGCCGCCACGCACCACCCGGGAGCCGAACAGCGGGTCGGGGGTCGCGGCGCTGTCGACGGCGCCCTTCTCCCAGTACCGGCGCTTGGGCTCGAGGAAGACGACCGGGTCGGGGGCGGCGATCGCCTGCTGGATGCCCCAGTAGGCGTCGGCGGGCGTGCTCACCGCCACGACCTTGAGGCCGGCGGTGTGCGCGAAGTACGCCTCGGGGCTCTCGCTGTGGTGCTCGACCGCGCCGATGCCGCCACCGAAGGGGATCCGGATGACGATCGGCATCGGCAGCTTGCCGCGGGAGCGGGCGTGGATCTTGGCGACCTGGGTGACGATCTGGTTGTAGGCGGGGAAGACGAACCCGTCGAACTGGATCTCGCAGACCGGCCGGTAGCCGCGCATCGCCAGCCCGACGGCGGTGCCGAGGATGCCGGCCTCGGCCAGCGGGGTGTCGACCACCCGGGCCTCGCCGAAGTCCTTCTGCAGGCCGTCGGTGATCCGGAAGACCCCGCCGAGCTTGCCGATGTCCTCGCCCATGAGCACGACCTTGGCGTCGTCCTCCATGGCCTTGCGCAGGCCCAGGTTGAGCGCCTTGCCGATCGTCAGCGTCTCGGTCACTGCTGGTCCCCCTCGAACGAGGCGTGGTAGGCCACGAACTCCTCGCGCTGGCGGGCCAGCTCGGGGGTCTGCTCGGCGTAGACGTGGTCGAAGATCTCGGTGCCGGCCGGGTCGGGCATCTCCAGCGTGCCCTGCCGGATGCGGGCGGCGAGCTCGTCGCCCTCGGCGTCGACCGAGGCGAAGAAGTCGGCGTCGGCGATGCCGGTGCGGGACAGGTGCGCCTTGAGCCGGGCGATCGGGTCGCGCAGCTTCCACTCCTCCAGCTCGCTGGCCAGCCGGTAGCGGGTCGGGTCGTCGGAGGTGGTGTGCGCGCCCATCCGGTAGGTGAACGCCTCGATGAAGGTCGGTCCGGAGCCCTCCCGGGCGGCGGCCAGCGCCGCCCGGGTGACGGCCAGGACGGCGAGGACGTCGTTGCCGTCGACCCGCACCCCCGGGAAGCCGAACCCGGCGGCGCGCTGGAACAGCGGCACCCGGGACTGGCGCTCGATCGGCACGCTGATCGCGTACTGGTTGTTCTGGCAGAAGAAGACGACCGGCGCGGCGAAGGTGGCCGCCCAGATCATCGCCTCGTTGACCTCGCCCTGGCTGGTCGCGCCGTCACCGAGGAAGGCCAGCGCGGCGCTCTCCGCGCCGTCGCGCTGCAGGCCCATCGCGTAGCCGGTGGCGTGCAGGGTCTGCGCGCCGATGACGACGGTGTACAGGTTGAAGGCCCGGGCCACCGGGTCCCAGCCGCCCTGGTCGACGCCGCGGAACAGGCTGATCACGTGCAGCGGGTCGACGCCGCGGGTCCAGGCGACGCCGTGCTCGCGGTAGGTCGGGAAGGCCATGTCGTCGGGGGCGAGCGCCCGGCCGGCGCCCACCTGGGCGGCCTCCTGGCCGAGCAGCGAGGCCCAGATGCCCAGCTCGCCCTGCCGCTGCAGCGCTGTGGCCTCGACGTCCCAGCGGCGGACCAGGGCCAGGTCGCGGTAGAGCCCGCGGAGCTCCTCGTCGGAGACGTCCAGCGGGTAGTCGGGGTGCTCCACCCGCTCACCCTCGGGGGTCAGCAGCTGCACCAGGTCGGGCTGGCCGGGCAGGTGGGGGGCGTCCGCCCCCGGTACCGGGTCGACCACCTCGGTGGTCTGCTGCAACGCCGTCACGCCACTCTCCTCGCCGTCTCGCCTCGACCGGGCCCGGGGTCACCGGAGCGCCCGCCGTTGGACGTCCACTGCGGCACCGGGGTGTGGCGCCACTCACACATGGTGGCACGCCGGTGCGCTGGTGTGGAGCAGATCACCGCGTGGCCGATCTGCGCAACACCCTGCCCACGTGGTGAGCACCATGACCAGTAGTAGGACGTCCTCGCATGTCAGACTGAGCAGCGTGCCCGCCCTGGACGCCACCGACGCCCGGCTGCTGCTCGCCCTGTCGGAGGACCCGCGGGCCACCGTGCTGGCGCTCTCCCAGCAACTGGGGCTGGCCCGCAACACGGTCCAGTCCCGGCTGGCCCGGCTCGAGTCCGGCGGGGTGCTCGACCCGTTCGAGCGACGGGTCCGCCCCGAGGCGCTGGGCTACCGGCTGGGCGCCTACGTGACCGTGCAGGTGGTGCAGCGCAGCCTGGCCGACGTCGGCGATGCGCTGGCCGCGATCCCCGAGGTGCTGGAGGTCATCGGCCTGTCCGGCGTCGCCGACCTGCTGGTCCAGGTGGTCGCCCGGGACGCCGACGACCTGTGGCGGATCACCGAGCAGGTGCTGGCCATCCCGGGAGTGCAGCGCACCGACACGAACCTGGCCCTGCGCCGCTTCGTCGACCACCGGATGACCCCGCTGCTCGAGCGGGCCGCCGGCGCCGCAGCACGGGCGGCCGAGGACTGACCGACCGCCCCGCTGGGCTCAGTGCGGACGCCGCACCCGCACCGGCCCCCGCGCCGTCATCACGTCGACGACCTGGCCGCGCTGGGTGACCTCCACCTCGCCGGCGGCGGCCAGCCGGCCGGCGGCGGCGCGCGCGGCGGGCATCAGCTCCCGCCAGCCCTCGGGGTCGACGGCGCGGGCGGCCTCCGACGGGCAGATCGAGGTGCCCGGGCGCCGCTGGTCCAGCAGCGACCCGATGGTCCGCTCCAGCACCCCGTCGACGTCGGCCACCACCTCAGCCTCCTCCTGCGGACGACGTCGTGCCGGGACCCCTGGCGCGAGCCGCCCCTCCCCGAGGATGCTGCACGCCGTGCGCCGCGCGCTGAGCACCCTGCTGCTGGGCTGCGCCGTGCTGCTCGCCGGCTGGGTCGCCGCGCCCCCCGCCGCGGCCTGCAGCTGCGCGGCCGCCACGACGCTCGAGCAGTTCGAGGCGGCCGACGTGGTCTTCACCGGCACCCTGCTGTCCCGGGAGGTGCTGCACCCGCCGGGCGGGGTGCGCAGCAGCGGCGACCCGGCCCTGCACGTCTTCACCGTCGACTCCCTGCACAAGGGCGCCGCGTCCGCCGAGCAGCCGGTCGTCTCTGCCGACTCCGGTGCCAGCTGCGGTCTCGAGCTGCGCGGTGACGGACCGTTCCTGGTCTTCGCCACCGACCCCGCGGACGCGCCGGAGGGGCAGCTGGCCGCTGGTCTCTGCGGCGGCACCACGCCGCTGACGCCGGAGCTGGCCGCCGAGGTGGAAAGCGCGGGCGAGGCGGTCACCGGGCTGCCGTCGCAGGGCACGGGGGACGCACCGGCAGGGGTCTCCGACGGGGCGCCGGCATGGACCGGGCCGGCCCTGCAGGGCGGCACCGCGCTACTGGCCCTGCTCGCCGGGGTGCTCGCCGTCCGCCGGCGCCGCCGGCTCGAGCGCCGCGCCACCGTGGTGGTGCTGACCCGGGACTGAGGTCCGTTTGCCCGCCCGCCGGGCCCGGGTAGGCCGCGATCATGGCGAAGCGGACAGCGATCGGGACCATCGGCACGGGCCGCCGCGGGATCAGCACGCTGGGGTGGGTGCTGCGCGGCGCGGCCGCCGGTGCGGCCGGCACGACGGCGCTCAACGCGGTCACCTACCTGGACATGGTGGTGCGCGGGCGGGGCAGCAGCTCGACGCCGGAGCAGACCGTCGAGGCGCTGGCCGACAAGGCGCACGTGCAGATCCCCGGCGACGAGGAGACCCGGCAGAACCGGGTGTCCGGACTCGGCCCGCTCACCGGGCTGTTCGCCGGTGTCGGGACCGGGGTCGCCGTCGGCGTGGCCCGCGCCGCCGGCTTCCGGTCCCGGCCCGCCGTGGGCACCGCCCTGATCGCCGGCGGGGTGCTGGTCGCCGCCAACGGGCCGATGACCGCCCTGGGCATCACCGACCCGCGCACCTGGTCGGCGAGTTCCTGGCTGAGCGACCTCGTGCCGCACATCGCCTACGCCGCGGTCGTGAAGACGACGATGGACGCCTTCGATCGGCTCTGACGGGACACCCCGGCTGCGAGCACGCCCAGGAGCACGCCTCGGACGCAGCCGGGGGCCAGACTGGCCGGGTGGACGAGATCACCACCGAGGCCGAGCTCCGCGAGCTGATCGGTGAGCCGCTGCCCCGGGCCGCGACCAAGGACCGCCCGTCGCTCGACGAGGTCGACCGCCAGTGGCTGGCGGCCTCACCCTTCTGCCTGGTGGCGACGTCGTCCGCCGACGGCAGCTGCGACGTCTCGCCCAAAGGCGACCCGCCCGGGTTCACCGTCGTCCTCGACGACCGGACCATCGCGTTGCCGGAGCGGGCCGGCAACCGCCGCGCCGACGGGTTCCGCAACATTCTGTCCAACCCGCACGTCGGGCTGATCTACCTGGTGCCCGGGCGCACCGACACCTTCCGGGTGCAGGGCCGGGCCCGGCTGGTGCGCGACGCGGACCTGCTCGACCGGATGGTGGTGCGGGGCAACCGGCCGCTGCTGGCGATGGTGGTGGAGATCGAGTCGGTCTTCTTCCACTGCGCCAAGGCGTTCATGCGGTCCCGGCTCTGGGACCCGGCCAGCTGGGACGCCGACGACCTGCCCACCCGGGCCCAGATCGCGCACGCGCAGGAGGCGGCCGCCACCCCGCTGGCCGAGCTCGAGCGGTACTACGGCGAGCAGTACGCCGCCGGCCTCTACCCGACCGCCTGATCGTCTCCGGCCAGCGCCGCGGTGACCGCGGCCTCCGCATGCAGCCGGGTGGTCGGGAAGACCGGCACCGGGCTGTCGGCCTGGCCGATCAGCAGCTCGATCTCCGTGCACCCCAGCACGACGCCCTGCGCACCGGCGTCGACCAGCCGCCGGATGACCTCGCGGTAGGCGGCCCGGGACTCCTCCCGGACGACGCCCACGCACAGCTCGTCGTAGATGACCCGGTGCACCAGGGCCCGGTCGTCGGCCGGCGGGACCAGCACCCGCAACCCGTGGCCGGCCAGCCGGTCCCGGTAGAAGTCCTGCTCCATGGTGAAGGCGGTGCCCAGCAGGCCGACCGAGTCGAGGCCGGCTGCCCGCACCGCTGCTGCCGTGGCGTCGGCCAGGTGCAGCAGGGGGATGCCGACGGCGTCCTGCACCTGATCGGCCACCTTGTGCATGGTGTTGGTGCACAGCAGCAGGAGCTCGGCGCCCGCCGCCTCGAGCCCGCGGGCGGCCTCGGCCAGCAGCTCACCGGCCTGCGCCCACTCCCCCGCGACCTGCAGCCGTTCGACCTCGGCGAAGTCCAGCGAGGCCAGCAGGCACCGGGCCGAGTGCAGCCCGCCCAGCCGTTCCCGCACCAGTTCGTTGACCAGCCGGTAGTACTCGGCGCTGGACTCCCAGCTCATCCCACCGAGCATCCCGATCACCCGCTGCCGCCGCACGGGCGACATGATCAACCCTGCCAGCCGCGCTCGTCCACCCCTCCGGGCACCGGGGCTCCGGGGTCGTAGGGGGTGCGGGTGAACACGAACGTCGCCAGGTCCAGGTGGTCGGGGGCGATCCGCAGCGTCTCGCCGGCGTAGTAGCCGTCCAGCCCGACCCAGGTGCCGTCGTCCCGGGCGGCGAACCGGCTGGCCCGCCCGGCCCGGCCGGGCAGCGGCCCCAGGTGCAGCAGCCCGCCGGGCTGTGCCCGCAGCACGTGCGGCGCCGGGCCCCAGAACCAGACGCCCAGCACCTCCAGCGGCACCGGCGGGACCGACGGCGTCCACGGCTCGACGATGCGGGGCTCGGCGGACCGGACGTCGGCGAGCAGTCCGGGCAGCAGCGGTTCGAGCCCGCTGGTGGTGTTGGCCAGGCTGACCGCGCCGAGCTGCTCGGCCCGGTCGACGAACACCCCGGCCAGGAACCCGGGCATCGACCCGCCGTGCCCGAGGAGGGTGTGACCGTCGACCCGGAGCACCTGCAGGCCCAGCCCGTACGCCGACCAGCCGGGTACCGAGGCGTCGACCCCGGCCGGCACCGTCATCTCCTCCAGCGTGGCCGGGGCGAGCACGTCAGCGGTATCGCCGAGCAGGAAGGCGGCGAACCCGGCCAGGTCGGTCAGGGTGGCCCAGAGCTGCCCGGCGGCGGCCATCACCCCGGCGTCGTGCTCGGGTTCGGGCAGCACCACGTCGGCCCAGGGGTGCACCGCCGATCCCTGCGCCGCCCGTCCGCTGGGCCGGGGCGTCGTGCGGGTCATGCCCAGCGGGGCGAGCACCTCGTCCCGGACGGCGTCCTCCCACGACCGGCCCCGGTGCCGGGCGACCAGCTCGCCGAGGAGACCGAAGCCCAGGTTGGAGTAGTGGAACCGCCGGGCCGCGCCGAGGACGACGTCGGCGCCGGTGAGCTGCAGGTCGGCCAGCGGCCCGCCGGGCACCCGCTCCCACCACCCGCCGGGGCTCTCCGAGGTCGCGCCGGCCAGGTGGGCGAGCAGCTGGCCGACGGTGCGGTCGCCCAGCGGCGTGCCGGGCACGTGCTGCTCCAGCAGGTCGTCGAGGCCGAGCCGGCCCTCGTCGCGCAGCCGCATCACCACCACGGCGGTGACGGTCTTGCTGATCGAGCCGAGCCGGTACTGGACGTCGGTGTGCGGCTCGGCGACGTCGCCGCGCCCGGCCGACCAGGCCAGTCCGCCGTCCCGGACGACGCCGGCGACCAGGCTCGGCGCCCGGCTGTCCCGCTGCACCCGGGCGGTGCGGGCGAGCAGCGTGCGGGCGGTGGCGGGGAGGACCGGCTCGACCACGGTGGGGCTCAGCGGACCGGCTCGGCGGCGTCCACCGGCAGCCGGCCGGTGCGGTGCGCCCAGCGCTCGAACCAGATGGTGACCAGCGGCGGGATCGAGGCCGCCAGGGCCAGCACGGCGGTGCGCGGCGTCCAGCGGAGCACCCGCCAGGCCAGCAGGGTGACCAGCACGTAGGCGACGAAGACCGCGCCGTGCACCGGACCGAAGACCTGCACACCGAGCTCGGAGGCGTTCAGCACCCGCTTGACGAACATGCCGGCCAGCAGCAGCACCCAGGACACCGCCTCGGCGATGGCGACGGCCCGGAAGGCGCGGGCGACGGTGCGCGGATCGGTCAGGGCGGCGGGCACGGTACTCCTCGGTGTCGGGCCGGTGGCGTCCCGACCATGGTGCCCGGCGCGAGCGTGCCGGGGCAGCGGCGGATGCGTGATCGTCACCACCGGGGCGTGGTGCGAGCGGGCCCGGCCGGCGGGCCCGGACGCGCCGGTGCCCCGGCCGCCGTCAGGCGACCGGGGCACCGGTGGGTGTCGCGGGGTGGTGCGGGTGTCAGCCGACCCGGCGCATCGCGGTGATGCTGCCCATGACGTCGATGCTGGCCACCTTGACCACGTCACCCGACGTCGGCGCGTGGACCATCTGGCCGTTGCCGATGTAGATGCCGACGTGGCTCACCGGGGAGTAGAAGGCGATGATGTCGCCCGGCTGCAGCTCGGACCGCGAGACGGCCCGGCCGACGGTGGCCTGCTGGCTGCTGCTGCGCGGGAGGTTGACCCCGGCGGCGGCGTAGGCGTACTTGACCAGGCCGGAGCAGTCGTAGGAACCCGGGCCGGTGGCGCCCCAGACGTAGGGCTTGCCGCGCTGGGCCATCGCCACGTTGACCGCGGTGGCGGCCGCGCCGCTGCCGGCCACGACCGGCGTGGACGCCGCCGGGGCAGCAGCCGACGACGACGAGGAGGACGACGAGGACGACGAGGACGACGAAGCGGACGGGCGGTCGGCCCGCGACGCCGACTGCGAGGCGTTGCGCTCGGCGGCGGCCGCGGCGACCGCTGCGGCGTGCTGCTCGGCGAGGACGCGGGCCCGCTCGCGCTCCTCGGCGGAGAGGCGGTCGTACTCGGCCTGGTACTCGGCGATCTGGGTGTTCAGGTCGGCCTGGCGGGCGGCGACCTCGTCGACCAGGGCCTTGGCGTCGGCGGCGGCCTTCTCGGCGGCGGCCTTGGCCTCGTCGGCGACGACGGTGGCCTCCTGGGCATCGCCCAGGATCTCGTTGTTGTGCCCGGCGATGCTGTCGAGCGTGCCCATCCGCTCGATCATCTGCTCGGCGGACTCGCTGGTGAGCATGGCCTGCAGCGAGGTCAGCTGCTCGCCGGTGAAGGCGCTGCGGGCGACCTCACGCACGTGGTCACGGGCCTCGACGACCGCGGCCTCGGCGGCCTTCAGCTCGGCGGCGGCCTTGGTCGCGGCGGCCTGCTGGGCGGTCAGCTGGTCGCTGGCGGCGTGCAGCTCCTCGGTGACGACCTCGAGGTCGTGACCGCGCTCGGCGATGAGGGCGGCGGCCTCCTGGGAGGTCTCCGGCGTTTCGGGAGCGGCGAGCGCGGGAAGCGGAGAGAGGGCGACGCCACTGGCGGCGACAACGGTGAACAGGACCCGGCGGCCGGAACGGCCACGCCGAGCAGAGGTGTGCGAACTCGCCATGTTCGGCGGGTGTGTCCTTTCTTCCACCTGCCGCCTACCGAGTTAGCTGACGGGTTCGGGCGGGAAGACGCCCGGCACCTCAGGG
Organism: uncultured Modestobacter sp.; assembly: GCF_947486615.1. Taxonomy (GTDB): domain Bacteria; phylum Actinomycetota; class Actinomycetes; order Mycobacteriales; family Geodermatophilaceae; genus Modestobacter. The sequence continues at coordinate 199,048 of NZ_CANKUD010000003.1, forward strand.
CCCGGATCGGGCCGCGAGGAGCTTCACCCCAGTGCTGCGGTGGGTCCCCGGTCCACGAGCCCGCGGGTGTCGCGGCGGGCCATGTGGTTCGGCGGCGGTCCTGTCGGTCGTCACCCGGGTGGGCGACTGCGTTGCCCGTCAGGACCGCTGGTGACCGTACGTGCGTTATGGGCTCGTGACAAACGGCTGGGCGCACTTTGTGCAGAAACTCCTGGCGTGTGCTGCAACACGCTCACCGAGCGTGACAAACATGCCGAGTTTCCGGTCCGCACCACGGAGCGCCCTGCCTCCGAAGGGTCGGTCGACGGCACGACACGCGACCCGACCTGGTCGCTCGGACCGCTGGTCGGGAGGGGGGCGACTCGTCGGGCGCGGCTGCGACACCCGGTCGTTGGCGCGCGATCCGTCACGCTCCGCGACCGCCGCGCTGACCCGCCAGCGGGCCGGGGAGAGGGCGCGCACAGCCGGCGGTCGGATGCCTGCTCGAGCCCGGCCCACGGTGGCAACGCGGCGGCGGCGCGCCAGGATGAACCCGTGCCGACCCTCTCCACCACCGCCTGGGACGACCCGGCCATCGCCGAGCTGACCGCCGCCCAGCAGGTCGAGCTGCGCGCCCGGTACGACGGGGCCGGCGAGCCCGGCGTGCCGCCGTCCGCCGCCGACGTGGCCGTCGTCCTGCTCGCCCGGGACGACGACGGGACGCCGATCGGCTGCGGCGCCCTGCGGCCGCTCACGGCGGACACCGCCGAGCTGAAGCGGATGTACGTCGTCCCCGCCGCCCGGGGCCGTGGGGTCTCCCGGCTGCTCCTCACCGCGCTGGAGGCCGCGGCGGTCGGTCGCGGCTGGCGGACACTGCTGCTGGAGACCGGCCCGCGGCAGCCCGAGGCCGTGGGGCTGTACACCTCGGCCGGCTACCGGTCGGTGCCGGCGTTCGGGCACTACGTCGACGACCCGTTCTCGCTGTGCTTCGCCCGGGAGCTGGCGTGAGCACCGCCGCCCGGTACGACGCCGTCGTCGTGGGCGGGGGCCACAACGGCCTGACCGCCGCGGCCTACCTGGCCCGGGCCGGCTGGTCGGTGCTGGTGCTGGAGCGGCGGGCCGGCCTCGGTGGTGCCGCGGTCAGCGAGCAGGTCTTCCCCGGGGTCGACGTCCGGCTCTCCGCGTACTCCTACCTGGTCAGCCTGCTGCCCGACCGGATCGTGTCCGACCTGCGCCTGCCGGTCCGGCTGCTCGACCGGCCGGTGGCCTCCTTCACCCCGCTGCTGCGCGGCGGCCGACCGGGCGGGCTGCTGGTCGAGCGGGACGAGGGGCCGGAGACGGCGGCGTCCTTCCGGGCGCTCACCGGCTCGGACGCCGAGCTCGCCGGCTGGCAGCGCTTCTACGGCCGGCTCGCCACCCTGGCCGAGGACCTCGCCCCGACGCTGACCGAGCCGCTGCCCAGCGAGGCGGAGCTCACCGCCCGGCTGCGCGACCCGGGGATCTGGCACGACCTTCGGCAGCGACCGCTGGCCGACGTGGTCGCCGACCACCTGACCGACGACGACGTGCGGGGCATCGCGCTCACCGACGGGCTGATCGGCACCTTTGCCGACGTGCACGCCGCCGACGGCCTGGCCGGGCGGTGCTTCCTGTACCACCTGGTCGGCAACGGCACCGGCCGATGGCGGGTGCCGGTCGGTGGGATGGGCGCGGTCAGCGGCGCCCTCGCCGACGCCGCGCGGGCCGGCGGCGCCACGCTGGTCACCCGGGCCACCGTCACCGCCCTGGACATCCGGACCCACGGCGTCACCGTGCACTGGACCGACGACGACGGGACGGCGCGCGCCGTGGACGCCGGCCACGTGGTGGGCGGTGCCGCGCCGGCGGTGCTGGACCAGCTGCTCGGCGCACCGTCGCCGACCCGCCCGTCCGGGTCGCAGCTGAAGATCAACATGGTGCTGCACCGACTGCCCGGGCTGCGGTCGGGCGCCGACCCGCACCGGGTGTTCGGCGGCACCGTGCACGTCGACGAGGGCGCCGGCCAGATCGATGCCGCGTACGCGCAGGCCGCAGCCGGGCGGCTGCCCGACGTCGTCCCGTTCGAGGTGTACTGCCACTCGCTCACCGATCCCTCGATCGTCGGCGACACCGGGCTGCACACCCTGACCCTGTTCGGGCTGCACACCCCGGCCGAGCTCTACGCCGCCGACCCGGCGGGCACCCGGGCGGAGGCGGTGCGGCGGGTCGTCGCCCAGCTCGACGCGCACCTGACCGAGCCGCTGGCCGGCTGCCTCGCAGTGGACGCCGACGGGCGGCCGTGCCTGCAGGCGTCCTCACCACTGGACGTAGAGGCGTCGCTGGCCATGCCGGGCGGGCACATCTTCCACGGCGACCTCTCCTGGCCGGTCGCCCTCGACCCGGCCCAGGCCGGCACCTGGGGCGTGACGACCGCGCACCCCCGGGTGGTGGCCGCCTCCTCCGGCGGCACCGTGCGCGGTGGCGCGGTCAGCGGCCTGGGCGGCTTCGCCGCCGTTCAGCACCTGCTCACCTCCCGCTGACCCGGACGACGGCCCGGGGCCGGCGCCGTGGCCCGACCGACGGCCCGGCGCGCGCAACCGGCAGCGGCGTGATCACCTGACCGGGTGCAGGTGGCGAGGGAGGCGCGGGGCCTGCTGGGGGCGGTACGGGGACGGCTGCGTGGCCGGGACACCGCGCTCATCGCCGCCGGGCTGACCTTCTACGCCGGGATCGCCGTCGTCCCGGCACTCGTGCTGTCGCTGGGGCTGACCAGCTGGGTGGCCGGTGCCGACACCGTGCACCGGCTGACCGACCGGCTGGTCCAGGTGCTGCCGCCCGAGCTGGGCGCCCCGGGCGCGGTGGCCCGGCTGGCTGAGGCCGGTACCGACCTCAGCCTGGTCGAGGCGCTGCTGACCCTGCTGCCGATCTCGCTGTACGGCGAGGGCCTGCGCCGGGCGCTGCTGCGGTTCAGCCCGGAGCACGACCGGTTCACCGCCTGGCGCGGCCGGCTGCTGGCGCTGCCGATGCTGCTGCTGGCCCCGCTGCTGATGTACCCGCTGCTGCTGGTCGCCGACCTGCTGGCCCGGCTGGCCGCCACCCCGGGGTTCGCCGCGGCGCTGGGCGGGTTCGCGGCCGGCTACTACGCGGTGCTGTTCGCCCTCACGTTCCCGCTGGTGTGGACCTTCCGGGTGGTCGCGGCCGGCCGGCTGCGCTGGCGGGCGGCGGTCGCCGGCGCGCTGTTCACCGCGGCCTCGCTGTCGGGGTTCCTGCAGGGGTTCGTGTTCTTCCTCGCCCTGCCGCTGGACCTGGGCGCGCCCTTCGGCGGGCTGACCGAGGTCGGCGGGGTGCTCGCCGTGGCGTTCTGGCTGTTCCTGCTGCAGTTCGTGGTGCTCTTCGGCTGGCTGGCCACCCAGGCGCTGGACGAGCGGATCACCCGCGGGACGCCGGCTCAGAGCTGACGGACGGCGGTGCCCGGGTAGTCGAGCACCAGCCCGGCCGGGTCGAACACCAGCTGGCAGCTGAAGTCCGACGCCGGGGACTTGTAGTGGTACTGCTGGTGCGGCCCGTCGTCGTGCAGCCGGGTGTAGGACTGCTCCAGCCGGTCGACGCCCAGGCCGACGGCGCGCACGAACGCCGCCGGGGCCGACGCGCGGCGGCCGACCGCCAGGGCCAGCCGGTGCACCGGCAGCGCGTTGGTCATCACCGAGCACTCCAGGTCGACGTCCTGGCAGCCGTCCAGGTCCGGGGCCGGCAGGCCGTCGACCAGCCACCGCGCGTCGCCGACCGCCTCCAGCACGGTGCTGCGCGGGCCGGCCGGGGAGCGCCCGGCGACCGCGGCCCGGCGGGTGGACCAGTCGCCGTCCAGGTCGAGCAGGTACTCCACCGTCCACGGCACGCCGTCGGTCACGGCGGTGGTGCAGCCGGCGACCTGGACACCGCCGGGGGTCCGCTGGAAGTGCACGACCTCGAAGCCGGTGCGCGCCTGGTGGTGGCGCCACGCGGCGGCGTACGGCAGCTCGGCGAAGGTCACGCGTGCGTCCCGTCCTCGGCTCGGCGGGAGGGCGCCCGCTCGGTGGGCTGGGCTACCCGGCGGTACGGCGGGGCACACCCCTGCTCAGGGTGGTCAGCCGGTGACCGGGTGCTCCTCGATCAGCCGGTCGCGCTGCTCGGCGACGTCCCAGGTGGGCTCGGGCAGCCGCGGGTCGAGCTCCTCGACCGTCTCCAGCAGCAGCCGGCCCACCGCCCAGTTGCGGTACCACTTGCGGTCGGCCGGCACGACGTACCAGGGCGCGGTGCCGGTGCTGGTGCGGTCCAGCACCGTCTCGTAGGCGCGCTGGTAGGCCGGCCACAGCGCGCGGTCGTCGAGGTCGGCGGGGTCGAACTTCCACCGCTTGGCCGAGTCGTCGAGCCGGGCCAGCAGCCGCTGCTTCTGCTCCCACGGCGACAGGTGCAGGAAGACCTTGACCAGGGTGACGCCCTCATCGACGAGCTGCTGCTCGAACCGCACGATCTCCTTGTACCGCCGCTCGATGACCGCCGGCGTCGCCAGCTCGCGCACCCGGCCGACCAGCACGTCCTCGTAGTGCGACCGGTCGAAGACGCCGAGCATCCCCGGCCCGGGCACCGCGCGACGCACCCGCCAGAGGAACCCGTGCCGCAGCTCCTCGGGCGTCGGCCGCTTGAAGCCGGCCACCGCGACACCCTGCGGCTGCACGGCGCCCACCACGTGCCGGACGACGCCGCCCTTGCCGCTGGTGTCCATCCCCTGCAGCACCAGCAGCACCCGGCGGCGGCCGCCGGTCACCCCCTCGGCGTACAGCTGCTCCTGCAGCTCGGCCAGCCGCCGCCCCTCGGCTGCCGCGACGTCCTTGGTGCGCTCCTTGTCGCCGGGGGCCTGCGGCGTCGACCGCGGGTCGAGATCGGCGAGGGCGACCGGGGCAGCGGGTGCGCGCAGCGCTGTGCGCAGGGAGTCGGCCATCACCGCAGCCTAGGGACCCGCCTCAGCCGGCGAGCTGGGCCGGCAGCTGCTCCCGGTGCAGCACGACCAGCGTGCTCACCGCCCGGGTGAGGACGACGTAGAGCCGGTGCAGCCCGCGCGGCTCGGCGGCGACGATCGCCGCCGGCTCCACGACCACGACCGCGTCGAACTCCAGGCCCTTGGCCAGGGTCGCCGGCACCACCGAGACGCGGGTGGTCTCCGCGCCGTCGTCGGTGAGCGCGGCGACGTCCAGGCCGGCGCCGACGAGGAGGTCGACCACCTCGGCCACCGAGACGTCGGCGCAGACGACGCCGGTCGAGCCCTCCCCTGCCGCCAGCTCCCGGACCACCTCCACCAGCGGCTCGGCTAGCAGCGCCACCGGCCGCAGCCGCAGCGAGCCCGGCTCCCGGCGCACCGCGGTGGCCTGACCCAGGCCGGGAGCGAGCGAGGGCAGCAGCCGGTTGGCGAAGTCGAGCACCTCCCCGGGCACCCGGTAACCGCGGGTCAGCGGGCGCACGACGGTGTCCGGGCGGCCCAGCGCGGTCAGCGTCTGCGACCAGTCGGCCACCGACCAGGGGCTGGTGGCCTGGGCCAGGTCGCCGAGCACGGTCAGCGACCCGGCGGCCAGCCGGCGGGCGATCGCCCGGCACTGCATCGGGGAGAGGTCCTGCGCCTCGTCGACGACCACGTGCCCGTAGCCGGGCGTCCGCTCCAGCATCCCGGCCACCTCGTCGACCAGCACGGCGTCGGCCGGGGTCCAGCGGGCGGCCCGCACCGAGCGCGGCGGCTTCGGCCAGTGCAGCAGCGCCTGCTCCTCCGCGGTGAGCACGCCGTTCGCCGCCCGGGCCAGCCGCTCGGGGTCGGTGAACAGGTCGTGCACCAGCCCGGCGGCGTCCACCGCGGGCCAGACGGCGTCGCAGAAGGCGCGCACCTCGGCGCTGCGGGCGCACCGGCGGGTCTCGGCGTCCGTCGGGCTGCCGCCGCCGGCCTCCTTGAGCCGGCGGGCGTACTCGGCCAGCCCCATGGCCAGCCGCTCCCGGCCGGCCGCGTAGTGCACCAGCTGCTGCTCGTCGACGCCGCTGGTGCCGGCGCGGCGCAGGTCGTCGACGAAGCGCTTGAGCCGGTCCTCCCCGATCCGGTACTTCCGGCCCGACAGCGTCACCTGCACCGACTCCACCGGCTTGCGGACGCCGCTCCACAGCGCCCGCCGCAGCACGTCGGCCAGCCGCGGGTCGCCCTTGAGGACGGCGACCTCCGGAGCGTCCTGCGCCCGCACCGTCACCCGCGCGGTGAGGCTCTCCACCGTCGCCTGGTCGACCTCCACCTCGCCGAGCGCGGGCAGCACCTGCTCGATGTAGCGGAGGAAGGCCTTGTTCGGCCCGACGACCAGCACGCCGGTGCGGGCCAGCTGCTCGCCGTGGGTGTAGAGCAGGTAGGCGGCCCGGTGCAGCCCGACCGCGGTCTTGCCGGTGCCCGGTGCGCCCTGCACGCAGATCGACTCGGTCAGCGGAGCCCGGACGATGTCGTCCTGGTCGGGCTGGATGGTGGCCACGATGTCGCGCATCGGGCCGCTGCGCGGGCGCTCGATCTCCTGCCGCAGGATGTCGCCGGTACCGCCGTCGTCCTCGCCCTCGGCGAGGTGCTCGTCCTCGTAGCTGGTGAGCGCGCCCTCGGCGAAGCCGAACCGGCGCCGGCGGGCCAGGCCCTGCGGTTCGGTGGCGCTGGCCTGGTAGAACGGCCGGCTCATCGGCGCCCGCCAGTCGATCACCACCGGGTCACCGGCGGCGTCCCGGACGTGCCGGCGGCCGATGTGGAAGGTCTCCGCCACCCCGTCCGGCCCGGACCCGGCGGCGCCGTCGGTGCGGCCGAAGAACGCCGGGACGCCGGGGTCGTGGGCCAGCGAGCGGAGCCGCTCGGCGCGGGCGGCGCCCAGCCGCTCGGAGGCCCAGGCGTCGACGCCGGCGTCGGCGGTCGAGACCGCGGCGGAGCGCATCTGGGTGAGGCAGTCGGCGGCGCGGAGCAGGTGGTCGCGCTCAGCGGCGAGGACGGGGTCGGCGGTGGTCTGGGTTCCTTCGGCGGCGGCAGCAGACACGGTCGGAGGACGTTACGCGCGGCCGGCGAGCAGGCCAACCGACTTCCCGGCCGACGCGCCGAGGATGGTTAGACCCCGGGGTTCCGGATCATCCACAGGCATGGCCAGTGACTCCGCTCTGCCCCCAGTCATCGGGGCGATCGCCGACGACCGGGACGGGACGCCCCTCGGCACGGTCACCGCCGTCTTCCTGGACGACGTGACCGGGCAGCCCACCTGGGTCGGGCTGACCCCGGGCCTGCACGCACACCCCGACACCGACGAGGTGCCGGTCATCGCACCGGTCGCCGGTGTCGACTTCACCGACGGGCGGCTCCGGCTGCCCGTCTCCGCGGCCGCCGTCGGGGCAGCGCCCCGGGTGGCGCAGCCCGACCGGCTCACCCCGGCCGAGGAGACCACCCTGCGGGCGCACTACGCCGGCACCCGCCCCTCAGCCTCGTCCGGGACAGCGTCGGACGGCGCGATGACCCGCGCCGAGGAGCAGCTGGACGTGGCCACGGTCGTGGAGCCGTGGACCCGCGCGGTGCTCCGGATCGAGGAGGTCACCGAGGAGGTCATGGTGCCGGTGACCGTGACCCGGCAGCGCGCCCGGATCGAGCACCTGCCGTTGACTTCTCGCGACAGCGCCCGGGACGCCGGCGCCCCGGGCACCCAGCGGGAGACCAGCACCGGCGGGTGGGTGACCCTCTACGCCGACGAGCCGGTGGTCACCGTCGAGCGGCGGCCGGCGGAGCGGGTGCGGCTGGCCACCTCGTGGGTCACCGAGCAGACCACCGTCTCCGACCAGCTCCGCAAGGAGCAGGTCGAACTGACCACCACCGACACCGTCTGAACCGAGACGACCAGTCTTGTGCCGACAGCTGTCGACCCCCAGGACCGCGTCCGGGGCCACCGGCGATCACCTGTCAACTCGACCGATCTCCGCGTCACCGACCTGCACTCACCACTAGTTCTTGCTAGTTCCGAGGTTGGCAATGACGGGGCTCGCGACGCGCCGACCGACGTCAAGCACCCGTCGAGGTCTCGAGTAATCGCCACCTGTCCACCCTTCACTCAGGGTGTTGCAAGCACCGCCTGAAGCCAACACTTGAAATCAGGCCTCGCGGTCGAAGGTGTGCGCACCCGCGCGTCCGTTGGCGTTCCAGATGGGCAGGTAGAACTCGAGCAGAGCAGGATCAAGGTGCCGAGCCTCTCCGCGACGCTGCCATCAGCAGCACCGTGAGAGCGATCGCTGCCGCGACAGCCAGCACTGCACCAATGAACTGAGCCGCTCCGCCATCCGCCTTGAGTGCAACCGTGACACCCACGCCAAGGGCCACCAGGGGGACGAGTGTGGAGACCAGGATGGCCACTCGAGGCCACCCTTTGGGCACTGGTTCGCTCGGGACTGCGGGAGCTAAAAGCACTAGCACCGCGATTCCCATCACCAGTACACCAGTCACCACCACAGACCACTCTTGCGCGAGCAGACCAAATACCGCACCCACTGCTGCTAGCGCAGCAGCTATCGCTATAGCAAATCGGGAACTCATCTCATCCTCTCGATCAGAAGCACTGGTCGAGAACGAGAAGGTCCGACCCTATGGAAGTCGCCCCCAGGCTAGCGACCGCAACGTAAGCACCAGCCGATGCTCCTAGAGTGAACGGGGCCGCCGCGAATGCCCCTAGTGCTCCAACCGCGACGAGGCTTGTACCCAAGCATCCCAGGAAGCTTTCGCCAGTCGGATCCACATAGTTGACAGGATTTCCACCAGCGTATTCGTAGCGGTTGGCGCGGGTGGGGTCGGCGAGGGTTTCGAGGGCGTCTTGTTGGGTGAAGCGGCCGGTGTTGGGGTCGTACCAGCGCTGGCCGAACTTGATGAGGTTGCTGGTGTAGTCGTAGGTGCCGCCGGCGTAGCGGAAGGGGTTGACCCGGACGACGCCGGTGCTGGGGGAGGCGGCGATGGTGACTTCGCCGGAGGGGTCGTAGTCGTAGAGCCCGGTGGTGTTGCCGTCCTGGTTGATCAGGGCAGTGGTGGAGCCCAGGCCGTCTTCGGCGTAGTAGTGCGTCTGGCCGGTGAACGCCCGGATCGCGACGGGTGTGCCGTTGGGGTCGTGAGCGATGTAGGAGGTGCCGCCCTCGGCGTTGTATGCCCCGATGAGGGGCAGGCCGTTGGCGTCGTTGCGTCCGTAGGTGATGGTCCGGGTGTCACCGGGCTTGGCCATGGTGAGCATCTCGACCTGGTTGGTGCCGGCGTAGCTGTAGGTCGCCCGGCCGGCGGCACTCTCACGCTGGGTCATCTGCTCGGTGGCGTTGTAGGTGATCGTGCCCAGCTCTGGGGAGGAGGTCGTGTTGCCGGATTCGTCGTGGGCGTAGCCGGTCATGGTGAGCTGGTCGGCTGCGTTGACGGTCTGGGTGTCGACGACGGCACCGTTCTTGGTCTGCTGGGTGCGGTTGCCGTTGACGTCGTAGCTGTAGGTGAAGGTGTCTCCGCCGGGGGTGGTGGCGGAGGTGAGCCGGTTGGCGGTGTCGTAGCAGTAGGTGGTGGTCAGCCCGGTGGTGTGGTCGGTCATCGACTGCCGCAGGGCGGTGTCGGTGCCTTCGGGCTGGCCGCCGCTGCACGCGGTGCCGTTGGAGGCGTAGGTGTAGGAGAGGTCGCTGGGCCGGGTGGCGTCGTTGGAGGTGCCTGACCAGGGGTTGGAGGTCGAGGTCCACACCCGGGCCACGCGGCCGGCCGCGTCGTAGTCGGTGCGGGTGTGTGCGGCCCAGCGGGTGTGGCCGGCGTTGACGTTGGTCCAGGTGTCGGTGCGGCGGCCGTCGGCGTCGTACCCGAAGTCGATGAGCTGGTTGTTGGGCAGCGTCATCCGGGTGACGAGGTTGCGGTGGTCGTAGGCGTAGGTGGTGGTGCCGCCGGGGTCGGTGGCGGTGACCAGGTTGCCGGTCTTGTCGTAGCTGTACTCGAGGGTCAGGTCGTTCATCGAGTGCACCCGGGAGGTGAGCCGGCCCAGCGGGTCGTAGCTCATGGTGGTGGCGCCCGAGGGGTCCAGGCGCGAGGTGAGCCGGCCGGCGTCGTCGTAGTCGTAGGTGACGGCGCCGCCGCCGTTGCTGGTGGCGGTCTTGGTGAGCCGGTCCAGGGCGTCGTAGGTGTAGGTCTGGGTGATCCCTCGCCCGGAGGTGTAGGTGCGCATCCGGCCGAACTCGTCGTAGGCGTAGGCGCGGGCTTCCAGGGTGCTGTCGGCCGGCGGGGTGATGCCGGTCAGCTGCTTGTTGGCGTCGTAGGTGTAGCTGGTGACCGCACCCGACGGGCTGGTGGCGGTGGCCACGGTGCCGTCGGTGTTGTAGGTGACCGTGGCCTGCACGCCGTCGGCGTTGGCCGCCGACAGCCGGTTGCCGGCGCCGCTGTAGGTGTAGGTGGAGGCGTTGCCCTGGGCGTCGGTGCCACTGGAGGGCTGGAACTGGGCGGGGCCGCTGTTGCCGTAGCTGAACGAAGAGGTGGCCCCGGTCGCGCCGGTGACCCCGGTGAGTGACTCCCCGCTGTTGACTGCGGCGTCGTAGCCGAAGCTGGTGGAACCGGCCGAGTCGCTGGCGCTGGCCACGTCCAGCAGCGGGGTGTAGCTGGCCTCCCGGACGTTGCCGGTGGGGTCGGTGGCCTTGGCGATGAGCTTCATGCCGTCGGTGGTGTGCTCGTAGCTGGTGTGCGGCACCTTGGTCGCGTCACCACCCTGGCCGGTGTTCGGGTCGGCCATCGCGGTGGCGGTGTCGCTGTAGGTGAACCGGGTCACCGCCGGCACTCCGGCCTCGCCGGTGGGCTGGGTGATGGTCAGCACCCGGCCGAGGCCGTCATAGGTGAAGCGGGTGACCGCTCCGCCGGGGGCGGTGACGGCGTTGAGGTTGCCCTGGCTGCCGTGGTCGAAGCGGGTGACCCGGCCGAGGGCGTCGGTGATCGAGGCCAGCTGGCCGGCGCTGTTGTAGGAGTAGCTGGCCCACCGGGGACTGCCGCCCCGCTCGTACTGCGGGTTCTGCTGGATCCGGGTGATGCGCTTGCTGCCGGAGGCGGTGCTGACCTTCAGGGTGCGGGCGGTCACCGGCCCGGAGTCGCCGACGATGGAGGTGAGTGCGGCGCCGTTGTAGGTGAAGGTGGTGGCGTTGCCGTTGCGGTCGGTGAGCGCGGTGAGCTGGCCGGCGGCGTTGAACGTCCGCTTGTCGGCCGAGGCGTGGTCGGTCAGCGTCCACCCGGCGCGACTGTTGCCGGTCAGGGTCATCTTGAACCCGGCCGGGGAGGAGTAGGTGTCACCGCCGGCGGGGAGGAACACCCCGGTCAGCCCGTTGTCGCCGTAGTAGGTGACCGCCCCGGTGATGCCCTCGTGGCGCAGGTACACATCCGAGCCGGTGGACAGCCGCCAGCCCGAGCTCAGCGAGGTCGAGAACCTCGTGCCGGCCCGACTGGTGCTGTTGTAGACCGAGCCCACCGACAGGTCCCCGGCCACGCGGGGAACGGTGAGCTGCGGGGTGCTCACCATCAGGTTGCCGCTGCCGACGTCGACCTGGGCGTTGATCTGGTCGCCGATAGTGAACGGCACCCGAGAGGCACCAGGCCGGGGGCCGATGCCGACGTCGGGGGACACCTGGCTGGTCAGCGTCGCCGAGCTGGTGCAGCCGGTGCTGTCGCAGTGCTCGGCGCGGTACTCGTAGGGCTGCTGGATGCTCAACCTGCCCGCAGCGAAGCACTTCCGGTCGCCCCGCTCACAGTGGGCACGCTGACGGTGGCACCGTCGAGCAGGTCCCACGTCGCAGAGCCCACGGTGCGGGCATAGAACTTCAATGACGCCGAGCCGGTACCGGGGGTCGTGGTCGCCGCGCGCAGCACCGGCCGCACCGACTCGGTGAACGCCGGCGACACGTTCGGGGGGCTGGCCGGGGCGGCCGATACGGCGGATGCCTGCCCCATCACCACCGCGGCGGTGACGGCGCCGACCGTGGCCAGCCGGCGGACCCGCGCACGAGCACGCCCCCCGCCAGGGGACGAAGACAGCAGAGGACCAGGAACGAGCACGGCACACCTCACCGGAGACGCAGGAAGTCGGATCGAACGACGTGCGATCGCCCCGGCCGGAGGCGCTCAGATCGAGACCTTGGCAGTAGCTGTGAGTCAGCGCAAGGTCGCGTTGCGTCCAATCTGGCTGCGCACACAATGTGGCTGCTTTCTTACTCTGTGCTGATATCGGCGCGCTGACCAGCGAAGATTTCTGAACCCACAGGTCTCGGATGGAAGTCGATGCCGGAGCGAGCCGTTCCGTGTCATCGGCTCGGCGCCAGTCCGCAGCCTCCGGCCTGACCAACTCGTCGACTGCGATGGCCTCGCCCTTTCGGCGCCCCCTCAGGCCCGGCCTGCCGGGCTGCCGAGCCACCAGTCCAGGCCGGCGGTGACCAGCTCCGGCGTGACCGCGTGCCCACCGTCGAACTCCCCGTAGGTGACGTCGTAGCCGTCGGCCAGCAGCTCGGCGGAGACCCGCCGGCCGCACCGGTCGACCGGCAGCACCCGGTCGTGCGTGCCGTGGCTGACCCAGAACCGCGGCCGGCCGTACCGGCCGGGCGAGGAGACGAAGCCCGGGGAGAAGGCCAGCACCTCCGGTGCCAGCTCGCCGTTGGCCACCCCGATGGACAGCGCGTAGGACGCGCCGTCGGAGAAGCCGGCCAGCGCCACCCGGGTGACCGGCGTGGTGGTGAACACCTGCGCCAGCGCGGCGTCCAGGACGGCGACGTCCCGCCCCAGGCCGCCGGCGATCAGGTCCCAGGTGCTGGCCGCCGCGGTGGGCGCCAGGACCAGCACCCCGCGGGCGGCGGCGAACGCGCCGACGGCGGCCAGCGACTGCTCCGCCGTCCCGCCCGCGCCGTGGAAGAAGACCAGCAGCGGCCGGGGCACCGGCTCGCCCGGCGGGACGCCGAGCAGCACCTCCGCCTCCGGTCCCAGGTCCAGCCGGGAGACCCCGGGACCGGGCGCCGTCCCGGTCGGCTGCTGGGTGGGGCGGCTGTCGAGGCGGCCGTCCGCCGCGCGCGAGGAAGGAGACACCGCACTCCCCTACCCCGGACGACGCGCCCGCACGGCCCGGGGGGAAGGTGGGGTGACGGGCGACCCGTGGCGGCTCCCGGGCCTGGACAGTGGGGCGGTGGACCAGCGGGTGCGGTGACCCGGTCAGCGGTCGGTGGGCTCCACGATGTGCACCCGGACGGCGCGGAACTGGGCCGGGGTGGTCAGCAGCACGGCCTTGGTGGGCTCGCCGACGTCCAGCGGGCCCAGCCGTGGCAGCTCGGCGAGCGGGCGCAGCCGGGGGTCGGTGAGCACCTCGGCGGCCAGGCCCTTGTCCCCGCCGGTGGCCAGTGCGAGCACCTCGCCGGCGTGCGGCAGCAGCACCCGGGCAGCGGTGTCCGCGGCGTGGCTGACGACGGCGTCGGTCTGGTGGCCCCGCCGCCGGGCGAACCGCTGCTGCGACCAGCCGCCGGCCGCGGTGCGCCCCTGCACCTGCCGGGCGTCGACCTTGGAGACCACCAGCTCCGGGCCGTCGAACACCCCCACCGCCCAGCGGCCACGCCGCACCAGCAGGACGGCGGTCCGCCGGGGCACCCGGGCCGCCGCGGTGAACGCGGTCAGCGGCGCCGGATCCGGCGTCCAGCCGTAGGGGGCGGTCAGCACGACGGTGGTGCTGTCCTGGCAGGTCACCGTGAGCACGCCGGCGTCGTCGGCCCGCACGTCGGTGAAGGCGCCGTGCCGCTGCGCGACGCCGTCGAGCCAGCGGTCCAGCCGTTCGGGCGCGACGCCGAGCACCCGGCCCCCGCCGGCGGCAGGCCGGGGGCCCGTCACGAGGGCAGCATCACGGGTGGTCGGCGCGCCAGGCCAGCAGCCGGTCGAGCACGTCCCCGGTGCGCAGGCCGTCGTGCTCGAACTCGTTGGTCACCCAGGTGCGCACGTTGCCCACCCGGGCCGCGGTCTCCAGCGACAGCCCGGCGTCGACGTACATGTCGTCGGCGTAGACGGCCGCGTCGACCGGGACGTCGTTGTCCGCCAGCCGCGCCGGGTCGTAGAGCGGCGGGAACTCCGGCACCTCGGCCAGCGCGTGCGCCGCCGGGCCGAAGGGCCGCAGCGACGCGACCTCGTCGAACATCCAGGGGAAGACCATCTCGCCGGTGAACAGCAGCGGACGCCGGTCCGCGTCGAACTCCGGCCCGCGCTCGGCCTCCGCCGCCCACCCCGTCGCCCCGGGGCCGCTGGCGTAGATGACCTCCTGCAGCGTCATGTACAGCGGGTTGTCCCAGTAGGAGGTGCGCTGCGCGACGGCGTCCAAGAACCCGTCGGAGAGCTCGCTGTCGGTGTCGAACGCCTCGTCGAGCAGCCAGTGCAGCTCCTCGGCTCCGGACAGGGTGCCCAGCGCGTGGCCGAGGGTCTGCAGCCGCCGCACGGTGAGCCGGTCGCCGTCGGGCAGGTGCACCGGGGCGGCGTCCAGCCGGTCGGCGACCGCCGCCAGCCGGCCCGCGTCGGCGGGGTACCGGGCGGAGAACTGCCGGTTCTTCGCCGCCACCCGCGGCCAGGTGCGCCGGTAGACCTCCCGGGGGCCGGCGGTGAGGCCGGCCAGCCCGCCGGTGACCAGGCAGCGGTCCAGCGCCTCGGGGGCGGTGGACAGGTAGCTCAGCGTCAGGAAGCCGCCGTAGCTCTGCCCCAGCGTCGTCCACCGCCGACCGCCGTAGACGGTGCGGCGCAGCTCCTCGGCGTCCCGGACGATCGAGTCGGCCCGGAAGGCCAGCAGGTGGCGCGCCGCATCCGCCGGGTCGGGGAAGGCGCTGATCCGGCGCCCGGTGACCCGGGAGCTGCGGCCGGTGCCCCGCTGGTCGAGCAGCACCACCCGGAAGTCGCGCAGCGCCCGGTCGAGCCAGCCGCCGGTGGTGGGCCGGGGCGCCTTGCCGCCCGGCCCGCCCTGCAGGAAGAGCAGCAGCGGGAGGTCGTCGTCCCGGCGGTCGGGGGCGACCAGCTCGCGGGCGAAGACGGTGATCGTGCCGGCGTCCGGGTCGCCCCAGTGCAGCGGCACCGGCACCTCGTGCTCCCGGACGAGCGCACCGGGGATCGCGTACCCGGCCATCAGCGGGCCAGCGCCGCGGTGGCGGCGTGCTCGGCGGGGACGTGCAGGCAGCGCTGCCCGAACGCCACCGCGATCGCGGCCAGCCCGGCGGCGACGGTGGCGACCAGGAAGCTGGCGTTGGCGCCCACCGAGTCGACGATCTTCCCGGCCGCCGAGGCACCGACCGCCACGCCCAGGGCGAGGGCGGTGCCGATCCAGGTGAACGCCTCGGTCACGGCCGACCGCGGCACCAGCACCTCCGCCAGCGTGAACGCGCTGATCAGCGAGGGCGAGACGGCGATGCCGGCGAGCACCACCACCGGCAGCATCACCCAGTAGCTGGAGATCAGCGCCAGCGGCACGGTCAGCACGGTCAGCACCGCCAGGGCCGCGACCAGCCGGTGGCGCAGCGGCACCTTCCAGTGCACCGTGCCCCAGCCGATGCCGGCCAGCATCGACCCGGCGGCCAGCCCGGCGATCAGCAGCCCGGACAGCGAGCGGGCGCCCACCTCGTCGGCGAAGGCGACCAGCCCGATCTCCAGACTGCCGAGGATCGCCCCGACGGCGGCCCCGACCACGAACAGCACCCGCAGGCCCTGCACCCGCATGGCCGAGGCCCCGCGGCGGTGCTCGTGCTCGGCCGGGGGCGGCTCGGTGTGGCCCTGCGCGGCGAACAGCAGGCTGCCGACCGCGGCCAGGGTGAAGGCGGTGACCACGCCGGAGGTGGTGTGCCCGGTGGTGGACAGGAAGGTGACCAGCACCGGCCCGACGATGAAGACGAACTCGTCGACCACCGACTCCATCGCCAGCGCGGTGGGCAGCCGGGGCGTACCGCGCAGCAGGTGCGTCCAGCGCACCCGGATCATCGAGGAGACCGGCGGGATGCTCGCCCCGGCCAGGGCCGCGGTGAGGAAGACGCTCCACAGCGGCCAGTCGGCGCGCACGGAGAACAGGAAGCCGACGCCGGAGACGACGAAGATAGCCAGCACCCCGAGCAGCACCCGGCGCTGGGCGTGGGTGTCGGCGAGCCGCCCGATGAACGGCCCGGAGATCGCCGTGGCCACGGCCCCGACCGCGGCGACCGCACCGCCCAGCCCGTAGGAGCCGGTCTCGGACTGGACCAGCAGCACGCTGCCCAGCCCGATCATCGACAGCGGCAGCCGCCCGATGAACGCCGCCAGCACCATCGGCAGGGCGTGCGGGGTCCGCAGCACGTGCAGGTACGGGTTGGGCACGAGCGAACTGGCTCCGGGGTGTGGGGGATGCCTCGGGACGGGCGGGCCGCCGTCACGCTAACCGACCGGACGCCCACCCGCGGGACGACGCGGACGATGTCGTCTCCGACGGCGACGAGGCCCCGCCCCCGACCACGCTGTCGGGGAACGGGGCCTCGTCCGAGGGCCAGATCGGCGTGGCGACGCTGCCACGCCGTCCGACCCGGTCCAGGGGCTGGGCCGGCCAGGAGCTAGGCCAGGCGGCTCTTGAGGATCTCCAGCTCGTCCCACATGGTGCTGGGCAGCTTGTCGCCGAACTTCTCGAACCACTCGGTGATCTGCGGGACCTCGGCCTGCCACTCGTCCTTGTCCACGCGCAGGGCCTGCTCGACCTGCTCGCGGGTCATGCCGAGCCCCGAGACGTCCAGCGAGTCCGGCGTCGGCACGTGACCGACCGGGGTCTCCTCGGCGGCCGCGGTGCCCTCCAGCCGCTCGACGACCCACTTGAGCACCCGGCTGTTCTCCCCGAAGCCCGGCCACAGGAAGCCGCCGTCGGCGTCCCGGCGGAACCAGTTCACGTAGAAGATGCGCGGCAGCTTGCTGGCGTCGTGCTGCTTGCCGGTGTCGACCCAGTGCTGGAAGTAGTCACCGGCGTTGTAGCCGATGAACGGCAGCATGGCGAAGGGGTCGCGGCGGACGACGCCGACGGCGCCGGTGGCCGCAGCGGTCGTCTCCGAGGAGAGCGTCGCGCCCATGAACACGCCGTGGTTCCAGTCCCGCGCCTCGCTGACCAGCGGGATCGTGGTCTTGCGGCGGCCACCGAACAGGATCGCCGAGATCGGCACGCCCTGCGGGTCCTCGTACTCCGGCGCCAGGATCGGGCACTGGGTGATCGGCGTGCAGAACCGGCTGTTCGGGTGGCTGGAGGGCTCGTCGGACTCCGGCGTCCAGTCCCGGCCCTTCCAGTCGGTGAGGTGGGCGGGGGCGTCGTCGGTCATCCCCTCCCACCAGACGTCGCCGTCGTCGGTCAGCGCGACGTTGGTGAACACCGAATTGCCCTGGTCGATGGTGCGCATCGCGTTCGGGTTGGTGTCCCAGCCGGTGCCCGGGGCGACGCCGAACAGGCCGTACTCGGGGTTGAGGGCGTAGAGCCGGCCGTCCTCGCCGAAGCGCATCCAGGCGATGTCATCGCCCAGGGTCTCGACCTTCCACCCGGGGATGGTCGGCTCGAGCATGGCCAGGTTGGTCTTCCCGCAGGCCGAGGGGAAGGCGGCGGCGACGTAGTAGGTCTTCTGCGCCGGGCTGGTCAGCTTGAGGATCAGCATGTGCTCGGCGAGCCAGCCGTCGTCGCGGGCCATCACCGAGGCGATCCGCAGCGAGTAGCACTTCTTCCCCAGCAGCGCGTTGCCGCCGTACCCCGAGCCGTAGGACCAGATGGCCCGCTCCTCGGGGAAGTGCACGATGTACTTGGTGTCGCTGCACGGCCACGGGACGTCGGTCTGGCCGGGCTCCAGCGGGGCGCCGAGGGAGTGCATGGCCGGCACGAACGGGCGGTCGGTGCCCATCGCCTCGAGCACCCGGGAGCCGATGCGGGCCATCACCCGCATGGAGACCACGACGTACTCGGAGTCGGTCAGCTCGACGCCGAACATCGGGTTCTCGGCCTCGACCGGGCCCATGCAGAACGGGATGACGTACATGGTGCGGCCGCGCATGCACCCGCGGTACAGCTCGGTCATCACCGCCTTCATCTCGCCCGGGTCCATCCAGTTGTTGGTCGGGCCGGCGTCGGCCTCGTCGACCGAGCAGATGAAGGTGCGGTCCTCGACCCGGGCGACGTCACTGGGGTCGGAGGCGCAGTGGAACGAGTTGGGCTTCTTCTCCAGCCGGGTGAAGGTGCCGGCCTCGACCAGCTTCGTGGTCAGGCTCTCCCACTCGGCGTCGCTGCCGTCGACCCAGACCACCTGGTCAGGCATGGCCAGCTCGGCCATCTCCCGCACCCAGGCGAGGAGGTGGGCGTGCGTGGTGGGGGCGTTCTCGAGACCGGGGGTGGCCACGGAAGTCACGGCGTCTCCTCCTTCGGGGCGCACCGGCGCGGGCGCCGACGCTTGCTCACGGGCGGTCCCCCGGCCGCAGCGTCGGGGCCGGGGAATCAGGTGAGACTACTCGTATAGGACGTCTACCTGCAGTGTGACGTGGGTCGCCCCTGGGATGCCGGACGGCGGCCGCCTGGTTGGGTGGCACCGTGACCGGACCTCACCTGCTGCAGCCCCTGACCCTGCGCGGGGTCACCCTCCCCAACCGCCTCGCCGTCGCCCCGATGTGCCAGTACAACGTGACGGACGGCGTCGTGGGCGACTACCACCTGGTGCACCTGGGCCGATTCGCCCTCGGCGGCTTCGGCCTGGTGATGGTGGAGGCCACCGGCGTCACCGCCGACGGGCGGATCAGCCCCGGCGACGTCGGCCTGTGGGACGACGGGCAGGTGCCCGGCCTGGCCCGGGTCGCCGCCTTCCTCCGCGAGCACGGCAGCGTCCCGGCGATCCAGCTCGCCCACGCCGGCGGCAAGGCCAGCACCCTGCGCCCCTGGGACGGCAGTGGTCAGGTCACTCCCGAGAACGCCCGCCCCGGCGACGTGCCGTGGACGCCGGTCTCCCCCAGCGGCGTGCCGATGGGCGAGGGCTGGTCGGCCCCGCACCCGCTGTCGCTCGAGGAGCTGGACGGCGTGCGCGAGGCCTTCGTCGCCGCGGCCCGCCGCTCGCTGGCCGCCGGCTACCAGGTCGTCGAGGTGCACGCCGCCCACGGCTACCTGCTCAACCAGTTCCTCTCCCCGCTGACCAACACCCGCACCGACGCCTACGGCGGCTCCCGGGAGAACCGGATGCGGTTCCCGCTGGAGGTGGTCGCCGCCGTCCGCGAGGTGTGGCCGACCGACCTGCCGCTGATGGTGCGGGTCTCCGCCGTCGACGCCACCCGCGACGGGGTCACCCTGGAGGACACCATCGCCTTCGCCCGCGAGCTCAAGGCGCTGGGCGTGGACGCGATCGACGTCTCCGGCGGCGGCATCGGGCCGGGCTGGGAGCACCCGATCGGCTACGGCTACCAGGTGCCGTTCGCCGCGGCGATCCGCGAGCAGGCCGACATCCCGACGATGGCGGTCGGGCTGCTGGTCGACCCGCAGCAGGCGGAGGCGGTCGTCGCCGGCGGGCAGGCCGACCTGGTCGCCGTGGCCCGCGAGGCGCAGGACGACCCGAACTTCGCCCTGCACGCCGCCCGGGCGCTGACCGGCTCCTACGAGACCTACCCGGTGCAGGCCGGCCCGCGCCTGGCCTCCCGTGACCGGCTGCTCGGCCGACTGGGCCCGTGGACCGGCCCGGACCCGGTCCAGGTCGAGCAGCCCACCGCCCAGGCCTGACGGCGGCCCACCCTCGCGGCCACCGGCTGAGGGTGGCGCGAGCCCGCGGTCGGTCGTGGTGGACCGCGGGCCGGCCTGTCCGTTGAGATGAGGCCCATGCCGCAGCCCGTTCTCCGCACCGAGCGACTCCAGCTGGTCCCGTTGGCCGACGAGCACCTGGAGTCCGAGGTCGAGCTGGACGGCCACCCCGAGGTGATGCGGTACCTGGAGCCACGTCCGCGGACCCGGGAGCAGGTCGAGGAGTTCCACCGCCGCCGGCTGGCGCTCGCCACCGAGGCCTCCGGGCTCGGCTTCTGGGCCGGGACCGCGGCGGGCGAGTTCGTCGGGTGGTGGCTGCTGGACGTGGTGCCGGGTGACGACCGGCAGGCGGAGCTGGGCTACCGGCTGTCGATGCGGTGGTGGCGTCAGGGGCTGGCCAGCGAAGGGGCTCGGGAGCTGCTCCGGCACGCGTTCGGTGACCTGGGACTGACCCGGGTGATCGCGCAGACCATGGCCGTCAACGCCGGCTCACGGGCGACGATGGCCGCGGTCGGAATGGCCCATGTGCGCGACTTCCGGGCCGAGTTCGACGAGCCCGTCCCCGGCGCCGAGCACGGCGAGGTGGAGTACGCGATCACCCGGGACCGGTGGCTGGCCGGTCAGCGACCGTAGGCAGGCCCGGTGGTGACGAGGAAGTCGTCCCAGCTGCCCGGCTGGGGGCCGCCGGAGACCTCGGCGGCGAACTTGTCCAGGTACCAGTGCCAGCCGAGCACGTAGTCGGTGACCTCGGTGCCGGCGGCGAAGACCTGGGTGAACAGCAACACCGTCTCCTCGCCCTCACGGCTGAGGTCCAGCTGCACCCGCCACCCCTCCTCGGTGTCCCAGTCGACGACCAGCCGGTGGGGCGCGGCGCACTCCACGATCCGCATCGGCTCACCGACCGGCGTCTCCTCGTGGGTCATCGTGAAGGTGCCGCTGCCGCCGGCTCGCCGCTCGCCCTCGTAGGTGCCGATCCAGCGGGCCATCCGGTCGGGCTCGGTGAGCGCCGCCCAGACGTCCTCGATCGGGTCGGGCCAGCTGCGGCGGAACTGCAGCCGCACGCCCTCGGGCCCCTCGCTGACCTGCCCCAGCCGCTCGTCCTGCGTCGTCATCGACCGTTCTCCGGTGCTCGGGCCCGCCGTCCGCGGGCGATCTCGGTGTCCAGCGCGTCGAGGCGTTGCGCCCAGAGCCGCCGGTAGGGCGCCAGCCAGGCGTCCAGCTCCGACAGCGGCCGGGGGTCCAGCGCGTACACCCGGCGCTGCCCCTCGGCGCGGACCCGCACCAGCCCGGCCTCCCGGAGCACCCGGAGGTGCCGGCTGATCGCCGGCCGGGTCACCGGGAACTGGCCGGCCAGCTCACCGGCGCCCTGCTCGCCGTCGGCGAGCAGGGCGACGATCTGCCGCCGGGTCGGGTCGGCCAGGGCCGCGAGTGCCTCCACGCCTGATGTGTAACAGGATCCTTACGTAAACGTCCAGTTACGCACAACGGTTCGGACGGCGCCAGGGCGGGCAAGCGACCGTCATGACCGCCACCGATCCGGACACCCCCGACCCGCTCAACGACCCGCGCACCACCCAGGCCGACCCCGGCGCCCTGGGCCAGGGCGAGGACCTCGCCTCCACCGCGGACGACGACGTCGCCACCGGCGACGACGAGCTCGCCACCTCGCGCACCGAGGCCGACGAGGCCGGCGGCGGTGACGTCACCGGCGGGTTCGCCGGCGCGGTCGGCGAGGCCCCGACCAGCGACCAGACCTGAGACGGACCGGTCCGGCACCTGCGTGTGTCGCGCTCCGGGGAGTCGGGTAGCGCGGGACGGCAGGCCCAGCAACGGCCGAGAACACACTCCCCGAGGAGGACCCATGGCCACCGGTGAGACCGGCTTCGCCGACGTCACGTTCGACCTGATCTCCGTGCAGTACCACTCGCTCAAGGCCGGGCACGACTACGGCCAGTACGTCCGGGACGCCGAGAACGCAGGCCTGGACGACGTCGCCTCGTTCTTCCGCGAGGTGATGGAGCAGGACTCCCAGCGCGCCCAGCGGGCCCACGACCTGCTGCGCAAGCTGGCCGGCACCGAGCAGGGCGGCCCCGCCACCAGCTGACCCCCTCCCGCACCACCGTGCCGGTGGTGCGGGGTCGGAATCCAGGTGCGCCGGGGCGGGCGCGGTACGTAACCTCTGCGGCCGCCCCGCCCCGACGCCCCCTGGAGGTCGACCGTGCACGCCCTGACCGAGGCGGCGATCCGTCGCTCGCTGGTCAACTGCTCCCGAAGCGAGGCCGCCGCGCTCGCACTGCCCCGCGACTTCGCCGAGCTGGACTGGGCGTCGCTGGACGTGCTCGGCTGGCGCGACCCCAAGGCCGAGCTGCGCGGGTACCTCGTGCACGAGCAGGACGGGGAGCCGGTGGGCATCGCACTGCGGGCCGCGGACACGACGATGTCCAGCCGCCGCTCGGCGATGTGCCTGCTCTGCCACGCGGTGCAGTCGGCCGACGCGATCTCGCTGTTCACCGCCCGCCGGGTCGGCGAGGCCGGGCGCAACGGCAACACCGTGGGCACCTACGTCTGCGCCGACCTCGACTGCGCCAGCCGGGTGCGCGTCGTCCCGCCCTCGGCCCAGCACCTGGACGAGGAGCTGCAGTCCCTCGCCGTCGAGGAGCAGGCCGCGGGGCTGCGTCAGCGGCTGCGGGCGTTCACCGCCGACGTCACCCGCCGCTGACCGGCTCAGAAGCCGTGCGTGCCGATCGGGGTGACCCGCCCGGCGCGCAGCTGCTCGATCACCTGCCGTTCGTGCGGCACCACCGGCTCCGGCAGGGCGTCCAGCGGGAACCAGCGCAGCTCGGCGGCCCGGTGCTCCTCGGCCCGGCGCGGAGTGCCTGTCCAGCGGCGGCAGGCGAAGAAGAAGTCCACCCGCTCGTCCACCGGGCCGTGCGGGGCGGCGGTGCGGTGCAGCACGCCCAGGGGCTCGAGGTGGGCCGGGTCGACCAGCACGTCCAGCTCCTCGCGGGCCTCCCGGACGGCGGCGGCGAGCACCGACTCGCCGGCCTCGACGTGGCCGGCGGCCGCGGCGGCCCAGTGCTCGTCCATGAAGCCGGTGCCCCGGCGCAGCTGCAGCAGCAGCTCGTCGTCACGGAGGAAGAGCACGTAGGCCGCCGGGACGACGCGGAACCGCTGGGTCACCCCGCGACCGTAGTGCTGCGCCCACCGGCACCGGGGACGACGATGGGCCGGTGATCAAGACCCCGCTGACCCGCTGGTTCGACCTCGACGTACCGCTGTTCGGGGCGCCGATGGCCGGCGTCGCCGGTGGCGCGCTGGCCCGCGCGATCTCCCTGGGCGGTGGCCTGGGGATGATCGGGGTCGGCTCGGAGACCCCGGTGGAGTGGCTGGCCGAGCAGGCCCGGCTGCCCGCGGAGGCCGACGTCTCGCACGGCGTCGGGCTGATGGCCTGGGCGCTGGAGCGGCGCCCGGAGCTGCTGGCCGCGGCGATCGCGACCGAACCGGTGCTGGTCTCGGTCTCCTTCGGCGACCCGGAGCCGTTCATCGGGCCGCTGCACGACGCCGGCGTCGCGGTCGCCACCGCGGTGAACTCGCTTGCCGACCTGGACCGCGCGCTCGACGCCGGCGCGGACGTGATCGTCGCCCAGGGCACCGAGGCCGGCGGGCACACCGGGCAGCGGGCCACCCTGCCGCTGCTGCAGGAGGTGCTGGCCGCGACCGACCGGCCGGTGCTCGCGGCCGGCGGGGTGGCCACCGGGGCCGGGCTGGCCGCCGTCCTGGTGGCCGGTGCGGCGGGCGCCTGGATCGGCACCCCGTTCCTGGCGTGCACGGAGGCGGCGAACTCGGCTGCCGCCCGCGAGCGGGTGCGGGCCGCCGGCGGCGATGACACGGTGCTGACCAGCGCGTTCGACGTCGCCCAGGGGCTGCCGTGGCCGGACCGCTGGCCGGGCCGGGCCCTGGTCAACGACTTCACCCGAACCTGGCACGGCCGGGAGGACGAGCTGCGCGGCGACACCGCGGCCGCCGACCTGGTGCGCCGGGCCCGCGCCGAGGGCGACCTGGACAACGCTCCGGTCTACGCCGGGGAGTCCGTCGGGCTGGTCACCAGCGAGGAGTCGGCCACCGACGTCGTCCGCCGACTCGCCACCGACGCCCGCAAGGCCCTGGAGCGCGCCCCCCGCCTCCTGCGCTGACCCGGCCCCCTCGCCGGGCCCCGTCTCGAGGTTGCGAGGGGCGGGGGGGCAAGGGGGCCCTTCCTCAGATCGAGCAGGTGCCGTCCGCGCAGCCCTCGGCGGCGGGGACGGTGGTGAGCGGGTGGGCATCGGCCCAGGCCCGCTCGAGCAGCTGCAGCAGCTGCTCGGCCGGCTGCGCGCCGGCAGCGCCGTAGGTGCGGTCGACGACGAAGAACGGGACGCCGGTCGCACCGAGGGCCCGGGCGGTCTCGATGTCCTCCCGGACGGCGGGCAGGAAACGGCGGTCGGCCAGTGCGGCGCGCACCTCTGCCTCGTCCAGCCCGACCTCCACGGCCAGCGGCACGAGGGCGTCGACGTCGAACACCGACCGTTGTTCGGTGAAGTACGCGCGCAGCAGCCGCTCCTTCATCTCGCTGCGCAGCTCGTGCTCGGCGGCCAGGTGGATCAGCTGGTGGGCGAGCAGGGTGTTGCCGCTGACCCCGTCGGCCAGGTGGTACTCCAGGCCCTCACCGGCGGCGATCTCCTCGACCCGCTGCATCTGGGCGGCCATCTGCTCGACGGTGCTGCCGTACTTGGCGGCCAGCGCGGGCAGGGTCGGCTCGGTGTGCCCCTCGGGCACGCTGGGGTCCAGCTGGAAGGACCGCCAGACCACCTCGACCTGGTCGGCGTGCGGGAAGCGGGAGAGCGCCGTCTCCAGCTTGCGCTTGCCGATGTAGCACCACGGGCACACGACGTCGGACCACACCTCGACCTGCATGACCGGCGCAACCCGCGGGTCGCGCCGGTCATTCCAGGCGTCACCCGGCAGGAGGAGCTGGCGCCTGCCCCGGCCGTCGCCGGGCGCGGGTCGGAGACGACGAGGCAGAAGCCGTCGCGCCGGTCAGCTGAGGCGCTGCTCCAGGTGCACCAGCACCGGCGTCCCGGCCTCGCTCTTGCCGATCCCGGCGCACAGCGCCTTCTTCAGCGGCAGCCAGTGCGGGCCCTGCCCCGAGGGCATCAGGGTCGCGGCGAACGGGTGGCCGTCCAGCGTGCCGGCGACCTTGACCGCCCGCCGGGTGCCGAGCACCTCGGCCGAGCCGGGCAGCTCCAGGTAGGTGGGGAAGGCGCCGTCCTTCTCGATGACACAGCTGAAGACGGCGTCGAGCGGCTGGGCAGGGGTGTCCGTGGTGGTCATGCCGGGAAGACCTGCTGGGCGGCCCGAACTCATCGGGCGGCTCAGGACGCGGCGTCCGCAGGCACGTGCCGCTCGCCGATGCGGATGATCTCGGCCAGCCGCTCGCGGGCCTGGGTCAGCTCGGCGATCTGCCGGTCGATGCCGTCGCGCTGCTCGGCCAGCCGGGCGAGCATGGCCGGGGTGGCGACGCCGGTGTGCACGCACGGCAGCACCTCCAGGACGTCGGCGCTGCCCAGCCCCGCGGCGTACATCTGCTGGATGAACCGGACCCGGCCCACGGCGCTCTCCGGGTACCGGCGCTGCCCGCTCGGGGTGCGCTCGGCCTCCAGCAGGCCCTGCTCCTCGTAGTAGCGCAGCGCACGCACGCTCACGCCGGCGCGGTCGGCGACCTCTCCGATGCGCAGCACCGGACCTCCTCGGGTGATCGGGCTCACCTTGACCCTGACGTCAGCGTGAGGTCTTAGCGTCCCGGACGACCCACCCCGAGCGCAAGGAGAACCACCATGGACATCACCGGATCCGTCGCCCTCGTCACCGGCGCGAACCGCGGCCTCGGCCGTCAGTTCGCCCAGCAGCTCGTCGAGCGCGGCGCCGCCAAGGTCTACGCCACCTCCCGCCGTCCCGAGCTGGTCGACGTCCCCGGCGTCGAGGTGCTGCGGGTCGACGTCACCGACCCGGCGTCGGTCGCGGCGGCAGCCGCGGCCGCCGGCGACGTGACCCTGCTGGTGAACAACGCCGGCATCACCACCCGCGCGAACCTGGTCACCGGCGACCTGACCGACGTCCGCCGGGAGATGGACACCCACTTCTACGGCACGCTGGGCGTCATCCGGGCGTTCGCGCCGGTGCTGGCCCGCAACGGCGGCGGCGGGATCGTCAACGTGCTCTCGGCGCTGTCCTGGTTCTCCACCGACGGCGCGAACGCCTACGCCGCGGCCAAGGCGGCGGCGTGGAGCCTGACCAACGGCGTCCGGATCGAGCTCACCGGCCAGGGCACCCAGGTGACCGGGGTCGTGCTGGGGGCGGCCGACACCGACATGATGGCCGGCTACACCGGCCCGATGAGCGCTCCGGCCGACGTCGTCCGCACCGCGCTCGACGGCGTCCAGGCCGGCGCCTGGGAGGTGCTGGTCGACGACTGGAGCCGCGGCGTCAAGGCCTCCCTGGCCGCCGACCCGCGCGAGTTCTACACCCAGCTCGCACTGTGATGCAGGACCCCGCTGCCCCCACCCCGGCGGCCCCGTTGCCGGGGCCCGCCGCGAGCCTGCGAGCGGTGGGGGCAACGGGGTCCTCCCTCAGCGGACGCCGACGAGGTCCACCACGAAGACGAGGGTGGCGCCGGGCTTGATGACGCCACCGGCGCCGCGCTCGCCGTAGGCCTTGTGCGGCGGGATGGTCAGCCGGCGACGGCCACCGACCTTCATGCCGACGATGCCCTCGTCCCAGCCCTGGATGACCATGCCCACGCCGATCCGGAACTCCAGCGGGTCGCCGCGGTCCCAGGAGGCGTCGAACTGCTCGCCACCGTCGTGGGTGACGCCGACGTAGTGGGCGCTGACGAGGCTGCCGGCGGTGGCCTCGGGGCCGTCGCCGACCACCAGGTCCTCGATGACGAGGTCGTCGGGGGCCGGGCCGGTCGGCGGCTCGACGTCGGGGCGGGTGAGCTCTGCCACGGGGGTCTCCTCGGGGTCGGCGCCGGGGCTGTCCCGGCGGGTCCCGGCCCATCCAACCCGCCGACCGGCCGCCGGCGACAATCGGCCTCCGGGGCGGCGCGACTGGGCCGGAGGTAAGTTGCTCGCCGCGGGTGGGTCGCCGGCGACCGGCTCCAGGGGCCGCTGGGCGGCCACTGGCTCGCGAGCGTGCTGGTGTCCTGGTGGGAGGTGTGCGTGGCTCCGGATCCGTCGTCGGACCCTGGGAGCGTTCCCACCGCCGCCGACCTCTTCACCGGAGGTGGTGAGGCGGGTCGGCTGATGGCCGCCCACGACTGGTCGCGCACCCCGGTCGGCCCGGTGGAGAGCTGGCCGGCCGGGCTGCGCTTCGCCGTGCGCACGGTGCTGGCCTCGCGCTTCCCGATGGTGCTCACCTGGGGCCCGGGGTACGTCCAGTTCTACAACGACGGCTACGCGCCGTTCATCGGCGACAAGCACCCGGCCATCGGGGAGGACATCCGGGTCACCCTGGCCGAGGGCTGGGCCGCGCTGGCCGGTCCGGTCGAGCACGCCATGGCCACCCGCGAGGCCTCCTGGCTCCCCCGGCTGCCCCTGCTGCTCGAGCGCGCCGGTTACCGCGAGGAGACCTACTTCACCGTCTCGCACGCCCCGGCCTTCGGTGACGACGGCGCGGTCGCCGGCATGCACGGGGTCTGCACCGAGGTCACCGGCGAGGTGCTCGCCGAGCGCCGGCAGCAGCTGCTGCACGACCTGTCCACCGCCGGCGGCTCGCTCGACGACGAGGACGCCCTGCTGGCCGGCCTCGGCGAGGCGCTGGCCGGCGACCCGCTGGACGTGCCCTTCGCCGCCGTCTACCTGCACGACGCCGGGGTCCTGCGCCGCGCCGTGACGGTCGGCTGCCGGCCGGAGCTGCTCCCCGCGACCGTCCCCGACGCCGCTGCCCTCCCCGGACCGGTCGGCGACCTCGGCCTGGTCGGCGGCTTCTGGCAGGACCCGGTGGCCGACGCCGTGACGCTCCCGCTGGCCGCGTCCAACGGAGGCGCGCCGATCGGCGTGCTGGTCGCCGGGGTGAGCCCGAACCGGGCGCTGGACGCCGACTACCGCACCTTCCTGGAGCTGGTGGCCGGGCAGTTCGTCAGCGCGCTGGGCAACGCCCGGGCCTTCGAGGCCGAACGCCGGCGGGCCGAGTCGCTGGCCGAGCTCGACCGGGCCAAGACGGCGTTCTTCTCCGACGTCAGCCACGAGCTGCGCACCCCGCTGACCCTGCTGCTCGGGCCCATCGGCGACGTGCTGGCCGACACCGGACGGCCGCTGCCCGCGACCGCCCGCGAGCAGCTCGCCCTCGCCCTGCGGAACGGTCAGCGGCTCCAGCGGCTGGTCAACGACCTGCTCGACTTCGCCAGCATCGAGGCCGGCCGGGCCGCCGCCGTCCGGGTCGAGACCGACGTGGCCGGTTTCACCGCCGAGCTCGCCGGGGTGCTGCGCGCCGCGGCGGAGCGGGCCGGTCTCCGGCTGTCGGTCGACTGCCCGCCCCTGCCACGGCCGGCCCACGTCGACCCGCGGATGTGGGAGAAGGTCGTCCTCAACCTGCTGTCCAACGCGGTGAAGTACACCTTCGTCGGGGGCATCGAGGTGGTGCTCCGCGGCGGGGACGACGAGGTCGTGCTCACCGTCACCGACACCGGCATCGGCATCCCGGCCGGTGAGCTGCCGCTGGTCTTCGACCGCTTCCACCGGGTGCCGGGCTCGCGGGCCCGCAACCGGGAGGGCACCGGCATCGGGCTGGCACTGGTGCGCGAGCTGGTCGGGCTGCACGGCGGCACGGTCACCGTGGCCAGCGAGCCCGGCGCGGGGAGCACGTTCACCGTGCGGGTCCCCTACGGCACCGCGGACGCGGAGCCCGACGCCGCCCACCCGGCCGCACCGTCGGAGGCCGCGCGCGGCACCGCGCAGGCCTGGGAGCAGGACGTCACCCCCGACCAGCAGCCCGCCGCGTCGGCCGACCTGCCCACGGTGCTCGTCGTCGACGACAACGCCGACATGCGCACCTACCTGACCCGCCTGCTGACGCCGGTCTGGCGGGTGGAGACCTGCACGAACGGCGAGGAGGCCCTGGCCCGGGTCGCGCAGCGCCGGCCCGACGTCGTCCTGACCGACGTGATGATGCCCCGGGTCGACGGCTTCGAGCTGCTCCGCCGGCTGCGCGCCGACCCGGCCACGGCCGCCGTCCCGGTCATCATGCTGACCGCGCGGGCCGGCCAGGAGGCCGCGGTCGAGGGCTTCGCCGCCGGGGTCGACGACTACCTGGCCAAGCCCTTCCAGGCCGCCGAGCTGATCGCCCGGGTGCGGGTCGCGATCGACCGCGCCGCCGGCATCCGCGCCGCCGGCATCCGCGCCGCGGCCGCGCCCCCGCTGGGCCAGGTGGCGGCCGACCCGGACGTGCGCAGCCTGGTGCCGGCGAGCCGCCCCTCGGCCACCCCCGCGCCGTTCCAGGCCGCCGCCACCCCCATCGCGGCGGCGCCCGTCCCCGCCGTCCCGGCGGCGTCGGTCGCGGGGGTCCCGACGGCGGGGGTCCCGCTCCCGGGGGCGCCGGCGCCGGTGGTCCCGGCCCCGGGGCCGCTCACCGAGCGCTGGCGGCTCCCGTCGTCCCCCGGGTCGATCCCCGCGCTGCGCCGGGCGCTGCGCCGGCTGCTGGCCGACGCCGGGCTGGACGAGGACCAGGCCTACGACCTGCTGCTGGCCGCCTGCGAGGCCGCGACCAATGCGATCGAGCACGCCCAGCACCCGACCCAGCCGTTCGTCGACGTGACCGCCGAGGCGTCCGCCGACGAGGTGGTCATCGTCGTGCGCGACCACGGACAGTGGCGGGAGCGGGTGCCGAGCATGGACCGCGGCCGCGGGTCGGCCCTGATGAGCGCATTCGCCGACATCACCGTCGTCCCCGCGCCCGAGGGCACCACGGTCACCATCCGCGCGCCGCGGGTCTGACCCGCGCGGTCAGACCCGGACGACGACGCCGCGGCGGAGCAGCACCGCGCAGACCGCCCAGATCACCGTGACCGAGACCGCCGGGTAGAGCCAGGCCGACACGGTCGCCCCCGCCACCGAGCTGACCCAGCCGTCGACGGCGGGCTGCACCGTGCCGCCGAGCGCCGCCCGGAAGACCAGCTCGGAGAAGACGAACGCCACGATCGCGTTGGCGCCCAGCACCTCGGCCGGCCGCAGCGGGCGCCGCACGCCCCGCTGGTCGGCCAGCCAGTGCAGCGCGGC
This sequence comes from uncultured Modestobacter sp., assembly GCF_947486615.1. GTDB lineage: Bacteria > Actinomycetota > Actinomycetes > Mycobacteriales > Geodermatophilaceae > Modestobacter. The sequence goes on from NZ_CANKUD010000003.1 coordinate 229,157, forward strand.
CAGCGCCAGCAGCCCGATCCCGGCGGTGACCAGCACGAAGGACGGCGACCACAGCCGCTTGTTCACCGGCACGAGCGGGGCGAGCGCCAGCCCGGTGGCCAGCGCCGCGGCCCCGCCCGCGACCAGCCGCACCAGCGCGGGCCGCCCGGGGGCCTGCTGCAGCGCCCGGCCGGCCAGCACCCCCAGGTAGACGGTGACCGCGCTGCCGAGGTACGAGTGCGGCGCCTCGGCGGAGAAGGGCAGCCCGAGCGCGCCGTCGACGAGGTGCCCCCAGGAGCGATCCGGCGTCGCCCCGGCGAGCCGGGTGGCCACGGTGAGCCCGGCGAGCACGGCGACCGCCGCGACCGGCTGGGCAGCCCGGGGCAGCCGGAGCAGCAGCCAGCACAGCAGGTAGGCGCCGGCGATGTGCCCGAGCACCCCGGCGCCGACGACGCCGGGACCGTACTTGGCGGTCACCACCAGCCAGCCGAGCAGCGCGAGCTTCAGCACCCGGGCCAGGACGTCGCGGGGACGGGCGGCCCGCCGGGAGAAGGGCATCGAGACGCCGACGACCAGCAGGAAGACCGGGAAGACGACGTCGGCCAGGTGCAGCCCGTCCCAGTCGGTGTGCTGCAGCTGCGGGGTGATCGAGTCGTTGCCGCGGTTGTCCACCGCGAGCATCCCGACCACGGCCAGCCCGCGCAGTGCGTCGACCCCGCGCAGCCGTGGCGGCGCGGCCGGGGGGCGCGCCACCTCGGTCGCACGCGGTGGTGCCACCAGGTGGCTGGTCACGCAGCCACGCTAAGGCGGCCCACGCCGGCGCGCCTGCCGAGCGCGGATCCTCCCCCGGTCGGGCGACACGCCCCGGCACGCACCGCCCGGCTCCGTCGGGGTGGGTTAGCGTCCGCCGACCGAGCGGGCCGACCCGAACGGCGGTGCGCCTGCTCCCGATCGGGACCCGGGCCGGGGACGAGCAGGGGGGCCGATGATGGGGGGCAGCAGCCGGCGGCGCTTCCTGCTGGGCGCCGGCGCCACCGGCCTGGCGATCGGCCTCGGCTCCGCCGCCACCGCCGAGGCGGTGTCCGGCGCGAAGAGCCTGGTCCCCGCACCCCGCGGGCCGGCCGACGGGACGTCGGGCCAGGGGGTCGGTGCCGCCTTCCCGGAGGTGTGGGAGGAACCGGGCCGCTTCGGCGCCCCGCGGGTGGTCTGGTCGCTGCCGGTCGAGGCGCCGCTGGCCGCGCTCACCTTCGACGACGGCCCCACCCCGGAGTACACGCCGCGGGTTCTGGCCGCGCTGGCCGCTGCCGGGGTCACCGCCACGTTCAACGTGATGGGCGCCAACGCCGTCGCCCACCCCGGCCTGCTGCGCGAGATCGTCGCGGCCGGGCACGAGGTCGGCAACCACTCCTGGAGCCACCGGGACCAGACCGGGCTCACCGTCGCCGAGACCCGTACCGAGATCGTCCGCTGCGCCGAGGAGGTCGCGGCGATCACCGCCCAGCCGCTGACCGTCTTCCGGCCGCCCCGCGGGAAGCTGACCGGCTACGGCCTGCGGGTGTGCGCCGAGCTCGGCTACGACGTGTGGATCTGGTCGTGCACCCGCGGCCCGGACGGCACCGGGACCACCGACGTGGTCAGCACCCACCTGGCCCGCACGGTCCGGGCCGGGGACGTCGTCTGCCTGCACGACGGGCTCGGCCGGGGCACCTTCCAGCCCGGGACGGCGTTCGCCGCCGACCTGGCCGCGCGCCGCGAGGTGGAGGTCCGGGCGCTGCCCGACGCGCTGCGCCGGATCGCCGACCGGGGCATCACCCTGACCAGCGCCGGGCAGCTGCTCGCCGCCGCCGACCGGGAGGCCGCCGTCCGCACGCTGACGGCGGCCGGCCTCCCCGTCGGGACCGCCTGAGCCGGTCAGCCCAGCGGGCTGCGCGGCAGGATCGCGTTGCTGATGATCCGCTTCTGGATCTCGCTGGTGCCCTCGAAGATGGTGGTCAGCCGGGCGTCGCGCCAGTGCCGCTCCACCTGCCGCTCGGTGGTGTAGCCGTTGCCGCCGTGCAGCTGCATCGCCTGGTTGGTCACCCGCACCGCCATCTCGGTGGCCTGCAGCTTCACCATCGCCGCCTCCCGCTCGCAGGGCACGCCCTCGTCGAGCAGGTGGGCGACCTGCCGGTAGAAGGCCCGCGACTGCTCCACCTCGGCGGCCATCTCCGCGAGGGTGAAGCGCAGCGCCTGGAAGTCCCCGATCGGGTGGCCGAACTGCGCGCGCTCCTGCAGGTACAGCGTGCAGTCCTCGACGGCGGCGCGGGCCAGGCCGACGGCCCGGGCCGCGGTGTGCACCCGGGCGGTGTTCAGGAACGCCTGCGCCTCCCGGAAGCCGGCGCCGGAGTCCGCGCCGTCCGAGCCGCCCTCGCCGGGGGCGACGATGAGGTCCGCGGCCGGGATGCGCACCCGGTCGAAGGTGAGGTCCCAGGTCAGGAAGCCGTGGTAGCCGACCTTGTCGATGGCGTAGCCGGACAGCCCCGGCGGGAACTCTCCGCGCTCCTTGACCAGCAGCAGGTTCCGCAGCCCGCGGGACCGGGACTCCCCGGGCTGCGGGTCGGCCACCCGGACCAGCACCTGGATGAAGTCGGCGGCCTTGGCGTTGCCGCACCAGCGCTTGCGGCCGGTGACCACCCACTCGTCCCCGTCGAGCACCGCGCGGGTCTGCACGTTGGCCAGGTCCGAGCCGGCCTCGGGCTCCGACAACGCCACCGCGCCGATCCAGGAGCCACCGGCGCTGCGGCGCAGCAGCTCGCGGCGGCGATCCGGGTCGGCGACCGCCGTCCCCATGCCCTGGGAGCGGGCCAGGATGCTGGCCACGCTCATCCACGCCCGGGCCAGCTCCTCGCTGACCATGCAGTACTCGAAGACGCCGAGCCCCAGCCCGCCGTCGTCCGCGGGGATCGTGATGCCGAACCACCCCAGCTCGCCCAGGCGCTCCAGCAGGTGCTGCGGGATCTCACCCTTCTGCGGGTCGAGCTCGTCGGCGACCGGCAGCACCTCGTCCATCGCGAACCGGCGGGCCTGCTCCTGCAGCGCCGCGCGGGCCGGCGTGTGCCAGGGCGGGAGCAGCGCCGGTGGCTCGGGCGGCCAGGGCTGGTCGGGGGTCGCGGTGCGGCGGGCGGTCGACGTCATCGTCGGGGGCCTCCTGGAACGTCAGCGGTCCGGTTCGCTCACTGTCCCGGGAGCAGGCCCCGGACGCACCCCTGAGTGATCAAGACGACACCGCCTCAGTCCACGGCGCACGGCGGCCGCTGCGCGTGCCACGGGGTGCGCTGCTGGAACCAGGCCCCGGCGTCCAGCAGCCGGTCCTCCCCGCCCGCCGGCGCGGTCAGCTGGGCCCCGACCGGCATGCCGGAGACCGGGTGCCGCCCCACCGGCAGCGCCAGCGTGGGGCCGGCGTGCAGCGACCAGGGCGCGGTGAGCAGGGCCAGCCGGCGGGTGAGGGCCAGCACGTCGTCGTCCGTCGTCGCCAGCGGGACGTCGACCGGCAGCGTCGGGGTGAGCAGCACGTCGACGCCGGCGAACACCTCGTCCAGGCCCCGCTGGAACTCCGCCCGGGCCTCCAGCGCCTCCGCCCGGTCGCCCTCGGTGACCCGGGTGCCGACCCGCACCCGGGCGAGGGTGTCGGGGTGGAACAGGTACGGGGCGGCCAGCCGGGCCTCGTGCAGGTCGGCCATCCCGGCGTAGACGATGGTGTAGAGCACGTCCTGGGCCGAGCAGATGCCCGGCACCTCCACCGGCACCAGCTCCGCGCCGCCGTCGGCGAACACCTGCGCCGCCGCCGCGACGACCTGCTCGACGCCGGCGTCGATCTCGCCGTACCAGTGCGCCGGCAGCCCGATCCGGGTCGGCGGCGCAGGGACGGGCTCGCGCACCGGGCGGCCGGCGAGCACCGCGAACGTGCGGGCCACCAGCTGCACGTCCCGGGCGATCGGGCCGACGGCGTCGACCAGCTCGCAGACCGGGAAGGTGCCCGCCTGCGGGACGACGGACCCGCCCGGCCGCAGCCCGGTGACCCCGCACGCCGCCGCCGGGACGCGCACCGACCCGCCGGTGTCGGTGCCCACGGCCACGTCGACCAGTCCGGCGGCGACCGCGGCCGCGCTGCCACCGCTGGACCCGCCGGGGATGCGGGCGAGGTCCCAGGGGTTGCGGCAGGGGCCGGCCGCGGAGTTCTGCGAGGTCAGCCCCACGGCGAACTCGCTGAGGTTGGTCTTGGCCACCACCTGTGCGCCGGCGTCGACCAGCCGGGTGACCACCTCGGCGTCGTCCTCGGGCACCCGGTCGGCGAAGTGGGCCGACCCGCACGTGGTGCGCACCCCGGCGGTGTCGATGTTGTCCTTCAGCCCCACGCGCAGGCCGGCCAGCGGCCCCTCGGCGGCGTGCGGCAGCGGCGGGTCGACCACGGTGACCACCGCGTTGGTGGCGGCGAGCACCTCGCGCCGGCGGTCCGCGGCGCCGGGCCCGGCCGGCCGGGGGCGGGAGGTCTGCGCGGTCACGGGCGGAGCCTGCCACCCGCGCGGCCTCCCGTCAGCCCAGCCGCGCGCGCGAGTCAGGCGGGCTGGGCCGGACGGGGGTCGTCCACCGACGGCTCGTCGGCGAACAGCGGCGGCAGGTGGCGCAGCATCAGCACCGACCAGGTGACGTGCGAGATCACCGGAGCCTGGATGCCGCCACTGGCCCGGCGCTGCAGCGCGAACAGCAGCCCCATCGGCACCGACGCCAGCACCAGCGCGGGGTTGCGGGTGGCGACGGTGGCCAGCGAGTAGACGGCCGAGGACTTCAGCACCGGGTGCTCGACCCCCACCGCGGCGTACAGCGCGCCGCGGAAGAAGACCTCCTCGGCGATCCCGTTGGCCAGCGTCGTCGCCGTCACCATGCCCGGGTTGCCCTGCTGGGCGTACCGCAGCACCCGGGTCACCGCGGCGTCCAGCGGCGGGATGCGCTTGGCCACCAGCGCGGCGCCGTAGAACAGCCCGAACGCCCCGGCCCCGGCGGCCACCGGCGTCAGCAGCGGACGGCGCAGGGTGGCCCTGGGGGTCTGCACCCAGCCCAGGTGCAGCGGCCCCGACGCCACCCCGCCGGCCGCCCAGGTCGCGGCGACGCCCAGGGTGAGCGCGTAGAACGACGGCGAGTTCGGCCGCCGGGACAGCGAGACGCCCAGCAGCCCGGCGCCCAGCACCGAGACCGCGCCGGTCACCCGCCGCCGGCGGCGGAACGCGGCGTCGGACTCCCGGTGGTCACGCGGCACCTTGTCCACCAGCCAGGACGGCGCCCGCGCCAGCAGCCGGGTCAGCCCGTCGTCGGAGACCAGGGCCTGCGCCAGGCGCCGCCGGGCGCGGGTCACCGGCCCCGCCCCTCGCGCGCCGCCCGCCGTTCCCGGGCCCGTTCACCCAGGGCGGTGAGCACCGCGTCGTCGTAGCTCATCGGCTCGAACGGGACGACTGCGCGGATCGAGTCGTCCCGCACCACGACCTCGTTGGTCATCGAGTCGATCAGCGACCGCCCGGTCTGCAGGTCGACGTCGGTGATCAGCGACAGCCACCGGGAGGACAGGTGGGGGGTCAGCAACGGGACCGGGACGATCAGCAGCCGTCGGCCCTGGATGTCCGCGACCCGGGTGAGCATCTCCAGGTACTCGAGCACCTCGGGGCCACCGACCTCGAAGACCCGCCCCTCGGCCTCTGGTGCCTCCAGCACGCCCACCAGGTACCGGACGACGTCGGCGATGGCGATCGGCTGGGTGCGGGTGTGCACCCAGCGGGGGGTGATCATGGCCGGCAGGTGGGCGACCAGCTGCCGCGTCATCTCCCAGGACACCCCGCCGTGGCCGACCACGATGCCGGCGCGCAGCACGGTGACCGGCACCCCGGTCTCGCCCAGCAGGCGCTCGACCTGCCGGCGGCTGCGCAGGTGCGGGGACAGGTCGTCGGCGTCGTTGCCGAGGCCACCCAGGTAGACGATCCGCCCCACCCCGGCGTCGGCCGCGGCCCGGGCGAAGGAGCGGGCGGCCGCGGCGTCCTTGTCCTGGAAGTCGGCGGAGTCCAGCGAGTGCACCAGGTAGTAGGCGGCCTCGCAGTCGGCCAGCGCGTCGCGCAGCAAGGACTCGTCGCCGACGTCGGCCCGGACCGGCGTGCCGGCGCCCGGGTAGGTGTCCGGGTGCCGGGTCATCGCCCGGACCTCGTGACCGGCCTCCTCCAGCGCCACGCACAGCCTGCTGCCGACGAACCCCGACGCTCCGGTGACCAGTACTCGCACGTGCCCACCCTGGTCGTCGCGGCCCCGGCGCGCGACTCGGCCGTGCACGACCGGTCCGCCCGCTGGAGGGCGCGGGACCGGCCGGGGCGGCAGGATCAGGGGATGACCGCCCCCCAGGACGAGCGGAACGTGCTGGGCGGGCCGCTGGAACCGTGCGGCACCGACCCGATGACCGGCTTCACTCGCAACGGCTCGTGCACCAGCGGGCCGGAGGACCGGGGCAGCCACACCGTGTGCACCGTCGTCTCCGCCGAGTTCCTCGAGATGCAGCGGGAGCTGGGCAACGACCTGACCACCCCCCGCCCCGAGTACGGCTTCCCGGGACTGCGGCCGGGCGACCGCTGGTGCGTGGTCGCCGTCCGCTGGCTGCAGGCGTTCCAGGCCGGGGTGCCGGCCGGGGTGGTGCTGGCGGCGACCAATGCCCGCGCACTGCAGGTCGTCCCGCTGGAGGCGCTGCGCTCCCAGGCGGTCGACGTGCCGGACGACCTCTCCGCGCTCTGACCTTGCCGCTGCGCTGAGCTCAGCTGGGCACGGTCTCCGGCACCGGGGCGGGCGCCGCCGGGCGCGCGGTCTGGGCCAGCACGATCCCGGTCAGGACGACGGCGCCGCCGGCCACCTGCCACGGCGTGAGCACCTGCTCGACCCAGAGCCAGGCCACGATCGACGCCAGCACCGGCTCGGCCGTGGCCACGATCCCGGCGGTGGTCGGCGGCAGGTGGCGCAGCGCCGCCAGGGACAGCCAGAAGGGCAGCGCGGCACCCAGCACGGCGATCCAGCCCACCAGCACCCACAGCGGCAACTGGGCGGTACCCAGCGAGACCGGCACCTCCTCGGTGAGGACGCCGGCGTCGAACTGCCACCACGGCGCGACGATCCCCCAGAACACCGCGGCCGCGGCGAAGCTCCAGGCGGTCACCGCCATCGGGTCGAGGTCGGCGGCGCTGCGCTCACCCACCAGGTAGTACGTGGCCAGGCAGATGGCGGCGGCCAGGGCCACGGCGACGCCGAGCGGGTCGAGCGACCCGCCGCCGGACCAGACCTCGGCGACCAGCACCAGGCCGGACAGCGAGAGGGCCAGCGCCCACCACAGCCGGTTGCGCACCTGCTCCCGGCGGACCAGCCACACGTAGAGCGCGATGAACACCGGCGCGGTCATCTCGAACACCAGGGCGATGCCGACGGGCAGCCGGTCGTCGATGGCGGTGTAGAAGAGGAACTGGGTCGCCGCGATGCCCACCACGCCCAGCAGCGCGACGAGGGGGACGTCCTGCCGCCGCAGCCGCAGCCGGCGCGGGGCCACGACGGCGAGGGCCAGCAGCAGGGCGATCGCCGCGCCGGTGCAGCGCAGCGCGGTCAGCCGGGTCGGCGCGATCCCCGCCTGCAGCGCCAGCGTGGACACCGTGCCGTTGATCGCGAAGACGCCGGCCGCCCCGAGGGTGAGCAGGTGGCCCACGGCGGGGCGAGGAGCGGGCACCCCGTGACGGTAGCGGGTGAATCTGCTTTTGCCACCTACTTCTTCCTTCCCGGTCCTCGACTGGCGAACTGTGCACGTCTGGCACCGGGACGAGACGTGCACAGCCCGGCACTCGACGCGCCCGGGTCAGCCCTGCAGGGCCGCCGGATCCATCCAGACCGTCTCCCAGACGTTCCCGTCCGGGTCGGTGAAGCTGGTGCCGTACATGAACCCGTGGTCCATGGCGGGCTGCCAGGGCTTCCCGCCCGCGGCCAGCGCCCGGGCCAGCAGGTCGTCGCACTCGGCCCGGTCGGTCGCCGACAGCGCGTGCATCACCGAGGTGGCCTCGGCCGGGTCGCCCATCGGGCCCGGGAGGAAGCCGGCGAACTTCTCCCGGGTCAGCAGCATCACCATGATGTTCTCCTCGACCACCAGCGCGGCCGCGGTCTCGTCGCTGAACTGCTCGTTCCGGGCGAAGCCCAGGGCCGAGTAGAAGGCGGTGGCCCGCGCCAGGTCGGTGACCGGCAGGTTGACGAAGATCGTGCGCACGGGGAGCTCCTCGGTGGCGTGGGGCCGCCGTCCGGCCCCGTCAGCAGCTCAGACGCCCCGGCCGCGGAGAACTCATCGGTGGCGCCGGTCAGCTGTCCAGGGTGGTCGACGTGGACCCGCTGTCCTCGCTCGTGCTCCCGTCGTCCGTGCTGCTGTCGTCCGTGCCGCGGTCGGGGACGGTGCTGCCGTCGGGGGCGGTGCCGCCGAAGCCGCCCGTCCCGCCCGGCGGCACGCCCCGGCCGCCCGTGCCACCGGGCAGGTTCCCGTCCGGGAGCGTGCCGTAGCCGGAGCTGCCGTCCGGCACGGTGCTGCCGGGCACGGTCTGGCTGGTCGACGAGCCGGTGTCCGCCGTCGCCGCCCCGGCGGTGGCCTGGCCGACCACCACGCCGACGACGACGCCCACGGCCAGCAGGCCGGCACCGGCAAGTCCGGTGAGGACGGCGCCCTTGCCCGGGCGCCGTCGCGCAGGCGCAGCGGCGACCGGCTCCGCCACCGGCGCACCGGCCGGCTGGTGAGCCGGCGTGCCCACGGTCGGCGACTGCTCGGTGGGTGCGTCCGCCGGGGCGACCGGGGCCGGGAACGGCCGGGTCTCCTCGCGCGCCGGGACACCCGGCTGCGGCTCGACGTCGCCGGGGCGGGTGGGGTCGCTCATCGGTGCTCCTCGGGCTCGGGGGTCTGCACACGAGACCCTCGACGCACCGACTGTGGGCACCGGCGCCACCGACTGGGCGGGGCCTGTGAAGATGTCGGTGCGGGGGTGGGTGTGCACCGCCCACCCGGGTCCGACAGCATGTGCGGGTCCGCACCCGCGGGACGCCCAGGTGAGGAGCGAGACGGTGACCACGTCGAGGAGCAACCGGGTGAAGGCCGCGATCGGCACGGTGAGCCTGACCGGTGCCGCCATGGGCTTCCTGTCGGCGTGCGGCGTCGAGGGCGACGACCAGGAGGCCCAGACGGTCTACTGCGTCGACGAGCAGGACCAGGTCGTCGACGACGAGCAGTGCGAGGAGGCCGAGCGCAACGGCGGGTTCGTCGGCGGGGTGCCCTTCTTCTTCCTGCTCGGCGGCTTCGGCGGCAACCGCTACTCGGTCGGCCAGACGATCCCGAACCAGTACACCGGCCCGGCCACCCGGGTGAACCCCTCGGACACCAGCGCCCGGTCCCGCGCCGGCCTGCCCGGCACCGGCCGGGTCAGCTCGGGCACCCGGATCTCCGGCGGCATCGGCTCCGGTCGGCTCGGCGGCGGCAGCGGCGGCTCGTGAGGCGCCTCTACGGCAAGGCCCGGCTCGGCTGGGAGGCCGAGATCGAGAGCCAGGGCCTGGTCTACAACAAGACGACGGTGCCCGGCGGGGAGACCCGCTCGTACTGGCGCGAGGACGTCTTCTACGACTTCACCGCCGCCGAGGTCGACCGGCTGGCCGAGGTCACCGACCAGCTGTTCGCCGCCTGCGTCGAGGCCGGCGAGCTGGCACTGTCCGACGAACGCCTGCTGGACCGGATGCGCATCCCGCGCGACGCCCGCGATGTCATCCGGGCCACCTGGGAGCAGGAGCCGCCGAGCGTCTACGGCCGGTTCGACCTGTGGTGGGACGGCACGGGCCACCCCCGGCTGCTGGAGTTCAACGCCGACACCCCGACGTCGCTGGTCGAGGCGGCGGTCGTGCAGTGGGCGTGGCACCTGGAGACCGGCCAGGGCACCGACCAGTGGAACCAGCTCGACGACCGGCTGGTGGAGGCCTGGCGCCGCAACCTGTCCCGCTGGGAAGCCCTGCACCGCCGCCGTCCGACGGTGCACCTGGCCTGGACCAACGGCGATCGCAGCGGCGAGGACTGGATGACCGTCGCCTACCTGGCCGACACGGTGCAGCGGGCCGGCTACGAGACGGTGGTGATGACCACCGAGGAGATCGGGCTGGACACCGGGGACGCCCGGTTCTACGACGCGAAGGGCAACCGGATCGACGTCCTCTTCAAGCTCTACCCCTGGGAGTGGCTGCTGCAGGACGAGTACGGCCCGTCGGTGATCGCCGACGTCCGCGACCCGGGCGGGACGGCGTGGATCGAGCCGATCTGGAAGATGCTCTGGTCCAACAAGGGGCTGCTGCCGGTGCTGTGGCAGCGGTACGAGCACGACCCGGTGATCTCCCGGCACCTGCTGCCCTCGTTCTTCGCCGACGACCCGCGCGCCGAGGAGCTGCGCGCCACCGGTTTCGCCCGCAAGCCGCTGTTCGGCCGCGAGGGCAACAACGTCGAGCTGGTCGCGCCGGGCGGGGACGTGCTGGCCTCGCTCGGCGGCCAGTACGGCGCCGAGGGGTGGGTGGTGCAGCAGCTGTGCGCACTACCGGACTTCGCCGGCCCGGACGGCCCGCACCACCCGGTGCTCGGCACGTGGGTGGTGGACGGCGAGGCGGCGGGTCTGGGCATCCGGGAGTCCGACGGGCTGATCACCGACGACCTGTCCTTCTTCGTGCCGCACACCATCGACTACAAGCGCCCGCCGAACACCACCTGGTCGGCCTGACCGCTCACGGCCGTGCGGTCCGGCCGACGGACCGGGTTCAGGCCAGGGCGGCCGCGGCGGGGAGCCAGTCGAGGCGGCCGCCGTGCGGGGCGGTGTAGGCCAGCGGCTCGCCGTCCAGGGCCAGCAGGAACCGGGACTCCTCCGGCGCCGGCGGCTCGGGCAGCCGGTCCCGGACGGCGGGCAGCACGGGCACGCCCTCCTGGGAGACCCACCGCACCGGCAGGCCGGTGACCAGCTCGGTGAACGCCTCCTTCGCCGCGGCCGGCAGGTAGGCCAGCACCGCGGTGTGGAAGACCACGGCGGTCGCCTCGGCGGGCATCCGCGCCACCAGCCCCGGCAGTTCCGCCACCAGGTCACCCGACACGATCTCGGCGGGCTCGCGGGCCGCGACGCCCGCCGCAGCGGTGAGCCGGTCCCGCCGCTCCTCCATCCCGGGCCAGATCAGCGCGCCCAGCCAGGCGACGGTGTCGGGGTCGGCCGGGTCCAGCGGGTTGAGGTCGATCCCGGCCCGCCGCACCACCGGCGGCACGCCGGCCGGCACCGGCCCACGCCCGGTGACGACGCACCGCAGCTGGACCGGGCTGCCGGCCGGCCCCACGCGGACGCCGCCGGAGTACTCGTAGCCGTACCGGTCGGGGTACAGGCAGAGGCCGGCCGACGCGCCGACCTCGATCAGCGCCAGCGGCCCCGGGATCGTCGACAGCACCGGCAGCAGGGCGGTGCACCGGGCGGCCTCGTTGGTCTGGGTGGCCCGGGTGAGCATCGTGTCCCGCAGCCGGCTGCCATCGCCGAGCACCCGCTCGCGCAGCTGGCCGCCGTCGGCCGGCGGGCCGCCGTGCAGGTACTGGAGGGCACCGAGCAGCAGGTTGGCCTGCCGCTTCGCCCGGGGCAGGGTGCCGAGGAACGCCAGCACCCCGTCGTCCTCGGCGACCGCCGCCGCGAGCTCGGCGTAGCGGGGCGAGACCGGCGCGGCCTCCACCTCGGCGAACCACCGGTAGTGGTCGGCCAGGTCGGTCAGCTCCTCGTCCAGCGCGCGCATGCCGTCTCCCGGGTCAGGTCGTGGTCAGGTCGCGGGTGGCCGTGCCGGCGGCCTGCAGCAGGTCGTCCCGGCTCGGGTCGACCAGCACCCGGCCGTCGGGCCGGATCACCAGCGGGGTGGTGGTGCCCTCCACCCCGGCCTCGGCGAGCAGGGTGCGGGCGGCGGCGTCCTCGGCCGGGTCGAGCCACTGGTGGGCGATGCCGTCCTCGGCCAGCCGGGCCTGCAGCTCGACACTGGCCGGCCACCGTCGGTCGCCGACCACCCGCAGCCCGCTGGCCTGGCCGATCAGCATCGCCCGGCGGAGCAGGAAGGAGCGGGTCACCAGGTCGTTGAGCTCGCGGTTGCGGGTCAGCAGCGTGCGCAGCCGCTCCAGGGTCACCACGATCACCTCGCCGGCCTCGACGGCGACCAGGGAGCGCACCGGACGCTGGCCGGCGAGCTGGTTGAGCCCGCCGAGGAAGCGCCCCGGACCGTGGACGGCGACCACCCGGGGCGGCGCACCGTCCAGGCCGTCCAGCGGCCCCTCGACGATCGCCACCGCCCCGGAGAGGATCACGAAGAAGTCGTACTCGGCCGCTCCCGAGCGCAGCAGCACCTGTCCGCGCTCGGCGCGGACCCGCCGCCCGGCCCGCTGGAAGGCACTCAGGTGCTCGTCGCTGAGCCGGGGCGTCGAGCCGTCGTCCGGGGACTCCTCGAACCGGCCGCCGGGCAGCTTGGTCAGCCCCGGCAGCCGGGCCGGCGGGGAGAGGGTGCGCAGGCCGCCGGTCGCCGGCGCGGGCACGGGCAGCGGCTGCCGCTGGGGGCCGCGCGGGTCGCTGGCGAGCAGGGCCGCGGCAAGCGCGTCGGTGGCGGTCGGCCCCTCGTGCCGGACGCCGTTGACGAAGAAGGTCGGCGTCCCGCGCACGCCGCTGGCCTCGGCGGAGGCGACGTCCTCGCGGACCCGTCCGGCGTGGGTGCCGTCGCCGAGCTCCTGGGCGAAGCGGCCGAGGTCCAGGCCGAGCGCGGCGGCGTGGTCGAGGAGTTCACCGGCCTCCAGCTGGTCCTGGTGGGCGAACAGCCGGTCGTGCATCGCCCAGAAGGCGCCCTGGGCGCCGGCGGCCTCGGTCGCCTCGGCGGCGAGCTCCCCGTGCGGGTGCACCTCGGGCAGCGGCAGGTGCCGGAAGACGTAGCGCAGGTCGTCACCGAACCGGCGCCGCAGGTCCTCGACCACCCCGGTGGCCCGCCCGCAGAACGGGCACTCCAGGCCGCCGTACTCGACCAGCTCCAGGGGCGCGTCGGCCGGGCCGCGCACGTGATCGCGCGCCGGGTCGACCGGCGGGTCGAGCACGGTGGCGCCGGTGGACTGCTGGACCGGGTCGCGCCGGGACAGCCAGCGGAACAGACCCATGCCCAGCGCGGCGGCGACGACCGCGGCGGCCAGGATGCCCACCATCGCCTCGTCCCGCAGCTCGGTGTCGGGGAAGGCGAGGTCGGCAACGAAGAGCGAGACGGTGAAGCCCAGGCCGGACAGCGCCGCGCCGCCCCAGACACTGCTCAGCGGCACGCCCGGGGGCAGCGCACCCAGCCGCAGCTTGACCGCCAGCGTCGCCGCCCCGCCGACGCCGATCAGCTTGCCGGCCACCAGCGCGGCCAGGACCCCGAGGGTGATCGGCGAGGTGAGCGACCGCTCGAGCAGCTCGGAGCTGAACTCCACGCCCGCGTTGGCCAGCGCGAACACCGGCACCACCACGTAGCCGCTCCACGGCACCAGCAGCGCGCCGATCCGCTCGTTGGGCGAGATGGCCCGCTCGACCGACAGCTTCGCCTGCCGGGCCAGCGAGACCTCCGGCGACTGCCGGAACGCCCGGGTCAGCAGGCCGGCGGACTCGACCGCCTCCCGCCGCGGCGGGTACGCGCTGACCAGCATGCCCAGGACGACGCCGCCGATGGTCGCGTGCACGCCCGAGGCGTGCATGGACAGCCACATGGCCACCCCGACGGCGAAGTAGGCCGGCCCGCGCCACACCTGCAGCCGCGCCAGCACCTGGAACGCGACGATGCACAGCGCGGCGATGCCCAGGGCGGTCAGGTCGATGGTGTCGGAGTAGAAGACCGCGATCACGGTGAGCGCGCCGATGTCGTCGACCACCGACAGCGAGAGCAGGAACACCCGCAGCTGGGTGGAGGCCCGCGGCCCGGCCAGCGCGAGCGCGCCGAGCAGGAAGGCGGTGTCGGTGGCGATCGGGATGCCCCAGCCGTGCGCGCCCGGCCCACCGGCGTTGAACGCCAGGTAGACCAGCGCCGGGACGGCCAGCCCGGCCAGCGCCGCGATCGCCGGGATGGACAGCCGGCTGCGCTGGGTCAGCTCGCCCATCTGCAGCTCGCGGCGCACCTCCATCCCGATGAGGAAGAAGAAGAAGCACATCAGGCCGTCGTTCACCCAGTGCCGCAGGTCCATCGCGACGCCCGCCGACCCCAGCTCGAAGGAGAGCTCGGTGTGCCAGAACCGGTCGTAGCCGTCGCCCCAGGGCGAGTTGGCCCACAGCAGCGCGGCCAGCGTGGCCGCGACCAGCAGACCGGCGCTGGCCGCCTCGGTCTGCAGCATCCGCCGGGCCTGGGCGGAGAGCTGGGCGATCAGGTGACTGGACCCCGATCGCGTGGTGGTCCGTGCAGGGGCGCTCACCGGGTCTTCCTACCCTGCCGGTGTGACACCGCGGAATCAGTCGGATGACTGGTCCCGGCCACCGGACGACCGTGCGGTGGACGAACGACCGGGAGGACGGCGATGACGCCCAGCGGAGCACTCGAGGGACAGGTCGCGGTGGTCACCGGGGCGGCGCGCGGCATCGGCCGGGCGATCGCCCTGGAGCTGGCCCGCGCCGGCGCCGACGTCGGCCTGGGTCTGCGGGACGTCACGGCCGACGGCGGGCTCACCGCGGAGGTCGCCGCGCTCGGCCGCCGGGTCGTCGCCGTCCCGATGGACGTCACCGACCTGGCGCAGAGCCGGACGGCGATCGACCGGGTGGCCGACGAGCTGGGGTCGGTCGACGTGCTGGTCAACAACGCCGGCGGTGGCGTGATGGCCTCCGCGCTGGAGCTCACCGAGGCGGACTTCGACGAAGTCTGGGCGCGCAACACCCGCTCGACCTTCTTCCTCGCCCAGCACGCCGCCCGGCACATGGCCCGGGCCGGCGGCGGGGCGATCGTCAACGTCGCCTCGCAGGCCGGCCTGGTCGCCCTGCCCGGTGAGTCGGCCTACTGCACCGCGAAGGCGGCGGTGATCCACCTGACCCGCTGCCTGGCCGTGGAGTGGGGCGAGCTGGGCATCCGGGTCAACGCCGTGGCGCCGACCTTCATCGAGACGCCGGGCACCGAGCCGGCGCTGTCGGACCCGGCGTTCCGCGCCGACGTCGTCGACCGGATCGCCGCGCTGCACCGGATCGGCCGCCCGGAGGAGGTCGCCACCGCGGTGGCCTTCCTCGCCTCCCCCGCCGCCAGCCTGGTCACCGGCCACACCCTCACCGTCGACGGCGGCTGGACCGCCCGCTAGCCGCCGAGGACGACCAGGAGGTCACCGCCCTCCACCTGCTGGACGGCGCCGATCGCCAGCCGCGTCACCGTGCCGGCGCGGGGGGCGGTGATCGCGGCCTCCATCTTCATCGCCTCGATGGTGGCCAGCTGGGCGCCGGCCTCCACCTGGTCGCCCTCGCCCACGCTCAGGGTGACCACGCCGGCGAACGGCGCCGCGACCTGGCCCGGATCGGCGCGGTCGGCCTTCTCCGCGGGCTGGACGTCGGAGGTGACGGACCGATCCCGCACGCTGACCGGCCGCAGCTGGCCGTTGAGGGTGCACATCACCGTGCGCATCCCCCGCTCGTCGGCGTCGGAGACCGCCTCGATGCCGATCAGCAGCCGCACGCCGGGCTCCAGGTCCACCGAGTGCTCGACCCCGGACCGCAGCCCGTAGAGGAACTCCTTGCTGGGCAGCACCGAGGTGTCGCCGTAGGTCTCCCGGTGCGCCAGGAACTCCGTCGTCGGGCCGGGGAACAGCAGCCGGTTCAGCGTCGGCCGCGGCTCCTGCCTCAGGCCGGCGAGGTCGTCGGCCGACAGCTCCGCCGGCGGCTCGGCCGCCCGCCGCCCCTCCAGGGCACGCGAGCGGAACGGCTCCGGCCAGCCGCCGGGCGGGTCGCCCAGCTCGCCGCGCAGGAACCCGACCACCGAGTCGGGCAGGTCGAAGCGGCCCGGGTCGGCGGCGAACTCCTCGACGTCCACCCCCGCGCCCACCAGCTGCAGCGCCAGGTCCCCGACCACCTTGGACGACGGGGTGACCTTCACCAGCCGGCCGAGCAGCCGGTCGGCCGCGGCGTACATCGCCTCGACCTCCTCGAACCGCTGCCCCAGGCCCAGCGCGATCGCCTGCTGGCGCAGGTTGGACAGCTGCCCGCCGGGGATCTCGTGGGTGTAGACCCGCCCGGTCGGGGCCGGCAGCCCCGACTCGAACGGCGCGTAGACCCGCCGCACCGCCTCCCAGTAGGGCTCCAGGTCGTTGACCGCGGTGAGGTCCAGGCCGGTGGCCCGCTCGGTGTGGTCGGTGGCCGCCACGATCGAGGACAGCGCCGGCTGCGACGTCGTCCCGGCCAGCGCCGCGCTGGCGCCGTCCACCGCGTCGACCCCGGCCTGCCAGGCGGCCATCAGGGTGGCCAGCTGCCCACCGGGGGTGTCGTGGGTGTGCAGGTGCACCGGCAGGTCGAACCGCTCGCGCAGCGCGGTGACCAGGGTGGCCGCCGCCGGTGGGCGGAGCAGCCCGGCCATGTCCTTGATCGCCAGCACGTGCGCCCCGGCGTCGACGATCTGCTCGGCCAGCCGCAGGTAGTACGAGAGGTCGTACAGCTGCTCGGCCGGGTCGGAGAGGTCGGCGGTGTAGCAGAGCGCGACCTCGGCGACCGCCGTCCCGGTCTCCCGGACGGCGTCGATCGCCGGGCGCATCTGGCCGACGTCGTTGAGCGCGTCGAACACCCGGAAGACGTCGATGCCGGTGCGCGCGGCCTCAGCGACGAACGCCGTCGTCACCTGCTCCGGGTAGGGCGTGTAGCCGACGGTGTTGCGCCCGCGCAGCAGCATCTGCAGGCAGACGTTGGGCACCGCCTCGCGCAGCGCGGCCAGCCGCTCCCACGGGTCCTCGTGCAGGAAGCGCAGCGCGACGTCGTACGTCGCCCCACCCCAGGCCTCGATCGACAGCAGCTGCGGCGTCGTCCGGGCCACGTGCCCGGCCACGGCCAGCAGGTCCTTGGTCCGCACCCGGGTGGCCAGCAGCGACTGGTGGGCGTCCCGGAAGGTCGTGTCGGTGACCGCCAGGGCCTTCTGCGCCCGCAGGTCGGCGGCGAACCGCTCGGGACCCAGCTCGCGCAGCCGGTCGCGGGAGCCGTCCAGGGGGTGCAGCGCCATGTCCACCCGGGGCAGCTTCTCCATCGGGTCGACCAGGTGCGGGCGCTCACCGTTCGGCTGGTTGACCGTCACGTCGGCCAGGTAGCTGAGGATCTTGGTGCCGCGGTCGGCGGAGCTGCGGGCGGTCAGCAGCTCCGGCCGCTGCTCGATGAACGAGGTGGTCACCCGGCCGGCCCGGAACTCCGGGTCGTCCAGCACTGCCTGCAGGAACGGGATGTTGGTGGAGACGCCGCGGATGCGGAACTCGGCGACCGCGCGGCGGGCGCGGGCGACCGCGATGTCCCAGGTGCGGCCGCGGCAGGTGAGCTTGACCAGCATCGAGTCGAAGTGCGCGCCCACCTCGGCGCCCAGCGTCGCGGCGCCGTCCAGCCGCACCCCGGCGCCGCCGGGCGAGCGGTAGGCGGTGATCCGGCCGGTGTCCGGGCGGAAGCCGTTGGCCGGGTCCTCCGTGGTGATCCGGGTCTGCAGCGCAGCCCCGCGCAGCACGATCGAGTCCTGGGTCAGGCCCAGGTCGGTCAGGGTCTCCCCCGCCGCGATCCGCAGCTGGCTGCCGACCAGGTCGACGTCGGTGACCTCCTCGGTGACCGTGTGCTCCACCTGGATCCGCGGGTTCATCTCGATGAACACGTGCCGGCCCGCAGCGTCGACCAGGAACTCCACGGTGCCCGCGCAGCTGTAGCCGATCTGCCGGGCGAAGGCGACGGCGTCGGCGCAGATCCGTTCCCGCAGGGCCGGGTCCAGGTCAGGTGCCGGGGCGATCTCGATGACCTTCTGGTGCCGCCGCTGCACCGAGCAGTCGCGCTCGTAGAGGTGGATGACGTCGCCGGTGGCGTCGGCCAGGATCTGCACCTCGATGTGCCGCGGGTCCACCACCGCCTGCTCGCAGAACACCGTCGCGTCGCCGAACGCCGACTCCGCCTCCCGCATCGCCGCCTCGATCGAGCTGCGCAACTGCGCCCGGTCGTCCACCCGGCGCATGCCCCGCCCGCCACCGCCGGCGACGGCCTTGACGAACACCGGGCCCTCGATCGCCTCGGCGGCGGCCAGCAGCGTCTCGACGTCGTCGCTGGGCTCGGTGCCCTGCAGCACCGGGAGGCCGGCCTCCCGTGCCGCGGCGATCGCCCGGGACTTGTCCCCGGTCAGCGTCAGCACCTCCGCCGACGGGCCGACGAAGGTGATCCCCGCCTGCGCGCAGGCCTCGGCGAGGTCGGGGTTCTCCGACAGGAAGCCGTACCCGGGGTAGACGGCGTCCGCGCCGGCCCGCTGCGCGGCGCGGACGATCTCGGCGACGTCCAGGTAGGCCCGCACGGGGTGGCCGGGCTCGCCGATCTCGTAGCTCTCGTCGGCCTTGAGCCGGTGGACCGAGTTCCGGTCCTCGTGCGGGAAGACGGCGACCGTGCCGGCGCCCAGCTCGTAGGCGGCACGGAACGCGCGGACGGCGATCTCCCCGCGGTTGGCGACCAGGACCTTCTGGAACACGGGCACGTCCTCTCGGCTCGGGGACGGCCGGCGCTGGCCGTCCTCGTGCCGCCCGACCGTAGTGGCGCGCGGGGTCGCCGTGACCGTGGGCGGCGTCACTCCCCCGAGGAGGCCCGGGGTACGCCGCCGAGCCGGGGCTCAGCAGAACCGGTCGTGCACAACATGCGTGTCCGTCAGCGGCTTCGGGTAGCCGCCGGAGCGTGACCGCTGAGCAGACAGCAGACCGGGCCCCTGATGTCGTCCTCGTTCTGGGCGCCTCCTCCGGGATCGGCCGGGCGAGTGCCGTGGAGTTCGCCCGGCGCGGCGCGTCGCTGGTGCTCTTCTCCCGCAGCCTCTCGGCCCTCGAGGACGCGGCGACCGAGTGCCGGGCGGCGGGGGCGCGGGCGGTGGAGGTCTGCCCCGGCGACGTGCTGGACGCCGACGCGGTGCGGGCCGCCGTGGAGCGGGCCACCGGCACGTTCGGCCGGCTGGACGTCGTCGTCCACTCGGCGACGGTGATGGCCTACGGCACGGTGGAGGACCTCGACCCTGCCGTCTTCGAGCGGGTGGTCGACACCGCGATCCAGGGCACTTTCCACCTCTTCCGGGCGGTGCTCCCGGTCTTCCGCGCCCAGCAGCGCGGGTCGATGGTCGTGGTCAGCTCCCTGCTCGCCTCGGTGGCGACGCCGACGATGGGCGCCTACATCACCGCCAAGTGGGGGCAGCTGGGCCTGATCCGCACGCTCCAGCAGGAGCTGCGCGACCTGCCCGGCGTGCACGTCTCCGCCGTCGCCCCGGGCGGGACGACGACCCCGATCTACTCGCAGGCCGCCACCGTGCTCGGCAACACCGGCCACCCGCCGCCGCCGGTCTACACCCCGGAGCGGGTGGCCCGCACCGTCGTCGCCGTGGTCGACCGGCCCCGCCGGCTCCGGCAGTCCGGCATCGCGAACCCGCTGATCATCGCCGGGTTCCGGCTGCTGCCGCCGGTCTACGACGCCCTCGTCGGCCCACTGCTGAAGGTCTTCGGCTACGCCCGGGACTCGGTGGCCGCCACCACCGGCAACGTCTTCGCCCCGGTGCCGGAGAAGGAGGCCACCCGGGGGCCCTTCCGCGGCATCTGAGCCGCCCACCCGCGGGGGGGGGGGGGGGATCGAGGCCGGCGCCGCCCGACGGGGGCAGCCCCGAGGTCGGTGCGCCGGGGTCGGCCGACCGCCCCGAGAGGTCGGCAGGCACCAGGGCGTCCCCCCACGGGCTGACGCCCCGTCCCCGGACCTACGACCTTCGTCGCGCCCGAGCGAGACCTGCGGACGATGTGCGGGGCCCCCGGCGCGGTGGAGGCTCTCCCCATGACCCAGATCCGGCCGGTCCGCCCGGCCCCGCGGCCCGGGGGCTCGTCCGTGCGCCATGGCCGCACTGCGGTGCGACTCCGGCTCCAGCTGCTGATGACGCGGCTGGCCTTCCCGGCGGCGACCTGATGTCCTGGTACGACCCCGAGGCGGCCAGCTTCCTGGCCGCCCGCCAGCTCGCCGAGGAGGCCCGGCAGCGGCGTCGCGAGGGTGCTCGCCGACGCCCCCGCGCAGCCGGCCGACCCGGCGGCGGCCCGCGGCGCCCGACCCCGCTGCCCCCCGCCCGCCGCCCCCTCGCCGGAGCCTGAGCCGACCGCTGCCACCGGGGCTGATGGCGCGCTCCGCCGCCGGCGGTGGCGCGTCGGGGAGGATGGCGCGGTGACCGACCTCCGCACCGCCTTCTCCGCCGAGGTCTCCGCCGCCGCCACCCGGCTGGCCGGCGTCGCCGAGCGCACCCCGCTGCAGCGGAACGCCCGGCTGTCCGAGCTCACCGGCGCCGAGGTCTGGGTCAAGCGCGAGGACCTGCAGGTCGGCCGGTCGTACAAGGTGCGCGGCGCCTACAACACGATCAGCCAGCTGGACGCCGCCGGCCGGGCCGCCGGCGCGGTGACCGCCAGCGCCGGCAACCACGGCCAGGGCGTCGCCTACGCCTGCCGGGTGCTCGGCGTCCGCGGCCGGGTGGTCGTGCCCGGGACGACGCCGCGGCAGAAGCGGCAGCGGATCGCCGCGCTGGGCGGGGACATGGTCGAGCTCGTCGTCCACGGCGACACCTACGACGACGCGGCCACCGCCGCCGCCGAGCACGCCGCGAGGACCGGGGCGACCCTGGTGCCCGCCTTCGACGCGCTCTCCACCGTGGCCGGCC
Source organism: uncultured Modestobacter sp. (assembly GCF_947486615.1). Classification (GTDB taxonomy): domain Bacteria; phylum Actinomycetota; class Actinomycetes; order Mycobacteriales; family Geodermatophilaceae; genus Modestobacter. The sequence goes on from NZ_CANKUD010000003.1 coordinate 250,094, forward strand.
AGGCGACCGTGGCCCTCGAGCTGCTCGACCAGCTGGGCGCCGCCCCCGACGTCGTCGTCCTGCCCGTCGGTGGGGGCGGACTGCTGGCCGGCTGTGGCACCTGGCTGCGCGAGCACGCCCCCGGCGTCCGACTGGTGGGGGTCGAACCGGCCGGAGCGGCGAACATGGCCGCGGCGCTGGCCGCCGGCCGGCCGGTGGAGCTGGCCGAGATCGACACCTTCGTCGACGGCGCCTCGGTGCGCCGGGCCGGCGACGTCACCTTCCCGCTGGTGCGGGACTCCGGGGCGGAGCTGGTGACGGTGCCCGAGGGGCAGGTCTGCACCGAGATGCTCGACCTCTACCAGGTCGACGGGGTGATCGCCGAGCCCGCCGGCGCGCTGGCCGGCGCCGCGCTCACCGGCGGCTCGGTGCTCGTCGAACCCGGGCAGACGGTGGTCACCGTGCTGTCCGGGGGCAACAACGACGTCAGCCGGTACGCCGAGGTGGTCGAGCGGTCACTGGTGCACCGCGGGCTCAAGCACTACTTCCTGGTCGAGTTCCCGCAGGAGCCCGGCGCGCTGCGCCGGTTCCTCGACGAGGTGCTGGGCCCGGACGACGACATCGTGCTGTTCGAGTACGTCAAGCGGGACAACCGGGAGACCGGGGCGGCGCTGACCGGGATCGAGCTGGGCAGCGTCGCCGGCCTGGCCCCGCTGCTGGCCCGGATCGAGGCCGGTCCGCTGAAGATCCAGCACCTGGCCCCCGGTACGACCGCCTACCGCTTCCTCGTGTAGTCCGGCAGCACTGTGCGCCAGGTGCCCGTCCCGGGGAGGGAACGGGCACCCGGCGCACAGCACCGCCGGGTCTCCCACCTGCGCCCGAGCTCCTCAGCGGTGTGCGCTGAGTGCCCGTTCCGGCCAGGAAGTGGGCACTCAGCGCACAGTGGTCACGGCTCGACGGTGACCTTGATCGCCTCGCCCTTCTGCACGATGGAGAAGGCGTCCAGGACGCGGTCCAGCGGCAGATGTGCGGTGATCAGGTCCTTGACCGGCACCTGACCGGTGGAGATGTACTCCAGGGCCCGCTTGTTGTGCTCCGGAGCCGAGCCGTTGGCGCCGTGGATGTGCAGCTGGCGGTAGTGCACGACGTTGGAGTCGCAGGTGATCGTCGGGTTGGTCTTGGGCAGACCGCCGAAGAAGGAGATCCGGCCGTTGCGGGCGGCCATCGCGATCGCCTGCTCCTGGGTGACGTTGGCGGCCGTCGCGGTGATGATCACGTCCGCGCCCCGGCCCTCGGTCAGCTCCAGGACCCGGGCGACGACATCGGTCTCGGCGCCGTTGATGACCTCGTCGGGCTGGACGGCGTTGGCCGACATCTCCAGCCGCTCGGCGTTGACGTCGACCAGGATGACCTTGCCGACCTTGTGCACCCCGCGGGCGATGCGGATGTGCATGCAGCCGATCGGCCCGGCCCCGAAGACGACGAGGGTGTCGCCCTCCTCGATGCCCAGCAGCTCCTGGGCGTTGATCGCGCAGGCGAAGGGCTCGGCGGCCGAGGCCTCGTCGTAGCCGACGTTGTCCGGGATCCGGTTGAGGCCGTCGACCTTGAGCACCTGCTGCGGGACGATCATGTACTCGGCGAACCCGCCGTCGTACTGGTAGCCGACCGAGGTCTGGTTCTGGCACACGGCCATCCAGCCCTTGCGGCACTCGTGGCAGTGCCCGCACGGCACGGCGGCGATGACCTGCACCCGGTCGCCGGGCGCCCAGGTGCTGCCGTAGGTGGCGTTGACGTTCGCGCCGACCTCCACGACCTCCCCGGCGATCTCGTGCCCGATGGTGCGCGGCGGGGTGAGGTTCTGGTGGCCGTTGTGGAAGATCTTGACGTCGGTGCCGCAGGTCGAGGTGTTCTTGACCTTGATCTTGATCTCGTCCGGGCCGCACTCGGGCTCGGGGACGTCCTCGAGTCGCACGTCTTCCGGTGCGTAGAACCGCAGGGCCTTCATGTCGTCCTCCGAGTGGGTGTCGGTGAGGGGGGTGTCGGCGGGGGTGCCGACCGGTGCCGTCGACCGGGTCGCCCGTCGACCGATGGTGCGTCGAGGCGGTGGTCCGCCGGCGGGGCGGTGCGTGGTCATCGGCGCTGAGGCGACCCACCGCTGGTGTCACCGGTCACTCTAGGACCTGCTGTTCCGCCCGGTTGCGTGGTTCTCGGTGTGAACGTGTGGCTTTCACCCCCTTGACCGTCGCTTCACGGGTATATATACAGACACTCTCACAGACTCGTGACTCCGATCACAGGACTGTGAGCACACCTCTCGCGCTTCGGGACGACTCCGTGCCGAACGACTCCACCCCAGCTCCAGGAAGGTCCGCCATGGCCACGACGAACCCCCCGGCCGCCCGATCGGGAGGGGTCCGGCTGCACGTCCAACGGTTCGGCACCTTCCTGTCGAACATGGTGCTGCCGAACATCGGCGCCTTCATCGCCTGGGGGCTGATCACCGCCCTCTTCATCGAGACCGGCTGGATCACCACCATCGGTGACGCACTCGGCTACAGCGGGGGCTACGGCTTCGTCGAGGACCTCGGCGCGTGGGGCTCCGGCGCCGAGGAGACCGGGATCGTCGGCCCGATGATCACCTACCTGCTGCCGCTGCTCATCGGCTACACCGGCGGCCGGATGATGTACGACGACAACCTCCGCGGCGGGGTCGTCGGCGCCATCGCCACGATGGGCGCGGTCACCGGCGCCGACGTGCCGATGTTCCTGGGCGCCATGGTCATGGGCCCGTTCGCCGGCTGGTCGATGAAGAAGCTCGACGCGCTGTGGGCGCACAAGATCCGCCCCGGCTTCGAGATGCTGGTCAACAACTTCTCCGCCGGCATCTGGGGCGGCATCCTGGCCGTCCTCGGCTTCGTCGGGGCCGGCCCGCTCGTGCAGGCCTTCAGCAACCTGGCGTCCAACGTCGTCGACACCCTGGTCGAGAGCAACCTGCTGCCGCTGACCTCGATCTTCATCGAGCCGGCCAAGATCCTCTTCCTGAACAACGCCATCAACCAGGGCATCCTCACCCCGCTCGGCACCACCGAGGCGGCCGAGGTCGGGCAGTCGATCCTCTTCCTGCTCGAGGCCAACCCCGGCCCGGGCCTGGGCCTGCTGCTCGCCTTCGCCCTGTTCGGCCGGGGTGCGGCCAAGGCATCGGCGCCGGGCGCGATCCTCATCCAGTTCATCGGCGGCATCCACGAGATCTACTTCCCCTACGTGCTGGCCAAGCCGAAGCTGATCGCCGCGGTCATCCTCGGCGGCATGGCCGGCGTGGCCACCAACCTGCTGTTCGGCTCGGGTCTGCGCTCGCCGGCCTCCCCCGGCTCGATCATCGCCGTCTGGGCAGCCTCCCCGCCGAGCAGCCTGGTCGGCGTCACCGCCTCGGTGCTGGTCGCCGCCGGTGTCACGTTCCTGGTCGCCGCCTTCCTGCTGAAGCTGGACAAGGACGACGACGGTGACCTGACCGCCGCGACCGCCGCGATGGAGGCGAACAAGGGCAAGAAGTCCTCGGTCGCCTCCGCGCTGACCGGCGCCGGTGCCGCCCGCACCGATGGCCCGATCCACTCGATCGTGTTCGCCTGCGACGCCGGCATGGGCTCCTCGGCCATGGGCGCCTCGGTGCTGCGCAAGAAGGTGCAGGGCGCCGGGTTCGGCGACGTCACCGTCGTCAACAAGGCCATCTCCAGCCTGACCGACAGCTACGACCTGGTCGTCACCCACGAGGACCTCACCGAGCGAGCCCAGCAGAAGACCGGCTCGGCGGTGCACGTGTCGGTCTCGGACTTCATGTCCAGCCCGCGCTACGACGAGATCGTCGAGATGCTCCAGCGCACCAACGCCGGCCCCGGGGCCGCGGCCGCCACCGCCGCTGCCGCGCCGGACGGCGCCGCGGTGCCCGGCCGCGAGGCCACCGCGCCCGCCGCGGCCGGTGGCGTGGCACGGCTCAACGACGACGGCACCGACGTCCTGGCCGTGGAGAGCATCGTCCTGAACGGCAGCGCTGCCACCCGGGACGGGGCCATCGCCGAGGCCGGCGAGCTGCTGGTCGCCGCGGGGGCGGTCGACGCCTCCTACGTCCAGGCGATGCACGAGCGGGAGACCTCGGTGTCCACCTACATGGGCAACCGCCTGGCGCTCCCGCACGGCACGAACGAGGCCAAGCCGGCCATCCACCGGACGGCGATCTCCTTCGTCCGGTACGACCGGGGCATCGACTGGAACGGCAAGGACGTCTCGTTCGTGATCGGCGTCGCCGGCGCGGGCGACGACCACCTGAAGCTGCTCGGCCGGATCGCGGAGGTCTTCGTCGACCCCGAGCAGGTCGCCCGCCTCGAGGCGGCGCAGAGCCCGGCCGACGTCCGCGCCGTGCTCGGCTCGATGCAGCCCGCCTGACACCGCCCCCGCCTCAGGGCGGGACGTCCAGACACCGGCCCGGCTCCCCTCGTGGGGGCCGGGCCGGTGCCGTCAGCGGGCGTAGCGGACGGCGGCGCGGGCGCGGGCCTGGGCGGCGAGCACCTCGCGGTCCTTGGGCGGGGCGGTGGTGACCAGCTCGGCGAGCAGGTGCTCGGTGGCGTGCGCGATCGCCTCGACCGCCCGGTCGAACGCCGCCTGGTTCGCCTGCGACGGCTTGGCCGACCCGCTGACCTTGCGCACGTACTGCAGCGCCGCCGCCCGCACCTCGTCGGAGGTGGTGGCGGGCTCCAGGTTGTGCAGGACGTGGATGTTCCGACACATGCCCGCACCCTAGGCCCACCCCACGGCCGCCAAAATGGCCATTTTGGCGGTCTCGCCTGGCCGACGCCCGGCGTCGAGTGACAGGTGAGCGGGGTTTCCGGCGGGTCCACGCCCCGCTCAGCTGTCACTCGCGTACGGCGAAGCCCCTCAGGGGACGACGGTGGTGGTGGGGGCGCCGCCGCGGGCCAGGGCGCGGCTGATCACCAGGCGCTGGATCTGGTTGGTGCCCTCGAAGATCTGCATGACCTTCGCCTCGCGCATGTACCGCTCGACCGGGAAGTCGCGGGTGTAGCCGTACCCGCCGAGCACCTGGACGGCGTCGGTGGTCACCTTCATCGCGTTGTCGGTGGCCACCAGCTTGGCGATCGAGGCCTGCTGGCCGTAGGGCTGGCCGGCGTCGCGCAGCCGGGCCGCGGACAGGTAGGTCGCCCGGGCGGTCTCGACGGCGGCGGCCATGTCGGCGAGCAGGAAGCCCAGGCCCTGGTGCTCGATGATCGGCTTGCCGAAGGTCTCCCGCTCCTGCGCGTAGGCGACCGCGTCGTCCAGCGCGCCCTGGGCCAGGCCGGTGGCGACGGCGGCGATCCCCAGCCGGCCGGCGTCCAGCCCGGCGAGGGCGATCGACAGGCCCTCGCCCTCCTCGCCCAGCCGGCGGTCGGCGTCGACCCGGACGCCGTCGAACCGCATGGTGGCGGTGGTCGAGCCGGTGAGCCCCATCTTGCGCTCGGCGGTGTCCGCGGACAGCCCCGCGCTGTCGGCGGGCACCAGGAAGCAGGAGATGCCACGGGCGCCGTCGTCGGAGGTGCGGGCCATGACCTTGTAGAAGTCCGCGTGCCCGCCGTGGGTGGTCCAGGCCTTCTCGCCGGTGAGGACGTAGGAGTCGCCGTCCCGCACGGCGCGGGTGCGCATCGCCGCGGGGTCGGAGCCGGCGTGCGGCTCGGAGAGGCAGTAGGCGCCCAGCTGCTCGCCGCCCAGCATCTCCGGCAGCCAGCGCTGCTGTTCCGGCGTGCCCCGGGTGGCCAGGCCGAAGCAGGAGAGCCCGTGCACGCTCACCCCGACGCCGACGCTGGCCCAGGCGGCGGCGATCTCCTCGAGCACCTGCAGGTAGACCTCGTAGGGCTGCCCGCCACCACCCAGCTCCTCGGCGTAGGGCAGGCCCAGCAGTCCGGCCCGGCCGAGGGTGCGGAAGACGTCGCGGGGGAACTCCTCGTCCGCCTCCGCCGCGGCGGCCCGGGGGGCGAGCTCGTCGCGGGCCAGCTGCCGGGTGAGGTCGAGCAGGTCGGCGGCCTCCTGCGTGGGGACCAGACGACGAACGGGCACAGCGCACCTCCAGGAGGTCCGGGACGCCGTCGTCCCGGACTGGTTGCAGTACTGCCGAACGGTACGCAGTACTGAGCCGGGTACTCAACCGCGCGCCGTTGTTACCCTCCGGTACTCCGGAGGAGGGCCATGACGTCGCTGGACACCCGCAGCACCCGCAGCTCGACGCGGCGCGCGGCGCTGCTCGACGAGCTGGTCGCGGTCTTCCTGGCCGAGGGCTTCGCCGCCTTCACCCTCGACGAGCTGGCCCGCCGGCTGCACTGCTCCAAGACCACGCTCTACGGCATCGCGGCGAGCAAGGAACAGCTGGTCGTGGCCGCGGTCAAGCGCTTCTTCCAGCGTGCGACGACCGCGGTCGAGCAGCAGGCCACCGGCCCCGGCGACCACCGGGAACGGATCAGCTGCTACCTGCTCACCGTCGCCGCTCAGCTCCAGCCCGCCTCACCGGCGTTCTTCGCCGACCTCGCCGCCTTCGCCCCCGCCCGGGAGATCTACCAGCGCAACACCCGCGCCGCCGCCGACCGGGTGCAGCAGCTGGTCCGGGAGGGGGTCGCCGCCGGCACCATCCGGCCGGTGCACCCCTCGTTCGTCGGCGTCGCGGTCGCCGCGGTGATGAGCGCGATCCACCGGGGCGACGTCACCGCCGCCACCGGCCTGGACGACGCCGCCGCCTACCGGGAGCTCGCCGACCTGGTCGTCGCCGGGATCGCCCCGCCCCGCTGACCGTCGTCCAGGACCCCGTCGGCCAGGACACGGGCCCGGTCAGGGCCGGGCTCGTTCGGGGCCGGGCTCGTTCAGGGCCAGGCTCGTTCAGGGCCAGGCTCGTTCAGGGCCAGGCGAGGTCGGCGACCATCGGGGAGTGGGTGCTCGCCCCCCGGTCGCCTTCCCTGCTGCTCAGCGGGCGCAGGCCGCTGACCAGCACGGCGTCCACCCGGGCCACCCCGGGCCCGGGTCCGCGGGTGAGCGCCGGCCAGGTGCCCACCGCCCGGTGCACGTCGGTCAGGCCGGCGCGGGTCAGCACGTGCAGCGGCCGGTTCAGCGGGGAGGAGTTGAGGTCGCCGCCGAGCACCACCGGCCGGCCCCGGTCGACCAGCCCGGCGACGACCTCGGCGTAGCGCCGGGCCTCGGCCACCCGGGTGCGCGCCGCCTCGCCGGTGCCGCCGGCGGGGTTGGCCTCACCCCCGGCGGGTGTGCAGCCGACGCACGGCGAGGCCAGGTGCACCGAGAGCACGTCGAGCTCCCGCCCGTCGACGTCCAGGGTGACCAGGTCGGTCGCGCGGGCGCCGGCCGGCAGCCCGGTCACCCGGTCGGCGCCGACGATCGGGTGCCGGGACAGCACGGCGTCCCCGTCGCCCAGCCGGCCGCCGGTCAGCGGCCCGAGGTGCAGGTGGGGGTAGTCGGCCAGGGCCCGCAGCTCGGCCCGCCGGGCCACCGTGACCTCCTGGAGCAGCACTACGTCGGGCCGCTCCTGCTCGACCAGCGCGCGCAGGCCGTCCAGCGGCCGTCCGTGCGTCACGTTGTAGGCGGCCACCCGCAGGTCGGCGGCGGCGTCGTCCCCGGTGAACCGGTTGACCAGGTACGGCCCCTGCAGCACCAGGACGGCGACGGCCGGCACCAGCAGCGCCGCGACGACCCGCCAGGCCCGGCGGACGGCGGCCAGCACGAGCAACGCCGGCGCCGGGGCCAGCCACCAGGCGGAGAACAGCGCGGCCGTGTAGGTGGCCGCCGTCCGGTCGCCGACCACGCCGACGGCGAGCAGCACCGCGGTGCCGGCGACCCCGTAGCCGGCCGCCAGTCGCCGCCACGGCCACCGCGGCCGGGGGTCTGGTCCGGGCACGAGCACCATGGTGCGGGCCGCGGGCGGTGAACCGGCCCGTTCCGCCGACGGGGTGGAGTCGGCTTCGTCACTCCCCCCGCCCGCGCAAGTGGGTAAGGTCAGCCTCACCAATCCGGCCGGGACCCGGCTGACCGCCGTCCCCAGGAGTCGCACGTGGCGCAGCGCACGGCCACCGGGCCCCCCGAGGAGGCGATCGCTGCGACCCCGCGCCGGGGACTGCTCCGGGGCGCGGTCGGCCGATCGCTGGGCCTGTGGCTGCTGCTCCTGCTGGTGCTGGCGGTCTGCGCGCTGAGCATCACCGTGGGCACCCGGCCGATCGGCCTGGGCACCGTCTGGCAGGCGCTCACCGACGCGTCCACCCCGGGCGACGAGACGGTGATCATCCGGGAGCTGCGGGTGCCCCGAACCCTGCTCGGCGTGCTGGCCGGGCTGGCGCTGGGCGTGTCGGGTGCGCTGATGCAGGGGCACACCCGCAACCCGCTGGGCGACCCGGGCCTGCTGGGGGTCACCGCCGGTGCCGCGTTCGCCGTGGTGCTGTCCATCTCCGTGCTCGGGCTGTCCACCCCGAGCGCCTACGTCTGGTTCGCCTTCGCCGGGGCCCTGCTGGGCAGCGTCGCCGTCTTCGCGATCGGCTCCGGCCGGGGCGGTGCCACCCCGGTCAGCCTGGCGCTGGCCGGCACCGCGCTCAGCGCCCTGCTGTTCGCGCTGGTCTCCTCGATCACCATCAGCAGCACCGACACCCTGGACGCCTACCGCTTCTGGATCGTCGGCGCCCTGGCCGGCCGGGACGCCTCGGTCGCCACCCAGGTGGCCCCCTTCGTCGTCGTCGGCCTGCTGCTCGCCCTGCTCAACGCCCCGGCGCTGAACCTGCTCAACCTCGGCGAGGACGTCGCCCGCGGCCTGGGCCAGCGGATCTGGGTGGCCCGCAGCGTCGGGCTCGGCGCGATCACCCTGCTCACCGGTGCCGCGACCGCCGCCTGCGGGCCGATCGCCTTCGTCGGGCTGGTCGTGCCGCACGTCGCCCGGGCGGTCACCGGGCCCGACCACCGCTGGCTGGTGCCGTACTCCGGCCTGCTGGGGATCGTGTTCCTGCTGCTGGCCGACGTGCTGGGCCGGGTGGTCGCCCGCCCCGGCGAGCTGCAGGTGGGCATCGTCCTGGCCGTCGTCGGCACGCCGTTCTTCATCGCCCTCGTCCGCCGTCGCCGGCTGGTGACGCTGTGACCCTGACCGCTCCGACCCGGGCCCCCGAGCAGCGCAGCCGGCCCCGCCGGGTGCTGCGGGCCGGGTCGGTCTCGGCCACCTACCGGCTCCGCCAGCTGGTCGTGCCGCTGGCGACGGTGGTCGTGCTGCTGCTGGCCGCCGCGATCAGCATGGGGCGCGGTGACTACCCGATCAGCATCCCGCAGGTGCTCGGGGCACTGGTCGGGCTGGGCGATGACACGCAGCGGTTCATCGTCACCGAGCTGCGCGCCCCGCGGATCGTCGCCGCCGTGCTCGTCGGCCTGGCGCTGGGCATGTCCGGCGCGCTGATCCAGACCTTCGCCCGCAACCCGCTGGCCAGCCCGGACATCCTGGGCGTCAACGGCGGCGCGGCGATCGGCGCGGTCAGCGTGATCGTCTTCGCCGGCACCGGCACGACCGCCGCCGGGGTGCTCGGCGGCATCGGGCTGCCGCTGGCCGCCCTGCTCGGCGGGTTCGTCATCGCCTTCGCGGTGTTCGGCCTGGCCTGGCGCAAGGGCGTCGACGGCTACCGCCTGGTGCTCATCGGGGTCGGCCTGTCCGCGATGTCCCACGCGGTGGTGCAGTACCTGCTCACCCGCAGCACCATCTGGGACGCCGCCGCGGCCAACGTCTGGATCACCGGCTCGCTCAACGGCCGGGGCTGGGACGACGTCCTGCCCCTGGCGCTCGCCCTGGCGGTGCTGGTGCCGGCCGCGCTCGCGCTGGGGCGGGTGCTCAACGTGCTGCAGTTCGGCGACGAGACCGCCCGCGGGCTGGGGGTGCGGGTGCCGCTCGCCCAGGGCACCGTCGTCGTGGTGGCCGTCGCGCTGGCCGCGTTCGCCGTCTCCGCGGCCGGGCCGATCCAGTTCGTCGCGCTCGTCGTGCCGCAGATCGCCGTCCGGCTCACCGGGGGCTCCCGGCCCCCGCTGATCGCCTCCGGCCTGCTCGGCGCGCTGCTGCTGGTGGCCAGCGACCTCACGGCGCGCACCGTGCTCACCGAGGCCTTCCCCGTCGGGGTGGTCACCGCGGTGGTCGGCGCGCCCTACCTGCTCTGGCTCCTCGTCCGCGGAAGGCGGCGATCGACCCTGTGACCGCTCTCGACACCCCCACCACCACGCCGACGGACCGGGTGCGCCTGGCCGCCGAGCGCGTCCGGTTGGCCTACGGGGAGAAGGTCGTCGTCGACGACCTGGACCTGCAGCTCACCGACGGGTCGTTCACCGCGATCGTCGGCCCCAACGGCTGCGGCAAGTCCACCCTGCTCAAGGCGCTGGGCCGGCTGCTGCGCCCCACCGCCGGCAGCGTGCTGCTCGACGGCCGGGCGATCACCTCCACCCCGACCCGCGAGGTCGCCAAGGTGCTCGGCCTGCTGCCGCAGACCCCGCTGGCCCCGGAGGGCCTGACCGTGGCCGACCTGGTCGCCCGCGGCCGGCACCCGCACCAGAGCTGGCTGCGGCAGTGGTCCTCCGACGACGAGGCGGTGGTCGCCGAGGCGCTGCGCTGGACCGACATGGCCGAGCTGGCCGACGCCCCGGTCGACGCCCTCTCCGGCGGGCAGCGGCAGCGCGCCTGGATCTCCATGGCACTGGCCCAGGGCACCGACCTGCTGCTGCTGGACGAGCCGACCACCTACCTCGACCTGGCCCACCAGGTGGACGTGCTGGAGCTGGTCGGCCGGCTGCACACCGAGCGGGGGCGCACCGTGGTCGTCGTCCTGCACGACCTGAACCTGGCCGCCCGCTACGCCCAGCGCCTGGTGGCGATGAAGGACGGCGTCCTGGTCGCCGCCGGCACCCCCGCGGAGGTGCTCACCGAGCAGCTGCTGGCCGACGTCTTCGAGCTGGAGGCCCGCGTCGTCCCCGACCCGGTCACCGGCACCCCGATGGTGGTCCCGGTCCGCCGCCTGCGCTGACTCCGCGGCCCGGCCCCACGGCGCCCCGGACGGCCAGTGGCCCCCTCGCCGGTCGGCGAGGGGGCCACTGGGTGGAGCGGGTCAGGCCCGCGGTTCCTCGGGGCCCTTCGACGAGACGACGGTCCGCGGCTGACCGTCGCCGTCCTGGCTGTGCTCGACGACCAGGGCGAAGTCGTCACCGTGCCGGGTGATGCCCTCCACCACGGCCTGCTCGACGGCCTCGTTGGCGTAGGCCCGGCGCAGCGCCATCGGGTCCGAGCGCAGGTCCTTGGTGAGCGCGATCGCCAGGCCGATCATCACCAGTGCGAACGGCAGGGCGGCGATGATCGTGAGGTTCCGCAGCCCCTGCAGCGCCTCGTCGCCTCCGACGAGCAGCATCACGGCGGCCACACCGCCGGTCAGCAGGCCCCAGAACACGACCATCTTCGAGGTCGGCTCCCGGGTGCCCCGCTCGGAGAGCGACGCCATCACGATGGAGGCGGAGTCCGCACCGGTGACGAAGAAGATCCCCACCAGCAGCATCACCAGCACGCTGGTGACCGTGGCCCAGGGCAGCCCCTGCAGCAGGCCGAACAGCTGGCCCTCGGCGGTCGACTGGCCGACGAGGTCCTCCCCGGACCGCTGGGCGCCGATCCCGGCGCCGCCGAAGATCGCGAACCAGAACAGCGTCACGACGCTGGGCACCAGCAGCACCCCGGCGATGAACTCGCGGATGGTGCGGCCGCGGCTGATCCGGGCGAGGAAGACACCGACGAACGGCGTCCAGGAGATCCACCAGGCCCAGTAGAAGACCGTCCAGCCCGACAGCCACTCGGCCATCGGGTCGCCGCCGGAGGCGTTGGTCCGGGCGGCCATCTCCGGCAGGTCGGCGACGTAGGAGCCCAGCGCGGTCGGCACCAGGTTCAGCATCAGCACGGTCGGGCCGACGACGAAGACGAACAGCGCCAGCACGAACGCCAGGACGACGTTGATGTTGGACAGCCACTGGATGCCGCGGGCGACGCCGGAGAAGGCCGAGGCGACGAAGGCAGCGGTCAGCACCGCGATGATGCCGACGGTGGCCGCGTTGCCCACCGGGCCGAGCCAGCCGAGGATCTCCAGCCCGCTGCCGATCTGCAGCGCGCCCAGGCCCAGCGAGGCGGCGGTGCCGAACAGCGTGGCGAAGATCGCCAGGACGTCGATCACCTTGCCGGCCGGCCCCTCGGCGACCCCGCGGCCGAACAGCGAGGTGAACGCGGAGGAGAGCAGCTGGCCGCGGCCGCGGCGGTAGGTGCCGTAGGCGACGGCCAGGCCGACCAGGGCGTAGAGCGCCCACGGGTGCAGCGTCCAGTGGAAGAGCGTGGTGGCCATCGCGGTGGTGACGGCCTCGTTGGTCTCGCCCTCGACGGTGCCCGGCGGTGGCGAGACGAAGTGCGACAGCGGCTCGGAGACGCCGAAGAACATCAGGCCGATGCCCATTCCGGCGCTGAACATCATCGCGATCCAGCTGATCGTCTTGAACTCCGGCCGTTCGCCGTCACCGCCCAGCGGGATGCGGCCGTAGGCGCTGGCCGCGAGCCAGAGGACGAAGACGACCACCGCCGAGGCGAGCAGCACGAAGAACCAGCCGAGGTTGCCCTCGATCCAGCCCAGCGCGTCGGCGCTGGCGGTGCCCAGCCCGGTCGGGCTGACGAACCCCCAGGCGAGGAAGGCCAGCGAGACCACGGCGGCGACGCCGAACACGGTCTTGTCCAGCCGCGGCCGGCGCTCGTCCTCGTGCGCGGGCGGCTGGGCGATGGCCGGGTGCAGGTCGCTGGGCACCTCGGGGTCGAGCACGTCGTCGATCGTCTGGGCGGACCGATCGGGCTGGTCGGGCGTCGCGGCGGCCTCGGCGGCGCTGGTGGCGCCGCGCGGCTGCTGGCCGGGCGGATCAGTGGGTGTCGTGGTCACGTGGTGTGGCGCCTGGTGGGCGCCCCTCCAATCGGGTCGGCGCACAGGTCGGACGGCGGCCCCGTGACTGGAGCGCCGTCTCCGCAGGACACCGTGCTCCCTGCGGCCCGCTGAGCGCAAACGCAGGTGATCACGATCGCGTCTCGGCCGGTCGCGTTCCGGAGCCCCCCGGCCACCCACCGGAGGCGCCGGCAGGCCACACTGGACGACGATGAACGTGCTCGCAGCAGGCCCGGTCACCGACACGCTGTACTGGCTCCGCGGCCCCGCCCTGGACGCGCTGCTGATCGTCCTCGGCGCGGTCCTGCTGGCCCGGCTGGTGAGCTGGGCGGCCAACCGGATCACCGACCGGATCGACGCCGCCGAGACCGGCTCCGACGCGCTGGTGCGCTCGGAGGCCGCCAAGCACCGGCACTCCCTGACCCAGGTGATCAGCTGGGCGGCGATCGTGCTGATCTGGTCGATCGCGATCTTCTTCGTGCTGGACACCCTCGGGCTCCCGGTCACCGGTCTGGTCGCGCCGGCCACCGTGCTCGGCGTCGGGCTGGGCTTCGGCGCCCAGCGGGTGGTCGGCGACGTGCTGGCCGGTTTCTTCCTGATCACCGAGCGGCAGTACGGGTTCGGCGACGTGGTCGCCATCCAGGTGGTCGGCGGGATGGAACCGGCGTCCGGGACGGTCGAGGACGTCACGCTGCGGATCACCCGGGTGCGCTCGGTGGACGGCGAGGTGGTGATCGTGCCGAACGGGCAGATCGTCAAGGTCACCAACCTCTCCCGCGACTGGGCCCGGGCCGTGGTCGACGTGCCGGTGCCCTCCACCGCCGACGTCACCCGGGTGCAGGAGGTGCTGCGCGAGGTCGGCAAGCAGGCCTACGACTCGCCCCGGCTGCACAAGCTGCTGCTCGACGAGCCCACCGTGATGGGCGTGGAGAGCCTGTCGCTGGACGAGGTGAACCTGCGGGTCGTCGCCCGGACGCTGCCGGGCAAGCAGTTCGACGTGGGCCGTGACCTGCGCGCCCGGGTGGCGCTGGCGCTGTCCCGCGAGGGCGTGTCGCTGCGGGCCACCAGCGCGACCGACGGCGTGAGCGTCCAGGACGAGGCGCTGGCCGAGGACCGGGCCCGCAGCGGAGGTGCCGCATGACCCGGCCCGCCGACGAGCAGCCCACCACGGTGCTGCCGCAGCAGACCGTCGAGCAGCCGTCCGCGAACGCCGCGCCGGCCACCCGCGGGACGTCGCTGTGGCACCGGCACGTGCCGGCCCGGATCGGCCGGGCGCGCACGTCGACGCTGGTGATCGGCGCGCTGTTCGCGGTGCTGTTCGTGCTCAACCTGCTGCTCCCCCGCCCGGACAGCGGTACCACCGACGTCGTCCTGCCCAGCGGGGAGACGGTGCCCGTGCCCAACTCGCTGATCCCCAGCGACGCCCGCACCACGACGACCCCGACGCCGACCAGCACGCCCACGGCGCCGAGCACCCCGGTCCCGGCGGACGACGGCGAGGACGAGGAGCCGGTGACCACCCCGACGCGGTCCCCCAGCCGCACCCCGGTGCAGACCAGCACGCCGGCGCAGACCACCCGCACGCCGCCCTCGACCAGCCAGACCACCGAGGACGAGACGACGGAGCCCGAGCCGACCGACGTCACCGACGACGAGGCGACGACGACGACGACCGACTGAGCCGCTCAGAACGAGGTGACGACCGCGATCCCCGGCTCCCGGCCGATCGCGGCCAGCGCCGCGCCGGCGTCGTCCAGGCCCAGCTCGCGGGTGACCAGCAGCTCCGGGCGCAGCCGGCCGGCGGCGATCAGCGAGAGCATCGCCGGGTAGTCGGCGGCGGCCATGCCGTGGCTGCCGAGCAGCGCGAGCTCGCCGGCGATCACCAGCTCCATCGGGATCTCCGGGCGGCCGAGCGCCGGCGGCAGCAGGCCGACCTGCACGTGCCGGCCGCGCCGCCGCAGGCTCCGGACGGAGTTCTGGCAGGTCACCGCCGCGCCGAGGGCGTCCAGCGAGACGTGCGCGCCGCCGCCGGTCAGCTCGGCGATCTGCGCCGGGACGTCGCCCGCGCCGTCCACCACGTGCTCCGCGCCGAAGGCACGGGCCAGCTCCAGCGCCCCCGGGGCGACGTCGACGGCGACCACCCGGGCGCCGGCGGCGACGGCGACCTGGACGGCGGACAGCCCCACCCCGCCGCAGCCGTGCACGGCCACCCACTCCCCCGGCCGCACCTGGCCGACCCCGGTGACGGCCCGGTGGGCGGTGGCGAACCGGCAGCCCAGGCTGGCCGCCGTGGCGAACGACATCCCCTCCGGCAGCGCGACGAGGTTGACGTCGGCGGCGTCCAGGGCGACGAGCTCGGCCAGCGAGCCCCAGTGGGTGAACCCGGGCTGGGTCTGGTTCAGGCACACCTGCCCGGCGCCCTCCCGGCACGGCGCGCAGTACCCGCAGGCGCAGACGAACGGCACGGTCACCCGGTCACCCACCGACCAGTTCCGCACCCGGCTGCCCACCGCGGCCACCGTGCCGGCCAGCTCGTGGCCGGGCACGTGCGGCAGGACGACGTCCGGGTCGTGGCCGGACCAGCCGTGCCAGTCGCTGCGGCAGATGCCGCTGGCGCCGACCCGGACGACGACGCCGTCCGGCGCCGGCTCCGGATCGGGCACCGCCCGGACCGTCAGCGGACCACCGAACTCCTCGAACACCAGCGCGCGCACCCCGACAGCCTCCCCCAGGCTGTCCCCGTGGACGACCTCACCGCACTCCGCCGGTCCTGCGACCGCGCGCTGACCGGGCACGGCCCGCAGACCGCCGCCGACCTGCTGGCCACGATCCCCACCGACACCGCGGTCGACCGGTACGGGGACGGCGGCGTGGTCGGCGAGCTGGAGGGCGAGGTCGCCGAGCTGCTCGGGCAGCCGGCGGCGGTGTACCTGCCCAGCGGGATCATGGCCCAGCAGGCCGCGCTGCGGGTGCACGCCGACCGGCGCGGCCGCCGCACCGTCGTCTTCCACCCGCAGAGCCACCTCGACGTGCACGAGGGCCGCCCGCTGGAGCGGCTGCAGGGCCTCATCGGCCGCCCGGCCGGCGCCCGCGACCGGCTGCTGGCCCGCACCGACCTGGACGACGTCGCCGAGCAGCCCGCCGCGCTGGTGGTGGAGCTGCCGCAGCGCGACCTGGGCGGGCAGCTCCCACCGTGGGACGACCTGGTCGCCCAGGTGACCTGGGCCCGGGAGCGGGGCGCGGCCGCCCACCTGGACGGCGCCCGGCTGTGGGAGGCTGCCGCCGGCTACGACCGGCCCCCGGCGGAGGTCGCCGCGCTGTTCGACACCACCTACGTCAGCTTCTACAAGGGCATCGGCGCGCTGGCCGGCTGCTGCCTGGCCGGCCCGGACGACGTCGTCGCCGAGGTGCGGGAGTGGCGGCGCCGGTTGGGCGGCACGCTGTTCGGCATGTGGCCGGGCGCGGCCTCGGCACTGAGCTGCCTGCGCCGCCGGCTGCCGCTGATGCCGGCCTACCTGGACCGGGCCCGGGAGATCGCCGACGCCGTCCGCGGCCTGCCCGGGGTCACCGTGCTGCCCGACCCGCCGCAGACGCCGATGCTGCACCTGGTGCTGCGCACCACCCCGGAGGCCTTCGGCGCCGCCGTGCGCACGCTCGCCGCCGACCAGGGTCTGTGGACCTGGGAGCGCGCGATGCCCACCGCCGACCCGAACGTCGTCCGGGTCGAGCTGCCGGTCGGGGACGCCACGATGGCCCTGCCGGTCGCCGACGCCCGCGCTGCCATCGCCGCCCTGGCCGGCTGAGCACCGGAGCGAGACGGCTCAGAGCCGGCGGGCCATCTCCTCCACCGCGTTCTTCGCGGTGAGCAGGTCGGCGCCGGTCTCCTCGCGGTACTGCCTGATCGCGGCGACCTGCTGCCCCTGGTCCAGCAGCAGGACGACCTCCGGGTGGTGCGGGTCGGGCACGACCACCCCGAGGTGCTCGGCGATCGCGTCGACCTTCCGCTCCAGCGCGGCGAGCTGGGCCGCGGCCTGCCCGCGGCGCCGGGCCGCCACCACCTCGGCCCGGGCGAGGAGCATCATCAGCAGCCCCGCAGCCAGCACGACGAGTGCGAACTCCGGCCACCCCATGCCCGGCATCGAAGCACGCCGGTCAGGTGCCCACCAGGGCCCGCAGCGCCGTGTCGGTGCCGCCGTCGACCTCGACCACCTTGGTGCGGGACGTCGCACCGGTGACCAGCGTGACCGCGGACCGGCGGACGCCGAACGCGTCGGCGACCGCGGCCAGCGCCGCCTCGGTGGCCTTGCCGTCCACCGCGCGGGCGCTCACCCGGACCACGAGCGCGCCGTCGTGCTCGCCGCCCACCGCCGTCCGGCCCGCCCCCGGCCGGACCCTGATCGCCACCCGCACGCAGGGGAGTGTGCGCGCACCGGGGCGTCGTCCTAGGATCGGACCAGCTCACGAGAGGCAGCGACAAGCACCTGGCTTGCTGCCCGGCAACCTCGACTCCGTCCGAGGTGCTCCCAGGGGAAGAGCTGGCTGGGCGGCGACCGCCGTCCGGCAAGGACGGAGCCCTCCGCGCCGTGGGTGCTCCGGCGATCCCAGGAGGTAGGCGCATGACCGAACCCAGCGGCTGGAGCTTCGAGACCCGGCAGATCCACGCCGGGGCGGCCCCCGACCCGACCACCGGCGCCCGCGCGCTGCCGATCTACGCGACGACGAGCTACCAGTTCCGGGACAGCCAGCACGCCGCGGACCTGTTCGCCCTCGCCGAGATGGGCAACATCTACACCCGGATCATGAACCCGACGCAGGACGCGCTGGAGCAGCGCGTCGCCTCGCTGGAGGGCGGGGTCGCCGCGCTGGCGGTGGCCAGCGGGCAGGCCGCGGAGACCCTGGCGATCCTGAACGTCGCCGAGGCCGGCAGCCACGTCGTCGCCTCCGCCTCGCTCTACGGCGGCACCTACAACCTGCTGCACCACTCGCTGCCGAAGATGGGCATCACCGTCTCCTTCGTCGAGGACCCCGACGACCCGGAGAACTGGCAGTCGCTGGTGCAGGAGAACACCAAGGCCTTCTACGCCGAGACGATCGGCAACCCGAAGGGCGACGTCCTGGACATCTCCGCGGTGTCGGAGGTGGCGCACCGCAACGGCGTGCCGCTGATCGTGGACAACACCGTCGCCACGCCGTTCCTGATCCGGCCGATCGAGCACGGCGCCGACGTCGTCGTCCACTCCGCCACCAAGTACCTGGGCGGGCACGGCACCGCGATCGCCGGGGTCATCGTCGACTCCGGCAACTTCGCCTGGACCGGCGGCACGTTCCCCGGCTTCACCGAGCCCGACCCGAGCTACCACGGCGTGGTCTACGCCGACCTCGGCGCACCGGCCTACGCGCTCAAGGCCCGCGTGCAGCTGCTGCGCGACCTCGGCCCGTCGATCTCGCCGTTCAACGCCTGGCTGGTGGTGCAGGGCATCGAGACGCTGTCGCTGCGGATGGAGCGGCACGTGGCCAACGCCCAGCGGGTCGCCGAGTGGCTGGAGTCCCGGGACGAGGTGGAGTCGGTGCACTACGCCGGGCTGCCCTCCTCCCCCTGGCACTCCGCCCAGCAGAAGTACGCCCCGCGTGGGGCCGGTGCGGTGCTGGCCTTCGACGTCCGCGGCGGCATCGAGGCCGGCAAGCGGTTCGTAGAGGCGCTCGAGCTGCACAGCCACGTGGCCAACATCGGCGACGTGCGCAGCCTGGTCATCCACCCGGCGTCGACCACGCACTCGCAGCTGACCCCGGAGGAGCAGGCCACCACCGGCGTCACCCCGGGCCTGGTGCGGCTCGCCGTGGGCCTGGAGGGGATCGAGGACATCCTCGCCGACCTCGAGGTCGGGTTCCGGGCCGCGAAGGGCGCCTGACGTGCTCCGGGAGCCGGCGCGCGCCGGCTCCCGGACCGGCGGCTGGCGGGAGGGCGACCCGGTCGGGCACCGCCGGTTTCTCGACCTGGACGGACCGGTCCGGCTCGGACGCGGCGGCGAGCTGCCCGCCGTTCGGGTCGCCTTCGAGACCTGGGGCACCCTGGCCCCGGACGGCGGCAACGCGGTGCTGGTCGAGCACGCGCTGACCGGCGACAGCCACGTGGTGGGCGACGCCGGGCCGGGCCACGCCACCCCCGGCTGGTGGCCGTCGCTGATCGGCCCGGGCGCTCCGCTGGACACCGGTGAGCTGTTCGTCGTCTGCGCCAACGTGCTCGGCGGCTGCCAGGGGACGACCGGCCCCTCCTCCACCGCCCCGGACGGCGCGCCCTGGGGCTCGCGGTTCCCCGAGCTGACCATCGGCGACCAGGTCGCGGTGGAGGCCGCGCTCGCCGACGCGCTGGGCATCGGCCGGTGGCGGGCGGTGCTCGGCGGCTCGATGGGCGGCATGCGGGCACTGGAGTGGGCGGTGTCCCGGCCCGAGCGGGTCGAGCGGCTGTTCTTCCTCGCCTCGGCCGCCGTCGCCGGCGCCGACCAGATCGGCACCCAGACCACCCAGCAGGCCGCCGTCCGCAGCGACCCGGCCTGGGCCGGTGGCGACTACCTCCCCGGCGCCGGCCCGGTGGCCGGGCTGGGCGTCGCCCGGCGGATCGCGCACCTCAGCTACCGCAGCGCCGGCGAGCTGGAGTCCCGCTTCGGAGCCCGGGTGCAGGACGACGGCCGGTTCGCCGTCGCCTCCTACCTGGAGCACCACGCCACCAAGCTGGCCGCCCGCTTCGACGCCGGCAGCTACGTGCTGCTCACCGAGGCGATAAACACCTGGGACGTCGGCCGCGGCCGGGGTGGCGTGGAGGCGGCGCTGGGCCGGGTCACCGCCCGCGTGGTGGTGGCCGGCGTCGACTCCGACCGGCTCTACCCGCTCGCCCAGCAGCAGCAGGTGGCCGACGGTCTCGACGTCCCGCTGCAGGTCATCGGCTCGCCGTACGGCCACGACGGGTTCCTGCTGGAGACCGCCGCGGTGGGCGACCTGGTCCGCGAGCTGCTGGCCGGCTGACGCGCCACGCCGTCCCGCTGGGTGGCACCCGCGTGGCAGTGACGGCATGCGTCGCCTACCGTCGGCCGCACGCGGTGCTCCATCCAGAGGTAGCGCGGCCCCCCGTCGTCGCCGGCACTCCCGGCCACCCCGGAGCAGCCCGGGACCCAGCCAGAGAGAGCAGATGTCCGCATCCACCCTGGAGGGCTCCACGCCTCCCCCCGCCCGGGCACCGCGCCCCGAGCGACCCCGTGACCGCCAGGTCAGCGTGTACGCCGAGCTCTCCCAGCAGGTCAAGGACGCCGGGCTGCTGAACCG
The DNA here is from genome assembly GCF_947486615.1 of uncultured Modestobacter sp. Lineage (GTDB taxonomy): Bacteria > Actinomycetota > Actinomycetes > Mycobacteriales > Geodermatophilaceae > Modestobacter. Next base: position 270,385 of record NZ_CANKUD010000003.1, read on the forward strand.
CCGCCGCCCGTACTACGTCGTCTCGATCGTGCTGACCGTGGCCGCCTTCGCCGGCGTGTGGGTCGCCATCGTGGCGCTGGGCGACTCCTGGTGGCAGCTGGGCCTGGCCGTCGTGTTCTCCCTCATCTGCACCCAGTTCGGCTTCCTGGGGCACGACACCGCGCACCGGCAGGCCTTCGGGTCGCACCGGGCCAACGAGTGGAACGCCCGGGTGCTCTCCTGCGGCTTCGCCGGCATCGGCTACGGCTGGTGGATGCAGAAGCACAACAAGCACCACAACGCGCCGAACCAGATGGGCAAGGACCCCGACATCGAGTCGGCGGTGCTGGCCTTCACCCCGGACGACGCCGAGACCCGGATGAGCGGTCTGCGCGGCTGGTGGACCCGGCACCAGGGCTGGGCGTTCTTCCCGCTGCTGTGCTTCGAGGGTGCGGCCCTGCACGCCAACAGCCTGAGCACGCTGATCCGGGACAAGACGATGCCGCACCGCCGGCTGGAGATCGCGATCATCGTGGCCCGGCTCGGGCTCTTCGTCGCCGCGGTGTTCCTGATCATGCCGCCGCTGCTGGCCGTGGCCTTCATCGTCGTGCAGCAGTCGGTGTTCGGCCTGCTGCTGGGTGGCTCGTTCGCGCCCAACCACAAGGGCATGCCGATCGTGCCCAAGAACGCCAAGGTCGACTTCCTGCGCCGCCAGGTGCTCATGTCCCGCAACATCCGCGGCGGCCGGGTCACCGACTTCATGATGGGCGGCCTGAACTACCAGATCGAGCACCACCTCTTCCCGAGCATGCCGCGGCCGAACCTGAAGAAGGTGCAGCCGATGGTGCGCGCGCACTGCGCCAAGCACGGGATCAGCTACACCGAGACGTCGCTGGTCGGCTCGTACCGGATCGTCGTCCAGTACCTGAACCGCGTGGGCATCGCCGAGCGCGACCCGTTCGTCTGCCCGCTGACGGCGTCGGTCCGCAACTGACGCACAGCTCCTCCGGCCAGGGCCCGGTCACCTCCGCGTAGGGGTGGCCGGGCCCTGGTCGTTCCGGGGGGCTCAGATGGTCAGCGCCACGACCACGAGGACGGCGAGCAGGAACACCACCACGACCAGCAGGCCGGCGCGGTGCCGCCGCCGGCCGCGGGCCCGGACCCACACCTGGTCGGCGAGGTCCGCCGGGACGCCCGTGACCTCGGCGGCCTGGGCGGCCAGGGCGCGTCGCAGCCGGGCCTCGGCGTCCCCGCCGTCGGTCTGCTCGGCGTAGCGGGCGAGACCGCGCCGGTCCGCCGCTCCGACGTCGGCCTCCGGGCGCGCCAGGTCGGCGGCGGCCTCCGCTACCGACAGCCCCTCGCCGTAGCGGAGCACGAGCACCGCGCGGGTCAGCGGTGGCAGCCGCGCCAGCGCGGCCGCGGTCGGCGAGCGCCGGGCCGGTGCCGCCGCGGCCAGGCCGGGGAGGCCGGCCGTCCCGGACAGCAGCGGGCTGTCGGCCAGCACCTCGCCCAGGTCGAGCCGGCCGCGCCAGCTCAGCTGCTCGGCCAGCATCGCCCGCCGTGTCCCCCGGGCTGCCTGCTCGGGTCCGGTCCACTCCCGGCGGGCGGCGTCCAGGGCGGTGAGCAGCAGGTCGTGCGCCTGCGCCGGGTCGCCGGTGAGCAGGTGCGCGGTGCGCAGCAGCCCGGTGCCCTGCTCCGCGACGAACGCCCGGAACGCCGCGTCGTCGCCCGCGCTCACGCGGTGGGCGCCGGGTCCGGCCAGCCGGCCAGGTGCCCGATCCAGGCCAGCGCCAGCCAGGCGCCGCTCAGCGACCCGGTCGTCGTCCCGTCGGTGACGGTGAGCTGCCACCCCGCCTCCGGGTACCGGGGCCTCCCCGACCCGGTGCCCGGGACGGCCTCGACCACCCGCCAGGTCTCGACCGGCAGCCGGCGGGCCGGCCGCCCCTCCGGGGTCGCCCAGACGCCCTCCTGGGTCGCCTGGACGGGCTCGGCGGCCGCCTCGGCCGGCCAGCGCAGCCGGACGACGCCGAGGTCCAGGTACGCCGCCGGGTCGGCCGGCAGCGACCAGCCGACCCGGCGGGTGCCGAGCGCGGCGTCCGCCCCCAGGGTGACCACGGTGGAGACCGCGTGCAGCACCGAGCTCAGCGCCCGGCCGGCCCGCACACCGGGCGGCGGGTCCTGCACCGTCCAGTGGACCCGGCGGCGCAGCTCGTCGGCGCTCATCGGCTCACTGCACCCGGCGGACGGCGCGGTGCTGGTCGAGCCGGTCGGTGTAGCTCTTCGCGTTCAGCGCGATCGCGGCGCGGTCGTCCTCGGTGGTCTCCCGGCGTACCTTCGCCGGCACCCCGGCCACGAGCGAGTTCGGCGGGATCTCCGCGCCCTGCATGACCACCGCGCCGGCGGCCACGATCGACCCGGAGCCGATGTGCGCCCCGTTGAGCACGGTGCTGCCCATGCCGACCAGCACGTCGTCGTCCACCCGGGCGCCGTGCAGCACCACGTTGTGGCCGACGGTCACGCCGCGGCCGATCACCAGCGGGGAACCGGGGTCGCTGTGCAGGGTGGAGCCGTCCTGCACGTTGGAGTCGGCGCCGATCTCGATGACCTCCGCGTCGGCGCGGGCGATGGCGCCGTACCAGATGCTGGCCCGCGGACCCATGGTCACCTTGCCGACGACGACGGCCGTCGGGGCGACGAACGCCGTCTCGTCGATCTCCGGGGCACCGAAGTCGAGGGCTCCGATGTAGCTGTCAGCCACGTTGCTGCTCTCCTCACCGAGGTCGCGGGCGGTTCCCGCTGCTGTGCGCAGCAGATCACACCGGCTCGTCGGCGCCCCACTCGGCGAGGAACTCGGCCGGGGAGCACTCCTCCAGCAGCCGCCGGACCACCGCCAGCATGTCTCCGGGCACGGCCGGGTCACCGGCGGAGACCCGCAGCACCTCGGCACCGTCGGCCCGCCGGGTCACCACCACGTCGTGCAGCGACGGCCCGGGGAGCAGCCCCCAGGCCAGCTCGGCCACGAACGCCGCGGCCAGCCGGGCGCTGCGCAGCACCCGCCCACCGGGCTTGAGCTGCAGCGTCGCCTCGTACACGTCCGCGGCCCGGACGCCGTCCGCCGTCCCGCTGTCTGCGTCGGTCACCGGCCCAGCCTGCCCAACTCAGGGCGGGACGTCACTCCCCGGCACTCGTCAGAGGTCGACCTCGGCGAGCACCCGGGGGATCTCCGGCGGCAGCTCCCGGGCCAGGAAGCCCAGCCGGCCCACGCCGGCGGCCAGCCGCTCGCCGGCCCGGCCGTGCAGGTGGGCAGCCCACACCGCGGCCTGCTCCGGGTCGGCGCCGCGGGCCAGCAGCCCGGCCACCACGCCGGCGCGCACGTCGCCGGACCCGGACACGCCGAGCCCCGCACCGCCGCTCTCGTCCACCCAGAGCCGACCGTCGGGCGCGGCGACCCAACTGGTCGCCCCGCCGAGGCCGACCGTGGCCTGCGCCTGCTCGGCGAGCCGCTGGGCGGCGCCGGCCGGGTCGTCGTCCACCTCGTCGTGTTCCACGTGCAACGCGATGGCGAGCTCCGTCGGGTTCGGGGTGAGCACCACCCGGCCGCCCAGGTGGTGCAGGCAGCTGGGGTCGGCGGTGACCGCGGCCAGGCCGAGCGCGTCCAGCGCCACCGGGCCGTCCAGCTCGGGCAGCAGCCGCTCGACCAGCTCCCGGGTCTCCGGCTCGTCGGCCATGCCCGGCCCGATCAGCACCGCCGACGCGCGCTGCGCGAGGTCCAGGAACAGCTCGGCCGAGTCGCCCTTGATCGCGCCGGCCTCGGTGGACGGCACACCCCGGACCAGCGCCTCCGGCAGCGAGATGGAGACGTGCGGTGCCACCTTCGACGGGACGACGACCTGCAGCTTCCCCGCCCCCGACCGGAGCGCGGCCTCCGCGGCCAGCAGCACGGCGCCGACGGTCTCGGTGCTGCCGCCGACCACCAGGATCGACCCGCGGGCCTCCTTGCCGCCGGTCGGCTCGGGCAGCCGCCAGTCGCGGAGCACCTGGGGGGTGACGAGCGTGCTGTCAGGCCGGGGACGGGACATCGGACTCCTCGGTCACGGGCGCACCGGCGTCCCGGTCGTCGGTCAGGTGGTGCACGTCGTTGAAGCCGAGGAGGGCGTAGCGCCCGTCCCCGGTGAGCTCGTAGCGGGTGACCGAGGTGTTGGCGACCTGCTCGGTGCGGTCGATCTCCAGCAGCTGCTGCTCGGTGAGCTCCTCGAGCACGTACCGGAACACCATGATCACCGCCTGGTGGGCGACGCAGAGCAGCCGGTCGCCGTCGTGCCGCAGCGCCTCGGTGGCCAGCAGGCTGCGCACCCGCAGGGCCACGTCGGCCCAGCTCTCCCCGCCCGGCGGCCGGTAGTAGAACTTGCCGAGCAGCTCCCGACGCTCGGCCTCCTCCGGGTGCTCCGCACGGATGCCCGAGCGGGTCATCCCGTCGAACACCCCGAAGTCGCGCTCCCGCAGCCGCTCGTCGTGCCGGATCGTCAGGTCCAGCCCGCTCGCCGCCACCGCCCGCCCGGCGGTGTCCAGCGCCCGGGTGAACGGCGAGCTGAGCACCGTCGTCGGCCGCTGGTCCGCCGGCAGGTCGCGCAGCCACGCACCGAGCGCGTCGGCCTGCTGCTCACCGGTCTCCGACAGCGGGACGTCGGGGTCGCGGACGTCGAGCTGCAGGCGCCCCGAGCCGCTCTCGTGGGCCTGCGCGTCGGCCAGGTTGCCCAGGCTCTCGCCGTGTCGCACCAGCCAGAGCGCCTGCGGCCCGGGTGCCTGTGCCATCGCCGTCCCGTCGGTCGTGGAGCGCCCCTGCTGAGCGCCGTCCGGTCAGCGGTAGCCGACCACCTCCGCGACCAAACCGCGACCTCTGGACGCCGACCGGCGGACTGCGCACGATGACCGGGTGGCCGACGAGAGCACCTTCGAGACCCGGGCGTTCGACACCGCGGCGGAGTTCGACGAGTGGCTGGCCGCCGAGCACGACCGGGCGCCGGGGCTGTTCCTGCGGATCGCCAAGAAGTCCTCGGGCATCCCGTCGCTGACCGCCGCGGAGGCGGTGGAGGTCGCGCTGTGCCACGGCTGGATCGACGGCCGGGCCAACCGGGTGGACGACGACTGGTTCACCGTCCGGTACACGCCGCGGCGGCCGAAGAGCGTGTGGTCGCAGAAGAACGTCACCTCGGTCGGCCGGCTGATCGCCGACGGCCGGATGCGCCCGGCGGGGCTGGCCGCGGTGGAGGCCGCCCAGGCCGACGGCCGGTGGGACCGCGCCTACGCCGGCCCGGCCACGATCACCGTGCCCGACGACCTGGTCGCCGCGCTCGCCGCGGAGCCGGCCGCCCAGGAGGCGTTCGCCGCGCTCGACGGGGGGAACCGCTACGCCGTCCTCTGGCGGGTGCACACCGCGGCCACGCCGCAGACCCGCGCCAAGCGCATTGCCGCCGCGGTCCAGCTCCTCGCCGAGGGCCGCCGCATCCACGAGTGACCCCAGCGTTGATCAGGTTCCCTGATCGAAAACTGTCCTACCGCACCAACGCTGCTGCAGTAGGACAGCCAGTGATCAGGGAACCTGATCAATGCTGAGCGGGGTCCTTCGTCAGCCGGTGACGCGGCGGGCGCTGACGTAGCCGCCCTTGTCCACGCTGGTCACCGCGACGGGCTTGCCGGTGACGCTGGCGTGCACCATCTGGCCGTTGCCGATGTACATGCCCACGTGGCTGATCGGGGAGTAGAAGAAGACCAGGTCGCCGGGCTGCAGCTCGGCGCGGGAGACGGCGACGCCCATGCCGGACTGCGCGCGGCTGGAGTGCGGCAGCGAGATGCCCGCCGCGGCGTAGGCGTACTGGGTGAGGCCGGAGCAGTCGAACCGGTCCGGGCCGCTGCCGCCGGGCAGGTACATGTCGCCGACCTGGGCGAGCGCGGTCTGCACGGCGACGCCGGCGGCTTCGGTGGGGGCCGGCGCGGGGGCCGCGGTGACGTCGGGGCCGGAGAGCACGTTGTGCACCCGCACCTGGTCGGTGGCCGAGAGCCGGGCGAAGTCGGCCTGGTAGCCGGCCAGCTCGTCCTCCAGCTGCTCCTTCTGGGCCTCCAGGTCGGCTGCCGCGGCGTCGGCGGCGGCAGCCGCGGCCGTGGCGTCGGCCTGGGCCTGGTCGGCGGCGGCGCGGGCGGCGGCCGCCTCGGCGACCACGGCGTCGGCGTGCGAGGCGAGCTGGTCCAGCGTGCTCATCTGGGCGATGAGGTCGTCGGCCGACCCGCTGGTGAGGAAGGCGGCGAGCCGACCCCGGGTGGTGCCGACCATGCCGGTCTGGGCGATGGACCGCAGCTGCGGCTCCAGCGCGTCCAGCTGAGCCTGCGCCTGAGCCGCGGAACCGGCTGCGGCGGCGGCCGCGGCCTGCTGCTGCTCGGCGGTGGCGGTCGCCTCGTGCACCTGCTCGTCGAGCGCGCTCAGCTTCTGGCCGGTCTCGGTGACCGCCTGCCGGGCCGCCGCGGCGGTCGTGGGGGCGGCCGAGGCGGTCGAGGGGAGCAGCGCGACGCAGGCCCCGGCGCTCAGCGCGAGAGCGGCAGCACGGGTCCCCCCCCGTCGCGTGGTCGTGCGAGTCATCGGACCTCCGAGTGCGCGCGTCGCGCCCGGGGAGGGGCGACACGTCCCGCGCGCGTCGGAACGGAAGGTAAGGAGACGGCTGCGACGCGATGCGACCGCCGCGCCGGGGGACGATCGGTCCGCTGACCTGCTCAGTCCCAGAGGCCCCGTGCGCCACTCCGGCCCCGTGCGTTGCCGATGATCCGGTCGGCGACCGCGCCGGTGGCGAAGGAGTACACCGCCTTGTGCAGCACGTCGACGACCTGGTCCCGGCGCGACCAGGTCCACGGCGGGGCGCCGACCCCGGTGACGTTCTCCAGCGTCTGGTCCACGGCCAGCCGCACCGAGGTGTGCCAGACGGACGCCCGCACCCCGCGCAGGCCGGCGGCGGCCCAGACCCCGCGCAGCGCACCGACGGCGGCCCCGGTGCCCCAGTGCATGAGGTGGTTGCGCACGGGCGGGCGCGCCGACCCGGGCAGTCGCCGTCCGGTGGCGAGTGCGGTCAGCGTCCGGGCCGGGACGTAGGAGTCCGGCCGCCCGGTGAGCTGCTGCTCCAGCTTCTCCCCGACGGTCATCACCGCCACGCCGGCCAGCCCCGCCACCGCACCACGCACCGCTGCTCGTCCCCACATGGGCAGCGGCCTACCCCCGGCTCGGCCCCGGCAAAGACGACGAGCCGCCCACCGGTTCCCCGGTGGACGGCTCGTGCCGTGCTGGTGGTGGTCAGCCCGCGGCGGGCTCGGCGGAGTCGAGGGCGTCGAGGGCTGCGACGTCGCGCAGGATGGCGGACAGCTCGGCCGACGTCCACGCCTCGCAGCAGTCGCAGGTGCCCGTGGCGGAGAAACTGCGCAGCCCGAGGCTGCCGCCGGCCTGGTCCTCGGCGAGGGCGAGCTGGCCGTCCTCGGGGTTGCGGTGACACCGGCACGACGAGGCGCACATGCCCAGGCCCCAGCCCGAGACGATCACGGCCGGCCCGTTCTCGTGCACCTTGCCCAGCTGGAAGATGGAGGGCTTCTGGCGGTACGTCATGTCGGTCTCCCCTCGCCGTCCTGCCGCGGGAGGCAGGGGGTCGTTGTCGGCGTTCGGGGGAAGTAGACAGGAACTGCGTTACATGTCCGCGTCACGGGGTCACGAAACGCGGTTCGCCGAATTCGTCGTGCACAACCGCATCGCCGGTCACACCCGCCCCGCAGGCCCCTGGGGCACCGCCCGCCCCCGCCGTGCGGCGGGTCAGCCGCGTCCGGCCAGGTCCAGGGCCACGTCCGGGTACAGCGGGTGGGCGTCGACCAGCTCGGTCGCCCGGGCCCGCACCCGCTCGGCCACCGCGGCGTCCAGCTGGTAGCGGACCTTCGAGTCGCCGTCCGGGCGGGTGGCGGTGAGGACGTCGACCAGCAGGTCGCCGACCTCGGCCAGCTCGCTCTCCCGCAGGCCCCGGGTGGTCAGCGCCGGGGTGCCCAGCCGGATGCCGCTGGTGTACCAGGGCCCGTTCGGGTCGGCCGGCACGGAGTTGCGGTTGGTGACCAGGCCGGCGTCCAGCAGGGCCGCCTCCGCCTGCCGGCCGGTCAGGCCGAAGCCGCCGACGTCCACGAGCACCAGGTGGTTGTCGGTGCCGCCGGTGACCAGCCGGGCCCCGCGGCGCAGCAGCTGGTCGGCCAGCGCCCGGGCGTTGGCCACGATCTGCTCGGCGTAGCCGGCGAACTCCGGACGGCGCGCCTCGGCCAGCGCCACCGCCTTGGCGGCCATCACCTGCGGCAGCGGGCCGCCGAGCACCATCGGGCAGCCCCGGTCGACCGAGGGCGCGTACTCCTCGGTGCAGAGCACCATGCCGCCGCGCGGTCCGCGCAGCGACTTGTGCGTCGTGGTGGTGACGACGTCGGCGTGCGGCACCGGGTCGAAGTCGCCGGTGAGCACCTTCCCGGCGACCAGCCCGGCGAAGTGCGCCATGTCCACCAGCAGGGTGGCGCCCACCTCGTCGGCGATCTCCCGCATGGCGGCGAAGTCGACCCGGCGCGGGTAGGCCGAGTAACCGGCGACCAGCACCAGCGGCCGGAACTCCCGGGCCCGCTCGCGCAGCGCGGCGTAGTCGATCAGCCCGGTGGCCGGGTCGGTGCCGTAGCTGGACTGCTCGAACATCTTGCCGGAGATGTTGGGCCGGAACCCGTGGGTGAGGTGCCCGCCGGCGTCCAGGCTCATGCCGAGCATCCGCTGGTCGCCCAGCGCCCGCCGCAGCCGCGCCCAGTCGGCGTCGGTGAGCGCGTCGACGTTCTTCACCCCCGCCTCGGCCAGCGCCGGCGTCTCCACCCGGTGGGCGAGGATCGACCAGAAGGCGACCAGGTTGGCGTCGATGCCCGAGTGCGGCTGCACGTAGGCGTGGTCGGCGCCGAACAGCTCGCGGGCGTGCTCGGCGGCCAGCCGCTCGACGGTGTCGACGTTCTGGCAGGCGGCGTAGAACCGGCGTCCGGGGGTGCCCTCGGCGTACTTGTCGCTGAACCAGTTGCCCATCGCGAGCAGCACGGCCGGCGAGGCGTAGTTCTCGCTGGCGATGAGCTTGAGGCTCGAGCGCTGGTCGGCGAGCTCCTGCCCGATGGCCTCGGCGACCCGGGGCTCGACCTGGGAGATGACGTCCAGGGCGTTGGCGAAGGCGGCGGTCTCGCGGGTGACGGTGCTGGTCACAGGGGTCTCCTCGATCTCGGCGGGAGCCCAGGCGCGCGGCGGTTCTGCGGAGCCGCTCCCCGGTGGTGGCCCACCTGTCAGCGCCAGTCACGGCCCGGGCAGAGGGTAGCCGCCGGCCGGCGACCTGGACGGAGGATGGGTCCGGCCTCCAGCGGGTAGGGGCGGCGCATGTCCATGAGCGCACCGTTCGACCCGGTCCAGCCCAGCAACGACGACCAGGGCATCCCCGCCGCGGACGCCGGCCAGGGAGCCCCGCCGCCCGCCGAGGGGTTCGGCATCGGCGGGGAGGAGCCCGACGCCCCCGAGCGGGACGGCGACACCGCCGGCGCCGCACCGCAGGGCGACACCCCGTTCCAGACCCCGGATCCCGACGAGGTCGGGCCCGAGGCGACCGGCAACCCCGTCGACCCGGCGGTGGCCACGAACTCCCCGGACCCCGGGCAGACCGGCCGCGACCAGCGCTGACCCTGCGGCTCGGCCGGGCGCCCACCAGGGCGCCCCGGCCGACGCTCAGCTGGCCGGGCTGACCGAGCTCATGTTGAAGTCGGGCACCCGGAGCATCGGCATCGCGGTGCGGGTGAACCAGTCGTTCCACTCCCGCGGCAGGGTCCGCTCGGTGCGGCTGGCCTCGGTGGCCCGGCCCAGCAGGTCGACCGGCGACTCGTTGAACCGGAAGTTGTTCACCGCGCCGGTCACCTCGCCGTTCTCCACCAGGAAGACGCCGTCCCGGGTGAGGCCGGTGACCAGCAGGGTCTGCGGGTCGACCTCCCGGATGTACCAGAGCGTGGTCAGCAGCAGCCCGCGCTCGGTGCGAGCGATCATCTCCGCCTGGGTGGCGGTGGCGTTCGGGTCCTCGAGCACCAGGTTGTCCAGCGCGGCCGTCGCCGGTGCGGTCGTCTTCAGCGCCCAGGCCCGCGGCCGGATCAGGTTGGTGAGCACGCCCCCGGAGATCCAGTCGACGGCGGGGGTGGCCATGCCGTTGTCGAACACCGAGGCGCTGCCCGACGAACCGCCGACCACCTGGAACGGCGAGGTCTCCAGCCCGGGCGCGTGCGGGTCGCTGCGCAGGGTCAGCGGCAGCTGGGCCAGCCGCTCGCCGATCCGGTTGCCGCCGCCGGCCTTGGCGTAGACGCTGCGGCCCTCGTCGGCGTCCCGGGCCTCCATCGACCAGTAGGCGACGATCATCAGGTCGCTGACCGTGGACGGCGGCAGCAGCGTCTCGTACCGCCCGGCCGGCAGGTCGATGCGGCGGGCCGACCAGGCCATCTTCTGCTGCACCTCGGCGGCCAGGTCGGCCACCGAGACGTCGGTGAAGTCGCGGGTGCCGACGCCGGCCCAGACCGAACGGCCGAAGTCGGTGCTCTTGCCGTTGAGCTCGACCCGGCCGGTGGGCTGGTCGTGCCGCAGCCGCAGCCCGGTGGACGTGCCCAGCCAGGTGGTGGCCAGCTGGTGCTCGGCGAAGCCGAACAGCAGCTCGTCGCGGCCGCGCGCGGCGCCGAATGCCTCGCCCAGGGCGGGCGAGAAGTCGCGGAAGACGTCGATCGAGGTGGTCGCGGCCGGCGCGTCCCAGTCACCGGAGCCCGGCGGCGCCTCGCTGATCAGCGGCACCGAGTCCTCGGCCGGACCGGCGTCCCGGGCAGCCCGCTCGCTGGCAGCGACCAGCTCGGCGATGTCCGGGGTGCCGGTGCGGGCGACGGTGCCGCTGGCCATGCCCGCGCCGCCGTCGACGAAGGAGATCACGACCACCTGCCGCGAGCGCATCGCGCCGTTGGTGGTCAGGCTGTTGCTCGCCCAGCGGAGGTTGGCCTCCGAGCTGTCGGTCACGTAGACGACTGCGCCGTCGGCCTGCGACGCCGCCAGCGCCTGCTCGACGATCTCCTGCGGGGACATGGCGCTCATCGCCCACCCTCCTGCTTCGTGTTGAGGATGGTCGTGTTCTCGAACAGCGCGGTCGGGCAGCCGTGGCTGACCGGGGCCACCTGACCGGGCTGGGCCTTGCCGCAGTTGAACGCGCCGCCGAGCACGTGGGTCTGCGGGCCACCGACCGCGGTCATCGAGCCCCAGAAGTCCGTGGTCGTCGCCTGGTAGGCAACGTCCCGGAGCTGGCCGGCCAGCTTTCCGCCCTCGATCTTGTAGAACCGCTGACCGGTGAACTGGAAGTTGTAGCGCTGCATGTCGATCGACCAGCTGTTGTCGCCGACGACGTAGACGCCGCGTTCGACCCCGCCGATGATCTCCTCGGTCGAGGGGCCGTCGGGTACCGGCTGCAGGGAGACGTTCGCCATCCGCTGCACCGGCACGTGGGCCGCGGAGTCGGCGAAGGCGCAGCCGTTGGAGCGCTCCATCCCGCGCAGCCGGGCCATGTTCCGGTCGACCTGGTAGCCGACCAGCACGCCGTCGCGGATGAGGTCCCACTGCTGGCCGGCGACGCCCTCGTCGTCCCAGCCGACCGTGGACAGGCCGTGCTCGGCGGTGCGGTCGCCGGTGACGTTCATCAGCGGTGAGCCGTACTGGAGCGAGTTCAGCTTGTCGACGGTGGCGAAGGAGGTACCGGCGTACGCGGCCTCGTAGCCCAGCGCGCGGTCGAGCTCGGTGGCGTGGCCGATCGACTCGTGGATGGTCAGCCACAGGTTCGAGGGGTCGACGACCAGGTCGTAGCGCCCGGGGTCGACCGAGGGCGCCTTGACCTTCTCGCGCAGCAGCTCGGGCAGCTCGGCCAGCTCAGCGCGCCAGTCCCACCCGGTGCCGGTCAGGTACTCCCAGCCGCGGCCCACCGGCGGGGCCAGCGTGCGCATCGACTCGAAGCTCCCGGTGGCGCGGTCGACGGTGAGCGCGGTGAACTCGGGGTTGACCCGCACCCGCTGCTGCCGGGTGCGCGTGCCGGCCGTGTCGGCGTAGAACTTCTGCTCCTTGACCTGCATGACGCTGGTCTGCACGTGCTCGACGCCGTCGGCGGCCAGCAGCCGCTCGGAGAGCTCGGTCAGCAGCGCCGTCTTCTCCGCGTCCGGGACGGCGAACGGGTCGACGTCGTAGGCCGACACCCACTCCCCGTCGTACGCCGGCTCGGGGGCCAGCTCGACGCGGTCGGTGTTCATCGCCGCCGAGACCCGGGCGACGGCGACGGCCTCCTCGGCCAGCCGCACCGCCTCGGCCGCGGTCAGGACGACGCCGGCGGCGAACCCCCACGTGCCCTCGTGCACCACCCGGACGGCGAGGCCGAGGTCCTCCCCGTCGGCGAGGGCCTCCAGCCGGGCGTCGCGCAGCCGCACGGTCTGGGTGCGGATCCGCTCGACCCGCAGGTCGGCGTGCTCGCAGCCCAGGTCGACCGCGCGGGTCAGCGCCGCGTCGGCCAGCGCCGACAGCGGCAGGGCGAGGAAGGACTCGTCGACGGAACGGGGCTGTGCCACGGGTGCGTGTCTACCAGGCCCCTCCGACACGGCGCACCGGAGTTCCTGAGCCGGGCTACAGATCTGCGGACCCGGACGGCGTCAGTGCAGGTGCCGCTGCCAGTCGGCCGGAACCCGTCCGGCGGGGCCCGGCACCGGCTGGCCGGCCGGCCGGGAGTGCGGCGGGGCGAGCGCCGGTCCGGCGCCGAACTGCGCGGCGCCGTAGTCCCAGAACCAGTCCTCGCCCGGCTCGTAGCTCTGCGCTATGCGGTGGCCGGTGTCGGCGGCGTGGTGCGACGCGTGCTGGGACGGCGAGGAGTCGCAGCACCCGACCTGCCCGCAGGCGGCGCAGCGGCGCAGGTGCAGCCACCAGCTGCCGCTGCGGTCGCACTCGAGGCACCCGGCGCCGCTCGGCGGCACGGTCGGGTCGATCTGGTCCATCGGGGCTCCTCGGGTCCGGCGTCCGGGCGCGGTGATCGTGCCCCGCCACGGGCCACCAGGGCAACGCCGCCGCTGGGCAGTTCCTGCTGTCCCGGAGCGCCGGACGACGACGCGCGCACACCGGCCGGTTGCGGACGTCCGCCCGAGGGGTAACCCGGCCGGCATGACCGCACCCGGGGACGACGACGTCACGCTCACCTTCGGCGGCACCGCCACCACGCTGCTGCGGATCGGGCCGTTCACCCTGCTGACCGACCCGAACTTCCTGCACCGCGGCCAGTGGGCGCACCTGGGCTACGGGCTGCGCAGCCGGCGGCTGACCGACCCGGCGCTGGTGCCGGCGCAGCTGCCGGCGCTGGACGCCGTGCTGCTCAGCCACATGCACGGCGACCACTGGGACCGGGTGGCCACGAAGGCGCTGCCGAAGGAGACCCCGGTGGTGACCACCCCGGAGGCCGCCGGCTGCCTGGCGAAGCGGGGCTTCACCGCGACGGCGGACCTGCGGGCCTGGCAGACCCACGAGCTCACCCGGGGCACCGACACGCTGCGGGTCACCAGCGTCCCGGGCGTGCACGGTCCCGGCCCCCTGGCCCGGCTGCTGCCCCAGGTGATGGGCAGCGTGCTGGAACTGGTCCGCGGCGGGCAGGTGACCTGGCGTGGCTACGTCAGTGGCGACACCCTGTTCCGCCCGGTGCTCGGCGAGGTGCTGCAGCGCTGCGGGCCGCTCGACGCGATGGTCCCGCACCTGGGTGGCACGAAGGTCGCCGGCATCACGGTGACCATGGACGCCCGGCAGGGCGCGGACCTGGTCGAGCTGCTCACGCCCCCGGTGACCGTGCCGGTGCACTACGACGACTACGGCCTGTTCAAGGACCCGCTGGGGAACTTCGTCGCCGAGGTGGCCGCCCGCCGGGCGCCGGGCGAGATCCGCACCGTCGGCCGCGGTCAGACGGTCTCGCTGCGCGCCTGATCCATCCCGGGGACGACCCGCCGAGCTGGGCAGATCACCCCGGAGGCCGGAACAGCACCGACGTCGACCTAGAGACCTGGGACGACCCGGTGCGCGGGCAGGTCTCCTTCCGGGTCCTCATCAGCCGGGACCGGACGCCGACCGCCGCGCTGTACACCGGCCTCACCGAGATGGCGCCCGGCGGCTGGCTGGGCCGGCACCGGCACACCGCGACCGAGGTCTACCACCTGATCGAGGGCACCGGCGTCGTCGTCCTCGACGGGGAGGAGCACCCGGTGACCGCGGGGTCGGCGGTGTTCATCCCGGGCGACGTGGAGCACGGCATCCGCAACACCGGTGAGGGTCCGCTGCGGTTCGTCTACGCCTTCCCCACCGACTCCTTCGAGGACGTGCGCTACCGGTTCACCGACGAGGGGTGGCCCACGCGGGGCTCAGCGGCCGGCCAGCCGCATGGCCCGGGTCTGTACGTCGGCGCGCAGTTCGGCCTCGTCGACCGTGGTCGACACCCCGTCGGCCACGACCCGCCGTCCGGCGACCCAGGTGTCCCGGACGTGCCGGGAGCCCACCGACCAGACCAGGTGGGTGAGCAGGTCGGTGACGTCACCGACCGGGACGAAGGCGATGTCCTCGGTGTCCACGTGCACCAGGTCCGCCCGCCGCCCGGCGCTCAGCTGGCCGAGGTCGTCCCGGCCGATCGCCGCGGCTGCCCCGCCGGTGGCCAACCAGAACGCCTCCGGCGCGGTGAGCGCGGTGGCGTCCCGCTCGCGCAGCCGGGCCAGCTGGGCGGCCAGCCGCAGGTCCTCGAAGAGGTCCAGGTTGTCGTTGGACGCCGGCCCGTCGGTGCCCATGCCGACCCGGATGCCCAGGTCGAGCATGTCCCGCAGCCGGGCGGTGCCGCTGGCCAGCTTGGTGTTGCTGCCCGGGCAGTGCGCCACGGCGACGTCGTACTCGCGCCACAGCTCGAGGTCGCCGTCGTCCATGTGCACGCAGTGGGCGCCCAGCACCCGGCCGCCGAGCACGTCGTGCGCGGCCAGCAGCTGCGGCACGCTCTGCCCGTGCTGGGCCAGCAGGTCGGCGCCCTCGGTGGCGGTCTCCGCGACGTGGGTGGTCAGCAGCATGTCGTGCTCGCGGGCCACCTCGGCAGCCTGGGTGAGCACCGGCAGCGGCACGGTGTAGGCCGAGTGCGGGCCGATCCCCCACTCGACCTGGTCGTCGCCGGTGCCGGCGGAGGCGGCGGCCCGGGCCAGCTGCTCGTCGAAGCTGCCGAACCCGGGCAGCCCGATCAGCGCGTGGGTGATCAGGCCGCGGGCCCCGGTGCGCCGCACCGCGGCGGCCATCCGCTCGGGGTGGAAGTACATCTCCACGCTGGTGGTCACCCCGTGCCGCAGCATCTCCGCCGAGGCCGCGGTCATCGCCACCTCGACGTCCTCGGGGGTGAGCCGGGCCTCCCGCGGCCACATGACCTCATTGAGCCAGCGGTCCAGCGGCAGCCCCTCGCCCTGGCCGCGGAACAGCACCATCGGCGCGTGCGAGTGGGTGTTGACCATGCCCGGCGTCAGGACCCCCGGCAGGGCGGTGACCTCGGCGTCCGGGGCCTCCGGCGCCTCCGCGGCCGGGCCGACCCAGGTGATCAGGCCGTCCTCGACGTCCAACACGGCATCGGGGACGACGGTGCCGGCGCGGTCCCCGACCACGACGGCTCGGGCGGTGAAGCGGTGCGCCATGGCTGCAGACCCTACGGTCGGCCCGGCCCGGCAGCAGCACGGCGCACAGCCTGCGCCGTTACCGTGTGGGCATGTCCGTCCTCGCCGCTGCCGCGTCCGACGAAGGCGGGATCACCGGTTTCCTGCTCGACCTCATCGAGAGGCTGGGCGCGTTCGGCGTCGGGCTGACGATCCTCATCGAGACGGTCATCCCGCCGATCCCGAGCGAGGCCGTGCTCGGGGCCGCGGGGGTGCTGATCAACGACGGCCGGATGTCGATCGTCCCGGTGATCATCTGGGCCACGGTCGGCTCGGTGGCCGGCGCCACGATCCTCTACTGGGTGGGCCGGCTGCTCGGTCCCCGCCGCTCGCACGCCTTCCTCGACCGGTTGCCTCTGGTGGAGACCGCCGACGTCGACCGCTCCTTCGAGTGGTTCGCCCGGCACGGGCGGGGCGCGGTGTTCTTCGGCCGGATGGTGCCGATCGTGCGCAGCTTCGTCTCCGTGCCCGCCGGCGTGGTGAAGATGCCGTTCTGGCAGTTCTTGCTGTTCACCGCCGGTGGCAGCCTGATCTGGAACTGCCTGCTCATCGGGCTGGGGGTGGCCGCCGGTGACTTCGTGCAGGCCAACCTGCACTACCTGGACTACGCGGTGGTCGCCGTCGTGGTCGGCGCGGTGGCCTGGTTCGTCTACAAGAAGGTGACCGGGCGGTACCGCCGTCCGGCGCAGGCGGGCCAGCACCTCCCGATGGAGCACGGGGACCTGGAGCACGGGGACCTGCAGCGCGAGGACCTGGAGCACGAGGACCGGGCGTGACCGCCGGGCGCACTCGGCCGGACGTCGTCGCCTTCGACGTCAACGAGACGCTGCTCGACATCGCCCCCGTCGGTGCGGCCCTGACCGAGCAGGGCAGCTCGGCCGACCAGCTGCCGGCGGT
The DNA here is from genome assembly GCF_947486615.1 of uncultured Modestobacter sp. Taxonomy (GTDB): domain Bacteria; phylum Actinomycetota; class Actinomycetes; order Mycobacteriales; family Geodermatophilaceae; genus Modestobacter. The sequence continues at coordinate 287,083 of NZ_CANKUD010000003.1, forward strand.
CTTCTCCCGGGCGCTGCTGACCGGCTTCGCCGGCGCGGCGGTCGGTGCCTGGTTCCCCTTCCGGGCCGCGTTCGAGGCCTCGGTCGCGCAGGTGACCGGGCTGCCGTCGGACGCCTGTTCCCGGGTGGCCGACGCGTTCATGGAGCTGTCCCCGCACCCGGACGTCGAGCCCGCGTTCCGCCGGCTGACCGACGCCGGCGTGCGCATCGTGACGCTGAGCCACGGGTCGCCCGGGGTGGCCGAGGCGGGGCTGACCCGCGGTGGGCTCACCGCACTGGTCGAGCGGACGCTCACCTCCGAGTCGATCCGCGCCTGGAAGCCCGGCCGGGAGGCCTACCTCTGGGCGGCCGGGGTCTGCGGCGTGGCGCCGGAGCAGATGGCGATGGTGGCGGCGCACTCGTGGGACGTGCTCGGCGCCGGCCGCGCCGGACTGACCACCGGCTTCACCTCCGGCCGCTCGGAGCAGGTGTTCGCCGAGGTCTACGACCCGCCGCACGTGCAGGGCAGCTCGCTGGTCGAGGTGGTCGAGGCGCTGCTCGCGCTGCCCCCGGCGTGACCACCCGCGACGTCCCCACCCCGCACGGCCCCGCCCGGGTGCACCGCACCGAGCCGGACGGCGCCCCGCGCGGCACGCTGCTGCTGGGCCACGGCGCCGGTGCCGGCAGCGACAGCGCCGACCTGCTGGCCGTCGCGGACGCCGCCTGCGCGGCCGGCTGGGCGGTCCTGCGGGTCGACCAGCCGTGGGTGGTGGCCGGCCGGCGGATCGCTCCCGCTCCGGCCCGGCTGGACGAGGGATGGACGGCGGTGGTCACCCAGCTGCGCGCCGCCGGTGGACTCACCGGACCGGTGGTCGTCGGCGGCCGCAGCGCGGGGGCCCGGGTGGCCTGCCGCACCGCCGCCGCGCTCGGCGCCGCCGGGGTGCTGGCGCTGGCCTTCCCGCTGCACCCGCCGGGGAAGCCGGAGAAGAGCCGGGCCGCCGAGCTGGCGCAGGTCGACGTCCCGCTGCTGGTGGTGCAGGGCGGGACCGATGCGTTCGGGCGGCCGGCCGAGGTCGAGGCTGCGCTCGCCGGCCACCCGGGGCAGGTACAGGCAGTTCCCGGCGACCACGGCCTGAAGAAGGACCCGGGCGCCGTCGCCACCGCCGCCGTCGACTGGCTGGGCACCCGCCTCGCGACCTGATCGCGGGGCGTCCTCCCGCACCGACGACTGTCCCCCTGCACCAACGCTGGGGCAGGGGGACAGCCGGTGATCAAGTCACCTGATCGACGTCAGGGCGCGCGGGTCAGTGCTTGCGGCGGCGGCGCACCAGGAGGGCGATCAGCAGCGCGAGGACGGTGACCCCGGCGGCCGGGGCCGCGTACCGGGTCAGCGCGGCAGAACCGGCCACCTCGAGCAGGTCGATCGGCTCGGGCTCGGCCGCCTGCGGGCGCGGGCCGGACGACGGGGTGCTCTTGGCCGGGCCACCGCCCGCGGGGCGGTTCGGCGGGGCGGTGGTGCGCGCCGGCGGGCGGCTCGGGGCCTTCTTGGCGGGGGCGCCGACCGAGGCGTCCGGTGCCGTGGTCGACGCGGGCTCGGCGCTGATCTCCTGGTCCTCCACCGTGCCGGTGCCGGAGAACGGCGCGGCGCCGGTGGCCGCGGGCGCGGTGTCCTCGGCCGCGGGGGCGGCGTCACCGTCGGCGGGCGCGGCCGAGGTGGCGGCCGGTGCACCCTTGGCCGGCGGGGTCAGCGGGTCGGGCACCCGGGCGGTGGTCGCCGTGGCCGGCGTCGACTTGGCGGGCGCGGCCTTGGCGGGCGCGGCCTTGGCCGGTGCCGCCTTCGCCGGGGCGCTCTTGGCGGGCGCCGCCTTCTTGGCCGCCTTGGCCGGGGTGGCGGCCTGCTCGGCGTCCGCGGCCTTGTCCGCAGCCGCGGCGGCGGTCTTCTTCGCCGCGGAGCCGGCCTTCTTCGCGGCCCCGGCCGCCGGGGTGTCGGCGGCCGCGCCCTCGACGGACATGGCGGCCTCCTCCACGACGCCCGCGGTCGTCGCGGCGGCCTTGGCGGCCGCTGCGGTGGCCTTCTTCGCCACCGTCGGCTCCTGCGAGCCCGCGGCCGCGGCGGCCCGGGCGGCGTCGCCCTGGGCATCGCCGCTGGCCAGCTGGGCGGAGAGCTTGTCGGCGAACTGGCCGAGCAGCTTGTTGCCCACGTCGGTCATCACGCCGCGGCCGAACTGGGCCGGGCGGCCGGTGATGTTCAGGTCGGTCAGGACGTCGACGCGGGTGGTGTCGCCCTCGGCGGCCAGCGTCGCGGTGATCACCGCCGCCGCCGTGCCGTTGCCGCGCTGGTCCTTGCCGCGGGCGTCGATGACGGCGCGGTGCGCGGCCTCGTCCTTCTCCACGAACTCGGCCTTGCCCTGATAGGTCAGGTTGATCGGGCCGAGCTTGACCTTGACCCGGCCGGTGAACTCGTCGCCGGTCACCGAGTCCAGGGCCGCCCCGGGCATGCAGGGCGCGATGCGCTCGATGTCCAGCAGCACCCGCCAGGCCTCGTCGATGGGCACCGGGACGGTGAACGCGTTCTCCAGCTGCACTGCAGGACCTCCGAGTGTGGACAGCCCGGGCGGGAGGCGACGAGTCGGCGACAGCCCGTCCGGGTCGTGCGGTGATCACGGGCGAGACGGCGACGCTACCGCGCCGCGCCGCGCCCGTTGCCGACATCCGATCACGACCGGCGGCCCGGCGCAGGTGGGAGGCCGTCGGCGCGCCGGACCGGTCGTGACGGACCGGTCCGGCGCGCCCTGTCACAAGCCGGCCGCGGCCGCCACCGCCCGCCGGGTGAGCACCTGCGCCAGGTGCTGCCGGTAGTCGGCCTGCGCGTTGAGGTCGTTGCTGGGGCTGGTGCCCTCGGCCGCCTGGGCGGCCGCCGCGGTCACCGTCTCCATGCTCACGTCCACCCCGACCAGCGCCGCCTCGGTGGCGCTGGCCCGCAGCGGGGTCGGCCCCATGTTGGTCAGCCCGATCCGCGCCTCCGCGATCCGGCCGCCCTCCCGGCGCACCGCGGCCGCCACCGCCACGATCGACCACGCCTGGGCCACCCGGTTGAACTTCTCGTACCGGACGCCCCAGTCCTCGCCGAGCTTGGGCAGCCGGATCTCCACCAGCAGCTCCCCCTCCTCCAGCACGGTGGTGAGGTAGTCGACGAAGAAGTCGGCCGCCGCGACGGTCCGCCGCCCGCCCGACCCGGCGATGACGAACTCGGCGTCCAGGGCCAGTGCCACCGCCGGCAGGTCACCGGCCGGGTCGGCGTGGGCCAGCGCGCCGCCGAAGGTGCCGCGGCGGCGCACCTGCCGGTCGGCCACCGTCTCGGTCGCCTGCACCACCAGCTGCCCGTACCGGGCCAGCAGCGGGTCGGTGAGCACGTCGGCGTGGGTGGTCATCGCGCCCACCACCAGCTGGTCGCCCTCCTCCCGGACGCCGCGCAGCCCCTCGACGCGGGTCAGGTCGACGACGGTCTCCGGCGCGGCCAGCCGCAGCCGCATGACCGGGATCAGCGACTGCCCGCCGGCGAGGACCTTCACGTCCTCACCGCCGTCGGCGATCGCCTGCAGCGCCTCCTCCACCGTGGTCGGGCGGGCGTAGGCGAACGGTGCGGGGATCATGGCTTCGCTCCAAGGTCGGTCCGGCGGGTCACAGGTGGCTCCCGTTCGACGACGGGTCGGTGGACGCAGCGGCGGCCTCCGCGGCGGAGGCGCCCTGGGCGTTGCTGCCCGCGGCGGCCCGGTCGCCGCCGTCCCCGCCCTGGTGCACGGCCCGCCAGACCCGTTCGGGGGTCAGCGGCATCCGGATGTCGCTGACGCCCAGGTGCCGGACGGCGTCGAGCGCGGCGTTCACCACCGCCGGGGTGCTGGCGATGCAGCCGGCCTCCCCCACGCCCTTGGCGCCCAGCGGGTTGCTGGTCGCCGCGTGCACGGTGTTGCCGGTGTCGAAGTGCGGCAGGTCGGAGGCGGCGGGCACCAGGTAGTCGACGAAGCTGCCGGTGGTCAGGTTGCCGTCGGCGTCGTAGATCGCCTCCTCGTACAGCGCCTGCGCGATGCCCTGGGCCAGGCCGCCGTGCACCTGCCCCTCCACGATCAGCGGGTTGACGATCGTGCCGACGTCGTCCACGCAGGCGTACTTGCGGATCTTCACGAAGCCGGTCTCGGTGTCGACCTCCATCGCGCAGATGTGCGTGCCGTGCGGGAAGGAGAAGTTCTCCGGGTCGAAGGTGGCCTCGGCGTCGATCGAGGGCTCGATGCCCTCCGGGTAGTCGTGGGCGGCGAAGATCGCCAGGGCGACCTCTTGGATGCCGACCCCGGCGCCCGGCGTCCCGCGGACGGTGAACTTCCCGCCGGTGAACTCCAGGTCGTCCTCGCTGGCCTCGAGCAGGTGAGCAGCGATCACCCGGGCCTTCTGCACGACCTTCTCCGCGGCCTTGACCACGGCGGTGCCGCCGACGACCAGCGACCGGGAGCCGTAGGTGTCCAGCCCGCGTGAGGAGATGGCGGTGTCGCCGTGCAGCACCTCGACGTCCTCGAAGGGCACGCCCAGCTGGTCGGCGACGATCTGGCTCCAGGCCGTCTCGTGGCCCTGCCCGTGCGGCGTCGAGCCGGTCACGACCTCGACCTTGCCGGTGGGCAGCATCCGGATCGAGGCCTGCTCCCAGCCGCCGGCGCCGAACGCCAGCGAGCCCAGCACCCGGGACGGCGCCAGCCCGCACATCTCGGTGAAGGTGGAGAAGCCGATGCCCAGCTGGACCGGGTCGCCCGACTCGCGTCGCCGCCGCTGCTCGGCGCGCAGCTCGTCGTAGCCGATCAGCTGCAGCGCCTGCTCGGTGGCCTGGTGGTAGTCCCCGGAGTCGTACTCCAGGCCCGCCACGGTGGTGAAGGGGAACTCCTCGGCGCCGATCCAGTTCTTCCGGCGCAGCTCGAGCGGGTCCATGTCCAGCTCGACGGCGAGCTCGTCCATGATCCGCTCGATCGCGAAGGTGGCCTCGGGCCGGCCGGCGCCGCGGTAGGCGTCGGTGGGCACCTTGTTGGTGAAGACGCCGTCGCACTCGAACCGGTAGGCCGGGAACTTGTAGATGCCGGGGAACATGAACGCCCCCAGCGCCGGCACGCCCGGGGTGATCAGCCGCAGGTAGGCGCCCATGTCGGCCAGCAGCCGCACCCGCAGACCGCGAACCGTGCCGTCCCGATCGGCGGCGATGTCGATGAACTGCACCTGGTCGCGGCCGTGGTGGGCGGTCATCAGCGACTCGCTGCGGGTCTCGGTCCACTTGACCGGCTTGCCCAGCCGCCGGGCGATCAGCAGGCAGAGGATCTCCTCCGGGTTGACCTGCAGCTTGCCGCCGAACCCGCCGCCGACGTCGGGGGCGATCACCCGCAGCTTGTGCTCGGGGATGCCGGTGACCATGGCGGCCATCACCCGCAGGATGTGCGGGATCTGGGTGGCCGACCACATCGTGTAGCTGTCCCCGGAGGGCTGGACGACGACCGACCGGGGCTCCATGAACGCCGGGATGAGCCGCTGCTGCACGAACCGCCGGCTGACGGTGACCTCGGCGTCGGCGAAGGCACCGTCGGTGTCGGCCCCGGTGCCGGCCTCGCCTGCGTCGAAGACGAAGTGGTAGCTGGTGTTCGAGCTGGTGGAGTCGTGCACGAGCGGCGAGCCGTCCTGCACCGCCTGCTCCATGTCCAGCACCACCGGCAGCGGCTCGTAGTCGACGTCGATGGCCTCCAGGGCGTCGGCGGCGGCCGTGCGGCTGCGGGCGACGACGATCGCGACCGCCTCGCCGACGTGGTTGACCTGGTCGACGGCGATCGAGGGGTGGCCGGGGTTGACCATGTCCGGGGTGACCGGCCAGGCGCAGGGCAGCGAGCCCTGCTCCTCGGCGAGGTCGCGACCGGTGTAGACGGCGACGACGCCTCCCCGCTCCTTCGCGGCGCTCACGTCCAGGTGGGTGATCCGGCCGTGCGCGACCGGGCTGCGCAGCACCGCCAGGTGCAGCATCCCGGGCAGCACCATGTTGTCGGTCCACGTCGTCCTGCCGGTGATCAGCCGGGCGTCCTCCTTGCGGCGGCGCGCCTGGCCGACCTCCTTCGCCGGGGCGTCGACCGGGGCGGCCGGGTCCTCGACGGCGGTCACGCCTGCACCGCCACGTGCTCGGCGGCCGCGGTGTCCACGGCGGCGGGCTCGGCCTTCGGGTCGTCGGCGGCCGTGCCGCTCATCTCGGCCGCGGCCTGACGCACCGCCCGGACGATGTTCTGGTAGCCGGTGCAGCGGCAGAGGTTGCCCTCGATGCCCTCCCGGACCTCCTCGTCGCTGGGGTCGGGGTTCTCCTCGAGCAGGTCGATCGAGGCCATGATCATGCCGGGCGTGCAGAAGCCGCACTGCAGGCCGTGCATCTCGTGGAAGGCCCGCTGCACCGGGTGCAGGGTGGCGGTCGGGCCCTCGCCGGTGGCGACGCCCTCGATGGTGGTGACCTGGCAGCCGTCGGCCTGGACGGCGAGCACCGTGCACGACTTCACCGCGTGGCCGTCCAGGTGGACGGTGCAGGCGCCGCAGTTGCTCGTGTCGCAGCCGACGACCGTGCCGACCTTGCCGAGCTGCTCCCTCAGGTAGTGGACCAGCAGGGTCCGGGGTTCGACGTCGTCCTGGTAGGACGCCCCGTCGACCCGCACGTTGATCTGGGTCACCGAGTCCTCCGCTCCGTTGCAGGGCAGGTGTGGCCGGGGTCACCCGGCCTCGGCGTGAGTGTGTCAGCGGACACACTCCGCACGCCATACCGAGCCGGACGACGACCGAGGGCCGGGGACGCGACTGCGCCCCCGGCCCTCGTCTTGCTCAGGCGCAGGTCAGGGGTAGCTGACCACCGTGCTGGCCACGCCGGACTGCTCGGCGCGGGCGGGCGCCCCCACCCCGTTGACCACCGAGTCGATCGTGCCGGCGTTGTTCAGCGAGACGGTGAGCAGGTCGTGCAGCCGCACCCCCGGCGTCACCGGCACCTCGAACGCGGTCGTGGCGTGGATCGTCGGGTCGACGTTGGTGTAGATGTAGCTGCCCAGCCCCCAGGCCTCGTGCTCGCGCACGTGGTCGGCGACCTTGTACGCGGCCCAGCCCAGGACGCCGTCATGCTGCCACGCCGCCTGGTTCGGCGGGTCGTAGGGCATCTCGTTCTGGTAGAGCACCGTGCGGCCCCGCTCGCCGTTCCAGATCGTCTGGTAGCGCTGGTAGTGCTCGACGAACAGCCCCAGGGCGGTGACGTCGTCGCCGTTGACGACCACGCCGGTGTCGGCCGTGTTGACCGTCCAGCCCACGCCCTCGCCGTGGTCGGCGCGCCAGGCCCAGATGTGGTCCAGCAGCACGTGGTCGCTGTCCACCTCCAGGCTCACCGAGGCCTTGCCGACGTGCGGCCCACCGATCCGGAAGAAGACGTCCATCAGCGCGGTGTCGTTCCCGGAGGCGTACCCGCGGTCGGAGCCGGGCCGGCTGCCCACCCGTAGCAGCGCCGGGGAGTTCACCGGTCCGGCGTCGATCATCAGCCCGGCGATGGTCACCCCGGGGACGTCGGAGACCTCCATCGGCACCGCGCCCCGCTGGGCGGTCAGCGTCGCCAGCCCCAGGCCGAGGACGACGGTGTCGGCCCGCTTGACCTTGATCGTCTGGTCGACGTCGTAGACGCCGGGGGTGAGCAGCAGGTGCTGCCCGCGGGCCAGCGCGCCGTTGATCTGCCCGATCCGGTCACCGGGCCGGGCGATGACGAAGTCGCTGAGCGGGATGGAGCGGCCCTCGGTGGCGCCGTCGGCCCACGTCGTCCCGGCGGAGTCGGTCTGCTGGGCCGGCACGAAGACCTGCCAGGCGCCGCGGTCGTCGACGTAGAGGTACGGCTTCTCCCGGGAGACCGGGGTGGTGGGCAGCGTGGTGTACGGCGGGTCCGGGAAGCTCTGCGCCGGGGCACCCTCGACCCCGGAGAACACCTGGTTCCACACCCCGTTGGACCAGCTGCCGATCGTGCTGTCGCGGATCAGGTACTGCTGCTGCGAGCCGTTGACGACCGTGCCGGCCCGGGAGTCGGCGATGTAGCCGCCGCTGGCGTACTGCGGGCCGTCGGTGCAGTAGTCCATCAGCGACAGCTGGCCGCCGGTGACGTCGACCCGGCGCATCGGCGAGGCCTGGGAGGCGGCCCAGAAGTTGGTGCCGGCCCGGCAGCCCCGGTCGAGGTCGGTGATGTTGATCGTCAGGTTGGACAGCGACCGCCAGAAGTTGTTCAGCGCGGTGCAGTCGCTCGGTGCGCCCGGTGCCGTGGGGTAGCAGCGGTTGTAGACCTCGACGTGGCCGTTGACCACCACGTCGGAGGGTGCGGCGCCCAGCCCGGCCACCTCGGTGCCGTAGCCGACCTCGATGTCCAGCGGGTCTGCGGCACTGCCGTAGGTGCCCGGCATGAACAGCAGGGCGTACCGCTCCGGCCCGAAGTGGTTGTCGACCTGCCGGGCGGCGATCGCGTCGACCGTCGCCTCGATCTCCGCGGACGGCATGCTCGGGTCGAAGACGTGCACGTTCGGCCCGAGGTCGGGCTGCTGCTGGCCGGCGGCCGGCCGGGGTGCGGCGGTGGCCACCCCGGTCGGCAGTGCCGCGGCGAGCAGTGCACCGGCCAGCGCGGTGGCGGCGAGGGCGGGGACGCGCCGGCGGGCGCGACCTGGGCGGGGAACCGAGTTGTCTCTGCGCTGAACGACCCGGAGGTGCATGGGCGACGGCCTGCCTTCGGTCGACGGTCGCCGGCGGGGTGGCCGGCGGGACCACCTGAGGTGTGTCCTGGACCACAACCTAGGCGACGCGCGACGTCACTGAGGAGTCGGCTGTGCACCCGCTGTGCTCACCCGGTCAGGCGGCGGCGAGCTCCCGGCGGCGGAGCACGGCCGAGGCCAGCAGGAAGCCCAGCCCCAGCACCGCCAGGCCCACGCCGACCGCGCTGGGCGCCCGGTAGCCGTACCCGGCCGCGATGACCAGTCCGCCCAGCCAGGCACCGAGGGCGTTGGCCGCGTTCAGCGCGGAGTGGTTCAGCGCGGCGCCCAGCATCTGCGCGTCACCGGCGACCTCCATCAGCCGCAGCTGGAGCAGCACCACCATGGTCGAGGCCGCCGCCGCGATGGTGAACACCGTGGCGGTGAGGGTGAACGCGTTGCCGGCGGCGACGACCATGACGGCCAGCAGCACCCCGGTGGCGATCGTGGCCCCGACCAGGGAGCGGAACAGCGCCCGGTCGGCGAGCTTGCCGCCCAGCACGGTCCCGAGCACGCCGCCGATGCCGAAGGCCAGCAGCACGATCGGCACGAAGCTCGCCGGGCGCCCGGCGACCTCGGTGACGATCGGCGCGATGTAGCTGTACATGGCGAACATGCCGCCGAAGCCGACGGTGGCCACGCCCAGCGTCAGGATCACCTGCGGCCGCCGGAGCGCGCCCAGCTCCGACCGGATGCTCGCCTCCGACCGCCCCGGCACCGACGGGACGACGGTCAGCACGGCCAGCACCGTCAGCGCGCCGATCAGCACCACCGCCCAGTACGCCGACCGCCAGCCCAGGTGCTGGCCCAGCCAGGTGCCGGCCGGCACCCCGGCGACGTTGGCCACGGCCAGCCCGAGCATCACCGAGCTGACCGCCCGGCCGCGCAGGTGCGCCGGCACCAGCGAGGCGGCGATCAGCGAGGCGACCCCGAAGTAGGCACCGTGCGGCAGGCCGGCCACGAAGCGGGCCAGCACGAGGCTGCCGTAGCCGGAGGCCAGGGCGCTGAGGGCGTTGCCGACGACGAACGCCGTCATCAGCGCCATCGCCAGGGCCCGGCGAGGCAGCCGGGCACCGAGCGAGGCGATCACCGGGGCGCCGACCACGACCCCGAGCGCGTAGGCGGAGATCAGGTGACCCGCGGAGGGGATGCTCGCGTCGATCCCCTCGGCGATGTCGGGCAGCAGGCCCATGGTCACGAACTCGGTGGTGCCGATGGCGAAGCCCCCGAGGCCGAGGGCCACCGTCGCCAGCGCCGCGGTCCGGGCGGAAGGGAGGGGCGGGGCCTGCGTCGTCCCGACGGCGGGGGGTGCACTCACAGCTGAGGCCAAGACCGTGCCCGCGCGCCGCATTCCCGCGGCCAGGACCCCCTTCGGGTGTTTCGGCACAAGTCCCGGGGGCGGTCTGCCGATGGTCAACCGATGACCGGCAAGCGGGCTGCCACGGCCGACCAGCGACGACGCCCGGCGGGCAGTCGCCCGGCCGGCCCGCGGCGCGCCCCGGCCCGTCGCCGGCGTGACCACACCCGCTGGCTGGTGCCGCTGCTGGCGGTGACCGTCGGGGCGGCGGTGCTCGCCCCGCAGGTGACCCCGGCGCTGGTCGACCTCACCGCCTCGACCGAGACCGTCGCCCCCGAGACCGTCGCACCCGACTCCGCAGCGCCCCAGACCGCCGCCCCCGAGCCGGCGACCCCCACCCCCACCACGACCCCGGCGCCGGTGCTGGCCCAGGCGCAGGGCGTCGACACGCTGGACGACGTCGCGGACTCCCGCGCCTCGGCCGCCTCCCGGGCGGCGGTCGCGGCCGAGGGCGGACTGGCGATCCCCCAGCCACCCCGCCCCGGGCGGATCACGATCATGCCGAACGCCGCCGTCGGCCGGGCGCCGGAGTACGAGCGGCGCCCGGACCCCTGCGGCGGCGCCGGCACCACGCCCCGCCGGATCGTCCCCGGTGTCGTGCCCGGGCCGGGCTCGGCGACGCTGGACTGGATGTCGGACCCCCGCCCCGAGGTGCTCGGCTACCGGGTGCAGGCGGTCAGCCAGCGGCTGGTCGGCGGCGTGCAGCCGCCGCCGGTCGTGCAGGCGGTCGCCCAGGTGGAGGGTTGCCAGCCGATGACCGTCACCATCGCCGGGCTGACCCCCGGCGTCCCCTACGTCTTCTGGTTCGAGCAGCAGGTGACCAGCGCCAGCACCGGGGTGACCCGGCTGGTGCAGGTCGGCACCACCGAGGCCGTCGTCATCGGCTGACGCCTGGCCGTCCGTGGACGGCCGGACGCATGGCCACCCGTCCGTGGATGGCTGGGCGCCTGGGCCGCCCGTGGACGGCCGGGCACTCGCGCCGTCAGTGGACGGCGACCGCGGCGTCCGTGTCGACGTCGGCCAGCTGCCAGGGCCGGACGACGGTGACCAGCACGACGATCGCCAGCCCCAGCGACCCGACGATCACGATGCCCATCGCCACGGCGTCGTTGCCGAGCAGGCCGACCAGCGGCGAGACGGCCGCGCCGACGCCGAACTGCACCGCGCCGAGCAGCGCCGCCGCGGTGCCGGCGGACTCGCCGTGCCGGGACAGTGCCAGGGCCGGGGCGTTGGGCAGCGCCAGGCCGCAGGCGAACAGCACCGCCCACAGCGGGATCGCGACCGCGAACAGCCCGCCGGTGTCGGTGGCGGCCAGCAGCAGCAGCGCCAGCCCGGAGAGCGTGCCGGCCACCGTGCCGGCGACCAGCACCTGCGCCGGGGAGAAGCGGCGCAGCAGCACCGGGTTGAGCTGGGTGGCCGCGATCAACCAGAAGGCGCCGGCGCCGAAGAGCAGCCCGAACTGCTGCTCGTCCAGGCCGAACTGGTCCTGGTACACGAAGGAGGAGCCCGACACGTAGGCGAACAGCCCGGCCATGGTGAGCCCGGCGACCAGCACCAGGCCGACGTAGGCACGGTCACCGAACAGCGACCGGTAGCCGCGCAACGTGCCGGCGACCCCCGCCGTGCTGCGCCGCTCCGGCGGCAGGGTCTCCCGGATGAGGAAGAAGCCGATGGCCAGCAGCGCCAGCCCGTAGAGCGCCAGGATCACGAACACCCCGCGCCAGGAGGTGAACCGCAGCACCTCGCCGCCGATGGTGGGCGCGAGCACCGGCGCGGCGCCGAGCACCAGGAACAGCCGGGAGAGCATCGTGGCGGCCGCGCGGCCGTCGAACAGGTCGCGGACGACGGCGATGGCGATCACCGCGCCGGCCGCGGTGCCCACCCCCTGCAGCACCCGCAGCGCACCCAGGACGGCGATGTTCGGCGCGAGCAGCACCAGCAGCGAGGCGACCACGTGCACCGCGGTGCCGGCCAGCAGCGGGCGGCGGCGGCCGAACCGGTCCGACAGCGGGCCGAGCACCAACTGGCCGAGCGCGAGGCCGATCAGCGTGCCGGTGAGGGTGAGCTGCACCGCCGCGGACGTCGTCTCCAGCTCGGTGGCGATCGTCGGCAGGGCCGGCAGGTACATGTCGATGGTCAGCGGCCCGAGCGCGACGAAGGCGCCCAGGGTGAGCGCGAGGCGCGCGGTGCGCGGCTTCTCGATCGAGCGGTCCGGCAGCTGCGTCGCGGCGGCCCCGGCCTGGGCGGTGGCCGCCACGGGGGCGGCGGCACCCACGGGTGGGGCGGCGGCACCCACGGGTGGGGCGGCGGTTCGGCTGTCCTGGGTGGCGGTCATCGGGTCCCCCTGGTCGGTGCTGTGCTCACGCAGGACCGACGCTGGCCACGCTCGCGGTACGAGGAGGACAAGGCTGCACGATGCAACCGCATTCCGGCCGGCGGCGGAGTTCATCCGCCGTTCGGATCGCCGCGGCTCATGCCTGCGGGCTGACCGGCTCCGGTGCGGCCGGCAGCAGGGCGCGGACCGAGCCTGCCCGCAACGCGCCGGACCAGAGCCCGGCGCCGTAGGCGAGGTCCTCCAGCCGGCGACCGGCGGCGAAGGCCGGCAGGTCGACCTCGCTCCGGTGCGGCCACCAGGCGAGGACGGCGTCAGCGACGGCGACGGCGAGCACTCCCCGGCGGGCACGGCGGGAGACCAGCCCGGCGGCCAGCGCCAGTGGCCAGTGGTGCCGGGTCACCGTGCGGGCCAGCATCCGGGCGGCGCCGGCCGTCCCGCGCAGCACCAGCCCGGCCGACCACCTCCAGGGCCGTGCGCCGTCGGGGGCGGCCACACGGGCGGCCAGCCGCCGGGTGGCCTCGCCGAGCACCGCACCGGCCCCCAGCAGCCCCAGCGGGCGACCGGTGCCCGCGAGCGCGAGCGCGGCCGCCGACCAGGGCGAGATGACCACCGGGGACACCAGGGCGCCGTGCCGCTGGGCCAGCTGAGCGGCGCTGCTGCCGTAGAAGGCCCGGCGGGCGAGGAACTCGCGGGGCTGGACCCGGTGCTCGTGCGCGACCCGCGCGGCCGGCTCGTACCGCACCCGCCAGCCGGCGCCGATGGTCCGCCAGACCAGATCGACGTCCTCCCCCACCTGCAACGACTCGTCGAAGCCCGCGCCCAGGGCCACTCGCCGGGCGAGCAGCGCCGCGCTGGGCACGTAGGGCAGTGCGCTGCGGGGGTGCACCAGTGCGCAGCGGTCCCCCATGTCCAGCGCGCTGGACAGCGCCTCGTAGCGAGCCACCCAGCCGCTCGCGCCGGATCCCGGCAGCGCGGTGATCCGTGGGGCGACCAGCGCCAGCCGCGGGTCGACCAGGTGCCCGGCCAACCGGTCCAGCCAGCCGGGCTCGGGCACGACGTCGGAGTCGAGGAAGGCGACCAGCGGCGTGTCGGCGGCGCGCAGCCCGGTGTTCCTGGCCGCGGCGGGGCCACCGGAGCGCTCGCGGCGGAGCACCCGAGCGCCGGCCGCGGCGGCGGCGACCGCAGCCGGGTCGGTCGAGCCGTCGTCCACCACGAGCACCGGCAGGTCCGCGGTCCCCGGGTCGGTGCGCAACGCGGCGAGCAACCGGGCCAGCCCCTCGGTGCGGTCCTTGGCCGGTACGACGACGGTCACCTCGGCCGGCCGCACCGGCTCGACCTGCGGATGGGCCAGCCCGGTGTCGAGCAGCCGGCCGGCGAGACCGGCGGTGCGGGCGTCGGTGACCGTCAGCCGGTCGCCGTCGAGCATCGCCCGAGCAGCGGCGGACAACCGCAGCTGGCGCAGCGGCGAGCCGCCCACCAGGACGGCGCCGTCCTCGCGGCGCTGGACAGCCGGGTCGAGGGCGACCACGAGCCCGGGCGGCAGCGTGCCCGACGGCGCAGGGACGGTCATCTGCGGCCGAGCACGGCGTCGGTGGTGGTAAGCGTGATCAGCGGAGCGTAGAGCGCCATGGCAGCCAGTGCCCGCTCGTGGTCGGCGTCGGTGGCCCCGGCGCAGGCGTCGGTGACCACGTGCACCGGCACCCCGGCGTCCGCGGCCGGCAGGGCGGTGGAGAGCACGCAGCAGTCGGTGGAGACCCCGGCCAGCACCAGCGGCCCGTCCCCGACCAGGGCGGCGAGCTCCGGGCCCCACTTGCCGAACGTCGTCGCGGTCAGCACCGGCGCCTCCCCCGGGTCGTCGACCAGCGCGTACAGCGGGGCGTCCGGCGAGGTGAGCGCGAACGGGAACTGCGCGTAGTAGGGCACCCACGCCCCGGCCGGCTCGGCCGGCGCGACGAACCGGGTGTGCACCACGCGCCCGGCGAAGGCGGCCGTCAGCCGCCGGATCGCCGGGTGCACCTCGGCGAACCGCGGCGCACCCCACGGGGAACCGGTGTCGGCGAACACGTGCTGGACGTCGACGACGACGAGCACGCCGTCGGTCACGGGCGCATGACCCATCGGCGCCTCGGTCACCCGGCCTCCTGCTGCCGGACCGCCCCGCGCCGCAGCAGCAGCGTGCCGGCGAAGCCGACCACCAGCGCGACCAGCACGCCGAGGTTGGCGAAGGCCCAGTCGCCGTCCTTGCCGCCCAGGCCCAGCGGGCCGAGCAGGTAGCCCTGCCACTGCAGCCACCCGGCGTAGGTGTTCGTGACCAGCCCCCAGCCGAGCACCGTGCCGGCGGCCAGCAGCGCCAGCGGGACCGGCGGGACGGCGCCGTAGCGCCCGCGCGGGTCGTAGAGCGCGGCCTCGTCGTAGTCGCGGCGGCGCAGCAGCAGGTCGGCCAGGACGATGCCGCACCAGGCGGCGACCGGCACGCCGAGGGTGATCAGGAAGCCCTGGAACTGGGTGAAGAAGTCGCCCTCGGCGAGGAAGACGACCCAGACGGTGCCCAGCACCATGAGCGCGCCGTCGATGGAGGCCGCCACCGGGCGCCGGATGCGCACCCCGGCGGCCAGCAGGGCGAGGCCGGAGGAGTAGATGTCCAGCAGCGCGCCGCCGATCAGACCCAGCACGGCGACGACGGCGAACGGCACCAGGAACCAGGTGGGCAGCAGCGTGGCCAGCGCCCCGATCGGGTCACCGCCGATCGCCCCGGCCAGGTCGGGTGAGGAGCCGGCCAGCAGCAGCCCGACCACGAGCAGCACCGCCGGGGCGAGCGCGGAGCCGAACGTCGTCCAGCCGACGACGCCGCGGGTGGCGGCGGTGCGCGGCAGGTAGCGGGAGTAGTCGGCCGCGGCGTTGACCCAGCCGAAGCCGTAGCCGGTCATCACGAACACCAGCGCCCCGATGAACGCCGCGGTCGACCCGGACGGGACGGCGCTGACCGCGGACCAGTCGATCTCGTCGGCGACCAGCAGCAGGTAGACCACGGTGAGCACGCCGGTGACCACGGTGATCACCGCCTGCATGCGCATGATCAGGTCGAACCCGAGCACCCCGCCGGCGACCACCAGCGCGGCCACCACCACCAGCGCGACCAGCTGGGTGGCCGTGCCGCCGCCCCAGCCGAGCTCGGTGAAGACCGTCGCGGTGGCCAGCGTGGCCAGGGAGCAGAGCACCGTCTCCCAGCCGACGGTGAGCACCCAGGACAGGACCGCGGGCACCCGGCCGCCGGTGACCCCGAACGCCGAGCGGCTGAGCACCAGGGTGGGCGCCGAGCCGCGCTTGCCGGCGATGGCGATCAGGCCGCAGAGGGTGAAACTGGCCACGATGCCGACCAGGCCGGCGACGACGGCCTGCCAGAACGAGATGCCGAAGCCGAGCACGAACGCGCCGTAGGCCAGGCCCAGCACGCTGACGTTGGCGCCGAACCACGGCCAGAAGAGCTGCCGGGGCGTGCCCTTGCGCTCGGCCTCGGCGATCACGTTGATGCCGTTGGCCTCCACCGCCACCCGCGGGGTGGGGGCCGCCGCCGGGGCGCCCGTCTCCCCCGTCGCCTGGTGTGCCATCGGTGCTCCGTCCTCGCCGGCGGGCGCTGCTGCCCCGCTCCCGGAGCCGGACCCTAACCGCGCCCACCGACAGCCGTACCGGACTCCGCGACACGATGCATCGACAGCCGATGCATCACCGCGTTAGCGTCCCGGCATGGACGCGAGGCCGCTCACCGAACCGACGTTCCTGGTGCTCGCCGCGCTCGCCGACCGCCCGCGGCACGGCTACGGGGTGATCGGCGAGGTCGAGGAGCTGTCCGGCGGCCGGGTCACGCTGCGGGTCGGCACGCTCTACGGCGTCCTCGACCGACTGGTCGCCGAGGGGCGGGTCGAGCCCGACCGCGAGGAGGTGCACGCCGGCCGGGTGCGCCGCTACCACCGGCTCACCGCGGCCGGCAGGCAGGCGCTGGAGGCCGAGCTGGCCCGGCAGGAGTCCAACGCCCGCGCCGTCCGGGCCCGGCTCGCGGTGCGGCCGGCGTGAGCCCGCTGGAGCAGCGCTACCGCCGGCTGCTGACCTGGCTGCCCGAACCGGCCCGCTCCCGGTGGGCCGACGACATGACCGGGACCTGGCTCGAGGCGACCACCACCGACGACCCGGAGTACGCGGAGTTCGGCAGCCCGTCGCTCGCCGACCGGCTGGACGTCGCCCGGCTGGCCCTGCGGTTGCGGCTGGGGGCACCGGGTGCGTCGGTGCGGGCGGTGGCCACCGGCCGGACGGTGCGGCTGGTCGCCGTCGCCGGGACCCTGGCGCTGGCCTCGATGGCACTGGTCGGCCTGGTGTCGAGGGCGTGGCTGCACGGTCTGCTGCCGCTGGTCGACGCCCCCGAGCTCGGACCGGTGGGGTGGGGCCCCTGGGACGCCGTCGCCACGCTGGTCAGCGGGCTGACCGTGACCCTGGGCGTCTGCGCCCTGCGCGGGCTGGCCGCCACCCGCCCGCTGGCCCTGGTGGTCCTGGCCACCCTCGTCGTCGAGGCGGTGACGACAGTGGGCGGCCCGGGCGCGCTGTTGACCCTGCTGACCCAGCTGACCGTCGCCGTGCCGGTGGTCGCCGCCGCCCTCGCCCCGACCGGCCCACCGGTACACCGCCGTTGGTGGCCCGTCTGGCTCGGCCTGCTGCTCGTTGCGCCGTGGGTGGTCGGCGCCACGTTGGTGACGCTGCTCCCTGCCGGGCCGGCCGACGGGCTGCTCGCGCTGGGCGACCAGTTCGTCCAGCTGGGGATCGCACTGGTGGCCACGGCCGTGGTGTTGCTCGCCCGCCGGCGGCCGGAGCGGGGGGCCGCCGAGCTGGCCACCGCCGTCCTGGCGGTCGCCCTGCTGCCCGCCCTGGCGAGCCGGCTGCCCTACGACACCCCGGCCGGCTACGCCCCGACCGTGCTGGCGGTCACCGTCGGCGTGCTGCTGGCGGCGGCGGCCACCGGGGCGGTGGGCACGCGGGCGCTGCGCGCCCTGCCGGCCGACGTCCCGGCCTGACCCGCACACGACGACGCCGCCGGGCCCACGCGGGGCCCGGCGGCGTCGATCAGGGAGTGCGGGCGGTCAGCCGCGGGTGCGCGCGCCGTACCGCTGGTTGAACTTTTCGACCCGGCCCGCGGTGTCGAGCACGCGCTGGTTGCCGGTCCAGAACGGGTGGGAGGACGAGCTGATCTCGACCGGGACCACCGGCAGCGTCTCGCCGTCCAGCTCGATCGTCCGGGTCGTCTCGACCGTCGAGCGGGTCCGGAAGGTCTCGCCCGTCGAGGTGTCCTGGAACACGACGGTGCGGTACTCGGGGTGGATGCCGTTTCGCATGGTGATCTCCTCGGTCTGCGCGGGACGTCCACCCCCGGTGGGGCGGGCTGATCGCGACTGTCCTGGTCAACCGCGGTGGGGCCCCGACTGTTCCCCGCACACCCCGGCCGGACGGTGACCGGACCGTGACCTCCGTGTGGTTAGGTCAGCCTCACCTGACCACCTCGAAGGAGCTCGCATGTCCCGCAACGCCCTCCGCGGTGCCGCCCTCGTGGCGACCGCACTCGTCGTCACCAGCTGCGGCGGCACCGACGCCAGCGACGACACCGGTGCCGAGGGCGGTGGCAGCACCGGCAGCTCCTCGGGCGCCTTCCCGGTCACCGTCAGCACCGCCTTCGGCGACGTCGAGGTCCCCGAGGAGCCGACCCGCGTGGTCGCGCTCGGCTGGGGCGACGCGGAGATCGCGCTCGCACTGGGCGTGCAGCCGGTCGGCGCCAGCGACTGGCTCGGCTTCGGCGGCGAGGGCGTCGGCCCGTGGGCCGAGGGCGAGTACGACGAGGCCCCGGAGATCATCGAGACGCTGGAGCCCAGCATCGAGGCGATCGCGGCGCTGGACCCCGACCTGATCCTGGACACCAAGTCCCCGGCCACCCAGGAGCGGTACGACGCACTGAGCGAGATCGCCCCGACGATCAGCCAGCCCGAGGGCACCGACGCCTACGTCGTCTCCCTCGACCAGCAGCTGGACCTGATCGGCCAGGCCCTCGGCAGGACCGACGAGGCCGAGGCGGTCCAGGACGACGTCGAGCAGGCCTTCACCGACGCCGCCGAGGCGCACCCGGAGTTCGACGGCACCGAGGTCGCCGTCGCGGCCTACACCTCCGACGGGTTCGGCGCCTACGTGCGCGGCGACTCCCGGGTCGACTTCATGGAGCAGCTCGGGTTCACCAACTCCCCGGCGGTCCAGGACCTGGCAGACGAGAGCTTCTACGTGTCGGTGAGCGAGGAGCAGCTGCCGCTGCTGGACGCCGACCTGACCGTCGCCTTCCCGATCTTCGTCGAGGCCAGCGAGATCACCGGCAACCCGCTGTGGCAGGCGATCCCGTCGGTGCAGGCCGGCAATGCCGTCGTCCTGGACGACACCACGCTGACCAACGCCTTCTCGATCGGCACCCCGCAGGGCATCCAGTACGCCCTGGACAACGCCGTCCCGCTGTTCGCCGACGCGCTGGCGGACTGAGCACCCGCACTCCCTGCACGACCGCACCACCGGCGCCGCCGGGCGCGCACCTGGGTCAGCCCAGGAGCCGCCCGGCGGCGTCGGCGTCCCAGCCCCGGACGGCGGCGACCAGCCGGTCGACCAGCCCGGTCAGCAGCTCCGCCCCCTCGGCCGCCGACGCCCCGGCCGGGTCGCCGAGCACGCCGTCCGGGCTGACCGCGCGGACCCCTCCGGCCCGCAGCCGGGGGAGCAGCTCCCCGATCGGTGCGGTCTCCCCCGCCGCGGCCAGCTCGCTGCGCACCCCGGCTGGTTCCACGTGCAACGCCAGTGACGTCTCGGTCCGCCCGGCATGGGCGTCGCCGCCGGGGACGCCGCACGGGAACCAGGCGACGTCCCGGCCCTCCTGCCGCAACCGGGGCACCGCCGTCCGCAGCGCGTCGAGGTTGCCGCCGTGGCCGTTCACCACCAGCAGCCGGCCCGCCCAGCGCCCCACCGAGCGCCCGTACTCGACCAGCAGCGCGGTGAGCGCCTCGGTGCCGATCGAGATGGTGCCGGGGAAGCCCTCGTGCTCACCGCTCGCGCCGTAGGCCAGCGACGGCGCGAGCACCGCGTCGTCCAGCTCGGGGACGGCGGCCTCGGCCACGGCCTGGGCGATCACCGTGTCGGTGGTCAGCGGCAGGTGCCGGCCGTGCTGCTCCACCGACCCGAGCGCGACGACGACCAGCGGCGACCGCCCGTCCAGGTCCGGCCAGGTGGCCTGCTGCAACCTCACGCCGGGAACCCTGTCAGACGGGGTGTCACCGTGCGCCGAACCGGGCACGGGCACCCCATGGCTACCGACGAGACCCGCAAGGTGGCGGAGCTGCTCAAGGACGAGCGCATCGCCGTGTTCACCACCACCGCCCCCGACGGCACGCTCATGAGCCGGCCGATGGCCATGCAGGAGATCGAGTTCGACGGCGACCTGTGGTTCTTCGCCAGCCGGGGCTCCCGCAAGGTCGCCCACGTCACCGCCAGCCCGCAGGTCAACGTGGCCACCTCCGGCAGCGACAGCTGGGTGTCCCTGACCGGGCACGCCGTGGTGATCGACGAGCTGGAGCGGAAGAAGAAGTTGTGGAACAAGGCCGTGGAGGCCTGGTTCCCCGACGGCCCGGAGGACCCGGACATCGTGCTGCTGCGGGTGGAGGCAGCCTCCGCGGAGTACTGGAACTCCCCCGGCGGCCGGATCGCCTCGGCGATCAGCTTCGCCAAGGCCAAGGCGACCGGGCAGCCGCACTCCGGCGGGGAGAACGAGCGCGTCGACCTCTGAGACGCAGCTCGACGCCGCCGTCGTCCTGCACCGCACGGCTGGTGCAGGACGGCGGCGGTCAGTGGAGGCGGCTGAAGCGTTCGGCGAGCTTCGTGCGGCCGGCGACCAGGATCATGTCGTCTGCCTCGACCACGGTGTCGGCGGTGGCGTAGCTGAACCCCTCGCCGCGGCGGTGCACGGCCACGATGGTGACGCCGTACCGGGTGCGCACCCCGGTGTCGCCGAGCCGGCGGCCCAGGATCTCGGCCGGTGGCCGGGTCTTGACCATGGCGAAGTCGTCCTCGAACTGGATGTAGTCCAGCACCGTCCCGCGCACCAGGTGGGCCACCCGGCGCCCCATGTCGTGCTCGGGGAAGACGACGTGGCCGACGCCGAGCTGCTGCAGGATGCGGCCGTGCGGCTCGCTGAGCGCCTTGGCCCAGACGTTGCGGATCTCGAAGTTCAGCAGCAGCGAGGCGGTCAGGATGCTGGCCTCCACGTTGGTGCCGATCCCGACGACGGCGAAGTCGAAGTCGGGCACCGAGAGCTGGCGCAGCACCTCCTCCTTCGTGCTGTCGGCCCGCACGACCTGGGTCAGCCGGCCGTTGAGGCCCTGCACGATGTCCGGGTCGTCGTCGATGCCCAGCACCTCGGTGCCCGCGGCCATCAGCTCCAGGGCCAGCGCGGAGCCGAACCGGCCGAGGCCGATCACGACCACGGCGTTGGAGTCGGCGCGTTCCTGCGGGCGGTGGCGGGTCAGCCAGTCAGCCAATGACGGGTCGCTCCTTCGGCAGTTCGTACAGCTGGGTGTGCTGCCGCAGCGCGAGCGCCGAGGCGAGGGTGATGGGGCCGAGCCGGCCGATGAACATCAGCGCCACCAGCAGCAGCTGGCCGGCCACCGGCAGGTCGGCGGTGATGCCGGTGGACAGGCCGACGGTGGCGAAGGCGGAGACCACCTCGAACAGCACCTGGTCGAGGGTGAACGGGGTGATGACCAGCAGCACGAGGGTGGGCCCCATGACCGCGGCCAGCGACAGCAGGGCCACCGTCGTGGCCTGCCGGTGCACCGACCGCGGGAGCCGCTTGCCGAAGACGTTGACGGCGCCCTCGCCGCGCACCTCGGTGTAGATGATGAAGAACAGCACCAGGAACGTGGTGACCTTGATGCCGCCCGCCGTCCCGGCCGGTCCGCCGCCGATGAACATCAGCAGGTCCATGCCCAGCCAGCTGGCCGGCTCCATCGCGGCGATGTCGAGGTTGTTGAAGCCGGCGGTGCGCGGCATGACCGCGGCGGTGAACCCGGCGAGCAGCTTGCCCGGGACGCTGAGCGGGCCGAGCGTGTCGGGGTTGCGCCACTCCAGCGCGGTGAGGAACACCGTGCCGAGCAGCAGCAGCGCCGCGGTGCCGGCGAGCACCAGGCGGGTGTTCACCGTCCAGGTGCGCGGGGTGCGGAACTCGCGCCGCAGCTGCAGCAGCACCGGGAACCCGAGGCCGCCGGCGATCACCGCGCCCACGATCGGCAGGCAGATCCACGGGTCGGTGACGAAGGACATCAGGCTGTCGCTGTAGAGAGCGAAACCGGCGTTGTTGAACGCCGACACCGAGTGGAAGACGCCCAGCCACAGCGCCCGGGGCAGCGGTTCGTCGTAGCCGAGGGCGAACCGCGCGGTCAGCAGGACGGCGACCACGGACTCGAACAGCAGGCTGGCCGTGGCGACCCCGATCAGCAGCTGCCGGATGTCACCGACGCCCAGGCTCTTCGTCTCCGCCGCGGCGTTCAGCCGGGCCCGCAGCCCGAGCCGGCGGGCGAGCAGCAGGGCCAGCACCGAGGCCAGCGTCATGATCCCGAAGCCGCCGACCTGGATCAGGGCGAGGATCACCGCCTGGCCGAAGCCGCTCCAGTACGTCGGGGTGTCCACGGTGACCAGCCCGGTCACGCAGACCGAGGAGGTGGCGGTGAACAGCGCCTCCATGAACCCGGCCCGCGCCGGGCCGGCGGTCGCCCCCGGCAGGGAGAGCAGCCCGGTGCCGACGGCCACCGCCGCGGCGAAGGCGGCGACCACCGCCTGCGCCGGGTGCCGGAACCGCACGTGCAGCCCGCGCAGCCGACGGCGCCGAGCTGGGTCGGACCTGACCGGCGCGTCAGCACTCCTCCCGGCCACGCCGGAACACTAGGTCAGCGGGTCGGCGGCGCGGGCACGACCGGCCCCGGGGGCCTCAGTCGGCGAACACGGCGCTCAGCGCGCCGGCGACGTCGCGGTGGTCGCGGACCAGCCGCACCCGGCCCCGGCCGACCTGCGCGAGGTCCCGGCCCAGGTCGACGTCGTCCTCACCGGAGGTGTCCAGCAGCACGTCCAGCCGGGGCAGCCGGCCGGCCGCGATCCGCGGGTCCGGGCCGGCGTTGTGCACGCAGTCCGACAGCAGCAGCACCCGGGCGTCCCGCTGCGGCACGCCGACCAGCTGCTCGCCGGCGGTCTCCAGCGCGAAGGAGACGTTGGTCAGCCCCTGGGTGGGCACCCGCAGCAGCAGGTCGAGCACCTCCAGCGGCTGCACCTGGGCACCCAGCGGCACCAGCACCGCCGCGTCGGACCAGAAGGCGACGACGGCGAGGGAGTCGCGACCCAGCTCACCGGCGAGCGCGCCGACGGCGGCCGCCGCCGTGCGCACCCGCTCGCCCTTCATCGACCCGGAGACGTCGACGACGAGCACGACCGACCGCCGGGTGCGCAGCCGCTCGCGCACGACCAGGTCGTCCTCCGCGGGCACCGGGTCGGCGGCGAGGACCTCGAGCGTGCGGTCCAGGTCCAGCTCGTCGGAGCCACCGCGGTAGCGCAGGCTGACCAGCTCACCCACACCACGTCGGGCCGACCGGTCCCGCTGCGGCCGGGGGACGGCGAGCCGGGCGGCGATCTCCCGGGCCCGCTGGCGGGTACGGGCGTCCGCCTCGCTCTCGGCCTGCAGGTCGTCGAGCGGCACCACCGAGCCCTCCTCCTCGGTCTCCCCCGGGGCGGCGCTGCCCGGCTGCGGGGCGTCGCGCCGCCGGCCCCGGTCCCCGCCGCGGAGCACCAGGCCGCCGCCCCCACCGGAGGACGGCTGGAACAGCGACGGCTCCTCGTCCAGCTGCTTGGGCTTGCGGCGCAGCGGCTGCATGCCCTGGGGGCGCCCTCCGCCGGGCCGCCGGCGTTCCACCGGCGCGTCGGCGGCGACGTCCCTTCAACCGGGTTCGGCCGCCGAGGGCTCGAGCAGGAAGTGGTCCTCCCAGATCTCCCGGATCACGCTCTCCGGGGTGGCGCCGCTGACCTCGTCGACCTGGATCCGGCCGGACAGCGCGACGATCATCGCGTCCAGCACGACGGTGGTGTACTGCTCGGGCAGGCCGCGCGGCGGGTCGACCGAGTCCTCGGCCGGCAGGTCGACGTCCCGCACCGCGGCCAGCTGGGCGGCCACCAGGGTGATGTCGATGGCGCCGCGCACGCTGCTGCCCTGCCGGACGTCGTCCCGTTCCCGGGTGGCCCGGCTGACCGCGACCGCATCGGCGACCAGCCGGCCGTTCTCCACGCCGGTGCGGCGCACGGTGATGCCCCGTTCGGCCTCGGCGTCCTGGTACCCGATCGCGAGCCGGCACAGCCGGTCGTGCACGCTCTGCGGCAGCCGGGTGGTGCCCACGTTGTCGAACGGGTTCATCGAGGCGACCACCCGGAAGGTCGGCTCGGCGTCGACCGTGCCGGCGGTCGGGATGGTGACCCGGCGCTCGGCCATCGCGGTGAGCAGCGCGTTGAGGGTGTCCTCCGGTGCCCGGTTGAACTCCTCGACGTAGAGGAACCCGCCCTGCCGCATGGCCTGCACCAGCGGTCCGGGCTCGAAGTTCTCCGGCGTGTAGTCCTCGCGCAGCACCCGGGCCGGGTTGTGGTGGCCGATCAGCCGGGACGGCGTCAGGTCGGCATTGCCCTCCACGAAGACCAGCGGGATGCCCCACTCCTCGGTGACCGCGCGCAGCAGCGTCGACTTCGACGTGCCCGGCGGGCCCTCCAGCAGCAGGTCGCGGCCGGCGGCGACCGCGGCGAGCAGCAGGTCCAGTTCCCGT
Organism: uncultured Modestobacter sp.; assembly: GCF_947486615.1. Classification (GTDB taxonomy): domain Bacteria; phylum Actinomycetota; class Actinomycetes; order Mycobacteriales; family Geodermatophilaceae; genus Modestobacter. The sequence continues at coordinate 311,475 of NZ_CANKUD010000003.1, forward strand.
TCCCGGCCGACGACGTGCTCGGCGATCCGTTCCCGGGCCTTGCGGACCTGCTCCCCGGTGTCGCCGGTGACCCGGCTGCCGGTGACGACCTCGTCGCTGGTGCCCTGCTGCGCGCTGATGTCGACCTCCACGATCTGCGACCCCGGTGCCGGAGCTGCTCCCCGGCACCGGGGGTGGTCACTTGACGGTGTAGCCGGCGTCGACCGGCAGGGTGACCCCGGTGATGTACCGCGCCTCGTCGGAGACGAGGAACAGGATCGCGTTGGAGATGTCCCGGGCCTCGACCCAGGGCACCGGCAGCGCGTTGGTGGCCTCGAACGCCTCGGCCGCCTGCTCCCGGGTCGGGTTCTCCGCGCCGCCGAGGAACAGCCCGCGGGTCTTCTCGTTCTGGATCATCACCGTGTCCACCCCGGTCGGGTGCACGGTGTTGACCCGGATCGAGTTGGCCGCGAACTCGTTGGCCAGCGTCCGCATGATCCCGACCACGCCGTGCTTGGCCGCGGTGTAGTGGATCGTGTTCGGCGTCCCCTTGAGCCCGGCGGTGGAGCTGGTGAGCACCATCGCCCCGCCACCGTTCTCGATCAGGTGCGGCAGGGTCGCCTTGCAGGTGTTCCACACGCCGGTCAGGTTGATGTCGATCATCTCCTGCCAGGCGCTGTCGGCGAGCTCCAGCGCCGGGAAGATCTCGAACACCCCGGCGTTGGCCAGCACGATGTCCAGCTTGCCGAGCTGGGCGACGCCGTCGTCGACGGCGGACTTCAGCGCCGCCGGGTCGCGGACGTCGGCCTTGGTGGCGATGATCCGCCGGTCCAGGGCCTCCACCTGGCGCACGGTCTCCGCCAGGTCGTCCTCGGTGGCCGGCGGGTACATCCCGATCGACTCCACCGGGGCGGCGATGTCGACGGCGATGATGTCGGCGCCCTCCTCGGCCAGCCGCAGCGCATGGCTGCGTCCCTGGCTGCGTGCGGCGCCGGTGATGAAGGCGACCTTGCCCTCGAGTCGTCCTGCCATGGCGATCTCCTCCTACTTGGTGAGCATCCCGGCGTCCACCGGCAGCTGGATGCCGGTGACGTACCGGCCGGAGTCGGACACCAGGTAGAGCACCGCCTCGCTGACGTCGGCGGACTCCACCCACGGGATGGGCAGCGCGTTGAGGCTGGCGAAGGTGTCCTGCACCTCGTCCTTGCCCGGGTTGTCCAGGTCGGGCCGGAAGTTCGAGTACGTCGACTGGTTCTGGATCATGTCGGTGTTCACGTTGGTGGGGTGCACCGAGTTGACCCGGATCTTGTCCGGCGCGAGCTCCAGGGCGAGCACCTTCACCAGACCGACGACGCCGTGCTTGGCCGCGGTGTAGTGCGCCAGGTTCTGCACCGCCTTGAGGCCGGCGGTGGAGCTGGTGATCACGATCGCCCCGCCGTCGTCATTGGCCTTCAGGTGCGGGATCGCCGGGCGCACCGCCTTGAACTGGCCGGAGAGGTTGGTGGCGATCATGTCGTCCCACATCTCGTCGCTCATCTCCTCGGCGGTGGAGAAGCTGAGGATGCCGGCGTTGGCCACGACGATGTCCAGCCGGCCGAGCTGGGCGACGCCGTCGTCCACCGCCTGCTTCATCGCCGCGCCGTCCCGGACGTCGGCCTGGGTGGTGATGATCCGGCGGTCCAGCGCCTCGACCTCCGTGGCCGTCTGCGCCAGGTCGTCGGGGGTGGCCAGGTCGTAGGGCACCGTGCCCACCGGGGCGCACTGGTCGACGGCGATGATGTCCGCCCCCTCGCGTGCCAGGTGCACGGCGTGGCTGCGGCCCTGACCGCGTGCCGCGCCGGTGACGAATGCGACCTTGCCGTCGAGCTTTCCCATGAGAGGTCCTCTCGGTCGGGGGTGCCGGCCCGCTCCGGGTCTGGGAGCTGCCGGCGGCCAGCCCACGCAACCGGGGTCGGCCCGTTGCGTGGATGGGGAGCTACGTGGTGGTGGCGCCGGCGTCGACCGGCAGCTGGATCCCGGTGACGTACCGGGCCGCGTCGCTGACCAGCCAGGCCACCGCCTCGGTGGTGTCCACCGGGTCCATCCACGGGACGGGCAGCGCGTTCAGCCCCTGGAACGGCCCGGCGACGTCGTCCCGGGAGATCTCGCCGGGGGCCAGGTCGGGCCGGAACAGCTCGTAGGTGGCCTCGTTGTGGATCATCCCGGTGTCCACCGAGGTGGGGTGCACCGAGGTGACCCGGATCCGGTGCGGTGCCAGCTCCAGGGCGAGCACCTTGGTCAGGCCCACGACACCGTGCTTGGCAGCGGTGTAGTGCGCCATGTGCTGGTTGGCCGTCAGCCCCTCGGTGGAGCTGATCAGCACCATCGCACCGCCGTCGGCCTTCAGGTGCGGGATGGCCGCCCGGGCCGTGCGGAAGACGCCGGAGAGGCAGGTGCCGACGACGTCGTCCCACATCTCGTCGGAGAGGTCCTCCGCCCGGGCGTAGCTGGTCACCCCGGCATTGGCGACGACGACGTCCAGCCGGCCGAGCCGGGCGACCCCGTCGTCCACGACCTGCTTCATCGCCGCACCGTCCCGGACGTCGGCCTGGGCGGCAACGATCCGCCGGTCGGCCGCCTCGACCTGCCGCACGGTCTCGGCCAGGTCGTCCGGCGTGGCCATCGGGTAGGGCACCGTGCCGATCTGGCCGCACCGGTCGACGGCGATCACGTCGGCGCCCTCCTCCGCCAGCCGGACCGCGTGGCTGCGCCCCTGGCCACGTGCGGCGCCGGTGACCAGGGCGACCTTGCCCTCCATCGTGCCCGTGGGTCAGCCCTCGGGGTGCGCGGTGGGCGGGGCCTGCCGCGTCGTCGGCAGGGCCGCGACCGCGGTCGCGGCGGCCGGGGGCTCGCCGTCCAGCCGGGTGAAGCCGGCCGGGACGATGAGGTCCTCGCGGCGCACGTCGTGCACGGAGGAGTGCCCGAGACCCAGCAGCGTCTCGTCGATGCCGCTGCGCATGATCGACAGCACGTTGCGCACGCCCTGTTCGCCACCCGCGGCCATGCCCCACAGGTAGGCCCGGCCGATCATCACCGCCCGGGCGCCGAGTGCCAGCGCCTTGACCGCGTCCGCGCCGCGGCGGATGCCGCCGTCGAAGAGGACCTCGACCTGGTCGCCGACCGCGTCGACGACGCCGGGCAGCGAGCGGATCGAGCCAGGGGTGCTGTCCAGGTTGTTGCCCCCGTGGGTGGAGACCGAGAGCGCCGCGGCACCGATGTCCACCACCCGGCGCGCGTCGTCCGGGTGGCTGACGCCCTTGATCACCACCGGCAGGTCCAGCTGGTCGACCAGCCAGGCGAGGTCGTCCCAGGTGGGGGGCGGGGTCTGCATCCACATGCCGTAGGCGTCGAAGAACCCCGGCGGCTCCTCGCCGACCGCGCCGATGTTGGGCACGCCCAGCTCCGGCAGCTGCTTGTGCCGCAGGTAGGTGGCCAGGTACCGCGGCTTGCGGATCACCTCGGGGGCGAAGCTGGCCATCGTCTTGAGGTCCAGCTTCTGCGGGATGGGCGGGCTGCCCCAGTCGCGGCGGGAGGCGAACGACCAGTCGAGGGTGAGGATGAACGCCTTTGCGCCGGCCGCCTTGCCGCGCTCGGCGCGGGCCAGGATGTCGTCCCGGGAGCCCACCCAGTACGTCTGCAGGAAGGTCAGCGGGTTGGCCGCGGCGACCTCCTCCACCGGCTTGCTGCCGAAGGCGGACAGGCCCATCGCGGTGCCCTCCTCCTTGGCGGCACGGGCGACGGCGACCTCACCCTCGGGGTGCACCGCCTGCACGCCCACCGGCGAGATCATCAGCGGCATCGAGATCTCGTGGCCGAGCACCGTGGTGCTCAGGTCGCGCTCGCCGGGGAGGTCGGCGATCCTCGGCCGCCAGCCCAGCTCGTCGAAGGCGCCGACGTTGTCCGAGAGGGTGAGCCCCCGCTCGGTGGAGGCCAGCAGTGCCAGGTAGACCGACCGCGGCAGCCGCTTCTTCGCCCGCCACTGGGCCTCGTTCACGGTCTCGAACCAGTCCTTGGTGCTGGCCATGGTGCTCCTGTCTCCTGTTCGTGGGGTCGCCGGCGACCCGGCCCGCGGCCGGGTCACCGGTCGGGAGGCCCCGCCCGCGGGCGGGGCCGGCGGTCACTTGACGGTGAACCCGGCGTCCACCGGGAGGGTCACCCCGGTGACGAAGCGGGCGTGGTCGCTGACCAGCCAGGCGATGGCGTTGCTGATGTCGACCGCCTCGACGCTCTCCACCGGCATGAGGTTCTCCAGCGCGGCGGAGATGCCGGGGTTCGCCTCCATGTAGGCGGTCATCTCGTCGTTCTCGATCATCGGTGTCTGCACACCGGTGGGGTGCACGGTGTTCACCCGGATCTTGTGCTCGGCCAGCCAGTTCGCGTAGGTGCGCATCAGGCCGACGACGCCGTGCTTGGCGGCGGCGTAGCCGTCCATCCCGCCGCTGCCGTCCCCGCCGCGACCGGTGAGGCCCTGGGTGGAGCTGGTGAGCACGATCGCCCCGCCCTGCCCCTTGTCGATCATGCTGGGGACGGCGGCGTGCACGGTGTTGCGGACGCCGAAGAGGTTCACCTCGACCACGTCGCGGAAGGCCTGCTCGTGGTCGGGGTCCGGGTCGGAGGTCAGCTGCGGTGCGATGCCGGCGTTGGCCAGCACGATGTCGACCGCGCCGAGCTCGGCGATGCCCTCGTCGACCGCGGCCTGCAGGGCGGCCATGTCCCGGACGTCGGCCTGGCGGGTGACGATCCGCCGGTCGAGCGCCTCGACCTCCTTGGCGGTCTGCGCCAGGTCGTCGGGGGTGGCCATCGGGTAGGCCACCGAGCCGATCTGCGCGCACAGGTCGACCGCGATGATGTCCGCGCCCTCCTCGGCGAGCCGGACGGCGTGGCTGCGGCCCTGGCCGCGGGCTGCGCCGGTGATCAGGGCGACCTTGCCCTCGTGGTTGCTGGTGAGTGCCATGTCCTTCTCCTCTGACTGATCGTCTCGGGATCCGGTCTCTCGCCTCGGCTCAGCGGGGGATCAGATGGGCGCCACCCCTACCGGGGGCGCCACCGGCCTCCGTGGGTGCGCACTGCACGACCGCCAGGGAGGCGAGGTCCGGCAGGCACGAGCGCTGGGTTCAGCTCGCTGCCTGCTCGTGGACCTGCCCGAACGCGCCGGCGGCTACACCCGTCCGGCGAAGCGTCATCCGGTCGCAATGTCCGGGCGCTGACCGCCGGACGCCCGGCCCGGAGCCCGGGGACGGGAGGGCGCACGCCCGCTGCCCGCCACCCTGCTGGCAGCAGGGCGACGGGCGGCGAGCGGCGGGCGTCCGGGTCAGCCCAGCTGCAGGCCGGCCAGCGGGGACTCGTCGCAGATCTTCGCCGGGGGGACGCTCGGCATGCCCAGCAAGGTGGGCTGGCCGCGCACCGGCCCCGTGTGCGAGTGGTCGAGGTGGCTCTTGGGGGTGACCAGCTCCAGGTCGCGGGCGGCCAGCGCGCTCTCCCCGTAGCCCTGCACGCACTCCGGGTCGGGTCCGTCCAGCGGCAGACCGGTGAAGAACTTCGCCGCCATGCAGCCGCCCCGGCAGGAGTCGAAGTGCTGGCACTTGGTGCAGGCACCGCCGGTCTGCGGGTTGCGCAGGTCGGCGAAGAGCTCGCTGCCCTGCCACACCTGCTGGAACCCACCGGGGGAGCGCACGTTGCCGGCCAGGAAGTTCTCGTGGATGGCGAACGGGCAGGCGTACACGTCACCCACCGGGTCGATCAGGCACACCACGCGCCCCGCGCCGCACAGGTTGAGCCCGGGCAGCGCCTCGCCGAACGCCGACAGGTGGAAGAACGAGTCGCCGGTGAGCACCTTGTCGCCGTTGGCCAGCAGCCAGGAGTACAGGTCCTTCTGCTGGGCCATCGTGGGGTGCAGCTCGTCCCAGACGTCGGCCCCGCGGCCCGACGGTCGCAGCCGGGTGATCCGCAGCTGGGCGCCGTAGTGGTCGGTGAGTTCCTTGAACTCGTCGAGCTGCCCGGCGTTCTCCCGGGTGACCACGACGGAGACCTTGAAGTCCTTCATCCCGGCCTCGGCCAGGTTCTCCAGCGCCTTCGTGGCGGTGGCGAACGAGCCGGTGCCGCGGACCCGGTCGTTGACCTCGGCGGTGGCGCCGTCCAGGGAGATCTGCACGTCCACGTAGTCGGTGCGGGCCAGCTGCGCGGCGCGGGCCTTGTCCAGCTTGACGCCGTTGGTGGAGAACTTGACCCCGACGTCGTGCCCGATGGCGTAGTCGAGCAGGTGCCAGAAGTCCGGCCGGACGGTCGGCTCGCCGCCGCCCACGTTGACGTAGAACACCTGCATCCGCTGCAGCTCGTCGATCACCGCCTCGGCCTCGGCGGTGGACAGCTCCCGGGGGTCGCGCCGGCCCGAGGAGGACAGGCAGTGCACGCACGCCAGGTTGCAGGCGTAGGTGAGCTCCCAGGTCAGGCAGATGGGTGCGTCCAGGCCGTACTCGAACTGGTCGATCAGCTTGCCACCGGTCGGCCGTGCCGGTGCCGGTGGTCGGGTGGGCAGGACGGCGGTCATGGAACACCTCCGGGTGTTGCGCTGGGTGCAGCCCGGGTCTGGGGCTCTTACCGGCCACGGCCAGCTCGGGGCCGGCGCGACAGGGGGTCGGTCAGCGGCGCTCGATCATCTGCGAACGGGCGAGTGTGGCGAGCGCGGTCACGTAGGCCGGGTGCTGGGCCTCCGGGACGTCACAGGCAGCCAGGGCGCCGGGGACGTCCGGGTGCTCCTCCAGCGCCGTGACCACGGCGACCAGGGGCTTGGACTTCAGGAACGACAGCTTCCGGTTGCCGAAGTGGTAGACGAGCGCGCCGAACGGTTCGGGCCGCAGGGCCACCGAGGCCGACTTCCGCCACGGGACCGCGGGGTCGAAGGGCGCTTCGTCGGCGGGGACGGTGACCGGCTCCGCGGCTGGCTGGGCACCGGCCGAGGAGCCGGTCACCAGCCCGGACGGGGGCGTCGGGGTGTCGATCAGTACACCCCGCACATGCCGTCGATGGAGACCTCCTCGACGAGCGACTCCTCGACCAGGGCCTCCTCGGCCGGGGCGGCGGTGTCGGTCTGGACGTCGTTCTGGCTGGTCTCGGGCACGATGACCTCCTGGTGATCTTGCTCACGGTGCGGACGACGCCGACGTTAGTGACACCCAGTGCCACCAGCAACCTCCGCGACATGACGATCGTGTCAACGTCGGTGCGACGTGCCCGGGGAGGACGATGGCGCCCATGACCAAGACGCTGGTCGCTCCCGACACCCGCGAGGCCACCCGCGCACGCCTGGAGCGGGCGGCGCTCGACCTGTTCACCGCGCGGGGCTTCGAGCAGGTCACCGCGGACGAGGTGGCCGAGGCGGCCGACACCAGCCGTCGCACCTTCTTCCGGTGCTTCGAGTCGAAGGCGGACGCGGTGTGGGGCGACTTCGCCGCGCACGTGCGGCGGCTGGACGCGATGCTGGCCGCCACCCCCGCGGGGCAGCCGGTGCTCGGTTCGATCTGCGCGGCCTACGTCGAGGTCAACGCCTACGCCGACGACGCACTGCCGATGCTGCGCCAGCGGATGCGGCTGATCCTCACCGAGCCGGCGTTGCTGGCCCACTCGCAGGTGCGCTACGGCGACGTCGACCGGGTGGTCGCCGCGCACGTGGCCCGGCGCACCGGCGGGCGACCCGACGCGCTGGTGCCCCGGCTGGTCGCCGCCAGCACCCGGGCGGCCGCGACGACGGCGTTCGAGACCTGGCTGGACGACGTCCGGCTGCCACTGGCCCGCGCGCTGCACGACGCCTTCGACGAGCTCTCCGCCGGCTTCCCCAGCCTGCGCTGACCGGTCCACGGACGCTCCGAGCCTCCGCCGACCGGGCTGCGCCCACCGCCGCACAGCCGCTCAGAAGTACTGGGCGCCTCCGTCGACCGACAGGTGCTCGGCGGTGATCCACCGCGCGTCGTCGGAGACCAGGAAGGCCACGGCGTCGGCGATCTGGTCGGCCTCGGCGTAGGGCGGGTCCAGGAATGCGGTGCCCATCCCGGCCAGCCGCGGGTAGCTCGCGTTGGTGCGCTCGATGGCGCTCTGCATGTCGCCGCCGCCCATCGGCGTGGCGACGGCGCCGGGGTGCACCGAGTTGACCCGGATCCCGTGCTGACCGAGCTCGGCGGCGAAGGCCCGGGTCATGCCGGTGACGGCGTGCTTGCTGGCCGTGTAGTGGACCATGAAGGGCTGCATCTTCTTGCCGGCGTAGGAGCTGGTCAGCACGATGGCGCCGCCGTTGCCGCCGCTGATCATGTGCGGCGCCGCGGCCATGACCGTGTTCCACACCCCGGTCACGTTGATGTCCATGTGGTCCTGGAAGACCTGCGGCGTGGTCTCGTCCCAGGTGGCCGGGATGCAGATGCCGGCATTGGCGACCGCGACGTCCAGCCGGCCCAGCTCGGCAACGCCCTGGTCGAGGAAGGCCTTCATCCCGGCCAGGTCGCGGACGTCGCCCTGGTGGGTGAGCACCCGGCGGTCCAGCGCCTCGACCTGCCGCGCGGTCTCCGCGAGGTCGTCGGGGGTCGCCGACTCGTACGGCACACCGGGCAGCGGCCCGGCCAGGTCCAGCGCGAGGAGGTCCGCCCCCTCGCGAGCCAGCCGCACCGCGTGCGCCCGCCCCTGTCCGCGAGCCGCACCGGTGATGAAGGCGACCTTGCCGGTCAGCCGTCCTGTCATGGGATCGCTCCGCCCTGCGCCGTCGGTGGCGCGGTGGTGGTGGTGGCCCGTGCTCCGTCACCACCACGCTGGCACCGAGTGCCAGCCGGTGCAAGCCGCACCTGTCGGCGCGCGGTCGACTCCGGGCCCGCGACCGGGACGCAGCCGGCCGCAGGGGCCTTCCGCCCCCGGGCCGGCGGCCTGCCGCCGGCCCGGGGGCAGACGGGTCAGACCGTCGTCGTGCCGGAGATGCCGCGCAGCACCTCGGACGGGCGCTGCTGCTCCCCGGCGTAGGAGCTGACCACGACCAGGGCGCCGGTCAGCGCCGGGACGACCCACTGCAGCTGGTCGAGCCGCTCCTGGGCGGCGGCGATCTCGCCGCGCGCCCGCTTGGAGGGCTTGGTCGCCCGCTTCGACGGCGTGGCCCCGCCCTGCGACACGACCTTGCCGAGCACCCGGCTGTAGGCGGTGACCCCGAGGGCGGCCACGGTGAGCAGCGTCTTCACCCCGGACATGGCGCCGGCGCCCTGCTGCTGGGCGACCCGCTGCTTGTTCGCGCCGAGCTGGCCGACGCTGCCGATGAGGTGGGCGCCGATGGCGGCGGCGTTGACCGGCGTCCACCGGTTCCAGCCGTCGTTCGCGACGGCGCCGGTGGCCCGGGCGCTGCCCGCCTCGCCGGAGGCCGGGTTGAGGGCGACGGCGTTGGCGAGCGTGCCGCCGAACCAGGCGGCGAGGCCGACGTCGTGCAGGGAACGGGAGAGGGTGTTGCGGGCCATGGCGGCGCTCCTGAGGTCGAGGGACGGGGCGGCGACCGCACGGCGCCGCACATGGGCAGCCCGGTACCCGCCGGTCTCGGTTCCACCCCTCGGGCCCGCGACGAGCCGGACCGGTCCGTCGGTGGCAGCCTCGGGCCATGGCCGATGCCGACGTCCGTTTCTACTTCGACCCCGTCTGCCCGTTCGCCTGGATGACCAGCAAGTGGGTGCGGCTGGTCATGGCCCAGCGCGACTACACCGTCGAGTGGCGGTTCATCTCGCTGCGGCTGGTCAACGCGCACGTCGACTACGCCGCGCAGTTCCCGCCGGAGTACGAGGCCGGCCACACCGCGGGCCTGCGGCTGCTGCGGGTCGCCGCGCGCACCCGGGCCGAGCACGGCCCGGCGGCGGTCGGCACGCTCTACGAGGCGCTGGGCCGGCGCATCTTCGACACCCCACCCGAGCCCGGCGCGACCGGTGGCGACCGGGGCACCCGCGGCTACCTCGAGCCGGTGCTGACCGGCGCCGGGCTGCCGGCCGGGCTGGCCGACGCGCTGGAGGACTCCTCGTACGACCGGCTGATCCAGGCCGAGACCGACGAGGCGCTGGCGCTCACCGGCAAGGACGTCGGGACGCCGATCCTGCACTTCCAGCCGCCGGCCGGGGTCGCGTTCTTCGGCCCGGTGATCAGCCGGCTGCCCGCCGAGGAGGACGCCGTCGCGCTGTGGGACCACGTGGTGGGTCTGGCCAGCTTCCCCGGGTTCGCCGAGCTCAAGCGCAGCCTGCGCGAGCTGCCCCAGCTGCGCGGGCTCGGCGTCGAGCCGGACCAGGTGGGCGCGCAGGAGGACTGGCACGGCGGCAGCCGCCGTCAGCACAGGTAGAGACTGCCCCGGTGACCGAGAGCCTGACCCACGCCGAGTCGATCGTCGTCGCCACCACCCCCGAGGCCCTCTACGACCTGGTGTCGGACGTGACCCGCACCGGCGAGTGGAGCCCGATCTGCACCGCCTGCTGGTGGGACGAGGGGGCATCGGGCCAGGTCGGCGACTGGTTCACCGGCCGCAACGAGGTGCCCGGCCGGGTCTGGGAGACCCGCAGCCAGGTGGTCGCCGCCGAGCGCGGTCGCGAGTTCGCCTGGCTGGTCGGCGGGAAGCTGGTGCGCTGGGGCTTCACCATGACCCCGGTCGAGGACGGCACCCGACTGACCGAGTCGTGGGAGTTCCTGCCCGCCGGCCAGCAGTTCTTCGCCGAGAACTACGGCGACCAGGCGCAGACCCAGATCGAGAACCGCACCCGCGCCGCCCACGAGGGCATCCCGGCGACGCTGGCTGCCATCAAGGGCATCGCCGAACGCTAAAGAGTTCTTGCGCAATACTTATTGCGCATGCCACGCTCCTCGTATGACCGACGACGGACGCCGGCACGTCCGGGACCCGCAGGCGATCCGGGCGCTCGCCCACCCGCTGCGGCTGGCCCTGCTCGAGGCCCTCTCCGGCGAGGGCACCGCGACGGCCACCCGGTGCGCCGAACTGGTGGGCGAGAGCGTGGCCAGCTGCTCGTTCCACCTGCGCACCCTGGAGAAGCACGGCTTCATCGAGCGGGCACCGGGCACCGGGCGGGAGAAGCCCTGGCGGCTGACCTCGACGACCCAGCTGATCGAGCCGGCGCAGGACGCGGAGGGCCGGGCCGTCGCCGCCGCGGTCGACGAGTTCTTCCTGGACCAGGAGCTCGGGCGGCTGCGCGCCTGGTCAGCGCGGCGAGACGGCGAGGAGCCGCCCTGGCGGGACGCCACCCGGATGACCGGCTCGACCGCCTGGCTCACCGCCGAGGAGGTCGGCGAGCTGCACGAGGCGCTGGCCGCGGTGGTCGAGCAGTTCTTCGTCCAGCGCGCCGGCGACCCGGCCGGCCGCCCCGACGGCGCCCGCCCGGTGCGGCTGTTCACCGCCACCAGCGTGGGCCTGAGCACCGGCACCGGCTGATGGGCGCCTTCGCCGAGCCGCGGTTCCGCCGGCTGTTCCTCGGCTGGTCACTGGGCAACTTCGGCGACAGCGCGCTGTACCTGACCCTGGCGATCTGGGCCAAGGAGCTCACCGGAAGCAACTCCGCCGCCGGCCTGGTCTTCCTGGCGATCCTGTTGCCCACCGCGGCCGCCCCGGTGATCGGCCACCTGGTCGACCGGGTGCGCCGCCGTCCGCTGCTGATCGGGGTCGACCTCGCCGCCGGCGCCGGCGTGCTCTCCCTGCTCACCGTCCACGGACCCGAGCAACTGTGGCTGCTCTACGCGGTGGCGCTGGGCTACGGCCTGGTCGCGATCACGCACAGCGCGGCGCAGTCCGGGCTGCTCCGCGACCTGCTCCCCGACGCCCAGCTCGGCTCGGCGAACGCCGCGCTGTCCACCGTCGACCAGGGGCTGCGACTGGTCAGCCCGCTGGTCGGCGCGGCCCTGTACGCCGGGTTCGGCGGCGGCTCGGTGGCGGTGCTGACCGCCGGGACCTTCGCGGTCGCCGCCCTGATGCTGACCACCGTGCGGATCGCCGAGTCCGACCCGGCGGCGGTGGCCCGCGAGTCGTTCCGCCGGGAGTTCGCCGCCGGGTTCCGGCACCTGGGCGGTGACCCGGTGCTGCGGCAGATCGTGCTGGCCCTGGCGGCCGGGATGGGCGTGCTCGGCCTCCTCGACACGGTGGTCTTCGCGGTCATCGACGAGGGGCTCGGTCAGCCGGCCGCGTTCTTCGGCGTGTTGACCAGCGTGCAGGGCGCGGGCAGCGTCCTCGGCGGGCTCACCGCCGCCTGGCTGCTGCGCCGGGTGGGTGAGGGGCGCGCGGTCGGGGTCGCGCTGGCCGCCTTCGCCGTCGCGCTGACCCCGATGGCGTTCGGTTCCACGGCGCTGGTGCTCGCCGGCTCGGCGCTGGCCGGGGCGGCGATCCCCTGGTTCGTCGTCGCCTACGTCACCGCGCGGCAGAAGCGCACGCCCCGCCACCTGCAGGGCCGGGTGGCCGGCGCCGGCATGGTGGCGATGAACGGCGCGCAGACCGTCTCCTCCGGGCTGGGCGCGGTGCTGGTCGGTCTGGTCGACTTCCGGCTGCTGATCGCCGTCGCGGTCGCCGTCCTGGCCGTCACCGGCGTCCGGCTGTGCACCCGGCCGGCGTCAGGCAGCCAGCCACTCCCGGAGACCGGCGAGCAGCCGGTCGACGTCGGCGTCGTCGGTGTAGGGGGCGAGCCCGACCCGCAGCCCGCCGGCGTCGCCCAGCCCCAGGTGGCGGCTGGCCTCGATGGCGTAGAAGGAGCCGGCGGGGGCGTTGACGCCCCGCTCGGCCAGGGCCCGATGGGCCTCGGCGGCGTCCCGGCCGTCGAAGGTGAGCAGCAGGGTGGGGGTGCGCAGCGCCGCCCGTGACCACAGGGTGACGCCGGGCAGGTCCCGGACGCCGTCCTCGACCCGCTCCCGCAGCCGGTCCTCGTGCTGCTCGAAGGCGGCCATCGCGGCGACCAGCCGGCTGCGGCGGTCGCCCTCGGCACCGGCCTGCGCGGCGATCAGGTCGATCGCCGCGGTGGTGCCGGCCAGCAGCTCGTAGGGCAGCGTGCCCAGCTCGAAGCGCTCCGGGACGGCGTTGCTGGAGGGCAGCAGCTTCTCCGGGTGCAGCGTCTCCAGCAGCTCCGGGGCGGCGACCAGGCAGCCGACGTGCGGGCCGAGGAACTTGTACGGCGAGCAGACGAAGAAGTCCGCGCCCAGGGCGGTGACGTCGACCGGCGCGTGCGCGGTGAGGTGCACGCCGTCGACCCAGGTCAGCGCCCCGGCGTCGTGTGCGAGGGCGGTGATCGCGGCGACGTCGGGGCGGGTGCCGAGCAGGTTGGAGGCGCCGGTGAGGGCGACCAGCCGGGTGCGGTCGGACAGCAGCGCCCCGACGGTGGCCGGGTCGAGCTCGCCGGTGGCCGGGTCGAAGTCGGCCCACCGCACCGTCGCCCCGCACGCCTCGGCCGCCTGCACCCAGGGCCGGATGTTGGCGTCGTGGTCCAGCCGGGTGACGACGACCTCGTCACCGGCGCCCCAGCCGGCGCTCAGCGCGCGGGCGAACTCGTAGGTCAGCGCGGTGGCGCTGCGGCCGAAGACGACGCCGCCGGGGTGCCCACCGGTCAGGTCGGCGACCGCCTGCCGGGCCTCGACGACCACCGCGTCGGCGTTCCGCTCGGCCTGGGTGACCGAACCGCGGATGGCCATCGGCTGGGTCATCGTGGCGGCCACCGCCTGCGCGACGACGTCGGGGGTCTGCGAGCCGCCCGGGCCGTCGAAGTGCGCGGCCCCGTCGGTCAGGGCCGGGAAGTGGGCGCGGAGGGCGGCGACGTCGAAGCTCACCCGGCCACGCTAGCCGCGCCGGCTACGGGTGGGCGCGCCCAGCCCGGCGGGCCATCACCGCGACCCGGCGGCCGACCACCACGGCGTTCACCGCCAGGACGACCAGCCAGACGGCCCGCCACCCATCGGTCTGGGTGGCGGCGATGGCCAGCAGCACTGTGGAGACGAGCAGCCAGCCGATCTCGGCGGTCAGCAGCAACGGACGGCGGCGCTCGGGCATGCGCGGAGGATGGCGCAGCCGGCCGCGCCTGTACAGCGCCCCGTCACGCCGGGGGAGCTCCGAGCCGGTCGACGAGGAGCTGCCGCCCCGGGCCCTCGAGCTGCGGGAGGACGGCGGACCGGCCGCAGGCAGCGAGCAGCAGGTCGATCCCCCGCCCGCGGACCTCGGCGCCGTCCCCCGCCGACCAGTCCAGGTCGGTGGCCAGCAGGTGGAGGCCACGCAGCCGGCCGCGGGGCACGAACCCCACCGGGCGCCCGGTGGTGACGAACTCCAGCGCCACCCGCACCGCCGCGGGATCCGGGTCGAACGGGAGCCCCAGCGGGACCCTGATGTCCCCCTCGTGCACCAGCACCTCGGTCAGCGGCGCCCGCGGGCCGGTGACCGGTGGGGTGGACCGGCTCTCCGCCCGTTCCCGCAGCAACGCCACCGTCTCGGCCACCGGACGACGCCCGGCTCGACGGGCCGCCTCGTCGTTGGCCCGGTGCAGCCGGCCGCGGGCGCGCACCAGGTCCCGCACGAACTCCCCCAGCGCCCCGGGGGCGGTGGAGTCGGCGAGGTGGGCACCCACCGTGCGCACGTCCCACCCCGCGCACAGGCTCGGCGTGCTCAGCTGGGCGTCGTCCAGGCCCTCGAGCAGGTCGGCGACCGCGCGCCGGCGCGCCGCAGCCAGCGGGAACGGGTCCACCGGGTCCGTGTCAGCCACGCGCTGCCCCTCTCGTCGGCACCCCACCCTGGCAGGTCCCCGGTCCGCCGACGATCCGGCGCGTCACCGCGAAGCGGCCGCCGCGACCTGGGCGACTACGTGAGTGCCGTGCGCGGTCGGTCAGGGCAGGGGAGTGGGCGCCGAGAGGTGCGACGTCGCACGACCGGGCGCGCTCGGTGGGCAGGAGATCGACCGCTCGGATCAAGGACGTCGCACGGCAGCCGATGGCAAGAGGGAGCAGTCACTCCGAGGAGGCGTCGTGTCGATCAGTGCGGTGGGAAGCAGCAGTGCGGTGATCGCTGCAGCGTTCCGTCAGTCCCAGGCGGCCGATGCCCGCACCGGGGCACAGCGCACGCCCGGCGGCGCCGCCGGGGCAGCCCCTGCGAGCGGCACCACGGACGGCAGCACGCCCGCGATCGCGGCGCTGAAGCAGCAGCTCGCCGAGGCGCAGGAGGCGCTGCAGCGCCTGGTCGACGCCAAGGCGGACGAGCAGGCGATCCGGGCCGCCCAGCAGCGTGTCCACGCCTGCGCTTCGGCGCTGGCGGCCGCCCTCACGCAGCAGGCCGCGGCCGCCGCGAAGGCCGAGCGAGCGGCCTCCGCCGGAGAGCAGTACCTCTAGGCGGTCCCCGGCTGGACGGCGGCGACGATCCGGTCGGGGCGCACCAGCACCGAGCGACCGCGCAGCCACCGGGCCAGCTCCGGGGAGTCGACGTCCGCGCCCAGCACGACCCGGCGCCCGGGCCAGTCCGCCGGCACCGGCCCACCCGCCGTGAGCACCGCCCAGCCGGGGCCGAGGAGGTCGTCCAACCGCTGGACGCCCGCGACCGGCGGCTGGGGCAGGAGCGACCCGACCGGGGAGCCGGGTGCGAACCGGGCCCGGCGCACCAGCGGTCCGCGACGCAGCGGAGGCGTCCGGCTGGCGGCGGCGAAGGCGGCCAGCCGGGGCAGCCGCTGCACCGCCGTCAGCGCGGCCCGCCGGGCCAGGGCCGCCCGGTCGCCGCCGCCGGTCATCAGCCGGCCGAGGAGCACCGCGACCCGGATCAGCGCGGTCGCGTGCGGGGCCCGCTCGGCCTGGTGGGTGTCGAGCAGGGCGTCGTCCGCGCCGTCGAGCACCGCGGCGAGCTTCCAGGTCAGCTGGTGCACGTCGCGCAAGCCGAGCCCGAGGCCCTGACCGATGAACGGCGGGGTCAGGTGCGCGGCGTCCCCGCACAGCAGCACCCGCCGGTCCCGCCAGCGGTCGGCCACCTGGGCGGCATAGGTGTACTCGGCCCGGCGGACGACGGTGCAACCCTGCGCACCGAACCGGCCGAGCAGCGCCGGCAGGTCGAGATCGGCGGCGGACTCCTCGGCGCCCAGCCGGAACTCGGCGCGGTAGCGGTCGCCGGCGATCGGCATGAACGTCGCCGGGCGCACCGGGTCGCAGACCTGGTGCACGCCGGGCCAGACGTCCAGCGGGGCATCGGCCGCCAGGTCGACGACGAGCCACCGCTCGGAGGGGCCGAGGTCGACCATCCACGACCCGATCAGCCGGCGCACCGTGCTGTTCGCGCCGTCGCAGCCGAGCACGGCGTCGGCGGTCAGCACGTCCTCGGCGCCGGTGGCCCGGTCGCGGACGGTGAGACGGACGGGTCCCGGTTGTTCCACGTGCAACACCTCGACCCCGCCGCGCAGCGACGCCCGCGGCTCGGCGGCCAGCGCATCGCGGAGCACCGCCTCCAGGTCGGGCTGGCTGAACATCGAGGCCTGCGGCCAGCCGTGCTCGCCGTCCCCGCGGGGGAACTCGGCGAGCGTGCGGTGCTCGCCGTCCAGCAGGCGCAGCCCGGCCATCGGCCGGCTGACCGCGGTGAACGCCTCGGCGACGCCGGCGGCCTGCAGCACCCGCAGCGACTCGTCGTCCAGGTGCACCGCGCGCGGCTGGGGATAGGCGGCCGGGTGCCGGTCGAGCACCAGGACGTCGACGCCGCGGCGGGCCAGCAGCAGCGCCGCGGTCACCCCGACCGGGCCGGCACCGACCACCACCACCGTCACGCCGGCGAGTCTGCCCGGCACCCTCCCCCGGGACAGCGGGCGGGCATCCGGGCCGGCCAGCGGACGCGGGCCGCGTCATCGCCGGTCCGCGCACCGCCGCCCGCGAACTGCCGACCCCGACCGCCCCCCTGCGCCGGATGACGCAGGGGGCGGGGGACGATCAGCGGCGCCGGGTCAGCGCTCGTCGCGGGTGCGGCTGGGGTCGACGACGAGGTCGGTGTGCTCGCGCCCGTCCCCGGGCGCGCCACCGGTCTCCGCCCCACCCGTCACCGTGCCACCCCCGGCGCCGACCAGCTCGTCGTTGTCCCGGCCGGGCGCCCGCCGCAGCGCGACGATCAGCGCCGCGAGCGCGACCAGCAGGACGGCGAGCCACAGCGTGCTCAGGTTGGCCCCGAACCCGTAGATCGCCACCAGCGAGATGCCGCCGGCCATCAGGCAGTAGTAGATGGTCGGCAGGATCGTCTTGCGGATCAGGTCGCCCTCGCGGCCGATCAGGCCGACCGTCGCGGACGCCGCCACGATGTTGTGCACCGTGATCATGTTGCCCGCCGCACCGCCGACCGCCTGGGTGGCGACGACGGTCTCCGGGGTGACGCCGATCTGCTCGCCGGTGGAGAACTGGAACAGCGAGAACATCAGGTTGCTCACCGTGTTGCTGCCGGCCACGAACGCGCCCAGCGCCCCGATCCACGGCGCGAACGCCGGCCAGGTGTTGCCGGCGATCGACGCGGCCCCCTCGGCGAGGGTGAGCGGCATCGACGCCAGGCCGGAGTCGTTGAAGTCGGCCCCGGAGTTGATGAACACCCGGACGAGCGGCAGGGCGAACAGCAGCGCCACCGCCGCCCCGGCCAGCTGACTGCCGGCCACCTTCCACGACGCGGCGATCTGCGCCGGCTTCATCCGGTGCAGGGCGTAGGTGATCAGGCAGGTGAGGATGAACAGGAAGCCGGGCAGGTAGACCACCTGCAGCGCCTGGGCGATGCCGGTGCCGAAGATGTCGTCGACGTTGACCACCCGCCAGCCGGTGGTGAGGAACTCCGTCACCGGGTCGATCGTGCGGCTGAGCACCAGCAGCGCCGCGACGATGACGTACGGCGTCCAGGCCAGCCAGATGCTCATCTTCGGGCCGGCGACGCCCTTCTCGTCCTCGGGGGCGAGGCTGCCCATCCAGTTGGCCGCCCAGCGCTCGCGGGCCGGGAAGTCCCAGGTCTTCTTCGGCATCAGGAAGCCGCGGCTGGACGCGAACATCACGATGACCAGGCCGGTCAGGCCGCCCAGCAGCGACGGGAACTCCGGGCCGAGCACCGCGGCGACGGTCACCGACGGGATGGTCATGGCGAACGCGGCGAACAGCGCGAACGGCCAGATCGCCAGGCCGTCGGCGAACCGCTTCCGCTCACCGAAGAAGCCGCACAGCATGCAGGCGAGGAACAGCGGGATCAGCGTGCCGATGGCCGCGTGGATCAGCGCCACCTGCAGGCCGATCCGCTCCAGCAGCTCGGGGAACTGGATGCCGAGCACCGTCGTCCGCTCCTCGACGGCGCCGGAGCCGCTGAGCCCGCCGCTGACGCCGACCAGGATCGGGGTGCCGACCGCGCCGAAGCTCACCGGCGTGCTCTGGATGATCAGGCCGACCATGACCGCGGCCATCGCCGGGAAGCCCAGGGCCAGCAGCAGCGGCGCGACCACGGCGGCGGGGGTGCCGAAGCCCGACGCACCCTCGATGAAGCTGCCGAACAGCCAGCCGATGATGATCGCCTGCACCCGCCGGTCGGGGCTGATGCTGGTGAAACCGGCGCGGATGGTGGCCATCGCGCCGCTCTTGGTCAGCGTCTCCAGCAGCAGCAGCGCGCCGAACACGATGTAGAGCAGGGTCAGCGCCAGCAGCAGCCCCTGGACGACGGAGGCGGCGATCGCCGTCGCGCTCATCTCCCAGGCGAACAGGGCCACCAGCACCACGACCACGAAGCCCACGGGCATCGCCCGCTTGGCCGGCCACCGCAACCCGGCCAGGAGGACGCCGACCACCAGGATCGGCAGCAACGCCAGCAGGCTGAGCACAGCGAGGTTGTCCACGTTGACGCCTCTCGTCGGCATGATCTGCGCGCTCTGCGGCGCGCGGACACTGCACTGTGGCGCACGACACGGCCGTCCGCCACCCCTCGGCGTCCACCTTGACGCGGTCGAGACCCCTCAGCAGTCTGTGAGCTCGACCACGTCAACGGCGACGTGGCGTAGGTGCTGGGAGGAAGCGGCGATGAGGACCAAGGGCGCGATCCTGTGGGGCGTCGGCCAGGAGTGGTCGATCGAGGAGATCGAGATCGGCGACCCCCGGGCGAACGAGGTGACCGTCGAGCTCGCCGCCTCGGGGCTGTGCCACTCCGACGAGCACCTGGTCACCGGCGGCACCCCGGTCGCCTCCTACCCGGTGCTGGGCGGGCACGAGGGCGCCGGCGTCGTCACCGCGGTGGGGCCGGGGGTGACCGGGCTGGCCGTCGGCGACCACGTGGTGACCGCCTTCATCCCGGCCTGCGGGCAGTGCCCGCCGTGCTCGAACGGCCACCAGAACCTCTGCGACCTCGGCGCCAGCCTGCTCGCCGGGACGTCGATCTCCGACGGCTCCTACCGCGTGCAGGTGCAGGGCCAGGACGTCGTCCCGATGTGCCTGCTCGGCACGTTCGCCCCCTACATCACCGTGCACCAGGCGTCGGTGGTGAAGATCGACCCGAGCATCCCGCTGGAGGTCGCGGCGCTGGTCGGTTGCGGCGTCACCACCGGCTGGGGCTCGGCCACGAAGGTCGCCGACGTCCGCCCGGGTGAGTCGGTCGTCATCATGGGCGCCGGCGGGGTCGGGATGAACGCCGTCCAGGGCGCCGCGGCCGCCGGGGCCCGGCACGTGGTGGTGGTCGAGCCGGTCGCCGAGAAGCACCAGTGGGCCAAGGACTTCGGCGCCACGCACGTGTTCGCCACCGCCGAGGAGGCGATGCCCGCGGTCCACGAGATGACGTGGGGCCGGATGGCGGAGAAGGCGATCATCACCGTCGGCGACATCCAGGGCGAGGACGTCCAGACGGCGGTCTCGATGATCGGCAAGGGCGGCCGGGTCGTCGTCACCGGCATGGGCAACGCGGCCAACATGGACGTGAAGCTGAACCTGTTCGAGTTCACCCTGCTGCAGAAGGACCTGCAGGGTGCCATCTTCGGCGGGGCCAACCCGCGTGCGGAGATCCCGGCGCTGCTCGGCCTCTACCAGGCCGGCCAGCTGAAGCTCGACGGTCTGGTGACGCAGAAGTACTCGCTGGAGCAGGTCAACCAGGGCTACCAGGACATGCGGGACGGCAAGAACATCCGCGGGCTGATCGTCTACACCGACGCCGACCGCTGACTCCCGGCCCGCCGCCCCGCGGAGGGCGCCGGGCCGGGAACGAGCTCAGGCGCCGAGCTCGGACAGGTCGAGCGCGTCGGCCGGGGCGGTGATCTCCTGCTCCTCGCCGAAGCCGTCGAAGGTCAGGGTGCCGGCGTCGTCGCCGGAGTTGACGATCTGCAGCGGGTAGCGCGGGTCGTCGGCGGCCACGTACAGCGAGCTGCCGTCGGCCTGGGTGACGACCAGGACCTCCTCGCCGTCCAGCTCCTCGGTGGTCACCTCGTCCTCGACCGCGCCGTCGGTGGGCGAGCGCAGCTCCTGCGCCAGACCGGTGAGCGTGAGCTGCTGGAAGGCGGCCGCCTCCGTGGCGGGGACGACGACCCACACCCCGACCAGCTGGTCGACCGCCTCCTGCGGCACGCCCGAGCTCAGCCAGAAGTCCGCCGGCCCCTGGAAGTAGGACACCCCGCCGACGGTGAGCAGCTGGACCTCCTGGCCGGCCACGGTGATCGAGCCGGTGGCGTCCTCGCCCTGCAGGTACAGGTCGATGGCCTGCTCCTCGGCGCCGGTGCCGATGGTGCCGGTGACGTGGGCGGCGCCGGCCTCCTCGAGCGCGTCGGCGGCGTCGGCGGCCACCTCGGCGCCGGTCTCCTCGCTCGCACTGCTGCTGCTCGCCGCGCTGCTGGCAGCGGCGTCCTCCGAGCTCTCGTCGGAGCCGCCACAGCCGGTGAGCAGCACGGCGGCTGCCAGGCCGGCGGTCAGCTGGGTCGCGACTCGCTGTCGCACGTGCATGGGTCGTCCCGTCTCTGGCCGGTGCCGCGCACGTGCTCGTGCGGCGACACGCGAGATCATCGCGACTCGCGCGCCGCCGGACTGTGCGGGGGCTGTGCCGCGGCGTGTCGCGGGACGGGCCGGACGGCGTCGCCCGCCCGCGCCGCGTCCAGCCGGACGGCGGACCGGAGGACGGCCGGGCCCAGCCGCAGCACGCCGTCGGTGCGGGGTGCGCAGCGGATCCCCGCCCGGCCGCGCAGCCCACGGTGCGCGCCCGGTGCCAGCGCCAGGTCCAGCCAGGCGCACGGGTTCGCCGGCCGGCCGCCGGCCAGCAGCACCGCACCCTCTCCGCCGTCCAGGCTGAACAGCTGCCCGCGCAGCGCCTCCACCTCCGCACCGCGCAGGACGACGTTGCGCCGGGTCGCCAGCGGGTCGAGCGGCCCGCTGCCCAGCTCGGCGGCGAGCGCGTCGAGCCCCTCGGCGGCCAGCACGGTCACCGCGGCGTCCCGGTGGGCGGGCTGGCCGAAATAGCGGTCACCGACGATGCCGAGCCCGGCGCGGACCTGGATCCGGTCGGCGCGCTCGACCGGGCCGGCCAGTGCCGGGTCGGGCCGGCCGTCCCAGCGGTGCGCGGGCGAGGCGAGCAGCCCGACCACCTCGACGTCGTAGCGGTACGGGAGGTCGCTCACCCGCCGATCATCCCGCCGTGTCGGCCAGCACGGCCGGAGGGTGTCAGCGGTCGGCGGTGCGGTGGATGGGGCCGTCGGCGCCGGTCAGGCGTTCACCGCTGCCGCCCCAGCGACCGGCGATGATCTCCGCGGCGATGCTCACCGCGGTCTCCTCGGGAGTGCGCGCGCCCAGATCCAGCCCGATCGGTGAGGCGAGACGGAGCAGTTCATCCTCCCCCAGTCCGGCCTCGCGCAGCCGGGCCAGCCGCTCGTCGTGGGTACGCCGGGAGCCCATCGCCCCGACGTAGGCCACCGGCAGCCGCAGCGCGACCTCCAGCAGCGGGACGTCGAACTTCGGGTCGTGGGTGAGCACGCAGAGCACCGTGCGCTCGTCGATCGCGCCGGCGTCCACCTGGGACTGCAGGTACCGGTGCGGCCACTCGACGACGACCTCGTCGGCGTCCGGGAAGCGGCGGGCGGTGGCGAACACCGGCCGGGCGTCGCAGACGGTGACCCGGTAGCCGAGGAACGCCCCCACCCGGGCCACGGCGGCGGCGAAGTCGATGGCGCCGAACACCACCATCCGGGCCGGCGGGGCGAAGGAGGAGACGAACAGGGTCAGCTCGTCACCGCGCCGCTGCCCGTCGGAGCCGTAGGTCAGGGTCGCCGTCCGTCCGGCGGCCAGCATGCCGCGGGCGTCGTCGGCGACGGCGTCGTCCAGCCGCTGGGCGCCGAGGGTGCCCGAGGCGCGGTCGGGCCAGAGCACCAGCCGCTTGCCCAGCCGGTCGGCCGGGCCCTTCACGCAGGTGACGACGGCGACCGGCTCGTGCGCGCCGACCGACGCGGCCACCTCACCGAGCTCCGGGAAGGACTCCCGGGAGATCGCCTCCACGTAGACGTCGAGGATCCCGCCGCAGGTCAGGCCCACGGCGAAGGCGTCGTCGTCGCTCACCCCGTACCGCTCCAGGGTGGGCTCGCCGCTGGCGACGACGTCGGTCGCCTCCGCGTAGACCGCGCCCTCGACGCAGCCGCCGGAGACGCTGCCCACCGCCGTCCCGTCCGGGCCGACCAGCATCGCGGCCCCGGCCGGGCGCGGCGCGGACCGCCAGGTACCGACCACGGTGCCGACGCCGACGGTCTCCCCCGCCTGCCACCACCCGATCAGGTCATCGAGCACGTCCCGCATCGCGCCACCTCCGTCGGTCACCGCTCCAGCTCACGCTAGGCACGCGTGATCACTGCCGCCAGCTCCTCGAACGCGGCCAGGCTGTGCCCGGCGACGAAGTGGTCGACGCTGGGCAGCGCGGCCACCATCCCGCCGGTGAGCGGCTCGTAGCCGGCCCGGCCCTTGTGCGGGTTCACCCAGACGACCGCGTGCGCCAGCCGCCGCAGCCGGGTCATCTGCTCGCCGAGCAGCTCCGGCCCCCCGCGCTCCCAGCCGTCGCTGCAGACGACCACGACCGCGCCGCGGGCGGTGCCACGCTGCCCCCAGCGGTCCAGGAAGGCCTTGAGCACCTCGCCGATCCGGGTGCCGCCGGACCAGTCGGGGATCGCCGACCCGCTGGCGGCCAGCGCCCTGTCCGGGTCGCGCAGCCGCAGCTCGCGGGTGACCCGGGTCAGCCGGGTGCCGATGGTGAACACCTCGGTGGACGCCGGCCGGGCCCGGACGGCGGCGTGCGCGACCCGCAGCAGGGCGTCGGCGTAGGGGCTCATCGACCCGGAGACGTCGATCAGCAGGACGACGCGGCGCGGGCGGGGCCGGGCGCGGTGGTGCAGCAGCCGGGTGACCTCGCCGCCGTCCCGCAGTGCCCGCCGCACGGTTCGGCCCCGGTGGACGGCGCCGTGCGCGGACGGGCTGCGTCGCCGGGAGGGCCGCATCGGGGCGGCCGGCCGGAGCAGGGCGAACAGCCGCCGCAACTGATCGCGCTCGGCGACGGTCAGCCCGGCGACGTCCCGGTGCCGGAGGACCTCCTCACCGCTGGCCAGGGTGGCGAGGTCGGACGGGTCGCCGCCGTCCTGGCCGGCCTCGGCGGTCTGCAGCGGCGCGGACTGCGCGACCCGCTGCTCCTCCACGCCCGAGGGCCGCCGGGTGCGCGGCGCCTCCCCGCCGAACCAGGCGGCGAACGCGGCGTCGTAGCGGTCGAGGTCGTCCGGGCTGCCGCAGAGGGTGAGCCGGCCGGACCAGTAGACGGCGGTGGGGTCCAGGACGTCGAGGTGCGCGACGGCGGCGAGCATCGCCTCGACCCGGTCCGGGGAGGCATCCACGCCGGCGTGCCGCAGCGTGCGGGCGAACCCGAGCACGGTGCTGACGACGTCCCGCGGCTCACCCGCCACCGAAGAGCGCTCCCCGGGCCAGGGCGTGCACGCGGTCGGTGTCCTCCCGGTACTTGAGCACCGCGCCCAGCGTGCGGGCGGCGGTGTCCGGGTCGAGCTCGCGGGCGCCGAGGGCGTGCAGGGCGGTCGCCCAGTCCATCGCCTCGGCGACGCCGGGCGGCTTGAGCAGGTCGAGCTCGCGCAGCCGGGCCGTCGCCCGGGCCACCTGGCGCGCCAGCTCCTCGGTGACGTCGGGGAGGCGGCGGCGCAGGATCGCCACCTCGCGCTCGAAGTCGGGGTGCTCCAGCCAGTGGTAGAGGCAGCGGCGCTTGAGCGCGTCGTGCACCTCACGGGTGCGGTTGGAGGTGAGGACGACCAGCGGCGGGGTCTGCGCCCGGATGGTGCCGAGCTCGGGGATGGAGATGGTGAAGTCGCTGAGCACCTCGAGCAGGAACGCCTCGAACTCGTCGTCGGCCCGGTCGACCTCGTCGACGAGCAGCACCGACGGCGAGTCCTCCAGCGCCTGCAGCAGCGGGCGGGCGAGCAGGAAGCGGCGGTCGTAGAGACCGGCTTCCAGCTCGTCGGCCCCGGAGGCGGTACCGGCGGCCTCGGCGGCGCGCAGGTGCAGCAGCTGGCGGCCGAAGTCCCAGTCGTAGAGGGCGTGGCTGGCCTCCAGGCCCTCATAGCACTGCAGCCGGTAGATCGGCCGCTTCGTCACCTCGGCCAGCGCGCGGGCCAGCGCCGTCTTGCCGACCCCGGCCTCGCCCTCCAGGAAGAGCGGCCGGTGCATGACCAGCGCCAGGTAGGCCGCGGTGGCCAGCCCCTCGTCGGGGAGGTAGCCGGTCGACTCGAGGGCGTCGGCGAGCGCGCCGGGGTCGGCGGGGAGAGTGGGCTGGCTCACGCCCTGGAGCATCCCACCGTCGTCCACCGGTCAGTCGGCGCCCATCACCTCGAGGTAGTCGTCGTAGCTGGCGACGACGTCGTCCAGGTCGATGACCTCGGGGAAGTCGGCGACCTCCTGGTGCCGCCGCAGGAAGAGCACGGTCCGCCGGACGACGTCCTCCTCGTCGTCGGAGGCCAGCCGGTCCATGACCTCCGGGGTCACGGTCACGTAGGTGCGGACGTCCTCCAGTTCGCTGGGCTGCACGACCAGGTAGGTGTTGTCGCCCTGTGCGTCGATCTCGATGTCGTCATCGGCCATGCACCCGCCCTACCCGCGTCGGCCGGTCGAAACGCTGCCTCGGCCCGGCGGCTGCGGTGGCGAGGCCGGCGGCCTCGCCACCGCGATGGACCGGGTCAGCCGGCCAGCGTGCTGGTGTCGATGACGAAGCGGTACCGGACGTCGCTGGCGACGACCCGCTCGTAGGCCTCGTCGATCTGGTCGCCGCTGATGACCTCGACCTCGGCGCCCACGCCGTGCTCGGCGCAGAAGTCGAGCATCTCCTGGGTCTCGGCGATGCCGCCGATCATCGACCCGGCCAGGCTGCGCCGGCCACCGATCAGCGCGAACGCCGGCACCGACAGCGGCTCCTCCGGGGCGCCGACGTTGACCAGTGCGCCGTCCAGCTTGAGCAGGCCCAGGTAGGCGCCCATGTCCACGGTGGCGGAGATGGTGGAGATGATCAGGTCGAAGCTGCCGGCCAGCGACGCGAAGGTGTCGGGGTCGCTGGTGGCGGCGTAGTGCTCCGCGCCCAGGCGCAGCCCGTCCTCCTGCTTCTTCAGCGACTGGCTCAGCACGGTGACCTCCGCGCCCATGGCCGTGGCCAGCTTGACGCCGACGTGGCCGAGGCCGCCGAGCCCGACGATGGCGACCTGGGTGCCGGGGCCGGCGTTCCAGTGCCGCAGCGGGGAGTAGAGCGTGATCCCGGCGCAGAGCAGCGGGGCGGCGACGTCGAGGGAGATGCCCTCGGGGATGCGCAGCGTGTAGTTCTCGTCGACGACGATCTTCTCGGCGTAGCCACCCTCGGTGGGCCGGCCGTCCTTGCCGATCGCGTTGTAGGTGCCGATGTTGCCCTGCAGGCAGTACTGCTCCTCACCGGCCCGGCAGTGCTCGCACTCGCGGCACGAGTCGACCATGCAGCCGACCCCGGCGCGGTCGCCGACGGCGAACTTCGTGACCTCGGGGCCGACCGCGGAGACGGTGCCGGCGATCTCGTGGCCGGGGGTGAGCGGGAACAGGGTCTCGCCCCACTCGCCGCGCGCGGTGTGGATGTCGGAGTGGCAGATGCCGGCGTAGGCGATGTCGATCAGGACGTCGTGCGGGCCCAGGTCGCGGCGCTCGATGGTGGTGGCCTCGAAGGGCGCGCCGGCGCTGGCGGTGGAACGGGCGTTGACGGTCAGCACGAAGCAGGGCTCCTGGGATCAGCTCGGGGGTGTGGGCGAGGACACCGGCGTTGCCGGGCACCCAGGCGGGGAACGCAGGCCGCTCCCGGACCCTTCCCCGCCGGCGGGTTTGCCGTGCCGGCCGGGGCGGAAGACCCAGGGCATGCAGCGACGATCACTGGGTGCGCAGGGCCTCACCGTCTCGGCCGAGGGGCTGGGGTGCATGGGGATGAGCTCCTACTACGGCGCCTTCGACGACACCGAGAACCTGGCCACCCTGCACCGGGCGCTGGAGCTGGGCATCACCCTGCTGGACACCGCCGACGTCTACGGCCCGTGGACCAACGAGCGGCTGCTGGCCCAGGTGCTGCGCGACCACCGCGACCAGGTGGTGCTGGCCACCAAGTTCGGCAACGAGCTGGACGCCGACGGCAAGCGCACCGGGGCGGTCAACGGGACGCCGGAGTACGTGCGGGCATCCGTCGAGGGGTCGCTGCAGCGACTGGGCACCGACGTGATCGACCTCTACTACCTGCACCGGGTCGATCCGGCCGTGCCGCTGGAGGAGACGTTCGGGGCCCTGGGCGAGCTGGTCGCCGAGGGCAAGCTGCGGTACCTGGGCATCAGCGAGGCGTCGCCGGAGAGCATCCGCCGCGCGCACGCCGCCGCTCCGCTGTCGGCGGTGCAGACCGAGTGGTCGCTGTTCACCCGCGACGTCGAGGACAACGGCGTGCTGGCCACGGTGCGGGAACTCGGCATCGGCTTCGTGCCCTACTCGCCGCTGGGCCGGGGCTTCCTGAGCGGCAAGATCCGCACCGTCGACGACTTCGCCGAGGACGACTTCCGGCGCAGTTCGCCCCGCTTCCAGGGGGAGAACTTCGCGAAGAACCTGCAGGTGCTCGACCGGGTGGTGGCGATCGCCGAGGCCAAGGGCGTCACGCCGACCCAGCTGGCGCTGGCCTGGGTGCTGGCCCAGGGCGAGGACGTCGTGCCGATCCCCGGCACCCGGCGGATCGCCAACCTGGAGGAGAACGTCTCCGCCCTCGACGTCGAGCTCACCGCCGACGACCTGGCCGCCATCGAGGAGGTCGCGCCGGTCGGCGTGACCGCCGGCGAGCGCTACTCCCCGTCCGGCATGCGCTGGCTGGAGACCTGACCGGGCCGACGACCGGGCCGGGCGGGCCGGAGACCGGGCCGTCACCCGGATCTCGTCTGGCGGAGCACGCCGATCGCAGAGCACACGACGTGCGGGGACGCCGAGAGGTGGCCGATGCCGCCCGTCGGGTTGCCTCCGCGCGCCGATCAGAAGGGCGGCGGGTCGTCGGTCGTCCGACTCGGGGGCGGGCCGGGTTCTGCAGGTCCGGGCCCGGGGGGTGGTGACGCCGGCGGGGGCCGTTGGCCCGGTGGGCGGGTGGTGCGGGTGACCCCGGACGGCGTGGTGACGTGCAGCCTGCCGTCGTCGTCGAGGCGGAACCGCCAGCCCGGGGCGAAGGTCTTGAGCCGGTGGTGGGAGCGGCACAGGCAGCAGAGGTTGCCGCAGTCGGTGACCCCGCCGCAGGCGTGGGCGGTGACGTGGTCGAGGTCGGTCCAGCCGACACGTTGGCCGCAGTTGGGGAACCGGCAACGCCGGTCGCGGGTGATGACGAAGGAACGTTGTCGCGCGGTGGGTGTGTAGGCGTTTGTGGGAGGTGGTGGCCCGAGCACCGGGCAGGCGCACTCATCGCGAGTCGCTACGCGCGGTTCGTCGCACGTGCCGTCGGTGTCTCGGCTCGGTGAGTTGCTGGGGCCGACGTCTCGGGCTGGGTCCGGGCCGGTGCCGGCAGCCACGCCCGGAGTCGCGTGACCGGCGGGGTGGTCCGGGCAGCCGCGGCGAGCGAGACGGGCCAGCTCGGCGGGGGTCACGGTGGCCAGGAGCTGCCCGTCGGGACCGGTGAGGGCGTAGGTGAGCGTGCCGCCGTCGGGGGTGGTGAGGCCGAGGGCGCCGACGCGGGCCAGGAGGTCGCGCAGGTGCGCGGCTGTGATCGGCAGCCCGTTGACCTCACCGGTGGTGCTGCTGGCGCCTTCGAGGGCGCTCAGGTCGGCGGTGATCGTCAGGTTCGCGGCCACCGATGGCAGCCCGGAGTCAGCGGGGCGGCGGATCAGGGCCGAGAGCACGTGCGCCCGCAGCACCCCGATGGGGCGGGGGTCACCGTCGGCCTTGAGCATCGTCGCGAGCTGGTCGATCAGGTCGTGGCACTCCACCGCCTCGTCGGTGGGCAGGTCCGCGGCCAGCGTGGACCGCCCGTCGGTCGGGGAGGGGTACACCCGGACGTCGGCGGTCTTCTCCGCCTCGGCGCGCCGCTCCTCGGCCGCAGCGGCATCCAGTTCCAGCATGAGGGCGGTGGCCCGCTCGCGGAGCCGGTAGACCGACAGGTCGCCGGCCTCCGGCAGCAGTGCGTCCTCGACCTGGCCGGCGACCTCGGCGGTGGTGTGGGCCAGGACGTCGGCCAGGGCGTCGGCGCGGCGTTCATCGAGGGCACCGACCCGCAGCGCGGCGAACGTGGCGGGCAGCTTCCGGGCCCAGGTCAGTGCCCGGCCCAACCGGTGGGCGGCGGTGCCCCGACCCAGGTTGAGCACCGCGGACAGCTCGGCCGGGAAGAACTCACTGATCCCCTCATCGGCGCCCGCACCTGCCCAGCCGGGGCGGCGTGCACCGGGACCGTCAGGGTCCAGCCCGGCTGGGCGGGCGGCGGCCAGGCGGAGGATCAGCTGGGCCTCGTAGGCGGCGTCCAGCGCCCGCCGGGCCTGTACTCGCTGCAGCTCCGCCGCCACCTGCTCAGCGAACTCACCCGGGTCGCCAACGCCGATGGGGTAACGCAGGTCGATGACGAGGCCCACCGTGCCGGGGGCATCGCGGTCGTCGTCACACCTGGAACGTACGCAGGGGGTACGACAGTTTCCGGGCGTGCAGCGGACGCCCTCGACGGCCGTCCGCAAGGACCGCACGCACCGGGCTGATGCCGTCGACTCCAGCCGCGGACTCCAGGGGCATGGGGCGTGGGAGCGGGTCCACGCGGGCCCGGCGTCCGCCCGTCGAGCAAGATGGCGACATGCCCGACCTCTCCCTCGGTGACGACCTGCGCGCCTTCGTCGACGCCTCGCCCTCCCCGTCGCACGCGGTCGCCGAGCTGGCCCGCCGGCTGAGCGCCGCCGGCTTCACCGAGCTGGCCGAGTCCGACGCCTGGACGCTGGCCCCGGGCGGGCAGCACTTCGTCGTCCGGCACGGCAGCCTGGTCGCCTTCCGCGTCGGCACCGCTCCGGTCGCCGAGGCGGGGATGCGGCTGGTCGGCGCGCACACCGACTCCCCCACGTTCAAGGTGCGGCCGCGCAACGACCTCCGGCAGGCCGGGTACCGGCTGGTCGGCGTCGAGCCCTACGGCGGCGGGCTGTGGCACACCTGGCTCGACCGGGAGCTCACCGTGGCCGGCCGGGTCGCACTGCGCGGCGGCTCGACCGCGCTGGTGCGGCTGCCCGGCGCACCCCTGCGCCTCCCGTCGCTGGCGATCCACCTCGACCGCGGCGTCCGGGACGGCCTGAAGATCGACCCGCAGCGGGAGCTGGTGCCGGTGTGGTCCCGCGACCTGGGCACCGAGCCGGGCCTGCGCGAGGCGCTGGCGGCCGAGGCGGGCGTCGCCGTGGACGACGTCGTCGGCCACGACCTGGTGCTCGCCGACACCCAGCCCGCCGGCGTCACCGGGGCCGACGGCACCTGGATCGCCGCACCACGGCTGGACAACCTGGCCAGCTGCCACGCCGGGGCCGCCGCGCTCATCGCCGCCCCGGGCGGCCGGCGCACCCAGGTGCTCGTCGCCAACGACCACGAGGAGGTGGGCAGCGGCTCCATGTCCGGGGCGCGCGGCAGCTTCCTGGAGGACGTCGTCCGGCGGCTGGTGACGATCACCGACGCCGGCGACCCGCAGGCGCTGCCCCGGGCCCTGGCGCAGAGCCGGCTGGTGTCCTGCGACATGGCGCACGCCGTCCACCCCACCCGTTTCGATCGGCACGAGCCGGCGCACCAGCCGCAGCTGGGCGGCGGGCCGGTGCTGAAGGTGAACGCCAACCAGGCCTACGCGACCGACGCGGTCACCAGCGGCTGGTTCGCCGAGCGGTGCGCGCAGGCGTCGGTGCCCGTGCAGTGGTTCGTCTCCCGCGCCGACCTGCCCTGCGGCAGCACGATCGGCCCGCTGACCGCCACCCGGCTGGGCATCGCCACCGTCGACGTCGGCGCCCCGATGCTGGCCATGCACTCCTGCCGCGAGCTGGCCTCGGCGCTCGACGTCCCGCTGGTGGTCGGCGCGCTCACCACCTGCTTCGCCGACTGACCAGGACCGGCCGTCAGGCCGAGGGAGAGTAGACGGCCGCCGCGAACAGCGGTGACCGGGTCGCGGTGTCGGTGAGGAGGAACAGGAAGGGCCGGTCGACGGTGACCACCCGCCGGGGCGCGGCGGCCGAGGCCTCCATGGCGACGCCGGTCGCCGCCGCGGCCTCGGTGCCCTGCTCGTCGACGTCCAGGTACGTCTTCTGCACGACCTGGGAGATCTGCACGCCACCCGCGCCCAGGCCGGCGAAGTCACCGGTGACCGGCAGTCCCAGCTCGCTGAGGGGCGCCAGCAGCTGGTGGGTCTGTTCCACGTGCAACCTCGGCAGCTGCACGCCGACGTCCGCGGCCTCGGCGGCGTCGAGCGCGGCCAGCGTGCCGGCGTCGACCGCGCACGGATCGGTGCCCTCGGGCGGGAGGACGGCGACCGCGGCGAGCGTGCCGTCTCGGTAGGGCAGCTCGACGGACTCCCAGCCGTCCACCGCCCGGGCGCGGCCGGACCCGCCGCTCATCATCTGCACGTCCCGCTCGCCGTCCGGCGTCGCGAACGGAGCCGGACGGGTGCCGGTGAACGGGGTGGCCCAGCGGGCCTTCAGGTGCACCGCGTTCGTCAGCACCGCCCGGGTGGCCGAGGAGAGCGGCTCGTCGAAGAGCTGCTCGATGACGCCACGGGTGTCCTCGGCGACGGTGCTGTTGATCCGGTCGGTGGCCCCCTGGGGATCGCCGGCGAAGTCCAGCGCCCGGACGTCAGCGGCGAACGCGGTGGCCAGGTCGTCGAGGTACGCCTGCTCGGGCTGCACGCCCAGCGCCGTCCACAGGTGGTTGCTCAGCTGCAGCGCGTCCGGGGCGTCCTCGTCGTCCAGGTCGCCGTCGTGCCGCAGGCCGTCGAGCGCGGCGGTGTGCTCGCGGGTCGCGGCCACCAGGTCCGGTGACCAGGCCGGCAGGTGCAGCACCTCGCCGAATGCGGCGGCGGTCTCCCCGCCCGTGGCCGGGTACAGCAGGCCGAGCGCCTCGGCGGCCGACGTCGGCGAGAGCAGCACGTCCTCCCCCGGCCGGCCGGGGCAGACCTCCCGCAGCAGGTCCACGCCGAAGGCGGTCTGCGCCGTGGCGACGTCCTGCGCGGTCAGCGCGCCGGCGGGCACCACCAGCGCTCCGCCCTCGTGCACCTGCGGGGTGGCGCCGGCGCTGCCGCACGCGGTGAGTGCCGTGGTCGCCGCGAGGGCCACCGTCAGTCGAGCTCGTCCCATCGCGCGTCTCCTCTCCCTCACCCCTCTCACGCGCCGAGCAGGCCCCCAGCCCCACACGCCGCCGCGGTTCAGCCGCACGGACGGTGGGCAGGGCCTCCGGGACGACCAGGCGAGCGCCGACGACGACGGGACGAGGACGACGATGCAGGTGACCTTCGTGGTGCTGGGCGGGTCCGGTGACCTGACCGGCCGGCTGCTGCTGCCCGGGCTGGCCGAGCTCTTCGGCGCCGACTGCCTGACCGACGACGTCACGCTGCTGGCGGTCAGCCGCGAGGACTGGACCGACGACGAGTACCGCGACTGGGCCCGCGAGCGGCTGGCCGAGCACGCCGGCCACGTGCCCGAGGCCGCCCGCGACCGGCTGGTCGAGCGGCTGGGGTACCAGCAGGGCGACGTGACCACCCCCGAGGACCTGCGGACGGCACTGGGCCGCGCGCCGGGCCGGCCGGTCGTCTACCTGGCGCTGCCGAACACCGTCTTCCTGCCCACCCTCGAGGCGATGACCGAGGTGGACCTGCCCGAGGGGACGACGATCGCGGTGGAGAAGCCGTTCGGCCGCGACGAGGCCGACGCCCGCCGGCTCAACGCCGTGCTGCACCGGCTGGTGCCGGAGGAGCGGGTGTTCCGCACCGACCACTTCCTGGCCATGCAGACCGTGCTGAACCTGCTCGGGCTGCGGTTCGCCAACCGGCTGTTCGAGCCGGTCTGGAACGCCGGGCACGTCGACCGGGTGGACATCGTCTTCGACGAGACCCTGGGCCTGGAGGGCCGGGCCGGCTACTACGACACCGCCGGCGCGCTGCGGGACATGCTGCAGAACCACCTGCTGCAGCAACTGGCGCTGATCGCGATGGAGCCCCCGAACGCCATCGACGGCCCGAGCCTGGCCGCGCGCAAGGCCGACGTGCTGCGCGCGGTGCAGCCCCCGGTGGACATGGCCCGGGACACCGTGCGCGCCCGCTACACCGCAGGCACGGTGGCCGGTCGCGACCTGCCCGACTACACCAGCGAGGACGGCGTCGACCCGGCGCGGCAGACCGAGACCTACGCCGAGTACACGGTGACGATCGACAACTGGCGGTGGGCCGGGGTGCCGTTCCGGCTGCGCACCGGCAAGGCGCTGGGCGAGGGCCGGCAGGAGATCGCCGTCCACTTCAAGCCGGTGCCGCACCAGGCGTTCGGCCGTCGCGGCGACGCCGAGCCCGACGTGCTGCGGATGAGCTTCGACCCCGACCACATCAGCCTGGGGATCAACCTCAACGGCGCCGACGACCCGTTCGAGCTGGAGCGGCGCGCCCTGGAGATCGACCTGCCGGCTCCGCCGCTGTCGGCCTACGGGCTGCTGCTGCAGGAGATGCTGACCGGCCGGCAGGCGCTGTCGATCAGCGACGTGGAGGCCGAGCAGTCCTGGCGGATCGTGGAGCCGATCCTCACCGCCTGGTCGGCCGGCGAGGTGCCGCTGCGGGAGTACCCGGCGGGTTCGCCCGGTCCCGGCTGAGTGGCGGTGCCGTCATCCCACCCGCGCCGGACCGGCTGACGGCAGGCAGTCGCAGGCTCCGGCCCGGTGCCGCCGCCCACCGAGGAGCGCGCGGCCGCCCGCGAGGAGGGCCGCGGCGCCCAGGACGAGCGCCATCGTCGCCGTGCCGCCCCCGGCGACGACCCGGCCCAGCCACGGCACGACGAGGACGCTGCGCCCGAAACGGGCGTCCTCCCGCCGCACCTGCCAGGGGTCGGCGGTGGCGTTCGCGTCGCCCCGCGTCGTGAGGTAGCGCTGACCGTCCTGGGTGCCCAGCGAGACGACCCGGTGCAGGACGGCCCGGTCACCCGCCACCTGGAACGGCGCCGGCGGCCGGAAGGCGATCACGTCGCCGGGGACGACGTCCTGCCCGGCGACCGGCACGGTGAGCACGAGCGAGCCCACCGGGGCGTACGGGCTCATCGAGCCGGTCAGCACGGGCACGAAGCGCGCGCCCTGGACGTGCGCCGCGGCCAGGGCGGCGGTGGAGACCACGAGCAGCGCCAGCACGGCCGCCGAGACGACCCGGCGGAGGAGTCCTCGCCGGCGGGGAGCACGGTGGGCACCGCTCACGACGTGGTCCGGTCCCCGGCCGGCCGGGGGACGACGTCTGCGGCGGTGAGCGTGACGGTGTTCAGCACGCCGGTGACGCTGGCCTTGAGGTGCACCCGCCCGGCGACCGGCAGCAGCGCCTCCGTGCTGTGGCCGCCGGTCGAGGTACCGAGCACCATCGCCAGCCCGATCTGCGTCGCCGTCCCCGGGCAGGCGCCGGTCGTGGTGTTCCACGGCTGGGAGCACACCGCCGCCGGGCTGACCCCGACCAGGGTCCCGGCGGTGACGGTCAGGGAGAGCCGGGCCGGCACCGTGGAGGCGTTGACCAGGTCGACGTAGCCGGTCGCGGCGGTCGCCAGGCCGGTGATGGACCAGCTGGCACCGTTCGCCGCGACCGCGCCCCGCCCGGCCACCGCGGCGAACCGGCTGCCCACCTGAGCCATCGTCAGCGACCCGGACACCACGGACGCGCCGGCCTGCCAGGCGGCGCGGGCCGGGGTGGTGGTGCCGCCGATCATCGCGGCGACCACCAGCACGGCGAGCACGGTCCACGCGGCCCGAGCGGGCCGGTCACGCGGTACCGCCGCCCGCGGCGGCCGCCCTCCCCGCGGAGGACGGCCGCCCGGGCGGCATCTGCAGGACTGCGCGGTCATCGACCGGCACTCAGCCGGACGTGCGGTCGTTGCCGCCGACCAGGGTGTTGTTCACCGCGATCGTCACCTTGCCGGCCCTCCCCTGCAGGCTGGAGGGCGCGTTCGAGGCGAACGTGAACGTGTAGCGCACGTGCTGGGCCGCCGCGGCGCCGGTGGCGATGCTCCCGTGCGTGAGGACGACGGGCGCGTTCAGCGCCGAGGCGCCGGACACCAGGCTGGTGCCCTGCACGCCACCGCAGATGCTGGCCCCCGCCACCGTCGTCCACGGGACCGAGCAGGTGACCGCGTCGACCGAGAGGTACCCCGCCAGGTCGCCGGTGGCGCTCACCGTCCCGGTGTAGGTGTGGACCTGGGTCCCGTCGTTGCGGACGTCGACGTACCGGTGGAAGTAGTCGTTGGGCAGCAGGTTGGCCACCGCCGCGCTGAACGCCCCTCCGTTGGCGTCCAGCAGGGTGGTCTCCCCGCTGCTGGCCGTGAGGTCACCCGAGTCGACCTTGGCCGTGGCGTCCCAGCTGGAGAGCGCGCCGGTGCTGACCAGCGCAGCCCCACCGGCGGCGAGCGCGAGCGCGGTCACCCGGCGGGCGCGTGGGCGCCGGGGCGGGCAGGTGCCGCAGTGGTGGGCGCCGGAGGCCCGGTGGCGGCGGTGTGGCATGGCAGAACTCCGTTTCTTCGAGGCACCCGATCCGTGGGTGCCGTGGACCGGGACGCCGTCGCCCCGGGTGTCGGTGTGCACCGGCGCCGGCGGAGGGCGCGCCCCCGCCGGCTGGTCAGCCGCGGAAGGCCGAGGCCATCCGGGCCTGCTCCTCCAGCACCTCGCCCATCCGGGCCTGGACGGCGTCGAGCTGGCCGATGATCTCGCTGGTGGTGTGGATGCCCTCCGCGACGGCCTTGCTGCTGGCCTGGATGCCGGCGATCTGGTCGGAGACCTTCTGGGTGGCGTCGGCGGTCTCCCGGGCCAGGTCCTTGACCTCGCTGGCCACGACGGCGAAGCCCTTGCCCAGCTCGCCGGCGCGGGCGGCCTCGATGGTGGCGTTGAGGGCCAGCAGGTTGGTCTGGTCGGCGATGCCGGAGATGATCCGGATGACCTCCCCGACCGCGGCCGAGGCCTCGTCGAGGGCCTCGACCTCACCGGTCATGGTGGAGGCCTGGCTGACCGCGTTCTCGGCGACCCGGCCGGCGTCACCGGCGGCCTCGCGCAGCCGGGACACGGTGTCCAGCAGTTCGCGGGCGTTGTCGGCGGACTCCTCGGTGCGGCGCAGCACGTCCAGCCGCTGGGAGACCAGCTGCTGGACGTTGCGCAGCGCGGAGCGGCGGGACTCGGACAGCTCGATGGTGGTGGTGACGAAGAAGTCCATCGTGCCGATCACCCGCCCGCCCACCATCAGCGGGAAGCAGACGCCGGACTTCACCCCGGCGCGCTGGGCGGCCGGTGCGCGCACGCAGTCGGTCATCTCGCCGATGTCGCGGACGAAGAACAGGTCCCGGGACCGCCACGCGCGGCCGGAGACGCCCACCCCCTCGGCGAAGGAGGCGGCCAGGGTGACCTTCCGGAACTCCTCACCCGCGGAGCCGGACTCCTGCTGGAAGCGCAGCACGTTCGCGGTCTCGTCCAGGGCCCAGTAGGAGCCGTAGGCCCAGCCGAAGGCCTCCCGCACGGTCTCCAGCGCGATCCGCAGCGCCGACGCCTGGTCGTTGGCGGCACCGATCTCGGTGACCACGCTGGTCACCGCCTCGCGGTCGTCGAGGGTCTCCTGCAGCTCCGCCTTCGCCAGCGCGGCGCGACGGGCGTGCGAGAGCAGCCGGCCCAGGGAGTCCCACTTGCCCTGCCGGGCGCCGGTGAACGGCAGCTCTCCCCGGTCGTAGTACTCGTACAGCGCCGTGACGACACCCTTCTCCACCAGCGGGAGGACGCAGCCGTGCGTGGCGCCGACCGACAGCGCACCGGCCCAGCGCGCGCAGGTCGCCCGGTCGCTGTCCAGGCCGACCAGGACGGCGGTCTTCGTGCGGATCGCCTGACCGCCGTACCC
Source organism: uncultured Modestobacter sp. (assembly GCF_947486615.1). GTDB lineage: Bacteria > Actinomycetota > Actinomycetes > Mycobacteriales > Geodermatophilaceae > Modestobacter. The sequence continues at coordinate 348,040 of NZ_CANKUD010000003.1, forward strand.
GTCGCCGGGCGCGACGGTCTCCAGCCGGCCCGCCGGGGAGGCCGCGATCGCCTCGGCCAGCTCACCGGCCTGGCCCACCAGCCGGAACGGGCCGTCGGGATCGGGCAGCCACACCGCCCCGTAGGAGAGCCCCAGCTCGTCGACGAGGGTGGCCACGATGGCGCGGTGCGCGTCGAGGGGGCTGCTCACCCCGCGGTCGAGGACGGCGATCACCTGCTCGACGGACTCGACGTCCCGTGGCTCCGGCCCGACGGGCGCCGCGGTGCTCGATCCGGTCCGCCGCCAGGCCGCCATGTTGACCCTCCGCCTCTTCTAGAAGCTCACCGTGAGTTCTAGAAGCATGAATCGGCGGGGCGCAACGAACCTTGAGCCGAACGCACCGATGTGCCCCCGCGCCACCGCCGGCCGAACGCGACGCCGTCCAGGGGCTACAGGAGCGGGGCCAGGCGCAGCTGCAGTGCCGCCGGGAGGAGGGACAGCCGGTCGGCGGGAGAGCCATCACCCCGGACGAGCTCTGCGAGCGTGGCGATCGGCAACCGCTCGCCGAGCACGACGAAGCCGTCCTCGATCCCCTGCTGGTCGTCCAGCGCCACCGCGTCGCCGAGGACGGCGAGCACCGGGTCGCCCGTCGGCGGCAGGTCGTCGCCCCAGAGGTCGACGAGCCCGGCGCGGACGCGCGCAGGCCTCCTGGTGTCCCGTTCCCGCTGACCCATGCCACCCCCGTCCGCACCGCCACGAGCGACCGTCGCCACCCCCGGCGTGCAACCTAGGCCACCGAGCGTCTGCTTGGGTTCCGAAACGATTACGAGTCGCGGTGGCCCGAGCGGACCACCCGCCCCTCGAGCCCCGGCGCACCCGGGCGCCACACCCGGACCAGTGGGAGGAGGAATGATCGTCCGCGCTGGGCGCTTCCGATCATGGCCCGGCCACGCCGGCCGCACGGGGACGTGCGAGAGACACCTGCACGAGGGGGACGAGCGCACCGTGGACCGATCGGTCGATCCCGGCGCGCTGCCGACCTGGCCCGACCTCCTGGCCGTGATCGCGCGGGGCGAGCAGCGCCTGGTCCTTGAGACCCCGTCCGGCGAGCGCGCCGTGCTGCTGGCCGAGTCCGAGCTGCTGGCCCTGGAGGCCGCCGTGCGGGCGGCCGGCGGACACCCGGACCAGGAACCCCGGCTGACCGCCCGGGAGACGCAGGTGCTGGAGCTGGTCGCCGGCGGCCGCACCGGTGCCGACATCGCCGAGGAGCTCGGGCTGGCCACCAACACCGTGGCGCAGCACCTGGTCGCCGTCCGCCGGAAGTTCAACGTCCAGAGCAGCGCGGCCGCCGTCGCGGCAGCACGCCGGGCGGGGCTCCTGCCGACACCGCAGGACCGCTGACCTCAGGGCGACGCGTCCAGCACCAGCATCCGGGTGATCACCTGGCACCAGGCCTCCTGAACCTCGGCCGACCGGTCGGCGACCAGCTCCGTGAGGCTGGTCAGCGCGCCGCAGCCCTCGGTGACGATGGCGGTGAAGGCCAGCCGGAAGACCAGCTGCCCGATCTCGTCCAGGTCGAGGCCGGCATCGATCAACGGCTGGACCACCCACTGCTGCTCGGCTCGAGGACGCAACTCCACGTCGGGTGTTCGCCCGGACCCACCCCGCCGGATGCACCCCGCAGCGTGACCTGAGCCACTGACCGGCTACGGTCCGGCCGTGGTCGGTCCAGGGCAGCTGCGTGGCACCTATGTCGCACTCGTGACGCCGTTCGACGAGCGCGGTGCGGTGGCGCACGAGGCCCTCGAGCAGCTGGTGTCCGACTGCCTGGACGCCGGCGCGGCCGGGGTGGTCGCCCTGGCGACCACCGGTGAGGCCGCCGCGCTGGACGACGCCGAGCGGGACGCCGTGGTGGCCACGTGCAGCCGGGTGTGCGTCGACCGCGGCGCCCAGTTGATCGTGGGTGCCGGCACGAACGACACGCGCAGCACCATCGCCCGGCACGAGGCGCTGGCCGACGTCCGGGGGGTGACCGCGTCGCTGGCCGTCGTGCCGTACTACGTGCGGCCCACGGAGGCAGCGGTCGTCGCCCACCTCCAGCTGGTCGCCCAGCGCGCGCCGGTGCCGGTGGTCGTCTACAACGTCCCGCACCGGGTGGGCACCGGCCTGGGCGCGGCCGCCCTGCTCGAGCTGGCCGCCAGCGACGGGATCGCCGGGGTCAAGCAGGCGGTGAACGGCATCGACGCCGACACGCTCACCGTGCTGGCCCGCGCCCCGGAGGACTTCGCCGTCCTCGGCGGGGACGACCCCTACCTCTTCCCGATGGTGCTCATGGGCGCCACGGGGACGATCTCGGCGTCGGCGAACCTGGTGACCAGCCGGTTCGTGGCGATGATCGAGGACGGTCTCGCCGGCCGGCTCGACAGCGGCCGGGCGCACGCCGAGGTGCTGCTGCCCTTCGCCCTCGCCCTGTTCGCCGAGCCCAGCCCCGCGGTGATCAAGGCGCTGCTGCACGCCGACGGCCGGATCCCCACCCCGGACGTCCGGATGCCGCTGTCGGCCGCCTCGGCGCCGGCCACCCGCGCCGCCCTGGCGGCCCGGCCGGGCTGACCGGACGGACGATCAGCGAGCACACCCCTGCCTTTGCATGGTCATGCAAGCCCGTGCATAATCCTCATCGTGTCCAAGGTGCTCACCTCCCTGCCCGTCGGCGAACGCGTCGGCATCGCCTTCTCCGGAGGGCTCGACACCTCGGTGGCCGTCGCGTGGATGCGCGACAAGGGCGCGGTGCCCTGCACCTACACCGCCGACATCGGCCAGGCCGACGAGCCCGACATCGGCTCGGTGCCCGGCCGCGCCAGCGCCTACGGCGCCGAGCTCGCCCGGCTGGTCGACTGCCGCGCCGCCCTGGTCGAGGAGGGGCTCGCCGCGCTGACCTGCGGCGCCTTCCACATCCGGTCTGGCGGGCGCAGCTACTTCAACACCACCCCACTGGGCCGCGCGGTCACCGGCACCTTGCTGGTGCGCGCGATGCTCGAGGACGACGTCCAGATCTGGGGCGACGGCTCCACCTACAAGGGCAACGACATCGAGCGGTTCTACCGCTACGGCCTGCTGGCCAACCCGGGGCTGCGGATCTACAAGCCGTGGCTGGACGCCGACTTCGTCACCGAGCTCGGCGGCCGCAAGGAGATGTCGGAGTGGCTGGTCGCCCACGGCCTGCCCTACCGGGACAGCGCGGAGAAGGCCTACTCCACCGACGCCAACATCTGGGGCGCCACCCACGAGGCGAAGACGCTCGAGCACCTGGACACCGGCATCGAGACCGTCGAGCCGATCATGGGCGTGAAGTTCTGGGACCCGGCGGTGGAGATCGCCCCCGAGGACGTGACCATCGGCTTCGAGTACGGCCGGCCGGTGACGATCAACGGCAAGGAGTTCGCCACCCCGGTCGACCTGGTCCTGGAGGCCAACGCCATCGGCGGCCGGCACGGCCTGGGCATGTCCGACCAGATCGAGAACCGGATCATCGAGGCCAAGAGCCGGGGCATCTACGAGGCGCCGGGCATGGCGCTGCTGCACGCCGCCTACGAGCGGCTGGTCAACGCCATCCACAACGAGGACACCCTGGCCACCTACCACGCCGAGGGCCGCCGGCTGGGCCGGCTGATGTACGAGGGCCGCTGGCTGGACCCGCAGGCGATGATGCTGCGCGAGTCGCTGCAGCGCTGGGTCGGCATGGCCGTCACCGGCGAGGTCACCCTGCGGCTGCGCCGCGGCGAGGACTACTCGGTGCTCGACACCGCCGGGCCGGCGTTCAGCTACCACCCGGACAAGCTCTCCATGGAGCGCACCGAGGACTCCGCGTTCGGCCCGGTCGACCGGATCGGCCAGCTGACCATGCGGAACCTGGACATCGCCGACTCCCGCGCCAAGCTGGAGCAGTACGCCCGGATGGGCATGGTGGGCGGCTCGACCCCCACGTCGATCGGCGCCGCGCAGGCCGCCTCGACCGGGCTGATCGACGCCACGGAGGCCGGCGGCGCCGAGGCGATCGCCTCCCGCGGCCGGGTGTCCGAGCACGACGAGCTGCTCGACCGCGCCGCGATGGAGTTCGGCACCGACTGACCGGCGACCGGGAGCGCCGCGCGGCGCTCAGCCGGCGTCGCGGGCGGCGCGTTCGGTGTCGTAGATCCTCGTCGCCTGGGCGGCGTCCAGCCGGGCGTCCTCCGGCCGGACGACGGACAGCTGGGTGCTCTCCGGCGGCAGCACCGTCTGCCACAGCCAGTCCACGGCCACCCGCAACCGGTTGGCCATCGCCGGCAGGGCGTACAGGTGGTAGCCGCGGGTGACCACCTTGGCCAGCGGGCCGGTCAGCGGGACGCCGAGGGGCTTGGCCACCGCGTCCCAGCCACCGAGGTCGGCGACCAGGCCGAGGTCCTTGTGCCGGTAGGGACGAGCCTCCCCGACGCCCAGGCTGGCGGCGACGTTGCGACCCAGCGCGGTGCCCTGCCGCTGCGCGTGCTGCGCCGTGGGCGGGGTGTCCGGGACGTCGTCCTGGCCCTTCGCGGTGGCGAGGTCGGGGACGGCGGCGGCGTCACCGGCCGCCCACACGTCGGGGACGCCGGGGACGGACAGGTCCGTCTCCACCACCAGGCGGCCCTTGCGCAGCGGCAGCCCGAGCTCGGCCACCAGCGGGTTCGCGGTGACCCCCGCGCCCCAGACCAGCGTGCGGGCGGGGACCGTGGTGCCGTCGGTGAGCTCGACCTCGTGGGCGTCGGCCGACTTCACCGTGACCCCGAGGCGCACGTCGATCCCGCGCTTGCGCAGCAGGTCCAGGCTGCGGCTGCCCAGCTGCGGGCCGAGCTCGGGCAGCACCGCCTCCGCCAGGTCGATCAGCACCCAGCGCACGTCCTCGGCGCGGGTGCGCCCCCAGCGCGCCTCGATGGTGCGCAGCCAGCGCTGGGTCTGGGCGACGAACTCGGTGCCGGTGTACCCGGCGCCCACGGCCACCACGGTGAGCAGTTCCGACCGTCGTGCCCGGCCCGCGGGGGTGTCCGGCTCGGCGTCGGCCAGGTCGAGCATCTGCAGCAGGTGGTCGCGCAGGTACACCGCCTCGACCAGCGTCTTCAGCCCGCGGGCGTGCTCGGCGACCCCGGGGATGTCGAACTGCCGGGTCACCGAGCCCGGCGCCAGCAGCAGCCGGTCCCAGGGCTCGGCGTACGGCTCCCCCAGCCCGCCGGGGGTGACCGGGGTAACCGTGACCGTGCGCCCGTCCAGGTCGACGGCGGTGACCCGGCCGAGCACCAGCCGGACCCGGGGCAGCGCCCGGCGCAGCGACACGGCGATGTGCCGTGCCTCGATCACGCCGGTGGCCACCTCGGGCAGCAGCGGGCTGTAGAGCAGGTAGTCGGTGGGGGTGACCAGCACCAGCTCGACCTGCCCGGCCGGCAGGTGCTTCTGCAGGTGCTTGAGGGCGTAGAAGCCGGCGAACCCGCCGCCCACCACCACGATCCGAGTGGTCTTCTCCTGGTCCGCGTCGCTCACTGCGCGCCTCCTGGTGCCTGGTTCCGAGTCCGCCGGGACGGCCCCGCCGCTGCCCGGGACGTCCTCGGCGCCGAGTCCCTGCAACGTATCGGCCCGGACCGGGGGTCGGCTCGGTGAACGGCGTCCCCTCCGGCTGGGAGACTGCGACGATGGCTCCCCGACGATGCCCGTGCGGCTCCGGCCTGACCTACGCGGAGTGCTGCGGCCGGCTGCACGACGGGACGGCGACGGCGGCCACCGCCGAGCAGCTGATGCGCTCGCGGTACAGCGCCTTCGCCGTCGGCGACCCGGCGTACCTGCTGGCCACCTGGCACTCCAGCACCCGCCCGTCGACGCTGGACATCGACCCGGAGGTGCGCTGGACCGGCCTGGAGGTGCTCGCCACCAGCGGCGGCGCGCTGCTGGCCGCCGAGGGCACGGTCGAGTTCCGGGCGCACTGGCTGGCCGGCGGCCGGCCCGGCGCCCAGCACGAGCGCAGCCGCTTCACCCGCGAGGACGGCGCCTGGCGCTACCTGGACGGCGTCTCGCTGCCCTGATCCACGCGGCCGGCGGCCGGGTCGGGCGGCCAGGGCCCCGGGTGCAAGGGTGGGGGCGCCGCACACCGACCCGGGAGGCCCCGATGCCGCACCTGCTGCACCTCGACTCGTCCGCCGACCCGCGCAGCTCGGCGTCCCGCGAGGTGACCGCCGCCTTCGTGCGCGGCTGGCAGGAGCGCGGCGCGGGGTTCACCGTCACCTCCCGCGACCTGCAGGCCGACCCACCCCCGCACCTGCCCGACGCGGCGCTGCACTGGGCGCCGCGGCTGCGCACGGACGCCGAGACCGTGGACCCGGCGGCCGAGGCGCGGCAGCAGGGGCACCTCGACGAGCTGCTGGCCGCCGACGTCCTGCTGGTCGGCGCGCCGATGTACAACTGGTCGCTGCCCTCGACGCTCAAGGCGTGGGTCGACCACGTGCACGTGCTCGGCACCACCGTGCCGTTCGGCGACTTCGAGGCCCGGCCGCTGGCCGGGCGCACCGCGGTCGTCGTCTCCAGCCGGGGCGCCAGCTACGACTCCGGCGGCGAGCAGGCCAGCTGGGACCACACCGTGCCGCCGCTGGAGCTGGTGCTCGGCCGGTCGTTCGGGATGAGCGTCTCGGTGATCACCCTGCAGCTGACCCTGGCCGACCGGGTGCCTGCGATGGCCGACCTGCGCGGTCAGGCCGCCGCCGAGGCCGACGCGGCCCGCAGCTACGCCGAGGAGCTGGCCGGCCGGATCGCCGCCTGACCGTTCACCCGATCGGTGGTCACCTGCGCCGACATTCGCCGTCCCGACGGGGACGCGCCGCGCCTGCGCCACCGCGCGGACACCTGACCCGCTGAGCCTGGCGGCGTCCGGGCCTCGTCCAGGGGCCTCTCGACACCCGAGGTGTCGTCGTGACCACAGCACTGGTGACCACCGCACTGGCCGACCCCGCACCGACCTCCGCCCCACCGCTGCGCTACACCACCTCCCTGGCCGCCGGGCCCGCCGACGTCGAGGCCGCCCAGCGGCTGCGCCACCGCGTGTTCGCCCTGGAGTGCGGCGCGCTGCTCGACCCGCCGGCCGCGGCCGCCGGGCGGGACGCCGACGAGTGGGACGAGCTCTGCGACCACCTGCTGGTGCGCGAGGAGGCCACCGGGGAGGTCGTCGGCACCTACCGCCTGCTGCCGCCGGAACGGGCCGCCGCGGCGGGCCGCAGCTACGGGGACGGCGAGTTCGACCTCTCCCGGCACGCGTCCCTGCGCCCCGGGCTGGTCGAGGCCGGCCGCAGCTGCGTGCACCCCGACCACCGCTCCGGCGCGGTGATCACCGCACTGTGGGGCGGGGTCGCCCGGTACGTGCTCGACCGCGGCGCGACCCACCTGGCCGGCTGCGCGTCCGTCCCGCTGGCCGACGGCGGCGCGACGATGGCCGGCGTCTGGGACCTGGTCCGCAGCCGCCACCTCGCCCCGGCCCGGCTGCGGGTCGTGCCGCACCTGCCGTTCGACGTCTCCGCCCCACCGCTGCCCGACCGGCTCCTGGTGCCCCCGCTGCTGCGCGCCTACCTCAAGCTCGGCGCCCGGGTCTGCGGCCGGCCGGCCTACGACCCGGCGTTCGGCACCGCCGACCTGTACGTGCTGCTGGCGATGGAGGACATCCCGGCGCGGGTGCTCGACCGGCTGCTGGGCGGTGTCCGATGAGCTGGGTGCCCGTCTCCTCCTGCACCGCGGCCTGCGCCGCCGACGCCGCGCCGTCCGTCGACCCCGCCACCCGGCGCCGCCGGTGGCTGCGGCTGACCGCCGCGCTCGCCGGGGCAGGGGCGGCCTCCGTGCAGGCCCCCCTGATGACCGCCCGCGGTCGCCGCCGGCTCCTGGTCTGCGGCGCCGCCCGGGTGCTCACCGCCGTCGGCGTCCGGGTCGAGGTGCACTCCTCGCCGACCGCCTGGCCGCGCGCCGGCGCCGGCCGGGGCCCGGGCCAGCTGGTGGTCAGCAACCACGTCTCGTGGGTCGACGACCTGGCGATGCTCACCGTGGTGCCGGGGCTCCCGGTGGCCAAGCGTGAGGTCGCCGGGTGGCCGCTGATCGGGCCGCTGGCCCGCCGGGCCGGGGTCGTGCTGCTCGACCGCGGTCGGATCCGCACCCTGCCGGGCACCGTGGCCGAGGCCGCCGACGTGCTGCGGGCCGGGACGCCGGTGACCGTGCACCCGGAGGGGACGACGTCCTGCGGGGTCGAGCTGGGCCGGTTCCGGCCGGCGTTCTTCCAGGCCGCCGTGGACGCCGCCGCGCCGGTCTGCCCGGTCGCCGTCCGCTACCGGGTGGACGGCGGGTCGGCCAGCGCCGTCGCCGGCTACCTGGCCGACGAGCCGCTGTGGCGCAGCATCGCCCGGGTGGTGCGCACCCGCGGCCTGGTGGTCGAGGTGCACCTGCTGCCCGCCCTCGACCCGGCCGGCGCCGACCGCCGGGAGCTGGCCGCGCTGGCCGAGTACGCCGTCGCCGCCGTCACCGAGGCGAGCCCGCCGGTCGTCGCCGCGCACCCCCGCCGGCCGCGCGTGCCGGCCCGGCCGGTGCCGGTGCGGCGGCAGACCGCGGCTCCCGAGCCACCCAGCCGCTCCGGGGCCTCCCGTGCTGCGTGAGGACGCCGGTCTCGTCGAGCTGACCGCCGACGCGCTCCCGGTGCTGGTGCCCGGGTCGACCGGGCTGCGGGTGGCCGTGGTGGCCGAGACGTTCCTGCCGGCGGTGAACGGCGTGGTCAACTCGGTGCTCCGGCTCGTCGACCACCTCGCCGTCCGGGGGCACGACCCGGTGGTGGTCGCCCCATCCGGCGCGAGCTACGAGTCCCGGTGCGGCGCCCGGGTCGAGGTGGTGACCGTGCCGGCCATGCGGCTGCCCCGCTACCGGCAGCTCTCCCTCGCCCGCCCCGCCGGCGACCTGACCGCCGTGCTGCGCCGGCTGGCCCCCGACGTGGTGCACCTGGCCTCCCCCGCGGTGCTCGGCCTGGCCGCCGCCCGGGCCGCCCGCACCCTGGGCGTGCCGTCGGTCGCCGTCTTCCAGACCGACCTCGCCGCCTACGCGCAGCGGTACCGGCTGCCCGGCGGGGCGCCGGCGGCCTGGCGCTACCTGCGCCGCGTGCACGGCACGGCCGACCTCACCCTGGCCCCCTCCTCGGCCACCGCCGCGGTGCTGGCCCGGCAGGGCATCGGCCCGGTGGCGCTGTGGCCGCGCGGCGTGGACCTCGACCAGTTCGCGCCGTGCCACCGGGACGAGACGCTGCGCCAGCAGTTCGCCCCGGACGGCGAGCTGCTGGTCGGCGTGGTGGCCCGGCTGGCGGTGGAGAAGCGCCTGGAGCTGCTCGCCCCGCTCAGCGAGCTGCCCGGCGTCCGGCTGGTCGTGGTCGGCGACGGCCCGCAGCGCCGCGCGCTGACCCGGCTGATGCCGCGGGCCCGGTTCCTCGGCCAGCTGGGCGGTGCCGAGCTGGGCGCCGTGGTCGCCTCGCTCGACCTGTTCGTGCACCCGGGCGCCGACGAGACCTTCTGCCAGGCGGTGCAGGAGGCGCTCGCCGCCGGCGTGCCCGCGGTCGTCGCCGCCTCCGGCGGGCCGCTGGACCTGGTGCGGCACCGGGAGAACGGCTGGCTGTGGGCCGGGGCCGACCCGCACCTGCTCGCCGCGATCGTCGCCGGCCTGCGCGACGACCGGACCGCCCTCCAGGCGGCCGCCGCCCGCGCCCGACCCTCGGTCGAGGGCCGCACCTGGGGCCGGGTCGGCGACGACCTGATCGACCACCTGCACCGCCTCCGGACGGCGGCCCACGCGGCCTGACCTCAGTTCAGCAGGTCACCGTCGGACCGCAGCGAGTCCCCGGGCCGCACCGGCCACACCTCCAGCCCATCGGCGGTCAGCAGGTCGTCGACTAGCTCCGCGGTGCCGGCGACCAGGGTGGAGTCGAAGTCGATCTCCGTGCCGACGCACCACGCCCGGTCGTCGGGCCAGAGCAACTGCGGCGACTGGGGGATGAACCAGTCCGGCCGTGCGTGGTGCCCGAGTTCGAGCGCCGACTCCAGCGGCCCGGAGAAGAGCAGGTGGTCCCGGCCGAGCGGGTGCCGCGCCCGCGGCCCGTCCAGCACCTCAGCGGGGAACGCCGGCGGCACCGGCTCGGCCGATCCGAGGACGGCGACCGACGGCGACCCGGGCAGCCAGCCCCACCCCTCCCACAGGCAGTACCAGCACGTCTGCGGGGTCGAGGTGTGTCGGCGCACGACCGCGAGCAGCGCGGCCAGGTTGGCCGGCTCGAGCTCACCGGTGCGCGGTGCGCCGCCGGGCCAGTCCGCGCCGGCGGCGTTCGCCGGGTCGTCCGAGCCGACCAGCCGGTGCCACTGGACCAGCGGGTGCACGAGCCGACCGGTGTCCGCGGCGACCTGCGCCCAGCGGACGTCCTCGTCGGCCGGGTGCAGCACCCGGGCGTAGGCGGGGAAGCCGTCCGGCACCACCGACGTGACCGTGCCGAGCTCCCGGGACAACCGCGGGGCGATCCAGTCGGCCGGGCGGACGTCGGCGGACCACCGGGGAGACGTGGGCACGCCCCATCCTGGCGCGGCTGTCGAGGCGGTTGCCGCGCGATCAGCCTGCAGGCAACGACAGCACGACGGTCGGGCTTGCGGCGACGTCGACCAGCAGCTCCCGGGCCTCCGGTGGCGGTGCGGGCAGGTACCGCCAGGCCACCCGCCAGGGGGCGTCGTCCCCACCGACCTCACCGGTGTGCAGGCGGTACCGAGTGCCCACGTCGTCGGCCAGCCGGCACGGCAGGCCGGCCAGCTGCTCGGCCGGGCTCGGGGCGGGTCGCCGTTCTCGTTGGCCGCGGCACCCCAGGCGGCGAACGCCGCCGCATACCGGGCAGCCTGCGCGTCGGCCACCGGGCCGGTGCCGGCGAGCACGACGGTGACCTAATGGGCCAGCTCGACGTCGACCAGTCGCACCGCAACGCCGTCGACCTGGGCGACGACCGGCGAGCCGGTCGGCAGGTGCACCCGGGGCACCTGGGTGACGGTGACCAGGAAGACGTGGCCGGGGTCGTCGTAGTCGGCCAGCACGACCCCCTCGGCCAGCAGCGTCCGATGGGCGGACGCGGGCCGGGGGATGCGGCCGTTCCCGAAGGCGAGCAGCTGGGTCGCGGTGGGCAGGTCGACCATGGCCGGACCGTAGCCGCCCGTGAGCCGGGGCGCCCCACACGTTCCACGTGGAACGTCCGCCTCAGGAGTTCACCCGGCGCTCGGCCCGGGCAGAGGTGTACGGAGCCGGGGCCGGGCAGGATCGGACCGGCAACCCGCCCCCGCTCACCGGAGACGACATGACCCAGCAGACGCGCGACCACGCCCCCGAGGACATCCCGTCGCCCGTGGTCGACCTGTCCCGCTGGCGGCTCAACGCCCTGCCGGACACCAGCTCCGACGAGGACTGGGACGACGACCGCGAGCTGTTCGACCCGACGGGCAACCGGGTCGACACCTGGCGCGAGGGCTACCCCTACAGCGAGCGGATGGAGCGGCGCGAGTACGAGATCGAGAAGCGCCGGCTGCAGATCGAGCTGCTCAAGCTGCAGGGCTGGGTCAAGGAGACCGGCCAGAAGATGGTGCTTGTCTTCGAAGGACGGGACGCGGCCGGCAAGGGCGGCACGATCAAGCGGTTCACCGAGCACCTCAACCCCCGCGGCGCCCGGGTGGTCGCGCTGGACAAGCCCTCGGAGCGGGAACGCACCCAGTGGTACTTCCAGCGCTACGTCCAGCACCTGCCCGCGGCCGGCGAGATCGTCATGTTCGACCGCTCCTGGTACAACCGCGCCGGCGTCGAGCGGGTGATGGGCTACACCACGGCCGAGGACTACCTGCTCTTCATGCGTCAGGCCCCGGAGTTCGAGCGGATGCTCGTCGAGAGCGACATCAAGCTGGTCAAGTTCTGGTTCTCGGTCACCCGCGGCGAGCAGCGCAGCCGGTTCATCGTGCGCCAGATCGACCCGGTGCGGCAGTGGAAGCTCTCCCCCACCGACCTCGCCTCGCTGGACAAGTGGGAGGCCTACACCGAGGCCAAGGAGGCGATGTTCCTGCACACCGACACCGAGGACGCCCCCTGGACGGTGATCAAGAGCAACGACAAGAAGCGCGCCCGGCTGGAGGCGATGCGACACGTGCTCGCCCGGTTCGACTACACCGGCAAGGACGCCGACGCCGTGGGCACTCCCGACCCGCTGATCGTCGGCTCGGCCGCCGACGTGCTGGAGGAAGAGGCCGGCGCCCCGGTGATGCCGCACCCCGGCGAGACGCTGCCCCCGACCGCCGGCTGAACGACGGGCCTCACCGGGTGGGGCGGAAGGGCGTCAGGTCGAACGGGGGCTGCTCGCCCAGGGCCAGGCCGGCGGCGAGCCGGCCCATGAGCGGGCCGTAGGTCAGCCCGTTGGCGCCCAGCCCGGTCGCCACGACCAGCCCGTCGCACCCGGGCAGCGCACCGAGCAGCGGGAACCCGTCCGGGGTGACCGGGCGGAACCCGATCCGGGTCTCCAGCACCGTCGCCTCGGCGAGCCCCGGCGCCAGGGTCAGCGCGGCGTCGAGCACCTGCCGCTGCCCGGCGGCGGTGACCCGGTGGTCGAACCCGGCGTCCGGCTCGCGGGTCGCACCCACCACCACGCGGCCGCCGGGGAAGCCCAGCAGGTAGTGGTGGCCGAACTCCTCACCCGCCGTCATCACCGTCGGCCAGCCCGCGGTGCCGTCGTCGGGCAGCTGCAGGTGCACGATCTGGCCGCGCATCGGGCCCAGCGCGAGCTCGGCGCCCAGCGGGCGCACCAGCTGCGTCGTCCACGCCCCGGCGGCCAGGACGACGGCGTCGGCCTCGACCAGGACGCCGTCCACCCGCACACCGCGCACCCGGCCCTCCTCGGCCACCAGCTCGGCGCGGCCCGACCGCCGGTCCACCCCGGCCCGTTCGGCGGCGACCACGGCCGCGTCGCGGAACAGCCGGCCGTCCACCCGGCCGACGCCGCCCACCCACAGCGCCGGCAGGTCGGTGCGCAGCACCGGGAACCGGCGGGCGGCCGCCCCCGGAGGGAGCACCTCGACGTCCCCCAGCCCGGACCAGCCGCGTGCGGCGGCCGCCGCGGCGAGGTCGTCGGCGGCGTCCCGCAGGCCCTGCGGGTCGCTGCCGAGGGTCAGCCCACCGACCGCGGCGTAGCTCGGGTCCTGCCCGGAGTCGGCGGCCAGCTGGGCGGCCAGGGAGGGCCAGGTCTGCCCGGCGAGGTCGCTGTAGGCGCCCCACGACCCGGTGGCCGCCGGCCGCCAGGGCTGCACGATGCCGGCGCCGGCCGAGGTGGCCCGGCCGGTCTCACCGGACTCGACCAGGACGACGTCCGCGCCCCGCCGGGCCAGCTGCCACGCCGCTGTCGCCCCGACGATCCCGGCCCCGACCACCGCCACCCGCACGTCCGCAGTCACCCGGTCAATCTGTCACGGCGGCAGCCGGCCCCCCGACCCCGGACAGCACAGCACCCGCCCCGAACGGCCGGGGCGGGTGCTGGCGGGATCAGGTCCGTCCCGGAGGACGGGGCCTCAGATCAACGACGCGTGGTGTCGCTGACGTCGTCGGTGTCGACCTGCTCCTTGCGGACGGTCTCGGACACCTGCTGCTGCTCGGTCACCGTCTCGGTGTCCAGGCGCACGCGCTCGACCGGCACGGCCTCCTTCTCCACGACGGGACGCTCGGCGTGCAGCGTGACCTCGTGCTCCTCCTCGGAGATCGCCGGGCCGTCCATCGCGTTGCCACGGTTGGCCTCGGTGATGGGCTCGCGCTGGACGCGGACCTCCTCGTGCGACACGGGGACCGTCTCGGTCACGTTCTCCGTCACCACGTACTTGCGGAGCCGGGCCCGGCCGGTCTCCTCCTGGCGGGTGCCGACGTTGACGCGCTCCTCGGAGAGGGTCATCGCGTCGTCGGTCGTGGGGCCGGAGGTGTCGTGGCCCTTGGTGCCGTGCCGGTTGACGTCGGTGCCCCGGGTGTCGGTCGTCCCCGCAGCCACACCGGTGGTGGTGTCGGTACGAGCCGTCTCGGTCCGCGTCGTGTCCGACGTGCCGTGCATCCCGTAGTGGCGGTACAGCTCCGCCTCCTCGTCGGGGGAGAGGTGCCCGTCCTGGTCGATCTTGGGGGCGTCCTTCACGGCGGACTTGCTCACCGGTACGCGGAGGCCGTCACCGGTCAGGTCGGCCTCCCGGATCGGCACGAAGGTCTCCTTGGTGCCGAACATGCCGGTCTTCACGGTGACCCACTCGGGGTTGCCGGACTGGTCGTCGAGGAAGACCTCGGAAGCAGTGCCGATCTTGTCGCCGTCAGCGTCGTAGACGTCTGCGCCGATCACGCGGTCGAGGGTGTCGGTGCCGATCATGGTTCCGCTCCTTCGCTCGGGGTTCGTGCTCAGGTCTTGCTCTTGGACTGCCCCTCGAGACCACCCGGAAACAGGCAGTCCATGATCGACCTGACCCTGCGTCACCACAGGCGCGTCGGCGCCGGCCGGATCTGCCGGTGTCGTCGCAGGTCAGGTAGGGGGCGCGCGGCCGACACGCCGGACGGACCCGTCCGTCCGACACGCCGATCGGATCTGGGCGACCCCGGGCACCGGGCGTGTCGTGCCACCGACCGGGCGCCGTCCCATCCGAGCATGGAGCCGTGCCTCCCCGTTCGCCGTACGACGACCTGGTCCACCCGCGCACCAAGAAGGCGCCCTCGCCACAGGTCGAGGCGCTGAAGGACGTCGTCGTCGAGGACCCCAGCAGTGGGTTCGTCGGCGCCGTCGTGCGCTGCGAGAAGGACGTCGTCCACCTGGAGGACCGCTTCGGCAAGGTGCGGGCGTACCCGCTCGGCCCCGGCTTCTGGGTCGACGGGCGGCCGGTGGTGCTGGTGCGGCCGAAGCAGAACGCACCGTCGGGCCCGCAGCGCAGCGCGTCGGGGTCGACCTACGTGGTCGGCGCCCGCGCCCGGGTGGCCCGCGAGGGGCGCATCTACGTGGAGGGCAAGCACGACGCCGAGCTGGTGGAGAAGGTCTGGGGCCACGACCTGCGGATCGAGGGCGTCGTCGTCGAGCCGCTGCACGGCGTGGACGACCTGCCGGGCATCGTCAAGGAGTTCCGCCCCTCGTCCGGGCGGCGGCTGGGCGTGCTCGTCGACCACCTGGTGACCGGCTCCAAGGAGTCCCGGATCGCCGCCCAGATCACCGGCGACCACTCCCTCGTCGTCGGGCACCCGTTCATCGACATCTGGCAGGCCGTGAAGCCCTCCGTCGTCGGCATCACGGCCTGGCCGACGGTGCCGCGGGGCGAGGACTGGAAGACCGGCGTCTGCAAGCGACTGGGCTGGGAGGACGACACCGGCTACGTGTGGGCGCAGCGCATCCTGGCCCGGGTCAAGGTCTGGACCGACCTGGAGCCGACGCTGATCGGCCGGGTCGAGGAGCTCATCGACTTCGTCACCACCGACTGACCCCCTCCGGGACTTGCCCGGGGCCAGGCACACACGGCATTGTGTCAATCCATTGATTCAATGACTGTGTGGAGGACGCCGTGGCACTGGTGCCGCTGCTCGCCGTCCTGGCGCTCGCCTGCCCGATCGGCCTCGTCCTCGCGATCGGGCACCGGTCGCCGCCCAGTCACGAGGCGTCGGTCTCCGCCGCCCGCCGGCACGCGCGGCTGGCGGCGACGACCGCCCTGGCGCTCGGGGCAGCCGCGGCGCTGATGGTCGCGGTCGGTGGGGTCGGGGGCACCGCCCCCGGGAGCCTCGGGGTGACCGCACTGCTCGTGCCGCTCGTCTTCGCGGTCGTGCACACCCTCGTGCTCGCCGTCGGCGAGCTGACCTGGCCCCGCCCCCAGGGGGAGGTGCGCCGGGCCCGGTTGGTACGCCGCGGGCCGCTGGACGCCGCCCCCCCGCTGGCTGGTGCGGACGGCGGCCGTCGCGGCCCTCCTGGCCGCCGGGGTGCTCGGCCTGGGCGCACTGCTGTCGGACGAGACCGGCCGGCGGGTCGTCCACGCGTCGATGGCCGACGAGGCTCCCTGGTCGGCGGCCGATCCCTCCCCCGCCCTGCCGGGCAGCTCGGGCGTGCTCACCCACCTGGCGACGGCCGACGGCATGTCCCTGTCGACGGCCAGCCCCTTCCCCGGCCTCTTCTACGGCCGGCCGGCGGGGATCGGCCTGGTCGCCCTCGCCGTCGTCACGTTCGCCGCCCTGTGGGTCGTGGCGAACCGGCCCGCGGTGGCCACCGAGGACGAGCGGATCGAGTCGGCCCTGCGCCGGGTCTCGGCCCATCGGGTGCTCCGGACGGCCGTCGGCGGCAGCCTGGTGGTGACCGGCGGGCTGATGGCCGTCGGCGGGATGGCGATGGCCAACGTCGACCTGCTGCCGGTGTCCGGCCTGGTGGGCGCGGTGCCGGGGCTGCTGACCACGATCGCCGGCCTGGTCGTCTCGTGCGTGCGGGCACCCGGCGTCCCGGCCGACGAGCCGACCTCGGTCTGAGCCCGTGGCCCTGGACATCGCGGTCGACGTCGGCAGCCCGATCCCGCCCTACGAGCAGATCCGCAGCCAGATCGCCGGGCACGTGGGCAGCGGCCTGCTCACCGACGGCGCCCGGCTGCCCACCATCCGGGCGCTCGCCGCGGACCTGGGCGTGGCGCCCGGGACGGTGGCCCGCGCCTACACGGAGCTGGAGGCCGCCGGCCTGGTGGTCAGCCGGCGGCGGGTCGGCACCGTCGTCGTGGGCCGGCCGGCGTCATCGGTGGGTCAGGACCGGGTACGGGCCGCGGCCGGCGCGCTGGCCCGGGCTGCCCGGGAGGACCGCGTGGACGACGAGACGGTGCTCGCCGTCGTCCGGACCGCTCTGCAGGGGCCACCTGCCCCGGACACGGCGACGGCCGCCGTCCCCGAAGGGACGACGGCCGTCGGTCCGGCCCCCTCGCAGGGCCCCGCCACGAGCTCGCGAGTGGTGGGGGGCGAGGGGGTCCTTCCTCAGCTGGGGATGTAGTTGAACTCGTCCGGGTTCGGGCCGTTGCGGCCGTCGGCGCGGTCGAGACCGTCGATCTCCCGCATGTCGTCCTCGGTGAGCTCGAAGCTGAACAGGTCGAAGTTCTGCTCGACCCGGCTGCGGGTGACCGACTTCGGGAAGATGATGTCGCCGCGCTGGACAGCCCAGCGGAGGGCGGCCTGGGCCGGGCTCTTGCCGTACCGCTCGCCGACCCGGATGAGGGTGGCGTCGTCGAGCACCTTGCCCTGCGCGATCGGCGCCCAGGCCTCGGTGTGGATCTCGTGGTCGGCGTTGAACGCCCGCAGCTCGTTCTGCGCGAAGTAGGGGTGCACCTCGATCTGGTTCACCACCGGGCGCACCTCCGTCTCGCTGAACAGCCGGTTCAGGTGGTGGGCGTTGAAGTTGGAGACGCCGATGGCCTTGACCCGGCCGGAGCGGTAGATCTCCTCCATGGCCTTCCAGGTCTCGATGTAGTCGACGTCGATGCCCGGCAGCGGCCAGTGCACGAGGAACAGGTCCAGGTAGTCGAACTTCAGCGCGTCCATGGTGCCGTCGAACGCCTTGAGGGCGTCCTCGCGGGCGTGGAAGCCGTTGTTCAGCTTGGAGGTCACGAAGACCTCCTCGCGCGGGACACCGGACTGCCGCACGGCCTCGCCGACCTCGGCCTCGTTGCCGTACATCTCCGCGGTGTCGATGTGCCGGTAGCCGACCTCGAGCGCGGTGCGAGTGGCCTCGACGGTGTCCTCGGGCTTGATCTGGAAGACGCCGAAGCCCAGCTGCGGGATCTGCACGCCGTTGTTCAGGGTGATCGTGGGCACGGTGGCCATGGGGGATCCTCCAAGCGTCGAACGGGATGGGGAGGCGGCGCGCGACCTCATGGGGCGCGACCGGCCTGTTCCACCCTTACCCGTGCTCACGGTCGCTACCCGCGACAGATCTCACCGATCGACCGGGAATGCGGTTCAGAGCACCGTGCGGGCGGCCCACAGGTCGGGGAAGACCACCCGGGCGGCGCTGCGCTCCAGCCAGGCCAGCCCGGCCGAACCGCCGCTGCCGGGCTTGGCGCCCATCGCCCGGCGGACGGCGGTGACGTGCCGCTGGCGCCAGGTGGTGAAGACCTCGGCGACGTCGGTGAGCACCTCCCCCAGGGCGAACAGCTCGTTGCCCGGCCGCGGGTCGGCGTAGACCTCGGCCCAGATGGCCGTGACGGCCGGGTCGGCCTCGTGGGTCACCGTCCGGTCCCGGTCCAGGACGGCGGCCGGCACCGGCAGCCCGCGCCGGGCCAGGTACGCCAGCACGTCGTCCTCCAGGGAGGGCGCGGCCAGTGCCCGCTGCAGGTCCGCGTGCACCACCGGCAGCCCGCGGTGCGGCCGGACGACGGACTCCGCCTTCAGCCCCAGCAGGAACTCCACGTGCCGGTACTCGTAGGACTGGAAGCCCGACGCCTCCCCCAGCTGGTCGCGGAAGCCGTTGAACTCCGCCGGGGTCAGCCAGAGCAGCGAGCCCCAGCTGGCGTCCAGCGAGCGCAGGTGGTGCACCGACCGGCGGATCGAGCCGATCGCGGCGTCCAGGTCGTCGGCCCGCAGTTGCCGCTGGGCCAGCTCCCACTCCCGGCGGAGCAGCGTGAACCACAGCTCCATCACCTGGGTGACCACCAGGAACGCGGGCTCGGCCGGGTGCTCGGTGACCGGCCGCACCAGCGCCTGCAGCTGCCGCACCCCGACGTACTGCTCGTACGGGGTGGCGTCGGCGAACTCGACGGTCGGCTCGCCGGCGTTGCCGGCGGCCCGGGCGGCCCGGGTGCCGGCGTCCAGCGGAGCCGGGTGGCTGGGGGAGGAGCGCGTGGTCACCCGCGACATCCTGCCGCCTCAGCTCAGCTGGGCGGCCACCATCGGCTCGAGCGTCAGCTCCGGGCTGCGCTGCTGGAGCGAGCGCAGGTCCCACTTGTCCATGAACAGCGCCAGCAGCTCGCCGTCCTCGCGCTCGAAGACCTCGACCCCGCGCGCCGCGGCGACCGCGGGGGCGGAGGCGGCGTCGGTGCGCACCGCGACCTGGTAGGGCAGGTGGTCCAGCTCGACCGGCGCGCCGAACTCCTGCGCCATCCGGTGCGCGGCCACCTCGAACTGCATGGGGCCGACGACGGCGAGCACCGGGGCCTGGTCGCCGCGGCGGTCCGACCGCAGCACCTGGGCCACGCCCTCGGAGCCCAGCTGGCCGACGCCGCGGCGGAACTGCTTGAACTTGGCGGTGTCCTTGCCGCGCATCACCGCGAAGTGCTCGGGGGCGAAGGTGGTCAGCGGCGGGAAGGTGACCTTGGTGCCGGCGTAGAGCGTGTCGCCGACGTGCAGCGCGTTGGCGTTGACCAGGCCGACGACGTCGCCGGGGTAGGCGGTGTCGACGCTCTCCCGCTCCCGGCCGAACACGTGCTGGGCGTACTTGGTGGCGAACGGCCGGCCGGTGGTGGCATGGGTGACGACCATGCCGCGCTCGAACACCCCGGAGGCGATCCGGATGTAGGCCAGCCGGTCGCGGTGGGCGGCGTCCATGCCCGACTGCACCTTGAACACGAAGGCGCTGAACGAGGCCTCGACCGGCCGCAGCGCACCCTCGGCGTCCGGCCGCGGGGCGGGGGCCGGGGCCAGGTCGACCAGCACGTCCAGCAGCGCGCCGACGCCGAAGTTGGAGACCGCGGAGGCGAAGATGACCGGCGTCGTCTCGCCGTCCAGGAACCGCTGCTGGTCGTGGTCGGCCTCGGTGGCGTCCAGCAGCTCGTTCTCCTCGACCGCCCGGGTCCAGTCGACGCCTTCCCGCGCCTCGGCGGCCTCGGGGGTCAGCGTCTCCTCGGGGGCGATCGTCGCCCCGCCGGCGGTGCGGGTGAAGCGGCGGTAGGTGCCGTCCCGGCGGTCGAGCACGCCGCGGAAGTCACCGGAGATGCCCACCGGCCAGGTCAGCGGGGTGGGCGTCAGCCCGGTGCGCTCGCTGACCTCGTCCATCAGCTCCAGGGCGTCCTTGCCCGGCCGGTCCCACTTGTTGACCACGGTGATCACCGGGATGCCCCGGTGCTTGCAGACCGCGAACAGCTTCATGGTCTGCGCCTCAAGGCCCTTGGCGGCGTCGATCAGCATCACCGCGGCGTCCACCGCGGTGAGCACCCGGTAGGTGTCCTCGGAGAAGTCCGCGTGGCCGGGGGTGTCGAGCAGGTTGACCACCGCGTCGCGGTACTCGAACTGGAGCGCGGCGGAGGTGATGGAGATGCCGCGGGCCTTCTCCATGTCCATCCAGTCCGACACCGTGCCCCGCCGCCCGGCCTTGCCGTGCACCGCGCCGGCCTGCCCGATCACCCGCGCGTGCAGCGCCAGGGCCTCGGTGAGCGTGGACTTACCGGCGTCCGGGTGGCTGATCACGGCGAAGGTGCGCCGCCGGGCCGCCTGCCCGAGCACCTCGGTGGTGGACGCGTCGGGACGGGCGAGCTCCGTGCTCGGGACGGTGCTCATGGACGGGCGGTGCTCCTCGGGTGGCGCGGGCGGTCTGCCCAATGTACGGCTGGGCCGCCGGGCGGCGGCACCCCTCGACCGGCCTCAGCCGAGCTCGGCGGGGACGGCCGCGGCGGTCCCGGCCGGCGCGCCGGGCCGGCGCAGCACGGCCCAGGCCGCGATCCCGAGCAGGCCGGTGGCCGCCGCACCGAGGGCCGGGACGGCGAAGGCCGCCTCGGCTCCCCACCGGTCGACCGCCGTCCCGGCCAGCGCCGAGCCGGCGGTGACCCCCACGGTGAGGCCGGTCGAGGTCCAGGTCAGGCTCTCGGTCAGCGCCGCCCGCGGCACCCGGGACTCCACCAGCGACATCCCGGCGACCAGCACCGGGGCGATCGTCAGGCCGGCCAGGAAGGCCAGGCCGATCAGCAGCGTCAGGGAGCTGACCAGGTACAGGGTCTGCGCGGCGACGGCGAACAGCAGCGCGCAGCCGAGGAACCGGGTGACCAGCGTGCCGGGCAGCCGGAGCACGCCGTAGGCCAGCCCGGCGACCAGGCTGCCCCCCGCGTACGCCGACAGCGCCAGCCCGGCCACCGCCGGGCGGCCCTCCGCGTCGGCGAAACCGACGACGACGACGTCCATCGCCCCGAAGACCGCACCCATGGCCAGGTAGGTGACCGAGACGGCGATCAACCCCGCGGTGAGCACCCGGATCCGCACGTGCGGCTGCCCGGCCACCCGGGGGACCACCGGCGGCGCGGTCGCCTCCAGCCGGGACATCACCAGGCCGCCGACGACGCCGACCAGCAGGCCGGTGAGGAAGCCGGCGGGCGGGGAGACCAGTGCGGCCAGGAAGGTGACCAGCGGCGGTGCGGTGACGAAGACGACCTCGTCGGCGACCGACTCGAAGGCGAAGGCGGTCTGCCGCTGGGCCGGGTCGTCCAGCGCGTGCGCCCAGCGGCTGCGCACCACCGAGCCGATGCTGGTGCCGCTCGCCCCGGCCAGCACGGCGAGGACGAACCACGACCACACCGGGGCGCCGGCCACCACCACCGCGACGAAGGACAGCCCCAGCACCAGGTAGGCCAGCGCCGTCCAGCGCAGCACCTGGCTCTGCCCGTACCGGTCCATCACCCGGGCCCACTGCGGGCTGGCGACGGCGAAGGCGAGCGACAGGGTGCCGGCGATGGCCCCGGCGAGGGCGTAGCTGCCCGACTCCGCCTGGACGAGCAGCACCGAGCCGAGGCCCACGGTGGCCATCGGCACCCGGGCGAACCAGCCGGCGAGGGAGAAGGCCCGCGCGCCGGGGACGGTGAACAGCCGGGCGTAGGGACTGAGGACGGTGGTGGCTGGCACAGCTGCTTCTCGCGCTTCCTGGCCACAGGCGAGTGCGGGGGTGCCCGCCGGACCCTCGGGTGGCTCCGCGAACGTAACAGTCGTCACCCGGTTGCCGGAGGCGCTGCCGCCGGTCCGGCCGACGTGCCGTTCCGGCACTACATTCGGGCTGTGACGACTCCCAGCCCCCTGCCCGACCCCCGGGTGCGCCCGCAGGGGACGCCGGGCGTCGGCGGCCTGGTCGACCGGCACGGCCGCACCGCCACCGACCTGCGGGTCTCGCTGACCGACCGGTGCAACCTGCGCTGCAGCTACTGCATGCCGCCCGAGGGTCTCCAGTGGCTGCCCAAGGTCGAGCAGCTCACCGATGACGAGGTCGTCCGGCTGGTGCGCATCGGCGTGGAGCACCTGGGCATCCGGGAGGTCCGGTTCA
This sequence comes from uncultured Modestobacter sp., assembly GCF_947486615.1. Lineage (GTDB taxonomy): Bacteria > Actinomycetota > Actinomycetes > Mycobacteriales > Geodermatophilaceae > Modestobacter. The sequence continues at coordinate 370,343 of NZ_CANKUD010000003.1, forward strand.
CCGGCGGCGAGCCGCTGCTGCGCCCCGGCCTGCCCGGCATCGTCGCCGCCGCGACCGCGCTGCGCCCCCGGCCCGAGGTCTCGCTGACCACCAACGCCATCGGGCTGTCCCGGATGGCGCCGGCCCTCGCCGAGGCGGGGCTGGACCGGATCAACGTCAGCCTGGACACCCTGGACCGGCAGCGGTTCAAGGAGCTCACCCACCGCGACCGGCTGCCCGACGTCCTCGCCGGGCTGCAGGCGGCCAAGGACGCCGGCCTCACCCCGGTCAAGGTCAACGCGGTGCTGCTGCGCGGGATCAACGAGGACGACGCCGTCCCGCTGCTGGAGTACTGCCTGGAGCACGGCTACGAGCTGCGCTTCATCGAGCAGATGCCGCTGGACGCCCACCACGCCTGGACCCGCGGCGAGATGGTCACCGCGGAGGACATCCTGGCCCGGCTGACCGCCGCCCACACGCTCACCCCGGACGTCGAGGAGCGCGGTGCGGCCCCGGCCGAGCGCTGGCTGGTCGACGACTCCGGGCTGACCGTCGGCGTGATCGCCTCGGTGACCCGCTCGTTCTGCGGCGCCTGCGACCGGACCCGGCTCACCGCCGACGGGCAGATCCGCAACTGCCTGTTCGCCCGCGAGGAGTCCGACCTGCGCAGCGCGCTGCGCGGTGGCGCGGACGACGCCGAGATCGCCGACCGCTGGCGGATCGCGACGCTGTCCAAGCTGCCCGGGCACGGGATCGACGACCCGTCGTTCCTCCAGCCGTCCCGGCCGATGTCCGCGATCGGGGGCTGACCCGGTGGTCACCGTCCGCTACTTCGCTGGGGCCCGCGCCGCCGTCGGCGTCGACACCGAGACCCGCGAGGCCGGCTCGCTGGACGAACTGGTCGGCCAGCTCGTCGACGCACACGGCGAGAGGCTCGAGAAGGTGCTCACCGCCTGCTCCTTCCTGGTCGACGGAACCTCCACCCGGGACCGCGCGTTGGTGCTGGCGCCCGGCGCGGTGGTGGACGTCCTGCCTCCCTTCGCCGGAGGCTGACGTCCCCGGGAGCATCGCAGCGAGGAACGAGCGAGGCGCGGACCGGGGACGGCGGCCGGCCATTCAGCACGACCGGCGGATGAGGAGACCTCGATGAGCGTGTTCGACAAGGCGAAGGCCAAGGCCGAGGAGCTGCTGGGCCGGGCCGAGCAGGTGTACGGCGAGTCCCACGGCGACGCCGCGGCCACCCTGGACGGGGAGGCCCGCCGCCTGGAGGGCGAGGCCGAGGAGGAGCGCGCCGAGGGCGGGCACGCAGAGCAGGACCGCCGGGACGACGACGGGCTGGCCGGCGCCGGCGCCCGCTGACCCGCTCGGCGCCGACCGCCAGGGTCAGCCGGCGGTCGGCCCCGCGGGCAGCTGGGGCAGCAGCCGGATCGCCACCAGGGCGACGTCGTCCTCGGGCTGGCCGTGCACCAGCCGCTCGACCAGCTCGTCGCAGAGCACGTCCAGCGGTTCTCCCGCCAGGTCCATCGCCGCGGCGCGCAGCCGGTTCATCCCGCCGTCCAGGTCGTCGCCGCGCCGCTCGATCAGCCCGTCGGTGAACAGCAGCACCGTCGTCCCGCTGTCCAGGGTGACCACCGACTCGCCGCGGGGGGCGGCCGGGTCGACGCCGAGCAGCAGCTCCCCGCGCCAGTCGGCCAGCGCGGCCAGCGTGCCGTCGGGGTGGATGACCAGCGGCGGCAGGTGCCCGGCGTTGCTCCACCGCATCCTGGTGAGGCCCCGGGCGAGCTCGTCGGGGGTCTGCTCGAACCGCGCTACCGCCGCGGTCGCGTAGGTGCCCACCTGGAGCTGCGCCATGGAGGCGTCCAGCCCGCGGAGCACCTCGGCCGGGCCGGCGTCGCTGTAGGTCGCGATGCCGCGCAGCAGTGAGCGCAGCTGGCCCATCGCCGCGGCGGCCGCCGTGTCGTGCCCGACGACGTCGCCGATGACCAGCATCGTCGACCCGGACGGCTGCCGGAACGCGTCGTACCAGTCCCCGCCCACCCGGGCGGCCTCGGCCGCCGGGGTGTACCGGACGACGACCTCGGCCTGGTCGTGGGTGAACGCGCCGGTGAGCAGGCTGCGCTGCAGCTCCTCGGCGAGCTGGCGCTGCTGGGCGAACAGCCGCACGTTGTCCAGGGCCAGGCCGATCCGGTCGGCGACCTCCTGGGCGGTGGCCAGCTCGGGTTCACCGACGGCACGCTCGCCGTCGAAGTAGAGGGTCAGCGCCCCGAGCGTGCGGCCACGCCCGCGCAGCGGCAGGGTCAGCCCGGAGTGCGGGCCGAGCAGCCGGAGCAGGTCCTGTGCCTCGCCGGCGGGCATCAGGTCGGCGACGTCCTCGGCCTCGGCCAGCACGGTCTCGCCGAGCAGCGCCCGCACCACCGGCGAGGTCACCGGCATCGACGCCAGGCGCACGGCCGCGTACCGCTCGACCAGCGCCCGGCGGGCCGGGTCCACGTGCCACCAGCCCACGTCCTGCGGGCGGCCGTCGACGTCCAGCACGGTGAGCACGCACCAGTCGCCCAGCACCGGCACGATCAGCCGCGGGACCCGGGCCGCGGCCGTCTCGACGTCCAGGGTGCCGGCCAGCTCGGCGCTGACCCGGGCCAGCATCGCCAGCCGGTCCTGGGCGACCCGGCGGTCGGTCACGTCGGCGAAGTAGAAGAGCAGCCCACCGTCCGCGGGCAGCGCCTGCACCTCGAACCACCGGTTCAGCGGCTGCGGGTAGAAGCCCTCGATCGTGACGGGCTCACCCGTGGCCATCGCCGTGCGGTACGCGCGGCCGAAGTCGCTGTCGCCGACGGCCGGGAACGCCGTCCAGTAGTCGGCCCCGACCAGCTGCTCCCGCGACTGGCCGAGGACCTGGACCGCCGCCGGGTTGACGTAGGTGATCCGCCAGTCGGCGTCCAGGGACATGAAGCCGACCGGCATCGTCTCGACGACGCGTTCACCCGCCCGCCAGGGCATGGGGACCTCCCGGTGATCCGCTGCTCGCGGGGGAGACCGGAGGAGCACCCGCCCCGTGGTTGGAGTCGAGCCGGTCCAGTTATGCCACGACGACCGGTGCCCCGGCAAGGACGGCCTCCCAGGCTCCCCTCCGGTCACGGGCAGGCGACCCACTCCTCCGCCCCGTCGGCGAACACCTGGCGCTTCCAGATCGGCAGCCGGGCCTTGACCTCGTCGACCAGCTCGGCGCACGCGGTGAACGCCTGACCGCGGTGCGAGCAGCTGACCGCGCAGGCCAGTGCGACGTCCCCGATGCCCAGCAGCCCGATCCGGTGCGAGACGGCCACCGCGTGCACCTCGGGGCGGGCGGCGAACTCGGCGGCGATCTCGGCGATCAGCTCCGGCGCGGTCGGGTGGCCGGTGTACTCCAGCTCGGTCACCGACCGGCCGCCGTCGTGGTCGCGGACGACGCCGGCGAAGGAGACGACCGCGCCGGCTGCGTCATAGCCGACGGCAGCCTCGTGCTCGGCGACCGACAGCGGCTCCTCGGTCACCCGGGCCAGGATCGTCTCCACGGCCGCGAAGGTACCCGGCGGTCGGGCGCGGGCGAGGGCGTCAGGCCGTGGGCGGGTGGTCCAGGTCGGTGGGGTCGGCCAGGCCGGTGCAGTCCACCTCGAGCACGTCGTGGGCCGCGAGGTAGGCGCGGGCGCCCTCGTCGCCGGTCGCCGTCTCGGCCACCCCGGCCCAGTGCTCGCGGCCCAGCAGCACCGGGTGGCTGCGGACGCCGTCGTAGGTCGCCACCGCCAGGGCGTCCGGTGCCGCCTGCTCGGCCACCCGGGCCAGCGCGGCCGGCGTCATCCCCGGCATGTCCACCAACTGCACCAGCACCGCATCGACGCGGCCCGGCCAGCCGCGCAGCCCGTCCAGCCCGGTGCGCAGGCTGGAGGCCATGCCGGACTCCCAGTCGCGGTTGGCCAGCACCGTGGCCCCGGTCAGGTCGGCGCGCTGCCAGACCTCCACCGCCGCGGCGCCCAGCACGACCAGCACCGGATCGCAGACCGCGGCCGCCGTCCGCACGGCGCGCTCGACCAGCAGGCTGCCCTCGTGCTCGACCAGCGCCTTGGGCATGCCGTACCGGCGGCCGCCGCCGGCGGCGAGCACCAGCCCGGCCACGGGGGCGTCGGAGGTCATCCGACCACCTCCGCACGGGCCTGCTCGCTGGTCAGGCAGGGCTCGACCTGGTCGCTGGCCTGCGCCACCCGGGCCAGCAGGCGCCGCAGCTGGGCGCTCTCGTCGGCGTCGAGGTCGCCCAGGAGCCGACCCTCCACCGTCCGCAACGCGGACCGGGACCGCTCCAGCGCCGCGCGCCCCTCGGCGGTGACCACGACCTGCCGCACCCGCCGGTCTGCGGGGTCGGGGCGGCGGGTGACCAGCCCGGCGTCCTGCAGCTCGTCGACCAGGTAGGTCATCGCCGTCTTGTCGATGGCCAGCCGCTGGGCCAGCGCCAGCTGGGAGGACGGCGGCCCGGCCTGCACCGCCACCAGCACCTGGTAGCCGCGCGGACCACCGGGCAGGTCGTCGACCGCGGTGAGGGCGGTCTGCCGGAAGGCCGTGGCCACCCGGTGCAGCGACCACCCCAGCTCGTCCTCCAGCCCGGGGACGTCCTGCTCTCGACTGCTCGTCACCGGCACATCGTACGTCGGTGCTACCGTCCTGCCAACAGATCGTCTGACTGACAGACGATCTCACCGGATGACGACCGTGAGGCAGCCCGACATGAGCACGACGACGCACCCCGAGCACGACGTGACCGCCGACGACGCGGTCCGGCCGTTCACCATCGCCGTCCCGCAGGCCCAGCTCGACGACCTGCAGCAGCGGCTGGACGCCACCCGGTGGCCCGACGCCGAGACCGTCCCCGACACCAGCCAGGGCCCGCAGCTGGCCAAGGTCCAGGCCCTGGTCGAGCGCTGGCGGACCGGTTACGACTGGCGGGCCACCGAGGCGCTGCTCAACGGCTGGGACCAGTTCGTGACCAGCATCGACGGGCTGGACGTGCACTTCCTGCACATCCGCTCCCCCGAGCCGGACGCCATGCCGATGGTCATGACGCACGGCTGGCCCGGCTCGGTCCTGGAGTTCCGGAAGGTCATCGGCCCGCTGACCGACCCGGTGGCGCACGGCGGCCGCGCCGAGGACGCCTTCTCGCTGGTGATCCCCAGCCTGCCCGGCTTCGGCTTCTCCGGGCGGCCCACCACCACCGGCTGGGACCTGCCGCGAACCGCCCGCGCCTGGGTGACGCTGATGGCCCGGCTGGGCTACGACCGCTTCGTCGCCCAGGGCGGTGACCTCGGCGCCGGGGTCACCGAGGAGATGGCCGCACTGACCGCCACCAGCCCGACCGGGTTGGCCGGCATGCACCTGAACATGGCCATGTTCTGGCCCACCCCGGCCGAGATGGCGGAGGCGACGCCGGAGGAGCAGCAGATGCTCACCGAGGCCCGCTACTACGACGAGGTGCTCTCCGGCTACGCCAAGCAGATGTCCACCCGCCCGCAGACCATCGGCTACTTGCTGTCGGACTCCCCGGTCGGGCTGGCGTCCTGGATCTACGCGATGTTCGCCGACGTCGGCGGTGCGCACGGCGACGCCGAGGCGGTCTTCGAGGTCGACGAGATGATCGACGACGTCATGCTCTACTGGCTGACCAACACTGCGGCGTCCTCGGCCCGGATGTACTGGGAGCTCAGCCAGCGGCACTGGGGGCCGCCGGCCGGCGCGGCGCCCATCGGCCTCCCGACCGGGATCACGATCATGCCCGGGGAGTACGTGCGGAAGTCCCGCCGCTGGGTCGAGCGCCGCTACACCGACCTGCTGCACTTCGACCAGGTCGCCGCCGGCGGGCACTTCGCCGTGCTGGAGCAGCCGGAGCTGCTGGTGGAGGAGATCCGGACGACGTTCCGCCGGCTGCGCTGAGGCTCAGCGCGGGTAGACGGCGACCTCGGAGGCCTTGACCGAGGCCCAGACCTGCGCGCCGGGGGCCAGCCCGAGCTCGGCGAAGGAGGTGGCGGTGACGTCGGCGGTCAGCGCCACCTCCCCGGCCAGGTCGCAGCGCACCACCGGACCGTGCGGGGTCGCCGTCACCAGCCTCAGCGGCCACACGTTGCGCGGGCTGCCCTCGGGGCGGGACAGGTACAGCGCCACCGACTCGGGCCGCACGGCGACGAACACCGGCCCGTGCACCTGCGCGGCCACCGCGACCGCGCTACCCCCGTCGAGGGCGACCGTCGTCCCGGTGCCGGTGCCGGCCAGCAGCACCAGCCCGACCAGCCGGGCCACGTAGTCGGTGCGCGGCCGCCGGGCGACCTCGGCCGGCGTGCCGGCCTGCACCACCCGGCCGTCCTCGACCACCAGCACCCGGTCGGCCAGCGCCATCGCGTCGACCGGGTCGTGGGTGACCAGCACCGCACTGCCGGCGTAGTCGCCCAGGTGCCGGTGCAGCTCGGCCCGCACGGTCAGCCGGGTACGGGCGTCCAGCGCGGACAGCGGCTCGTCCAGCAGCAGCAGCCGCGGGTCGCCGACCAGCGCCCGGGCCAGCGCGGCGCGCTGCGCCTGGCCCCCGGAGAGCTGACCGGGGCGGCGGTCGCCCAGCCCGGCCAGGCCCACCCGGTCCAGCCAGCCCTCGGCGGTGGCCCGCGCATCGGCCCGCCGCGCCCCGCGGGTGCGCAGCCCGAAGGCGACGTTGTCGGCGACCGAGAGGTGCGGGAACAGCAGGTGGTCCTGGAACACCATGCCCAGCGACCGCTGGTGGGCGGGTACGTGCCGGCCGGCGTCGTCCCACACCCGGTCGCCGTCGACGACCACCCGCCCGCCGTCGGGCGCCAGCAGCCCGGCGAGCACCCGCAGGAGCGTGGACTTGCCCGCGCCGTTCGGGCCGAGGACGGCGAGCACCTCCCCGTCGGCGACGGCCAGCTCCACGTCCAGCGTGAGCGCCCCGCGGCGGACGACGACGTGCGCGGCCAGGCTCATCCGACCGCCCCCCGCCCCAGCCAGCGGCCGCGGAGCAGCAGCAGGGTGGCCAGCGAGACCGCCAGCAGCACCAGGCTGAGCACGATCGCCGCCTCCGGGTCGCGCTGCAGGGTCAGGTACACCGCCAGCGGCATCGTCTGCGTCGTCCCCGGGAAGTTGCCGGCGAAGGTGATCGTGGCGCCGAACTCGCCCAGCGCCCGCGCCCAGCAGAGCACCGCGCCGGCCGCCACCCCGGGCGCGACCAGCGGCAGGGTGACCCGGCGGAACGTCGTCCACCGGTCGGCGCCGAGGGTGGCCGCGGCGTCCTCGAACCGGGCGTCGGCGGCGCGCAGCGCGCCCTCCACGCTGATCACCAGGAACGGCATCGCCACGAACGTCTCGGCCACCACGACCGCGGCGGTGGTGAACGGCAGCGAGAAGCCGGTGGCCTCGAACAGCCACCGGCCGACGATCCCCTGCCGGCCCAGCACCAGGAACAGCGCCACGCCCCCGACGACCGGCGGCAGCACCAGCGGGACGGTGACCAGCGCCCGCAGCAGCGACCGGCCGCGCACCTGCGACCGGGCCAGCACCCAGGCCAGCGGGACGCCGAGCAGCAGCGACAGCAGCGTGGCCAGGGTCGCCGAGACCAGCGAGAGCCGCAGCGCCTCACCGACGCCGGGCCGGGCCAGCTGCGCGCCGATCTCCGGCCACGGCGCCCGCACCACCAGCCCGACCAGCGGCAGCACCAGGAACCCGACGGCCAGCAGCGCCGGCACCAGCAGCGGCACCGGCACCCCGCCGTCCCTGCTCGTCCGCCGAGATGGCCATCTCGGCGGCGCGGGGTGGGTCACGGGGTGCGGAAGCCGGCGTCGGTGAGGGCCTGCTGGCCCTCCGCCAACCGGACCAGCGCCACGAACGCCTCCGCGGCCGCCGGGTTCGGCGCGGCCGCGAGCACGCAGAGCGGGTACTCGTTGGGCTCCTGCGCGGCCTCGGGGAACGGGATGCCCTCGACGTCGTCACCGGCTGCCCGCACGTCGGTGGCGTAGACCAGCGCGGCGTCGACCTCGCCCAACTGCACCTTGGTCAGCGCCGCCCGGACGTCCTGCTCCTGGGTGTCGGGCTGCGCGGTGATGCCCACGTCGGCGAAGACGGCCTCCGCCGCCGCGCCGCACGGGACGTCGGGTGCACAGACGGCGAGGGCCAGGTCCGGGTCGGCGAAGTCGGTCAGCCCCGTGACGCCGCCGGGGTTGCCGGCCGGGACGGCGATCTCCAGCGCGTTGCCGGTGAACACCGCCGGCTCGTCCGCGGCCAGGTCGGCGACGACGTCCATCTGCGCGGTGTCGGCCGAGGCGAAGACGTCGGCCGGGGCGCCCTGGCCGATCTGGGTGGCCAGCGTCGAGCTGCCGGCGAAGGTGAACTGAACGTCCAGGCCGGGGTGCTCGGCCTCGAGCTGGTCGCCCAGGCCGGTGAAGACGTCGGTCAGCGAGGCGGCTGCGAAGACGGTCAGCGTGCCGCCCACCTCGCCGTCGGCCGTCGCGGTCGAGTCGGTGCCACAGCCGGCCAGCACCAGCAGCGAGGCCCCGGCGAGCAGCCGCCCGCGCCCGGCACGATGACCTGGCGGGTGCCCGCTCACGGCACGTCCACGCTGACCTGGGTGGCCTTGACCGTCGCGACGGCCCGGACGCCGACCTCCAGGCCCAGCTCGTCGGCGGCCTCCCGCGACATCAGCGAGACGAGCCGGAACGGCCCGGCCTGGATCTCGACCTGCGCCATCACGGTGTCCCGGACGACGCGGGTGACGATGCCGGCCAGCCGGTTGCGGGCCGAGGAGGAGCGGGTGGCGCCCGGCTGCGGCGCGTCGTGCAACTCGGCGGCGACCCGGGCCAGGGCCGCGCCGTCGACCTGCGCCGGGCCGCCGTCGCGGGTGGCGGGCAGCCGCTCGCTGTCGATCCAGCGGCGGACGGTGTCGTCGCTGACGCCGAGCAGGGCGGCGGCCTCGGCGATGCGGTAGCTGGCGGGCACCGCCGCACTCTAGATCCGCAGCTGCGGCGGATCAACGCAGGAGAGTCCGCAGCTGCGGAGGATCAGGCGAGAGCGCGGCGGCGGTGCAGCACCGGGGCCCGACCCCGCACCGGGCGGGCCCCGCGCGGAGCGGGCCGCAGCGAGGCCAGCGACCAGATGCTGACCCGGACCAGGGCCTCCCGGATGATCCGGCCGCTCATCTTGCTCTGCCCGAACTCGCGGTCGGCGAAGACGATCGGCACCTCGACGATGCGCGCCCCGCCGGTCCACAGCTGCCGGGCCACGTCGATCTGGAAGCAGTACCCCTGGGACTGGAGCGCCGAGAGGTCCACCGACTCCAGCGCGCGGCGGCGGAAGACGCGGAAGCCCCCGGTGGCGTCACCCAGCGGCAGGCCGAGGGCGACCTGCACGTAGCGGTTGGCCCCGCGGCTGAGCAGCTCCCGTCGCCGCGACCAGTCGCGCACGCTGCCGCCGGGCACCCAGCGGGAGCCCAGCACGGCGTCGGCGGCGCCCAGCCGGTCCAGCAGCCGCGGCAGGTCCTGCGGCCGGTGCGATCCGTCGGCGTCCATCTGGGCGATGACGTCGAAGCCCTGGCCGAGGGCCCAGCGGAAGCCCTCGACGTAGGCGGGTCCGAGCCCGGCCTTGCCGGGGCGGTGCAGCACGTGCACCCGGGCGTCGTCGGCGGCCATCGCGTCGGCGAGCTCACCGGTGCCGTCGGGGCTGGCGTCGTCGATCACCAGCACGTGCACCGCGGGCGCGGCACGCAGCACCGCGGCCACCGTCCGGGGCAGGCTGTCCCGCTCCTGGTAGGTCGGGATGCAGACGCACACGCTGGCTGAGGTCACCTCCGGACACTCCCCCGCGGCCGCGGGCGCCACACCGGCCGCCCCGATCCCACGCATGACAAAAACGTCATCGAGCCCGTCGTGTAGGCGACAGGAGGACGGACATGCCTGAGGGGACCGCCAACCCCGCACGTCAGGAGCACCCCATGAACAAGCTCGTCCGCGGCGTCTCTGCCGCCACCTTCTCCGGCCTGCTCATCTTCGGCACCGCTGCCTGCAGCGGCGAGAACGAGGACGGCGACGGCACGGTGGAGGTCACCGAGACCGAGTCGCTCACCGAGACCGAGGAGCTCGACACCGAGGTCACCGAGACCCTGGAGCCGACCGAGACCGAGACCGACACCGAGGAAGAGGTCGTCGAGACCGAGACCGAGGTCGACACCGAGACGGAGACCGAGTTCGACGTCGACGTCACCGAGGACAACTGACCGGTGGTCCTCGCCGCGCCAGCGGCTGACCGGTCTCCCACGGGCGGCGCCTCCGGGCGCCGCCCGTCGTGGGTCTGGGCCCTGCCCCTGTCCCTCTTCCTGCTGGCCACCGGCCTGCGGCTGTGGGCGCTGGGCGACCCGACCCGGCTGTACTTCGACGAGAGCTACTACGCCCGGGACGCCTTGGACTACGTCACCCGTGGGGTCGAGGAGGAACGCCCGGCCCACCCGCCGCTGGGCAAGTGGGTCATCGCGCTGGGCATCCAGGCCTTCGGGTACACCCCGTTCGGCTGGCGCATCGGCGTCGCACTGGCCGGGTCGCTGTCGGTCCTGCTGACCTACCTCGCCGGACGGCGGCTGCTCCGGCACCCCGCCGCGGCGACGCTCGCCGCCCTGCTGGTGGCGCTGGACGGGCTGGCGCTGACCAGCAGCCGGATCGCCATGCTGGACGCCGTCCTCGGGTTGTTCGTCGTCCTGGCGGTCTGGCTGGTGCTCCTCGACCGGGACGCCCGCCGCGCCGACCGCCGGCCCGGCGAGCCGCTGCGCAGCTCGCTGCTCGGTTCGCGGTACCGCTGGCTGGCCGGGCTCGCGCTCGGCCTGGCCGTGGCGACCAAGTGGTCCGGGCTGCTCGCCGTCACCGCCGCCGGGCTGCTGGTGCTCGGCACCGAGCTGGCCGGCCGGCACGAAGGGCTCGGCCGGACCGTGCGCCGCGGCCTGGCGGTGACCGCCGGCGGCGTGCTGAGCTTCCTGCTCCTCCCGGCCGTGGTGTACCTGGCCAGCTACACCGGCTGGTTCGTCAACTACGCCGACAGCCACGCCGGCGCCCGCGCCTGCGGAGCGGGGGAGTGCAGCGCGTCGGTCGGCGAGCGACTGGACACCTGGGTCGACACCCAGGTCGACCTGGTCGCCTTCCACCAGCGCCTCGAGGCCACCCACCCCTACCGGTCGGACCCGCTGGGCTGGCCCTGGCTGGAGCGCCCGGTGCTGGCCTACCTGGAGAAGTGCACCACCGCCGAGGACGTCGAGGAGGGCTGCGCCGTCCCGGAGGGGACGCAGGCCCGGATCGTGCTGCTCGGCAGCCCCGCACTGTGGTGGCCGGCCCTGCTGGCCGCGCCGGTGCTGCTGTGGCGGTCGGTCGTCCGGCGGGACGGCGTGGCGGCCAGCATCGGTGTCACGTTCCTCGCGCTGTGGCTGCCGTGGCTCGCCGCGGGCAAGCCCGGCTACTTCTTCTACCTGGTGCCGGCGGTGCCCTTCCTCGCGCTGGGGCTGGTGCGCGCCGTGCAGGTCAGCCCCCGGCCCCGCCTGCTCGGCGGCGTGCTGCTGGTGCTCGCCGTCGCCGCCTGCGTGTTCTTCGCCCCCATCTGGTTCGGCCTCCCGGTGACCTCCGACCACCTCGACCTGCGGTACTGGCTGCCCTCCTGGCGGTGACCCGCACCCGGTCCTGGCGGTGACCCGCATCGCTCCCTGCGACTCGTTTGTCGATCTCGGGGGTCGGGCAGACGGCGTCGGTGACTGCGACCGTCCAGCGCCCCGCCGACCCGAAGACGACGGCCGGGGGCTCCGCCTCGGTCCGCACCCGACGCATCCGGGAGGCCGCCCGGGACGTGCTGGGCTACGCGGACCTCCGCCCCGGCCAGGAGGAGGCGATGAAGGCGGTCGCTGCCGGCCGGGACACCCTGGCCGTGCTGCCCTCCGGTGCCGGCAAGTCGGCGGTCTACACGGTGGCCGGCCTGCTGCTCGACGGGCCGGTGCTGATCGTCTCCCCGCTGGTCGCACTGCAGCGCGACCAGGTGCAGCGCCTGGAGGAGCTGGGCGAGGACGCGGTGGGCCGCGCCGCGGTGCTGAACTCCGGCCTCTCCGTGCTCGAGCACCAGGCCGTGCTGGACGGCATGCGTGACGGAACGGTCCGCTACTGCCTCCTGGCGCCCGAGCAGCTGGCCAAGCCGGAGGTGGTCGAGGCGATCCGCACCTCGGCGCCGGCGCTGTTCGTGGTCGACGAGGCGCACTGTGTCTCCGCCTGGGGCCACGACTTCCGCCCCGACTACCTGCGGCTGGGCGCGGTGGTGCAGCAGCTGGGCCACCCGACCGTGCTGGCGCTGACCGCGACGGCGGCGCCCCCGGTGCGCGCGGAGATCGTCGAGCGGCTGGAGATGACCGACCCGGCGGTCGTGGTGGCCGGCTTCGACCGGCCGGAGATCCGGCTGGAGGTCGAGCAGCACGCCGACGCGCACGGCAAGCACACCGCCGTCCTGGACCGGGTGACCGCGCTCGCCGAGCAGGGCACCGGGATCCTCTACAGCGCCACCCGCAGGAGCACCGAGGAGCTCGCCGAGGCGCTGACCGGGCGCGGGCTGCGCGCCCGGGCCTACCACGCGGGGTTGAAGAAGACCGACCGTGACGAGGTGCAGCGGGCGTTCATGGCCGACGAGCTGGACGTCGTCGTCGCCACCACCGCCTTCGGCATGGGCATCGACAAGCCCGAGACCCGGTTCGTGGTGCACGCCGAACCGGCCGACTCGGTGGACAGCTACTACCAGGAGATCGGCCGGGCCGGCCGGGACGGCGAGCCGGCCATCGCGGTGCTGGTGTACCGCCAGGAGGACCTGGGCCTGCGGAGGTTCTTCGCCGCGGGCGCCCCGGCCGAGGAGGAGCTGCAGCAGGTCGCCGGACTGGTGCAGGCCGGTGCCGCGTCCGGGATGGACGGCGTCGAGGTGAAGGACCTGCGCGAGGAGACCGGCCGCGCCGCGACCCCGCTGGTGCGCGACCTGAACCTGCTGGAACAGGCCGGTGCGGTGGTGCTGGACGACGAGGGCGCGGCGGCCCCTGCCCCGGACGCGCCCGCCCCCGGCGAGGCCGCCGCCGCGGCCCGGGAGCTGGCCCAGCACCACGCCCGGGTCGACGAGAGCCGGATCGAGATGATGCGCGGCTACGCCGAGACCACCGGCTGCCGGCGGCAGTTCCTGCTCGGCTACTTCGGCGAGCAGCTCGACGAGCCCTGCGGCAACTGCGACAACTGCAGCGCCGGGCTGTCGCGGGAGCAGCACACCGCCGATGCCGACCACCCGTTCCCGGTGGACGCCGCGGTGACCCACACCGAGTGGGGACCGGGCGTCGTGATGCGCCACGAGGACGACCGGGTGGTCGTGCTGTTCGAGGAGGTCGGTTACAAGACCCTCGCCCTGCAGGCGGTGCTGGACCAGCAGCTGCTCACCCGGCGTTGAGGGAGCGAGCGCCGGCAACTCCGTTTGGGTGAGCAACCAACTACGTTGCGTGCGGTCAACCATCTCGCCGGGCAGGGTGGCCGTATGACCTCCGCCGTCGCCGTCCGCTGGCTGCCCGGTGCCGCCCGCACCGCGGCCCCCGCTCTGCTGGTGGCCGCGCTGGCGCTGACCGCGACCGTCGCGGCCGGCCGGTCGGCGGACCTCCCCGGCGTCCTGGTGGCCGTGCTGCTGGTGGCCGCGGCCGGCCGGCTGGTCCGCTCGCGCACCGGTGCGGGGATGCCCGAGCGCGAGGTGTGGGGCCGGCTGACGCTCTCCGGCCTGGTGCTCGGCACCGGCGTGGCGGCCACGGTCGTCTGGTCGGCGGTCCCGGGGGCACCGGCGATCGGCGGGCTGCCGATCGCACTGGCGGTCGTCGCGACGTTCCCCGCGGTGTACGGCGGGCTGCTGCGGTGGAACCGGTTCTCCACCAGCCTGGCCGACCCGAACGACGTGCTCAACGGCGTCTCCGCCGTCCTGGTCGTCGTGGCCATCGGCAACGTGGTCGTCGACCACCTCGACGGGCCGCTGGCCGCGCTGCCCGACTGGCGGCTGCAGCCGCTGCTGGGGGCGGCCGGGGCGACGATCGTGTACCTCGGCACCACCTGGGTAATGACGGTGATCGCCGAGCTGCGCACCGACACCCGGATCTGGCTGGTCGCCGCGGCGCTCACCTGCCTCTTCTCCGCCGCGCTGGTCGGCCTGGTCACCGCCGACCGGTCGCCGGGCACCGCCGTCGCGCTGGGCTGCGCCGCGCTGGGCCTGCTCGCGGTCGCCGCGGCACTGGCGCCGCGCCGGTCCACCCCGCAGCCGGCCGACCCGGTCGACTCCACGGTCGGGGCCTTCGTCGTCATCACCATCGCCACGCTGACCCTCGTCGTCGCAGCCACCACCGCGCCGTCCTGGGCGTCCGCCGGCTGCGCGGGCCTGGCCGCGATCGGGTCGAGCCTGCGGCTGCTGGTCAACGTCCGTGACCTCGCCGAGCTGGCGGTGAGCCGGCGCGAGGCGCTGACCGACGACCTGACCGCCCTGCCCAACCGGCGGGCGGTGCTGCGCACCGTCGAGCGGCTCTGCACGGCCGGGACGCCCTTCGTGCTCGGCCTGGTCGACCTGGACAAGTTCAAGGAGGTCAACGACGGCCTCGGGCACGCGGCCGGGGACGACCTGCTCCGGATGATCGCGCGCCGGCTGGAGGCGTCCGCGGGCCCGGGCACCGTGGTCGGCCGGCTGGGCGGGGACGAGTTCGCCGTGGTCGCGCCGGTCACCGGGTCGCTGCGCACCGACGACCCGGCCGCCCGCCTGGGCAGCGAGCTGCTCGACCAGTTCGCCGCGCCCTTCGAGGTCGCCGGGCTCGTGCTGCACAGCGGCCCCAGCATCGGGCTGAGCACCCACGAGTGCGACGAGCACGACCCGGGCGCCTGCGCGACCCGGCTCCTCCGGCGGGCCGACGCCGCGCTGTACGACGCGAAGAGGGCCGGCTCCACCGCACTGGCCTGGGACCCGGCCCGGCACGTCGACACCAGCGGCCGGCTGACCCTGGTGGAGGAGCTGCGCACCGGGATCGCCCGGGGCGAGCTGGTGCTGCACCACCAGCCCCAGGTGTCGGTGGCCACCGGCCGCACCGTGGGCGTGGAGTCCCTGGTGCGCTGGCAGCACCCGACCCGGGGACTGCTGCCGCCGGCGGACTTCCTGCCGCTGGCCGAGGTGCACGGCCTGATGGGCCAGCTGACCGAGGCCGTGCTCGCCCAGGCCGTCGCCCAGGCCGCCGCCTGGCACCGGGACGGGCTGGCGCTGCGCACCTCGGTCAACCTCTCGGTCAGCAACCTGCTCGACGCGTCGCTGCCGCGACGGGTCGCCGGCCTGCTGGCCACCCACGGGCTGCCCGCCGGAGCGCTTGTGCTCGAGGTGACCGAGACGGTGCTGATGAGCGACTCGGACGCGAGCCTCGCCGTGCTCACTGCGCTGGCCGACCTGGGTGTGGCGGTCAGCATCGACGACTTCGGCACCGGGTACGCGTCGCTGAGCTACCTGCGGGAGCTGCCGGTCAGCGAGCTCAAGCTCGACCGGTCGTTCACCGCCGACCTGCTCACCGACGCCCGCACCGAGGCGATCGTGGCCAGCACGATCGAGCTGGCCCACCGGCTGGGCCTGCGGGTCGTCGCCGAGGGCGTGGAGCAGCAGGCCACCCTCACCCGGCTGCGCGCGCTCGGCTGCGACGAGTCGCAGGGGTACCTGCACTCCCGGCCGGTGCCGGCCGAGGAGCTCGTCGCGACGCTGGTCCCCGGCCCGCAGGCCGGTCTGTTGCAGCCCGCCTGAGCCGGGGCCGGTCGCGCGGACGGGTGATCCCGGCCGCTCGCCGTGCGCTGCCACGCGCTGCACCTGATCATCGACCGTGGACCGGGCCGCTGGGAGCCCGGCCGGGAGGAGTGCGCACGTGAAGGTCCTGGGCATCAACGCGATCTACCACGACCCGGCGGCGGCGCTGGTCGTCGACGGCGAGGTCGTGGCCGCGGCGGAGGAGGAGCGCTTCAGCCGGCGCAAGCACGGCAAGCGGCCCCTGCCCTGGAGCGCCTGGGAGCTGCCCGAGCTGGCCGCGGCCTGGTGCCTGCGGCAGGCCGGCATCCGGCCCGAGGAGCTGGACGCGGTCGCCTACTCCTTCGACCCGGCGCTGATGGGCACCCCGGAGGAGTCCGGGCTGTTCGACGACGGCGACGTGATGCGCAAGAAGTACGCCGAGATGGCCCCGGACTTCCTGGCCCACGCCCTGCCCGGGCTCGACCCGGCCAAGGTCCGCTTCGTCCAGCACCACGTCGCGCACGCGGCCTCGGCCGGCCTCGCCGCGCCCGGGGGCGCGGGACAGCGGGACAACGCGGTGCTGGTGCTCGACGGCCGCGGCGAGGCGCACAGCCACCTGGCCGGCCGCTACGTCGACGGGCAGCTGGAGGTGCTCGCCGGCCAGGCGCTGCCGCACTCCCTCGGGCTGATGTACGAGGACCTCACCGACCACCTGGGCTTCCTGCGCAGCTCCGACGAGTTCAAGGTCATGGCGATGGCCAGCTACGGCAAGCCGCGGTTCGTCGGCGACCTGACCGAGCTGATCCGGGCCACCGACGACGGCGGCTTCCGCACCGAGCAGATCGACTACACCGAGTTCGCCCCGCGGCTGGGCAAGGGCGACGCCTGGACCTCCGACCACGCCGACCTGGCCGCCAGCGTCCAGCAGCGCCTGGAGGAGGTGCTGGTCGACCTGGCCCGCTGGGTGCACGAGCAGACCGGCGAGAAGACCCTCACCCTGGCCGGCGGCACCGCGCTCAACTGCGTGGCCAACACCCGCATCCTGGCCGAGAGCCCGTTCGACCAGGTCTGGGTGCAGCCGGCCGCCGGCGACGCCGGGACGGCGCTGGGCGCCGCCCTGCACGTGGCCCGCGAGCTCGGCGAGGAGACCCAGCCGATGCCCGGCGCGGCGCTCGGCCGGGGCTGGAGCGACGACGAGATCGAGCAGGTGCTGGTCACCGCGGCGATCGACTACGAGCGCCCGGACGACGTCGCCGAGGCGGTCGCCGAGGTGCTGGCCGACAACGGCATCGTCGCCTGGTTCCAGGGCCGCAGCGAGTACGGCCCGCGCGCGCTCGGCCACCGCTCGCTGATGGCCCACCCCGGCTTCGAGGCCAACCTCGAGCGGATGAACGACGTCAAGGGCCGCGAGCAGTTCCGCCCGGTGGCCCCGATGGTGCTGCTGGAGAAGGCCCCGGAGATCTTCAGCCGCGGCCCGATCCCCTCGCCGTACATGCTCTTCGTGCACGACGTGGCGCAGGAGTGGCGCGACCGGATCCCCACGGTCACCCACGTCGACGGGACGGCGCGGATCCAGACCATCGACCCGGAGGTCTCCCCGCTGGTGCACCGGATGATCTCGGCGTTCGAGCGGCGCACCGGGCTGCCGGTCGTGGTGAACACCAGCCTGAACACCGCCGGCCGGCCGATGGTCGACGACCCCCGCGACGCGCTGGAGTGCTTCGGCTCGGCGCCGGTCGACCTGCTGGCGATCGGCCCGTTCGTCGTCCGCCGGCCGAAGGCGACCCCCCGCCCGGCCTGAGGTTGCGAGTTGATGACGACCGTCACCCGTTCGGGTGGCGGTCGTTTTCGCACCGCCTGCCTGGGAACTCCCTGAGCGGCCTGCTGAGACCTGGCGGGCCCGCACGGAACGGGAGGACCACCATGTCCAACGCAGACCTGCCCGGCGCCGGCAGCCGGGGTCGTACCTGGCCCCAGTGGCTGTCGCTCGCCTTCGGCGTCGTCTACCTCGCCATCGGGGTCATCGGGTTCTTCATCACCGGCTTCGACGACTTCTTCGGGATGTCGGACGACACCCTGCTCGGCTTCATGATCAACCCGATGCACAACGTGGTGCACATCGTCATCGGGCTGGCCGGCATCGCCCTGGCCAGCACCCTCGGTGGTGCCCGGGCCTACGGCTGGCTGCTCGCCGTCGGTTACGGCGCGGCCTTCGTCTACGGGCTGATCGCCCAGGGCGAGGACTGGGACTTCCTCAACATCAACACCGCGGACAACGTGCTGCACATCGTGACCGCGGTGATCGGCCTGGTCATCGCGCTCGGCCCGGTGAAGACCGTGGACACCGCGCGCGGACCGGACCAGTCCCTGCGCCGCTGAGCCCACCAGCGCCCGGCAGCAGCTCCACCGCGACCGCCCGGACACCGTCACCGGTGTCCGGGCGGTCGCGCGTGCGGCCCCCGGTGCGTCCTACGTCACGTCCGGCGCTAACGTCCGGCCATGGACTTCACCCTCTCCGCCAAGGCCGAGGACGTCAGTGGCCGGATGTGGGACTTCATGCGGGAGCACGTCTTCCCCGCTGAGCCCGGCTACGACGAGTGGCGCGCCGCGCGCGGCCACGACGACCACGCGCACCCGCCGATCCTGGAGGAGCTCAAGGCCGAGGCGCGCCGGCGCGGCCTGTGGAACCTCTTCCACCACGAGCTCGGAGGGATGACCAACCTCGAGTACGCCTCGATCGCCGAGATCATGGGCTGGTCGCCGGTGATCGCGCCGGAGGCGACCAACTGCGGCGCCCCGGACACCGGGAACATGGAGACCCTGATGCTCTTCGGCACGCCAGCGCAGAAGACCCGCTGGCTCACCCCGCTGCTGGAGGGGGAGATCCGGTCCGGCTTCGCGATGACCGAGCCCGACGTCGCCAGCTCCGACGCCCGCAACATCCAGACCTCGATCGTCCGGGACGGCGACGAGTACGTCATCAACGGCCGCAAGTGGTGGACCAGCGGTGCCGCCGACGAGCGCTGCGAGATCTTCATCCTGATGGGCAAGACCGACCCGGACGGCCCGCCGCACCGCCAGCAGTCGATGGTGCTCGTGCCCCGCGACACCCCGGGCCTGGAGATCGTCCGGCACCTGCCGGTGTTCGGCTACCAGGATCAGCACGGCCACTCGGAGCTGCGCTTCACCGACGTCCGGGTGCCGGTGACCAACATCCTCTCCGGCGAGGGCGACGGCTTCATGATCGCCCAGGCCCGGCTGGGACCGGGCCGCATCCACCACTGCATGCGAGCGATCGGCATGGCCGAGCGGGCGCTGGCGCTGATGGTGGAGCGGGCCAAGAGCCGGGTGGCGTTCGGCCGGCCGCTGGCCGAGCAGGGCACCGTGCGGGAGTCGATCGCGATGTCCCGGATCGAGATCGACCAGGCCCGGCTCTACGTGCTGCAGACCGCCGACCTGATCGACCGGTTCGGCGCCAAGGGCGCGCGCACCGAGATCTCCGCGATCAAGGTCGCCGCACCCCGGGTGGCCCTCGACGTCATCGACCGGGCCATCCAGCTGCACGGCGGCGCCGGGGTCAGCGGCGACACCGTGCTCGCCCGCTTCTACGCCAGCGCGCGCACGCTGCGGATCGTCGACGGCCCGGACGCGGTGCACGTCCGCGGCGTCGCCAAGGAGGAGCTCGCCCGCGAGCGCCCCTTCGCCGGCTGAGGAAGGACACCCTCGCCCCCCACCGCTCGCACGCTCGCGGCGGGCCCCTGCGAGGGGGCCGCTGGTGCCGCCGACCCGGTCGGCGGCACCAGTCACGGGGCCAGCGTGCCCCCGAACGCCCCGCCGGCCAGCTTCGCCATCAGCTGGGTGCGGTCCAGCCCCGCCGCGGTGAGCGCGTCGGCGTCCCGGTCGGTGTCGATCTGCTCCGGCAGCCCCGCCTCCACCCGGTCCGCGGTGTCGTTGTCGCCCTCGGTGCGCAGCACCTGGACCAACTGCTCCCTGCTGATCTGCACGGCCGCCTCCACTCCTGGATGTGTCAGCGGTCACACTGCCGGGTCGGTCCCGAGATCGCCAGGTGGTCCCGATCAGGCGGTCAGCGCGGCTGCGCCCGACGCACGAGGAGGCCGCCCGCCACCGCCACCACCAGGCCGACCGCCACCTGGGCGATGCCGATCCCGCCGCGGTCGCTGCCGAACCAGGTGACCGAGGAGACCAGCAGGACGACGGCGATGCCCAGCAGGAAGAGGCCGATCTGCCGCTCGCGGGGGGCCCGCGGTTCCGGTGAGGTCATGGGGTCGACCTTCTCAGACCGACCTGAGAGCGGTTCCAGCGCGCTGGGCCTCCCGGGACCGCCCCGCCGGTGCCAGGCTGGTGACATGCGCCAGGAGCACCGGCCCGCGGTGACCATCGAGCACGTCGCCCGCGCCGCCGGGGTCTCCCGGGCCACGGTGTCCCGGGTGCTCACCGGGTCGGGGCCCTCCTCCGCCGACGCCGCACAGCGGGTACGCGCCGCCGCCGAGCGGCTGGGCTACACCGCCGACCCGGTCGCCCGGGCGCTGGTGCACGGCGGGGGCACCCGGCTGGTCGTCGCGGTGACCAGCGCCTCCCCCACCGACCTCGTCGACTGCCCCTACGTCTCCCGGGTGGTCGGCTCGGCCGCCCAGCGGTGCGCCGGCGACGGGCTCGGGGTGGCGCTGCAGTGGCTGCCGCTGGGGTCACCGGAGCCCACGCTCGAGGCGCTGGCCCGGGACCGCTCGGTCGCCGGGGTGGTGCTGGTCAACACCACCCACCGGGTGCTGGCCGCGCTGCCGCCCCGGCTGTCCGGGCGGGTGGTCTCGATCGGCGCGGGCTCCCCCGCCGTCCCCCTGGTCGACGTGGACACCGCGGCGGCCGCGACGGCGCTCACCGCGCACCTGCTCTCCTCGGGACGCCGGCGGATCGCGATGCTGGCCGGGCCGCCGTGGCTGCCCTGCGCCGAGCGCCCGGTGGCCGCGCACCGGGCCGCCGTCCGCGCCGCCGGCCTGCCGGAGCGGGTGCTGGCCGCGGACTTCACCGCCGAGAGCGGCCGGCTCGGCGCCGTCGAGGCGCTGCGCCGCTGGCCGGACACCGACGCCCTGTACGCGATCTCCGACGAGACCGCGCTGGGCGCGATCCAGGCGCTGCGGGCGCTGGGCCGCCGTGTCCCGGAGGACGTCGCGGTGACCGGTTTCGACGACCTGCCGCTGGCCGCCGTCACCGGTCCGCCCCTGACCACCTCGACCCACCCGGTCGAGCAGATCGCCGCCCGCGCCGCCGGCAGCCTGCTCGACCGCGACCGGACGCCGGTGACGCTGTTCGGCTCCGCGCTGGTGGTCCGGCAGAGCGCCTGAGCGCGGCGGTCAGATCGCGGCGGGGTACCGCGAGTGCTCCGGGAAGTTGCCGTACAGCAGCTCGTTGTCCGGGCCCTGGGTGACCGCCTGGACCAGCAGCTCCCCGCCGACGAAGCAGCCCAGCCAGGACGCGCCGCGGCCGCCGAACGGCTCGGCCCGGTCCCCGCGGGAGCGCGGCTTGTTGATGCCGACCTTGAACGCCTGCACCTCCCGGGCCAGCCGGCGGGCCTTGTCCTCGTCGTCGCAGGCGAGGCTGGCGACCAGCGCGCCGTTGGAGGCGTTCATCTGGGCCAGCAGCTCGGCCTCGGAGTCGACCACGACGATCGTGTCGATCGGCCCGAACGGCTCGGCGTGCATCAGCGCGCTGGCCCCGGCGGGGGAGAGCAGCGCGGCCGGGGCGACGTAGGCCGAGGTGTCCTGCCCGGTGATGAACCGGCCGTCGGTGACGCTGCCGCGGTACAGCGGGACCGCACCCCGGTGCATCGCGTCGTCCACCCGGCGGCCCAGCTCCTGCGCCTTGGCCGCGCTGATCACCGGGCCGAAGTCCAGCGTCGGGAGGTCGTCGCCGTCGGCCTCGACGGCCAGCGGGTGGCCGAACCGCAGCGACTGCACGACCGGCAGGTAGGTGGCCAGGAACTGGTCGACCAGCTCCCGCTGGACGACGTAGCGCGGGTAGGCGGTGCAGCGCTGCTTGCCGTACTCGAAGCCCTTCTTCAGGTGCGCGGCGAGCCCGGCCCAGTCGGAGAACTCCCAGATGCCCCAGGCGTTGAGCCCCTCCTGCTCGAGCATGTGCCGCTTGCCGGTGTCCAGCAGGTCGGCGGCGACCTTGCCGCCGTTGGACCGGCCGCCGACGAAGGCCAGCGCACCGATCTCCGGGGAGCGCACCAGCACGGACGACAGCTCCGCGCCCCCGCCGGAGAGCAGGGTGACCGGCAGCCCCTCCCGGGCCATCAGCGCGTGGGCCAGGGTCAGGCAGGCCGCGCCGCCCTGGGACGGCGTCTTGGCCAGCACCGCGTTGCCGGCGAGCAGCTGCACCAGCTCGCTGTGCACCAGCACCGACATCGGGTAGTTCCAGCTGGCGATGTTGCTGACCGGGCCGGGCAGCGGCTCGCGGCCGGTGAGCATGCCGTCGATCTCCGCCAGGTACCAGCGGACGCCGTCCAGGGCGCGGTCGACGTCGGCGCAGGCCAGCTTCCACGGCTTGCCGATCTCCCAGGCCAGCAGCAGCGCCAGCTCGTCGCGGGCGGCGGCCATCGCCTCGACCGCGGCGGTCACCCGGGCCTTCCGCTCGGCCAGCGGCGTCCGGGCCCACTCCCGGTGGGCGGCCGCGGCGGCCAGGACGGCGTGCTGCGCCTCACCGGCGGAGAGCCGGGGCAGGCCGATCAGCTTCGTGCCGTCGACCGGGGTGACCATCGGCTCGGGGCTGCCGATCGGCCGCCAGGCGCCGTCCACCAGGTTGTGCAGCCGGTCGGTGCCGAAGGCCTCGGGGGCGAGCTCGGCGGCGCGGCCGAGCACCGCGGCCCACTCGGTGCCGGGCTTGACGTGCAGGGCCGGGGGCGTCGTGGCTGCCATGTCGGCACTCTGCCAGTCGTCCTGGACGTCTGGGAGGTGATGCGGGTCACCATCTCACCGGGATCGTTGCCCGACCGTGACGGAGCGGCCGCCCGGCCTGCGGTGACGCAGGGCACAGTGAGCCAGACCACTGCCCGCCCACCCGACGGAGGACAACCGATGCAACGACGCCGGCTCACCCTTCCCGCTCTCCTCGCCGCATCCGCACTCACCCTGGCCGGCTGCGGCGGCTCCGAGGACGAGCCCGCGACCGGGGGTGGTGGGGACGACGCGGCCGCGGCCGCGGACTACCCGACCGACGACATCACCCTGTACGTGCCCTACGCGGCGGGCGGCCCGACCGACCTGGCCGCGCGCACGATCGGCGACTGCCTCTCCGCGGAGTTCGGGCAGACCGTGGTGGTGGAGAATCGCGAGGGTGCCTCCGGGTCCATCGGCATGCAGGCGATGCTCGCCGGCGGCAGCGACGGCTACAGCCTGTCGCTGATCGCCGTCCCGGCCACCGCGACGAACCCGCTGCAGCAGGACGTCGGCTACACCAACGAGGACTACGTCCCGATCGCCGCGGTCACCGAGATCCCCTCGGTGCTCGCGGTCGGGGAGGACTCCGAGTACGCCGACGCCGAGGCGTTCTTCCAGGCCGCCGAGGAGGACCCCGGCACGATCAACATCGGCGTCCCCGGGGCGACGACGTCCCAGGCGATGGAGGTGCAGCGGATGGCCGAGGAGTACGACGTCCAGCTGACCGCGGTGCCCTTCACCGGCAATGCCGAGATGACCACGGCGCTGCTGGGCGGCAACGTGGACGCCGTCTTCATCAACGCCTCCCAGGACGTGCTGGCCAACATCGAGGCCGGCGAGTTCGTGCCGCTGGCGGTGAGCCCGGCCGAGCAGGTCGACTACCTGGAGGGCGTGCCCACGCTGGCCGAGTCGGGCTTCCCGGAGCTGACCAACAGCGTGTCGGTGTTCGGCCTGGCGGCCCCGGCCGGCACCCCGGACGACGTGGTGCAGACCCTGGAGGACACGGTCGGCAGCTGCCTGGAGCAGCCGGAGACCCAGGAGCGGCTCGGCGAGCAGTACGTGCCCGACGAGTTCATCGGTGCGGACGCCTTCGCCGACCGGATCGACGAGATCGTCGAGGCCTACGGCCCGATCCTGCAGGACTGACCGCCGGCCGGTGCCGTCCGGGCGTCCACCGTCCGGACGGCACCGCCCTACCCCGACGGGCTGGGCAGCACCTCTTCGGCGGTGTCCAGGAACCCGGCCAGCACCGGGGACGGGTCGTCCCGCCGCCAGGCCAGCGCGATCGGCACCCGCACGTCCACCCCGCCGGCGATCGGCCGGAAGACCACGCCCTCCAGCTGGAGCCGTTCGGCCGAGGACGGCATCAGCGTCACCCCGACCGCGGCGCCGACCAGGGCGACCACGGTGTGCGTGTCCGGCGCCTCCTGGACGACGCGCGGGGTGAACCCGGCCGAGAAGCAGGCGTGCACGGCGGCGTCCCGCAACGCGGAGCCCTGCCGGGACGGGTAGGTGACGAACGGGTCGCCGGACAGGTCGGCCAGGTCAACCGACTGCTGTGCGGCGAGCGGGTGGTCCAGCGGCAGCACGGCCATCAGCGGCTCGTTGAGGATCACCCGGCTGGCCAGCGGCCCGTCGGGCACCGGCGCGCGCAGGAACCCGACGTCGATCCGCCCGTCCAGCAGCGCGCTGACCTGGGTGCCGCTGAACACCGCGGGGTGCAGGTCCAGCCGCACCAGCGGGTACCGCTGGCGGTAGGTGCGGGCCATCCGGGGCAGCAGGCGCCAGGTGATCGCCCCGGTCACCCCGACCCGGATCTCCCCGCGGGCGCCCCGCTCGCTGGCCAGCACCGACTCCCGCGCGCGGTCGACCTCGGTCAGCACCCGGCGGACATGCTCCAGGAAGACGACGCCGGCCCCGGTCAGCCGCACCTGCCGGGTGGTGCGCTCCAGCAGCAGCGTGCCGACGTCGGCCTCGAGGTGCTTGATCTGCTGGCTCAGCGCCGGCTGGGCCGTGTGCAGCCGGGCGGCGGCCCGGCCGAAGTGCAGCTCCTCGGCCACGGCGGCGAAGGCACGCAGGTGCCGCAGCTCCATCGAGCCTCCGGTCATTGATGCCCTCCCCGTCTGGATCAGTGGGCGATTCCGTATTGGACCACTCTCAAAGCCAGCCCTAGTGTCCTGGGTCACACGCAGCGTCGACGAGGACGAGGTGAGCAGGTGCACGGGTCCACAGCGGCGTCCCAGACCGGGCCGGAGGCGACGGCGGCCCGGGCGCACCGGTGGCTCCGGCTGCACCGGCTCGCGCCCGTGCTGCTGGTCGCCCTCGGGGTGGCGGCGGTCACCGGTTCCCGCCGGCTGGGACTGGGCGAGCTGACCGCCCCGGGGCCCGGCCTCTGGCCCTTCATCGTCTCGCTGCTGCTCACCGGCACCGCGGTCGCCCTGGTCCTGGTCGACCCGGCCGAGGACTACGAGCCCTGGACGTCGGGCACCGTGCGGATCATCGCCGGACTGGTCAGCCTGGGCGTCTTCATCGTGCTGTTCCAGGCCCTCGGCTTCGTCGTCGCGGCCTTCCTGATGCTGCTGCTGTGGCTGCGGGTCTTCGGCGGGGAGTCCTGGCGGCTGACCCTGCTGCTGGCCGCCGGCGGGACGGCGGTCATGTACCTGCTGTTCGTCGAGGCGCTGGGCGTGCCCTTCCCCGACGGCCTCGTCGACGCCGTGGTCGGGGGCTGAGGTGAGCACCTGGAGCGGCATCGGCCAGGGGTTCTCCGTCGCCCTGGACCCGACCAACCTGCTCTACGTCTTCCTCGGCGTGCTGATCGGCACCGTGATCGGGGTGCTGCCCGGACTCGGGCCGACGGCGACGATCGCCCTGCTGCTGCCGATCACCTACTCGGTCGAGCCGGTGACGGCGGTGATCCTGCTGGCCGGCATCTACTACGGCTCGATGTACGGCGGCACGATCACCTCGGTGCTGCTGAGGCTGCCCGGCGAGGCGGCGTCGGTGGTGACCACCTTCGACGGCTACCAGATGGCCAAGCAGGGCCGGGCGGGGCCGGCGCTGGGCATCGCCGCCGTCGGCTCCTTCATCGGCGGCATCGTGTCGGTGGTCGGGCTGGTGCTGCTGGCACCGCCGCTGGCCGACCTGGCGGTCTCCTTCGGGCCGCCGGAGTTCGTCGCGCTGACCGTCCTGGGCATCCTGCTGGTCACCTACCTGGGCACCGGCTCGGCGCTGAAGAGCCTGTCGATGGCCGCGCTGGGGCTGCTGCTCTCGACGGCCGGCCTGGACCCGATCACCGGCACCGCCCGCTTCACCTTCGGGGAGGTCTCGCTCTTCAACGGCCTGGACTTCGTCGCGGTGGCGATGGGCCTGTTCGGCGTGGGCGAGATCCTGCACAGCCTGGAGCGGACCGAGAAGGTGCAGGCCGTCACCGCCAAGATCAAGGGCATCTGGCCGACCCGCACGGACTTCCGCGACTCGGCCGGCGCCATCGGCCGCGGCTCGCTGCTCGGCTTCGTGATCGGCGTGCTGCCCGGCGGCGGCGGGGTCGTCTCCTCGCTGGCCTCCTACGCCATGGAGAAGCGCCGGGCCAAGGACCCCAGCCGCTTCGGCAAGGGCGCCATCGAGGGGGTCGCCGGCCCGGAGACGGCGAACAACGCCTCCTCCACCTCGGCGTTCATCCCGCTGCTCACCCTGGGCATCCCGGCCAACGTCGTGCTGGCGCTGATCTTCGGTGCGCTCCTGGTGCAGGGCATCACCCCGGGACCCCAGCTGATCGAGCAGGAGCCGGAGATCTTCTGGGGCGTCATCGCCTCGATGTTCATCGGCAACCTGATGCTGCTGGCGCTGAACATCCCGATGGTCGGCATCTTCGTGCAGATGCTCCGGGTGCGGGCCGGCATCCTCGCCGCGTTCGCCCTGCTGGTGACCATGGCCGGCGTCTTCTCGGTCAACAACAACGTCTTCGACATGTGGATCGTGCTGGGCTTCGGCGTCATCGGCTGGCTGATGAAGAAGACCGGCTTCGAGCCCGGCCCGCTGGTGCTCGCCTTCGTGCTCGGGCCGATCCTCGAGCGCGCCTTCCGGCAGTCGATGCTGCTCTCCGGCGGCAGCTTCGACATCTTCGTCACCCGTCCGCTGTCCGGTGGGCTGTTCGCCCTGATGGCCGTGATCATCATCGTGAGCGCGGTCACCAGCCGGCGCCGCAAGGCCGTCTTCGGCCGGGTCGACCCCGCCGACGTCGACGAGCCGGCGCCGGACGCCGACCGGCAGGTCACCGCCGAGGGCAGCCCCGGCGCCGACTCGACGACCGACACGCCCCCCACCAGCACCCCGGGAGAACGATGACCGCGCGCCGTGCCCTCGCCGTCCTGCTGCTCGCCGGTACCGCGCTGACCGGCTGCGGCAGCGGGGGCGGGTCCGGCGAGGCGCCGGAGGACTACCCGACCGACGACATCGAGCTGCTGGTGCCCTACACCGCCGGCGGGCCGACCGACATCGCCGCCCGGGCGCTGGCCGCGCACATGGAGGACGAGCTCGGTCAGTCCGTCGTCGTGACGAACGCGCCCGGCGCGTCGGGCGCCACCGCCTACCAGCAGCTGATCAACGCCGACGCCGACGGCTACACGCTGTCGATGACCGCGCTGCCCACGGCGGTGCTCAACTACCTGTCCAACGAGGTCGGCTACACCCGGGAGGACTTCGCCCCGGTCGGCGTGGTCACCCAGGTGCCCTCGGGGATCATCGTCCCGGCCGACTCGCCGTACGAGTCGCTGGAGGACCTCTTCGACGCCGCGCGGGCCGACCCGGAGGCGGTCACCGTGGGCACCCCGGGGGCGACGAACACCCACGCCGCGGAGACCCAGCGGATCACCGCGCTCTACGACGTCCCGCTGACCGTCGTCCCGTTCAACGGCAACGCGGAGGTGCAGACCGCGCTGCTGGGCGGCAACGTCACCGCCGGCTTCGCCAACCTCTCCCAGGACGTCCTGCCGGCGATCGACTCCGGCGACCTGCGGGTGCTGGCCGTCGGCAGCCCCGAGCCGCTGCCCTACGTGGACGCCCCGACGTTCGTCGAGCTCGACTACCCCGAGCTGGTGCAGAGCACCACGACCTTCGGGGTGATCGCCCCGGCCGGCACGCCGGCGGAGGTGGTGCAGACGCTGGAGGACACGCTGCGCACCGCGGCGGAGGAGCCCGGCGTCGTCGAGGCGCTGGACGAGCGGTACGTGCCGGCGGAGTTCATCGGCGCCGACGGCCTCGGCGAGCTGTTCGCCGAGACCGAGGAGACCTTCCGTGACGTCCTCGGCGACTGAACCGGCGATGGGCGTGCGGTGATCGACAAGCGGGTGGCGACCCTCGCCGACGCCGTCGCCGGGATCTCCGACGGCGCCACGGTGCTGATCGGGGGCTTCGGTGACTCCGGCGTCCCGGTGGAGCTGGTGCACGCCCTGCTCGACCAGGGCGCCCGCGACCTGACGGTGGTCACCAACAACGCCGGGGCGGGGGAGAGCGACGTCGCGGCGCTGATCCGGGAGCGGCGGGTGCGCACGGTCGTCTGCTCCTACCCCCGGTCGATGGGCTCGATCTGGTTCGAGGAGCTGTGGCGGGCCGGCGAGATCGGCCTGGAGCTGGTGCCGCAGGGCACGCTGAGCGAGCGGATGCGCGCCGCCGGGGCCGGGCTGGGCGGGTTCTTCACCCCGACCGGCGCGGACACCCTGCTGGCCGAGGGCAAGGAGGTGCGCACCATCGGCGGCCGCCCGCACGTGTTCGAGCACCCGCTGCCGGGCGACGTCGCGCTGGTCAAGGCCCACCGCGCCGACCGGTGGGGCAACCTCGTCTACCGCAAGGCCGCCCGCAACTACGGCCCCACCATGGCGACCGCGGCCACGCTGACGGTGGTGCAGGTCGAGGAGTTCGTCGAGCTCGGCGACCTGGACCCCGAGGCGGTGGTGACGCCCGGCATCTTCGTCGACCGGGTGGCCGAGGTGGCGGCGTCGTGATCCGCCCGATCAGCGACGTCGCGATGGCCCGGCGGGTGGCCCGCGACATCCCGGACGGCGCCTACGTCAACCTGGGCATCGGGATGCCGATCCTGGTCGGCGACGTGGTCGGGCCGGACAAGGAGATCGTCTACCACAGCGAGAACGGCATCCTCGGGATGGGACCGGCCCCCGCACCCGGCGAGGAGGACCGCGAGCTGATCAACGCCGGCAAGCAGCCGGTCACCCTGCTGCCCGGCGGCAGCTACTTCCACCACACCGACGCCTTCGTGATGATGCGCGGCGGGCACATCGACATCTCCGTGCTCGGCGCCTTCCAGGTCTCCGAGAGCGGCGACCTGGCCAACTGGATCACCGACCTGGCCACCATGCCGCCGGCCGTCGGCGGAGCGATGGACCTGGCCGTGGGCGCGAAGCGGGTGCTGGTGATGACCACGCACACCACCCGGGACGGCCGCCCGAAGCTGCTGCCCCGCTGCACCTACCCGCTCACCGCCGCGCGGGTGGTCGACCGGGTCTACACCGACCTGGCGGTCCTGGACGTCGGCCCCGCCGGGCTGGTCGTCCGGGAGATGGCCCCGGGGCTCACCCGCGCGGAGCTGCAGTCGGTCACCGCCGCCCGGCTCACCTTCGCCGACGACGTCGGCGAGCTCGACCCGCACTGACCCGCACCGCCCGACCCCCGGAGGCAACGATGCCCCTGTCCCGCACCGCCCGCGCACTCGCCGCATGTGCCGCCCTCGGCCTGCTCACCGCGTGCGGGTCGGAGGAGTCGCCGTCCGGCTCGGCCGCGGAGTACCCGACCGAGGAGATCCGGCTGCTGGTGCCCTACGGGGCAGGCGGGCCCACCGACCTGGCCGCCCGCGCCTTCGGCGCCTCCCTGGAGGAGCAGCTGGGCCAGACGGTGGTGGTGGAGAACCTGCCCGGCGGCTCGGGAGCGCTCGCCACCCAGGAGCTGCTCGCCGCCGACCCCGACGGGCACACCCTCTCCCTGGCCACCGCGGGAACACTGGTGGTCACGCCGCTGGCCAACGAGGTCGGCTACACCAAGGACGACGTGACGCCGATCGGGGTGCTGACCGAGGTGCCGTCGGTGCTCGCCGTCGGCGCGGACTCGCCGTACGCGACCGTCGAGGACCTCGTCGCCGCGGCGGAGGAGCAGCCGGGCACGCTGAACGTGGGCACCCCGGGCGCCTCCACCCCGCAGGCGATCGAGCTGCAGCGGCTGGCCGACGAGTACGACGTCGAGGTCACCGCCGTGCCGTTCAACGGCAACGCGGAGATGACCACCGCCCTGCTGGGCGGCAACGTCGACGCGGTGCTGATCAACGCCTCCTCCGACGTCACCACCAACATCGACGCCGGCCAGTTCCAGCCGCTGGCGGTCTCCTCCGCCGAGCGGCTGTCCTGGCTGCCGGACACCCCGACCCTCGCCGAGTCCGGCTTCCCGGAGCTGACCCTGTCCGGGTCGACCTTCGGCCTCATCGGCCCCGGTGACCTGCCCGAGGAGATCGTCACCGAGCTGGAGGACGCCCTCCGGACGGCGGCCGAGGACCCGGCGGTCGTCGAGCAGGTCGGCGAGGAGTACGTGCCGGCGGAGTTCCAGGGCGCGGCCGAGTTCCAGGAGCTGCTCGACCGCACGCAGGAGGTCTACGAGCCGATCCTCGGCGGCTGACCCGCGGCGGGATCAGCGCAGCCGCGCCTCGGCGGCGGCCCAGGCCGGCTCGGCGCCGGTGGCCGGCTCGTAGCGCTGCACCTGCTGGGTCCCCCGCAGCAGCGCCCGCAGCTCCGCCAGCCCGCCGCTGACCGCGCCGCCCGCGCGGGCCTGCACCAGCACGTTGCCCAGCGCCGCCGCCTCCACCGGCCCGGCGACCACCGGCAGGCCGCAGGCGTCGGCGGTGAGCTGGCACAGCAGCGTGTTGCGGGCACCGCCGCCGACCAGGTGGACGACGTCCACGGACTGCCCGGAGAGCTCGGCCGCCTGGCGCACCGCGCGCCGGTAGGCCAGCGCCAGGCTGTCCAGGATGCAGCGGACGGTGGCCGCCTGGCTCTGCGGCGGCGTCTGCCCGGTCTCCCGGCAGACCTCGGCGATCCGGGCGGGCATGTCGCCGGGCGGCAGGAAGCGGTCGTCGTCGCAGTCCACGACCGCGCCGAAGGCCGGCTCCCGGACCGCCGCGTGCAGCAGCTCGGTGAGGTCGGCCGGCAGCCCGGCCGCCTGCCAGGTGCGCATCGACTCCTGCAGCAACCACAGCCCCATCACGTTGCGCAGGTAACGGACCGTTCCGTCCACCCCGAGCTCGTTGGTGAACCCCGCCGCCCGGCTGGCCTCGGTGAGCACCGGGGCGTCGAGCTCCATCCCGACCAGCGACCAGGTGCCACAGGAGACGTAGGCGAACCGCTCGGACTCCGCCGGCACCCCCACGACCGCCGAGGCGGTGTCGTGCGAGCCGACCGCCGTCACCGGCACCGGCCCGGTCAGCCCGGTCTCGGCGAGCACCTCACCGGTGAGCTCGCCGAGCCGGTCACCGGGCTGCCGCAGCGGCGGCAACAGCTCGTGCGGCAGGCGGAGCCGGTCGACAAGGTCGGTCGACCACCGCCGGGTGGTGGCGTCCAGCAGCCCGGTGGTGGAGGCGTTGGTGACCTCGGCCCCCACCGCCCCGGTCAGCCAGTACGCCAGCAGGTCCGGGATCAGCAGCGCGTGCCGGGCCAGCCCGAACCCGGCCAGCTGCCGCATCGCCGCGAGCTGGAACACCGTGTTGAACGGCAGGTGCTGCAGGCCGTTGACCCGGTACAGCTCGGCCGGCGACACCAGCTCGTGCACCCCGGGGACGGCGGTGGCGTGCCGGGCGTCCCGGTAGTGCACCGGGTTGCCCAGCAGCGCGCCGTCGGCGTCGAGCAGCCCGACGTCGACGGCCCAGCTGTCGATGCCCACGCCGTCCAGCGGCCCGGCGTCCCGGCCGGCGGCCCGCAGGCCGTCGCGCACCCCGCCGTAGAGGGCCAGCACGTCCCAGTGCAGCGTGCCGGCGACCCGGACCGGCCGGTTGGCGAACCGGTTGACCTCGTGCAGCTCCAGCCGCCCGGGCCCGACCCGCCCGACCATCACCCGCCCGCTCGAGGCCCCCAGGTCGACAGCGGCCAGGGTCAGCTCCCGACCGGCCGTGTTGGCCGACATGGCCGGGCTCAGCGGAGGAAGGCGGCGGCGACGCCGGAGTCGACGGGGACGTGCAGTCCGGTGGTCCGGGTGAGCTCGCCGCCGGTCAGCGCGAAGACGGCGTCGGCGACGTGCTCGGGCAGCACCTCGCGCTTGAGCAGGGTGCGCTGGGCGTAGTACTTGCCCAGCTCCTCCTCGGGGACGCCGTAGACCGCGGCCCGCTTGGCGCCCCAGCCGCCGGCGAAGATCCCCGACCCGCGCACGACGCCGTCGGGGTTGATGCCGTTGACCCGGATCTGGTGTTCGCCCAGCTCGGCGGCGAGCAGCCGCACCTGGTGCGCCTGGTCGGCCTTGGTCGAGGAGTAGGCGATGTTGCTGGGTCCGGCGAAGACCGCGTTCTTGCTGGAGATGTAGACGACGTCGCCGCCCATGCCCTGCTCGATCATGATCCGGGCCGCCTCGCGGGAGACCAGGAACGAGCCCTTGGCCATCACGTCGTGCTGGAGGTCCCAGTCCTGCTCCGTGGTCTCCAGCAGCGGCTTGGAGATCGACAGCCCGGCGTTGTTGACCACCAGGTCGACCCCGCCGAAGGCGAGCACCGCCGCCCGGAAGGCCGCGGCCACCGCCTCGGCGTCGCTGACGTCGGCGGCCACGCCCACCGCGACGTCGGTCGAGCCGATCTCCGCCGCGGCGTCGGTGGCCTTGGCCAGGTCCAGGTCGGCGACGACGACGCAGGCGCCCTCGGCGGCCAGCCGCTGGGCGATCGCCTTGCCGATCCCGCTGGCCGCGCCGGTGACCAGCGCGACCCGGGTGGCCAGCGGCTTGGGCTTCGGCATCCGGGCGAGCTTGGCCTCCTCCAGCGCCCAGTACTCGATCCGGAACTTCTCGCTCTCGTCGATCGGCGCGTAGGTCGACACCGCCTCGGCGCCGCGCATCACGTTGATCGCGTTGACGTAGAACTCACCGGCGACCCGGGCGGTCTGCTTGTTCGCCCCGAAGCTGAACATGCCGACGCCGGGCACCAGCACGATCGCCGGGTCGGCGCCGCGCATCGGCGGGGAGTCCGGGCCCGCGTGCCGCTCGTAGTAGGCGGCGTAGTCGGCGCGGTAGGCCTCGTGCAGCTCACGCAGCCGGGCGACGACGTCCTCGACCGGGGCGGACGCCGGCAGGTCGACCACCAGCGGGCGCACCTTGGTGCGCAGGAAGTGGTCGGGGCAGGAGGTGCCCAGCGCGGCCAGCCGTGGGTGCTCGGCCGACGCCAGGAAGTCCAGCACCACGTCGGTGTCGGTGTAGTGGCCGACCTGCGGCTTGTCGGTGCTCGCCAGCCCGCGGACGACGGGCAGCAGCGCGGCCGCCTTCGCCCGGCGTTCGGCCTCCGGCAGCGCCGCGTACCCGGGCAGCGGCGCCCCGAAGGGCTGCGGGCGGCCGCGCTCGGCGAGGAAGCGCTCCGCCGTCCGGATGATCTCGAGGCTGTTGGCCTCGCACTGCTCGCTGGTGTCGGCCCAGGCGGTGATGCCGTGCCCGCCCAGGACCGCCCCGATGGCCTGCGGGTTCTTCTCGGCGATCTCGGCGATGTCCAGCCCCAGCTGGAAGCCGGGACGGCGCCACGGCACCCAGACCACGCGGTCGCCGAAGCACTCGGCCGTCAGCGCCTCGCCGTCGGCCGCGGTGGCCAGCGCGATGCCGGAGTCGGGGTGCAGGTGGTCGACGTGCGCGGCGCGGACCAGCCCGTGCATCGCGGTGTCGATCGACGGCGCCGCCCCGCCCCGGCCGAACGCGCAGTGGTCGAACGCGGCGACCATCTCGTCCTCCCGGTCGACGCCGGGGTAGACGTCGACCAGCGAGCGCAGCCGGTCCAGCCGCAGCACCGCCAGGCCCGGCTCGGTGAGCGTGCCGAGGTCGCCGCCGGAGCCCTTCACCCAGAGCAGCTCGACCGGCTGCCCGGTCACCGGGTCGGTGCCGGTGCCGGCGGCGGAGGTGTTGCCGCCGGCGTAGTTGGTGTTCCGCGGGTCCGCGCCGAGGCGGTTCGAGCGGGTGAGCAGGTCACTGACCACGGGGTTCGTCATCTCGTCGTCCTCCAGTTCCTCAAGCGCCCCAGGAGGCCTGCTGGCCTCCGACGCGGTCGGTGGCGATCTGCTCCTGGTGCCCGGAGGCGGCGTAGGCCCGGTAGGGGTCGCCGGCCAGCCCCTTCGACTCGCGGAGCTGCGCGAGCAGCGGGCGGACGTCGGTGTTGTAGGCGTCCATCAGCGCACCGTTGGCGCCGAGCACGTCACCGGACTGCTGGGCGGCCCGCAGCGCCTCGCGGTCGACCAGCAGCGCCTTGGCGGTGGCCTCCTGCACGTTCATCACCGAGCGGATCTGGCCGGGGATCTTCGGCTCGATGTTGTGGCACTGGTCGAGCATGAAGTTGACGCCGGAGTCCGGCCGGAGCGCGTCGGCCCGGACGATCTCGTTCATGATCCGGAACAGCTGGAACGGGTCGGCCGCGCCGACGATCAGGTCGTCGTCGCCGTAGAAGCGGGAGTTGAAGTCGAAGGCGCCGAGCCGGCCCACCCGCAGCAGCTGGGCGACGATGAACTCGATGTTGGTGTTCGGCGCGTGGTGGCCGGTGTCCAGCACGACCTTCGCCTGCTCGCCCAGGGCCAGGCAGTGCAGCAGC
Source organism: uncultured Modestobacter sp. (assembly GCF_947486615.1). Classification (GTDB taxonomy): domain Bacteria; phylum Actinomycetota; class Actinomycetes; order Mycobacteriales; family Geodermatophilaceae; genus Modestobacter. The sequence continues at coordinate 404,921 of NZ_CANKUD010000003.1, forward strand.
GAGGTGCCCCAGTCGGGGACGTCCATCGTGTAGAAGTACGGCTCGTAGAACTTGTACTCCAGGATCAGCCGGTGCCCGGGGTCGAGCTCGGCGTAGATCTGCTGCAGCGACTCGGCCAGCCGGTCCTGCCGGTCGCGGATGTCGTCCTGGCCCGGGTAGTTGGTGCCGTCGGGCAGCCAGATCTTCAGGTCGGTCGAGCCGGTGGCCCGCATGACGTCGATGCACTGCACGTGGTGGGCCACGGCCTTCGCCCGCACCGCCGGGTCGGCGGAGGTGAGCGAGCCGAGCTTGTACTCGTCGGCCTGGAACAGGTTCGAGTTGATCGCGCCGATGGAGACGCCCTCGTCGGTGGCGTGCTGGGCGAGTTCGGCGAAGTCGTCGACCAGGTCCCACGGGATGTGCAGCGAGACCCGGGGAGCGGCGCCGGTGTACCGGTGGACGACGGCGGCGTCGCTGATCTTCTCGAACGGGTTCCGCGGGACGCCGGGGGTGCTGAACACCTTGAACCGGGTGCCGGCGTTGCCGAACGCCCAGGACGGCAGCTCGATGGTCTGCTCGGCGAGCGCGGTCAGGGCCTGGGCCTGGAGGTCGGTGGTCACGGGGTCTCTCCGTTCGTCGTAGTGGGCTCCCCGGCGGCCCGCAGCTGGGCGTCCAGGTCGAAGACGAGGTCGAGCGAGGACTTGCCGCGGCCGTCCCCGGTCTCGAAGAAGGGCGCCATCTCGGCCTCCCAGCGGGCGCTGACCTCGGCGGCGTCGACGGCGGCCTGGGCGGCATCCAGGTCATCGGTCTGCACGGTGCCGACGAGCAGGCCGTCGTCCCGCAGGAACAGCTGGTAGTCCCGCCAGCCGGCGTCGCGCAGCGCGCGGAGCATCTCCGGCCAGACGGCGGCGTGCCGTGCGCGGTACTCGGCGAGCCGGTCGGCCCGGACCTGCAGGGTGAAACAGACCCGCGACACGACGTCTCCTCACTGAAACGATTCACAAGGTGCTGTGGGCCACAGTAGGATGCTGTGTGCGAGCGGTCAACGGGCCCGCCGGGAACCGAGGGGGCAGCGCTGACCGTCAGCATCCGGGACGTCGCCGTCTCCGCCGGCGTCTCGGTGGGCACGGTCAGCAACGTCCTGAACCGGCCCGACTCGGTCAGCCCCGCGACCCGCGACCGGGTGCTCGCCGCCATCCACACCCTCGGCTTCGTGCGCAACGAGTCGGCCCGCCAGCTGCGCGCCGGCCACAGCCGCACCATCGGGCTGGTGGTGCTCGACATCGCCAACCCCTTCTTCACCGACGTCGCCCGCGGGGTGGAGGAGGTGGCCAACGCGCAGGGGCTGTCGGTGGTGCTGTGCAACTCCGACGGCCGGCCCGACAAGGAGGCCGCCCACCTCGACGCGCTCACCGAGCAGCGGGTGCGCGGCGTCGTCCTCACCCCGACCGCCGAGATCTCCCCGCAGGTCGGGACGCTGCGGCAGCGCGGCGTCCCGGTGGTGCTGCTGGACCGCCGCGCGCCCGGTCCCGACCAGTGCGCCGTGGCCGTGGACGACGTCCTGGGCGGCCGGCTGGCCGCCGGGCACCTGCTCGGCCAGGGGCACCGCCGGATCGCGTTCATCGGCGGCCCGGGCGGGCTGCCGCAGCTGCAGGAGCGCTACGAGGGGGTCGTCGCCGCCGTCCGGGAGGGCACCGGCTCCGACGAGGCCCTCGTGCTGATCACCCCCGAGACGCTCACCGTGGCCGGTGGCCGCGAGGCGGCGGCCCGCCTCCTCGCGCTGCCGGCCGGGCAGCGTCCCACCGCCGCGGTCTGCGCGAACGACCTGCTGGCGATGGGCGCGCTCCAGGAGATGGTCCGCCGGGAGCTCCGGGTGCCCGACGACTTCGCCCTCGTCGGCTACGACGACATCGACTACGCCGCGGCCGCCGCCGTCCCGCTGACCTCGGTCCGCAAGCCCCGCCAGGAGCTCGGCCGCCGAGCGGCGGAGCTGCTGCTGGACGAGGCTGCGGGTGAGGGCCACGAGCACCAGCAACCGGTCTTCGAGCCCGTGCTCGTCGCCCGGGAGTCCAGCACGGTCCGGCACCCCCGCCGGTCCGTGGCGAGCTGAGCGGAGGTCTCAGGTGAAGGTCGCACTGTTCGCCACCTGCCTGGTGGACACCATGACCCCGAGCGTCGCCCACGCCACCGCAGCGCTCCTGCAGCGGCTGGGGCAGGAGGTCGTCGTCCCGCCGGCGCAGGCGTGCTGCGGTCAGATGCACGTCAACACCGGCTACCGGCGCGAGGCGGTGTCGATCGTCGCCAACCACGTGCGGGCCTTCGAGGGCGCGGAGGTGATCGTCGCGCCGTCCGGCTCGTGCGTGGCCTCGATCCACCACCAGCAGGCCGCCGTCGCCCGGCGGGCCGGGGACGAGGCGCTGGCCCAGGCCGCCGAGGAGCTGGCCGGGCGCACCCACGAGCTGTCCCAGTTCCTGGTCGACGTCCTCGGGGTGACCGACGTGGGCGCCTACTACCCGCACCGGGTCACCTACCACCCGACCTGCCACTCGCTGAGGCTGCTCCGGGTCGGCGACGCGCCCCTGCAGCTGCTGCGGGCGGTGCGCGGGCTGGAGCTGGTGGAGCTGCCCGGCGCCGAGCAGTGCTGCGGCTTCGGCGGCACCTTCGCGGTGAAGAACGCCGACACCTCGACCGCGATGCTCACCGACAAGATGGCCAACGTGCTCGGCACGCACGCCGAGGTCTGCACCGCCGGGGACGCCTCCTGCCTGATGCACATCGGCGGCGGCCTCTCCCGGCTCCGGGCCGGCACCCGCACCGTGCACCTGGCCGAGATCCTGGCCTCGACGGAGGAAGCCGTGACCCCTGACCAGAAGGCCATCCCGGCGGTGACCGCGTGACCGCCGTCGACCTGGGCATGCCCGGCCTGCCGCACGCCCCGCGCGGGGTGGGGCACCTGCGCGGTGCCGAGTCCTTCCCGGACGCCGCCCGCGGGGCGCTGCGCAACGGCCAGCTGCGGGCCAACCTCGGCCACGCCACCAGCACCATCCGCGGCAAGCGGGCCAACGTGGTCGGCGAGCTGCCCGACTGGGAGCAGCTGCGCGCCGCCGGCAAGGCGCTGAAGACCGCCACGATGGCCCGCCTCGACGAGCACCTGGAGGAGCTCGAGCGCCAGGTGACCGCCCGCGGCGGCGTCGTCCACTGGGCCCGGGACGCGAACGAGGCCAACGAGATCGTGACCCGGCTGGTGCAGGCCACCGGCACGTCCGAGGTGGTCAAGGTCAAGTCGATGGCCACCCAGGAGATCGGCCTGAACGAGGCGCTGGAGGCCGCCGGGCTCGACGTCTTCGAGACCGACCTGGCCGAGCTGATCGTGCAGCTGGGGGAGGACAGCCCGTCGCACATCCTGGTGCCGGCGATCCACAAGAACCGCGCCGAGATCCGGGAGATCTTCGCCCGCACCATCCCCGGCGTCGACCCGGGCCTGACCGACGACCCCCGGCAGCTGGCCATGGCCGCCCGGGCGCACCTGCGCGAGCGGTTCCTGCGGGCCCGGGTCGCGGTCAGCGGCGCGAACTTCGGCGTCGCGGAGACCGGCACGCTCACCGTGGTCGAGTCCGAGGGCAACGGCCGGATGTGCCTGACCCTGCCGGAGACGCTGATCACCGTGATGGGGATCGAGAAGGTGGTGCCCACCTGGCGCGACCTGGAGGTGTTCCTGCAGCTGCTGCCGCGCTCCTCCACCGGCGAGCGGATGAACCCCTACACCTCGGCCTGGGCCGGGGTGACCCCCGGCGACGGGCCGCAGGAGTTCCACCTGGTGCTGCTGGACAACGGCCGCACCGCGGTGCTCGCCGACGAGGTGGGCCGGGAGGCGCTGCACTGCATCCGCTGCTCGGCGTGCCTGAACGTCTGCCCGGTGTACGAGCGGGCCGGCGGGCACTCCTACGGCTCGGTGTACCCCGGGCCGATCGGCGCGGTGCTCTCCCCGATGCTCACCGGCGTCGAGGACAACGCCTCGCTGCCCTACGCCTCGTCGCTGTGCGGAGCCTGCTACGACGTCTGCCCGGTGGCCATCGACATCCCCTCGATCCTGGTGCACCTGCGCGGCGAGCACGTCGAGGCCGTCGCCCGGGACCGGGATCGGCCGACGGCGGAGGCGGTCGCCTTCCGCGGTCTGGCGAAGGCGATGTCGCATCCCCGGCTGTGGCACCTGGCCCAGCGGGCGGCCCGGCTCGGCCGGCTGGTCTCCCGCGGCAGGCCCACGCTGCCGAACGCGCTGCCGCCGCCGATCTCCGGCTGGACGCGCAGCCGCGATCTGCCGACCCCGCCGACGAAGACGTTCGTGCAGCAGTGGACCGAGGAGCACCGGTCATGACTGGTTCCACGTGCAACACGACCGGTGGACGACGGTGAGCGCCCGCGAGGAGGTGCTGGCCCGGGTCCGCCAGGCGCTGGGGGAGACCCGGACGCCGGTGCCCGAGGTGGTGCGGGACTACCGGCTCACCGACGGCCGGCCGGCGGGGGACGAGGAGTTGCTGACCCTGCTGGTCGACCGGGTGGAGGACTACCGCGCCACGGTGCTCCGCTGCGGCCCGGCCGAGGTCGGCGCGACGGTGCGGGCCGCCCTGGACCAGGGGCTGGGCACCGGGTGGGCGGCCGGCGACGTCGTCGTCGCGCCCGGGCTGGCCGCGGACTGGCGCCCGGCCGGCTGCGACGTGGACGACGACCGCCCCGCGGTGCAGCTGGCCGAGCGGGCGGCCTCGGTCACCGCGGTGGCCGTGGCGATCGCCGAGACCGGCACCCTGGTGCTCGACGGCTCCCCCGCCTGCGGGCGGCGGGCGCTGTCCCTGCTGCCGGACTGCCTGGTCTGCGTGGTCACCGCCGACCAGGTGGTGGGCAGCGTGCCCGAGGGCCTGGCCCGGCTGGACCCGTTGCGCCCACTGACCATGGTCAGTGGGCCGTCGGCCACCAGCGACATCGAGCTGCAGCGGGTCGAGGGCGTGCACGGCCCGCGCACGCTGCTGGTGGTGCTGGTCGGCGGCTGATCAGCCGTTGCGGGTCGGCGGCTGCCCCTTCGCGCGGGCGGCCTGCGCCTGCGCCGGGTCGTAGGCGCAGGCGTCGCCGATCTCGGCGGCCGGGTCCGCCGCCGCGCTCGTGGCCGGCGCGCTGCTCGTCCCGGGCTCGCTCGACGGGGCGGCCGACGACGACGGCGCGGACGACGGGGCCGTCGTCCCGGCGGCCGGTGAGGTGTCCGACGGGCCGGCCAGCGCCTGCTGGACCAGCGCGCGGATCCGGTCGTAGTCCGGGTAGGCCGGGTCGATCACCGTGTTGTCGAAGACCACGCTGCGGATCGGCGCGTCCTTGACCCGCAGGCCCAGGTCGACGACGTCGCCCAGCACCCGCTGGGGCACGTCGGTGGAGACGATGTCCTGGGTGGTCGCGGCGAGCTGCTGGAAGCGGGTCAGCAGGGTCAGCGGGTCGGCGGCGTCGACGATGGCGTCGATGACGCACCGCTGGCGGTCCATCCGCTGGTAGTCGGTCAGACCGAACCGGCCGCGGCTGTAGGCCAGCGCGGTGGCGCCGTCCATCTGCTGGTCGGGGCCGGGGGCGATGTAGGCGTCCGGGAAGATGTTCAGGGTCGGCTCGCCACCGACCGGGACGTAGTAGTTGACGTCGACGGTGATGCCGCCCAGGGCGTCGACCAGCTGGCTGAAACCGTCGAGGTTGACCAGCACGTAGTAGTCGATGTGCAGGCCGAGCGCCTCGCCGACGCCCAGCTTCAGGAAGTCCGCCCCCGGGTCGTCGGTGGGGCCCAGGACGTCGGGGTACCAGGCCGGGCCGTTGCGGTAGACGGCGTTGAGCAGGCTCTCGCTCTCCGACCCGGCGTCGAACCCGTCGGGGTAGACCTCGGCGAGCGGGCTGTCGGCCGGGAAGGGGAGGTCCTCCAGGTTGCGGGGGAGGCTGAACAGCGTCGTCGCCCCGGTCTCCACCTGGATGTTGGCGACGATCACCGTGTCGGTGCGGACGCCCTCGCGACCCTCGCCGCCGTCGCCCCCCAGCAGCAGGATGTTGAGCTCCTCGCGGTCACCGAAGAGCTCCTCGGCCTCGTCGGTGACGGTGGCGCTCTCCCCGTCGGCGAAGACGGTGTCCACCAGGTCGCGCTGGGCGTCGGCGATCCGCACCGCCCAGCCGGCCGGGACGACGACGGCCAGGCAGAGCGCGAGGACGACGAGACCACCGACGGCGTGCTGCCAGCCCCGCAGTGGCCGGGGGCGCACCGCGAGGTACCCGGTGACGACGACGGCCAGCCAGGCCAGCGCCGCGACGCAGATGCCACCGATCACCCAGAGCAGGGCGGTGGAGTCGACCGCGAGCCGGATGGCGTCCCGCCAGCCGACGGCGGCCAGCCAGACGCCGCCGGCAAGCAGCAGGAGGAAGACGGCGAGCACGGCGGCGCCGAGCCGTCGCCGTCCGCTGGCCAGGAAGGCGGTGCCGGGGACGGCCGCGCCGAGGACCGTGAGCCCCAGGGCCGGACCGAAGCCGGATGCGGCGTGCCGGCCGCCACGGTGGGCCGGGGGGTCGCCGGCGAGCGGGAGGCCGGTGGTCGCCCGGACGTCGACCGGGTCGATCCGCTCGGTGTCGCCGGGCCGCCACCGGCGGCTGCCGTGCTGGTTCCCCTCGCTCATGCGGCTGCCAGGACTCCGGTCATCCGGCCATGTTCCCACTGATCGGTGGACGGATGCCGTCCTGATCGTCCGGGATCACCCGCACGAGCAGCCCACTGTGATCCAGCGCACGCCGCCACGACTGGACCGACGTCGGGCGGGTACCTCTTCAGCGGACGCCGGAGCCCACCGCCGGCGTCGAGGAACCTGGCCCGCGGCCGGGCCGTTGTCCCGGGCACGTGGTTACGGTGCCGTAGGTTACGGGACCGTAGGTGGCTGACCAGGGAGGTCCACGTGTCGGAGACGTCGCCGCAGGGCGCACTGCTCATCGAGCTCGAGCCGGTGGTCGAGGAGAACCTCGACCGGCACATCGGCCTGGCGCAGGAATGGCACCCGCACGACTACGTCCCGTGGTCCCAGGGCCGCGACTTCGCCTTCCTGGGCGGGGAGGACTGGGCCCCGGAGCAGTCGAAGCTGGACGAGACGGCCAAGGCCGCGATGTTCACCAACCTGCTCACCGAGGACAACCTGCCCAGCTACCACCGGGAGATCGCCACCCGGTTCGGCCGGGACGGCGCCTGGGGCACCTGGGTCGGCCGCTGGACGGCGGAGGAGAACCGGCACGGCATCGCGCTGCGCGACTACCTCGTCGTCACCCGCGGGGTCGACCCGGTCGAGCTCGAGCGGGCCCGGATGGACTACATGACCTCGGGCTACGACTCCGGCGACAAGACCCCGCTGGAGGCGGTCGCCTACGTCTCGTTCCAGGAGCTGGCGACCCGGGTGAGCCACCGGAACACCGGCAAGGCCACCGGCGACCCGATCGCCGACCGGCTGCTCGCCCGGATCGCCAAGGACGAGAACCTGCACATGGTCTTCTACCGCAACATCGTCTCCGCGGCGTTCGACATCGCCCCGGACGAGACGATGCGCGCGGTCGCCGACGAGGTGATGCGCTTCGAGATGCCCGGCGCCTCGATGGCCGGCTTCCGGAAGAACTCGGTGCTCATCGCCAAGGCCGGCATCTACGACCTGCGGCTGCACCACGACGAGGTCATCTCCCCGGTGCTGCGGGCCTGGAAGGTGTTCGAGCGCACCAACCTGGGCCCGGCCGGCGAGCAGGCCCGCGAGGAGCTGGCCCAGTTCATGGTCGGCCTGGACGCGCAGGCGACCAAGTTCGTGGAGAGCCGCGAGCGGATGCGCGCCCGGATGCAGGCCAGGTCCGACACCGAGATCGCCCCGCTCTCCCAGACCTGATCCGGGGGCCGACCGGGCGGTCGGCCCCCGGATCAGTTCAGTAGACGAACTGCGTCATGCTGCTGCGCAGGTCGCTGGCCATCCGGGACAGCTCGTCCACGGCCTGCCGGGTCTGCCCCAGCGACTGCGTCGTCGAGGACGCCGCCGCCGACACCCCGGTGATGTTGGTGGCGATCTCGGTCGATCCGCCGGCGGCCTCCTGCACCGACCGGGACATCTCGTTCGTGGTGGCGGTCTGCTCCTCCACCGCACTGGCGATGGTCAGCTGGAAGTCGTTGATCGAGCCGATGATCTCCGAGATCCGGCCGATCGCCGACACCGCACCACCGGTGTCGCCCTGGATCGCCTCCACCCGGCGGGCGATGTCCTCGGTCGCCCGCGCCGTCTCCTGCGCCAGCTCCTTCACCTCGTTGGCCACCACGGCGAACCCCTTGCCCGCCTCACCCGCCCGCGCGGCCTCGATCGTGGCGTTGAGCGCCAGCAGGTTGGTCTGCTCCGCGATGCTGGTGATGGTCTTGACCACCGCACCGATCTCCTGCGACGAGATCCCCAGCTTGGTGATGGTCTGCGTGGTGGTCTCGGCCTCGGTCACCGCCTGCGCGGCGACCCGCGCCGCCTCGTTGGCGTTCTGCGAGATCTCCCGGATCGAGGCACCCATCTCCTCGGCACCGGCCGCGACCGTCGCCACGTTCCGGGACACCTCCTCCGCGGCGGCCGAGACGACACCGGACTGCGCCGAGGTCTCCTCCGCCGAGGCCGAGATCTGCGCCGAGGACGCCGACAGCTCCTCCGAGGAGGCGGCCACCGCGTCCGCCGAGGCGGCGACCTGGGTCATCACCGAACGGAGGTTGGCCACCGCAGCGTCCAGCGCCCGGCTCATCGCACCCAGCTCGCACTCGGTCCCGAAGGCACTGGCCTGGGTCAGATCACCGGCGGCCAGCGCCTCGGCGACCCGCTGCACGCACCGCACGCCCGCCGCCAGGCCGCGGGCGATGACGACGCCGAACGCGACGGCCATGGCCAGCCCGGCCAGGACGACCACCACGACGAGCGTCCGCTGGCTGCCGTAGGCCGCCTCCGCGTCAGCGGCCGCATCACTCCCCTCGGCCCGCTCCTGGGCGATCAGCTGGTCGATGTCCGCCTCGGCGCGCTCCACGAGGGGCCGGACGGTTGCGTCGTTGGCGGCCCGCCAGCCGGCCGCGTCCCCCGACAGCGCGAGCGGGCGGAGGGTCGTCGTGACCGCGGTGCCGTAGTCGGCGAAGGACTGCCGGGCATCGACCAGCACGGCCTCCTTGTCGGAGGCCAACCCACCCGTGGAGTACGCGGTGGCGGCGTCGGCGAACGCGGTCTCCAGGTCGGGGATCCGGTCCAGCGCGCCCTGCGCGCCGGCCGCATCGCCGGCGATGAGCGCATCCCGGGTGGCCACCCGCACGTCCGCGAGCGCGGTGCGCATGTCACCGCTGGCCGCGACGCGCAGCATGTTCTCCTCGTAGAGGACCTGGGTGCGGTCGGCGGTCCGGCCGAGGGCCTGCAGCCCGAGGAAGCCCACGACCACCGAGATCGACGCGGCGAGGCACACCGCGGTGAGCACCTTCGTCTGGACGCTCCGGTCGAACCACCACTGCAGCAGCCGGATCCGTGTACGCGGGTAGGTGCTGATCTCTTCTGCTGCTGCGCTCATGGATGCTCCTGCGACGACGCGACGGGCCTGCCAACCGACGTCTTCGGCAGCGGCGGGCCGACCTCGCGGCGACCGCCCGCGATCGTTCCGGTTCGTGATCGGCCACAACACCAACATCACGGATCGTTACCGACGACGACGCCGGGCACATGCCGCCCCTCTCGGCGACCGCGACGGGGACACCCCGCGCCGTGCGCCTACGCTCGGACCCCGTGCGCCTGGCCACCTGGAACGTGAACTCCATCCGCAGTCGAGTGGACCGGGTCGAGGCCTGGCTGCAGCGCAGCGACGTCGACGTCCTGGCGCTGCAGGAGACCAAGTGCAAGGACGAGCAGTTCCCCGAGGACCGGTTCCGGGCGCTGGGCTACGAGGTCGCGCACGTCGGCCACTCGCAGTGGAACGGGGTGGCGCTGCTGTCCCGGGTGGGCCTGACCGACGTCGAGGTGGGCTTCCCGGGCATGCCGTCGTGGGCCAAGGAGGGCGCCGAGCCGGTCGCGGAGGCCCGCGCGCTGGGCGCGACCTGCGGCGGCGTGCGGGTGTGGAGCCTGTACGTGCCCAACGGCCGCACCCTCACCGATCCGCACCTGCAGTACAAGCTGGAGTGGCTGGAGGCGCTGCGGGTGCACGCCGGCGGCTGGCTCACCGCGGACGCCGAGGCGCAGGTGGCCCTGGTCGGCGACTGGAACATCGCCCCCCAGGACGACGACGTCTGGGACATCTCGGTGTTCAGCCACTCCACGCACGTCTCCGAGCCCGAGCGCGCGGCGTTCCGCGGTGTGGTCGAGGCGGGGTTCACCGACGTCGTCCGGCCGTACACGCCGGGCCCGGGCGTCTACACGTACTGGGACTACACGCAGCTGCGCTTCCCCCGCCGCGAGGGCATGCGGATCGACTTCGTGCTCGGCTCCCCCGCGCTGGCCCGGCGGGTCTCCGACGCCCGGATCGACCGCGAGGAGCGCAAGGGCAAGGGCGCCAGCGACCACGCCCCGGTGATCGTCGACCTGGCCGACTGACCCAGCTCAGTCGGCGTCCGGTGCCGAGACCAGGTGCACGATGCCGGCCGGGCTGCTGATCCAGTAGGCCGCCGTGGTGCCCAGCGGCTCGATCTCGTCACAGCGGGCCACCGCGTGGGCGGCCAGGTGCTCGGCCGCGGCCGCGGTGTCGTCGGTCGTCACCTGGAGCCACAGCTCTGCCTGGCTCATGCCCGGGACGCGGTCGATCCACAGCCGGTTGGCGCCGAACTCGAAGCCGACGGACTCCGGGCCGCTGTCGAACGGGTTGTCCAGCTCGCGCAGCCCGAGGGTGTCCCGGTAGAAGCGGACGGTCGCCTCCCACTGGTGGGGCGGCACCTTCATGGCGATGTTGCGGCCCCCGGCGAAGTCCGGGCCTGCTGTCGTGCTCATGACGCCCCTCTCGTCCGTCCGTGGCGTCATCCTGGCCGACTCCACTGGGCGATCCCAGACGGTGCCGCCGCCGGCGGCGTGGTCGTGGCGGTTCCGCGGAACCGTCGTGCACGGCTGACCAGCGGTTCTGTCAGTGCTCTCGTCTAGGTTCGAACACATGATCGATGCGCTGGTCACTCCCCCGCCGCTGTCCGTCGTCGCTGACGCCACCGAACAGGTCGAGCCGCTCGAGTCGCTCGGCGATCGGATCCGCGCCGGAGCCGTGCAGCTGGCCGCGGCGACGGCGGCCTGGTTGCGACTGGTCGCCGAGTTCGACGAGCGGGAGGGCTGGCGGGGGATCGGCATCACCTCGTGCGCGCACTGGCTGGCCTGGAAGTGCGCGCTGACGCCGGGAACGGCCCGGCAGCACGTCCGGGTGGCGCGGGCGCTGCGTGAGCTGCCACTGATCAGCGCCGCCTTCTCCGCCGGCGAGCTCTCCTACTCGAAGGTGCGCGCACTGACCCGGGTCGCCGAGCCGGGCACCGAGGCCGAGCTCGTCGAGTTCGCCCGGCACGCCACCGCCTCCCAGGTCGAGCGCACCGTGCGCGCTTGGCGCCGGGCCGATGACGTCGACGCGGGCCGGGTGGCCGACCGGCGCCGGTTCTCCTGGTGGATCGAGGACGACGGGATGATCTCGGTCCAGGTCCGGATGGAGGCCGAGCACGGCGCCGAGTTCCTCGCGGCGATCGAGTCCCTCGCCGAACGGGACGCCCGCCGGGACCGAGCTGCCCGTGCCAAGGCGCGGGCCGTCGAGGCCGACGGGCCACGGCCGGCCATGGCGGCCGGGGTGAGCGCCGAAGCCGGCGCCGGAGTCCCGACCGGAGCCCACGCCGGACCCGGGGTCCCGACTGCCGCCGACCCGGCGGGCGGAACCGCCGCCGGCGGGGCGACGGCCATCGGTGACGTCGCTGCGGAGGACGGCAGTGCCGTCGACCCCACCGCAGCGGACACGGTCGAGCCGCTGGCCGTGACCACCGAACGCCGCTGCCGGGCGATGACGCTGCTGGCCGCGGCGGCGGCCGACGCCGACCGCCGGGCCGGAGACCCGCCGCGCCGCGAGGTGGTGGTGGTCGTGGACGCCGCAGTGCTCGCCGACGACGAGGCCGCGGGACGCGCCGCGCTGGAAGGCGGTCCTGCCCTCACCCCCGCCCAGGCCCGGCGGCTGGCGTGCGACGCGGCCGTCACCGCGATCGTCACCGACGGCCCCGAGGTGCTGGCCCAGGGCCGCTCACGGCGGTACGCCACCCGTGCCCAACGCCGGGCACTGCTGCTCCGCGACGGCGGCTGCGCCCGGCCCGGGTGCGAGGAGACCCGGCCGGAGCGGCTGCACGCCCACCACCTGCGGCACTGGCTGCACGGCGGCCGCACCGACGTCTCCAACCTGGTGCTGCTCTGCGACGTCGATCACGGGCTGGTCCACGACCACGACCTGGCGCTCAGCCGGCGCGGCGGCCGGCTGGTCGCCGTGGCCCCGGACGGCGGGCGGCCGTGGGAGGACACCGCGGAACGGTTCCGCGGAACCGCCGCCGAGGGGCTCACCGCCCTGCTCCCGCCCCCGCACCTCCTGCCCGCAGCACTGCCCTCCGACGGGGAGCGGATGGACCTGCGGCACGTCGTCTGGGCGCTGATGGCCCATCGCGATGTGGTGCGGCGCCGCGCCGCCTGAGCGGAAGCGCGACCCGCCCGGGCCCGTTGCAGGAGGGGATGACCACCGCGCTCACCGCTCCGCCCGTCGCCCCGGTCCCTGTCCGCACCCCCAGACCGCTCGAGCTCCGCGCTGTCATCGGGGGCGGTGCTGCACCAGCCCGACCGGGATCGGGCCGGGCCAGACGGCCTCCAGCGCCTCCGCGGTCTCCTCGCGCAGCTCGGTGGCCGCGCCGACGGTGCACACCCGGATCGGGTCGTTCCCCGGCGCGGACTCCCGGACGTCGGCCACCACGACGGTGATGTTGTCCGTGGGCGGGCCGGCCAGCGCGGCGTCCCGCAGCCGGGCGGCGGCCTCGGCGGGGGTGCCCGGCGCGGCGAGCAGGTCGCGCAGCACGTCGGGCGGGACGACGTCGGACAGCCCGTCGGAGCAGACCATCAGCCGATCGCCGGGCCGGGCGTCCAGCCGGAGCACGTCGACGGCCGCCACGTCGTCGTCCGCGCCGTGCAGCGCCGCGTAGACCGCCGAGCGCTGCGGGTGCACCTTCGCCTCGGCCGGGGTGATCGAGCCGGCGTCGATCAGCGCCTGGACCAGGGTGTGGTCGGTGCTGATCTGCTGCAGCTCGCCGTCGTGCAGCAGGTAGCCGCGGGAGTCGCCGATGTGCAGCAGCGCCAGCCCCTGGGCATCGGAGTGCACCGCGGTCATCGTCGTCGCCATGGTGCGCAGCCGCGGCCGCTCGGTGTAGGCGGCCCGGATCCGCTCGTTCGCGCTGGCCACCACCCGCACCGGGTCGTCGGCGCCGTCCCCGGTGCTGCCCGCGGCCAGCGGGGCCAGCCAGTTCGCCACCAGGGACGACGCCACAGCGCCACCGACGTTGCCGCCGACCCCGTCGGCGATGGCGATGAGCAGCGGCCCGGCGACCGCGGAGTCCTGGTTGTCCGGGCGCGGCCCACGGGTGGAGACGGCAGCACTGTCCAGCACGAGCACGTCTCTCACCTCCTCGACCAGCCCTGGCACCGCGAACGCAGCGTCGTCGAACGGTAGATCACGGCCCCGGCGGCCGCCCGCGAGCGGCGTCCGCGGGACCCCGAGCCTGCCAGCTCCCGTCTGCCGGACCGGCGACGACACGTAACCTCGGCCCCCGTGCTCGTGCTGCTGCCCCCGTCGGAGACCAAGCACCCCGGCGGGGACGGCGCCCCGCTGGACCTCACCGCCCTGAGCAGCCCCGAGCTGAACCCGCTGCGCGAGCAACTGGTCCAGGCGGTCCTGGAGCTGGCCGGCGACGTCCCGGCTGCCCGGTCCGCGCTGGGCCTCTCCCCCGCCCAGGACGACGAGATCGCCCGCAACGCCGCGCTCCGGTCCAGCCCGACGATGCCGGCGATCGAGCGCTACACCGGCGTCCTCTACGACGCCCTGGACGTCCGCTCGCTGTCCCGCGCGCAGCGGCGGCGGGCCGATGGCCGGCTGGCGGTCGGCTCCGCGCTGTTCGGGCTGCTGCGCGCCGACGACGCCGTCCCGGCCTACCGCCTCTCCGCCGGCAGCTCGCTGCCGGGCCTGCCCACCCTGCGGTCGCTGTGGAAGCCGGTGCTGACCGACGTGCTCACCGGGATCGACGACCTGGTGGTGGACCTGCGGTCCGGCGCCTACGCCGACCTGGCGCCCGTCGCAGGGGCGGTCACCGTCTCCGTGCTCAGCGAACGGCCGGACGGCACCCGCGCCGTGGTCAGCCACTTCAACAAGGCGCACAAGGGCCGGCTGGCGCGGTTGCTGGCCACCACCACCGGCGAGCCGGACTCCGTCGTCCGGCTGCGGGCACTGCTCCGCCGGGCGGGGTTGCACGTGGAACACGCAACCGACCGGAAGGCGCCCGGCACCGAGCTCACCCTGGTGGTCCCCGCCGCCGCCGTCACCCGCTGAGCTGAGTTCCTCAACGCTGAGAGACCCAGTACGGTCGCCGGGGTGACCAGCGCCGAGGACCTCTGCACCCGCCCGGCCACCGAGCTCGCGGCGATGCTGCGGGCCCGCGAGGTCTCGGCCCGGGAGCTGCTGGACGCCCACCTGGCGCGGATCGACCGGCTGAACCCCGAGCTGAACGCCATCGTCACGCTCGACCCGGAGGGCGCCCGCGCCGCCGCCGACGCCGCCGATGCGGCGCTGGCCGCCGGGGAGCCGGTCGGACCGCTGCACGGGCTGCCGGTCGCGCACAAGGACACCCACGCCACCGGCGGCATGCGCACCACCTGGGGCTCGCCGCTGCACGCCGAGACCGTGCCGGCGCGCGACGAGCTGGCCGTGGCCCGGCTGCGTGCCGCCGGGGCCATCCGGATCGGCAAGACGAACGTGCCGGAGTTCGCGGCCGGCTCGCACACCTTCAACACCCTCTTCGGCGCCACGCACAACCCCTACCGGCACGGGCTGTCCGCCGGCGGCTCCTCCGGTGGGGCCGCAGCCGCGCTGGCCGCCGGGCTGGTGCCGCTCGCCGAGGGCAGCGACATGGGCGGCTCGCTGCGCAACCCGGCCGCGTTCTGCAACGTCGTGGGCCTGCGGCCCACCCCCGGCCGGGTGCCCACCCACCCGGCGGCGATCGGCTGGTCGCAGCTGTCGGTGCAGGGGCCGCTGGGCCGCACGGTCGCCGACGTGGCGCTCACCCTGTCCGCGCTGGCCGGGCCCGACCCCCGGGTACCGATCGCGCTGAGCGACCCGGGCGCCCCGTTCGCCGCCCCGCTGCCCACCGAGCTGCGGGACCTACGGGTCGCCTGGGCGCCCGACCTGGGCGGGCAGGTGCCGGTCGACCCGGCGATCACCGAGACGCTGACCGCCTCCCTCGGCGTCCTCACCGACCTGGGCGCCACCGTGGAGGAGGCCTGCCCGGACCTGCGCGGGGCCGACGAGGCGTTCGGCGTGCTGCGCGCCTGGCTGTTCGAGGCGAGCTTCGGCGACCTGGTCCGCCGCAACCCGGAGGCGGTCAAGGAGACGATCCGCTGGAACGCCGCCCGCGGCGCGGAGCTGACCGGCGCGGACGTCGGCCGGGCGGAGGTGGCGCACACGAAGCTCTTCGAGCGGGTGGTGGCGTTCTTCGAGCGGTACGACGTGCTGCTGGCCCCCACCACCCAGGTGCTGCCCTTCCCGGTCGAGCAGGAGTACCCGACCGAGGTGGCCGGCGTGCCGCAGGAGGACTACCTGGGCTGGATGCGCTCCTGCACGCTGATCTCGGCGACCGGCTGCCCGGCGCTGTCGGTCCCCGGCGGGTTCACCGCCGACGGGCTGCCGGTGGGGCTGCAGATCGTGGGTCCGCCGCGCGCCGACCGCCGGGTGCTGGAGGTCGGGCACGCGTTGGAGCAGGCCACCGGCTTCGGCCGGCGTCGTCCCGACCTGGACTGAGTCAGTCGGCCTTCGGCCCGGCCACCCGGTAGGCGCCCCCGTCGCCGGGCGTGCCGGCGGGGCGGCGCGCCTTGGCGTCGACGACCTTCTCCTCGTGCCGGGCGAAGACCACGGTGCCGACCAGGAACAGCCCGGAGATGATCAGGACGACGGCGGTGACGGCGTTGACGAACGGCAGGTCCACGCCGATCAGCGCCAGCACCCCGAGCGCGACGAGCACCAGCGCCGCGAGCACCGCCCCGGCGGCGCGCAGCGGGCTCCTGCCGACCTCCTCCACGCCTTCCTGCGCCTTCTCCTTGGCGTAGTCCAGCGGCTTGGCCGCCCACGGGAACCGGGTGGCCAGCACCGCCAGGCCGGCCGCGACGAGCACGAACCCCGGCCCGGGCAGGACGAGGAGGCAGATCCCGGCGAGGGTCAGCAGCCCCCCGAGGACGGCGATCACGACGGTCTTCACGGATCCGTTGTGCCCCACTGATCGCCGGTCCACGCCAGCCGCGCGGAGTGTCGGACCCCCGCCCAGGATGGGGTCATGACCGGACCAGCCCAGCCCACCGCCGCGGACCTCGCCGACCGGACGGGACTGGACGAGCAGCTGCTCGGCGTCCCCGTCCCGCTGCCGGCGCTGCGCGACCCGCTGCCGGCCGTCCGGCTCGACTACACGCACTTCAGCGTGCTGCTGCGCACCGACCGCCGGCTGGCCGCGGTCGCCGGGGTGGGCATCGACGGCGCCCTGCTGCAGGACCGGCCACGGGCCGGCATCGACTGGCGGCTGGACCCGCGACTGCCCGCCGATCAGCAGACCGGGGAGGCCGTCTACGCCCGCAACGACCTCGACCGCGGGCACCTGGTGCGCCGGGCCGACGCGGTCTGGGGCGCCACCGACGCGGAGGCCCAGCGCGGCAACGAGGACACCTTCTTCCTGACCAACGCCGCGCCGCAGGCCGCCGCGTTCAACCAGGGCGCGGAGCTCTGGCTCGGTCTCGAGGACCTCCTGCTGGCCAACGCGGAGACCGGCGAACGCCGGCTGGTGGTCTTCACCGGCCCGGTGCTCGACCCCGCCGACCCGGTCTACCGCGGCGTCCAGCTGCCGCTGCGGTTCTGGAAGGTGGCGGCCTTCCTCGACGGCGGCGGGCTCGGCGCCACCGGTTACCTGCTGGACCAGACCCAGCTGATCGGCCGGCTGCCCGCGCGCGCCGCCGCCTCCCCTCCCCCGCCCGGCGCCTTCCGCACCTTCGGCGTCCCGATCGCCGACCTCGCCGCGCTCACCGGCCTGGACCTGGACCAGCTGGCCGTCGCCGACCGGCTGCCCACCGTGGTCGGGCAGCCGGCCGGCGACCCCGGCGTGCCGGCCGGCTGGGTGCCGTTGACCTCACCCGACCAGGTGCGCCGTTGACCGTTCGGTCTACCGACGGCGGCGCAGGCCGCGCAGGGTGCGGACGGCGACCAGCAGCTCGGCCAGCTCGTGCCGGTCGCCACCGGCCAGCTCGGCCAGCTGGGTGGCCGCGCGCTGCTGGGTGACGTCCCAGGCCTCGACCCACCGCTCGACCAGCGCGGCGGCGTCCTCGGCCCGGTCCTCGGCCCGCAGGCCCAGCACGTCGGCGGTCAGCGTCGCCTGCTCGCTGGCCAGGTCGTCGCGCAGGCTGGCCCGGGCCATCGACGGCCAGCGGCGGTCCCGGGGCAGCCCGGTCACCAGCTCGCGCAGCGGCACCAGCCCAAGCCGCTCGGCCAGGCACTGGGACACCTGGGTGGCCAGCGCGATCGGCGCCCCGGTGTCCTCGGCGACGACCGCCAGGTCCAGCGCGGTGGGCAGCAGCGGCGCGGCGGCGACCTCGGCGGCCAGCTCCGGGGGCACCCCGGCCGCCCGCAGCTCGGCCGCCCGCTCGGCGTAGGCCTCGGCGTCCGCACCCAGCAGCCAGCCCGGCAGCCCCGCGCAGACCTCGGCCACGGGCTCGGCGAACCGGTCGACCACCGCAGCCAGCGACGCCGCCGGCTCCGCGGTCAGCTCCGGCACGCGCAGCAGCCAGCGGGCCGCCCGCTCGGCCAGCCGGGTGGCCTCGGTGCGCAGCTGCACCTGGGTCGCCGCCGGCACCCGGTTGTCCAGCTCGCGGGGGGCGTCCCACAGCCGGTCGACGCCGAACACCGCCCGGGCCACGGTGTGCGCGCGCACCACCGCCGACACCGGCGCCCCGGTCTCCTCGGCCAGCCGGAACAGGCCGGTCACCCCGGCGGTGTTGACCGTCCGGTTGCTCAGTGCGGTGGCCACGATCTCCCGGCGCAGCGGGTGGCTGGAGATCGCCGCGGGGAACCGGCGGCGCAGCGGAGCCGGGAAGTAGCCGGTCAGCAGCTCGTCCAGCGCGGGGTCGTCGGGCAGCCCGCTGTCCAGGACCGCGTCGCCGGCCTCGATCTTGGCGTAGGCGAGCAGCACGCTGAGCTCGGGGTTGGTCAGCGCCTGCCCGTCCCGGCGCCGCTCCACGATCGCCCGGTCGTCGGGCAGCGCCTCCACGGCCCGGTCCAGCCGCCCGGACCGCTCCAGGGCGCGCAGGTACCGCTGGTGGGCGTCGAGCAGGCCCCGCGCGGCCGCGGACTCCCCGGCCAGCGCGGCGTTCTGCGCGTAGTTGTCGCCCAGCACGTCGGCGGCGACCTCGTCGGTCATCTCGCCCAGCAGCCGCGCCCGGCCGGTCGCGTCCAGCCGGCCCTCGTCCACCACCCGGTTCAGCGCGATCTTGATGTTCACCTCGTGGTCGGAGGTGTCCACGCCGGCGGAGTTGTCGATGGCGTCGGTGTTCACCCGGCCACCGGCCAGCGCGTACTCGATCCGCCCGCGCTGGGTGAGGCCGAGGTTGCCGCCCTCGCCGACCACCCGCGCCCGCAGCTGCCCGCCGTCGACCCGCACCGCGTCGTTGGCCTTGTCCCCGACGTCCAGGGCGCTCTCCGACGCCGCCTTCACGTAGGTGCCGATCCCGCCGTTGAACAGCAGGTCGACCGGGGCCAGCAGCACCGCGCGCACCAGCTCCGCGGGGCTGAGCGCGTCGACGTCGGCGGCCAGCCCGAGGGCAGCCCGCATCGGCTCGGACACCGGCACCGACTTCGCCGTCCGCGGCCAGACCCCGCCACCGGCGCTGATCAGCGACCGGTCGTAGTCGGCCCACGACGAGCGCGGCAGCGCGAACAGCCGGCGGCGCTCGGCGAAGGAGGCAGCGGCGTCCGGGGTGGGGTCGACGAAGACGTGCCGGTGGTCGAAGGCCGCGACCAGCTGCAGGTGCTCCGACAGCAGCATCCCGTTGCCGAAGACGTCACCGGACATGTCGCCGATCCCGACGACGGTGACCTCCTGGCTCTGCACGTCCACGCCCAGCTCCCGGAAGTGCCGGGTGACCGACTCCCAGGCGCCGCGGGCGGTGATGCCCATCGCCTTGTGGTCGTAGCCGACCGAGCCCCCGGAGGCGAAGGCGTCCCCGAGCCAGAAGCCGCGCTCGATCGCCACCGCGTTGGCCAGGTCGGAGAAGGTCGCCGTCCCCTTGTCGGCGGCGACCACCAGGTAGGTGTCGTCGCCGTCGTGCCGCACCACCCGCTCCGGCGGGACGACGGTGCCCTCGACCAGGTTGTCGGTGAGCGCCAGCAGCGCGCCAATGAACAGCTCGTAGCAGGCCTTGCCCTCGGCGAGCACCTCGTCGCGGGAGGCCCCCTCTCCCGGCCCGCGCAGGACGACGAACCCGCCCTTGGCACCGGTCGGCACGATCACCGTGTTCTTCACCGTCTGCGCCTTGACCAGGCCGAGCACCTCGGTGCGCAGGTCCTCCCGCCGGTCGCTCCAACGCAGCCCACCGCGGGCGACCGCGCCGAAGCGCAGGTGCACGCCCATCACCCGCGGCGAGCTCACCCACACCTCGCGTGCCGGGCGCGGCTCGGGCAGGTCCGGGACGGCGTGCGGGTCGAGCTTCAGCGCCAGCGGGGCGCCGCCGGTGAACACCCCGGCGGTGTAGGCGGTGGTGCGCAGCGTGGCCCGCACCGCGGCCAGCAGCGAGGTGAGCACCCGGTCGGCGTCCAGCGACTCCACCGACCCGATCGCCTCGGTCAGCGACTCGACCAGCGCCGTCGTCCGGGCCTCGCGGCCGGCGGAGCGGTCGGGGTGGAACCGGGTCTCGAACAGCGCGACCAGCCGGGCCACGATCCCCGGGTGCGCGGCGAGCGTCTCCTGCACGTAGCCCTCGCCGAAGGGCAGCCCGCCCTGGCGCAGCCACTGCACGTAGGCCCGCAGCACCGCGACCTGCCGCCAGGTGAGGCCGGCCAGCAGCACCAGGGAGTTCAGCGCGTCGTCCTCGGCCCGGCCGGCCCAGACCGCGGTGATCGCGTCGGTGAACCGCTCGGGCAGCGTGCCGGGGAAGGGCACCTCACCGGTCGGGGAGGCCAGCCCGAAGTCGTAGACCCAGGCCATCGGCGCGCCGATCCGGTCGATCTCGTAGGGCCGCTCGTCCAGGACGTCGACGCCCATGTGCTGCAGCACCGGCAGCACGTCGGACAGCAGCAGCCGCTCGCCGACCCGGTAGACGGTCAGCCGCCGCTCGCCGTCCGGGCCCTCGTGCGCCCACAGCCGCAGGTCCAGCCCGCCGGGGACCAGCCGGTCCAGCCGGGCGAGGTCCTCCACGGCCACCTGGGCCGGGAAGTCCTCCTGGTAGGCCGCCGGGAAGGCGTCGGCGACCCGGGCCAGCAGCCGGGGCGCCTCGTCGCCGTGCCGATCGGCGAGGGCGGCGGCCAGGTCGTCGGTCCAGCTCCGGGCCGCGGCGGCCAGCGCCGCCTCCAGCGCGGCGACGTCGACCTCGGGCAGCGCGGCAGTGCCCCGGCGGCTGACCGGCATCCGGACGACGAAGTGCAGCCGGGTCAGCACCGACTCGCTGGACCGGACGGTGAACTCGACGTTCGTGCCGCCCAGGGTCTCCAGCAGCAGCCGCTGCATGGTCAGCCGCACCTGGGTCGTGTACCGGTCGCGGGGCAGGTAGACCAGCGCGGAGAAGAAGCGGTCGAAGGGGTCCCGGCGCAGGAACAGCCGGGTCTGCCGGCGTTCGCGCAGGTGCAGCACGGCCAGCGCCACCGGCAGCAGCTCGTCCACGTCGACCTGGAGCAGCTCGTCCCGCGGGTAGGTCTCCAGGACGTCGAGCAGCTCCTTGCCGGAGTGGCTGTCGGCGGGCACCCCGGAGCGGGCCAGCACCGCCTCGGCGATCCGCCGGACCAGCGGCACGTCCCGGACGCTGCTGGTGTAGGCCTCGTTCGGGAACAGCCCGACCAGCAGGTGCTGCCGGCCCCGGCTGCCGGGGGTGTCGCTGGGCAGGTCGACGACCACCAGGTCCAGCCAGGCCGGGCGCTGCACGGTGGACCGCGTGTCGCCCTTGGTCACCCGCACCCGGCGGGCGGCCACCGCACCCGGCACGGCCAGCGCCGCCGGGGCGACCGACGTCGCGCGGTCCGCTGCGCTGCGCAGCACACCGAGCTCCGAGCCGGCCACCACGTCGGTCGCGGGCTGGGCGGCGTCGCCGACCAGCTCCACCGTGCGGGCACCGAGGAACAGGAAGTTGCCCGCCGCCAGCCACCGCAGCAGCGCTGCGGCCTCGGCCGGGTCGTCGGCCGGGTGCCCGGCGGGGTCGCCGTCCGGCGCGAGCCGCTCGAGGGAGTCGGCGACCTCGCGGGCGCGCTGGGCGAGCGCACCGGCGTCCTCGTGGCTGCAGCGGACGTCGGCCAGCACCCGCTCCAGGCCGGTCAGCAGGTCGGCGGCGGACTCCTCGTCGACGTGCCCGGACAGGACGACGGCCATCCAGGACTCGGCCAGCGCGTCAGCGCCGCAGGATGCGGCGTCCGCGCTGTCGCAGAAGGCGATCAGCTCACCCTCGGCGTCCCGGCGCACCACGACCACCGGGTGGACGACGTGGTCGAGCGCCACGCCCTGGCGGACCACCTCGGCGGTGACCGAGTCGACCAGGTAGGGCATGTCGTCGACCACGCAGCGCAGCACGGCGCGGCCGGTGGCGGTGCGGTGCACGTCGACGACCGGAGTGCCGGGGGCCCGCCGGGCGGCGAGCCGCACGTGCTGCAGCGCCAGCGCGGCCAGGGCGGCGGGGTCGTGGCCGATGACCTCGGCCGCCGGCTCGCCGGCGTAGTAGCGGTGCATCAGCGCCGCGGTGTCAGCCGGCTGCATGCCGGCCGGCAGCGCCTGCTCGCCGCCGAGCTGCGCGCGAGCCACCCGGCCGGCCTCGTCGAGCAGCCGGCGCTTCTCGTCCTGCGCCGCCTCCAGCGAGGCCATGTCGGCGGTCCCGGAGGTCAGGTCCACGGTGCCGGAGGTCAGGTCCACGGTGCCGTGGTCGGGCTCGGCAGCGGTGGACGGATCGGGGGACGCACCGGGGCCAGCCATGCTCACCGACGCTAGTGGCCGGTCAGGTCCCCCGCACGCACATCCGTGATCTGCCCGGCCGGTGCCGCGACGCGGTTCAGCCGGCGCGCACCTTCAGCGGCAGCACGAGCTCGGCGATCCAGCTGAACAGCGCGATCAGGAAGCCGCCGAAGACCGCGGCCAGGAACCCCTCGACGCTGAACCGGTCGGAGATCGCCGCGGTGAGGCCGAGCATCGCCGCGTTGATCACCAGCAGGAACAGGCCGAGGGTGAGGATCACGAAGGGCAGCGCGAGCAACCGGACGATCGGCCCGACGATGGAGTTGACCAGCGCGAACAGCAGCGCCACCCAGAGGTAGGTGCCGGTCTCGCCGAAGAAGCCGGTCGGGTTGCCGATCACCTCGATGCCGTCGACCAGGCGTGTGACGGCGTAGATGATCGCCGCCAGCACGACGACGCGGACGGCGAACTTCCCGATCGTGGCCACGGCGGGGAGGCTAGCGCCACGCCGTCCGGAGCCGGACATCTGGCGCCGTCTACCGCTGTCTCGCGTCGTTGCTAGACGGACGTCGGAGACGGAGAGCGCGCGATCCGGTTGGGAACAATCGGACGATTCCGGCGTTGATCCGGGTGCCGGTCCGGACGGACCCCGGGCTCCACCCCTCGTCGCCCCGTGCGACCACTCGCCGAGAGGCGCCTGCTGGACCGGCCATCGCGCGCCCCGTCGGGACTCGGCTCCCGGCGGGGCGCTGCGTTCCACTGCCAGACTCACCCCGTGGGCGGCGATCCGGAACCGGCGTCCTACCGCCGGACCGCAGGCCGGCTGCCCCCGCGCGCGCTGCGGCGGGCCCTCCTGCTGCTGGCCGTGCTGCTGGCCGGCATCGCCGTCGCCCTGCTGGTCGACCTCCCCGAGGTGGCCACGTTGCGCCGCTGGCTCGCCGACGCCGGACCGGTCGGCTGGGCCGCACTGCTGGCCGGGCTCGCGCTGGCCACCCTCGCCCCCGTGCCGCGCACCGCGCTGTCGGTGCTGGCCGGGGTGCTCGCCGGCTTCTGGGGCGGCCTGGCGCTCGCGGTCCCCAGCGGTGTGCTCGGTGCGGCGGCCGGGTTCACGCTCGCCCGCCTGCTCGGCCGGGAGACGGTCACCCGCCTGGCCGGGCCACGGTTGGCCCGCGCCGACGCACTGCTCGCCGAGCGGGGCTTCCTCGCCGTGCTGATCGGCCGGCTCACGCCGGTCGTACCGTTCACCCTGGTCAGCTACGCCGGCGGCCTGTCCGGCATGCGGCTGTGCGACCACCTGGCCGGCACTGCGCTCGGACTGCTCCCCGGCACCGTGCTGCACGTGACCATCGGCGCCACCGTCGGCGACGGTCAGCCGTCGTGGTTGCTCGGACTGCTGCCGCTGACCGTCGCCGTGCTCGTGCTGGCGACCTTCGGCCTGCGCCGGCGCCGGGCGGGCACAGCCGGCGCATCGCCCGACTGAGCGTCGCTCGTTCGAACGCGTGTTCGAATACCGCGCTACGGTCGACGCCGTCGCGGGAGAACGGCCGATCAGGGGTCGACGGGGCTCTGTCGTCGTATGTCCGTGTCTAGCTGTGGCCCTAGAGTGCCGGAGACGGACATCGAGACGATCGACCATGCCGTCGTCTATGCGTGTCTACCCCCTGGGCAAGACGACCCCATAGGCTGCTCGACATGGACCCCGTGCGGAACCCGTACGCCCCCGGCGCCGGCCAGCGACCGCCCGAGCTGGCCGGCCGGGACGTCGAGCTGTCGGCGTTCGACGTCGTCCTGGAGCGGATCGCCCGCGGCCGGCCGGAACGCTCACTGGTGCTCACCGGGCTGCGCGGGGTGGGGAAGACCGTGCTGCTCAACCAGCTCCGCTCCGCGGCGATCAGCCGCGGCTGGGGGACGGGCAAGATCGAGGCCCGCCCCGACCAGTCGCTGCGCCGCCCGCTGTCCGCCGCGCTGCACATGGCGCTGCGCGAGCTGCGGCACCCCGACCAGGAGTCCACCGACGCCGTCCTCGGCACGCTCAAGGCCTTCGCCCAGCGCCAGGCGCCCGCGGACGCGAAGGTGCGCGACCGCTGGCAGCCCGGCATCGACGTCCCCGCCGCCACCGGCCGGGCCGACTCCGGGGACATGGAGATCGACCTGGTGGAGCTGCTGTCCGACGTCGCCGGGATCGCCGCCGACGTCGGCAAGGGCGTGGCGCTGTTCATCGACGAGATGCAGGACGTGCAGGCCGACGACGTCTCGGCCATCTGCGCCGCCTGCCACGAGCTGTCCCAGCAGGGGTCGCCGCTGATCGTCGTCGGCGCCGGGCTCCCCCACCTGCCCGCGGTGCTCAGCGCGTCCAAGAGCTACTCCGAACGGCTCTTCCGCTACCTGCGGATCGACCGGCTCGACCGCGCCGCCGCCGACCGGGCGCTGCTCGCCCCGGCCGAGCGCGAGGACGTCGCCTTCGACCCCGACGCGCTCGACGCCCTCTACGCCGCCGCCGACGGGTACCCCTACTTCGTCCAGGCCTACGGCAAGGTCACCTGGGACGTCGCCGCCTCCTCCCCCATCACCGCCGCCGACGTCGCCATGGCCGCCCCCGCCGCCGAGGCCGAGCTCGCGGTCGGCTTCTTCGGCTCGCGCTACGACCGGGCGACCCCCGCCGAGCGCGAGTACATGCATGCGATGGCCGAGCTGGGTGGTCCCACCGGTGCCGCCGTCGGCACCTCCGACGTCGCGGTCTCGCTGGGCCGCAAGCCCGCCTCGCTCTCCCCCGCCCGGGACTCGCTGATCAAGAAGGGCCTGGTCTACTCCGCCGAGCGCGGGCAGATCGCCTTCACCGTGCCGCACTTCGGCCGCTACCTGCTCAGCCACGCCACCGACTGAGGGAGGACCGGCCGAGCACGGTTCCACGTGCAACGTCGGCGCCGGGGCGGCAGGGTGATCGACGTGAGCACCCCTGCCGACGTCCGCTCCCCCGAGGAGATCACCGTCCCGGTCGAGGGCGGTGAGCTGGCCGCGCTGTACTGGGCCGCCGACGCCCCCGGCGCCCCGCTGGTCGTCCTGGTGCACGGCATCACCGGCAACGCCGCCGTCTGGGCCCCGGTCGCCGCCGCCCTGGCCGGTGAGTGCGAGGTGGTCGCCCCCGACCTGCGGGGCCGGGCCGGCAGCGCGGGGCTAGCCGGCCCCTACGGCCTGTCGCAGCACGCGGCCGACCTGGCCAGCCTGCTCGACCGGTTCGGTGCCGACGCCGCAGCCGGCGCCGACGCCACCGTGCTGGTCGGGCACTCGATGGGCGGCTTCGTCACCGCGCTGGCCACCAGCGGCATCGCCCGGGAACTGGTGCACGGGCTGGTGCTGGTCGACGGCGGGCTGCCCTTCGCCGTCCCGCCGGCCGCGGACACCGACGACATGCTGGCGGCCTTCCTCGGGTCGTCGCTGGCCCGGCTGGACGAGACCTTCCCCGACCTGGACGCCGTCCGGCGGTACTGGGCCGAGCACCCCGCCGTCGGCCCGTGGACAGACCGGCCCGAGGTCGCCGGCTTCCTGACCCGCGACCTCACCGGCAGCGAGCCGGAGCTGCACAGCGCCGTGGTGCACGAGGCCGTCCGGGTGGACGGCGCCGACATGCTGCGCAACCAGACGGTGCTGGAGGCCACCACCGACCTGCCCGTCCCGGCCACCCTGCTGTGGGCCACCCGCGGGATGCAGGGTCAGGTGCCCGGCCTCTACGACGAGGTGCGGCTGGACGGGATGGGGCTGACCGGCGCGCACGTCACCGCCCGCGAGGTGCCCGACACCGACCACTGGTCGATCCTCTGGTCCGAGCAGGGCGTCGCCGCGATCACCGCGGCAGTGCGGGAGGCCGCGGCCCGGGACCGCTGATCCCGGGCGTCAGACCCGGACGGCGGCCACCCCGGCCGTCGCCCGGGTGTCCCCCGCGGGCCGGCTCGGCTCCCGGTGGGCGCGGACGGCGAGCAGGGCGACGTCGTCCTCGGCGCCCTCGTCCAGCAGCGCGGCCAGCAGGCCGTCGCAGAGCACGTCCAGCGGCTGCCCCGCCAGCTCGGCGACGGCGGCCCGCAGCCGGGCGCGCCCCTCGTCCAGGTCGCCGGTGCGCCGCTCGAAGAGCCCGTCGGTGAACAGCAGCAGCGTGCTCTCCGGGGGCAGCAGCGCCATTCCGTCGGCCCGCTCCCCCATCCAGCCCATCCCCAGCGGCGGGCCGACCGGGGCCTCCAGGTCGGCCACCGTGCCGTCGGCGAGCAGCAGCAGCGGCACCGGGTGGCCGGCCGTCGCCCAGCGCAGCCGCCGCAGCCCGGCGGCGTGGTCGACGTCGTGCTGCTCGACCCGGGCGACCAGCGCGGTGGCCAGCGTGGTGACGTCCAGCCCGGCGACCGCCCGGTCGACCCGGCGCACGACCTCCGCCGGCTCGTCCTGCCGGTCGTAGGCGATCGCCCGGACCAGCGTCTTCAGCTGCGCCATGGCGGCCGCGGCCTCCAGGTCGTGGCCCATCACGTCACCGATCACCAGCACCGTGGCGCCGTCGGGCTGCTGGAAGGCGTCGTACCAGTCGCCGCCGATGGCGACGTCCTGCGCGGCGGGCCGGTAGCGGACGGCGAGCTCCAGGTGGTCCGGCTGCACCGGGGCCGAGAGCAGGCTGCGCTGCAGCCGCTCGGCGACCCGGCTCTGCGCGGTGGCCAGCCGGGCGTTGTCCAGGGCCAGCGCGGCCCGCCGGGAGGCGATCTCGGCGGTGCGCAGCTCGGCGTCGGTGAACGCCCCACGCCCGGGGCCGGTGACGAGGGTCAGCGCGCCGAACAGCTCGCCGCGGGCGACCAGCGGGAAGGTGGCGACGGCCGCGGGGGCCAGCGGCGCCAGGGCCACCCGCGCAGCCGGGGTCGTCATCGCCTCGACCTGCTCGGGCTGCAGGTCCTGGATGACCACCGACCGGCCCTCGCGCAGCGCGGTGGGCACCGGGGCGGTCGAGGAGTTCGTGCGGGCGCGCAGGTCGGCGTAGTGGTGCATCGCCTCGACCATCGCCGGGTCGCGGTGCGCCCGGCCGACGTCCCGGCGGCGGCCGTCCTCGACCACGCTCACCAGGCACCAGTCGGCCAGCTGGGGGACGACGAGCTCGGCGAAGCGCTGCACCGCCTCGTCGATGTCCAGGGTGGCGGTCATCGCCTGGCTGATGTCGCCGAGCAGCATCAGGTGCCGGCCGGCCAGCTCGGCGGCGGCCGCGGACTCCGCGGCCCGCGCGGCCTCCTCCTCACGGGCGGCGACGGCCTCCTCGCGCTCGCGCTCGACCCGGCGGCGGGCGGTCACGTCGTCGTAGGTGACCACCACGCCGGCCTCGGTGCGGAAGGCGTCGACCTGGAACCAGGTGCGCAGCGGCGCGAACCAGGCCTCGAAGCTCGCCGGCTCCCCCGTCGCCGCCACCTGCCGGTAGTGCTGCTCGAACGGGCCGCCGACCGCCTCCGGGAAGACCTCCCAGACCACCCGGCCGGTGAGTGCGTCCACGGTCTGCCCGAGCAGCGCTGCGCCGGCGGGGTTGATGTAGCCGAACCGCCAGTCGCGGTCGAGGACGAACAGCGGCCGGGCCATGCCCTCCACGGCGAGCATCAGGAGGTCGGCCCGCGCCGCCCCACCCACCGTGGTCATGGGCTCACTGTGCCTCATGACGCGCGCCGCGCCCCACCGTCCGGGCCTGGCTGGGCGCGGCGCGTCCCTCTGCTGGGTGACCCCCCGGCGCCGGTCAGCGAGCCGCCGGCAGCTCGGCCGGAGCCTGCGGGGCGCCGCCGTGGTCGGTGCCGTGCCCGTCGTCCACCATCGTCGCCTCGTCGAACGGCCGCTCCCCGGACAGCACGGCGTCCAGCTGTTCGCGGTCCAGCTCCTTGGTCCACGTGGCGACCAGGACGGCGGCGATCGAGTTGCCGGCGAAGTTGGTCAGCGCGCGGGCCTCGGACATGAACCGGTCGATGCCGACGATCAGCCCGACCCCCTCCAGCAGCTCCGGCCGGTGCGAGGAGAGCCCACCGGCCAGCGTCGCCAGGCCCGCGCCGGTCACCCCGGCCGCGCCCTTCGAGGCCACGATCATGAACACCAGCAGGCCGATCTGCTCACCCAGCGACAGCGGGTCGCCGAGGGCCTCGGCGATGAACAGCGAGGCCATCGTCAGGTAGATCGCCGTGCCGTCCAGGTTGAACGAGTAGCCGGTCGGCACCACGATGCCGGCCACCGGCTTGGAGACGCCGACGTGCTCCATCTTGGCGATCAGCCGGGGCAGCGCCGTCTCCGAGGAGGAGGTGGAGACGATCAGCAGGAACTCCCGGCCGAGGTACCGGAAGAGCTTGAAGACGCTCACCTTGGCGACCACCCGCAGCAGCGTGCCCAGGACGCCGAAGACGAAGAGCACGCAGGTGGCGTAGAAGCCGAGCATCAGGATCGCCAGGCTCTTCAGCGCGTCGACGCCGGTGGCCCCGACGACGGCGGCGATGGCGCCGAACGCGCCGACCGGCGCCACCCACATGATCATCGACAGCACCCGGAACACCAGCCGCTGGAAGTGGCCGATCCCGCGCAGCACCGGCTCACCGGCCGGCCCCATCGCCTGGATGGCGAAGCCGACGAGCAGCGCGACCAGCAGCGCCTGCAGCACCGAGCCGTCGGTCAGCGCGGAGACCAGGGTCTCCGGGATCAGGCCGAGGATGAAGTCGGTGGTGCCGCCCGCGCCCTCCGCCTCGCCGGCGTACTCCGCGCCGCGGTCGCGCAGCTCCTCGGTGATCTGCAGCCCGTCGCCGGGGTGCAGCAGGTTGCCCACCACCAGCCCGATGGCCAGGGCGAAGGTGGACATCACGATGAAGTAGCCCAGCGCCAGGCCACCGACCCGGCCGACCTTGGCCGCCTGCCGGATGGAGCCGATGCCCAGCACGATCGTGCAGAAGATGACCGGGGCGATCAGCATCCTGATCAGCGCGACGAAGGCGTCGCCCAGCCACTTGAGGCCGACGGCGAAGTCGGGGAAGACCAGCCCGACCAGGATGCCCAGGGCCACCGCGGCGATGACGGCGAGGTAGAGCCAGTGGGTGCGGTCGCGGTGGCGGCTCGGGGTGCCGGTGTCCGCTCCCTGGTCGACGGGCGTGCTGCCGGTGGCCATGACTGCTCCTGTGGAGTCGGCGGCCGGGGCTCCTGGCCTCGGATCAGGTCGCCCGGAGGGGGCGACCTGAGCACCCTGACCCGCAGCGTGACGGCGGTCACGCATGTGTTCATAGCGTTCACGGCCGGGGCTCCTGGCGGTGGACACTCGGCCAGTGCACCCGCCCGCTCCCGCCGGCCGCCGGCCGGGCCGCGGCAGCCTGGCCCGCCAGCTGCTGCTCCTGCAGGCGTGCCTGGTGACGGTCGTGGTGCTGGTCGCCAGCGGGGTGGCCTACAGCTCCGCCCGGACGGCGGTGCGGGAGGCCGCCGAGTCCGAGGTGCTCGGCATCGTGGAGAGCCTGGCCAACTCGCCCTTCGTGCTCACCGCCGTCACCGGGCCCGACCCCACCGGCCTGCTGGAGCCCTACGTCGAGCGGATCCGGGCCGACACCGGGACGTCGTTCATCACCGTGCTGGCCCCCGACCGCACCCGGTACACCCACCCCGACGTCGCCCAGATCGGCCGCCCGTTCCTCGGCACGATCGGCCCGGCGTTGGCCGGGCGCACCTTCACCGAGACCTACACCGGCACTCTGGGGCCCTCGGTGCGCGCCACCGGGCCGGTGCTGGACGAGCGGGGCGAGGTGGTCGCCCTGGTCTCTGCCGGCATCACCGTCTCGGCGATCGGCGATGACCTCCGGAGCGCCCTGCCCGGCATCGCCTGGACGGCGCTGGCGACACTGGCCGTCGGCGGGATGGGCAGCTGGGCGATCAGCCGGCGGCTGCGCCGGCAGACCCACGGCCTGGGCGCGGCCCCGCTGGCCCGGATGCTGGAGTACTACGACGCGGTGCTGCACGCCGTCCGGGAGGGCCTGCTGCTGGTCGACGGCCGGTGCCGGGTGCAGCTGGTCAACGACGAGGCCCGCCGGCTGCTCGACCTCGCCGGCGACCCGACCGGCCGGCACGTCACGGAGCTGGGCCTGCCCGCCGAGCTCACCGCACTGCTCACCGGGCAGCAGCTGACCGTGGACGCCGTCCAGGTGACCCGGTCCCGGGTGCTGGTGGTCAACCAGGCGCCGGCGCGGCAGGCGGGGCGGCCGGTCGGCGCCGTGGTCACCCTGCGCGACCACACCGACCTGCAGGCGCTGACCGGCGAGCTGGACAGCGTCCGCGCGTTCGCCTCCTCGCTGCGCGCGCAGTCCCACGAGGCGGCCAACCGGCTGCACACCACCATCTCCCTGGTCGAGCTGGGCCGCACCGAGGAGGCGATCGAGTTCGCCACCACCGAGCTCGCCGTCGCCCAGCGGCTGACCGACGAAGTGGTCGCCGCGGTCGAGGAGCCGGTGCTGGCCGCCCTGCTGCTGGGCAAGGCGGCCGCGGCGCACGAACGCGGGGTGGCGCTGGTGGTCGACCCCGACTCGACGGTGGGCAGCACCGGCCTGCCCGGCGGCGACCTGGTCACCGTCGTGGGCAACCTGCTGGACAACGCGGTCGACGCCGCCCTGGACGGCCCCCCGCCGCACGAGGTGCACCTGCTGCTGCGGGCGCACGGCGCGGTGCTGGAGGTCCGGGTCGAGGACACCGGGCCGGGGCTGACGCAGGAGCAGGCCCGGCACGTGTTCGACCAGGGCTGGACGACGAAGGCGGCCCTCCCGGGGGCGCCGGCCGGCCTGGGGCGCGGCCTCGGCCTGGCCCTGGTGGCCCAGACCGTGCGCCGGCACGGCGGCACGATCGAGGTGCGGCCCGGCCCGGGCGCGGAGTTCACCGTCACCGTGCCACTGCCCGCGCCGGCGGGGCTGCGGTGAGCGGCGACCCGCCGGTCCGGGTGCTGGTGGTCGAGGACGAGCCGATCGCCGCCGAGGCGCACCGGCTCTACGTCGACCGCACGCCCGGGTTCACCGCGGTGGGCGTGGCCGGCACCGGCGCGCTCGCCCGGGAGGCGCTCACCCGCCGTCCGGTGGACCTGGTGCTGCTGGACATGAACCTGCCCGACGCCCACGGCACCGACGTCGTCCGCTGGCTGCGGGCCACCGGCCGGGACGTCGACGTGCTGGCCGTCACCTCCGCGCGGGAGCTGGCCACCGTCCGCGCCGCGGTCTCCGCCGGGGTGGTCGGCTACCTGCTCAAGCCGTTCACCTACCCGGCGCTGCGCGACCGGCTGACCGCCTACGCCGACTACCGGGCCCGGCTGGCCGGTCACGGCGACCTGACCGGCCAGGACGACGTCGACCGGGCGCTGGACGCGGTGCGCGCCCCCCGCCCGGCGGTGCTGCCCAAGGGCATGTCCCGGGAGACGCTGGAGGCCGTGGTGGCGGCGCTGCGGGGCGCCGACGGGGCAGCCCCCGACGGGCTGTCCGCGGCCAGGACCGGCGAGCTGATCGGCGCCTCCCGGATCACCGCGCGGCGCTACCTGGAGCACCTCGCCGACGCCGGGCTGGTGGCCCGCAGCCCCCGGTACGGCACGGCCGGGCGCCCGGAGGTCGGCTACCGCTGGCGGTGACCGGCCCCAACACGACGAGACCGGAGGAGCCGGCCCGGTGGTCGGGCCTGCTCCCCCGGTCCCGGGGTCGTGCGGTGCTCGAGGTCAGTGCGCCATCACGATGGACAGGTTGCCCGAGCCGTAACCGGCGACGTCGAGCTTGAGGTCGATCCGGTTGAACGCCGCGGCGAGCCCGGCGATGTCCCCCGGGATCGACTCCCCCGGCGCGTGCAGCTTGTACAGCTTCGAGTGGTTGACACCCTCGCCGTTGAACATCGACGCGGCGATGTTCACCACCTCGTAGAGCGCCTCGAGGTGCATCGGGTAGAGCTCGCCCTCGTCGATCGCGTCCTCGAGGCCGCCCTTGGGGAGCAGCGCGAGGGCGCCGGCCAGCCAGGCGCCCAGCCGCAGGTCGACCAGGCACAGGGCCGTGGTGGCCATGGACGGGTCGACGTAGACGGCGACGGCCGGCTTGCCGTTGAGCGAGACCGGGTCACCGGGGGAGACCACGACCTCCTTGCCGAAGAGGCCCTCGAGCATGTCGCGGACGTCCTTGGCGGTGGGCAGCGTCGCCGGCTGCAGGGCGGCGGTCATGCGATCACCCCGTCGAGGGCGTCCTTGAACGTGTCCTCGTTGAACGGCTTGGCGATGAGGAAGAGCGCGCCGGCGTTGGCCGCCTTCTCCCGCATCTCCGGGGAGCCCTCGGAGGTCACGAACCCGAAGGGCACCTGCGAGCCGGAGGCGCGCAGCGCCTGCAGGCACTCGATGCCGCTCATGTTCGGCATGTTCCAGTCGGAGAGGACCAGGTCGGGGGACTCGGAGCCGACCTTCTCGAGGCACTGGGCCCCGTCCTCGGCCTCGACGATGTCGTGGTCGTCGTACCCCGCCTGGCGCAGGGTGCGGATGACGATCTGCCGCATGACACGGCTGTCGTCGGTCACCAGGATCTTCACTGCGGCACCTCAGTTCCGCTCGGGTGCGGGGCGGTGCCCTGCACGGTGATGGTCAGGTAGTTGCCTCGCCACTGACCGACGAGGGCACGGACGTCGTCCAGCCGCCCACGGGCGGGCGCTGGACCGATCTGGGGGAGGCCGAGCCGGGACTCACCCGGCAGGACGCTCTTGACGTTGCCGCCGAGCACGTTGGCCAGCTCGCCGAGGGCGTCGGCGACGTCCTCGTCGTCCACCACGGTGGGCGGGCGGGTCATCAGCACCGACTCGGTCAGCGCCTCGGCCGTGGCCGGCGCGCAGGTCACCACGACGGAGCCGGTCCAGGGGCCGATGATGTCGACCCAGGCGCTGACGAGCTCCGCCGGCGGCGGCACCGGCACCGGCACGAACGCCTCGCCGTCGCCGACCAGCGACGGCCAGACCTCGTCGCAGATGCTCTGCACGGTCGCGGCGTCCAGCAGCTCGGTGATCGGCTGGGTCTGGGACAGGGTCATGCGGACACCCCCTCGGGGAGAAGGCCGAGGAGCGCCAGCTTGTCGCGGAGCGCGTCGGCGGTGAACGGCTTGATCAGGTACTCGTGGGCACCGGCGGCCAGCGCCTTGACGATCTGGCCGGTCTCGCTCTCCGTGGTGACCATCATCAGCGTCACCTGGCGGAACTCGGGGTTGGCGCGGACGGCCATGACGAACTGCAGGCCGTCCATCACCGGCATGTTCCAGTCGATGCAGCACAGGTCGGGGACCCAGGACTCGGCCTTGCCCTCCTGCAGCACGTCGAGGGCCTGCTGACCGTCCCCGGCCTCACGCACCTCGAATCCGAAGTCCTTGAGGATCGTGCCGACGATGCGCCGCATGGCGCGAGAGTCGTCGATCACCAGAGCTCGCACGGTCAGGCTCCCTTCTTGGGCCGGTAGGCGGAGCCACGGCCGAGGACGACCCGCTCCCAGTTGTCGTCCACGCCGAGAGTGGTCTCGGCAGCCCCCAGGAACAGCCACCCGTCGGGTCGCATGATCTGGCGGACGCGGTTCAAGATGCCCTGCTTGGTGGGCAGGTCGAAGTAGATGAGCACGTTGCGCAGGTAGACCACGTCGAACGGCCCCAGGCGGGGCAGCGGTGCGGCCAGGTTGCACTCGGAGGCGGTGACCATCCGGCGCAGCGCCGGCGCGATCTCCCACTCGTTGCCGGCCCGGGTGAAGTGCCGCACCAGCATCGAGGCCGGCAGGCCGCGGTTGACCTCGAGCTGGCTGAACCGGCCGGCGCGGGTCCGCTCCACCATCTCGCGGGAGAGGTCGGTGGCGGTGATCGACACGCGGGTGGTGGCGTTGGGCAGCGCGTCGGACAGCAGCATCGCGATCGTGTACGCCTCCTGCCCGCTGGAGCAGGCGGCCGACCAGATCTGCAGCCGCTCGTCGGGACGACGGGCGGCCACCAGCTGCGGCATGACGGTGCTGGTCAGGGCGGTGAACGGGTCGCCGTCCCGGAACCAGGACGTCTCGTTCGTGGTCAGCGCCTCGACGATGCGCCGGGTCACGGCGGGGTCGGGGCGGTTGCGGACGGACTCGACGAGCTCGCTGACCCCGGACAGGCCACGCTGCTGGGCCATCGGCAGGAGGCGGGCCTCGACCAGGTACTCCTTGCCGGGCTGCAGGACGATCGCGCTCTCTCGGTGCACCAGCTGGCGCACCCAGTCGAAGCTCGTGGCGGTGAGTGTCATCGGAGGCCTCCCATCGGGGCTGCGGCGCGGGCCGCGGCGAAGCTCGCCGCGGGGCGGGGGGTGGGCAGGAGCCGGGTGATCGCCTCGGCGACCCGCCCGAGGGGCAGGACCTCGTCGGCGAACCCGGCCTGGGTGACGGCGCCGGGCATGCCCCAGACGACCGAGGTGGCCTGGTCCTGGGCGACGACGGTGCCGCCGGCCTCGCGGATCTGACCGGCGCCGATGCGCCCGTCGGACCCCATGCCGGTGAGGACGACGCCGAGGACCGCACCGTCGTAGGCGGCCACCGCGGAGCGGAAGAGCACGTCGACGGCCGGGCGGCAGAAGTTCTCCGGAGGGGCCTGGTTGAGCGCCGTGCGCTTGCTGGCGCCACTGGTGCCCACGGTCAGGTGGAAGTCGCCGGGGGCGATGTGCACGGTGCCCGGCGCCAGGGGGGTGCCGTCGACGGCCTCGACCACGGTGAGCGCGCACAGCCGGTCCAGCCGCTGGGCGAACTGCCGGGTGAACACCGGAGGCATGTGCTGCACCAGCAGCACCGGGACCGGCAGCGAGGCCGGCAGCAGCGGCAGCACCTTGGTCAGCGCCTCGGGGCCGCCGGTGGAGGAGCCGATCACCAGGACGGCGGGCTGCTTGGGCGCGCGGCTGCGGGCAGCCGGGGGCCGGACGGCGACCGGCGCGGCGGCCGCGGGGGCCGCGGCCGGGCCACTGGTCATCGGCCGGCCGGTGAGGGCCTTGATCTTGGGGACGAGCTGCTGGCGCACGCTCTCCATCGACTGGGCCACGCTGCCGACGTTGGCCGGCTTGGTGACGTAGTCGTTGGCGCCGGCGGACAGCGCGTCCAGGGTGGCGGAGGCGCCCCGCTCGGTCAGCGTGCTGAACATGATGATCGGCACCCGGGACCGCGTGGCGCGGATGGCCCGGACCGCCTCGATGCCGTTCATGTCCGGCATCTCGATGTCCATCGTGACCAGGTCGGGCTTGAGCTGCTCGAGCTTGCTCACCGCGAGCCGGCCGTTCGGGGCCGTGCCGACGACCTGGATCATCGGGTCCTCGGACAGCACGTCCGTCACGATCTTGCGGACGACGACCGAGTCGTCGACGACCATCACCTTGATCTGTTCCACGCGTTCCCCCGCAGCCGATGGTCCGGCCGGTGGGCCGCTCCAGACCTGTATCGGCATCAGCCGCCGGGGCTTGAGCGGATTCGGGCGTGTACTACGGATCGGTGCGCGACTCACCCCGCGAGGGGGAGGGACCTCCCGGTCACCATGGTCCAGGGGCCGCCGAGCACGGTCAGCGACTCCTCGTCCAGCAGGTCGGCCATCGCCAGCCCCTGCACGCAGCCGGCCAGCGCGTTCCACACGCCCTCGGCGCCGTCCCGGGCGGTGAACCCGGCGTCGAGGAAGGCCGAGACCGACAGCAGCTGGGCGGCGGCGAGGGTGCGGGTGCGGCCGGAGACGTGCGCGGCCCAGGCCGCGCCGTGCATGGCGGCAGCCCAGGGGCGTCGCTGGGCCCGGCTCGCGTCGACGGCCAGCCGCCAGCGGCGGCGGCCGGCCTCGTCGAGGGAACGGAGCTCGCCGAGCAGCTCGGCCAGGCCGGGGCCCATCGGGCCGAGGTCGGGCCGGGGGCCGTGCTCCCAGGCGGTGGCGGTCGAGTAGGGGGAGGTGAGCTCCTGCCGGACGGCGGGGTCCAGGGCGTCGGCGGCCCACCAGCCGGTCGCGGCGTCGGCCAGGACGTCGGCAGCGAGGCTCGCGACGGCCGGGTCGAGGTCGGCGACGACGCCGTGCTCGGGGCCCAGCACGTCGTCGCGGACCAGCCGCTCGAGGGCCGGGGTGTTGCCGATGGTGCCGCGCTCGAGGAGGGCGACCAGCCGGGCGGACCGGCTGTCCTCGTCGCCGCCCGGGTCGGTCATGTCCCGCAGCTGCGGGACGCCGGAGGCGGCGAGCTCGTGCGCCCGGCGGGCCCGCACGGCCAGCCCGGCGCGCTCGGCGTCCGGGCGGCCGGCGGCGGGGTGCGCCCCGGCCAGGCGGTGCAGGGTGTGGGCGTCGGCGCCGAGGCCGGTCACCAGCACGTCGGCGACCTGCCCGCCGGCGGGCAGTCGGACGAGGTCGAAGCCGAGCGTCGCAGCGCTGACCAGGGAGTAGGGCACGTCGCCTCCAGGGAAGTGGTCAGGCCATCGTGCGGCGGCCCCGGTGCACGACGCGACACGGAGGTCACCCGCTCGCAGGACAGCGAGCAGGCGACCTCCGCGCGTTCGCGTCGCACCGTCAGTGCCCGGTGACCGTGTGTCGAAACCCGTTCCCCGATCGGGTCCCTGGGGCACGCGTCAGAAGGTGAAGCGGGCCACGCTCCCCCGCAGGTCGTCGGCCATCCGGGACAGCTCGTCCACCGCCTGCCGGGTCTGCCCCAGCGAGTGGGTCGTGGACGACGCCGCCGCCGAGACCCCGGTGATGTTCGTGGCGATCTCCGTCGACCCGCCGGCGGCCTCCTGGACCGAGCGCGACATCTCGTTGGTGGTCGCGGTCTGCTCCTCCACCGCGGAGGCGATGGTCAGCTGGAAGTCGTTGATCGAGCCGATCACCGTGGAGATGCCGCCGATCGCGTCGATCGCCTTCGCCGTGTCGCCCTGGATCGCCTCCACCCGCCGCGCGATGTCCTCGGTCGCCCGGGCCGTCTCCTGCGCCAGCTCCTTGACCTCGTTCGCGACGACGGCGAAGCCCTTGCCGGCCTCACCCGCCCGCGCCGCCTCGATCGTGGCGTTCAGCGCCAGCAGGTTCGTCTGCTCCGCGATGCTCGTGATCGTCTTCACCACCGCACCGATCTCCTTCGAGCTGGCCCCCAGCTCGGTGATCGTCCGGGTGGTCGCCTCCGCCTCGGACACCGCCTGGGCCGCCACCCGCGCCGCCTCGTTCGCGTTCTGGCTGATCTCCCGGATCGAGGCACCCATCTCCTCGGCGCCGGCCGCCACCGTCGCCACGTTGCGGGACACCTCCTCCGCCGCCGCCGACACCACACCCGACTGCGCCGACGTCTCCTCCGCCGAGGTGGAGATCCGGGCCGAGGACGCCGACAGCTCCCGGGACGAGGCGGACACCGCGTCGGCCGAGGAGACCACCGAGGCCATGACCGACCGCAGCTCGGCCATCGCGCCGTCCAGCGCCGCCGCCGTCCGGCCCACCTCGTCACCGGTGGTGACGTCCGCCCGGCGGGTCAGGTCCCCGGCGGCGAGCCCCTCGGCGGTGTGCTGCACCCGGCGCAGCGAGCCGGTGATCCGGCGGGCCACCAGGACGCCGAAGCCCAGGGCCACGGCGGCGCCGGCCGCGATGACCGCCACCAGCAGCCAGCGGGTGTCGCCGTAGGAGTCCCGCGCCTCGGCCGCACTGGCCGCGGCCGCCTCCTGCCGCAGCACCGACAGCTGGTCCAGGTCGGCGATGATCGACTCGGCGATCGGGGCGACGACCGTGTCGCGCATCTGCGACCAGGCGGCCAGGTCGCCGGAGTCGGCGAGCTCGTCCAGCGGCGGCATCGCCGCCTTGTACCGGTTCAGCTCGCCCAGCGCGTGGTCGATCAGCGCCCGGCTCTCCGCCTGCGGCTGGGTGGCCAGGTAGTGCGACGCGGCCAGGGCCAGGCCCTCGTAGGCGGCCTGCCGGTCGCCCATGTACGTCTGCTTGGCGGCCGAGTCGGTGGCCACGGCGTAGTTCACCGAGGACAGCCGCAGCGCGTACAGCTGCCCGCGCACCTCCGCGACGTCCACGGTGCCGACGAGCTCGTCCTGGTACATGCCCTCGGTCCGGTCGGCCGACCGGCCCAGCGTGTGCAGCCCGACCAGGCCGACGCCGACGGCGACGAGCACCGCCACGCTCACCGCCGCGACGATCTTGGCCATGATCCCGCGGTCGCGGAGCCGGGCGAGGACGGACGGTGCGCTCACGGTGATGCCTC
The DNA here is from genome assembly GCF_947486615.1 of uncultured Modestobacter sp. Classification (GTDB taxonomy): domain Bacteria; phylum Actinomycetota; class Actinomycetes; order Mycobacteriales; family Geodermatophilaceae; genus Modestobacter. Next base: position 443,556 of record NZ_CANKUD010000003.1, read on the forward strand.
CAGGCTGGGACGGGTGTGACCGGTGGTGCGATCCAGATCATCGGAGAGCGGAAGAGTCGTCGATCGCCATTCTCGTGCGTGTCGCGGAAATGGCGGGCAGATCGCGCGACGACCATTTCGCGGAGCACATTTGTCGACAGGGGCGACGCCACACGCCGAACACGACGCGGCCGCCGCCCCCGGGGAGGGGACGACGGCCGCGTCGAGTCGCCGGCGTGGGCCTGTCAGAAGGAGAAGCGCGCGACGCTCCCCCGCAGGTCGCTGGCCATCCGGGACAGCTCGTCCACGGCCTGCCGGGTCTGCCCCAGCGCCTGGGTGGTCGAGGACGCCGCCGCCGACACCCCGGTGATGTTGGTGGCGATCTCGGTGGACCCGCCGGCGGCCTCCTGCACCGACCGGGACATCTCGTTGGTCGTGGCGGTCTGCTCCTCCACCGCGGAGGCGATGGTCAGCTGGAAGTCGTTGATCGAGCCGATGATCTCCGAGATCCGGCCGATCGCCGACACCGCACCACCGGTGTCACCCTGGATGGCCTCGACCCGGCGGGCGATGTCCTCGGTGGCCCGGGCGGTCTCCTGGGCCAGCTCCTTGACCTCGTTCGCGACCACCGCGAAGCCCTTGCCCGCCTCACCGGCCCGCGCCGCCTCGATCGTGGCGTTCAGCGCCAGCAGGTTGGTCTGCTCCGCGATGCTCGTGATGGTCTTGACCACGGCCCCGATCTCCTGCGACGAGACGCCGAGCTTGGTGATGGTCTGCGTGGTCGTCTCGGCCTCGGTCACCGCCTGGGCGGCGACCCGGGCGGCCTCGTTGGCGTTCTGGCTGATCTCCCGGATGGAGGCACCCATCTCCTCCGCGCCGGCGGCCACGGTCGCGACGTTGCGGGACACCTCGCTCGCAGCGTTGGACACGACGCCGGACTGCGCCGAGGTCTCCTCCGCCGAGGCCGAGATCTGCGCGGAGGACGCCGACAGCTCCTCCGAGGCCGCGGCGACCGCGTCGGAGGAGGCGACCACCGAGGCCATCACCGACCGCAGGTTCTCGACCGCGGCGTCCAGCGCCTGGCCCATCTGGCCCATCTCGTCGCGGGTGGTGAGCCCGCTGCTGCGGGTCAGGTCGCCCTCCGCCAGCCCCTGGACGACGTCGCGCACCCGGCCGGTGGCGCGGGCGATCGCCGAGGCGACGAAGAAGCCGAGACCCAGGGCGAGCGCGACGCCGCCGACGATCAACAGGATCGAGGTGGTGCGCTGGGACTCGTAGTCCGCCCGGATCGTCCCGGCGGCCGCCAGCGCCTCCTCGGCCTCGATGTCGCGCAGCGCCTTGATGTCGGCGGTGGCCTGCTCGACGATGGGCCCCGACTGGCTGGCGTTCGTGCTGATCCAGCCCTGGAAGTCCTGGTTCTGCGCCAGCGGCACGAGCACGTCCTGCTGCAGCGACACGTACTCGCCCATCGACACCTCGATCTCGTCGAGGACGGCGAGCTTGTCCGGGTTCGCCGTCCCCTCCCGGTAGGTCGCCAGCGCGGCGGCGAAGTCGGCGGCGAGGGTGTCGACGTTCGTCACCGCGGCTGCGGTGTCGGCCGCGAGGATGGTGTCGCGGATGTTGACCCGCATGTCCCCCACGATGCCGTCCATGTCCGCCGCCGCGGCGACGCCCAGCAGGTTGTCCTGGTACAGGGCCCCGGCCGCATCTGCCGCGTTGCCGAGGGCGGCCAGCCCGGTCACGCCGATGCCGGCCGCCACGACGCCGGCGACACCGACGGTGGCCAGCACCTTGGTCCGGACACTGCGGTCTCCCCACCAGGAAGCGGGACGGGCCAGCGAGTTTCGGGACATGGTCTTCTCCTGAGGGAGTGGAGCAGCAGAGGGGGATGAACGGGAGAACGGGCCGACCGGCCGCTCTCCACCCGAACCAGCAACTGCGGGAATGGGCGTTACCGGAACCATGGTGTCGGATGCGAGAACGCTCCGTGTCGTTGTGCAGGACGTGTCGTGCACAACCGGGGAAATGGCACGACGACCGGTTCAGGACGTCTGCTTGTCGACATCGAGAGGACCACTCACCGAGGTTCGATGAATGGTCGCGGAACGGCGACGGCCGCCTCACCCCGGATCGACGGGAGAGACGGCCGGACCGTCGGACGGGCAGACCCGCCGGAGTTCACCAGGTGAAGGTGGCCACGCTGCGGCGCAGGTCGCTGGCCATCCGGGACAGCTCGTCCACGGCCTGCCGGGTCTGCCCCAGCGACTGCGTCGTCGAGGACGCCGCCGCCGACACCCCGGTGATGTTGGTGGCGATCTCCGTCGATCCGCCGGCGGCCTCCTGCACCGACCGGGACATCTCGTTCGTGGTGGCGGTCTGCTCCTCCACCGCACTGGCGATGGTCAGCTGGAAGTCGTTGATCGAGCCGATGATCTCCGAGATCCGGCCGATCGCCCCGGCGGAAAGGCGTCGAGGAACTGTGGGAATGGTCCGGGAACGGCCACGGCCGCCACCTCGCCCGGGGAAGGGGGCGGGGCAGCGGCCGGGGGTCGGGGGGTGCTGCGTGTCCGGTGGCCCCGTGCCCCGCCGGTGGCGGGGCACGGGGTCAGCTCAGTAGCTGAAGCGGGACACCGAGGTGCGCAGGTCGCTGGCCATCCGGGACAGCTCGTCGACCGCCTGCCGGGTCTGCCCGAGCGCCTGGGTGGTCGAGGAGGCCGCGGTCGAGACACCGGTGATGTTGGTGGCGATCTCGGTGGACCCGCCGGCGGCCTCCTGGACCGACCGGGACATCTCGTTGGTCGTGGCGGTCTGCTCCTCCACCGCGGAGGCGATGGTCAGCTGGAAGTCGTTGATCGAGCCGATGATCTCCGAGATCCGGCCGATCGCCGACACCGCGCCACCGGTGTCACCCTGGATGGCCTCGACCCGTCGGGCGATGTCCTCGGTGGCCCGGGCGGTCTCCTGGGCCAGCTCCTTGACCTCGTTGGCGACGACGGCGAAGCCCTTGCCCGCCTCACCGGCCCGGGCCGCCTCGATCGTGGCGTTGAGCGCCAGCAGGTTGGTCTGCTCGGCGATCGAGGTGATGGCCTTGACGACCGCGCCGATCTCCTGGGACGACGTCCCCAGCTTCTGGATGGTCTCGGTGGTGGTCTGCGCCTCGCCGACGGCCTGGGCCGCGACCCGGGTGGCCTCGTTGACGCTCTGGCTGATCTCCCGGATGGCCGAGCTCATCTCGTCGGCGCCGGCCGCGACCGTGGCCACGTTGCGGGACACCTCGTCGGCGGCGGCCGAGACCACACCGGACTGCGCGGAGGTCTCCTCGGCCGAGGCCGAGATCTGCGCCGAGGACGCCGACAGCTGCTCGGAGGCGGCGGCGACCGCGTCGGAGGAGGCGACGACGGAGGCCATCACCGAGCGGAGGTTCTCCTGCGCCTCGGCCAGCGACAGCGCCATCTGGCCGATCTCGTCCCGGTCGCGGACCTCGGGGGCGACGGTGAGGTCACCGTCGGCCATGGCCTGGACCGAGGCCTGCACCGAGCGCACGGTGGCGAGGATGCGGCGGACGACCAGGAAGGCCAGGAGGGCGGCGACGACGATCGCGGTCAGCGACACGGTGAGGAGCAGGGTGACGGTGCTGCTGGCCTCCTCGGCGGCGGCCTCGTTGCGGTCGGCGGCCAGCTCGGACTGGGCGATGCCCTCCTCCTCCAGGCCGTCGGCGATGTCGTCGAAGAAGGGCTGCAGGGTGTTGCGGACGAGCTGGCTGTAGCCGGCGATGTCACCGGTCGCGCCCAGCGGGAAGGCGGTGCTGGTCAGCGTCTGCAGCAGACCGGCCCGCGCGTCCAGGTACTTGTCCATGGCGGCCTGGTTGACGATGAAGGGCTCGTACTCCGCCAGACCCGCCTCCACGTCGGCCTGCTTCTCCTCCATCTGACCGATCAGCTCCTGCTGACGGGCGGTGTCGGAGAAGGCGTACTCGAGCACCCGGGCGCGGTGGGCGGCGGTGGCGCGCTGGACGGCGGAGAGCGAGTTCAGCGGCTTGAGGTTCTCCGTGTAGATGGCCTGCTCGGCCGCGCGCATGTCGTCGATGCGGGTGATGGCCAGCGCGTTCGTGCCGAGGACGACGACGGCGAGCAGGGTGATGACCGCACCGATCTTGACGCCGATCGGTCGGTCGGCGAACCACCCGAGCCGCCGGGAGGGGGAAGCGACACTGCTCATTCTGGGTCTCCTGTGGGGGGTGCGGAGCGGGCGGGACGGGTGGCCCGGTCCGCGGCTCGAGTGGTGAGCGGGTTGGGCCCCGGGGCGCGGCCCCGGGTGGTGCTGCCCCGCTGCCGTGGTGGCAGCGGGGCCGGTGTTCACGTGCCGACGGCGCGGTTGACGTCGAGGGCGAGCAGCAGCTGGCCGGAGAGCTTGTAGGCCCCGCGGATCAGCTCACGGGCAGCGCCGTCCAGGGTGTCCGGCGGGGCCTCGAAGTCGCGGACGTCGACGTCGACGACGTCGGCGATGCTGTCGACCAGCAGGCTGACCGCCTCGCCGTGCAGCCGGACGACGATGACGACGGGCTGCTCGGCCTCCGGGCGGGCCGGCCGGCCGAGCCGCTCGCGCAGCTCGATGGCGGTGACGACCTGGCCGCGGAGGTTGATCAGCCCGGCGACGGCCGGCGGGGCCAGCGGCACCCGGGTGATGCTCTGGCTGCGCAGCACCTCCTGGACGTGCTCGACCTCCACGCCGTAGAGGTCGCCGTCCAGCCAGAAGGTGGCCAGCTGGCTGGTGGCCGGCACGGTCCGGGCCTCGGTGGCGGTGCTCATGTCAGACCTCCATCAGGGGGGCGGGGGAACCGGCGCCGTCGAAGGCGAAGGCGTCGGGGGAGGGGAGTGCGACCGGGGCCGTCGTGTAGAAGGCCGGGTCGGCGGCGAGGATCGCGGCCCGGACGTCGAGCAGCTCGGTCACCCGGTCGCCGATGACGGCCGAGCCCAGCAGGCCCAGGTCGTCGATGTCGCTCTGCACCGCGGCCTCGCCGTCGACGATGTCGAGGATCTCGTCGACCACGATGGCCACGCTGCGGCCGTGGTCGGCGTACACGATGACCTCGAGGGTCTCCCGGTCGGTCTCGCCGAAGGCACCCAGGTGCCGGTCGAGCCGGACGATCGGCAGGATCGCGCCGCGGTACTGCACCACCTCGCGGGAGCCGACCCGCTCGACGGTCTCGCTGCGCACCTGCTCCAGCCGGGTGACGGTGTCCAGCGGGATGGCGACCCGCCGGCCACCACCGATGGCCGCCAGCAGCATCCGCTGCCGCTCCTGGGCCGCGATGGCGACGGAGGCGGCGACCCGGCTCTCCTGGCGCTCCGCGGACTCCGCCCGCAGGGCCCGGCGGGCCAGCGCCTGGACGTCGAGGATCAGCGCCACGGCGCCGTCGCCCAGCACGGTCGCGCCGGAGTAGAGGCCGATCGACTTGAGCTGGCCGCTGACGGCCTTGACGACGATCTCCTCGGTGTTGATGACCCGGTCCACGACCAGGCCGAACCGGCGGCCCTCCGACCGCAGGACGGCGATGACGACGTGCCCGTCGTGCCGGTCCGAGGGCAGGCCGAGCACCTCGGCCAGGTGCACCAGCGGCAGCAGCTCGCCGCGCAGCCGGTAGACCGACGCGCCACCGACCTCCTCGACCGCGGCGGCCGCCTTCTCGGCGTCCAGGGCGACGAGCTCCTGCAGGCTGATCTGCGGGATGGCATAGCGGTCGCCGGCGCACTCGATGGTCAGCGCCGGGACGATCGCCAGGGTCAGCGGGATGCGCAGCCGCATGCAGGTGCCGCGGCCGACCGTGGACTCGACCTCGATGGTGCCGCCGATGCCCTCGATGTTGGTCTTCACCACGTCCATGCCGACCCCGCGGCCGGAGACGTTGGTGACCGCGGCGGCGGTGGAGAAGCCGGGCTGGAAGATCAGCTGCAGCAGGTCCTGCGGGCTCATCCGGCTCATCGCCTCGGCGGTGATGATGCCCTTCTCGACGGCCTTGGCGCCGATCTTGGCCGGGTCGATGCCTGCACCGTCGTCGGCGACCTCCACCACGACCTGGCCGCTCTCGTGCCGCGAGCGCAGCGTCAGCACGCCCTCGGGGGACTTGCCGGCGGCGATGCGGCCGGCGGTGTTCTCGATGCCGTGGTCGACGGAGTTGCGGACCAGGTGGGTCAACGGGTCCTTGACCGCCTCGAGGAGGGTCTTGTCCAGCTCGGTGTCCTTGCCCTCCATCTCCAGCCGGATGTTCTTCTGCAGCTGCAGGCCGAGGTCGCGGACGACGCGGGGGAGCTTGGACCAGATGTGGTCGATCGGCTGCATGCGCGTCTTCATCGCGCTCTCCTGCAGCTCGCTGGCGATCAGGTTCAGCCGCTGGGAGGCGCGGATCAGGTCCTGGTCGTTCTGCCGGCCGACGTACTGGACGATCTGGTTGCGGGTCAGCACCAGCTCACCGACCAGCAGCATCAGGTTGTCCAGCAGGTCGACGTCGACGCGGATGGTGCTGTCGGCGACGCCGCGGCCCTTGGGCTGGGCCTCCGGGGTGCCCGGCTCGGGGGCGAGCGCCGCGGGGGCGGCGGGCGCGGTCGGCACGGGGACCTCCTGGGGGATCTCGGGCTGGGGGATCTCGGCGGTGGGCGCCGGGGCGGCGGCCGGGGGAGTGGGCGCGGCGATCTGCTCGACCGCGGGAACGGGGGCCGGCGAGGGGACGGCGGCCTTGGCGCGGGAGGCCCGCTTGGCCGGGGCCCGCTTCGCGGCCGGCTTCTTCACCGGCGCGGGCGGCGCCTCGGCCACCGGCTCGGCCACGGCCACCGGCTCGGCCACGGCCACCTCGACGACCGGCTCGGCTGCCGGCGCAGCGGGGGCGTCCTCGAGGGCGCTGGCGAGCACCGCCACGGTCTCGGCGACCGCCACCGAGCCCTCGCCCCCGCTGGCCTCGATCTCGGCCAGCAGCGCGCGGATGGTGTCGGTCATCAGCAGCAGCGCACTGGTGCGCGCCGGGGTGAGGTCCAGGGCGCCGTCCCGCAGCCGGGAGAGGAGGTTCTCCCCGACGTGCGCGACCTCCTCGAGCCGGTTGAAGGCCAGGAAGCCACTGGTGCCCTTGATGGTGTGGATCGTCCGGAAGACGCTCGAGAGCCGGTCCCGCGAACGGGGGTCCTGCTCCAGGGCCACCAGGTCCTGGTCCAGCTGATCGAGGTTCTCGTGGCTCTCCACGAGGAACTCCTCGACGATGTCGTCCAGACCTTCCACGCCTGCCTCTTCCCCTTGGTGCGCCGTCCGGGCCTGCCCCGCACAGTGATGGCTTCATCGGCGCGATCGGAGTCACCTGAAGGTGAGATCCGGGCTCGCGTCCGCCTTTTCTGAATTGGTCCGTCATGGCCCGAGAATGGTCATTCGGGGTCATGTCGACAATTCACGCAGGTCACCGTCCGACCAGGTCAGCGCGTGTGACTGCAGCGTGATCTGACTGATCGGCAGAGGCACGGACGACTGTGACCGCCGGCCCGGCGGGCCGACGGTCACAGTGGGGGAGAAAGGGCGGGAACGGCCTGGTGAGGCCGGTGGGACTCCCGGGTTCAGGAAGTCGGCGGCGGGCTCTTGACGGCCAGGATCGGGCAGTCGACCTCCAGCAGGATGCGCTGGGCCGCCGACCCCATGAGCAGCTTGCCGACCGGCGTGCGCCGGCGGACACCGATGACCAGCAGCTCGGCCCCGGTCTCCGCCACCACGGCGGACAGCTCCTCGGCGACGTCCTGGCCGTGCACCGGCTGGCGCACCTCGAACGGAACGCCGGCGGCGGCCAGCTCCTCGTGCAGCCGGCGCAGCGCGTCGCCCTGCAGGAACTCCTCGTCGACGAGCGCGTCACCGCGGGAGGTGTTGACCACCACCAGCCGGGCCGCCCGCTGCCGGGCCTCGCGCAGGCCGTGCTGCAGGGCGGCCTGCCCCCGGGGGTTGGGGACCATGCCCACCACGACGACGGCCACGGGCCGCTCCTCTCCGGTCACCGGTCCGCGCTCCGGACCGTCTCGTCCTCATCGGCAGCCGCGTCGGCGTGCTGGAGCTCGGCGGGGGAGGGGCGGGGTCCGCGGACCGCCCGGAGCACGATCGGGCCGACCAGGGCCAGCACGGCCAGCGCCAGCACGACCCGGCTGAACCAGGTGTCGACGAGCACGCCGAGGTCGCCGTTGCTGATCGCCAGCGCTCGTCGCAGGTTGGTCTCCGCGATCGGTCCGAGGATCAGCCCGATCACCGCGGGGGCCACCGGCCAGCCATACCGTCGCATGACGAAACCCAGCAGCCCGAGCAGCAGGAGCAGCACCAGGTCCAGCGGGTCGGCGTTCACCGCGAACGACCCGAGCGAGGCGAAGGCGAGGATCCCGGCGTACAGGTAGGGCCGGGGGATGCGCAGCAGCTTCACCCAGAGCCCGACCAGCGGCAGGTTCAGCACCAGCAGCATCGCGTTGCCGATCAGCAGCGAGGCGATCAGCGCCCAGACCAGCGGGCCCTCGGTGGTGAGCAGCGTGGGCCCGGGCTGGATGCCGTAGCCCTGGAAGGCGGCCAGGATGATCGCCGCGGTCGCCGAGGTCGGGATGCCCAAGGTCAGCAGCGGCACGAGCACCCCGGCCGCGGCGGCGTTGTTCGCCGCCTCCGGGCCGGCGACGCCCTCGATGGCGCCCTTGCCGAACTCCTCCGGGTGCTTGGTCAGCTTCCGCTCGGTCGCGTAGGAGAGGAACGTCGGGATCTCAGCGCCGCCGGCGGGCAGCGCCCCCAGCGGGAAGCCGAACGCGGTGCCGCGCAGCCACGGCGCCCAGGACCGGCGGAAGTCCTGGCGGGTCATCCAGCTGCCCTGGTGGTCGATCACCTGCACCGCGCCCCGGCGCAGCCGGGAGGCCACGTGCAGCGCCTCGCCGACCGCGAACAGCGCCACCGCCACCACGACGACGTCGATGCCGTCGGACAGCTGCGGGATGCCCAGGGTGAACCGCTCCTGACCGGTCAGCACGTCGGTGCCGACCAGCCCCAGGTACAGCCCCAGGCACAGCGACGCGAGCCCGCGCAGCGGGGAGGACCCCAGCACCGTGGCGACGGCGACGAAGGCGATGACAGCCAGGGCGAAGTAGTCGGCCGAGGTGACGCCGATGGCCAGCTCGACCACGGTCGGCGCGACCAGCGCCAGCAGCACCGTGGCGATCGTGCCGGCCACGAACGAGCCGATCGCCGCGGTGGCCAGCGCGGCCGACGATCACGCTGCGCGACGCTATTACCCCGTGGGCGTCATGGCACCACCGGGTGGCGCGTCGTTCCCGGACGTGCGGGAGGTCAGACCCCCAGCGCGGCGGACAGCCGCTCGAGCACGGCGCGCACCCCGGCCAGGTCGGGCACCCGGTGGGCGGCGTGGGTCTCGCCCTCACCGACCTTGACGGTCACCCCGGCCGGTGCCAGTGCCCGGAAGCCGTCCTCGTCGGTGACGTCGTCGCCGAGGTAGAGGGCACCCCGGGCACCCAGCTCGTCCCGGAGCCGGACCAGGGCACTGCCCTTGTCGGCGTCGGTGACCGCGAGCTCGAGCACGTCCTTGCCGGGCTTGGGGGTGTGGTGCGGGCCCGCGGCGGCCGCGGCCCGCTCCAGCAGCGCCGGGCGAGCGGCGGCCTCGGGCACCGTGCGCACGTGCACGGCGACGGCGGCCGGCTTGACCTCCAGGCGCGCGCCGGGGACGGCGTCCACCAGCGGCGACAGGGTGGCGACCAGCTCGTCCCGGGCGGCACGCAGCTCCCCGGCGAGCGGGCCGTCGAACTCCGCGCCGTGGCTGCCGATCCAGCGGAACGGGCCGGTGAGCCCGCTGGTGGCCTGCAGGTCCTCGATGCCCCGGCCGCTGACCAGCGCGACCGTGACGCCCTCGACGGCGGCCAGCCGGCCGAGCAGGTCGGCCACCCCGGGCTCGGGCACGGCGGCGGCGGGGTCGTCGCGGAGACGGGCCAGGACGCCGTCGTAGTCGCTGGCCAGCAGCAGCGGCCGGGCCCGCGCCAGCTCGTCGAGCGCCTGGGCCAGTGCGTCGTCCAGCGGGTGGCTCACGCCTGGGCCTGCAGCGAGTCGAAGAACGAGTTCGCCCAGTGGTCGAGGTCGTGCTTGGTGATGTACCGGCGCATCGCGCGCATCCGCTTGACGCCCTCGGCCCGGTCCATCCGCAGCCCGCGCAGCAGCTGGTTCTTCACCCCGGCGATGTCGTGCGGGTTGACCAGCAGCGCCTGCTTGAGCTCGGCGGCCGCGCCGGCGAACTCGCTGAGCACCAGCACCCCGCCGTCGTCGCCGCGGGCGGCGACGTACTCCTTGGCCACCAGGTTCATGCCGTCCCGGTAGGGGGTGACCAGCATGACGTCGGCCGCCCGGTACATGGCGGCCAGCTCCTCGCGGGGCATCGACTGGTTGAAGTACTGCACCGCCGGCCCGGCGGTGGAGCCGTACAGGCCGTTGATGTGCCCGACCTGCTGCTCGATCGTCTCGCGCATGGTCACGTAGTGCTCGACCCGCTCGCGGCTGGGCGTGGCCACCTGGACGAACACCGTGGCGGGTGCCTCGATGGCGCCGTCCTCCAGCAGCTCCTCGAACGCCTCCAGGCGCACGCCGATGCCCTTGGTGTAGTCCAGCCGGTCGACGCCGAGCACGATCTTCTCCGGCTGCCCCAGCTCCTCGCGGATCTGCGCGGCCCGGGCCAGCACCTCGGGGGTGCGGGCGAGCTCGTCGAAGGCGCTCACGTCGATGGAGATCGGGAAGGCCCTGGCGGTGACCGTGCGGCCCTCGTAGCTGATCGTGTTGCCCTTGGTGGGCAGGTCGTGCAGCCGCCGGGCGAGGTTGACGAAGTTCGTCGCCGCCGTCGGCTGCTGGAAGCCGATCAGGTCCGCGCCCAGCAGCCCCTCGATGATCGCCGAGCGCCAGGGCAGCTGGGTGAACAGCTCGTAGGGCGGGAAGGGGATGTGCAGGAAGAAGCCGATGGTCAGGTCGGGGCGGCGCTGGCGGAGCATCGCGGGCACGAGCTGCAGCTGGTAGTCGTGCACCCAGACGATCGCGCCCTCGGCGGCCACCTCGGCGGCCCGGTCGGCGAACCGCTTGTTGACCTGGACGTAGGCGTCCCACCAGGTGCGGTGGTACTCCGGCTTCTCCACCACGTCGTGGTAGAGCGGCCACAGCGAGGCGTTGGAGAACCCCTCGTAGTAGCGGTCCACCTCCTCCTCGGACAGCGGCACCGGCACCAGCGACATCCCGCCGGACTCGAACGGCTCCGGGGCGTCGCCCGCGGCGCCGGACCAGCCCACCCAGGCGCCGCCGCGGCCGGCGACGAACGGCTCCAGGGCGGTCACCAGCCCACCGGGGCTGCGTTGGTACCGCGTCGTCCCGTCGGGGTCGGTGACCTGGTCGACCGGCAACCGGTTGGCGACCACGACCACCGGGCTGTCGGCGCTCACTGACGTCCTCCGCGCTCGCTTGATCCGCTCATCCTGAGCCGACCCTAGGTGACGGGCACCCTCCGGCGCGCGCCCGGCGACTCAGCGGGCCAGCAGGTACCCGGCCGCGGCAGCGCCCAGCCCGAGCACCAGCGTGCCGATCAGGTAGGCCAGCGCGCGCAGCACCACCCGCTCCTCGACCAGCCGGACGACGTCGGTGCCGAAGGTGGAGAAGGTGGTCAGCGTGCCGCAGAAGCCGGTGCCGACCAGCGCCAGCACGGCGGGGGAGACCTCGCGCAGGCCGAGCAGCACGCCGAGCACCGCGCTGCCGGCGACGTTCACGGTCAGCGTGCCCACCACGCTGCCCCGGCCGCGGCGGGCGGTGGCGACCCGGTCGGCGAGCAGTCGCAGCGGGGCGCCCACCAGGGCACCCAGCACCACCCACAGCGCCGTCACGCGACGCCCTCCCCGGGCACCGGGGCCAGCCGGCGACCCAGCACCACCCCGCCCGCGGCAGCGAGCACGCCACCGAGCACCGAGACGGCCACGTAGCCGGCGGCGGTGGCCCAGGCGCCGGCCTCGGCCAGCCGCACCGTCTCCACGGCGAAGGTGGAGAAGGTCGTGTAGCCGCCGAGCACCCCGGTGCCCAGCAGCGGCCTCAGCCACGGGGAGCCCGGGTGGCGGGCGGCCAGCACCGCCAGCAGCAGCCCCAGCAGCAGGCAGCCGGTGAGGTTCACCAGGAGGGTGGCCCACGGCCAGCCGGCCGCGTGGGAGGGGAGCGCCTCGGCGACGCCCCAGCGGCCCAGTGCACCGAGGGCACCACCGAGCGCAGCGGCGGCGTAGCCGATCAGCGGTCCTCCCCGGGTCCGGTCACCGGGCCGGCGACCGGGGGCAGCATGCCACCGCCCGGCGACAGCGCTCAGTCGCGGCGCGTCTCGGGGAACAGCAGGTCGACGAAGCGGTCCACGGTGGGCTGTGGCTCGTGGTTGGCCAGCCCGGGCCGCTCGTTCGCCTCGATGAACACGTGCTCGGGGCCGGCCACGTCGGGCACCATGAAGTCCAGCCCGGTCACCGGGATGCCGATCGCCCGGCTGGCCCGCACGGCGGCCGCGGCGATGTCCGGGTGCAGCCGGTCGGTCACGTCCACGATCGTGCCGCCGGTGTGCAGGTTCGCCGTCCGCCGGACCCGCAGCCGCTGCCCGTGGGCCAGCACGTCGTCCATCGCGTGCCCGGCATCAGCCACCACCTCGGCGGTCGCCTCGTCCAGCGGGATGCTCGACTCCCCGCCGGTGGCCCGCTCCCGGCGGCGGCTGGTCTCCCGCACCAGCGCGGTCACGTCCTGCCGCCCGTCGCCGACCACCTCGGCCGGTCGGCGCAGCGCCGCGGCGACCACCCGGTGGTCGATCACGACGACCCGCAGGTCGTCGCCGGCCACCAGCTCCTCGACCAGCACGTCGGGGCAGTGCTGCAGCGCCAGCGGGACGGCCCGCTCCAGCCCCTCGACGTCCCGGACGCCGACGGTGATGCCCTTGCCCTGTTCGCCGCGGGCCGGCTTGACCACCACCGAGCCGCAGGCGGCGAGCAGCTCGTGGGCGGCCGCGAGGTCACCCTCGCCGACCACTGCGCCGCGCGGCACCCGGACGCCGGCCCGCTCCATGAGCCGGCGGGTCACCCGCTTGTCGTCGCAGCGGCTCATCGCCACCGCGGAGGTGAACTCCGACAGCGACTCCCGGGTGAGCACCGACCGGCCGCCCAGCGACAGCCGCAGCTCGCCGAACTCGGCGTCGGTCACCTCCACCCGGATGCCGCGGCGCAGCGCCTCGTCGGCGATCACCCGGGCGTAGGGGTTCAGCTGGGTCAGCCCCGGCGGGGGAGCGGCGAACAGCGGGGTGTTGATCGGGTTCTTCCGCTTCACGCAGACCGCGGAGACCCGGTCGAAGCCCAGCTTGCGGTAGAGGTGGATCGCCGCGGAGTTGTCGTGCATCACCGACAGGTCCAGGTGCGCCCGCCCCCGCGCCGCGTACCGCTCGGCCAGCACCCGGACCAGCGCCTCCCCGGTGCCGGGCGGGGCGTCCTGGGCGTCGACGGCCAGGCACCAGAGGCTCGAACCGCCGTCCGGGTCGCCGAAGGCCAGGTGGTGGTCCACGCCGGTCACCGTGCCGACGATCCGGCCGGTCCGCGGGTCCTCGGCGACGAGGTAGGTGAACCTGCGGGTGCGGTGGTTGGCCCACATGGTCGCGGTGTCGGCGGCGACCATGCCGGCCCGGGCGTACAGGTCGTTGACCTCCTCCATCTCCGCCGCCGAGGTCACCGTGCGCACGAAGACGCCGCGGATCAGCTCCTCGCGCGGGCGGTAGCGGTGCAGCGGCAACCGGAAGATGAACGAGGGGTCGATGAACAGCTCGTCGGGGGCCATCCCGACCAGCACCTGCGGGTCCCACGGGTAGACGCAGATGTCCCGCCGGCCGGACTCCTCGGCACGCAGCGCGGCCAGCACGCCGGAGAGGTCGGCGAAGGTCTGGCCGAACACCAGCCGGCCCCAGCCCATGTCCAGCACGACGTCACTGGTCATCCCGCGCAGCTGGTGCGCCGCCGGTTGCTGCCAGGAGCGGCTGGTCAGGGCCGCGGGGGCGCGGTGCGGGCGGTGGCCGGCGAGGCGACGGGTGCTGCTGGTCACCTCGGTCATCGTGCCGTACATGCCCGCAGGGGTGCCCGGGCCGCCCCCGTCGGACACGTCACAGCGGCGCTGTTCCACGTGGAACGCGCCTCAGCCGTAGTAGAGCGCCACCGGCCGGCCGTCGATCTCCCGGACGTCGACCGGGGTGTCGTAGACGGCGGCGAGCACGTCGGGGCGCATCACCTCCCGCGCCGGTGCGTCGGCCACCACGACGCCGTCCCGCATGGCGACGATCCGGTCGGCGTAGCTGGCGGCGAAGTTGATGTCGTGCAGCACGATGACCACCCGCTTGCCGAGCTCGTCGGCCATCCGCCGGACCAGCCGCATGATCTCGGTCATGTGCCGCAGGTCGAGGTTGTTCAGCGGCTCGTCCAGCAGCACGTACCGGGTGTCCTGCGCCAGCACCATCGCGACGAAGGCCCGCTGGCGCTGCCCACCGGACAGCTCGTCGAGGAAGCGGTCCCGGTAGGGGTCGAGCTCCAGGTAGCCGATCGCCTGCTCGATGTGCTCGCGGTCGTGGGTCGTGAGCCGGCCCCGCGAGTGCGGGAAGCGGCCGAACTCCACCAGGTCGTGCACGGTCAGCCGGGCCGCGACGTGGTTGTCCTGCCGCAGCACCGCGAGCACCTTGGCCAGCTCGCCGGACGGCGTCGACGCCACGTCCAGCCCGTCCACGGTGACCCGCCCGGCGTCGGGGGACAGCAGCCGGCCGACCAGGCCGAACAGCGTCGACTTCCCCGCCCCGTTCGGGCCGATCAGCGCGGTGACCCCCTCCCCGCCGAAGGTGATCGACACGTCGTCCACGACCGGCTGCCGGCCGTAGCGCTTGGTGACGTTCTCGAGCGCGATCACCGCGCCCCCTTCCGCAGCACGAGGTACAGGAAGAAGAGGCCACCGGCGAAGTCGATGACCGTGGACAGCGTGCCGCCGTAGCCGAGGACCCGCTCCAGCACCAACTGGCCGCCGAGCAGGCAGACCATGCCGAGCAGCACCGCCGTCGGCAGCGTCCACACGTGCCGGAACGACCCGGCCCAGGAGTAGGCGAGGTTGGCCACGATGAGGCCGAAGAAGAGGATCGGCCCGACCAGCGCCGTCGAGGCGGCGATCATCACCGAGACCCCCACGAACAGGGTCATCACCACCCGCTTGTGGTCGACCCCGAGGCCGACGGCGGCCGGCTCGCCCAGGGTCAGCACGTCCAGCACTCGCAGCAGCGGCACGACGGCGGCGCAGCCCAGCACGACGAGGCCGGCGGTGAGGGCGAGCAGCGTCTCGTCGGGCCGGGTGAGCGAGGCGAACATCGCGTCGGTGAGCACCTGGAAGTCCAGCGGGTCCAGCATCCGCTGCATCCACTCGGCGAAGCTGCGGAAGAACGTGCCCAGCACGATGCCGACCAGCAGCATCAGGTGGATCGAGCGGCGCTTGCCCCCGAACAGCCAGGTGAACAGCAGCACGCTGAACGCCACCATCACCACGACCTGGACCAGCCAGAGCGTGAGCTGGTCGAAAGCCAGGAACGCCGCCGACCCGGAGGAGAACACGATGAGGGTGGAGATCAGCACGTAGAACGCGTCGAACCCCATGATCGAGGGGGTGAGGATGCGGTTCTGCGTGATGGTGTGGAACACGACCGTGGAGACGCCGACCGCCGTGGCCACGACGATCATCGCGGCCACCGTGAGGCTGCGGATCCGCAGCGCGTAGCCGAGCGACCCGGGGACGTCGGTGAACAGGTAGGCGGCGGCCAGCCCCAGGACGACCGCGCCGAGCAGGGCCAGCCGGAACGCCGGGCTCGCCCAGGAGATCGCGAGCCGGCCGCGGTGCAGACCGGCATCGGGCAGCGCCCCGGACTCCGTGGTGGTGGGATCAGTGAGCACGGCTCCGCCTCCGCAGCAGCAGCCAGAGGAACAGCGCCGCGCCGATGACGCCGACGACGACCGACAGCGGGATCTCGTAGGGGAAGCGGACGAGGCGGGCGACGAGGTCGCAGGCGAGCACGAACACGGCCCCGAGGCCGGCGACCCAGGGGATCGCCCGGCGCACGTTGTCCCCGATCACCAGGCTGACCACGTTCGGGACGACGAGGCCCAGGAACGGGATCATGCCCGCGGTGACCAGCACCGCCGCGGTGATCACCGCGATGACCACCATGCCGACGGCGACGACCTTCCGGTAGTCCAGCCCCAGGTTGGTGGCGAACTCCTCGCCGAGGCCGATCACGCTGAACCGGTCGGCGGCGAACCAGGCGACCGCGACCATCGCCCCGGCGATCCAGAGGAACTCGTACCGGCCCTGCATGACCGTGGCGAAGCTGCCCTGCGCCCACTGACCGAGGGACTGCAGCAGGTCCAGCCGGTAGGCGACGAACGTGGTCACCGCACCGACGACGCCGCCGAGCATGATGCCGACCAGCGGGACGAGCACCAGCTGGCGCACCGGCACGAAGCGGACCACCCGCAGGAAGACCCAGGTGCCGAAGAGCCCGAACACCGCGGCGACGGCCATCTTCCCGACGACGGCCAGCCCGGGCAGGAAGACCATCGTGACGAGCATCCCGAGCGTGGCGAACTCGGTGACCCCGGTGGTGCCGGGCTCGACGAACTTGTTCCGCACCAGCATCTGCATGATCAGCCCGGCGATGCCGAGCGAGGCGCCGACCAGGACGGCGGCGAGCGTGCGCGGGACCCGGCTGGCGACCAGCAGGAAGGCGGCGTGCCCGTCCGCGCCGCCGTCGAGCACCGAGGCGGGGGAGACGTCGGAGACGCCGACGAACAGGCCGGTGACCGACAGGACCACCAGCAGGACGCCGATGAGCACCCCCACCCAGGTGCGGCGTGGCCGCGCCGGGGTGGGGGTGCTCGCCGGGGTGGTGTCGAGCGCCGTCACCGGGAGCCGGCGGGGCGCGCGGGCAGGACCGGCACGGTCACCCGGCGATCTGCAGGACGTCGTCGATCATGATCTGCGCCGTCTCCAGGCCGCCGAAGACGACGTACCAGGCGACCGGGTCCAGGTAGTGGACCTGGTCCTCCTGAGCAGCGGTGGTCTGCGCGACGATCTCGTTGTCCAGCACCGCGGCGGCGGCCTGGGCGCCCTCCTCGCCGATGGCGGCGTCCCGGTCGACGACCCACAGGTGGTCGGGGTCGGTCTCCAGCAGGAACTCGAAGGAGACCGGCTCGCCGTGCGTGGCGGCCTCGATGTCCTCGACCACCGGCTGCACGCCGAAGGTGTCGTAGATCAGGCCGCCGCGGGCGCCCCGCGCGTCGCCGGCGTCGCCGGCCGGGGCCAGTGCGCTGAGCTCGCCACCGGAGACCATCAGGCCGAGGCCCGTGCCGGCGTCGGCGGTGGCAGCCCGCGCCTCCTCGATGCCGGCCTCCACCTCCGCGACCGCCGCGGCCGCCTCGTCCTCGGCACCCAGCACCTCGCCGAGGAAGGTGGCGTTGCGCTCCAGCGTCTCGGTGAACGAGCCGCGCATGCTCAGGTCGACGGTCGGCGCGATCTCGCTGAGGTCCTCGTACAGCGCCGCGGAGCGGCCGCCGATGACGATCAGGTCGGGCTGCTGGGCCTCGATCTCGACCAGGTCGGCCTCAAAGAGCGTGCCGGCGTTGAAGGCGTCGTCGGCGAGGGCGTCCTGCAGGTACCCGGGGACGGAGTCCAGCGGCGCGCCGGCGATCTCGCCGCCCAGCGCGCCGATGGTGTCCAGGCTGGCCATGTCGAAGACGACGACGGTCTCCGGGTCCTTCGGGACCTCGACCGTCGTCTCCTCGTACTCCGGGTCGGCGTCCTCGGCGGCGACGTTGCGGTCCCAGGTGAAGGAGACGGTGGCGGCCTCGTCCGCGGCGGCGGTGTCGACCGCCGCCTCCTCCCCGCAGGCGGTCAGGGCGAGCAACGCCGAGAGGGACAGGGCGGTCGCGGCGAGCGGCCGGGCGGTACGGGGCATGCAGGGCTCCAGGCTCGGACGGATGAGGGAAGGCTGCCCTCACTAAGGCCTGCCTAACCAATCAGCTCGGCTGCCCACCTGTCACCTCGACGTGACCATTTCGTGACCAACGCGGCTGGATCTCCCACTGGGCGGGAGGCGGGTTGCCGATGCGCTCCGGCGGGCACCACCGCGGCATGCAGACACGGAAGCTCCGCGACCTGACCGTCCCCGCCCAGGGCCTGGGCTGCATG
Organism: uncultured Modestobacter sp.; assembly: GCF_947486615.1. Lineage (GTDB taxonomy): Bacteria > Actinomycetota > Actinomycetes > Mycobacteriales > Geodermatophilaceae > Modestobacter. The sequence continues at coordinate 461,832 of NZ_CANKUD010000003.1, forward strand.
GGGATGAGCGAGTTCTACGGCACCGGCGACCAGGCCGAGGCCGAGCGCACGATCCAGCGTGCCCTCGATCTCGGCGTCACCTTCCTGGACACCGCCGACATGTACGGCCCCTTCACCAACGAGCAGCTGGTCGGCAAGGCCATCGCCGGGCGACGCGACGAGGTCGTGCTCGCCACCAAGTTCGGCAACGAGCGCACGCCGGACGGCGGCATGGTCGGCATCAACGGCAAGCCCGACTACGTGCGCCAGGCCTGCGACGCCTCGCTGCAGCGGCTCGGCGTCGACGTGATCGACCTGTACTACCAGCACCGGGTGGACACCACCGTGCCGGTCGAGGACACCTGGGGGGCGCTGCACGAGCTGGTGGACGCCGGCAAGGTGCGGCACGTCGGCATCTCCGAGGCCGCCCCCGACACGATCCGCCGGGCGCACGCCGTCCACCCGGTGACCGCGCTGCAGACCGAGTACTCGCTGTGGACCCGCGACCCCGAGGACGACGGTGTGCTGGCCACCTGCGCCGAGCTCGGCATCGGCTTCGTCGCCTACTCGCCCATCGGCCGCGGCTTCCTGTCCGGGCAGATCCGCAGCCTCGACGACCTGGCTCCGGACGACTTCCGCCGGCACAATCCCCGGTTCCAGGGTGCGGCGTTCGAGCAGAACCTGCGGCTGGTCGACCGGGTCCGCCAGCTCGCCGAGGCCAAGGCCGTCACCGCCACCCAGCTGGCGCTGGCCTGGGTGATGGCGCAGTCCGACCGCGACGGCAACCCGGCGATCGTGCCGATCCCGGGCACCAAGCGCGTCTCCTACCTCGAGGAGAACGCGGCCGCCACCGACGTCGAGCTCACCGAGGACGACCTGCGCGCCCTCGACGAGGCCGCGCCGCGCGGGGCCACCGCGGGCGACCGCTACCCGGACATGTCCACCGTGCACCGCTGATGAAGGACCACCGTTCCCCCCACGCCTCGCAAGCTCGGCGCGGGCCCCTGAACGGTGGCCGAAGGGCACGGCAGGATGGGCGGGTGCGCTCCCGCCTGCCCGACCCCCGCCGATGAGCACCGCGCTCGTCGTCGCGGCGACCGTGGCCGCCGTCGTCCTGGCCGTGCTGGGCGGGCTGAGCACCGCGCTGCGCCGCCGCACCGGCACCGCCCACCTGGCCGCGACCGGCGTCCTGGAGGCACTGCTGGTCGCCCAGGCGGTGGTCGCCGTCGTCGGGCTGGCCGGCGGGCAGCGTCCCGCGGAGCTCGCCACCTTCCTCGCCTACCTGGGCAGCGTGGTGCTGCTGCCGGTCGCCGGCCTGCTCTGGGCCCGCAGCGAGCCCACCCGCTGGGCCGGCACCGTGCTCGCGGTCGCCGCGCTCGCCGTCGCCGTCATGCTCTGGCGGCTGCTCGACCTGTGGGTGGTCACCGGTGGCTGACACACCCGGCGGCGCACTCGGCGGGCCGGCGCCCGAGCCGACCGACGCCGTCCCGGACACCACCCGCGGGCCGGGCCGGGTGCTCGTCGCGCTCTACGGGGTGTTCGCGCTGGCCGCCGGCGCCCGGGCGGCGGTGCAGCTCGCCACGCAGTTCGACGAGGCACCGCTGGCCTACCTGCTGTCCGCGTTCGCCGCCGTCGTCTACGTGCTGGCCACCATCGGCCTGGCCCGCGGGGGCAGCGGCGGGCGGCGCACCGCCGTCCTCGCCTGCTCGGTGGAGCTCGCCGGCGTCGTGGTCGTCGGCACGCTGTCGCTGGCCGACCCGGCGGCCTTCCCCGACGACACGGTGTGGTCGGGCTACGGCTCGGGCTACGGGTTCGTCCCGCTGCTGCTGCCCGTGCTCGGCCTGCTGTGGCTGCGTCACCAGTCGCAGGTCGCCGCCGAGCAGGACGGCGGGCCCAGCGCCGGCTGAGCGCCCGGCCGCTCAGCAGCACGCTCTGTGGTGCGCAACCGAAGCTGCTCGTTACGATCGCCCGGTGCCGTCCGACAGACGACCCGCCGAACCGGTGACGGGTCAGGTCCCACCCGAGGCCGCCGCGGCCTTGGCGGAGGGCATGGCGGCCACCTCCGAGCCGGCCGAGCGCCGGCAGCAGGCCTCGATCGTCGGCGCCGCCGAGGCGGTCGTCTCCAGCCACGACGGCGGCGCCCAGTCGGCGCTGCCAGGCGTGCTCGCCGACGTCCCGGTCGCCGTCCTCGTCATCGACCAGGTCGCTGGCACGGTCACCTACGCCAACACCGCGGCCGACGACCTGGCCGGCAACGTCGGCCTCCCCGTGGCGATCGACGCGTGGGGCGAGGCGGCCGGCTTGACCGACCTGTCCGGATCGCCACTGGCCAGCACGGCCAACCCGCTGTCCCACGTCGCCTCGGGCCGCCCGGTGGCCGGCGAGGCGGTCCGGCTCTCCACCCGGCGCAGCTCCGACGAGGCCCGGGCCGCCGCGGCGGCCGACGATCCCGACCAGGTGCTCTGGGTCACCGGCTTCCCGCTCTCGCACGACGCGAACGAGCAGCGGCTGTCGCTGGTGGTCTTCCTCCAGCTGGACGACACCGCGGGAGCTGACGACCCGGAGACGCAGCTGCAGGCGCTGCGCGAGCGGGCCGTCGTGGCCACCGACATCGCCTTCACCATCACCGACCCGCGCCAGCCCGACAACCCGCTGGTGTGGGTCAACCCCTCGTTCACCCGGATCAGCGGGTACGGCTACGAGGAGAGCGTCGGGCGCAACTGCCGGTTCCTGCAGGGCCCGGCCACCGAGCGCAAGGCCGTCGACGACCTGCGCCAGGCGCTGCGGGACGAGCAGCCGGTCACCACCACGCTGCTCAACTACCGCAAGGACGGCACCGCCTTCTGGAACCAGCTGTCCATCACACCGGTCTTCGACGGCGAGGGCACGCTGGTCAGCTTCGTCGGGGTGCAGACCGACGTCACCGAGCGGGTACGGGTCGAGGACGACCGCAAGGCCGCCTTCGCCGCCGAGCAGGCCGCCCGCCGGGACGCCGAGGAGGCGCACGCCGCCGCCGACGCAGCGCGGGTCGAGGCCGAGCGGGCGCAGAGCAGGCTGGCGCTGATGGCCGAGGCCACCAGCACGCTGAGCGCGACGCTCGACCTGGACGACCTGCTCGACCGGCTGGCGACGCTGTGCGTGCCGCTGCTGGCCGACTGGGTGCTCATCACCCTGGTGGACGAGCACGGCGCCGTCTCCGGCTCCTCGGCCGCGCACCGCCGGGGCATGACGCAGGAGCTGCGGCGCTTCGCCCAGCTGCGCTTCGCCGACCTGCCCGAGGCCGCCCCCATCCGGCGGGTCCTCGACTCCAGCGAGCCGGTGCTGGTCCCGGAGATCACCGAGGCCATCCTGGCGGCGGCCGCGCCCGACCCGGCCCTGCGGGAGGTGATGGCCGAGCTCGGCACGTCCTCCCAGCTCACCGTGCCGCTCGTCGCCCGCCGCCGCACGATCGGCGCGCTCACCCTGGTCGCCGAGACCCAGGACCGGCGGTTCGGCAGCGACGACGTCGACCTGGCCCGTGACCTCTCCCGCCGGGCCGCCATGGCGATGGACAACGTGCGCCTGTACCAGCAGGAGCACTCGGTCGCCGAGACGCTGCAGCGCTCGCTGCTGCCCCAGCTGCCGGAGATCACCGGGGTCACCGCGGCCGCGCACTACCTGAGCGCCTCCAGCTCGGCCGACGTCGGCGGTGACTTCTACGACCTGCTGCACCTGCCCGACGGCAGCGTGGGCATCGCCATCGGCGACGTGGTGGGCCACGACGTGGCGGCCGCCGCCGCGATGGGCCACCTGCGCGGTCTGCTCCGGGCCTGCGCCTGGGACGCCGGCGACGGCGATCCGGGGGAGATCCTCGGCCGGGTCGACCGGCTGGTTCAGGGGCTGCACGTGGCCCCGATGGCGACGATGGTCTACGGCCGGGTGGAGCGCCCGGACTCCCCCGGCGGGTCGTGGCGCCTGCAGCTGGCCAACGCCGGGCACCCCCCGCTGCTGCTGCGTGCCGTCGACGGCACGGTGCGGTTGCTGGACGGCGTCACCGGCCTGCTGATCGGTGTCGACTCGACCCGTCCGCGCACCTCACGGGCGATCGAGGTCCCCGCCGGCGCCACCCTGATCGCCTACACCGACGGGCTGATCGAGCGCCCCGGCACGGACATGGACGAAGGGATCGCCGCGCTGGTCACCCGGCTCGCCGACGCCCCCGTCGACGCCGACCCGGCCGAGCTGTGCCTGCAGGCGGTGGGCACCGACCCCGACCGCCGGGACGACGTCGCCGTCATCGCCGTCCGTTTCGACTGACGAAGGACCCCCTCGCCCCTGCGAGGCCGAGGCCGCCAAAATGGCCATTTTGGCGGCCTCGGCTCAGAGTGTGTCGGTGACCTCGGGGGCGAGGAGGGCCCGCTGCAGGCCGTAGGCGCCGCGGTGGAAGAGCAGCGGGGTGCGGGCGGCGTCGGCGCCCAGGTCGAGCACCCGGGCCACGACGATCGTGTGGTCGCCGCCGTCGTACTCGGCCCACAGCTCGCTGTCGATCCAGGCCACCACGTCGTCCAGCACGGGGGAGCCGTGCGGGCTGGGCGTCCAGCCGACCCCGGCGTACTTGTCGGTGCCGGAGCGGGCGAACTGGCGGGACAGGTGGCTCTGCTCCTCGGCGAGCACGTTGACGCAGAACCGGCCGGCCTCGCGCAGCCGGGGCCAGGTGCGGGAGGTGCGGGCCGGGGCGAAGGCGACCAGCGGCGGGTCCAGCGACAGCGAGCTGAACGACTGGCAGGTGAAGCCGACCGGCCCGTCGGCGGCCATCGCGGTCACCACCGTGACGCCGGAGACGAAGTGCCCGAGCACGTCGCGCATCAGCCGGGGGTCGACCACCTGGGGCGGGGGGCCCGCCGCGTCTGCACTCACGCCGTCGATCCCATCACGCCCGCCCGCACCCGGCACCGTGCGGAGCCTCACGCCGGGACGACGGCCCCCCGCGGCTGGTTGCGCCCGCCGGCCCGGTACAGCGAGCTGGGCAGCTCGTGGCCCACCGTGTGCTCGGTGACCGCGGCCGCGGCGAGGACGGCGTCCAGGTCGATGCCGGTGACGATGCCGGCGTCGGCCAGCCAGTAGACGAGCTCCTCGGTGGCGATGTTGCCGCTGGCGCCGGGCGCGAAGGGGCAGCCGCCGAGACCGCCGACCGAGGCGTCGAGCTGGGTGATGCCGGCCTGCAGCGCGGCGAGCGCGTTGGCCTGCCCGGTGCCGCGGGTGTCGTGGAAGTGCACGCCCAGCGGGGTGCCGGGGCAGGCGCGGCGGACCTCGTCGATCAGCCGGACGACCCGCAGCGGGGTGGTGGTGCCGATGGTGTCGCCCAGGCAGAGCTGGTCGGCCCCGGCGGTGACCGCGGCCCGGGTGACGTCGACGGTGCGCGAGACCGGGGTGCGGCCGTCGAAGGGGCAGTCCCAGGCGGTGGCCACGATGACCTCCAGCGAGCCGCCGGCGCCGTGGGCCAGCTCGGCGATCTCACCGACCGCGCCCACCGCCTCGGCCGTGCTGCGCCCGGCGTTGGCCCGGCTGTGCGAGTCGGCGGCGGAGACGACGTACTCCAGGTGCGCGATGCCGGCGTCGACCGCCCGCACCGCGCCCCGGGGGTTCGCGACCAGCGCGGAGAAGTGCACCCCGTCGAAGCGGTGCAGCTCGGCGGCCACCTGGTCGGCGTCGGCCAGTGCGGGCACCGCCTTGGGGGAGACGAACGACGTCACCTCGATCCGGCGGACGCCGGTGGCGACCAGCGCCTCGAGCATGGCCAGCTTGCCGGCCAGCGGCAGCGGGTCCTCCAGCTGCAGGCCATCGCGCATGCCGACTTCCCGCACGTCCACCGTCGTGGGCAGCACCAGGTCGAACTCGTTCACATCGGCCTCCTCGCCGTCGGTCAGCATGATGCCCCTCCCGCCAGGAATGTGCGGACCGCGGCGAGCCAGGCGTCGGGGGAGTCGACGTGGGCCATGTGCCCCGCGTCGTCGAGCAGGACGGCCCGGGCGTCGGGCAGCGCAGCCGCGGCCTGCCGGGCGAGGTCGGCCGGGAAGACCATGTCCTGCCGCCCGTGCAGCAGCAGCACCGGCCGCCCGGTGGCCGCCAGCCGCCGGACCGGGTCGGGCAGCCGCGGGGAGGGCAGGGCGCCGGTGGCGCGCCAGGCGGCCAGCCAGTCGCCGGAGAACCGCACCGCGGCCAGCCGGTCGCGCCAGCCCGGCAGCGCCTCGGCCCGCCAGACGGCAGCCGGGGCGCCGGCCAGCGCGGCGGCGCGGGCGAAGGCCGGCCCGGCCAGGGTCGGATCGGCCCAGACGGCCCCCTCGGCCGCCCGGCGACGGGTCCGCTCCGGCCAGTCGCCGAACTGCACCTCCTCCACCGGGAGCACGCTGGTGGAGGCCAGCACGAGCCGGCGGACCCGGTCCGGTGCCGCATCGGCCAGCCGCTGGGCGATCAGCCCGCCCCAGGAGAAACCGAGGACGTCGACCGGCCCGCCGCCCAGGACGTCGATCAGCGTCACCAGGTCGCCGACCACCGCATCCGGAGTGCAGGCGCCGGGTGGCAGGCCGGTGGTCGACCGGCCGCAGCCCCGCAGGTCCGGGACCACCACGCGGTGGGCGAGTGCCAGCCGGTGGAGCGGGTCACGCAGGTAGCTGCCGTCCCAGTCCGGCCCGCCGTGCACCACCAGCAGCGTGCGGTCGGCCGGGCCGGCGGTCCGGGCGGTGAACAGCGCGACGCCGGGCTCCACCGGCAGGTGCTCCTCGACCCACACCGGTGTCACCGAGCCCGGTTCCACGTGGAACGAGGTCACGCCGGCCAGCGGGTGAGCACGTCGGTGAACGCGGCCGCCGCCTGCTGCACCTCGGCGACCTCGACGTACTCGTCCACCGCGTGCATGACCGCCGGCGTGCCCGGGCCCCACACCACGATCGGCGCGGTGCCCACGACCGGGCGCAGCACCGAGGCGTCGGTGAAGTAGGTGGCCGGGGCCGGCTCGACCCCGGCCGGCAGGCTGGTCACCCACGGATCGTCGCGGTCGGTGCGCACCGGGGCCAGGTCGACCAGCACGTCGACGTCGGCGACCTCCGGCTGCGCCCGCCACCAGTCCAGCAGCGCGGAGCCCTCGCCGACGGTGCGCTGGTCGATCACCGCCTCGGCCCGGTCCGGGACCACGTTGGGCACGGTGCCGCTGCGCAGCACGCCCGGGTTCCAGGTCTCGGTGCCCAGGAACGGCTCGCTGGCCAGCGGCAGCTCCGAACCCGCCCTGTTCAGCACGGCGACCAGGTCGAGCAGCGCGTTGTGACCTCGCTCGGGGGTGCTGCCGTGCGCGGCGACGCCGCGGGCCCGCACGGTCAGCCACAGCGCGCCGCGGTGGCCGAGCACCACCCGGTTGCCGGTCGCCTCCGGGACGACGACGGCGCCGACGCTCAGGTCGGCCACCGCGGCGGCCGCGGCGGCGGCACCCCGGGAGCCGATCTCCTCGTCGCTGGTGAGCAGCAGCGCGACCGGCGTCCCCGGGTCGGCCGCGGCGAACGCGGCGACGGCAGCCACGACACCGGCCTTCATGTCCGACCCGCCGCGGCCCCAGACGCGCCCCTCCGCCAGGTCGGCGCCGAAGGGGTCGCGCTGCCAGCTGCCCGGCTCCGTGGCCGGCACGGTGTCGACGTGGCAGGCCACCAGCAGCCGCGGCCGGGCCGGGTCGGTGGGGGAGGTGAGCAGCGTCCAGGGCTGGTCGGGGTCGGTGCCGGTCTGCACCCGCAGGTGGGGCGCGGCGGCGGCCAGCACGTCGGTCACCGTGCCGAGCACCCCGCGCTGGGCGGCGGCGTCACCGGAGACGGTGGGGGTGGCGACCAGCTCGCGCAGCAGGGCGACGACGTCCGGGGCAGGGGCGCTCATGGGCCGATCATGGCCCGCGCCCCTGCCCCGCGCTCAGCCGGCGACCGGTTCGGGGGTGCGCTCGGACTCGACCGTCCGGCTCAGCTTGGCGCCCTCGACGTCCAGGTCGGGCAGCAGCCGGTCCAGCCAGCGCGGCAGCCACCAGGCCGAGCGGCCCAGCAGCGCCAGCACCGCGGGCACCAGCGTCATCCGGACGACGAAGGCGTCGACCAGCACGCCGACGGCCAGCCCGAAGGCGATCGCCTTGACGGTCACGTCCTCGATGGTCACGAAGCTGCCGAACACCGAGAACATGATCAGCGCGGCGGCGACGACGACCCGGGACGCGTGCCGCATGCCGGCGACCACCGCCGCACGAGGGGCCGCGCCGTGCACGAACTCCTCGCGCATCCGGGAGACCAGGAAGACCTCGTAGTCCATCGCCAGGCCGAACAGCACCGCCATCAGCAGGATCGGCATGAAGCTGATCACCGGGCCGGTGGCCGGCACGCCGAAGAGGTCCATCAGCCAGCCCCACTGGAAGACGGCGACCACGGCGCCGAACGAGGCGCCCACCGAGAGCAGGAAGCCCAGCGCGGCCTTGATCGGCACCAGGACCGAGCGGAAGACCAGCAGCAGCAGGACCAGCGCCAGGCCGACCACGACCAGGGTGAACGGCAGCAGCGCGCCGGCCAGCCGGTCGGAGACGTCGATGGCGACCGCGGTCTGCCCGGTGACCGTGACGTCGGCGCCGGGGTCGGACACCAGGTCGTCGCCGAGGTCGCGCAGGTCGGCGACGAGGGCGGTGGTCGCCTCGTCCTGCGGGCCGCTCTCCGGCACCACCTGGACGATCGCCGCGGTGCCGTCGGCCAGCAGCTGCGGGGCGGCGTAGGCGACGTCGTCCAGGCCGCCGGTGAACTCACCGGGCTGGCCGGTCGGCGTGCCGCCGATCGCGGCGGCGGCCTGGTTGGCGGTCTGCTCGGCGGTCGCCGGGTCCAGGCCGTCGAGGAAGACGATCAGCGGGCCGTTGGCGCCGGGGCCGAAGAACTCGCTGACCGCGTCGTAGGCCTGCCGGGTGGTGCTCTCCTCGGGGGCGGTGCCGGCGTCGGGCAACGCCAGCCGCAGCTGCAGCGCGGGGATGGCGATGACCAGCAGGCCGACCACGGTGACCAGCACGGTGAGCAGCGGGCGGCGGGTGACGAAGGCGGCCCAGCGGGCGCCACCGGTGCGGGCCGGGGTGCCGGCGTGCTCGGCGAGGGCCTGCTCGCGCCGGGCGGCGCGGGACCCGGGCTTGGGCACCAGCCGGGTTCCGGCGAAGCCGAGCAGCGCGGGCAGCAGGGTGAGCGCGACCAGGACGGCGACCAGGACGGTGCCCGCAGCGCCCAGGCCCATCACGGTGAGGAAGGGGATGCCCACGACGGCCAGCCCGGACAGCGCGATGATCACGGTGAGGCCGGCGAAGACCACGGCGGACCCGGCGGTGCCGGCGGCCCGCCCGGCCGACTCCTCGGGGTCCATCCCGGCGGCCAGCTGGGCACGGTGCCGGGACAGGATGAACAGCGTGTAGTCGATCCCGACCGCCAGGCCGATCATCAGCGCCAGCGTGGGGGCGGTCGAGGAGAGCGTGATGATCCCGGAGGTCGCCAGCAGGCCGGTGAGCCCGATGCCCACCCCGACCAGCGCGGTCAGCAGGTTCATCCCGGCGGCGAGCAGCGAGCCGAAGGTGATCACCAGCACCAGGACGGCGACCACGACACCGATGAGCTCCAGCGGGCCGACGGTGACCGCACCGGTGGCGAAGGCCCCGCCACCGACCTCGACCTCCAGGCCGGCCTCGGTCGCCGCGGTGGTGGCGGCCTGCAGCTCCTCGAGGGCGTCCCCGCCGAGCTCGGTGGCCTGCACCGAGTACTGCACCGAGGCCAGCGCCGCCCGCCCGTCCGGGCTGATCGACTGGGTGGTGAACGGGTCCTGGACGGCGGCGACCTGGTCGACCTGCCCGGCCGCGGCGACGGTCTCACCGATCGCCGCGGCGTACTGCGGGTCGGCGACCGTGGCGCCCTCGGGGGCGACGAACACCAGCTGGGCGCCGACCCCCGCCGCCGCCGGCGAGACCTCGTCGAGCCGGTCGAGCGCGGCCTGGGACTCCGAGCCGGGGATGGTGAACTCGTCGTCGAACTCCCCGCCGATGGTCAGGAAGAGGGCGACGACGATGCCCAGCACCGCCACCCAGGCGGTGGAGAAGAGCACGCGACGGCGGTAGGCCGCGCGGCCCAGCCGGTAGAGCAGGGTGGACATCGGTACTCCTGGTGGTTCGGCCGGGGTCAGGGAGCGGGCGGAGCGGTCGACACCGCGCCGCGGACGAGGGAGAGCAGGGCGGTGCGGCGCAGGGGCTCGAGGTCGCCCCGCGCGGTCAGCGACATGGCGTTGAGCCCGGTCAGCAGGGCGGTGGCCGCCCCGATCAGGTCCGCGGCCGGCATCGTGAAGGTGAGTCCGGACTCGGTGGCCATCCGGTCGACCAGCTCGGCGAGGCGGCTGCCGACCTGGTCGTCGTGCCGGCGCAGCACCTCGGCGGCCTCGGGGTTCCGGGCGGCGTGCAGCGTGTACTCGGTGACCACCAGCGCCCAGGTGCGGTCGCACCGGAAGGCACCCAGCACCCGGTCGACGGCGGCGGCGAGCGGGTCCGGCTCGTCGGCCAGGCCGGTGAGGAGCTCGGCGACCCGGGTGAGGTCCCGGTCGACCTCTCGGGTCATCAGGGCCTCGAACAGCTCGTCCTTGCTGCGGAAGCTGGAGTAGAAGGCGCCACGGCTGAACCCCCCGCGGCTGCAGACGTCCTCCACGCTGGCGGCGTCGAAGCCCTGCTCGGCGAAGGTCTCCAGGGCGGCGTCCAGCAATCGCTCCACGGTGACCTCACGACGGCGCTTGGGCCGGTCGAGGTCGGTGGCGGTCACGATGCAGGACTGTATTGGATACACCGGTGCATCGGGAGCCGGGACGGGTGTGACGTGTGTTGCCCCCCGGACACGGACGAGGCCGCCGCCCCCGGGGGGACGACGGCCTCGATCGGGCGTGCGGCGATCAGCCCAGCGCGCGGCCCACGGCGACGGCGCGGGTGTCCGGCGCGGCGACCCGGGCGGCGTCGGCCTCCTGGTCGTCGGCGGCCTCCTGCGAGCGGCGCTCGGCCTCCACCCGGGCCCGGTAGCTCTCCACCTCGCTGCTGATCCGCTCCTCGTCCCAGCCGAGCACCGAGGCCACCGCCCGCGCCACCGGCTCGGCGGAGTCGACGCCGCGGTGCGCGGTCTCGATGGAGATCCGGGTGCGCCGGGCCAGCAGGTCGTCCAGGTGCAGCGCGCCCTCGCGCACGGCGCCCCACACCATCTCCACCATCAGGTACTCCTCGGCGCCGGGCACCGGCTCGAGCAGCTCGGGGGCGTCGGCGGCCAGCGCCAGCACCTCCGGGGTGAGCGAGCCGAACCGGTTGATCAGGTGCTCGGCCCGGAACCGCGGGATGCCCCACCGCTCGGACAGCCCGTCCAGGGAGTTGACCATCGCCGCGTAGCCCTCGGCGCCGACCAGCGGGATGTTCTCGGTGACGCTCGGCGGCACCGTGCGGGTCACGTCCTCGGCCACGGCGTCCACCGCGTCGGCGGCCATCGGCCGGTAGGTCGTGTACTTGCCGCCGGCCACCGCGATCACGCCGGGCATCGGGCGGGCCACCGCGTGCTCCCGGGAGAGCTGGCTGGTCATCTCGCTGTCCCCGGACAGCAGCGGGCGCAGCCCGGCGTAGACGCCGGTGATGTCCTGGTGGGTCAGCGGCACCGAGAGCACCCGGTTGACGTGCTCGAGGATGTAGTCGATGTCGGCCTTGGACGCCGCCGGGTGGGCCTTGTCCAGCTCCCAGTCGGTGTCGGTGGTACCGACGATCCAGTGGCTGCCCCAGGGGATGACGAACAGCACCGACTTCTCGGTGCGCAGGATCAGCCCCGCCTCACCGTTGATCCGGTCGCGCGGGACGACGATGTGCACGCCCTTGCTGGCCCGCACGTGGAAGCGCCCGCGGCCGCCGACCAGGGTCTGGATGTCGTCGGTCCACACGCCGGTGGCGTTGACCACCACCTCGCTGCGGACGTCGACCTCCTCGCCGGTCTCCACGTCGCGCACCCGGACGCCGACGACGCGGCCGCCGGCGTGGTTGAAGGCGACGACCTCGGCGGAGTTCAGCACGGTCGCGCCGTAGGCGGCGGCGGTGAGCGCCACGGACAGGGTGTGCCGGGCGTCGTCGGCCTGCGCGTCGTAGTAGCGGACGGCGCCGACCAGCGCGTCGGGCTTCAGCGCGGGGAACATCCGGCGGGCACCGGTGCGGGTCAGGTGCTTCTGCCCCGGCATGGGCTCCGACAGCGCGCCGAAGCGGGCCAGGCCGTCGTAGAGCGCCAGGCCGGCGGTGACGTAGGGCCGCTCCCAGCCGCGGTGGGTCAGCGGGTAGAGGAAGGGCACCGGCTTGACCAGGTGCGGGGCAATCCGGTTGACCGACAGGTCGCGCTCGTGCAGCGCCTCTCGGACCAGACCGAAGTCGAACTGCTCCAGGTAGCGCAGCCCGCCGTGGAAGAGCTTGGACGAGCGCGAGGAGGTGCCGCTGGCGAAGTCGCGGGCCTCGACCAGCGCCGTCCGCAGGCCGCGGGTGGCGGCGTCCAGCGCGACGCCCGCGCCGGTCACCCCGCCACCGATGACCAGGACCTCGAACTCGCCCTTGACCAGCTCGGCCCAGGACTGGGCGCGCTGCTCGGGCCCGAGCGGGCGTACTGCCGTCATGCGAACTCCTCGGTACGTCCCGTCGCGGGGACGGGCACGTGCTGGCGAGGTGGCGCCGGGCCGGCGCACCTCGGTGTGGCTGCCGCTGCGACGTGCCGGACGACGATGTGCTGTCGCCCACACGTTCGCCGCCCACGGTAGGTCGGTCCCGGGCGACCCGTCGACGCGAGCTGTCTGACATGGTCGTACGGCGCCGCCTCACCCGGTACGACGAGGTCGTACGGCGGCGGGCTCTCCACGGCCGGTCGCCATGCCCTAGCGTCGGGCGTCGTGCCGGGCACCGTGCAGTCGATCGAGCGGGCAGCCGCCATCCTGCAGGTCGTCGCCGCCTCCGGCGGGACGCTCGGGGTCACCGACATCGCCGAGGCGGTCGGGCTGGCCAAGACCACCGCGCACAGCCTGCTGCGCACCCTGCTGCACGTCGGCTTCGTCGAGCAGGACCGGGCGACCGGCCACTACGCCGTGGGCGCCGGGCTGCTGCGGCTGGGCAGCCACCTGGACGTCAACGAGCTGCGGGCCCGCTCGTCGAACTGGGCCGACGCCCTGGCCGCCCGCAGCGGGCACGCGGTGCGGCTGGTCACCCCCGCCGGGGACGACGAGGTCGTCGTCGTCCACCACGTCTTCCGGCCCGACGACTCCGCGCAGGTGCTCGACGTGGGCAGCACGCTGCCGGCCCGCAGCACGGCGCTGGGCCGGGTGCTGCTCGCCCACTCCCTCGGCCGCCGCACTCCCCGTGCCGCGGCCGGGACGGCGGCCGCGGAGCTGGCCGAGATCCGGGCCCGGGGCTGGGCCGTCGAGCGGGGGGAGCAGCACCCGGGGCGGGGCTGCATCGCCGCCCCGGTGCGCGCCTCCGGCGGCCTGGTCGTCGCCGCGCTCGGCATCAACGGACCGGTGACCTCGCTGTTCGACGGCCGCGGCGCCCCCCGGCCGCTGCTGGTCGGCATGGTCACCGACGCCGCCGCCGGCGTCTCCCGGGAACTGGGGGCCGGCGGTGGCTGACCGCTACGTGCTCGCCGTCGACCAGGGGACGACGTCCACCCGCTCGCTGGTCTTCGACCGGGGTGGGCGGATGGTCGCCGTCCGCCAGCGGGAGCACCGGCAGTACTTCCCGAAGCCGGGCTGGGTCGAGCACGACCCGATGGAGATCTGGGCCAACACCCAGCGCACCGCCGCGCAGGTGCTCGCCGACCTGCCCGGCGGCGGCGAGGTCGTCGCGCTGGGCATCGCCAACCAGCGGGAGACCACCGTCGTCTGGGACCGGGCCACCGGCCGGCCGGTCACCCGGGCACTGGTCTGGCAGGACACCCGCACCGCCGACCTGGTCGCCGAGCTGGCCGCCCGGCCCGACGCCGCCCTGGTGGCCGAGCGCAGCGGCATGGCGATCGCCGGCTACTTCTCCGGCCCGCGGCTGCGCTGGATCCTCGACCACGTGCCCCGCGCCCGGGAGCGCGCCGAACGCGGCGAGCTGCTCTTCGGCACGATGGAGACCTGGCTGATCTGGAACCTCACCGGCGGCCCGGACGGCGGGGTGCACGTCACCGACGTGACCAACGCCAGCCGCACCCTGCTGATGGACGTGCGCAGCTGCCGCTGGGACCCCGACCTGCTGGCCTTCTTCGACATCCCGGCGGCGATGCTGCCGGAGATCCGCCCGTCGGTCGGCGTCCTGGGGCTGGCCACCGCGCTGTCCCCGGCGCTGCCGATCGCCGGTGCGCTGGGTGACCAGCAGGCGGCGCTGTTCGGGCAGGCCTGCTTCGCCCCCGGCGAGGCCAAGTGCACCTACGGCACCGGCAGCTTCCTGCTGCAGAACACCGGGACGGAGCTGGTGCGCACCCGGTCGGGCTCGATCAGCACGGTCGCCTACCAGCTGGCCGGCGAGCCGGTGCACTACGCGCTGGAGGGCTCGGTCGCCGTGGCCGGTGCGCTGGTGCAGTGGCTGCGCGACGGGCTGGGGATGATCAGCTCGGCGGCCGAGGTGGAGACCCTGGCCCGCACGGTCGCCGACAACGGCGGCTGCTACGTCGTCCCGGCGTTCTCCGGGCTGCTCGCCCCGCACTGGCGCGGCGAGGCCCGCGGCCTGGTCGCCGGGCTCACCTCCTACGTCACCAAGGGCCACCTGGCCCGCGCGGTGCTGGAGGCCACCGGCTGGCAGACCCGGGACGTCGTCCAGGCGATGGCCGCGGACTCCGGGCTGTCGCTGCCGGCACTGCGGGTGGACGGCGGGATGACCACCAACAACCTGCTGATGCAGTTCGTCGCCGATGCCCTCGACACCCCCGTGGTGCGCCCGATGGTGGGGGAGACCGTCTCGCTGGGGGCCGCGTACGCCGCCGGGCTGGCCGTGGGCGTGTGGTCCGACGTGGAGGCGCTGCGCCGGAACTGGCACCGGGCGGCGCAGTGGACGCCGTCCCCGGTGCGGTCGCTGGCGCTCACCGCGGAGTACCCGCGGTGGGAGCGGGCGGTGGAGCTGAGCATCGCCTGGGGCGCTCCCTGACCCGCTGGTGACCCAGCGTCACCGCGGGCTGTCCGACGATGTCGGACTCAGCGTGTTGTCCGGCTCACACCCGGCTCCTACCGTCCTCGCACGGGACGGCCCGAGGTGATCGCCACCACACGGCCGCCCAGACCCACCCACGGTCCGCAGAGCTGCGGACCCGTTGCGAGGAGCGCCTACACGTGGACACCGTCGGTCTGTGGACCGTCTTCGGCAGTGAAGTCACCGGTACCGCCATCCTGATCCTGCTCGGCGTCGGCGTGGTGGCCAACGTCCTGCTGGCCAAGTCCGGCGGTCTGGGCGGTGGCTACATCGTGATCATCTTCGGCTGGGGCCTGGCCGTCTTCGCCGGCGTCTACGCCGCTGCGAGCTCGGGAGCGCACATCAACCCGGCGGTGACCGTCGGGCTCTGGGCCAGCGGCACCGACGAGTACGCGCCGGGCGTGCCGGTCACGATCACCACGACCCTGGTCTACTTCGCCGGAGAGCTGGTCGGCGCCGTCATCGGCGCGGTGCTCGCCTGGGCCGCCTACCGCAAGCACTACGAGGCCGAGGAGGACGCCGGCACGATCCTCGGCACCTTCTCCACCGGCCCGGCGATCAAGAGCCCCGTGGACAACGTGGTCAGCGAGATCGTCGGCACGTTCGTGCTGGTCTACATCATCCTCCGGTTCGGGGACAGCCCGGCCGAGCTGGGGGCGCTGCCGGTGGCCCTGCTCGTCGTCGGCATCGGCGCCTCGCTCGGTGGTCCCACCGGCTACGCCATCAACCCGGCTCGTGACCTCGGCCCGCGCATCGCCCACACCCTGCTGCCCATCAAGAACAAGGGCACCAGCAACTGGGGCTACGCCTGGGTGCCGATCGTCGGCCCGATCATCGGCGCCACGCTCGCCGGCCTGTTCGCCCAGTTCGTCGCCATCTGACCCCCCCGTCTCCAGGAGGAACCCCCATGGCCCAGTACGTAGCCGCCATCGACCAGGGCACCACCAGCACCCGCTGCATGCTGTTCGACCACGACGGCAAGGTCGTCTCCGTCGGACAGAAGGAGCACGAGCAGATCTTCCCGCGCGCCGGGTGGGTCGAGCACGACGCCAACGAGATCTGGACCAACACCCGCGAGGTCGTCGGCCAGGCCCTCGCCCGCGGCAACGCCAGCAACTCCGACATCGTCGCCGTCGGCATCACCAACCAGCGGGAGACCGCGGTGGTGTGGGACAAGACCACCGGTCAGCCGGTCTACAACGCGATCGTCTGGCAGGACACCCGGACGACGAAGATCATCGAGCAGCTCGGCGCCCTCGGCGGCGGCGCCGACCGCTACAAGGACAAGGTCGGCCTCCCGCTGGCCACCTACTTCGCCGGCCCCAAGGTCCGCTGGATCCTGGACAACGTCGACGGCGCCCGGGAGAAGGCCGAGCGCGGCGACCTGCTCATGGGCACCATCGACTCCTGGTTGATCTGGAACATGACCGGCGGCGCCGACGGCGGGCTGCACCTCACCGACGTCTCCAACGCCTCCCGCACCATGCTGATGGACTACCGGACGCTGGCCTGGGACGCCGACATCGCCGGGGAGATGGGCATCCCGATGTCGATGCTCCCGGAGATCCGCTCCAACTCCGAGGAGTACGGCAAGGGCCGCAAGGCCGGCTTCCTCGCCGGGGTGCCGATCGCCGGGTCGCTCGGTGACCAGCAGGCGGCCACGTTCGGCCAGGTCTGCTTCACCAAGGGCATGGCCAAGAACACCTACGGCACCGGCAACTTCATGCTGCTCAACACCGGCGAGGAGGCCGTCCCGTCGCAGAACGGCCTGCTCACCACGCTGTGCTACCAGCTCGGCGACGCCAAGCCGGTCTACGCGCTCGAGGGCTCCATCGCGGTCACCGGCTCGCTGGTGCAGTGGGTCCGGGACAACCTGGGCATGATCAAGAACGCCCCGGAGATCGAGGACCTGGCCCGCTCGGTCGACGACAACGGCGGCGCCTACTTCGTGCCGGCGTTCTCCGGCCTGTTCGCCCCGCACTGGCGCTCCGACGCCCGCGGTGCCGTCGTCGGGCTGACCCGGTTCGTCAACAAGGGCCACCTGGCCCGCGCCGTCCTGGAGGCCACCGCCTACCAGACCCGCGAGGTGCTCGACGCGATGAACGCCGACTCCGGCGTCGACCTCACCGAGCTCCGGGTGGACGGCGGCATGGTCGGCAACGAGCTGCTCATGCAGTTCCAGGCCGACCTGCTCGGCGTCCCGGTGATCCGGCCGCAGATCGCCGAGACGACGGCGCTGGGTGCGGCCTACGCGGCCGGGCTCGCCGTCGGCTTCTGGTCCGACCTGGACGAGCTCACCGCCAAGTGGGCCGAGGACAAGCGCTGGGAGCCGCAGATGGCCGACGACGAGCGGGAGCGCAACTACCGCAACTGGCAGAAGGCGGTCACCAAGTCGCTGGACTGGGTGGACGAGGACGTCAGCTGACGCCTCCTGGTCAGCAGCGCAGGCCCGTCGGAGTCCACTCCGGCGGGCCTGCGCTGCGTCCGGGCGCAGCTCAGTGGACGGCGGACCGCGTGGGCTGGGTTGCCGACCCGGCGCACAGGCCGCGGTCGACGAGGTCCACGAGCCACTCGAAGCTCTCGTCGGTGCCGGTGGCCCACTGGAAGCCGCCGCCGGCCTCGATGGTGGCGAAGCCGTGGAAGACGCTCCGCATCGCACGCAGGGCGTGGGTCGTGTCGGCCGGCGCGATGTCGTAGCCGCGGAGCACAGCGCTGAACGGCTCGAGCAGCCGCGCCGCGGCGAGGGCGATCGGGTCCTCGGGTCCGGTGGGCTCGAGGCCGATGGTGGCGGCGTACCGGCCGGGGTGGGCCACGACGAAGGCGCGCAGCGCCCGGGCCGCAGCCCGCAGGGCGTCGCGGCCGGCGAGGCCCTGGATGGCGGCGCCGATCGCGCCCGCGGCCTCGTCCAGGGCGAGCGCAGCGATGCGCCGGTTGAGGTCGTCCTGGCCGGCCACGTGCTTGTACAGCGACGGGGTGCGCACGCCGAGCCGCTCGGCCAGCCGGCCCATGGTGAGCCCGGCGAAGCCGATCTCGTCGGCGAGGTCGGCGCCGGCCGCGACGACCGCGGCCGTACCGAGACCGGCCCTAGGCACGCGCGCCGGCCAGGAAGGTGAGCATCGCGGTGCCCACCTCGGCGGGGAACTGGACGTGCGGGTAGTGCCCGGCCCCCTCGACCATCTCCAGGCGGCCCAGACCGGTGGGCAGGGCGGCGACGATGGCCTCACCCTCGGCCTGCGGCGACACCCAGTCACAGTCGGCGCTGCCCTGCACGACCAGCACCGGGCAGCGGACGTCGCGGAGCTGCTCCCCGGCCTCGACGGGGCTGGTCTTGCCCATCCCCTGCAGGGCCTTCATCCGGCCCGGCTCGGCGAGCATCGCGGTGATCTGGTCCAGCCGGGTGTCCCAGTCGGCGGGCTTGGTGCCGGGGTAGGCGACGTCGAGGTACTTCACCCACTGCTTCGTGCTGCCGAGCACAGCGGTGGCGAGCAGGTGGCGCATGCCGCGGCGGTAGGAGGCCACCCGCAGGTCGCCGAGGCTCATCGACTGCTTGCGGGTGAACGGCGCGAGCTCGACCACCGCGGTCACCAGCTCCGGGGCCGTCGCTGCGGCGATGGTGACCGCGCCACCGGCGATGGAGTGACCGACCAGCACGGCCGGGCCGCCCAGGTGGCGCACCAGGGCGAGGAGGTCACCGGCGATGTCGGTGCGCGACCAGGACGGCCACTCGGCGCTGGACTCCCCGCAGCCGCGCAGGTCCATGGCGGCGACCCGGTAGCCGGCGTCGACGAGGGCGGGGACGAGGAAGCGGTAGGCCTCGCGACTGTCGCCCATGCCGTGGGCGAGCACCACGAGGGGACCGGTCGTGCCGGTCAGGTCGTAGGCGAGCGTGCCGCCGTCGACGGTGAGGAACTCGGTCATGACTGCCTCCAGTTGGCTTAGTGCGTTAGCTAGAAGCTAGCATCATTAGCCAGCATGTCAACGGCTCGCCGCCCGACCATGCGGCCGACCCTCGTCACCTCCGTGGGCTCGCCGCGCCCCGGTGCCGGAGCAGAGGGATCACCCGGCGAGAACCGGCGTCTGACCTGCGGGGATGGGTGAGCACCTGGTAACGCGAACGTCATCGGGCCCGGCTGGACAACCGTTCCCACGCACCGATGCTCCAGGGTGCAGGCCGGACCCGACCGGCTGCACGGACGAGCGGAGCAGCGGTGCCGGAGAGAGTCGTCGCCCTGGCCGAGGCGGTCGACGCCCAGTCGTCGTCCCGGCTGCGCGATCTGGACACCATCGCCCGGATGACCCGGATGCTGGCCCTCAACGCCCTCGTCGAGGCGGCACGCGCCGGCGAGGCCGGCCGGGGCTTCGCGGTGGTGGCCGAGGAGGTCAAGCAGATCGCCGAGCGGGCCGCGGCGATCAGCACCGGGCTGTCGGAGGAGCTCGGCCCGACCGTCGCCGAGCTGCGCGACCTCGGCGCCCAGCTGGTCTCCCAGGTGCGCGGGCAGCGGCTGGCCGACCTGGCGCTCAACGCCATCGAGCTGGTCGACCGCAACCTGTACGAGCGCACCTGCGACGTCCGCTGGTGGGCCACCGACGCCGCCGTCGTCGATGCCGCCTCCTCTCCGACCCCACACACGCTGGCCACGGTCACCCAGCGGCTCGGCGTCATCCTGCGCAACTACACCGTCTACCTGGACCTCTGGGTCACCGACGCCGCCGGCCGGGTGCTGGCCAACGCCGCCCCCGCCCGCTGGCCCGGCGTGGTCGGCAGTGACGTCAGCGACCAGCGCTGGTTCCGCGACGCGCTGGCCACGCCCGACGGGGACGCTTACGCCGTGGAGGACGTCCGGGAGTCACCGGAGCTGGGCTCGGCGGTCGCCACCTACGCCACCGCGGTGCGCCGGGACGGCGAGACCGACGGCGAGGTGATCGGCGCGCTCGGCGTCTTCTTCGACTGGGCGCCGCAGACGCAGGCGATCCTGGACGGGCTGCGGCTGGCCGACGACGAGCGCGCCCGCACCCGCGCGCTGCTGCTCGACGCCACCGGCCTGGTGCTCGCCGCCTCCGACGGCCAGGGCGTGCTCACCGAGCGGCTGGAGCTGCGCACCGGCGGCGAGACGACCGGCGCCTACCCCGACGGCGACCGCACCGTCGGCTTCGCCCGCACCCCCGGCTACGAGACCTACCAGGGCCTCGGCTGGTACGGCGTGCTGATCCAGACCCGCTGACCCACCCGTCCGCCAAAATGGCCATTTTGGCGGGATGAGGCCGGGCCCTGTGGACGGCGGGAGCGGCGACTCGCCCATCCGCGGCACTCTCTGCGGCGTGCCGCGCGACACCCATCTCACCGGGATCTTCATCGGCAGCCATGCCATCGCCGAGGGGCGGCTGACTCGGGAGCGACTGCGCACCCTGGGCTACCGGCGGCTCGTGCAGGGCGTCTACGCAGATCCCGCACTGGACGTCGACCACCGGGTCCGCGCCTCCGGCGTCGCGCTGCTGCTGCCCCCGGGGACGGCGATCGGGGGCCATTCGGCGGCGGCCTGGCACGGCGCACCGTTCGCCGGCGCCCAGGATGCGGTGACCGTCGTCCGGCCGGCGGACATCGAGTGGAAGGGCCCTCGGCAGGTGCGAGTGCACCGAACCGATCTCCGGGTGGACGACGTCCAGCAGGTGGACGGTGTACCGATCACCACGCCGCTACGCACCGCCTGGGACGTCGCCACCCTGGAGCCGCTGGGCACCGCCGTGGCAGCACTCGACGCGATGGCCCGGCGCGGGACGGTGAGCCTCCCCGAACTGGTGCAGCTCGCCGAACGAGGCACCGGCCGCTGGGGGGTCACGCGAGTACGACGTGCGATCCCGCTGGTCGACCCGCGAGCGGAGTCGGCGCCGGAATCGAGGGTGCGCGTCGCATTCGAGCTCGCCGGGCTCACCCCCGAGCCCCAGTTCCAGGTGTTCCACCGCGGCGACTTCCTGGCCAGGGTGGACTTCGCATGGCCGGAGGTGAAGCTCATCGTCGAGTACGAGGGCGCCCACCACTTCGATGCAGAGAAGATCGTCGCGGACGACCGGCGCTACGCGGACCTGGTCGCTGCCGGCTGGCGGATCATCCGGCTCAGCGCCGCGGACCTGCGCGACCTGGACTCCGTCGTCCGTCGAGTCTGCGAGGCCCTCGCCCACTGACCGCCAAAATGGCCATTTTGGCGGTCAGTGGGCTGGTCAGCCGGCCAGGGCGGCGGAGACGACGGCCTTGGCCTCCTCCTGGACCTGGGCGAGGTGGTCGGGGCCCTGGAAGGACTCGGCGTAGACCTTGTAGACGTCCTCGGTGCCGGACGGGCGGGCGGCGAACCAGGCGTTCTCGGTGGTGACCTTCAGCCCGCCGATCGCGGCGCCGTTGCCGGGCGCCGTCGTCAGCTTGGCGGTGATCGGCTCGCCGGCCAGCTCGGTGGCGGTGACGGCCTCCGGGGAGAGCTTGCCGAGGGCGGCCTTCTCCTCCCGGGTGGCCGCGGCGTCGACCCGCGCGTAGGCCGAGGCGCCGAACTTTTCCGTCAGTGACGCATGCAGCTGCGACGGCGAGCTCCCGGTCACCGCCTGGATCTCCGAGGCCAGCAGGGCGAGCAGGATGCCGTCCTTGTCCGTCGTCCACACCCCGCCGTCGCGGCGGAGGAAGGACGCGCCCGCCGACTCCTCGCCGCCGAAGCCGACCGACCCGTCGAGCAGCCCGGGCACGAACCACTTGAACCCGACCGGCACCTCGACCAGCTCCCGGCCGAGGTCGGCGACCACCCGGTCGATCAGGGACGACGACACCAGCGTCTTGCCGACCGCGGTCGAGGCGCCCCAGCCGTCGCGGTGGGTGAACAGGTAGGAGATCGCCACGGCGAGGAAGTGGTTGGGGTTCATCAGCCCGCCGTCGGGGGTGACGATGCCGTGCCGGTCGGCGTCGGCGTCGTTGCCGGTGGCGACCTGGAACTGGTCCTTCGCACCGATCAGCGAGGCCATCGCCGAGGGGGAGGAGCAGTCCATCCGGATCTTGCCGTCCCAGTCCAGCGTCATGAACCGCCACGTCGGATCCACCAGCGGGTTGACCACGGTCAGGTCGAGCCGGTGCCGCTCGGCGATCGCACCCCAGTAGTCGACGCTCGCCCCGCCCAGCGGGTCGGCACCGATCCGCACGCCCGCGGCCCGGACGGCGTCCAGGTCGAGCACGCTCGGCAGGTCGTCGACGTAGGTGCCCAGGAAGTCGTAGGACTGTGCCGCGGCCCGGGCCCGGGCGAACGGGACGCGGCGCACCCCGTCCAGCCCGGCGGCCAGCAGCTCGTTGGCCCGCTTCGCGATCCAGCCGGTGGCGTCGGTGTCGGCCGGGCCGCCCGAGGGCGGGTTGTACTTGAAGCCGCCGTCCCGGGGCGGGTTGTGCGACGGGGTGACGACGATGCCGTCGGCCAGCCCGCTGGTCTTCCCCCGGTTGGCCCGCAGGATTGCGTGGCTGACCGCCGGGGTGGGGGTGTAGCGGTCGGCGGCGTCGACCAGCACGGTGACGTCGTTGGCGGCCAGCACCTCCAGAGCGCTCGCCCAGGCCGGCTCGGACAGCCCGTGGGTGTCCCGGCCGACGAACAGCGGGCCGTCGTACCCCTGCTGTGCGCGGTACTCGCAGATCGCCTGGGTGGTGGCCAGGATGTGCGGCTCGTTGAACGCGCCGTCCAGCGAGGACCCGCGGTGCCCCGACGTCCCGAACACCACCTGCTGCGCCACGTCGGCCGGGTCCGGCTGCACCGTGTAGTAGGCGGTGACCAGGTGCGGGACGTCGACCAGGTCGGAGGGCTGGGCCGGCTGGCCGGCGCGCTCGGAGCTCATGTGCTGATCTTCGCGCCGGAGCCCCGCTGACCGCGACCCGGGTCGCCCTGTCGGTGCCCCGCCGTAGCCTGATCGGGTGCTCGGGGACTGGCGGGAGATGGTCACCGACGAGGCACTGGCGGACGCCGTCGGGCCCGAGGTGCTCGAGCGGGCCCGGTCCTACGTCGCCCGGGGCGTGCTCGACCTCCGCCACTCCGACGACGCGCGCCGGCTCACCGGGCTGGTGCAGGGCAGCGGGCCCGAGCCCTACCGGACGGTGGTGGTGCGCACCGACGGCGGCCGGGTGCCCTGGGCCGGGGCCTGCACCTGCCCGGTGGGCGACGACTGCAAGCACGCGGTCGCCGTCCTGCTGTCGCTGCGCCGGCTGATCCCGGCCGGCACCCGCGAGCCCGCCGTCCGGGGCTGGGAGCAGCAGCTCGAGGAGCTGGTGACCGCCGCCGTGGACCGGGCGCCGCGCGCCGCGGTGCCGGTCGGCCTGCAGTTCGAGCTGGTCGAGCCCGAGCCCGGCCGCGGCCGCTCCTCGGTCGCCGCACCCGGCACCCGGCAGCGGCTGGTCCGGCTGCGGCCGGTGGTGCCGGGCAAGCGCGGCCAGTGGGTGCGCACCGGGGTGTCGTGGAAGCAGCTGCAGTACGACGACAGCCGCGCCGGCTGGGACCCCGCGCACGTGGCCGCGATGCGCGCGCTGCACGCCACCCACCAGGCGGCCCGCAACCAGTACTGGTCCTACGCCCCGGTCGACGTGTACCTGCACGAGTTCGGCCCCGGGCTGTGGCGGCTGCTGCGCGAGGCGGTGACCGACGGGGTCCCGCTGCTCACCGCCGACCGGCCGCCCCGCCCGGTGCTGCTGGCCGACGCCGATGCCGACGTCGCGGTCGACCTGCGGCACGGCGCGGAGCGCACGGAGCTCTCCGCCGTCCTGCGGGTGGACGGCCGTCCGGTGGACCCGGCGCTGATCTCCTTCCTGGGCATGCCGCCGCACGGGGTGACCGTGGACGGGCCCAGCCGGGACCAGGCACCGGACGGCGCCCCCGGTCTGGTGCTGGCCCGGCTGGACGCCCCGGCGCCGCCGGTGCTGGCCGGACTGGTGGCCCGCGGCGGGGTGATCGGCATCCCGTCCGGTGACGTCGACCGGTTCCTGCGCGACTGGTACCCCGGGCTGCGCAAGGCGGTGCCGGTCATCTCCGCCGACGGCTCGGTGGCCCTGCCCGAGGTGGCGCCCCCGCGCCTGGCCGTCGAGGTGCGCTACCCCGGTGACGCGGCGGTCTGCGTGCGCTGGTCGGTGCACTACGGGCCGGAGCGCTCCTTCTCCCTGGGACAGCCGACCAGGCCGGGCGACGGCCGTGACCCGGCCGCCGAACGGTCGCTGGTCGAGGCACTCCCCGGGCCGGTCGGTGGGCTCCCCGAGCTCTGGACGACGGAGCGCCGGCTCGCCGAGGAGGTGGAGCTGACCGGGATGGAGGCGCTGGAGTTCACCACCGAGGTGCTGCCCGAGCTGCACGCCGACCCCGACGTCGACGTCACCGTGCTGGGCACCCCGACGGACTACCGGCAGAGCACGTCGGCACCGGAGATCAGCTTCACCGCCCGGGACAGCCGGGAGTCCGACTGGTTCGACCTCGGGGTCAGCGTCACCGTCGACGGCCAGCACGTGCCGTTCGCGACGCTGTTCCAGGCACTCGCCGCCGGACGCACCCGCTTGGCGCTGATCAGCGGCACCTGGTTCTCCCTGCAGCGGCCGGAGTTCGAGCAGCTGCGGCTGCTGATCGAGGAGGCCCGGGCGCTGCAGGACGTGCCCGGCGACGGGGTGAAGGTGAGCCGCTTCCAGGCCGGGCTGTGGGAGCAGCTGCTCGGGCTCGGGGTGGTCGAGGAGCAGAGCGAGCGCTGGACCCGCGAGGTGCGCGGGCTGATCGACGCCGAGCAGGCCGAGCCGCCACCGGTACCGGCCGGGCTGGCCGCCGAGCTGCGGCCCTACCAGCACGAGGGCTACGGCTGGCTCGCCTTCCTCTGGGACCACCGCCTCGGTGGGGTGCTCGCCGACGACATGGGCCTGGGCAAGACGCTGCAGACCCTCGCGCTGCTGGTCCGGGCGCACGAGGCCGGCGACCTGGACGAGGCGCCCGCGCTGGTGGTGGCGCCGACCAGCGTGGTCTCCACCTGGGCGCGGGAGGCGGCCCGGTTCGCCCCCGGCCTGCGGGTGGTCACCGTGGAGGAGACCGAGCGCAAGCGCGGGCGGGCGCTGGAGGAGCAGGTGGCCGGCGCCCACGTCGTCGTCACCTCCTACGCGCTGTTCCGGATCGACGAGGACGCCTGGACGTCGATGCCGTGGCGCGCCCTGGTGCTGGACGAGGCGCAGTTCGTGAAGAACCGCCAGGCCCGCACCTACCAGTGCGCCCGCCGTCTGCCGGCGCCGGTGAAGCTGGCGCTGACCGGCACCCCGCTGGAGAACAGCGTCATGGACATCTGGGCGCTGATGTCGATCGTCGCGCCCGGGCTGTTCCCCGACCCGGAGCGGTTCACCGAGGCCTACCGCATCCCGATCGAGCGGGACGGCGACGCGGAGAAGCTGGCGGTGCTGCGCCGCCGGATCCGCCCGCTGATGCGCCGCCGCACCAAGGAGATGGTCGCCGCCGAGCTGCCGCCCAAGCAGGAGCAGGTGCTCGAGGTGGTGCTCAACCCGCGGCACGAGAAGCTCTACCAGACCCACCTGCAGCGGGAGCGCAGCAAGGTGCTCGGGCTGGTCGACGACATGCAGAAGAACCGGATGACGATCTTCCGGTCGCTGACCCTGCTCCGGCAGCTGAGCCTGGACCCGGTGCTGGTCGACCCGGCCTACTCCGACGTGCGGTCCAGCAAGGCCGACGCCTTCCTGGAGCACCTGCGCGAGGTGGTCGCCGAGGGCCACCGGGTGCTGGTGTTCAGCCAGTTCACCCGCTTCCTGCGCGGCATCCGCGACCGGCTCACCGCCGAGGGCATCGACTGGGTCTACCTGGACGGCCGCACCCGCGACCGGGACGCCGCCATCGAGCAGTTCCGCACCGGGACGGCGCCGGTCTTCCTGATCAGCCTCAAGGCCGGCGGCTTCGGCCTGACCCTCACCGAGGCCGACTACGTCTTCGTCCTCGACCCGTGGTGGAACCCGGCCAGCGAGGCGCAGGCCGTCGACCGGGCGCACCGGATCGGCCAGGACAAGACGGTGATCGTCTACCGGCTGGTGGCCGTGGGCACCATCGAGGAGAAGGTCATGGAGCTCAAGGCCCGCAAGCAGGCGCTATTCGAGCAGGTCGTCGACGACGGCGCACTGGCCTCCGGCGCCCTGACCGCCGACGACGTCCGGGGGCTGTTCAGCTGACCGGGTCGTCCAGCCCGGCCCACCGGCGGAGCGCCGCGGCCTGGGCTGCGGCAACCTCGTACTGCAACGCCCTGCCGGGCAGGTCGATCGTCTCGCCGTCCTGCAGGGTCAGACGGAGGCCGTAGGCGCCCAGGTACTTGGCCTGCACGTCGTCGATCTGCGCCCGGTGGATCGCCCGGGTGCAGAAGGTGCTGCGGCGCAGGACCAGCGCCTCCTCGGTGACGGACTGGACATGTGGTCGGGGGCTGAACCACCACAGCGCCGCATACGCGAGCGCGAGCACGACCTGGGCGGACCCCACCCAGACGTTCCCGCCCGCCAACTGGAGGGCAGCCAGGACCAACCACACCACGGCGAACATGCCCAGCACCCACTGCCGTCGACCCCGGAGCTCGGCGAGCAGCTCCACGTCCGCCGTCCCGGTCCGGGTTGTCGCGTCGTCCACGAGGTGATCATGGCGGCTGGGTCAACCCCGGCGTGGGGAGATGACGTCCGGCCCCTTCCAGCTGACCGGTGCAGCGGGTCGACCCGGGCCGGGAGGACGCGGTCAGGTCCGGCGCGGGGCGCCGCGGTAGGTGCCCAGGCTCCAGAGGTTGCCCTCCGGGTCGCGCAGCGAGGACTCCCGGCCGCCGTGCGGCGGGTCGTTCGGCTCGCGCACCGACACCGCGCCGGCGGCGACCGCGCGGACGTGCAGCGCGTCGACGTCGGCGGTGACCAGGTAGGCCGCCGCGGTGCCGGGCCTGGCCGGCCAGCCGTCGTCCGGGTCGTCGCGCACCGAGCCGAGCATCACCCCGCCCCCGGGCGGCCAGGCCAGCTCGGCGTGCGCGACGCCGCCTGCGCCGTCCGGCACCACCAACACCTCGGCGAAGCCGAGCGCGTCGACGAGGAAGCGGATCAGACCGTGCGCGTTGCGGGCGCGGAAGGCGGGCCAGACGGTGGGCGGGGGAGTCGTCATGCCCGTGAGGGTGGCCCGCCGGCCGACGTCCCGTCTTGGACGAATCGGAGCAGCTCGTCGGCGTCGGGGCGCAGCAGCTGGTGCTCGGCGGCCAGCCAGCGGCGCGGTGGCAGCCCGGCCAGCGCCCGCCACTCGCGGGTCAGGTGCGACTGGTCGGCGTAGCCGTGCCCGGCGGCCAGGACGGCGAGGTCGGGGGAGCGCCCCCGGGCCACCGCGGCGGCCAGCCGCCGCCGGGCGACGGAGAAACGGGCCACCCGGGCAGCTTCCTTGGGTGTCAGGCCGAACTCGGCGGTGAACCGCTGCCGCAGGTGCCGCTCGGACCAGCCGACCCGCGCCGCGACGGCAGCGACCCCGAGCCGGCCGGCGGCCCGGGTCGTCAGCGCCCAGGCCTCGGCCAGCTCGGGCGCAGGCAGCGCGGGACGGTCGGGCAGCAACCGCAGCAGCGCCGCGTCGAGGGCGGCGAACCGGGCCGGCCAGCCGGTCGCGGCCCGCAGCCGGTCCAGCAGCTCGGCAGCCGCCGGGCCGAGCAGGTCGGCGAGCTCGACGTCCAGCGAGGCCAGGGCGCCCGCCGGCACGCCCAGCAGCGCCCGCGCACCCAGCGGGGTCAGCGACAGCTGGACGCCGAACTGCCGGGTGCCGGTGGCGATGAGCGCCGGCGCGGTGTGCAGCCCACCGACCAGCGCATCGTGGGCACTCCCGGCCTGACCGGGGTCGGGGTGGGCGGCCATCACCAGCGGCTCGTCCAGGGGCAGCACCAGGGTGAGGTGCGGCGAGGGCAGCCCCCGGTGCAGCGTCGGGGTCAACCCCTCGTGCCGGTAGCCGACCACCTCGGCGACGAACGGCCGCAGCACGGCCGGCGGACGGTGCACCACCGACTCCGCCAGCACCGGCCCAGCATGTCCCTGCTCCGGGCCGGGCGACTAGTGGTCGACGCGCGCCGTGCCGGCCCGCATCGCCAGGCCCTGGTGCAGCAGCCCGGCCGCGAGCACCGCGCCGACGCCCTCGCCGGCGCGCAGCCGCAGGTCCAGCAGCGGTTCGCAGCCCAGCGCATGCAGCACCGCCTCGTGGCCCCGCTCCCGGCTGCGCTGCCCGGCAACCAGCGAGGACTGCACGGCCGGCTCCAGCAGGACGGCGACGAGCGCGGCCACCGAGGTGGCGAACCCGTCCACGACCACCATCGCCCCGGCCTCGGCCGCGCCCAGCACCACCCCGGCGAGCACCGCGAACTCCGGCCCACCCAGCTCACCGAGCGCGCGCATCGGCTCGAGGTCCCCACCGGCCCGCTCGAGCGCCGCCGCCACCACCGCCTGCTTGCGGTCGAACATCGCCGCGTCCACCCCAGCGCCCAGGCCGGTGACGACGTCCGGTTCCACGTGCAACAAGGCGGCGGCCAGCGCGGCCGCGACCGTGGTGTTGCCGACGCCGACCTCCCCGAGCGCCACCAGCCCGGTCGCGGCGCCGTGCTCGGCGCCCAGCCGGCGACCGGCGGCCACCAGCCGTTCGGTGTCGGCAGGGGTGAGCGCAGCGGCGTCCACCAGGTCACCGCGCGGGTCCGCCGCCCGCGCCGGCACCGCGCCAGGCACCGGGAGTCCGGCGACCCCGGCGTCCACCACGACGACGTCCAGCCCGGCCGAGCGGGCGGCCGTCGCGCCCAGCGCCTCCCCGGCGACCGCTGCCGTGACGACGTCCCGGGTGGTCGACACCGGGTACGCCGAGACGCCGCGGGCGGCGACCGGGTGGTCGGCGGCGGCGAGCACGAGCGTGCCGCCGGCCAGCTCGGTGCGGCCCAGCGCGACGGCGCGGTCGACCGCACGGTCCAGCACCCCCAGCGACCCGGGTGGGGTGAGCAGCCGGTCGGCGGCATCCCGGGCGCCGACCACCGCCTCGGGCTCGGGTGCCCGCAGCCGGGACGGGGGAGCGGCGACGTCGCCGGCCGGCCAGCGGTCGGTGAGGACGACGTCGGCCAGCGGCTGCCGGCGCGACCAGGCGGCCCGTTCCAGGCCCGGCTCCGGCGGCCGTTCGTCCGGCCAGCCCAGGCACAGCCAGCCCAGCGTGACGACGCCCTCGGGCAGGCCGAGCAGCGCGGCCAGCTCGTCGGGGCGGAACAGCGTCACCCAGCCCAGGCCGAGGCCCTCCGCGCGGGCAGCCAGCCACAGGTTCTGGATGGCGGCGGCGCAGCTCCACAGGTCGGCGTCGGGGAAGGTGGCCCGGCCCAGCACCCCGGCCGCCGGCGCCCGCCGGTCGCAGCACACGACGACGCCCAGCGGGGCCTCCCGCACCCCGGCCAGCTGCAGGTCCAGCAGCCGGGCGGCGGCGTCCGGCTCCAGCTGGGCGGCCTGGCGCAGCCGCTCCCGGTCGGTGAGCACGGCGGCGGTGTCCCGCACCGCGGCGTCCCGGACGACGACGAACCGCCACGGCTGGCTGTGCCCCACCGACGGCGCCTGGTGGGCGGCGGTGAGCACCCGGGTGAGCACCTCGTCGGGCACCGGGTCGGGGCGGTACCGGCGGATGTCGCGCCGGGACTCGATCGCCCGGTACAGCCCGGCCCGGTCCTCGGCCGGCAGCGCCCAGCCGGTCGGGTCGGCGGCCCGCTCGGAGGCTGCGGTGCCGTCGCCGATCAGCGGCACCGGCCGGGGCCAGGTCATCCCTCCACCTGCGCCAGGAACCGGCGCACCGTCTCCAGGAAGACCTCGGGCTGCTCGGAGTGCACCCAGTGCCCGGCGTTCTTCACCCGCACCAGCCGGGTGGCGGGGAACAGCTCGTCCATCCGCGGCCGGTCGTCGTCCAACACGTAGGTGGAGTTGGCACCGGCGATCCACAGCACCGGGCCGTCGAAGGTGGCCCCGGGCGGCGGGTCGGGGAAGCGGCGCAGCTCGCCGAGGTCGCGGGCCAGCGTCTCCAGGTTCAGCCGCCACCGCCAGCCCTGGCCGGCCCCGACGCCGTCCCGGACCAGGCTCTGCAGCAGGAACGACCGGACCATCGTGCTGGGCACGGCCGCCCGCAACGCCTGGTCGGCGTCCTCGCGGGTCTCCAGCGCGTCGAGGTCCATCGCCTGCATCCCGGCGATGAACGCGGCGAACGGGGAGGCCTCCTCGTCGGGGTCGTCGGTGCGGCCGCCGGTCTCCGGGTAGTCGGTGGGGGCGATGTCGACGACGACCAGCGCCCGCAGCAGCTCCGGCCACCGCAGCGCCAGCTGCATCGCCACCTTGCCGCCCATCGAGTGCCCGACCAGCGTCACCGGGTCGCCCAGCAGCGCCAGCTCGGCGGCGACGAACTCGGCCATGTCGACGTAGTCGACCCGGTCGGTCCACGGCGAGTGCCCGTGGTTGGGCAGGTCGAGCAGCGTCACCCGGTGCCCGTCCTCGGCGAGGGCCTTGGCGATCGTCGTCCAGTTCCGGCCCTGGCCGAACAGGCCGTGCACGAACACCACCCGGGGGCCGGTGGTGCCGAGCGTGCGGGCGGCCAGCCGGATCGCGTCGGTCATGCCCTCATCCCACCAGACCCGATGTCGCTGCCCGCGACCGTCGGTGCCCGCGGTTAGCGTCGGGGCTCCCCGACGGCCGCCCCAGGAGGACCCCGTGCCCGGACGCCGCCGGCGCTCCACCAGCTCGACCCGCAGCAGCACGACCACCACGACCCGAAAGGCGGCCCCGCGGAAGGCCGCACCCCGCAAGGCCCCGAGAGCGGCCGCCGAGCTGCCGCAGGCCGGGCCGGGGGAGCGCGTCTGGGTGCTCGCCGTGCCGTTCCGGGCACCCGCGCCGGGAGCGAGCTGGCACGCCGGGCTGTCGGCGCACGTGTTCGTCGGCCGCGAGCTGCCCGCCGCGCTGGCGCCGTACGACCCGCCGCCGCACAGCTTCGAGCGCTTCGTCGAGGACGAGCTGAACGCCGAGCCGCGCCCGCTCCCCACGGCCCGGCCGATGAGCCCGCGGGCCGAGCAGCTGACCGGGTCGGCGGTCATCGCCGCGCACGAGGCCGCCGGCGGGCGGATGTTCCTGCTCGGCGACGACCCGGGCGTGGGCAAGACCGGCACTGCCGTCCTCGCCGTCCGGCAGATCGCCGCGCGGCGGGCCGAGCAGCAGCGGCCGGTCCGCTCGGTGCTGGTCGTCGCCGACCGGCCGGCCGCCATCACCGTGCCGCACTGGGCCCGCTCGATCGCCGCCTTCGGCGACAGCGGGCTGCGCTGGTGCGTGACCACCTGGGACCGGCTGGGCAAGGTGGCCGGGCTGACCAAGGCGACCGGCGCGCGGTTCGACGTGGTGATCGCCGACGAGGCGCACATGGTGCGGCACACCACGACCCAGCGGTGGAAGCACTGGAAGTCGGTCTCCGGCGCCGGCCGGGTGAAGGACGCGCCCTACGTCCTGCTGGCCACCGCGACCCCGGCGCACACCCCGCTGGAGCTGCCGTACCTCGCGCCGCACTTCGCCGCCGTCCACGGGGAACCGCTGAAGGAGTGGGCCGACCTGCCCAGCCGGCTGGCGGCGCACGGGTTCCACGTGGAACGTGCCCGCTACGGCTGGAGCTGGACCGAGGACGCCGAGGAGCGCCGCGCCGACCTGGCCACGCTGCGCAGCTGGCTGGCCGACACCGATCCGCCGGCCACGCTGCACCGCCCCGCGCCGTGGGGACCGGTGTCGGTCACCGGCACCCCGGTCGAGCTGACCCCGGCCGAGCGCGCCCAGTACGAGGCCGAGTGGTCGGAGTTCCGCGCCGAGATGCAACTGGCCCGCCGCAAGCGGGAGACCGCGCGCGGCCGGGCGGCGCTGCTGCGGTTCCGGCAGAAGGCCGGGCTGATCCGGGCGCAGGCCACCGTCGACTGGGTCAAGGCCCAGGTGGAGGCCGACCGGCAGGTCGCGGTGTCGGTGGAGTTCGTCGAGACCGCCGCGGACCCGATCCGCGAGGCCCTGCTGGACGGCGGCATCGCGGTCGCCTCCATCTACGGCCGGGACCGCTTCGACGTGGAGGCCGAGCGGCTGCGATTCCAGACCGGTGAGGCGCCGGTCTGCGTGTTCACCGTGACCGCCTCGATCAGCCTGCACGCCGCCGAGGTGCTGCCCGGTGGGCGCACCGCGTCGACGACGCCGCGGGTCGGGCTGTTCCACCAGCCGCGGTTCTCCGGCATCGCCGCGCGGCAGGTCACCGGCCGCACCCACCGCGACCACCAGGTCTCGCCGTGGCGGGTGGCGTTCGCGCAGGACACGGTGGAGGAGGACGTCGCCCGGGTCATGGTGGAGCGGCTGGCGGTCACCGGCTCGACGGCCGGGGGAGACACCGCCGGCCTGCAGCAGATCGCCGAGCTGCTCGACGCCGACTGGCTGCCGGCCACGTCACTGACCGGGAGCGACTGACCGGGAGCGACCGACCGGCTCGACCCCGCCGTCCCTGCCTCAGCTGCCGACCGCGTACTGCCGGGCGACCTCCTCGGCCGAGAGCACGGACAGGTGGAGGCTGACGTGCGCGATCGAGCCGGCGAAGAACTCGCTGCGCGGCTTCCCCGGCCAGGAGTCGCTGATCGTGTCGTAGCCGACCCGCCAGGAGCCGGTGTAGTTCTCGGCCGACGTCGTCGTGCGCCGTTCCTTCTCCAGCACGCCGTCCACGTAGAGCCGCAGCCCGGTGGTGGGGGAGAACGTGGCCGTCACCAGGTGCCAGGCCCCGTCGTTGTAGGAGCGCTCGGTGCTGACGGTCTCGATGGCGCCGTTGTAGACCCCGAAGGTGAGCTTCCCGGAGTTGGTCATGTAGACGTGCCGGTCGTGCTGGCCGGAGGCGCTGCCGTTGGCCCCGGTGCCGAAGCCGATCAGCTTTCCGCCCTCCCAGGCCGTGCTGGCGAACCACAGCTGCACCGAGAAGGTCTGCGGGTCGGCCATCGCGTAGGAGGTGGTCATCTGGTCGTCGACACCGTCGAAGCGCATGGCCCGACCGCCGTCGGGGGCGCACCTCGGCGGCCCGGAGGCCACCGGGGTCGGCCCGCCGCGGTACGTGCCGTTGACCTGGCTGCCGGCGGTCCCGCTGTTCCGGGCCACGGTCCCACTGGTCTCCTGGAAGCCGAAGTACCCGGGCGCAGCGGACGCGACCGACGCGCAGGTCGGGGGCTGCCATGCGGTGAAGGTGTTCACGTGGTTGGCGGTGGTGGCCGTGAAGACCGCGCCCGAGGTGCCGGGCAGCACGGCCAGCAGCAGCCCCACGGCCCCCACGGCCAGCCCACCGCGGACGGTCCGCTGGCTCACCCGACCCACACCCCGGCGTCGGCCGACCCCGCCGGGCCGCTGGGTCGTGTCGCTGGGCAGCCCGCCCGGTGCGCCCGCCGGAGCGCGGTGCAGCAGCGTGAGCGCGACCAGCCCGGCCAGCCCGAGCACCGCACCGGCCACCGGCAGCCAGCGTCCTTGCGCCGCCCAGAGCACCGGGAGCCCGAGACCGGGCAGCCGGAGCACGCCCACACCGTGCACGGCCGACGGGCGCACCAGCGAACCGTCCGGCTGGGGGTTCGCGTCACCCTGCAGCCGGAGGCCGCCGTCCGCCACGTCGACCAGCCGGTGCAGCCGCAGCGTGCCGGGCACGTCCGGGTCGTCGACGAGGAGCACCTGCCCCGGCCGCAGCTCCGCGGCGTCCACCGGCCGGACCACGGCCAGGTCACCGGGCTGCACGCCCGGTGCCATGGAACCGGAGAGCACCACGGTCGACTGCCATCCGGCGACGGCGGGCAGCACCGTGACCAGGACGAGCAACACGAGCGTGCCCAGCACGGTCCGCGCCAGCACCGTCACGGCCAGCGCCGTCCGGGTCTGCCGCCAGGCGCCGTCCCCGGACTCGGGGTCCAGCGGGGTGGTGGTCGGGGAGGTGCTCATCGGGTCCGGCCTCCGCGCGACTGGGCCTCCCAGACGAAGGTCACCGTCGCCGATCCGCCCTGCACCGAGGTCGGGGCGTCGGCCGGCAGGGCGTAGGTGAGCTCGTAGGTCTTCGTCTCGCCGGCCGCGTTGCCTGCCGTCGTCCAGCTGCCTCGTCCGTCGGCCCACCGGTCGGCCGGGAAGGCGGCCAGTGTGCCGTCGTAGATCGGTCCCTCGGGCCGGAAGCCGGCGCAGTCGGCGTAGGTGCCCCCGGTGCCGATGCGGACGGTCAGCCGCAGTGCGCCGGCCAGGCCCTTGGTGTCCGAGCGCCCGGTGACGTACATCCGGACCCCGGCCGGCGCGTTGCCGGTGGACCGCACGGTGATGCAGCGGGTTCCGGTGGCGCCGGGCCGCATGCCGGGGACGGCGAACATCGTGCCGCCGGCGTCGTCGTCGGACAGCACCACCGTCCCGGTGGTCACGGTGGGCAGCGGCACGGACGCCGTCCGGTCGGTGAACCCGGCGTAGGCCGACTGCCACACCAGGGCGGTGGCGAGCAGCAGGGCGCCGGCCGTGGACGCGACGAGGCCTCGTCGCGTCGCGGGACGGCTGGGGCGCACCCTCGTCATGCCTGGCTCACTCCGGGGCTCGGATGAGGTCAGCCGGCGGGAGGCCACCTCGGAACCTGCACGTTAGGGCGCGGCCGACGCCAACAGAAGACGCACGGTCACACACTCACTCCGCTGGGTGACGAGATGATCGTCCAGGTGACCGCCCTCCGGGTGGTCCGGTGACCCAGCGTCCGCGCCCGGTCAGCCCGGGTGCCCGCCAGCCGCATCGGCAGGTGCGGGAGGCCGTCTGCCGGCCACGTCACCGGGCCGTCAGCGGGTGATCTCCCAGGCCTCCCGCACGTCGTTGGCCGACAGCACCCGGTCGTAGATGCTCACGTGGGCCAGCGATCCGCCGAAGAACTCGCTGGTCGGCGTGGCGGGCCAGGTGTTGAGGTTGTCGAAGCCGATCCGCCAGTACCCGGTGATGGCCTCCGCCGCCGGTGCCCAGCCGGAGGCGACCAGCGCGCCGTCGACGTAGAGCCGCATGCCGCTGCCCGCGGAGAAGCTGGCGGTCATCAGGTGCCAGGCCCCGTCGTTGTAGGTGCGCGGGGAGGTCACCGTGTAGATGGTCCCGTTGTAGAGGCCGAACACCAGCTGCCCGGCGTTGGTCATGTACACGTGCCGGTCGTAGGAGCCGGACCGGTCGCCGTTGGTGCCGTTGCCGAAGCCGATGAGCTTCCCGCCCCGGCTGGTGCGGGTGTTGAACCACAGCTGGGTGGTGAAGGACTGCGGGTTCGCCACCGCCTGGGTGGTCCACAGGTACCCGGAGGAGCCGTCGAGGGTGACCGCCCGGGTCTCCCCGGCGCCACAGTTCGGCCCCCCGGGCTGGCTGGTCGCCGTGCCGCCGTAGGTCGCGTTGCCCGCCGCGCCGGTGGTGCCGGAGTTCCCGGCGATGGTGCCGGAGCGCTCCTGGAGGCGGTAGTAGTGCGTCGCCCGGTCGGCCGCGACGACGTCCGGGCAGGTCCAGTGTGCCGCGACCGGGAACGTGAGCGCGGGGCTGGCCGTCGTGTCGGAGAACGCCGCGCCGGCGCCCGGCACAGCCACGGCCACCAGGACGGCGGAGGCGAGCACGGCACCGCGGCGCAGCCCTCGGACGGCCGGACGGCGGCGGCGCCCGGTCGCGATCGGCGGAGCGGCCGGCGGGTCGTCCTCGGGACGGCGGTGCGCGACGGCGAGCGCCAGCAGGGCGAGCAGCCCCAGCCCGGTGCCGGCGAGCGGCAGCACCTGCCCCTGGGCGAGCCACACCGCGGGCTGGCCGACCAGCGGCAGCCCGAGGGTGACCACGCCGTGCACGGCCGAGGGGGCGACCAGCGACCCGTCCGCGGCCGCGTTGGCGTCGCCCTTGAGCTGGAGCCCGGCCGGCTGCACGCTGACCAGCCGGTGCAGCCGGAGCTCACCGGGGGAGTCGGGGTCGTCGACCAGCAGCACCTGCCCCGGCTCGACGACCGCGACCGCGACCGGCCGGACGACGGCGACGTCCCCGACGGTGAGGGTGGGCGCCATCGAACCGGACAGGACGACGCTGGACTGCCAGCCGATGACCACCGGCAGCACGGAGACCGCGAGCAGCACCGCGAGAGCGCCGAGCACCACGCGGGCCAGGGAGGTGAGGAGGAACGCCGTCCACCCCTGTCGCCATGCGGCGTGCGCCGGGGCCGGGAGGGTCGTGGTCATCGGTTCTGCGCCTCCCAGACGAAGGTGAGCCGCGCCGAGCCGCCCTTGACCCGCGCCGGGGCGCTGTCCGAGAGCGTGACGGTGAACTTGTAGGTGCGGGTCTCCGCCGTGGTGCCGCCCGCCGTGTCCCAGGGCAGGATGCCGCGGGCGTAGCTGCTGGCGAAGGACCCCATCGTGGTGCTCACCGTGGTGCCGGCGGAGCGGAAGCCGGCGCAGTCGGCGTTCACGCCGCCACCGGTGCCTGCGTCCCAGGAGAGCTGGAGGTAGCTGGCCAGGTCGGTGGTGCTCGTCCGGTCCCGGACGTAGAGCCGCACGGTCGCCGGCAGCGACCCGGTCGAGGTGACGATGACGCACTCGGTGACGCTGTCGCCCGGGCGCATCTCCGGGAGGCTGAGGGGCGCGATGCCCTCGATCTCGTTGGTCAGCGCGACCGTGCCGGTGCCGATGCTCGCCGGCAGCGCGGCGGTCTGGTCGGTGAAGCCGGCGTAGGCGCTCTGCCACAGCAGGGCCGCGGCGAGCACGAGCGCACCGGCCGTGGACACGACGATGCCCCGTCGCGTCGCGCGACGGCTGGGACGGCGCGGGCGCACCCTCGTCATGCCTGGCTCTCTCCGGGACTCCGGTGAGGTCGGCCGGCGGAGGCCACCTCGGAACCCCGGACGCTAGGTCCCCGCAGCGGCCAACAGAAGACAGATGGTCACCTGATCACTCCGCTGGGTGACGAGAAGGTCGTCGGAGTGACAGCCCTCCGGGTGGCCCGGTGACCCTGCGTCCGCGCGGGTCAGCCCCGGCCGGCCAGCCGCATCGGCAGGTGCGGGATGCCGTCCTCCAGGTAGTCCGGCCCCGACCGGCGGAAGCCGAACCGCTCGTACCAGGACTCCAGGTACGCCTGCGCGCCGATGTCGATCGTGCGGCCCTCGCACAGCTCGATGCCCCGCTGCACCAACTGCGCCGACAGCCCCCGCCCCCGGGCCTGGACCGCGGTGGCCACCCGGCCGATCGCCCGGTCCTCACCGTTCTCCAGCACCCGGATCGTCGACAGCACCGTGCCCTCGTCGTCGGCGAACCACAGGTGCACGGTGGTCGGCTCGACGTCCCGGCCGTCCAGCTCCGGGTAGGGGCACTCCTGCTCGACGACGAAGACGTCGACCCGCAGCCGCAGCAGCCCGTACAGCTCGGCGGGGGTCAGTTCGGCGAACCGGGCCGAGCGCAGAGAGGGGGCATCGGTCACGGCGTCATCCTCGCAACCGCTCAGGAGGCCGTCCGCCGCAGGTGGTCCCGATGCGCCAGCAACGCCCAGACGACGTGCCCGAGGTCCATCCGTTCCCCGCCGGCAGGCCATGCGTCGGGCAGTGGGGCGCCGGGCAGCGGGGCGTCGGACACGAGGGTCAGCGGCGGGCGCACCGCCTCCGCCGGCTCTCCGGCGAGGCCGGCACCGAAGGCCGGGTCGGGCGGGCCCCAGACCGGCTGCCCGCCCCGGTCATGGGCCACCAGCTCCCGCCCTCGACGGTCGAGCACGAGGCCCTCGTCGTGCACCAGGCCGTGGTCGACATCGCACAGCAGCACCATCGCCGACACGTCGGTGCGGCCGCCCAGCCGCCACGGGGTGAGGTGGTGGGCGTGCAGCCGCTCGATCCGGGTCTCGGTGCAGCCCGGCCGTGCGCAGCCGCCGTCGCGGGCCGACAACGCCCGCCGCTGCGCCCGGGTGGCCAGCCGTCGACGGCGTCCCAGGGCCAGCGGCTGACCGTTCCGCTCGACGATGACCGTCAGGGACGCCTCGCACACCATCCGCCGCACCTGCGCCGGTGCCAGCGCCGGCCCGCCCTCCAAGTGCGCCCGCCCGGCGGCGGCGTCGTCGGCCAGCACGTCGGCGTCCACGTGCACCACGACCTCCCGGCGGGGTGGGTCGCCCGCTCGCCGGCCGGTGTCGGCGGCGACCTCGGCCAGCTGGGCCAGCGCCCGGCAGCGCCGGGCACTCATCCGTTCCCGCGGGAACGTGTCGGGCTCGGCAGGGCAACCGGCCGTCCCCGTCTCGGTGGGCGTTGGGTCCGTGGGCGGCACCTCTCCGATCGGCGCCTCTGCGGCCGCCGCTGCTGCCCTGGTCGCTGCAGCGCGTTCCCGGCGGGCGTCCCGTTCCGCCAGCGACTCCACCGCGGCCAGCAGGGCCGCGCCGGACTCGCCGTCCATGCGGACCTGCAGCACCAGCATCCCGTCAGCGTCCCAGTGCCACTGGAAGGACCGCTTCTCCGCGACCCGGCCCTCGTCGACGGCGTCCGACCGGCGCCAGGCACGCACCACCCGCTCCACCTGGGACGCCGTGGCGTGCCGGGCGAGCTCGACCAGCTCCACCTCGGTGCCGGGGTCGGCCACCCGGCTGATCGCCCGCACCTTCGAGTACGACAGCCGGCCGGCGGCGAACGCCTCCGCCGTCACCGGCAGCGAGCCCAGCGCCCGGGCGACCCGGACGTGTTCCCGCGCGGCTCCGGGGCTCATGCCGCACTGCCAGGCCAGCCAGTGCGCACAGCTCTGGACGCCGACCTCACCCCAGCCCTCCCGGGCGTCGAACTCCGCCACCAGCCGCAGCCAGACAGCTGTCGCCGCCGCCAGCCGGACCGCCCCGGACCGGATCTCCCGGGCCAGTTC
Organism: uncultured Modestobacter sp.; assembly: GCF_947486615.1. Taxonomy (GTDB): domain Bacteria; phylum Actinomycetota; class Actinomycetes; order Mycobacteriales; family Geodermatophilaceae; genus Modestobacter. The sequence goes on from NZ_CANKUD010000003.1 coordinate 500,929, forward strand.
GGCCACCGACCGCTCGGCCGGCCGCGGCACGGACGCGCCATCGCCGTCCACGCCGTCCACGCCGTCCACAGCCACGCCGTCCACCGACCTGCCACCGACCGCCACGAGTGCACCCATGCCGCGATGCTGCTCCGGGGGTACGACAGAACCGCAGGTCAGCGGTCCAACGGCGTTCCCGCGGGAACGCCGGCGGGTCAGTCGCGCGCCGGTGTCGCGCCGTTGCCGTCGAGCGAGTTGCCGTCGAGCGGGACGCGGGTGACCGGCGCCGCCTCGCCCACGCTCCCCGCGGCCCCGTTGCCCAGCCGCTTGAGCATCGCGGCGACGTCCAGGCCGGTGAGGTCACCGGACAGCTGGAGGCCCTGGGCGACGTTCGCCGCGACCGACCGGCCGAGCGAACCGGCGCCGTCGGCGGAGATGACGGTCATCTTCTCCACCGCCGACAGCGGGGCCGAGGCCGCCGCGACCACCTCCGGGAGCACCTTGACCAGCAGGTCGAGGATCGCGGCCTCGCCGTAGTTGGCGAACGCCTCGGACCGGGCGTCCATCGACTCGGCCTCGGCCTTGCCGCGGGCCAGGATGGCGGCGGCCTCGGCAGCACCCTCGCGCTCGACGGCGTCGGCGATCGCCTGGCGGCGCTGCTTCTCCGCCTCACCCCGCTTGGCGCCCTCGATCGCCTCGGCCTCGGCCAGCGCCGACCGGCGGGCCCGCTCGCCCTCACCGGACAGCCGCGCCTGCTCGGCCGCGGCCTGGGCGGCGGCGATGGTGGCCTGCCGCTGGGCCTCGGCGGTGAGGATGGCGGAGTTCTTGCGGCCCTCGGCCTCCTGCTCCACCCGGTACCGCTCCGCGTCGGCCGGACGGCGCACCTTGGTGTCCAGCTGCGCCTGGGTCAGCGCCGCCGTCCGCTCGGCGACCTTCTCCTGGGCGGTCAGCACGTCCTGGTCCTGCGCGGCCTGGGCGAGCGGGCCGGCGGCGGCGGCGCGTGCCTTGGCGGCGTCGATCTCCGCGTCGATCTCGGCCTGCTTGAGCTGCAGCTGACGCTGGGAGACCGCGATCGCCTCGTCGGCGAGCAGCTGCTCCTGCTGGGCGGCCTGCCGGGCGCGGGCCTCGGCGATCGACGCCTCCTTGAGCACCCGGGCGGCCTCCGGGCGGCCCAGGTCGGCGAGGTAGGTGCCCTCGGCCTGGATGTCCTGCAGCTGGAAGGTGTCCAGCACCAGGCCCTGGCCGGTGAGCGAGGACTCGGCCTCCTCGGCGACGGCGGAGGCGAACGCGGCCCGGTCGCGGATGATCTCCTCGATCGTCAGCCGGCCCACGATGGAGCGCAGCGCACCGGCCAGCACCTCCGAGGTGAAGGTGTCGATGCCCTCCTGCTGGGCGAGGAACCGCTGGGCCGCGGCGCGGATCGCGCCCTCGTTGCCGCCGACCTTGACGATCGCGACGCCCTCGAGGTCGCACTTGACGCCCTGCAGGCTCACCGCGCCGCGGATGCCGACCGGGATGCGCCGGCTGGACAGGTCGATGGAGTGCAGCTTCTGCACCACCGGGAGCACGAAGACGCTGGCCCCCATGACGACCTTCTGCCCGGACATGTCCCGGCTGACCGCGCCGTCGGTGCCGGTGACCGAGCGGCCCTGCCGGCCGGTCACCAGGAAGGCCTGGTTCGGCCCGGCGACCTTGATCCGGGAGAGCACCAGCAGGACGAGCAGGAGCACGAGGACGGCGATGCCGCCGAGGGCGATGAGCAGGGTCACGGCTGGGTTCCTCCGGGGTCTGGGAAGAGGTCGGTCGTCTCCGCTGCCGTGGAGACGACCTGCACGGAGGTCTCCGTGAGGGTGTCGACGACGTAGACGGGGGTGCCCGCGGGCAACGGGACGTCGCTGCGCGCGTGGTACTTCAGCTGCTGGCCGGCCACGCCGAGCCGGACCTCACCGAGCCCGCCGGCGGGCACCGCGGAGAGGACGACCCCCTGGGCGCCGAGCAGCCGGTCGGCGGTGAGCGTGGGCTCGGTGGGCATGTCGCGGAGCAGCGCCGACAGCCGGACGGCGCCGGCGGCCAGCGGGAGCGCCACCACCAGCCCCGCGAGCAGGGCGAGCAGCACGGTGACGGCGCCGGGCAGGGCGGGCAGCAGCGCGGTGGCCGCGGCGCCACCGAACCCGATCCCACCGAGGAACGCGGCGATGGCGGGGAGGGAGAAGGGGCCGTCGGCGTCGATCGGGCCGATCTCCCCGATCTCGCCGGCCAGCAGCGCGACGACGAGCACGAGCAGGCCCAGCCCGCCGACGGCGAGGAAGGCCACGGCGATGGGGTCCACGTGCCCTCCTCCTGGGTCCGGCGCACAGAGTCGCAGGTCAGCGGCTCGTGATCAAGCCGGGCGGGCGCACCGGCCGCGGCGGGCCGGGCGCGGTGCTAGCGTCCCGGCCTGACACGGGGTGTCCCGCCCGGGACTGAGAGCACACCCGTCGAACCTGCTCCAGTTCGCACTGGCGAAGGGATGTCACGGCGTGGACGCCACCGCTCTGCGCGCCGCCGGCACGGCGCTGCGCGACTCCGCACCCCTGGTGCACTGCCTGACCAACACCGTGGTGCAGACGATCACCGCCAACGCCCTGCTGGCCATCGGCGCCGCCCCGGCGATGGTCGATGAACCCGCCGAGGCCGGGGACTTCGCCGCCGTCGCCTCCGCCGTCCTGGTCAACGTGGGCACGGTGCACCAGCGCACCGCGGAGGCGATGCGGCTGGCCGCCCGGGCCGCCGGGGAGGCCGGCCGGCCGTGGGTGCTCGACCCGGTGGCGGTCGGCGGCCTCTCCTTCCGCACCGAGCTCGCCGCCGACCTGGTCGAGCTGCGGCCCACCGTCGTCCGGGGCAACGCATCGGAGGTGCTCGCGCTGGCCGGCGCCGGGAAGGGTGGTCGCGGGGTGGAGAGCACCGACTCCCCGGAGGCCGCGCTCGAGGCGGCCCAGGAGCTGGCCCGCCGGACGCTGGGGATCGTCGCGGTCAGCGGGCCGGTGGACGTGGTGACCGACGGGGAGCGCGTCGTCCGGGTGGGCGGCGGGTCGCCGCTGCTGACCCGCACCACCGGCGCCGGCTGCGCGCTGGGTGGGATCGTCGCGGCCTACCTCGCCACCGCCGGTGACCTGATGACCGCCACGGTCGCCGCGCACGCCCACGTGGCGCTCGCCGCCGAGGCCGCCGCCGCGCGGGCCGCCGGGCCGGGCACCTTCGCCCCGCTCTGGCTGGACGCGCTCGACGCCGTGGACGGCGACGCCCTGGCCGCCGCCGACGTCCGCGACTCATGAGGGCCGGCTTCGACCCGACGCTCTACCTGGTCACCGACACGGTGCTGTGCGCACCGCGGTCGGTGCCGGAGGTGGTGGCCGGAGCGGTCGCCGGCGGGGTCACCGCCGTCCAGGTGCGGGACAAGACGGCGTCCCGGCGCGATCTGCTCGCGCTGGTCCACGCGGTGCAGGCGGTGCTGCCGCCGGCGGTCGCGCTGATCGTCAACGACGCGGTCGACGTCGCGGTGCTCACCGGCGCCGACGGGGTGCACGTGGGCGCCGACGACCTGCCACCCGGCGAGGCGCGCACGCTGCTGGGACCGGGCGCGCTGGTCGGCGTCTCGGTGGGCAGCGCCGCCGAGCTGGACGACGTGCTGGCCCTCCCCGCCGGCACGGTCGACCTGGTCGGGCTCAGCCCGGTCTGGTCCACCCCCACCAAGCCCGACGCCGGCGCGGCGCTGGGGCTGGACGGCACCCGGGAGCTGGCCGCCCGCGCCCGGGCCGGCGGGCTCACCTCGGTCGCCATCGGCGGCATCTCCGCCGGCACCGCGGCCGAGGTCGCCGCCACCGGGGTGGACGGCATCTGCGTCGTCTCCGACATCTGCACCGCGGCCGACCCGACGGCGGCGGCCCGGGCGCTGCGCACCGCGCTGAGCGGGGTGCCGGCGTGACCGCGGCCGTGGCGCTGACCATCGCCGGCAGCGACCCCAGCGGCGGCGCCGGCATCCAGGCCGACCTCAAGACCTTCAGCGCACTCGGCGCCTACGGCACGGCGGTGCTCACCGCGCTGACCGCGCAGAACACCCGCGGAGTCACCGGCGTGCACGGCGTCCCGGCCGGGTTCGTGGCCGAGCAGGTGCGCACCCTGCTGGACGACGTCACCGTGCACGCCACCAAGCTCGGGATGCTCGGCACCGCCGACGTGGTGCGCGAGGTCGCGGCGGTGCTGGCCGACCGCCCGGCCGGGCCGGTGGTGTGCGACCCGGTGATGGTCGCGACCAGCGGCGACCGGCTGATCTCGCAGGACGCGGTGGACGCCGTCCGCACCGACCTGCTGCCGGTGACCGACCTGCTCACCCCCAACGTGCCCGAGGCCGCCGCACTGCTGGACGTCGCGCCCGCGACCACCGTCGACGAGCTCGCCCCGCAGGCCACCGCGCTGCTCGCGCTGGGGCCGGCCGCCGTGCTGCTCAAGGGCGGGCACCTGGGCGGTGACCACTCCGTCGACGTGCTGGTCACCGCGGCCGGGGTGGTGGAGACCCGCCGTCCCCGGGTGGCGACGACGGCTACGCACGGCACCGGCTGCACGCTGTCCTCCGCCCTGGCCGCGCTGGCCGCCCGCGCCCGGCTGGCCGGCGACGAGCCGGACTGGGCGCCGCTGGTCGAGGGCGCCCGGGACTACCTGCAGGCGGCGCTGGTCGCCGGGGGCGAGCTGGGCGTCGGCTCCGGGCACGGCCCGGTGCACCACTTCGCCGGCCGCTGGTGACCGGCTGAGGGCTCGGTAGCGTCAGGCAGCGTTGAAGTTTGGTGCGGTGATCTTGAAGGTGATGGCGTTGGGTGGGCTGGTGGTCTGAC
>NZ_CANKUD010000004.1 GCF_947486615.1 uncultured Modestobacter sp.
AGGGGTGTACCTGCAGGGCTACACCTCTGGCTCGGCGACCGGCCCGCAGGTCATCGTCGCCGACCAGCTCCACGTGGATGCACCGGGGAGCACGCCGGCCCCCGCACCCGTCCCGGCGGGCTGAACCGGCGGGCGGGGGTGGCCGGACCAGTGCCCACCCCCGCCGCGGCAGCTGCTCCGGGTCGCCGCACGAGTCACCCACTCCGGGGGATGTGCGGCGCCCGGAGCTGGGCTGAGATGGCAGGACACGCTCCGCGCGCCTGCCTCCGGCACCGCGCGCCCCCGCACGACGATCGAGAGCTGGACATGTCCTCTGCACCGGACCGCGGGGCGGTCATCGCCTACAACGGCTACGACTCCGGGCTCGGGAACCGGGTGCGCGTCGTCCTCGGCGCCCAGAGCCTGGCCGAGCTGGAGGGCCGCTCCTTCGCCTACGTCTGGCCCACCGGCCCGCTGTTCGGGCCGGCGTTCTCCGACCTGTGGGACTTCCGTGGCCGCACCGTGCCCCGGGCGGTCTCCCGGCTGCTGGCGTACCGCTGGCCCTACGAGGACGCCTCACTGAGCTGGCTGGACGACCGCAAGCGCCGGGAACGCCTGTGGCAGATCCGCACCGGCTCGGAGCTGCAGTTGCCGCCGGGGGCCCGGCCGTGGGCCGACGCCTACCGCGCGCTCACCCCGGTCGACGCGATCGCCGAGCGGGTGACCCGGCTCTTCGACGACCAACTCCGCGGGGAGCCCTACGTCGGGGTGCAGATCCGCGCGCACGCGGTCTCCCACGCCGAGACCCGGGCGACCTCCCCGGTGGAGTGGTTCGAGCGCCGCATGCAGCGGATCGCCGCGGAGCGGCCGGGCACCCGGTTCTTCGTCTCCTGCGACGTTCCCGAGGTCCAGGAGCGCATCTGTGCGACCGTGCCGGGCTGCACCGGGCAGATCGACAAGGGCGCCTACAACTCCGTCGAGGGGGTGCGCTCCGCCGTGGTGGACCTCTACCTGCTGGCCGGCTCCGGCTACCTGCTCGGGCCGCACTGGTCCAGCTTCCTGCACCTGGCCCAGCACCTCGCCGACGACCAGGTCCCGGTGGAGACCGCGGTCAAGGACGAGCCAGACGCCGTCGACCCCGCCGCGCTGGGTGTCGCCGTCGACCCGCTGCGCCCCGCCGTCCGGCGACTGGGCACGCCGTCGTGACCCCCCGCCCCGTGGTGCGGGCAGCGCGGACCCGTGTCGGCCGCTGACCCGGCCAGCCCGGGCGGACTGCTCGGGGTGGTCGTCGTCAACTACGGGTCCTCCCGGCTGCTCGCCGCCAACCTGCTGGCGGCCGCCGACCTGGGACCCGACGTGCGGGTCGTGGTGGTGGACAACCTGAGCACCGCCGCGGAGCGCGCCGCGGTGGGCGTCCTGGCCGCCGAGCGCGGCTGGGAGCTCGTCGGGCTCCCGGACAACCGCGGGTTCGGTGCGGCCAGCAACGAGGGCGTGCGGCAGGCCCGGGCACTGGGCTGTGTCACGTTCCTCCTGCTCAACCCGGATGCCGTGATCACCCCGGACGTCCTCGCGGAGCTCCGGGACCACAGCCTCCGCGCCCCGCAGGAGCTGATCAGCCCGCTGATCACCGACTCCACCGGGGCGGCGGTGTTCCGTGGCTCGCGACTGTCGCTGCGAGACGGCCGGATCCGCGGCGACCGGCCCGGCCGGCCGGCGCTGCCGGACAGCGAGGAGTGGCTGACCGGCGCCTGCTTGGTCGTGCACGCCGAGGTCTGGGACCGGATCGGCGGCTTCACCGAGGGCTACTTCCTCTACTGGGAGGACGTCGACCTCAGCCACCGCGCCCTGGCCGCCGGCGCCCGGCTGACCGTGCGCCGTGACCTCCGCGTCGTCCACGACGAGGGCGGCACCCAGGGCACCCGGCGAGGCCGCGGTCACTCGCCGTTGTACTACCGCTGGAACTGCCGCAACCGGCTGGTGTTCGCTGCCCGCAACCTGCCACGCCGGTCGGTCCTGCGCTGGCTGGTCAGCACCCCTGCGGTCAGCCGGGAGATCCTGCTGCGCGGCGGCCGGCGGCAGCTGCTGCAGTCGCCCCGCCCGCTGTGGTCCGCGGTGCGCGGCACGGTCGAGGGCGTGGGCGCGGCGCTGGCCGCGCTGGTGTCGCCGGCCCGACCCAGGCCGGCCGGGAGGCAGAGGCGGGTGCTGCTCGCCCATCCGGGGGCGGAGCTCTACGGCTCCGACCGGGTCTTCCTGGAGACGGTCGCGGCCCTCGTGGGCGAGGACCGGGTGACCGTCGCCCTCCCCGCGCCGGGGCCGCTGGCCGACGCCGTGCAGGAGCTGGGCGCCGAGGTCGTGCACTGCCCGATGCCGGTGATCCGCAAGAGCGCCCTGCGCCCGGCGGGGGCCCTGCGCCTGCTCGGCGACGCGGCGCGCGGCCTGGCACCGGCGGCGCGGCTGCTGTGCACCGCGGGCCGGGACGGCGTCTACGTCAGCACCCTCACCATCCCGATGTGGATCGCGCTGGGCCGGCTGCTGGGACGGCGGGTGGTCTGCCACGTGCACGAGGCCGAGCGCGGCGCGCCCGCACCGGTCCGCCGGCTGCTGGCGCTGCCCGTCTCCTGGGCCACCGCGGTGGTGGTCAACAGCCGGTTCAGCCTCGGGGTGCTGGCCGGGTCGGCGCCGGGCGTCGAGCGCCGCGCCACCGTCGTCCACAACGGCATCCCCTCGCCGGCGAGCGTGCCGCCGCCCCGGGAGAGGCTGGACGGCGGCGTCCGGCTGCTCTTCCTCGGCAGGCTGTCGGCCCGCAAGGGCCCACAGGTCGCCGTGGCCGCGCTGGCCGAGCTCCGCGACCGGGGCGTGCCGGCCTGCCTCGACCTGCTGGGCGGGGTGTTCCCCGGCTACGAGTGGTTCGAGGCCGAGCTGCGGTCGGCGGTCTCCACCGCTGGGCTGGACGGGCAGGTCACCTTCCGCGGTTTCGCGACCGACGTCTGGCCGGTGCTCGCGCAGGCCGACGTCGTGCTGGTCCCGTCCGTGGTCGACGAGCCGTTCGGCAACACCGCGGTCGAGGCGGTCCTGGCCGCCCGCCCGCTGGTGGTCAGTGACAGCAGCGGCCTCCGGGAGGCCGCGGAGGGCTATGCCTCGGCCCGGTCGGTGACCCCGGACCGGCCGGGGGCCTGGGCGGACGCCGTCGTGCAGCTCGTCGAGCAGTGGCCGGCCATCCGTCGGCAGGCCGTCGACGACGCGGCACTGGCCCGCCGGCGGCACGACCCGCTGACCTACCGCGCCGAGGTGGCGGGTCTGCTGCGGCGCAGCTGGGCCCCCCGGTGACCGGGCAGCCGCCCGTCACCGTCGCCGTCCTGACGTTCCGGCGCCCGGAGACCCTCGCCGCCCTCCTCCCGGAGCTGGTCGCGCAGGCCGCCGACGTCTCCTGCGGCGCGCGCGTGCTGGTCGTGGACAACGACCCCGCGGGCAGCGGCCGCCGCACGGTGGCGGACGCCCGGCCGTCGTCCGAGGTGCGGGTCGACTACGTGCACGAGCCGACGCCGGGGATCGCCGCTGGCCGCAACCGCGCGCTCGCGGAGTCCGCGGACGGCGACCTCCTGGTCTTCATCGACGACGACGAGCTGCCGCACCCTGGCTGGCTGGCGCACCTGCTGGCCACCCAGGCCGCCACCGGGGCAGCAGCGGTGGCCGGCACGGTCACCTCCCGCTTCCCGGCACCATTGCCGCCCTGGATCGAGGCGGGCGGCTTCTTCGACCGCCGGCGGCTGCCGACCGGCACCCCGATCGAGGTGGCGGCGACGAACAACCTGCTGCTGCACCTGCCTCAGGTGCAGGCGGCCGGTGTGCGCTTCGACCCGGCCTTCGGGCTGAGCGGGGGAGAGGACACCCTGTTCACCCGGCAGCTCGTCGCTGCGGGCGGCCGGATGGTCTGGTGCGCGGAAGCCGTCGTCACTGACGTCGTGCCGCCCGAGCGGGCCACCCGGGCGTGGGTCCTCCGACGCGCCTTCAGCTCCGGCAACTCGGTCAGCCGGGTGGCGCTGGCGCTCGCCGGCTCCCCGTTGCGCCGGGTGGTGGCCCGGGCCGAGGGATGGAGCCGGGGCGTCGGCCGGGTGCTCGCCGGTGCCGCCCGCTGGCTGCTCGGGGTGCTGACCGGCGACGTCCGGCACCGGGCTCGCGGTGCCCGCAGCGCCGCCCGCGGTGCCGGCATGCTGGCCGGCACGGCCGGCCACGTCTACCAGGAGTACGGGACCGCCCATGGCTGACCGGAGCACCCCCCGTACGCGCCCGTGCCGATCCGCGCCTCGGCTGCAGGACTACCCCGCTCGGCACAACAGTCTCAACGCGCTGAGGCTGTTCCTCGCCGTGGTCGTCATCGTGGCGCACGCCTGGCCCATCGGCGGCTTCGGCGAGACCCCGCACGTCGGCGACGTGTCGCTGGGCACCCTGGCCGTGGCCGGCTTCTTCGCCGTCTCCGGCTGGCTCATCACGGCCAGCCGGCTGACCTCGGAGCTGCCGGGCTTCGCCTGGCGCCGGTTCCTGCGGATCTACCCCGGCTACCTGGCGTCCTTGCTGGTCGTCGCCTTCGTCGTGGCCCCGGTCGGCAGCGCCCTCGGGGCCGGGCCCTACGCCGTCGGCGACGGCGTCGGGCACCTCCTGGCGAACCTGACCCTGGAGGTCCACGAGTACGCCGTGGGCGCCACACCGACCGGGGTGCCCTACGCCGGGGTCTGGAACGGGTCGCTCTGGACGCTCTGGTACGAGGCGTTGTGCTATGTCGCCGTCAGCCTGCTGCTCACCGTCGTGCCGCGCCGGTGGGCCCGTCCGGCGGTCGTCGCCGCGTGGGCCGTGGTCACGGTGCTCGCCGTCGCCGAGCGGTCCCTGGGCCTGGAGATCCGCTACGACGTGGACACGTTCCTCGAGCTGGCGCCGTTCTTCTTCGCCGGCGCGGTGCTGTTCTTGCTCCGCGACCGGGTGGCGCTGCACGGCCTGCCGGCCGCGATCAGCGCCGGCTGGGTCGCCGTGGTCGTCGTCCTCGATCTCGGTCCGGCACCGGCGGCCCTGCCGATCGCCTACCTGCTGCTCTGGCTGGGCGCGGTGCTCCCGTTGCAGCGGGTGGGCCGGCGCAACGACGTCTCGTACGGCATGTACGTCTACGCCTTCCCGGTCCAGCAGCTGCTGGTGCTGCTCGGTGCGCACTCGGCCGGCATCGTGCCCTACGTCGTGCTCAGCACGCTGGCCACCGCGCCCCTGGCACTGGCGAGCTGGCTGCTGGTCGAACGTCCCGCCCAGCGGCTGCGCCACGTGGCCGATCGCTTCCCGTTGGTCCGCACCGGCACCGGCGTGCGGCGGCGGCCACCGCGACCCAGCGACGAGACCCCTGGCAGGACGGCCGCGCCGGCCGGCCGCTGACCGTGCCGGGTCAGCCGCGGGCGATCGCCACGGCACGCCGGTAGGCGGCCAGGTGCAGACGCCCGGCGGTGTCCCAGTCGCGGGCCGACAGGTCCGGCGGCGGGACGTCGCCGCGGGCGCGCAGCGCGAGCAGCGTCCCGGTCAGGTCCTCGGGTGCCAGCTCGCCGGAGTAGGTCCACACCCATCCCGGGCCGACCTCCGTGGCCAGCGCACGGTTGACCTCGTTGTCCGGCAGCAGCACGGGCCGGTCCAGCGAGAGCGCGGTCAGCGCGCCGCCGGAGTTGTGCATCTCCCGGTAGGGGAGGACCACCAGCTCCGCGGCGCTGACCTCCGCGACGAGCTCCGGGTCGTCGAGGAACTGCAGGCGCAGGGTGATCCGCGGGTCGGCCGCCGCCGCTGCCTCGAGCGTGGCGACCAGGTCGTCGGAGGAGGGCTTGCCGGCGACGTGCAGGCTCAGCCCGCCCGGGACGGCGGAGTCCGGCGTCTGGGCGAACACGGTGGCCAGCGCGTCGACCCCCTTGTAGCGGCGGACCAGTCCGAAGAAGGTGACCCGGCCGGGCACCTGCTCGGCACGGGGCAGGTCGGCGAACCAGTCCCGGTAGTGGCCGTGCACCACCAGGTCCGAGGGCTGCTCGGCCGGCAGCCGGGTGTGGTCGTTGAGGCGGATCCGCAGCGTCGTCCAGCGGTCGGCCAGGCGCAGCAGGGCGACCTCGCGGCGGCCGATGCCCTGCGGCAGCTCCAGGTTGTGCACGGTGCGCACCAGCGGGGTCCGGGTCAGCCGCAGCCGCAGCAGCAGCAGCAGGAACAGCAGCTGGCGCACGAGCTTGCGCGGCGCGGTGCGGCCGGTCACCAGGATCTCCGGCCAGTGCGCGTGGAAGACGTCGGCGCGCTGCAGCAGCGCACGACGCCAGCTGAAGGTGCGCAGCTCCACGCCCGGCAGCGCCGCGATGCTGCGGCCCAGCATCACGATGTAGGGATTCGTGGTCGGGCGCGGTTCCGGGAACGACTGCTGGACGACGAACCTGGCCTGCGTCGGACTGGGCACCTGGGTCAGCTCCTGGGGACGTGCAGGGGCCTGCGCCCTGACCCGTTCGAGGGTAGGGCGCCGCGGACGTCCTCCCTTCGAGTGGGTGCTGACCTGGGCAGACGCCGTCCGGCGACTAACGTCGCGGGAGATCCGAGCCCCACCGGTCCGGAGAACCCGACCGACGACGCGGGCGCGACGCAGCGCCCTCCCGTCGTCCCCCGCTGAGGAGCCACGAAGCATGCGAGCCCTCGTCCTCTGGGCCGATGAGCAGTCCCCGAACCTGGGCGTCCGGGCACTGGCCGAGGGCACCGCGGCGCTCGCCGACCGGGTCTGGCCCGGCGTCGAGGTGGTGACCCAGAACTACGGCTCGTCGGTCGCGCCGGTGCGCTTCGGCGACCCGCGTGCGCTGGCCCGGGAGTGGGTGACCCGGCGAGAGGGCATGGCCGCCTGGCTGCGGGAGTTCGACGTCGTGCTGGACACCCGGTCCGGTGACAGCTTCGCCGACATCTACGGCCTCATGCGGCTGTTCGTGATGTCGTGGGCGGGGGAGTACGTGCACCGCGCCGCCGGCGTTCCGCTGGTGCTCGGCCCGCAGACGATCGGCCCGTTCGGCGGTCGCCGGGCGAGGACCCTGGCTCGTGCCAGCATGCGGTCGGCGACCCTGACGATGGCCCGGGACCACCTCAGCGCCGAGCACGCCGCCTCGCTGGGCCGGCCGGTCGACGTCCTCACCACCGACGTCGTCTTCGCCCTCGACGTGCCCGAGCGGGTGCCCACCCACGACGTGCTGCTCAACGTCTCCGGCCTGTTGTGGCGCTCCGGTGAGCACGTCGACTCCGCCGGTTACCGGGCGACCGTGCAGGAGCTGTACGACGGCCTGGTCGCCCGCGGACGCCGGGTGACGCTGCTGGCGCACGTGCTGGACTCGCCGTCGGAGGACAACGACGTGCGCGCCGCGCGCGAGTTCGCCGCTGCCCAGGACGAGCCACCGGCGCTGCTCACGCCCACCTCGCTGGCCGAGGTGCGGCAGCAGGTCGCCGGTGCGGAGCTGGTCATCGGCAGCCGGATGCACGCCTGCCTCAACGCGCTGTCCGTCGGCACCCCGGCCATCCCGCTGGCCTACTCGCGCAAGTTCGAGCCGCTGCTGGAGAGCCTGGCCTGGGACCACCTGATCGACCTGCGGCGGGACCCCGCAGCGGCGCGGACCGCGCTGGCCCTCACGGATCTCGGCGGCCTCCGGGAGCGGGCCGGCGGCGTCCGGGACCGCGCCCAGGAGCTGCTCGTGCCCGCCGAGACGGCCCTGCGGCGGTTGGGGTGAGCACCGGGGCCCCCGTCGACGACGCGGTGGCGGGGTCCCCGTCGGCCGACGCCCCGGGCACGCCGGCCCCACCACGGCTGGCCGACCGGGCCGCGCGTGGCGTCCTGGTCTCCCTGGGCGGTCAGGGTCTGCGCATCGTGGTGCAGGTCCTGTCCGTCGTCGTGCTCTCCCGGCTGCTGGAGCCCTCGGACTACGGCCTGCTGGCGATGACCACGGCGGTCATCGGGGTGGCCGACATCTTCCGCGACCTGGGCCTGTCGACCGCCGCCGTCCAGGCCCGGCACCTGTCGGCCGCCCAGCGCAGCAACCTGTTCTGGCTCAACACCGCGATCGGGCTGGGCCTGGCGCTGCTGGTCTTCGCCGGCGCGCCGCTGCTGGCCGCGGTGTACGGCCACGACGAGCTGACCGGGCTCGCCCAGGTGCTGTGCTGGACCTTCCTGCTCAACGGCATCGCCACCCAGTACCGCGCCGACCTGACCCGCCGGCTGCTGTTCCTGCGCCTGGCCGTCGCCGACACCCTCTCGCCCGTCCTCGGGCTGGCCGCCGCGATCGCGGTCGCCCTGGCCGGCGGTGGCTACTGGGCCCTGGCCGTGCAGCAGCTGGTGCAGTACGGCGTCATGATGACCGTGGTCCTGGCCGCCGGCCGGTGGCTGCCCGGCCGTCCGGACCGGCGCGAGCCGATGGGCGGGCTGCTGCGGTTCGGCTGGAACATGGTCGGCACCCAGCTGATCGGATACGCCGGCAACAACGTCGACTCACTGGTGATCGGCCTGCGCTTCGGCGCGGCTCCCCTGGGCCTGTACAACCGTGCCTTCCAGCTGCTGATGACCCCGCTGAACCAGCTGCGCGGACCGACCACCCAGGTGGCGCTCCCGGTGCTGGCCCGTCTCCAGGAGGACGGTGCGGGCTTCGGCGCCTTCCTGCGTCGCGGGCAGCTGGCTCTCGGGCACACCCTGGTGGTCGGCCTGGCGGTGGTCGTCGGCGCAGCCGAGCCGGTCACCGAGGTCTTCCTCGGCGACCGGTGGTCGTCGCTGTCGCCGCTGCTGCGGCTTCTCGCTGCGGCTGCGGTGTTCCAGACCCTGGCGCTGGTCAGCTACTGGGTCTACCTGGCCCACGCGCTGACCCGGCACCTGCTGCACTGGTCGATGGTGCAGGTCGTGGTGAAGGTGGCGTGCGTCCTGATCGGCAGCACCGGTGGGCTGGTCGGCGTGGCCGTCGGCTACGCGGCCGCGCCGGCCCTGTGCTGGCCGCTGTCGTTCTGGTGGTTGTCCCGCCGGGCGGCGATCCCGGTGGCCGACCTGGTCCGGGGTGCCTCCCGGGTGCTGGTCGTCGCGGTGGTCGTCGCCGGGGCCTCGTGGGCGGGCGCGACGGCGACGGCGAGTGCGCCGGCCGCGGTCTCCTTGCTGGTCGCCGTGGTCGCCGGGGCGGCCGGGTACCTCGCCGTCGTCGCGCCGGTCGCGCCGCTGCGCCGTGACTCCCTCGCCGTCCTGGACGTCCTCCGCCGGGCCGTGCGGTCACCGCGCCGGCCGAGGGCCCGGGCGACGTCCGGCGGACAGGGCTGACCCATGGGGACGGTCGACCCGCGGCTGCTGGCCGCCACTGCGCTCGCCCTCGGCGCGCTGGTCTTCCTCGGGCTGCGCCGCGCGCCGCGGGGGGCGTTCGCCGCGTGGCTGGTGGTGCTGTGCCTGGTGCCGGTCTGGGCCGGCGTGCAGCTGGTGGTGTTCTTTCAGCCGCAGGTGCTGGCCGGCCTGGCGGTGCTGGCTGCGCTCGTGCCGCTGCGGCGGACGGTGCGGCTGACCGCAGCCGACCTGGTGATGGTGGCGTTCCTGGTGTGCGCGCTGCTCCCGGTCGCACTGGGCGGGGCCACCGTCCCAGCGGTCTTCGTGCTCGTCGCCCAGTGGGGCGGTGCCTTCCTGCTGGGTCGGCTGCTGCTCCACCGGTTGTCCGCGGGCTGGGTGTACGGCGCCGTTGCCGTGGCCTTCACCGTCGTCGCCGTGGTCGCGATCGTCGAGTCGGTCACCGGGTGGAACCCCTTCGTCGCGGTGCCCGGGGGCGGTGACCTGCACGCCACCTGGTCGACGCTCCAGCTGCGCGGTGGCTCGCTGCGCGCCGAGGGTGCCTTCGGCCACTCCATCGCGCTGGGCGGCAGCCTGGCCCTGGCCATCCCGCTCGCCCTGGCCGCGCCCCTGCCCAGCGCCGTCCGCCTGCCGATGGTGCTGCTGATGGGGGTCGCCTGCGTGCTGACCATCAGCCGGATCGGGCTGGGCACCGCGGCGCTGGGCATCGTGCTGACCCTGCTGTTCGGCCGTACCGGGCTGACCACCCGGCTGCGGGTGGGGCTCGCCGTGGCCTGCACAGCCGCGACCGTGGCGGTGCTGCCCTTCCTCAGCGGTGTGTTCGCCGCCGCCGGTGACGAGGCCGCCGACAGCGCCTCCTACCGCGGTGACCTGCTCAGCCTGGTCGGCCGGATGGCGCCGCTCGGGCTGTCCGACAGCCAGTACCGGTCGCCCACCGGTGAGGTGTTCTTCGGGTCCTTCAAGTCCATCGACAGCGCGCTGGTGCTTTTGGGGCTGACCTACGGCGCCATCCCGCTGGTCCTGGTGCTCCTGGGTGCTCTGCTGGCCTGCGGCACGGTCCTCCGACGCAGGGCCACTCCGCCCACCCTGGCGTTGGTCGCCCAGCTGCCGGCCTTCGCCACGGTCGCCCTGATCACCCAGTACGCCACCTGGGCGTGGTTCATCGCCGGGCTGGCGGTCGCCACGCAAGCGCTGCGCGGGGCCGAGCCGCCGTCTCCCGCCGACGGCGCACCGGACCACCCCGGCGAGACACCCTCTCCGGACGGGCGACGATCGTCACCCCTCGTGGTGACAGGCCGGTGAGAAGCGCCGACCAGGCGGTTACGTTCGTAGCTCACAGTGATCACATGATCCTCTCGAGGAGGCAGCGATGGAGTTGCGCCGGTTCCTGACGCTGCTGCGCCACCATCTGGTCGGCATCGTCATCAGCCTCGTCGTCTGTGGGGTGGCCGCCTTCGCGCTCAGCTCCTCGACGACCCCCACCTACCGGTCGACCGCCGCCTTGTTCGTCTCGCTGCAGAACGGCGACAGCGCCAGTGACCTGGCCCAGGGCGCGAACTACACCCGGGACCAGATGGCCTCCTACGCCACGCTGGCCACCACACCCGCCGTGCTGCAGCCCGTCGTCGACGAGCTGGCACTGCCGGGGACGGCGCGCGACCTGGCACACCGGGTGACGGCCGTGGCCCCCAACGACACCGTCGTGCTCGAGGTGAGCGTCGCCGACCCCTCACCGGAGGCCGCCGCCCGGATCGCCGACGCCATCGCCGAGCAGCTGATCGTGGTGCTCGGGGACGTCGCACCGCGGGGTGAGTCCGGCGACGCGACCGTGCGGGTCAGCGAGGTGACCCCGGCAGAGGTGCCGCGTTTCCAGACCTCGCCGAACACGAAGACGGACCTGGCCGTCGGGCTCCTGCTCGGCCTGGTCGTCGGGGTCCTCTACGCGGTGCTGCGGGAGACGCTCGACACCCGGGTGCGCGACGTGAGCCGGGTCGAGGCCGTCACCGACGCCCCGGTCCTCGGCGCCGTGCCCCGGCTCCCCGGGGAGTCCGGCCACCTGCTGGCCCTGGCCGACGACCCACGTGGTGGGCTGGCCGAGGTGTTCCGACAGCTGTCCACCAACGTGGAGTTCCTGCGCGTCGGCGACGCCCCGGTGAGCCTGCTCGTGACCTCTTCGCTGCCCGGAGAGGGCAAGTCGACCGTCGCCGCCAACCTCGCGCTCGCGCTGGCCGAGGTCGGCCATCGGGTCGTGCTGGTCGACGCCGACCTGCGCCGGCCGTCGGTGGCCCAGCGGCTCGGGCTGGAGGGCGAGGCCGGGCTGTCCACCGTCCTGCTAGGCCGGGTCGAGTACGAGGACGTCCGCCAGGAGTGGGGCGGGAGCGGGCTGCACGTGCTCACCGCCGGCGCCATCCCGCCCAACCCGGTGCAGCTGCTCTCCTCCTCCCGGATGGCGGACCTGATGAGCACGCTGGAGTCCCGCTACGACGTCGTGGTCGTCGACTCCGCGCCGGTCCTGCCGGTCACCGACGCCCTCGTGCTCTCCCGGCACGCCACGGGGACGCTCCTGGTGGTCAACAGCCGCGCGCTGCGGCGCGCGCAGCTGACCGAGACGCTCCGGCGGCTGGACCACCCCGGCACCCGGTTGCTCGGCGTGGTGGTCAACCAGCTCAGCGACTGCAGCGCCGTGCACGGGTACGACGCCTACCGGGCCGCCGACCAGGCCCCGGCACCCGGTCGCCGGTCCACGTGGTGGCGCGTGCCCGGGTGGGTGCGGTCCCCGCGCCGGTCCGCCGACGGCACACCCGTCGCGCCCGCCTCGGAGACGTCCGGGCCCGCCCCGACCGGCAGGACCACGACCGGCGCGATGTCCCCGGCCGACCGGGGTGCCCCGGTCCGATGACGGCAGGCCCGTCCGCGGCCGGGCGCGGGGCCGGAGCCGAGGTGCTGGTCGTCTGCACGGGCAACGTCTGCCGCTCCCCGGCGGCCGAGCGCCTGCTCCGTCACCGGCTGCCCGCCGAGTCGGGCATCCGCGTCTCCAGCGCCGGCACCCGGGCGCTCGTCGGGCGGCCCATGGACCCACCGATGGCCGCCCTGGTCGGGCAGGCCGGCGCCGGCAGCGGCGAGTTCACCGCCCGGGCCATGAGCCCCGTCCTCGTCCGGGACGCCGACCTGGTCCTGGTGATGATGCGGGCCCAGCGGTCCGTGGTGGTGGCTGCCGAGCCCCGGGCGGTCCGGCGCACCTTCCTGCTGACCGAGCTGGCCGTGCTCGCCGACCTGGTGGCAGCCGCCGGCTGGCCCGTCGACGTCGGCGCCGATCCGGCGGACCGGCTCCGCGCCCTGCCCGCCCTGGCGCCGGCCCACCGTGCGGCGCTGCAGCGGACGGAGCTGCCCGGCGGTGGCGCCGACCCCGACGTCGTCGACCCGTTCGGCCGGCCGGCCGAGGTCTACGAGCGGTCCATGGCGACGATCTCCGCAGCCGTCGACCTGTTGGTCGCGGCCCTCGCCTGAACCCGTCACCCGGCCGGGTGGTGCTGCTCTCCCGTGCAGGTGAACCGGAGCCGGATCGCTCACGCTCAGTGAGCTGGCCGCCCTAACGTCGAGGTCGGACATCGACGACCGGACGACCCCAGCGCCGTCCGGTCACCCTGCGTGAACAGTCGGCCGACCGGACGTCCGTCCGCGGCCCGCGTTCGCCGGACCTGGAGGTACGAGTGACCGTTGTCGGCTACGCGCCCGGCGCGTACGACCTGTTCCACATCGGGCACCTGAACATCCTCAAGCACGCCGCGGACCACTGCGACCACCTCATCGCCGGGGTGGTGTCGGACGAGATGCTGCTGCAGAGCAAGGGCCGGCTCCCGGTGGTCCCGCTGGCCGAGCGGATGGAGATCGTGCGCAACCTGCGGTTCGTCGACCAGGTGCACGCCGAGGTCGTCCCGGACAAGCTCGACACCTGGCGCGTGCAGCCCTTCGACGTGATCTTCAAGGGCGATGACTGGCGGGGGACGCCCAAGGGCGAGAAGCTCGAACGGGACTTCCAGGCCGTGGGCGTGCGGGTGCACTACTTCCCCTACACGATGCACACCTCCAGCACGCTGCTCCGCAAGGCGCTGGCCGCGATCGACGCCGAGGAGCCGGTGGGCCGGGTCGCCCGGTCGCTCACGAACTGACCGGGTCGCGCCGGCCGCAGGCGGTCTAACCTGGGCAACCGGCCCCCGCGCGCACCCGGCGCGCGCTCCGCTGACCGGCGGACGAGGTGCGGCCACCAGGAACCAGGAGTGACCTCCGTGAGCTTGCGCGGCGTGCTCGACGTCGTCCTGACCGACGCCGGCGTGTCCTCGGTGGTGCAGAAGGCGGGCACCGCCGAGCTGGCGGTCACCGCGCCGCCGCCGGTCCAGCCGCTGGTCGCCGCGGCGCTCGCGGCGCCCGCCCCGGGCGCCGGGGTGCCGGTGCTCGTGGTGACGGCGGGGGAGCGGGACGCCGACGCGCTGGCCGCGGTGCTCCGCTGCTTCGTCCCCGACAAGCGGGTGGAGGTCTTCCCGGCCTGGGAGACGTTGCCGCACGAGCGGCTCAGCCCCCGCGCGGACACCGTCGGCCGCCGGCTGGCCGTGCTGCGCGACCTGACCCACCCCGGGGAGAACGGCACGGTCGACGTGCTGGTCGCCCCGGTGCGCAGCGTGCTCCAGCCGCTGGCCCCCGGGCTGGGTGACCTGGTTCCCGTGAAGCTGGCACCCGGCCAGAGCGCCGAGCTGGACTCGGTGGCCCAGGCCCTGTCCGACGCCGCGTACTCCCGGGTCGAGCTGGTGGAGAAGCGCGGTGAGTTCGCCGTCCGCGGTGGCCTGCTCGACGTGTTCCCGCCGACCGAGCCGCACCCGGTCCGCGTGGAGTTCTGGGGCGACGAGGTCGACGAGCTGCGGTACTTCTCCGCCGCCGACCAGCGCTCGCTGGACGAGCGGCCCGAGCGGCTCTGGGCACCGCCGTGCCGGGAGCTGCTGCTCACCGACGACGTCCGGGCCCGGGCCGCGCAGCTGGCCGTCGACCACCCGGAGCTGGCCGAGGTCGCCGGCAAGCTGGCCGAGGGCATCGCCGTGGAGGGGATGGAGTCGCTGATCCCCGCGCTCATCGGCGGCCACCAGATGCAGCTGCTGACCGACCTGGTCGCGCCGGGCACGCACGTGCTGGTCTGCGACCCCGAGCGGGTGCGCAGCCGGTCGGCGGACCTGGTGCGCACCGCCGAGGAGTTCCTCGCCGCGTCCTGGCAGACCGCCGCCGAGGCCGGCCAGGCGCCGATCGACCTGGGCGCCTCCTCCTTCCAGGACCTCACCGACGTGGAGTCCGCCGCCCGCCGCCGGGGACTGCCCTGGTGGACGACGGGCGCCTTCACCCTCTCCCCGGACGACGACGACCAGCACGTGACCCTGGACGCCACCGGGGTCGAGCGGTTCCACGGCGACCAGCAGCGGGCGATCGAGCAGCTGCGCGGCTGGACCCGGGACGGCTGGCGGGTGGCGCTGACCTTCGCCGGCCCCGGTCCCGCGCAGCGCGCCGCCGACCAGCTGACCGAGGCCGACCTGGGCGCCCGTCTGGTGCCCGGCATCGAGACCGTCCCGGAGCCCGGCGCGCCCTTCGTCACCCAGGGCAACCTGGAGGCGGGCTTCGCCTTCCCGGCGGTCGGGCTCGCCCTGGTCACCGAGAGCGACCTGACCGGCCAGCGCGGCACGTCGATGAAGGACGCCACCAAGATGCCGGCCCGGCGGCGCAACGCCGTGGACCTGGTGCAGCTGCAGCCCGGTGACCTCGTGGTGCACGAGCAGCACGGTGTCGGCCGGTACGTGGAGATGGTCAGCCGCACCGTGCACGGCGGCCAGCGCGACTACCTGATCGTGGAGTACGCGCCGGGCAAGCGGAACCAGCCGCCGGACCGGCTGTTCGTGCCCACCGACTCCCTGGACCAGCTGACCCGCTACGTGGGCGGCGAGGCGCCGGCGCTGTCCAAGCTCGGCGGCGCCGACTGGCAGAAGACGAAGAACCAGGCCCGCAAGGCGGTCAAGCAGATCGCCGCGGAGCTGATCCGGCTGTACTCCGCCCGGATGGCCACCAAGGGCCACGCCTTCGGCCCGGACACCGTCTGGCAGCGGGAGCTGGAGGACGCCTTCCCGTTCACCGAGACCCCCGACCAGCTCGCCGCGATCGATGAGGTCAAGGCGGACATGATGAACCCGGTCCCGATGGACCGGATCATCTGCGGCGACGTGGGCTACGGGAAGACCGAGATCGCCGTCCGGGCGGCGTTCAAGGCGGTGCAGGACGGCAAGCAGGTCGCCGTCCTGGTGCCCACGACGCTGCTGGCCAACCAGCACTACAAGACCTTCGCCGAGCGGTTCGCCCAGTTCCCGGTGACGGTCGCCGTCCTCTCCCGGTTCCAGTCGACGGCCGAGTCGAACGAGACGCTGCGCAAGCTGGCCGACGGCGAGATCGACGTGCTGGTCGGCACCCACCGGCTGCTGCAGCCGACCACCCGGTTCAAGGAGCTGGGCCTGGTGATCGTCGACGAGGAGCAGCGCTTCGGCGTCGAGCACAAGGAGTACCTGAAGACGATGCGGACGGCGGTCGACGTGCTGTCGATGTCGGCGACGCCGATCCCGCGCACCCTGGAGATGTCGTTGACCGGCATCCGGGAGATGTCGACGATCCTCACCCCGCCCGAGGAGCGGCACCCGGTGCTGACCTACGTGGGCGCCTGGGACGACAAGCAGATGGCCGCCGCGATCCGCCGCGAGCTGCTCCGCGACGGCCAGGTGTTCGTGATCCACAACCGGGTGCAGTCGATCGACAAGGCGGCGGCGAAGATCCGCGGGCTGGTGCCCGAGGCCCGGGTGGCGGTGGGCCACGGGCAGATGAAGGAGCACGAGCTCGAGCGGATCATGGTCGGCTTCTGGGAGAAGGAGTACGACGTCCTGGTCGCCACCACGATCGTCGAGTCCGGGCTGGACATCCCCAACGCCAACACCCTGATCGTCGACCGGGCCGACACCTTCGGCCTCTCCCAGCTGCACCAGATCCGCGGCCGGGTCGGCCGTGGCCGCGAGCGGGCCTACGCCTACTTCACCTACGACCCCTCGCGCCCGCTGACCGAGACCTCGGTCGACCGGCTGACCACCATCGCGCACAACACCGACCTCGGGGCCGGCATGGCGGTGGCGATGAAGGACCTGGAGATCCGCGGCTCGGGCAACCTGCTCGGCGGCGAGCAGTCCGGGCACATCGCCGGCGTCGGCTTCGACCTCTACGTCCGGCTGGTCGGTGAGGCGGTCAGCGACTACCGGGCCCAGGCGACCGGG
Organism: uncultured Modestobacter sp.; assembly: GCF_947486615.1. Classification (GTDB taxonomy): domain Bacteria; phylum Actinomycetota; class Actinomycetes; order Mycobacteriales; family Geodermatophilaceae; genus Modestobacter. The sequence continues at coordinate 16,654 of NZ_CANKUD010000004.1, forward strand.
GAGTCCCCGGCGGTGGAGCCGGCCGAGGTCCGGGTCGACCTGCCGGTCGACGCGCACCTGCCGCACGACTACGTGCCCGGCGAGCGGCTGCGGATGGAGGCCTACCGCAAGGTCGCCGGCGTGCAGGACGACGACCAGGCCCAGGCCGTGCTCGACGAGCTCACCGACCGCTACGGCCCGGCGCCGGCCCCGGTGCTCAACCTGCTGGCGGTCGCCCGGTTCCGGGCGGCGATGCGGGCGCTGGGCGTCACCGAGGTGTCCTTGCAGGGCCGCAACGTCCGGGTCGGCCCGGTGGAGCTGCGCGAGTCCCAGGTGATGAAGCTGTCCCGGCTCGCCGAGGGCGCCACCTACAAGGAGGCGGTCCGCACGGTGTCGATCAAGGTGCCGGTCGGGCCGGACCGGCGCACCCCGCTGCGGGACGTCGCGCTGCTGGAGAAGCTGCACGTGCTGCTGTCCGCCGTCCTCGCGCAACCGGTCGCCGTCGCCTCCTGAGGGGCGGTCCTCCGCACCGGCGCGGTGCGGAGGACCAGGTGACGTGCCGCGCCGGGCCAGGCGCGGGGGGCGACGCAGGTCACATCGCTGTGGCACGCTGCCGCCGTGTCGCGCCGCAGAGTGCTCGCCGTCCTGCTCGTCGGTGCCGCCGGGCTGGGTGGCCTGGCCGGCTGCCGCACGGCGCCGTCCGTGGCCGCCTACGTGGGCCAGACGCAGGTGAGCGTCGCCGAGCTGGACGACGCGGTCGCCCGGCGGCTCGCCGACCCCGACATCGCCGCCTTCGTCGGGGACGGCGAGGCGGCGTTCACCCGTCAGGTCCTCTCCCTGCAGGTGACCGAGGCGGTGCACGACGCCGCTGCCCAGCGCCTGGACGTCGAGGTGACCGACGCCGACGTGCGGGACCGGATCGGGCAGCTGCTGGACGGCAGCGACCCGGCCGCGGTGTTCGCGCAGGTCGCCCGGCAGCAGGGGGCCAGTGAGGCCGACGTGGTGGAGAACGTGCGCCAGCAGCTGATCCGGCAGCGGCTGGCGGCGGCCGTGGGAGAGGCCGACCTGTCCGAGGCGGGCCTGCGCGCCCGCTACGAGCAGGTGCGGGAGAGCCTGGGCCAGGTGGAGCTCGGCCTGGTGACGGTGCCCGACCAGGCCGCCGCCGACGCGGTGCTGGCCCGGCTCACCGCCGACCCGGCCGCCTACCCGGCGGTCGCGGCGCAGTACGCGGGGCCGAACACCCTGCCGCAGATCGAGGCGCGGCCCCCGGCCGACCTGCCCCAGGTGCTCGCCGCCGAGGTCGCCCGGACCGCCCCCGGCCAGGGCTTCACCCTGGCGGTGCCCCAGGCCGGCGGGGTGGTGGTGGGGTTCGTGCGCGCGGTGGTCCGGCCGACGTTCGAGGAGGTGCGGGACGAGCTCGCGGAGCAGGCCCTCGCCGACGCCGACGCGGTGGGCCAGCAGCTGGTGTCCGCCGTCCGGGACGACCTGGACGTCGTGGTCAACCCGCGTTACGGGGAGCTGACGGAGGGGCAGGTGGTCCCCGCCGACGGCGGGGTCGTGCAGCTGCTGGCCGACGCGGGTGCCGCACCTGCCGGAGACTGAGCGGGTGCCCGTCGCGCTCCTCGTCACCGTCAGCCCCCGCCTGCCCGGCCTGCTCGCCCCCGCCGGCTGGCGGGCGGTCACCGCCGCGCCCGCCGTGCTCGCCCTGCCCGGGGCCGCCGCCACCGCGACCGCGCTCCGCGCCGAGGGCATCGCGGTCATCGACGTCACCGGCGCCGCACAGGCCGACGCAGGGGCCCCTGGCGCCGTCCTGCTGGCCACTCCGGAGGAGGCGGCCGGCTGGGACCGCGTCCGCCGGGTGGCCGGCGCCCCCGAGCCGCCCGGTGCCCGGTTGCTGGACGTCGTCACCGTGATGGACCGGCTGCGCTCGCCCGGCGGCTGCCCCTGGGACGCCGAGCAGACCCACGCCTCGCTGCGCGGCTACCTGCTGGAAGAGGCGCACGAGGCCTACGACGCGATCGTGGACGAGGACCCGGTGGCCATGCGCGAGGAGCTGGGCGACGTGCTGCTGCAGGTCGCCTTCCACGCCCGGGTCGCCGCCGAGGCCGAGCCCGGCTTCGACGTCGACGACGTGGCCGGTGACCTGGTCGACAAGCTCGTACGCCGGCACCCGCACGTGTTCGCCGACGCCGGCCCCCGGGACGTCGCCGCGGTGGAACGCGGCTGGGACGAGATCAAGAAGACCGAGAAGCAGCGGCGCTCGCCGACCGAGGGGGTGTCCCGCTCACAGCCGGCCACCTCCTGGGCCACCGCGCTCACCGGGCGCGCCGAGCGGGCCGGCCTGCCCACCCCGCCGGCCGGTGAGCTGGCCGCCCGGGACGCCGACGAGCTCGGGCAGCTGCTGCTGGGGCTGGTCGTGGCCGCCCGCCGCCGTGGCTGGGACGCCGAGGACGCCCTGCGCACCGCCGTCCGCCGGTACGCCGACGAGCTGGACGCCGCCGCGCACGCCCGCACCGACGGCTGAGCTGCCCGCGGCTGTGGGTCATCGCACGGCGGACCGCCCGGCTCGGCACAGCTGCTGCCCCTAGCGTGGGTGGACGACCGGCCGACGAGGTGCCCGGTCGTCCACCGTCCCCGCTGGGAGGAGCAACACCCGCGTGCCTGCGCACCCTGACCTCGAGGTCCTGTCCGCCGCCGACGACAGGGTCTCCGGGGTGCTGCCCGACAGCACCTGGGCGCTGCTGCTGGTGGTCGCCGGCGCCGCGCTGGTGGCCTGGCTGGCGGCCGTCGTGATCGGCCTGGTGGTCTCCCGCTTCGTCGGTCGATCGGCCGCCGTCGCCGACCTGTCCCGGCGCGGGCGGCGACCGCTGCGCCTGTTCCTCGTGCTGCTGGCGGTCACGGTCGTGCTGGACGCGGCGCCCGGGGTGGGGGAGTGGCGCGACGTCGTCGTCCGGGTGCTCGGGCTGCTGCTGATCGCCGCGGTCGCCTGGCTGATCGCGGTCGCCGCGTTCGTCGTCGAGGATCTCGCGCTGGCCCGCTACGACGTCGACGTGGCCGACAACCGGCACGCCCGCCGGGTGCGCACCCAGGTCTCGCTGATCCGCCGGCTGACCGTGGCGGTGATCGCCGTGCTGGCCATCGCCGGGATGCTGCTGACCTTCCCCTCCGCCCGCGCGGCCGGCACGAGCATCCTGGCCAGCGCCGGGGTGCTGTCCGTGGTGGCCGGTCTGGCCGCCCAGACCTCGCTGGCCAACGTCTTCGCCGGTCTGCAGCTGGCGTTCACCGACGCGATCCGGGTCGACGACGTGGTGGTCATCGAGGACGAGTGGGGCCGGATCGAGGAGATCACCCTCACCTACGTGGTCGTGCACGTCTGGGACGACCGCCGGCTGGTGCTGCCCTCGACCTACTTCACCACCACCCCGTTCCAGAACTGGACCCGCAAGGAGTCCGCCGTGCTGGGCTCGGTGGAGATGGACGTCGACTGGACGGTGCCCTTCGACGAGATGCGCGGCGAGCTCGACCGGCTGCTGGCGGGCGACGACCTCTGGGACCAGCGGGTCAAGGTGCTGCAGGTGACCGACGCGGTCGGCGCGCTCGTCCGGGTGCGGGTGCTGGTCAGCGCCAAGGACGGGCCGACGTTGTTCGACCTGCGCTGCCACGTCCGCGAGGGGCTGGTGGTCTGGCTGCAGCGCACCCACCCCACCGGGCTGCCGAAGGTGCGCAACGAGGGCACCGCCGGACCCGACGTCGTCGCACCGGGTCGCCGTCCGGGGGCGGTGGACGGCGACGCCCGACCGGCCGGGCCGCAGGCCGGGCTGTTCACCGGCAGCGAGGAGGCCCGCGAGCGGTCCCGGGCCTTCACCGGGCCCAGCGAGGAGGAGTTGGCCGCCCGCGCCCGCACCGACGCGGAGGCCGAGCCGACCGCCTGACGTGCCCGGTCAGGAGGCGCGGGTCGCCCGCGGGTCCGAGCCGAGCCACTGGGGCAGCCAGAACAGCACCGCGGCGGCCAGCGCGGTGGCCACCGCGAAGCCGCGCGGCCCGCTGCCGTCGACGTAGGCCCACAGCAGCCCGAGCACGGGCGCCAGGAAGGGCAGCACGCCGTCGGCCCGGGCCTGCCGCCCCAGCCCCACCTCGACGGCGGCCGGGTCGACGGGTGCCTGCCGCACCTCCCCGCGCGGCTCCCGGCTGCGCAGCCGCCCGGAGGGCCACACCTCGGTGCCGTCCACGACCGGCAGCACCTGCCGGGCGCGGGCGGGGTCGCCGTGCACGGTCACCCGGGTGCCGGGGGTCAGGCGGTCCAGCTCGGGCGCCCAGTGCACCGGCAGCCACCGCCGGCCGGCCGAGGTGTCGAGCTCGAGGGCGCTGCGCACGAGCAGGCCCTGCCGGACGACGACGTGGGTGGCGGGCACCGTCGTCGTCGGGCGGGTGCGCAGCCGGGGCCGGCCGAGCAACCGGACGAGGGTCAGCGCGCCGACCACCAGCACCACCAGCGCGACCGCGACCAGCCCGAAGACGACGTCGCCGACCGCGGCGTGCGCGGCGTCCCCGTCGGTGAACACCGGGACGGTGCCCCCGGCCGGCAGGTCCGGGTCGTAGCTCACCGTCAGCTCGGCGCCCACCGGCACGTCGAGCGGCTCGACCAGCTCGATCCGGCCGGCGCGCTCCGCCCCGGCGACGTCGGTGAACTCCACGTCCAGGCCGCGACCGTCCGGGGCGGTGCCGGTGGCGGTGACCGTGGCGGTCGTCGTCTCCCGGGCCGCGGCCAGCGGTGCCTGCACGTCGGGCAGCCGCAGGGCCAGGCCGACGAGCAGGACCAGGCCGACGAGCAGCACCGGGACGAACCCGAGCAGCAGCTGGCCGACGGCGCGGCGGTGCCGGTGCGGGGTCGGGGCGGGCGGGTGCGTCATCACCGGTCATCGTCCCAGGCACGCGCTGGTCGTCCGTCCTACCGGGCACGCGCTGGTCGCCGGGTGTTCGGCGCGGGGGTGTCACCGCGTCGCGCCGGCTGGCTAGGCTGCAGCCCGTGGCCAGCATCGACGCAGTAGGCGCGCGGGAGATCCTCGACTCGCGCGGAAACCCCACCGTGGAGGTCGAGGTCGCCCTCGACGACGGGACGATCACCCGGGCCGCCGTGCCCAGCGGCGCCTCGACCGGCGCCTTCGAGGCGGTGGAGCTCCGTGACGGCGGCAGCCGCTACGGCGGCAAGGGCGTGACCCAGGCCGTCGACGGCGTCCTGGACGTGATCGGCCCCGAGCTCGTCGGCTTCGACGCCGCCGAGCAGCGGCTGGTCGACCAGCGGCTGATCGACCTCGACGGCACCCCCGACAAGTCCCGGCTCGGCGCGAACGCGATCCTCGGCGTCTCCCTCGCCGTCGCCAAGGCCGCCGCAGAGTCCGCCGGCCTGCCGCTGTTCCGCTACGTCGGCGGCCCCTCGGCGCACCTGCTCCCGGTGCCGATGATGAACATCCTCAACGGTGGCGCCCACGCCGACAGCAACGTCGACGTGCAGGAGTTCATGATCGCGCCGATCGGCGCGGCCTCCTTCGCCGAGGCCCTCCAGGTCGGCACGGAGACCTACCACGCCCTCAAGTCGGTGCTGAAGAAGCGTGGCCTGGCCACCGGGCTGGGCGACGAGGGCGGCTTCGCCCCGTCGCTGCCCAGCAACCGGGACGCCCTGGACCTGATCGTCGAGGCCGTGCAGGCCGCCGGCTACACCGTCGGCACCGACATCGCCTTCGCCCTCGACGTCGCCGCCACCGAGTTCCACACCGACGGCGGCTACGACTTCGAGGGGCAGACCCGCTCGGCCGAGTACCTCGTCGACTACTACAAGGGCCTGGTCGACGCCTACCCGATCGTCTCGATCGAGGACCCCCTCGACGAGGAGGACTGGGACGGCTGGGTGGCCATGACCCAGCAGCTGGGCGACCGCGTGCAGATCGTCGGCGACGACCTGTTCGTCACCAACCCGGCCCGGCTGGCCGACGGCATCGCCCGCGGCGCCGCCAACGCGCTGCTGGTGAAGGTCAACCAGATCGGCACGCTCACCGAGACCCTGGACGCGGTCAGCCTGGCCCACCGCAACGGCTACCGCTGCATGATGAGCCACCGCTCGGGCGAGACCGAGGACACCACGATCGCCGACCTCGCCGTCGCCACCGACTGCGGGCAGATCAAGACCGGTGCCCCGGCCCGCAGCGAGCGCGTGGCCAAGTACAACCAGCTGCTCCGGATCGAGGAGGAGCTGGACGACGCCGCGCGCTACGCCGGCGCCGCCGCGTTCCCGCGGCTGGCCGCCCGCCAGGGCTGACCCGGCGCCCCGAACGGGCCCGTCCCGGCCGTGAGCACGGCGCCGGGGCGGGCCCGTTCGAGCACTGACAGCGAGGAGAACCAGTGAGCACCGGTCCCACCCGTCGCGGCCGGTCCGGTGGCGGCCGTCGCCGGACCCCGTCGCGACCGGTGCGGGCCGGTGCCCGCGGTGCGGCGGACAGCCGGCCGGGCCGCCGCACCACCCGCCGCCCGACCCGGGGGACCGCACCCCGGCGCGGTCCGCGGTTCACCGGTCGCGCCGTCCTCCTCACCGCTCTGGTGCTGCTGCTGGCGCTCACCCTGGCCGGCCCGCTGCGCCAGTACGTCGCCGGCCGGCAGCAGCTCGCCCAGCTGGCGGCCGAGGAGGCCGCCCTCACCCAGCGGGCGGCCGAGCTGCAGGCCCGGCTGGACCAGCAGGCCGACCCGGCCTACGTCGAGCAGCAGGCGCGCGAGCGGCTGACCCTCGTCCCGCCGGGCAGCCGGCTGGTCATCGTGGGCGACGCCGGCGACCCGGGAGACACCGCCGACGCACCGCCCGGGGCGACGGACCCCAGCGCACCGGTGCCCTGGTACGAGGGCCTGCTCGGCTCGATCGCCACCGCCGACGGCGAGCCCGCGACGGACGGCGACTGAGCGAGGTCTCCGACGACCTGCCCCGACACCAGCTCGCGTCGGGTGCCGGGAGGGGGCCGTGCGCGACGGGTCGAGGCGCTGCCGGAGACTCTTGGGGTGTCCAGTCCCGACCCCGCCCAGGTCTCGCCGCCGGTCACGCCGGACGAGCGCGCCGTCATCGCCCGCCAGCTCGGCCGCCCGCCCCGCGCCCTGGTCGGCGTCGCGCACCGCTGCCCGTGCGGCCAGCCCGACGTCGTGGAGACCTCGCCCCGGCTGGAGGACGGCACCCCGTTCCCGACGCTCTACTACCTGACCTGCCCGCGGGCGACGGCGGCGGCGAGCCGGCTGGAGTCCGCCGGCCGGATGCGCGAGTGGCAGGACGAGCTGGCCACCGACCCTGAGCTGGCCGCGGCCTACCTCGCGGCGCACGAGGCGTTCCTGGCCACCCGCGACGCGCGGGACGTGCTGCCGACCCGGGCCACCGCCGGCGGCATGCCCGACCGGGTGAAGTGCCTGCACGCGCTGGCCGGCCACGCCCTGGCCGCCGGCCCCGGGGTCAACCCGATCGGCGACCGGGCGGTGGCCGAGATGGGGGAGTGGTGGTCGGCCGGGCCGTGCGCCCAGCCGTCCCCCCAGGACCCGGCGGACGTGCGCTCCCCGGACGCTGCGGACCTGCGCTCCCCGGACGCGGGGGGACGGGCGTGACCCGGGTCGCCGCCATCGACTGCGGCACCAACTCCATCCGGCTCCTGGTGGCCGACGTCCCGGCCGAGGGGGCGCACACCGACCTGCTGCGCCGGATGGAGGTCGTCCGGCTCGGGCAGGGGGTGGACGCCACCGGCCGGCTGGCCCCGGAGGCGATCGAGCGCACCCGTGTGGTGCTGGCCGAGTACGCCGCCCAGGCCCGCGAGCTGGGGGCCGAGCGGGTGCGGATGGTCGCCACGAGTGCCAGCCGGGACGCCGCCAACCGGGACGAGTTCGAGGCGATGGTGGTCGCCACCCTCGGCCAGCTGCCCGACGTGGTGCCCGGGGTGGAGGAGGCCGAGCTGTCCTTCCTGGGGGCGACCGCGTCCCTGGCGGCGGCAGCGCAGGCGCACGGTCAGGCGGCGCCCCGCCCGCCGTACCTGGTCGTCGACATCGGCGGCGGCTCGACCGAGTTCGTGCTCGGCGACGCGGCCGGGGTGCGCGCGGCCCGGTCGGTGGACGTCGGCTGCGTGCGGCTCACCGAGCGGCACCTGCGCAGTGACCCCCCGCCGCCGGACGAGGTGCAGGCCGCCGAGGCCGACGTCCGCGCGGCGCTGGACCTGGTGGCCGCCGAGGTCCCGGTGGGGGAGGCCGCCACCCTGGTGGGCCTGGCCGGCTCGGTGACCACGGTCGCCGCACTGGCGCTGGGCCTGACCGCCTACGACCCGGCCGCCATCCACGGCTCCCGCATCCCGGTCGGCGCCGTCCGCTCGGTCACCGCCGGGCTGCTCACCGCCACCCGGGCCCGGCGGGCGGCCTCGCCGGTCATGCACCCGGGCCGGGTCGACGTCATCGGCGCCGGCGCCCTCGTGCTGCGGGTGATCATGGACGCCTTCGAACTCGAGGACGTCGTGGTCAGCGAGCACGACATCCTCGACGGCATCGCCCTCCGCCTCGCGCGCTCCTGACGCCGCGGGACGGGCCCGCAGGGCCCGTCCCGTCGGCCCCCCTGCAGGGGCCCGCGCCGAGCGTGCGAGGCGTGGGGGGCAGGGGGGTCCTTTCTCAGGCGGCGCTGTCGGCGTTGACGCCGGGGGGCAGGTTGCCGGTGACCTTCTGGTAGACGGTCGCGGCCGCGTTGGCGGCGACCAGCCGGCCGGCGGCGTAGAGCGCGCCGGAGACCGCGGCCCAGGCCAGTGCGTCGGGCCAGGTGACGCCGGGGGCGGCGGGGTTCTTCGGCGGCGGGTAGCCCCGCACCTTCTCCCACGTCGTGTCGGCCACCTTCTTGACCACGATCCCGGCCGGGATCGCCATCGCCGGGCCGAGCAGCTTGTACAACAACGGGGTCTTCACCTTCTGCTTCTTCGCCACCCCACGATCATGCCGGGGGTGGCTGCGGCGCGCTCCCGGAGCAGTGCTGTGCTGTCGGCATGGCACGTGACGCCGACGGCTTCCCCGTCACCCGCAGCGCCGCCGGGGTCCGGCGCGGCGCGGCCGGCAGCCGCGACCTGGTGCTGCTCGACGAGCGGGTCTCCGGCTGCCGGGCCTGCCCGCGGCTGGTGGCCTGGCGGGAGGAGGTCGCCCACGTCAAGCGGGCGTCCTTCCGGGACGAGGACTACTGGGGCCGCCCGGTGCCCGGGCTCGGGCCGGCGGATGCGCGGATCGCCGTCGTCGGGCTGGCGCCGGCCGCCCACGGCGGCAACCGCACCGGCCGGGTGTTCACCGGTGACCGCAGCGGTGACTGGATCTTCGCCGCGCTCTGGCGGGCCGGGCTGGCGAACCAGCCGACGTCGGTGCACGCCGACGACGGTCTGGAGCTCACCGACGTCCGGGTGTGCGCCGCCGTCCGGTGCGCGCCGCCGGCGAACGCCCCGACGCCGGAGGAGCGGGACACCTGCTCGCCGTGGCTGGCCCGTGAGCTCGCGCTGCTGCCGCGGCTGCGGGTGGTCGTCGTCCTGGGCGGGTTCGGCTGGACGGCGCTGTGGCCGGTGCTGGCCGGCGCCGGGGTGACGCTGCCGCGGCCACGGCCGGCGTTCGGGCACGGCGTGGAGGTCACCCTGGCCGGTCCGCACGGCCCGCTGACCCTGCTGGGCAGCTACCACGTCAGCCAGCAGAACACCTTCACCGGCAAGCTGACCGAACCGATGCTGGACGCCGTGCTCGCCCGCGCGACGGAGCTGGCAAGCTCCTGAGCGCTGGACGCCCCCGTAGCCCAATCGGCAGAGGCAGGCCCCTTAAAAGGGTCCCGGTGTCGGTTCGAACCCGACCGGGGGCACCCGTCCGAGTGGTGCCGGGAGAGTGGGAACTCGCCGGGCTGACCTGGCGTTGGAACAGGCAGCGTGGGGTGCACCGACTGCCTCACGGTCCGACCAGTCACCTCGAGGAGATGACGATGCCCAGCAGCAACCCGGCCTTCAGCCGGGGGTTCCCCGCGGCCGGCACCGGCCAGAACGCCGGCTGGGGCACCGCCCCGCAGCAGACGTACGGCGGGGCTCCCACCCAGCAGGACCCCTACGCCGCACCGTCGCCGTACGCGGCCACCGGTCGCGCCTACCTGACGATGGACGACGTCGTCACCAAGACCGGCATCACCTTCCTGGTGACCGTCCTGGCCGCCGCCGCGACCTGGGCGCTTCCGGGCACCTCCGCCGCGGCCTTCGCGCTGCCGGCGGTGCTGATCGCCTTCGTGATCGCGATGGTGATCTCGTTCAAGCAGATCGCCAACCCCGGGGCCACGCTGGCCTTCGCGGCCCTCGAGGGCATCGCACTGGGTGCGATCAGCGAGCTCTACGCCCTGCAGTTCGGCGGCAACATCATCATGCAGGCGGTGATCGGCACCTTCGGTGTCTTCGTCGGCATGCTGGTGGTCTACAAGACCGGCGCGATCCGGGTCACCCCGAAGCTGACCCGCTGGATCGTCGGCGCGATGTTCGGTGTGCTGGCCCTGGTGCTGGTCAACCTGGTCGCGAGCTTCTTCACCCCCGGCGGCCTCGGCCTGCGTGACGGTGGCACGTTCGCCATCATCTTCAGCCTGGTGGTCATCGGTGTCGCGGCGTTCTCGCTGCTGCTCGACTTCGACATGGCCGACGAGGCGATCCGCCGCGGTGCCGAGCCGAAGTTCGCCTGGTACATCGCCTTCGGCCTCCTGGTGACGGTCGTCTGGCTGTACCTGGAGATCCTGCGTCTGCTGAGCTACCTGCAGTCCAGCGACTGATGAAGGGCCTCCTTCTCCTCACCCCTTGCACGCTCGGGGCGAGCCTCTGAAGGGGCCTGACAACGACAGTGGCCCGGTCCCCGCGAGGGGGCCGGGCCACTGTCATGAGAAGGACCCCGTCCCCGGGCCCACGACACGCTCCGCGCGCCGCGGGCCCGGGGACGGAACTGCTAGCTCAGGCGCTCGAGCACCATCGCCATGCCCTGGCCGCCACCGACGCACATGGTCTCCAGGCCGAACTGGCCGTCCCGGGCGCGCAGGCCGTTGAGCAGGGTGCCGGTGATCCGGGCGCCGGTCATGCCGAAGGGGTGCCCGACGGCGATCGCGCCGCCGTGCACGTTCAGCTTGTCGATGTCGATGCCCAGGTCGCGGTAGCTGGGGATGACCTGCGCGGCGAACGCCTCGTTGATCTCCACCAGGTCCATGTCCGAGATGGACATCCCGGCGCGGGCCAGCGCCTGCTGCGAGGCGGCGACCGGGCCGTAGCCCATGATCTCCGGCGAGAGCCCGGTGACGCCGGTGGAGACGATCCGGGCCAGCGGGGTGATGCCCAGCTCGGCGGCCTTGGTGTCGCTCATGACCACCAGGGCGGCGGCGCCGTCGTTGAGCGGGCAGGCGTTGCCGGCGGTGACCCGGCCCTCGGGGCGGAAGACCGGCTTCAGGCCGGAGATGCCCTCGATCGTGGTGCCGGCGCGCGGGCCGTCGTCCGTGGTCACCACGGTGCCGTCGGGGGTGGTGACCGGGGTGATCTCCCGCTCCCAGAAGCCGCTGGCGATGGCCTGCTCGGCCAGGTTCTGGCTGCGGACGGCGAACTCGTCCATCTCGGCGCGGGAGACGTCCTTGAGCAGCGCGAGGTTCTCCGCCGTCTGGCCCATGGCGATGTAGGCGTCGGGCAGGTCGCCGTCCTCGCGCGGGTCGTGCCAGGAGTCGGCCCCGCTCTCGGCGGCCTTCGCGACCTTGGCCTGGGCGGCCTCGAACCGCGGGTTCTGGGTGTCCGGGATGGCGTCGGAGTTGCCCTTGACGAAGCGGGACACCATCTCCACGCCCGCGGAGATGAACACGTCGCCCTCGCCGGCCTTGATCGCGTGCAGCGCCATCCGGGTGGTCTGCAGCGAGGAGGAGCAGTAGCGGGTGATCGTCGTCCCGGGCAGGTGGTCCATGCCCATCAGGACGGCGACGACGCGGCCCATGTTGAAGCCCTGCTCACCGCCGGGCAGGCCGCAGCCGAGCATCAGGTCGTCGATGTCGGTCGGGTCCAGCTGCGGCACCTGGTCCAGCGCGGCCCGGGTGATCGTGGCGGCCAGGTCGTCGGGGCGGAAGTCCTTGAGCGACCCCTTGAACGCGCGGCCGATGGGGGAGCGGGCGGCGGCGACGATGACGGCTTCGGGCATGGGTCCTCCACGATGAGGCGCGCCGCCCCGGCGGGCGGCGACGGACGTCTGTCGCCTCGAACCTACTCCCGGGTACGGAGCGGCACCCGACCTCAGGACGACGCGGCGGCGGAGACGGCGTCGTCGGCCCGCTCGGCGGTCGGGATGTCCGGCGGGCGCCGGCGGCGCAGCCGGGCCCAGGGGCCCCGCGGCCCGGTCTCCTGGCCGCGGACGGCGGTCGGCTGGACCTCGGTGCCGGGGCGCCCGGCGGCGCGGGCGGCCGCCTGGGCGATCGGGCGCACGGTGTCCCGGCGCAACCGGAGGCCGCGGTCGGCGGCGGCCGGCCACACGCCCAGCGCGTCGGCGACCGAGGGCAGCAGCGACGCCGCGGCGGCGGCGTAGCCGGCGGCCGAGGGGTGGAACTCGTCGTTGCTGAACAGCCCACGGTCGGTGGCGAACGACGGGCCGAGCACCGAGCCCAGGGAGACGGTGCGCCCGCCCTCGGCAACCACGGCGATGGTCTGTGCCGCGGCGAGCTGGCGGCTCCAGCGCCGGGCCAGCAGCCGCAGCGGCTGGCTGATCGGCCGGATCGTGCCGAGGTCGGGGCAGGTGCCGACGACGACCTGGCAGTCGGCGGCGATCAGCCGGCGGACCGCCTCGGCCAGCGCCCGCACCGAGTCCGCTGGCCGGGCCCGGCTGGTCACGTCGTTGGCGCCGATCATGATCACGGCGACGTCCGGGTGCTCGTCCAGCGCCAGGTCGACCTGGGCGGCGAGGTCCTTGGAGACGGCACCGGACCGGGCGAACTTGGCCAGCCGGACCGGCCGCTCGGCGAGCTCGGTGAGGGCGGCGGCGATGAGCACGCCCGGCGTCTCGCCCGGGTCGTCCACGCCGAGCCCGACGGCGCTGGAGTCACCCAGCACGGTCAGGACCAGGGGCTTGCCGCGGCCGCGGCCGTAGACGCCGTTGCCGGTCGGCGGGTCGGCGGTGGCCGTGCCGGCGGTGATCCTGCGCCGGGCCGCGCGGGCCTCCTCGCGCAGCAGCGTCACCAGTGCGGCGCCGGCCAGTCCGACCCCGCCGCCGCCGTACACCGCGCCGGTCGCCAGTCGCCGCGCCCTGCTCGCTCGCGTCACCCGGCCCGTCCTCTCTCCCGGCTCCTCCGCCGCGTCCTGCGGTCGGGAGCGCTGATCACCAGGCTAGCCACCGCCTACGGTGGGGCCGTGGCCGACCACGCTGACCTCACCCCTGCGGACGACGACCGTCAGCAGCAGATCATCGACGTCCTCGTCGACGCCTTCGCCGACCTGATGGCCGCCGACGCGGACGCCTTCCGGACCAAGTTCCGCAAGATGGCCGCCGACCCGTTCGCCTTCTACCGCGGCTCGGCGTGCCTGTTCTACGCCGACATGGCGACGCTGTCGGATCGCTGGTGCGACGAGCGGACGTCGCGGGTGTGGATCCAGGGTGACCTGCACGCGGAGAACTTCGGCACCTACATGGACGGTCAGGGCCGGATCGTCTTCGACGTCAACGACTTCGACGAGGCCTACCTCGGCCACGTCAGCTGGGACCTGCGCCGGTTCGCCGCCAGCTTCGCGCTGCTGGCCTGGCGCAAGGCCCTCGGCGACGACGCGATCGACGCCGTGCTGCGCCGCTTCCTGGAGTCCTACCTCGACCAGGTACAGGCCTTCGTGGCCGCCGACGACGACCGCTCGTTCGCGCTCCGCCGGGAGAACACCGAGGGCGCGGTGCACGAGCTGGTGCTCAGCACCACCGAGCGCACCCGGATCGGCCTGCTGGAGCGGATGACGGTGATCGAGCGCCACCAGCGGCGCTTCGCCGACGGCCCGCGCACCCGCCGGCTGGACGACGCGGAGCACGCGGTGGTGCTGGCCGCCGTCGAGCGCTACCGGGAGACGTTGCCCGAGGGCCAGCGCCGTCGGGAGGTGACCTACGACGTGAAGGACGTCGTGGCCACCGGCGGCTTCGGCATCGGCAGCGCCGGGCTGCCCGCCTACAACGTGCTGATCGAGGGCTACGACCAGGCGCTGGAGAACGACGTCGTCCTGTCGATCAAGCAGGGCGGGGTGTCCGCGGTCAGCCGCGTGGTCACCGACCCGGCCATCCGCCGGCACTTCGAGCACGAGGGCCACCGGACGGCGATGAGCCAGCGGGCGCTGCAGTCGCATGCCTCGCCGTTCCTGGGGCACACCGAGATCGACGGGGTGGGGTTCGTCGTCGCCGAGCTGTCGCCCTACGAGCTGGACCTGGACTGGGACGACCTGACCGAGCCCGAGGAGATCCTCCCGGTGGTCACCCAGCTGGGCCGGGCCACGGCCAAGATGCACTGCGTCGGGGACGCCGACAGCGACCACGAGCTGGTGGACTTCCAGACCGAGGACGCGATCACCGCGATGGTCGGCGACCGGCGCGAGGAGCTGATCGCCGACCTGACCGCCTTCGCCCACTCCTACGCCCAGCGCACCCGGGACGACCACCGGCTGTTCGTGGACGCCTTCCGGGCCGGGCAGATCCCGGGGATCAGCTCCAGCGGGGCGCACCCGCTGCGCTGACCGCGTGCGGGTTCAGCGGATCGGCAGCTCGATCAGCATGCCGCGGTGCGGGCCGACCGGGCGCAGGTCGTACTCCTCGGTGACGGTGCTGAAGCCGATCCGCTCGTAGAAGCCGACGGCGCTGGCGCGGGCGTCGCACCAGACCAGCTGCCCTCCGCGGGCCGCGACCCGGGTGAGCCCCGCGGCGACCAGCGCCCGGCCGGCGCCCAGCCCGCGCACCCGCGGGTCGGTGGCCATGCCGCGCAGCTGCCAGGAGCCCTCGCCCTCCCGCCACGGGCAGTCCCGCGGGTGGAAGCGGACCACCCCGACCACCTCGCCGCCGTCGACCCGGGCTGCCAGGTGGAGGGTGTACGGGGCGTCGTCCTCGTCGATCTCCAGCGGCCGGCCCTGGCGGAGCTCCTGGGCGCGCAGCGGGTAGGTCGTCGCTGCGTCGACCTGCTCGATGGTGATCGTGCCGGTGCGGGCCGCGGACTCGGTGCTCACGCCTCCAGTCTCCCCGACCTCCTCGATGCGCCGGTGCGCCCCGCTGGGCGATGGGCAGCGGGGTCCTCCCTCAGCGGCGACCGCGTCCCCGGCGGGCGCGCAGGTAGTCGGCGACCACGTACTCGCCGAGCCGCTCGCTGTCGGGCTGGAAGACCCGCCCGCCGGCCCGCGCGGTGATGTCGTGCACGAACTCGATCAGCCCGGGCTCGGGGTCCAGTGCGAACACGTTGAGCGTCGCGCCCGAGCGGGCCACCCGTTCCACCTCGGCCACGGTGCGGGCGATCGTCTCGGGCATCGGCGGCCAGCAGAAGTACGGCGTCCCGTCGTCCTCGAGGTGGGCGGTGGGCTCGCCGTCGGTGACCACCAGCACCACCGGCTCGGCGTCCCGGTGCCGGGCCAGGAAGCGGCGGGCCAGCATCAGGCCGTGCTGCAGGTTGGTGCCCTGCAGGGTGTCCACGGAGAGCTCGGCGAGGGTCTCCGGGCGCAGCACCTGCGCGGTGGAGGAGAAGCCGATGATCTCGATGGCGTCCTGCGGGAACTGGGTGGTCACCAGCGAGTGCAGCGCCATCGCGGTCGACTTGGCCGCGCCCCAGGTGCCGCGCAGCGCCATCGAGTAGGAGAGGTCGACCAGCAGCGCCACGGCGGCCCCGGTGCGCCGTTCGGTCTCCACCACCTCGAAGTCCTCGACGGCGATCTGCACCCGGCGCGCGCCCTCCTGCCGCGGCGTGCCGGCGCTGCGCAGCACGGCGTTGCGCACCGTGCGGACGACGTCCAGCGGCTGCTCGTCGCCGAACCGCCACTCCCGCGACGCCCCGGTCAGCTCGCCGGCGGCACCGGCGTCGGCGACGTCGTGCTCGCCGCGGCCGGTCGCCGACAGCTGGGCGAACACCCGGCGCAGCGCGGTGGCG
Source organism: uncultured Modestobacter sp. (assembly GCF_947486615.1). Classification (GTDB taxonomy): domain Bacteria; phylum Actinomycetota; class Actinomycetes; order Mycobacteriales; family Geodermatophilaceae; genus Modestobacter. The sequence continues at coordinate 32,786 of NZ_CANKUD010000004.1, forward strand.
CCCAGCCGGCGCACCGCCTTGGGGGAGAGCTGCAGCGCGCCCTCCGACCGGTTCAGCCAGCCCTGCCGCTCCAGCTCGCGCTCCAGCCGGCGCAGCGCGGCCAGGTCGTCGACGGCCGAACGGCCCAGCGCCTGTTCCAGCAGCTCCTCGTCCACGTCGGCGAGCGAGGCGCCGGCGTAGCCCTGGGACAGCTGCTGGGACAGCGACTCGAGGTCGGCCAGCTCGGCGACCGCGGTCGTCGCGTCGCCCAGGCCGAGGCCCTGCTCGCCGTCCGGCACCGGACCGCGCTGGCCCCACGGCAGGTCGGGGCGGGCCTGGCGCAGCGCGTCGGACAGGTGCGCCATCTCGCTCTGCAGCCCGAGGTCGCCCATCGCCTGGCCCATCAGGTCCTGCAGCTCGGCCCGCTGCTCGGCCGACAGTCCGGCCATCATCCGCTCCTGGGCCGCGGCCCGGCGGGCGAGGGAGTCGATCAGCTCCTCCACCGACTGCGGGTCGTCGGGGAAGAACTGCCCGTGCTTGCTCATGAAGTCGGCGAACTGGGCGTCGGTGTCCTCGCCGCGGTTGTGCGCGTCGACCAGTGCGGACAGGTCGGCGACCATGTCCTTGACCGCCTGCATCGCGGCGCCGTCGCCGTCGGCCATCTGCTGCAGGGCCTGCTTCATCCCCTGGAAGGAGCTGTCCAGCACCTCCTGCCGGAGCAGGTCCTCGATCTCCCGGTAGGCCTGCGCGGCCTCGGGCGAGCGCCAGGCGCGGTCCTTGAGCGCCCGGACGGCGCCGGCGGTGTCCTGGGGCAGCGCGTCCAGCTCGGCCTCGGCCAGCCGGGCGCCGTCGTCCGGGTCGGGGAACAGTGCCGTCCGCTCGGCCTCCACCGCGCGGTCCAGCAGCTCGCGCACTTGTTCCAGCGTGCCGTCCAGCCGGCCGGCCTGCCGGGCCTTGCGCAGCCGGTCGCGGACGTCGCGGCGGAGCTGGTCCAGCCCGCGCCGTCCGTCCGCCCCGCGGCGCAGCAGGTCGCGCATCGCCTCCCGGACGCCGCTGCCGGCCAGCACCTGGTCGCCGATCTCGTCGACCGCGGAGGCGACGTCGTAGGGCGGGGCGAGCGGATCGGGCCCGCCCCGCCACTTGCCGTACCGGTACCCGCCGTGCCGTCGCTGGGGCATGTCAGGCCCCGTAGACCGTGCGGGAGCCGTCGGTGTCCTTGGCCAGCCGGCGGGTGAGCCAGAGCCCCTCGAGCGCGAACTCCACCGCCGCGGCGGCCTGCTCGGCGGACTGCTCGCCCTCGGGCACCCCGAGCCGGCCCAGCAGCTGGGCCAGGTGCGGGATGGTGCCGAGCTGCCCGAGCAGGGCGGCGGCCGGCACCAGGTCGCCGGACTCGACGGTGTCGCCGCCGGTGAAGTGCTCCTGCAGGCCGGTCAGGTCCAGGCCGCCGCAGCGGGCCCGGAACGTCTGCGCGGTCGCCTGCCGGAGCAGGTGCTCCAGCACCTCGAGGTCACGGTCGTCGTCGGCGTCGCTGCCGGCGTCGGCGAACTCGACCTTGCCCCGGCTGGCCGGCACGATGCTGGGCAGGTCGACCACCCGCGCCACCGGCCGGGTCTCCCCGGCGACCGCGGCCCGCCGGACGGCGGAGGCGGCGACGGTCTCCAGCCCGGCGATGGCGAACCGGGCGCTGACCCCGGAGCGCTGGTCGACGTGGCTGGACTCGCGGACCAGGCGGGTGAACCGGGCGACGATCTCCACCAGGTGCTCGGGCACCAGCGGGGCGTCCAGGCCGTTGCCGGTCAGCCAGCCGGTCTGCGCCTCCTGGTGCAGCAGCCGGATCTCATCGGCGAGCTCGATGGGGTAGTGGGTGCGCACCTCGGCGCCGAACCGGTCCTTGAGCGGGGTGATGATCCGGCCCCGGTTCGTGTAGTCCTCCGGGTTCGCGCTGGCCACCAGCAGCAGGTCCAGCGGCAACCGCACCCGGTAGCCGCGGATCTGGATGTCCCGCTCCTCCAGCACGTTCAGCAGCGCCACCTGGATCCGCTCGGCCAGGTCGGGCAGCTCGTTGACGCTGAAGATGCCGCGGTTGGTGCGTGGCACCAGCCCGTAGTGCACCGTCTCCGGGTCGCCCAGGGTGCGGCCCTCGGCCACCTTGATCGGGTCGACGTCGCCGATCAGGTCACCCACGCTGGTGTCGGGGGTGGCCAGCTTCTCGCCGAACCGCTCGCTGCGGTGCAGCCAGCCGACCGGGGTGGCGTCGCCGTGCTCGGCGACCTGCCGGTGCCCCCAGACGCTGATCGGGGCCAGCGGGTGCTCGTTGAGCTCGCTGCCGACCAGCACCGGCGTCCACTCGTCGAGCAGGCCGACCAGGGTGCGGATCAGCCGGGTCTTGCCCTGGCCGCGCTCGCCGAGCAGCACCAGGTCGTGCCCGGCGATCAGGGCGCGCTCGACCTCGGGGACGACGGTCTCCTCGAAGCCGACGATCCCGGGCAGGGAGGGCTGCCCGGCGGCGAGGCGGGCGAGCAGGTTGTCGCGGATCTCGGCCTTGACCGGCCGCGGGGTGGCGCCGCTGGCGCGGAGCTCGCCCAGCGTCGTCGGAGCAGGGGCCTCGGGAGCGGGAAGGGTGGGGGACTGCGAGGTCCCCGTCGGTGCGGCGTCCGTCACCTCGACCACGGTACGACGGACCGGTGACACCCGGGTGTCCGTCGGTCCGCCCACCTGCGGGCTGGGAGGATCGGCGGCGTGTCCGTCCCCGGTGCAGTTCCCATGATCAGCGGCGCCGACGTCGAGGCGGCCGCCCAGCTGCTGGACGGCGTCGTCCGGCGCACGCCGCTGGAGCACTCCCGCGCCCTCGCCGAGCGGGTGGGCGGACCGGTCTGGCTCAAGTGCGAGAACCTGCAGCGCACCGGCTCGTTCAAGATCCGCGGCGCCTACACCCGGATCGCCCGGCTGACCGACGAGGAACGGGCCCGCGGGGTGGTCGCCGCCAGCGCCGGGAACCACGCCCAGGGGGTCGCGCTGGCCGCCCGGGAGCTGGGTGCTGCGGCGACGGTCTTCATGCCGGAGAGCGCGCCGTTGCCCAAGGTGGCCGCCACCCGCGGGTACGGCGCGGAGGCGAGGCTGGGCGGGGCGACCCTCACCGAGGCGATGGTGTCGGCCGTCGAGCACGCCGCCGCGACCGGGTCGGTGTTCATCCACCCCTTCGACCACCCGGACGTGATCGCCGGGCAGGGCACGGTCGGGCTCGAGGTGCTCGAGCAGTGCCCCGACGTGGCGACCGTCGTGGTGTGCACCGGCGGTGGGGGGCTGGTCTCCGGGATCGCCGCAGCGGTCAAGGCCCGCCGTCCCGACGTCCGGGTGGTCGCCGTGCAGGCGGCCGCGGCCGCGGCGTTCCCGGCCTCGCTGGCCGCCGGCCGGCCGGTGCCGCTGACCGCGATGAGCACGATGGCCGACGGGATCGCCGTGGCCGCCCCCGGCGACCTGACCCTGGCGCACGTGGCCGGGCTGGTCGACGAGGTGGTCACCGTGACCGAGGGCGACCTCTCCCGCGCGCTGCTGTTCTGCGTGGAGCGGGCCAAGCTCGTCGTCGAGCCGGCCGGGGTGGCCGCGGTGGCCGCGCTGCTGGCCGACCCGGCCGCCTTCGCACCGCCCGTGGTGGCCGTCGTCTCCGGCGGCAACATCGACCCGGTGCTGATGATGAAGGTCGTCCAGCACGGCATGGCCGCGGCCGGGCGGTACCTGTCGCTGCGGGTGACCGCCCCCGACCGCCCCGGCTCGCTGGCCCGGCTGCTGCACGAGCTCGCCGGGCTGGCGGCCAACGTGCTGTCGGTCGAGCACGAGCGGACGACGCCGCGGCTGGACCTCGGCGAGGTCGAGATCGGCGTGCACCTGGAGACCCGCGGCCCCGACCACGCCCGGGACGTGGTGGCGGCGCTGGCCGCCGCCGGCTATGCGCCGCAGGTCGACTGAGGTGCCCCGCAGGTCGACTGAGGCCGGATGGATGAGTTCTCCGGCCGGGAAGGGTCTTCTGCACGGCTGACCCTCCGTCGCGGCGGAGGGTTCCACCGTCGTCGGAGGAGTGTTCATGCAACGGACCCGTGGGGTCGCCGGGAGCTTGCGCCGGGAATGTCGGGGGGTGCCTCTACCGTGCCGGGCATGACCAACGCCGTCGTCGTCGAGGGGCTCGTCAAGCGCTTCGGGGAGCACACCGCCCTCGATGGGGTCGACCTCACCGTGGCCGAGGGCACCGTCCTCGGGTTGTTGGGCCCCAATGGGGCTGGCAAGACCACCGTGGTGCGCATCCTCAGCACCCTGCTGCAGCCCGACGCGGGGCGTGCTGAGGTCGCCGGCCTCGACGTGGTCGCCCAGGCCGACCAGGTGCGCGCCACCATCGGGTTGACCGGGCAGTACGCCGCGGTCGACGAGCACCTGACCGGTGCGGAGAACCTGGAGATGGTCGGCCGGCTGTACCGGCTGGGCAAGCGGGAGGCCCGCGCGCGCGGCGGCCAACTGCTGGAGCGGTTCGACCTCACCGGCGCGGCGAACCGCCCGGCGAAGACCTACTCCGGCGGGATGCGCCGGCGGCTGGACATCGCCGCGTCGCTGATCGCCCGGCCCAAGGTGGTGTTCCTCGACGAGCCGACCACCGGCCTCGACCCGCGCAGCCGGCTGGGGATGTGGGAGTTCATCGCCGACCTGGTCGGCGAGGGGACGACGATCCTGCTCACCACCCAGTACCTGGAGGAGGCCGACCGGCTCGCCGACCGGATGGTGGTGATCGACCGCGGCAAGGTGATCGCCCGCGGCACCGCCGACGAGCTGAAGGCGCAGGTGGGCGGGGAGCGGCTGGAGCTCACCGTGGCCACCGTCGAGCAGCTCGCCGTGGTCACCGACGCCCTGCGCCCGCTCGCCCACGGCGAGCCGCACGCCGACCAGCAGACCCGCCGGCTCTCGGTGCCGGTCACCGGCGGCACCGACACGCTGGCCGAGGCGCTGCGCCGGCTGGCCGGCACCGGCGCCGAGGTGCTGGACGTCGGGCTGCGCCGGCCCGATCTGGACGACGTCTTCCTGACCCTCACCGGTCGCCCCACCGAGGAGACCGAGAGCTCCGCGACCGCCGAGTCGACCACCGCCGCCAGTGCAGGAGCCCAGTCGTGACCACAGTGGCCCAGACCATCTCCGACAGCGCGGTCATCACCCGGCGCAACCTGATCAAGGTCAAGCGGGTGCCCGACCTGATCGTCTTCGCGACGCTGTCGCCGATCATGTTCGTGCTGCTCTTCCGCTATGTCTTCGGCGGTGCCATCCAGGGGCTCCCGCCGGGCGTCAGCTACGCGGAGTTCCTGCTGCCGGGGATCTTCGCCCAGACCATCGTCCTCGGGTCCACCACCACCGGCGCCAGCATCGCCGAGGACCTGCAGAAGGGGCTGATCGACCGGTTCCGGTCGCTGCCGATGTCCCGCTCGGCCGTGCTGATCGGCCGCACCGTTGCCGACCTGGGCCTCAACGCCATCTCCATCGTGGTGATGGCGCTGACCGGGCTGGTCGTGGGGTGGCGGATCAACAGCTCGGTGCCCGAGGCGATCGCCGGGTTCCTCCTGCTGCTTGCCTTCGCCTTCGCCATCAGCTGGATGATGGCGCTGGTCGGTCTGCTCGTGCGGACGCCCGAGGTGGTCAACAACGCCAGCTTCATCGTGATCTTCCCGCTGACCTTCGTGGCCAACACGTTCGTGCCGCTGGAGACCTTCCCGACGGTGCTGCGGGTCTTCGCGGAGTGGAACCCGGTGTCCGCGGTCGTGCAGGCCGCCCGTCAGCTGTTCGGCAACCTGCCCGAGGGCTTCCCCGCGCCCGACGCGTGGTCCTTGCAGAACCCCGTGCTCTACACGCTGCTGTGGGTGCTGCTGTTCCTGGCCATCTTCGTGCCGCTGGCGGTGCGGGCCTACCTGCGCACCGCCAGCCGCTGATGAAGGACCCCGTCCTCCTCATCCTTCGCAAGCTCAGGGCGAGCCTCTGGACGGGGCCGACGGGAGGACCCGGCAGCGGGGCCGGGACCAGGGCGGGGCCGGGGCTGGGACCAGGGCGGGGCTGGGACCAGGGCGGGGCCGGAGCTGGGACCAGGAAGGGAACTGCAGGGCGGTCGTGACCGGGTGGTCGTCCAGGTGACGGCCGGTCGGGGGGCGGGGCGAAGATGGGGGCGATGAGCACCGCTGCACCGACCTCCGCGTCGGATCCCGCGCCCCTGTCCGCCTCGAACCCGCTGGCCGCGCCGTCCGCGCTGCCGTACGAGCTGCCGCCGTTCGCCGACATCTCCCTGGAGCACTGCCGGGAGGCGCTGCTGGCCGGCATGGCCGCGCAGCGGGCGGAGGTCGCCGCGCTGTTGGCCGACCCGGCCGAGCCGACCTTCGACAACACCGTCGTCGCGCTGGAGCGCTCGGGCCAGCTGCTCGGCCGGGCCGAGGCGGTCTTCTGGAACCTCGCGTCCTCGCTGGCCACCGACCGGCTGCGGGAGATCGAGCGGGAGGTCGCTCCGCTCTCGGCGGCCCACTCCGACGCGCTGCGGCTGGACCCGGCGCTGTTCGCCCGGATCGACGCGGTGCACGCCGGCCGGCTCGACGCCGGCCTGGACGCCGAGTCGCTGCGCCTGGTCGAGCGCTACCACCTGGACTTCGTGCTCGCCGGCGCCGGCCTGGACGAGGCCGGGCGCGAGCAGCTGCGAGACCTCAACCAGCGCCTCTCCGAGCTGTCCACGACCTTCGGGCAGAACCTGGTGGTGGCCACCGAGGCCGCGGCGGTGCTGGTCAGCGACGAGGCCGAGCTGGACGGGCTGAGCCCCGCCGAGGTGCAGGCCGCCGCCGGCGCCGCGTCCGAGCGGGGTCACGAGGGCGGGCACCTGCTCACCCTGGTGCTGCCCAGCGGTCAGCCGGCCCTGGCGAAGCTGCGCAACCGCGAGCTGCGCCGCCGGCTGCACGAGGCGTCGCTGACCCGCGCGTCGGCCGGGGAGCACGACAACGGCCCGATCGCCGCGGAGATGGCCCACCTGCGCGCGGTGCGCGCCCGGCTGCTGGGCTTCGACACCCACGCCGACCTGATCGCCGCCGACCAGACCGCGCAGACCTCCGCCGCCGTCGACGAGCTGCTCGGCGCCCTCGTGCCGCCGGCGATGGCCAACGCGAAGGCCGAGGCGGAGGTGCTCGCCGAGGTGGCCGCCGCCGACGGGGTGCAGCTGGCCGCCTGGGACTGGGCCTTCTACTCCGAGCGGGTGCGGGCCGAGCGCTATGCCGTCGACAGCGCGGCCCTGCGCCCGTGGTTCGAGCTGGACCGGGTGCTCGTCGACGGCGTCTTCCGCGCCGCCGAGCTGCTCTACGGCCTCACCTTCACCCCGCGCCCGGACCTGCAGGGCTACCACCCCGACGTCCGGGTGTGGGAGGTCTTCGCCGACGAGCAGCCCGTCGGGCTCTACCTGGGTGACTTCTTCGCCCGCGAGGGCAAGCGCGGCGGGGCGTGGATGAGCTCGTTCGTGCACCAGTCGGGCCTGCTGGACACCCGCCCCGTGGTGTTCAACTGCCTCAACGTCACCCGGCCGGCGGCCGGGCAGCCGACCCTGCTGACCCTCGACGAGGTCACCACGCTGTTCCACGAGTTCGGGCACGCGCTGCACGGGCTGTCCTCGGCGGTGACCTACCCGCGGTTCTCCGGCACCAGCGTGCCGCGGGACTTCGTCGAGTTCCCCAGTCAGGTCAACGAGATGTGGGCGCTGTGGCCCGAGGTGCTGGCCCACTACGCCAAGCACGTCGAGACCGGTGAGCCGCTGGCCCAGACGACCGTCGACGCGATCGAGGCCGCCGCCCTGTGGGGCGAGGGGTTCGCCACCGTCGAGTACCTGGGCGCCACGCTGCTGGACCAGGCCTGGCACCGGATCGGGCCGGACACGCAGGTCCCCGACCCCCAGGCGTTCGAGGCCCGGGCCCTGGCCGACGCCGGTGTCGCGTTCGAACTGGTGCCGCCGCGGTACCGGACGACGTACTTCCAGCACGTCTTCGCCGGCGGCTACTCGGCCGGCTACTACTCCTACATCTGGTCGGAGGTGCTGGACGCCGACACGGTGGAGTGGTTCAAGGAGAACGGTGGGCTGCGCCGGGCGAACGGTGACGTCTTCCGCGAGCGGCTGCTCTCCCGCGGTGGCTCGGTCGACCCCCTGGGTGCCTTCGCGGCCGTCCGCGGCCGCACCGCCGACACCGGCCCGCTGCTCCGCCGCCGCGGTCTGGCCCCGGCCGCCTGATCCAGCCAAGCGGAACGGCCCCACGGACGTGTGTCCGTGGGGCCGTTCGGTCTCCGCCCGCGGTGGGCGGATCGGGTCAGAGCCAGGGGAGCTGGAGCACCAGGTCGAGGTCGTCGGGGGCGGCGCCGTCCCGGACCAGCCGGTTGGGCTGCCGGTGGCCGCAGGTGGTGCACCGGTGCACCACCTGCCAGCCCTTGCCCGACTTCTCCACCAGGCCGATCGGCTCCATCAGCGCCCGGCACTCGCTCGCCCGGTCGCCGGGCAGCTCGTCGACGTGCAGCGACCACAGGCACCAGGGGCAGTGGTTGCGGTAGTGCCCGTCGGTGTTGGCGGGCACCAGGGTCTCGCAGTGCCCGCAGACGAAGGTGGTGTTCTCCGCCCGCCGGCCCCGCGTGTGCCCGCCGTCCACCGTGCTGGTCATGCGGCCGGTCAGGGGACGAACGGCTCGACGGCCAGGACCTTCACGGAGATGTCCTTGCCGTTGGGTGCCTGGTAGGTGACCGTCGACCCCGGCTCGGCGCCGACGATCGCGGAGCCCAGCGCCGACTCGGGGGAGTAGACGGTGAGCTCGGTGGTGCCGGCGATCTCGCGGGAACCGAGGAGGAACTTCTCGGTGTCGTCCTCGTCGCCGTCGAAGGCGATGGTGATGACCGTGCCGAGGGCCGCGTTGGTCGCGGTGGTCGGCGCGTCGCCGACGCGGGCCTTGCGCAGCAGGTCGGTGAGCTGGCGGATCCGGCCCTCCTGCTTGCCCTGCTCCTCGCGGGCAGCGTGGTAGCCGCCGTTCTCCTTGAGGTCACCCTCCTCGCGGCGGTCGTTGATCTCCTTGGCCATGGCCGGACGGTTCGCCACCAGCTGGTCGAGCTCGGCGCGCAGCCGGTCGTGGGCCTCCTGCGTCAGCCAGGTGCCCTGGTCCTGCTCGTCAGTGGGGGTGGACACGTAGTGCTCCCGGTGCTCGATTGGTGACCCTCCGCTCCGAGGGCCACCGGTGGTCAATCCGAGCAACCTAACACCGGAGCCTGCCCTCGCGCAGTGCTCGGCGGAACCGGTCCGGCCGCTGGCCGAGGTCGCGGGGAGTGGCGCGGCGCACACCCGGTGCTCCCCGGGGGGCGTGCCAGGACGCGGATCCGAGTGGGACGATGGCCGGTGTGGCCGAGTGGGCCAGGCCATCAGGCAGCACCGTCGGGCACGGGTTCGACGAGCCGAGCGAGGAGAGACCGTGACCGAACCGGACCAGCTGCGGCTGCTCGCGGTGCACGCGCACCCCGACGACGAGTCGAGCAAGGGCGCCGCGACCATGGCGAAGTACGTCGCCGAGGGCGTCCAGGTGCTGGTGGCCACCTGCACCGGCGGCGAGCGCGGCTCGGTGCTGAACCCGGCCATGGACCGTCCCGAGGTGTGGGAGCGGATGGCGGAGATCCGCACCGAGGAGATGGCCCGGGCCCGCGAGATCCTCGGCGTGGAGCAGGAGTTCCTCGGCTTCGTCGACTCGGGGCTGCCCGAGGGCGATCCGCTGCCGCCGCTGCCCGAGGGCTGCTTCGCCCTCGTCCCCGTCGAGGAGGCCGCGGCCCCGCTGGTCGCGCTGATCCGCCGGTTCAAGCCGCAGGTGATGACCACCTACGACGAGCGGGGCGGCTACCCGCACCCCGACCACATCAAGACCCACGACATCTCCGTGCACGCGTTCGAGGCGGCCGGCGACCCCGACCGTTACCCCGAGCTCGGTGAGCCCTGGCAGGTCAGCAAGCTCTACTACCACATGGGCTTCACGCTGCCCCGCACGAAGGCGCTGCACGAGGCGATGCTCGCCACCGGCGCCGAGTCGCCCTACACGGAGTGGCTGGCGAGCTGGGACCCGGCCAACGACATCTCCCACCGGGTGACCACCCGGGTGCCCTGCGCGGAGTACTTCCCGGTGCGCGACGCGGCGCTCATCGCCCACGCCACCCAGATCGACCCGACCGGGCGCTGGTTCTCCGTCCCGCTGGACCTGCAGACCCGCACGTGGCCGACCGAGGACTACGAGCTGGCCCGCTCGCTGGTCGACTCGACCACCCCGGAGGACGACCTGTTCGCCGGCGTCCGCACCTCCGCGGACGTCTCGTGAACGCCACCTTGACGCTGCTGGCCGTCCAGGAGCAGCAGCTCCCCGAGGACGTCGGCAAGGCCGGCCCGGTCGGGCTGTTCCTGATCGTGGTGCTGCTGATCGCGGTGATCCTGCTCGGCCGGTCGATGGGCCGGCACCTCAAGCGGGTGCCGCGCAGCTTCGACCCGGCCGACCGGGTGCCCGACAGCCCCGCCGAGCTGGTCGACGACCCGGCCCCGGGTCAGGAGCTGCTGGACACCCTGCGCCGGGCGCCGCTGGCGATCGAGCCGCCGCGTCGCAGCGGTGACCCGCACGAGGGACGTCCGCCCGCGTCCTGATCCCCGCAGGGGTCGCCGGCGGCCATGATCGCCGGATGGCGACCCAGCGGGCCCGGCGCGACCCCGAGCAGCAGGACGACGAACGGCCCGGCCTGGGCCGGTTCGGCACCCGGGCGCTCGAGGTCGGCGAGAACCTCGTCTACGCCGGCATCGCCCTGTTCCTGGTCGTCAGCGCCTTCCTGCTGCTCATCGTGGCCGGGAAGACCACCTGGGGGATGGTCGATGACTTCTCCCAGACACCGGTGCTCGAGCTCCTCGACGTCCTGCTGCTCGTGTTCATCGTGGTCGAGCTGCTGTTCGCCGTCCGCACCACGGTCGAGCGCCGCGAGCTGATCGCCGAGCCGTTCCTGCTGGTCGGGATCATCGCCTCGATCAAGGAGATCGTCGTCCTCTCGGTCGAGGCGGCGAGCGCCCTGGGCAAGGGCCCGGCCTTCGACGACCGGATCACCGAGATCGCCGTCCTGGGGGTGCTGGTCGTGCTGCTCGGTGCGACGGCCTGGCTGCTGCGCCGCAAGGAGCGGGAGCCGGACGAGGGCCAGATCCCGCCGGACTGACCAGGCCCGCCGGACTCACCAACGGTGGGCGACGTCCAGCACGAGGCGGGCGCCGTCGGCGGTGCCCGGAGCGCCGTCCAGTACGAAGACCCGGAACGGCAGCCGGGCCCGGGTGCCGACGGCGAGGGACGTCTGCCCCTCGAAGGAGCCGGCCCAGGCGACCTGTTGCAGGGTGCGGGCGCCGCCGACGGCGACGACCTCGGTCGGGTCGGTCGGCTGGTACGTCGGCCGGTAGGCGTCGTCGTACGCGGGTGCCTGCACGATGACCTGCAGCACGGCGCCACCCCGGGCGGGCACCGGTGTGCCCGATCCCTGGGCTCCGACCTGCTCGACGTACCGGACGGCGTACCCGCTGGTCCCGCCGGCGTCCTGGAGGTCCACCACCAGCCGGTCGAAGCACGGGTGCTGCCCGGCCCGGACGTCGGCGACCGTGCCGGGGGAGTACGCCGGCGGCGCGGCCTCGGGCAGTGAGCCCCAGCGGATGCCGCAGTACGGGTCGCTGCCGGCGTGAGCCGGCAGCGCGCCGCCCAGCAGGGCGACGGTGGCGAGCAGCACGACGGCGAGCACCCGCGGGCGGGTTCGGGTCCGGTCCATGACGACCTCCTCGGTGTCGTCGAGGAGGTGCCCGGTGGGCGGTCCGGTGAACGTGACGATCGGGTGACGAGGGCTCCGGACCGGTGCCGCGGTCCTCGGTGGACGGGTGGCGGCCCTGTCCGCTGTCAGCGCAGCGACGAGGCCGCCAGACCCTCGATTACATGATTACAGTCCGAGGAGTCCGTCCGTCCTAGGAGGCACTCGTGTTCACCCACCACCACCGTTTCCCGCCTGAGGGCTTCCCCGGCCGGGGTCGCGCCCGCGGCCGGGGAGCCGACACCAGCCCACCGGTCGAGCGCGCGGAGGTCGCCGGCTGGTTCGCCGGCCGGCTCCCCGACGAGTGGTTCACCGGCCCGGTCGAGCTGGTCATCGACCGCGACGAGATCACCGTCATCGGCGCCGTCCCCGAGCCCGACGCGGGGGAGGGCGACCCGGCAGCGGCCCGGGCCGGGCGGATCGCCCGCTTCCGGGAGCAGACCCGAGGGCAGCGGATGGCGATCGCCGACGCCGCGCAGGAGCGCTACGGCCGCTCGGTGGCCTGGGGGGCGTCCTGCGGCGACGCCCGGGAGCTGTTCACCACGCTCTCGGTCCCGGTGATGACCCGGCTGCGCCAGCCCGAGCGGCTGGTGCTGGACACCCTGGTCGACGCGGGGGTGGCGCGCAGCCGCTCCGAGGCGCTGGTCTGGGCGGTACGGCTGGTCGGGCAGCACACCGACGACTGGCTGGCCGAGCTGCGGACGGCGATGGCCGGCGTCGAGGAGGTCCGTTCGCGGGGGCCGAACGTCGGCTGAGGCCCGGGCGAGGACACTGGGCCGGTGACCACCAGCGTCGAGCCGACCGAGACCGACGTCCTGGTGGTCGGGGCCGGCCCCGCGGGATCGGCTGCCGCGGCCTGGGCCGCGCGGGGCGGTGCCGACGTCGTCCTCGCCGATGCCGCCGTCTTCCCCCGCGACAAGACGTGCGGCGACGGGCTCACCCCCCGGGCGATCGCCGAGCTCGACCAGCTGGGGCTCGGTGACTGGGTGCGCTCACACGGCCGCAACCGCGGTCTGCGGGCCGCCGGGTTCGGCCAGGAGCTGCTGCTGCCGTGGCCGGGGGGCTCGCTGCCCGACCACGGCGGCGCCGTCCCGCGCACCGAGCTCGACGCCCGGATCCGGGAGGTCGCCCTGGAGGCCGGGGCCACTCCGGTCGAGGGCGCCCGCGCCGTGGACGTCGAGCGGGACGGCGACCGGGTGGCCGGGGTGGTGTTCCGCCGTCCCGACGACTCGACGACGACGGTGCGGTGCCGCCGGCTGGTCGTGGCCGACGGTGTCCGCTCGCCGCTGGGGCGGGTGCTGGGCCGGGAGTGGCACAAGGACACCGCCTACGGCGTGGCCGCGCGCGGGTACGTGACCTCGGGTCGCAGCGACGACGAGTGGATCTCCTCGCACCTGGAGCTGCGTGGCGCCGAGGGTGACCTGCTCTCCGGCTACGGCTGGGTGTTCCCGCTGGGCGCGGACGCCGGGGAGGTCAACATCGGGGTCGGGACGCTGGCCACCGAGCGCCGCCCGGCCGACGTCCGGCTGCGCAGCCTGCTGGAGCTCTACACCGACCAGCGGCGCGAGGAGTGGCAGATCGAGGGCGCCGTCCGGGCTCCGGCGAGCGCGCTGCTGCCGATGGGCGGGGCGGTGTCGGGGGTCGCGGGGCGCAACTGGGCACTGGTCGGCGACGCCGCGGGCTGCGTGAACCCGCTGAACGGCGAGGGCATCGACTACGGCCTGGAGACCGGTCGCAGCGTGGTCGAGCTGTTCGCCGACGACGACTGGTCACGGGCCTGGCCGGAGACGCTGCGCCGCCACTACGGCGAGGCCTTCTCCATCGCCCGCCGCCTGGCCGGCCTGCTCACCGTGCCCCGCCTGCTCCCCGCCGCCGGCCCGATCGGCATGCGCTCCCGCGCCCTGATGACCGTGGCCCTCCGCGTCATGGGCAACCTCGTCACCGACGCCGACCGCGACGTCACAGCCCGCGCCTGGCGCCTGGCCGGCCGAGCCTCCCTCAAGCTGGACCACCGGGTCCCGTTCAGCTGAGCCACCCCGGCCGCAGGCCGTCCGCCCGAGCGGGGGCCCGGAGGGTCCCCCGAGAGCGGACTCGATCGGCGGCCGACATGGACGGACCGCGGACCGGAGGTCCGCAGTGCGACGACGTCGCGGGGCCGCAGGCTCCCGACGCCGTCGCACGAAACGGCTCAGCGACCCCGGGGCACGGCTCGTGGCCGCGGTGTGATCCGGAGGATCACGATATGAACGGCGAGTTGTACAGGGCGAAGTACACCGCGATGTAGTGGCAGGTAGCGGCCACGATGGTCATCGCGTGGAACACCTCGTGGTAGCCGAACGTGCCCGGCCAGGGGTTGGGGCGCTTGCTGGCGTAGGCGAGGGCGCCGACGCTGTAGAGCACGCCGCCGACGGCCATCAGCACCAGCACGGTCACCCCGACCAACTGCAGGATGTCGACCAGCACGAAGACCGCAGCCCAGCCGAGCGCCAGGTAGATCGGCACGCCGAGCCAGCGCGGTGCGGTCGGCCAGACCATCTTGAGCGCGACGCCGAGGGCGGCGCCCAGCCAGACCGTGCCCAGCAGCCACCAGCCGGTGGGTTCCGGCACGGCGAGGAGCGCGAACGGCGTGTAGGTGCCGGCGATGAAGATGAAGATCATCGAGTGGTCGGCGCGCTTCATCAGCTTCCAGCCGCGCGGTGACCACCGGCGCCGGTGGTAGGCCGCGCTGATCCCGAACAGGCCGAGGATGGTCAGGCAGTAGACGGTGACCGACCAGCCGGCCCGCGGGCTCTCGACGAAGGCCAGCGGGATGAGCACCGCGGCGGCCACGATCGAGCCGAAGAAGGCGAACAGGTGCAGCCAGCCGCGCATCCGCGGCCGGGTGTCGGGGTGGGTGAAGTCGGAGTCGCCGTAGTCGGCGAGGGCCCAGTCGCCGTCCCGCTCCACCGCCTGGACGTGCTCGCCCTCGGCGTGGACCGCGTCGACGCCCTCCCGGGCGGGAGCCTGCAGCTCGGCGCCGTCGGCGGTGATGCGGACGTGGTCCTCGCGGTCTGAGGAGACGCTCATGGACCGAGGTTACGGAGGCGTAGGTACCGCCGTCACCCGGAACCGGCTGTGAGGTTGCCGCCGAGTCCGCGACGCGGTCGGCGCCGCAGCCAGCCGGTCGGTGGCTGGGCACCTAGGGTGACGGCGTGGGGGTGCGCGCGCGGGTCCGGGACGCACTGACCGTCCTCTACGAGCGCCGGCTGGCCCGAGGGCTGGTGGGTGCCGACACGCCGCGCCACGTGGGCGTGATCATCGACGGCAACCGGCGCTGGGCGAAGGCGATCGGGCTGGAGGACGTCAGCGAGGGGCACCGGCGCGGGGCGGACAAGATCGCCGACCTGCTGTCCTGGTGTGACGAGGCCGGGGTGGAGGTGGTCACCCTCTTCCTGCTGTCCACCGACAACCTGACCCGGCCCGAGCCGGAGCTGACCCCGTTGCTGCGGATCATCGAGGGCGTGGCCTGCGACCTGGCCGGCCCGGACCGGCGCTGGCACCTGCGGGCGGTCGGCGCACTGGAGCTGCTGCCCGAGGAGACGGTCGCCGTGCTGACCCGGGCCGAGCGGGACACCCGGGACCGTCCTGGTGCGACGGTGAACCTGGCGGTCGGCTACGGCGGCCGGCGGGAGATCGCCGACGCCGTCCGGTCGCTGCTGACCGAGCACGTCGAGCGGGGCACGACGCTGCCGGAGCTGATCGAGGTGCTGGACGTGGAGCACATCGCCGAGCACCTCTACACCCGCGGGCAGCCCGACCCCGACCTGGTGATCCGGACCAGCGGCGAGCAGCGGCTGTCGGGCTTCCTCACCTGGCAGACGGCGCACTCGGAGTTCTACTTCACCGACGTGTACTGGCCGGAGTTCCGCCGGGTCGACTTCCTGCGGGCGCTGCGCGCCTACGCCGCCCGGCACCGTCGCTTCGGCAGCTGACCGCCGACCGGCGGACCAGCAGAACGGCGGCCATGTTGGCGAACATGGCCGCTGAGGGACGGTGGAACGGCGGCCATGTTGGCGAACATGGCCGCTGGGGGACGGCGGAACGGCGGCTGGGAGACTGCGGGCATGGCAGCCGGCGCGGTCGACGTCCCCCTGGAGTACGTGCGGCTGGGGCTGCGCTTCGACCGGCTGGAGCCCGGTTTCGTCGACGCCTACACCGGCGATCCGCGGCTGCGGGCACAGGTCGCCGACGAGCCGGCGCCGAGCCCGCAGCGGCTGCGGGACCAGGCGCGCGGCCTGCTCGCCGAGCTCGACTCGGCGTCCCTGCCGGCCGACCGCACCGCCTACCTGCGCGGTCAGCTGACCGGTCTGGAGTGCAGCGCCCGCAAGCTGGGTGGCGAGCCGGTCGGGTTCATCGCGGAGGTGGAGGCCTACTTCCAGGTGTCGGTGACCCTGGGCGACCCGGCCGAGTACGCCGCCGCGCACGCGGAGCTCGACCGGCTGCTGCCCGGCAGCGGCACGCTGGCCGAGCGCTATGCGGTGCACCGGCGCCGGGAGGAGTGCCCGCCGCAGCGGCTGGAGGCCGCGGTGCACGCGCTGTCCTCGGCGCTGCGCGACCGGGTGCGCGGGCAGTACGGCCTGCCGGAGGTCGAGACGGTGCGGTACGAGGTGGTCACCGACAAGCCGTGGTCGGGGTTCAACTACTACGAGGGCGCCTACCGGTCGCGGGTGGCGATCAACGCCGACCTGCCGCACCGGCTCGGTCAGCTGCCGCACCTGGTGGCGCACGAGTCCTACCCCGGGCACCACACCGAGCACTGCCGCAAGGAGCGGGGGCTGGTCGAGCGCGACCAGCACCTGGAGCACACCGTGTTCCTGGTGAACACCCCGGAGTGCCTGATGGCCGAGGGGCTGGCCGACCTCGGCGTGGAGGCGTCGATCGGCGCCGGGTGGGGGCCGTGGGCGGCCGACGTCCTCGGTGACCTCGGGCTGCGGTTCGACGGGCACCTGGCCGAGCGGATCGCCGCGGCCGCGGCACCGCTGAACCGGGTGCGCCAGGACGCCGCGATCCTGCTGCACGACCGCGGCGCCGACCCCGACGTGGTCATCGCCCACCTGCAGCGCTGGGGGCTGGTCAGCCACGACCGGGCCGTGCAGCAGCTGCGCTTCCTCACCGACCCGCTGTGGCGGGCCTACATCTCCACCTACGTCGAGGGCTTCGACCTGCTCGCTGCCTGGCTCGCCGCGCGGCCGGCCGAGCAGTCGGTGGCCGACCGCTTCCTCCGCCTGCTGGACGAGCCGCTGACCCCGGCGGTGGTCACCGCCGAGCTCGCCGGCGCCTGACCCGTGCCGGACGACGGGACGCCGGACGAGCGGCGGCTGCTGGGCCTGTGGACGGCGGGCTGGCTGGCGGTGCTGCTGCTGGTCGGTCTGCTGTGGTTGGGTGACCTCTCCCTGCAGTGGCCCGTGCTGCTGGTGCCGCTGGTCTGGGCGCTGGTGGCTGCCCGCCGCCGCCCCCGGGAGCGGCCGCCGGCCGGCAGCTGACGCGGTCGGCCCCGTCGCGCGACGACGGGGCCGCTCGTCCGGGGCGCGACGTTTCCGGCAGGAGTCCAGCTGGCGAACGGCGCACCACTGGTCACCCGATCGCGTGTCGGACGCGTGCTTTCGTCGGTGGGGCGGCCTAGCGTCCGAGGTGGAGGACGGGCTCACCCCGCCCTCCACGGGAGGCCCGGTTGGTGCGACGGAGATCGTTCACCAAGGGGGCCGCGTCCTGGCCCCAGCGCCGGGACCCGGCCACCTTCGAACCGGGGCGCGCCCTGTCACCAGGGTGTGGCCCCTTGGGAGCCGACTCGTGAGCACTCGCCGTACCTACGTCCTCGACACCTCCGTGCTCCTCTCCGACCCCGGCGCGCTGCTGCGCTTCGACGAGCACGACGTGGTCGTCCCGCTCGTCGTCATCGGTGAGCTCGAGGACAAGCGCGACCACCCGGAACTGGGCTGGTTCGCCCGGCAGACCCTCCGCAAGCTCGACGACCTGCGGATCGAGCACGGCCGGCTCGACGCCCCGGTGCCGGTCGGTGACCAGGGCGGCACGCTGCACGTCGAGCTGAACCACAGCGACCCGTCGGTGCTGCCGGCCGGCTTCCGCAACGACAGCAACGACAGCCGGATCATGGTCGTCGCGCTGAACCTGCGCGCGGAGGGCCGCGACGTCTGCCTGGTGACCAAGGACGTGCCGCTGCGGGTGAAGGCGGCCGCGATCGGCCTGGCGACCGACGAGTACCGCGGACTGGGCGTGGTCGACGCCGGCTGGACCGGGATGACCGAGCTGTCGCTGGAGGACGAGGAGATCCGCGAGCTCTACGACGCCGGGACGGCGTTCCTGCCCGCCGCGGCCGAGCTGCCCACGCACACCGGGCTGGTGCTGCTGTCCTCCCGCGGGTCGGCGCTGGGCCGGGTGACGCCGGACAAGCACGTGCGGCTGGTCCGCGGTGACCGGGACGCCTTCGGCCTGCACGGCCGCTCCGCCGAGCAGCGCATCGCCCTGGACCTGCTGCTCGACCCCGAGATCGGCATCGTCTCCATGGGCGGCCGGGCGGGCACCGGCAAGTCGGCGCTGGCGCTGTGCGCGGGGCTGGAGTCGGTGATGGAGCGCCGGGCGCACAAGAAGGTCGTGATCTTCCGGCCGCTGTACGCCGTGGGTGGCCAGGAGCTCGGCTACCTGCCCGGCAGCGAGGGCGAGAAGATGGCGCCCTGGGCACAGGCGGTCTTCGACACCCTCGGCGCCCTGGTCTCCTCCGACGTGCTCGAGGAGATCATCGCCCGCGGCCTGATCGAGGTGCTGCCGCTGACCCACATCCGGGGGCGCTCGCTGCACGACTCGTTCGTGATCGTCGACGAGGCGCAGTCCCTGGAGCGGGGCGTCCTGCTCACCGTGCTCTCGCGGCTGGGCACCAACTCCCGGGTCGTGCTGACCCACGACGTCGCGCAGCGGGACAACCTGCGGGTCGGCCGGCACGACGGGGTGACCGCGGTGATCGAGGCGCTCAAGGGCCACCCGCTGTTCGCCCACGTCACGCTGACCCGCTCCGAGCGGTCGCCGATCGCGGCGCTGGTCACCGAGATGCTGGAGGACCTGCCGCTCTGACCGGCGTGCGCCCAGGGGCGCGCGTCCCGCAGCACTGAACGACCAGGGCCCCGCCGTCCAGCTGGACGGCGGGGCCCTGTCGGTCAGGAGGTGGTCGGTCAGGAGGTGGTCGGTCAGGAACTGCTCGGCTGGCCGGCGGGTTCCGTCGGGTCCGTCGCCGCCGGGGTGGCGGTCGGCTGCGGCTTCGGGGGCGTGCTGGCCCAGCGGATCAGCGCGACCGCCGCCCAGCCGGCGGCCAGACACCACGGCAGCCGGGTGATCACCTCGTCCGCGGTGAGGTCACCGCGCAGCGCCAGCAGGAACAGCGGCACCGCCAGCACGAAGGCGGTCAGCACGACGTCCCGGCGGAACGGGCTGGTCACGCGTCCATCTCCTCCAGGCGCTCACAGAGCAGCGACGCCCAGCGGTGGGCGGTGGCCCGGGCGCCGTCGACGAGGGCGACCGGCACCGACACGTGTCCGAGCACGGCGGCGGGGTCGGCGGTGGAGTCGGTGTCCTGGACGACGACCGCGTCCAGCCGGGGCAGCGCGTCCAGCCACGGGACGAGGTCCTCGGGCTTGCGGGTGGAGTCCATGACCGCCCACACGGCCGCCGGGGTCCAGACCGAGAGCATGTGCTCCAGCCACGGCCCACCGGCGGTGCGCAGCGGCGCGTCGACGGCGACGATGGTGATCGTGCCGCGGGAGCCGCTGGTGCGGCGTCGCTCGGCGGCGGTCTCCAGCGAGGTGATCCGGCTGCTCTCCGGAGCCAGCCCGGCCAGTGCACCGGAGGCGGCCCACTGGACGTCCTCGGGCTCCAGCCGGAGCGAGAAGGCCAGCGACCGGGCGGCGGCCAGGGTCTCGGCGCCGGGGCCGACGACCATGAGCACCTCGCCGGCCTCGGCGGGCACCTCCGGCGCCGCCGGCAGACGCTCGGCCAGCGTCCGGGTCAGGGCCGCGTAGACCCCCCGGCCGGCGGCGTCCATGGCGAAGTCGGCGTCCAGCAGCGAGTGGGGGAGGCCCAGGGTGAGCAGCTGACCGACGAGCTCCTCGGGACCGGTCACCGGGTAGGGCGCCAGCTCCTTGGACGGTGCCGGGACCAGCCGGGTGACCGTGGCCAGCCGGGTGCCGGTCTCGGCGGCGGCCGGCAGCGCGCTGGGCGCCGGCGCGGCGGCCACCGGCAGCGGGGCGACCCGCGGGCGGCCGGTCAGCGGGGGACGGCTGGCCGGCACCGGCGGCCGCGACCGGCGGACCGGCGGGACACCCGGGCGCGTGGCGAGCAGCGGGGGCAGGCCGTTCGCCGTGCCGAACCGCGACGGCGGCATCAGCGACAGCGGCGGCAGGACGGTCGTGGCGTCCATCGGCAGGGGGGCGGGGTCGCTGGCGGTGCGGGCCAGGGCGGGCGCGACCGACCTGGGCAGCACGAAGCGCTCGGCCGGTGCCTCGACCGGGCGCGGGGCCACGCGCCGGAGGTCCTCGGCCGGGGCGTCGTCCACGAGGACGGCGTCCACCACGAGGTCCTGCGCGGCAGCCACCTGCGCCGCGCGCTGGGCGACCCGCGCGTCGGCGCCGAGGACGTCGATGCGGTGGGCGCCGGTGTCGTAGGCACTGGGCTGCGACCCGGTGGCCGCGTAGGCCCAGGGGCGCGGCACGTCGCGGACCTGGTTCACGACCGAGGGGATGGCGGGGGCCGCGGGCCCGGCGGCAGCGGCGCCGACGACCGCACCGGCGGTCACGCCGGCGACGGTGTCCTGGTCGTCCTGCGCGCCGGCCTCGGGGAAGCGGTGCCGGCCACGACCGGTCCCGTTGGCTGCCAGCACCTCCTCGAGCAGGTCGGCGAGCTCCTCGTCGGCGGAACGGACCGACTCGACCATGGACAGCGCCGGCACGTCGTCGACCGGCTCGGCGGCGGCGGCCGGCTCGGTCTCGGCGGCAGCGGCCTCAGCGGTGATCCGCTCGGCCTCAGCGGTGATCCGCTCGGCCTCGGCGGTGATCCGCCGGGCCTCCCGGCGCTCTGCCTCGGCCTGGGCAGCCTTGACCCGCTCTGCCTCGACCCGCTCTGCCTCGACCCGGGCGGCAGCGGCCTCGGCGGCGATCCGCTCGGCTGCCGCGGCGATGCGCTCGGCCTCCAGACGCTCGGCCTCCAGGCGCTCGGCCTCGATCCGGGCCGCCTCGACCCGGGCGGCCTCGGCAGCAGCGGCGGCGGCCTCGACGGCGACGCGTTCGGCTTCGAGGCGGGCGGCCTCGACCCGGGCGGCCTCGACCCGGGCGGCCTCAGCGGCGACTCGCGCAGCCTCGGCAGCCGCGGCCTCAGCCGCGACGCGGGCGGCCTCGGCGCGGGCGGCCTCAGCGGCGACTCGCGCAGCCTCGGTAGCCGCGGCCTCAGCCGCGATGCGCTCGGCTTCGATGCGCTCGGCTTCGATGCGCTCGGCTTCGATGCGGGCGGCCTCGGCGGCGATTCGCGCAGCCTCGGTAGCCGCGGCCTCGGCGGCGATGCGCTCGGCTTCGATGCGCTCGGCTTCGATGCGCTCGGCCTCGATGCGCTCTGCCTCGAGCCGCGCAGCCTCCTGACGCGCGGCCTCGACCTGCTCGGCCTCGATGCGGGCAGCCTCGGCGGCGGCCGCGGCCTCGGCTGCGGCCTGGATCCGGGCGGCCTGGGTGCGGGCGGCCTGGGCCCGGGCGGCCTCGGCGGCGGCCGCGTCGATCCGCGCTGCGGCGAGCCGGGCGGCGTCGGCGGCAGCAGCCTCGACCGCCGCGGCCTGGTCGGCGGCAGCGTCCGCGGCGGCCGCGTCGGCAGCGGCCGCCTCGGCGGCCGCGTCCTCGGCCGCGGCGTCGGCGGCGGCCTGGACCGGGCTGGAGCTCACCATGCGGGTGAGTGCAGCGGCGAACGGGGACGGGGAGGCCGGCTCGTCCGCGGCCGGCTCGTCGGCGGTGGTGCGGGGGGCGTGCAGCTCGTCCGCCGACAGCATCAGCGTGTGCCGGGCCGGGGTGAACGGCTTCGCCGCGGTGCCCCGCGGTCCGGCCGGGGCGGCCGCCGGGCGTGCGGTCCGGGGGGCGGCGGCGATCCGGGCGGCCGCGGCGGCGGCGGAGTGCGTGGGGACCGACTCGCGGGGCGATGCGGCGGACCGCGCCGGGGCAGCGGCCGCGCGGGCGGTGGCCCTGCGGACGGGGGCTGCGCTGCGCACGGGCGCCTCGTCGTCGGCGAGGAGGGACCGCGCGGGCGTGGCCCGGCCGTACATCTCCACGTCCGGCGTCGGCTGGCCGGCGGCGCCGAGCAGGTCGGCGAGCTCCTGCATGCGGTCGTCGAGCGACGGGGCGGCGGGCGCGGCGGCTCCGGCGGCCTTCAGCACACCGGCTCCGGCGTCCTTCAGCCCGGCACCGCCGGTGCTGCCGGTCGGTGCCGCGGTGCCGGCCGGCACCTCGACCTCGGCGATGAACCGCTCGTTGGTGAAGAAGCCGAACATGCCGCCGGAGCGGATGCGGCGGACCCCGACGACCCGGGCGGTGGGACCGAACTGCTCGCGTGCGGCGGCGATCGCCTCGTCACGCGTGGCGGCCTCAACGGATTGCGACGGCACCGCTCACCACTCCCAGGGACTCGATCTGTGCCGTGCGGGACACCTCGTTGTAGGAGATGACCGGCAGGCGGGGCAGGACCTGGCGGACCAGGCGGGACAGGGCGGCTCGCACCTGCGGCGAGCAGACGAGCACGGGGGAGAGGTTCAGCCGTTCGGCGTCCTCGAGGATGTCGGTGCAGCCGCGGACCAGCAGGTCGACGGTGTGCCCGTCGAGGGCCAGCACCTGGCCCCCCTCGGTCTGCCGGACGGACTCCAGCAGCCGCTGCTCGAACGAGGGCTCGAGGGTGATGACGTGCAGCCGCTCGTCGTCGGTGACGTGCGGGTGGCTGATCGCGGCACCGAGGGCGGCGCGGGCCGCCTCCACCAGGCCGTCGAGGTCGGTGGAGACCTTGGCGCGCAGCGACAGGGCCTCGAAGATGCGCACCAGGTCGCGGATGGAGACGCCCTCGTCGAGCAGCGCCTGCAGCACCTGCTGCACCTGGCCCAGGCTGAGCAGCGTCGGGGTCAGCTCCTCGACCACCGCCGGGTGCGAGCGCCGGACCATCTCGACCAGCACCTTGACGTCCTCGCGGCCCAGCAGCGCGGAGGCGTTCTGCCGGACGACCTCGGCCAGGTGCGTGGTGATCACCGAGGAACGGTCGACCACGGTCGCGCCGGCCATCTCGGCCTGCCGCTGCAGCTCGGCGGGCACCCACTTGGCGGCCAGGCCGAAGACCGGCTCGCGGGTGGCCTTGCCGGGCAGCCCGTCGAGGTGGTCACCGATCGCCAGCACCGTCCCGGCCGGGGAGGTGCCCTTGGCGGCGGGGACGCCGTTGAGCCAGATGACGTACTGCGAAGCGGGCAGGTCGAGGTTGTCGCGGGTGCGCACCAGCGGGATGACCAGACCGGTCTCCATGGCGACCTTGCGGCGCAGGGCCTTCACCCGGTCCAGCAGGTCGCCGCCGCGGGCGGTGTCGACCAGCTCGACGAGGTCGAAGGCGACCTCCAGCTCCAGCGGGTCCACCCGCATCCGGTCGGCGATCGCCTCCGGGGAGTCCGGCTGCGGTTCGGCGGCGGTCAGCTGGGCGGCGGGGCTGTCGTCGTCGTCCTCCTCGACCCGGTCGGTGAGCCGGGTGGAGATGAACAGGGTCAGACCACCGATGAGCAGGAACGGCAGCTTGGGCAGGCCGGGGATCAGGCACAGCGCGAGCGCGGCGATGCCGGCGATCCGCACCGGCTGCTTGTTCCGGGACAGCTGGCTGATCAGGTCCGAGCCCATGTCGCCCTGGGAGGCGGAGCGGGTGACGATCAGGCCGGTCGCGGTGGAGATCAGCAGGGCCGGGATCTGCGAGACCAGGCCATCGCCGACCGACAGCAGCGAGTAGGTGGAGATCGCCTCGGCCGGGGCCATGCCCTTCTGCATCATGCCGATCGCGAAGCCACCGATCAGGTTGATCAGCGTCACGATGATCGCGGCGATGGCGTCGCCCTTGACGAACTTGCTGGCGCCGTCCATCGAGCCGTAGAAGTCGGCCTCGGAGGTGACCTCCTGGCGCCGCTTGCGGGCCTGCTTCTCGTTGATCAGACCGGCGTTCAGGTCGGCGTCGATGGCCATCTGCTTGCCGGGCATCGCGTCGAGGGTGAAGCGGGCGCCGACCTCGGCGACGCGGCCGGCACCGTTGGTGATGACGACGAACTGGATGATCGTGAGGATCACGAAGATCACCAGGCCGACGATCAGCGAGCCGCCGATGACGAAGTGGCCGAACGCCTCGATGACCTTGCCGGCGTATCCGTCGGTGAGCACCAGCCGGGTCGAGGAGACGTTCAGCGCCAGCCGCATCAGCGTCGCGATCAGCACCAGGGACGGGAAGATCGCGAAGTCCAGCGGTCGCTTGATGTTCATCGAGACCAGCAGGATCAGCAGCGACCCGACGATGTTCAGGGCGAGCAGCACGTCCAGCACGGGCGCCGGCAGCGGCACGACGAGCATCAGGACGATGGACACGACCCCGATGGGGACGGCGGCCTTCGTCAGCTTTCCCACGGGCCCTCGTTCCTGTGCGGTCGTCCTCCGGCGGTGCGCCGGGGCGCTCCCTCAGGGACCTTCTCGGCAGCCCGGGGAACGGTCCGTACCGCGGCGGGGACGACGGCAGCCCGCCAGCCCCGTCCGTCACAACAGCTCCGGCCGCCCCGTCAGCGGGGGGTCGGAGTGGACGGCGGGGTCGGTGGGGAGCAGGGATCAGCGGCGCCGACCCGCCTTGGGGAGCCCGTCGAGGGCGGGCGCCTCGAAGCCCGGCCGGTGCATGCCGCCGCGGACGCCGCGGGCGGACAGGTGCATGACGAAGGCCAGCACCCGGGCGACGGCGGTGAACAGCTGGGCGGGCACCTCCTGGCCGATCTCGCAGGAGCCGTGCAGCGCACGGGCCAGCGGGATGTCCTGGACCATCGGGACCCGGCACTCCTCGGCCCGGGAGCGCAGCTTCGCCGCCACCTCGCCGGCGCCCTTGGCGACCACCCGGGGGGCGCCCTTCATCGGGTCGTACTTCAGCGCGACGGCGACGTGGGTGGGGTTGACCAGCAGGACGTCGGCGTCGGCGATCTCGGACATCATCCGGTTGCGCGACATCGCCATCTGGGTGGCCCGGCGCTGGGCCTTCATGTGCGGGTCGCCCTCGGACTGCTTGTGCTCCTGCTTGATCTCGTACTGGCTCATCTTGAGCTGCTTCATCATCTTGTGCCGGACCACCAGGTAGTCGGCGATGGCGATGACCAGTCCGGTGATGCCGACGACCCGGAACATCAGCACCGCGGAGTCGGTGAAGGCGCGGGTCACCTCGCCCAGGGGCATGGCGCCGGAGGCGGCGACCAGTTCCTGGGCCTTGCCGGAGGTGACGATGATGACCGCGGCGAGCGCGACGGTCTTGATGATCGCCTTGGTCGCCTCCCAGAGGCCCTGGGTGCCGAACATCCGCTTGATGCCGGGGAAGGGGTTGAGCTTCTTCAGCGTCGGCTTCATCGCCTTCGTGGCGAGGGTGACCCCGCCCTGACCGGCCGAGGCCAGGGTGCCGATCAGCATCATGGCCAGCGCCATCGGCAGCAGGACCGTCATGAAGGCCATCAACGCCTGGCCCAGCAGCGCGGACAGGATCGCCGGCTCCGGGTTGTCGGCGACGCTCCCGATCTGGATGAACAGCTGCTGGATCTCCTCGAACGCGTTGCCGACCAGCATCGGCAGCAGCACGCTCGCGGCAGCCGCGCCCAGCCAGGTGCCCAGCTCCTGGGTCCGCGGGATCTGGCCTTCCTTGCGGGCCTTCTTGAGCTTCTGCGGTGTCGGCTTCTCGGTCTTCTCCCCGCCGGGACCGTCCTTCGCCATCAGTCACCTCCTCCCGTGGGCACGTCAGCCGCTCCGCAACGAGGTGATCGCGTCCAGCGCGGTGTCCATCAGCGAGTCCACCGCCGCCGGCAGCAGCGGGAACGTCAGGCCCAGCAGGGTCAGGGTGATCATGATCTTGACCGGGAAGCCGATCGCGAAGATGTTCAGCGCGGGCGCGGCCTTCGACAGCAGGGCCAGGGCCACGTCGGCCAGGAGCAGCACGGCCACCATCGGCCCGGCGATCTGGATCGCGGCCAGGAACATCATCGAGAAGGCCGTCATGAGGGTGGAGGCCACCTGGTCGGTCGGCAGCGCGCCGCCCACCGGCAGCCCCTCGTAGGAGGTCACGAAACCCCGCACCAGCAGCAGGTGGCCGCCGCTGGTGAACAGCAGCGTGGTGGCGAGCAGGTAGTGCAGCCTGCCGATCACGCCGCTGGTGGTCAGCGACATCGGGTCGTAGGCCGGCTGCAGCGAGAAGCCGCCGGCGAGGTCGATGACGTCACCGGCCAGCTGGACGGCGGCGAACAGCACCTGGACGATGAAGCCCAGCGCCGCGCCGATGATCGCCTCGGTGACCGCCCCGACGATCAGGAACCCCGCGGTGATCTCCGGCATCAGCCCGGTGATGTGCGGGAACGCGACCAGCGCGAGGGCCAGCGCCAGCGCGCCCTTGACCGCCCGGGGAATGCCGTTGGAGTTGAACGGCGGCGCCAGGACGATGAACCCGGTGGCCCGCGTGCTGGCCAGCAGCAGCGCCGCCAGCGTCGCCGAGGGGACATCGAGGTCCATGCCGGCTCAGGCCTTGCCGAGCAATCGCGGCAGCGACGCGAACAGCTGGTCGGTGAAGGAGACGAGCTCCGAGAGCACCCAGTTGCCGGTCACCAGCAGCGCGATCGCCACCGCGATCATCTTCGGCACGAAGGAGAGCGTGGGCTCCTGGATCTGGGTCGCCGCCTGGAACAGCGAGATCATGAAGCCGACCAGCAGGGCGGTCAGCAGGATCGGGGCGGCCACCTTGGCCCCCACGATCATCGTCTGCGTCGCGATGTCCGTGACGTCTGCGTCGCTCATCCGTACGACCCCACCAGCGCGGTCGTGATGAGTGCCCAACCGTCGACGACCACGAAGAGCAGCAGCTTGAAGGGCAGCGACACGACGGTCGGCGGCACCATCATCATGCCCATCGCCATCAGCGCGGCGCTGACCAGCATGTCCAGCACCAGGAACGGGATGAACACGACCAGGCCGATGATGAAGGCGCTCTTGAGCTCGGAGAGCACGAACGCCGGCACCAGGGTCAGCATGCTCACCGACTGGGCGTCCGCCGGCGCTTCCTCCCCGGACAGCCCGATCATCAGCTTCAGCTCGTCGTCCCGGGTGTTGTCCAGCAGGAACGTCTTGAGCGGCTCGACGCCGGAGTCGTAGGCCGCCGAGGCGGTGATCGCGCCGTCCAGGTAGGGCTGGACGGCGACCTCGTTGATGTCACCGAACACCGGGCCCATCACGAAGATGGTCAGGAACAGCGCGATGCCGGTGAGCACCTGGTTGGGCGGTGAGGTGGGCAGGCCCAGCGCGTTCCGGGTCAGCGCCAGCACGATGAGGATCTTGGTGAACGAGGTCACCAGCAGCAGTGCCGACGGCGCAATCGACAGCACGGTGATCGCCAGGATCAGCGTGACCGCGGTGCTCGGGCTGTCCCCACCGATGGAGATGTCCAGTCCGCCGTCGTCCACCACGGGCGCGGTGGGGTCGGTCGGTGCGATGGGGGCGGTCGGCGCGGCCGAGGCGGGGCCGGCCAGCAGCACCATCGCGACGACGGCACCGAGCAGCACGAGCAGCAGCAGGGCCGACCGCTGCGCGGTCGACCGGCCGCGGGTGGCCGGCGCAGGCAGGGTGGTCACGACCGTCGCACCGTCCGCTCGCGCAGCTCCTGCACGACCGTCGTCCAGGTGCCGCGGTCGAGCACGGACCCGGCCAGGGCGGGGGAGCCGACGCGGGCCGGAGGGCGCGGGGCGGGTACGCCGTCCAGGTCGCCGGCGGTGCCGGTGACGGCCGGGCGCACCTGGGCCGTGGCCAGCGCGGTCCGCAGTTCCTCGTCCTCCACCTCGGCGAGCAGGGTGACGTGCTCCTCGGTGGAGCCGACCACGAGCACCCGGCCGGCGACCCGCAGCACCGAGACGCTGCTCGCCCGGCCCATGCGCTGGCGGGCGACGACCTCGATCACGCCGGTGGTGCCACCGAGCCCGCGCTTGGCGGCCAGCCGGCTGGCGAACAGCAGCACCGCCGCGATGAAGCCCAGGCACAGCACCAGGCGGATGATCATCCACGTCATCGCTCGACTCCGAACTCGTTCCGCTCCTCGGTCGCTGGCGCTCCCTGCGATGCTCGCTCGCACGTCGTCTTCGGGGTCACGGGGCCGCCGTCCCCGGGTCGGCGTCGGTCACGATCTCGCTGATCCGCAGGCCGAAGTCCTCGTCGACGACGACGATCTCGCCGCGGGCGATCAGGGTGCCGTTGACCAGCAGGTCGGCCGGTGCGCCGGCGGCGCGGTCGAGCTCGACGACCTCACCGGGGTGCAGGGAGAGCAGCTCGGAGACCGTCATCCGGGTCCGGCCGATCTCGACGGTGACCTCCATGGCCACGTTGCGCAGCAGGTCCAGGCTGCCGCGCCGTTCACGCCGCTGCGGCAGGGTGACCTGCAGGGCCAGCGTCGCGGCGATCTCGCTGCCGTTGACCAGGGGGACGGCGAGGAAGACGCCCTTGTCACGCAGGCCGTCCAGCGCGGGGACGACCTCCTCGACGCGCTCGGCGGCCACCCGGACCCGGCCCAGGGCCGCGGCGGCGGCCTCCAGCGCGGGGCGCAGCGCAGTGGCGACGTCCATCGGGCCGACCGGGGAGTTGGTCAGCGCGCTGACGATCTCCTCGGAGAGCACCAGCACGATGTCGCCGCTGACCTCACCGCCGAGGGCTGCGGTGACGGCCGCCCCCGGGGTCGCCGGGAGGGGGACCGACTCGGGGTCGGCCACCGTCTCCCCGGCGCGCAGGTCCAGCTCGGCCGGCAGCGCGGCCGCGGCGGCCTGGGCGGCGGCCGCGACGGCGGTGGCGATGGTCTCGGAGTCCGAGGAGGTGCCGAAGGCGGTGGTCATGGGTGGTCCTTTGCGACGGTCGCGACGATGTCGGGGACGATCTCGGCGGCCAGGCGGCGCCGGTGGTTGCTCGGCAGGGCGTGGGCGAAGGTCACGTCGTTGGTGGTGACCTCGAGCGGGCTGTCCTGGGTGTGCCGCAGCAGCAGCACGTCGCCGACGGCGAGGGACAGCAGGTCGCCGGAGGGGACCTCGATCGGGTTGAACCGGACGCTGACGTCGACCGGCACGTCGTTGAGCCGCTCGGTCAGCGCCTCGTGGGCCCGCTGCCGCTTGACCCGCGCGGACTCCGACAGCTGCGGGGAGGCCGCGTTGTTCAGCGCCCCGACGAAGGCGGAGAACGGCAGCACCAGCGTGGCCTCGGGCTCCCGGGTGCCGATCCGCATGCTGTAGGTGGAGACCATCACGGTCTCCGAGCCCGACGCCGCCTGGGCCAGCTGCGGGTTGTACTCGACGCCGTCCAGGGCCGGCTGCAGCGCGGTGATGTGCGCGAAGGCCTCGGCGAACTGCTCGAGCAGCTGCTGCAGCAGGTGGCCGGTGATGCTGCTCTCCATGCCGGTCATCGGCCGGTTGGGCTGGTCGCCGGCGCCGGCGCCGCCCAGCATGTGGTCGACCATCGCCATCGCGGTGTCCAGCGGGTAGGCCAGCAGGCCCTTGCCGGGCAGCGGCTCCAGCGTGAAGACCGCCAGGAAGTACGACGGCGGCAGCGTGGCGACGTAGTCGTCGTAGGAGAACTGCTCGATGCCGACCAGTTCCATCCGCGCCCCGGTGCGCAGCGCCGAGGTCAGCGTCGTCGTCGCCTGGCGGGCGAAGTTCTCCTGGGCGATCTGCAGGATCCGGACGTGCTCGCGGGAGAGCTTCGTGGGGCGACGGAAGTCGTAGGTGCGCGGTTCCCGTCGCCGGGCACGCCCCTGCCCGTCGGGGTTCCGGGGGGCGGGGACGCTGGGCGCCTCGGCCACGGTGTCGGACAGGCTCACGCATGTCCTCATCGGCGGTGGGGTGGTCGACCCTGACCGCCGGGGACCAGCCGGTACCGGTTCTCCGGTACCGGCTGGTGCCGGTGCGTCCCTCTGGGGGAGGAGCGTCTGGTGTGGTGCTGGTCGGCCCCCTCGCAGGGCCCCGGCACGAGCGTGCGAGTGCCGGGGGGCGAGGGGGTCCTTCGACTACTGGGTGACGTACTCCGTGTACCAGAGCTCGTACACGTCGCCGTGGTAGGCCTCGACGACCGCTGCCTCGAAGGCGGCCTTCATCGCCTCGCGGTTGGTCTGCACGTCCGACAGTGCGGCGCCGGAGAACTGCGAGATGGCGATGTCCATGGCCTTGGAGCCGTCCGGCGTGGCCCCGCCGCCGTGCCCGCCGCCGCCGGCGTGCTCGTCGTAGGCGAGGGAGAACTGCAGCGTGAAGCCGAGCTTCAGGTAGCTGCCGCCGGCCAGGTTGATGGCCACCGAGTCGACGGGCAGGACGACCGCGCCGGCCTCGGGTGCCGGCTCCGCCTCGGCCTCGCCGCTCCCGCCGAACATGAAGAAGTACGCCGCGGCGCCGAGCGCCAGGACGGCGACCAGCCCGATGATCAGCAGCTTCTTCTTCCCGCCGCCCGCGGCGTCCTCGTCCTCGGGCGTCTCCTTCTTGGTCTTCTTGCTCATCCGTGGCCTCCCTCGGAGTTCGGTGCCCGCGTGGCTGTGGGTGCGCGCGGTGCGTCGGTGGTGCGGGTCGGTGGGACCGACCGGCTACTGGGCTGCGGCCTCGAGGCCGGGCAGCAGGGCGTTGGCGCTCGCCGAGGCGTCGGACAGGACGACGACGTCGACCCGCCGGTTGACCGTGACGTAGCTGGGGTCGCTGTCGGGCACGAGCGGCCGGGTGCTGCCGTAGCCCGCCGCGGACATCCGGGTGTCGGGGATGCCGTCGGTCTCGGCGAGGTGCCGCAACACGGTCGTGGCACGGATCGCCGACAGCTCCCAGTTGGACGGCCACGGGCCACCCGCGGTCACCGGCAGGGAGTTGGCGTGGCCCTCGACCTCGATCTGGTTGGGCAGGCCGAGCAGCGTCGGGGCCAGTGCGTCGAGGACGACCGTGCCCTGTGGCTGCAGTGTCGCCGACTCGGGCGCGAAGAGCACCGGGTCGGACACCACGTGGATGACCAGGCCGCGCTCGTCGATGACGAACTCGGCCGCGCCGGACTGCCCGGCTGCGGCGAGCGCCTGCTGGAGCTCGGCGCGGGCCGCGGCGAGCTGGTCGTAGGCCGCCTGTGCCTCGGCGGCGGTCTGCCGGGCCGCGGATGCCGCGGCCGCCTCGGCCGCCGCCTGCTCCGCGGCGGTCTGCGCGGTGCCGTCGATGGCGGCCTCCTGGGCCACCTGGACCGGCTTGAGCGGGCTGTCGTTCTCCGTCGGTGCGTCGATGGCGGCACCGTCGTTGAGGATGGTGATCGGTGCACCGCCGCCCTCGCGGGCGCCCGCCGCGAAGGCGGTGAACTTGGCCGCGTCGATCGAGCTCATCGCGTAGAGAACCACGAACAGCACGAACAGCAGCGTCATCATGTCGAAGCCGGACACCAGCCACCGTTCGTGGTTCTCGTGCTCCTCGTGCTCCTCGTGCTTCTTGCGGCGGCCACCCCCGTGGCCGCCGTGCCCGCCGCTCTTGCTCATGCCGCCTCGCGCTCCTGCTCACTGGGCGGGATCAGCGAGGTGAGCTTGGCCCGGACGGTGCGCGGGCTGGTGCCGGCCTGGATCTCGGCGATCCCCTCGACGAGCAGCTCCATCTGGGCGGCCTGGAGCTCGCTGACCCGGGCGATCTTGGCGCCCATCGGCAGGAACCAGAAGTTGGCGGCCATGACGCCCCACAGGGTGGCGATGAACGCCGCGGAGACCATCGGGCCCAGCGCCTCTGGGTTGCTGAGGCTGCCCATCACGTTCATCAGCCCGACGATGCAGCCGAGGATGCCGATGGTCGGCGCGTAGCCGCCCATGGTCGTGAAGAACTTCCCCGCGACCTTGTCCTCGGCCTTCTTGGCCGAGATCTCGCCCTCCAGGATGGCCCGCAGGTCCTCGGGGTCGGTGCCGTCGATGCTCATCTGCAGCCCGCGCTTGAGGAACGGGTCGTCGATGTCCTTGACCTGTGCCTCGAGCGCGAGCAGGCCCTCCTTGCGGGCCTTCTCGGCGAGGCTGACCAGGGTCTGGATCTGGTCGGCGGCCGGGGGCACCTTCGCCGGCAGCACGGCCATCTTGAACCAGGTGGGGATCTTCTTCAGGTCGGCCATCGTCTGGCTGGCCAGCGCGGCACCGAAGGTCGCGATGATGACCAGCACGATCGCCGGCAGGAAGATCAGCGACGTCGGGTCGGCGCCCTCGAGGATCATGAAGACGAAGAACGCGATCAGGGAGATCGCGAACCCGATCAGGGTGGCGGGGTCCATGGCTCAGCGCTCGTCTCGGCTCGGGAAGGGCACGACCGAGGCGTCCTCGGGGCCCTGCAGGTCGGTGGTCGTCGGCGGGCGGTACTCACCGCGGTCCATCTGGAAGGCGACCGCCTGGATGCCGGCCCGGTAGTCGCGGACCTCGCGGACCACCTCGTCGACGGTCTCGGTGACGACGTACTTCGTGTCGTCGCGGAGCGTGACCACGGTGTCGGGATGGCCCTCCACCCGCTGGATCAGCTCAGCGTTGAGCACGAAGTGCTCGCCGTTGAGGCGCGTCAGACGGATCACGGACTGCTCCAGGGGTTCGGGGGTGGCGGGATGCCACGTCGGGCCTCGTCGCGCCGCACTGCTGTCATCGGCGGTTCGAGGGTGGGGCTTGAGCCGGATGGCCCGGCCACCCCGTACGGGTGACCGGGCCGTCCGGCCCCTCCTCACCGGCACGAGCGTGCGAGCGGCGAGGAGGAGGGGCCTGCGTCAGCGCTTGAGCTGGACCAGGTCCTGCAGGATCTCGTCGGAGGTGGTGATCACGCGGCTGTTGGCCTGGAAGCCACGCTGGGCGACGATCAGGCCGGTGAACTCCTCGGCCAGGTCGACGTTGGACATCTCCAGCGCGCCGGCGGACAGGCTGCCGCGGCCGCCGGTGCCGGCCTGCCCGACCAGCGGGTTGCCGGAGTTGTCGCCGGCCCGGAACGAGCTGTTGCCGGCCTTCTCCAGGCCACCGGGGTTGGTGAAGGTGGCCAGCGCCAGCTGCCCGATGTTCTGCCGCAGCCCGTTGGAGTAGATGCCGACGATCGTGCCGTCGTTGGCCAGCGAGTAGCCCTCCAGCACGCCCATCGCCGAGCCGCTGTCGGCGGTGGTCTTGGCTGCGGCGTCGCTCTTGCCGCCGAACTGGGTCATCGCCGACAGGTCGATGTTCACGTCCTTGGTCCACGCGGCGGCGCCGGCGGTGGCGCTGTCGAGCTCGAAGACGGCAGGCATGGGCGTGTGGAGGGTCCCAGCCGGCCGGGGCAGGCCGTTCCCGTCGAGGTAAGCGCCGGTGCCGTCGGCGAACTGCAGCGTGAGAGCAGGGCCCATCTGAGTCCCCGGTGAGGTGGCCGACGCGGTCGAGGTGTCGGTGAAGGTGACCGCCCAGCTGTTGGCCGGGGTGGCGTTGCGGGTCATCGACACGCTGATCGGGTGGGCGTTGCCCAGGTCGTCGTACATGGCGATCTGCGAGGTCACCGGCGTCTCGTCGGCGACCGGGGTGGCCGAGAGGTTGCCGGCCAGCGCCGCACCGGTGGTGGCGACCGGCGCCAGCACCTGGCCGGTCGGGATCCGCAGGTCCTGCACCGGGCCGTTGGCGTCGACGACGCCGAGGGCGTTGGCCATCCAGCCCTGCAGCTTCGCCCCGTCGGGGGTGACCAGGTTCCCCACGCCGTCGGTGTCGAAGGAGCCGGCCCGGGTGTAGAGCTGCTCGTTGCCGACCTTGGTGACGAAGAAGCCGTCGCCGCTGATCATGAAGTCGCTGGCCCGGCCGGTGTTCTGGGTGGAGCCCTGGCCGAAGTTCGTGGTGATGCCGGCGACCTTGACGCCCAGGCCGACCTGCGCCGGGTTGGTGCCGGCGACGCCGCCGTTGGGCGCCGAGCCGTTGCGCAGCACCTGGCTGAGCGTGTCCTCGAAGACGGTCTGGCTGGCCTTGAAGCCGACGGTGTTGACGTTGGCGATGTTGTTGCCGGTGACGTCGAGCTTGGTCTGGTGGGCGCGCAGGCCGGAGATGGCCGAGAACATGGAACGCAGCATGGGGAGGACTCCTCGCGATCGGTGATCGGTGTCGGTTCGGGGGACGGGACGCCGGGGTCAGCTGGCGGAGGTGCCCG
This sequence comes from uncultured Modestobacter sp., assembly GCF_947486615.1. Taxonomy (GTDB): domain Bacteria; phylum Actinomycetota; class Actinomycetes; order Mycobacteriales; family Geodermatophilaceae; genus Modestobacter. The sequence goes on from NZ_CANKUD010000004.1 coordinate 67,092, forward strand.
TGGTGGTCGGGGGAGTGGTCGGGGTGACGACCTCGGCGACGGTGATCTCGGTGACCCGGCCCAGCGGCACGGCCTTGTCGCCGACGATCGCCCGCGGCTCGCTGCCGGCGGTGACGATGACCGAGGAGACCGCGCCGGTGACGGTGGTGCCGTCGTCGGCGGTGTAGGCCACGTGCTTGCCGACCAGGGCGCCGGCGCTCAGCGAGCGCTGCAGGGTGAGCAGCTCGGCGTTCTGCTTGGCGATCTCCTCGAGCTTCTCCACCTGGGTGAACGTCGCGGTCTGCGCCATGAACTCGCTGCTGCTGGTCGGGTTGCTCGGGTCCTGGTAGCGCATCTGGGCGACCAGCAGCTTGAGGAAGGTGTCCTTGCCCATCTGGTCGGAGCGGTCGACCGCGCTGCTGGCGGTGGTCGTCGAGGTGCCGACGCTGCCTACGGGGGTGGTCATCGAGCGGACTCCAGGTCAGACGCGGACGTCCACGCCGGACGACGTGGACCGGGCGGTGGTCAGGGGGGTGCCGTCGGCGGCGACGGCGTCGGGGACCGAGCCCCAGGTGCGGGGCGCCTGCTGGCCGGGCTGGCCGGAGGAGCCCTGCTGGCCGGCGCGGGCGTCGAGCAGCTGCTGCTGGGCCGCGCGGGAGCCCGAGTCGGAACCGGTGCCGGTGCCGACGTCGAGCTTGCTCAGCGACAGGCCGGCGCCCTCCAGGTCGCGGCGCAGGTCCGGCAGCGCGTCGACCAGGGCCTGCCGGCCGTGGTCGGAGGCGCCGTGCAGCATCAGGTCGAGCGTGCCGTCGGTGATCGTGACCGCGACGGTGACCGGCCCGAGCGACTCGGGGGTGATCACCATGGTCATCGTCTGGCTGCCGTCCGGCGCGTTGCGCAGGACGGCGATCTGCCGGCCGAGCTGGGCGGCGACGGGTGCGTCGTCCGGCAGCGGGGCCGGGGCCGGGGCGGCCTCGGCGGGGGCGCCGACGGTGGCGCTCGCCGTCGCACCGCCCAGCGTGAACACCGCGTCGGCGTCCTGGGGTGCGTCGGCCGCGGCCGCCGGCACGGCACCGGCCGCACCGCCGGTCGCCCCGTCGGTGTCCGCGTCCGCCGACCCGGCCGCCCCGGCGGCGGGCGGTAGCACGCTGCCCGCGACGACGGCCGGCTCGGCGGTGACGGGGCCGCCCGTGGGGGCGGGCTCGCGGACGACGGTGAGCCCGGCCGCCTCGGCCAGCACGTCGACCGCGGCCGGCGCGGGGACGGCGGTGCCGGTGGGCTCGGTGGCGACCTGCAGCTGCTCGGCGCCCGGGACCGCGGCGCCGGGGACCGGCACGTCGGCGGCCGGTGTGCCGGGCAGCGTGGGCACCGCGAGTCCGGTCACCGCCCCGATCAGGCTGGCCGCCGCGGTGCTGGCGGCCGTCCCGGGGGAGGAGGTGGTCAGCGGGGTCACCGCGGTCATCAGCGCCCACAGCCCGGGCACCAGCACCACCGGCGCGGGCGCCGTGGCGTCGGTCTCGGCCTGCTCGGCGTCGGTGGTGGCGGGGTCGCCGGTGGCCGTGCCGCCGCCGGAGAGCGTGTCGTCCAGGGCGGTGTCGAGGGCGTCGGCGAAGGCGGGGGAGCCGTCGGCGGGCGCGGACGCCGTGCCGGTCGGGCCGCTGCTGCAGGCCGTGCTGGTCGGGCCGCCGGCGCGGGCCGCGGCCGGCATCACCGGCATCGAGGTGGGAGCGGTCATGAATAGGCCTCCGCGGCTCGGGTCACCTTCTGGACGTAGGACTGCGTCTGGCCGTTGGCCGGGATGCCCCCGGCCCGGCTCACGGCGCCGGGGCCGGCGTTGTAGGCGGCCAGCGCCAGCTCGGTCGAGCCGAACTGCGCGGTCAGGCTGCTCAGGTAGCGAGCGGCGCCGTCGATCGCGGACGCCGGGTCGGCCGCGTTGACGCCCAGCCCCGTGGCGGTGGCGGGCATGAACTGCATCAGCCCGGTGGCGCCCGCGGAGGAGACCGCGGAGCTGTTGAACCCGGACTCGACCTTGGCGACCGCGGCCAGCAGTGCGGGGGAGATGCCGTGCTTGGCGCCGGCCTGGGTGAAGAGGTCGGCGTAGGGCACCCCGGCCAGCCCGCCGCCGGTGGCGGCGGAGACGGCGGCGGTGCTGGTGCCCTCCGGGAGCACCCGGCGGATGAGCGTCGGGTTGCCGACGTCCTGGACCTTGACGACGTCGCCCTCCTGCGGGGCGGCGATCATCTTCCCGCCGCCGATGTAGAGGCCCACGTGGTCGATCCCGGTCCGGGACGAGGAGTTGTCGAAGAAGACCAGGTCGCCGGGCTGGGCCTCGGCGAGGGAGGCGACGGGCCGGCCGGCGGTGGCCTGCTGCGAGGAGGTCCGCGGGATGCTGATCCCGAGGTCGGCGTAGACCCGCTGGGTGAAGCCGGAGCAGTCCAGCCCGGTGGCCGGGTCGGTGCCGCCCCACTTGTAGGGGACGCCGAGGTACTTGGTCGCCGCGCCGACGACCTCCGCGCCGGTGCCGGTGGCCGACAGCGTGGCGGTGCTCGTCGCCGAGCCGGTGCCGGTGAGGCCGGCGGCAGCGGCCGCGCTGGCCCACGAGGCGCTGGTCGCCGCGGGGGGCGTGAAGCGTGCCTGGATCTGGCCGATCCGGGCCTGTACCGCGATCAGTCCGTCCACGTCTCCTCCTCCCTGTCGGTGGTGCTGTAGCGGCCGGTGACCAGGTCGTCGACCGCCCGTACCTCGGCGGCGTCGGCCGCTGCCTGCAGGGCGGCTTCGTGCCGTTCCCGCAGGCGCTCCAGGCCCTTGGTGCGCTGCGCGGCGGCGGTCCACCGCGCACGCACCAACTCGGCCTGCTCAGCCCGGGCGAGCGCGAGTGCCCGTGCAGCAGACACATCGGCAGCCGCGGCGGTCGATGCGACCATCGCGGCCACGAACGCCCCACCGGTCGCAGCCGCGGGCAGGCCGCGCCGGCCCAGCGCGACGGCGTCCCGCTCGGCCCGCTCGGCCGCCTCGGACGCCTCGCGGGCTGCCTGGGCCGCCGCGAGGGCGGCGGCCCGCTCCTCGGTCCGGCGCAGCCGCAGCACCGGTTCCAGGCGGAAGGCCGGCTGCTTCACGGCGCCGGGCAGCCGGGGCCGGCGGGCTCGCGACCGGCCCGCACACGGCCGGCGCTCACGCGGTGGTGGCGATCGCGTGCAGTCGGGCGAACGCCTCGGCGGTCGAGGTCGCGTCGTCCCCGGTCTGCCGCAGGAAGGCGTCGATCGCCGGGACGAGCCGGCGGGCCCGGTCGACCAGCGGGTCGCTGCCGGTCTGGTAGGCGCCGATCTCGATGAGCTCGCGGACGTCGCGCAGCGCGGCCATCATCCGGCGGATCTCCCGGGCGTCGGTCATCTGCGGCGGCGGCACGATGGTGTTCGCCACCCGGGAGATCGACTCGAGCACGTCGATGGCCGGGAAGTGCCCGGCGGTGGCCAGCTTGCGGGTGAGCACCACGTGCCCGTCCAGGATCGACCGGGCGGTGTCGGCGATCGGCTCGTTGTGGTCGTCACCCTCCACGAGCACCGTGTAGAGGCCGGTGATCGACCCCGTCGTCGACGTGCCGGCCTTCTCCAGCAGCTTGGGCATCATCGCGAAGACGCTCGGCGGGTAGCCGCGGGTCGCCGGCGGCTCCCCGGCCGACAGCCCGACCTCGCGCTGGGCCATCGCGGTGCGGGTGATCGAGTCCATCATCAGCAGCACGTCGCGGCCCTGGTCGCGGAAGCCCTCGGCGATCCGGGTGGCCACGAACGCGGCCTTGAGGCGCACGAGCGGCGGTTCGTCGGAGGTCGCGACGACGACGACGGTGCGCGCCATGCCCTCCGGCCCCAGGTCCTCCTCGAGGAACTCCCGGACCTCGCGGCCACGCTCGCCGATCAGCCCGATGACCCGGACGTCGGCGTCGGTGCCCCGGGTGATCTGGCTCATCAGCGTGGACTTGCCGACGCCGGAGCCGGCGAAGATGCCCAGCCGCTGGCCCTTGCCGACCGGGACGAGGGTGTCCAGGGCGCGGACGCCGGTGGTCAGCTGCCGGCTCACCCGGGCGCGGGTGAGCGCGTTCGGGGTCTCGCTGGTCAGGTCCACGTACCGGACGGCGGAGCCCAGCGGCGGGCCGCCGTCCATCGGCCGGCCCAGCCCGTCCAGCACCCGGCCGAGCAGGGACTCGCCGACCGGCACCTGCAGCGGCATGCCGGTGGGTCGCACGCGGGCGCCGGAGTGCACGCCGGACAGGTCGCCCAGCGGCATGCAGGTCAGCCGGTCGCGCTGCACGGCGACGACCTCGGCCAGCAGCGGCCGCGGGCCGGTGGTGACCTCGACCAGGTCGCCGACGGCGGCGGAGACGCCCTCGACGGTGAGGGTGAGCCCCATCGCGCCGGTGACGATCCCGGTGATCTGCGGGCGGGCGGCCGCGCGGGCGCGCTCCAGAAGATCGGCGGTGCCGAGTCCGAGCACGCTCACGAGCGGAGCACCTCGCGGACCCGCTCGAGCGCGGCGGACAGCTGGGCGTCCACCCGCTGGGTGCCGGCCTCGGCCAGGGCGCCGGCCCGCTCGACGGCGTCGTCGGCGACCACGGTCACCGACGCGGGCAGGCCCGCGAGCGTGTCGGCGGGGACCTCGGCGAGGTCGTCGGGGTGCAGCCGGACGACGACCGGGACGTCGCGCGGGCAGAGGGTGAGCGCCCGGCGCAGCGCGTCCAGCCCGGGGGAGGCGGCCATCGCCAGCTCCCGGCCGAGCAGGTCGCCGACCAGCACGAGGACGGTGTCCAGCACGCTGTCCCGCAGCTCGTCGACGACCGGGGCGGCGGTGGCGTCCAGCTGCTCCACCGCGGCGCCCATGGCGGCGGTGGCGGTGGCCAGCCGGCGCTCCCAGCGCACCTGCACCGCGGCGAGGCGCTCCTCGGCGGCCCGCTCGGCGGCGTGCACCACCTGCTCGGCGGCGACCAGGCCCTCGGCGTGGCCGGCGGCCCAGCCCGCCCGGCGGGCCTCCTCGCGCAGCCGGGCCAGCTGCTCGGCGTAGACCTCGCCCAGCCGCAGCCCGACCCGGGCGGCCGACGCGGAGTCGGCGTCCCGGCTGGTGGTGGAGGCGGTGGACGGCGGGGTCGGCACCGGAACGGCGTCGACCGGGCCGGCCAGCACCGTCGGCGGCGGGCCGGACCGGGCCGGTGCCGGCGGGGGCACCGGCGGGGTCGCCGGACGCACGACCACGGACTCGTCGGCGAGCGCCGTCGTCCCGCGCCGTCCCCAGACCGGGGCGCCGGGGGCGCTGCGCTGGTAGGGGATGGCGTCGGCGGCCGAGGACCCGCGCAGCAGCAGCGTCTCGCGCCTGCCGTCGGGCGACGTCCGCTGGGACGCTGCCCGGTCCGTTGCCCGCCCGCCGGCGACGTCAGGCGACGAAGTCATCCTCACCACCCCGCGAGATGGTCAGGGTGCCCTGCTCCTCGAGGGTGCGGATGACCGCGACCACCTTGGCCTGGGCCTCCTCGACCGTGCGGGTGCGCACCGGGCCGAGCAGCTCGATCTCCTCGATCAGGTTCTCCCCGGCGCGCTCGGAGAGGTTGCGGACCACCTTGTCCCGGACGTCCTGCTTGACGCCCTTGAGCGCGGTGGCCAGGTCGTTGGCCTCGACGTCGCGCAGCACCAGCTGCAGCGACCGGTCGTCGATGGTGACGATGTCCTCGAAGACGAACATCTGCGAGCGGATCCGCTCGGCGAGCTCCGGGTCGCTGTTCTCCAGCCACTCCAGGATCGAGCGCTCGGTGGGCCGCGAGGACCGGTTGATGATCTCGACCAGGGTCTCGACGCCGCCGACGGTGGCCATGTCCTGGTAGGCCAGCAGCGACCCCATCCGGCGGCCGAGCTCCTCCTCGACCATCCGGACCATCTCCGGAGCGGTGCGGTCCATCATCGCGATCCGGTAGGCGACGTCGGCCTGCTGGTCCGGCGGGAAGCCCGACAGCACCTCGGCCGACTGCGGCGCCGGCAGGTGCGCCAGCACGAGGGCGACGACCTGGGGGTGCTCGTCCTTGAGGAAGGTGACCAGCTGCCGGACGTCGCTGTTGCGCAGCGAGGCGAAGGGCAGCTCCGTGTAGACCACGTTGAGCCGGGAGAGGATGCCGTCGGCCTTCTCCTCGCCGAGGCCCGCGGCCAGCACCTCGCGGGCGAACTCGACACCGCCGGTGCCGACGAAGCGGCGGGCCTGCATCAGGGCGTGGAACTCGCTCAGCACGTCGTCGACGTCGCCGCCGTCGACCCGCTGCAACCCCATAAGCTCACCGGTCAGCTTCTCCACCTCGGAGGGTCGCATCTGCGCGAGCACGGCGCCGGCCTCCTCCTTGGTCAGCTGGGCGAGGAACACCGCTGCCTTGCGCAGGCCGGGCAGCTCGGGGCGGGAGGACGCGGCGAGCTGACCACCGGTCCGGGCCGGCACCCCGGTGAGCTGTTCGATGCTGGCGATGCTCACTGCTGTCGTTCCCCCCTCGTCACGGACGCCGGCGGCGTCCACCTACTTGATCGGCAGTCCGGGGCCCCACCCGGCAGGGCATCGGCCCCGCCGGGGGAGGCCCCGGACGTCGTGCTCACCGGGCGGTCCGCCCGGTCGTGCTCACTTGGCGTCGGCGAACCAGCCGCGGAGCATGGTGGCGACCTCGTCGGGCCGGTCGCTGACCATCTCGGAGATCTCGCCGCGCACCCGCTCGCGCTGGGCGGCGGCCAGCTGGGCGGCCCGGTCGTCGAGCTCGGGGTCGCGGACGCTCTCGACCTGGATGCGCTCGTACTCGGGCTCCTCGTCCTCCAGCTCCTCGTACTCCTCGCGGTTGCGCCGGGAGCGCAGCCAGACGATGAGCACCAGCAGGGCGATGCCGAGCGCGATGCCGCCGGTCTTGATCATCGACCACATCTGGGCGGTCTTCTCCGCCTCCCGCGCGGCCGCGAGGTCGGCGGCGGCCTGCTCGGCCGCGGTGTTGTCGAAGGCCATCGCGGCGACCGTGATGGCGTCGCCCCGGGCGACGTCCAGCCCCACCGCGTTGCCCACCAGGTCCTGGATCGTGGCCTGGTCCAGGGCGCCGGCGGTGGCGTCGTCCATGACCACGGAGACGGTCAGCCGCTCGACCGCGCCGGGGGCGCCGGCGATGGTCTCCACCGTCTTGTCGACCGCGTTGTTCGAGGTGGTCGACTCCTTGTCGTAGGTCGAGTCCCCGCCGCCCGCGGCCACGTCCTCCGCGCCCAGCACCCCGCCGACGGCGGCACCGGTGCCGGTGTAGCTCTCGGTGGTGGTCGACTCCGACAGCGCCGGGGTGCCCTCGTTGTACTGGTAGCTCTCGGTGGTGGTGTCGCGCTGGGAGAAGTCCAGGTCGGCGCGGACGGAGACCACGGCGTTGCCGGGGCCGGCCACCCGGTCGAGGATCTGCTGGGCGTTGGCCGCGAGCCGCCCCTCGTAGGCCTGCTCCTGCTCCGACTGCGCGTCGCCGGCGGCGCCGGTGGCGCCCCCGCCGGCGGCGGACAGCACCGCGCCGGTGGAGTCGGCCACGGTCACCGAGTCCGGGGACATCCCCTCGATGCTGGAGGAGACCAGGTGGGTGACCGCCTGGATCTGCTCGCCGCGCAGCTCGGTGCCCGGCGCCAGGTCCAGCAGCACCGAGGCGGTCGGCTCGGCCTGGTCGGTGGCGAAGACGTCCTCCTTGGGCAGGGCGACGTGCACCACCGCGGAACGGACGCCGTCCAGCGCCTTCAGGGTGTTGGAGAGCTCGCCCTCCAGGGCCCGCTGGTAGGAGACCTGCTGCTGGAACTCGCTGGTGGTGATGCCCTGCTCGTCCAGGAGGGAGTAGCCGGTCTCGTTGCCGGCCGGCAGCCCCTTGCCGCTCATCGCCAGACGCATGTCGTAGACCTTGTCCTGGGCGACCATGACCGTCTGGCCGCCGTCGGCCAGCTCGTAGGGCACGCCCTCGGCGTTCAGCTCCTCCACGATCGCCGAGGCGTCGGTGGAGGCCAGGTTGCTGAACAGCGGCGACAACGTCGGCGCCGTGATCCACCGGGTGAAGAAGACCCCGCCGAGCAGCAACCCGACCAGCAGCAGACCGATCACGATCTTCTGGCCGAGGCTGATGGTGGACAGGGTCGTCCGGATGCGGTCGAGCGGTCCGGCGAGAGCGGCGGGCATCAGATCTGCATCCTCATGATCTCGGTGAAGGCCGCCACCGCCGAGTTCTTCAGGGTCACCACGGTGTCGGTGGCCAACCTCGCCTCAGTGCTGGCGATCATGTAGTCGTGCGCGTCCTGCAGGTCGCCGGTGGCGGCCTGCAGGGCGAGGGTGTCGGCCGTGCCCTGCACCGCGTTGAGCGAGTCGATCGAGCCGGTGAGGACCGCGGCGAAGCCGCCGTCGCCGGAGACCGACGCGGGCGCCGCGGCCGAGGCCGCCCCGGCGACGCCGGCCACGTCGGTGATGCCGGGCATGCCGAAGGAGATGCCGCTGATCGGCGAGGTCATGGTCAGCCCTTCCCGAGCTGGAGGGCCTGCTGGTAGGCCTCGGTGGCGCTGCGGATGGTGGCCAGGTTGGCCTGGTAGCCGCGCTGGGCCATGAGCAGCTGGGTCATCTGGTCGCCCAGGTCGATGTCGGGGTAGCGGACGTAGCCCTCGTCGTCGGCGAGCGGGTTGCCCGGCTCGTAGACCATCCGGCCCTCGGCGCTGCCGAGCTCGACGCCGGCGACGCGGACGCCGCCCTGACCGGAGCCGTACTGCACGGCCTCGGCGACGACCATCCGCTCCTGGAACGCGTCCTCGCCGGGGGCGTTGACCGTGTTGATGTTGGCCATGTTGTCGGCGACCGCGTCCATCCACTTGCGGTGGACGAACAACGACGAGCCGCCGATGCGCAGCGTGTCGAACACGGTCATCACTGCGTCCGCAGGGCCGAGCGCAGCAGGGCGTACTTGCCGTCCAGGGCGCTGATCGACAGCTGGTAGCGCAGGCCGGTCTCGGTGGCGATGACCGTCTCGGTGTCCAGGTTGACGTTGTTGCCGTCGGTCCGGGTCGGGTCCATCGACCGGGTGACGGCGCTCTGGCCACCGGTGGCGACCGCGCCGTTGGCGATCTCGTTCTGCAGGGTCGACTCGAAGTCGACCCGGCCGGCCAGGAAGCCCGGCGTCTGGACGTTGGCGATGTTGTCAGCGGTCACCCGTTGGCGCTGCTGCAGTCCGGTGAGGGACGCGTGCAGGGCCGTCATGGTCGAGTCGGTGATCACCGGACGCTGCGCAGGGAGCGACGGAGCACGAGGTACCTCCGGGTACGGCGGGACGCGCTCGCAGGAGGTACCTGCGAACGAGGGGGGCCGCCGATCCGTGGCGAGAGTGGTGCATTCCGTGCAGTGGAGTCATCGGCAGCCACGGGGCCGACCGTGACCACATGCACCCGATCGGGCACGTCCAGCCACAGAACGCACACGTCCCCCGGGGCCAGAGTCGCGACTGTGGCCCCGGGGGACGGGGGAGTGCTGGTGGTGCGGGTGGGGGCTACAGGGCCCGGTCGATGAATGAGGCGACCGGGCGGGTGGGGGCGTAGGACATCCGGGCGGCCAGGTCGCGCTGCTTCTGCGACTGGGTGATCCGCTCGACCAGGGCCTCGGCGACCGCGAGCTGGTGCTGCAGCAGCCGGGCGGCCCGCTCACGCAGGTCGTCGGGGAGCGGCCCGAGGTTGCTCGGCGGGATCCAGTCGGTGGACCGGCGACCCCAGGCCGCGATCTCGTCCGCCCGCCCGCGAGCGAGGGTCTCCTCCGCCTCGTACACGTCGCCCTCCAGGGCGTCGAGCACCACCGGCCAGCTCCGGGCGTCGTCCACCAGGGCAGGGAAGTCCCCGATCCGGTTGCGGCCGGGGCCCGGGCCGCCGGTCACACCGGTGCCGAGGCCAGGGAGGCCGCAGCCTCCCGCCACGCGTCGCGCAGCGGCTCGACGATCTTGCGGCAGTCGGCGACGACCCGGGCGCTGCCCTTCACGTTGGCCCGCACCAGCTCGCCGTGCAGCCAGGTGTACAGCGCGGAGAGGCGGGGACCGCCCTCCCAGCTGTCGACCTGCAGGCTGGAGTGCAGCTCCAGGACGATCTCCTGGGCGTGCTGCAGCTGGCTGTTCGCCTCGGCCCGGTCCCCGCCGTCGAGCGCCTGCTCGGCCCGCTCGAGGTCCAGGGCCAGGCGGTCGTACAGCATCACCAGCAGGCGCTGGGGCGACGCGGTGCTGACCGAGTCGCCGAGGTAGCGGTTCCGCAGGGCAGCGGCACTCATGTGGTGTTCCTCCGGGGGAGCGGTCGGGGTGGGTCAGGAGCCGGACGACCAGCTGGGCAGCGAGCCCAACTGGGAGGAGAGCCAGGACGACTTGCTCTGCAGGGTGCCCAGGGCGACCTCCATGGCGTTGAACCGGGCGGTGATGCTGGCTTCCCGCAGCTCCAGCCGGCGGTCCCAGTCCTCGATCTGGCTCGTCAGGGTGGAGGCCTCCTGGTCCTCGCCCTTCGCCTTCAGGACCAGGATGCCGGTCGTCGAGTTGGTGGCCTGCTTGGCGAGGGCGAGCAAGCGCTGGGCGACACCCTGGACCGCGGGGCTGGTCGTGCCGTCCGGTCCGGTCGTGGCGTCGGCGCCGTTGACCAGGCGCTGCACCGTGGTCGGGTCGGCGGCGAGCGCGGCGGTGAACGTCTCGGCGTCGAACGAGAGCCGGCCGTCCCGGGTGAGCGTGATGCCCACCGTGGACGCCGACGCACCACCGATGGCGGTGGAGATGGTCGACAGGACCGAGTTGCTCAGGGCGCGCAGCGTGCTGTCGCCCTTGAGCACGGCCGTGCTACCGGTGCTGCTGTTGGTGTGCGTGGCGATCGCGGACAGAGCGGCGTTGGCGGCGTCCACCATCGTCTTGACAGCGGTGCTCACCGCCGCCGGGTCGCTGTCCACGCCGACCGTCGTGAAGCCGGTGGGATCGGCCTTGGAGACGGTGAAGGTGACCCCCGGGATGAGGTCGGTGAAGGTGTTGGTCGCGGAGCTGGCGGTCAGCCCCTCGATGCCCAGGTCGAGGGTGGCGTCCTGGCCCTGCGCGAGGAGGGCGAAGCCGGTGGTGGTACCCCCATCGGTGCGTGGGGTCTCGGCGACCGTGAAGACACCGCCGCCGCCGCCGGTCGTGGAGGTCAGCTGCAGCCGGAACTTGTCGCCGGCCAGCTGCACCACGGTGGCGGTCACGCCCACACCTGCGGAGTTGATCGCGGAGGCGGCGTCGGTGAGGGTGCCGCCGGCCGGGAGCTCCACGGTGGCGGTCTTCCCGGCGCTGTCGGTGATGGTCAACGGCCAGCCCGGCCCGTCGGTGCCCAGCGGGGCGGTCTTCGAGGACCACTGGCCCTGGCTGATCTCGGTGTGCGTCCGGGCCAGGGTCAGGACGGAGAAGGAGACCTGGCTCCCGGGCTTGGCAGTGGCTGCGGCGGTCGCGACGACATCGGTGCTGGAGCTGGTCGCCTTGGCGGCGCCGAAGGTGGCCGACTTGGTGAGCGCCTCGGCCGCGCTGCGCAGCGCGTCGAACGTGGTGTTGACGGCGCGGTAGGCGGCGGCGTCCGCCTTGGTGTCGAGCAGCTTGTTCTTCAGCAGGGTCTGCGGGTTCGCCTCGATCTGCATGAGCTGGCTGATCATGGTGTTGTAGTCGATGCCCGAGATGAGGCCGGTGCTCACGCTCATGCCTGCCATGTCGGTTCCTCCGGTCTCGGGGGCGGTGCGGGGATCTGCTGCTGGGGGATGACGCCGGTGAGGGGGGAGGCCGCGGGGCCTCCCCCCTCACCGGGTGGTGCTCAGGTGGTGCGGTTCGATCAGCCGCGCAGGAGGGACAGCAGGCCCTGCGTGGACTGGTTCGCCTGGGCCAGCATGGCCGTGCCGGCCTGGCTCAGGATCTGGGTCCGGGAGAAGTTGGTCATCTCCTGGGCCATGTCGGTGTCGCGGATGCGGCTCTCCGACGCCGACAGGTTCTCGACGGTGGCGTTCAGGTTGTTGATCTTGTGCTCGAGCCGGTTCTGGGTGGCACCCAGGTCGGCGCGGGTGGTGGAGACGGTGCCGATGGCGGCGTCCAGGGCGTCGATCGCGGTCTGGGCGCCGGCCAGGGTGGAGATGTCGCCGGTGGCACCCAGCGTGGTGGCGTCCATGGCGGCGATCGTGACGTTGAGCTGCTCGCCGGAGTTGGAGCCGACCTGGAACGACTTCGCCGTGTAGGTCCCGTCCAGCAGCTTGGTGCCGTTGAACGTGGTCTTGGTGGCGATGTCGTTCAGCTCCGCCGACAGCTGGGTGAACTCCGCGTTCGCCTTCGCCTTGTCGTCGTCGCTCAGCGAACCGTCGTTGGACGCCTGCACCGCGAGGTCACGCATGCGCTGCAGGATGGAGTGCGTCTCGGTCAGGGCGCCTTCCGCGGTCTGCACGACCGAGATGCCGTCCTGGGCGTTGCGGGAGGCGACCTTCAGGCCACCGATCTGCGAGCGGAGACCCTCGGAGATGGCCAGACCGGCCGCGTCGTCGGCGGCGCGGTTGATCCGGAAGCCGGAGGAGAGCTTCTCCAGGGACTTGCTCATCTGGCCGTCCGTCACCGACAGGTTGCGGTAAGCGTTCATGGCGGCGACGTTGGTGTTGACGCTGAGACCCATGGTGTTCCTCCGTGGAAGTGGGTTTTCTGGGTGAGACCCGCTGCATCCGTGCTGCGGGGCGTTGCACAGTTGGTAACGGCGCTGACCGGGGTGTCCTTGAGCCGAATCGCAGAATTTCCTCCCGGCCCCTCCGGTCGGGTGAGACGCCCGGGAGCGGCAGCCTCGCCGACACGGCGAACGCCCCGTCCTCCCGGAGTGGTTACGGGGAGGGGGCGTTCGCCGTTCCGGAGGTAGCTCAGGCGGACTGGACGGCCGCGGCCCGCTCCGGGCGGATCCAGCTGTGCCGCGAGCGCGGCCGTGGTTGCGGCACGGGAGTGGTGGCTGGCAGTGCTGCGCTGCGACCGGCCGACTGGCCGGAGGTCACCCGGTCGACGTACGCCCGCTGCTGGTTGCGTGCCCGCACCCCGCCGGCCGCGGGCACGGTGGTGCCCTCCCAGATCTCGCTCATCGCCGCGTGCAGCAGGGTCAGCGCCCGGGCGCGCATCTGGGACACCCGGGAGAGGGTGACGCCCAGGGAGTCGGCGATGTCGGTCAGCGACTCGTCGCCGAAGAAGTTCCGCTCCACGACCTCGTCCAGCCGGTCGGGCAGGGCGCGGATCGCCTCGTGCAGGTGCCGGGCCCGCTCGCCGCGGAGCAGGGCGCGCTCCGGGGAGTCGCCGGTGTCGGGCAGGTCCAGCGACCCGCCCTCGGTGCCGGTCTCGGCATCGATGCTGACCATCACGGCCCGGTGCACGTCCAGGTGCAGCGAGTCCAGCTCGGCGCGCGCGACGCCGAGGCTGGCAGCCAGCTCTTCCTTGGTCGGCGGCCGGCCGAGGCTGATGGTGAGCGCGTCGGCCGCGGCGTCCGTGCGCCGGGCGGCTGCCCGTACCGAGCGGCTGGCCCAGTCGCCGGAGCGCAACTCGTCCAGGACGGCGCCCTGCAGGCGGGGCAGGGCATAGGTGGCGAACGTGGCGCCGGCGGTCGGGTCGAAGCGGCGGGCCACCTCGACCAGCGCGACGCTGGCGCAGGAGAGCAGGTCATCCCGGCTGACGTGGCCGGGCAGGGAGATCCGGGAGGCCACCGCGTTCACCGCGAACTGGGCCAGCGGGAGATGGGTGGTCACCAGCGCGTCGACGTCGGGCTGTCGGCGCTCACTCACGACGGGGCGGGCTGCGGTCACACCTCTCTTCTCGGCTGATCGACGCCTGCTCGGCACCGCCATCGGCAGGAATCTGTGCGTCCTCGAGTCATCTCGGCTTGACCGGGCCGGACGGCGTGCCGAAGGGAGATCGACAGTTCCCGCCGCCCCCGGCGGGACGAGGCCTGCACGACGGGCTGCACACGACGACGGAAAGGCGGCCGGCATGGACCACCAGCACCTGTCGACGTTGCTCTGGCGAGAGCAGGAGCTGCTCGACCTCCTGCTCTTCAAGGCCGAGGAGAAGCAGTACCTGATCCTGACCGGCAAGAGCCGGTGGCTGGCCCGCATAGCCCACGAGATCGAGGTCTTGCTGGAGCAGCTGCGCACGCTCGAGCTCGAGCGTGCCGCCGCCACCGAGCAGATCGCCGGCCGGCTGGGCATGGAGGCCAACCCGTCGCTGCGCCAGCTCGCCGAGGCGGCCCCGGCACCCTGGGACGACTTGTACGCAAAGCACCACGAGGCCCTGTTGGTGCTCGTGACGGAACTCCGCGGTCTCTCCGACGCCAACAAGGAGCTCATCGAGAGCGGCCTGTCGGTGATCAACGACGCCCTGAGGTCCTCCGGCCCGGCCACCACGGCCGCCGGCACGTACACCCAGGCGGGCCGCGCCGCCGGCAACGCCTACCGATCGGTCACCCTGGACGGCGCGCTGTGAGCGAGCTCGCGAGCGGGACGATGGACACAGCAGCAGCGCGAATGCCGGCGACGAGCGCCAGCGAGGAGTCGAAGTGAGCACCTTCTCCGGTCTGAACACCGCGACGACGGCCTTGTGGGCGCAGCAGCGCGGGCTCGATGTCACCGGTCAGAACATCGCCAACGTCAACACGGCCGGCTACTCCCGTCAGCGCGCCGAGCTGCAGTCGGTCGGCGGCAACGTCGTACCGGCCACCTACGCGGTCAGCAAGGAGATCGGCCAGGGCGTCAACGCCGACACGGTCACCCGCATCCGCGACGCCTTCCTCGAAGGCCGGGCGCAGATCGAAAGCGCCGAGACCGCGCGGATGACCGTCAAGGACAGCACCCTGGCGCAGATCGAGCAGGCGTTCCGCGAGCCGGGGGAGACCGGCATCGCCGCCAAGCTCACCGGCGTCTTCACCGCCTGGGCCGACGTGGCCAACAAGCCGACCGAGAGCGGCGGGCGCACCGCGGTGCTGCAGAAGACCGCCACCCTGGTGGCCGAGCTGCACACGACCAGCTCGAACCTGGACAAGCAGTGGACCCAGACCCGGGACAGCCTGGACACCCTGGCCACCGACGTGAACGCGAAGGCGAGGTCGATCGCCGAGCTCAACACGGCGATCAAGCGCGCGACGCAGACCGGCCTGCCCTCCAACGAGCTGGCCGACAAGCGCGACGTCCTGGTGATGGAGCTGGCGGCCTCGATCGGTGCCACCGTCACCCCGGGCGACGACGGCCAGGTCAACGTGGTCGTCGCCGGCGCCCAGCTCGTCTCCGGCGGTTCGACGCTCGCCATCAAGGTCGTCGGCACCGATGTGCCGTCGGAGGCCACGGTGGGCAACCCGGCCTTCGTCACCGACCCGGGTGGCACGCGGCTGGCCGTCGGCGGCACCGCCGGTGGTTCGCTGACCGCGCTGACCGACACGATCCCGAAGTACCAGGCCCAGCTGGACGCCGTCGCGGTGCAGCTGGCCACCGAAGTGAACGCCGCCCACGGGGCCGGCTACGACCAGAACGGTGTCGCCGGGGAGCCGATGTTCGACGACGGGTCGGGCACCCTGCCGGTCGACCTGAGCACGATCACCGCCGCCAACCTGCGGCTGCGGATCACCGACCCGGCCAAGCTCGCCGCCGGCGCGGTGGCGCCGTCGGGCGGGGGCGCCTCGGCCGACGGCGGGAACGCCACCACGCTGGCGGGCATGGCCAAGGCGGGCACCGGGGTGGCCGTCACCTACCGGCAGCTGATCGTGGCCCTGGGGGTCGAGGCGTCGGTGGCCACGAGCAACCTGCAGACCCAGACCGTCGTCACGGCCCAGGTCGACGCCTCCCGCGAGTCGGTCTCCGGGGTCAACATCGACGAGGAGATGACCAACATGCTCCAGTTCCAGCACGCGTACTC
Source organism: uncultured Modestobacter sp. (assembly GCF_947486615.1). Lineage (GTDB taxonomy): Bacteria > Actinomycetota > Actinomycetes > Mycobacteriales > Geodermatophilaceae > Modestobacter. The sequence continues at coordinate 83,002 of NZ_CANKUD010000004.1, forward strand.
CGCAGCTGCCCGCATGATCACCGCGATCGACGAGACGCTCGACGTGCTGATCAACCGCACCGGCCGAGTGGGGCTGTGACCTGATGCGGATCACCCAGCGCGCCCTCGCGGTCACCAGTCTGCAGGGCCTCAACCGCAACATGGACGCCATCGCCAAGCTGCAGACGCAGCTGACGTCGGGCAAGACCATCAACAAGCCCTCGGACGATCCGACGGGCACGAACGCGGCGATGCAGACGCGCCAGGAGCTCGCGGGTGCCACGCAGTACGCCCGGAACATCAGCGACGGCATCGGCATGCTGGACGCCACCGACTCCGCCTTGCAGAACATGATCACGCAGGTGCAGAACGTGCGCGCCCTGACGGTCAGGGGCCTCAACGACGGGGTCAACTCCGAGGCGGCCCGGGTGGCGATCGCCACCGAGGTGTCCGGCATCAGGGCGAGCCTGCTCGGGCTGGCCAACACCTCGGTGCAGGGCACGCCGATCTTCGGTGGCGTCACCAGCGGAGCGATCGCCTACGACGCCGGTACGGGCACCTATGTCGGCTTCGGCGGTGCCGGTGGTGTACCGGTGGTGCCGGTCAACCGGCAGGTCTCCGATGCCGACGCGGTGCGGGTCGACATCACCGGGCCGGAGGCCTTCGGCGACCCGGCGGCCGGCGACCTGTTCGCCATCGTCCAGGCCATCGTCACCGACGTGGTCAGCGATCCGGGAGCCTTGGCGGGGCATCTGGATGACCTCGACGTCGCGCTCGACCGGCTGCTCGCCGTCGCCGCCGACATCGGCACGCGCACCAGCCGGATCGAGACCGCCCAGCAGGTGAACTCGGATCTGCAGCTCTCACTGACCACCCGGTCGGCGCAGATCGAGAACGTCGACCTGCCGAAGACCATCATGAACTTGCAGATGCAGCAGGTCGGCTACGAGGCGGCGCTGGGCGCCACCGCGAAGGCGCTGCAGCCCACCCTGCTGGACTTCCTGCGCTGATGAACAGGCAGGACGCCCGGTTCCGGGCGGCACCTGCCGAGAAGTAGGAGCAGGGACGCGCCCGCCCGGGTGGGCGCGCCCCGGCCCCGCCCTCCGGCGGGGCGATGCCACGGACGGCCCACACGAACCCATGGAGGGGTACCCATGCTCACTCTCACCCGCAGCGTCGGCGAGAGCATCCGGATCGGCGAGGACATCGAGGTCTACGTCGTCGAGGTGCGTGGCGGCACCGTGCGGCTGGGCTTCAAGGCCCCCCGCGAGGTGACCATCCACCGCGAAGAGGTCTACAAGCAGATCGCCGAGGCGCGCAGCCTCGCGGCCGAGGTCGCGGCGGATGCCGTTGGTGCTTTGGCAGCATTCGCGCCAGCGTCGGAGGCCTCACCTAGCAACAAGTGACAGCAAGGTGGACGATTCGGGCAAATAGGCGCCGATCCCGTCCGCCACAGTAGTCACAGGACGGCGAGTCTCGCCGTCGGCCCGATCGATCGTGCGCAAGTCTCTCCCCACAGCAACACGGTTACAGGGGGAGACGAACATGGAACTCAGCGCACTCGCATCGGGGCCGGCGGCGACCGTCGACCTGACCGACGACCTCCAGCTCCTCGAGGCCGCCGACGTCACCGTCGACACGCTCGACCAGGTCTCCGCCGAGCAGGCCTGGAGCGAGACGGTCGTCGTCCACGTGCAGCTGCGGCCGCGTCGCCCCGCCACCCGCCGCTGCCTGGCCGCGCTCTCCGCTCTCGCCGCCCGGCACCCCGAGGTGCCCTTCGCCCTGACCGGCCTCGGTGGCGACGACCGCGTCGTCCGGGTCACCGTGGGCGTCGAGCTCGGCCCGCGTGAGCTGATCGCCAAGTTCTCCGACGAGGCGCAGGCCGCCTACGCCTTCGTCGACGGGCTCTTCACCGACCTGTACGACTTCATGCCGGTCTACGTCGGCGAGCCCGGCGAGGCCGAGCGCGCCGCCGCCGCCGGCGTGCTGCGGGCCGCCGACGCGCCGCGTCCCCGCACCCCCGCGCCGCGCTCGCCGATGCCGCGCATCCCCAGCCCGCGCGCGCCGATGGACACCGCGGCCGCGACCCGGCGCGCGGTCCCCGTCCCCGCCTGACGACGGACCCTGCCCCCTTCCAGACCGGGGGCCGCGGTCACGCACCACGCCAGCCATCCCGCCCGCCCGCCTGCACTTCCCCTCAGGAGGACCGGTGTCCGAGAACATCCTCGCCGCCCCGCCCATCGTCCCCACGACGTCCCAGCCGGCCGAGGCCGCCGACGAGCGCGCCCGCACCCGCGAGCCCCTGGTCTTCGGTGGGCTCAGCGAGGCCGAGGGCTGGGCGCTCGCCCCGATCACCCCCCGCGACCGGGTGCACTTCCGCACCGACCGCGAGCTGCCGCTGGCCGACTTCCGCGCCGCGCTGCCCGCCTCGGTCACCGTGACCTACGACGAGGGCGACGGCCTCTACCGGGTGGACGGCGAGACCGGCACCGCCGAGGCCCTCGCCGGCCTGATCCGCGCCTGGTGCGCCGAGCAGGGCTACGCCACCGTCGGGCTGCGGCCGGAGAACGGCGTCCGCCGCCGGGCGCCCCGCGACCTGCCCCCGGCCTTCCTCGACGGCCTGTGCCGGCACTACTGCCGGGTCAGCCTCAAGCGCCTGCAGCGGAACATGAGCACCATCCGGCTGCACCTGCCCGACAACGACGACATCGACCAGCAGGTCGCCGAGTGGGTGCTCAAGGCGGTCAGCCAGTACGACGAGACCAAGTCGGTGCCCTTCGGTGCCTTCCTGGCCACCCAGCTGTCCAAGTGGGTGCACGACCTGGGCCGCAACGCCTACGGCCGCACCGCCGCCGACACCGAGAACAAGCAGCAGAAGGCCGTGGCCGCCTTCACCGCCGAGCACCAGCGCCGGCCGAGTGAGAAGGAGCTCGCGGAGTACATGGGCCAGAGCGTGGCCACCCTCCGCCGCAACTCCCAGACCGTCGCCACGCTGAACGGCCTGCGCAACCTCCAGTCCCTGGACGGCGGCACGGACACCGTGGAGTTCGTCGTCCCCGACAGCGCCGAGGTGCCCGACGAGATCATGGGCGAGGCGGAGCAGACCCTGCTCTCGCACGCGCTCACCGCCGCCTGCGCGCCCGACCCGACCGCCCGGCGCGACCAGCGGGCCGCCCAGCCGAACGTGCTGGGCTGGGCCACCTGGTACCTCACCACCTGGGGCGGGCAGACGAAGACGCAGCTGTCGGCCGACCTCGGCACGTCGGTGCGCAACATGAACGTGCACGCCGACCGCGCCGAGCAGGCGCTCAAGGCCCGCCTCGACGACCTGGCCGGCTGAGCCGCCGACCCGACCGCCCGACGGGACGACGACGTGCCTCCGAGCTGCGAAATCAGGTTGTGACATGGGTCCATCACGGCCTCAACCTGCCGATATCCAGTTCGTGACCGCGCCGGAGCCCACTCGCCGCCCGGCCGGGGGCGTCCCTCTCCCGGCCGGGGGCAGCGCCCTCCCGGCCGGGGGCAGCGGCCGTTCGGTGGCGCTGCTGCCCGTCGCGGGCACCCGCCGTCCGGTGGTGGCCGCATGAGCGTGCCCCCGGCGGAGGACCCGGCCACGGCCGTGCTCGTCCCGCACTGGCTGAGCAGCCCCGACCGGCTCGAGGTCGAGCGGGCGGTCCGCACCGCACTGGACTCCGGCCCGGTGCACCCGGTCGCCGCGATCCACCTGAGCGACGTGCTCACCGAGCTGCACGTGGCCGCCGCCCGCGAGGTGGTCTGGCCGGCGCCGGTGTCCCGCGTCCGGCAGGCGACCGGCTGGGGCGAGGACGTCGTCCCCGTCCGGCTGTCCGCGGTCGAGCTGGCCAGCGTCCTGTCCCTGCCCGGGCTGGCCACCGTCGCCCGGGACGCACTGACCGGAGGACGCAGCACGTGACCGAGGCCCTCTTCGGCCCCCCGTCCGGTTTCCTCCAGCGGCTCAACCGCGCCGAGGTGCGGGTTCCCGACCTCCGCGAGGCCGCCGCGCGGCTGGCGGAGGACCAGGTCGCCCCCGGGCTGGAGCTCGCCGTGCAGGGCGGCACCGGTCGCGGGCCGATGCTGGTGCTCGAGGAGGCCGGCCGGCGCACCCGGGTGCTGCTGGCCGAGCTGGCCGTGGAGATGACCCGGGCCCACGTGCCGGCGACCCCCGACGGGGTGGCCACGGCGCTCGCCGCCTGGCTGGCTCGCCGCCCGGTGCCCGACGGCATCGCCGCGACCCAGGGCATCGCGGTGGTGGACTGGACCGACAGCACCCAGAGGACGCTCGGGTGGCGGGTCGTCATCGCCCGGGACGCACTCGTCGTGCCCTGGCGTCCCTCGGGCAGCGCCACGCTGCCGCTGGTGCACCAGACCCGCTCGGCCGCCCTCGGCCGGTCCGCGGCCCTGCCCGGACAGCTGCAGGTGCGCGGCCCGGTGGCGCTGTGGACCTCCACCGAGCCGGCCGGCGTCGACACCGCCGTGCTCGCCCGCCCGGAGCAGCTGCTGGCCGAGATGGCCGGGGCCGGCCTGCGGCTGCGGGACGCGCACGTCGTCGTCACCCCGCGCCGGCCGGTCGCCTGTGCGGAGGCCGGGGTGGCCCGGCGGCTGGCGGCCGAGACGACCGACGCGTGGCTCAGCCTGCCCTGGCGGCAGCTGGCCGACCTGGGCTGGGCCTGACCCCACCCGTCCGGGCCTCAGACGGCGCGCCTCAGGTCGGTGCACCTCAGGCCAGTGCACCTCAGGCCAGTGCACCTCAGGCCAGTGCACCTCAGGCCAGTGCACCTCAGGCCAGTGCACCTCAGGCCAACGCGCCGTACTCCCAGTGCCACGGCTCGGGGTTCGTGCCGTCTGCCTGCGCCCAGTCCGGGTGGACCCAGCCGTAGTACCCGGCGTTGAGCTGCATCCACGCCGTCTGCGCGGTGCCGAACACGTTGATCCCGCCGCACAGGTCCACGGCCAGGGCCCAGCCGTGGTTGGACGTGCCCGGGACGGCGGTGATCTTCGGCTTGCGGTGGTGGGCGTCGACCTGCGCGTCCAGTGACCGGTAGGAGTCGGTGATGCAGAGCGGGGTGCCGAACGCCGTCTGGTACGCCGCCGACATCGCCGTGTATGCCGCCGCGGCGTCGCAGCGCAGCCGGTGGCCCTTGCCGATGGTGCACAGCTGGTCGGCCGGGATCCGGCCGTTGGACCAGCCACCCCAGGCTGCGGAGGTGGTGCCGGCGGTCGGGGTCGGCGCGCTGCACGTCGCTGGGAAGGGGCCGGTGACCGGCAGCGGGGCCGGGGTGGCGGGCGGCACGGTCACCCGGACGGCGGTGCTGAGGTCGGCCAGCTCGCGGACCGCCACCTGCCGGCGGTCGGCGGAGGCGGACAGCACGCTGGTGCCGCCCAGGTAGATGCCGGCGTCGTCCAGGCCGCTGCGCGGGTCGGTGCTGAACACCAGGTCGCCGACCTGGAGCTGGCCGGCCGGCACCGGGGTGCCCTGCGCCCACTGGCCGGCGAGGTCGCCGGGCAGGCCGATGCCGCCCTGGGTCCACGCGGCCGCGACGAGACCGGCGCAGCCGTACCTGTCCGGTCCGGTCCGGTCGGCCACGTAGGGCTTGCCGAGCTGGGCGAACGCGGCGCTGACCGCGGCCACCGTCTCGGCGGGGAGCACGGTCAGCGTGCGGCCGGCGACGTAGGTGGTGGCCACCCCGGGGACCGGGGCGCCCGCGGCGTCGCGCAACGCGGCCAGCCCGACGGGCAGGTCGGCCGGGTCGGCGAGGTCGGCGGCCGGCGGCGGGGTGATGCCGGCCAGCGCGAGCTGGGCCAGCTGGTCCTGCCACCCGGCCAGCGCGGCGGCGTTGGCGGCGTCCTGACCGGCGGAGCTCAGGCTGGTGCCCGACGCCGCCCACTGGGCGCTGACCGCCGGGTCGAGGTCGGCAACCACGGCCCGGATCTCGGTCAGCACGCCCTCGGCCCGGCGGTGCGCGTCGGCGGCCAGGGCGTCGGCGGTGTCGGCGGCGTCGATCTGCTCGGCCGCCCGCACGGCGGCCACGGCGGCGCGGGCCACCTGGGCGTCCCGGTCGGCGGTGAGCTGCTCGGCGAGACCCGCGGCGTGCAGCACGTCGGCGGTCGCCTCGGGGGCGTGCACCGACAGCTGGGCCAGCGGCCAGCGCTCGGACGGGTTGCGCTGGTAAAGGATCGCCGCGTGGTCGCCCACGAGGGCGCGGGCGGCGGCCGCCGCCGCGAGCGCGGTGCTGCCGGCCTCCCGCGCCTGGCGGGCCTGCGTCTCGAAGTGGGTGGCCTCGGTGAGGGCCGCGCGGTAGCGGGCGGCCGCAGCGGTGAGGGTCGCGGAGGTCTGCTGCGCCTGGCCGGCGGCACTGGCCGGCTGCGGCACCTGGCCGGCCTCGGTGGGCGGCTGGACGAAGGCGGCGAGCACGGCGACCAGGGCGAGGGTCGCACCACCGACGACGGCGAGCCGGGACCACCGCAGCCGGACGGCACCCGGGGTGCGGGTGCGCCGGGCGGCGGGACGTCGGCCGGCCGGGGGGTGGCGGCGGGCGGGGGCGCCACGCCGCGGGGCGGGGCGCTGGCCGGTGCGCGGAGCGCCGGTCCGCGCAGTTCCGCTGCGCGGAGTGCCGGTACGAGGAGTCCCGGTACGAGGGGCTCCGGCACGCGGGGCTCCGGTACGAGGCGTCCCGCTGCGGGGAGATCCGGTCCCGGGCGTGCTGGTGCCGGCTGCCTGCGCACCGGCACCGGCACGGGCCGTGCCGGGGCGTGGCTGGGCGGCCGGTCGCCGGGCCGGGGGCTGGGCGGTGGACCCGCCACGCGATCGCGGGGTCGCGGACTGCGTGCGTGGTGCGGGCACCGTCGTCCCCCCTGCTGCGTCGGATCGGCCCGGTCGCCAGGTGGCGTCCGGTGTCCTGATCCCATCGACGCAGCCCCCGTGGGGGTGGAGCGCCCTCACCGCTTCGGGGGAGGCCGATCACCCCTTCGGGGGAGGGGGGAGAGACGACGAGGCCCCGCCGTCCACGGGGGACGACGGGGCCTCGGCTGGTGCGGGCTGGGTCAGCGGTTGCCGATCTCCACGAAGGAACGCTCGGTCTCGCCGGTGTACACCTGACGCGGGCGGCCGATCTTGGTGGCCGGGTCCTCGATCATCTCCCGCCACTGGGCGATCCAGCCGGGCAGCCGGCCCAGGGCGAACAGCACGGTGAACATCTTCACCGGGAAGCCCATCGCCCGGTAGATGAGCCCGGTGTAGAAGTCGACGTTCGGGTAGAGCTTGCGCTGGATGAAGTAGTCGTCGTTGAGCGCGATCTCCTCCAGCTGGCGGGCCAGGTCGAGCAGCTCGTTGTTGCCACCGAGCTTGTTCAGCACGGTGTCGGCGGTCTGCTTGACCAGCGTCGCGCGCGGGTCGTAGTTCTTGTAGACCCGGTGGCCGAAGCCCATCAGCTTGACGCCGGGCTCCTTGTTCTTCACCCGGTCGACGAAGCGGTTGATGTCACCGCCGTCGCGCTTGATGGCCTCGAGCATCTCCAGCACCGACTGGTTGGCCCCGCCGTGCAGCGGGCCGAACAGCGCGTTGATGCCGGCGGAGACCGAGGCGAACATGTTGGCGTGCGAGCTGCCGACCAGCCGCACCGTGGAGGTCGAGCAGTTCTGCTCGTGGTCGGCGTGCAGGACGAAGAGCATGTCCAGCGCCTTGACCAGCTCGGGGTCGGCCTCGTACGGCTCGGCCGGGAACCCGAAGGTCATCCGGAGGAAGTTCTCCACCAGGCCCAGGGAGTTGTCCGGGTACAGCATGGGCTGGCCGACCGACTTCTTGTAGGCGTAGGCCGCGATCGTCGGCAGCTTGGCCAGCAGGCGCACGGTCGACAGCTCGACCTGCTCCGGGTTGAAGGGGTCCAGCGAGTCCTGGTAGAAGGTCGACAACGCGCTGACCGCCGAGGACAGCACCGGCATCGGGTGCGCGTCCCGGGGGAACCCGGAGAAGAACTGCTTCAGGTCCTCGTGCAGCAGCGTGTGCCGGCGGATCCGCTGGTCGAAGGCCTCCAGCTGGTCGGCGGTGGGCAGCTCGCCGTAGATCAGCAGGTAGGAGACCTCGAGGAAGCTGGCCTTGCCGGCGAGCTGGTCGATGGGGTACCCGCGGTAGCGCAGGATGCCTTGGTCACCGTCGATGTAGGTGATCGCCGAGGTGCAGGACGCCGTGTTCACGAAGCCGATGTCCAGGGCCACCTGCCCCGTCGTGGCCAGCAGCTTGCTGGTGTCGATGCCCTCGGAACCCTCGGTCGAGGGAACCACCCGCAGGGGGAGCTCACCACCGGGATAGCGCAGGGCCACGTCTGAGGTGTTCGCTGTCTCGCTCATCAGCTCTGGACGCTACTCAGTTCTCGCGCGGATGCGACAGGGCCCCGCCGCACCGGATGAGACGGGGCCCTGTCGCCGTCCTCACGGGTGGGTCATGGAGAGGACGTCGAGCGCCTGGTCCAGCTGCTCCTCGGTGAGCTTCCCGGCCTGGACGTACCCCCGCTCGACGACCACCTGGCGGATGGTCTTCTGCTCGGCCAGCGACTGCTTGGCGACCTTGGCCGCCTCCTCGTAGCCGATGTACTTGTTCAGCGGCGTGACGATGGAGGGCGAGGACTCGGCGTAGGTGCGGCACTGCTCGACGTTGGCGGTGATCCCGTCGACGCAGCGGTCGGCGAGCACCCGGCTGACGTTGGCCAGCAGCCGGATCGACTCCAGCACGTTGCGGGCCATCAGCGGCAGCGTCACGTTCAGCTCGAAGACGCCGGTGGTGCCGGCGTAGGTGACCGCCGCGTCGTTGCCGATCACCTGGGCGCCCACCTGGATGACCGCCTCGGGGATCACCGGGTTCACCTTGCCCGGCATGATCGAGCTGCCCGGCTGCAGGTCGGGGAGGGCGATCTCGCCGAGCCCGGTGCGGGGGCCGGAGCCCATCCAGCGCAGGTCGTTGGCGATCTTGATCAGGCCGACGGCGATGGTCTTCAGCTGGCCGGAGCCCTCGACGAGGGCATCGCGGGAGCTCTGCGCCTCGAAGTGGTCGCGCGCCTCGGACAGCGGCAGGCCCAGGTCGGCGGCGAGCGCGTCGATGATCGCCGCGGCGAAGCCGGGCGGGGTGTTGATCCCGGTACCGACCGCGGTGCCGCCCAGCGGCAGTTCTCCGATGCGGGGGAGGGAGGCATGCAGTCGCTCGATGCCGTAGCGGACGGCGGCGGCGTACCCGCCGAACTCCTGCCCCAGGGTCACCGGGGTGGCGTCCATCAGGTGCGTGCGGCCGCTCTTGACCACCTCGGCGTACTCGGTGGCCTTGCGCTCCAGCGAGGTCGCCAGGTGCTCCAGCGCCGGGACCAGGTCGCGCACGATGGCCCGGGTGGCGGCGACGTGGATGGCCGAGGGGAACACGTCGTTGGACGACTGCGAGGCGTTGACGTGGTCGTTGGGGTGCACCGGGGAGCCCAGCGCCTCGGTGGCGAGGGTGGCGATGACCTCGTTGGTGTTCATGTTGCTCGAGGTCCCGGAGCCGGTCTGGAAGACGTCGATCGGGAAGTGCTCGTCCCACTTCCCGGCGGTCACCTCCGCGGCGGCGGCGACGATCGCGTCGGCGGTCTCCTGGGACAGGACCCCGAGCGAGGCGTTGACGGTGGCGGCGGCGCCCTTGATCGACGCGAGGGCGGCGATCAGCTCGCGCTCGATCGGCGTGCCGGAGATGGGGAAGTTCTCGACGGCGCGCTGGGTCTGGGCCCGCCACTTCGCCCAGGACGGGACGCGGACCTCCCCCATGGAGTCGTGCTCGACGCGGTAGTCCGTCTCGGTGGCCACGGTGCGCTCCCGGTGGTGGTGGATGGTTCGGAACCTCGCCCGCGACCCTAGACACCCGCCGGGACGGCGGCGCCGTCGGAGCCTGTGGACGACGCCCGCGTGGCCCGCCGCCGCCGTCCTACGCTCCGCCGGGAGCCCGACCGACCCCCTGTCGGTCCCCGTCCGCAGGAGACGCGCATGCCCGAGCAGCCCCCGTCCTCGCCCGTGCCGTGCCCGCCGCCGCAGCCACCCAGCTGGCCGGCCGCCGGCTGGGGGCCCGGTGCGCCGGGCCCCGGCACCGCATGGCCGGGCCCGCCGCCCGCGCCGCCCGCGGCCCGGCCCACCGGGGCGTCACCGGCTGCGGCCGCCGTCCGGGCGGGGGTGCTCGCGCTCGGCATCGTGCTGGCGGTGGTGGTGGGCGCACTCGTCCTCCGCTCGGGCGCCGACGACCTCGGCCGGGGTATCGGGGAGGGCTGGGCGGAGGCATCGGCCGCGGCAGTGGCCGATGCGTCGTCCGGCTACCCCGACCCCGGCTGGTACGACCCGGTGCCCGAGCAGTCCGACCCGGAGGCGCCCGACGGCCTGGGCGACGACCCGGTGCTGGACGGCCTCGCCCAGCAGTGCTTCGACGGGGACCTGCCCGCCTGCGACGACCTCTACCTGGAGGCGGTGCCGGGGTACCGGGAGTACGGCCTCACCTGCGCCGGCCGGGTCGAGGCGTACGCCGTCTACAGCTGCGCCGAACTGGGCTGACGTCCCGCCCGTTAGGGTCCGGGCATGAGCGAGCAGCCGGCTCCCGATCGTCCCGTCGTCCGTGCCTCCGACGCCGAGCGCGAGGCGGTGGTGGCCCGGCTGCAGACGGCGGTCGGTGAGGGCCGGATCGACCTCGACGAGTTCGGCCAGCGGGTCGAGGCCGCCTACGGTGCCACCACCACCGCGGACCTGGGCGAGCTGCTCGCCGACCTGCCCGCCCCGGCGTCGGCCGTGCCGGCGTTCGGCGAGGTCGTCGGCGAGCGGACGACGGGGGCGATCGCCACCGTGTTCGGCGACGTGAAGCTCACCGCCACGACCAGCGTGCCGGAGAAGGCGAGCACCGTCTTCGGTGACGTGCGGATCGACCTGCGCGGCCTGCGGACGTCGGAGGAGACGGTGGCGCTGCAGCTGGGCACGGTCTTCGGCGACGTGGAGGTCATCGTCAGCGAGGGGGTCGCCGCCGAGATCGAGGGCTGGACCGTGTTCGGCGACCGCAAGACCCAGCTCGCGCCGGTCCCACGGATCCCCGGCACCCCGCGGGTCGTCGTCCGCGGCTGGACGGTCTTCGGTGACCTGAAGCTGCGCAGCCTGGCGCCGGGGGAGTCCCCGAGCCGCTGGCGCGCCGTGCTCGACCGCCTGGCCGAGCGCCGCGCCACCCCGCCCACCCCCTGACCGCCGGCCCCGCTGCCGGCTCGGGAGCGGGGCGACGGCGTCCGGCTACTCGCCGTCGCCGAAGGGGACGGCGGAGTACTGGTTCAGCTTCTCCAGCGAGTGCAGGCTGTCGATCGACCGGATCGTGCCCGACCGCGAGCGCATCACCAGCGACTGCGTGGTCGCCCCGCCGGCCCGGTACTGGACGCCGCGCAGCAGCTCCCCGTCGGTGATGCCGGTGGCCACGAAGAACACGTCGCCCTGCACCAGGTCGTCGATGGCCAGCACCCGGTCGAGGTCGTGGCCGGCGTCCAGCGCCTTCTGCCGCTCGGCGTCGTCCCGCGGCCACAGCCGGCCCTGCAGGGCGCCGCCCATGCACTTGAGCGCGCAGGCGGTGATGATGCCCTCCGGCGTGCCACCGATGCCCATCAGCAGGTCGACGCCGGTGCCCTCGCGGGCGGCGGCGATGGCGCCGGCCACGTCGCCGTCGGTGATGAACTTGATCCGGGCCCCGGCCTCGCGCACCTCGCTCACCAGCTGCTCGTGGCGTGGGCGGTCGAGGATGCACACGGTGACGTCGCCGACCGAGCTGCGCTTGGCCTTGGCCACCTTGCGGATGTTCTCCGCCACCGGCGCGGTGATGTCGATGACGTCGGCGGCGGCCGGCCCGGTGGCGATCTTGTCCATGTAGAACACCGCCGACGGGTCGTACATGGCCCCGCGGTCGGCCACGGCCATCACCGCGATGGCGTTGGGCATGCCCTTGGCCATCAGCGTGGTGCCGTCGATCGGGTCGACCGCCACGTCGTAGTCGTTGCCCCACCCGTCGCCGACGTGCTCGCCGTTGTAGAGCATCGGGGCCTCGTCCTTCTCGCCCTCCCCGATGACCACGACGCCGCGCATGTGCACCGTGCCGATCAGCGCCCGCATGGCGTCGACGGCGGCGCCGTCACCGCCGTTCTTGTCGCCCCGCCCCACCCAGCGGCCGGCGGCGAGCGCGGCGGCCTCGGTGACCCGGACCAGCTCCAGGGCCAGGTTGCGGTCGGGGGCCGGGCGGTCGGCGCGCAGGGTCGAGGCCGGCCGGGTGGGGGGCGGGCCGTCGGGGAGCGGCAGGGACACGTGACCTCCTGGGCAGGTCCCCCTCCTGGGTCCCCGGGCGAGCTCGGGACGCCGTGGCGGGGGCCACGGACGTTGCTCGGCGGGGTGGGGGAGCGGTGCTGCGATCCTAGGGGCATGCCCGACACCGGCCAGCACGGTCAGCACCCCGAGGAGCAGGCCACCGCCGTCCCCACCGCCACGCCCGGTGCGGGGGACCCCGCCGTCCCTGCCGCCGGGGCCACCGCGGCGGCGCCGGACGGCGGGGGCGCCGCCCCCGCCGCCGCCCCGGCGGTGGACCGCATGCAGCGGTTCACCGCAGCCAACATGATCCGGTCGCTGCTGCCGCTGCTGGTCATCTGCCTGGTGCTGGTCGGCTGGTCCGCGCTGAAGTACAACGGCGGCGACCCGGTCCGCGAGGTGGACCCCACCAGCGCCGAGCGGGCGGTCGCCGAGGTGGCGGGCTACCCGGTGCTGGTGCCGCGCGGCCTGCCCGAGGAGTGGCGGCCGACGAGCGTGCGCACCGACGCCGGGGCGGCCTCCGCGGGTGACCCGGTGACCCTGCAGATCGGCTGGTACACCCCGGCCGAGGAGTACGCCGGCTACGTGATCAGCGACGACGCCGACGCCGATGCGCTGACCGCCGTGCTGGACGACGCGACCGACGACGGCACGGAGCAGGTGGGCGGTCAGACGTGGGATCGGCGCATCGCGGCGAACGGGGAGACCGCGCTGACCCGCACCGAGGGCGACGCGACCCTGCTGGTCACCGGTTCCGCCTCGGACGAGGAGCTGACGACGCTGGCCGGCTCGCTCCAGCCCTACTGAGGCTCTCGGGCCGGGAACTCAGTCCTGGGCGTCCGGAGGGGCGGCGGCGGCCAGCCGCTCGCGGGCCCGGTCCAGCCAGTGCTGGCACAGCTCGGCCAGCGCCTCGCCGCGCTCCCACAGGGCCAGCGACTCCTCCAGCGTCAGCCCACCGGCCTCCAGCCGGCGGACGACGTCGGCCAGCTCCTCGCGGGCCTGCTCGTAGGTCTGGGTCGGCTCCGGCGTCTCGCTCACGGTCGCCCATCCTCCCCGGTCGTCTGCACGTCGGTGCCCCGGTCCCCGCTGCCGGCGCGGTCGACGCGGACGGCGAACCGGCCGCCGGCCACCCGCACCTGCAGCTGCTCGTCGGCGGAGACCTCGGCCGGGTCCCGCACCAGGCCCCCGTCGGCTCGCTGCACCACCGCGTAGCCGCGCTGCAGCGTGGCGGCCGGGGAGAGCGCGCCGACCCGGGCGCGGGCGTGCTCGACGTCCCGCTCGGCGGCCTCGACCCGGTGGGTGAGGGTGCGGGTCGAGCGGGCGCGCAGCGCGCTGACGTCGTCGGCCCGGCCGGCCAGCAGCCGCTGCGGATCGGCCAGCACCGGCCGGCTGCGCACCGACTCCAGCCAGCGTTCCTGTTGGTCGAGCCGGCCGGCCAGCAGGTGCCGGGCCCGGGCGCGCAGGCCCTGCACCAGCTGCCGCTGCTCACCGATCTCCGGCACGACCCGGTGGGCGGCGTCGGTCGGCGTCGCCGCCCGCACGTCGGCGACGTGGTCGACCAGCGTGGTGTCGGTCTCGTGCCCGACGGCGGTGACCACCGGGGTGCGGCTGGCCGCGATCGCCCGCACCAGCCCCTCGTCGGAGAAGGGCAGCAGGTCCTCGACCGACCCGCCGCCGCGGGCGATGACGATGACCTCCACCGTCGGGTCGGCGTCCAGCCGCTGCAGCCCGGCGATCACCGACTCGGCGGCGGTGGGGCCCTGCACCGCGCAGTTGTGCACCGCGAACCGGACCGCCGGCCAGCGGCGCCGGGCGGTGACCAGCACGTCCCGTTCGGCGGCGGAGTCCCGGCCGGTGATCACCCCGACGACGGCCGGGGCGAAGGGCAGCGGCCGCTTGCGGACGACGTCGAAGAGCCCCTCGGCGGCCAGCAGCCGGCGGATCCGCTCGATCCGGGCCAGCAGCTCGCCGAGGCCGACCGCGCGGATCTCGGTGGCCCGCAGGGAGAAGGAGCCGCGGGCCACGTAGTAGTCGGGGCGGGCCCGGACCAGCACGCGGGCGCCCTCGGTCAGTTCCAGGCCTGGCCGGTCGGCGACGTCGCGGTGGCAGGTGACCGGGACCGACAGGTCGGCCGCGGGGTCGCGGAGGGTGAGGAAGACGGTCGCGGCGTTGCCCCGGCGGGAGAGCTGGGCGACCTGGCCCTCGACCCAGACCTCACCGAGCCGGCCGATCCACTCGGCGACCTTGCGGGCCACGGTCCGCACCGGCCACGGCTGCTCCGGGGAGGAGGGACTCGTCACCCCCCGAGCCTGCCAGAGGCCCCCGTGCAGGGTCCCGCCGCGAGCCTGGGAGTGGTGGGGGGCACGGGGGTCCTTCGTCTCCTCCCCGGCCCTCGCCAGCTCGGGCCGGGCCCCTGGAGGGGGCCGACGGCACGGGGGTCCGGCTCAGCCGAGGTACCCGGGGGCCGCGGGGAGACCGAAGAACTCCTCCATCGTCGGCACCCCGGTGCGCTGCATCTCGGTGGCGAGGGCGACGCCGACGTACCGCACGTGCCACGGCTCGTACTTGAAGCCGGTCACGTCCTGCCGGCCGTCGGGGTAGCGCACCAGCCAGCCGAACTCCGGGCCGCGCGCGGCCACCCACTGGCCCTCGGCCGTGGTGGCGAAGCAGCTCTCGATGTCGCAGCCCCCGCCGCCGACGTCGGCGGCCAAGCCGGTCTGGTGCTCGCTGTACCCGGGCCGGGCCACCTGCACCTCGGCCCGTTCCTCGCCGAACCGGCTGACCTGGGCCTCGAAGAGGCCCACCTGGTAGTCGTAGGCGCGGTAGGCGCTCTGCACGTCGATGTCGAGCCCCTCGGCCGCGGCGGCGGCGAGCATGGCGTCCATCGCCTGGGCCGCCTCGGCGCGCAGCTGGTAGCCGTTCCCGACCGGCACCAGGTCGGTGGGGGCGACGTCGATCGGGCTCAGCGGGCGGGCCTTGTTGACCACGACCCATGGGCTGGCCGGGTCGGTGATCGACAGCTGGGTGCGGTCGAAGGTCGGCGTGGGCGTGGGCGTGGGCGTGGGCGTGGGCGTGGGCGTGGGCGTGGGCGACGGCGTCGGAGCCGTGGACACCGCGGCGGGCGCGGACGACGTCGGCCCGGCAGCGGCGGACGGATCGGCGTCGCCCTCCGCACCGCCGGCCCGCAGCCAGACGACCAGCCCGGCGGCCACGGCCAGCACCGCCACCAGCACCAGCAGGGGGACCAGTCGCCGGGACCGGCGCCGCGGGGGCGTCAGGGGCCCGTCCGTGTGCTCGCTGCCCACCGTCTCCTCGGTCCGTGGTTGCGACCGCGGCCGGCTCACCCGCGGTCGATGCTCAGCTTCTCCAGCCGGTTCTGCAGCAGGGTGACATACGGGGCGCGGGCCCGGGTGGCCCGCTCGTAGTCCAGCAGGTCGGCGACCGTCTCGGCCGGGTAGGCGCGCAGGTGGCCACGCAGCGCCGGGATGCTGAAGGAGTCGTAGCCCTCCACCGGGGTGGTGGCCGCCGGTGCGGCGTCATCGGCCGGGGGGGTGTCGACGGCGGGGACGAGCGGGTCGCTGGCCGCGCTGTCGGTGACCGGGCTGCCCGGGGTGACGCTCTCCGCCGCCTCCGGCCCACCCAGGTCGACGAGCTCCTCGCCGGCGTCGGCCAGGGCCGCGACCGCGGGGTCGGCGTCGTCCACCAGTTCGGTCTGTGCCGGTGCGGACTGCGGCGCCACGTCGTCCAGCGTCGGCGGTCCGGTGACCGGCTCGTCGTCGGCCGGCGGGGTGCCCCCGACGGCTGCGTCGGCGATCAGTTCGTCGGTGACCGCCTCCTCGATGGCGGTCTCCTCCTCGGCGATGTCGGTGACGGTCTCGGCGGTGAGGTCCTCGAGCAGCTCGTCCGGGGCGGCGTCGGGCACCTCCGCGGCGACCTCGTCCGCGACCTCGGCGGCCAGCTCGTCGACGACGGCGGTCACCGCGTCGGCGGCCGGGTCGGCGGGCAGTGCGGCGACCTCGGCGGGGGAGAGGTCGCTGTCGTCCCCGGCCGCGAGGCTGAGCACGGCGGCTGCCCCGTCGGCCAGCTCGTCGGCCTCGGCCGCCGACAGGTCGCTGTCGGCGATCGGCAGCTCGACGCCGCCTCCCGCGAGGTCGTCGTCGATCGTGGCGGAGTCGCCGTCGGCCAGGTAGCCGTCCGCCACGGGGAGGTCGTTCGCCACGGGGAGCTCGCCGTCGGCCACCGGCAGGTCCGCGACGGCCAGGTCGTCGGACAGCTGGTCGGCGAGCTCCTCGTCCACGGCGTCGTCCGGCAGGTCGTCGACCCGGTCGAAGGCCGAGCTGCGCAGCCCGCCGGCGCCGGCCGGCCGGGGCGGCGCGGCGAGGTCGTCGTCGTCGAAGGTGGCCATCCCCGGCTCGGCGTCCCCGCGCAGGCCGGTGAACACCTCGTCGCCGCGGGCGACCAGGCCGGAGTACTGCTGCTGCAGGCGGAGCGAGGTCTGCAGCGCCTGCCCGATCAGCCGCACCGGCAGGCCGGGCAGCGTCTCGGGGAGCTTGCGCGCCTCGTCCAGCACGGTGGCGGCCAGTCCGGCGGCAGCGCGGACCACCTCGGGGATCTCTCGAGCCATGCCCCCAGCGTGCCGCACCGGGCGACCACCGGCAGCCCGACCAGACCTCGGACCCCCGATCAGGTGGTCGTCGGTGGTCTCCGGGGTGTCGAGCGCCACCCTCCGGGTCGCGCCGGGGCCGGTCCGTCGTGCGTGACCCACCTACCATGGGGTCATGGCTGAACCGCGCGGACGCGTCCTGCTGGCCGACCCCCGGGGCTACTGCGCCGGCGTGGACCGGGCGGTGGTCGCCGTCGAGCGGGCGCTGGAGATCCACGGCGCCCCGGTGTACGTGCGCAAGCAGATCGTCCACAACAAGCACGTCGTCGCGACGCTGGAGCGCCGGGGCGCGGTGTTCGTGGAGGAGACCGACGAGGTGCCCGAGGGCGCGGTCGTCGTGTTCAGCGCGCACGGGGTCTCCCCGGCGGTGAAGGCGGAGGCGCAGGCCCGGTCGCTGCAGACCATCGACGCCACCTGCCCGCTGGTGAGCAAGGTGCACATGGAGGCCAAGCGCTTCGCCAAGGACGACTACGACATCCTGCTGATCGGCCACCGCGGGCACGAGGAGGTCGAGGGCACGATGGGTGAGGCCCCGGCCAACACCCAGCTCGTCGACGGCACCGAGGACATCGCCAACGTCCAGGTGCGCGACCCGGAGAAGGTCGTCTGGCTGTCCCAGACCACGCTGTCGGTCGACGAGACGCTGGCGACGGTGGACTCGCTGAAGAACCGCTTCCCCGGCCTGCAGAGCCCGCCCAGCGACGACATCTGCTACGCCACCCAGAACCGGCAGCAGGCCGTCAAGCAGATGGCCGCCGAGTGCGACCTGGTGCTGGTGGTCGGCTCGACCAACTCGTCGAACTCGGTGCGGCTGGTCGAGGTGGCGCTGGAGGCCGGCGCCCGCGACTCGCACCTGGTCGACTTCGCCTCCGAGGTCGACGAGGCGTGGCTCGCCGGGGTCGAGACCGTGGGCGTGACCAGTGGCGCCTCGGTGCCGGAGATCCTGGTCAGCGAGGTGCTCGACTGGCTGGCCGCCCGCGGCTACGCCGACGTCGAGACGGTGAAGGCCGCCGAGGAGCGACTGGTCTTCGCGCTGCCGCACGAGCTGAAGCCCCGCCGCGAGGCGCTGGCGGTCGAGTCCGACTGAGGGCAGATCCCGCTCTGCCCTTCGCGAGCTCGGACCCGGCACGGGGCTTGACCGGCTCTCCTCCTCGCTCGCTCAGGGCGTGACCCGGGACGGGGCGGCGCGACGCAGAACGGCCCGGCACCCCAGGGTGCCGGGCCGTTCTGCGTGCGGGCTGCTCAGCGACGGGCGGCGAGCCGGATGAGGGTGAGGACCAGGGCGGCGCCGGTGGCGATCGCCATCGCCGGGAAGCCACGGACCAGCAGGGTGACCAGGCTGGCCAGGTTCAGGGTGGCCGAGGGGGCCAGGCCGATGTTGGCCAGCGCGACGGCGCTGAAGACCAGCGGCGGGGCGACCACGACCGTGAGCAGGTCGCGGCGCCGGGTGACCAGCGCGGCGAAGACCGTGGAGCCGGTGAGCGCCACCAGGGTGATGATCCCCAGCCCGATCCCGACGTAGGAGTCGGCGGCCGCGGCGACCAGGGTGATCAGGAAGACCCCCAGGACGGCGACGACCCCCGGCACCCGCGGCCCGGACGCGGGGACGCTGCGGGCGGCGGAGGCACCGGTGTGCCGGTCGCCCCGGGCCTCCCGCGCCGGCTGTGGGACCGGACGGCGGAACTCGCCCGAGTGGTGGCCGCCCCGGGCGGACTCCCGCGGCGCGGGCGGACGGCGGTCGGGCGTACGGCGGTCGCGGTCCTGCAGCAGGCGGTCACGGTCCGCACGGCTCCGGGACGGGCTGCTCGCCGCGCGCGGCGACGGATACGCCCGCCCTGCGGCGCGGCCGGCGTCGCTGGGTTCTGCGCGCACAGCAGCCTCCCGCCTGGCATCGACAGTCACCGGAGCGATCTTGCACCTCCTCGTTCGCGGAGCGGGCCACGACCCGCACCGACCGGGCCACGGTAACGGCCCTGCCTGAGTAGACGCTGGACGTCGACCGATGCGGCGGGTCAGAACTCGCCGGTGTCCGGGTGCCCGCCTGGCGACATGTGCGGAACACCGCCCCACCAGCCCCACCACCCACGGAACTCCCGCAGCCGGGGGAGTGCACCGTTCCTGCGGTGGTCCCGGGGCCGGGCCAGCGTGCGCAGTCAGGACCGGCGGAGGGCGGGACGACCCGCCAGGACCGTCGCTGGCCGGCGGGGCGGGTCAGCCGTGCGTGCCGTCGCGGTCGGCGGTGTGCCGCCCACCGTCGGGCTCGGTGTGCCGGGTGGACTCCGGCCGGGCGGGCGGTGCCAGGTCCGCCGGTGGGCGGGCGGGGGAGTGCAGCCCCGGCAGTGTGAGCTCCCCGGTGGCGCGCCCGGCGGCGTCGTCGTCGGGCACCGACCGGAGCACCCGGACGGCGCCCTCGACCGGCGCGGGGGTCGGGACGGGGGCAGCGGCCACCCCGAGGTCGTCGAAGCGGCGGGTGGCCACCAGCACCGACCGCTCGTAGGAGCCGACGGTCTCGTTGTAGCGGCTCACCGCCGAGCCCAGTGCCGAGCCGAGCTTGGTCAGGTGGCCGGAGAGCGTGCCGAGCCGGGCGTGCACCGTGCGGCCCACCTCGAGCACGGCGGCGGCGTCCTGCGCCAGCCGCTCCTGCCGCCAGGAGTAGGCGACGGTGCGCAGCAGGGCCAGCAGGGTGCTCGGGGTCGCCACGATGACGTCGCGGGCGAAGCCGTGCTCCAGCAGGTCGGGCTCGGCCTCCAGCGCGGTGGTGAGGAAGCCGTCGGAGGGGACGAAGAGCACGGTGAACGGCGCGGCCGAGCCGAAGGCGGTGGGATAACGGCGGGCGGCCAGGGCGTCGACGTGCACCCGCAGCTGGCGGGCGTGGTCGGCCACCCGCTGGGCCCGGACGCCCTGGTCGGTGGCCTGCACGGCCTCGATGTAGCCGGTGAACGGCACCTTCGCGTCGACGATCACCTCTCGGCCGTCGGCGAGGGTGACCACCAGGTCGGGCCGCACCCGGTCGCCGTCGTCGGTGGTGCCCGACGGCTGCTCGACGAAGTCGCAGTGCTCCAGCAGCCCGGCCACCTCGACCACCCGGCGCAGCTGGAGCTCACCCCACCGGCCCCGCACGTGCGGCGTGCGCAGCGCGGTGACCAGCGCGGCGGTCTCCTGGCGCAGCAGCGCCGAGGTCTGGCCGATGGTGCCGACCTGCTCGCGCAGCTCGCCGTGCGCGGTGGCCCGGTCGCGCTCGATGCCGGCCAGCAGGCGGTGCAGGTGGTCCAGCGACTCGTGCACCGGGTCGAGCGCGTCGGGCGCCGCCGCCGGCGTCGACCGGCCGCGCAGCGCGACCACGCCCAGGGTGATCGCGGTGGCGAAGAGGGCACCGAGCAGGAGCCCGAGCAGCAGGGAGGCGGCGTCCATGCCCGTCAGGTTGCCGGAGGGGTCCGACAGAACCGGTCAGGCAGGGCGGGGCCCGGCACGACGGCGCCCAGCACGACGGCGCCCAGCACGATGGCCACCCGGCAGAGCGGCGCGCGTGAGATGGCTCAGGCGGGGACCGACGCATGCGAGGCCTCGTGGTCGAGCAGCCAGCGCTTGACCGGGGTGCCCCAGCGGAAGCCGCCCAGGCCGCCGCCGGTGGACAGCACCCGGTGGCAGGGCACGAACAGCGCCGCGGCGTTCTTGGCGCAGGCACCCGCGGCGGCGCGCACGGCGGTGGGCCGGCCGCAGCGCTGCGCGAAGGAGGCGTAGGTGTCCGGCGCGCCGGCCGGCACGGTGCGCAGCGCGTCCCAGGCGTCGGTGAGGAAAGGCCCCGACCGCTGCCGCACCGGCACCCCGTCGATCGCGGTCACGTCGCCGGCCCAGAACGCCGCCACCGCGGCCAGCACCGGCAGGTCGTCGTCGGCCCGCTCCACCCAGGTGGGCCGCAGCGAGCGGTGCACCACCGGCAGCAGCTCGGTGACGTCGTCGGTCCAGCCGCTGGCCAGCACGACGTCCTTGCCGTCGGGGCCAGCGGTGACCAGCACGGTGAACGGGCCGGGCGGGGTGTCGACCGTGGCGTACCGGGCGGGGGCGATGGTCATGACGGGCTCCGTTCATCAGTGGTGCCGCGGGTGAAGAGGGCGGGCACGGCGAGCGCCCAGAGGTGCAGCACGGCGTAGGAGCGCCACGGCCGCCAGCGGGTCGCGGCGTCGGTGTCGGAGCTGCCCAGCGCGGTCAGGCTGCGGCGCAGCGCCAGGTCACCGGGCAGCCAGACGTCGGGGTCGGCCAGCCCGCGCAGGCCGACCAGCGCCGCCGTCCACGGGCCGATGCCGGGCAGGGCGAGCAGCTGGCGGTGCGCCGCCTCGCGGTCCGCGCCGGGGTCCAGTGCCACGGTGCCCTCGGCGAGTGCGGCGGCCAGGGTGTGCACGGTGCGGCGGCGCGCCCCGGTCAGGCCGACGGCGGAGAGGTCGGCGTCGGCCAGCGCGGCCGGGCAGGGGAAGGCGTGGGTCAGCGTGCCCACCGGCTCGGCGAGCGGCCGGCCGGCGGTGGCCACCACCCGCGCGGTCAGCGTCCGGGCACCGGCGACCGACACCTGCTGGCCGAGGACGGCGCGCACCGCGAGCTCGTCGGCGTCCGGTGCGGCCGGCACCCGGCGACCCGGTGCACCGGAGACCAGCGGCGCCAGCGCCGGGTCGGCGCCCAGCACCGCGTCGACGGCGGCCGGGTCGGCGTCCAGGTCCAGCAGCCGCCGGCACCGGGCGACGGCGACGCCCAGGTCGCGCAGCTCGGACAGCCGCAGCCGGGCCAGCACCGCCGGCCCGCCGTCCGGGGAGGGGGAGAGCCGGACGACGGCCGGCCCGTGCGGTAGGTCGAGCACCCGGGAGAACGTCGTCCCGTCCCACTCCTCCAGGCCCGGGGTGGCGTGCGCGCCGAGGAAGAGCAGCACCTCGTCGGCGGCGAACGGGGCGCGGGCGGCCAGCCGGAGGGTCAGCCAGCCGGGCGGGCCGCCGTCGCTGCGCGGGGTGGCCGGGCGCAGGGCCGAGGGCGTCGTCCCGAACACCGCGCGCACCGTGTCGTTGAACTGCCGGATGCTGGCGAAGCCGGCCGCGAACGCGACGTCGGCCATCGGCAGCCGGGTGGTCTCGATGAGCAGCCGGGCGGTCTGCGCGCGCTGCGCTCGGGCCAGCGCCAGCGGGCCGACGCCGAGCTCGCCGGTGAGGAGCCGGTGCAGCTGGCGCTCGGAGTACCCCAGCCGGGCGGCCAGCCCTCCGACGCCGGCGCGCTCCACCTCGCCGTCGGCGATCAGCCGCATCGCCCGGGCGACGACGTCGGCGCGGGCGTCCCACTCCGGCGACCCGGGGACGGCGTCGGGGCGGCAGCGGCGGCAGGCGCGGAAACCGGCCGCCTGGGCCGCGGCGGCGGTGCTGTGGAAGGAGACGTTGCGCTCCAGCGGCGTGCGCGCCGGGCAGGACGGGCGGCAGTAGATGCCGGTGGTGTGCACGGCGGTCACGAACCAGCCGTCGAAGCGCGGGTCCCGGCTGGAGACGGCGCGGTAGCAGCGCTCGACGTCCAGCTGCCCGCGCTCCAGCGTCGTCGTCATGGCACGAGCATGGCACCGCCGGCGGTGCCCGACTGGCGGCTTTCGGACGGGACGGTGCGCGGCTCGCCGTCCACCGGTCGGTGGACGTCCGGCCCACGCTCCGGTGGTCCCGGCGGCGTCCCCGCGCCGACAGGCTCGGGGCATGACGACGACCGAGTGGGCACCGCCCGCCCCGACCACCGCGGACGCCCCCGCCGTGGTCGTGCGCGGGCTGGCGAAGAGCTACGGGGGGAGGGCCGTGCTCGACGGCCTCGACCTGGAGGTGGTCCGCGGGGAGTGCTTCGCCCTGCTCGGGCCCAACGGTGCGGGCAAGACCACCACCATCGAGGTGCTCGAGGGGGTGCGGTCCCGCGATGCCGGCGAGGTCCGGGTGCTCGACGCCGACCCGGCGACCGCCGGCCGCCCCTGGCGGGCCCGGATCGGCGTGGTCAGCCAGGGGGAGGGAGCGGCGCAGGCGCTGACCGTGCGCGAGGCGCTGGACCACTTCGCCGCCTACCACGCCGGTCCCCGTCCCACCGCCGAGCTGCTCGCCGCGGTCGGCCTGGAGGAGAAGGCCGGCACCCGGGTGGGGCGGCTCTCCGGTGGCCAGCGGCGCCGGCTGGCCGTGGCCCTCGGCGTGCAGGGCCGGCCGGAGCTGGTCTTCCTGGACGAGCCGACCACCGGGATGGACCCGGTGGCCCGGCGGCAGTTCTGGGAGCTGGTCCGCGGCCTGCGCGCCGAGGGGACGACGGTGCTGCTGACCACCCACTACCTGGACGAGGCCGCCGAGCTGGCCGACCGGGTCGGGGTGATCGCCGACGGCCGGCTGGTCGAGGTCGGGCCTCCGGCCGAGCTCGGCGCGCAGCTGCGCCGGGTGGCGACCGTGTCCTGGCTCGAGGGCGGCGCCCGCCGTTCGGTGCGCACCGAGGCGCCGGGCGCGGTGCTGCGCGACCTGCTGGCCACCACCCCGCACGAGGTGCCCGGCCTCACCGTCACCCGGCCCGGCCTGGAGGACGTCTACCTGCAGCTCGTCGGCACCCCTGGAGGAGAGCAGTGACCACCACCCTCGTCCGCCCGGCTCCGCCCTCGGCGGCGCGGGTCGCGCTGGCCCGCACCCGGCTGGAGCTGCGGCTGTTCGCCCGGGAACGCCAGCAGGTGGTGTTCTCCTTCGCCTACCCGATCGTGATGATGGTCGTGTTCGGTTCGGTGCTCGGCGGCGACGTGCTGCCCGGCGGCGTCCCGTTCCCGCAGTACTTCCTGGCCGGGATCGCGGCCACCGGCATCATGCTGACCAGCTTCCAGTCGATCGCCACCTCGATCGCCGCGGAGCGCGAGGCAGGTCAGCTCGAGCGCCTGCAGGTGCTCGGCACCCCGCCGGTGGCCTACTTCGCCGGCAAGGCCGGGCTCGTGCTGGTCACGGCGGCGGTGCAGCTGGCCCTGCTGCTGCCGGTGGCGCACTGGGGCTACGACGTCCCGTTGCCCGCGGCCGCGGCCGACTGGGCCACGTTCGGCTGGGTCGCCGTCCTCGGGTCGCTGGCCGGCACGGTGCTGGGCATCGCCGTCGCCGGGCTGCCGGGCAGCGCCCAGTCGCTGACCACCGGGGTGACGGCGTTCGCCGTGGTGCTGCAGTTCTTCAGCGGGGTGTTCTTCGCCTTCCCCGAGCTGCCCGGCTGGATGCAGCAGGTGGCCGCGGTGTTCCCGCTGAAGTGGCTCACCCAGGGCATGCGGTCGGCGTTCCTGCCCGACGAGGCCGCCGCGTTCGAGGTGGCCGGCGGATGGGAGCACGGCAGGACTGCCCTCGTGCTGGTCGCATGGGTGATCATCGGTGTCGTGGTGTGCACCCGGACGTTCCGCTGGCGCTCGGCCGAGCGATGAAGCAGGTCGACCGTTGAGCGTCGCCTCCCGGCTGCAGGCCGCTGTCCTCCCCGCCCGGGGTGAGGACAGCGGTTCGCCGCTGTCCGGGCGCGGCTGGCGGGCCACCGTCGTCGGCTTCCACGTGGCGTTCGTGACGCTGCTGGCCCTCGCGGTGGTCGCCACGCAGGTCGGCCGGGTGGAGGGCTCGACCAGGTGGGCACTGACGGCGCTCGCGGTCCTGGCGGTGGCCTACCTGTTCCTGGGCGCGCCCGCGCTCGCCGAGGAGCGCCCGGCCCACGCGGTCGGCTACCTGACCGTCCTGGTCGCCGTGTTCGGCGTGCTCGGCTGGCAGGCGCCCCAGCTGCTGTTCCTGCTCTTCCTGGCCTATCCGCAGATCTGGTTCCTGGTCGAGTCGCCGCGCCCGGGCACGGTGTGGACGGTGCTGCTCGCCGTGGCCAGCGCGGTGGGCCCGGCGACGGCCTGGACGCGTGGCGCCGAGCCGCTGTCGGAGGTGCTCGACTCGGGCATCGGTCTGGTGTTCAGCGTGGCGCTGGGGGTGTGGGTGAGCCGCGTCCTGCAGCAGAGCCGGGAGCGGGCGCGCCTCATCGCCGAGCTGGAAGCCACCCGCGGGGAGCTCGCCGAGGCCCACCACCATCAGGGCATCGCCGCGGAGCGGGAGCGGTGGGCCCGGGAGGTGCACGACACCCTCGCCCAGGGCTACACCAGCATCGTGGTGCTCGCCCAGACCGCCACCGCCCAGCTGCGCACCGACCCGGACGCCGCCGCCGAGCGGCTGGCGCTGATCGAGGACGTCGCCCGGGACAACCTGGCCGAGGCCCGGGCGATGGTCGCGGCGATCGCCCCGGTGTCGCTGGACTCCGCTTCGCTGCTGGAGGCGCTGCAGCGGCTGGCCGAGCGGTTCGGCCGGGAGACCGGCATCGACACCCGGGTGGACCTGTCGGCGCTGGACGACGCGGGAGCGCTGACCCGGGCGGAGGAGATCGTGCTGCTGCGTGGCGCGCAGGAGGCGCTGGCCAACGTGCGCCGGCACGCGGCGGCGACCTCGGTGGTGCTGCAGGTCAACCGGGTCGGTGCGGGGGAGTCGGGGCAGGTGTCGGTGCACGTCGCGGACGACGGCGTAAGCTTCGACCCGGCGACGGCGCCCGGGGTGGGCCTGGCCGGGCTGCGCGACCGGGCCGCGGAGGTGGGCGGCGCGGTCGACGTCGTCTCCGCGCCGGGGCAGGGCACCCGGGTGACCGTCCGGGTGCCGGCGCCGTGAGCGTGCGGGTGCTGGTGGTCGACGACCACCCGGTGGTGCGCGGCGGCGTGGTCGGCTGGCTCGCCGCCCAGCCGGACATCGAGGTGGTGGGGGAGGCCGGCGACGGGCTGGCGGCGCTGGCCGCGGTCGCCGAGCACGCGCCGGACGTCGTCCTGATGGACCTGCGGATGCCCCGGATGGACGGCGTCACGGCGACCGGCCGCATCGTCGCCGCGCACCCGGGCGTGCGGGTGCTGGTGCTCACCACCTACGACACCGACGCCGACATCGTGCGGGCGGTCGAGGCCGGCGCCACCGGCTACCTGCTCAAGGACACGCCGCTGCCTCAGCTGGCCGACGCGGTGCGCGCGGCGGCCCGCGGGGAGACGGTGCTGGCTCCGCCGGTCGCGGCGAAGCTGGTCTCCCGGATGCGGGCGCCGGGGGTCGAGGCGCCGACGGCCCGGGAGCTGCAGGTGCTGGGCGGCGTGGCGCGCGGGCTGACCAACGCCGAGATCGGCCGGGAGCTGTTCATCGGCGAGGCCACGGTGAAGACCCACCTGCTGCGGGTGTTCACCAAGCTCGGGGTGGACGACCGCACCCGCGCCGTGCTGGTCGCCGTCGAGCGCGGCCTCCTGCCGGGCCCCGGTTCGGCGGGCTGAGCCGACTCACGCCGTCGAGAGGCGTCCTGTCGTCGCATCGTCGACGCGGGACCCGACGACGAGACGACTCCCGACGCCGGCACGGCGGCGCATGGACGGCGTCATCCCGCGGGATCTGCGATCTCGGAGCTGCTCGACCGTTGGGGCCACGAGATCGCAGCACCCGCGCGAGGCGACGTCCGTAAGCTGGTCTCCCGTGAGTCTCACCATCGGGATCGTCGGCCTGCCCAACGTCGGCAAGTCGACCCTCTTCAACGCCCTGACCAAGAACGACGTGCTCGCCGCGAACTACCCGTTCGCCACGATCGAGCCGAACGTCGGCGTGGTGGGCGTGCCCGACCCGCGGCTGGACAGGCTCGCCGAGGTGTTCGGCTCGCAGAAGACCATCCCGGCGACGGTGAGCTTCGTCGACATCGCCGGCATCGTGCGCGGCGCCAGCGAGGGGCAGGGGCTGGGCAACAAGTTCCTGGCCAACATCCGCGAGAGCGACGCGATCTGCCAGGTGATCCGGGTGTTCACCGACCCCGACGTCGTGCACGTCGAGGGCAAGGTCGACCCGGCCGACGACATCGAGACGATCAACACCGAGCTCGTGCTGGCCGACATGCAGACGCTGGAGAAGGCGATCCCGCGGCTGGACAAGGAGTCGCGCAAGGACAAGGAGCGCAAGGCGCTGCACGACGCTGCCGTCGCCGCGCAGGAGGTGCTCAACACCGGCAAGACGCTGTTCGCCGCCGGGGTCGACCCCGAGCCGCTGCGCGAGCTGACCCTGCTGACGACCAAGCCGTTCCTCTACGTCTTCAACGTCGACGCCGACGAGCTGGCCAACACCGCGCAGCTGGACGAGCTGCGGGCGCTCGTCGCCCCGGCCGAGGCGATCTTCCTGGACGCGCAGACCGAGTCCGAGCTGATCGAGCTGCCCGCTGACGAGGCCGCCGAGCTGCTGGCCTCGATCGGTCAGGACGAGCCGGGCCTGGACCAGCTGGCCCGCGTCGGCTTCCGCACCCTGGGCCTGCAGACCTACCTGACCGCCGGCCCCAAGGAGTCGCGGGCCTGGACCATCCCGGTCGGCGCCACCGCACCCGAGGCGGCCGGGGTCATCCACACCGACTTCCAGCGCGGCTTCATCAAGGCCGAGATCGTCGGCTTCGACCAGCTGATGGAGGCCGGGTCGATGGCCGAGGCCAAGTCCAAGGGCTGGGTGCGCATGGAGGGCAAGGACTACGTGATGGCCGACGGCGACGTGGTGGAGTTCCGCTTCAACGTCTGACGCTGCCTGGACCTGCTGCTCAGCCGGTCGTCGGCGTCGTCCGGTCCGCAGCGAGTCCGCCGGATCGTCGAGCCTGACAGCACCAGCAGGGAGGTCCACCAGGAAGCGACGACACCGGCGTCGCCCCGCGGATCGGGAGGACCACCATGCGGATCGCCGAGATCCACCTCTACCAGGTCGACCTGCCGGTGAACGGCAGCGTCTACCGGATGTCCGAGGGCGCGCACAGCGTCCTGGACTCGACGGTCGTGCAGATCGTGTCGGACACCGGCCTCTCCGGATGGGGCGAGACCTGCCCCATCGGCCCGACCCACGCCTCGGCCCACGCCCTCGGCGCCCGCGCGGCCCTGACCCAGATGGCCCCGGGACTGATCGGCCGGACCGTGACCGGACCCGCGGCGGTCCAGCGCGCGATGCACGGTCTGCTGCACGGCCACAACTACGCGAAGGCCGCGATCGACATCGCGGTGCACGACCTGCTCGGCAAGGCCCACGGCCTGAGGGTGTGCGACATGCTCGGCGGCGCGATGACCGATCAGGTCGACTCGTACTGGTCGCTGACGCTCGACGACCCCGACGAGACCGCCCGGGTCGCGGCGGAGAAGGTCGCCGAGGGTTACCCCCGCCTCCAGATGAAGGTCGGTGGACGGCCGGTCGAGGTCGACATCGAGGCGATCCGGAAGGTGTGGGAGGCGACCGGCCGCACACCGCTCGTCGTCGACGCCAACCGGGCGCTGCTCACCCGCGACGTCCTGCGGATCGACCGGGAGTGCGCCGACGTCCCGTTCGTGCTCGAGCAGCCCTGCAACACCATGGAGGAGATCGCCGCGATCCGCGCCCAGCTGGACCACCCGGTCCACCTGGACGAGAGCGCCGAGGACCTCGGTGAGGTGTTGCGGGCGATCTCGCTCGGGGTGTGTGACGGGTTCGGCCTCAAGGTCACCCGCCTCGGCGGCCTCGGGGCCATGGCCACCGTCCGCGACGTCTGCGAGGCACGTTCCCTGCCCCACACCTGCGACGACTCCTGGGGCGGGGACATCATCGCGGCGGCCTGCGTCCACGTCGCCGCGACCGTGCACCCCCGCCTGCTCGAAGGCGTCTGGATCGCCGAGCCCTTCATGGGCCTGCACTACGACTCGGCACACCCGGTCCGGGTCGAGGGCGGCCGCATCCAGGTGCCGACCGGTCCCGGACTCGGCGTCGTCCCCGACGACGGCGCCTTCGGCGATCCCGTCGCATCGTTCAGCTAGATCAGCGCCGCCCTGCCGGGGAGGAGCTCCTCGCTGAGGCGGCGGTGCCTGAGTGGCCCACACCTCACGCGGGCGCCCCTCCCGCGAGCTCGCTGCATCGGGCTGGACGGCCCGCCCGTCGGACACGCCGGCGATGTTCCCGCGTCGTCGTCGTTGGGTCCTCGCCCAGTCGGTCACTGAGCGGTGGGCACCCCGGCGCCTGCCCCGGCGGCCGGGCATGTCTGCCGTGGGATCGTCGTTGGCCTTCAGCAGTGGCGTGGTGCTGCCGATGTGCCCGAGGACCCGACAGTCGGGTCGACCACCAGAACGGCACGACCGAGGAGATGACGTGGACTACCTGAACCGCCTGCGGATGGAACGTCCCGTGCTCTTCTTCGTGGTCCTGCTGGTGGGCTTCTGGGTGGCGTTCCAGCTCGTGCTGTTCCTCGTCGCCCTGGTCATCGGGCCCTTCGGGCTGCCGTCCTGGGCGCCCATCGCGCTCGTGCTGGCCGGCCTCGTCATCGTCGCGAGACGACAGCAGCGCTAGCCGCGGACGACGGCGGCGCCCCGGTGATCGAGATGCCGGACGCCGCCGAGCGGGGATGCTGTGAGGGTCGTCCGCGCAGAGGAGCCCCGTGTCGTCCCGCACCACCGCCGTCCGTGCCCGTCTCCGCCGTTGGACCCCACCGCCTGGACGCGCCCTCCGCTTCGTCGGGGGCCTCGTCCTGTGCGCGCTCGCCGTCTGGACGTCCCTGCAGGTCCAGCTCGGCCTCGCACCGTGGGACATGCTGCACGCCGGTCTGAGCGAGCGGCTGGGGCTGTCCTTCGGCCTGGTCGTGATCCTGGTCGGGCTCGCCGTCCTGGTGCTCTCCGCCGCGCTCGGTGAGCGCCCGGGCATCGGCACGCTGGTCAACGTGCTCGGCGTGGGGTGGGTGATCGACCGGCTGCTGGCCACCTCGTGGCTGGACGGCCTGCCGGACGCCGCCCTGTGGCTGCGGGTGCTGGCCCTGGCCGGGTCCGTGGTGCTGCTCGGTGTCGGCGCCGCGCTCTACATCGGTGCAGCGTTCGGGGCCGGACCGCGGGACAGCCTGATGGTCGCCTGCCACCACCACGGCTGGCCGATCGGCGCCTCCCGGGTGGGCATCGAGGTCACCGTGCTGCTGGTGGGCTGGCTGCTCGGTGGTGCCCTCGGGCTCGGCACGGTGCTGCTGGCGCTGGGCACGGGGCCGGTCGTCCAGCTCACCTTCCGGGTGCTCGGTGAGCAACCGCCCAGCCGCCGGGTCCGCGCGCCGGCTCAGGTGCCGCAGAACGTCCGGTAGGCGCCGAAGTCGACCGGGGCGGGTTCGGCGTACCGCGCCAGCTCGGGGCGCTCGTCGAACGGCCGGGTCACCGCGTCGAGCAGCCCGTGCAGCGGGGCCAGGTCACCGCCGGTGGCCGCCGTCAGGGCCTCCTCGACCAGGTGGTTGCGCGGCACGTAGACCGGGTTGACCCGGTCCATCGCGTCGGCGTCCGGGCCGGTGGCGCGCCAGCGCTCCACCCAGGCGTCGAAGCCGGCGAGGTCGAGGAACAGGTTGCGGGTCGGCTCGGCGTCGCCGCGGGCGACCCGGCCCAGCCCTCGGTAGAACGACGTGTGGTCGACGTGGTCGGCCTGCAGCAGGACCAGCAGGTCGTCGGCGAACGCGCCGACGACGGCGTCGTCCAGGCCCTCGGGCAGGCCCAGCTTGGTCCGCATCCCCGCCGTCCAGGCTGCGTTGTAGTGCGGGCGGAAGGCGCCCAGGGCGTCCACGGCGAGCGCGATCGCGCGCTCCTGGTCGTCGTCGATGAGCGGCAGCAGCGCCTCGGCCAGCCGGGCGAGGTCCCACTCGGCCACCACCGGCTGGTTGCCGTAGGCGTACCGCCCGCCGGTGTCGATCGAGCTGTACACGGTGGCCGGGTCGAAGGCGTCCAGGAAGGCGCACGGCCCGTAGTCGATCGTCTCGCCGGAGATGGTCACGTTGTCGGTGTTCATCACCCCGTGCACGAACCCGACGAGCATCCACTGCGCCACCAGCGACGCCTGGGCGGCGACCACCGACTCGAACAGCGCCAGCGCCGGGCGCTCGGCCGCGGCCGCCTCGGGGTGGTGCCGGGCGATCGCGTGGTCGGCGAGCCGGCGCAGCAGGTCCAGGTCACCGCTCGCCGCGGCGTACTGGAAGCTGCCCACCCGCAGGTGGCTGCTCGCCACCCGGGCCAGGAGGGCGCCGGGCAGCAGCTCCTCGCGGCGCACCGGCCGCCCGGTCGCCACCACGGCGAGCGCGCGGGTGGTGGGGATGCCGAGGGCGTGCATGGCCTCGCTGACGACGTACTCCCGCAGCATCGGCCCGACCGCGGCCAGCCCGTCGCCGCCGCGCGCGAACGGCGTGCGCCCGGAGCCCTTCAGGTGCAGGTCGCGCAGCCGGCCGGCGGGGTCGGTGAGCTCGCCGAGCAGCAGGGCCCGCCCGTCGCCCAGCCGCGGGTTGAACCCGCCGAACTGGTGCCCGGCGTAGGCCTGCGCCACCGGGGTGGCACCCGCCGGGACGTCGGCCCCGACCAGCAGGCGCACGCCGGCGGCGCCGCGCAGGGCCGCGGGGTCCAGCCCGAGCTCGGCGGCGAGCGGCTCGTTGAGCACCAGCAGCTGCGGGTCCGGGGCCTCCTCGGCCTGCCACGGCACGGCCATCTCCGGCAGCTCGTCGGCGAACCGGTGCCCGAGGGGAACGGTCGAGGGCAGGGCGACGCTCATGCCCCCGACGGTACGTCGGACGGCGCGGTCGGCCAGTCGATCAGCGGGGTCAGGTGCCGGCCGACCAGTCGATCCGGTCGGCCAGCGCCCGCAGCCGGGTACCGCTCACCGGGTCCAGCGACGCCGCCCAGGCCACCCGGCCCAGCACGTGGTCGCGGAAGGTGCCCGGGTCGCGCCCGCGCAGCTGGGTGGTCCACCCACGGGTCGCGCAGTTGTGCAGCAGCGCCCGCAGCGCGTCCCGCTCGGCGCGGGACAGTGCGGGCCGGGTGTTCACCACCGCGCCGAGCACCGACTGCCGCCGCGCGTCGCTGGTCACCGACGTCTTGGCCGGGTTCACCCGGAACCCCTCGTCGGCGGCGATCTCGGTCACCAGCTCGGCGAACCGGCCGCGGCCGAGCCCCGGGTCACCGCTGAACGTGAGGTCGTCGACGTAGCGGGTGTACCGGGCGCCGAACGCGTCGGCCAGGCCGGTCAGCCGGCGGTCCAGCCGGGCGCAGGCGAGGTTCGCCAGCGCGGTGGACGTCGGCGCGCCCTGCGGCAGGTGCGGCACGGCCAGCAGCCGGCCGAGCACGTGGTGCCGGTCGCGGGCATCGGCGTCCGCCGGCACCGGCACCGCGCGCCACACCTGTGCCGGCAGCACGGTCGTGACCAGGCCGGTGACCACGTGCGCCACCGGCTCGGGCAGGCCGGCGACGCCGAGCAGCAGCCCGTGCACCCGCCCCGCCGGGATGCTGGCGAAGAAGGCGGTGAGGTCCATCCGCAGCACCACGGCGCGGCCGGCGTGCGGGGCCACCGCCGTCCGCACCGACCGGCCGGGCACGCCGCCGTGCGCGGCGTCGTGCAGCGGGACCGGTGCGAGCACGTGCCGCAGCAGCCGGCGTTGGGCCTCCTTGAGCCGGGGCTTCGGTGCGGCCAGCAGCCGCACCCCGGAAGGGCGCGGCACGACCCGCCAGCGGTAGTGCCGCAGCGGCTCGCCGACGGTGCGCTCCAGCCGGTGGAGGTCGGCGAACCAGGCGAGCTCACCGGCGTCGACGTCCAGCAGCCGGGCGACCGCCGCCTGGTCGGGCAGGTCGGCCACCGGCCAGCGCTGCCAGGCCAGCTCGGTCGGCCGGGGCGCCCACCGCACCACCCGCGGGGGCGCCGCGGCGGTCAGCCCGCGCTGGAAGCCCCGCGTCGTCCGGAGGAAGGCGGCCAGCTCGCGCGGCCGGTCGACCGGTGGGCGGGCGTAGCCGGTCTGCACCTCACCGACCATCGTGCCCACCCAGGTGGCGGCGCGGGCCTGGCCGAGCGCGACGGCCACCCGGCGGACCATCTCCCGCCGCCGCCACGGCCCGGCGAGCAGGGCGGTGCCGATCCCGGCGGCCAGGGCTGCCTGCTGTCGCGGTGCGGTCACCGGTGGGCCGGACGGGGTGCGCGACGGGGTGGCCAGCCGTCCCCTGAGGGATGTGCCGCTGGGTGCGCGGAGCGCGCCGCCTGGCTCATGACGCGATGCCTGACCTGTTCACGATGCCCCGGGGTTGCCCCGGGGTGACCGGCTGCTGCCGATCGTCCTGACCTCCCCGCCGCGCACCCGGCCCACCGTAGGGGTGCCGAGACCCCAGGTGAAGGCCTGGACGACAAGACCCCCGGATACGACAGGATGGGCGCTCCGCAGCATCGCCCGAGCTCAGGAGCCTGCCCGTGACCGTCCCGCACCAGCCCCCGATGACCGTCCCGGCGTTCTTCGTCACGCAGCGGGTCACGATGATGGTGAACCGCTACGAGGTCATCGCCGCCAACCCCGACGGCTCCGCGGGGCAGCTGCTGGCGCTGGCCGAGCAGAAGCGGATGAAGCTCAAGGAAGAGGTCGTCTTCTACGCCGACGAGTCCAAGAGCCGCCGGGTGTTCTCGTTCAAGGCACGCCAGCGCCTCGACGTCGCCGCCGAGCACGACGTGTTCGACGAGCACGGGCAGCGGCTGGGCGAGTTCAGCAAGGAGTTCGGCGCCAGCCTGCTGCGCTCCACCTGGAACCTCTCCGCACCCGGGTTGGTCGCCCGCGGGCAGGAGCGCCGTCCGGTGCTCGCGGTGCTGCGCCGGGTCTGGGGCGTCGTCCCCTACGCCGGCAACGTGCCGGTGCCCTTCGTCTTCCACTTCGACTTCGTCGACACCACCACCGGTGCGCCGGTGCTCACCAGTGAGCGGCAGCGGTCCATCCGTGACCGCTACACCGTCACGGTGCCCGACCCCCGCCTGGACTTCCGGGTCGCCGCCTCGATGGCCGTCGCGCTGGACGCGCTGCAGAGCCGCTGACCGCGCGACGTCCCGGGTACGGGCGGAGCTAGCGGCAGCGGGCCTCCAGCTCGGCGAAGAAGGCGCCGGCCAGGGCGCGGAACCCGGCCTCACGGACGGCGATCTCGTCGCCCACCCGGAGGCCGAGCACGCTGCGGCCGGGGTCCAGCCTGATCCGCCAGTCGGCGATCATCGTGTTGCCGTGCGCCAGTGACCCGGCCAGCAGCCGCACCTCCCTGACGGCCACCTCGTGGTCGTGCACGTCGCCGTCCAGTGCCGCCAGGCCGCGGTACCCGAACCAGTCCGCCAGGACGACGACCAGGTCGTTGAAGAAGACCGGCTCGAAGCGGTGCAGCGCGGCCGGGTCGGTCGTCTCGGCCAGCGCGTGCCAGGCATCGATCCGCTCGTCGACCGCTGCCCGTCGTCCGTCGATCTGGTCCAGTGCGTAGGTGCTCTGACACAACACGGCTGCTCCTCGGTGGATCGCGACGCTGCGTCCAGGGACGACGTCCAGCGTGACAGGCCGAGTGGCCGTACGGAACCGGAACGGGCGTCAGGCCCGGCCGTGCACCGGCTGCAGGCTGCGCAGCGGCGGCAACGGGGGGAGAGGTGTCGGGGTCCGTCGGGCCTGCTCCGGCGTGGGGAGCAGCATGTCCGGCTGGGTGCGCGGGGCCGGCGGCGTCCAGGCCGGTTCCGGCTCCGGCAGGCGGACCTCGGTCAGCGCCAGCCAGCTGGCCCGGCGCAGCCCGCCGATGACGAACTGGACGCGCACCCGGCACGTGCCGTCGGGCTCGTGGCGCCAGCCGACCAGGACGGCGGGGCACCAGCTCCCGTTGAGGTCGAACTCCACGGCCAGGGGCTCGCCCGCGAACGTCGTCATCTCCGGCACGGGCGGACTGTAAGTGAGCGTTCCGTCACGGATCGGCAGGCGCGCGTGGCGCTGTCCCGCCTGTCACATCTGGGCACCGACCTGCCCGGGAAGTGGCGCCCGGTGTCGCGCGTTGGGCTGGACAACCGACTGGAAGGCCCTTCGTCATGCGCATCCCGCTGTCCGTCCTCGACCTCGCCCCGATCGCCCGGGGAGAGACCGTCAGCAGCAGCATCGCGGCCAGCGTCGCCCTCGCCCAGCGTGCCGAGGAGCACGGCTACCGGCGGGTCTGGTACGCCGAGCACCACAACATGCCGACCATCGCCTCCTCGGCGACCAGCGTGCTCATCTCCCACGTCGGGGCGCAGACCAGCAGCATCCGGCTCGGTGCCGGCGGGGTCATGCTGCCCAACCACTCGCCGCTGACCATCGCCGAGCAGTTCGGCACGCTCGAGGCGATGTACCCCGGCCGGATCGACCTGGGCCTGGGCCGCGCCCCGGGGTCGGACCAGAACACCATGTACGCGCTGCGCCGCGACCCGAACTCCGCCGACACCTTCCCGCAGGACGTGCTGGAGCTGCAGGCCTACCTCGCCGGGAAGACCCGGGTGCCCGGCGTCGACGCGATCCCCGGCAGGGGCACGGACGTGCCGCTGTACGTCCTGGGCTCCTCGCTGTTCGGCGCGCACCTGGCCGCCGCCCTGGGCCTGCCCTACGCCTTCGCCAGCCACTTCGCGCCGCAGGCCCTGGAGGCCGCCGTGGCCACCTACCGCTCGGAGTTCAAGCCCTCCGCGCAGCTGGCCGAGCCGTACGTGATCGCCGGGGTCAACGTCATCGCCGCCGACACCACCGCGCAGGCGCAGGAGAACCTGCAGGCGGTGCGCCGGAACATGGCCGTCGGGCTGTTCGGCCGGGGCCGGACGTTCACCGACGAGGAGGCCGACCTGCTGCTCGAGCAGGGCGCCGGCCAGCACGTCAGCTCGATGTTCACCTACGCCGCGATCGGCACCGCGCACGAGATCGGCGACTACCTCGAGGGCTTCCTGAAGCAGGCCGACGCCGACGAGCTGATCGTCGCCCACCAGTCGCCGACCACCGAGGGCCGGCTCCGCTCGGTCACCCTCACCGCCGAGGCGCTGGAGTCGGTCAGCGCCTGACGACGCACAACTGGACACCGGCGGCCCAGGACTCCACGAGTCCTGGGCCGCCGGTGTCCAGCAGGGATGCGTTCAGGCGCTGGGCCGGGCCCCGCCGATGAAGCCGCCCCACCGCATCGAGGTGACCCGGATGACCGAGCCGCTCTGCGGCGCCTCCAGGATCTGGCCGCCGCCGAGGTAGATGGCGACGTGGTGGATGGTCGAGGGGTTGCTGGTGTTGGTGGCCCAGAAGACCAGGTCGCCGCGCTGCAGGTCCGACCGGCTGACCTTGGGCAGCGCCTGGTACTGGGCACTGCTGTTGCGGGGGATGGAGACGCCGGCCTGGGCGTAGGCGTAGCGGGTCAGGCCCGAGCAGTCGAAGCCGACGATCCCGGCGTCCACGCCCCAGCCCATGCTCGGGCCGCTGAGCGAGCCGCCGCCCCAGGAGTAGATGGTGCCGAGGTACCGGCGCGCCGCGGAGATCGCCGTCTCCACGGCCGAGGAGTCACCGGCGCCGGCGTTCGAGACGAGCTGGTGGGTGCCCGCCGAGGAGCTGCTGGTGGTGGACCGGGCGGCAGCCGCCTGGGCGGCGGCGGCCTGCTGGGCGGCGTACTGCTGGGCGGCGGCGCGGGCGCCCTGCAGCCCGAGCAGCGTCTCCTGGGCCTGCTGCAGCTGCTGCTGCACGGTGGCCTGCTGGGTGGCCAGCGCGCCGGCCTGGGCCCGGGCGCTCGCCTCGAGCTGCTCGGCGACCGCGAGCGCGTCGGCGGCCTCCTGCTCCAGCGTCGCGGCCGCGGCGAGCGCGGTCTGCGCGGCGGCGTCGGCCGTGCGGGCCTGCTGCTCGGCGGCGGTGACCTGCACGACCACGTCGCCCTGGTGGGCGCCGGCGGCCTCCAGCAGCGCCGCCCGCTCCAGCATCTGCGCGGGCCCGTCGGCGGTGGTCAGCGCCTCGAGCGTGGGGTTGGTGCTGCCCTGCACGTAGCTCTGCCGGGCGAAGTCGGCGACGTTGCTCCGAGCGATGGCCAGCTCGGCCTCGGCCTGGCGGGCGGCGGCGGTCGCGGCGTCGGCGGCGGCCTGGGCCGCCTCGTGCTCGGCCTGCTTGCCCTGGAAGGTGTCCAGGGCGATCGCCGACTGCGCGCGGGCGGCGTCGACCTCGGCCTGGGCGCTGGCCAGCTGGGCGGAGAGCGCGCCGACCTGCTGCGCGGCGGCGTCCTTCTGCTGCTGGGCGGCGCCGAGCTGGGCGTCGGAGGGGTTGGTCGGCGTGGCGGAGGCGACCCCGGGAGCTGCCCCCAGGCACAGCGCCGCTGCGACGAGGACCCCCGCCACGCGGCGCGCCGGACGGGTGCCGGTCGCTGCCTCGTTCGTCGTCCTGGTGCGCATCGTCTCGCCTCTCACTCTCGTGGGTGTCGCCCGTCCGGGTGACCTGATCAAGAGGTCGGCCGATTGCGGAGAGTGCTTGAGGGATTTCTCTGTGTTGAGTTGGCGAAAGCAACCCGGGCCTCGGGAGTCGGCGCCGGAGGCACGGACGACGATGGACCTCATGAACGTCTTCACCGACTACGCCGAGACGCACTGGGTCCCGATCAACGGCGACATGGTGACCGTGCAGACCATCGACACCGCCGGACGACGGGAGACGCACGTGCTGTCGGTGCCCGACGCACTCGCCCAGTTCAAGGTCAAGTACCCCTTCGTGGACGACGCCCAGGCCGCCGCCCTCTTCGCCCAGGGCGGTTGATCGAAGGAACCCGGTGCCCCCCCACGCCTCGCAGGCTCAGCGCGGGCCCCTGCACCGGGGCCGGGGGCGAGCCTCCGGACGGGGCCGCGAGGCGGCGGGGCCGCGGGCTGCGGGATGGGGCGTGGGGGAGCGGGCGTTGGAGGAGGTGTGCGCTTCCTCGTCCTCGGTGACTCCCTGGCCTTCGGCACCGGTGCGGCCACCCCGCACGACACCCTCGGCGCCCGGCTGACCCGCGCGCTGCGGCAGGCCGGGCACGACCCCGAACTGCAGGTGCTCGCCGTCCCCGGCGCCACCTCCCTCGACCTCGCCGCCCAGGTCCGCCGGGTGACCGGGCCCGTCGACCTCGCGCTGCTGGTGGTCGGGGCCAACGACCTCACCCGTCAGGTGCCGCCCGCGCAGGCGGCCGCGGCACTCGGGCACGCGGTCGGCGTGCTGGGGGAGCGGGGCGCCACGGTGCTCGTCGTGCCCACCCCGGACCTGTCGTCGGTGGCCTGGGTGCCGCCGGCCTTCCGGGCGGTCGTCGCCGGCATCTGCGACCAGCTGCGCGCGCGGCAGACCCTCGCCGCCGAGTCGGCCGGCGCGGTCGTCGCGCCGGTGGCCCCGGAGCTGTCCCGCCGGTTCGCCGCCGACCCGGCGCTGTTCTCCGCCGACCGTTTCCACCCGTCCTCGGCCGGCTACGCGCTCGTGGCCGAGGCCCTCGCCCCGCGGTTGCTCGAGCTCGCCGGCCGACGCCAGGAGGGCGCCGCCTGAGTCAGGCCGCGTCGCGCTGAGTCACGCCGCGTCCCGCGGAGTCACGCCGCGTCCCGCGGGGGCACCCGGCAGGCCGCGGTGCCCCCGGGCAGCCGGTACCGGTTCGCGGCGACCAGGCGGTAGCCGGCCGCGGCCACCCACCGCACCGGCGGCAGCGAGAGCAGCACACCGAGCGCGGCCCACGGCGCACCCGCGGCCCGCAGCGCCCGGGCCACCGCGGCGGCCCCACCGGAGACCGCGCCGTCGCCGTCGACCCACAGCACCTCGGTCTGCGCCCGCTCGGCGGTCACCCCGAGCGCCGGCAGGTCGGCGAACTGCCACGCCACGACCGCGCAGCCGGCCGGGAGCACCCGCCGCGCGACCTCGGCCGACCGGGTGCAGAAGGCGCAGTCACCGTCGAAGACGAGCGTGGGCGTGGGCACCCCGCCATCGTGGCAGAGCCTCAGGCCTCGACGTCCACGGTGAGTGCCCGGTGGTCCGACAGCGGCAGCCGCGGGGCCGAGGTGGCGGTCACCCGGCCCAGCGATCCCCGCAGCAGCACGTGGTCCAGCTGCCGGTCCGGCTCCTCCAGCGGGAAGGTCAGGCCCTCGGCCAGCGGCGCCCAGCCGGTCACCGCGGCCGGTGTCGGCGGGGTCATGTTCAGGTCGCCCATCAGCACCAGCGGCCCCGGGAACGCGGTCAGGTCCCGGCGCAGCCGGCGCAGCTGCAACCGGTTCCAGCCGGGCACGAACGACAGGTGGGTGTTGACCACGGTCAGCTCGCCGTGCGGGGTCTGCACCACCGTGACGACCGCGGCCCGCGGCTCCTCGTGCACCTTGATCACCTTGCGTGGCCCGGGCAGCCACATCGGGAAGGTGAACGGGATCGCCGGCAGCCGGATCACCTGGCACGAGCGCACCGGGTACCGCGACAGCAACGCGATCCCGTACTCCGCCGTCCCGGGCTGCTCCCGGCCGGTGGCCGCCATCCAGGTGGCGCCCGGGGTGCCCGCGATCGCGGCGACGAACCGGTGGGCCACCGCGCCCATCGCCTCGGCGGCCACCGCGGTCAGGTCCGCGTGGTGCGAGCGGGGCTGCTCCCGGTCCACCTCCTGCAGGGCGAGCACGTCCGCGTCCAGCTCCCGGACGGCGTCGGCGAAGCGGTCCACGTCGACCCGGTCGTCGGCCGGGGAGCGTCCGTGCAGGATGTTGAAGGTCGCGAGTCGCACGCGTGTGCGCCTACCCGTTCGGGTAGACGCACACCCGATCTGGCCGATGGACCCGAGGAGTTCTGTGACCGCCGACCGCGACGCCCTGCGGACCGCCCTGAAGCGCACGGCGTCTGCGCTCAAGCACGACGGCGTTCCGTTCGCCCTCGCCGGCGGCTATGCGCTGTGGGCCCACGGCGCCCCGGAGTCGGAGAACGACGTCGACTTCGTCGTCGCCGAGGGGGACACCGAGCGGGCCGCCAACGTGCTGGAGGCGGCCGGCTTCGAGATCGTCCGGCCGCCGGAGGACTGGCTGTTCAAGGCGTGCACCGACGGCGTCGTCGTCGACGTGCTGCACCGGGTCGTCGGCGAGCCGGTCGACGCCGAGCTGCTGGACCGCTCGGCGGAGATGGACCTGCTCGGCGTCCGGATGCCGGTGCTGCCGGCGACCGACCTGCTCAGCAGCAAGCTGCGGGCGATGACCGAGCACTACTGCGACTTCGGCGCGCTGCTCCCGCAGGTGCGCGCCGTCCGGGAGCAGCTGGAGTGGGAGCGGCTGCGCAAGGAGGTCGACGGCAACGACTTCGCCGCGGCGTTCCTGTTCCTGGTCGACCGCTTGGGCGTGAGCACCGACTGAGCCCCGGACGACGAACGGGCCGGCACCCCCGAGGGGGTGCCGGCCCATGAAGGACCCCGTCCTCCTCACCCCTCGCAAGCTCGGGGCGAGCCTCTGGACGGGGCCGATCAGCTCGTCGGCACCGCGCCGGCGCGCAGGGCGCCGAGCAGGTCGTGGTTGAGCCGGGAGATGGTCTCCATCGAGATGCCCTTCGGGCACACCGCGGAGCACTCGCCGATGTTGCTGCAGCCACCGAAGTCCTCGGCGTCCTGCTGGCCGACCATCTTCAGCACCCGGGCGTCGCGCTCGGGCTGGCCCTGCGGCAGCAGCCCGAGGTGGGCCACCTTGGCGGCGGTGAACAGCATCGCCGAGCCGTTCGGGCAGGCCGCGACGCAGGCGCCGCAGCCGATGCAGGTCGCGGCGTCGAAGGCGGCGTCGGAGTCCTTCTTCGGCACCGGGACGGCGTGCGCGTCGGGGGCGGTGCCGGTCGGGACGCTGATGAACCCACCGGCGGAGATGATCCGGTCGAAGGCCGAGCGGTCGACCGCGAGGTCCTTGACCACCGGGAACCCACCGGAGCGCCACGGCTCGATGTCCAGCACGTCGCCGTCGGAGAAGGACCGCATGTGCAGCTGGCAGACCGTGGCCTGCTCCGGGCCGTGCGCGATGCCGTTGATCATCAGCCCGCACGAGCCGCAGATGCCCTCGCGGCAGTCGTGGTCGAAGGCCACCGGGTCGTCGCCGTCGAGGATGAGCTTCTCGTTGAGGACGTCGAGCATCTCGAGGAACGACATGTCGGGCGAGACGTCGGTGACGTGGTAGGTCACCATCTTGCCCTTCTTGGTCGCGTCGCGCTGACGCCAGATGCGCAGCGTCAGGCTCATGGTGCGTGTCTCGGTGCTGGTCACTTGTAGCTCCGCTGTGCGAGGTGGACGTACTCGTACTCGAGTGCCTCGCGGTGCAGCACCGGCGGGACGTTCTCGGGGGTGTACTCCCACGCGGCGACGTAGGCGAAGTTCTCGTCGTCGCGCAGCGCCTCACCCTCAGGCGTCTGGCTCTCCGCCCGGAAGTGCCCACCGCAGCTCTCGTTGCGGTGCAGTGCGTCGACGCACATCAGCTCGGCGAGCTCGATGAAGTCGGCGACCCGGCCGGCGTGCTCCAGGTTCTGGTTGAAGATGCCCTGCTCGCCGGAGACCTTGACGTTGGTCCAGAACTCCTGGCGGATCTCGGGGATCCGGTCCAGCGCCTTGCGCAGGCTCTCCTCCGAGCGCTCCATGCCGCACAGGTCCCACATGAGCTTGCCGAGCTCGCGGTGGAAGGAGGCCACCGTGCGGGTGCCGTTGATCGACAGCAGCTTCTCGGTCTGCGTCTTGACCGCCTGCTCCGCCTCGACGACCGCCGGGTGGGTGGCGTCGACCTTCTCGAACGGGCCGTCGGCCAGGTAGTCGTTGATCGTGTTCGGCAGCACGAAGTAGCCGTCGGCCAGGCCCTGCATCAGCGCGCTGGCACCCAGCCGGTTCGCGCCGTGGTCGGAGAAGTTGGCCTCACCGATCACGAACAGGCCCGGGATGGTCGACTGCAGGTCGTAGTCGACCCACAGCCCGCCCATCGTGTAGTGGACCGCCGGGTAGATCCGCATACCGGTCTCGTACGCGTCCTCACCGGTGATCCGGTTGTACATGTCGAAGAGGTTGCCGTACTTGGCCTCGATCGCCTTGCGGCCCAGCCGCTGGATCGAGTCGGAGAAGTCCAGGTACACGCCCAGCCCGTTCGGGCCCACGCCGCGGCCCTCGTCGCAGACGTTCTTGGCCTGGCGCGAGGCGATGTCGCGGGGCACCAGGTTGCCGAACGCCGGGTAGATGCGCTCGAGGTAGTAGTCGCGCTCGTCCTCGGGGATCTCCCGCGGGTCCCGGGTGTCACCGCGCTCCTTGGGCACCCACACGCGCCCGTCGTTGCGCAGCGACTCGCTCATCAGCGTCAGCTTCGACTGGTAGTCGCCGCTGACGGGGATGCAGGTCGGGTGGATCTGCGTGTAGCAGGGGTTGGCGAACAGCGCGCCCCGCTTGTGCGCCCGCCAGGCCGCCGTGACGTTGGAGCCCTTGGCGTTCGTGGACAGGTAGAAGACGTTGCTGTACCCGCCGGAGGCGAGCACCACGACGTCGGCCATGTGCGAGGTGATCTCACCGGTGATCAGGTGCCGGACGACGATCCCGCGGGCCCGGCCGTCGACCACGATCAGGTCGAGCATCTCGGTGCGCGGGTGCTGCTCGACGTTGCCCAGCCCGATCTGCCGCTCCAGCGCCTGGTAGGCGCCGTACAGCAGCTGCTGGCCGGTCTGGCCGCGGGCGTAGAAGGTGCGCGACACCTGGGCGCCACCGAAGGAGCGGTTGTCCAGCAGGCCGCCGTACTCGCGGGCGAAGGGCACGCCCTGGGCGACGCACTGGTCGATGATCGCGGTGCTCACCTCGGCGAGGCGGTGCACGTTGTCCTCGCGGGAGCGGAAGTCGCCGCCCTTGACCGTGTCGTAGAACAGCCGGTGCACGCTGTCGCCGTCGTTGCGGTAGTTCTTCGCGGCGTTGATCCCGCCCTGCGCGGCGACCGAGTGGGCGCGGCGCGGGCTGTCCTGGAACCAGAAGTTCTTGACCCGGTAGCCGGCCTCGGCCAGCGTCGCCGCGGCCGAGCCGCCGGCCAGGCCGGTGCCGACCACGATGACCGACAGCCGGCGGCGGTTGGCCGGGTTGACCAGCCGGGCGCGGAACCGGCGCTCGTTCCAGCGGTCCTTGATCGGGACGTCGCGGGGTGCCTTGGTGTCGGCGATCGGCTCGCCGACGGTGAAGAGCTCGAGAGGCATGGGAGTGTCCTTCTCTCTCAGTCGATCAGGCCGAAGGCGACGGACAGCGGCACCAGCAGGAAGCCCACGGTCAGCACGGTGGCGATGACGTACGCCAGGCCGTTGACCGCGCGCTCGCGCTTCTTGTTGGTCTGCCCGAGGGTCTGGGTGGCGGCGAAGATGCCGTGCCGCAGGTGCAGCCCGAGCAGCAGCATCGAGACGACGTAGAACGCCGTGACGGGGATGTTCGAGAAGCTGGCGACCAGCCGCTCGTAGGGCGTGCTGTCGTGGCCCTCGGGGTTCACCGCACCGAGGGTGAGGTCGAGGATGTGCCAGATGATGAACAGGGCGAGGATCAGCCCGCCCCAGCGCACCGTGCGCGAGGCAAAGCTCTGCTGCACCCGCTTCTTGGTCGCGTAGGGCACCGGCCGGGCGCGCCGCGCCTGGCGCCAGAGCGAGATGGCCGCCCAGAAGTGCAGCACCACCGCGGCCAGCAGCACCAGCCGGATGATCCAGAGCGTCGTCTGGGCCGGGAGTGCCGGTTCGCCGATGGTGCGGATCCAGCCGGAGTAGGAGTTGAACTTCTCCGCGCCCTGGAACGCCTTCAGGTTCCCGATCATGTGGGCGATCAAGTAGAGGATCATGATGATCCCGCTGACCGCCATGACCGTCTTCTTGACGACCGAGTTGTTGAACCGCCCGGTCTTTGGGGCCTTGCGCTGGCCCGGTTGCGTCGTCACTGTCGCCACGGGGCTCACGGTATGCCTCTTCACACATGACACCCAGGTGAACCCGCCGTGACTCAGCTCATGTAAGGCAGGCCTCACTCCGAGAACGGGTGCA
This sequence comes from uncultured Modestobacter sp., assembly GCF_947486615.1. GTDB lineage: Bacteria > Actinomycetota > Actinomycetes > Mycobacteriales > Geodermatophilaceae > Modestobacter. The sequence goes on from NZ_CANKUD010000004.1 coordinate 126,791, forward strand.
GCAGTCGCAACGAGGCAGGCGTCCGCGGTGTTCCCCCTGCGACGCGGACCAGGGGAGACAGCCCGCCCCGGCGTGGAGGAAGATCGCCGCTGACACCACCTGCCCTGCCCCGAGAGGACCCGACGTGCCCGGACCCACCCGCGGTTTCCTCGGCCGCCGCCGTTCGGCCGGTGACCCCCGGCTGCCACCTGGCCAGTACGACGTCGGCGGTGACTGGCCGGTGCTGACCGCCGAGCCGACGCCGCGGATCACCCCGGCCGACTGGACGATCACCGTGGACGGTGAGGTGGCGACCCCGACCACCTGGACCTGGGACGAGGCGCACGCGCTGCCGGGTGCCGAGTACCGCGGCGACATCCACTGCGTGACGACGTGGTCGAAGTTCGACACCCACTTCGCCGGGATCAGCGTCGACTCGCTGCTCGACGTCGCGCAGCCCACCGCCGAGGGCCGGTTCGTGATGGCCACCTCGAAGACCGGCTACACGACCAACCTGCCGATCGAGGACGTCACCGGCGGCAAGGCCTGGCTGGTCTGGGAGTTCGACGGCAAGCCGCTGACACCCGAGCACGGCGGTCCGGTGCGGATGCTGGTGCCACACCTCTACTTCTGGAAGAGCGCCAAGTGGATCAGCCGGATCACCCTGCTCAAGCGCGACCAGCAGGGCTTCTGGGAGCAGAACGGCTACCACGACCGGGGCGACCCGTGGCGTCAGCAGCGGTACCAGGGCGACTGATGGTGGACCCGATCGCCGGGGCGGACTCGGGGGCCACGTCGGCGACGGCCGGCGGTCCGCCCGGTGGGGGAGCGGCCCCGACCGGCGCGTGGCGCACCGCCACCGTCGCGGGGCTGCGGCGGCCGATCGCCCGCTCGGTGGAGCTGCGCCTGGACGTGCACGACCGCATCGACCACCTGCCCGGCCAGCACTACGTCGTCCGGCTGACCGCCGAGGACGGCTACACCGCCCAGCGGTCGTACTCGGTCGCGTCGGCGCCGGGTGACCCGCTGGTCGAGCTGTTCGTCGAGCGGCTGGACGACGGCGAGGTCTCCACCTACCTGGCCGACGTCGTCGAGCCCGGCGACGAGCTGGAGGTCCGCGGCCCGATCGGCGGCTGGTTCGTCTGGGACGGCGCCACCCCGGCGCTGCTGGTCGGCGGCGGCAGCGGAGTGGTGCCGTTGGTGGCGATGGTGCGGCACGCGCGGGCCATCGGGCGCCTCGACCTGCTGCGGGTCGCGGTCTCGGCCCGGACGCTGGATGCGTTGCCCTACGCCGAGGAGCTGGCCGAGGCCGGCGCCCTGGTCGTGCTGACCCGGGAGGCGCACGGCATCCGGCCGGCGGCCCGGCTGACCTCGATGGACCTGCTCCCGCTGTGGGAGCCGGGGCAGACCGCGTTCGTGTGCGGGTCGGCGGGCTTCGCCGAGGCGGCCAGCCAGCTCCTGGTCGGTCTCGGGATGCCGCCGGCGTCGGTCCGGGTGGAGCGCTTCGGGCCGTCGGCGCTGGAGCAGCCGAAGCGCTGAGCCGGGCCCTCGGTGCGCGGCCGACGAAGGCAAGGCTAACCTCTTCTCGTCCGACGTTGATCTCGAGGAGCCTGCCGTGCCCCGCCGTCCTGCCCGCCGTGCCGCCGTCCTGGTCGCCGGCCTCACCGCCGTCCTCGGGCTCACCGCCTGTGGCGGATCCGACTCCGGCGACGCGCCCGCCGCCGAGGAGTCGTCCGGGTCGAGCGCGTTCCCGGTGTCCATCGAGAACAAGTTCGGCACCACCGAGATCCCCGAGGAGCCCGAGCGGGTGGTCACGGTCGGGTTCAACGACCAGGACTTCGTGCTCGCCCTCGGCGTGACCCCGGTCGGTGTCCGGGAGAACCTCGGGGACTACGACGCGACCCAGCGGCCGTGGGCCGCCGAGCAGCTCGACGGCGCGGAGCTGCCGACCGTCGGCGGCACCGAGATCGACGTCGAGGCCGTGGCCGCGCTCGACCCGGACCTGATCGTCGGCGTGTACTCGTACATGGACCAGGCGGTCTACGACCAGCTGTCGGGCATCGCCCCGACCCTCGCGCAGACCGACGACCACGCCGACGGCGCGACGCCCTGGCAGGAGCAGACCCTGCTCACAGGTGAGGCCCTGGGCCGCGAGGAGCAGGCGCAGGAGCTGGTCGACGAGGTCGAGGGCGCCTTCGACCAGGCGATCGAGGACAACCCGGGCTTCGCTGGGACGTCGATCGCGGTGGACCTGACCGGGGTCGGCTCGGGCCACTACCTGCTCGGTCAGGACGACCTGCGCACCCAGTTCTTCACCGACCTGGGCTTCAGCGTCCCCGAGGCCAGCACCGATGTCAGCCAGGAGCGCCTGGACCTGCTGGACGCCGAGGTCCTGGTGCTCAACGGCTACACCGCGGAGGACACCGCCGCCGAGCCGCTGCTGGCCGCGCTGCCCGTCGTCACCGAGGACCGGACCGTGCACCTGGGGTCCTACAGCGGTGAGGTGAGTGCCGCCCTGGGCTACGGCAGCCCGCTGTCGCTGCCCTGGCTGCTCGACCGGGTCGAGCCGGCGCTGGCCGCGGCCGCCGACGGCGACCCGGCCACCGAGGTGCCCGAGGTCTGACCCGAGGACCGAGACACGACGGGCCCGGTGCGCAGCTGCGCACCGGGCCCGTCGTGGCCCCTCGCGGGGGCCCGCCGCGAGCGTGCCAGCGGGGGGCGAGGGGGTCCTTCCTCAGGCGGCCGGGGGCACCGAGCTGGCCGTCACCAGCTCCGCGCGGTCCCACACCCGGTGCTGGGCCATCGTGGTGATCAGGTCGGCGGCGAGCGCGGCGCCGTCGTCGGCGCTGAGCACACCCGGGCCCGAGGCGTCGATGCCGGCGGCGGTGAGCACCTCGGTGCCGTCGCCCCAGGTGCCGAACGCCTTCAGCTGGCGGAAGGCCTCGTGCAGCAGCACGACCGCCTTGATGTCCTTCTCCTTCGGCGCGCCGTCGGCGACGACCACCGCGTCGAACTCGATCGACCGGGCGGTCACGTAGGTGCGCTCGACCACCTGCGCGGTCTTCCCCGAGCCGAGCTCCCCGCCGAACGGTGCCAGCACCTTCACCTGGGCGCCGGCCGCCTCGATCGCCTCGCGGAAGGCGGCGATGCCCGCCAGGTCGGCGTCGGGTCCGGCGATGACGGCCACCTGCCGACCGTCGATCGGGTAGGCCTCCCCGGTGACCTGCGCGAGCGCGGGCGAGGGATCGAGGTGGTCGACGAGATCCGGCTTCGGGGCGGGCAGGCCGAGCCCCGCGGCGACCTTTTCGCACAGCTCGGTGTCGATCTTGGCCAGCACGTCGAGCGCCCGGAGCTTGATCTCCTTCTCGTAGACCTTGCCGAGCTCGAAGGTGTACGCCTCGGTGGTGTGCACCTTCTCCGGCTCGGACAGGCTGGCGTAGAACATCGCCGGCTGGGAGAAGTGGTCCTCGAACGAGGACTGGCTCTCCCGGACGACGTCGCCCTCGACGTGCCGCGGCACGGTGACGTAACCGCCGTGCTCCCAGTCCGCCGGCACCGGCTCGCCGCCGTCCACCCAGTTGGGCAGGTAGGGGGCGTCGCCCTCGGGGATGCCCTGCTGCATGAACCCGTCGCGGTGGTTGTCGTTCACCGGGGCGTGCGGGCGGTTGATCGGGATCTGCCGCCAGTTCGGCCCGCCGAGCCGGGTGAGCTGGGTGTCCAGGTAGGAGAAGTTGCGGCCCTGCAGCAGCGGGTCGTTGGTGAACTCGATGCCCGGGACGACGTGGCCGGTGTTGAACGCGACCTGCTCGGTCTCGGCGAAGTAGTTCGTCGGGTTGGCGTTGAGCACCAGCTTGCCGATCGGCTGGACCGGGACCATCTCCTCGGGGACGATCTTGGTCGGGTCGAGCAGGTCGATGCCCTCGTACATCTGCTCGTCGTTGTCCGGGAACACCTGGACGCCGAGCTCCCACTCGGGGAAGGCGCCGGCCTCGATGGCGTCGGCGAGGTCGCGGCGGTGGAAATCCGGGTCGGCGCCGGCCGCGATCTGCGCCTCCTCCCAGGTGAGGGAGTGCACGCCCAGCTTCGGCGTCCACTTGAACTGCACCAGCACGGTCTCCCGCGCCTCGTTGACCAGCCGGAAGGTGTGGACGCCGAAACCTTCCATCATCCGGTAGGAGCGCGGGATGCCCCGGTCGCTCATGTTCCAGATCGTGTGGTGGGTGGCCTCGGTGTGCAGCGTGACGAAGTCCCAGAACGAGTCGTGCGCCGACTGGGCCTGCGGGATCTCCCGGCTGGGGCTGGGCTTGCCCGCGTGGATGATGTCGGGGAACTTGATCGCGTCCTGGATGAAGAAGACCGGCATGTTGTTGCCGACCAGGTCCCAGTTCCCTTCCTTCGAGTAGAACTTCACCGCGAAACCGCGGGTGTCCCGGGCGGTGTCGGCCGAGCCGCGCGACCCGAGCACCGTGGAGAACCGGACGAAGACCGGCGTCTGCAGGTCCTTCTCGGCGAGGACGGCGGCGCGGGTGATGTTCCCGGCCGTCCCGTAGGCGGTGAAGACGCCGTGCGCGGCCGCGCCGCGGGCGTGCACCACGCGCTCGGGGATCCGCTCGTGGTCGAACGCGTTGATCTTCTCGCGGAGGTGGAAGTCCTCCAGCAGGGTCGGGCCGCGGCGGCCGGCCTTGAGCGAGTGGTCGGTGTCCGGGATGCGGACGCCCATCGGCGACGTCACGAACCCACCGGCCTGGGCGCGCGGGTCACGACCGTCCTCCGGGCCCTCGTAGCCGACGCCGGTGGCGCTGACGGTCTTCGGGGCGGACTGGTCGGGCTTGCGCTTCGGAGGCACGTGGTTCTCCCTGCTTCTCGGGATGGGGTCGGTGCCACCTACCCGGCCCGGCGGACGCAGGAAACGATCACTCCCGCTGGCCGGGATCCCGGTGCTCCCGCCCGGCGGACTCGCTGCCCACCCGTGCCGGGTCGGCGCCGAGGGCCGGTGGGTGCGCCGACGGGGTGTGGGTCGGGCGCGACCGGGTAGGGGGCGCCGGACCGCGGCGGTAGTCCCCGTGCCGCCGAGGTGAGGAGGATCGTTCGTGACCGTCGACGAGGAGAGCGCCCGCGAGGAGCTCGGCGAGACGGCGGGGTCCACCGAGGACGAGCTGCAGGTGGCCTTCGACACCATCGTCAGCGAGGGTGCCCAGCGGTTGCACCGCAGCTGGCGGGAGGTGCTCACCACCGGGTTCGCCGGTGGCCTGGAGGTCGGCACCGGCGTGCTGCTGCTGCTCGCCGTCTACGCCGAGACCGGCAGCCACCTGCTGGCCGGGATCGCCTTCTCGGTGGGCTTCATCGCGCTGCTGCTGGCCCGCAGCGAGCTGTTCACCGAGGGCTTCCTCGTCCCGGTGACCGCGGTCGTCTCCGGTCGGGCCAGCGCCGCGCAGCTGGGGAAGCTCTGGAGCGGCACCCTGCTGATGAACCTGCTCGGCGGGTGGCTGTTCATGTGGCTCGTCGTCCGGGCCTTCCCCGACCTGCGGGCCACAGCGATCGAGAGCGCCGTGCACTTCGTGGATGCCCCGCTGGACCTGCAGTCGGCGTCGCTGGCCGTGCTGGCCGGTATCGCCATCACGCTGATGACCCGGATGCAGCACGGCACGGAGTCCGACCCGGTGAAGGTGGTGGCGGCGGTGGCGGGCGGCTTCGTGCTGGCCGGCCTGCAGCTGTTCCACTCGATCCTGGACTCGCTGATCATCTTCGGCGCGCTGCACGCCGGTGCACCGTTCGGCTACGGCGACTGGCTGGCCTGGTTCTGGTACACCACCCTGCTGAACATGGCCGGCGGACTGCTGGTGGTCACCCTGCTGCGGCTGGTGCGCAGCAAGGAGATGATCAAGAACGAGCGGGCCCAGGCGGGGCGCTGAGCCTCACCCGCCGCGCGCTGCCTGGCGCATCGCCGTGACGTAGCGGTCCAGTGCCAGGGTCTGCACCCGGCTGCTCACCGGCCCGCCGAGCCGGGCCAGCGGCGTGGCCAGCCGGGAGAAGGCCCGCAGCGTGTAGACGACGTCGCCGTCGGGGCGCCGGGTGACGACGAAGGACTCCTCGCCGCTCTCCGGGTGGCCGGGCAGGGTGCCGTAGCCGAACCCGCGGCGGTCGGGCTCGTCGACGACCCAGACCACCCGGCAGGGGATGTCCAGGCCCAGGCGGCGCAGGCCGGCGGTCATCAGGACGACGGTGCCCGGCGTGCTGGCCGGGCCGTCGGCCTGGATCCGCAGCCCGGCACCGCGCTGCGCACTCCAGCGGAACACCGCTGCCGACGCGCGGTCGAACGCGGCCGCACCCGAGCCGATGACGTGCTCGCGCTCGACGTGGTGGTAGCCGGCGGGCAGGTCGCCCTCCCGGGTCGCGCCCACCTCGCGGTAGGTGAACGGGGCGTCGGCCAGCTGGGCGAGCGTCATGGCGCGGAGGAGTCCCACGGCGTCCAGTCTCCCCGGGCGGCCCGGGCGCGGCCGGTAGGGTCCAGCGCACTGTGCTCGCCGCCGTCTCCGCCACCCGCTACGTCACCCCGCTGCGCGAGGGTGGCTCGCTGCCGGGGCTGATGGAGGCCGACGACCTCGGCACCTACGTGGTCAAGTGGCGGGCCGCGGGGCAGGGCGTGAAGGTGCTCGCCGCCGAGGTGGTCTGCGGTGAGCTGGCCCGCCGGCTGGCGCTGCCGGTGCCCGCGCTGGTGACGGTGGACGTCGTCCCGGAGCTGGCGGTGGGGGAGCCGGACTTCGAGGTGCAGGAGCTGCTGCGCAACTCCGCCGGGGTCAACCTCGGCATGGACTACCTGCCCGGCGCGCTGGACTTCGAGGCCGGCGCGGCCCAGGTGGAGCCGGAGCTGGCCGGGCGGGTGGTGTGGTTCGACGCGCTGATCGGCAACGTCGACCGCTCGTGGCGCAACCCGAACATGCTGTTCTGGCACGGTCGGCTGCACCTGATCGACCACGGCGCCGCGCTCACCTTCCACCACAACTGGCCCGGCGCCGCCGCCTCGGTGACCCGGGCCTACGACGCCGCCCAGCACGCGCTGGTCGAGTGCGCCCCCGACGTGCGCGCCGCCGACGCCGCGCTGGCCCCGCGGGTCACCCGCCCCCTGCTCACCGAGGTGCTCGCCCAGGTGCCCGACGCCTGGCTGGAGGGCCCCGACCCGGACGAGCCCGCCGACGAGGTGCGGGCCCGCTACGTCGAGCAGCTGCTGGCCCGGCTGGCCGCCCGCGACGCCTGGCTCCCCGGAGTGCTCGCCGCCGCCGCGGCCGGCGGCGCCGGCCGGGGGAGCGCCCCCCGCGGGCAGAACCGGCCCTCGTGGCTCGGCCCACCCCCGCCCGAGGGGGTGACCCAGCGATGACCGCGTGCGAGACGTTCGAGTACGCGGTGCTCAGGGTCGTGCCCCGGGTGGAGCGGGGGGAGTCGCTGAACGCCGGGGTGCTCGTCTACTGCCGGCAGCGTGACTACCTCGGCTCCCGGGTGCACCTGGACGCCGACCGGCTGCGTGCCCTCGACCCGACGGCGGACCCGGCGGCGATCACCGCCGCGCTGCAGGCCGCCGCGGACGTCTGCTCGGCGGCGGTCGCCTCCGGGGCGGCCGGCCGGGAGGCGCTGGGCTCGCGGTTCCGCTGGCTGACCGCACCCCGCAGCACCGTCGTCCAGCCCGGCCCGGTGCACACCGGCCTGACCGCCGACCCGGACGCCGAGGCCGACCGGCTGCTGCGTCTGCTGGTCCTCCCCGTCGAGGGCTGAACGGGGTCGGGAACGGCCAGGGCGGCAGCTGACCCCGGCCGACGAGGCCCTGTGCCGCCCGTCGCTGTGGGCTGGCCTCGGTGCAGGGCGCCGGGCGGGCACGCACACGTCCACCCGACGGGCGTACGCCCGGTCGAGCAGACCGACGGGGCGGTTCCTGTCCGACCTGTCCGGTAGACCATCCGCATGGAGATCTCCGCGGTGGGCGTCGCCGCCACCGACCTGCGCCGGGCCGTCGCCTTCTACGAGCTGCTCGGGTTCCGCTTCCCACCGTTCGGCGACGACGAGGAGCACGTCGAGGCCGAGGCGGGCCCCGGGGCCCAGCTGATGATCGACGGCGCCGCGATGATGACCGGTCTGCTGGGTGAGCCGCCCCGTCCGGGCAACCTGGCCGTCTTCGCCACCCGGCTCACGACCCCGGCCGAGGTCGATGCGGTCGCCGGTCGGGTCAGGGCGGCCGGGCACGCCGTCGTCACGGAGCCGTGGGACGCCCCGTGGGGACAGCGCTACGCCACGGTCGCCGATCCCGACGGCCACCGGATCGACCTGTATGCGCCGCTGGGTTCCTGACCGGGTCAGCCGGGGAACAGCGCGTCGACCCGGCGGGCGAGCTCGAGGTCCAGTTCGGTGAGGCCGCCCGCGGAGTGGGTGACCACCGCGACGCGCACCCTCGTCCAGCGCAGGTCGAGGTCGGGGTGGTGGTCCAGCAGCTCGGCGACGTCGGCGATCATGCTGATCGCCTCGACCGCGGCCCGGAAGCTGGGCAGCTCGAGCGTCCGTCCGATGCCGTCCGTGCCGCCCGACCACAGCGGCAGGCCGCCCAGTGCGGCGGCGACGTCGTCGGGGGACAAGCGCGGAGGACGCGGCATGCGCCGATCATGCCCGCCGGAACGGCCCCGTCCCAGCGGCCCACGACGTGCGGATCGCGTGGCCCTGATGCAGGGGCCCGTTCTGAGCTCGCGAAGGACGGGGGGCAGCAGGGTCCTTCCACCTTCTTCAGGTGTGCAGCCCGCACTCGACCTTGTTCTTGCCGGCCCAGCGGCCGGCACGCGGGTCCTCGCCCGGGGCGACCGGGCGGGTGCAGGGAGCGCAGCCGATCGAGGCGTAGCCGATCTCCGACAACGGGTTCACCGGCACCTGGTGCTCGGCGATGTAGGCGTCGACGTGCTCCTGGGTCCAGGCGGCCAGCGGGTTGACCTTCACCATGCCGCGCTTGGCATCCCAGTCGACGACCCTGGTGCCCGTGCGGGTGGCCGACTCGTCGCGACGCACGCCGGAGCCCCAGGCGGTGAAGCCGGCCAGCGCCTGCGCCAGCGGCTGCACCTTGCGCAGCGAGCAGCACAGGTCCGGGTCCCGCTCGTAGAGCTTCGCGCCGTGCGCGGCGTCCTGTTCCGCGACGGACTGCAGCGGCTGGACGTCGTGCAGCGTGATCGGCAGGACGCTGGTGATCCAGTCGCGGGTGCCGATCGTCTCGGCGAAGTGGTAGCCGGTGTTGAGGAACACCACGTTCACCCCGGGGACGGCGCGACTGGCCAGGTGCGCCAGCAGCCCGTCGGCCATCGAGGAGGTGATCGCGAACGAGTCCCCGAAGGTCTCCCCGGCCCAGGCGAGCACGGCCAGTGCCTGCTCGACCGGGTCGGCGATGCCCTCGAAGCGGGCATCGGCCTCGGCGGCCAGCTCCGGTGTCGGCTGGACGACAGCGGTGGTCACGGTCGGTTCACCCCAGTTCCGGTCAGGTGCACGGTGAAGGTGCGCAGGCACGACGTGCAGTGCCAGCCCTCGTCCTCGGGGACGAGCTCCTCGTCGCCGCAGTACGGGCAGTGGAACACCGGGAGCTGCCGGGTCCTTCCCCGCCGCGGCTCGCCCTCCTCCGACATGGTCAGACCAGCCACTCCTCGTCGGCGCGCGCGACGTACTGGGCGAACCGCTCGCCCGGCTCGCGCCGGTCGAGATAGCCGCGCAGCACCCGCTCGCAGTAGTCCGCCGTCTCGTCCTTGGTGATCTTGTGGCCGCGGAACTTGCGGCCGAACGAGGCCTCGACCCCGAGGTGACCGCCCAGGTGCACCTGGAAGCCCTCGACGCTCTCGCCCTCGGCGTTGCGGACGATCATGCCCTTGAAGCCGATGTCGGCGGTCTGGAAGCGGGCGCAGCTGTTCGGGCAGCCGTTGACGTTGATCCCGATCGGCTCGTCGAACTCCGGCAGCCGCCGCTCGAGCTCGGCGTAGAGCTCCTGGGCGTGCGCCTTGGTCTCCACGATCGCCAGCTTGCAGAACTCCAGGCCGGTGCAGGCCATCGTGCCGCGGCGGAAGGCGCTCGGGCGCACCAGCAGGTCGTGCTCGGCGAGGGCGTCCACCAGCTCCTCGACCCGGGCGTCCGGGACGTCGAGGATGACCAGCTTCTGCTGGGTGGTCGTCCGGATCCGGCCGCCCTGGGTGCCGTACTCCTCGGCGAGGTCGGCGATCCGGGTGAGCAGCGTGCCGCTGATCCGGCCGGTGCGCAGGGCGAAGCCGAGGGCGTTGTTGCCGTCCTTCTGCTTGCTGACCCCGACGTGGTCGCGCTGGTCGTGCTTCGCCGGGTCCGGAGCGGGGCCGTCGGGCAGCTCGGCGTGCAGGTACTCGTCCTGCAGCACCTGGCGGAACTTCTCCGGACCCCAGTCGGCCATCAGGAACTTGATCCGGGCGTGGTTGCGCGACCGGCGGTAGCCGTAGTCCCGGAAGATCGAGGTGCACGCCGCCCAGACGTCGGACACCTGGTCGGGCCGGACGAAGACGCCGATCCGCTTGGCGAACATCGGGTTGGTCGACAGGCCGCCGCCGACCCACAGGTCGTAGCCGGCCTCGCCGGCCTCGTCGACCACGCCGACGAAGGAGACGTCGTCGATCTCGGGCTCGGTGCAGTGGTCGACGCAACCGGACATCGACGTCTTCCACTTGCGGGGGAGGTTGCTGAACTGCGGGTCGCCCAGGTACTTCTCCACGGTCTGGGCCAGCACCTCGGAGGCGTCGATGACCTCGTCGGCGAGGACGCCGGCGAGCGGGCAGTTCAGCATCACCCGCGGGACGTCGCCGCAGGCCTCCATCGTGCTGAGGCCGACCGACTCCAGCCGTCGCCAGATCTCCGGCACGTCCTCGATCCGGATCCAGTGGTACTGGACGTTCTGCCGGTCGGTGACGTCGGCGACGTCCCGGCCGAACTCGGTGCTGATGCCGCCGAGCACCCGGAGGGCCTCACTGGTCAGCTGCCCGCCGTCGATGCGTGCCCGCATCATGAAGTAGGAGTCCTCGAGCTCCTCGGCCTCCAGCACGGCGGTCTTGCCGCCGGGGATGCCCTGGGCGCGCTGGGTGTAGAGGCCCATCCAGCGCATCCGGCCGCGCAGGTCACCGGGGTCGATGCCGTCGAAGCCGGTGTGCGCGTAGATGTCCAGGATCCGCTGGCGGACGTCCAGGCCGTCGGAGTCCTTCTTCATCCGCTCGTTCGGGTTCAGCGGCTCGCGGTAGCCCAGTGCCCACTGGCCCTGTCCGCGGACGGGGCGGTTGCTGGAGCGGGTGGGGGTCGACACGTCAGTCGTTCTCCTCTGCGCCGGCACGGGGTGCGTGCGCGACGCGGCCGGGTGCGGGTGCAGCGGGAGGCTGCGGGGAGCGGGGGCCGTGGTCAGCGCGGAGCGCGACAGGCGGCGCTGGAGACCCGCGCCAGATCGACGTGCAGGCGCGCCACGAGGAGAGCGCCGCAGTCCGTCACGGTCCGATCGTGCCACACCGGGACGCCGGAGGGGTGGGCCATCAGTCGGCGGCGGGGACGCCGAAGGAGCGCCAGGCGCTCTCCAGCTCGATCATCTCCGCCACCTGGGGCGGCATCCGCCCGGCGACCACGTCGGCCAGGGTCACGTTCTCCAGCACCCGGCGGTAGGCCTCGCGGGCAGCCACCCAGACCGACGCCAGCGGTTCCGCGGCCCCGGGATACTCGACGTCCTCGGGGCGCTGGCCGTGCACCTCGGCGAGGAAGCCCTGCTCCACCCGCATGACCCGGGCGATCGAGACCTCCGCGGGCGGCAGGGCCAGCCGGTACCCGCCCTCCCGGCCGCGCTGGCTGGTGACCAGCCGGGCGTGCTGCAGGTCGCCCAGGATCGCCTGCAGGAAGCGGGCCGGGATGCCCTGCGCCTGCGCGATGCGGTCCGACGTCAGTGACGCCGGCGCCACGGCGGCCAGCTCGACGGCGGCCCGCACGGCGTAGTCGACCCGGGCGGAGATGCGCACGGAGCCCATCCTGCCTGGTCTGCGAAGCTGGGCCGCGTGTCCCAGCTGCGGTTCACCACCTTGGTGGAGGCCCCGCTGACCGTTGCGTTCGACGTCGCGCGGTCACTCGGGCGGCCCTGGCCCCGGCCGCTGCGGGAGGTCGTCTCCGAACGGCCCTGGCGCGACGTCCACGAGGCGGAGCTGAGCGGGCGGCGCCGGCTGGTGCACACCCGGGAGTTCGCCGCCACCGGCGCCGGCACGCTGGTGCACGAGCAGGTCGACTGGCAGACCGCGCTGCCGGGGCCGCTGGGTGGCCTGGTCGACCAGACGGTGCTGCGCCGCCGGCTGGTCCGGGCGATGCAGGCGCACCTGGACGCCTACGCGGCCGCCGCGGCCCGCCGGGCCGCCGACGTCACCCAGGTCGTCGGCGCCGCGCTGGTCGACGACCGCAGGCGGGTGCTGGTCGCCCAGCGCGGGGCCGGTCCGCTGGCCGGTCTCTGGGAGTTCCCCGGCGGCAAGGTCGAGCGCGGTGAGGCCGAGCTGGCCGCGCTGGTCCGGGAGTGCCGCGAGGAGCTGGCCGTCGGCATCGCCCCGCAGGCATTCCTCGGTGAGGTGCCGCTGGACGGCGTCGTCGCCGGCGGTGCCCCCGGCGCGTCGACGCTGCGGGTGTGGTGGGGCCGGATCACCGCCGGCGAGCTGGTCGCCGCCGAGCACAGCAAGCTGCGCTGGCTGCCCGCCGAGGACCTCGAGGAGCTGCCCTGGATCCCGGCGGACCGCCCGCTGCTCCCCGCCGTCCGCTCCCTCCTCGCCCGCCTCTGACGGTCCGGTGCCTCAGCCGGCGGCGTTGCCGGTGATGTTCCAGGCGGCCAGCCGCAGCGCCGGGACGGCGACCCGGTTGTAGCCCATCGGGCCCATCAGCCGGTACGGCTGCGGGTCGACCTCGGAGCCGACGACGACCGCCCCGGGGGCCAGCGCCTCCAGGTAGGACTGGGTGAACCGCAGCGTGCTCACCGGCGCGACCAGCTGCCCGTCCTCGACCAGCCAGACGCCGTTGCGGGTCAGCCCGGTCCAGACCGAGCGCCGCGCCTCGACGACCCGGGTGTACCAGAGGTCGCTGACCAGCAGCCCGCGCTCCAGCCCGGCGACCAGGTCGGTCACGCTGCCGCCGGAGCCGGGGGAGAGCACCGGGTCGCCGGCGACCGGGCCCCACGTGGTGCTGACGTCGGAGGCGTGCCCGGACGGCGCCCGGTCCAGCGCCGCGGCGGTCCGCCGATCGGTGGTCAGCCCCACCGGGACGCCGTCGCGCACCAGTTCGGTGCGGGCGGTGGGCGTGCCCTCGGTGTCGAAGGGCAGCCCGACGCCGGCGGCCGGGTCGTCGGTGAGGGTGACCGCCGGGTCGAACTGCTGCTCGCCCAGGCGCAGCCCCGAGGTCCCGTCGACGACGGCCTTGCCGTTGAACTGGCCCGACACCAGCCCGCCGACCAGGTCGGTGACCGCGGCCGGCTCCAGCACGACCGGGTAGGAGCCTGGGTCGACCGGTACGGCGTCGACGCCGGCCCGGGCCTTGGCACCGGCCCGGGCGCCCAGTGCGGCGCAGTCGAGGTCGGCGAGGCGGGCGGACATCGACCGGGCGACGCCGTCGGCGCCGGAGAGCCGGGCGATGCCGTCGCAGATCGCCGAGGTGGTCGCGCCGCGCAGGTGCCGGCCGGCGGTGTCGGCGAGCACGGTGCTGAGCGCGGCGGTCTGCACGAAGCCGGCGGTGCTCAGCCCGCCCGCGGCGGCGACGAACGCGGCGACGCCGGCGGCCCGGTCGGCGGGGGAGGCGGCCGCGGTCGCCTCGTCCGGGGAGCCGGCGGAGGTCAGCGGTGCCGGCTCGCCGAGCCCGGGCCAGCTGGGGTCGCGAGGGCGCAGCCGGGCGGCGGCGAGGGTGGCCGCGACCAGGTCGGCGACCGCGTCGGGGCGGGACCGGGTGGTGGCGGCGGTCGCCGTCCGGCCGCCGTCCACGGTCAGCTGCAGGTGCAGCGTCACCTGCTCGTCGGCGACGTTCTGGTGGATCGCGGAGTCGGCGAAGCGGGTCAGCGCCAGCGTCGAGCGCTCGGCGCGGACGGTCGCCGCGGCGTCGGCGCCGGCCTGCCGGCGCACCTCGCCGAGGACGGCACCGGCCAGGTCGTCGAGGAGGGAGTCGGGGGAGGGCATCACCCGCGCACCCCCACCCGGACGCCGGAGAAGCGGGCCGGCGCCGCGCCGTGGCCGGTGTGGCCCACCTGCCCGGGCTGCCCCTTGCCGCAGTTGGGCGTGCCCCAGGCCCGCCACTCACCCGGCGCGCGGCCGGCGAGCATGTCCAGCGAGGACCAGAAGCGCGGCCCGATCCCGGTGTAGGAGGGGTTCTTGAGCATCCGGCCCTTCCGGCCGTTGCGCACCTCCCAGCCGATCTCGCAGCCGAACTGGAAGTTGAGCCGGCGGTCGTCGATCGACCAGGAGCGGTTGTGCTCCATGAGCACGCCGTCGTCGGTGGCGGCGATCATCTCCTCCAGCGTGTGCGGGCCGGGCTCGAGCCCGACGTTGGTCATCCGGACCATCGGCAGGCGGGCGTACCCGTCGGCGCGCACGGAGCCGGCGTACCCCAGCCCGGCGAGGGCGGCGGAGTCACGGCCGGCCAGCACGCCCACCCAGGTGCCGTTGCGCACCGCGTCGCGGGCGGTGGCCGGGGTGCCCTCGTCGTCGTAGCCGAAGGAGCCCAGCGCGCCGGGGATGGTGGGGTCGATGGTGATGTTCATCAGCTCGGAGCCGAAGCGCAGCGAGCCGAGCTGGGAGAGGTCCAGCCAGGAGGTGCCGGCGAAGGCCGCCTCCCAGCCGAGGATGCGGTCGAGCTCGATGGCGTGCCCGACGGACTCGTGGATCTGCAGCGACATCTGCTCCCCGCCCAGCAGCAGGGTCGTCTCGCCGGCGGGGCACGCCGGCGCGGTGAGCAGCTCCTGGCACTCGGCGGCGATCCGGTCGGCGTGGCCGGGCAGGTCGAGCTCCCGCACCAGCTCCCAGCCGCGGGTGCCGTACTGGCCGCGGAAGGCCGGGTAGGAGCGGCGCTGGGTCTCCCCGTCCCCGACGGTGAGGCAGTGCATGCCGGCGCCGGTCTCCCGGACGTGCTGCCCGATCCGGGCGCCCTCGCTGGAGACGAACGCGGTGCGGGTGTCCCAGGCCTGGTGCAGCGCCTCGGCCACCGCGACCCCGGCCGCCCGCATGGTCGCGGTGACCCCGGTGAGCAGGTCGCCCTTCTCCGCCAGCGGCACGGTGAAGGGGTCCTCCAGGCACTCGCTGGCCCAGTCGGCCTGCACGGCCGGGACGGCGACGAGCTCCATCGGCGGCCCGGGGACGGCGGCCGAGGCCTGGGCGATGGCGGTGGCCCGCGCGCCGGTGCGGCGGGCGTCGGCGTCGCCGGCCGGGTCGCCGAGGGCGGCGAAGCCCCACGAGGAGCCGACCAGCGCGCGGACGCCCAGCCCGACGGAGGTGGTCTGGGACAGCGAGCGGACGTCGCCGTCGCGGGCGGTCATCGACTCGTGCCGGCGGTCGACCAGCCGGGCGTCGGCGTACCGGGCCCCGGCCGCCAGCGCGGCCTCCACCGCAGCCGCCGCCGCCTCGAAGGCGGCCGGGTCGACCGCGGACGAAGCGCCGCCCCGACCTGCTCCACCGCGACCAGGTTCATTAGCCATGCTCATCATCGCGGACCATCCTCCGCCCCCGTCCGGCACCACACAAGGAGCGGCCGCCGCCCGTCGCGGACCGGGTGCCGGGAAGGCGGTGTCGAACGGTTGATCAATTGCTGCGGAGAGATCATCGAAGCGTCGAAAAGTGTCCGGTCGCAACGGTTGTATTGCGTCGGTGTTTCGCGTTCTCCCAGGTGGTCGTTTGCACAGGTCACAAAATGATGACGGTCGTGGACTGCCTCTTCCGGCTCTGCCTAGGGTCTGCCCCGTCGCTCCTGTCCGTCAGCGTCCCGACAGCTGCCTGACAGCGTGCGTTCACGCACGACCCCCAGTCCGTCCGGTGATCCCGGGTCGGTCAGACCTGATCGTTCCTCCCGCTTCCGCGGGTCGAGGAGGCAATCCAACGTGAAGTTGAGCAAGCGCAGTGCGATGCTCATCGCGACCGGGCTCACCGGTGCGATGGCGCTGTCGGCCTGTGGCGGCGGCAGTGACGACGGTGGCGGCGACGGCGAGAGCGGCGCCTCGGGTCGGGTCGTCTTCGGTGAGTCCACGGACTTCCCGGAGAACCTGTACCCGAACATCGCGGCCGGCAACGCGACGTCGGTGGCCAACGTGCTGATCCGCGTCCTGCCCTCGCCGTACCACATCCAGCCCGACTTCACCGTCGAGTACAACGACGAGCTGCTGACCGAGGAGCCGACCCTCGAGACCGACGGCGGCACCCAGGTCAACACCTACTCGATCAACGAGGAAGCGGTCTGGAGCGACGGCACCCCGATCACCGCCGACGACTTCGAGTTCACCTGGCAGGCCAACCGCAGCGGCGACCCGGCCGACGGCGGCTGCCCCGCCGTCCTGTCGACCACCGGCTACGACATCATCGAGAGCGTCGAGGGCTCGGACGACGGCAAGACCGTCACCGTCACCTACACCACGCCGTTCGCCGACTGGCAGGGCAACTTCGAGAACCTGCTGCCGGCCCACCTCATGGCCTCCGAGGACCCGGTCGCGCTCTGCGAGACGATCACCACCGGCTGGCCGATCTCCGAGGGCCTGCCGGAGAACATCTCCGGTGGCCCCTGGCAGGTGTCGAACATCGACGCCGGCACCCAGGTCATCGTGCTGACCCCCAACCCGGAGTGGTGGGGCGACGGCCCGAACCTCGAGCAGCTGATCATCCAGAACATCGGCAACGACCCGACGACCGCCGTCCAGGGCATCCAGTCCGGTGAGCTCGGCGTGATCTACCCGCAGCCGCAGCTGGACCTGGTCGAGCAGATCCAGGCGCTGGAGCCGAACGTCGAGAGCGAGATCAGCTTCGGTCTCTCCTTCGAGCACGTCGACCTCAACACCCAGGACCCGCACCTGGCCGACCCGAACGTCCGCACGGCCTTCGCCTACGCGCTGGACCGTGAGGAGATCGTCGACCAGACCGTCGGCCAGTTCTCCAGCGACGCGCAGGTCCTCAACAACCGGATCTGGCTGAACACCCAGCCCGAGTACGAGGACACCGCACCGGAGGAGGTCAAGACCCAGAGCGTCGACGCCGCCCGCGCGCTGCTCGAGCAGTCCGGCTACACCGCCGGCGCCGACGGGATCTACACCCACCCCGAGCGTGGCCCGCTGAACATCCAGATCGACACCACGGCGAACAACCCGCTGCGGCAGACGACGATCGAGGTGATGATCCCGCAGCTGCGCGAGGCGGGCATCAACGCGACGTTCAACGCCAACCCGGACATCTTCGCCGGTGCCGAGCAGCCGACCAGCCTCGAGGCCGGCGGTTTCCAGGCCGCGCTCTTCGCCTGGGTGGGCAACCCGTTCGTCACCTCGTCGCAGTCGATCTACCAGACGCCGCAGGGCGACAACGTCCAGCAGAACTACTCCCGGATCGGGACGCCGGAGATCGACGCCCTCTTCGCGGAGCTGGGCACCACGCCGGAGCGCGAGCGGCAGGCGGAGCTGGGCAACGAGATCGACGCCCTGCTGTGGGAGCAGATGGCCACCATCCCGCTCTACCAGAAGCCGACCTTCATCGCGTACCAGTCCTCGATCGAGGGTGTGCAGGACAACCCCACCGAGGCCGGTCCGCTCTGGAACTCGCAGACCTGGACGATCGAGTGACCTCGGTCGCCTGAGCACCACCTGCACCGAGCACCACCCGCACCGAGCAACACCCGCACTGAGCACCACCGGACCCGGCGCCGCCCCCCGCGGCGGCGCCGGGACCCGGGCCCACGGCCCCCTGGGATCACTCCCGGGGGGCCGTGGGGTGTCCGGGGTCGATGTGTCGCCGCTGTTGCGCGGCAGTGACCCCCGCATGGCGGCCCTGCCGCCCCATCGCCACCGGCCGGCCCGTCCCTCCCAGGACGCGCCGCTCACCTGGCCGTCCGACACCGGACGGCTTCCGCTCCCGGCGTAAGGTCACCGCATGTTCTTCTTCACGATCCGGCGGATCATCGCGTCGGTCCTCGTGTTGCTGGTGAGCTCGTTCCTGGTCTTCGCGCTCTGCGCGGCCAGCTTCGACCCGCTGTCCCGGTACTACACGCTGAACCCCCGGCCGCCGGAGTCGTTCTTCAACAACCTGCGCGACGAGCTGGGGCTCAACGACAACTTCTTCGTCCGGTACTGGAACTGGCTCAGCGGTGCCGTGACCGGCGACTTCGGGCAGACCGTCAACGGCACCCCGGTCGCCGACCAGCTCTTCGGCCGGATCGGGGTCACCGGGCGGATGATCATCGCCGCTGTGGTGATCGCGGTCGTCCTGGCGATCATCGTCGGTGTGATCGGCGCCGTCCGGCAGTACAAGGCCTCCGACTACGCCCTCACGTTCTTCGTCTACATCCTGATCGCACTGCCGACCTTCTGGTTCGCCGCGCTGCTCAAGGAGTTCGTGGCCGGCGGGATCAACGACCTGTTCGGCTCCCAGGTGCTCTACACCATCGGTGAGGAGACCCCCGGCCTCGCGCTGTACGCCGACGGTTGGGAGCTGTGGTCCGACCGGCTGGGGCACCTGATCCTGCCCACGATCAGCCTGGCGATGCTGTCCTTCGCCGCCTGGAGCCGCTTCCAGCGGGCCGCGATGCTCGACGTGCTCGGGTCGGACTACATGCGCCTCGCCCGGGCCAAGGGGCTCACCTATCGACGCACCATCGTCCGGCACGGCCTGCGGAACGCGCTCATCCCGCTGACCACCGTCGTGGCACTGGGCATCGGCACCCTCTTCGGTGGCGCGATCATCACTGAGACCGTCTTCGTCTGGCACGGCATGGGCGAGTACCTGATCGCCAACGGCATCGGGCAGCAGGACATCAACGTGGTGCTGGGCTGGCTGCTGGTCAGCGCGGTCTTCGTCGTCGTCTTCAACCTGATCGCCGACATCCTCTACGCGGTCCTGGACCCGCGGATCCGGCTGGCCTGAGCCGCCTCGCGAGAGAGAAGGACACCCCATGGCCACCACCCAGGCCACGCAGGACACCGCCGGCGGCGTCCTGCCCGCCACCCCTGGCGCGCCGCAGAGCGGCGGCGGGGTCGAGCGCGAGTTCACCGTCAAGGCGCGCAGCCAGCGGCAGCAGATCTTCCGGCGGTTCTTCCGCAACAAGGTCGGCATGACCGGGCTGGTCATGTTCGTGATCCTGCTGGTCTTCGGCTTCATCGGCCCCCTGGTCGACGGCAAGACCTACGACACCCAGAACTCCAGCGCCCAGTCCGTGCCCCCGGGCACCGCCGGCTACCTGCTGGGCAGCGACGCGATCGGCCGCGACCTGCTGGCCGGGCTGATGCAGGGCGTGCAGCGCTCGCTGTTCATCGTGCTGCTCTTCGTGGTCATCGCCTTCCCGCTCGGCCTGCTGGTCGGCGCGCTGGCCGGCTACTTCGGCAAGTGGGTCGACAGCCTGCTCATGCGGGTCGTCGACCTGATCCTCACCGTGCCGCTGCTGGTCGTGCTCATCGTCGTGGCCAGCAACTTCCCCAGCTCCCGGACGCCGCTGGGCGTCGGCATCATCCTGGGGTTGTTCGGCTGGCTCGACCTCGCCCGCATCGTGCGCAGCCAGTTCCTCTCGCTGCGCGAGAAGGAGTACGTGGAGGCCGCGCACGCGATGGGCGCCTCCAACAGCCGGATCATCTTCAAGCACCTGATCCCGAACACGCTCGGCTCGCTGATCGTGTGGACGACGCTGGCCGCCGCCACCGCGATCACCCTCGAGGCCGCGCTGACCTACCTCGGGTTCGGCGTCAACGGGGCCAACCAGACCTCGCTGGGCCGCCTGGTCTCCGACGGCGTGCAGGCCGCGAGCACCCGACCCTGGCTCTTCTACTACCCGGGCATCGCGCTGCTGCTGATCGTGTTGGCGATCAACCTGATCGGTGACGGCATCCGCGACGCCTTCGACCCCAGCAACCGCCGCGTGCGGGCCTGACAGAACTGAAGACGGGGAGTTCCATGTCCACCCTCGGGACCAGTGGCACCGGTGCGTCCGGTGCCACCGCCGTCGGCACGTCCTCGACCGGCACCCTCAGCCAGGCCGGCAGCCGCACCACCAGCCTCGGCGGCTTCGACGCCAGCGCTCCGCTGCTGCAGGTCAGCGACCTCAACGTGCACTTCCCGACCGAGGACGGCGCCGTGCACGCCGTCCGCGGGGTCGACTACACGCTCCGCTCCGGTGAGGTGCTCGGCATCGTCGGCGAGTCCGGCTCCGGCAAGTCGGTGACCTCGCTGGCGGTCATGGGGCTGCTGCCGGGCTCGGCCCGGGTCACCGGATCGGTCCGCTACCGCGGCCAGGAGCTGCTCGGCCAGAGCGACCGGAGCATGTCCCGGGTGCGCGGCAAGGGCGTCTCGATGATCTTCCAGGACCCGATGACCTCGCTGGACCCGGTCTACCGGGTGGGGTACCAGATCGAGGAGACCCTGCGGATCCACGACAAGTCGCTGTCGTCCAAGGCCGCCGAGGCCCGGGCGGTGGAGCTGCTGGAGCTGGTCGGCATCCCGAACGCCGGCGAGCGGGTCCGCTCCTACCCGCACGAGTTCTCCGGCGGCATGCGCCAGCGGGTGGTCATCGCGATCGCGATGGCCAACCAGCCCGAGGTGATCATCGCCGACGAGCCGACCACCGCCCTCGATGTGACCGTGCAGGCGCAGATCCTCGAGGTGCTGCAGACCGCCCTGCAGGAGACCGGCGCCGCGATGGTGCTGATCACCCACGACCTCGGCGTGGTCGCCGGGTTCGCGGACCGGGTGCTGGTCATGTACGCCGGGCGCCCGGTCGAGGTCGGCAGCGTCGAGGACATCTACTACGAGCCGCGGATGCCCTACACGCTTGGGCTGCTCGGGTCGCTGCCGCGGCTGGACTCCAGCACCAAGGAGCGGCTCACCCCGATCCTCGGTGCGCCGCCCTCGCTGCTGAACATGCCGCCGGGCTGCCCCTTCGCACCCCGCTGCCCGCTGCACATCGCCGCCTGCGACGAGGCCGAGCCGCCGCTGCTCCAGGTCGGTGGCGGACACGAGGCCGCCTGCATCCGCACCGCCGAGGTGGCCAAGGCCCACGGCCACGCCGCCGACGTCTTCAGCGTCACCGGCGCGGACACCGAGCCGGCCGGCACCGCCCGGTCCGCCGACCTCACCACCACCGAGGAGAGCCGGGAGACCGGCGCCCCCGGCACCCCGCCGGGCGACCAGACCGAGCCCGGCGCCGGCACCACCACCGGCCGGACCGGCAGCGTCGTGAGCCCCGAGCCGCGCCCCACGAACGGAGACCGGGCATGACCGCCCCCACCACCGACCGCGCCGCCGACGGCGCGGACCCCCGCGGCGAGCCGATCCTCTCGGTCCGCGGCCTGGAGAAGCACTTCCCGATCAAGGGCGGTGGCCTGATCAAGCGCACCGTGGGTGCGGTGCGCGCCGTCGACGGCGTCGACCTGGACCTCTACCCCGGTGAGGTGCTGGGCCTGGTCGGCGAGTCCGGCTGCGGCAAGTCCACCACCGGGCGGGCGATCCTGAACCTGCAGCCGGCCACCGCCGGCTCCGTGGTCTTCCAGGGCCGGGAGATCGTCGGGCTCGGGCGCAAGGAGATGCGCCCGCTCCGCCGGGACATCCAGCTGGTCTTCCAGGACCCCTACGCCTCGCTGAACCCGCGGCTGCCGGTGTTCGACATCGTCGCCGAGCCGCTGATCATCCACGGCCTGACCAAGGACGACGACGAGTTGCGCTCCCGGGTCCGCGAACTCGTCGAGACCGTGGGCCTGAACCCCGAGCACACCAACCGGTACCCGGCCGAGTTCTCCGGCGGGCAGCGGCAGCGCATCGGCATCGCCCGGGCCCTGGCCCTGCAGCCCAAGGTGCTGGTGCTCGACGAGCCGGTGTCCGCGCTGGACGTCTCCATCCAGGCAGGCGTGATCAACCTGCTCGAGGACCTCAAGGACTCCCTCGGCCTCAGCTACCTGTTCATCGCCCACGACCTGTCGGTCGTCCGGCACATCTCCGACCGGGTCGCGGTCATGTACCTCGGCCGGATCATCGAGATCGCCGAGCAGGAAGAGCTGTTCAACCGGCCGGTGCACCCCTACACCCAGGCGCTGCTGTCGGCGATCCCGCTGCCCGACCCGCGCCGCGAGCGCGCCCGCCAGCGGATCATCATCTCCGGCGACGTGCCCAGCCCGGCCAACCCGCCGTCCGGCTGCCGGTTCCGCACCCGCTGCCAGAAGTTCGCCAACGTGCTCACCGACGGCCAGCGGGAGCTCTGCATGACCGAGGACCCGAAGCTGGAGACCCGGGGCACCGGCCACCTCAACGCCTGCCACTACGCGGAAGCGACGGCTGTGCTGTAACGCGATCCTCCGGATCGCAACGCGGCCAGGAGCCGTGCCCGGTCTGCGCTGAGCCGCTTCGTCGATCGCCGGCAGGACCCTGCGGGCCCGTGCCGGCGATCGACAGCTCGCTCTGCTCGCGGACCGCAACGCGACCGAGGGGCTCGTGAGCTTCGTTCGGCGGCCCTGGTCCGTCCCCGGCAGGACCCTGCGGGTCCGTGCCGGGGACGGACAGCTCGCTGCGCTCGCGACGTGCCGTGGTGGCCGGGTCGTCCCGTCTGGCTGGGGGCGGTCAGCCGTCCGGGGGACTGTCGAGGGCCGGTGCGAGGTCCGGGGGGTCTCCGCCCCGGCATCGACCGAGCGGCTCCTCGGGGTGGGGGCGGCACCTGGTCGCGGGGCGGCCCGGAGGGGCGCGGTGTAATCGTCGGCGTGACTGCGCCCTCTCGCCGGCTGATGCTGGTGCACGCCCACCCCGACGACGAGACGATCAACAACGGGGCGACGATGGCCCGGTACGTGGCCGAGGGCGTCGGCGTCACCCTGCTCACCTGCACCCTCGGTGAGGAGGGGGAGGTGCTGGTGCCCGAGCTGGCGCAGCTGGCCGCCGACCAGGCCGACCAGCTCGGCGGCTACCGGATCGGGGAACTGGCCGCGGCGATGGCCGCCCTCGGGGTCACCGACTGGCGCTTCCTCGGCGGTGCGGGCCACTACCGGGACTCCGGGATGATGGACACCCCCGCCAACGACAAGCCCCGCGCCTTCTGGCGGGCCGATCTCACCGAGGCGGTGGCGCACGCGGTCGCCGTCGTCCGGGAGGTGCGGCCGCAGGTGCTGGTCACCTACGACGAGATCGGTGGCTACGGGCACCCCGACCACATCCAGGCGCACCGGGTCGCGATGGGTGCGGTGGACGCCGCCGCGGACCCCGCCTACCGGCCCGACCTGGGCGAGGCCTGGACCGTCGCCAAGGTCTACTGGAACGCGATGCCCCGCTCGGTGGTGCAGCGCGGCATCGACGCCATGGCGGCGCTGGGCGAGGAGTCGCCGTTCGCCGCGCTGGGCGACCTGGACGAGGTGCCGTTCGCCGTCGCCGACGACGTGGTCACCACCGAGGTCGACGGCCGCCCGTACGCCGACCGCAAGGACGCCGCGATGCGGGCGCACCCGACCCAGATGACGGTCGACGGGCCGTTCTTCGCGCTGTCGAACAACCTGGGGCAGCAGGTGCTCGGTACCGAGCACTACCGGCTGGTGCGTGGGCAGCGCGGTCCGGCCGGGCCCGGGCCGCAGGGCTGGGAGGACGACCTGTTCGCCGGGCTGCCCGGATGAGGGGGCTCCGGCTGGCCGGCTGGGCGGTCGTCGCGGTGCTGGTCTCGGCCTGGCTGGCGCTGGTGGAGGTCTTCTGGCTGCCGTGGCGGCTGGGCGGGGTGCCGATCCCGGTCTCCCTGCTGGCGGCGGTCTTCGGCAACGTCCTCCTGGTCGGCGCGGCTCACCGGCTCTCCGGGTCCCGGCTGGTCGCCGTGCTGCCCGCCGTCGTCTGGCTGGGCATCGCGCTGGCCGCGACGATGCAGCGCCCGGAGGGCGACCTGCTGCTGCCCGGCGGCGATGCGGTCACCGAGCTGGTCAACCTGGGCTTCCTGCTGGTCGGCGTGGTCGCCGCGGCGTTCGCCGTCGGCCGTGCGCTGGGGGGCGCGCCGCCGGCCCGCCCGCCGGTCAGCCGACCCGTCGCCGGTAGTGGTAGCGGTGGTGCTCGATGAAGCCGGCCCGGCGGTAGAGCGCCCGCGCCGGGGCGTTCTCCGCGGTCACCTGCAGGTAGACCGAGTGGGCACCCCGGTCGGCGGCCCACTGCTGCAGGCCGGCCATCACCGCGGTGGCCAGCCCGCGGCGGCGGTGCTCCTCCGCGACGGTGACCGCCGTGACGCCCAGCCAGCCGTCGGTGAGCACGCCACGTGCGACCGCGGCCAGCGGCGCCGGCTCGCGGTCCAGCCGCACCGATGCGAAGACGACGTCCTCGCCGTGGGTCAGCACCTCGAGCGCGCCGGCCGGCAGCGGGCCGCCCCGGTACCGGTAGCCGGCCAGCCAGGCGTCGTCCGGGGTGGGGGAGAGGTCGACCGGGACGGCGGGCGGGCCGGTGGGCGCGACCGGCGCGGTGAGCACCAGCACGTCCCCGTCGGTGGCCCAGCCGGCCGCGGCGAAGGCGGCGTCCGCGCGGCGGGACTGCACGCCCGGCAGCATCGCGCACGGCTGCAGGCCGCGGTCGTCGTACCAGCGCGCCACCGCGGCCACCGCCTCCTCCGGCGGCACCCCGGGGTCACCGACGACCAGCACCGAGTTCGCCCGGCCGGTGAAGCCGTTGCCGGCACGCAGCAGCCAGTCGCCCAGCCGGTCCTCCTCCAGCGCGCGCCAGCCGCGGGCGGCCAGCAGCTCGAGCTCGACGACGCCCAGCGGTGACCGCCTCTGTCCCATGCCGCGATCCTGCGACGTCCACCTGGGAGGGCGTCGGGCGGGGGTCGGCGTGCGGGGTGAGCAGGTGGAGGAGGGGGTGTCGGCCCGACCCGTCGCGCTGGAGCGCGGGGCCTCGGGTGATACTGGAGTTGATCGAACGCACCCCTGGCCGGCCAGGGAACGCGCCACCCGCACGTCCCGGAGGAACCCCGTGACCTACGTCATCACCCAGGCCTGTGTCGACGTCCTCGACAAGGCGTGCATCGACGAGTGTCCGGTGGACTGCATCTACGAGGGCGACCGGATGCTCTACATCCACCCCGACGAGTGCGTCGACTGCGGTGCCTGCGAGCCGGTCTGCCCGGTGGAGGCCATCTACTACGAGGACGACGTCCCGGACAAGTGGAAGGACTTCTACAACGCCAACGTGGAGTTCTTCTCCGACCTGGGCAGCCCCGGTGGCGCGGCGAAGACCGGCAAGATCAACAAGGACCACCCGCTGGTCGCCGCCCTCCCGCCGCAGGGTGAGGGGCACTGAGCGCGGTCCGGCTGCCGGACTTCCCCTGGGACTCCCTCGCGCAGGCGCGGTCCCGCGCCGCTGAGCACCCGGGCGGTGCCGTCGACCTGTCGATCGGCACCCCGGTCGACCCGACCCCGGCGCTGCTCGGGACGGCGCTGGCCGCCGCCGGGGACGCCCCGGGCTACCCGACGGCGCTGGGCACCGCCGAGGTCCGGCGGGCCGCCGCGGGCTGGCTGGACCGCCGGCTGGGCGTCCAGCTCGCCGACCCGTTCGGCGCCGACCCCTCGGTGATCCCGACGGTGGGCTCCAAGGAGCTCGTCGCCCTGCTGCCCACGCTGCTCGGGCTCCGCAGCGGCACCGTGCTCATCCCCGAGGTCGCCTACCCGACCTACGAGGTCGGCGCGGTGGTCGCCGGGCTGACCGTGCGCCGTACCGACGCCCCGCCGGCCGACCCCGGTGACGTCGTCCTGGTCTGGCTGAACTCCCCGGGCAACCCGCACGGCCGGGTGCTCACCGACGTGCAGCTGCGCGACTGGGCCGGCTGGGGGCGCGCACACGGGGTGCCCGTGGTCGCCGACGAGTGCTACGTCGAGCTCGGCTGGGACGTCCAGCCGCGGTCGTTGCTGCACCCCGACGTCGCCGGCCGCGACCACGCCGGGCTGCTCGCGGTGCACTCGCTGTCCAAGCAGTCCACCGCGGCCGGGTACCGCGCCGGGCTGCTGTCCGGTGACCCGGTGCTGGTCCGCCGGGTCTGGGAGACCCGCCGGCACCTGGGCCTGCTCGTGCCCACGCCGGTGCAGGCCGCGATGGCCGCCGCGCTCGCCGACGACGAGCACGTCGCCGCCCAGCGCGAGCGCTACCGCCGGCGCCGCGAGCGGCTCGCCGCCGCCGTCCGGGCCAGTGGCGCACGGATCGACCACTCCGAGGCGGGCCTGTACCTGTGGGTCACCCGCGACGAGGACTGCTGGACGACGATCGACTGGCTCGCCGGGCTGGGCATCGTCGCGGCACCGGGCACCTTCTACGGCCCCGCCGGCAGCCGGCACGTGCGGATGGCGCTCACCGCCACCGACGAGCGGGTCGACGCCGCGGTGGAGCGCCTCGCCGGCTGACCGGCCTCAGCCGGTGGCACCCAGCCTGGCGCGGTGGGCGGCGGGGCTGACCCCGGTGGCCCGCTTGTAGGCGGCGCTCAGCGCGAAGGGGCTGGCGTAGCCGACCCGGCGGGCGATGCCGGTGAGGGTGAGCGAGGGGTCGCGGAGCAGGTCGGTGGCCAGCGCGATCCGCCAGCCGGTCAGGTAGCTCATCGGGGGCTCGCCGACCAGGTCGGTGAACCGGCGGGCCAGGGTGGCCCGGGCGACCCCGACGGCGCCGGCCAGCGAGGCGACGGTCCACGGCTCGGCCGGCCGGTCGTGCAGCAGGGCGAGCGCCGGCCCCACGACCGGGTCGCCGGCAGCGAGGTACCAGCCGGGGGCGCCGGCGTCCGGGCGGGCCGCCCACGTGCGCAACGCCGACACCAGCAGCACGTCGAGCAGCCGGTCGAGCACCGCCTCCTGCCCGGCGGCGTCCCGGTCGATCTCGGTGGCCAGCAGCTCGGTCACCGCCCGGGTGCCGGCATCGGCCCGGACGACGACCAGCTCGGGGAGCGCCCGCACCAGCCGCTCGCCCACCGCGCCCGGCGCGGGGTACGTGCCGGTGAGCAGCACGGTCGGGCCGGCCGCGTCGTTGCCCCACGACCGCCCGCCCAGGACGGCCATCGGCTCACCGCCGGCCCCGCCGACCGGGGTGCACACCTGCCCGGGCCCGACGTGCACCTGCGGCGCGGTCGCCGGGTCGTCGGCCACCGTGTACGGCCGTGGGCCGCGCAGCAGGACGACGTCCCCGGTCGGTACCGGCACGGTCCGGCCGTCGGCGAGGACCACCCAGGCCGACCCGCGCAGCACGGTCAGCACGGTCAGCGGCGCCTCGTCGGCGATCCGCAGCGACCATGGCGGCCGCAGCAGCGAGCGGAGCAGGAAGGCACCGCGGGCGTGCGGCCCGCCGAGCAGGGCGGCGACCGGGTCCATACCGCGCAGCGTAGACGCCTGCGCATGCAACAGCGCCTCTGGACCATGGATCGTCTCGCCGCGGGTCGCTGTACTGACCGGCATGAGCGAACCGACGATCCTCGTGACCGGCGGCACCGGCACCACCGGCAGCCGCATCACCACCCGCCTCCGCGCCCGGGGTGTCGATCCCCGGGTGGCCTCCCGCAGCAGCGCCTGCCGGCTGGACTGGGCCGAGCCGGGCACCTGGGCACCGGCGCTGGCCGGCGCCCGGGCCGTGTACCTCGCCTACGCCCCCGACCTGGCCGTGCCCGATTCCGACGACGTGCTCGCCGCGGTCACCCGCACCGCCGCGGCGGCCGGGGTGCGCCGGGTGGTGCTGCTGTCCGGGCGGGGCGAGCCGGGCGCCCAGCGGGCGGAGGCCGCGGTGCGGCAGGCCGCCGAGGAGGGCGGGCTGGCGTGGACGGTGCTGCGCTGCAGCTGGTTCGTGCAGAACTTCACCGAGGGGCAGTTCGCCGGTGAGCTGGCCGCCGGGGAACTGACGCTGCCGGTGCCGCACGTCCCGGAGCCGTTCCTGGACGCCGAGGACATCGCCGACGTGGCGGTCGCCGCCCTGCTGGACGACGGGCACGCCGGGCGCACGTACGAGCTGACCGGCCCCCGGGCGCTCACCTTCGACGAGGCGGTCGCGGAGGTCGCCGCGGTGACCGGCCGGCCGGCGCGGCTGCGCCGGGTGCCGTTCGCCGCGTACGCCGCCGGGCTGACCGCCGCCGGGGTGCCGGACGACGTGGTCGCGCTGATGGCCCACCTGTTCACCGAGGTGCTCGACGGCCGGAACGCCGCCCCCACCGACGGGGTGCAGCGCGCGCTGGGGCGGCCGGCCACCGACCTCGCCGACGCGGTGCGGCGCGGCGCGCTGGCCGGGAGCGGGCGGTGACCGGGGCGCGGGCGCCGCTGCTGGTGGTCGCGTCGCTGGGGTCGGGGCTGGTCGCCGGGGCGTTCGCCGTCTTCAGCGTGCTGGTGGTGCCGGCGCTGACCGCCCTGCCCGGCGCGTCG
This sequence comes from uncultured Modestobacter sp., assembly GCF_947486615.1. GTDB lineage: Bacteria > Actinomycetota > Actinomycetes > Mycobacteriales > Geodermatophilaceae > Modestobacter. The sequence continues at coordinate 155,334 of NZ_CANKUD010000004.1, forward strand.
GGGGCGGCGGCGATGCAGTCGGTGAACCGCACCGCCGTCCGGCCGGTGTTCATGACGCTGCTGTTCGGCACCGCGCTGGTCTGCCTGGTGCTCGGCGGGGCGGAGCTCGCCGGGCAGCGGCGGCCGGCGGTGCTGACCGGGGTGGCGCTGTACCTGTTCGGCGTGGTCGGGGTGACCGTGCTGGCCAACGTGCCGCTCAACGACGCGCTGGCCCGGCTGGACGCGGCCGCACCCGGGGCGGCGGAGGCGTGGCGGGAGAACGCGGCCCGCTGGACGGGGTGGAACACCGTGCGCTCGCTCGCCGCGACCGGGGCGGCGACGGCCTTCGTGCTGGTGCTGGCCGACTGACCGAGCGGACGCTCCTATGCCGCGTCAAGCTGCGACTGGTGATGATTCGAGGCGTCGGTAGAGCTCGCGGGCGATGTAGCGCTTGAGGCAGCGCTTGATCTCCCGGTCGGTCTTGCCCTGGGTGCGGCGGCGGTCGGCGTAGGCGCGGGTGCGCTCGTCCCGTTGCAGCCGGCTGAGGACAACGGTGTGCAGGGCACGGTTGAGCTGGCGGTCCCCGGATCGGTTGAGCCGGTGGCGCACGGTCTTGCCCGAGGACGCCGGGATCGGTGCTGTGCCGGCGAGCATGGCGAAGGCGGCGTCGCTGCGGCAGCGGCCGGGGTGAGACCACGCGGTGAGCACGGTGGCGGCCACGATCGGACCGACCCCGGTGAGCTGGAGAAGGTCTGGTCGCCAGGACCTGACAATGGCGCGGATGGCCTTCTCGTGATCGAGAGCTTCAGCTTCGAGGAATCGGATCCGGCGGGCCAGCTCGCGCAGCACGGTCAGCGCGGTGATGGCCTCGACATCGCCGCTGGAGGCGGTCGGGCGCAGCCCGGCGGCGGTGGCGATCATGGCGCGGGTGCTTTGGCCGCGGAACCGTGAGCGCACCTGCTCCGGGCTGGTGATCACCATCGCCAGCAGCTGCCGCTGGCCGGCGGTGGCGGCCTCGACCGCGGCCCGTCGCGCGGTCAGTCGCATCTGCAGACTTGCCCGCTCAGCGCCGGTTTTGGGCTGGGCCAGCTGAACACGGGCCAGCGCATCTCGGGCGGCACGTTCGGCGTCGATCGGGTCGGACTTCGCCCCGGCCCATCGGGCCGGCCGCTTGGGCCGGTCGAGTTCGACGACCATCTCACCGCCGTCGGCCAGGTGGCGGGCCAGGCCGGCGCCGTAGCCGCCGGTGCCCTCCATCGCCCAGGCCCGCAGCCCGGCGTGCTGCTCGGCCAGGGCGAGCAGTTCGGCGTAGCCGTCCGGGTCGGCGGTGACGGTTGCGCGAGCCAGCACGCCACCGGTGCGGGCATCGAGGACCGCGGCGGTGTGAGTCTGGCTATGGGTGTCGACGCCGATGACGACCTCGACCAGTTCTGCCAGCATGGACATGCGTTCTTCTCCTTGACCGGGGGACGCAGCAGGTCCCGGTCCGGTGCGGAGATGGCAGGACTGTGATGAGACACGTCAGCAGCCACTGGCGGTCAAGCTCCTGATCAGGCCAACGTCTCCGGCCGGGCCGGTGCCGGCAGCAGCAGACGGACAAGTCCGCTCGAAGGCACGAAGCCAGTCAGACCAAGAGTCACGCCCGCTGCTGCCGACCGTCAGCTCATCACCGATGAACCGACCCGGCCAGCCTCACAGTCAGACCAGCCGGAGCTGGAGCGGCAGCTCGAAGGCGCTGGGGGTGCTGACCCAGCCGCCGCCCGGGGTCCACGCCCAGCCGTCCATCGACACCCGGGTGAGGCCGAACCGCTCGGCGTGGGCGACCGCCCAGGTCGCCTCCGGCCAGCCGGCGCCGGCGATGGTGACCGTGCCGTCGGCCTCCGTGGTGGGCGCGCCGGCCTCCCGTCGGGCGGTCTCGGTCAGCGCCGCCGTCCGGGCGGCCGGGTCGCCGGCGGCTCCCGGCGGGTAGCCGCAGGCCAGGGCGCCTGCCTCGGTCGCGGCGAGGGCGCCGGCCAGAGCGGAGGCCATCGGCTCCCACTGCTGGTAGGCCTCGGGGAAGCCGCTGCGCTGCACGGCCTGGGCGACCTCGGTGAGCCGGCCGGTCTCCCAGCCGGGCACCTCGACCAGCCCGTCGAAGAACTTGCCGGCGGAGTAGACCGGGTCCTGCACCTGGGCCTCGGTGCCCCAGCCCTGCGAGGGGCGCTGCTGGAACAGGCCCAGGGAGTCGCGGTCGCCGTAGTCCAGGTTGCGCAGCCGCGACTCCTGCTGGGCGGTGGCCAGCGCGATCACCGTGGCCCGCTGCGGCAGGCCCCGGGAGCGGGCCACCGCGGCGATGGTGGCGGCGGCCGCGGCCTGCTCGGTGGTCACGGTGACGTCGGAGCGGGGCACGGTGCACCCGGCCAGCACCGACGGCGTCACCTCGTCGTCCCGCCAGCTCAGCGCCACGGCGGCGACCAGGGCCGCGACGAGCAGCAGCGGCCACAGGCCGCGCGCCCGTGACCGGCGCCGGCGGGCTCGCGCGGGGGGCCGGCTCGCCGGACGGGTCGCCCGCGGCGGGGGCCGCCGGGCCGCGACCGAGGAGCTCACCATCGCGCCGATGCTAGGTCGCTCCGCTGGCAGCCGGCTGTGCGCCGGTGGCCCGCGCGACGCCGGGGTCGGGTGGGGCGGACGAGCCCGATGAGCCGCCCCGCCGCCGCCGTCAGTTGGCGTGCAGGGCGGCGTTCAGGGCGCCCCAGTCGCCGTTGCGGGGCAGGGCCTCCAGCGCGCCGTCCAGGGAGTTGCGGCGGAACAGCAGACCGTCGCGGCCGGACAGCTCGCCGGCCTTGGTCGTCGTCCCGTCGGGCAGCCGGACCTTGGACCCGGCGGTCACGTAGCAGCCGGCCTCGACGACGCACCCGTCGCCGAGGGAGATGCCGATGCCCGCGTTGGCGCCCAGCAGGCAGCCGGAGCCGATCGAGATGACCTGCTTCCCGCCACCGGACAGCGTGCCCATGATCGAGGCGCCGCCGCCGATGTCGGAGTCGGCGCCGACCACCACACCGGCGCTGATCCGGCCCTCGACCATGGAGGGGCCGAGCGTGCCGGCGTTGAAGTTGACGAAGCCCTCGTGCATGACCGTGGTGCCCTCGGCCAGGTGGGCGCCGAGCCGGACCCGGTCGGCGTCGGCGATCCGCACCCCGGCGGGGACGACGTAGTCGACCATCCGGGGGAACTTGTCCACCCCGAAGACGGTCAGCTGGCCGTGGGCGGCGCGCAGCCGGGCCCGGACGGCGTCGATCTCGGTGGCGAGCACCGGCCCGGCGCTGGTCCAGGCCACGTTGGCGAGCAGACCGAAGACGCCGTCCATGCTCATCCCGTGCGGGCGGACCAGCCGGTGCGAGAGCAGGTGCAGCCGCAGGTACACGTCGTGGGCGTCGACCGGCGGCGCCGACAGGTCGGCGATCGTGGTCGAGACGGCGATCGACTGCACCCCGCGGGTGTCGTCGCTGCGCACCAGCCCGGCGAAGTCCGGTCCGAGCAGCCCCTCCAGCTCCAGCACCCCGATCTGCTGGGTGCCGGTCTCGCCCTGGTCGGCGGTGCTCAGCGCCGGGGAGGGGAACCAGGTGTCCAGCACCGTGCCGTCAGCGGTCAGGGTGGCGATGCCGACGCCGTTGGCGCCGGTGGTCTCTGCAGCGGTCGTCACGGACGCCGAGGCTACCGAGTGCGCGGCAGTGACCTGGCCCGCACAGCGGCCACCCGGCACACCAGGACTGTTCAACCGGGCGCCGATCACCGTTCGTCCACCTGCGGCCCGGTCCCGCGACGCTGCCCTGGACTGAGCACGGGCCGCCCGGCCCGGCCGACCCGAGGGGAACGCGCAGTGCTGCTGCACCAGGACGTGGACCGACGGAGCTTCCTCGCGCTGGGGGCGGTGGGTACGGCGCTGCTGGCCGTCCCCAGCGTCTTCCGCGCACCGGCCGCGAAGGCCGGCGAGCCCGCGGCCGGCACCACCCACCCGCTGCTGCCGTTCGTGGACAACTACAACACCAACACGACGGCCAACCTCAACACGGAGACGAACGCTGCCGCCGTCATCCTGTCCGGGATGGCCGACCTGTGGCGGACCGGCTCCACCTGGGACACCGGCCTGGCGGTCGACCCGGTGCTGCGGCAGAACATCACCCACGTCGTGCAGGTGAGCCGGGCCCGCACCGCGGCCGAGGCGAAGCAGTCCTTCATCTACGACCGGCAGCACCAGAGCTACGCCGTCACCGGTGGGCTCGGTCCGCTGGCCGAGCTGTACCGGACGGGGGCCAAGGCGGTCACCAGCATCACCTCGGCGCCCGACGGCACGCCGCCCACCAAGATCGACGACGCCCTGCCGGTCGGTGCGCCGGCCGGCGCGTCGCTGGGTGCGGGGTCCTCGGCCTCCGAGCTCGGCCGGGTGGTCGACCTGGTCAACACGCTGCGCGGCTCGAACACCTCCAGCAACCCGTCGAAGTTCACGTACCAGTACCCGCGCCCGTGGCGGATGACGGTGGCGAACACCGTGGTGCCCACCGGCGCCGTCGACGAGTACGGGTTCCCGGTGTACCGGTCCGACGTCGTGGTCGCCCCGCAGCTGCTGCGCCAGCGCAGCACCACCCCGGAGAGCGACGGCGGATACGTCAGCGGGCACACGAATGCCTACTGGCTGGCCGCGCTGGCGCTGGCCTACGCCGTGCCGGAGCGCTACCAGGAGATGGTGGCGCGCGCCGCCCACCTGGCCGACTACCGGATCGTCAGCGGCATGCACTCCCCGGCCGACGTCATCGGCGGCCGCATCCTGGGCACTGCGCTCGCCGCGGCCAAGCTCTACGAGGCCGGCAACGCCCAGGTGAAGGCCGAGGCCCGGGCGCAGGCGCTGGCCTGGTTCACCGCGCGGACCGGGACGACGCCGGAGACGCTGATCGACCTCGCGCAGAACAGCGACGACCCCTACACCGACCGGGAGCCCGCCCGCCGGGCGTACCTGCAGCGGATGACCTACAGCCTGCCCACCCGCGGGTCGACGACCGTCCCGATGGTGGTGCCCAAGGGTGCCGAGGCGCTGCTGGAGACCCGGCTGCCCTATCTGACCGCCGAGCAGCGCCGCGAGGTGCTCCGCACCACCGCGCTGCCCTCCGGCAACCCGCTGCTGGACGGCCCCGAGCTGTGGGGCCGGCTGGACCTGTTCACCGCCGCAGACGGTTACGGCAGCCTGGCCGGCGACGTCCGGGTGGTCATGGACGCCGTCACCGGAGGGTTCTCCGCCCGTGACACCTGGCGCAACGACGTCGGCGGCACCGGCGCCCTGGTGAAGGCCGGCTCGGGCACCCTGGAGCTGACCGGGGCGAACAGCTGGACCGGGGGCACCCGGGTGACCGAGGGGACCCTGGTCGCCCGGTCCAACAGCGCGCTCGGCCGCGGCCCGGTGCAGGTGGCGGGCGGGGCGCTGCGGCTGGGTGCCGGCGCGACCGTCGTCGCGGCCCGCGGGAACGTCACCCTGACCGGTGGCGCGCTGGCACTGACCTTCGGTGCCGGCCCGCAGCCGCCGCTGTCGGTGATCGGCACCGCCACCCTGGGGGCCGGCAGCCGGCTGGAGGTCACCGTCGAGGACGCCCGCCGCTGGGCGCACGGCGGTCCGGTGCCGGTGCTGCTGGCCCGCTCGGTGCGCGGCACCTTCGGCACGGTGGTCGAGACGACCGGGCGGTTCGACGTCGAGCCGGTGTACCAGGCCGGCGGTGTCTCGGTCCGGCTGCGGGCGCGCTGACCGGACCCGCGCGGGCGGCCGGTCACGGGGTGGGCCTGATTAGGCTCGGCCCGTGACCGGACCCGCCCCCCTGGACCTGACCGCCGACGTCCTCGCCCTGACCCGGGCGCTGGTCGACGCGCCGTCGGTCTCGGGGTCGGAGGGGCCGTTGGCCGACGCGGTGGAGGTGGCGCTGCGCGGCCTCGGCGGGCTGGAGGTGGAGCGGATCGGCGACTCGGTGCTGGCCCGCACGAACCTCGACCGGGACACCCGGATCGTGCTCGCCGGGCACCTGGACACCGTGCCGATCGCCGGCAACCTGCCCAGCCGGCTGGAGACGGTGGACGGCGAGCAGCGGCTCTACGGCTGCGGCACCAGCGACATGAAGGCCGGGGACGCCGTCATGCTGCGGCTGGCCGCCCGGTTCGGCGTCCCCGGCGCGCAGCCGGCCCGCGACGTGACCTTCGTGTTCTACGACAACGAGGAGGTCGAGGCGGTCCGCAACGGCCTCGGCCGGGTCGCCCGCGAGCGCCGGGGCTGGCTGTACGGCGACCTGGCGATCCTGATGGAGCCGACCGACGGGGCGGTCGAGGGCGGCTGCCAGGGCACGCTGCGGGTGGTGCTGACCGTGCCCGGCAAGCGGGCGCACAGCGCGCGCTCGTGGCTCGGGGTGAACGCGGTGCACGGCGCGGCCGGCATCCTGGCCACCCTGGCGGCGTACCCGGCGCGCGAGGTGGAGATCGACGGGCTGACCTACCGCGAGGGGCTCAACGCCGTGGGCATCGAGGGCGGGGTGGCGGGCAACGTCGTCCCCGACGAGTGCCGGGTGACCGTCAACTTCCGGTTCGCCCCCGACCGGGACGAGGACCAGGCGCTGGCCCACGTCCGCGAGGTGTTCGCCGACGCCCTCGCCGCCGGCGCCGCCCTCGAGCTCACCGACTCCTCCGGAGGCGCGCTGCCGGGGCTGTCCGAGCCGGCCGCCGCGGCGTTCGTCGCCGCGGTCGGGCAGCCGCCCCGGGCGAAGCTGGGCTGGACCGACGTCGCCCGGTTCGCCGCCTTCGGCATCCCCGCGGTCAACTACGGACCGGGCGACCCGAACCAGGCACACCAGGCCGCCGAGCACGTCGTCGTCGACCGGCTCCAGCCGGCCGAGGACGCGCTGGTCGCCTACCTGACCGAGAACGACGGCGAGACGGGGAGCAACGCATGAGCCAGCCCGAGGACGACCGGCGCCGACCGGTCCGCCACCGCGGACCGATCACCCTGCGCGGCGGCGAACCCGATCCGCGGAACACCGGGACGACGACCGACCAGCGACTGCTGGACCGGCGGGGCGACAGCGGCTTCGTGCACACCGACCCGTGGCGGGTGCTGCGCATCCAGGCCGAGTTCGTCGAGGGCTTCGGGCTGCTGGCCGACCTGCCCCGGGCGGTGAGCGTCTTCGGCAGCGCCCGCACGCCGCGCGACTCCGAGTACTACGCCATCGGGGTGCAGCTGGGCGCGGCGCTGGCCGAGGCCGGCTACGCGGTGATCACCGGTGGCGGCCCGGGCGCGATGGAGGCGGCCAACAAGGGCGCCTGCGACGCCGGCGGCATGTCGGTCGGGCTGGGCATCGAGCTGCCGTTCGAGCAGGAGCTCAACGAGTGGGTCGACGTCGGCGTGCTGTTCCGCTACTTCTTCGTGCGCAAGACGATGTTCGTGAAGTACGCGCAGGCGTTCGTGATCCTGCCCGGCGGCTTCGGCACCCTCGACGAGCTGTTCGAGGCGCTGACCCTGGTGCAGACCCGCAAGGTCACCCGCTTCCCGGTGATCCTCTTCGGCAGCGAGTACTGGGCGGGGCTGGTCGACTGGATCCGGCAGACGATGGTCGCCCAGGGCACCGTCGGCCCGCACGACCTGGAGCTGCTGCACGTCACCGACTCCGTCGAGGAGGCGGTGCAGCTGATCCAGGCCGCCGACGCGGCCCGGGAGCAGCACACCGAGGAGCCGCCGTCCGGGGACCCGGTCCCCGGGCGGGCACCGGTCGACGGCTGACCGTGGGCGGTCTGGTCTTCGTCATCGGCCTGCTGCTGGTCGGCGGGCTGCTGTTCCTGGGTGCCTCGCTGCTGCTCGGCCGCGGGGAGACCCAGCCCGCGGCCGACGTCGCGCGGTCGCCGGTCGAGCTGCCGGAGGGGCGGGAGGTGGTCGGTGACGACGTCCGCGCGCTGCGCATCTCGGTCGCCGTCCGGGGGTACCGGATGACCGAGGTCGACTGGCTGCTGGACCAGCTCGCCCAGGTGATCGACGAGCGGGACGTCGAGATCGCCGCACTGCAGGCCCAGCTGCCGCCGCGGCCGCGGGCGGTCGACGTGCACGACACCGACCCCGACGGCGTCCCCGTCCCGGGTGCGGACGACGAGAGGAGCACCGGTGCCTGAGCTGGTCGAGCAGGTGGACGTGGACGCCCCGCCGGAGCAGGTCTGGGCGGCGCTGGTCGACTGGGACCGGCAGGGGGAGTGGATGCTGCTCACCGACGTCCGCTCCGGGGCGCAGGACGGCCAGGGCGTGGGCGGTGAGCTGGCCGCCACGACCGGGGTGCGGCTGCCGGTGCTCGGCCGCCGGGTGGGCGTGCTGGACACCATGCTGATCACCGGCTGGGCGCCACCGCTGCGGGTCGACGTGCGGCACACCGGCCGGGTGGTGCGCGGCACCGGCACCTTCGAGGTGCGCCCGCGGGCCGGTGGGGGCTCGACCTTCGTCTGGACCGAGGGCCTGGACCTGCCGCTGGGCGTGCTCGGGCGGGCCGGCTGGCCGCTGGTGCGCCCGGTGATGGCGGCCGGCGTCCGGCTGTCGCTGCGCCGCTTCGCCGCCTACGCGCGAGCCCACCCGGCCTGACCGGCGCTCACACCGGGGCGGGCCGGGCGGCCAGTTCGGCGTCCCGGACGGCGGCCCGGCTGCGGTACCACTGCCGCCACAGCAGCGCGGCCACGAGCACGTGCACCACCGTGCCGCCGTCGTAGAGCAGCCGTGCGCCCGCCGCCGCGTTCGTCACGCCGTCCGGCGGGTGGGCGTAGAGCCACTTCGCCAGCACGTCGTGCCCGGCCATGCCGGCGCCCAGCGCCACCGCCCGGGCCACCACGCCCCGCCGGTGCGGCGACGGGTCGACCGCCAGGACGGCGGCGGTGGCCAGCCAGCCGGTCAGCAGCACGTGCACCGAGACCAGCAGGTGCCCGCCGGGGGAGTGCGCCACGGTGCCGAGCAGGCCGCTGACGTGCAGCAGCCACAGCCCGCCGACGTTGAGCGCGACCGCGACGAACGGGTCGCCCAGCACCCGGGCCGGGCCCGAGCGCAGCACCCGGCTGACCAGCCGGGCCCGGCGCACCGGCAGCGCGCGCAGCAGCAGGGTGACCGGCGCGGCCAGCACCAGCAGCACCGGCGCCACCATCCCGGTCAGCAGGTGCGCGGCCAGGTGCGCCCGCAGGTCGCCGTGCGCCGCCGCCAGCGGACCGGTCAGCCCGCCCGCCGCCACGGCGAGGCCGGCCAGCCAGCTCGCCGTCCGCAGCGGTGACCAGCGCAGGTCGACCGCGGCCAGCACGTACAGCAGCCCCGCCGAGGCGAGGATGGCGAGGACGACGCCGCTCACGGGGCGGGGCTCACCGGTCGGCGGAGGTGGTGGTGGTGGTGGTGCGGCTGCGGGCGAGCAGCGCGAGGCCCACGGCGAGCAGGACGACGCCCGCGCCGATCCAGGCGACGTCGTAGCCCAGCAGGTCGACGCCGTAGCGCACCTGGTGAACCCGCAGCACCTTGTGGTCCACGACCCCGTCGAAGGTCTGGAACGCCCCGGCGCCGGTGAGCGCCGCGCCCCACCAGGTGCGCGGCGCGAAGCCACCCCGCCGCCGGACGTCGGCCAGCAGCGCCAGCCCGGCCACGGTCACCGACCAGGTGACCGCGTGCAGCAGGCCGTCGGAGACCAGGGCCGCGTCGCCGCCGGCCCGGTCGTAGAAGTGGTGCCAGTGCAGCAGCTGGTGGAAGACGATCTCGTCGACCGCCCCCATCGCGCCCACGCCGAACAACAGACCGGACAGCAGCAGCCGCCGGTCGGGCCGGGCGGGTCCGGGTGCGGTCACGCGGACCTCCGTGGTCGGTGCGGGCGTGCCCGCTCGCTGCCCGCCGGACCACCCGGGGAAACCCGCCGGCCCGGCGTGACCACTCCGGTCAGCCCGGCGTGACCACTCCGGTCAGCCCGGGGTGGTCACGCCCGGCCCGGCGGGCCCGGCGGACGGCGACGGCGGCCCAGATCGCGGCCACCAGCCACACGGCCAGCACGATCAGCAGCAGGTTGCGGCCGTACTCCCGGGGCAGGAACGACGGGTTCGCCGGGTCGGCGCCGGGGGTGAGCAGGAACGGCAGCGTGATCAGCGTGAGCACCCCGCTGACCACGGCGGCCACCACCACCGGCGGCCGGGCCGGCCGGGGCAGCAGCCGCGCGGCCAGCCAGCCCAGCCCGATCCACAGCGGGGCGAGCACCAGGTCGTGCAGCAGCGCGGCGCCGACGAACCAGGTCGCCCACGAGCCCAGCGGGATGCGGCCGCCCGCGGAGACCAGCCCGAAGGCGCCCCAGACCAGCGCGGCGATGCCGGGCAGCAGGAACAGCCACCGCCACCAGGGCCGCAGCGCCGACGTCGCCGGCCGGTCCGGGTCGGCGGCGTACGGGTCGTCGGGCACCAGACCGGCGGCCCGCGGGTCGCGCTCCCGGCTGCGCTCGGCTTCCAGGCTCATGGCGCCGTCACCTCCAGGCTCATGCCGGCGCCACCGCGGTGACCCACTTGGTCTGCATGACCCCGGGCCGGTTCGGCGCGATGAGCCGCACCGGGTAGCCGTGGTCGAGGTCCAGCGGCTCGCCCTGCAGCTGCAGCGCCAGCAGGGTCAGCGGGCTGCTGGCGTGCGGCGGCGCGACGGTGGACACCCGGTACAGCCCACCGGGCTGCAGCGACTCCACGGTCACCTCGGTGTCCCGCGCCAGCCCGGCCTCCTCGAGCAGGTCGGCCAGTCGCACCCCGGTCCAGGTGCCGCCGGCGCTCCAGCCCTCCACGCAGGTGATGGGCAGGTCGACGGTGTGCTGGCGCATCCCCTGCAGGTCGGCCAGCGTCAGCTCGAGCGGGTTGGGGCCGGCGACGGTGAGCCGGTAGGCGGGGTCGACGGCGGTCTCGGTGACCCCGGCCCGCTCCGCGGTCTGCCGCACCGGCAGGTCCTGCGGGCCCACGCTCGGGTCGCGCGGGGCCAGCAGTGAGACGTCGGCCAGCGGCGAGAAGGTCTGCCCGGCCATGGCGAGGGTGACCGCGCCGGCGCCGGCGCCGGTGGCCAGCACGAACGTCCGGCGGGACACCGCGCCGTGCTCGGCGGCGTCGTCCTCGGCGGTCAGCTCGGCCGCCTGCTCCGGTGCCAGGCCGGCGACCGCGCCGGGGGAGCCCCGGCGGGCCAGCCCGCGGCGGATCTCCGGCGCCTTCGCCCCCACGTGCACCGCGACCGCGCCGATGGCGATCCAGCCGGTCCAGTAGTGGGTGTCGGTGAAGAAGAAGCCCCACGGGTACCACTGCGCGATGTTCAGCAGGCCGGTGAACAGCTGGAAGGTGGCCGCGGCGACCAGCACGAGGATCGACAGCCGGCTGATCAGCCGGGACGGCGACCCGGCCGGTGGCCACTCGAACAGCTTCGGGTAGACGGTCCACAGCTTGACCAGCAGCAGCGGGATCGCGGCCAGCCCGGTGACCACGTGCAGGCCCTGGGTGACCCCGTAGAGCCACACCGGCCGGGCCGGCCAGAAGAACCAGCTCGGCGCGTCCTGCACGAGGTGGCTGATCATCCCGGTCAGGAAGCAGACGAGGAACGCCGCGCCGAGCCAGGCGCCGACCCGGGAGGCCCGGCGCTCGGAGTGCAGCGGGCTGGGGAAGGCGCCGCGCCGGAAGGGCCCGCGGCGCAGCCCGTCCGGCGGTGCCGGCAGCCGGGCGCCGAGCACCCGGTCGAGGGGGGCGGTCACGACAGGCCTGCCGCCACCTGGTCGACGACCCGGCGGGTGCGGCTGTCCGGCGGGCACAGCGCCGCCACCGACACGGCGTCGGGGAAGTGGTCGATGTCGGTCAGCTGCGGCAGGTCGAGCACGGTCAGCCCGGCACCCTCCAGCGCGGCCCGGGTGAGCACCGCGGTGTCGTCGCGGGACATCGGGACGTCGGGCAGCACCTGCGCGCCGTCGGGGGAGTGCAGGCCCAGCGCCCACCAGCCGCCGTCGGGGGCCGTGCCGAGCACCGCCGTCCCCGGGCCGGCGGCGACCAGCCGGTCGAGGGCGTCGGTGAGCAGGGCGGGGCTGACCTGCGGGGTGTCCATCCCGATCAGCAGGGTGGGCAGTGCGCCGTCCGGGGCGGCCATCGCGTCGGCGAAGGCGCGCGCCAGCCGGGTGCCCAGGTCACCGTCCACCTGCGGGACGACGACGCAGCCGGCCAGGTCCAGGTCGCGGGGCTCGCCGTCCAGGGCCACCACCCGGCGCTGCACCGGCGTCGCCCGCACCACGTCGAGGGTGTCGCCGACCGCAGCCGAGGCGATGGCGGCGGCCTGCTCGGGGGTGCACGGTGGGGTGAGCCGGGTCTTGCTGCGGCCGGGCACCGGAGCCTTGGTGATCACCAGCAGCTGGGTCATCGGGCCAGCACCTTCCGCATGTCGTTGATCGTCTTCACCGTGCCGAGGACCGTGCCGGTGACCTTGGACTTCGTCCCCTCGGCGCGGGGGGCGTAGTCGACGTCGACCTCGACGATCCGCCAGCCGGCGTCGGCGGCCCTGGTGACCATCTCCAGCGGGTAGCCGAACCGGCGGTCGGTGATCCCCAGGGCCAGCAGCGCCTCCCGGCGGCCGGCGCGCATCGGACCGAGGTCGTGCAGGGCCAGCCCGGTGCGCCGGCGCAGCATCACGCTCAGCGCGGTGTTGGCGACCCGGGCGTGCGGCGGCCAGGCGCTGCGGTGCGTGGGCCGGCGCCGGCCGAGCACCAGGTCGGCCTCACCGGCGAGCACCGGGTCGGCCACCCGGGGCAGGTCGGCGGGGTCCATCGAGGCGTCGGCGTCGCAGAAGCAGACGACGTCGGCGGTGGCCGCCTCCAGGCCCGCGTGCGCCGCGGCGCCGAACCCGCGCTGCGGCACGTGCACCACGGTCGCGCCGTGGTCGGTGGCGATCTGCGCCGACCCGTCGGTCGAGCCGTTGTCGGCGACGATCGCGCGGTAGCCCGCGGGCAGCCGGGTGAGCACCGCGGGCAGCGCCCCGGCTTCGTTCAGGCAGGGGAAGACGACGTCCGGCACGGTCGGACGGTAGCCGCGGTCTCCGCTCATCGCCCGGTGTTCGCGCGCTGACACGGGTCCGGATGACCCGGACGGGGTGGTCGTGGACCCGGGGCATCCGGCGGGGCGGGGCCGGGCCGCCGGGGCCCACCTACGCTCGCGGGCGTGCAGACGGTCCCCGCCGAGGTCGCCCCGCCCGTGTCAGCAGGCCGGCGCGGACACCGGCCGTGGGTGCCCCCGCTGGTGGTCGCCCTCGTGGCGGTGGGCGTCGTGGTCACCGGCGTGGTCGGGTGGCGGCTGACCGAGGACGGCGTCGTCCTGCACCTCCTCGGCGGCTACGTGCTGCGCGGTGGCTTCGACGTGGTGCTCACCCCACGGGTGCTGCTGCCGGTGGTCGTCGGCCTGGCCGGGGTGCTCACCGGGCCGGCGCTGGCCGCCCGGGCGCCGTGGCGGGTGCTGCTGCCCGGGTCCGCGGTCGCCGCCGCGGCGTGGGCGGTGGCGCTGGCGCTCAGCTCCGGCTGGCACCGGCTGCCCGAGCCGCTGTCGGTCGTCTACGAGTACCCGAACGACGTGCCCCGGGTCGGCGGGATCGGGGCACTCCTGTCCGGCTTCGTCGCCTCCGTGCCGGCCGACGCCGCCGACCCGTGGACGACGCACGTCGCCGGGCACCCGCCGGGTGCGCTGCTGGCCTTCGTGCTGCTGGACCGGCTCGGCCTGAGCGGGCTGGGCTGGGCCGCGGCGATGTGCGTCGCCGGCGGGGCGCTGGCGGTGCCGGCGGTGCTGGTCGCCGTCCGTGCGGTGGCGGGGGAGGGGCCGGCCCGCACCATCGCCCCGTTCCTGGTGCTCGCCCCGATGGCGCTGTGGGTGGCGACCTCGGCCGACGCGCTGTTCGCCGGGGTGGCGGCCTGGGGCGTGGCGCTGCTGGCCACCGCGGCCGCCCGCGCGCCCGGCGTCGCCGCCGACCTGCGCGCCCTGGCCGGGGGGCTGCTGCTGGGGCTGGCGCTGTTCCTGTCCTTCGGGCTGACCGCGCTGGGCCTGGTCGCGCTCACCGTCGTCCTGGTGCACCGCGGGCGGCTCGGCTGGAGCGGCGTCGTCCGGGTGCTGGGGGTCGCTGCGCTCGGCGTCGCCCTGGTGGTCGCAGCGTTCGCCGTCGGTGGCTACTGGTGGGTCGACGGCTTCACCGCCGCGGGGGACCGGGTGCGCTCGGGGCCCTCCTACGCCAACCGGCCGCTGGAGTTCTTCGTCGTCGCCAACCTGGCCGCCGCCGCCCTCGCGGTCGGCCCGGCGGCCGTGGCCGGGCTCGCCTCGCTGCGCCGCGCCCGGCTCGCGCTGCTGCCGCTGGCCGCGCTCGTCGGCATCCTGGTCAGCGACCTGACCGGCCTGGTGCGCGGGGAGACCGAGCGCATCTGGCTGCCGTTCTACGTCTGGGTGCTGGTCGCCACGGCGTTCCTGCCGCCCCGGCAGCGGCGGGGATGGCTGGCCGCCGGTGTGCTGCTCGCGATCGGCATCGAGGTCGTCGTCCGCACGGAGTGGTGAGCAGCAGACCGGGTGGTGAGGATCAGACCGGCCCGCGCCGGGCGCACCCGGGGCCTGCCCGGGCCGACCTGCGGCAGCGCCTACCTTCCCCAGGCGTGGCATCTCGACCCCAGAGCTCCCCGCCCGCTCCGCCGCAGCTGCCGGCCGACCTGACCGAGGAACACCTCCTGGTGGCCGATCTGACCGCGCACGTCGAGCAGCGCAGCCTGCACGGCGAGGTCGAGGACGTGCTGCTGGACGACGTCGAGGTCAGCGCCGGCCGGCTGACCCGGCTGCGGCTCATCGGCGGGCGGATCACCCGGTGCCAGTTCACCGACGTCGAGGTCGTCGACTCCGACCTGTCCGGCGTCGACGTCCCGGACAGCCGCTGGCAGCGGGTCGCGGTCCGGGACAGCCGGCTGGCCGGGGTCTCCCTGGCCGGCGGCACCTGGTCCGACGTCACGCTGACCGACGTGCGGGCCGCGCGGCTGGACCTCCGGTTCGCCACCGTCCGGCGCGCCCGCTTCACCCGCTGCGACCTCAGCGCCCTGGACCTGACCGGCGCCACGCTGGACGGCGTGGTCTTCGAGGACTGCCGGCTGGTGGAGGCGCGGTTCGCCCAGCTCACGGTGAAGCGGGCCGAGTTCGTGGGCTGCGACGCCTCGGCGTCGATGGGGGTCGACTCGCTGCGCTCGGCGGTGGTCGACGCCACCACGCTGATGTCGCTGGCGGCCCCGATGGCCGCCACCCTGGGCCTCCGGTTGAGCTGAACGGACCCCCCGGGATCCCGCCGCGGGGTGAGATCTCGCCCGCGCCGACCGCCCCTCGGCCGGGACGGGTTAAAATTGCAGGCCGACTGCCCGAGCGGGGCCGCTGACGCGGCCCGAAGGGCGGTCGACCGTCAGCACGTGCCGGCTCCTGCCGGCACCCAGCACCGGCCTCTCCGCCATCACCCTCGGGTGCGGCGACGCCGACGACACCGTCAGGAGAGGCGATCATGAGCGTTGCCGACGTGGACACCTCGAGCAACCCGGCCGACGCCGACTCCGTCGTGCAGGTCGTACCCGCCGCCGCCGAGGAGACACCTGCGGGCACCGAGGGCTCCTCGGCCGCCGAGACCTCCTCGGACTTCGTCTGGGAGGACGACGAGGACGCCGTCGCCCTGCGCCAGGCCCGCAAGGAGGCCGAGCTCACCGCCTCCACGGACTCGGTCCGCGCCTACCTCAAGCTGATCGGCCGCGTGAAGCTGCTGACCGCCGAGGAGGAGGTCGACCTCGCCAAGCGGATCGAGGCCGGGCTCTACGCCGACCACAAGCTGGCCGAGGCCGCCGCGGCCGGGGAGAAGCTGGCCGCGCCGCTGCGCCGCGAGCTGACCTGGATCGTGCGGGACGGCGAGCGGGCCAAGAACCACCTGCTGGAGGCCAACCTCCGCCTGGTGGTCTCCCTGGCCAAGCGCTACACCGGCCGCGGCATGGCGTTCCTGGACCTGATCCAGGAGGGCAACCTGGGTCTGATCCGCTCGGTGGAGAAGTTCGACTACACCAAGGGCTTCAAGTTCTCCACCTACGCCACCTGGTGGATCCGGCAGGCGATCACCCGCGCGATGGCCGATCAGGCCCGCACCATCCGCATCCCGGTGCACATGGTCGAGGTCATCAACAAGCTCGGCCGGATGCAGCGGGAGATGCTCCAGGAGCTGGGCCGTGAGCCCACCCCGGAGGAGCTGGCCAAGGAGATGGACATCACCCCGGAGAAGGTGCTGGAGATCCAGCAGTACGCCCGGGAGCCGATCAGCCTCGACCAGACCATCGGCGACGAGGGCGACAGCCAGCTCGG
Organism: uncultured Modestobacter sp.; assembly: GCF_947486615.1. GTDB lineage: Bacteria > Actinomycetota > Actinomycetes > Mycobacteriales > Geodermatophilaceae > Modestobacter. The sequence goes on from NZ_CANKUD010000004.1 coordinate 171,711, forward strand.
TGACTTCATCGAGGACTCCGAGGCGGTCGTCGCGGTCGACGCGGTGAGCTTCGGGATGATGCAGGAGCAGCTGACCGGCGTGCTGCAGACGCTGTCGGAGCGGGAGGCCGGCGTCGTCCGGCTGCGCTTCGGCCTCGCCGACGGGCAGCCGCGCACCCTCGACGAGATCGGCCAGGTCTACGGGGTCACCCGGGAGCGGATCCGGCAGATCGAGTCCAAGACGATGTCCAAGCTGCGCCACCCCAGCCGTTCCCAGGTGCTGCGCGACTACCTCGAGTGAGGCCGGACCCGCGCTCGGCATGATGACCGGGTGACGAGCGCGGGGCAGCAGCGGTGAGCAGGCGGGGCTGGGCCCTGTTCCTGGCGATGTCGGTCATCTGGGGCGTGCCCTACCTGCTGATCAAGGTCGCCGTCGGGGAGTTCTCCCCGGTGGTGGTGGTCTTCCTCCGCTGCGCGATCGGCGCCGCCCTGCTGCTGCCGTGGACGCTGGCCCGCGGCGACCTCGGCGGGGCGCTGCGCCGGCACTGGCGGGCGTTGCTGGTGTTCACCGTGCTGGAGATGACCGGCCCCTGGTTCCTGCTGTCCTGGGCCGAGCAGGAGCTGTCCTCGTCGCTGACCGGGCTGCTGGTGGCCGGCGTCCCGTTCGTCGCCGCCCTGACCGCTCGGCTCGCCGGGGACGAGGACCGCCTCTCCCCGGTCCGGGTGCTCGGCATGGTCGTCGGGGTGGTCGGCATCGCCGCCCTGCTGGGGCTGGACGTCGGCGGTGCCCAGCTCACCGCGATCGGTGCCGTGGCGCTCGTGGTGGTCGGCTACGCGACCGCGCCGATGGTGATCAGCCGCCGGCTGCCCGACGTCCCCGGGGTCACCGCCAGCGCCTTCGCCCTCTCGGTCACCGCCCTGGTCTACGCACCGTTCGCCGTGCCCCGGCTGGGTGACGCGGTGGCCGCGCCGGCGCACGCCTGGGCGTCGGTGGTGGTGCTCGGCGTCGTCTGCACCGCCGTCGCGCTGGCGCTGTTCTTCGCGCTGATCCGGGAGGTCGGGCCGCAGCGGGCGCTGGTGATCACCTTCGTCAACCCGGCGGTCGCCGTTCTGCTGGGCGTCGCGCTGCTGGACGAGCCATTCACCCTCGGCATCGCCGTCGGCCTGCCGCTGATCCTGCTCGGCTGCGTGCTGGCCACCCGCCGCAGCCCGGCGCGCACCGGACGCTCCGAGCTCACCGACCTCGACGCCGCCGTCCCCTGACCTCCCGGCCATGTTCGCCAACATGGCCGCGCGGGTCAGGCGTCAGGGAGCAGGGCGTCAGGGGGCGGGGCGCAGGGGGGCGGTGGCGAACTCGCGCATGCCGTCGGCGAAGGCGACCCGGGCGCGGTAGCCGAGCTCGCTCTCGGCGCGCACGGGGGAGGCGACCACGTGCCGGACGTCGCCGATCCGGTACTCGCCGGTGACCTCCGGCGCCGGGCCGCCGAACGCCTCGGCCAGCGCTGCGGCCATGTCGCCCACGGTGTGCGGCACGCCCGAGGCGACGTTGTAGGCCCGCAGCGACGAGTCCGGGGGAGTGGCCTGCAGGGACAGCAGGTTGGCTTGCGCGACGTCGGTGACGTGCACGAAGTCCCGCTGCTGGCCGCCGTCCTCGAACACCTTCGGCGCCCGGCCGGACTCCAGCGCGCTGCGGAAGATCGACGCCACCCCGGCGTAGGGGGTGTCCCGCGGCATGTGCGGGCCGTAGACGTTGTGGTACCTCAGCGCGATCGCGCCGCCCCCGGTCGAGCGGGCCCAGGCCGCGGCCAGGTGCTCCTGGGCGAGCTTGGTCGCGGCGTAGGTGTTGCGCGGGTCGGCCGGGGTGTCCTCGCCGACCTCGCCCCAGGTCAGCTGCCGGCCGCACACCGGGCAGGGCGGCTCGAACCGGCCGGCGTCCAGGTCGGCGCGGCGCCGCGGTGCGGCCGGGACGACGCCGTGCTCGGGGCACTCGTAGCGGCCCTCGCCGTAGACCACCATGGAGCTGGCCAGCACCAGCCGGCCGATCTCCGCCCGGGCCATCGCGGCCAGCAGGACCGCCGTCCCGAGGTCGTTGATGCCGGCGTAGTCGGGCATGTCCTGCACGTCGATGCCCAGGCCGACCATCGCCGCCTGGTGGCAGACCGCGTCCACGCCGTCCAGGGCGCGGTCGACGGCGTCCCGGTCGCGCACGTCGCCGACCTGCAGATCGACGCCGTCCAGGCCGGGCACGCCGTCGGCGTAGCGCGGGTGGACGGCCGGGAGCAGGGCGTCGAGCACCCGTACCTCGTGGCCGGCCTCCCGGCAGGCGGCGACGACGTGCGAGCCGATGAAGCCCGCCCCTCCGGTGATCAGGATGCGCACGACCGCAGACGCTAGCTTCGGCACCCGTGGAGCGCCCCCGGAACACCGACGAGCTGCCGCGCTGTGGCTGGGCGACCAGCGCGCCCGAGTACGTCCGGTACCACGACGAGGAGTGGGGGGTGCCGCTGCGCGGGGACGACGCGCTCTACGAGCGGCTCACCCTGGAGGCCTTCCAGTCCGGGCTCTCCTGGATCACCATCCTGCGCAAGCGCCCGGCCTTCCGGGCCGCGTTCGCCGGCTTCGCCATCCCCGTGGTGGCCGCGTTCACCGAGGCGGACGTCGAGCGGCTGATGGCGGATGCGGGCATCGTCCGCAACCGCGCCAAGGTGACTGCCGCGGTGCGAAACGCCCGGGCGGCGCTCGAGGTCCCGGAGGGGCTGTCGGCGCTGCTGTGGTCCTTCGCCCCGACCGCTGCGCGCCCGCGACCGCAGGGGCTCGCCGACGTCCCGGCCACCCGGAGTCGGTTGCGCTGGCCAAGGAGCTGAAGCGGCGGGGGTTCTCCTTCGTCGGACCGACCACCTCCTACGCCCTGATGCAGGCCACCGGGATGGTCGACGACCACGTCGCCGGCTGTTTCCGGGCGGGGGAGACGCACCCGGACTGAGGGGTCCGGGTTGGTCGATGGCCGGGAATACGGGATCATGGGGCGAGAGCTCTGCACGAACAGTCGCCACACCACGGCCAGCCGGTCCGTGGGTGGCCGGTGAAGGAGGCACGCATGGCGGCCATGAAGCCGCGTACGGGTGAAGGTCCCCTCGAGGTCACCAAGGAGGGCCGCGGCCTGGTCATGCGCGTCCCGCTGGAGGGTGGCGGCCGGCTGGTCGTCGAGCTGTCCCCCGATGAGGCGAGCGCCCTCTCCGAGGCCCTGAAGGGCGCGACCAGCTGAACACCGACGCGAGTCTGCCTCCGGGCAGCCCCGCGATCGACGACGCGGCCCCGGCCGCCGGCAGCACGCCGGCGACCGGGGTCGCGCCGTTCCCGCGGGTCGAGGTCGTGCCGGCGCTCCCGGCCCTGGGTGAGGACGACGTCCTGGCCGTGCCGGTGGGCGCGAAGGGCGCACTGCCCGACTGGCTCACCGCGGCAGCCGAGCCGCCGGTCGACCCGGGGCTCCTCGCCGGCGCCCTGGCCGACACCGGCAACGGGGGCAGGCCCGGCGGGATCACGAACGTGCCGATCGCCGGCCGACGGCCGCGCAGCGTGCTGGCCGTCGGGGTGGGCGACGCGACCCTGCCGCACCTGCGCTCCTACGTCGCGGTCGCCGTCCGGCGCGGGCAGACCCTCGCCGAGTCCGGCGCCCGGCGGCTGGTGCTGCCGCTGGACACCGGGGTCGCCCCGGCCGGGGCCGACGAGGTGCGCACCGCCGTGGAGACCGCGCTGCTGGCCGGCTACCGCTTCCGGGACACCTCGGCCCCGCACCCGCCCCGACTCGCCGAGGTGCTCGTGGTCGCCGCGGACGCCGACGACCCGGCGGTGACCGCCGGTGAGGTGGCCGGCCGGCTCGCCGCGGAGTCGGTGGCCTGGGCGCGCGACCTGGTCAACACCCCGAGCAGCACCAAGACCCCGGCCTGGCTGGCCGACCGCGCGGTCGAGCGGCTGGGCGGCCTCCCGCACGTGCAGGTGTCCGTGCTCGGGCCGGACGAGCTCGCCGCCGGCGGCTTCGGCGGCGTGCTGGCCGTCGGTGGGGGGTCGGCGAACCCGCCCCGGGTCGTGGTCGCCAGCTATCGGCCGCCGGGTGCCGGTACCGGGCACCCGGTGCTGGTCGGCAAGGGCATCACCTTCGACACCGGCGGCATCTCGATCAAGACCAACGCCGGCATGCGGGAGATGAAGACCGACATGGCCGGCGCCGCCACCGTGCTCGCCGCCGTGGACGCCGCGGCCCGGCTCGAGCTGCCGGTGGCGGTGAGCGCCGTTGCCGCGCTGGCCGAGAACGCGGTCTCCGGTGCCGCCTACCGGCCGGCCGACGTGGTGCGGCACGTCGGTGGGCGCACAACCGAGGTGCGCAACACCGACGCCGAGGGCCGGATGGTGCTCGCCGACGCGCTGGCGCACGCCCGGCTGTCGCTGGGCGCCACCGTGCTGGTCGACGTGGCGACCCTGACCGGGGCGATGAAGACCGCGCTGGGCGCCCGCACCGCCGGCCTCTACGTCACCGCCGACGGCCTGGCCGACGCGCTGGGCACCGCCGCCGGGCACGCCGGGGAGGCGGTCTGGCGGATGCCGCTGTCGGGGGAGCACGTCGGGCACCTGCGCGCCCAGCTGGACTCCGAGGTGGCCGACGCGAACAACGCGCCGGGCAACCCCGGCTCGACCACCGCGGCGCTGTTCCTGCAGCCCTTCGCCGGGGAGCTGCCGTGGGCGCACCTGGACGTCGCGGGCCCGGCGCGGTCGGGCAGCGACGAGGCGGAGGTGGTCAAGGGCGGCACCGGGTTCGGCGTCCGCACGCTGCTGCGCTGGCTGGAGGCGGGAGCGCCGGCCGACGTGCCCGGCCCGATCGTGCGCGACTGAACGGTTGTCCCGGCCGGTCGGCGGGCACGTCCCAGGTCGAGCCGCGCCACCGGCGCGACCGGACCGAGGGGGAACAGCCGTGAGCATGATGGACAAGGCCAAGGGCGCGCTGAACAGCGACAAGGGCGAGCAGGCCAGCGACAAGGCCCTGGACAAGGGCGAGCAGTTCGCCGACAAGAAGAGCGGTGGCAACCACGACGCCCAGATCGACAAGGGGCGCGACGCCGCCGACGGCAAGATCGGCAACCAGTAACCGGACGGTCCCGGCGGCTGGGGCCCTGAGCCTCAGCCGCCACCGGCCCGCCGGGTCGGGCAGGATCGGGCGGATGAGTGAGGAACAGCGCGGCGTCGTCTTCCCGGCCGGCCCGGACGGCCGGCGCAGCACCGCCACGCTCGGCCGCGCGGTGATCGCCGACGCGCTGCGCCCGGTCGACCCGACCGGCGCGCGGGCGGCCGAGCAGGAGACCAACTGGCGGGCGGGCTACCTGGCCCACGTGCGCCGCACCGTGGAGGCCGGGCTCTCGTCCCGCGAGGCGGCCCTGTCGATCGCCGGTGCCGGGCTGGACTCCCTGCACGACCGGATGCGGGTGGCCGGCCCGGACGGCGAGCAGGAGCTGGCCACGCTGCGCACCGCCCCGGCGGCGCACCGGCTCGGGACCGTCGAGCTGCGCGGGGAGGCCGAGCCCGAGCGGGAGCTGTCGCTGCCCTACCGCGGCGGCCGGCTGCGCGGGGACGACCTGCACCGCCGGCTGGCCGCATGGGTCGCGGCCGGGGTGATCGAGCCGAGCTGCGCCGAGGCGGTGTACACCGTGGCCGAGCACCCCCAGTGGCTGGCGCTGCCCGACCACACGGTCGCCGTGCTGGGCGCGGGTGCGGAGATGGGGCCGCTCACCGCGCTGCTCCGCTGGGGCGCCCGGGTGGCTGCGGTCGACCTGCCCCGGCCGGCGCTGTGGCAGCGGGTGCTGGACACCGCCCGCCGCGGCGCGGGCACGCTGCTGGTGCCCACGAGCGCGGACGGCGACCTGGCGAGCACCGCGGGGGCCGACCTGATCGCCGGGGTGCCCGAGGTGGGCGACTGGCTGACCGACCTGCCGGGCGTGCCGGTGCTCGGCAACTACGTCTACGCCGACGGGGCCACCAACGTGCGGGTGTCCACGGCGGTCGACGCACTCACCCTGCGGCTGGCCGCGGCCCGCCCGGACCTGGCGCTGGGGTTCCTGGCCACCCCGACCGACGTCTTCGCCGTCCCCGCCGAGGCGGTCGAGTTCTCCGTCGCTGCCTACGCCCGGCGCCCCCGGACCGCGAAGCTGCTGGGCCGCCCGCTGCGCACGCTGTCCGCCGGTCGGCTGCTCACCCGCGGCTACCTGCCCGGTGCCGACCCCGGGGTCAACGACAGCCTGGTGCCGCAGCAGGGCCCGAACTACGCGCTGGCCAAGCGGCTGCAGCGCTGGCGGGCCCAGGTCGCCCGGGCGGCGGGGAGCACGGTGTCGATGAACGTCGCCCCGCCCACCCGCACCCGCTCGGTGGTGAAGAACCGGGCGCTGGCCGCGGCCTACGCCGGGGCGCACCGGTTCGGTGTCGAGGTGTTCGAGCCGGCCACGTCGAACGTGCTGATGGCCGCGCTGCTGGTGCACGACCTGCACACCGGCGGCGGGCCGGCGCACGCCCACCCGTGGCAGGACGAGGCGTACGCGGCTGCGCACGGCGGGCTCTGGCGCAGCCCCTACGCCCCGCGCAGCGCGCTGGGGCTGGCCGCGGTGCTCGGGGTGGCCGGCGCCCGGGGCTGATCCGCCCGGGGTGCGCCCCGCGCAGCGCGCCGGGGCTGGGGGTGGCCGGCGCCGGGGCTGATGCGGTCAGGCGTGTTCCGTTGCCGTCGCCGGCCGGGCACCCCTACGGTCGCGCCATGTCGCCCGGAGCCGAACCGACCACGGCGGTCCGGCCACGTCCACGGCCCTCGCCGCGGGCCCCCTGGACCGCGGTGCGGGTGGCCCTGGTCGTGCTCTGGCTGGGCATCGCGCTGGCCACCGTCCTCACCGGCCAGCGCGCGGCGTCCCTGGCCGACCTGCGGACCGCCGTCGACAGCGGCCGGGTGGACGAGGTGCGGGTCAGCCAGGGGCTGGAGCCGGGGACCGTCGGCTCCGCCGTGCAGTCGGCGGTGTGGCGCGCGGGTCCGGTCACGCGGCGCACCGAGGTCTGGGTCGCCAGCCCCGGGGTCGCCGTCCCGCAGGACACCCGACCCCGGATCTCCGGCGACCTGGCCGACGAGCTGCGCGTGACCGCCCCGGGCTTGCGCGTCGTGCCGCTGGTGGAGCCGTTCTCCTGGTCGGAGGTGGCGGGCTGGCGGGTGCCGACCTGGGTCGGTGCGCTCCTGCTGGTCGACGGGCTGGCGGTGCTGTTGCTGCTCGGCGGTGGTCCACCGCCGGCGCGGGCCACCCGCTGGGCCTGGTTCTGGCTGAGCTGGCCGCCGGTCGGCAACCTGGCGTTCCCGCTGCTCTCCGGGCCGTTCCCGGGGCTGCCGGCGCCACGCCCCGGTGGGCGGCGGCTCACCGGGGGCTGGGTGTTCCTGCTCTGTCTCGTGCTGGGCGTCGGCTTCTTCGGCGCCGCCCGCTGACCGGCGCCCGGGAGCTCCGCTCAGGGGCCGCTCAGGGGCCGCTCAGGGGCGCAGGTCGGGGGCGGGTCAGGGTCGGTTCAGGGCGCTCCCCGATGTCCGCGGCGCGGCTCCGCCGACAGGCTCGTCGGCATGGACACCACCTCCTCCGCCCGCCCCGGGGGGACGCTGTGATCGTCGCCCGGGGACTCACCAAGACCTACGGACCCAAGACCGCCGTCGACGACCTGAGCTTCACCGTCGAGCCCGGCCGGGTGACCGGCTTCCTCGGCCCGAACGGGGCCGGCAAGTCCACGACGATGCGGATGCTGCTGGGCCTGGACCGCCCGACGTCCGGCAGCGCGACCGTGAACGGCCGGTCCTATGCCGCATCGCCCGCGCCGCTGCGCGAGGTCGGCGCGCTGCTGGAGGCACGGGCCCTGCACCCGGGCCGCAGCGCCCGCGACCACCTGCGCTGGCTGGCCGCCAGCAACGGCATCCCGCGCGCCCGGATCGACCAGGTGCTGGACCTGGTCGGGCTGGAGGCGGTGGCCGACCAGCGGGTGGGCCGGTTCTCCCTCGGCATGGGCCAGCGGCTGGGCATCGCGGTCGCGCTGCTCGGGGACCCACCGGTCGTCGTCCTGGACGAGCCGGTCAACGGGCTGGACCCCGAGGGCATCCGCTGGGTGCGGAACCTCGCCCGGGAGCTGGCCGGGCAGGGGCGGACGGTGCTCGTCTCCAGCCACCTGATGAGCGAGATGGCTCTCACCGCCGACCACCTGATCGTGGTCGGTCGCGGCCGGATGCTGGCCGACTGCTCGATGAGCCGGTTCATCGCCGACCACGCCGCCTCCTACGTGCGGGTGCGCAGCCCCCGGACCGCGGAGGTGGAGACCCTGCTGCGTCAGCACGGCCTGGACGTCGACCGGCAGGACGTCGACCGGCAGGACGGCGAGCTCCGGGTGCAGGGGCTGGACGCCGCCGGCATCGGCGAGCTCGTCGGCGGGGCCGGGCTGCACCTGCACGAGCTGACCCTGGTGCAGTCCTCGCTGGAGGACGCCTTCATGACCCTGACCGCCGACAGCGTCGAGTACGCCGCCCACCAGACCGAGACCGCAGGAGCCCTCCGATGAGCGCCGGCCCGACGACCAGTGCGGCCCCGCTCCCGTCTGCAGCCGGCCCGGACGTCGTCCGGTTGGACCCGGACCGGCACGTGCCCGGCCGGCGCGCCCCCGGCTTCGGCGCGGCGCTGAACGCGGAGTGGATCAAGTTCTGGACCGTGCGCTCCAGCCGCTGGTCGCTGGGGCTGCTGTTCGCGCTGGGCGCCGGCCTCACCACGCTGATCTGCTGGGGCGCGGCCCGGGACCTCGCCGCCGGTGCCACGACGGAGGTGCCGGAGACCTTCATCACCTTCGGTCTGCTCTTCTCCCAGCTGACCGCGGTGGCACTGGGCGCGCTGGTGGTCACCAGTGAGTACGGCACCGGCATGGTCCGGGCGACGCTGACCGCGGTGCCCCGGCGCGGCCGGGTCCTGGCGGCCAAGGCGGTCGTGCTCGCCGGCGTGCTGTTCGTCGCCGGCGTCGTCACCGCCTTCGCCGGCTACCTGGGTGGCAACTGGTTCCTCGACCGGGAGGGCTTCGGCGTCGCACTGTCCGACGACGGAGTGCTCCGCGCGCTGGTCGGCAACGGGCTCTACCTGGCGGGCCTGGGTCTGTTCGCCATGGCGCTCGGGCTGCTGGTGCGGCACACCGCCGCGGCGCTGACCGTGGGCATCGCGCTGGTGCTGGTCGTCGGCAACCTGGCCTACGCGCTGCCCGGCGCCTGGGGGGAGTGGGTGGCCAAGGTGATGCCCGGCAACGCCGGTGGCACGGTCGCCCAGGTGCTCCCCTTCAACGGCGGTGCAGTGCTGGGGCCGTGGACCGGGTTCGGGGTCTTCGCCGCCGAGACGGCGGCGCTGCTGATCGTGGCCACCCTCGTCTTCCGCCGCCGCGACGCCTGAGGCCGACCTGCTCGGTCCCGTGCCCGGTCCGCTGCCAGCGGGCCGGGCACCGGCGCGTGCATGGCTGGGTGTGCGCGGACGGCGGCGTGCTCCCTCCGGACGGCGGCGTGCTCCCTCCCGACGGCAGCGTGCTCCCTCCGGACGGCAGTGTGCTCCCTCCCGACGGCGGCGTGCTCCCTCCCGACGGCAGCGTGCTCCCTCCGGACGGCGGCGTGCCCGGTACCCGGCTGCTGAGCCCGCCGACCGGCTCAGGCCGGGCCGATCAGCCCCGCCACGATCTCGGCCGAGAGGGTGACCAGCGGCAGCCCGCCGCCGGGGTGCGCCGAGCCGCCGACCAGGAACAGGCCGGGCACGGGAGAGGCGTTGGCCGGCCGCAGGAACGCCGCCCGGGCGCCGTTGCTGGACGTGCCGTAGATGGACCCGCCCGGGCTGGCGGTCTCCTGCTCCAGGTCCGCCGGGGTGCGCACCACCTGCCAGCGCACCCGGTCGCGGACGTCCAGGCCGCGGGCCGCCATCCGGGCGAGCACCAGGTCGGCGTAGGCACCGGCCCGGCCGTCCGCCGTCCAGTCGACGCCGCGGCCGGGCTCGTGGCGGGGGGCGTTGACCAGCACGAACCACGACTCGCTGTCGTCGTCCGGCCGGGTGGCCGGGTCGTCGGGGGCGCTGATGTAGACGGTCGGGTCGGCCACCGGCCGCTTCGGGCCCTGCCGGCCGAACAGCGCGTCGAACTCCGCGGTGTGGTCGGTCGGGAAGAGCACCGTGTGGTGGGCCAGATCCGGCGTGCGGCCGCGCAGGGCCAGCAGCAGCACGAAACCCGAGGACGACGGCGTGACCCGGCGCAGCGCGGCCCGCGGGCCGCGGGCCGGCACCCGGGCGGGCAGCAGCCGGCCGTAGAGGTGCGCGGCATCGGCATTGCAGACGACGACGTCGGCCGGCAGCACGGCGCCGTCGGCCAGCCGCACGCCGGTGGCCCGGCCACCCTCGACCAGCACCTCGGCGACGTCGGCGTCGGTGCGCACCACGGCGCCGCGTTCGACCGCCCGGTCGGCCACCGCCTCGGGCAGTCGGCGCAGGCCACCGGGCACGTACCAGGAGCCGAACGCCTGCTCGGCATAGGGCACGGTGAGCAGGGCGGCGGGTGCGCGTCGGGGGTCGGAGCCGGAGTAGGTGGCGTACCGGTCGAGCAGCATCTGCAGCCGCGGGTCGGTCAGGTGCCGGCGGCCGAGTCCGCGGAGCGTGCGGCCGGGGGCGATGGTGCGCAGGTCGGCGACGTTGCGGGCGAGCCGGGCCAGCGTGGCCGGACCGGCGAGCGGGGACCGCAGGAACGGCTGCTCGGTGGCCCGCCACATCGCCTCGGCCCGGCTCAGCAGCGCCGACCACTGGGCGCCGCTGCCGGGGCCCAGGTCGGCGTCCAGCCGGGCCGTGATCGCGTCGCGGTGGCCGGGCACCGCCGTCGTCGTCCCGTCGGCGAAGCGGTAGGCGACGGCGGGGTCCAGCCGGCGCAGCGGGAGCACCGTGGCGAGCGGGTCGCCGGTGGCGGCGAAGAGGTCCTCGAAGACCTGCGGCAGCGTGACCAGGCTGGGGCCGGTGTCGAAGCCGTGGCCGTCGCGGGCGTACCAGCCGAGCTTGCCGCCGACCTGCGGTGCCTGCTCCAGCACGGTGACCGTGTGGCCGCCCGCCGCGAGCCGCGCCGCGGCCGCCAGCCCCCCGAGCCCCGCCCCGACGACGACGACCCTGGCCACGGCGCTCACCGTAGCCGCGTGGCCCGCCGGGCCGGGGCGCCGTTGGTCACGCAGTGCGGTCTCGACTGCTCCGAGACCGCACTCAGTGACCAACGGCGGTCAGAAGTCCGACTCCAGGTGGGCCAACAAGGTGGCGCCGTCCCAGGTGGGCGGCGGCATGACGCGGCGGATGGTGAGGAGTGGCTGGGCGGGGTCCTGGGTGTCGGAGAGCTGGAAGGCGGCTCGATAGCCGGCGGCGGCGACGTGCGGTAGGGCCTCCTGGTCCCACATGCCGTGCGGGTAGGCGAGCAGGTCGACCGGCTGGCCGAGGATCTCGGTCAGGGTCTGGCGGGGCTGGTCCAGCTGCTCGGTCCACTGGTCGCCGGTCAGCTGGTCGACCCGCTGGTGGTCCCAGCTGTGCGCGCCGATGGTCATCCCGGCTGCGGCCATCTCACGCAGCTGGTCGCTGCTGAGCCAGTTCGGCTTGTCCAGCACCACGGTCATCGGGAAGAAGGTCGCAGGGAAGCCGAACTGGCGGAGCGTCGGCAGCCCGACGGTGGCGTGGGTGGCCGAGCCGTCGTCGAAGGTGAGCAGCACCGCCCGGTCGGGCAGCGCGGTGCCGAACTGGAGGTGGTCGACGAGCGCGGTACCGGACACCGGGGTGTGGCCGCCGTCGCGCAGCGCCTGGAGCTGGGCGCTGAACACCGCCGGTGGCGTGATCATCGTGCGGGCGTAGGGGCTGTCGTCGGCGGTGTGCTCCCGCAGCTGGTGGTAGCAGAGCACCGGGACGGTCGAGCGGGCCAGCACCTCGGCGGGAGTGCCCGGCGTCGGCGGTGGTGGCTCCGGAGCCGGGCTGGGAGTGGGCGTGGGCTCGGCCGAGGACGACGGTGCGGGAGACGTCGTCCGATCGGCAGTGCGCCGTTCCGTGCCGCCGCTGCAGCCGGCGAGGGCGAGTGCGGCTCCGGCGGCGAGGAAGTGGCGTCTGTGCACCCGCTGAGACTGCTCATCGCTGCCGGTGAGCGCAAACGTCCCGAGTACGGCGGCTCGCCCAGGGCTCGCGTTCGTCGGCCTTCATCCAGTGGTCCCGGTCGGTCGTCTGGGGACATGGCGACATGTCGACCTCTCGTGTCGATGGGCGGGCTCGGCCCGTCAGAAGGGCGGTGGGTCGTCGGCGGGTTGGTCCAGCAGCGGATCCGGTCCGGGCGGCACCGCCTCGGTCTGGGGCGGTCGCGAACCTGGTGGTCGGGTGGTGCGGGTGACCCCGGACGGCGTGGTGACGTGCAGGGTGCCGTCGCCGTCGAGGTGGAAGCGCCAGCCGGGGGCGAAGGTCTTGAGCCGGTGGTGGGAGCGGCACAGGCAGCAGAGGTTGGTGCAGTCGGTGACCCCGCCGCAGGCGTGGGCGGTGACGTGGTCGAGGTCGGTGAAGCCGACGCGTTGGCCGCAGTTGGGGAACCGGCAGCGCCGGTCGCGGGTGGTGACGAAGGCGCGTTGTCGGGCGGTGGGTGTGTAGCCGCTGGTCGGTGGTGGCGGGCCGAGCACCTGGCACCCGCACGGATCGGGGGCACTGGCTCGTTCGGCGCGAGCCCCGGTCGCGGCTTCGGTGTCGGCGATGTGGCGACGGACGATCGGGCCGTTGCTGCCCTCGCTGTCGCTGTCGCTGTCGGGGTGCTGGGGGCAGCCGCGGCGAGCGAGGCGGGCCAGCTCGGCGGGGGTCACGGTGGCCAGGAGCTGCCCGTCGGGACCGGTGAGGGCGTAGGTGAGCGTGCCGCCGTCGGGGGTGGTGAGGCCGAGGGCGCCGACGCGGGCCAGGAGGTCGCGCAGGTGGGTGGCGGTGATCGGCAGGCCGTTGACCTCACCGGTGGTGCTGCTGGCGCCTTCGAGGGCGCTCAGGTCGGCGGTGATCGTCAGGTTCGCAGCGACCGATGGGAGCCCCGAGTCGGCCGGGCGGCGGATCAGGGCTGAGAGCACGTGCGCCCGCAGCACCCCGATGGGGCGGGGGTCACCGTCGGCCTTGAGCATCGTGGCGAGCTGGTCGATCAGGTCGTGGCACTCCACGGCCTCGTCGGTGGGCAGGTCTGCCGCGAGCGTCGATCGGCCGTCGGTCGGGGAGGGGTAGACGCGCACGTCGGCGGTCTTCTCCCCTTCCGCGCGGCGTTCCTCGGCCGCGGCGGCGTCGAGTTCGAGCATGAGTGCGGTGGCGCGTTCGCGCAGCCGGTACACCGACAGACCGGTGGCCTCCGGGAGCAGGGCGGCCTCGACCTGCCCGGCGACCTCGGTGGTGGTGTGGGCCAGGACGTCGGCCAGGGCGTCGGCGCGGCGTTCGTCCAGGTCGCCGGACTCCAGCGCGGCCAGGGTGGCGGGGAGCTTGCGGGACCAGGTCAGCGCCCGGGCCAGCCGGTGGGAGGCGGTGCCGCGGCCGAGGTTGAGCACCGTGGACAGCTCGGCGGGGAAGAACTCGCTGATCTCTCCACCCCCGGGCTGAGCGGCCCAGGTCGAGGACGGCGCGCCGGGGCCGACCGGGTCCAGCGCGGCCGGGCGGGCGGCGGCCAGCTGCAGGATCAGTCGCGCCTCGTGGGCGGCGTCCATCGCCCGCCGGCGCTGGATGCTCTGCAGCTCCGCGGCGACCTGCTCGGCAGACATCGCCCGGGCCCGTGATGAGTGGGAGCCGAAGGCGTACTGCAGATCGATGACGACGTCGATCGGGCCGAGGGGCATCGGTGTCGTCGTCACGCATCGAACATACGTTCGAGGTATGACAGTTTCGGTAGAGGCCGACCGGCCGAGGGGTCGCCGCGGTGGAGACCGCTGAGCGGGCGACCCACCCCGGGCCGAGTGCAGCCCCCACCGGAGTGGAGGCTCGACGGGAGTGCAGCCCCGACCGGGAGTGCAGCCCCGAACGGAGTGCACCCTCGAGCGGGAGCGCTGCCCGGGGCGGCCGGCCGCGGGTCAGCGGTAGACGACGTCCACGTTCTGGAAGGCGCCCAGCTCGTGGTCGGCGACGAAGTGCTCGTGGTCCCGGCGGACGCGGTCGGCGGCCTCCTCGGCGAAGCGCAGGACGTCGTCGACGAACAGGTCCCGGCCGCCGATCGCGTCGAGGATGGCCGGCTCGACGTCGTAGTCGACGTTGCCGTTCTCGTCGGACATCGCATGCGTGTGCGCCAGCACCCGCCCGCAGATCTCCGCGTACTCCTTCCAGTCGCCCGCCGACAGCGAGCCCAGGCTGATGTCGTCACGGAACGGTGCCCGCTCCCGCACCATGAAGCTCTGCCCCTCGATGTCGACGCTGCCGTAGAAGACGTCGCCGTCGACCAGGTGCACCCGCTGCGCGTGCCGGATCCGGTCGCCCTGCTCGTCGGCCTCGTACCCCGACGGCGGCACGAGCCCGGCCAGCGCCGACCGGCGGGCCCGCTTGAACTCCAGCAGCAGGTCGTCGGTGCCGTCGTCCTGCATGCCGGCGATGAGCACGTAGTACCGGGTCAGCCCCAGCGACGCGGTGCCGGCGCCGCGCCGCTCGGCGACGTCCTTCACCCGCATCTGCCCGGCCCGCTCCGGCACCCGCACCTCGTTCTCGGCGACGTACCGGTCGACGATGCCCTGGAACTCCTCGCGGCGGCTGCTCACCGGCACCAGCTCGTCGTCGGTCCGGAAGCCGCGGCGGGTCTCGTCCAGCAGGTCGCCGAGCCACTCGGCCCGGCTGGTCTCCAGCGTGCTGGAGATCAGGTCGGCGATCAGCGGCGGCGCGTTGTCCAGCCGCAGCTGCTGGGTCTGCTCGCGGCCGTCGGCGGCGTAGGAGGCGATCCCGTCGATGTACCCGCGCACGAAGCGGCGGGCGACGGCGAGCTGCTTCTTCCGGCTCAGGTCGCCCTTCTCGGCGGCGCCGAGCAGGAAGCCGACGGCGCCGCGCTTGAGGTCCCAGGTGAACGGCGCGTAGTAGGCGTCGTCGAAGTCGTTGACGCTGAAGATCGGCACGTTGTCCGAGCTCGGCATCACGCCGAAGTTGCCCGGGTGGACGTCGCCGAGCGCGAGCACGGTGGGCAGCCGGGAGTCCTCGCCGACGAGGTCGCGGTAGAAGAGCAGGTTGGTGCCGCGGAAGAAGTGGAAGACCGACCCGGCGAGCTTGTCGAACTTGTCGCGCGCCTCCAGGTCGCCGGTGGCGATGCGGGTCTCGTGGTCCTCGCGCACCGTCTCGCGCACGTGCACCCGGCGGTCGTTGCCGGTGAGCATCCGGGGGATCAGCACCATCTCGCCGCGGGCCCGGGCCTCGGCGAGCAGGCGGAAGGCCTCGACCCGGGAGTACACCGGACGGCGGCCGTCACCCCGCACCGTGCCGTCCCCGGGACCGTCCCCGTCGGCGGGTGAGGGGCGCAGGTGGTCGAGCAGCTGCTCCTTGCTCATCGACGAGCGTCCGGGCACGTCCTGCTCACGCGCGCGGCGCAGCAGCTCGGTACGGGTGGCGGACTCGAGGTCGGTGTCCATGACCTGGGCCTACCCGGCACCCGCCCTGCGCCGAAACGGATGTCATCAGGTCGTCAGATACCGGCCGCTCAGCGGACGAGGCGGACCTCCGCCAGCCCCTCCCACGCGTCGTCGACCTGCCGTGCGCCGTCGGGGGTGAAGCCGTTGCGCCGGTAGAACGCGATCGCCCGCGGGTTCTGCTCGGCCACCCACAGCGACGCGGGCCGGCCGGCGAGGACGGCGTCCAGCAGCGCCTGGCCCAGGCCGCTGCCGTGCTGCGCCGCACGCAGGTACAGCGTGCTCAGCTCCTCCGCCCGGACCGGGGGCTCGTCGCGGCTGGGGACGGCCTGGGCGAACCCGACGACCTCGCCGTCCACCTCGGCGACGACCACGGACGCGGTCTCCGGGTCGGCCAGGAGGCGGCCCCAGTTGGCGGCGAACCGCTCGGGCGACCGGATGGCGAAGAAGGCGGGGGACAGCAGGCCGCCGTAGGTCTCCTGCCAGCAGGCGAGGTGACAGGGGCCGATGCCGGCGGCGTCCGCCGCGGTCGCCGGGCGCACGACGCCCTCCCGCGCGGGGTTCAGTGCAGGTCCCGGCGGCTGAAGAGCACGATGCCGATCCCCAGGACGACGGCCGTCACGACCGCCACGAAGACCCCGGCCTGCAGGTTGCCCAGCACGTACACGGTGGGCTGCCCGGTGAACCGGTCGTAGTCGGTCGTGATGGTCAGCCCGTCCGGGAGCCCCAGCGCCGTGGCGTTGTTGGTGAGCAGCCACGGCTGCCACTCCGGGCGGATGATGCGCACCGCGGTCTCCAGCACCGCGAAGTACACGAAGCCGACCCCCAGCGCCGCGCCGGTGTTGCGCACCAGGTTGGTCAGGCCGAAGCCGAGCAGCCCGACGAGGGTCGTGAGCAGCACACCGCGGCCGGCGGTGCCGAGCAGCTCGGGCCAGAAGTCGCCGGGCAGGGCGACGCCGTCGCCGACGAACGCCTGCCACAGGCCGGACATCGCCAGCCAGGCGGCCTGCGCCACCACGCCCAGGACGGCGGAGGCGACCGCGACGACGGCGATCTTGGCGGCGAGCACCCGGGGGCGCCGGGTCTCCCAGAACAGCAGCGCCACCATCGACCGGGTCGACCACTCCGCGCCGACGAAGGTGGCCCCGACCAGGAAGGCCAGCACCGAGCCCGCGGCGCTGAACGCCACCGCGCCGGCGATGCCGTCCGCGGCGAGGGAGAACGGCGCCGGGGACAGGAACCAGTCCAGCGGGACGTCGTCCGTGGTCGTCTCCGGGCCGCACCACTGGTCCAGCGTCAGGTCGTCCGGGGGAGCGGCGTCCCGGAGGCACTGTTCGCGCCCCTCGTTCTGCATCTCGACCTGCTCGGCGCGGGCCTGCTCGGCCGCGGCGAGGCGCTCGGGCGTGGGCGAGGCGTAGCCGATCAGTCCGATGACGGTCACCGCGGCCCAGCCCAGCGCCGCGAGCACCAGCAGCACGTGGATGAACCGGCGGGCCGCGAAGCGGTGCACCTCGGCGGTGAGCAGGCCGCCGAAGCGGCCGGCCGGCCGGGTGGCCGGGGCCTCCGGCGGGGTCTGGACGGCGCTCATGCCGGCTCCGCCGTCAGCGCCAGGAACGCGCTCTCCAGGTCCGCTGCCACCGGTGTCAGCTCCTCCAGGTAGTGGCCGTGCTCGGCGAGCACCCGGGTGACCTCGCCCGGGCCGCGCACCGCCGCGACGACCAGGGCGTCGTCGGCCGGGGTGACGGTGTAGCCGGCGGCGGTGAGCACCGCGGTCGCGGCCGCCCGGTCGGGCACCCGCACCCGCACGTCGCCGGTGGAGCGGCCGGCCAGCACCTCGTGCACCGGGCCGGCGGCGATGCACCGGCCGCGGGCCATGATCGAGACGCGGTCGGCGACCTGCTCGATCTCGGCCAGCAGGTGAGAGCTGAGCAGGACCGTGGTCGACCCGTCCCGGCCGAGCCGGCGGATCAGCTCGCGGACGTCGCGGATGCCGGCCGGGTCCAGCCCGTTGCTCGGCTCGTCCAGGATCAGCAGCTGCGGGGACTTCAGCAGCGCGGCCGCGATGCCCAGCCGCTGCTTCATCCCCAGCGAGTAGCCCTTGAACCGGTCGTCGGCGCGGTCGGTCAGCTCGACGGTCTCCAGCACCTCCTCGACCCGGGTGCGCGGCAGGCCGGCGGTCTCGGCGAGCAGCCGCAGGTTGCGCCGTCCGGAGAAGCCGGGGAAGAACAGCGGGGTCTCCACCAGGGCGCCGACGCTGCCGATCACCTCGGGCAGCCCGGCCGGCACCGGCCGGCCGAGCAGGCGCACCTCACCGGCGTCGGGCCGGATCAGCCCGAGCAGCACCCGGATGGACGTCGTCTTGCCCGAGCCGTTGGGCCCGAGGAAGCCGTGCACCCCGCCGGTCTCGACGACCAGGTCGAGGGCGTCCAGCGCCTGCTGCGGCGGTCGGCCGCGCCGGGCGTAGGACTTCGACACCGCGTGCATCTCGACGGCGGGCACCGGCGCCTCCTGGCGGCTGGCTGGTCAGGACGGGTGCACCGTGGCACAGCCGGTGCGCCGGCGACACCACCTGGACGCCGTGTCCCCGCGATCTGCCCGGATCGGTTCCGGCCACCGGGGGTGGCAGTCTGCGGTCGTGGTCTCCTTCCCCGCCCTGGCCCATCGCGCCGACGTCGCCGTCCGCGAGCTGCTGTCCCGCACTGCCCGGCGGGCGGGCTGGACACCGGCCGTGCTGGCGTACCCCGGGTACGGCAGCGGGGGGCGGGTGCGGGTCCTCGGCCGGGTGCTGCTGGCGCCGGCGAACACCCATCCGGAGGACCGCCGGGCGGTGCCCGGCTGGCAGCGGTTCCTCACCCTGGAGAGCGCGGGCACCGAGGTGGAGATCGAGCTCGCCGGGCAACGGACGCGGATCCGCAGTGACGACGGCGGGCTGGTCGACGTCACCGTCGACCTCACCGGCGGCCTGCCCGACTCCCCGACGCTCGAGGTGGTGCTGCGGGCCGGGGACCGGCAGTCCACCGCGACGGTCCACCTCGCCTCCCCGGACGCCGCCCGGGGCGTGGTCTGCGACATCGACGACACCGTGCTGGTCACCGGTCTGGCCACCCCGCTGCGCGCCGCCTGGCGCACCTTCGTCAAGCCGATGAGCCAGCGGCGGGCGGTGCCGGGGATGGCGGCGCTGCTGCACGAGCTGGTCAGCGGGGCGCCGCACGTGCCGGTCGTCTACCTGAGCAACGGACCGTGGAACCTGGCCGGGCCGCTGACCCGGTTCCTGGAACGCGCCGGCTTCCCGCCGGGCCCGCTGCTGCTCACCGACTGGGGCCCGACGCCGGACCGCTGGTTCCGGGACGGCCAGGCGCACAAGCGCACCGCGCTGCGGCGGGTGGCCGAGGACCTGCCCGGCGTGCGCTGGACGCTGGTCGGGGACACCGGTGAGCACGACCCGGCGCTGTACGAGGAGTTCGCGCTGGACCAGCCGGAGCGGGTGGCCGCCGTGCTGCTGCGCGACGTCGCGGGGGAGGGCGTGCGGGTCGCGCGGTTCGGTGCGGTGCCGGTCGTCTACGGCCGGGACGGCGAGGCGCTGACCGCGGGCCTGGGCTCGCTGGACTGAGCACGGTCCGCCCCGGTCGCCCGGCCGAAGAGCTCGGCCAGGGCGGCGTCGGAGGCGGCCAGCGCGGCCCGGTCGAAGGTGCTGCTGGAGGCGATCAGCTCCGCGGCGCCGGTGCGCTCCACGAGCTCGGCGAGCCGCCGGGCGACCTGGTCGGCGGTGCCCGCGATCGCCGAGGCCGCGGTCTGCTCCACGTACTGCCGCTGCCGCGACGTCCACTCGTGCGCCCGGACAGCCGCGACCGGCTCCAGCGGTGGGAAGGCGCCGGCGGTGCGGGCCTGCGCCATCGCCCACGCCTCGGGCAGCAACAGCTCCTGCGCCTCGGTCGTGGTGTCGGCCACCAGTACGTCGAGGCTGATCGAGACCCGCGGCTCCGGCTGCTGCGCCGAGGGCCGGAAGGCGCGCCGGTAGCCGTCGAGCGCGGCCAGCCCCGGCTCCGGGTCGCCGGCCACCCCGAGCAGCGGCCCGCCGACGACGACCGGCAGGCCGAGGTCGGCGGCCACCTCCAGCCCGCGCCCGGTGGCCAGCACCGTCATCGGCACCGGCGCGGCCGGGCGGGGGCGCGCGGTCACCTCCGCCGTCCCGTCCAGGTATGCGCGCAGCTCGGCGAGGTCGGCGGCGAAGTCGGTCTCGTGCTCGCGCAGCGCCCGGCGCACCGGTGGGGTGAAGCCGGGGGAGCGGCCCAGCCCGAGGTCGACCCGGCCCGGCGCCAGCGCCGAGAGCATGGCGAACTGCTCGGCCACGACCAGCGGCTGGTGGTGCGGGAGCATCACCCCGGCCGAGCCGATCCGCAGCGTCGTCGTCCGGCCGGCGATCGCGGCGAGCAGGACGGCGGGCGCGGCGCTCGCGACGCCGGGGACGCCGTGGTGCTCGGCGACGAAGAAGCGGTCGTGGCCCAGCCGCTCGGCGGCGACGGCCCGGTCGACGGTGCCGGTCACCCCGGTGCTGTCCGGCTCGCCGGCCCGGGTGCGGGAGCGGTCCAGCAGCGACAGTCCGACGCCGGTGAGGGCGGCCATCAGAACGCGTACCGGACGGGCAGCCATGGGGCGTGCTGGGCGATCAGCTCCTGCAGCCGGGTGACGCCGGCCCGCTTCACGTCGTTGCGGTAGCGGACGTTGAGCTGGCCGTTCTGGCTGACCTTGGGCTGCTGCAGCTCCGGGCGCCAGAGCAGCTCCTCGGCCCTGGGGTGCCAGCCCAGGTTCACCTCGTGCAGGCCCTCGTTGTGGGTCAGCATGATCACCTCGGTGGCGGCCTGGGCCTTGGTGGCGGCCGAGAGCCGGTCGTCCAGCTGCTGCAGCAGCGCCGTCCAGTCCGCCTCCCAGCCCTCGCGCAGGACCACGGGGGAGAAGTTCAGGTGCACCTCGTAGCCGGCCTCGACGAAGTCGTCGATCGCGGCGATCCGCTCGTCGATGCGGCTGGTGCGCACGTCCAGCAGCCGGGCGTCGGCGTCGGGCATGAGGGAGAAGCGCACCCGGGTGCGGCCGGCCGGGTCGAGGTCGAGCAGCTGCCGGTTGACGAACTTGGTGGCGAAGGAGGCCTTGGCGGTGGGCAGCTCGCGGAAGGTGGCGATCAGGTCGGCCACGTTGTCGCTGACGACCGCGTCGACCGAGCAGTCGCTGTTCTCGCCGAGGTCGTAGACCCAGGCGTCCCGGTCGCACTGGTTCGGCTCGGTCTTGGGGCCCTGGCGGGCCACGTGCCGGCGCAGGTGCGCGGTGATCTGCTCGATGTTGGTGAACACCGTGATCGGGTTGGCGTAGCCCTTGCGCCGCGGCACGTAGCAGTAGGCGCAGGACATCGCGCAGCCGTTGGCGGTCGAGGGGGCGATGAAGTCCGCGGAGCGGCCGTTGGGCCGGGTGCTCAGCGACTTCTTGACGCCGAGCACCAGCGTCTCGCTCTTCACCCGCACCCAGCGCTCGACGTTGCCGGCGTTGCCGTGCAGCTCGGGCAGCTGCCAGTGCGAGTCGACCTCGACCAGCTCGGCGCCGGGGAACCGGGCGAGCACCTGACGGCCCCGCGGGGACGCTGCGGCCGCCGGCTCGGCGTAGACGGTGCGGACCTGCAGCAGCCGGTTGTCGACCGGCGTCTCCTCGGCCCGGACGTCGTCGTCCGGGCCGATGTCGAACAGCGTCAGCGCGTCGGTCACGGCAGCTGCAGCGCCGGGCCCGGGAGCGCCATTCCGCGGCCCGGTGTGGCGGACCCCCTAGGCTCCATCGCGCCCCGCCCCTGACCTGGAGGTCCCCGTGCTGGCCAGCATCGGTTACGCCGTCGCCTACACCGCCGTCGGCATCGCGCTGCTGTTCGTCGGCGCGCTCGCCCTCGACCTGCTCACCCCTGGCCGGCTGGCCAAGCACATCTACGAGGAGCGGTCGGTCAACGCCGGCATCGCGCTGGCCGCCGGCTTCCTCGGTCAGGGTGCGATCGCGTTCACCACCATCTGGACCAACGCGACCAGCGGGTTCGGCCGGGCGCTGGCCTACACCGTGGTGTTCGGCCTGCTCGGCGTGCTGCTCCAGGCGCTGGCGTTCCTGCTGCTCGACGTGCTCACCCCCGGCCGGCTGGGCCACCACCTCACCGACGTGGCCTTCCACCCGGCCAGCCTGGTCTCCGCCGGCTCGACCCTGGCGGTCTCGGCGATCATCGTCGCCTCCATCTGGCCCTGATCTCGCCGAGCCGGAGTGCGCCCGGTCGTCGTGGCCAGCAGCACCCCGGCGACGACGACGGCGCCGCAGCCGATCTCCACCGCGGAGGTGGCGTCGTCGAGCAGCAGCCACGAGGCCCCGATGCCGACCACCGGCACCAGCATGGAGAACGGGGCCACCGTGCTGGAGGGGTGCCGGGCCATCAGCGCCGTCCAGATCCCGGAGCCGATCAGCGTCGCCACCACGACGGTGTAGAGCAGCCCGGCCAGCGCCAGCAGCCCCTGCTGGCTGCCCAGCGTGGTGAACGAGCGGGCGATCGCGGCCGGGCCCTCGGCGAGCAGTGACACGGCCAGCATCGGCAGCGGCGGCACCACGCTCATCCAGAGGGTGAGCTTCAGCGGCTCGGTGGCCCGGGCCTGCCGGGTGCAGAGGTTGCCCAGCGCCCAGCCCAGCCCGCCGCAGAGGGTCAGCAGGACCGGCAGCAGCAGCGCCGCACCCCCGACCTCGGCCCGGTAGAGCGCGATCCCGCCCAGCCCGGCCACCGCGATGCCCACACCGGTGAGCTGCCGGGCGGTGAGCCGCTCGTGCAGCAGCAGGCCGGCCAGCAGCACGGTGAACGGTGCCGAGGACTGCAGCACCAGCGAGGCCAGGCCGGTCGGCATGCCGGTGTCCATCGCCAGGTAGAGGAAGAAGAACTGCAGGACGCCGAAGCCGGTGCCGTAGCCGATCAGCCAGCGCAGCGGGACGGCCGGCCGGGGCACGAACAGCAGGGTCGGGACGGCGATCAGCCCGAACCGCAGGGCGACCAGTGCGAACGGCGGGAACTGCTCCAGCGACAGGTGGATCGCGGTGAAGTTCAGCCCCCACAGGACGGCGACGAGGCAGGCGAGCAGGCGGTCACGGAGCGGCACGTCGACGATCCTCCCGGCCGCCGTCGTCAAACTCCAGCGAACAGATCTTGACCCACCGTTCAGACTCGCTGCATGGACCTGCGCACCTTGGAGACGCTCCGCGCCGTCCGCAGCCGGGGTGGGGTGACCGCTGCGGCGGCGGTGCTGCACCTGACCCCGTCGGCGGTCTCCCAGCAGCTGGCCGCGCTCACCACGGAGATGGGCGTGCCGCTCACCGAGCGGGTCGGGCGGGGGCTGCGGCTCACGCCGGCCGGGGAGGCGCTGGCCGACGCCGCCGTCGACGTCGCCGTGGCGGTGGAGCGGGCCCGGGTGGCCTGCCAGGAGTTCCACGACCGTCCGGTCGGCACCGTGCGGGTCTCGGCGTTCCAGAGCGCGGCGCAGCTGCTCTTCCCGCCGCTGCTGGGTGCCCTTGCGACGGCGGAGGGCATCACCCTCGAGCTCGCGGACGAGGACGTCGCCCTGGCCGACTTCCCGGCGCTCACCGACCGCTTCGACGTGGTGGTCGCCCACCGGCCCGACGGCGCCGCCGACTGGCCTGCCGGCGTACGCGTCGTGCCGCTGTTCCGCGAGCCGCTGGACGTCGCGGTGGGAGCGGCGCACCGGCTCGCCGGCCGGACGGCGGTCACCCCGGAGGAGCTCGCGGGCGAGGAGTGGATCACCGTGCGCGAGGGCTTCCCCGTCGCCCCGGTGCTGGCCGCGGTGGCGGCCCGGTCCGGTGCCGCCCCGCACATCGCCCACCGGATCAACGACTTCACGGTGGCCTCGGCGATGGTGGCGGCCGGGCACGGCATCTCCCTGCTCCCACGGCACACCACCTCCCGCCGGCCGGGGGTGCGGATGCTGCCGCTGACCGGGGTGCCCGCCGGGCGCCGGGTCGAGGCGCTGCTGCGCCCGGACCGGGCCGAACGGCGAGTGGTGGCGCGGGTGGTCGACGCCCTGACGGCGCTGGCCGCCGAGATCGACCGGGCCGCCGGCTGACCGGGTCACCCGGAGGGGGCTGTCGCTGCTGGGAGAGACTCCGGTGTCCCCGTCCCCGGACCGATGAGGCTGCATGTGGTGGAGGCGCAGCGCACCGGAGGTGGCCACCGCCCGGGTGATCGGGCCGGTCATCGGTGCGCTGTACGTCGCCGGTGGACTGGCCGTGCTGGCCCTGGTGGCGCTGTCGACCGGGGACCGCGACGGACGAGCCACCGTGCTCGCCGTGATCGGCGTGCTCGCCGCGGCCGCGGGGGCCGCGGTCGTCCGGTGGGGCCACCGGTTGCCCCGGCCGCTCTTCCACGTGCTGGTGCTGCTGGGCACCGCGCTGATCAGCACGGTGGTCGCGCTGGCGCCGGACACGGTGAGCGCGCTGGCGCTCGCCGGCATCTACTCCTTCGTGGCGGTCGCCGCGTTCTTCCTCTTCGCGCCCCCGCTCGCGGCGGCGTACCTGCTGACCGCCATCACCGCGGGCACGGCCGTGCTCTCCGTGCGCGGCGTGCCGGCCGGCCCCGTCGTCGTCCTCGCCGTGGCCACCTGCACCATCGCGCTGGTGGTCGCCAGCCTGGTGCGGCGGGCCTCGACCGCGAGCCTCGACGGGCTGACCGGGCTGGCGAACCGGCGGGGCTTCGACGACGCGTTGGAGGAGGCGCTGCGCGTGGCGACCCGGTCGGGTGCCCACCTGTCGGCGGCGCTGGTCGACGTCGACCACTTCAAGGCGATCAACGACCAGTACGGGCACGCCGCCGGCGACGAGCTGCTGCGGACCGTGGCCGGCGAGTGGCTGCCGCGGGTGCCGCGGGGCGCAGTGCTCGCCCGGCACGGCGGAGACGAGTTCGCGCTGCTGCTGCCCGACCACGACGGCCCCGCCGCCCTGGCGGTCGTGGAGGAGCTGCGGGTCGCCAGCGCGCGGGTGGCCCTGTCGGTCGGGGTCGCCGAGCACCGACCCGGGGAACTCGCCTCCCAGCTGATGCGCCGAGCCGACACCGCCCTGTACCGGGCCAAGGCCGCCGGCCGCGGCCGGTCCGCGCTCTACGACCAGCCCGGCACCGGTCAGAGCGGCGCGGGCGGGCGCTCGCGCTGACCGGCCCGGCGGGTCAGCTGCGTGCGGCGAGGACCGCCTCGTAGACCTCGACGGTCTGCTGCGCGATCGCCGGCCAGCCGAACTCGGCGAGCACCCGCTCCCGGCCGGCGGCGCCCATGGCCGCGGCGCGGGCCGGGTCGGCGAGCAGCTCGGCCATCCGGGTGGCCAGCCCGGCGGCGAAGGCGGCCGGGTGGTCGGCGTCGTAGGGCACCAGCAGCCCGGTGCGCCCGTCGTCGACCACCTCCGGGATTCCGCCCACGGCGCTGGCCACCACCGCCGTCCCGCAGGCCGCGGCCTCCAGGTTCACGATGCCGAGCGGCTCGTAGACCGAGGGGACGACGAACACCGTGGCGCCGGTGATCAGCGGGACCAGCTGCTCGCGCGGCAGCATCTGCTCGATCCAGACCACGCCGGTGCGGCGGGACTGCAGCTCGGCCACGGCGTCGGCCACCTGCTGGCGCTCGGCCGGGGTGTCGGCGGCGCCGGCGCAGAGCACCAGCCCGGCCTCGGGGGGCAGCTGCTCGGCCGCGGCCAGCAGGTGCACCAGCCCCTTCTGCCGGGTGATCCGGCCGACGAACAGGGCGTAGGGCCGATCGGGGTCGACGCCCAGGCCACGGACGACGTCGGGTGCCTCGACCGGGCGGTAGGCCTGTGCGTCCACGCCGTTGCCGACCACGAACACCTTCCCGGGGTCGAGGTCGGGGTAGACGTCGAGCACGTCGGCGCGCATGCCGCGGCTGACGGCGATCACCGCGTCGGCGGCGTCGTAGGCGGTGCGCTCGACCCAGGAGGACAGCCGGTAGCCCCCACCCAGCTGGTCTGCCTTCCACGGCCGGCGCGGCTCCAGCGAGTGCGCGGTCACCACGTGGGCGGACCCGTGCACCAGCTGGGCGAGCAGGCCGGCGGAGTTGGCGTACCAGGTGTGCGAGTGCACCAGGTCGGCGTCGGCCAGGGCCGCGGCGATCTCCACGTCGACCCCCACCGCCTGGAGCGCGCCGTTGGCCGACTGCAGCCCGCTGGGCACGCCGTGCCCGGTCGCGTCGGGGCGCGGACCGCCGAAGCAGTGCACGTCCAGCTCCGGGCCGTGTTCCAGCCCACGCAGGGCCGCGACGAGGTGCTCGACGTGCACCCCGGCCCCTCCGTAGACGTCCGGCGGCCATTCCCTCGTCACCACTCCCACGCGCACGCGCTTCACCCTAGGTGGTGGTGCGCTGCCGCGTCCTGCGCGCAAGATCGCGCGAACCGGGGGCTCAGCAGTTACGTTGCGTCCATGCGTGGCGGTCCGAAGGTCCTGGGAATCGTGCTGGCCGGTGGCGAGGGCAAGCGCCTCGCCCCCCTGACGCAGGACCGGGCCAAGCCCGCGGTGCCCTTCGGGGGCAACTACCGGCTCATCGACTTCGTGCTGTCGAACCTGGTGAACGCCGACATCCGGCGGATCGCCGTGCTGACGCAGTACAAGAGCCACTCCCTGGACCGGCACATCACCACGGTCTGGCGCATGTCGACCCTGCTGGGCAGCTACATCACCCCGGTGCCGGCGCAGCAGCGGCTGGGCCCGCGCTGGTACACCGGCAGCGCCGACGCGATCTACCAGAGCCTCAACCTGATCTACGACGACCGGCCCGAGATCGTCGTCGTCTTCGGCGCCGACCACGTGTACCGGATGGACCCGGCGCAGATGATCGAGCAGCACCTGGCCACCGGTGCCGGCGTCACCGTCGCCGGGCTGCGCGTGCCGCGGCAGGAGGCCACCGCCTTCGGCGTCATCGACGCCGACGAGAACGGCAAGGTCCGCCAGTTCCTGGAGAAGCCGGCCGACCCGCCCGGCATGCCCGGCAGCCCCGACGAGACGTTCGCCAGCATGGGCAACTACGTCTTCACCACCGACGCGCTGCTCGAGGCGCTGCGGGTCGACGCCGCCGACGAGAACTCGGTGCACGACATGGGCGGCTCGATCATGCCGATGATGGCCGAGGCCGGCGACGCCTACGTCTACGACTTCAGCAGCAACGTCGTCCCCGGGGAGACCGAGCGCGACCACGGCTACTGGCGCGACGTCGGGACGCTGGACGCCTACTACGACTCGCACATGGACCTGGTGTCGGTCTCGCCGGTGTTCAACCTCTACAACGACCGCTGGCCGATCTACACCCTCCCGCCGATGCTGCCGCCGGCGAAGTTCGTGCTCGGTGGCCGGGCCGAGGAGTCGATGGTCAGCGCCGGCGTGATCATCGACGGCGGCTCGGTGCACGGCTCGGTGGTCTCGCCGGGCGTGCGGCTCGAGCGCGGTTCACGGGTCGAGGGCAGCGTGCTGATGGACGGCGTGCACATCGGCGAGGGCGCGATCGTGCGCCGGGCGATCCTGGACAAGAACGTCGTCGTCCCGCCCGGTGCGCACATCGGGGTGGACCTCGACCGCGACCGTGAGCGCTACCACGTCAGCGCAGGCGGGGTGACCATCCTGGGCAAGGGCGCCCGCGCCATCGGCTGATGTCCGACGGCACCGGCGCGGCCCCGCTGATCGTCACGCTGCTGCTCGACCGGGCGGCGCAGGAGCGGTTCGACCGGTTGCGGGCCGAGCACTTCCCGGCCAGGCCCCTTTCAGGGGCCCACCGCGAGCCTGCGAGTGGTGGGGGGAAAGGAGTGTTTCGTCTGCAGGCGCACGTCACGCTGTTCCACGCGCTGCCGGGGGAGCAGTTGGAGCCAGTGCGGCGAGAGCTGGCGGCTGCGGCGGACCGGCCGGCGTTCGACGTCACCGTGACCGGGGTGCGGTTCCTCGGTCGCGGGGTGGCGCTGGACCTGGGGTCGAGCCAGCTGACCGCGCTGCGCACCCGGCTGGCCGGTGCCTTCGACCCGTGGCTGACCCGGCAGGACCGGCAGTGGTCCCGCCCGCACGTGACCGTGCAGAACAAGGTCGCCCCGGACGTCGCCCGGGCGCTGCACGCCCAGCTGTCCGCCGGCTTCGTGCCGGAGACGGTCACCGCCCGCGGGCTCGGCCTCTGGCACTACCGTGGCGGCCCCTGGGAGCCGGCGGACCGGCTGCTCTTCCGCTGAGGCAGCGCTGGCGGGCGGGAGAGGTCTCTCAGGTGCGCTTGGTGGCGACCAGGAGGCCGGTGCCGATGGGCAGGACCGCGCAGGTGAGCGTCTCGTCCTCGCGCAGGGTGCGGGCGATCTCCCGCCAGGCGACGGTCTGCGGGTCGCGGGCCGCGCGGTCGGCGATCCGGGCCTCGGTGAGGAGGCCGTGGCAGACCAGCGACCCGCCGCGACGGATCAGCCCGAGCAGGCCGTCGAGGTCGCTGGAGTACTCCAGCGGCGGGCCGGCGCAGCTGACCAGGTCGTAGCCGCCGGGGGAGAGCCGCGGCAGCACCTCACCCGGGGTGCCGAAGATCAGCCGGGTGCGGCCGTTGGGGATGCCGGCCTCGGTGAACGCCCGCCGGGCGGCGCGCAGCTCGGCCGGGTCGGCGTCCAGCGAGGTGAGCACCCCGTCGGTGCGCATGCCCTGCAGCAGCCACAGCCCGGCCACGCCGCCGCCGCTGCCGATGGAGACGACCGAGCGGGCGTCGCTGGAGGCGGCGAGGACGGCGAGGGTGGCGCCGACCGCGGGCTCGACGGGCGCAGGGGTGCCGAAGGCACTGGCCGACGTCAGGGCCCGCTGTCGCGCCGCGGCCTGGGCCGGGCTCTCGGTGGCGAAGCTGTCGGCGTAGTCCGCGGCACTGGTCGGGGACCCTCCTGAAGGGGGCGGTCCGGCAGCGCTGGTCACTGGGCGAGGGTAGTGGCGGCACCGGCGTCCGCGCCCGGGAGGGTGGCGCCGCCGTCGTCCACCGGGTGCGTTCCTGGCAACTGGCTGTGGGTCCGGTGCGGACGGGAACACCGCTCTGCCACCTGCCCGTTGGACCGGACGTGCGTCTCTCGCGTACCACCACCAGCCAGCCTGCCGTCGAGCGGTCCACCCCCGGTGGGGAGGTGTCCGCGCCCGTGGTCTGCGATCCTGGGCCGGTGACCGGACCCGCCACGACCGAACCCGCGGGGCAGGGGCTGCCCGAGCCCGCTGCCGCGGCGGCCGAGCCGTGGGTCGCCCCGACGTGGGAGCAGGTCGTCCGCGACCACTCGGCACGGGTGTACCGGCTGGCCTACCGGCTGTCGGGCAACCAGCAGGACGCCGAGGACCTCACCCAGGAGACCTTCGTCCGGGTGTTCCGCTCGCTGGCGGACTTCTCCCCGGGCACCTTCGAGGGCTGGCTGCACCGGATCACCACGAACCTGTTCCTGGACATGGTCCGGCGCCGGCAGCGGATCCGCTTCGACGCGCTGCCCGAGGACACCGAGCGGCTGCCCGGCTCCGCACCCTCGCCGGAGCAGGTCTACGCCGACACCCACCTCGACCCGCAGGTGCAGGCCGCACTCGACGCGCTGAGCCCGGAGTTCCGGGTCGCCGTGGTGCTCTGCGACATCGAGGGCCTCACCTACGAGGAGATCTCGGCGACCCTGGGCATCAAGCTGGGCACGGTGCGCAGCCGCATCCACCGCGGCCGGGTGCAGCTGCGCGAGGCCCTGGCACACATGGCGCCGAACCGCACTGCCGCCGGCCGCGCCGCGCTGGCCGCCGGGGAGGTGTCGTGAGCATCTCGGAGAGCCACCTCGCCCAGGAGGCGATCGCCGCCCTCGTCGACGGGGAGCTGTCCGGCGGGGCGGCCGGTCGCGCCGCCCGGCACCTGGGCGGGTGTGCCCAGTGCCGGATGGCGGTCGCCGCGCAGCGGGAGGCCAAGGACGCGCTGCAGCGGGGCGTCGACCTCGACGTCCCCTGTGACCTGCTGTCCCGGCTGAAGGCGATCCCGTTCACCGCGGACGTGCCCGGCAGCGGAGGGCTGGGCACGGTCAGCGCGGGCGCCGACGGTCTCACCACCAGCGGACTGGGCGGGTCGTGGGCGATCCCGCTGTCGCCGGCCGAGCCGCCGGCCCGCGTCGACGGCAGCCCGCGCTGGCTGCGCCGCGGGGTCACCGGTGCGCTGGCCGGGCTGGGGCTCGGCGTCGCCGTGCTCGCCGTCGGCCTGCCGGCCGGGGAGGTGCCCGCCGACGAGGTGGCGCGGCCCGGGCAGGTCGCCGGGCCGGTCAGCCGCACGGTCCCGACCGAGCGCACCGACATCGTGCCGCCGGTGGTGCGCGCGATGACCGTGGGCGCCACCACCACGCTGCCCCCGGACGGGACGCCCTGAGCGAGACGCCCGGCTCCGAGCCGACCGGTTCCCGGCGGGTCGACGAGCGCGCCGACGGCCACCCCGGGGACCCCGAGGGCGACCAGGCCGCCGTCTTCGGGCGGCCGGCCGGCACCACGGGTGCCTTCGCGCCGGCCGACGGTCGGCTGCAGCCCGACCGCGGGCCGCAGCCCCAGCCGCACCCCGCGCAGCAGGCCGCCTTCGGCCGGCCGCAGGAGGTCACCGGCTCCTTCAGCGGTGACCGGCCGGTGCCCGGTCCGCCGCCGGTCCCGCCGCCGCCGCCCGAGGCCGTGCTGCGCGCGTTCGCGCCCCGCGACGGCGCCTCCGGACTGGGTGAGCCGCCCGGCGGCCGCCCGCGGCGCCGGCGCACCGCGGCCGCCCCCTTCTGGAAGCCCGACGCCGCCGCCGATCCCTGGCGCGACCCGTACGCGCCCGCCGGGCTCGGGGCGCCGGCCCAGTACCCCCGCGAGGAGCTGCAGCCCGGCCCGGTCGTCGTCGACGCCCAGGGTCGCCGCAAGGTCCGGCTGCGCGACCTGTCGATCCGGCTGACCACCCTGGCGCTGCTCTGTCTCCTCATCGTCGGCGTCGCCGGCGGCACCACGGCGTGGTTCCTGGGCCGCACCGCCGACGAGGAGCCGCTGCTCTCCCCGGGCACGCAGCTCTCCGAGGTCTCCCCGGGCACCACCCGGGAGCCGGGCTCGGTCGCCGACATCGCCGGCCGGATCACTCCGGCCGTGGTCTCGATCGAGGTCCGGCTGGCCAACGCCGGCGCGACCGGCTCCGGCGTCGTGGTGGACGCCGACGAGGGCTACATCGTCACCAACAACCACGTCATCTCCGGGGCCGCGGACGCCGAGGACGCGGAGATCCGCGCGGTCTTCGACGACGGCAGCGGCTCCGCGGCCCGCATCGTGGGCCGGGACCCGTCCAGTGACCTCGCCGTCCTGAAGGTGGAGAAGCCCGGGCTGGTCGCGGCCTCCCTGGGTGACCCGGGCGGCCTGGTCGTCGGTGACCCGGTGGTGGCCATCGGCTCACCGCTGGGCCTGGCCGGCACGGTCACCAGCGGCATCGTCAGCGCGCTCGACCGGCCGGTCCGGCTCGCCGGCGAGGGCAGCGACACCAACGCGGTGATCAGTGCGGTGCAGACCGACGCCCCGATCAACCCGGGCAACTCCGGCGGTGCGCTCGTCGACGGCACCGGCGCGGTCATCGGGATCAACACCGCGATCGCCTCCGTGGGCGGCAACGGCACCACCGGCGGCTCGATCGGGCTCGGCTTCGCCATCCCGATCGACACGGTCCGCGACATCGCCGAGCAGCTGATCTCCACCGGGTCGGCGGTGCACGCCACCCTCGGGGTGAACGCCCGCTCGGTCACCGACGGCACCCGGGACGGCGCGCTGGTGGTGAACGTCGAGCCCGACAGCGGCGCGGCCGAGGCCGGCGTCCAGGAGCAGGACGTGGTCATCGCGGTGGACGGCGAGGCGGTGGGCAGCTCGGAGGAGCTGGTCGTAGCGGTCGACGCCCACGACCCGGGCGACACGGTGACCCTGGAGCTGGTGCGCAACGGGGCCTCCCGCGAGGTCCAGGTCACCCTCGGCGCCGCCTGAGCCTCGGCCCCCACGGGCAGGTCGGTCACCCGGTGTTGGGCCGTTGCTCAGCTGCACGACAGCCGGCCCACCTAGTCTGGACACGGTCGCGGCGCGCGGCCGGTCACGAGGAGGCGCGGTGTTCAACTCGATCGGCTGGGGCGAGATCGTCGTCCTAGCGCTGGCCGCGCTGTTCATCTTCGGCCCCGACCGGCTGCCCTCGCTGGCCAAGGACGCGGCCACCGGACTGAAGAAGGTCCGCGAGACGGTCACCGGTGTGCGCGGCCAGCTCCACGACACCCTGGGCGACGACTTCGACCACCTGCGGGACATCGACCTGCGGCAGTACCACCCCAAGACCTTCATCCGGCAGCAGCTGCTCAGCGACGACGAGCCGGCACCCCGGGCAGCCGCCACGGGGGCGACCGCTGCGTCCCGGGTGCGGTCCACGCAGCTGACCCGCACCCGCGCCGCCGGCAGCCCGCCCCCGTTCGACGCCGACGCCACCTGACCTCGGGGTCAGCTGCCCCCCCGGGCAGCACCTGACTCCGCCGTCCTCGGACGCCGCGGTGGATGCGCTGGACACCTCCGCCGTCGGTGGGCAGACTCCGCCCCCCGACCCGTCGACGCCCGGGGGTGCCGTCATGGCGCGTGAGACGACCTACGTGACGCCGTCGGTGCTCTGGTGGCTCCGGGGGCTGGTCACCGTGCTCGGGGTCGCCGGCGCGGTCGCGGGGCCGGTCTACGCGATCAACGGCGCCACCCAGGCAGGTGCCGCCGTCCGGGTGCCGGTCGAGCTGGCCGTCGGCACTGTCGACGTGCCCGGGCTGCCCGACGGCGCCCTGGTGACCGGGCAGGACGGGGGTCGGGCGGCGGAGCTGTCGGCCTGGTACTCCACCGTGGGCGAGCAGCTGCTGGCCCGCGGCGACGCCGCCGTCCTCGGCCTGGCCGCCGGCGTCGCGGCCTGGCTGCTGCGCCCGGTGCTGGCCTCGATCGCCGCCGGACACCCGTTCGAGCCCGGCAACGCCCGGCGGCTGGCCGGCCTGGCCGTGCTGGTGGTGCTCGCGGGCGGCATCGGTCCGCTGCTGCCGCAACTGGCCTCGCTCGCCGTCCTGGACCGGCTCGGGCAGGCCGGCCCCGGCGGCGCGTTCGTCCCCGGAGTGACCCTCACCGTCGTCCCGGCGCTGCTGGCCGGCGTCCTGCTGCTCGTGCTCGCCGAGGTCTTCCGGCAGGGGGAGGGCACGAGCTGGGACGTCGAGGAGCTGGTGTGAGCCGCCCCGGACGCAGCAGCGGCCGGTCACCCGTGGGGTGACCGGCCGCTGCTGTCCGAGCTGGTGACTACCGCTTGACCGGGGTGAGCCCCAGCGACATGCCGGACAGGCCGCGGGACCGGACGGCGAGCCCGTCGGCGATCTTCGACAGCTGCTGGGCCGCGGGGGCGTCGGGCTGGGCGAGCACGATCGGCGCACCGGCGTCACCGGCCTCGCGCAGCCGGGTGTCCAGCGGGATCTGGCCGAGCAGCGGCACCCGGGCACCGAGGGTCTTGGTCAGCGCGTCGGAGACGGCCTCGCCACCACCGGAGCCGAACACCTCCATGCGGGAGCCGTCGGGCAGCTCCAGCCAGGACATGTTCTCGATGACCCCGACCACCTGCTGGTGGGTCTGGGTGGCGATCGCGCCGGCCCGCTCGGCCACCTCGGCGGCGGCCAGCTGGGGCGTGGTCACCACGAGGATCTCGGCGTTGGGCACCAGCTGGGCGATGGAGATGGCCACGTCACCGGTGCCCGGGGGCAGGTCGAGCAGCAGCACGTCGAGGTCGCCCCACCACACGTCGGCGAGGAACTGCTGCAGCGCGCGGTGCAGCATCGGCCCGCGCCACACCACGGGGGTGTTGCCCGGGGTGAACATGCCGATGGAGATGACCTTCACGCCGTAGGACTGCGGCGGCATGATCATGTTGTCGACCTGGGTGGGCTTGTCGTCCACGCCGAGCATGCGGGGCACCGAGTGGCCGTAGATGTCGGCGTCCACGACGCCGACCGACAGGCCCTTCTTCGCCATCGCGGCGGCCAGGTTGACCGTGACGCTGGACTTGCCGACCCCGCCCTTGCCGGAGGCGACCGCGTAGACGCGGGTCAGCGAGCCCGGCTGGGCGAAGGGGATGACCGGCTCGGCGGTGTCGCTGCCGCGCACGGTCTTGCGCAGCTCGGTGCGCTGCTCGTCGCTCATCACGTCCAGGCCCACCTGGACGGACGTCACGCCGGGGACGGCGCCGACGGCCTGGGTGACGCGGTTGGTGATCGTCTCGCGCATCGGGCAGCCGGCGACGGTGAGGTAGACCTCGACGCGCACGGCGCCCGGGTCGCCGCCGACGCCGATCTGCACGTCCTTGACCATGCCCAGCTCGGGCAGCGGACGGTTGATCTCCGGGTCCTGCACCGTCGCCAGGGCCGCGTTCACGGCGTCCAGCGCCGGCGATCCGGTCAGCGTGTCGGACATGCGGGTTGTGTCTCCTTCGACGGGGAGCTCGCGGGTACCGGGCCCATGGCGGGGCCCGCGCGCGGGCGACCCTCACTGTACGGCGGCCCCGGGGGCCGGCCCGGGCCAGCGGGTGTGAGCCGGCCGACCCGGTGAGCTCTAGGGTCCCTGCGTGCCGTCCGACACCCGCACCGCGACCCTGCGTGATGCGATCGGGCTCGGGGTCGCCGTGGGTCTGTACGGGGTCGCCTTCGGTGCGGCCGCCGCCGGTGCCGGGCTGAGCACCTGGCAGGCGGTGACCCTCTCGGCGCTGATGTTCACCGGTGCCTCGCAGTTCGCGCTGGTCGGCGTGCTCGGGGCAGGCGGGGGTGCGTTCGCGGCGGTGGGCAGCGCGCTGCTGCTGGGCACCCGGAACACCGTCTACGGCGTCCGCCTCGCCCCGATGCTGACCCCCCGTGGCCTGCTCCGCCGGGCCGGCGCGGCGCACTGGGTGATCGACGAGACGACGGCGATGGCGGTCGCCGCGCCCGACCGGGAGCTGGGCCGGCTGGCGTTCTGGGTCACCGGCGCGACCATCTACCTCGGCTGGAACGCGACGACGCTGATCGGCTCGCTGGGTGCCGCCGCGCTGGGGGAGACCGCGCAGGCGGCGCTGGACGCCATCGTTCCCGCCGCCTTCCTGGCGCTGCTGTGGCCACGGCTGCGCCGGGGCGCGCCGGAGGCGGCGGTGCAGCGGCGGGTCGCGCTCGGCGGCGCGGCGGTGGCGCTGGCGCTGACGCCGTTCGTGCCCGCCGGGGTGCAGGTGGTGCTGGCCGTCGTCGCGGTGGCGCTGGCCGGGCGGCCGCGGACGGCGGTGACCCCGTGAGCAGCGGGACGCTGTGGGCGGTGGTGCTGGCCGGCTCGCTGGGCTGCTACCTGCTGAAGCTGGCCGGGCTGTCGGTGCCGGCGGCCTGGGTGCAGCGGCCGTGGGTGACCCGGGTGGTGGAGTTCGTGCCGGCGGCGCTGCTGGCCGCGCTGGTCGCCGTCCAGGCCGTGGCGTCGGGGCGCGATCTGGTCCTCGACGGCCGGCTGGTCGGGCTGGCGGTCGCCGCCCTGGCGCTGGCGCTGCGCGCGCCGTTCATCGTCGTCCTGGTGCTGGCCGGGGCGGCCGGCGCGCTGGTGCACGTGCTCACCGGCTGACGGCTGCCGTGCCCCCGAACGGGAGCACGGCAGCCGCCGGCGGTCAGTGGGCGAGGGGCAGCTGGGCCTGCTCCTCGGCGAGCCGCTCGGCGCCGCTGGTGGTCTTCAGCGGCTTCTCCTTGATGAAGAGCACGACCAGCAGCGCCAGGGCGGCCAGCGGGGTGGCGATCAGGAACAGCTCGGCGGTGGCATCGCCGTAGGCGTCCTGCACCACGCGGGCGACCTCCGGCGGCAGGGCCGACACGTCGGGGACGGCGGTCTCGCCGCCGCCCTCCGTGCCCCCGCCCAGCACGGCCAGGTCGCCGGCCACCCGGCTGGCGAGCACCGCGCCGAGCACGCTGACGCCGATCGTGCCGCCCAGGCTGCGGAAGAAGGACAGCACCGAGGTCGCCGAACCGAGCTCCCGGGCCGGCACGTCGTTCTGCGCGGCCAGCACCAGGTTCTGCATCAGGAGCCCGACGCCGACCCCGAGCACCACCATGAAGGCGCCCAGCAGCCAGATCGAGGTCTGCGCGTCGATGGTGGCCAGCAGGCCGAACCCGACGGTCATCAGCACGCCACCGGCGACCAGGAACCGCTTCCAGGTGCCGGTCTTGGTGATCAGCGCGCCGGCGACGGTGGAGGAGACCAGCAGGCCACCGATCATCGGCAGCGACAGCAGCCCGGCCTCGGTGGGGGAGTAGCCCAGCGAGATCTGGAAGTACTGGGACAGGAACACCGTGCCGCCGAACATCGCGATGCCGACCAGCGCGCTGGCGACGACGGTGAGCGTGACGGTCCGGTTGCGGAAGATGCCCAGCGGGATGACCGGCTCGGCCACCCGCGACTCGACGACCAGTGCCAGCGCGAGCAGCACCGCGGCGCCGCCGACCATGAGCGCCGTCGTGCCGGACAGCCAGTCGAAGTCGTTGCCGGCCAGGGTCACCCAGATCAGCAGGGTGCTCACCCCGGCGGTGATCAGCAGCGCGCCCAGCCAGTCGATCTGCACGTCGCGGCGGCGCACCTGCTCCAGCTTGAGGGTCTTCTGCAGCAGCACGATCGCCAGCAGGGCGAACGGCACCCCCATGAAGAAGCACCAGCGCCAGCCCAGCCACGAGGTGTCGACGATGACGCCGCCGATCAGCGGCCCGGCCACGGTTGCGACGGCGAAGACCGCGCCGAAGATGCCGGCGTACCGGCCCAGCTCACGCGGCGGGATCATCGCCGCCATCACGATCTGCACCAGCGCGGTCAGGCCGCCGGCGCCGAGGCCCTGGACCACCCGCGCGATGATCAGCATCGTGGTGTCCTGGCTGAACCCGGCCAGCAGCGACCCGGCGACGAAGAGCGCCAGCGACAGCTGCACCAGCAGCTTCTGGCTCACCAGGTCGGCGAGCTTGCCCCACAGCGGCACGGACGCCGTCATGGCCAGCAGCTCGGCGGTGACCACCCAGGTGTAGATCGACTGGCTGCCGTTCAGGTCGGCGATGATCACCGGCAGGGCGTTGGAGACGACGGTGGCGGCCAGGATGGACACGAAGATGCCCACCATGAGGCCGGACAGCGCCTGGAGCACCTCCCGCCGGCTCATCCGTGCCTCGGTGCTGGCCGCGCCGGCTGCCGGGCCGGTCTCCGCGGTGGTGGACATGGTGCTCCTGTCGGTGCTGTGGGCGGGGTGGGTCAGTGCGTGGGCTCGGGCAGGCCGGCGGACAGCGCGTCCAGCGCCTCGTCGAGCAGGGTGGTGAGCGGGACGGCGCCGTGCCCGGTGTGCCAGCGGGCGAAGCTGACCCGGACGGCGGCGGAGAGGACGGCGGCCAGCAGCCCGGGGTAGAGGTCGGTGGTGGCGTCCTGGCCGGTGCGCTCGGCGACCGCCACGGCGACCTCCAGCTCGTCGGCCGCGCCGACCTCGACCAGCCGGGGGAGGAGCGAGGGGTTGCCGGCGATCACGGTGATCCGGTCGTGCAGGGCGGTGGGGTCGCGTTCCAGCTCGGTCAGCTCCTCGCGCAGCGCCGCGCGCGCGGCGGCGAGCACGCCGAGCTCGGCCGGCTGGGCGCGCAGCCGGGCGGACAGCCGCGGCTGGTCGGCGCCGGCCGGGAAGACCAGCGCCTCCTCCTTGGCGGAGAAGTGGTTGAAGAACGTCCGGTAGGAGACGTCGGCCGCCGCCGCGATGGCCTCGACCGTGACGTGCTCCCAGCCCTGCTCGACCGCGAGCCGGAGCGTCGCGGCGGCGAGCGCCGCGCGGGTGTCGGCCTTCTTCCGCTCGCGCAGTCCTCGTTCGGTCACCGGCCCAGGATGAGCCTTTGGCTGCACACTGTGCATGATTGCTCGGTGTGCAGCCCGTCACCCCGTGGGCCGCGGTCGGGGCCGGTCAGTCCGTCGCGATGTCGGGCGGGACCCGGTTCGGCCCGGCCTCCACCGGACGGGGCAGCTCCTGCGGGTGCAGCCGGACGGCGATCAGCGCCACGTCGTCGTCGGGGTCGGCGGGCACCATCCGGGTCAGCACCTCGTCGCACAGCTCGTCGAGGTCCCGCCCGGCGAG
Organism: uncultured Modestobacter sp.; assembly: GCF_947486615.1. Lineage (GTDB taxonomy): Bacteria > Actinomycetota > Actinomycetes > Mycobacteriales > Geodermatophilaceae > Modestobacter. The sequence goes on from NZ_CANKUD010000004.1 coordinate 209,550, forward strand.
CTCGGCCAGCAGCGCCTGCAACCGGGCCGTGCCCTGGTCGAGGTCCTGGTCGCGGCGTTCGACCAGCCCGTCGGTGTAGAAGACGACGACGGCATCGCGGCCGAGGGTCACCTGGGTGTCCTGCCGGTGCGCGCCCGGGTCGACCCCGAGCAGCAGGTCGGCGCGCTCGGCGGTCAGCACGGTGACCGCGCCGTCCGGGGCGACCACCATCGGCGGTGGGTGACCGGCGTTGGCCCAGCGGAGCCGGGTCAGCCCCTGCGCCTGCTCGCCGGCGGTCTGCTCGAGGCGGGCCACCACCGCCGTGGCCAGGATGCCCGACTGCAGGGTCTGCATGACCTCGTCGGACCGGCGCAGCACGGACGCGGGGGTGCTGTCGTCCAGGGCGCCGACGGTGCGCACGATGCTGCGGATCTGGCCCATCGCGGCGGCCGCCTGGGTGTCGTGCCCGACGACGTCGCCGATCACCACGGTGGTCGCGCCGTCGCCCTGCATGAACGCGTCGTACCAGTCGCCACCGACCTCGGCGGCCTGCGCGGCCGGCACGTACCGGACGACGACCTGCAGGTGGTCCGGCTGGGGCGGGGCGGTGAGCAGCGAACGCTGGAACCCCTCGGCCAGCCGGCGCTGCTGCCGGTAGAGCCGGCCGCTGTCGAGCACCAGGCCGGCGCGGGCGGCGACGTACCCGGCGGTGGCCAGCTCCTCCTCGGTGAACGTCCCCCGTGCGGCGCTGGTGGCCAGGGTCAGCAGCCCCACCGGTCCGGTGCGGCCGGGCAGCGGAAGGACCGCGATCGCCTCGGGGGCCACCGCGGTCAGCGCGTCGCGCTGCGGGCCCGGGGCGAGCATCTGCTCCGCCTGGGCGGTCGCGCCCGAGGCGATCAGCTGGAGCCGGCCGGTGCGCAGGGCGCGCTCGACGATCGCGTCGTCGTCGAAGGCGGCGAGCCGGGTCCGGGCGTAGCCGTCGACGAGGCCGCGGAGCCCGGGGTCGGTGTGCCAGGAGGCGACGGTGCGCAGCCCGCGGCGGGAGCCGGTGGCCTCGTCGTCGTCGACGAGGGTGACGATCGCGCAGTCGGCGACCGCCGGCACGGCCAGCCGGGTCAGCCGCCGGGCGGCCTCCGCGGCGTCGAGGGTGCTCCCGAGCTCCTCGGTGACCAGGCTCAGCAGCCGCTCGCGGGTGGCCAGCTGCTCGGCCTGCTGGTGGGCCCGGGCGCGGGCGGTGATGTCGACGAAGTGCAGCGCCAGCCCGGCCGGGTTCGGCACCGCGCGGACCTCCACCCAGACGTCGAGCGGCTCGGGGTAGTAGGCGTCGAAGGACATCGGTTCGCCGGTCTCGGCGGCCCGGCGGTAGTGCGCCTCGAAGTCGGTGCCGACGGTCGCCGGGAAGACCTCCCAGATCGTCCGGCCCAGCAGGTCCGCCCGCGAGGAGCCGGTGATCCGCTCGGCCTCCCGGTTGACGTGGGTGAACACCCAGTCGGCGTCCAGTGCGGCGAAACCGACCGCCATCGACTCCAGTGCCTGCGCGGCGAGGCCGAGCGGCTCGCGCTGCGCGGTGGTGTCGTGCACCAGGCCGACGAGGTGGGCACCGGTGTCCTCGGCCCCGGGGAGCACCTGCCCGCGGGCGGCGACCCAGCGGTGCGTGCCGTCGGCCAGGACGATGCGGTACTCGGCGTCGTACACCCCACTGGTGTCGATGGCCCGCTGCACCGCGGCGACGACGGCGGTGAGGTCGTCGGGGTGAACGCGGGCGTACACGTCCTCCGGCCGGCCGGTGAACGTGCCGCGGTCCAGCCCGGACAGCTCGAGCAGCCGGTCGTCGACGGTCAGCCCGCCGGTGGAGAGCTCCAGGTCGAAGGTGCCCGCCCGGCCGGCGACCAGCGCCAGTGCCCACCGGGACCGGTCGAACTCGTGCTGGGCCAGCAGCCGCCGTGCCTGGTCGGCCGAGGCGGTCATGTCGGCGGTGGCGTCGTCCGCGCGCTCGTGCGCGGCCCGCAGCCGCAGCTCGGAGCTGACCGCGCCGGCCAGGTCGGCCAGCACCGCCAGGTCGCGGTCGGACCAGGCGCGTGGCCGGCTGTCGATGGCGCACAGCGAGCCGACGACCCGGCCCCGGGCGTCGGTGATCGGTGCACCCGCGTAGGCGATGACGCCCAGGTCGGGGACCGCCAGGTTCTCGGCGACCAGCGGCTCGGTGCGGGCGTCGGTGACGACCAGTGGCTCGCCGGAGCGGACCACGTGCTGGCAGAACGAGTGGCTCAGCGGCGTGCTGCGGCTGGTCTGCCACGGCTCGGGCAGCCCCAGCGCGCCGGGGAAGACCTGCTCCTGGTCCGACACGAACGTCACCAGGGCCACCGGCACGTCCAGCGAGGCGCGCACGAGCCGCGCGAACCGCTCGAATGCGGGGTCGGACTCCGCGGGCAGGGGAGTGCCAGAGGGCAGTGAGCCGGTCACGAGTCCCCTCCCGGATGTGGGGACATGGCGACGGGCGTCCCGGACGAACGACCGAGGGTACCCACCGTCGCCACCGGCCCGAAGTCCTCGATCCTGGGCTGCCGACCTGGCCCTCCCGGGCGCGGCGAACTCGTCCGGGGGTGCCGCGACGGCACGATCGGTCCCGTGACGGCGACCCCCGAGGTGACGGCCCGCCGACGGGCCCCCCTGGCCCTGGCTGTGCTGGCGGGCCTGCTGGCCGGCGTCGCGGCGAAGGCCGGCGACGAGTCGGGCTGGCGCTGGGCCGCCGACCTGGGCAGCTACCCGGCGGCCTGGGTGCTCGTCGTGGCGCTGATCGGCTGGCGGGCGCCCTCGCTGCCGGCCGCCGGACTGCGCTCCGGGGTCTTCTTCGCCGCGATGACCGTGGCCTACTACGGCTGGGCCGCGCTCGTGCTCGACTTCGGCTGGCAGGCCGACCTGCTGGTCATCTGGCTGTTCCTCTCGGCCACCGCGGTCCCCGCCACCGGCGTGACCGTGCACTGGGCGACCCGGCGCAGCGGCTGGCTGCCCGGGGCCCTGCTCGGCGTCCCGGCCGGCCTGGTGCTGGGCAGCGGAGGCGCCCGGCAGACCTGGCTGGCCTGGCAGGACCAGGCGCTGGCGATGGCCGGTCGCCCGGTGCAGGCACTCGCCGAGGTGGTCACCGCACTGGTGCTGGTCCTCCTCCTGCCGCGGGACCACCGCACCCGGCTGTGGGCCGCGGCGTGCGCCGTCCCGGCGGTCTGGCTCGCGCCACAGGTGCTCGACCTGCTGCACCGGTGGGTCTGACGTGCTGATCGTGGTCGGCGGGCTGCCGGGGGTCGGCAAGACGACCGTGGCCCGCGCGGTCGCCGGGGAGCTGCGCGCGGCACACCTGCGGATCGACGCCTTCGAGACCGCGCTGCTCCGCCAGCACCTGGTGGCCGGGCCCGACGAGGTCGGGGCGCACGGCTACGACCTGGCCCTCGCCGCCGCCGACACCTGCCTCACCGCCGGCACCGACGTGCTGGTCGACGCGGTCTTCGACGTCGCCGCCGCCCGCCGGCCGTTCCGCGAGCTGGCTGCCCGGCACGGCGCCGGCGTGCACTGGCTGCGGTTGATCTGCACCGACCCGGCCGAGCACCGGCGCCGGGTCGAGGAGCGCACCGCCGACCTGGCCGGGCACACCGTCCCGACGTGGGAGCAGGTGCGGGCCCGGCGGGTCGACCAGTGGCACGAGCGGCACACGGTGGTCGACACCGCCGGCGGCGACCCGGTCGCCGCCGTGCTGGGCGCCGTCCGGGGCTGAGGGCTCAGACCGCCGGGTCGACCGCCTCGCGCCGCTTCTTGCTCTTCTTCTTGCGCTCGCCGTCGCCGTCGCCGTCGTCGGGCAGCAGCCGGTTCAGCTCGCCGCGGATGAAGTCGCGGGTGGCCAGCTCACCGACCGACACCCGCAGCGAGGCCAGCTCGCGGGCCAGGTAGTCGGTGTCGGCGCGGGTCTGCGCGGCCCGGCTGCGGTCCTCCTCGGCCTGCACCCGGTCGCGGTCGGCCTGCCGGTTCTGCGCGAGCAGGATCAGCGGTGCGGCGTACGCGGCCTGGGTGGAGAACGCCAGGTTGAGCAGGATGAAGGGGTAGGGGTCCCAGCGGAGGTTCACCGCGACCACGTTCAGCACGATCCAGACGATCACGATCACCGTCTGGACGGCGAGGAACCGGCCGGTGCCCAGGAACCGGGCGATCCCCTCGGCGAACCGGCCGACCGCGTCGGGGTCCAGCCGCAGGAAGCTGCCGATGCCCCGGGCCCCGCGCGGCTGGTCCAGGCGCAGGTCCGCGCGCCGGTTGTCCTCAGCCACGACGGGACCGCTCACGCCAGTCGTCGGGCAGCAGGTGGTCCAGGACGTCGTCCACGCTCACCGCGCCGACCAGCCGGCCCTGCGCGTCGACCACCGGGGCGGCCACCAGGTTGTAGGTGGCGAAGTAGCGGGTCACCTCGGCCAGCGGCGCCTCCGGGCGCAGCGGGTCGAGGTCGTCGAGCACCCCGCTGACCAGCGTCGAGGGTGGTTCGCGGAGCAGTCGCTGGATGTGCGCCAGCCCCAGGTAGCGCCCGGTCGGCGTGGCCGAGGGCGGCCGGCAGACGTACACCTGGCTGGCCAGCGCCGGGGTCAGCTCGGGCGCGCGCACCCGGGCCAGCGCCTCGGCGATGGTGGCGTCGTGGGACAGGATCACCGGCTCGCTGGTCATCATCCCGCCGGCGGTGTCCTCGGAGTACTTCAGCAGCTGGCGCACCGGCTCGGCCTCGTCGGGCTCCATCAGCTCCAGCAGCCGGTCCCGGTCCAGGGTGGACAGCTCGGCGAGCAGGTCGGCCGCGTCGTCGGGGTCCATCTCCTCCAGGACGTCGGCGGCCCGCCGCTCCTCGAGGGTGCCCAGGATGGTGATCTGCTCGGCCTCGGGCAGCTCGCCCAGCACGTCGGCCAGCCGGTTGTCGTCCATCGCCTCGGCGACCTCGTGCCGCCGCTTGATCGGCAGCTCCTGCAGCGCGTGCGCGGCGTCGGCGGCGTTCAGCTCGCGGTAGGTGGCGATCAGCGTCTCGGCGCTCTGCCCGGTCTCCGGCAGCGCGAGCCCCTCGACCTCGTCCCAGGCCAGCTGGTGCAGCTGCCCGCGGCGGCCGAGCCGGCCCGGCTCCTGCACGGCCAGCCGGGACAGCACCCAGTCACCGGTGCGGGTCTGCTCGATCGCGGCGTCCACGACGGTGGCCGGCCGGCCGTCGTCCTCGATGGTGACCCGGCGGTCCAGCAGCTCGCCCAGCACCAGGGTCTCCCCGGCGCGCTGCTCGAACCGCTTGAGGTTGACCGTGCCGGAGGCGAGCATCACCGAGGCCGCGTCCAGGCCGGTGACCCGGCCCATCGGGCAGAAGATCCGCCGGCGGGCGACGACTTCGACGATCAGGCCGAGCACGCGCGGCGCGGCGCTGCCCACGCGCAGCGCGACGAGCACGTCGCGGGCCTTGCCGACCCGGTCGCCGTTGGGGTCGAAGACGGTCAGGCCGGCGATCCGGGATACGTAGGCCCTGGTCACCGTGGTCACGGCACCTCCTCGCGCGCGCTCGTCGGCCAGGGGACCGGGCAGTTGGGTGGACGGCGACCTCACCAGCTCCGGTCGCCGGGGCTGAGGCTACCGTCGGCGTCGTGGGCGCCCCTGAGTCTGACCTGCTGGCCTTCGAGGTCGTGGACGTGTTCGCCCCGCGGCCGTTCAGCGGCAACCAGCTGGCCGTCGTGCTGGACGCCGGGCAGCTGAGCACCGCGCAGTGCCAGGCGCTCGCCGCGGAGTTCGGGTACTCGGAGTCGACGTTCGTCAGCGCGCCCACCGAGCCCGGGGCCGACTACCGGGTGCGGATCTTCACCCCGCGCACCGAGCTGCCCTTCGCCGGCCACCCGAGCGTGGGCACCGCGCACACCCTGGTCCGGCTGGGCCGGCTGCCCGCCGGGGTGCTCCGGCAGGAGTGCGGCGCCGGCGTGGTCGAGGTCGAGGTGGACGACGACGGCGCCCGGCTGACCGGCGGCACCGTCTCGCAGCGCCCCGGCCCGGACGTCGCCGCGCTGGCCGCCGCCTGCGGTCTCGGCCCGGACGACGTCACCGGCCGCCCCGCGCACCTGGTCGGCTGCGGCATCGACTTCGCCCAGCTGGAGGTGCACCCCGGCGCGCTGGACCGCGCGGTGCCCGACGGCCCGGCACTCGACCGGCTGCTGCCCGGCGTGCAGGGCGGGGTCTCGCTGCTGGCCTGGGACCCGGCGACGGCCTCGGGCACCGTGCGGGTCTTCGCCGCCGGGCTCGACTGGCACGAGGACCCGGCCACCGGCTCCGCGGCGCTGGGCACCGGCATCTGGCTGGCCGCCGTGGGGCTGGCCGGCGACGGCGTCACCGACTACCGGCTGGCGCAGGGTGCCGCGGTCGGGCGCCCGTCGGAGCTGCGCGGCCGGGTCGCCGTCGCCGGTGGCGAGGTGACCTCGGTGAGCGTGGCCGGCGCCGTCCGGGCGATCGCCGGCGGCACCGTCCGGGTGCCGGTGTGAGCGACACCGCGGCTGCCGGCGGGACGCTGCAGCAGGGCCGGCCGGCCTCGCAGGCGTGGGCGGTGCACCGGCCGGGTGGGCGGGACGTCGGGCTGATGGCGGTGGCCGTCGTCGGCGTCTCCTTCTCCGGCCCGCTGACCGCGATGGTCACCGCCTCGTTCCTGGCCATCGCCTTCTGGCGCAACGCCGCCGGGGCGGTGCTGCTGCTGCCGGTGCTGCTGCTGCGCGAGCGGTCGACGCTGCACGGCCTGCGGGCCCGGCAGCTGGGCAGCTCGGTGGTCGCCGGGCTGTTCCTGGCCGCGCACTTCGCCGCCTGGCTGCCCAGCCTGTCGATGACCACGGTGGCCGCCTCGACCGCGCTGGTCACCACCACCCCGATCTGGACGGCGCTGGCCGCCCGGGTCTCCGGCGTGCACCTGCCCGGCCGGGTGTGGTGGGGGCTGGCGCTGGCGGTGCTGGGTGCGGCGCTGATCGCCGGGGTCGACGTCACCGTCTCCTGGACGGCGCTGGCCGGCGACGGGCTGGCCCTGCTGGGGGCGATCTGCGCCGGTGGCTACATGCTCGCCGGCGCGCGGGCGCGGGAGCGGCTGACCACCTCGGCCTACGCCGTCGTCTGCTATTCCACCTGCGCGGTCGCCCTGGCGGTGGCGGCGGTGGTGGCCGGGGTGCCGCTGGCCGGGTTCAGCGCCCGCGACTGGTGGCTGATCGCGGCGATCACCTTCTGCGCGCAGCTGCTCGGGCACACCCTGCTGAACCTGGTGCTCTCCACGGTCGGGCCGACGGTGGTCGGGCTGGCGGTGCTGCTGGAGGTGCCCGGCGCGCTGCTGGTCGCCCTGGTCCTGCTCGACCAGGTGCCGCCGCTGCTCGCGCTGCCCGGGATGATCGCCGTCGTGGTCGGGGTGGCGCTGGTGATCCGCGGCGGCCGCCCCGCCCCGGAGGCCGAGCCGGTCTAGGGCGTGTCTTTCAAGTCAGTGGCAGCCAAGACGACGACGCCAGCTGCCGCTGACTTGCGAGACGCGCCCCAGCTAATGACCTGATCAGGTGACCGGGGGGCTAGTTGGAACAGCTCCAACCAAGGGGTTGGTTCGATCGGTGTGAGAGCAACCCGCAGATGATGTACTCCGTCGACGAGCCAGCGCTGTTCACGACCCAGGGTGTCAACGCGCGCGGCACGGCCCCCGGCTCGTTCCAGGGCCGCAAGCCCTGTCCGTTCAGCACCGGCGAGACCTACTTGTACGGGATCGACGTTCACTACCAGGCCGGCAGGGCCCTGAACTTGGACGCCTTCTACTTCCCCGTCAACGCCAAAGGTGAGTTGCGTAGGCAGGGCATCATCGCTTGACGCCGCTTCTCGGGCGGGCCGGAGGTCGGCCGAGCGCTCTCGGCGACGTCGCCGAGCTGCGTGCAGCACAGCGCGCCCTGTCGCGCGCCATCGAGTTCATCGGGTCGCAAGGCGGCGCGCAGCAGCGCAGCGTTGAGGCAGCGGAAGGTCACGAGGGCCGCTGACGCGCCCCCGTGACCCCCATCGCGCGGCTGTTGGGCCAGAAGCCTCGGTCAACGCTGGCTGCGCGACCGCCGAACTATGGTGAAGAGCACACCGAGAACCACTAGAACCGCCGCCCAGTGAACGAGCGGGAATCCGCCGTCCTCAATCGTCTTCCACACGGCCAATGCGAACATGGCCGCCAAGGCAAGCGAAACGCCCAACACTGGTCTCATCAGGATCCTCTCAATCAGTAGCATGCATTTCCGCTGCAGGATGAGGACCGAGAACCGCAGCACTCGATGAACGCAATGCCACAGGTGGAAGCCAGGCATGTGATGCAGCCGAAGCTGATGGCGCCGCAACTGGTGGCGCACCCAGCGCAGCCAACACCTCCCAGGACGCACTTTGCCACGCTTGTGGTCTTGCAGCGCGTGATCAGCACGGCACCGCTGCCATTCAGGCAGCAGCCGCCACACGGGTCGCCCTTGGGATAGCCAGTGCACTTGGCGGCTGACACGGAGAACTCTTCGATCGAAGCCGGCACCGGAGTGTCCAGGTGGCCGTTCTCGCTGGCCTTCAAGAGAAAGAGGTCCCCAGAGTCCCAGTCCATGCGGTAGAGGGTGGCTAGCGAGTTGGAGGTCCCATCCGCGTGAAAGGTCTGCTCCAAGGTGATCATCTGATCCTCGTCAAGAGAGAACGAGGTCACCCGTGACCTTCCGCCGGACACCAGTCGGTGTTCTGCCTGCGCGACTGCACTGACCGCGCCGCGAACTTCCTGCCCCGGACCGAGCCGGGTCGTACCGGACGACCGTCGGGTGACCAATGGCTCCTTGGTCGCCCCCTGCCCCCACGCTCCTGCGCTTAGCGCTGCCAGCTCTCGCCGGTCGACGAGATTGATCACATCCGGATTCGTCAACGACCTCCTGAGGCCGTTCTGGAGTGCTGATCCACGCACTTCTGCAGTAGACAGGACGCCGACCGCCTTGGCTGGCGGGGCCGCCATCGCCGGCTTGCGGCCGCTCAGGATCATGACGCCTACCGCCGCGCCTGCCCCGATCTGCATGACGCCGCGACGTGACAACCCACGACCGAGGTTGCGGGTGACCGCCACGTCCTTCCATTCCTGATGCAGCTCGCCCATAGCGCGCAGCACGCGAGCGGTGCGCTTCACACCAAGGTGCTTGGTCAGAGGTAGGCCCATGGATCTTCCCTGCCAAGCGCGCAGCGGAGTGGTCGTCGTAGAGCCACCGTCAAGGCGGAACAGAACAGGTGCCCACGGAGAGTCATCGCCTAGCAACTCGGTGCGCCACTTGCGGACGTCTGGGTCGTTCAGGCCAACGGTGCGCAACCGACCGTCACAGGCGGTCGAGACGCGCTCTGAAATCGCTCGGCAAGTGGAACACGATGCATCGAATGCCAAGAGCAGCGTTTCCGGCGCTTCAACCTTCGCTTGTGTCACTACAGCATCACCTTCCGTAGTTACCAGAGGGGGTGAAAGTGTCATGAGTCACATCAGCGCGTCAAGGGGCGGGGCCACAAGAAGTTGCAACGACCAAGAAACGCCGGCGCAGCCACCAGCGCGTGTCTCCCTGGTCGGCGGGGTCCGGTACGGATCTCGAACGGGTGGCCAACTGGCGCTGAGCCGAGTGATGGGCAGGGGGCGGTGATCGAGCCGTTGGTGCCGCAAGGTGGGGCGGCCGCGGCCTTACTGGCATCGCAGGCAGGTGGTGGAGGGCATCGTGCACCCGATGTCGGTGCGGGCTGGCTTGGCAGGATCTGCCGGAGAGCTTCGGGGCGTGGCAGACGGTGTGGAAGCGGCACGCCCACTCCTCCCGGGACGGCGCGTGGAACAGTGTGCTGGCTGAGGTCATCGCCTCCGCGGATGCCGCGGGTGAAGTCGGCCGGGCGGTCTTGGTGGACTTCATGGTCAACCGCGCGCATCAGCACGCCACCGACCTGCCGTGAGCCGACATCCCCACGCGGGACATCGGCGAACTACATGAAACAGGTTCGCGGTTCCCGCGCCGACCCGGCTGACCACGGCATCGGCCGTTCCCGGGGCGGCCTGCCGACCGAGGTCCACCACGCCGTCGACGGCCGCGGACGCCCACTCTCGATCCCGATCGGCGCCGGTCAGGCCAGTGACGCGCTGGCCTGTCTGCCGCTGCTGGCCGGCATACGAGTGGCTCGACCGGGACCAGGTCGACCCCGCACCCGCTCGACCGCGGTGCTGGACGATCGGGCCTCCTCCGCCAAGGCAATCTGCGCCCACCTGCGAGCCCGTGGGATCACCTCGGTCATCCCCGAGCCCGCGACCAGCAGGGCCATCGCGCCCGCCGCGGCAGCAGAGGCGGCCGGCCGGTCAGCTACCGGCGAGCTCAACCAGAAGCGCAACCTCGTCAAAGGCTCATTCGGCCTGTTCAAGCCGTGGCGCGGATTGGCCACCCGCTACGACGAGCAAGTACTCATTCACCGGGCGCGGTGGTCCTGGCCGCCGTCCTCGCCTGGACCCGCGCCGGAGAGCCATGCCCTAGCTCGCGCGTGTCGCTACTGTCCGGTAACTGAGCCGCCGAGAAGAGAGAAGGCACCGTGGCCGAGCTCCGATCCCGTCGTTCCAACCTCGCCGTCCCGGGCAGCAACCCCCGGTTCCTGGAGAAGGCGAAGAGCCTGCCCGCCGACCAGGTCTTCCTCGACCTCGAGGACGCCTGCGCCCCGCTGGCCAAGCCCGGCGCCCGCAAGAACATCGTCGCCGCGCTCAACGAGGGCGGCTGGGGCTCGAAGATCCGCACCGTCCGGGTCAACGACTGGACGACGGAGTGGACCTATCGCGACGTGGTCGAGGTGGTCGAGGGCGCCGGCGCGGAGCTCGACTGCCTGATGCTGCCCAAGGTCGCCGACGCCGCCCAGGTCAAGGCGCTGGACCTGCTGCTCACCCAGATCGAGAAGGCCAACGGGCTCGAGGTCGGCCGGATCGGCATCGAGGCCCAGATCGAGACGGCGCAGGGCCTGATCAACGTCAACGACATCGCGTTCGCCAGCGACCGGATCGAGACGATCATCTTCGGCCCGGCCGACTTCATGGCCAGCATCGGCATGCGCTCGCTGGTGGTCGGCGCGCTGCACCCGGACTACCCGGGTGACCCGTTCCACCACATCCTGATGACCATCCTGATGGCCGCCCGCGCCCGCGGGGTGCAGGCCATCGACGGGCCGTTCCTGCAGGTGCGCGACGTCGACGCCTTCCGTGAGGTGGCCAAGCGCTCGGCGATGCTCGGGTTCGACGGCAAGTGGGTGCTGCACCCGGGCCAGATCGACGCGGCCAACGAGATCTACGCGCCGTCGCAGGCCGACTACGACCACGCCGAGCTGATCCTGGACGCCTACGACTGGGCGACGTCGGAGGCGGGCGGGAAGAAGGGCTCGGCGATGCTCGGGGACGAGATGATCGACGAGGCCAGCCGCAAGATGGCGCTGGTGATCGCCGGCAAGGGCCGGGCGGCCGGGATGTCCCGGACGTCGAGCTTCACCCCGCCGGAGGGCTGATCGGGCTCAGCCGCCGAGGGTGCCGTTGCTGATCGACACCAGCGCGAGCGTCCAGAACAGCACGAACGCGACGATCATCGCCACGGCCACCCCGCCGATCACGATCGCGGCCGTCGCCAGGCCGGCGCCCTCCTCGCCGGTGCGGCGGATCTGCTGGCGGGCCAGCACACCGAGCACCAGCGCCAGCGGCGGGAACAGGAAGATCGAGATGACCGCGGCGATGGCCAGCCCGTTGGTCGGCCGGCGCCCCGCGCCGTAGAAGGGCGGGGCCCCGAAGCCGGGCGGCGCCCAGCCAGGTGCAGCCTGGCCCGGCGGCGGGCCGTAGCCCGGGGGTGGGCCGTAGCCCGGGGGTGGGCCGTAGCCCGGGGGCGGGCCGTACCCGGGCTGGGCGTACCCGGCGGCGGGCGGGGGCGTCCCCGGGCCGGTGGGCGAGTGCTGGGCGTCGCTCCAGGGCGCGTCGCCGCGGTAGAAGTCGTCCTGGCTCACGTCGTCCCCCCGTCGCCGGTCTGCGCCGCCGACCGGCGCCACGCCGTCCGGGACCGCACCACCCGGGAGCACACCGCCCGGGCCTGGACAGTGTGCCGGTCAGGCACCGATCGCCCCGGCAGGCAGCGCCGCCAGCCGCGTGGCGATCGCGCGGCCGGCGGCCGCGGTGGTGTCCGGGTCCTCACCGATCAGCACCGACAGCACCTGGCCGCGGGCCTGGGCGAGCACGACCTGGGTGGTCCCGTCGGCGAGCTCGTACTGGAAGACGACGCTGGTGGCGGCCAGGCCCTCGGCGCTCGGGGCGGGCTGGAAGGTGTACTGGTCCTCCGGGCAGCGGCCGAAGGCCTGCACCAGCTCCTGGACGGCGGCGCCGGCGGCGGCGGGGGAGTCGTAGGCGATCGCCTCGGACGACAGCTGCGGGGTGCCGGTGTCGTCCAGCCCGACGACCGGCTGCTTCGAGGTCCGGTGCTGCTCGGAGGCGAAGGTCTGCCCGCAGATGCCGGTCAGGCTCGGGTTCGCGGTGAGGTCGGCGCCGGCGGGCAGCGGGTTGGCCTGCACCGACCACCCGGCCGGCAGGTCGGCGGCGCGCAGGGCGACGGCGACGGCGGCCGAGGCGGGGTCCTGCACCGCGGCCGGGTCGGCCGTGGCCGCCGCAGAAGCGGCGACGTCCGCCGCGGTGGGCTCCGCGGTGCCGGGGCTGCCCGTGGCGGCCGACTCATCGGCCGAGGAGCAGGCGCTCAGCGCGACGGTGGCCAGTGCGGCGAGGACGAGACGGCGGAGCTCCACCGCTGCGACGGTAACCGCCGAGGCTGGGCGGTCGGGCCGAGGAAGGAGCCCGACCGCCCGGCGCAGGCTCAGCCGGTGGTGCCGCTGAGGTCGTACATCGTCACCCCGTCGATCGTCTGGGCGGTGTAGTTCTCCGCGACCCAGGCGGCGATCTCGGCGGCGGCGTCGCTGCCGCTGTCGCTGCTCATCCCGGTGCCGCCGCCGATGAACCAGTGCACCTGGCCGTCGGCGACGTAGGCCTGGAACTGCTCCAGCGTGGGCGAGGGGTCGCTGCCGTTGAACCCGCCGATGGCCATCACCGGCTCCTCGCTGGCCAGCTGGTACCCGGCGGCGTTGTTCGAGCCGACCGCCGCGGCGACCCAGGTGTAGTCGTCGGCGTCGTCCAGCAGCGCCTCGACGACCTCCTCGCTGGCGTCGGCGGCGTCCAGCAGGCCGCCCATGCCGCCGCCCGCGCCGCCGCCGCGGGTCCCACCGGTGGTGCCGGTGGGCGGCGTCCCGGTCTGGCCGCCGGGGCCACCGGTCGGCGGGGTGCCCTGCTGACCGCCACCTCCGCCGCCACCCGGGAAGCCGCCGCCGCCGGGGCCGCCACCGCCGAAGCCGGAGCTGCCGCTCACCGTCGGGCCGGCCGAGGGGATCGAGCCGGTGTGCGCCGTCCCGGCGGTCTGCACCGCGTAGGCGGCCGGGCCGCCGAGCGAGGCGAGGACGCCCACGGCGAGCACCGTCGCGGCCACCAGCCGGCCGCCGGCGTGCGCCACGAGCAGGCCGAGCGCGGCGAGCAGGCCGCCGACCAGCACGCCCCAGCGCAACCAGGGCAGGAAGTCCGCCGACCGGCCGAGCAGCACGAACGACCAGACCGCGGTGCCGGTGAGCGTCAGGGCGAGCACGATCCGCGCCCAGATCGCCGTCCGGCGCTGCCAGAGCAGCCCGCCGCCGATGCCCACCAGGGCGGCGATCGCCGGGGCCAGGGCGACGGTGTAGTAGGCGTGGAAGATGCCGGCCATGAAGCTGAAGGTGGCGCCGGTGACCAGCAGCCAGCTGCCCCAGGTGATGAGTGCTGCCCGGCGCGGGTCGGTGCGCGGCGCCCGGCCCACGGCCACCAGGCCGGCGACCAGCAGGGCGAGTGCCGCCGGCAGCAGCCAGGCGACCTGACCGCCGATCTCGGAGTTCACCAGCCGGCCGAGGCCGGTCTCTCCCCAGTTGCCACCGGTGCCGCCGCCACCGCCGACGCTGCCGGTCTCGTCGCCGGTCAGCCGGCCCAGGCCGTTGTAGCCCCAGATCAGCTCCCAGGCGGAGTTGGTCTGCGAGCCACCGATGTAGGGCCGCCACGACTCCGGCACCAGCTCGACGACCGCGACCCACCAGCCACCGGCGACGACCATCGCCGCTCCGGCGGCGAGCACGTGCCCGAACCGCTTGGCCAGCGTGGTCGGTGCGGCGACCAGGTAGACCAGCGCGAAGCCGGGGACGACGAGCATCGCCTGCAGCGTCTTGGTCAGGAAGGCGAAGCCGATCAGCACGCCGACGCCGACCATCCAGCGCAGGCCGGCCCGCTCCAGTGCCCGGGTGGTGGCATAGGCGGCCAGCGTCATCAGCAGCACGAGCAGCGCGTCGGGGTTGTCGAAGCGGAACATCAGCACCGCCACCGGGGTCAGCGCCATGGCCGCCCCGGCGAGCAGCCCGGCGCCCGGGCCGACGACCCGGCGCACCGCCAGGTACACCACGCCGACGGTGGCCACGCCCATCAGCGCCTGCGGCACCAGCAGCGACCACGAGTTCAGCCCGAAGACCCGGACGGCGAGCTCCATCACCCACAGCGAGGCCGGTGGCTTGTCCACGGTGATCGAGTTCGCCGCGTCCGAGGAGCCGTAGAAGAAGGCCACCCAGCTCTCCGACCCGGCCTGCACCGCGGCGGCGTAGAAGGCGTTCGCCCAGCCGGAGGCGGCGAGGTCCCAGAGGTAGAGCAGGCCGGTGGCGGCGAGCAGGCCGAGCAGCGCGGGGCGCACCCAGCTGGGGTCGTCGTCCCGGCCGCGCACCAGCCGGCGGGCGCGGGACGTGCGGGCGGCAGGTGCGGGCGGCGGCGCCGCCGGGGGAGTGGGGGTGTCGAGGACGGTGCTCATCGGACGGTCTCCATCGCCGGGACGGCGGGCTCGGGGGTGGGTGTCGGGGACGTGGGGGTGCGGAACACCCAGCCGCGCAGCAGCAGGAAGCGGAGCAACGTGGCCAGGGCGTTGGCGACGACCAGCAGCAGCACCTCGGTGCCCCGGGCCGGGGACGGGGTGACCGCGTGCAGCACGGCGAGGGCGCCGCTGGTCAGCGCCAGTCCGAGGCCGAGGACGACGAGGCCCTGCAGCTGGGCGCGGCCGGCACCGGGGCCGCCGCGGATGCCGAAGGTGATCCGCCGGTTGGCCGCGGTGTTGGCGACCGCGGTGACCAGCAGGGCGACCAGGTTGGCCGGCTGGGGGCCCACGACCGTGCGCAGCAGCACGAAGAGCAGGAGGTAGGCCAGCGTGGAGGCGACCCCGATGGCGGCGAACCGGATCAGCTGGCCGAACAGCCCGGCGGGGACGCCGGGCACCGGGTCGGCGAGCGGGCCGGGCAGGGGGCCGCGGCCCAGCTGGGCCCGCAGCTCGGCGACCGGCAGCCGGCCGGTGGTGAGCGCGCGCAGCATCCGGGCGATCCCGGCGAGGTCGGCCTTCGCGGTGGCCACGATGTCGACCCGGCTGTCCGGGTCGTCGACCCAGTCGACCGGCACCTCGTGGATCCGCAGCCCGCTGCGCTCGGCGAGCACCAGCAGCTCGGTGTCGAAGAACCAGCCGGTGTCCTCCACCAGCGGCAGCAGCCGGGCGGCCACGTCGGCGCGGATCGCCTTGAAGCCGCACTGCGCGTCCGACAGCCGGGTGGCCAGCGCGCCGCGCAGCAGCAGGTTGTAGCCGCGGGAGATGAGCTCCCGCTTGGCGCCGCGCACCACCCGGGACGACGCCGCCAGCCGGGTGCCGATGGCCAGGTCGGAGTGCCCGCTGATCAGCGGGGCGACCAGCGGCAGCAGCGCGGCGAGGTCGGTGGACAGGTCGACGTCCATGTAGACCAGTACGGGTGCGTCCGAGCCGAGCCAGGCGGTGCGCAGCGCGCGGCCCCGGCCGGGCTCGGGGAGCACCAGCACCTCGATGCCGGGCAGCTCGGCGGCGACCCGGCGGGCCACGGCGACCGTGCCGTCGGTGCTGGCGTTCTCCGCGACGGTGATCCGGAACGGGTAGGGCAGCTGGGTGCTCAGGTGGTGGTGCAGCCGGCGCAGGCACGGCTCGAGGTCGGCCTCCTCGTCGTGCACGGGGACGACGACGTCGATGACCGGGCGCAGCGGGACGGGCTCGGCGGTGCCCAGGGGGAGCGATGGCATGCAGTGACCGTCGGGTCACTGGCTGGCGGCGGGCACAGCCGTGGCTACGCGCCTGCTGTGAGTCCCCGGTGGCGCCGGACACGTCCGCCCCGGGTGTGGGCGACGTCGCCGCGGGGGTAGCCGGTCGGCATGAGAGCAGTCGGAGTGACGGAGTTCGGCGGGCCCGAGGCCCTGCACCTGGTCGACGTGCCGGCCGAGCCGGTGGGCCCGGGCCAGGTGCGGGTGCAGGTGAGCGCGGCGACGGTCAACCCGACCGACACCTACTCCCGCAACGGCACCTACGCCCAGCGCGACCCGGTGAAGGAGTTCCCGTACGTGCCGGGGATGGACGTCGCCGGGGTGCTGGCCGAGGTCGGCGAGGGCGTGCAGCTCGGCATCGAGGTCGGCGAGCGGGTGATGGGCGTCGTCGTCCCGACCGGTGCGCACGGCGGCTACCGCGAGGACGTCGTCCTGCCGGCGGCGTCGGTGGCCCGGGTGCCGGCCGGGACGAGCGACGTCGAGGCGTCGACGCTGCCGATGAACGGGCTCACCGCGCGGATGGCGCTGGACGCGATGGCGCTGACGCCCGGGCAGGTGCTCGCGGTGACCGGCGCGGCCGGGGCGTTCGGCGGCTACGTCGTCCAGCTGGCCAAGGCCGAGGGGCTCACCGTGGTCGCCGACGCGAAGGCCGAGGACGAGGAGCTGGTGCGCGGCCTGGGCGCCGACGTCGTCGTCCGGCGCGGCGACGACGTGGCCGACCGGATCCGGGAGCAGTACCCCGACGGGGTCGACGGGCTGGCCGACGGCGCGGTGCAGGACGCCGCCGTGCTGCCCGCGGTCAAGGACGGCGGCGCGCTGGCCACCGTGCGCGGCTACCGCGGCGACGGGCAGCGTGACCTGCGGGTGTTCCCGGTGATGGTGCGCGACTACAGCGAGGAGCCCGGGAAGCTGGACGGGCTGCGGGAGCAGGTGGAGGCGGGCGTGCTGACCCTGCGGGTGGCGCAGACCCTCCCGGCCGCGGACGCCGCGGAGGCGCACCGCCGGCTGGAGGCCGGTGGCGTGCGCGGTCGGCTGGTCCTCACCTTCTGAGCACGGTACGAACGACCGCATGAAGAGACGTCGGCGGCGGAACCGCTCGCTCTGGTCACGGGGCTCGTCGCGGTCGCGGGGGTCATCGCGCTCGCGGGGCTCATCGCGGTCGCGGGGCTCATCGCGGTCGCGGGGCTCGTTGTGGTCCATCGGCTCGACCGGGTCGGTGCTCTCGATCGGCAGCGTCGGGTCGGTGCTGTCGATCGGCAGCATCGGCTTGTTCGGCTCGGTGCTGAGCCTGGGGTCGAGCAGCTCGATCGGCTCGGCCGGGTCGTGGCTGTCGATCGGCTCGGCGCTGTCGGGGCGGTCGCTGTGGTCGGTGCTGTCCTGGGACTCGCGGCGGGCCCTCCGCTCCGCCGGGGACTGTTCGTGCTGCGGTGACGTCACCGGTCCAGGTGCTTGCCCGCCTCCCGACGGGAGAGCGGGCTGAGCTCGTGCCCGGCCAGGAAGCGGCGCACCCACGCGGGGTCGGTCGTGGCCAGGTCGCGCAGCGCCCAGCCGATCGCCTTGCGGACGAAGAACTCCGGGTCGCCGGCGTTGACCTCGATGACCTCGCTGAGCAGCGCGGTGTCGGTGCGCGCCTTCGCGCCGAGCTGGGCGGTGACCGCGCTGCGCCGCAGCCAGCGGTCCGGGCTGCGTGCCCAGCTCTGCAGCACCGGCCGCAGCTGCGCCGGGTGGGCGAGCAGCAGGTCGCGGACCCGGGGCTGGACGCCGTCGACCAGGTCCCACCACGCGCCGGTGGTGATCATCTCCTCGTGCAGCGGCAGCAGCTCCAGGGCGCCGCGGGCGATCGGCAGGCCGGTGAGCGCGATGGCGGCGTACCGCTCCTCCCGGGCGGCCGCCTCCCGCCAGAGCTGGCGGGCCGCCCGCTCGAGCTCGGCCGGCGTCGCCGGTGGGTGCGTGGCCGCCGCCGCGCGCGCGTGCCGGCGGACCTCCGGGAGCCGGACGCCGAGGCAGGGCTCGGTCGTCTTCAGGTAGGCCTGCATGCCGCGGCCGCGCTCCGGGTCGCCGACGGCGCGCAGCGCGTCCCGGACGGCGGTCACCAGCGTCGACATGCGGGCATCCTGCCGCAGCCGGATCGCCGTGCGGGAGAGCCCGTGCCAGGCTGCCGGGGAGGTCGCCCGCCGGTGCGCGGCCACGGTCGGGAGGTCCCGTGAACGGCGCGCAGGCAGTCATCCGCACCCTGGTCGAGGGCGGGGTGGACGTCTGCTTCGCCAACCCCGGCACCTCGGAGATGCACTTCGTCGCCGCCCTCGACGACGTCCCGGAGATGCGCGCGGTGCTGACCCTCTTCGAGGGGGTCGCGACCGGCGCCGCCGACGGGTACGCCCGGATGACCGGCACGCCGGCGGCCACGCTGCTGCACCTGGGGCCGGGGCTGGGCAACGGGATCGCCAACCTGCACAACGCCCGCCGCGCCCGCACGCCGCTGGTCAACGTCGTCGGTGATCACGCGCTGACCCACAAGCGGCTGGACGCGCCGCTGGAGTCCGACATCGACGCCCTGGCCGGCACCGTCTCCGGCTGGGTGCGCCGCTCGCTGACCACCAGTGACGTGGGCGCCGACACCGCCGACGCCGTCGCCGCGGCGGCGCGGGGGCAGGTCGCCACGCTGGTGCTCCCGGCCGACGTCTCGTGGAGCGACGGCGGTGCGTCGGCCGCCGTCCCGGCCCGGCGTCCCGCGCCGCAGGTGCCGGCCGCCGTCGTCGCGGAGGTGGCCGAGGTGCTCGGCGGCTCGACGGTGCTGTTCCTCGGCGGGGATGCGGTGCTCGAGCCCGGACTGCGGGCCGCTGCGCAGGTGGCCGCGGGCACCGGTACCCGGCTGCTGTCGCAGCGGTCCCCGGCGCGGATGCAGCGTGGGGCGGGGCTGCCCGACGTGCTCAAGCTGCCGTATCCGCCCGAGGGCGCCCGCAAGCAGCTGGACGGCGTCGAGCACTTGGTGCTGGTCGGCGCCGCGGAGCCGGTGGCGTTCTTCGGCTACCCCGGCATGGACGGCCGGCTGGTGCCCGAGGGCTGCACGGTGCACGTGCTGGCCGCCCCGGGGGAGGACGGCACGGCGGCGCTGCAGGCACTGGCCGAGCTGGCCGCACCGGACGCCGCACCGCAGGTGGCGCAGGCCCGCCGTCCGGAGCTGCCCACCGGCGACCTGGACATCAAGGCCCTCGCCGAGGTGGTCGGTGCCTTGCTGCCCGAGCGGGCGATCGTGGTCGACGAGGCGCTGACGAGCGGCTACTTCCTCCCCATGGCGACGGTCGGGTCGCCGGCGCACGACTGGCTCACCCTCACCGGCGGCGCGATCGGGCAGGGCATGCCGGTGGCCACCGGGGCGGCCGTCGCCTGCCCCGACCGGCCGGTGGTCTCGCTGCAGGCCGACGGCAGTGCGATGTACACGATCCAGGCGCTCTGGACCCAGGCCCGGGAGGGGCTCGACGTCACCACGGTCATCTGCGACAACGGCGCCTACGCGATCCTGGCCAGCGAGCTGGAGAACGTCGGAGCGGCCGGCGGGGGAGCGCGGGCCGGCAAGCTGCTGGACCTGGGCGGCCCGGCGCTGGACTTCGTCGCGCTGGCCACCGGGATGGGCGTGCCGGCCACCCGGGCCACGACGGCCGATGAGCTGGCCGACCAGTTCCGCAGCGCGCTCGCTGAGCCCGGCCCGCACCTGATCGACGCCGTCCTGCCCCGCGGGTGAGACGTTCGGTGCAGTCGCTGTAACCACTGGTTGCCGGGGCTGCAACGGGCTGCCCCCCGCTGGTCTCGCCGCGACGTTTCCCGTTGATCAACAACGGGCACCTCCCGCTCACCAATCGAGGAGGACCCCCGTGGACACCTGGCTGATCGTCGTCATCGTCGTGGCCGTACTGGTCGTGCTGGCGCTCATCGCCCTGGCCATCGTCAAGCGCGGCGGCGCGAGCAAGGAGCGCAAGCGCGAGCAGGCCCGTGAGCACCTGCAGGAGGCCCAGGTGCTCTCCGCCCGGGCGGAGAAGGACCAGGCGCTCGCCGACGAGCAGGCCGCCCGGGCCCGCCGGGAGCGCGCCGAGGTCGAGGAGCGCAGCGCGCTGGCCGAGCAGCAGGCGCGCGAGCACGCCGCGCAGGCGCAGCAGGAACGGTCGAAGGCCGCGGAGCTGACGGCGAAGGCGGAGAAGCTCGCGCCGGGCCTGGCCCAGTCCGACGGCCGGCATGCCCGCCAGGAGGAGGCGGCCCAGCAGGGTGGTGCCCGGCACGACGACGGGCAGCCGACCGCGCGCCACGGTGAGCCGGTGGGCCACGAGTCGGGGCGCCACGGTGAGCCGGTGAGCCACGGTGAGCCGGTGAGCCACGGTGAGCCGCTGGGCCACGGTGAGTCGCTGGGCCACGGTGAGTCGCTGGCCCATGGCGAGACCCTGCGCCGGGAGGAGCCGGTGGTCCCGGACGGCGCCGTGCGCCGGGACGGCGCGAACGGCGCGACCCGCGCCTGACCGCTCCGCCCTCGACGGGCCGTCTCCCCACTGTGGGGAGGCGGCCCGTCGTCTGTCCGGCCTCCCTCGTCGGGGTGAAGTGGTGAACCGCCGGATTGTGAGCAACCGAATGCGGGCAGTCACCAGTCAAGCGTTCAACTACCAAGGAGTCGTCATGGCTGCTCGTCTCGTCCGCACCGCTGTCGCCGCCGCCGTCCTCGCCGGGACCCTCGGGCTCAGCGCCTGCGGCTCGACCGACGCGGACGCCGAGGCGTCGCCGGCCGCGACCCAGCTGGCGCGCAACGACCACGCCCACGACCTCGCCGCGGCCCAGCGGGCGACCCTGGTCCCGGTGGCCACCCGGCTGGAGCTGCTCGAGCGGGAGAAGCAGCGGGCGCTGCTGGCCGGCGCGGCGGCCGCCGACGTCGACCAGCGGATCGCCGTCCACCGCGACCTCGCCGCGTCGATCGAGGCGGCGCCGTCGGCGGAGACGGTCCGGGTGCTGGTCGACGAGTCCGGCCTGGAGCTCGCCCCGGCCCTGGACGACTCGGCCGTCCCCACCTCCGTCACCGGCGACTGACCCCACCCGTGGGCCCCGTCGCCTGATCGGGTGAACCACCGGGTGAGAGGGTCACGCTTCGTCCACAGGGCGCCCCGCGAGACCGCTCCGTCCGCTTACAGTCACTGGACTCAATCGTCCGATGGCTGGTCAGCGGGGGTGTCGTGCCGGCTCCGAGCAGTGCTGTCGACCTCGTCGACGGCGAGGTCCGCGAGCTCATCCGCAGGCGTGGGCTCGACCCGTTCAGCGATCCGGTGCCGGTGCGGATGCTGGTCCGCGACGTCGTGGCCGACTACGCCGAGCGGTCGCTGTCCTCCGCGCTGCCGCCGGTCGGTGACCCCGAGGGCGTGGCCCGCGACGTGCTCGACCGGGTCGCCGGGTACGGGCCGCTGCAGCGGTGGCTGGACGACCCGGAGGTCGAGGAGATCTGGGTCAACGAGCCCGGCCGGGTGTTCGTCGCCCGCCGCGGCCGCAGCGAGCTGACCACCACGATCCTGGGTGCGGGCCAGCTGGCCGACCTGGTCGAGCGGATGCTGCGCAGCTCCGGTCGACGGATCGACATGTCGACCCCCTTCGTCGACGCGATGCTGCCCGACGGGTCGCGGCTGCACGTGGTGATCCCCGACGTCACCCGCCGCCACATGGCGGTCAACATCCGCAAGTTCGTGCTGCAGGCGCACTCCCTCGACGAGCTCGTCGCGCTGGGCACCCTGACGTCACAGGTGGCGCGCTTCCTGGAGGCCTCGGTCGCCGCGGGGCTGAACATCCTGGTCTCCGGCGGCACCCAGGCCGGCAAGACGACGCTGCTCAACTGCCTGTGCGCGGCGGTGCCGGCCCGCGAGCGGGTGGTCACCTGCGAGGAGGTCTTCGAACTCCGGGTGCCGCTGCCCGACGTGGTCGCGATGCAGACCCGGCAGCCCAACCTGGAGGGCGCCGGGGAGATCCCGCTGCGCCGGCTGGTCAAGGAGGCGCTGCGGATGCGCCCCTCCCGCCTGGTGGTGGGCGAGGTGCGCCAGGAGGAGTGCCTGGACCTGCTCATCGCGCTCAACAGCGGCCTGCCCGGCATGTGCACGCTGCACGCCAACAGCGCCCGCGAGGCCGTGGTGAAGATGTGCACCCTGCCGCTGCTGGCCGGGGAGAACATCGGCCACGCGTTCGTCGTGCCGACCGTCGCCTCCAGCGTCGACCTCGTCGTCCACGTGGGCACCGAGCCCAGCGGGCAGCGCCGGCTGCGGGAGGTCGTGGCACTGCCCGGGCGCACCGAGGGCAGCGTCGTGGAGACCGCCGACGTCTTCACCACCCGGGACGGCCGGCTGGTGCGCGCCGACGGCTACCCGCCGCACGCCGAGCGGTACGCCGCACACGGCTTCGACCTCGCCGCGCTGCTCGGGGACCGGGCGTGACCGTCCCCGGTGGGCTGCTCGGGCTGGCGCTCGGCATCGGGCTCCTGCTGATCTGGCGCAGCGGCAGCCGGGCGCCGGTGCGCCGGGTCGGCACCCCCAAGGCGGGACGCCGGCAGCAGCTGCTGGCCGCGGCCGGCCTGACCGGGATCAACCCCGCCCAGCTGCTCGCGCTGCAGGTCGCCCTGGGGCTGGCGGTCACCGTCCTGGTGCTGGTGACCACCCGGACGGTGACCATCAGCCTGGCGTTCGGCGTCTTCGGCGCCGCCGTGCCGTACCTGCTGGTGCGGCGGCTGGCCGAGAAGCGGCGGGCCGACCTGCGCGAGGTGTGGCCCGAGGTGGTCGACAACCTCGCCTCGGCGGTCCGGGCCGGGCTCTCGCTGCCCGAGGCGCTGTCCGCGCTGGCCGTCCGCGGCCCCGAGGTGCTGCGCGGGTCGTTCGCCCGGTTCGCCGCCGACCACCGGTCCAGCGGCCGGTTCAGCGATGCGCTCGACCGGCTCAAGGACGACCTCGCCGACCCGGTGGGCGACCGCATCGTCGAGACCCTGCGGGTGGCCCGCGAGGTCGGCGGCAGCGACCTCGGCCGGGTGCTGCGGACCCTCGCCGCGTTCCTGCGCGAGGACGCCCGGGCCCGGGCGGAGCTGGAGACCCGGCAGGGGTGGGTCATCCAGGCGGCGCGCCTGGCGGTCGGGGCGCCGTGGGTCGTGCTGCTCCTGCTGGCCACCCAGCAGCAGACGCTCACCGCCTACGACTCCCCGGTCGGCACCGCGCTCCTGCTCGGCGGCGGCGTGGTCTGCGTGGTCGCCTACCGGCTCATGCTGACGATCGGCCGGCTGCCGCAGGACGTGCGGGTGCTGCAGTGAACGGCCCCGGGGTCCAGGGGACCGCCTCGTGAGCGCCGGCCTGGTCGGCATGCTGCTGGGGCTGACCGCTGCCACCGGCCTCCTGCTGGCGGTCGGCTTCGCCCCGCCGTTCCGGCAGGTGCGGTTGGTCGACCGGCTGGCGCCCTACGTGCACGACAGCCCGGCGCCGTCCCGGCTGCTCGGCACGCTCACCCAGCCGGGGATGCTCACCGCCGCGCGTCGGGTGTTCGGCCCGGTGCTCGCCGACGGCGCCCGGTACGTCGACCGGGTGCTGGGCGGCCGGGTCGCGGTGCGCCGGCGGCTGGACGCCCTGGGTGGTGACAGCACGGTCGAGGACTTCCGGATCGAGCAGGTCGTCTGGGGCGGGCTCGGGCTGCTGGGCGGCGCCGTGCTGACCGGGGTCGGGTCCGCGTTCGCCGGTTCGGTCAACGTGCTGTCGGCGGTGCTGCTCTGTGTGGCCGGGCTGGTCGGCGGGGTGCTCGGCCGCGACTGGTGGCTGACCCAGCAGGTGCAGCGCCGCGAGGAGCTGCTGCTCGCCGAGTTCCCGGTGGTGGCCGAGCTGCTCGCGCTGGCGGTGACCGCGGGGGAGAGCCCGACCGCGGCGATCGGACGGATCACCCGGCTCTCCGGCGGCGAGCTGGCCCGGGAGCTGCGGTCGACGCTGGACCGGGCCCGCTCCGGGGTGCCGCTGGTCGAGGCGCTGCAGCAGCTCGCCGACCGCACCTCGCTGGAGGCACTCGCCCGCTTCGTCGACGGCCTGATCGTCGCCATCGAGCGCGGCACCCCCCTGGCCGAGGTGCTCCGTGCCCAGGCGGCCGACGTCCGGGAGGCCGGCAAGCGCCGGCTGCTGGAGGCCGGCGGCCGCAAGGAGATCGCCATGATGGTGCCGGTCGTCTTCCTGGTGCTGCCGGTCACCGTCGTGTTCGCCCTGTTCCCGGGGCTGATCAGCATCGTCTCGCTGGCGCAGTGACGCCGGTGACCAACAGGAAGGACGACGGATGCGTGCCTACGCGTACCTGATGACCGCACTCGCCGCGCTGGCCGACCGGCTGGAGGGGGAGGACCCCGAACGGGGCGACGTCCCGGGCTGGGTGATGATCACGGTGATGACGGCGGCCCTGGTGCTGGCCATCCTCATCCCGTTCCGGACGGCGATCGTCTCGGCCGTGCAGACGGCGCTGAGCTCGGTGACCACCGCGCAGTGATCGCCGCCGACGGGCACGCCGACGACCGCGAGCGGGGCAGCGCCGTCGTCGACTTCGTGCTGGTCGGCGTGCTCGTGGTGGCGCTGCTGCTGGCGGTGCTGCAGGTCGCGGTCTACGTGCACGTGCGCAACGTGGTCGTCGCCAGTGCCCAGCAGGGCGCCCGGTACGCGGCCAACGCCGGGGTGCCCGCGGAGGCCGGTGCGCCGCGCACCCTGGAGATCGTCGGCCGGGCGACGTCGGCGGGGACGGCGGCCGGGCTGACGTGCGAGTCGGTGCAGGAGGTCGACGAGTCCGGGCTGACGCTGGTCGTCGTCCGGTGCGCCGGGTCGGTGCCCAGCCTGTTCGCCCCGCTGGGCGACCTGCTGCCGCTGTCGGCGACCGGCCGGTCCGTCGAGGAGGCGCCGTGAGGTGGCTGCGCCGGAGGCTGGGCAGTGGCGCGGGGCTGGGCGGTGACGCCGAGCGCGGGTCGGCGATCGTGGAGTTCGTCTTCATCGCCCTGGTGGTGTTCCTGCCGCTGGTCTACATCGTGGCCGGCTTCTCCGCGGTGCAGCGCGGGGTGTTCGCGGCCAATGCGGCGGCGCGGGAAGCCGGGCGGGCACTCGGCACGGCACCGGACCTGCTGACCGGACAGGCACGGGCGGAGGCGGCGGTGGCGCTGGCGGTCGAGGACCAGTCGGTGGACGCGACCGACGTCGTCCTGGCCTACGCCCCGGCCGGCGCGGGCTGCGACGCGGCGGGGAGCTGGACGCCGTCGCTGGTGCCGGGGGAGGAGTTCTCGGTGTGCGTGATGGTGACCGTGCGGATCCCGCTGCTGCCGGAGTTCATCGACGCCAACACCGCCACCGGCCAGTTCCTCGTCGAGCGCGACCGCTACGTCGACGGCTGAGGGCGGGACGCCGGCCGGGGGTGGCGCGCACCCCCGGCCGGCGCGCGGTCAGCCGTCCAGCCGGACGGCGGGGATGCAGCCGGCCGCTTGGCGGCCGCTGTTCACCGTGACGGTCTGGCCGAGGTCGTTCCAGCCGGTGTCGGCCTCCCAGGTGCCCTCGTTGGCCGTCTGGATCGACCAGTCCGGGTTCCCGCTGAGCGACGCCTCGGCCGAGGGCAGCTCCAGGTGCGCGGCGTACTTCCCGGCCGGCACGCCGCACGGCGTCGCACTGATCGTGGTGGTGGTACCCGGCGCCCAGTGCCGCGCGTCGGCCGGTGCGGACGCCGCGGGAGCGCCGCCGGCGCCCACCGAGTCCACGAACGGCACCGCCCAGGTGCCCCGGGCGTTCTGCAGCACCAGCCGCGCCGGCCGCTGCTCGTACGGCGCGGCCCAGCCCTCGTTGCGCACCTCGACCGTCACGGTCGGCACGTTGCGCCGCTGGGCGCCGCCCTTGGCGACGGTGCTCTGCGCCAGCACGAACCGGTGGCCCAGCCGCTTGCTGGTCTCGGCGATGCCCTCGGCGCCCCAGGAGTTCAGCACGTCCTGGTTGTAGTCCCGGTTGAGGTAGCTGTAGTGGTAGCGGGCCATCTCGGCCGAGGCGCTGGCCCACTCCGAGCGGTCCGGGTTCACCGTGCAGGTCTCCCCGCCCATCGGCACGAACTGCGTCTCCTGCGCCAGGTACTCCTGGTCGAGCTCGATCGGGTTCGACAGGAAGGTGCCGTAGTCGTCGGGGCTGGCCAGGAAGCAGTCGTTGTGGTGCCCGATGCGGGCGATGTCCGACCCGTCGAAGGCCTGCTCCGCCGTCAGCGCACCAGCCTCCCCGGTGGGCACCCCGAGCACCTGCTGCTTGATCGCCATGGTGCGCACCTGCACCGTCTCGTCCTCCGGGAGGGCGTCCAGCAGGGCGTGCACGACCGCGGCCCGCTTCGCCCAGTCCTCCTCGGTGAGCACGCCGGGGTTCGCCGGGTCGGCCGCGAAGTGGTCGGTGTAATACCACTCGCCCCACAGCCCGACGAAGCCCGCCTGCACGGTGGCGATGACGTCGGCACCGCCCTGCAGCACCGGGGTGAGCTGGTCGATGTGGGCCAGCACGGTGTCCAGCGGGGCGTCGCCGTAGGGCGGGGAGTAGGGCCAGGCGCCGCCCTGGGCGTAGGCGAACCGGGCGATCACCGAGACGCCGGCCTCGCGGGCGGTGTCCAGGTCGGCGTCCACCAGGGCCAGCCACTCCGGGTCCAGGGTGGGGTCGTCGGCGTACTTCTCCAGGTAGAAGACCCGCAGCACCTGCGTGATGCCCTCGGCCCGGTAGCCGCGCAGGGTGGCGGCGTCCAGCGGCGTGTACCCCGACCCGTCCTCCCGGTAGTGGGTCTCGGTGTGGTGGTAGAAGCCGCGGGCCGGGTTGGCGATCACCCGGTCGGTCGGCGCGTACTGCACGGTGACGCCGGGAGCCCGGTGGCCGGTGCCGGCCGCCGCCTCCCCGGCCAGGGCGAGCTGGGCGGGGGCCAGCAGGCAGGCGGCGGCGAGCGCCGCGGTGGCGCCCCGCCGGGTCGACGTCCGGGACGGTCGCGAGCGGGTGGTCTGGGTCATGCTGAGAGTCTGCAGGCTGTCACCACCCGGTCACACGGCGCGCCGGGGAAGTGCTCAGTCGCGGTGAGCGATCGGCCCGGGGAACCGCCCGCAACCGGCGGTCTGGACGAGAATGGCGCGATGGGCCACCCCACCGCGCCGACCCCTCGCCCCGGGCGCGGGTCGGCCGGGCGGGGGTCGGCCGTGCGGCTCGGGGACGGCGACTGATGGTCGGCTCCCTGCGCGGCGTCCGGCTGCCGCACGCGACGACGACCAGACGGGCGACCCGGCTGCTGGCGCTGCTCACCCTGCTCGACGAGAGCGAGGAGGCCGTGCCCGCCGACCTCGCCAGCGCGCTCGGGGTCTCCGGGGCGACGGTCCGCCGCGACCTGGCCGAGCTGGAGGCGCAGTGCCTCGTCGTCCGCACCCACGGGCGCGCCCACCGGGTCGAGTCCAGCGTCGACGTCCCGGTGGCACTCAAGGACACCCGGTTCCGCGAGGCCAAGCGGCGCATCGCCGTGCGGGCGGCGGCGCTCATCCCGCCGGGCCGGCACGGGGTGGCCCTCAACGGGGGCAGCACGACCGCGGAGGTGGCCCGGACGCTGGCCGAGCGCGACGGCCTGACCATCGTCACGAACTCGCTCACGACCGCGGTCCAGCTGTCGTCCCGGCCGGGGCTGCGCGTGATCGTCAACGGCGGCTGGCTGCGCCCGCACTCCGCCGAGCTGGTCGGTCCGCTCACCGAGGGCACCTTCGCCGCGATGGAGGTGGAGTTCGCCCTGCTCGGCATCGACGGGGTCAGCGCGGCGGCCGGTGCCACCACCCACGACGACACGGAGGCGCGGGCCAACCGGGAGATGATCCTGCACGCCCAGCGGGTGGTCGTGGTGGCCGACGGGTCGAAGGTCGGCCGGGTGACCAGCGCGCGGGTGGCCGACGTGGCGGAGGTGCACGACCTGGTGACCGACACGACCGCGGACCCGGGCGAGCTCGCCCGGATCCGCGACGCCGGCGTCCGCGTGCACCTCGTCGACGCGCGCTGAGGGCCTCCGGCTGACCGGGGCCGGCCGGCCCCGGTCAGGTCACTTGAGCCCGGAGCTGGCCAGCCCGTCGATCACCCGGCGCTGCAGGGCGATGAACAGGATCAGGATCGGCGCCATCGCCATCAGGCTGGCCGCGAGGACCACCGGGTAGTCGACGGTCCGGTCGCTGACCAGCGTGGCCAGGCCGGCCGACAGCGGCATCCGCTCGCTGAAGGTCGACACCACCAGCGGCCACAGCAGCTCGTTCCACGACCACAGGCTCGCCGTGATGGCCAGCACGCTCATCGTGGGACGGGCCAGGGGCAGCATCACCCGCCAGAAGATCTGCAGCGGGTTCGCGCCGTCCAGCCGCGCGGCCTCCTCGAGCTCCGGGGGCATCGCCAGGAAGGCGGTGCGCATGAGGAACGTGCCGAAGGCGCTGAACAGACCGGGCAGCACCAGGCCGCCGAAGGTGTTGAGCAGGCCCAGCCCCTGCACGATCTGGTACTGCGAGAGCAGGTAGACCTGCGAGGGCACCATCAGGATCGACAGCACCATCACCAGCAGCACGTTGCGGCCCCGGAAGTGCATCCGGGCGAACGCGTAGCCGGCGAGGGTGCAGAACAGGATCTGGGCGAGCGTGCGGGCCACGGTGATCATCACCGAGGTCTGCAGCTGGCTCAGGAAGGGGAGCTGCCGGAAGACCTCCGCGTAGTTCTCCCACCGCAGCGTCTCCGGCCAGATGGTCGGGGTGACGCTCTGCACCTCGGCGTTGGTGCTCAGCGACATGATGAGCTGCCAGACGAACGGGAAGGCCATCACCAGCGCGCCCGACGCCAGCACGACGTGGGCGACGACGTGCGAGCCCTGCCGGCGGCGGCGTCGACGACGGCCGACGGCGCGGCCGCTCGGCGGTGTGGTGCCGCGCAGGGCCTCCCGCTGCTCGTCCGGTGTGCGCACCGCGATCAGGTCGTCAGCCACCGTGGACCCACCTCCGCTGGAACCGGAACTGGACCGCGGTCGCCACACCGATGATCAGCAGGATCACCATGGCGATGGCGGCGGCGTAGCCCTTGTCGTTCTGGACGAAACCGGCCTGGTAGAAGAAGTAGACCAACGACATGCTCCGGGGCAGGGTCGGGTTGGTGCTCCCCAGGATCGCGTAGAGCAGGTCGAACAGCTGGAAGCTGGAGATCACCGTGATGATCAGCAGGAACGAGATGCTGGGGGTCAGCAGGGGCACGGTGATCGACCGGAACTGGTTCCACCGCGACGCACCGTCGAGCTCGGCGGCCTCGTACAGGTCCGGGGGGATGTTCTTCAGCCCCGCGCCCAGCACGATCATGGAGAAGCCGAGGGACGACCACAGACCGACCAGCGCCACGGCGACCATCGCGGCACCGGGCGTGCTGATCCAGTAGGGGCCCTCGATCCCGACGAGCCCCAGGACGTAGTTCAGGACGCCGAAGTCGCCGTTGTAGATGATCCGCCAGACCATCGCGATCGCGGTCGGCATCGCCACGTAGGGCAAGAAGTACAGGACCCGGTAGAACGAGGCGAACCGCAGGTCCGGCAGGTTCAGCAGGCTGGCCAGGTACACCGCGATCGGGATGCCCAGCAGCACGATGGCCGTGTACAGCAGGGTGTTGCCCAGTGCCCGGTAGAGGGCCGCATCCGCGACGAGCTGGCGGTAGTTGTCCAGGCCGGAGAAGGTCGCCCCGCCGAACACGCCGAAGGTGGTGAGGGAGTACCAGGCCGTCTGCAGGATCGGCCAGAGGTAGAAGACGACGATGCCTGCGGCGAGGGGGGCCACGAACAGCCAGGGCCAGGCGCCGTCGTTCCGCTTCCGCCGGCGCCGGCTCTCCGGCTGCCCGGGGGCCCCACCCCGACCGACCGGGCCCCGGCCGGCCCGGACCCGGGGGACCGGGCTGCTCGGGGCCTGGCTGCTCGGCGCCTGGCCGGCCGGGGCCTGCTGCTGCACGCTGTCACTCATGGGTCACTCGGCCGCGAGCGCCGTGTTCATCCGCTCGGCCAGCTCGGCCGTCACCTCGTCGACCGGCCGTGCCCCGGAGAACGCCTCGGGCAGCAGCTCGGTCTCCGCGGCGTTCCACTCGGCGGTGTTGGCGCTGACCGGGAGCGGGCGGGCGTAGTCCAGCGCGTCGAGGAACACCTGCAGGTCCGCGCCCTCCAGGGAGTCGGCGAAGGCGTCCTGGGTGCCGGTGTAGGCGGGGATGACCGAGCCTGCCTCACCCAGTTGGCGCTGGGCCTCCTCGCCGGCCAGGAACACCTGCAGGGCCTGCGCCGCCTGCTTGTTCTCCGAGTCGGCCGCCACCACGTTGGACACGCCGTGGATCACCGTCGCCTGCTCCTCGCCGATCGGCAGGGGCAGGGCGGTCACCGTGCCGACGAGGTCGGAGTCGGTGATGGCGGACCGGAACCAGCTGCCGCCGAAGTACATCGCCAGCTTGCCGGAGACGAACCACTGGTCGGCGGTGGTGTCGGTGAGCTGCTGCATGCTGGGCGACCCACCGCTGGCGATGAGGTCGGTCCAGAACTGGATGCCCTGCTGAGTCTCCGGGGTGTCGTAGCCGGAGCTGTCGCCGTCGATGACGGACCCGCCGCTCTGGAAGATCGTGTTGTAGTACGTGGTCTGGCCGTCCATCCCGCCGGCCGCGCCGTAGACCCCCTGGCCGGAGAGCTTCTGGGAGATCTCCGCCGCGGTGGCCTGGAAGTCCTCCCACGTCCAGTCGCCGCTGGGCAGCTCGACGCCGGCCTGCTCGAAGAGCTGGGTGTTCACCCAGACGCCGATGGTGTCGAAGTCCTTGGGCACGCCGTACTGCACGTCGTCGAGCGTGTAGAGCTCGTTGAGCGCCTCCGGGTAGTTCGCCGGGTCGATGTCCCCGGCCTCGACGACCTCGGTGATCGGCTCGAGGAGGTCGTTGGCGGCGTAGAGCTGGAAGTTCGGCCCGTTCATCCAGAACAGGTCGGGCAGCGTCTGGCTGGACCCCTGCGTCTGCAGCTTCGTCCAGTACTCGCTGTAGGGCGTGACGTTCACGTTCACCGTGACGTCGGGGAACTCCTCGTTGAACGCGGCGATGTTCTGCTCGATCACCGGGACCTGGTTCTGGTCCCACACGCCGTAGGTGATGGTCGCCGACAGGTCGCTCGAGGCGGGCTCGTACGCGGCGGCCTCCCCGCCGCCGGACGAGCTGTCGCCGCAGCCGGCGACGGTCAGGGCAACGGCCAGGCCGGTGGCGAGTCCGGCGGTGCGACGGCCCCGGCGGGACGGGCGGTGGAGGGCGGTGCTCATCGGGTGGTCCTTCCAGAGGCGGCGCGGGGGGTGGGCGAGGTGCGGGCGAAGTGGTCGAGCACGTGCTGCGGCAGCTCGGGGACGGTGCGCGGACGGGACCCGTCGCGCAGCGACTCGGCCGCCGACGATCCGGCGGCGACGGCCTCGCGGGCCGCGACCGGGGAGACGAGCGTGGGCGTCCCGTCGATGACCAGGTCGAGGAACTCGGTCATCGTCAGGAGGTCGGCGTCGGCGTGGCCGGTGGTGACGCCGGAGATGGGGTGCTCGCGGTCGCCCGCGGCCTGCCACTCGTGCCGGCGGTTCCACACCCGGACGACGCCGCCGGCGGTGTCGCCGAAGTTCTCCAGCCGCCCCTCGGTCCCGATGACGGTGTAGTTCCGCCAGTAGTCGGGGGTGAAGTGGCACTGCTGGTAGCTGGCCAGCACCCCGTTGTCCAAGGTCATCAGCATCATCGAGACGTCCTCGACGTCGACGACCGGGTTGAGCCCCGTCTGCGCGGCCGGCGGCCAGTTGTCCATGGAGAACCAGTCGGTCATCGTCTCGCCGACGCGCTCCCGGCGGTCCGGCAGGCCGCCGTAGACCATCAGGTCGCCCATGCCGACGACGCGGCGGGTGTAGCCGGAGGCCAGGTGGTGGACGACGTCGATGTCGTGGCTGGCCTTCTGCAGCAGCAGCGTCCCGGTCTTGCTGCGGTCGGCGTGCCAGTCCTTGAAGTAGTAGTCGCCGCCGTGGCCCACGAAGTGGCGGACCCAGACGGTCTTCACCTCGCCGATCTCGCCGCGCTCGATGATCTCGCGCATCGTGCGGACCACCGCGGCGTGGCGGAAGTTGTGCCCCACGTAGAGCGGGGTCCCGGTCTCCGCGGCGGTGGTCAGCACCCGGTCGGCGTCGGCGAGCGTGGTCGCCAGGGGCTTCTCCAGGTAGACGGCCACCCCGGCGCGGAGCAGGTCGACCGCGATGTCGGCGTGGGTGTGGTCCGGCGTCGTCACGATCGCGGCGTCCATGCCCCCCGCGGCGATCAGGGCGTGGTGGTCGGCGTGGACGGGCACGTCGCCGAACAGCGCCCGGGCCCTCTCCCGGCCGACCGGGTCGGGGTCGACCGCCGCGGCGACGCGTGCGCCGGGCCTGGCCTCCGGGACGTGCAGCCCGATCTCGCTGCGCTGCCCGGTGCCGATCACGGCGACGGTCAGGTCTGCGCCGGCAGCTGAGGTGGTCATCGATCGACCGACCCGGCAGCACCGACGACGATGTCGATGAACTCTGTGAGCGAACTTGTCGCTGCAGGCCCTGAACTGAGCATGAACAGACACTAGCGGGCAGGTTCACGAATGCCTAGGAGACCCGTGAGCCGTTACAAGCCGGACATGTCGCCCCGGTCCCGGGCGCTCGCGGCCGGACCGCCAGGGGCTGGCGGGCCCGCAACCGGGCGCCCGGACGTGCGCTCCGACGAGGGCGCCGTCCGGGACGGCGCATCCGTTGCGGTGTCCTGCGGGTCGGTCGGGTCGGTCGGGTCGATCAGGCCCCGGGCGCGGCCACGATCACCTCGACGCCGGCGGCGCCGAGCTCGCCGGCCAGCTCGGGCGGGACCGGGGCGTCGGTGACCAGCACGTCGATGTGGTCCAGCGGGCAGATCCGGGCGAAGGTGGTCCGGCCGAGCTTGGTGGCGTCGGCGGCGATCACCACCCGGCGGGCGACCGCGGCGAGCTGGCGGGAGGCCTCGGCCTCCCCCTCGTGCACGGTGGTGGCGCCGAACTTGCCGGTGATCCCGTCGACGCCGAGCACGGCCAGGTCGAGGCTGAAGTCCTGCAGCGAGTTGCCGACCAGCGGTCCGACCAGCTCGTACGACTGCCGGCGGGGCACCCCGCCGGTCACCACGATCTTGACGTGCTCCCGGATCGACAACTCGTAGGCGATGTTCAGCGCGTTGGTGACGATCGTGACGCCCGGGGTGTCGCCGGACATGCCGAGGCGCTCGCTCCAGCCCAGGACGCGGCCCACCTCGCTGGTGGTCGTGCCGCCGTTGAGCCCGACCGAGTCGCCCGGTGCCACCAGGTCCGCCACCGCCCGGGCGATGGCCCCCTTCGCCTCCGCCTGCCGGACGATCTTGTACTGCAGCGGCAGTTCGTACCCCGAGCCCAGTGCCGAGGCGCCGCCGTGCGTCCGGGTGATGAGCCGCTGGTCGGCCAGGGTCGTGAGGTCGCGGCGCACCGTCGCGGTGGACACGCCGAGCGCTTCGGCCACCTCGATGATCGAGACGTTGCGCCGTTCGCTCACGAGCTCGAGCACCAGGTTGAGGCGCTGCTGCTGGGTCATGGCCGGGGCCCTCCTGGATTCGTCTCGGGTGATCCTACGAGGTGTTTGACGGCCGTGATTACTTCTGCTCAGATTGGGGGAGACTGATCAGAACCGATCTGCGGCTGTGTCTGCGCCCAGGTCGCCCAGCGGAAAGAAGCCGATGCCCTCCACGTTCGTCGATGCCGAGATCGCCTCTCAACCTGACGCCTGGCGGCAGGCGGCCACCCTCCTCCCGTCCGTCGCCGAGGCGCTGCCGCGCGCCGGCGAGCGGGTCGCGGTCGTCGGCTGCGGCACGAGCTGGTTCATCGCCATGAGCTACGCGGTGCTCCGTGAGCAGGCCGGGCACGGGGTGACCGACGCCTTCGCCGGGTCGGAGTACCCGCTCGGCCGCCGGTACGACCGGGTGCTGCTGATCTCCCGGTCGGGCACGACCACCGAGATCATCGACCTGCTGGGCGAGCTGGCCGGCGTCCCGACCACGCTGATCACGGCCGTGCCGACGTCCCCGGCAGCGCAGGTGGCCACCTCGACCGTCGCGCTCCCGTTCGCCGACGAGCGGTCGGTGGTGCAGACCCGGTTCGCCACGACCGCGCTGACCCTGCTGCGCGTCCACCTGGGTGCCGACGTCGAGGTGCTGGCCGCACAGGGCGAGCGGGCGCTGGCGGTGCCGATCGAGGAGCTGCTGGCCGCCGACCAGTGCACCTTCCTCGGGCGCGGCTGGTCGGTCGGCCTGGCTGCCGAGGCCGCCCTCAAGACCCGGGAGGCGGCGCAGTTCTGGTCGGAGTCCTACCCGGCCATGGACTACCGGCACGGCCCCATCTCCATCGCCCAGCCCGGCCGGCTGGTGTGGGCGCTGGGAGAGGCCCCGGACGGGCTGGCCGAGGAGGTCGCCGCCACCGGTGCGACGTTCGTCCAGCACCCGCTCGATGCCCAGGCCGGGCTGGTCGTCGCCCAGCGCTTCGCCGTCGCGGTCGCGAAGAGCCGCGGCCTCGACCCCGACCAGCCGCGCTCGCTGACGCGCTCCGTCATCCTGACGTGACGGGTGCGCCGCTGGTCGTCGGCGTCGACGTCGGCGGCACCAGCGTCAAGGGCCTGCTCCTGGACGCGGGCGGCCGGGCGGCCCGGGAGCTGCGGGTCCGTACCCCGGCGCCGGACCCCACCGGGACGCAGGTCGTCGAGGCCGTCGCCGACGTGGTGGCCCAGCTGACCGCCCGCGCCGACCCGGACGTCCCGGTCGGCGTCGTCGTCCCCGGGATCGTCGACGAGCACCGCGGGACGGCGGTGCAGTCGGTGAACATCGGCTGGCGCGACCTGCCGCTGCGCGAGCTGCTGCAGACCCGGCTCGACCGCCGGGTCGCGCTGGGCCACGACGTGCGGGCCGGTGCCGTGGCCGAAGCGCGGACCGGCGCTGCCCGCGGCGCCGAGGGCGTGGTGGCCTTCGTGGCCGTGGGCACGGGCATCGCGGCGGCCGTGCTGGTCGACGGGGTCCCCGTCGTCGCCGGGGGCTGGGCGGGCGAGGTCGGGCAGCGGGTCCTGGTGCACGGCCCCTTCGCCGGGCTGCGCGTGGAACAGGTCGGCTCGGCGCGGGCCACCGCCGTCCGGGCCGGTGAGCCGCACGCGCGCGCCGTCGCCGACCGGGTGCGGGCCGGCGACGCCGCCGCCCGCGCGGTCTGGCAGGAGACCGTCGACGTGCTGGCCGACGTGCTGGTCGACCTGGTGGTCACGGTGGCCCCCTCGGCGATCGTGCTGGGCGGTGGCCTCGCGCTGGCCGGCGACGTCCTGCTGGACCCGCTCCGCGCCGCCCTCGGCCCGCGGGTGGCCGGGCTGCGCGCGCCGCACCTGGTGGTCGCCGCGCACGGCGACACCGCCGCGGCCCGCGGGGCGGCGCTGCTCGCCCAGGACCTGGCGGTCGGGTCGTGACCGGCAGCGTGCTGCTGGCCGTCCGGCGGCTGGTGGACGGCGCCGGCACGGACGGCCCGGCCTGGCTGCGCGTCCGGGACGGGCTGGTGGTCGAGCGGGGGACGGGGGAGCCGCCGGCGCCCGCCGACCGGGACCTCGGCACCGTCGTGCCCGGCCACCTCGACATGCACGTGCACGGCGCCCTGGGCACCGACTTCGGCACGCTGGGCGCCGACCCCGGCCCGGCCGTCGAGCACCACGCCCGGGCGGGCAGCACCACCCTGGTCGCGTCGGTGGCCACCGCGGCCCTGGACACCACCGCCGCCCGGCTGCGGGAACTGGTCCCCGTCGTGCGCAGCGGCGCCCTCGCCGGCGTCCACCTCGAGGGGCCCTGGCTGTCCGCGGCCCGGTGCGGCGCGCACGACCCGCTGCTGCTGCGCGCTCCGCACCCTCGGGACGTGGCGGCCCTGCTCGCCGCGGGCGACGGGACGGTGCGGATGGTGACGCTCGCCCCCGAGCTGCCCGGTGCGCCGGCCGCCGTCGCCGAGCTCGTCGCCGCCGGCGTGACGGTCGCGCTGGGCCACACCGACGCCGACGCCGACACCGTGCGCCGGGCCCTGGACGCCGGCGCCACCGTGTTCACCCACCTGTTCAACGGCATGCCGCCGCTGCACCACCGCCGTCCCGGGCCGGTCGGGGTGGCGCTGAGCGACGACCGGGCCACGGTCGAGCTGATCGCCGACGGCCACCACGTCGCCGACGAGGCGCTGGCGCTGGCGCGCCGCGCGGCTCCCGGCCGGGTCGCGCTGGTCTCCGACGCCATGGCGGCCACCGGCCTCGGCGACGGCCGGTACCGGCTCGCCGGGTCCGACGTGCTGGTCGAGAGCGGTGTCGCCAACCTCGCGGACGGCTCCTCGCTGGCCGGCAGCACCGCCACCGTGGCGGACGTCGTGCGGCGGCTGCGCGCCCGCGGGGTCGGGCTGCCCGAGCTCGTCTCCGCCAGCACGCGCGCCCCGGCCGCCGCCCTGGGCCTCGCCGGCGACCCGCTGCAGATCGGCCGGCCGGCCGACCTCGTCGAGCTGCGGGACGAGGGTCCGCACCGGGTGATGCGGAGGGGTCGATGGCTCGCATCGTCGTCCTGACGCCCAACCCGGCCGTCGACGTCACCTACCGCGTCGACCGCCAGGTGATCGGCGAGACGGTCCGGGTGCGCTCGGTGCAGCGCCGGGCCGGCGGCAAGGGCCTCAACGTGGTCCGGGTGCTGCGCGTGCTCGGGCACGCCGCGGCGGCCGTGCAGCCGCTCGGCGGCGAGGCCGGCCGCTGGGTGCAGGACCAGCTGCTGGCCGAGGGCACGGAGAGCGTCGCCGTCCCCGTCGGGGGCGAGACCCGCAGCACCCTCGCGGTCGTCGACAGCGCCGCGCACCCGACCCTCTACGCGGAGCCGGGGCCGCAGGTGACCGACGAGGCGTGGACCCGGATCGGCGCGGCGGTCACCGGGCGGTGCGAGCCCGGCGGTGTGCTCGTGGTCTCCGGCTCGTTCCCGCCCGGGACCGCCGGCCGGCACGTGCAGGCCCTCGTCACGGCCGGGCACCGGGCCGGGGCCCGGGTCCTGGTGGACACCAGCGGCGCGGCGCTGCTCGCGGCCGCGGACGCCGGCGCCGACGTGGTGAAGCCCAACGCGGCCGAGGCGTCCGAGGCGACCGGCGTCGCCGACCTCGACGGCGCGCTGGCGTCGCTGCGCCGCCGTGGTGCGGCGGCGGTGGTGGTGTCCCGGGGCGCCGAGGGGCTGCTGGCGGTGGGCGCCGACGGCGTACCGGTGACCCAGCCCGCCGTCCCCGGGGTGCACGGCAACCCGACCGGGGCCGGTGACGCCGCGACCGCCGGCCTGGTGGCCGCCCTGGTCGCCGGGGCGCAGCTGGCGGAGGCGCTGCGCTGGGCCGCCGTGCTGGGCGCCGCCGCCGTCTGCCGGCCGACCGCCGGGGACGTCCGGCTCGCCGACCTCGACCCGCTCGCCGACCGCCTGCCGGGTGCCCCCGGTGCGCGCATCCCGTTCCCCGCCGTCCCCGAACAGAGGCGCTCATGACCACCACCGACCTGACCACCGACCTGCCCTGCGAGGCCCGCACCGCCGGCCGCGGCCTGGGCGCGTTCAACGTCGTCCTGCTCGAGCACGCCGAGGCGATCGTCGCCGGTGCCCAGGCGGCACAGCTGCCCGTCGTGCTGCAGATCAGCCAGAACTGCGCCGCCTACCACGGGTCCTTCGAACCGATCGCCCTGGCGACGCTGGCGCTCGCCCGGCGGGCGGCCGTGCCGGCGGTGGTGCACCTGGACCACGCCGACGACGTGGAGCTCGTGCACGCGGCCGTGGCGCTGGGGGTGCAGAGCGTCATGTTCGACGGCTCGCACCTGCCCTACGAGGAGAACCTCGCGGCGACCCGGGCGGTGGTCGAGCACTGCCACGCCCGGGGCGTCGTGGTGGAGGCCGAGCTGGGCGAGGTGGGCGGCAAGGACGGCGTGCACGCCCCCGGGGCGCGGACCGACCCGGCCGAGGCGGTGGCCTTCGTCGCCGCGACGGGGGTCGACTCCCTGGCGGTGGCGGTCGGCACCTCGCACGCCATGACCGAGCGGGTCGCGGCCGTGGACACGACGCTCATCGCCGACCTGGCCCGTGCGCTGGACGTGCCGCTGGTGCTGCACGGCTCCTCCGGCCTGTCCGACGACCAGCTCGGTGCGGCGGTGCGCGCCGGGATGACCAAGGTCAACATCTCCACGCACCTCAACGCGCTCTTCACCGGCGCCGTGCGGGACGCGCTCGGCGCGGCACCGCAGCTCGTCGACCCGCGCAAGTACGTGGCGCCCGGGCGGGAGGCCGTCACCGCCGAGATCGAGCGGCTGCTCCGCCTGCTCGCGTCGGCGTGAGCGACCCCGCGGCGCTGCTGGACCTGGACCCGGGAGCCTGGCCGGCCACCGCCCCGGCGCCGCAGGTGCTGGCGGAGCTGGCCGCC
The DNA here is from genome assembly GCF_947486615.1 of uncultured Modestobacter sp. Classification (GTDB taxonomy): domain Bacteria; phylum Actinomycetota; class Actinomycetes; order Mycobacteriales; family Geodermatophilaceae; genus Modestobacter. The sequence goes on from NZ_CANKUD010000004.1 coordinate 248,299, forward strand.
GGGCTGGCCGCGGACGAGCCGCCGGCGCCCTCCGTCGCCGCACCGGATGCCGTGCCCGCTCTGGTGGCGCTGCTGCCCGCGGCCCTGGACCGGCACCGGCGCCTGGACGTGCCGGCCGACGTCACCCGGGACACGCTGGCCGACGTCGGGCGCAAGCTCCGGGCCTACGGCGCGACGACCGACGTCGGCTGGCTGCTCGGTCTGCTGCGGGCCGACGTGCTCGCACTGGGGCGCCTGCAGTTCCAGCGGCTGGCCGGCGCTGCGGGGCGCGCGGTGCACGTCCCGGAGCAGGGGCCGCTCGACCCGGTGCGGGTCGACACCGCCCTGCGCCGGGCCGCCACGGAGCTGGGCCCGGGGCCGGTCACCTGCACCTCCTGGCTGCTGGACCCGGCGCTCCCGGACGGGCTCCCCGCCGACAGCAACATCGTGCGCTTCGCCGCCCGGTTCGCCGTGCTCCCCGGCGAGGAGGCCGCCGGCGGCGAGGGCGGCCCGACCGCCGGGGACCACGCCGTGGCCCGGTTCGTCTTCCGGCAGCCGCTGGACCGGGTGCTCGACCCCTCCGCCGTGCTGCCCACGACCCGGCTGGAGCACCTCGTGGCGGCCCACCTCCGGGCGGGCCGCCACTGGACCGAACCGTGTGGCGTGCTGCGGCAGCACCCTCCGGACGGCCCGGCCCGGTGCGACCGTCACGTCGACGGCTGAGCCGGTGAACCGGTCGCGCGGGAGCCGGCCGCACCGGCCTCGTCGCGCCCAACGGCGCGGGCAAGAGCACGCTGCTCCGGCTGATCGCCGGTGAGCTCCGCCCGACCGCCGGCAGCATCGCCGTCGAGGGGCTGCTCGGCCACCTCCCGCAGACGCTGCCGCTCTCCGGTGAGCTCACCGTCGCCGAGGCGCTCGGGGTCGCCCCGGTGCTGCACGCCCTGACGGCCATCGAGTCCGGTGACGCCGCCGACGAGCACTTCGCCACCGTCGGCACCGACTGGGACGTCGAGGAGCGCACCCGCGCCCAGCTCGACCGGCTCGGCCTCGGCGCCGTGACGCTGGACCGGCGGCTCGGCACGCTCAGCGGCGGGCAGGTGGTCACCCTCGGCCTGGCCGCGCAGCTGCTGACGCCCCGACGTCCTGCTGCTCGACGAACCGACCAACAACCTGGACGGCGACGCGCGCCGCACCCTGCACGTCGCGCTCGACGGCTTCAGCGGCTGCCTGCTGGTGGTCAGCCACGACCGCGCCCTGCTCGACCGGATGGACCGCATCGCCGAGCTGGAGCGCGGGGAGCTGCACACCTACGGCGGCGGGTTCACCGACTACACGGCCGCCGTCCGGGCCGAGCAGGAGGCGGTGGAGCGCGACGTCCACACCGCCGAGCAGCAGGTGAAGCGGGAGAAGCGGGAGCGGCAGCTGGCCCGGGAGCGGGCGCAGAAGAAGTCGGGCAACGCCGCCCGCACCGTCGCCGACGCCGGCCTGCCGAGGATCGTCATCGGGAAGATGAAGCGCACCGCCCAGGAGTCGGCGGGCAAGGCCGACGACGTGCACGCCGCCCGGCTGGACGGCGCCCGCGCCCGGCTGGCGGAGGCCGTGCACGCCCTGCGCGACGACCGGGCGATCGCCGTCGAGCTGCCCGGCACCGCGGTGCCGGCCGGGCGCACCCTCTTCGCCGGCCAGGGGCTGCAGGTCCGGGAGCTGTTCGCCGGGGGCGGCCTCGACCTCGTCGTCCGCGGCCCGGAGCGGATCGCGTTGACCGGCCCGAACGGCGTCGGCAAGTCCGCACTGCTGCAGCTGATCACCGGTCTGCAGCCCGACGCGGGGGAGGTGCGGCGGGCCGAGGGCCGGATCGCGTACCTCTCCCAGCGGCTGGACCTGCTCGACCCCGACCGCACCGTGGCCGAGGCCCTCGCCGACGCCGCACCCGGCCTGCCGACCGCGGAGCGGCTGACCCTGCTGGCCCGGTACCTGTTCCGCGGCGCCCGGGCGCACCTGCCGGTGCGGGCGCTGTCCGGGGGCGAGCGGCTGCGGGCGACCCTGGCCTGCGTGCTGCACGCCGAGCCGGCGCCGCAGCTGCTGCTGCTGGACGAGCCGACCAACAACCTCGACCTGGTCAGCGTCGGCCAGCTGGTCGGGGCGCTCGCCGCCTACCGGGGCGCCTTCGTGGTGGTCAGCCACGACGACCGTTTCCTGGCCGAGCTCGGCATCACCCGCCGGCTCCACCTGTCAGCCGGCCACCTGCAGGAGGTCGCCGCGCCCCGATGACCGGCCGCCGTTGGTCACCCAGGGACGCCTCGTGGCTGACGAGGCAGCATCCCGTGACCAACGGAGGGCCCAGCGGGTGCGCGGGGTCAGCCGGCGATGCGGGTGCACTCCGGGCAGCGGTCGGTGCCGGGGAAGGCGAGCCAGTCCTGGTCGGCGACGGCGGAGACCAGCACGCCGCAGACGGACTGGTCCAGGCCGTCGACGACCGGCCGGGCGACGGCGTGGGTGAGCTGGCTGCTGCTGCGCGGGTCGTGCGCCACCGAGGCGACATGGGTCCCGAAGCGGGAGGTGCCGGTCAGGGAGAGGCTCGCGGTCATGGGCAGCACCCTGCCGCACACACATGACGATCCGACGACGACCGGACGTTGATCGTGCGATGGCTCGTCACATCGGGCGGCCGGGCACCGGAGGAGGCAGCCGCCCGGTCGGCGTCCCCGGAGGCCGGTCGCCGGCCGCCCCTGCCCGGCGGTCCGGTGCGTTACGTTCCCGGCGCGGGAGCCTTCCGCTCCGTCGTGCCGGCGACCGGGCGGCTGCCGGCCACCCCGGGGCGGTCACGCCGCCGACGGCGAGGGAGCGCCTCGCCCGGCCGACGGGACCGCCGCCGGGCCCCTGAGGTCCTGACGGACGGAGAGCACCCCGATGACGAGGTCCGGATCGACGATCGACCGCCTGGGCGTGCCCGGCGCGCTGATGCCCCTGCTGCACACCTCCGCCGGGCAGCCCTACCAGCGCTTCCAGCCGCCGAAGGTGGCGGCCGCCGCCGAGCTGCTGGAGCTCACCGTCCGCGGCGACGTCCAGGTCGTGGACGGGGCCGTGGTGGCCGCCCGGGCCACCACCGACGGGCCGGCCTGGCGCGACGAGGTCAGCGCCGACCTGGCCCGCCGCTGCTCGGGAGGCGGCGCGGTGCGCCTGGCGACGTGGCTGCGTCTGCGGCGCGGTGCACTGGCCGTGCAGCAGGCCGCCGCCGTCACCGCCGGCGCGCTGCGGCCGGGGCGGGGCCGCCTCCTCGGCCTGATCCCGTACCGCACCCGGGTGCCCGACGCGGCCGTGCGGGCCGCGGTGATCGCCGAGCTGACCGAGCGATCCGGCAGCCCGTCCGCGCGGGTCGCGGCACTGGCCGGGCTGGTACACGGCGCGAAGATCGAGGCGGTCCTCGACCTGGACGCCCACCGGCGTGCGGCGCTCGCCGACGCAGCGGCCGACGCCCCGGCCGGAGGCCCCGGCGACCAGGTGGCGGCGTCCGTGCAGGCGGCGAACGCCGCCCTCGCGACCGTCCTGTACCTGCAGCTCGCCGGGGACTGAGCGTGGACGACGTCGACGGCTCGCGCCCCGGGACGGCAGGTTGTTGCCATCTCGTTGACCTGCACGCCCGGGGCCGGGAACGCTCCCGGCATGCTCTCGGGCCGGGTTGCTCCCCGTGACCGGTCGGCCGCCGTGGCCGCCGCCGAGCGGCTCGCCGCCGTCAGCACGCTCATCGCCGGGTTGGAGCACGTGGCCGCCGAGCGCGACCACGGTCCGGGCGGCCTGCTGGACTGGTCCGTGGTGCGGGAGTCGACCGGTCTGCGCTCCCCGCTCGCTCGCCGGATCGCCGACGCCGCGGCCGGCCCGCAGGTGGCCCGCTGCCTGGCGCTCACGCAGGTCGCGGCGTCCCTGGCGTTGCTGGCACCGACCGGGCCGCGTGCCCGGCTGGTGGCCGACGCGACCGTCACCAGCACCATGGCGTTGCTGCGTGCCCGGCTGAAGCCAGGGGCGGACGGCGCCGACCAGACCGCGTTCTGCGTCCACGCGCTCAACACCGTCGCCCGGGCGGGGGAGGGCGATCCCGCCGTCGTGGACGCCGTGCTGTGGGCGAGCGCCCTGCAGTCCGTCGGGTCCTACGCGGTGTCGGGGTGGCTCAAGGTCGGCAGCCCCAGCTGGCGCTCGGGACGGGCCCTGCCGGAGCTGCTGCGCACCCGCAGCTACGGCGAGCCCCGCGCCTACGACCTGGTGCGCAGGCACCCGACCGCCGCCCGGGTGCTGACCCACGGCGTCGTCGCCCTCGAGTCGGCGATGCCCCTGGTGTTCGCCCGGCGCGGTCGCTGGGCGCCGGCCCTGCTGGGCGGTGCGGCGGCACTGCACGCCGGCAACGCCGTGGCGATCGGGCTCAACCGCTTCCCCTGGGCCTTCGGGGCCACCTATCCGGCGGTCCTCTACGCGGCGACCCCGCACGCCGGCCGGTCCGACGCTCTGCCCCGGGTCGTGGCCGCGGCCACGGTGGCGGCCGGTGGGATCCTGCAGTTCGCGCACCTGCGACGGCGGGCCGCGGTACGCCGCGGCATGGCCGGTGGCCGGGTGGTCCGGCTCGCGTCGGGACGGCGCGTCGTCCACCGGCTCGACGGCCCGGCGCACGGGCCGGTCGTCGTGCTGGAGGGCGGTCCGATGCTCACCGACGCCCAGTGGACGACCGTCCGCAACGCGCTCGGCCCGGGCATCGCCACGCTGTCCCACCAGCGCTGCGGGCACGGCGGCAGCGACGAGGTGCCCGCGACGGGGCCGGCGGTGGCGGCCGACCTGGTCGAGCTGCTCGACGCCGTCGTGCCCGGTCGCGACGTGCTGCTGGTGGGGCACCACCTCTCCGCCGGTCCGGTGCTCGACGCGGCCGCGGAACTCGGCGGCCGGGTCCAGGCGATCGTGCTGCTCGACCCCGTCTGGCCGGGCTCCTCGGCCCAGGCCCACCAGTCGATCGCCGCGGTCGTGCGGTGGCTGCGGCTGGGGCTGGGGCGGCTGCTGGAACGCCCGGACTGGGCCCAGGACCTGCCCCGTGCCGCCCGGGCGGCAGCGCTCGCCGAGTACCGCGACCCGCGGCTGTGGACCGCCGCCGACCGGGAACGCAGTGCCCTCCGGGGCAGCTCCCCACCGACCCGGGTCGAGCAGCCGCTGCTGCTGGTCGCCTCCGGGCAGGACCCGTTCACCCATCCCGTGCTGCGGGGGACGGCCCGGGCGCTGCGGCGGGCGGCCCCGGGCCTGCGGGTCGCCGTCGTCCCCGAGGTCGAGGGCGCCGACCGGCTGGTCACCGCGCCCGGTGCCGGCGCACGGGTGGCCGCGCTGATCGAGTCACTGGTCACCGGCTCGGCTGCCCGGCAGGAGGACCGACGTGCGGCCGGCTGACCGCGCGCGGCGGGTGGCCGTCGTCGGCGGGTTGTCGGCGTGGCTGACCGCCACGCTCGCCACGCAGCACCCGTCGCGGGTCTTCCACGGGCCACGCCGCCGTGACCCGCTCGGACTGTGGTTGCCGACCTGGCGGTTCTTCGCACCTCAGCCCGGGCAGCACGACTACCTGCTGGCCTGGTGCGCCGTCGATGGCGAGGAGCAGGGGCCGTGGCAGCACACCGCCCCGGTGCTCGACCGGCGGCCGCTGCAGGCCGTCTGGTTCCCGGCCCGGCGCCGGGAGAAGGCGCTGCTGGAGGCCTGTGCCCGCCTGCTGTCCGGCCGGGGGATGCGCGGCTCGGACGTCCGGACCTCGCCGTCCTACCGCCTGCTGCGGGGGTGCGCGGCGCGGGCGGCGCGACAGCGCCCGGAGGTGGAGGCGTTCCGCTTCGGCGTGCAGCGCAGCGCGGGCCGTGACCCGGCGGAGGAGCCGGTCTGGGTGTTCGTCTCGCCGGTCTGCGACCTCCGGCAACCGGGTCGATCAGCTTGACCTGACGTTGGGTTTTCCCAATACTCAACTCTGTTCACACAACGGAGGTGAGTCATGCTCGAGGTGCGTGGAGTGCGCAAGGCGTTCGGGGACGTCACCGCGCTGGACGACCTGTCGTTCGAGGTGCGACCCGGGGAGATCTACGGCTTCGTGGGCGCCAACGGTGCCGGGAAGACCACGGCGATGCGGGTGGTGCTCGGCGTCACCGAGCCGGATGCCGGCAGCGTCACCTGGCGGGGGCGCTCGATCGGCCGCCGCGCCCGGCGGCGGATCGGCTACATGCCTGAAGAGCGCGGCCTGTACCCGGCGATGAGGGTCCGGGCGCAGCTGGCCTACCTCGCCGAGCTGCACGGCCGCGATCGGGCCGCGGCCCGGCGCGCGGCGGACTCCTGGCTGGCGAGGCTGGGGGTGACGGGCAAGGACGACGCCCGGGTGCAGACCCTGAGCCTGGGCAACCAGCAGCGGGTCCAGCTGGCCGCCGCCCTGGTGCACGACCCGGAGCTCCTGGTGCTCGACGAGCCGTTCTCCGGGCTCGACCCGGTCGCCGTCGACGTGATGAGCGAGGTGCTCACCGAACAGGCCGCGGCGGGCGTCCCGGTCATCTTCTCCAGCCACCAGCTGGAGCTGGTCGAGCGGACCTGCGACCGGGTCGGGATCATCGCCGGTGGCCGCATGCGCGCCAGCGGGACGATCGCCGAGTTGCAGTCGACCGGTCTCCGGCAGTTCTGGCTCGACGCCCCCGGGTTCGTCCCCGACCAGCACGGCGTGACCCCGATCCGGACGGTCGGCACCGCGCGCCTGCTCGCCGTCGACGACACCGTCGACGAGCGGGCGCTGCTCTCTGCCGCGCTGGCCGTCGGCCCGGTACGTGAGTTCCGGCCGCACCGGCCCTCGCTGACCGACCTCTACCGGGAGACGGTCGCCGCCGACCTCCAGGAGTCGGCGGCCGGGCGATGAGCGTCGACCTCCGGTCCCCGGCACCGGTGCCGACGGCCCCGGCGGAGGACCTCGACCGCGACCACGTCCTGCGCGAGATCTGGCTGGTGGTCCGGCGGGAGCTGGTCAGCACGATGGCCACCCGCGGGTTCGTCCTGGGGACCGTCGTCATGGTCGCCGCACTCGCGGCCTTCGTGTTCGTCCAGGCGCCCACCGGCTCGTCCGGCCCGACGGTCGTGATCGCCGGCGAGTCGGGCTCGTCGGCCGCCGCAGAGGAGGACGTGCAGCAGGCGTTCTCCGCCGCCGGGCTCCCGGCCCAGGTCCGGGTCGAGGACGACGCCGCAGCCGCCGCCACCGCCGTGCGCAGCGGGGAGGCCGACGCCGCCGTCGTGGCGACCGTGGACGGCGATCTCCAGGTCGTCGTACTGCACACCCTGGACGACGCGGTCGAGGAGCCGCTGCGGGACGTCGTCCGGCAGCGGGCCCTCGAGACGGTGCTCACCCAGAACGGGCTGGACCCCGGGGCGGTGGACGAGGAGGTGAGCGTGCAGGCGCTGGAGGTGGTCCAGCTGGAGCCGCTCGGTGCGATGGCCAGCCTGCGCCTGTCGATGGGGCTGATCGCCTGCATCCTCATCTACGTCTCGCTGATCCTCTACGGGGTGGGTCTGGCGCAGAGCGTCGTGGAGGAGAAGAGCAGCCGGGTCGTGGAGATCCTGCTGTCCACGATCCGCCCGTGGCAGCTGCTGATCGGCAAGGTCGTCGGAGCCGGGATCTGCGGCCTGGTGCAGCTCGGTCTGCTGGCCGGCTGCGGGCTCGTCGGGGCGGCCGTGTCGGGCTCGTTGCGGCTGCCGACGTCGGTGCTGACCACCGTGGGCTGGGCCTTCGTCTGGTACCTGCTCGGCTTCCTGCTCTTCGCCACCCTCATCGCCGCGGCCGCGTCCACGGTGTCGCGGCAGGAGGAGGTCGCGGCGGTGTTCCAGCCGATGGTCCTGTTCATGGGGGCGCCGTTCCTGACCGGCATCCTGCTGGCCGGCAACGACCCGGAGGGGACCTTGTTCGAGGTGCTGTCCATGGTGCCGGTGTTCAGCCCGATCATGATGCCGATCCGTGCCGGTCTGGGCACCGTCCCGCTCTGGCAGAGCCTGCTGGCCCTGGTGCTCACCGGACTGACCATCGCCGTCGTCGCACTGGGGGCGGGCCGGGTCTATGCCAATTCCGTGCTGCGCAGCGGTGGCCGGATCGCCTTCGTGGAAGCCCTCGGCATACGTCGATGACAGCAAGTTGCCAACTGTCCCTCGAATTCTTGTGACCACCTCCGGGTCGAGTTAGACAAGGGGTGCACAAACCGTTCCGGAAATCCCGGAGCGGGTCTGCACTCATCAGGAGGAATGGCATGGACGCTCAGGAACTGATGGCCGGCTACGACACCTACACCACCGCCGACGAGCTGGCGATGGACGACGACAACGGGGCGCTCGCGATCACCCCGACGATGACGTCGTCCGTCCCCTGCTCGGCGATCTCCGCCGTCTCGATCGACAACACCTTCGACCACTGGTGCTGATCGAGCGACGCGGCTGACGACTGCCGGACAGGAGGGCGCGCAGATGACCGACCCGGTGGACGACCGGCCGGTGCGTCTGCGCGTCCTCCGTTCGGTCGCCTCCGGCCGGCGGCGGTTCGTGCTCGGCGCGGCGCTGCTGGCCACTCTCGCGACCGGCTGCACCGTGGCCCTCCCGCTCGCGGTGCGGTCGCTGGTGAACGGGCTGTCCGAGCCGGGCAGCCTGGTCGCCTCGGCCGGCCTGCTGGCGGTGCTGGCCCTGGTGGGGGCCTTTGCGTCCGGGGCGTCGGCGGCCCTGCTCGGGCACGCGACGGAGTCCATGGTGCGGGAACTGCGCATGCGGATGATCCGGCACACCCTCCGGCTCCCGGTCCCCCTGGTGCGCAGGTGGGGGGCGGGGGACCTGGTGACCCGCACGGTCGCCGACGTCGCGAACCTCCGGTCGGTGGTGGAGCTCGGTGTCGTCCAGTTCCCCACGGCGGTGATGCAGGTCCTCGTCACGGTCGGGGTCATGGCCTACCTGGACCCCGTCCTGCTGGGGATCACCGTCGGCTGCTTCGCGGTCGCCGGTGGCGCGGTGTCGCTCATGCTCAGGAGCATCCGCCGGCACGCCGGTCACCAGCAGGGCATCATCGGCGGCCTGGCCACCGACTACACGGCCGCTCTCGATGCCCTCGTCACGCTCAAGGCCAGTCGCGCAGAGGTGCAGACCGCGGCGGGTCTGGACCATTCCGCTGAACGCGGCATGATCGCTGCACAGTCAATGGCGAAACTGCAGTCGCTGATAAGTCCGGTCATGCAGTTCGGTCAGCAGGCGGCGATGATCGGCGTCGTCCTCGGCAGTGGCGTCCGGCTCAGCACGGGCGCACTCGGGATCGCCGACTTCGCGGCATTCCTCCTGTACCTGCTCCAGTTGGTGGGGCCGCTGACCATCCTCGGGATGGGCGCCGGGAGGTTGCAGATGGGGCTCACTGCGCGCCGCCGGGTCGATGAGCTGATGGCACTGCCCGCGGAGTCCGGCGGCACCGCCCGGCCACAGGCCCGGGCCCGCCCCGCCCTCGAGTTCCGCCGCGCGGGTGTGGTGCACCCCGACGGGAGCCCCGCGCTGCGCGAGGTGACCTTCACCGCCCCGCGGGTCGGGCTGACCGCTGTCGTCGGCCCGTCCGGTGCCGGCAAGACGACGCTGCTGCACGCGGCCGACCGGCTGACCGGCCCGCACACGGGCGCGATCCTGCTGCACGGCGTCGACCTCGCCGAGTGGGACCTGGCGGCGCTCCGGCAGACCGTGTCGCTGGTCGACCAGGACTGCACGCTGGTGCGCGGCACGGTCCGCGCGAACCTGGTCCTCGGGCACCCGGAGCCGCCGCCGGACGAGGAGCTCGAGCTCGCCCTCGAGCGGGTCGGGCTCGCCCGGGAGATCGCTGCGCTGCCGGCCGGCCTGGACACCGCGCTGGGCTCGAGTGCGGCGCTGTCCGGTGGGCAGCGGCAGCGGCTGACCATCGCCAGGGCCCTGCTCCGGCGTTCGGACGTCGTGCTGCTCGACGAGCCCACCTCGGCCCTGGACGGCGGCAACGAGCGGATGCTCCGGGTCGCCTTGCGCACCCTGGCTGCCTCCGCGTGCGTGGTGGTGGTCGCCCATCGCCTGTCCACCGTGCACGACGCCGACCGGATCGTGCTGCTGGACGGCGGCACGGTCGTCGATGTCGGCACCCACGACGAGCTGGTCCACCGGTGCCCTGCCTACCGCGAGCTGGTGCTCGGCCAGCTCATGCCGGCCTGGGACGAGGAGCCGACACCCCTTGACAGTTCGTTGTGAAAACACAAGACTGTGCTGTGTCAACCCAACAACTGCGGAGGTACTCCGATGAGCTCCAAGGTCACGTTCGCGACCTTCAGTGCCGGCTTCCTCGCCCTGTTCGTCGTCCTCTTCCTGCTCGAGGTGCACTGGGCCGTCCTGGTCGCCGTCGCCGTCGTGGCGATCCCGGTGAACGCGCTGCTCTACCGCAGGTCGCAGGGGGTCGGCGGCACCGCCAGCCGCTGACCGCGGGCATCGGGCCGGCCCGCCCGTCCACCGGGCCGTGAGCCACCTCGGGACCGAAGGAGCGCGACCCCCATGCAGCTCTCCGTGCTGTACCCCCTCCAACCGAGCGACCCTCGTCAGGTCCTCCCGTTCGCGACGCTCGCGGGGCAGTTCCCCGGCGCCCGCCTGTGGACCGGGCAGTCGCTGCTGATCGACGCCTATGCGCTCTTCGCGCACCTGGCCGGGGCAGGGACGCGCGTCCCGCTCGGCATCTCGGTCGGGCTGATGCCCCTGCGTCACCCGCTGGAGGCCGCCGTCCAGGCGCGCAGCCTGGCTGCCCTGACCGGCCGGCCGGTGGTGGCCGGCTTCGGCGTCGGTACCCCGCGCTTCGTCGCGGCACTGCGCGGAGCCCCCTACGAGAAGCCCGCCACGGCCGCGGCGGAGTACGCCACCGCCGTCCGGTCGGCCCTGGACGGCGGTCAGGGCGGGCTGCCGCCGCTGACCACGGCCCCGGTCGAGGTGGGTCTCGGGGTGCTGCGGCCACGGATGGCCCGCCTGGCCGCGGCTGCCGCCGACGTCGTCATCACCTGGCTGACCCCGGACCGGTACCTGCGCGAGCAGATCATCCCGGCCCTCGACGCCGGGACGCCCGAGGGCTCGGCCCGCCCACGGGTCGTCGCGATCGTGCCGATGGCGCTGCGCGCACCGGGGCGGGACGTGGCGCGGGTCGCCGAGCTGGGCTCGGCCCGCCATCTCGGCGCTCCGCACTACGCGGACATGCTCGCCCGCGCCGGCGTGCACTACCCGGCGGGCGACACCGCGGCGGGTGCCCGGGCGATCGTCGAGGCCGGCGCCTTCCTCACCGGGAGCGCCGAGGACGTCGTCGCCGCGCTCGAGGGGTACCGGGAGTGCGGGGTCGACGAGGTGGTCCTCAGCACGGCCGGGCTCATCGCCCAGGACGGCCCGGCTGTCGCCCTCGCCGAGCTGACCGAGGTCCTCGCCACCGCGACGGCCGGTGCCCAGACCGTGAGCAGGGCGTCGTGACGGCCGTCCCCGAGCCGCTGGGCATCGACCGGCTGCTGCTCGTCGGCACCGGCTCGCTCGGGGTCGCCCACCTCCCGTTCTGGGTGAACTGGCTGCGGATCGCCCACCCGGACGTCGAGCTCCGGATCGTGCTCACCCGGGCGGCCACCCGGTTCGTCGCCCCGCAGGCGCTCAGCCCGCTCATCGACCGGCCGGTCGAGATCGACGAGTGGCCCGACGAGGCCGTCGTCGCGGCCCCGCACGTCGAGCTGGCCGAGTGGGCCGACGCCGTCGTCGTCGACCCGGCGACCCTGCACTTCGTCTCCCGGCTCGCGCTCGGGGCCGCCGACACCCCGGTGCTGCTGGCCCTCCAGTGCACGCAGGCCCCGATCGCGGTCGCTCCCGCGCTGCCACCGGGTGCCCTGGCCAACCCGCTGGTCGTCGAGCACCTGGACCGGCTCCGCCGGCGTCCGAACGTCCTCGTCACCCCTGGCCGGCCGGGGCTCAGCGCCACGACCGGCCGGCGGGAGACCCACGCGCCGCCCCCGTTCTCCGACGTCGTCGCAGCGGTCGCGGGGCACCGCCGGGCGGCGGCCGCATGATGCTCGTCGCCGGACCGGCCCGCCCCGGCTGCCTGGTCGTCGAGCGGGCCACCGCCTTCGTGCGGCTCACCGTGCACTCCGACGGCGAGGGGTTCCGCTGGGGCCGCACCGCGGGCCCGGCCCGCCCGGGGTCGCTCAGCTGCGCGGACCCGGCGCTGCTGGCACTGCTGCCCGACACCACGGCCACCGGCGCGGTGCTCACCCTCCCGGAGGTCCGGCCGCCGGGGCTGGTCTTCCACACCCGCGGGAGCACCTCGCTGCTGGCCGCCGCATCCACCGGTGACGGCCCACGGGTCGTCACCGAGGCGCTGGCTGCGACCGGCCGCGCGCTGCGGGCGCTGCACGGGGTCGTGGTCCCGCACGGGACCCCGGGGGCGCCGCCGGCCGGCCCGGTGCGGTTGTCCCGCTGGCTGGCCGGGGCCGCGCAGACGCCGGCGGCCGGCAGGCTGCACGTCGAACTGTCCGCCCGGCTGGGGCCGTCGCGGGTGCGCTGGCTCCGGGAGTGGACCGACGCGGTCCTGCTGGGCGGCACGACCCTCGTCCACGGCGGCCCGAGCCTGGGCCAGATCGTGCCGCCGGACGACGGGGTCGGCCCGGTCGCGGTGCTGACCGGGGAGGACGTGACCGCCGGCCACCCCGGCGCCGACCTCGGCTGGCTGCTCGGTGAGCTCGTCGAGCTGGGCCGTGGTGGCAGGCGCAGCTGGGTCGGGCCTGCGGCCGGCGCCCTGGTCAGCGGCTACGGGGCCGGTGGCGCGGGGGAGCTGCCCGCGGGCACCGCGCGTGCCTGTGCCGTGCGGATGGCCACCCACCTGCACGACTACGCCGCCTACGTCGGCTGGCACGACGACCTGCCGGCTCGTCTGCACACCATCGCCGAGCTGGTCGACGACCCAGCCGCGGCTCTGGTGCGCGTCGTGGCCGGGACCCACGACCGCCAGGAGCAGCCATGACCGCACTCACCGATCCGACGCCGGTCCTGCGCGTACGGCCGGCCGACCTCACCGGTCACCCGGCGGTCGAGCAGCTCCTCGACCGCCTCGGGCTCGGCACCTTCGTCGGCCACGACCTGACCGCCCGACCCGGGCGGAACGAGAACTGGGCCGGCACCACCACGTCGGGCACCGCGGTGTTCGTCAAGCAGCTGAGCCAGGACCCCCTCGAGTCGGTCGGCCGGATCCGCCGGGCGATCTCCTTCGAGCAGCTGCTCGCGGGCTCGGCGCCCGGGCCGCTCCGGGCCCCGAGCTGCCTGGGGTGGGCGGACGGTCTGATGGTGTTCCGCCTCGTGGACGCCGGCCGTACCGGACTGGAGCTCGCGCTGGGTGAGGAGTTCGACGAGCGCCGGGCCGCCGAGGTGGGCGCGGCGATCGCCCACCTCCACTCCCTGGCGCCGGTGGTCGACCTGGACGAGACCGCGCCGCCGTTCCCGCCGTTCCACTGGCTCGACGGGTTGCCGTGGGCCGTCTACGGCACCGCGAGCGCGGGCCTGCTGGAGCTGTGGCGCACCATCCACGCCGACCCCCAGTTGCGCGCCGACCTCCGCGCCGTCGCTGTCCGGGATGCCGCGGCCCCGCGTGTCCCGGCGCACTGCGACCTGCGGCTGGACCAGCTGCTGTACGACTCGGACACGCTGCTCATCAGCGACTGGGAGGACTTCCGCCGGGCCGATCCGGCGCGGGACGTGGGGGCGTTCGCCGGGGAGTGGCTCTACCGCGCCGTGCTGGCGCTCCCGGCCTTCCGTGACCAGGAGGCGGCAGCCGACGGCGCCGGCCCGGCCGGCCTGATCGCCCACGGCGTCGCCGAGCTGGCCCGCGTCCGGCCGGTCGTCCACGCGTTCTGGGGCGCCTACGTCGCCGGCCGGCAGCCCGACCCCGAGCTGACGACCCGGGCGACCGCCCTCGCCGGCTGGCACCTCTTCGACCGGCTGATGGCCGCCGCCCCGGACTCCCCACGGCTCTCGGCCACCCAGCGGGCGGCGGCAGGGATCGGTCGCCTCCTGCTGCACCGCCCGGCCGACGCCGCGGCGCTGATCGGGCTGGGTGGCCGGTGATGACGAGCACGCTCGGGACCGTTCTCTCCCCGGCGCTGGCGAGGGCGTTGGACGAGGTCCACGTCGCGCCGGGTGGCCGCAGCGCCGTCGTCCACGGTGACGTGATCGAGGCGGACAGCCCACGCGCCCTGCGGGCGACGCTGTCGTCGACGCTGTACCGACGGCTGCACATGGGCCAGCCCCCCGCCGCTGCCCTGGGTGCCGGGGCCGACCGGCCGCGCAGCTCCCGCGACGCGCCCTTCGAGCGCGCGCTCTCGGCGGCCGTCCCGCACCGGCACACGGTGGTGCGCGGGCGGGTGCTCGCGGAGGTCGACGGCGGCGCCGTCGTCGCACTCCCGGACGCGGTCGTGCAGGTGCCGGCGAGCGCGCTGTCGGCCCCCGGCGTCCCCGGCGACGTGGTCGAGGTGCGCGTCCCCGCGGCGCGACCGGGACTGTCGCCGGGCTTCCTGCTCGTGCAGTCGACCGGACCGGCGAGGCCGCCGGGTGATGACGGTCTGCAGCGGGTCTACGTGCACGTGCCCGAGGCGGATCGGGCCGCCAGTGTCTGGGCGGAGGTGCTGTCGGTGCTCGCCGGGCACGGCGGCGGTCACCGCAGCAAGGTCGCGTCGTCGCCGCAGGCCTACCCGCGTCAGGACGCCATCGTCGTCTACAGCGGCTCGGCGGCAGAGATCGCCGGCCTGCTGGTCCGGCGGTTGGCCGGTCATCCCGGGACCGGTGCCTCGACCTCACCGTTCGCCGAGGCCGTCGGTCCGGGCGTCGCGGTCGCCAGCGAGCCGGCTGACGACCGGGCCGGTCGGCGCGGCCTCAGCTTCGGCGAGCACCGTTGCGGTCTGGTCGCCGACGCGCTGGTCGCCTGCGCCATGGGCGCCGGGAGGTGGGACGTCCACGGCGCCGTCGCCGCGGCGCTGGTCGCCGGCCGGGTGGACCCCTTGCGGCCCGCGTACAACCTGCCGCCCGCATGACCGCGGCGCTGCGGACCGTGCTGGGCAACGGCCTGCGTCTGCTGGTCGCCCACGAGCCGGAGCTCCCGGTCGCGGCCGTCTCGCTGCACGTCGGCGTCGGCTACCGGGACGAACCGGTGGGTCGCAGCGGTTTCGCCCACCTGTTCGAGCACCTGGTGTTCGCGCCACGGGCCGCCGGCGGGGTCGACCACATCCAGGCCGTGCAGGCGCTCGGCGGGAGCGCCAACGCCCACACCCGCCCGGACCACACCTGCTTCTACGAGACGGTGCCCCCGGCGGAGCTCGGCGCGGTGCTCGCCCTGGGTGCCGATCGGCTGCGTCCCCCGGAGGTGGACGGCCCGTACCTCCGCAGGGAGGTGGGCATCATCGAACGCGAGATCGCGCTGACGATCGGCGGCCGGCCGCACGGTGGGTTCCCCTGGCAGGTGCTGCCCCCGGCCGTGTACCGGGACTTCGCCAACGCCCACGACGGTTACGGCAGCACGGCCGACCTCGCCGCCGCGACGCCGGAGGAGTGCCGGGCCTTCGCCGCGCGCCACTACGTGCCGGCCAACGCGGTGCTCACCGTGCTGGGCCCGGTGCCCCCCGAGCAGGTGCTGGACGTGGTGAGGGAGGCCTGGGAGCCGATCCCGGCGGGCGTGGCCCACCCGCGGCCCGCGCTCGACGACACGTTGACCGGGAGCACGTCCCACACCGTGCGCCGCCCCGGTCTCGACCAGCCCGCCGTCGCACTCGGTCTCCGGCTGCCCGACGCGGCGGTCGCCCGCGCGGAGCACCTGGCCCACGTGGCCCTCGTCGCGCTGCTCGACGGTCCCGACGGGTTGCTGGCGCAGGCCCTGCGCCGCGCGGGCGTCCGCGGAGTGGGGTCGCGGGCGCACTGCGGGCTGTTCGGGTCGCCGTTGCAGGCGCGCCATCCCGACACCGTCGTGCTCTCCGCCCGGCACGGTCCCGACCAGTCCGGCGCCGCGGTCGCGGCGGTGCTGCACGGCGCGCTCGTCGGTGCGTCGACCGGCCGGCTGCGGCCGGCTGCGCTCCGCGCCGCCGTCGCCCGCGTCGCCACCGCGACGGCGGTGCACCTCGACCAGCCCGCGGTGCGATGCGCCAGTCTCGGGCTCGGCGAGCTCCTGCACCGCGAGCCCGGGCTCCTCGTCGAGCTGCCCCGACTGCTCACTGCCGTGCCGCTGGACGCGGTCGTGGCGGCGAGCGAAGAGCTGGCGGCGCAACAGCCGCACCGCGTCGAGCTGGTCGGCGACCTGCCGGCGGTGCGGGCATCGTGAACGTCGACGACGTCGTCCTCCCCACCGGGCTGCGGGTCCAGGTGGTGCGGCGTCCGTCCGTGCCGGTGGTCCGGGCCCGTCTGCAGCTGCCCCGGTGCAGCCGGACCCCGATCGACACCGCGGCGACGGAGCTGCTGGCGGCCGAGGTCGCCGTCGCCCGCACGCCCTGCGCTCGCCGGGTCCGGCGGGCCGGCGGGCAGGTCGTGGCCTGGGTGACCGCCGAACGGCTCAGCGTCGACGGCCACGCGCCGGCGCACGCGCTGACCGACCTGCTGGCCCGGGTCGCGGAGGTGGCCCGGCCGGGGACGGCGCCGAGCGGGCTCGGCCAGGTGCGCGACGAGCTCGCCCGCCGGCTCGCCCGCGCTCCGCGTGACCCGAGCGCCGCAGCCGCGGACGCCCTGAACCGACTGAGGTTCGACGACCACCCCGCGCTGCGGCCTCCCGACGCCGGTGCGCTGGCCCGCCTCCGGCCCGGCGATGTCGAGGCGGCGGCCCGGGGGCTGCTCCGGCCGGGGGGTGCGGTCCTGGTCGTCGTCGGCGACCTGGACCCGGCCGAGGCCGTGGAGCGGGTCCGTGCCGCGTTCGGGGACTGGCGTGCCGACGGTCCCGCGCAGCAGCTCGCGCTGCCCCCGGCGAGGGAGTCCGAGCAGGGGCTGCACCTGGTGGGGGAGGACTCGGCGCTGCTGCGGCTGGTCACCGGTGCGCCCGGTCGTGACGATCCGGCGGAGGGCGCGTTCCAGCTGGCCACCCTGGTGCTCGGTGGCTTCTTCAGCTCCCGGCTGGTGCGCAGGCTGCGCCACCGGTCCGGGATGGCCTACTCGGTGCACGCCGGACCCGACGCCCTGGCCGCGACGCGCAGCGTCACCCTGGACGTCCGGGTGCGCGCCGCGGACGTGCCCGCGGCCATGCGGGCCGTCCGCGATGAGCTGTCCCGCTTCGCCGCGGGCGGCCCGGCGCCCACGGAGCTCGCCGCCGCCCGCCGCTACGCCCTGGGCCAGTTCGCGGCCGCGGGTGCCACCCAGGCCGCACTGGTGGAGGGCCTGGCGGTGCTGGCCACCCAGCAGCTGGACACCGGCTGGCCCGACCGGCACGCCGAGCGTCTCGAGACCGCGACGGCGGATCAGGTGGCCGCGGCCGCACACCGGATCGGGACAGCGACCTGGAGTCACGCCCTGGTCGGTGGGCGACCGGGCAGCCACGTGGAGGGGGCAGCATGATCAAGCTCGAGGGCGACTACGGGACGACGCACCGGGGGATCTACGACGTCCTCTACCCGCACGGCCCCGACGTCGAGGACGCGGCCGACGCCATCGCGGCGATGTGCCCGCCGGACGGGCGGGTGCTGGAGCTCGGCATCGGCCACGGGAGGCTGGCCATCCCGCTGGCCGAACGAGGTGTGCGGGTGCACGGCCTGGACGCCTCACCGGCGATGCTGGCGTGGCTGCGCGAGCGGGACCCCGACGGGCGCATCACCACCGAGCTGGGTGACTTCACCACGACGGTGGCTGGTGAGGGGTTCGCCGTCGTCGCCATCGTGATGAACACCCTGTTCGCGGTGTCGTCGGCGGACGGGCAGATCGAGTGCCTGCGGCGGATGGCCGAGCAGGTCGACGAGGGGGGAGTGGTGCTCGTCGAGGCCTTCGACCCCACGCCGTACCACGGTCAGGTCGGGGCGACCAACGACCTGGTGCACCTGCCGGACGGGATCCTGGTGAACACGACGCAGATCGACCCGGCGCGTCAGTTGATGCTGGTCATCCGGACCCTGATGGACGACAACGGGATGGCCAAGGCCCGTGAGCTGGTGCGGTACACCTGGCCCTCGGAGCTGGACCTGATGGCCCGCATGGCCGGGCTGGAGCTCGTCTCGCGCAGCGCGGGCTGGTCGGGGGAGCCGTTCACGGTGGGCTGCCCCCGACACGTCACGACCTATCGCCGAGTGCGCTGAGCGGCGCGCGGGGGACCGTGCGGTCAGTCGTCGTCCGGGTCCTCCGCCGTCCAGGCGCAGAGGAACGACGGCACGCACGCCGCGCCGACGACCAGGCTCAGCATCAGGGACCCTCCCCGGGCGAGCAGCTCCGGATCTCCCTGCACGGCGAGGAGGTAGACCGCGCCGGCGAAGCCGGCCGCCAGGGCACACACGTACCCGACCCGGCTGAGTCGCCAGCGGATCTCGTTCTCCAGCTCGTCCAGTCGCTCAGGGGTCCCGTTGGCGACGTCACCCGTGGCGATCCGGGCACCCGCCCACAGCACGGCGACCGCGACCAGCGACAGCAGCCAGGCCCAGTTGCCCTCCGCGTTGTCGGTGAGGGCAGCCAGGCCCACGAGCAGGAGCCAGCAGAGGGCGGCGAGCACGGTCAGGGCACGCCGTGCGGGGCGGGAGCGCCACCAGGTCACCGTGGACACAGCCGGGTGCGTCTCGCTCATCGTCGTCCCCCCCGGCCACGCAGGAGCTGCATCATCCCGGTCACGACTCCGTCCTCTGCGACTCGTCGGTGCGCCGCTCGTAGACCGATGCGGACATCGGCGCGAACGGCTCCCGGCTGAACATGGCCTCCACCGGCAGCCCGAACACCGCACAGATCCGGAAGGCGAGGTCGAGGCTCGGGTAGTGGTCCCCCCGCTCGAGGGCGCCGATCGTCTGCGGGTTGACCTCGACCTTCTCCGCGAGCTCTGCCCGGGACATGTTGTACTCCGCCCGCAGCACGCGGAGGCGGTTGTACATCGGCAGCTCGCGCCCCCGTCGGACCGGACTCATCCCGGCATCCTCTCACCGCTGGTCGGCGTGTCCGTGACACCGTCACCTCCCGGCTCGCCTCGCACGCCCGCGTCCTCCCGCACACCTACAGCCAGCCGCGCGCCACGGCCTGCACCCCGGCCTGGAACCGGCTCTGGATGCCGAGGGAGTCCATCACCTCGGCGACGTACCGGCGGTAGGTCCGCACCGAGACCGCCATCTCCTTCGCGGCGGTCTCGTCGGTGACGCCCCGGTTCATCAGCTCCAGCACCTGGCGGTGGCGGCGCGGGCAGGGGGTGGACTCGTCGGCTCGCACGTCGCCGAAGCTGCGGGACCGCTGCCACAGGCTGCTGAACAGTCCGCACAGCTCGGCGATGACGCGGCACTCACGCACCACGACCACCTCCGACGTCTCGAGCCGGGGGTCGCTCCCGAGCAGCGCCACGCGCCGGTCGATGACGGCCAGCCAGTGCGGCACCCGGGTGATCACGCCGACCCGGGCCCCCGCGTCGAGGCGCAGCCTGACCTCCGCCGCCGTCTCGGGGTCGGCGGCCCAGCCGGGTTCGCAGAGGACGCGGGTGGTCACGCTCCGCCGCAGCAGTTCCAGGTGCTGGGACCGGGTCCGCTGCATGGCAGCGGCTCCCCGGCCGTCGTCGGGGAACATGCCGATGACCTCGCGGTCGGCGGCCCCGGCGAGCTCGTCGAACAACTCGGGTGCCTCCCGGGGCGGCCGCGGGCGGTGTCCCTCCGAGGGGGCGACGACCTCGTCGACGAAGGACTCCAGGAACGACCTGCTCCCCGCGGGGGACCCGGTGTCCGGCGGGCGACGCCCCGACGGGCGAGGTGTCCTGGTGCTGCGCTGTTCGAGTCGCCCGTTCCCCACGCCTGACCCCCTGCTCGGGACACTCCCAGGTGCCCGTGGCGGAGCCGCTCGCCGGCTCCACACGTCCTGATCGCCCGTGGAGCAGGCGTGCCCCTGGGCGGGCCGGACCCGGGTGCACCGGTCACTGCCGGTCCTCGGCGTGGTCGCTCGAGAACCGACGTGACGCGGCCGACCGGCCCCGGGCATGACCCGACCGTAGTCCGGGATCTGCTGTGCAAGCAACACTTGTTGACGTACTGGTCCAACAGGTCAATAGGTAGAAGCAACAGTGCACCAAGACTGTGCAATCCCGTTTCGGGCGGGCTGCGGGCTGCGGGATGACGCCCCGACCGCCCCGGCCGGCCGGAGGAGCGGCAGCCTGCTGTACCCGAGGTCGGCAGCCGAGGGGATCGGCGCGAGGCCGCCGCGTGCCCAGGATCAGGAGTGACTCGACGAGCCACGACCTGAGGAGCCCCCGTGCCCGATCCCTACGCCCTGCGCAACGACCCCACGACCGGCGCCCCCGCCCCCAGTGAGCCGACGGCACACCGCGCCGATCCGGTGCGCGCGCTGCTCTGGGCGCTGCTGGTGCTCAGCGTCGCCGCCAACACGATCACCTCCTTCGGCGTCGTGCCGCTGGCGGTCAGCATCGGTCTCGGCGTGGTCACCGCCGCCACCGGCATCACGCTGATCAGCCTGCACGTCCGCGGCCGATGAGCACCACGCTCGCGCCGGCGGCCACCGACACCGCCGCCGTCGCGCTCCGGCACGTCACCAAGACCCACGCGAACAGCGTCCGGGCCCTGGACGACGTCAGCCTGGAGGTGCCGCCCGGCACCTTCCTCGCCGTCATGGGGCCGTCGGGCTCGGGCAAGAGCACGCTGCTGCACTGCGCCGCCGGGCTGGACACACCCACCAGCGGCGAGGTGCTGCTGGCCGGCACCGAGATCGGCCGGCTCGACGAGACCCGCCGCACCGAGCTGCGCCGCGACCGGATCGGCTTCGTCTTCCAGGCCTACAACCTGCTGCCCGCACTCACCGTCGCCGACAACATCACCCTGCCGCTGCGCCTGGCCGGCCGGTCGCTGGACGCCGACTGGGTGCAGCACCTCGTCGAGCGGGTCGGGCTCACCGGCCGGCTCGGGCACCGCCCGGCCGAGCTCTCCGGCGGCCAGCAGCAGCGCGCGGCGATCGCCCGGGCGCTGGTCGCCCGGCCCGCCGTCGTCTTCGCCGACGAGCCCACCGGCGCCCTGGACCTGCACAGCGCCGCCGAGGTGCTCGACCTGCTGCGCGAGCTGGTCGACGAGCTGGGGCAGACGGTCGTGATGGTCACCCACGACCCGGCCGCGGCCGCCCGCGCGCACCGCGCCGTGGTGATGGCCGACGGCCGGGTGGTCGACACCCTCGAGCGGCCCGCCGCGGCCGACCTCGCCGCCCGCCTCGTCGCGCTGCGGGAGGGCTGAGCCGTGCTCTCCCTCGCCGTCGCGATGGCCCGCCGCCGGCTGACCGCGCTGATCGCCGTGCTGTGCGCGGTGCTCGGTGGCGCGGCCATCGTCACCGGCACCGGCGTGCTGGCCGAGTCCGGGCTGCGCTCGCACCTGCCGGCCGGCCGGCTGGCCGGCGCCGACGTGCTGGTCTCCGCCGACCAGACGGTGCGCCCCAGCGGTGACCTGCCGGTCGCCCTGCCCGAGCGCGCGCCCGTGCCGGCCGGCCTGGTCGGCGAGCTCACCCAGTTGCCCGGCGTGGACGCCGCGGTCGCCGACGTCAGCTTCCCGGCCGCGCTGGTCACCGACGGCGGGGACGTCGTCGAGACCGCCGACCCGCGCACCGCCGGGCACGGCTGGTCCTCCACCGGGCTGCTCGCCGACCGGCAGGTGCGCGGCACCCCACCGCAGGCCCCCGGCGAGGTCGCCGTCGACGCCGCGCTGGCCGAGGCCGCCGGGCTGCTCCCCGGGGACGACGTGCAAGTGGTCGTCGCCGGCGAACCCGGCGTGCACCGGGTCACCGCCGTGGTCGGCACGCCGGGCGCGGGCATCCTGCTCGCCGACGACGTCGCCGCGGACGTGCACGGCTCCGTCGACCTGATCGGGCTGCGGGTCAGCACCGACCCGGACGCTGTCGCCGAGGCCGCCCGCCCGCTGCTGCCCGCCGGGGTGGTCGTCAGCACCGGCGACGACCGCGGCGACGTGGCGCTGCCCGGGGCGACCGCCGCCCGGTCGATGCTGGTCG
Source organism: uncultured Modestobacter sp. (assembly GCF_947486615.1). Lineage (GTDB taxonomy): Bacteria > Actinomycetota > Actinomycetes > Mycobacteriales > Geodermatophilaceae > Modestobacter. The sequence continues at coordinate 270,481 of NZ_CANKUD010000004.1, forward strand.
TGCTCGCCGGCTCGCTGGCCGGGGTGCCGCTGCTCGTCGTCGGCTTCCTGATCGCCGGGGCGCTGTCGGTCTCCATCGGCGGCCAGCGCCGCGAGCTCGCCCTGCTGCGCGCGGTCGGCACCACCCCGCGGCAGCTGCGCCGGCTGGTCGCCGCCCAGGCCAGCGTGGTCGCCGCGGTCGCGCTGGTGCCCGGCATCGCGCTGGGCTACCTGCTGGCCGGGCAGTTCCGCCGGCTGCTGGTGCACATCGGGATGCTGCCCGACGCCCTGCCGCTGAGCATCGGCCCGCTGCCGGCGCTGGCCGCCGCCGTCCTGCTGCTCCTGGTCGTGCAGGTCGCCGCCCGCTCGGCCGCCTGGCGCACCTCGCGGGAGCCGGTCACCAGCGTGCTGGGCGAGGCCCGGACCGGGCCCCGCACGCCGTCCCGCGGGCGGTACCGCGCCGGGTTGCTGCTGCTGGTCGCCGCCGTCCCGCTGTCGGTGCCGCCGCTGCTGCTGCCCTCGGCGATCGGCGCCGCGGGCACCTCGCTGGCCGGCATCGTCGCCGCGATCGGCCTCGCCCTGGCCGGCCCGACGCTGCTCCGCCGGGTCAGCGGCCGGCTGGCCGCCCGGCTGCCGGCCCGCGTCTCGGCGCCGTCCTGGCTGGCGGTGGCCAACCTGCACGGCTACGCGCTGCGCTCGGCCGGGGCGATCACCACCCTGGCGATGGCCCTGGTGTTCGTGCTCACCTACGCCTACGCGCAGACGACGGTCGCCGACGCGACGGCGGAGCAGACCCGGGCCGGCACGCTCGCCGACGTCACGATCACCGCCGACGGGCTCGGTGGCGTGCCGGCCGGCCTGCTCGACGAGGTGCGGGCCACCCCCGGCGTGCAGGCCGTCGCACCGATCGGCTCGACCACCGTGCTGTGGTCGGAGCGGGTGCTGGGGGAGGAGGAGGTCACCGCCGAGCCGGCCCTGGTGCTCACCCCGGCCGCCGCCGACGTCCTCGACCCGGGCGTCACCGACGGCGACCTGGCCGACCTGTCCGGGGCCACCGTCGCCGTCGCCCGGGACGTGCCGGTCGGCAGCTCCGTGCAGCTGGTGCTCGGGGACGGCGCGCAGGTCGAGGCCCGGGTGGTGGCGCGCTACGACCGCGGCCTGGGCTTCGGGTCGGTGGCCCTCTCCGCCGACCTGGCCGCCGGGCACACCACCACCGGCCTCGCCCAGCGGCTGCTGGTGCGCACCGACGGCAGCGCCGCCGCCGGCCGGGCGCTGGGCGACCTGGTCGCCGACCGGCCCGGGGTGACCGTGTCCGGCGACGGCCCGCTCGGCGACCGCCCCGCCGCACCGCCGGAGACGTGGGTGAACCTCGCCGTCCTCGGGGTGCTGCTGGGCTACCTGCTGCTGGGCATCGCCAACGCCCTGGTCGCGGCCACCGCGCAGCGGCGCGAGGAGATCGCCACGCTGCGGCTGACCGGCACCACCCCGCGCCAGGTGCGCACCATGATGCGGCGGGAGGCCGGCCTGGTGTCCGCCGCCGCGATCGTCGCCGGGGTGCTGGTCTCGGCGCTGCCGCTGGCCCTGCTGGGCATCGGCTTCCAGGACCGGCCGTGGCCCTCGGGCCCGCTGTGGCTGCTGCCGGTGGCCGCGCTGGTGGTCACCGGGATCGCGTACGCGGCGATCGAGCTGCCCACCCGGGCGGCGCTGCGGGTGCCACCGGCGGAGGCGCTGATCCGGGCCACCTGACCGGCACGGGGGCGTCGGGCCGCAACGCCCCCGTGCCGGTGCTGCTCGCGGAAGCGGATGGTCGCGGGCGGTCACTGCCCGAGGTCGCGGTTCTGACTGTGTTCGCTCAGCTGCAGGTCGTCGGCGTCCGCAGCGGGACCGGGGTGCGTGGCCGCGGTGCTGCGGGCCCAGCACAGCCGGCACAGGTGCGTGGGCTCCGGCGGCAGCAGCGGGCGCCCGCCCAGGGGGCGCACCTCCACCCAGCCGACGGCGTCGGCGGCATCAGCCACCTCCGCGCACTGGTCGCAGCGGTACTGCGCGGTCATGCGTCCGGGCCTCCTGGGGCGAGGAACACCGTCGGTCCTCGACGGCTCCCACCCTGCCCGCCGCGCGCCGCGGTCGCAGAACGGATCAGGCCAGTGGCAGGCAGTCGCGCAGCTCCGCCTCGAACCACTCGGCGTCCAGCTCCTCGACCTCGTGCAGTTCCAGCTCGGCGAGCAGGGCGAAGGCGGTCTCGATGTCCATGGCCAGGACTCTCCGGCGGCTTCCGCGCGACCGGCTCCAGCCAACCGCAAGAGAACCGCAGATCAGCCGCCGCGGTTGACCTCGGCCTGCACCACGCCCAGCAGCGCCGTCCGCAGCGTCTGGTCGGCGTGGTCGCCGCGGGCAAGGGCCTCCTGGGCAGGGCCGGGGAGGCTGCCCACCTGGACGTCGTCCAGCCAGACGGTGTCCCCACCGACCTGCCGGCCGAGCTTGAGCGCGTCCCCCTCGCGCTGCACCTGGTACTCCTCGCCACCGAGCTCGATCGTCGTCGATTCGCTCATGCGGCAGCCCCTACCCTGGTCGGACGCCGGCCTACACGCCGGCTGCCCGTGCGGCCCTCACCCTTTCCGGTCGAACTGGGCCGGCGGGGGTACAGCTGTGCCGGCTGCGGTCGATGCAGTCAGCGACACGGGGTGCCGGACGGGCCTCTCGGAGGCTCCAACCAGGGGGTGGACGTGCCGCGAGCAACCGGTGGACCGCAGCTGCCGCACGACGTCCGCCGCCGGGTGGACACCGACCACGCGGACGCCGAGCACGCCGACGCCGGCCTGGTGACCGGGGTGCTGGACGCGCTGCCCTCACCGACGGTGCTCATCGACCCCGACGGCACGATGCTGCTGGTCAACGGCGCCTGGCGGGCGGCCGGCGACCTGCTGGACGACGACCGGCTGCGGGTCGGCGTGGGCGGCAACTACTTCTCGGTGATGCTCAGCCTGTCCGACGACGCGGTGAACCAGCAGCGGATCGCCCGGCTGCGGGAGCTGTCCCGCGGCGAGCGGGACCTGGTCTCCGCCGACTACGCGCTGCCCACCGCCTCCGGGGTGCGCTGGTACCACCTGCAGGCCTCCCGGGCCGACGAGTCCGGCCGGGTCGTGGTCACCCACACCGACGTGACCTCACGGGTCGCGGCCGAACGCGCCTCGGCCTGGCAGGCCCGGCACGACCACCTCACCGAGCTGCCGAACCGGGCGCACCTGCACCACCTGATCGACGCCGAGCTGGCCCGGGCCGACCGCGGGCCGGTGGCGGTGCTGTTCCTGGACGTCGACGGCTTCAAGGACGTCAACGACACCCTCGGCCACGAGGTCGGCGACCACCTGCTGCGCGAGCTGGCCACCCGGCTGACCAGCCGCACCCGCGTCCAGGACACGGTGGGCCGGCTGGGCGGAGACGAGTTCGTCGTGCTGTGCCGCGACTGCGACGTCGAGGGGGCGCTCGCCCTGGCCGAGCGGTTCCAGTCGACCTTCGACGAGCCCTTCCAGCTCGGCGAGCGGGCCACCCGGCTCACCGTCAGCATCGGGGTCGCCGCCGCCGCCGCGGGCACCCGGCTGCGCTCCACCGACCTCGTGCGGGACGCCGACCTGGCGATGTACGCGGCCAAGGGCGCCGGTCGCAACCGGGTGCGGGTGTTCAGCCCCGACCTGCGCTCGGCGGTCGAGCAGAAGGTGCTGGTGGCCGCCGAGCTGCGCGACGCGATCGAGGCCGGCCAGCTGGTGCTGCACTACCAGCCGGTCCTGCACCTGCCCAGCGGCCAGGTCCTGGGCGCCGAGGCGCTGGTGCGCTGGCAGCACCCCGAGCGCGGTCTGCTGATGCCGTGTGACTTCATCCCGCTGGCCGAGCAGAACGGTGTCGTCGTCCCGCTCACCCGCTGGGTGCTCGGCGAGGCCGCGCGGCAGACCGCCGCCTGGGAGCGCGACGGGCTGATCCTGGTGACCGGGGTGAACATCAGCGCGGCGCACTTCGGCACCGGCACGCTCGTCGCCGACGTCCACGACGCGCTGGAGGCCGCCGGCCTGGCGCCGGACCGGCTGATCCTGGAGCTCACCGAGACCAGCGTCGCCGAGGACCCGCTGCGGGCCGCCGCCCAGTTCGCCCAGCTGCGCATCTCCGGCGTCGAGGTGTCCATCGACGACTTCGGCAGCGGCTTCTCCTCGCTCAGCCAGCTGGTGTCCATCCCGGCCGGGGTGCTCAAGCTCGACCGCAGCCTCATCGCGACCACGGCTACCCGGCGCAGCGAGTCGGCCGCGGCGATCGCCGCGGTCGTCGGGCTGGCCACCGCCTGCGGCATGCGGAGCCTGGCCGAGGGCGTGGAGACCGACGACCAGCTGGAGCTGGTGACCGAGCTGGGCTGCACCTACGCCCAGGGCTTCCACATCGCCCGGCCGATGCCGCCGGCGGAGCTGGCCGGCTGGCTGGCCGAGCGCGCCGGCGGGCGGCCCCCGGCCCCCGTGCAGCTGCAGACCGTCTGACCCGGCCGGCGGGCGCCCGCCGGGGTCAGCCCGGTTCGCCGCGGAGCTTGCGCCGGGCCACCACCACCAGGTCGACCAGGGCGATCACCGCCAGCACGACGAGGGCGACCGGGAGGACGACCGGGACGTCGGCGGCGAAGGCCAGCACCGCGAGGACCCCGCAGAGCACCAGGCCGAACGCGGCCAGCACCAGCCGCAGGGTCAGTGCGCTGCGCGCCGCGCCGGCGCCCCCCTCCGGGATCCGGGGCTGGGAGTCCGGGATCCCGTGCGGGAACTGGTCGCGCTCGTACTCGGTGAGGTCGTCCGGCGTGCGTCGGTCGTCAGGTGGTGGCGTGCTCATGCCGCTGGAGGTACCCGGGAGGGGAGCGCACTACCCTGGACTGTCGTGGCCGCTGACTTCTCCGTCGTCCTGGACGAACTCGACACGACCCTGAGGTCCATCGAGGCCGTCATGCGGGTCGATGACCTCCGCCGGGAGGTGGCCGAGCTCGAGCAGAAGGCCGCCGCCCCCGACCTCTGGAACGACGTGGAGGCCGCCCAGGCGGTGACCTCCCGGCTGTCCTACCTGCAGGGCGACCTGCGCCGGGTGGAGGAGCTGCGCAGCCGGCTCGACGACGTCGGCCTGATGCACGAGATGGCCGCCGACGAGGGCGACGAGGCCACGCTGGCCGAGACCGAGCGGGAGCTCGCCAGCATCCGCACCGTGCTCGACGAGCTCGAGGTGCGCACCCTGCTGTCGGGTGAGTACGACGCCCGCGAGGCGCTGGTCACCATCCGCTCGGAGGCCGGGGGCGTGGACGCCGCCGACTTCGCCGAGATGCTGATGCGGATGTACCTGCGCTGGGCCGAGCGGCACAAGTACCCCACCGAGGTCTACGACGTCTCCTACGCCGAGGAGGCCGGCATCAAGTCGGCCACCTTCGCGGTCAAGCAGCCCTACGCCTACGGCACCCTCTCGGTCGAGCAGGGCACCCACCGGCTGGTGCGCATCTCGCCCTTCGACAACCAGGGCCGCCGGCAGACCTCCTTCGCCGGGGTCGAGGTGCTGCCCGTCGTGGAGCAGACCGACCACGTCGACATCCCGGAGAACGAGATCCGGGTCGACGTCTTCCGCTCGTCGGGCCCCGGTGGGCAGAGCGTGAACACCACCGACTCCGCCGTCCGGATGACCCACATCCCGACCGGCATCGTCGTCTCCTGCCAGAACGAGAAGTCCCAGATCCAGAACCGCGCCGCCGCGCTGCGGGTGCTGCAGGCCCGGTTGCTCGTCGTCCGTCAGGCCGAGCAGCGGGCCGAGATGGACGCGCTCAAGGGCGAGGGCAGCAGCTGGGGCAACCAGATGCGCTCGTACGTGCTGCACCCCTACCAGATGGTCAAGGACCTGCGGACCGAGGTGGAGAGCGGCAACCCCTCCAGCGTCCTGGACGGCGAGCTCGACTCCTTCATCGAGGCCGGCATCCGCTGGCGGCGCCAGCAGGAGGCCCCGGCCGGCTGAGAAAGGACCTCGGTGCCTCAGGCCTCGCTGCAGGGTGCCGCGGCGAGCCTGCGAGCCGTGGGGGGCGGGGAGGTCTTCCGTCGAGGCCGAGGGACTGGTCACATCAAGCGGGCTGGGCGACGGAACGTGATCGGCCGGCCTGGGCGTGGTCACTGTGCGCGAACACAGTTGGCCGCCGCGCCGAGCGGGCGGACCATCATGCGGCCCGGGGCAGGTACCGTCGTCCCTCGTGATCGAATTGCAACACGTCACCAAGGTGTACCCGACCAGTCCACGGCCGGCCCTGGATGACGTCTCCATGCAGATCGACAAGGGCGAGTTCGTCTTCCTCATCGGTTCTTCCGGTTCGGGCAAGTCGACCTTCCTCCGGCTGCTGCTGAAGGAGGACGACCCCACCAAGGGCGTCATCACGGTCAACGACAAGAACCTGAACACCATGAGCAAGTGGCAGGTGCCCAAGCTCCGCCGCACCATGGGCTGCGTCTTCCAGGACTTCCGGCTGCTGCGCAACAAGACGGTGGCCGAGAACGTGGCCTTCGCCCTCGAGGTGATCAACAAGCCGCAGCGCACCATCAAGCGCGTCGTCCCCGAGGTGCTGGAGATGGTCGGCCTGGACGGCAAGGAGAACCGGCTGCCCGGCGAGCTCTCCGGTGGTGAGCAGCAGCGGGTGGCGATCGCCCGGGCGTTCGTGAACCGGCCGCTGGTGCTGCTGGCCGACGAGCCCACCGGCAACCTGGACCCCGAGACCAGCCAGGACATCATGCTGCTGCTGGAGCGGATCAACCGCACCGGCACCACCGTGGTGATGGCCACGCACGACTACCACATCGTCGACTCGATGCGGCGGCGCGTGATCGAGCTGAACGACGGCATCCTCAGCCGCGACCAGAGCCGTGGCGTCTACGGCGTTGGTCGTTGAGGTGCGGGTCGCTGAGATGACCGTTCGCCGCACGCTGAACGACACGACAGGGAACTGATGCGCGTCAACTTCGTCCTCTCCGAGGTGGCCGCCGGGCTGCGCCGGAACCTGACCATGACGATCGCGATGATCCTGACCACCGGGATCTCGCTCGGCCTCATGGGCACAGGTCTGCTGATCGCCAACATGATCGGCGACATGCGGGAGATCTACTACGAGAAGATCCAGGTCTCGATCTACCTCGCCGAAGAGGTGACCGAGGAGCAGCGCGACGCGATCGCCGCCCAGCTGGACGCCTCCCCGGAGGTCGCGGACTACCTCTACGAGTCCAAGGCCGACGCCTACCAGCGGTTCCTCCAGGCATTCCAGGAGCAGCCCGCGCTGGTCGCCAACACCCCCGAGGACGCCCTCCCCGAGAGCTTCCGGGTGGAGCTGGTCAACCCCGAGCGCTACCCGGTCATCGCCGAGCAGTTCCCCAACGGGGAGAACGGCGTGGAGGAGGTCCGCGACGAGGGCGACTTCCTCGACCGGCTGTTCAGCCTGCTCAACGGCGCCCGCAACGCGACCATCGCGGTGGCCGTCGTCCAGGCGCTGGCCGCGTTGCTGCTGATCTCGAACACGATCCAGCTCGCGGCGTTCAACAGACGCAACGAGACCAACATCATGCGGCTGGTCGGCGCCTCGCGCTGGTACACCCAGCTGCCGTTCATCCTCGAGGCCGCGCTCGCCGGCCTGATCGGTGCCGGGCTGGCGATCGGTGGTCTGGTGCTGACGAAGATCCTGTTCGTCGACAAGACCCTGGCCGGCCCGATCAAGGCGGGCATCATCCCGCCGGTCGACTGGTCGGCGATCGTGGCGATCTCCCCGATCATCGCCGGCGCCGGCGCCGGCCTGGCCGCGGTGGCCGCCTACGTCACCCTCCGCCTCTACGTCCGTCTGTAGCCCGCGGCTCCGCCGGTAGCCCGCGGCTCCGCCGGTAGCCCGCGGCTCCGCCGCTGGCCCGCGGCGAGTTCTGCGATCTCGTGGCCCTGGGACCTCCGGGGCCACGAGATCGCAGATGTCAGAGCCCGAGGGCCCGGCGGACGGCCGCGACCGCCTCGCCCGGCCGGCCCAGGACGTCTGCGGAGCTGAATCGCAGGACCGTCCAGCCCTCGAGGACCAGCCGGTTCTGCCGACGCAGGTCAGCGACGAAGACGCGACGGTCCCGGTGCACGTCTCCGTCGAACTCCACCAGCACCTTGCGGTCGGGCCAGGCGATGTCGCCGAAGCCGATCTGGCGTCCTCGGTCGTCCGACACCCGGTGCTGCAGGGTGGGCCTGGGCAGCCCCGCGTCGTGCAGCAGCCAGCGCAGCACCGACTCCATGGGGGAACCGGCGCGCGGATCGGTGATCGTCAGCGCCCGGCGGCATCGCAGGGCACCACGGCCGGTCGGGATCCGGGCCAGTGCTCGTTGCAGGTCCTCCGGTCGGCAGAGGCAGTCGAGCAGCTGGTCGGTGACGGCCAGCAGTGCGGGCGCCTCCAGCACGGCCCCGAGGTCGCGCCAGGTGCGGGCCGGCGCCGTCACCGGCATGCCCCAGCGCCGCTCGACGTCCTCGGGCGGCATCGGTGTGCGGTGCAGGCGGCGGTCGCGGCGATTGCGCGCCCGGGAGCCGACCGGCACGGTCAGGTGCACCGGCTGGTCGGCCTGCTGCAACGGGATCTCGATCCGCCACAGCGCGGCCGCGGAGTGGTGACTGACCACAGCGCCGGGCGGCGCGGTCAGCAGGACCGCCGGCAGTCGGGTCCGCACGTCGGCGACGTCCGCGCGGGGCAGGTAGGTGTCGCGGGAGAGCCGGACGACGTCCCGGTGGCGCAGGTCCCAGTCGGTGATGCCCTCGGCTCGGGCTCCGGGGCGGGTCATGGGCTCGCGGACGCGGGACTGCACGGGAGGGCGGGGCATCGGCAGAGAGTGGCAACTCGGCACCCGGCCACGCCGGCGCTGTCCACAGCAGCCCGTGAGATGTGCGGTCTCGGGGCCACCGGCGCCCGTGCGGCCCCGAGATCGCAGTTGTCGCGGGCGACTAACCTGGGGGCATGCCGCGTGAACAGGGGCGGAAGCTCATCGCCCAGAACAAGAAGGCGCGGCACGACTACTCCATCCTCGACACCTACGAGGTGGGCCTGGTGCTCACCGGCACCGAGGTGAAGAGCCTGCGCGCCGGTCGTGCCTCGCTGGTGGACGGCTTCGCCACGGTCGACCAGGGTGAGGTCTGGCTGCAGCACGTGCACATCCCCGAGTACACCGAGGGCACGTGGACCAACCACGCCCCGCGGCGCAAGCGGAAGATCCTCATGCACCGCGCCGAGATCGAGAAGCTGATCGGCAAGACCAAGGAGGGCGGGCTCTCGCTCGTCCCGCTCGACCTGTACTTCAAGGACGGCAAGGTCAAGGCGACCCTCGCGCTGGCCAAGGGCAAGAAGAGCTACGACAAGCGCCAGGACCTCGCCGAGCGTGACTCCCGCCGGGAGATGGAACGCGCCTTCGGCCGCTACGTGAAGGGCCGCAGATGAGGGGCATCGCCTACGACCGGTTCGGCGACGAGTCGGTCCTGCAGTTGCGGGACGACCTGCCCGAGCCCCCGGTCGGTCCGGACACGGTGCTGGTCCGCACCCGCGCGACCGGGGTCAACCCGGTCGACATGGGCATCCGGGAGGGCCATCTCGCCGGCTTCTTCCCGCACCACTTCCCGATCGTGCCGGGCTGGGACCTCGCCGGCGTCGTCGAGCAGGTCGGGCCGGCCGTCGTCGACTTCGCGCCGGGTGACGAGGTCTTCGGCTACCTGCGCCGGGACGACGTCCAGTGGGGGACGGCGGCGGAGCTGGTGCCCGCGCCGCAGCGGTGCCTGGCGCACAAGCCGGAGTCGCTGGGGTTCACCGAGGCCGCCGCCCTGCCGCTGGCCGGGCTGACCGCCTACCAGGCGCTGACCGAGGCCCTGGACGTGGGCGAGGGCGACCGGGTGCTGGTGCACCGGGCCGCCGGCGGGGTCGGCTTCTTCGCGGTGCAGATCGCCGCCGCGCTCGGCGCGCACGTGATCGGCACCGCCAGCCCGCGCAACCACGGCTTCCTCCGCGACGCCGGCTGCGCCGAGGTGCTCGACTACTCGGCCGGGCCGATCTCCGGCCAGCTGTCCGACCGGGTGGACGCGGTGCTCGACCTGGTCGGCGGGCCGGCGCTGGGTGACGCCCCCGACCAGGTGAAGACCCCCTCGCGGATCGCCAGCGTGGTCGACCCGGTGGTGCGCGACCTGGGCGGCCGCTACGTCTTCGTCCGCCCGGAACAGCACGACCTGGAGGAGCTCGGCCGGATGGCCGACGCCGGCCAGCTGCGGGTGCACATCGCCCGCACCTTCCCGCTGGCGCAGACCGCCGACGCGCAGCGGCTGGTGGCCGAGGGGCACGTGCGCGGCAAGGTCGTCGTCACGCTCGACTGAGTGAGCGGCTCTGCCTAGGGTCGGCCCCGTGGTCGCCCCGCCCGTCGATGACGACGACGTCCCGCGGTACTGGCGCGAGCTGGGGCTGCCCGGCCTGGTCGACGTGCACGTGCACTTCCTGCCCGAGCGCGTGCAGGCGAAGGTCTGGCAGTACTTCGCCGAGGCGGAGGCGCACTACGGGACGCCGTGGCCGGTCACCTACGCCCTGCCGGTCGCCGAGCGGCTGGCGGTGCTGGACCGGCTCGGCCTCCGGGCCTTCCCGACGCTGCCCTACCCGCACAAGCCGGGGATGGCGGCCTGGCTGAACGACGAGGCCGCCGCGTTCGCCGCCGAGCACCCGCGGGTGCTGCACTCGGCGACCTTCTTCCCGGAGCCGGCGGCGCCGGCGTACGTGGACCGCGCGCTGGACGCCGGGGCCCGGGTGGTCAAGGTGCACGTCCAGGTCGGCGGCTTCGACCCGCGCGACCCGCTGCTGGAGCCGGTGTGGGCCCGGCTGGAGGAGACCGGCACCCCGGTGGTCATCCACTGCGGCTCCGGTCCGCTGGTCGGGGAGCACACCGGCCCGGCGCCGATGGCCGGCCTGCTGGAGCGCCACCCGCGGCTCCAGCTGGTGATCGCGCACCTGGGCATGCCGGAGTACGCGGCCTTCCTGGACCTGGCCGAGCGGTACGAGCGGGTGCACCTGGACACCACGATGTTCGCCACCGACTTCATGGAGCGGCGGGCGCCGTTCGACCGCGCCCTGTTGCCGCGGCTGGGCGCGCTGCGGGACAAGGTGCTGCTGGGCAGCGACTTCCCTGCCATCCCGTACCCCTACGCCCACCAGCTGGCCGCGCTGCACCGGCTGGAGCTGGGGGAGGAATGGCTGCGGGCGGTGCTGTGGGGCAACGGTGCCCGGCTGTTCGGGGTCACCCCCTAGCCTGGATCTTGTGAACTCCGCTCCGCTCGCCCTGCCCGAGGGGCTCACCGCCCGCCCGATCCGCCCGGACGACGTCGTCGCCGTGGCCGAGCTGCTCACCGCCGCCGAGGCGGTCGACGACACCGGCGCGCACGAGTCACCGGAGGACCTGACCGGCTTCTGGGTCAACGAGCTGGTCGACCTGGAGCGGGACAGCCGGCTGGTCACCACCGCGGACGGCGCGGTGGTGGGCTGGGCCACGGCGATCGCGCCGCCCACCTTCCGGGACGCCTACGGGGTGCACCTGGAGGGCCGGGTGCACCCGGAGTGGCGCGGCCGTGGCATCGGCCGGGCGCTGCTGGCCTGGCAGCTGGCGCGGGGCGAGGAGCTGCACGCCGAGCGCCACCCGGAGGCGCCGGCCCGGCTGACGGTCACCGCCTACACCTCGATGGCCGACCTGACCGCGCTGCTCCGCCGGGCCGGCCTGGTGGAGGCGCGGTTCTTCTCGCACATGGAGCGCCCGCTCACCGACCTGCCCGAGCCGCGCACCGTGCCGGGGGTGGAGCTGGTGCCGTTCACCTGGGAGCGGGACGACGAGGTGCGCCGCGCGCACAACGCCGCGTTCACCGAGCACTACGGCTCCAGCGAGCGGGACACGACGTCCTGGCAGGTGATGTTCACCGGGCAGCGCGGCTTCCGCCCCGACCTGTCGGTGCTCGCCGTCGAGGACGACGCGGTGATCGCCTACGTGCTGGCCTACGTGTACGAGGCGAACACCGCCGCGACCGGGCACCGGGAGAGCTACTTCGGCCAGATCGGGGTGCTGCCGACCGCCCGCGGCCGCGGGTTGTCGAAGGCGGCGATCGTGCAGGCGCTCCGGGTGGCTGCCGAGCACGACTGCGCGACCGCCGGTCTGCAGGTGGACAGCGAGAACGTCACCGGTGCGCTGGGGCTCTACGAGAGCCTGGGGTTCACCACCAGCCGGACCGAGGTCTCCTGGTCCCGGCACCTCGCGCCGCTGCGCTGACGTCCCCGGACGCACGACGGCGCCGGTGGCCCGAGGAGGGCCACCGGCGCCGTCGCGCACGGAGCGTTGCGGTCAGACCGCCATCGCGGCCTCGGCGGGCAGGTCGTCCTTCTTCGCCCGGATCAGCACGACGGCGATCGCCAGGGCGACGGCCAGGAACACCGCGGCCCAGATGAAGGCCACGTGGTACCCGTGCACGAACGCCGCGCCCGGGGCCGAGCCCGGGTTGTCGGCGAGGTAGCCGGTGACGGCCGAGGCGTAGAAGGTGTTCAGCAGGGCCAGGCCCAGTGAGCCACCGACCTGCTGGCTGGTGTTCAGCACCGCCGAGGCGATGCCGGCGTCGTGGCTCTCCACGCCGACCAGCGCGGTGCTGGACGCCGGGACGAAGACCGCCGCCATGCCGAGGCTGATCGCCAGCTCGGCGGGCAGCACCTCGGTGACGTAGGAGCTGGACTCACCGATCCCGGTCAGCCAGAGCATGCCGACCGCGGCCAGCAGCAGACCGCCGATGATCAGCGGCCGCGGCCCGACCCGGGGGAGCACCTGGGAGACGATGCCGGCGCCCAGGATGATCCCGCCGCTGAAGGGCAGGAAGGCGAACCCGGACTCCAGCGGGCTGTAGCCCAGGGTCTGCTGGAAGTAGAAGGTCAGGAACAGGAAGATCGCGAAGATCCCGGCGCCGACCAGCAGGAAGACCAGGTACGACCCGCCGCGGTTGCGGTCGAGCACCACGCGCAGCGGCAGCAGCGGGTGGCTGGCGCGCCGCTCGTAGAGCACGAACGACACCAGCAGGACGGCGGCGGCGGCGAGCAGGGTCAGGGTGACCGGATCGGTCCAGCCCACGCCCTCCTCGGCGGCCTTGCTGAAGCCGTAGACCAGGCTGACCAGCCCGGCGGTGGACAGCAGGACGCCGGGGACGTCGTAGCGGCGGTCGCCCTCGGCCCGGCTCTCCTTCACCAGGCCGATCGCGAAGACGGCGGTGACCAGGGCGATCGGCACGTTGACGCCCAGCGTCCAGCGCCACGAGGCGTACTCGGTGAGCACGCCGCCGAGGATCAGGCCGATGGCGGCGCCACCGCCGGAGATGGCCCCGAAGACACCGAAGGCGCGGGCCCGCTCCTTGGGGTCGGTGAAGGTGACGGCCAGCAGCGACAGCGCGGCCGGGGCGAGCAGCGCGGCGAACCCGCCCTGCAGGGCGCGGGCGGCGAACAGCAGCTCCTGGTTGGGGGCAAGGCCACCCAGTGCGGATGCCCCGGCGAAACCGGCCAGGCCGATCAGGAAGGCGCGCTTGCGGCCGATGAAGTCGGCGATCCGCCCGCCCAGCAGCAGCAGGCCGCCGAAGGCCAGCGTGTAGGCGGTGACGACCCACTGGATGTTCGCCGCGGTGATGCCGAGGTCGATCCCGGCGTCGGGGAGCGCGATGTTCACGATCGAGGCGTCCAGCACGACCATCAGCTGGGCGACGGCGATCACGGCGAGGGCGAGCCAGCGCCGGGGGTCGGGGCCGACGTCCGGCGGGGTCGACGGCACGACGGAGGTGATGGGAGCGGCGGGGGCCGCGGCCGCCGGTGGGGGCAGGTCGGGGACGCCGGCCCCCGGCGGGGTCAGGGTGCTGTCTGCGGGCATGGCGGAGCCGTCCTTCCTGCGCAGTGCGCAGTGGGAGAGGAGTGGAGAGCGCAGAGGGGGAGGGGAGAGGGGAGGAACGGCGCGACCGGCAGCGGTGCGCGGTCGTGTCGACGTCATGACGAGTCGGTCCGCACGGCCGTGCGGTCACGGTCGTGTCGGGGCGGTCGGGTGGCCGGCGTCAGTGCCGGCCGGGAGAGCGGGTCAGCTCACGGGGTGGGCGAGTCCTGCGCCGGCCCAGCGCAGGCAGGTCCGCACCAGCTCCAGGAGCTCGTCGAGGGAGTCATCGGGGTCCCAGACCTCGACCGCGGTCATGAACGCGGCCAGGGCGGTGTTGAAGACCAGGGCGGTCCGGAGCTCGTCGTCGTCGGTCAGGCGGCGGCCGATCCAGGCGCGGAGGTCGGGCGCGAAGCTGTCACAGCTGCCGCGCGCGGAGTTCGCCAGGCCCGGACAGTCCGCGACCACCCGCTTCTGCACGGGCAGCCACTCGGACAGCAGTCGGGCCACGTCGACGAACAGGTCGGTCAGCGCCTCCCACAGGGGGCGGTCGTCGTCGTCGACGTCGTCCTCGAGGAGCGTGCGCCACCGCTGCAGGTCCAGCGGGTCGAACTCGAAGGCGACGGCTTCCTTGCTGGGGAAGTAGCTGAAGAAGGTGGTGCGTGAGACGCCGGCTTCGGCGGCGATGTCCTCCACGCTGACGGCGTCGAACCCGCGCTCGCTGATCAGGCGCAGCGCGGTGGAACGGATGGTGCGCCAGGCGGCGAGCTTCTTGCGCTCCCGCAGCCCCATGACGACGTCGACGGGGCAGTGAGGTGCGCTCGCTGCCTTGCTCGACCTGGCCATGGGGAGAACCTAGACCGAAAGCTGAACTGAGTACAAGTTCTTACTGCGTACGGTTTTGTCCGGTCGCCCGAGTGGGTGAACGGAGGGCCAGCGACCGGTGTCATCGGCTCCTCGTCGGACGACACACCGCGCCGTCCGGCCGCCGGAGGGCGCCGCACGCGTACCGTGGCGGTGATGCTGAGCACACGGCGGGCGGCTATGACGGTGGCGGCCACGGTGGCCGTGCTCGCCGTCGCGCCGCCGGCCAGCGCCGCCGAGGAGACCGGACCCTCCACCGTGGGCTACGACGTCTCCTACCCGCAGTGCGGCACCGAGCTGCCCGACGACGCCGCCTACGCCGTCATCGGGGTCAACGGCGGCATCGCCACCACCGAGAACCCCTGCCTGGCCGATCAGTGGGAGTGGGCGCACGGCTCCTCCGGTGCGGTCTCGGCCCAGCCGGTCGCACAGCTGTACGTGAACACCGCCAACCCGGGCGAGGTGCGCGCGCAGGTGAGCACCTGGCCGCGCACCGGGGTCAACCGGTACGGCGTGTGCGACGGGGGCAACACCGCTGCCTGCTCCTACGAGTACGGCGTCGACCGGGCGGAGGACGACGTTCGGATGGTGCTGGACATCCTCGGCGACCTCCCTGGCGACGCGGCGGTCACCGAGGCCGACCTCGAGGGCCTGCGCTGGTGGCTCGACGTCGAGACGATGAACACCTGGCAGACCGACGGCGTGCAGGCCCGGCGCAACAACCGGGCCACCCTCGAGGGCATGGCCGACCACCTCACTTCGGTCGGCGGCTGGGTCGGGCTCTACTCGACCGGATACCAGTGGGGCGAGATCGTCGGCGACGTGCCGCGGTGGAGCAGCCTGTACGAGCTCGACAGCTGGCTGGCCGGCGCGCAGAGCTGGGCCGGCGCGGTGCACAACTGCCGGGACGAGCCACTGGTCGAGGGCGGCCAGGTGGTGCTCAGCCAGTACGTCGTCGACGACCTGGACCACGACCACTCGTGCGCGCTGCCCCAGGACGACGGCGCAGCGCCGTGGACCCCGGGGGCGCCGCGCTGAGTGGCCGGGGTGGCCGGCCTGGCGAGGGTGGCCGGCCTGGCCAGGGTGCCTGGCTAGGGTGCGCGGCATGGTCAGCGCCGATCACCCCGCCCCGTCCGCTCCCGACCTCCGGCTGGTCAGCCGCGCGCACCGGCGGCTGGAGCCGCTGCACTCGCACGTCTACTTTGCCCCGGAGACCGACGAGCAGCTCACCGCGATCGGCATCCGGCCCGGCCGGATGGTCTACTTCGCCGGCCGCGCGGCGGCGATGGGCGCGGTGGGCCCCGGCGTGGTGACCGCCACCTTCGCCAACTTCGCCCCCTCGATCGTGGCCCGGCACCTGCCGCGCGCCTGGACGCTGGCCTCGCCCGAGCAGGTGCTCACCGCCCGCACCGTGGCGGCCCGCGCCTCCCTCACCCGGCTGCTGGGCGGGGTCGAGGGGCCGGAGCTCACCGAGCTCGCCGAGCTGCTGCGGGAGGCGTGCACCGCGCTCACCCCCGAGGGCCGCCCGCTCTACGCCGCGCACGCCGACCTGCCCTGGCCCGACGAGCCGGTGCTGCAGGTCTGGCACGCGGTCACCCTGCTGCGCGAGCACCGCGGCGACGGCCACGTGCTCAGCGTGGTGCGGCACGGGCTGACCGGGCTGGAGGCGCTGGTCACCCACACGCTCACCGGCCGGGGCTTCACCGCGCAGTCGGCCCAGCTGACCCGCGGCTGGTCGGACGAGGAGTGGGCGGCGGCGCTGGCCGGGCTCACCGACCGCGGGCTGGTCGCCGACGGTGCGCTCACCGCGGCCGGCGGGCAGCTGCGCACCGCACTGGAGCAGGAGACCGACGCGCTCTCCGCGGCACCCTTCGTGCACCTGGGCACGGTGCGCACCGAGCGGGTCGCCGAGCTCGGCGGTGCGCTGACCGGGCGGCTGCTGGCCGCCGGCGCGTTCCCGGCCGGCGTCCTCGCCCGGGCGTGACCGGCGCCGGCGCGGGTCACGAGGCCGTGCCGTCGCCGGCCCGGCTGCCGGACGCCGACGGGAGCGGGCCGGCCGCTGACGTGCTGCGTGCCCGGCGCGGGGGAGAGCTCTCGGCGCTGGACCGGCTGCTGCTGCACAGCCCGGCGGTCGCGCAGGGGTGGAGCGCGCTGCTGGGTGCGCTGCGCAACGCCACCACCCTGGCCCCGGACCTCACCGAGCTGGTGGTGCTGCGGGTCGCGGTGCTCAACGACGCGCCATTCGAGTGGGCCGCGCACGAGCCGGCCGCCCGCCGGGCCGGGGTGACGGACGAGCAGCTGGCCGCGCTCCGGATGCCCGACGGCGTGCCGGACGCCGCCTTCTCGCCGGTCCAGTCGGCCGTGCTGCGGTTCACCGACGCGTCCAGCCGGCAGGTCGCCGTCCCCGACGAGGTGTTCGCGCAGGTGCGCGCGCACCTGGACGACCGCCAGGTGGTGGAGCTGGCCGTCACCGTCGGCGGCTACGCGATGGTCTCCCGGTTCCTGGTCGCGCTGGAGGTGCCACCGCCGGCCGGTGAGGTCGCCGGCTGACCGGCACCAGCTGTTCACCACCCGGTCGGGGCGGCTGGTGTGCCGACCCCCGCTCGGGCGTGTCACGATGTTCGACGGCCTGCGGAGTGCCGCGGGCCGTCGACGGACGGCGGGAGGTGACCGGGCAGATGCGCAGCGAGCCCCCCAGTCACAGTCCCGAGGTCCCCTCCCGCTGACGCCCCCGGTCCGCCCCTGACCCGGGCGGGCGCGGCGTGCGGGGACCTCTCCGGTGTCCCCAGCCCTGCTGTCCCCGGGAGTCCGTCGTGTCCGACCGTCGCCGTACCGCCCTGTCCACCCTCACCCGCCGTCCGCGTCCGGTGGTGGCCCGCGCGCCCGAGCAGGCGCCGGCAGAGGTCGTGCCGGTCCGCCAGTCGCGGATGGTGGACAACGCCGTCTACGCCGCCGGGCGGCGGATCGCCACCCCGGCGTCGGCCGCGGAGAGCCACGAGTGGCTGACCGAGGGCTTCGACGACCGGATGGTGTGGCTGGGGCTGTACCGCCCCGAGCCCGCCGAGCTCGGTGAGCTGGCCGAGCAGTACGGCCTGCCCGAGCTGGCGGTCGAGGACGCCATCCACGCCCACCAGCGGCCGAAGTTCGAGCGCTACGGCGACACGCTGTTCGTCGTCCTCAAGGCCGCCCGCTACCTGGACGCGGCCGAGGAGGTGGAGTTCGGCGAGCTGCACCTGTTCCTGGGCGAGGACTTCGCCATCACCGTGCGGCACAGCGAGTCCCCGGACCTGTCCCGGGTGCGCCGCCGGCTGGAGAGCTCCCCGGAGCTGCTGGCCCGCGGCAGCGAGGCGGTGCTCTACGCGATCCTGGACGCCGTCGTCGACGGGTACGCACCCGTCGTCGCCGGGCTGGACAAGGACATCGACGAGATCGAGGTCGAGGTCTTCCGCGGCGACCCACAGGTGTCCCGGCGCATCTACGAGCTGTCCCAGGAGGTCGTGGACTTCCAGCGGGCGGTGCAGCCGCTCAGCGGGATCCTGGCCGCGATCACCGCCGGGTTCGAGAAGTACGGCGTGGACGAGGAGCTGCGCAGCCACCTGCGCGACGTCGCCGACCACGTCACCTCGGTCACCGAGCGGGTGGAGGGCTTCCGGCTGCAGCTGCGCGACATCCTCACCGTGAACGCCACGCTGGTCGCCCAGCGGCAGAACGAGGAGATCCGCGAGCTCACCGTGACCAGCCTGGCGCAGGGCGAGGAGGTCAAGAAGATCTCCGCCTGGGCCGCCATCCTGTTCGCGCCGTCGCTGGTGGGCGGCGTGTACGGGATGAACTTCGACTCCATGCCCGAGACCGAGTGGCAGTACGGCTACCCGATGGCGCTGGTGCTGATGTTCTGCGTCAGCGCGGTGCTCTACGTCGTCTTCAAGCGCCGCGACTGGATCTGAGGGAGGGTCCCGTCCCTCGCGGGCTCGGGACGAGCCTCAGGACGGGGCCGCCGGCCGGGCGCAGCTGCGGATGGCGGCGACGATGCTGTCGTAGCCGGTGCACCGGCACAGGTTGCCGCTGATCGCCTCGCGGATCTGGGCGTCCGTCGGGGAGGGGATCCGGTCCAGCAGGTCCTCCCCGGCCAGCAGCATGCCGGACAGGCAGAAGCCGCACTGGAAGGCGTTGAGGTCCCAGAAGGCCTGCTGCAGCGGGGTCAGCCGGTCGCCGTCGGCCATCGAGGCGATGGTGCGCACGTCGCTGCCGTCCTCGGCGACGGCCAGCCGGAGGCAGGACTTGGCGATCGCGCCCTCGACCCGCACGGTGCACGCCCCGCAGTCGCCGGTGCGGCAGCCCGCCTTGGGGGCCGTCGCGCCGAAGTCCTCGCGCAGCGCGTCCAGCAGCAGCGAGCGGGGGTCGACGGCGGCGACCCGCTCCTGCCCGTCGACGGTGAGCCGGAGCTCCACCCGTCCTCCGTCCCCGGTCATCGGCTCTCCTCCCGTGCGTCGGACAGTGCGCTGGACAGGGCGGCGCTCAGGGCGCGGCGGGCCACCGGCCCGGCGACGGCCGCCCGGTAGGACGGCGGCGCCAGCACGTCGCCCCACGGCTGGACGACGGCGGCGGCCGCGGTGTCGGCGGCGGCCCGGACGGCGTCGGTGTCGAGCACCTGCCCGGTCAGCGCGGAGAGGTCCACCGGGACGGGGACGGCGGACACCGCGCCGAGCACCAGGGTCGCCGCCGTGCACGCCCCCGCCGCGTCCAGTCGCACCAGCGCGGCCGCGGTCGCGATCGGCCAGGAGCTCCACCCCCGCTTGAGCTTCACGTAGCCGTGCCCGGTACCGGCCGCCGACGGCACGTCGAAGCCGGCCAGCACCTCGCCCGGGCCCAGTGCGGAGCGCATGGCGCCGGCGAAGAGCTCGGCCACCGGCAGCTCCCGCTCGCCGGCCGGGCCGGCGATCCGGGCCACGGCGGCGCTGGCCACCAGTGCTGCCGGCACGTCGGACTGCGGGCGCGCGGCCACGGCCGACCCGCCGACGGTCGCCTGGTTGCGCAGCGCCCAGCCGCCGGTGATCTGGTCGGCCATCGTGCGCAGCAGCGGGGCGTGCGCCGCCACCGCGTCGCTGTCGAGCAGCTCGGCGTAGGTGCACATCGCGCCGATCCGCAGGCCGCCGCCGGTCGCGGTGACCCCGCCCAGCCCGGCGCGCCGCAGGTCGACCAGCTGGGCCGGTGCCGACTCGCCCCGGCCCATCTCCGGCAGCACCCAGGTGCCGCCGGCCAGCACCCGGCCGCCCTCGGCCAGCGCGGCCACGCAGCCGGCGAGGTCGGTCGGCGCCACGTAGCCGAACCGCTCGGGGATCACGGCTGCTCCAGCAGGGCGGCCAGGATGCGCGGCGGGCTCACCGGCGTCGACTCCAGCGCCACGCCACGCGGGGCGAGGGCGTCGTTGACCGCGTTGACCACCGCGGCCTGCGCTCCGGAGAAGCCGGACTCCCCGACGCCCTTCGCGCCCAGCGGGGTGCCCGGTGCCGGGGTGCACAGGTGCTCGAGCTCGACCGGCGGGAGGTCGATCGCCCGGGGCAGCAGGTAGGTCTTGAAGGCGGTCGTCAGCGGGGTGCCGTCGGCGTCGAAGACCAGCTCCTCGCCCAGTGCCGCGCCGATGCCCATCGCCACGCCCCCGGTGACCTGGCCGTCGACGAACAGCGGGTTGACCACCGTGCCGCAGTCGTGGGTGACCACGTGGCGCAGCAGCGACACCCCGCCGGTCTCAGGGTCGACCTCGAGCACGCTGGCATGCACCGCGTAGGGGTAGGTCGTGTAGGTCTGCATCCGGCCCAGCTCGTCGGGCTGCTGCCGCACGTTGCCCGGGCGGTAGGTGCGGGTCGACTCCAGGCGCGGCTCGACGTCGAGCGCGAGCCGGTAGCTCAGGGTGTGCACGGCGCCGGCGACCGCCTCGACCGGCACGGCACGTTCGGGGTCGGTGGCGGGCGCGATGAGGCCCCCGGCCAGCACCAGCTCATCCTCCGGCTGCAGCTGGAGCATCGCCCGCGCCGTGGCGCGCAGCGTGGCCGCGACGTCACGGGCGGCGAGCACGGCCGCGTTGCCGCCGGTGATGATCGACCGGCTGGAGATGTTGCCGAAGCCGTACGGGCACAGGTCGGTGTCGCCCTGGACGACGGTGATCGAGGCCATCGGCACGCCGAGCTCGTCCGCGACCAGCTGGGCGATCGAGGTGTCGTTGCCGGTGCCCGGGGAGGTGACCCCGGTCAGCACCGTGACCCGCCCGGTGGGCGACATCCGCACCGTCGAGGTGTCGTAGGCGGCCACCATCGCCCCCGGGATGTCCGCGCTCTCCGGCATCAGCTCGAACGCCAGCCCGACGCCCAGCAGCCGGCCGGCCCCGCGGGCGGCCTCCTGCTCGGCCCGGACGGCGGGGAGGTCCAGTCGCCTCAGCGTCAGGTCCAAGGCGGTGGCGTAGTCCCCGCTGTCCAGTTCCAGACCGCTGGTGTGCAGCCAGGGGAAGGCGTCCGGCGGGACGAAGTTGCGCCGGCGCACCGTGGCCGGGTCCAGGCCCAGCACCCCGGCGATGCGGTCCATGACCCGCTCCAGCAGCAGCGTCGCGCCGTCCTTGCCGAACGGCTTGGTGCCCACCCACGGCGCCTTGTTGGTGGCCACCACGGTGTAGCGCACGTGGCAGGAGGGCAGCACGTAGCCCAGCCCGGTGGACAGCGCGCCCACGTGCGCCATGCCCCAGCCGTGCGTGGGGGCGGCGGCCCCGTGGTCGGAGATGGCGTGTACGTCCAGGGCGCGCAGCCGGCCGTCGGCGTCGAAGGCGACCCGGTAGCGGAGCACCTGCTCCCGGGTGCCGGCCAGCATCGTGGCCGCCCGCTCCTCCACCCACCGGACCGGCCGACCCAGCAGCCGGGCCAGCAGCGGGACGATGAAGTCCTCCCGGTTGCCGTACATCTTCAGCCCGAAGGAGCCGCCCAGCTTGGGGGCGATCACCCGCACCTGCTCCTCCGGCATGCGCAGCGTGGTGGCCAGCAGGGTGCGCAGCACGTGCGGGTTCTGCGTGGTGGCGTGCACGGTGAGCCGCTCGGTGCCCGGGTCCCAGTCCGCCAGGTAGCTGCGGGTCTCCATCGGCGCCGCGGTGCCCCGGTGGGTGCGCAGCTCCCCGTCGAGCAGGTGGGCCGCGCCGGCCGACGCCGCGCCGAAGTCGTCCGGGCCGACCTCCCGCTCGATGATCACGTTGTCACCCCACTCGGGGTAGAGCAGCGGGGAGCCCGGCAGCAGCGCCGACCCGGCGTCCAGCACGACCGGCAGCCGTTCCCAGCTGATCTCCACCCGGGCGGCCGCGGCGGCGGCGTCGGCCGGGGTGGTCGCGACGACCGCGGCGACCGGCTCGCCGGCGTACCGGACCGTGCCGGTGGCCAGCGGCCGGACGGCGGCGTGGTGCCCACCGAGGTGGCCGGCGTCCAGGCCGTGCGGGATCTCGGTGCAGTGCGCGACCAGGTCATCCCCGGTGACGACGGCCAGCACGCCGGGCATCGCCCGTGCCGCGGCGGTGTCGATCGCGCCGATCCGGGCGTGCGCGTGCGGAGAGCGGACCAGGGCGGCGTGCGCCGCGCCGGGCCGCGGTACGTCGGCGGTGTAGCCGGCCCGGCCGGTGACGAAGGTGTCGCCGTCGTGCCGGCGCACCGGGGTGCCGGTGAGCCGGCCGGGCGCGAGGGCGGTCACGGTCCGGTCCGCTGCGGCTCGACCACCAGGTCGATGACCGCGTGCCGGAACGGGTTCGCGACGCCGAACCGGTGCGCCGCCGTCTCGTCGTCCACCGGGGCGAAGTCGCGCACCAGGCTGCGCTTCACCGCGAACACGGCGTCGGCGTCCAGGTACGGGCTGCCGGCCACGAAGATGTGCGTGGTCACCGGCACGTACCCGGGGGCGTCGGCGATGAAGTGGATGTGCGCCGGCCGGAAGGGCAGCCGCCGGGTGGCGGTCAGCAGCGCACCGACCGGGCCGTCGGTGGGGATCGGGTAGTGCGCCGGGACGACGGTGCGGAACCAGAACCGGCCGTCGGCGTCGGTGGTGAACAGCCCCCGGCCGTTGCCGGCCGGCTGCACACCGGGCTGCTGGACGTCGTAGAAGCCGTCCTCGTCGGCCTGCCACACGTCGACGCTCGCCCCGGCGACGGGAGCGCCGGAGACCGACAGCACCCGGCCGGTGACCACGCACGGCTCGGCGCCGCCCACCTCGTCGATCGAGTCGCCGTTGCTGCGCGCGGGCGAGGTGGTCATGTGGAAGGGCCCGAGGACGGTCGCCTCGGTGGCGCCGCCGGCCTTGCGGTGGTTGAGGTTCTCCACCAGCGAGGAGATGCCCAGCACGTCGGAGAGCAGCACGAACTCCTGGCGCACGTCGTCGCACATCTGGCCGGTGCGGGTCAGGAAGTCCACCGCACGCTCCCACTCGGCGATCGTCGGCTCCACCTCGCGCACCGCCCCGTGCAGGCCGCGGACGACGGCGCACAGCAGTTCCCGCAGCCGGGGGTCCGGCGTGCCGTCGAAGCTGGTGACGACCGCGGCGGTGACGGTCTCCTCGGTGATGTCCTCCGGCACGGTGGTCACCGGGCCTCCTCCCGGGCGGGTGCGGCGTCCAGCGGGACCACCGGCAGCAGCACCGCGGAGGGGTGCGCCGTGTCGTGGAAGACGGTGTGCAGCGTCGTCCTGGAGCTGGTCACGTGGTAGGGCACGTACTCGGCGTTGGTGGCCCCGGCCACCCCGGTCGGGGTGTCCATGCTGCTGATCTCCACGCAGATCCGGTGGCCCTTCTCGAACAGGTTCGCCGTGGCCAGCACCTCGATCTCGTACTCGACCACCTCGCCGGGCGTCACCGGCTCGGCGGCGGCGCGGGTGAGGCGGTGGAACGGCTTCCACTCGGTGCTGCGCTCGGGGTCCAGCGCCCGGTTGCTGGCCCGCAGCCACCCGCGGGTGAGCTCGCGCTCGGGCAGGTCGGGGTGCAGCTCGCGCTCGCCCTCGCGCACGGTCATCACGTGCGGGTCGGGACCGATGTCCTTGAGGGACACCATCCACACCGTGTCGGCCTGGTCGATGGCGGCGAACAGCCGCACCTTCGCCGGGCCGGCGATCAGCATCGGCTCGGCCAGCGGCTCGCTGACGTAGCGCAGCGACTGCACCCTCCGGGTGTGCGTCAGCGGCATCTGCACGAAGGAGTCCGGCGGTACGACGTCGTCGACCGAGCCGGGCACCCACGGCTCGGGCCGCAGCCGCTCCCAGCTGTTGAGGTGGAACGGCGTCCACACCGTCTCCGGCAGCGGCCAGTCGGTGCCGGTGCGCCAGGTGTTCGCCCCGGCCACCCAGTAGCGCACCGGCGGCTCGTCGAGGACGCCGGTGTCCAGGCCCTTCAGCCAGTGGTCGTACCAGCGCAGGATCTCCGAGTGCAGCCCGTGGAAGGGGCGCTCCAGGTGCGCCGGGCCCAGGAACAGCAGCTTCTTGTCCTGGCTGGCGATGTGCCGCCAGTAGCTCTGCGCCCCCTGCAGGTGCGTCTTGTAGGTGTAGGCGTACCAACCGGAGCCGGTGTAGACCGGGATGTCGATGTCGGCGAGGGAGGCCTCGCTGCGCTCCAGCACGCCCTCGGCCTCGAACGGGTCGATCAGGGTGCTGAAGTAGGCCGGCATGTGCTGGCCCTTCATCGACAGCACGTTGAACAGGTGCGGGTGGATCCGGTAGTCGGGGTTGGCCATCGCCTCCCGCCAGAACGCCTCGCGCTCCGGGGTCAGCTCGCCCGGGGCGCCACGGTCCTGGTGGAACGTGCCGAAGTGGCCGACCAGGTAGCGGAACAGGTGGACGACGCCGCCGGGGTACTCCTCGCGGAAACCGCCCAGCTCGCCGTAGGCGCCGCGCGGGTCGAACGGGAAGACCGCCTTCAGGTGCGGCGGCTTCTGCCGGGCCACGTGCACCTGCTCGGCGCCGAAGCCGGAGATGCCGACCATCCCGACGTTGCCGTCGCACCACGGCTGCTCGGCGATCCACTCGATGAGGTCGTAGGAGTCGAACTCCCGCGAGCCACCGCTGCCGGACTTGCCCACGCCGCGGGGCATGCCGATCACGTGCACGTAGCCCCGCGAGGTGAGCAAGCGCGTGTCGCCGGCCTCCATCGGCCCGCTCCACAGCGGCGACCAGGCCGGCTGCGGGGGGATCGCCTCGGCCATCTCCGGCCCCTGGATGTCCTTGTTGTAGATCGCGAAGGCCAGCAGCACGGGCAGCGGTTCGTCGGTCTCCGGGCGGTAGACGTCCACGCAGAGCTCGACGCCGTCCCGCATGGGCACCCGGACGTCGCGGTCGGCCACCAGGCCGGAGTGGCTCGGCGCCCGGTCGTAGCCCGGGGGCACGTGCTCGGGTGAGGAGAGTGCGGGCATGCGGAGGCACGGCCTTTCTCGAGGCGGAGCCCGGCGTGTTCCGGTGCCAGGACGGAGCCGGGCCAAGGTAGCTCCGGGGCAGCGCCACGGCTGTCCCGCGAGCGCGGCCAGTAGCCGCTATCCGCGACGGATCGGTCGCGCTCGGGCCGGCGGGTGGTCGGCGCTGCCCGAGACGCCTCGCTCGCACCTACTGTCCGGCAGCAGCGCCCGGCGCCTGCCGGGCCGAGACCCGAGGAGGCGGCATGGCCGACTACGACCCCTTCGTCAGCGACGTGGCGCCCGCCGCGTCGACCCGCAAGGTCCGCCGGCTCGTCACCGGCCTGGACGCCGAGGGCCGCTCGACCATCGTGCTGGACGACACCGGCCGGCACGCTGCTGCCGGGCACGGGGTGCCGACCTACGTGGCCACCCAGCTGTGGCGCACCGAGTCGACCCCGGCGGACAACACCGGCGCCGTCCGCGACCCCTACGACACCGACGAGCGGCTGAGCGTCGGGCCGCCCGCGGCGGGCAGCATCTTCCGCACCCTGGAGCTGCCGCCGGACCGGGACTGGCGGTTCGACGAGCAGGGGGAGGAGGTCCGCCCGCTCGCCTTCCACACCACCCGGTCGATCGACTACGCGATCGTGCTCAGCGGTGAGGTGTGGGCGGTGCTGGACGCGACCGAGGTGCGGATGACCGCCGGCGACGTGCTCGTCCAGCGGGGCACGTCGCACGCCTGGTCCAACCGGTCGGACGAGCCGTGCCTGCTGGCCTTCGTGCTCATCGGCGGCAACCTGCCCGAGGGGGGCTGACCACCGCGACGGTCAGCCGCGCGTCGGGGACTCCGCGGCGGTCGCCGACGGGAGCTCGCCGAAGCGGGCCCGGTAGGCGGCGGAGAAGCGGCCGAGGTGGGTGAGGCCGCAGGCCTGGGCGGCCTCGGTGACGCTGAGGCCGTCCTCGGTCAGCCGGGCCCGCGCCGCATCGAGCCGGACGTCGCGCAGGTAGCCCATCGGCGACACGTCGAGGTGGGCGGAGAAGGCCTCCTGCAGCCGGCGCACGCTCGAGCCGGTGGCCCGGGCGATGTCGGTGACGGTCAGCGGTTCCGCGAAGTGCTCGTGGACGAACTCCTGGGCGCGGCGCACGGTGCGCGGCCGCAGCGGTGCGCCCCGGGCCGACAGCGCCTCGGTCCAGCTGTGCTGGTGCCCGGTCAGCAGACCGGCGACCAGGCTGCGCACGTGGCTGTGCCGGACGGCCGGTGAGTCGAAGAGGCCGGGGCGGTCGAGCTCGGCGAGCAGGAAGTGCACCATGGCCAGCCACGACCTCCCGGCCTCGCTGTGCAGGTCGAGCACCGGTGCGAACCGGACCGGGCCGGTCACCGGCCGGCCGAGGAGGGCGCTGAGCTCGCGCTCGACCAGCCCGGTGCTCAGCTTCAGGCCGATCAGCCCGCTGTCGGCCCGGGCGCGCAGCTCGTGCCGCTGCCCGGCCGTGTGCACCGCGGCGGTGTCGGGACCGACGTGCACCTCCGTGTTGCCGGCCACCGCGACGACGGAGCCGGAGAGGGCGAGGTTCACGTGGTAGCCGGTCGACTCACGGTCGGGCACCACCCGGACGTCACCACCGGGGTGGATGTAGCCGAGCGTGAAGTCCTCGGTGTGCACGGCGCGCAGCACCGAGGGGCCGCCGAACACCCGGCCCACCCGCGGCGCCACCTCGGCCGGGTAGTAGACGTCGTTGAGGCGGGTCGTGAACTCGGCGACGTCGGAGGACCGGCACAGCGCGAAGCGGTGCAGCGGTGGTGGCACGGACGTCGCGGGACGTCCGGCGAGGTGGGGGGCGAGCACGGCCCGAGCGTAGAGGTCCGGCGTGGCCCACGTCACTGAGGTGACGTGCGCTGCACCGGTGCCCCGGTGCCGTGTCCGCGATGCGCGGCTGGTGTCCCGCAGGCGCGGCTAAGTGGCGCGGAGGCGTGCTCCGGCGGTCCAGCACCTTCTCCGGCCGGGCCACGGGGGTGACCCTGTGCCGGACGACGACGTGGTCCGACCGGCGGGAGGTGCGCAGTGCAGGGAGACCGGTTCGAGCTCGACGGCCTGCCCACCCGGGTGGTCTTCGGCGCGGGACGCCGGGCCGACGTGCCCGCCGAGGTGACCCGGCTGGACGGTCGCCGGGTGCTGCTGGTGACCGGCCGGTCCCAGGCGGCCGTGGTCGCCGAGCTCCGCGGCGCGCTCGGCGACCGGTGCGCCGGCGTCCTGGACGGCGCGGTGGAGCACGTGCCCGTGGCGCTGGCCGAGCAGGCCCGGCGCGCAGCGGACGACCTCGCGGCCGACGTGCTGGTCGCCGTGGGGGGCGGGTCGGCCATCGGGCTGGCGAAGGCAGTCGCGCTGACCAGCGGCCGGCCGCTGCTGGTCGTCCCCACCACCTACGCCGGTTCGGAGATGACGGCGATCTGGGGGACGACGGACGGCGGCCGGAAGACCACCGGGCGGGACGACCGGGTGCGCCCCCGGGTCGTGGTCTACGACCCGGAGCTGACCCTGGACCTGCCCGCGGCGACCTCGGCCGCCAGCGGGATGAACGCCGCGGCCCACTGCGTCGAGGCGCTGTGGCTGCCCGCCACCAACGCCCTGGTCGACGCGGTGGCCGAGGAGGGCCTGCGCCAGCTGGGCGAGGCACTGCCCGCGCTGGCCCGCGACCGGCACGACCGGGGCGCCCGGGGGACGGCGCTGCGCGGCGCCTGGCTCGGCGGGACGGCGCTGGCGCTGGCCGGCACCGGCCTGCACCACAAGATCTGCCACGAGCTGGGCGGGCTGGGCCTCCCGCACGCCCCCGTCCACGCCGCCGTGCTGCCGGCGGTCGCCGCGCTGCTGGCCGATGCGGCGCCCGCGGCGGTCGACCGGGTCGCCCGCGCGCTGGGCGGTGGCGACGGGCCTGCCGCGCTGCGCCGGCTCGCCCGGCAGGCCGGCGCGCCGACCTCGCTGGCCGCGCTCGGGCTGCGCGAGTCCGAGGTGGACGAGGTCGCCGAACGGGTGGCCGCGGCCGGACCGGCCGCACCGCGGCCGGTCAGCGCGGTCGACGTCCGCCGGGTGCTGCTGGACGCCCTCGCCGGGGACGAGGCGGTCCCGGCGTGACCCAGCTCCCGAGCCGGCGCTCCCGACCGCACCGCCGACCCCGGTGCGGCTCCCGACCAGAGACGAGGACCAGCATGACCGGAGCCGAGCCCCGCACGTCCACGCCCGACCGGGGACGCGCGGTGCCAGCCGCCGGGGTGGTGCGGGCATGAGCAGCACCCCCACGGCCCCCACCACCTCACCGGAGGGACCGCCGCGGCCGGCTCCCGACGGGCCGCCCCGGTCGGCAGGAGGAACGGTGCAGCGCGCCGGGCGCCTGGTGCTGGGGCAGGACTTCCTCGGGGTCCTGGTCGCGACCGTCGCACTCGTGCTGCTGATCGGTGCCAACTACCCGCGCTTCCTGCAGCCCGACCAGCTGGCGTCGATCCTGAACAACGCGGCCTACATCGGCATCCTGGCCTGTGGCCTGGCCTTCCTGCTGGCGATGCGGGAGCTGGACCTCTCGGTCGGCTCGGTCTACGCGCTCACCGCACTGGCCTGCGCCATGCTGGTCCAGGAGGGCCTGGACCCGTGGCTGGCCGCGCTGCTCGCCATCGTCGTCGGTGGCGTCCTCGGCCTGGTGAACGCGCTGCTGATCCAGTACGTCGGGTTGCCCTCGATCGTCGCCACGCTGGCCACGCTGGCCATGTACCGGGGCCTGACCCTCGCGCTCAGCGAGGGCACCCAGGTGGTCGGGCCGCCGATCGACTCGTCGTTCTCCCAGGTGATCAGCGCCGACGTGCTCGGCATCCCGGTGCCCGGGCTGACGCTGATCGTGGTCGCCGCGGTGCTGACCGTCGTGCTGCGTGCCACGCCGTTCGGCTACCGGGTGCGCTCGATCGGGTCCAACCCGGAGGCGGCCGCGTTCAGCGGCATCCCGGTGGGCCGGGTGCGCACCCAGGCGTTCGTGCTGACCGGTGCGCTCGGCGGCCTCGCCGGCGTGCTCACCATCGGCTACCTCGGCGCCGCGGACCCGAACACCGGCACCGGCTACGAGCTGCAGGCCATCGCCGCCGCGGTGATCGGCGGCACCTCGCTGGCGGGGGGCCGCGCCACCATCGTCGGCGCCGCGCTCGGCGCCGTCCTGCTCGGGGTGGTGGCCAGCGGGCTCGCCTACTTCAGCGTGCCGATCAACTGGAACCAGTTCGCCCTCGGCGCGGTGATCCTCGGCGCGGTCTCGCTGGACAGCTTCGTGCGCCGCCGGCGGCGGCGGGCCCGTGCGGCCGCCGGCCCCCGCCTCTGACGCCCGGCACCACCCATCCCTGTTCGTCCCGCTGTACCCGTGCCACCCACCTGGAGGAAGACCGTGCGAACACGATCAACGTCGACCGTGCCCACCGGCCGGGCAGCCCGCGGCCTCGCTGCCGCCGGACTGCTGCTGCTCGTCACCGCCTGCGGCAGCGACAGCGGCGGGGGAGGCGGACAGGCAGCCGGCGAGGGCCGGGACGCCGAGGACATCAACATCGCCTTCATCGGCGCCGACGGGAGCCAGAACTTCGTCCGCGAGATGATGGCCGGCGCCGAGGCCGCGGGGGAGGAGTTCGGCGTCGACGTGCAGGTCGTCGCGCCGACCAGCCTCGACGGGCCGGCCCAGGTGCGGCTGTTCGAGGACGCCGTGCGCACCGCCACCGACGGCATCGCGATCGAGTCGCTGACCCCCGACCTGCTCGTCCGTGCCCAGTCGCGGGCGACCGACCAGGGCATCCCGGTCGTCTCCGTCGACACGCCCCCGCTGGAGGGCTCCGGCGTCACCGCCTACATCGGCAACGACAACACCGAGGCCGGCAGCCTGCTCGCCGACGAGGCCATCCGGCTGCTCCAGGAGGCGGGCACGACCGAGGGGACGGCGGTCGTCGCCAGCACGATCCCCGGCATCCCGACCCTGGACGACCGGGCCGAGGGCATGGCGGCCGCCTTCGCCGAGGACCTGCCCGGCTTCGAGGTCGTCGGCCCGGTGGCCAGTGCCCCCGACCCGACGGGCAACTTCAGCGCCTGGAGCAACCTGATCGCGGCCAACCGGGACGCCACGGTGTTCCTGGACTCCGGTGACGCGGCGCTGGCCTCGCTGGCGCAGCTGAACCGCGAGGCCGGCGGCACGTACCTCACCGGGGCCTTCGACCTCAACCAGGTCGGCCTGCAGGCGGTCGCCGACGGCACCAACTTCGCCACCGTCGACCCGCAGCACTTCCTCAAGGGCTACCTGTCCACCCGCCTGCTGATCGAGGCGGCGATGGGGGAGCGGGAGCTGTTCGAGGGCTGGTGGGTCAGCGAGGCCGCGCTCGTCACCCAGGACACCGTGGCCGACACCCAGGCCCGTCAGGAGTCCGAGGAGGCCAAGCTCGACTACTACCGCGACGTCGCCGAGGAGGAGCTGGCCGACCCGCCGCTGCGCGACTTCCCCGGCGAGGGCTGAGCCGGTGCTCGAGGCGCAGGGCATCCGCAAGTCCTACGGCGGCATCACCGCGCTGGCCGGGGTCGACTTCGCCGTCCGGACCGGCACCGTGCACGCGCTGCTGGGAGAGAACGGCGCCGGCAAGTCGACCCTGGTGAAGGTGCTGGTCGGCGCCCTGGCGCCGGACGCGGGTGCGCTGCGCCTCGACGGCCGGGAACTACGGGCGCACACCACGGCCGAGGCGGTGGACCGCGGGATCGCCGTGGTGTCCCAGGAGCTCAACCTCTTCCCCGACCTGGACGTGCTGGCCAACCTGTTCCCGATGCGGGAGCCCCGCCGGGCCGGTCTGGTCGCCCGGCGCGCGATGGCCGGGCGGGCCCGTCCGGTGCTCGACGAGCTCGGCCTCGACCTCGATCTCGACCAGCCGGTCGAGCAGCTGCCGCTGGACCAGCGGCAGCTGCTCGAGATCGCCCGCGCGCTCTGCACCGACCCGCGGGTGCTCGTGCTGGACGAGCCGACCTCGGCCCTGCACGCGGAGGCGGTCGACCGGCTGCACGAGGTGGTGCGCCGGCTCAGCCGTCGCGACGTCGGCATCGTCTACGTCTCCCACCACCTGGAGGACGTGCTCGCGGTCTGCGACACGGTGACGGTGCTGCGGGACGGCGAGGTGGCCGTCTCCGCCGTCCCGGCGGCGACGCTCACCGTGGACCGGATCGTGGCGCACATGCTCGGGGACAAGGTGGCCGCGGTGATGGCGGCGCGCAGCAACGAGGTCGCCACCACCGTCGAGCCGGGCACCCCGGCGCTGCGCTTCGAGCAGGTCACGGTGGGCACCGAGCTGCAGGAGGTCGACCTCGCGATCCCCGCCGGACGGGTGCTGGGCGTGGCCGGGGTCGACGGGGCGGGTCACCGGACGCTGCTCAGCGTCGCGGCCGGCGTGCTGCGACCGGACGCCGGCCGGGTCGTGCTGCCCGACGGGGCGCCGCTGGGTCGCGGTCTGCGCGCCGCCATCCAGCAGGGTGTGGCCGTCGTCTCCGGTGACCGCAAACGGTTCGGGGTCATGCTGGACAAGCCGATCTGGGACAACATCGGCCAGGTCAGCGCCGTGGGGCTGCGGCGGGACGGGATGGTGGTGCGGGCCGGGCGGCTGCGCGAGCGGGCCCGCGCGCACGTGGGCAGCCTCGGCATCAAGACCCCGTCGGTCGACCAGGAGGTCGGCATGCTGTCCGGGGGCAACCAGCAGAAGGTCGTCTTCGCGAAGTGGTTCGAGTCCTCGCCGGCGGTGCTGCTGCTGGACGACCCGACGCGGGGCATCGACGTCGGCGCCAAGGCGGAGATCTACAACCTGCTGCAGGAGCAGTCCCGCCGGGGCGTGGTGCAGGTCGTGGCGTCCTCGGACCCGCGTGAGCTGGCCGCGATCTGCGACGAGGTGGCGGTGTTCTACGACGGCCGGGTCTGCGCGCGGCTCTCCGGTGAGCGCCTGGACGCGCACACCATCCTCGAGGTGATGAACACCGGACGGGCGCCCGAACACGCGGTCGGTGTCGCCGGGGAACATCCCGGTGGCGCGCCCCGTTAGACTGCACGCACAACTACACAGGGGGGCGATTGGTCTCGACTGCGGTCGTCTGACCAGGGGAAGCGAGCCGAGGAAGGCAACGATGATCTCGTTAACCATGCGTTGCAAAAACACAAGCGCCGATTCCAATCAGCGCGACTTCGCTCTCGCTGCCTGACGGCAGCTAGGCGAGTCTGTCAGCCCGGGTTCGTCATCGGCCCGGATCCTGGCATCAGCTAGATGACTCACCGCACGCATCGGTCGCGGTTGCGTGTGGGACACCAAACAGCGACTGGGCCCGTCATCCTGACTCGTTCGTGAGATCAGGAGGGCCGAGCAGAGGCAGAGCGAACTGCGCTCGGAGAAGCCCTGGTGATGCGTCGCAGGACGCGGGTTCGATTCCCGCCGCCTCCACCGCGGGGTGCGCCACGAGCGGTTGGGTCCGGTGGACCAGCTGGTCGGCACACCCGAAGGTGAAGCCCCCGTTCCACCACGAAGGGCCCGGTCAGCTGACCGGGCCCTTCGTGCGTTCCCGCGGCGGCACGGTCGGCCGGGTCAGGGGGTGCGAGTGCTGGCATCCTCTCCTCGACGGCAGGACGCCGACCGGTGCGCCGGTCCGGTGGTCCACGACGCGGGAGGTCGCATGAGCAGGACGGCGGACGGCGCCACGGCGCAGCCCGACCAGGAGCGACGGCGGGGCGGGTTCAGCTCCCGGCGGGTGTTCATCCTGGCGGCGATCGGGTCGGCGGTGGGGCTGGGCAACATCTGGCGCTTCCCCTACGTGGCCTACGAGAACGGCGGAGGCGCCTTCGTGCTGCCCTACCTCATCGCGCTGCTGACCGCCGGCATCCCGTTCCTGCTGCTGGACTACGCGATCGGCCACCGCAACCGCGGGTCGGCGCCGCTGTCCTTCGCCCGGCTGCGCCGCGGCGCCGAGGGGCTCGGCTGGTGGCAGGTCGGCATCTGCTTCGTCATCGCGATCTACTACGCCGCGGTCATCGCCTGGGCGCTGCGCTACACGTTCTTCTCCCTCGACGAGGCCTGGGGCGCCGACCCCGAGGGCTTCTTCTTCGGTGAGTTCCTGCAGGCCGGCGACGTGCAGGTCACCGCGGACGTCGTCCCGGGCGTGCTCGTGCCGCTCGCGCTGGTGTGGCTGGCCGTGCTGGCGATCATGGCCCTGGGTGTGCAGCGCGGGATCGGGGCGACCTCGCTGGTCTTCATCCCGGTGCTGGTGCTGGCCTTCGCCGCCCTCGTGGTGCAGGCGCTGCTGCTGCCCGGCGCCGGGGCCGGCCTCGACGCGCTGTTCACCCCCGACTGGTCGGCGCTCACCTCGGCGTCGGTCTGGGCCGCCGCGTTCGGCCAGATCTTCTTCTCGCTGTCGATCGGCTTCGGCATCATGATCACCTACGCCTCCTACGTGGGCCGGCGGGAGGACATGGTCGGCTCCGGCCTGGTCGTCGGCTTCGCGAACTCCGGCTTCGAGCTGCTCGCCGGCATCGGGGTCTTCGCCGCGCTGGGCTTCATGGCCCAGGCCAACGGGGTGGCCGTCGACGAGGTGGCCGGCGACGGGATCGGGCTGGCCTTCGTCGCCTTCCCGGCGATCATCAGCGAGGCCCCGGCCGGCGCCCTGCTCGGCGTGCTGTTCTTCGGCTGCCTGGTGCTCGCGGGCATCACCTCGCTGGTCAGCGTGATCGAGGTGGTCATCTCCGCGGTCCGCGACAAGCTCGACACCGGCCGGCTCACCGCGACCCTGCTGGTCGGCGTCCCCGCCGCGGTGCTCAGCCTGGTGCTGTTCAGCACGACCAGCGGCATCTACGTGCTCGACGTCGTCGACCACTTCGTGAACCAGTACGGCATCCTCGTCGTCGCGCTGGTGAGCATGCTGGCCGTCGCGTGGGCGCTGCGGGCCCTGACCGGCCTCGGCGACCACCTCAACGTGCACGGCCGCCCGAGGGTCGGCACCGGCTGGCGGCTGCTGACCAGCGTGGTGGCCCCGGCGGCGCTGGCCGTCGTCCTCGTGCTGGCGCTGCGGGAGGACATCGCCGCGGCCTACGAGGACTACCCGACCTGGCTGCTGCTCGTCTTCGGGTGGGCCCTGGTCGTGGCGCTGCCGCTGGTCGGCTTCCTGGTCGCCCGGCTGCCGTGGCGCGCCGGCACGCACCTGGACGGGCCACCGCCCGGCGCCGACCCGGCGATGCCGGCGGACGCGGCCGGCGCCGGCCACCACGAGGGAGGACCCCGGTGAACACGTCCGCGATCGTGATGATGGTGGTGGCGATGGTGGTGATCTGGGGCGGTCTCGCCCTGGCCATCGCCAGCCTGGTGCGGCACGGCGCCGTCGAGGACCGCACCGAGAACGTCCACCGGGACCTCTGAACCCGCCGGTCGGGGACGCCGTTTCGACCTCGAGCCCCGGGGCACCGGGAGTCCATGACCGGACCCGCCCGATGAGCGTGCGCAGCCGGCTGGAACGCACCCTGGGGGCCGTCGAGCGGCTCCAGGTGCTCGACGGCCCCGGCTACCAGCTCGAGCACGGCGTCGCCCTGACCTACCTGCTCACCGGCCGGTTCGCCCGGCCGCTGCAGGACCTGCTGCACGGGGTGTGGCTGGGCCACCCGCTGCACCCCGCGCTGGTCACCGTCCCGGTGGGGTCGTGGACGGCGGCGCTGGTGCTCGACGGCCTGGACGTGACCGGTCGCGGTGGCCCGGGCACCGGCGCGGCGGCCCGGACGGCGGTCGGCGTCGGCGTGGCCGGGGCGGTGGCGTCCGCGGCGAGCGGCCTGACCGACTGGCAGCACGCGCACGACGGGGCCCGCCGGGTCGGGCTGGTGCACGCCGGGCTGAACAGCACCGCGCTCGCGCTCTACGCCTGGTCCTTCGCCGACCGGGGACGGCGCCGGCCGGGGCGGGCCCGGGTCACCGCGGCGGCCGGGTTCGCGCTGACGCTGGCCAGCAGCTGGCTGGGTGGGGCGCTGTCCTACCGGCACGGGCTGGGCACCGACCACGCCGACCGCAGCCCGGAGCCGCGCCGGTTCACCCCCGTGCTGGCCGAGTCCGAGCTCGTCGACGGCGAGGCGGTCGGGGCGACCGTGGACGGCGTCCCGGTGGTGCTGGTCGCGCAGGACGGCGAGGTGCACGCCGTGGGCGGCACCTGCCCGCACCAGGGGGCGCCGCTGGGGGAGGGGTGGCTGCACCGCGGCGAGCTGGTCTGCCCGTGGCACGGGTCGCGGTTCGACCTGGCCACCGGGGAGCCGACGCAGGGCCCGTCCACGGCGCCCTTGCCGTGCTTCGACGTGCGGCGGCAGGACGGCCGGGTCGAGGTGCGCCGGCGGGGGAACTGGCGGGGACCCACCGCCACCACGACGGTCGAGGAGGCGTCCCGATGAAGGCCGACCAGGTGCTGATCGCCCACCACGACGTGTTGCGGGGGCTGCTGCGGCAGCTCACCGAGACGACCGACGACCAGACCGCGGAGCGCAGCCGGCTGCGCGACGAGCTGCTGCGCGAGCTGGAGGTGCACACCCAGATCGAGGACGAGCTGTTCTACCCCGCCGTCCGGGACGTGTCGCCGCTGCTCTCCCTGGCGCACGCCGAGCACCGGCAGATCGACGACCAGCTGGCCACCGTGATGCGGACGGCCGTGGACGACCCGGAGTTCGGCACGGAGGTGCGGATGCTGTCCGCGACGCTGCACCACCACACCTTCGAGGAGGAGGAGCGGATGTTCCCCCAGTCGCACGCGCTGGGCGACGAGCGGCTCGAGCAGCTCGGCCGGCAGCTGCAGGAGCGGCAGGAGGAGCTGTACCGCTCCGGTGCGATGCGGCTGATCGTGCGGCTCAAGCGGATGACGTTGCGGCTCGTCTGACCCCCTGGGGGTACAGCAGGCTGTACTCCTGGGCCGGTTCGCTGTCCCCGGCCGGTCGCGGGCCCTACCGTCGGCAGCCGTGAGGACGACGGGGCAGCGGGGGAGGGCCGGTGAGCGGGGGGCCGTGGCCCGCACCGCGGCCGGGGTCCTCGCCGCGCTCGAGCAGCTGCCGGGTGCGCTGGGCACCGGCCTGCTCGCCCTCGGCGCCCTGCTGTTCCTGCTCGTCGCCGCGGCCACCAGCCTGCTCGGCGTCGGGCTGCTCGTGCTGCCGACCGCGCTGCGCGGCGTGCGCGCGGTGGCCGAGCGGGAACGCGGCCGGCTGGGCCGCTGGGGGCCGGAGCTGGTGGGCCCCGGTCCGCTCCCCGAGCCGCTGCGCGAGGCCCTGGCCGACCCGGCGCTGCGCCGGGAGGCGCGCTGGCTGGCCGGGCACGCGACCGTCGGACTGCTGCTCTCCGCCCTCGGCGTGCTGCTGCCGTTGTACGCCTTCCGCGACCTCAGCTTCCCGCTGTGGTGGTGGGCCGTCCCCCGCGAGGCCGCCACCGACTCGCTGGCCTTCTGGTACGTCGACGACTGGGGCGGGGTCGGGCTCGTCGTCCTGCTCGGGCTGCTCTGGACGGCGCTCGGCGCGCTGCTCATCCGGCCGATCGCCCGGTACCTGGCCGCCCGCGGCCGGCGGCTGCTGGACACCGCCCCCTCGGACCTGTCGCTGCGGGTCACCCAGCTCACCGCCACCCGCGCCGCGGCGCTGGACGCGCACGCCACCGAGCTGCGCCGGATCGAGCGTTCGCTGCACGACGGCACGCAGAACCGGCTGGTCGCGGTGACCGTGCTGCTCGGCGCGGCCCGCCGGGCGGTGCCCCGCGACCCGGCCGCGGCCGAGGAGATCCTGGAGAAGGCCCAGCTCGCCGCGGAGGAGGCGCTGGCCGAGCTGCGCTCGGTGGCCCGCGGCATCCTGCCCCCGGTGCTCGCCGACCGCGGCCTGGCCGGGGCGCTCAGCGGGCTGGCCGCCACCTCGGCGGTGCCCTGCCGGGTGGACGTCGACGTCCCGGTGCGCTGCGCGGCCTCGGTGGAGGCCACCGCCTACTTCCTGGTCGCCGAGGCGCTCACCAACACCGCCCGGCACAGCGGCGCTGGCCGGGCCGACGTGACCGTGCAGGCCCGCGACGGGCGGCTGTGCGTCACCGTGACCGACGACGGCACCGGGGGTGCGGTCGAGGGCCGCGGCTCCGGGCTGGTCGGCATCCGCCGCCGGGTCGAGGCGCACGACGGCACGCTCACCCTGACCAGCCCACCCGGTGGCCCGACCACCCTGACCGCGGAGCTGCCGTGCGGATCATGATCGCCGAGGACGACGCCCTGCTGCGGGAGGGCCTGGCGCTGCTGCTGCGGGCCGAGCAGCTCGACGTCGTCGCCACCGCCGGCGACCCGGCGGAGTTCCTGACCGCGCTGGACGAGCACGAGCCCGACGTGGCGATCGTCGACGTCCGGATGCCGCCTACGCACACCGACGAGGGCATCGTCGCCGCGGTCGAGGCCCGGCGGCGGCAGCCGGAGCTGGCGGTGCTCGTGCTGTCGGCCTACGTCGAGCAGTCCTTCGCCACCGAGCTGCTCGCCGGGGGCGCCGCGGGGCTGGGCTACCTGCTCAAGGAGCGGGTCGGCCGGGTCACGGAGTTCCTCGGCGCGCTGCACCGGGTGGCCGACGGCGGGACGGCGATCGACCCGGAGGTGGTCGCCCAGCTGTTCGCCCGCACCCGCACCGACACCCGGCTGGAGCGGCTCAGCCCGCGGGAGCGGGAGGTGCTGGCGCTGATGGCCGAGGGCCTGGGCAACACCGCGATCGGCGAGCGACTGGTGGTCACCGACGGGGCGGTGCACAAGCACATCCGCAGCATCTTCGCCAAGCTCGACCTCGCCCCCGACGACAGCGCCGACCGCCGGGTCACCGCCGTCCTCCGCTACCTGGACGACGTCCGCCGCCGGACGTGACGCTGCCCCGACCCCGCGTCAGCAGGGCCGGGGCAGCGGGGTCCTTCCTCAGTCGCAGATGGCGGCGTCGACGGTGGCCTCGACGTTCGCAGCGGCCTCGTCCTCGGTGGGCAGGGCGGTGACCGCGACCATCGCGCCGCGCCCGTCCTCGGTCACCGCGCCGCGGGTCTCGTAGCCGGGGATGTCACCGCCGTGGGTCCAGGCGGTGCCGCCGCAGGTGAGCGTGAAGGTCTGCAGCCCCAGGCC
Organism: uncultured Modestobacter sp.; assembly: GCF_947486615.1. Lineage (GTDB taxonomy): Bacteria > Actinomycetota > Actinomycetes > Mycobacteriales > Geodermatophilaceae > Modestobacter. Next base: position 308,813 of record NZ_CANKUD010000004.1, read on the forward strand.
GTAGGACTCGATGCCGTTCAGCGAGGACGTGGGTGCGGGGACGGTGGTCTGCATCTCGGCGAGCATCTCCGGGCTCAGCAGCTCCCCGTCGACCAGCGCGGTGAAGAACTCCAGCAGGTCCGACGGGGTGGCGACCAGCTGACCGGCGGCCCAGCCGAACGCCGGGTCCTGCACGTCGACGTCCACGTACTCGGCGCCCGGGGCGGACGCGTAGTAGCCGTGCGGGTGGTCGCCGCGCAGCTCCTGCTCGCCCTCGTGCGGCCAGTAGGTGTCCTCCAGGCCCAGCGGCTCGATCACCCGGGTGGTGATCTCCTCACCGACCGGTCGGCCGGTGACCTCCTGGACCAGCAGCCCGGCCAGCACGTAGTTGGTGTTGCTGTACGCCCAGTCGGTGCCGGGGGCGAAGTTCGCCGGCCGGGCCAGGGCGATGTCCAGCAGCTGGTGCGGCTCGACGTAGCGGTGCTGCACCGCCAGGTAGTCGGCCACCACGACGTCGGCGTACTCCGGCAGCCCGCTGGTGTGCTGCAGCAGGTGGCGCACGGTGATCGCGTTCGGGTCGATCCCCTCGCCGCGCACCAGGCCGGGCAGGTAGCTCTCGATGGGGGCGTCCAGGTCGACCAGGCCCTCCTCGACCAGCTGCAGGACGACGGTCGCCACGAAGGTCTTGGTGTTGCTGGCGATCCGCACCTCGCCGTCGACCGGCACCGGCTCGCCGGTCGCCAGGTCGCCGACCCCGGCGGTGAGGTCGTGCACCCGCCCGTCGGCGCCACGGACGGCGGCCAGCGCGGCGGGGAAGCCGTCCTCGGCGACCAGCGCGTCGAGCTCGTCCTGCACCGCATGCGCCGGACGGGGACCGCCGCCGGCCTCGGCGGCGTCGGGGCTGAGCAGGCCGGTGGTGCCGACGGTGGTCACCGCGGCGGCGGCGACCAGCAGCGTCGCCCAGGTGCGGCGGGGGATCGAGGCGGTCGAACGGGCGGGCGCGGTCTCGGGGTGCACTGTCTCGGGGGGAACGGACACGGGGAGCTCCTCAGGCCAGGCGGTCGTTCGGACCACCCCAGCCTCATCCGGCCCGGCTGCCGGACCGATCCTGCAGGCAGGCCGATCGGTGGTGGCGCAGGCTGTACTCACCGGATCGGAAAGCGCTCGCGTCCGCGGCCCGGGGCGGGCACTGTCGGCGCATGCCGACCGAACGCATGCCGACCGAACGCATGCCGACCGAACGCATGCCGACCGAACGCATGCCGACCGAACGCATGCTGACCGTCGTGCCCGGTGTCGAGCTGTGGGTCGAGGAGCGCGGCGCACCCGGCGCCACCGCCGTCCTGCTGGTGATGGGGGCGGCCTCCAGCGGTCTGGTCTGGCCCGAACCGCTGGTGGACCGGTTGGCGCGCGACCACCGGGTCGTCCGCTACGACCACCGCGACACCGGCCGGTCGACCGCGGCCTTCGAGGACGCCCCGTACGCCCTCCGGGACCTGGCCACCGACGCGGTCGCCGTCCTCGACGCGCTGGACGTCGACCGGGCCCACGTGGTCGGGATGTCGATGGGTGGCCTGCTGGTGCAGCTGCTGCTGCTCGACCACCCGGACCGGCTGCGCAGCGCCACCCTCTTCTGCACCGGCGCGCTCGCCGGCGCCGGCGGGGAGCCGCCGCCCGGACCGTCGGAGGCACTGCTGGCCTGGTGGGCGACCATGGCCGAGCCCCGGGACGAGGCGGCCGAGCTCGACTGGCGGGTGGCGCACTGGCAGCTGCTGCACGGCAGTGGGCTGCCGGTCGACCCGGCGGAGTGGCGGGAGACCGAGGAGCGGGTGCGCGCGCACTCCGGGGGCTTCCGGTCAGCGCTCGCCCACGCGTCGGCCGACCCGGGCGGGCTCGACCGTGGTGCCGAGCTGTCCGGGGTCGCCGTCCCCACCCTCGTGGTCGAGGCACCGGCGGACCCGGCCTACCCGCCGCCGAGCGCGCAGCACCTCGCCGCGGCCATCGGGACGGGCTCCGGGGGTGCGCCGGCGCGGCTGGTGACGGTGCCGGGGATGGGGCACGCGCTGCCGGCGGGCGTCCTGGGCCCGTTCGGGGACGTGGTCGCCGGGCACCTGGCGGCGGTCGACGCCGGCTGACCGGGGCGGCGCCGGGCAGGCGGTACCTCCCCGCAGGCGTGGGAGCGCTCACCGGACGGTAGGAACACCCCATGGAGTTCCGACACCTCGGCCGCAGCGGCCTCAAGATCAGCGAGATCACCTACGGCAACTGGATCACCCACGGCGGGCAGGTGGAGGCCGAGGCCGCCACCGCGTGCGTGCGTGCCGCGCTGGACGCCGGCATCACCACCTTCGACACCGCCGACGTCTACGCCGAGGGGCGGGCCGAGACGGTGCTGGGCAAGGCGCTGGCCGGCGAGCGGCGCAGCGGCATCGAGATCTTCAGCAAGGTCTACTGGCCGACCGGTCCGGGCGCGAACGACCGAGGCCTGTCCCGCAAGCACGTGCTGGAGTCGATCGACGGCTCGCTGACGCGGCTGGGCACCGACTACCTCGACCTCTACCAGGCGCACCGGTTCGACTACGAGACGCCGCTGGAGGAGACGATGCAGGCCTTCGCCGACGTCGTCCGCAGCGGGAAGGCGCTCTACATCGGCGTCTCGGAGTGGCGGGCGGAGGAGATCCGCGCCGGCAAGGCGCTGGCCGACGAGCTGAAGGTCCCGCTGGTGTCCAACCAGCCGCAGTACTCCGCGCTGCACCGGGTGCCCGAGGCCGAGGTCATCCCGACCTCCCGTGAGCTGGGCATCAGCCAGATCGTGTTCTCGCCCATCGCCCAGGGCGTGCTCACCGGCAAGTACCAGCCCGGTGCCGAGCCGCCGGCCGGCTCGCGGGCCACCGATCAGAAGGGCGGCGGGGCGGGCATGATCGCCCGCTGGATGGACGACGACGTCCTCGCCCGGGTGCAGGAGCTCAAGCCGATCGCCGATGACCTGGGGCTGTCCATGGCGACCCTGGCGGTGGCCTGGGTGCTGCAGGAGGAGAACGTCGCCGCGGCGATCATCGGCGCCAGCCGGCCCGAGCAGGTGACCGACAACGTCAAGGCCTCCGGCGTCCGGCTCGACGCCGACGTCAAGCGCCGGATCGACGAGGTGCTCGCCCCGGTGGCCAACACCGACCCGGCCCTGACCAAGAGCCCGAACCCGCGCCCCTGAACGGCCGGGCCGGGGTGGGTGGCCCACCGGCCGCCCACCCCGGCCGTGCGGTCAGCCGGTGACGGCGGCGCAGGCGATGCCGGTGACCTCGTCGGCGCCGGCCTCGGCGGTCGCCGACGGGTCGGCCGAGAGGGCGCTGACGATGAGGGTCGTGCCGTCCTCGTCGAGCAGCTCGGCCAGCTCGATGTCCACGGCCGAGCTGAGCTCACCGACCCCGTCCTCGGTGACCACGAGTTCGGGCAGGTCCGTGTCGGGCAGCGGGTCGCCGAGCCCGGTCCAGGTGCCGATGTCGGTCGGGTCGGCGGAGGTGGCAGGCGCCTCGCAGGAGGCCGTGCCGTACAGCTCGAGCGGGTGGTCGCCCGGCGGCAGGCCGTTGGCCCGCACGGCGACCTCGGCCCCGGTCCCGGTGTCGGTGAAGGTCACGTTGCCCACCCGGGTGCCCTCCGGGTCGAGCAGGTCGGCGGTCTCCTCGACCGGCACCTCCGGCTGCTCGGTGATCTCGGGCTCGTCCGCGGTGAAGTTGCCGCCCGCGCCGGTCGGGTTGTCCCCGCAGGCGGCGAGCGCGAGCAGGAGGGCGGCGGCGGGCAGGACGGCGGAACGCTTCACGTGGGTGCTCCTCGGCGGGTGATGTCCGGTCCGCCGTGGGGTGCCCGGGTGGCCGCCCGGCGACACGTCGACCGCCGGGTGTCACCAACACGTCATCCCCGCAGGCCGCGAGGGCGCGGTCAGGGGATGCGGTTCTCCGGCAGGGTGGCCGGCCCGCGGCTGGGCGGAGGGCGGCGCCCGGACGCGGAGTGCCGCTGCACCTGCGCCGGGGTGATCCGCGGCAGCTCGCTGGTGAGCCAGCGCACCGGCCGCCGCTGCGCGGGCCGCCGGGCGGCGAGGAAGTCCAGCGCGATCGCCGCCGTCCAGGACTGGTCCCGGCTGCCGAGGGTCTCCCCGGTCACCGGCTGGTAGTACTCGGCGAAGTCGCAGTCGATCAGCTGCGAGAGCCCGGCCAGCCGCAGCTGGTTGGCCGCCTCCGGCTCGCCCGACCGGTTCAGCGCCCAGGCCATCAGCCAGTTCAGCACCGGCCACTGCGGACCGCGCCAGTAGGTCTGCTCCCGGAACCCCGGCGAGGCGGGGGAGACCGAGGGGACGACGGGCCAGCGCAGCCGCGAGTGCCCGCACCACCGCGGGCCGAGCAGCAGGTCGCGCTGCCGGCGGGTGAGGGCCTCGTCGCCGCCGCACAGCAGCGGGGCGAACCCGGCGGCGCTCTCCACGTCCAGCCACCGGCCGGTGCGCAGGTCCAGGTCGCGGGCCAGGCCGGTCTCGGGGTTCACCGAGCGCAGCACGCCGGTGCGGAACCGGCGCGCGATGGCCCGGGACTGCTCGACGCCCCCGGCGGTGCCCCCGCCGATGCCCAGCTCCTCGCCCATGTCGGCGAGCAGGTCGCTGGCCGCGGCCAGCAGCGCGGAGACCAGCACGTCGCCCACCACGAAGTCGCCGCTGGCCCGGTAGGCGGCGTCGTCGTAGCGAGCCCGGACCTTCTGCTCCAGCAGCCACAGGTAGCGGGCGTACTCGGCGTCGGTGGGCCGTTGCGAGGGGTCGGCGACGTGGGCCAGGTCGGCGCGGACGAACGGGGGCATGTCCGGTTGCGGGTGCACGTTGGCGTAGGGCTCGTCCCAGCGCGGAGAGTCGTCCATCCCCGACTCCCAGCCGTGGTGGATCTCCACCAGGCCGTAGGAGTACGGGTCGCGGGCGGTCGCCAGGTAGGAGTGCCAGGCCAGCCACTGGTCGAAGGTCTCCCGCACGAACTCCTCGGCCAGCTCCTGGTCGGCGCCGCCCTTGCGGCGGGCGTCGTGCAGGATCCGGGACAGCGCGATGACGTGGATCGGCGGCTGGCAGATGCCCGACGTGGCCACCCCGGCCGGGCGGGCCGCGGCCACCTGGGTGCGCCACCGCTCCGGGCCGGGGAAGTAGTCGCTGGGGGAGTGGAACAGGATGTGCGGGATCATCCCGGTCGCCCACTGCCCGGACAGCAGGCTGCGCAGCTCGGCCAGTGCGCGGGGCACCGACACGGTCGCGATGCCGAGCGCGACGAAGCCGGCGTCCCAGCTCCACATGTGCGGGTAGAGCGTGGGCGAGGCGACGGTGAACGCGCCCCGGTCGTTGGCCCGCAGGACGTAGCCGGCACGGCCGGACATCAGCCCGATCTCCACCGCACTCGGTTGGGACACGGTCATCTGCAGGTCCGTTCCTCTCGCCGGTCGTCGGCATCCTCACCCGGGACCCGGGGGTGACGGGTGCGAGTTCACCAGAACGTCACGCACCGGGGGTCGACCCGCTCCCGAGTGTCACCCCCGTACGGCCGGCTCGCTCTCCCGGGTGCGCGCCCCACCCCACCACGGGGCCTGGGCGAGCAGGTACAGCACCACCCCGACGGCCAGCATCAGCCCGGCCCGCAGCCAGGTGGTGGCCTCCTGCTGCCACAGCAGCAGCAGGCAGGAGCCGATGGCGAGCACCGGCAGCACCACGGGCGCGGTGAAGTGCTCCTCGGCCACCCGGTCGCGGCGCAGCACGAGCACCGCGACGTTGGTGCTGAGGAAAACCAGCAGGAGCAGCAGGACGACGATGTTGGCCAGCGCGCCGAGGTCGCCGATCAGGGTGAGCGCCATGGCCACCGCGGTGGTCACCGCGATCGCCACCCACGGCGTCCGCCGGCCCGGCAGCACCCGGCCCAGCACCGGCGGCAGCAGCCGCTGCTCGGCCAGGCCGAACACCATCCGGCTGGCCATGATCATCGTCAGCAGCGCGCCGTTGGCCACGGCGACCAGCGCGATGGCGCTGAAGAGCTGGTCGGGGACGCCGATCCCGGTCGCCTGCACCACCGCCAGCAGCGGGCCGGAGGAGGCGGCCAGCTCGTCGGCGGGCAGCACGATCGAGGCCGCCAGCCCGACGAGCACGTAGACCACGCCGGCGGTCAGCAGCGCACCGAACAGCGCCCGCGGGTAGACCCGGCGCACGTCGCGCACCTCCTCGGCGACGTTGGCCGAGGTCTCGAAGCCGACGAAGGAGTAGTAGGCCAGGATCGCCGCGGCCAGCACCGCCGAGCCCGCCGAGACGCCCTCCGGGAACTCGACCACCCGGCCGGGGTCGCCGTCGCCGCGGCCGAACACGATCGCCCCGAGCACGACGACCAGCACCAGACCGGACACCTCGACCACGGTCATCGCCACGTTGGCCCGCACCGACTCCTGGATGCCCCGGGCGTTCAGCAGCGCGACCAGCAGGAGGAAGACGAGGGCAGCGGGCACGGCCGGGACGTCGAGGAACACGCCGAGGTAGTCGCCGGCGAAGGCCAGCGACAGGCCCGCGGCGCTGGTGACGCCCGCGGCGAGCATGCAGTAGCCGACCAGGAACGACACCACCGGACGGCGGAAGGCACGCTCGGCGAAGACCGCCGAGCCACCGGCCCGCGGGTACTTGGTGACCAGCTCGGCGTAGGAGGCCGCGGTGAGCATCGCCAGCCCGAGGGCGACCAGCAGCGGCACCCACAGCGCCCCGCCGACCTCACCGGCGATCTCCCCGACCAGCGCGTAGATGCCCGCGCCCAGCACGTCGCCCAGGATGAACAGGTAGAGCAGCTTGCCGCTCACCGCCCGGCGCAGTGCGGTGTCCTCGCCCGCGGGGGCGCTGGTCTGCTGTTCGTGCTGGTCCACCGGCCGAGTCTCAGGTGGGGTCCCCGGGGCGGCAACCGCAGCGGCGTACGTGCCCCTCCCGGGTGACCCGCTCAACCGATCACCTCCCGCTGCCGATCATCGCTGGGCAGGGTGAGCACGACGGCCACGCGTCCACGGACGGGCGTGGTGGCCGCCGAGGACAGGGAGGGGCGGACGTGGTGGCAGGAGCCGGCGACGTCGTCGGGGGAGGATCGGCGCAGGTGCCGGACGGCGGGTGGGCCGCCGCGCTCGACGCCGTCCTCGCCGACCCTGCCCAGCCGCGGCTGGTGTTCCAGCCGATCGTCGACCTGCGCCGCGGGGTGGTGGCCGGGTACGAGGCGCTGTCGCGGTTCGACGGGCCCCCCGGGTGCGGCCCGGACCGGTGGTTCGCCATGGCCGACACGCTGGGCCTGGGCGCCCGGCTGGAGGCCCGCGTGGTCGCCGCCGCGCTGGTCGCCCGCGCCGAGCTGCCCCAGCACCGCTTCCTCAGCGTCAACGTCAGCCCGCACCTGCTCACCGAGCCCGAGCTGGCCGGCGTCCTGCTGGCCGCCGACGACCTCACCGGTCTCGTGCTCGAGCTCACCGAACACGTGGCCGTGGAGGACGCCGGGCCGCTGATCGCCCTGCTCGACCGGCTGCGCAGCGTCGGGGCGGCCGTCGCCCTGGACGACGCGGGCTCGGGCTACTCCGGGCTGCAGCAGCTGGCCCGGCTGCGCCCGGACTTCGTGAAGCTGGACCGCGCGCTGGTCGACCACGCCGACCGGGACGAGGCGAAGCTGGCCCTGGCCGAGCTGCTGGGCACCTACGCCGGCCGGCTGGACGCCTGGCTGCTGGTGGAGGGCATCGAGCGGGTGGAGGAGCTGGAGGCCTTCGTCCGGCTCGGCGTCCCGCTGGCCCAGGGGTACCTGCTGGCCGAGCCCGGGCCGGGCTGGCCCGCCCTGCGCCCCGGGGTCTCCGCGCAGCTGCAGGCGATGGCCGCCCGCAGCGCCGCCGCCGACCAGGTGGCCGCCCTGGTCGAGGTCGCACCCACGGTGCGCTCCGGCGACCCGGCCGGCGACCCCGCGGCGCTGACCGCGGCCGCCCGCCTGCTCGCCGCCGACCCGGGCCTGGACCTGGTGGTCGCGGTGGACGACCTGGGCTGCCCGGTGTACCTGGTGCGCCCCGGCCAGCGCGACACCGAGGCCGGCACCGACGTGCAGCTGGTGCCGGTGAGCCTGCGGGTGCGGCCCGCCGCGCAGCTGGTCGAGGTGATCACCCGGGCGATGACCCGGGTCGCGGCCCGCCGGTTCGACCCGGTGCTGTGCGTCGACGAGACCGGCCGGCTGCTCGGTCTCGTCCGTCCCGAGCGGATGACCCTCCGCCTGGCCGAGCTCTACAGCGGCGCGGGCACCGAGCTCGTGACCTCCCACGCCACCCCCGGTCCGGCTCCCGCCGAGCCGGCACTCACCCCAGGAGCGCCCCGATGAAGCAGTTCGACTGTGCCGACCTCGTCCCTGGCTGCGTCGGCAGTTTCCGCGCCGCCACCGCCGACGAGATCATCGCCCTCGGCCGGGTGCACGCCGCGATCCACCACGACCTGCACGGCGAGGACTACACCCCCGAGATCGAGGCGGCCGTCCGGTCGCTGATCCGGGACGTCACCCCGGTGGCCGCGGCGTGAAGCAGTTCGACTGCGCCGACGTCGTCCCCGGGTGCGGAGCGGGCTTCCGCGCCCCGACCGTCGCCGAGCTGCTCGCGCACGGCCGGCTGCACGCCGCGCACGCGCACGGCAAGGCCGAGCCGGACATGCCCGCGGTGGACGTCGCGGTGTCCGCGGCCATCCGGGACGCCTGAGCGCGCTCCCGCCCGGTCGACCGGCCGGCTCAGCCGTGGTCGACGGAGGAGCGGTGCGCCTTGACGACGACGAGCACGTCCTCGCTCTGCAGCGTGCCGATGAGCGGGTCGTCGAAGCGCAGCGTGCGCCCGCCGCGGGCCACGGAGAGCACCACGTCGCGCAGCTGACGCGGCCCCAGCCCCACCTCCGACGGGGTGACCGTGCGCTGCTGCAGGTCCAGGCCCCGCCCGCTGGTCAGCAGGTCCTCCACGACGGCCACGACGCCGGGCTGGTCGGTGGACAGGCCCAGCAGCCGCCCGGACGTCGCCGAGGAGGTGATCACCGAGTCGGCGCCGGACTGGCGGAGCAGGCTGGCGTTCTCCTCCTCGCGCACGCTGGCGGTGATCGGCACCGTCGGGTTGAGCTGGCGCACGGTGAGGGTGATCAGCACCGAGGCGTCGTCCCGGTCGGCGGCGACGATCACGGCCCGGGCCTTCTCCACCGAGGTGCGGCGGAGGACGTCGGTGCGCCCTGCGTCGCCGAGCACGCCGGTGAAGCCGGCCGAGGTGGCCTCCTCGATGGCCCGCGGGTCGGGGTCGACGACGAGGATGTGCTCGGCGTCGGTACCGGTGCTGAGCAGGGCGCGGATCGCGCTGCGGCCCTTGGTGCCGTAGCCGCACACGACGACGTGCTGGCGCACGCGAGACCTCCAGCGTCGGATCCGGAACTCCTCCCGGGAGCGCGCGGTCAGCGCCTCCAGGGTCGTCCCGATGAGGATGAGCAGGAAGGTGACCCGCAGGGGCGTGATCACCAGGATGTTGACCAGTCGCGCCCCCGGTTCCACCGGCACGATGTCGCCGTAGCCGGTGGTGGAGAGGGTGACGGTGGCGTAGTACGTGGCGTCCAGCAGGCTGATCTCACCGCCACCGTTGGCGTCCCGGTAGCCGTCCCGGTCGAGGTAGACGATCAGCACGGTGGCGATGAGCACCACGGCGGCGATCACGACCCGCCGCCAGACCTGGCGGGCGGGGGACTCCTCGGTGTGCGGCAGGTGGACGCCGCTGTGGTCGTCGTTCATCGGCCCGGCCGGTCTCCCGTCACCGGCGGGACGATAGCCGCCCGACCGCGGCGGGGCGGGGCCGACCGGCCGCTCATCCGCCCTCGGGGGGTGTGGCCAGGGTGCGCAGCACCCGGTCGAGCAGCGCGTGCAGGGTGGCGCCCTCCTCGGCGGTCAGCCCGATCGCCTCCGGCCGGCCGAGCTCGGCCAGCACCGGGCCGGCCGCCTCCAGGGCCTGCCGGCCGGCGGCGGTGAGCCGGACGTCGACGCGCTGGCCGCGGCGGGCGCCGGCCGGCCGGTCGACCCAGCCGGCGTCGGCGAGGCCGTGCAGCAGGGCGGACATGCTCTGCGGGGTCATCGCCAGCCGGCGGGCCAGCTCGGCGGAGGTGAGGGCCGGCTCCCGGGCCAGGTGCACCAGGACGAAGAAGGTGTGCGGGCGCAGCCCCACGGTGGCCAGCCGGCGGGCGAAGGCGGCGTTCATCTCCGCGCCGGCCCGGGCCAGGGCGTAGGCGGTGATCCCGGTCGGGCCCGCGGCCAGCCAGCCGGGCAGCGGCGGTTCCTGCCCGCCTCCGTCCGTTGGGTGCTCCACGGAGGGACACCGTAGGGTGCCGGAGAAGCATCAGTCTCCTGATGCCCGCGCTGGAGGGGGACGGACGTGGGGCGGCTGACCGACTGGGTGCTCGCGCACCGCCGGCTGGTGGTGCTGGGCTGGCTGGCGGTCGCCGTCGTGGGTGGCGTGCTGGCGCCTACCACCATCGACCGGCTGGGCTTCGACTTCTCCACCCCCGGCCAGCCCGCCTACGAGGCGAACCAGGCGATCGTCGAGGCAGTCGGTACGGGCGGGGGCGTCGACCCGCTGGTGGTCACCGTCGCGCTGCCCGAGGGTGCCACCGTCGCGGAGGCCCGGCCCGAGCTCACCGCCGCCTTCGAGCGGCTGCGCCAGCCGGGCTGGCGGGTTGCCACACCGTTCGACGACACCCCCGGCGCCGACGTGCTGGCCGCCGACGGCACCGCGGTCGCGCTGGTCTGGCCACCGGCCGTCGAGGGCCCCGCGCCCTACGCCGCCGCGTTGCCCCAGCTGGAGGGGGCGCTGCAGGGGGTGACCGTGGCCGGGGCCGAGCCGGTGGTGACCGGCACCCCGGTGCTCGCCGAGGGTGGCGGCGACGAGCGGCCGATCATCGTGGAGATCGCCCTCGGGGCCGGCGGGGCGATCGTCGTCCTGGCGCTGGTGTTCGGCTCGCTGCTCGCGCTGGTGCCGCTGCTGGTCGCCGCCGTCGCGATCACCACCACGTTCCTGCTCGTGCTCGCGCTGACCACGGTCACCGACGTCAGCTTCATCGTGCAGTACCTGGTCGGGCTGATCGGGCTGGGCGTGGCCATCGACTACTCGCTGCTGGTGGTGATGCGCTGGCGCGAGGAGCGCGCCGCCGGCGCCGATGACCTGACCGCGGTGCGCACCGCGATGACCACCGCCGGCCGTGCCGTGGTGTTCAGCGGGGTCACCGTGGCGATCTCGCTGCTGTCGCTGGTGGTGCTGCCGCTGCCGTTCCTGCGCACGGTCGGGTTCGGCGGGCTGTTCATCCCGCTGGTCAGCGTGCTCGTCGCCCTCACCCTGCTGCCGGTGCTGCTGGCCTCGGCCGGGCGACGCCTCGAGTGGCCCCGCCGCCGTCCGCGCGGTGCGGAGAGCCGCACCTGGCACCGGATCGGGACGACGGTGGTGCGGCACCGCTGGATCTCCGCACTGCTGGCGACCGGGGTGCTCCTGCTGCTCGCCTCGCCGGTGCTGGGCATCCGGCTGGGCAGTCCCGAGGTGTCGGCGACCGCCACCGGCTCGTCCCCGGCGGCGACCGCGTTCCAGCGGCTCACCGCGGACGGCCTGCCCGCTGGGCTGGCCCGCCCGGTCGAGGTGCTCACCGACGACCGGGCCGCCGCCGTCGAGCAGCTCGCGGCGGTCGAGGGGGTGGCCGGGGTGCTGGCGCCCGCGGGTGAGGCGTGGCAGGGCGGCGGCGCCGGGGTGGTGGACGTCGTCCTGGCCGAGGACCCGTCGTCCACCGCCGGGCGGGAGGCGCTCACCGCGGTGCGCGAGGCCGCCGACGGGCTGGACGGCGCCCGGGTCGGCGGCACGGCTGCCGGCGACGCGGACTCGGTGCAGGCGATCTACGGCAACGCGTGGTGGGTGCTGCCGCTGGTCGTCGTCATCACCTTCGCGCTGCTCGCCCCGGCCCTGCGGTCGATCTGGCTGCCGGTGAAGGCGCTGCTGCTCAACGTGGTCTCCATCGCTGCCGCCTACGGGATGACCGTGTGGATCTGGCAGGAGGGGCACCTGACCGACCTGCTGTTCGGCGCCACCGCCACCGGCACGCTCACCTTCTGGGTGCCGGTGGCCGCCTTCTCGTTCCTGTTCGGGCTGTCGATGGACTACGAGGTGTTCATCCTGTCCCGCATCCGGGAGGGCAGGGACGCCGGCATGACCACCGACGAGGCGACCGTGCACGGCGTCGGGTACACCGGCCGGCTGGTCACCTCCGCGGCGCTGATCCTCTTCCTCGCCTTCGTGGCGCTCTCCACCGTGCCGGTGGTCGACGTGAAGATCTTCGCCACCACGCTGGCGCTGGGCATCCTGCTGGACGCCACCGTCGTGCGCGGGGTGCTCACCCCGGCGCTGGTCGCGCTGTTCGGTGACGTCAACTGGTGGTGGCCGCGCCGGCTCGTTCGCGGGCGCTCAACTCCCGCTTGAGCACCTTGCCGGCCGGCGACACCGGCAGGGCGTCGACGAAGACGACGTCCCGCAGCCGCTGGTACGGGGCGACCTGCTGGTTGACCCCGGCCATGACGGTCTCGGCGGTCAGCGCGGCGCCGGCGTCGTCGGCCCGGCGCACCACGTAGGCCACCGGCAGCTCGCCGGCCTCCGGGTCGGGCCGGCCGACCACCGCCGCAGCCGCCACCCCGGCGGTGCCGAACAGCAGCTCCTCCAGCTCGCGGGGGAACACGTTGTAGCCCTTGTAGAGCAGCATGTCCTTGGTGCGGTCGACGATCGCCAGGTAGCCGTCGGCGTCGAGCACCCCGATGTCCCCGGTGGAGAACCAGCCGTCGGGGTCGATGGCCTCCGCGGTGGCGTCCGGCCGTCCGGCGTAGCCGCGCATCACCTGCGGCCCGCGGATGCAGACCTCGCCGCGCTCGCCGGCCGGCAGCGGGTCACCCCCGCCGAGTGGCCGGATGGACACCTCCGTGTCCGGCAGCGGGACGCCCACCGTGCCCGGCTTGCGCAGCCCGGAGGTGTGCGGCGGGTTGCCGGTGGCCTGCATGGTCACCTCGGTCAGCCCGTAGCCCTCGGCGATCACCGCGCCGGGCGCCAGCGCCCGCATCCGCTCGATCAGCGGCACCGGCAGCGGGGCGGCACCGCTGGCGAAGCCGCGCACGCTGGACAGGTCGGCCTCGGCGATGCCGGGCACCTGCAGCAGCGCGACGAAGACCGGCGGGGCGCCGCCGATGCTGGTCACCCGGTACCGGACGGCGTCGGCCAGGTAGTGCGCCGGGTCGAACCGGTCGTGCACGACCACGGTCGCGCCGGCCATCACCTGGCCGTTGAGGTAGCCGATCACGCCCATGGCGTGGAACCACGGGGTCAGGTTGATCAGCGTGGCGGTGCCCAGCCGGGTGGGGTGCTCGGCGGCGCTGCCCACCTGGTCGAGGGTGACATCGCCGTCGTCGTCGAGCACCGGCACCGAGCCGGAGCTGAAGCACGCCGCCTGCAGCACGTTGGTGACCACCGCCCGGTGCGGCAGCTCGACGCCCTTGCTCACCCCGGTGGTGCCGCCGGTGTAGGCGAGGTGGGCCAGGTCCTGCGCCGGGTCCACGTCGGCGTCCCGGTGTGCGTCGGCGGGGTCGGCGGCCAGCAGGTCGGCGAGCGAGACGGCGCCGGGCAGGTCGGTCAGGTCGACCGGGGCGGCCGGGTCGGAGACCTGCTGCGGACCGGTGACCACCACGGTCTGCACACCCGTGGCCGGCAGCGCCACCCGGACGGCGGGCAGCACCGGCTCCCAGGTGACCAGCGCGCGGGCGCCGGCGTCGGCGAGCTGGTGCGCCAGCGCGGCCGGGGGCAGCAGCGGGTTGGTGGGGGAGAAGGTCGCCCCGGTCAGCAGCACGCCGTAGTAGACGGCCGGGTACTGCAGGCAGTTGGGCAGGTGCACGGCGACCACGTCGCCCCGGCCGATGCCACGCGCGGCGAGCCCGCCGGCGACCGCGTGCGCCCGGCGGCCCAGCTCGGTGAAGGAGAGCTCCACGTCGTGGTGCACGAAGGCGGTGCGGTCCCCCCAGCGGCGCACCGCCGCGCGCAGCACCGACCCGACCCGCACGTCCGGGTAGCTCAGCGAGCGCGGCAGCGCCGGCGGCCAGCTCGACGGCCGGGTGGTGCTGGGGGTCTGCGTCGCGGTCATCGTCGTCCTCCCCGTCGGCGTCGTTGCCGAGCCCCCAGCGTGGCCTACGTCACCCCCTGCGTCGAGTGACCGGGCGTGCGTCAGGATGGCCGGATGAGCCCCCAGCGCACGGCCCTGGTCCTCGGCGGCGGCGGCATCACCGGCATCGCCTGGGAGATCGGGCTCATCGCCGGTCTGGCCGAGGCCGGCATCGACCTGACCAGCGCCGACCTCGTCGTCGGCACCTCGGCCGGGTCGGTGGTCGGCGCCCAGCTGCGCAGCGGCACGGACGTCGAGCAGCTCTACGCCCGGCAGCTCGAGCCCGCCGGGGCCGAGCGCGTCGCCCGGCTGGGCCGCAGCACGCTGGCCCGCTACGGGCTGGCGATGCTGCTCGCCCGCCGGGACGACGCCGCCTTCCGCCGCCGCATCGGCGAGCTGGCCCGCCGCGCGGCCGACAGCGGCAAGACCCCTCCCGAGGACGAGCGCCGGGCCGCCATCGCCTCCCGGCTGCCCGACGCGCAGTGGTCTCCCCGGCCGCTGAAGATCACCGCCGTGGACGCCGAGAGCGGGGAGTTCACCACCTTCACCCGGTCCTCCGGCGTCGACCTGGTGGCCGCGGTGGGCGCCAGCTGCGCCGTCCCCGGGGTCTACCCGCCGGTGACCATCGACGGGCACCGGTACATGGACGGCGGCATGCGCTCCCCGGCCAACGCAGACCTGGCCGCCGACGCCGACCGGATCGTGGTCATCGCCCCGCTGCCCCGCGGGATGGGGCCGATGACCAGCGTCGACGCCCAGGTCACCGGGCTGGTCAGCCGGGTCGCCGTCGTCTCACCGGACCAGGCGAGCCAGCGCGCGATCGGCAAGAACGTGCTCGACCCGGCCGCCCGCGAGCCCTCCGCCCGGGCCGGGCGGGCACAGGCGGCGAGCGTGGCCGCCCGGGTCGCCGAGGTCTGGCAGGGCTGAGCCGCTGGGCTCTGCGCCGTCCGGGCGCGCAGGGCACCGCACCACTCGACGGAGAGGGGACCTGCGATGACCGCACCCGTGCTGACCGAGGTGGCCGACGGGGTGGGGGTGCTCACCCTCAACCGCCCCGAGGCGAAGAACGCCGTCGACCTGGCGACGACGCAGGCGCTGGCCGCCGCCGTGGACTCCCTCGATGCCCGGGACGACGTGGCCGTGCTGGTGCTCACCGGCGCCGGGGGCACCTTCTGCGCCGGGATGGACCTCAAGGCCTTCTCCCGCGGTGAGCGCCCGCGGATCGAGGGCCGCGGGTTCGCCGGCCTCACCGAGGCGCCGCCGGTCAAGCCGCTGATCGCCGCGGTGGAGGGCTGGGCGCTGGCCGGGGGCTGCGAGCTCGCGCTGACCGCCGACCTGGTGGTGGCCGCCCGCGACGCCCGGTTCGGCCTCCCCGAGGTCAAGCGCGGGCTGTTCGCCGCCGGCGGCGGGGTGCTGCGGCTGGCCAAGGCGCTGCCCTACCAGCGGGCGATGGAGATGGCGCTGACCGGCGACCCGCTCACCGCCGAGGAGGCGCACCGGTTCGGCCTGGTCAACACCCTCACCGAGCCCGGCGGCGCGCTGGCCGGGGCGCGCGAGCTGGCCGCCCGGATCGCGGTCAACGGACCGCTCGGGGTGCGGGCCAGCAAGCAGCTGATCGCCGGCTCCGTCGGCTGGACCGACCGGGCCGCACTGGCCGCCCAGCAGGAACTGGCCGACCGGGTCTTCGGCTCGGCCGACGCCCAGGAGGGCGCCCGCGCCTTCGCCGAGAAGCGCCCCCCGGTCTGGCGCGGCGAGTGACAGCTCAGCGGGCTCTCTCCGCGTCGGGAGCCCGCTGAGCTGTCACTCGGTGGCCGTCCCGCGCGGCCGGCGCGACGCGCCGGGGACCGCCGTCGGCTTCACCCGTTGTTCGCCGGGCCTTGCCTGTGCGCCGGCTGAGGCCGCAGTGTGCTGGGTGGGCGGGCCGTCGGCGAGGGTCGCCGTCCGAGCCCGGAGGGGAACCGATGAGCCGTACGTCCCGGCTGTCCGCTGCTGCGCTGACCGCCCTGCTCGCCGTCCTGCTGTCGCTGGTCCTCGCCCCGACGTCCTCGGCGACGCCGCCGCGCGGCGGCGGGGGGCACGACGGCGCCGACGCCGAGGACCTGCTGGTCATCGGCCACCGCGGGGCCTCCGGCTACCGCCCGGAGCACACCCTGGCCTCCTACGAGCTGGCGGCCCGGATGGGCGCCGACTACGTCGAGTGCGACGTGGTCAGCACCGCCGACCACGTGCTGGTCTGCCGGCACGAGAACGAGATCTCCGGTACCACCGACGTCGCCGACCACCCCGAGTTCGCCGACCGGCGCACGACGAAGACCGTGGACGGCGTCGAGCTGACCGGCTGGTTCACCGAGGACTTCACCCTCGCCGAGCTGAAGACGCTGCGGGCGGTCGAGCGGCTGCCGGAGCTGCGCGAGGAGAACACCCTCTACGACGGGCTGTTCGCCGTCCCGACCCTGGACGAGTTCCTGGAGCTGCGCACCGACCTCAGCCGGGAGCTGCGCCGCGACGTGGGGGCCTACATCGAGACCAAGCACCCCACCTACTTCGACGGTGTCGGGCTCTCGCTGGAGGAGCCGCTGCTGGCCGACCTGCGCGAGGCGCGGCTGGACCGGCGCAACTCGCCGGTGTTCCTGCAGTCCTTCGAGACGGCGAACCTGCGCGAGCTGGACGCCGCCCGGGTGCGGGTGCCGCTGGTTCAGCTGCTGTCGGCCAGCGGTGCCCCGGCCGACCTGGTCGCCGCCGGTGACCCGCGCACCTACGCCGACCTCTCCACCGCGGCCGGCCTGGCCGGGATCGCCGAGTACGCCGACGGGGTGGGCCCGGAGAAGGCGCAGGTCATCCCGCTCGCGGCCGACGGCACGCTGGGCGAGCCGACGTCCTTCGTGGCCGACGCCCACGCGGTCGACCTGCTGGTGCACCCGTACACGTTCCGCAACGAGAACGCCTTCCTGCCCGCCGACCTAGACGAGGGCACCGACCCGGCGGCCTACGGGCGGGCGATCGAGGAGCAGCTGGCCTTCTGGGCGGCCGGCGTGGACGGCATCTTCACCGACAACCCCGACACCGGCGTCCTCACCCGCGACCTCTTCCTGGACCCGGCCCTGGCCCCCGCCGCCTGACACCGGACGGGGGTGGGACGCCGTCCCGCCCCCGTCCCGTACCGCGAGTGGCAGCTCAGCGGGGTCTCGCGCTCCGGTGAGCCCGCTGAGCTGTCACTCGCTGAGGGCGGCAGCGATGCGCGCCAGCAGGTCAGCGGGGGAGTGGAGGTCGGCGGCGGTCACGAAGAGCACCCGCCAGCCCGCCGCCTGCAGTGCCTCGATGCGCCGCCGGTCCGCAGCGATCCGGGTGGTGTGCCACGCGCCCTCGTACTCCAGCGCAATGCGCCGCTCGGGCCAGGCGAAGTCGACGCGCGCCAGGAACACCCCGTCGCGCCGGACCGCGTGCTGGGCCACCGCCGGTGGCAGTGACGAGCGGGAGAGCAGCAACCGGAGCCGGGTCTCCGGGGGCGAGGCGGCCAGCCCATCGGCGAGAGCGCACGCCGCCCGGGCCCGGCGGCTGCCGCGGCCGGTCAGCTCGGCGGCCGTGAGCTGCAGCGTGGTCAGCGTGGTGAGCCGGGCGGCCACGAACCGGTCCAGCAGGACGACGCCATCGTCCGGGGGGAGCCGCCCGGCGAGCTCCAGCGCCGTCGTCTCCGGGGCGGTCGCGCGGACTCCCTCGACGGGGCGCACCTGATCAACAGGGAGTGCGCGCCGGCGCACCACCACGCCGGCAGCCGCGCCGCGGGGTGTCCCCGGTGCGACCGTGACCTCCACGTCGTCCTCCGGGCGGGTGAGGTCGGTCAGCCCCCACAGTGCGGCGGCGCTGGCGCCGGAGACGACACCGTGCGGGAGCAGCAGCCGCCCGACGGCCCGGGCGCGCACCGTGTGGGTCACATCGAGGGCGGCGTCGGCGTAGACGTCGGGGAAGAGCCGGACCCACGCGGGCCCGCGCAGGCAGTCGGGGGTCAGCAGGCCGCCGCGGACGGCGGACGTGCCGCGGAAGACGCGACCGCGCAGCTGCGCCGGGCGGTGGACGGGGCGGGGCACCGCCGCACCCTGCCGCAGCGGGGCAGGTCGCCGCTGGCGCCGTCCACAGCCGGTGAGTGACAGCTCAGCGGGCTCTCCGGCTGTGGTGAGCCCGCTGAGCTGTCACTCGATCACTGGTCGTTGAGGTGGCGGAGGAGGGTCTCGCCGATGTCCTGCATGGCGGCGACCTGCGCCGGGCTGAGCTGGTCGAACAGGTGGGTGCGCACGCTCGCCACGTGCACCGGTGCGGCGCCCTCCAAGGCGGCGAACCCCTCGTCGGTGAGGACGGCGAGCTGGCCGCGGCCGTCCTCGGCGCAGACCTGCCGGCGTACCCAGCCGCGCTCCTCGAGCCGGGAGACGGCGTGCGAGAGCCGGCTGCGGGAGGACAGGCACCGCTCGGCGAGCTCGCTCATCCGCAGCTGCCGGCCCTCGGTCTCCGACAGCTGCACGAGGATCTCGTAGTACGCGTGCGAGATGCCGGTCTGCCGGGTCAGCTCGCGGTCCAGCCGGTCGTCCAGCAGCATCCAGCTGTAGAGCCAGGCACGCCAGGCATGCTGTTCGGCAGCGTCCAGCCAGCGCGGCTCGGCAGCCGCCGGGGTGTCGCCGCCCGCCGTCGGTGCGGCGGACGACACGTCACTCGTCATGTGGACGAGGGTACTGGCGGAATACTCAAGTCTTCAACTACGCTACGGTCCGACGCAGGCAGTCAAACGCTCAACCACTTGGAGTCCGCCATGGCCAGCACCACCCAGATCCCCGGTTACGTCGTCGGCACGTGGGACATCGACGCGTCGCACTCGACCGTCGGCTTCTCCGTCCGCCACATGATGGTCAGCAAGGTGCGCGGCTACTTCCGTGAGTTCTCCGGAGAGATCGTCACCGCCGCCGACCCGTCGCTGTCCACCGTGCACGCCAAGATCGACATGGACTCGATCGACACGCGCCAGGAGCAGCGGGACGCGCACATCAAGTCGGCCGACTTCTTCGACGTCGGCAACCACACCGTGATGGAGTTCCGCTCCACCGGTGTGCGCAACAAGGGCGAGGACTGGGTCGTCGAGGGCGACCTGACGATCAAGGGCATCACCAAGCCGGTCACCCTGGCCCTGGAGCTCAACGGCTTCGGCCCGGACGCCTACGGCGGCACGCGCGCCGGCTTCTCCGGCAAGACCTCCATCTCCCGCAAGGAGTACGGCGTCGACATCGACATGCCGATGGACGGCGGCGGCGTCGTCGTCGGCGACAAGATCGACGTCGAGCTCGAGATCGAGGCCGTGCTCCGCGCCTCCTGATGACGCAGCCCGCCCTCCTCGGGGCGGGCACGTCTCGCGACTGACTCGAGGGCCCCGGCGCACCGCGCCGGGGCCCTCGGTGCGTCCGGGAACTGCCAGCGAACTCACAGCCGGCGTGCGGGAACCACAGCGCCGCCGCGCAGGACAGTGACGGCGTGCAGACCATCCGCCCGTGGGCCGCGACCGCCGCCCGGCTGCTGCTCGGCGTCGTGTTCATCGTCGCCGGCGCGCTCAAGCTCCCCGACCCGGCGGCCGCCGAGCGGGCGGTGCGCGCCTACCGGCTGCTGCCCGAGGCGCTGGTCAGCCCGGTCGCCTTCGGCCTCCCGGTGCTGGAGATCGCCGTCGGCCTCGCCCTGCTCGCCGGGGTGTTCGTCCGGACGGCGGCGATCGCCTCGGCGGTGCTGATGGTGGTGTTCCTCGTCGGCGTGGGCTCGGCCTGGGCCCGCGGGCTGCAGATCGACTGCGGCTGCTTCGGCGGCGGCGGGGAGGTCGCCGCCGAGGACACCGGATACCCCGGCGAGATCGCCCGGGACACCGCACTGCTGCTGGTCGCCCTGGCCCTGGCCTGGTGGCCCTCCTCCCGGCTGGCGCTGGGTTCCCCCGAACGAACGGAGCACGTCGATGTCCGGTGAGTCCAAGCGCGCGGCCGCCCGCCAGCGGATCGCGGAGAAGCGCGCCGCCGAGACGGCCGCCCGGGCGGCCGCCGAGCGCCGCCGCCGGACCGTGCTCGGCGGGGTCGTCGCCGCCGCGGTGCTGGTCATCGCCCTGGTGGTCGTCTTCGTCGTCCAGTCCTCCCGGACGTCGACCGACGCCGACGCCGCCGCCCCGGCCGGCACCGTCGCGGACGGGACGGCGTTCCCGGTCGGCCAGGCCGACGCCCCGGTCACGGTGAGCGTGTACGCGGACTTCCAGTGCCCGGTCTGCCAGCGCTTCGAGGAGATCAACGGGGACACCCTGGAGCAGCTGGTCGCCGACGGGCAGATCACCCTCGAGTACCGCCCGATCGCGATCCTGGACCGCTTCTCCACCACCGACTACTCCACCCGCGCGCTCAACGCGGCCGCCGTCGTGGCCGACAAGGCCGGGATCGACGCGTTCGTGCAGTTCTCCGACCTGCTGTTCGCGAACCAGCCGGAGGAGGGCGGCGAGGGTCTGTCCGACGACCAGCTGATCGAGTACGCCGCCCAGGCCGGCGCCACCGGGGAGGCTGTGGAGCAGGGGATCACCGACCTGCGGTTCGAGGACTGGGTCGCGGACGTCACCGAGGCGTCGAGCCAGGCCGACGTGAACGCCACCCCGACCGTCCTGGTCGACGGCGAGCCGCTGGACAACACCACCCAGCTGACCCCGGAGGGCATCACCGCCGCCGTCGAGGCCGCCGCCCAGGGCTGACGTCCCCCCGCGGGCGCGGCCGGTCGGGCAGGCTCACCGGCCGTGACCGACGAGCCGCCCCGCTGGGCCCGCCACCTGGGCGTCGCACTGCTGGTCGTCGGCCTCCTGCTGGCGACGTCCGCCGGTCTGTCGGCCGGGCAGTACACCCCGAGCTGGTTCGACCCGGACGACCCGCTGGGGTGCGCGACCGGCGCGGGTGGGTGCGGTCCGGACGGTCCCGAGGCGGCGCTGCAGGGACTGTGGTGGTGGGCCGGCGCAGGTGTGTTCCTCGCCGTGGTGGGCGTCGCGCTGGTGGTCCGGACGCTGGACGGCACGCCGCGCGGCGCCCCGGACCGCCGGCTGCCCGCGGTGGTGCACGCACTCGGCGCAGCAGCGCTGGTCCCGCTGCTGCTGGTCGCGCTCGTCCTGCCCGCCTTCCTCCTGCTCCTCGCCGCCGGCTCGGCACACGTGCTGGTGGGGATGCTGCTGGCCGGCTGGCTGCTGGAGTCGACCGTCCTCCACCTGCTCGACGGGGCGATCGGGGAGGTCGGCACGTCCTCCCGTGGGAGGGCGGCGGCCGCGCTGGCGGCCAGCGGCCTCGCCGTCGGCGTCACCGCCGCAGAGCTGGTGCGCGACCCGGTCCGGTTCGACCGGTCGCTGCTGCTCGGGCACATGGCGGCCGTCGCGCTGGCGGTGCTGCTCGTCCGCTTCCTCGCCGCGCCGGGAGCTGCCGGCGCACGGGCCCGGGGCGTGGGTGCCGGTGCAGCCGCGGCTCTGGCGGTGGTCGCGCTCGTCCTCGTCCCGATCTCCGACGACCGGGCGGTGGAGCGCGGGCAGCCGGTCGCGATCGCCCCGACGCCCGCGCCGACGCCCGCGCCGGAGCCGAGCCCGGCACCGGTCCCGCCCGCCCCGACGCCGGAACCGACACCGGAGCCGGTGGTGGCCGACCAGCCCTGCGCGCAGTCCGACCTCACCTTCCGGGTCGGCGGGTTCGACGCGGCGATGGGCGCGCGGGCGGCCGCGCTGGAGGCGACCAACACCGGGCCGACGTCCTGCTGGCTGGAGGGGGTGCCGGTCGTCGTGCTGCTGCAGGACGGCCGGCCGCTCGCCCTGCAGGTGGGGCCGGGGGAGACCCCGGAGGGGACGCCCGCCGAGGCGCAGCGGGTCGGCGTCGCTCCCGGCGGTTCCGCCGTCGCGCTGCTCACCTGGCGCAGCTACGGCGGCTGGGCCGACCTGGCGACCCCGCAGGCGGTGACCGTCGCGCTGGACGCCTCGACCACGCTGGTCGCCGCCGAGCTGGAGGGTGGGGGAGCGGCCCCGTTCGACATCGCCGACGGCGGCGCGTGGGGGATCGCCCCGTGGGCCCCGCCCTGGAGCTGACCGCCCTGGAGCTGACCGGCTGGAGCTGACCGTCCCGACGCCGGCCCGGCGCGCTGGGACACTGGGTGCCATGTCGTCCTCCACCCTCGCCCGCGTGCAGACCCGTCTCCCGTCGGCCGTCCCGGTGGCCGTGGGGCTGGCCGCCGGCTTCGGCATCGCCCAGGGCACCGGTGTGCGCGCCCTCGGTGGGATCGTGTTCGCCGCCGGCGGCCTGGCGGCGGGCTGGCTCTGGTACCGCCGGCGCGGCCTGGCCGTGGCCGCCGGGCTCGCGGTCGCCTACGTCGCCGCGTTCGTGCTCGCCCACGTGCTGGCCATCGGCGTCGGCTGGCCGGCCTGGCTGGCCGTCGGGCTGGTGACGGTGCTGGCCGCGGCGCTGTCCTGGGTGGTGGCCGACCGCGGGTCGGTCTGAGTCCTCGGTCCAGTGTCTCGTCCCGAGCCTGCGGGGGATGAGGGGCCCGAGGTCCCCCCAGAGTGGGGGACCGGTCACAGCCGGCCGGTCGGGGGCCCGCCGTCCCCTACCATGGGAAGGTCTCGGCCGCCTGGGCCGTTACGACTGTCGCGCGCCGTAGCGCGCAGACCCCCCACGCGATCCCGAGGTGCCTCTCCGCATGCCCACCCGCAACGACCTGCGCAACGTGGCGATCATCGCCCACGTCGACCACGGCAAGACGACCCTGGTCGACGCCCTGCTCCGGCAGGCCGGTGCCCTGGGCCGCGCCAAGGGCGAGGGAACCGACAACGACTCCACGCAGGACCGGGTCATGGACTCGATGGACCTGGAGCGCGAGCGCGGGATCACCATCCTCGCCAAGAACACCGCGATCCACCTGCACGACGACGACGGCAACCCCGTGGTCGTCAACATCGTCGACACCCCCGGCCACGCCGACTTCGGTGGCGAGGTGGAGCGCGCGCTGTCGATGGTGGACGGCGTGGTGCTGCTCGTCGACGCCTCCGAGGGCCCGCTGCCGCAGACCCGCTTCGTGCTGCGCAAGGCACTGGGCAAGGGGATGCCGGTCATCCTCGCGGTCAACAAGACCGACCGCGGTGACGCCCGCATCGAGGAGGTCGTCGACGAGACCTACGAGCTGTTCATGGAGCTGCTCGAGGACGCCGGCCTGCCCGCGGAGACGCTCGAGTTCCCGATCGTCTACTGCAACGGCCGCACCGGCCAGGCCTCGCTGAACAAGCCGGAGAACGGCACCGTCCCGGACAGCCCCGACCTCGGTCCGCTGGTCAAGACGCTGCTGGACACCGTCCCGGCGCCGGAGTACGACGCCGAGGAGCCGCTGCGCGCGCAGGTCACCAACCTCGACGCCTCGCCGTTCCTCGGCCGGCTCGCCCTGCTGCGCATCCACTCCGGTGAGATGAAGCGCGGTCAGCAGGTGGCCTGGTGCAAGGCCGACGGCACGATCACCCGCACCAAGATCACCGAGCTGCTGGTCACCGAGGGCCTCACCCGCACCCCGGCCGAGAGCGCCGGCCCCGGCGACCTGATCGCCATCGCCGGCATCGAGGACATCATGATCGGCGACACCCTCGCCGACCCGAACGACCCGCGCCCGCTGCCGGCGATCACCGTCGACGAGCCGTCGATCTCGATCACCATCGGCATCAACACCTCGCCGATCTCGGGCAAGAGCGGCAAGAAGCTCACCGCCCGGCTGATCAAGAACCGCCTCGACCAGGAGCTGGTCGGCAACGTCTCGGTGCGGATGCTGCCCACCGAGCGTCCGGACACCTGGGAGATGCAGGGTCGCGGCGAGCTGGCCCTGGCCATCCTCGTCGAGCAGCTGCGCCGCGAGGAGTTCGAGCTCACCGTCGGCCGCCCGCAGGTGGTCACCAAGGAGATCGACGGCAAGCTGCACGAGCCGGTCGAGCGGGTCACCATCGACACCCCGGGTGAGTACGTCGGCACCCTGACCCAGGCGCTCGCCGTCCGGCGCGGTCGGCTGGAGAACCTGGTGCACCACGACACCGGCTGGGCGCGGATGGAGTACATCGTCCCCTCGCGTGGCCTGATCGGGTTCCGCACCGAGTTCCTCACCGAGACCCGGGGCACCGGCGTGCTGAACCACAACCTCGAGGGCTACGAGCCGTGGCTGGGCGACATGCGCGCCCGTCCGACCGGCTCGCTGGTCGCCGACCGCAGCGGTGTGGCGACGACCTACTCGATGTTCTCCCTGCAGGAGCGCGGCCAGATGATGGTCGAGCCCGGCACCGAGGTGTACGAGGGCATGATCGTCGGGGAGAACTCCCGTCCCGACGACATGGACGTCAACATCACCAAGGAGAAGAAGCTCACCAACATGCGCAAGTCCACCTCCGAGGAGCTGGAGCGGCTCATCCCGCCGCGCCTGCTCAACCTGGAGCAGGCACTGGAGTTCTGTGCCGAGGACGAGTGCGTGGAGGTCACCCCGGGCGCCGTGCGCGTGCGCAAGGTGGAGCTGGACCAGACGGTCCGCGGTCGGTCCAAGAACCGGAAGCCCAAGCCGTGAGCAAGGACCCCGCTGCCCCCCACGCCTCGCAGGCTCGGCGCGGGCCCCTGCAGCGGGGCCGGGATCTGACCGCAGGTTCCTGAGCAACGTCAGCCGAATGCCGTCGTCCCTTCCGGGGGGCGGCGGCGTTCGTCGTCTCGGGACGACACGCGCACCAGGACTGCTGAGACGGGTGGGGTGCGTGTGTCATGAGTTGCCGTCCGATCACGGATCGTGATGACCGGCCGGTCGTGTCGATGAGTGGTGCGAGGCTTCCTCGTGGCGCGCCGGGGTGTCGCACCCGCGGTCGTACGTTCCGGTCCGGAGAGGTGTGCTCGGCTGGGGAAGGCCGAGGACACCTGGGGGACGGGCGCGAGAGGTGGTCGGGGAACCGATGACGGTCCAGCGAGCAGCAGGTTTCCGGAACGGGATCGACGTGCGGGTGCGGTTGCGCCCGGCGACGGCCGCGACCGACGGCACGTTCGACGGGGCGTGGTGGCCGCGCAGCCGGCTGCTGTCGGTCGAGCTGCCCGAGCTGGTCGCGGCGCTGGACAGCCTCGGCGTTCGGATCGACCGCTTCACCTACGCCGTGGGTGCCTGGGACGAGGCGCCGGCCCGCAAGGTGCTGATCGGCGGCCGGACCGTGCGCACCGGCGGGTTCGCCAGCATGGACCAGCAGCTGGTCTCGCTCACCGTCGACGACGAGCGCCGGGTGGACCTGCTGGTCGTGCCCCCGGAGGCCGACGCGCTGACCGGCGTCCGTGCGCTGCGGCTGGCCGGGCTGCGCGAGGACACCACCTCGCAGCGCGGGCTGGCCACTGCCGGCTCCCGGTCGCAGGTCGTCCCGCTCGCCGGCGTCCGCGCCGGCTGAGCGAGGGGGCCGGCGCTACGCCACCCCGCACAGGGTCTGGCCGGCCCACCGGTCCACCTGCCGCCTGCTGGTGAGCCGGACGACCACCAGGTCCGGGCGCTGCCGTCGCAGGTCGCGCACCCGTTGGGCGGACTGGTGATGGGTCTGCCAGGCCCAGCGCACGATGTGCTCCGGGTCCGTCAGCACGGTGTGCAGTGGCGGCTCGACGTTGCCGTTCCACAGCTCCGTCCGGCGCAGGCGCCGGTCCAGCGTCCGGTGCACGACCTGGCCCATCACCAGGGCGCGGCGGAGGTCCAGCCAGACCAGCAGGTCGGTGCGACCGGCCAGCAGCGGGCGCACCGGCCGGTACTGCCACTCGGTGACCCAGGCCGGCCCGGCGGCGAACTCCCGCACGTCGTCCTCGAACTCGGGGCGGGGCGCCCAGCCGGGTCCGTGGAACAGCGCGTCCAGCTCCACCCGCGGTAGCCCCAGCACCACGCCGATCCGGGTGGCCAGCGTCGTCTTGCCTGCCCCGGAAGCGCCCGCGACCAGCACCCGGGCCGGACGCCGGGGGAGGGGGTCGTCCGGTCCCAGCAGCGGCACCGCGCCACGGTAGCGGCCGGGTCGCGCCGGTCGCCGGGCTGCGCGCGCCGGTTGCGCTGGCAGCGGATCGGCTGGACGGCGGCCCGGTCGCTGCGCTGAGGTCGGGGCATGCGACTCCTGGTCCTCGGCGGTACCCGCTTCCTCGGCCGGCACGTCGTCACCGCGGCGCTGGCGCGTGGGCACGAGGTGGCGACCCTCACCCGCGGGGTGTCCGGCCCGCCGCCGGTGGGCGCGCGGGTGCTGATCGGCGACCGCGACGACCCCGCCGCGCTGCCGGCGGCGCTGGACGGCTGGTCGCCGCAGCTGGTGGTGGACACGTCGTGCCAGACCCGGTCCGCGGCGGAGCACGCGGCGGCGGCCCTCGCCGACGTCGCCGGGTACGCCTTCGTCAGCAGCCTGAACGCCTACCGGAACTGGCCGCCCGGGCCGATCGCCGGGGAGGGCGAGCCGACCTGGGACACCGACGAGGAGGCCTACGGACCGGACAAGGCGCACGCTGAGCGGGTGCTCTCCGCGGCCCTCGGCGACCGGTTCCTCACCGCGCGGGCCGGGCTGATCGTCGGCCCGCACGACCCGCTGTACCGGCTGGGCTGGTGGCTGGACCGGATCGCCGCCGGCGGTCGGGTCGTCGTCCCGGCCGACTCGCTGGACCAGCCGATCGCGCTGGTCGACGCCCGCGACCTGGCCGGCTGGCTGGTGCAGATGGCCGAGCGTGGCCAGGGCGGGCCGGTGAACGCCACCGGGCCGGCCGGCATGACGACGCTGGGCGGGCTGCTGGAGACCTGCCGCGAGGTGACCGGGAGCGACGCCGAGTGGGTGCCGCTGTCCGACGCCGAGCTGCTCGCCGCCGGCGTCCAGGAGTGGACCCACCTGCCGCTGTGGCTGGCCGCCGGGACGGCGCGCACCGCCTGGAACGTCGACACCACCCGCGCTCGGGAGCTGGGCCTGCCCTCCCGGCCGGTGCGCGACTCGGTCGCCGACACCTGGGCCTGGATGCGGACCCCCGACCGCCCGCAGCCCCCACCGGGCCGCGAGCTGCCGGGCCTCCCGCCCGAGCTGGAACGGGCGCTGCTCGCGGGTTGACCCGGTCCGGGAAGGGTGGAGCCGCCTGCGCGGGCGGCTCCACCCCTCCCCGGGTGGCTCAACCCCGGCGGCGGGCCCGCAGGATCTCGTCGGCGTGGTGGTGGCCGTCCTGGGCGCCGGCCCGCGGCCGGGACTCGGCGGTCAGCACCTCCCACTGCGCCGGGTCCAGGTCGGCGGCGACCTGGGCGGCGGTGGAGAACCGGTCCCCGCCCCACAGCGCGGCCCGTTCCTCGTCGTAGGGGTGACCGACCCAGAGCAGCGTGCCGCCGGGGGCCACGCCGGCCGCCAGTCGTGGGACGAGCTCGTGCCGCAGGGTCTCCTGAGGGTGCAGGAAGTGGGCGGTGACCAGGTCGAAGGCCTGCTCCGGCGGCGCCCACGTGCCGACGTCGCCGCGGACCCACTCCGTGCGGTCGGTCAGCCCGGCCCCGGCCGCGTGCTCGGCTGCCCGGGCGAGGGCCACCTCCGACCAGTCCAGCCCGGTCACCTGCCAGCCCCGGCCGGCGAGCCACAGGGCGTCTCCGCCCTCGCCGCAGCCGACGTCCAGGGCACGCCCCGGCGGCAGGTCGGCGGCCTCGGCCACCAGGACGGCGTTGGCCCGCCCGCTCCAGAGCGCGGCGGAGTCGCGGTAGCGCTGTTCCCAGGACGCCAGGTCGTGCCCGTCGGGCTGCGCGGTGTGCTCGTGGTCGGACACCGTTCCTCCTCAGATCCCGTGCCGGCGGTCGCCGAGCACCTGGTCGCAGAGCTCGCGCTCGCTGGCGGGGGAGAAGACCTGCCGGGCGGGAGCCGCCCGGCGGGCCGCCACGGCCAGCCGGGTGTCCTCGGCGATCAGGTCGCCGTTGATCCCGGCACCGGCCTTGAGCCCCGCGGCGGCCGCGCCGATCACCTGCGCCGTCAGGTCGGTGACGTTGCCGGCCACCCAGACCCCGGGGACGTCGGTCGAGCCGACCGGCGTCGCGGGGACGGCGCTGCCCACGACCTGACCCATGACCTCCAGCGGCTCGACCGGCAGGCCGAGTGACTCCAGGAGGGCCGACCGGGCGGTGAACCTGGGGGCGACGACCAGGGCATCGCGGGGCACCACCTGACCGGAGACCAGTCGGACGCCGGTCAGCCGGTCCCCGTCGGACTCGACGGCCGCGACCGGGCCGTCGACGACGGAGACGCCGCGGGCCGCCAGCTGCTCCCACTCCTCGTCGGTGGGCTCCACCCGGCCGTGCAGGAAGAGCGTCACGTCCTCGCTCCACTGCCGCCACATCAGCGCCTGGTGCACCGACATCGGGCCGGTCGCCAGGACGCCGATGGCCTGGTCCCGCACCTCCCAGCCGTGGCAGTACGGGCAGTGCAGGACGTGGGTGCCCCACAGCTCGCGCACGCCGGGGACGTCGGGCAGCTCGTCGACCAGCCCGGTGGTGACCAGCAGCCGCCGGCCGTGCACCGACCGCCCGTCGGCCAGCTGCACCCGGAAGCCGCCGTCGACGGCAGCAGCGGAGGCCGCCTCGCCGTCGACGAACTGCCCGCCGTAGCCGGCCACCTCGCCGCGGCCGATCGCCAGCAGCTCCCGTGGCGGGACGCCCTCCCGCCCGAGGTAGTTGTGCGCGGCGGCGGCCGGGGCGTTGCGTGGGGCGCCGCCGTCCACCACCAGGACCGACCGGCGGGCCCGGGACAGAGCCAGCGCCCCGCTCAGCCCGGCCGCCCCGCCGCCGATGACCACCACGTCGTACCGCTCGTCCACGGCTGCACTCCTCGCCATCGCCCTCGCGGCCACCGGTGGGTGCCCGCTGAGCTCGAGAGTGCGCCGGGACGTGCACGGGTGACAAGAAGAGTTGCCGATCCAGCAAAGGCCGCCGCGCGTCCGTCGTCGAGCAGGCGACCTCGGTCGCCCGAGGTGCTGTGACCGCTCCGACCAGCAGCCCTGATCCGACCCCTGGGTCCGGCGGCAGGTGGGCCGGAGGCGGTACGGGTCAGGCCCGGCGGTGGCCGGCGGCGACGCTGTCGTCGCGGGGCGGCAGCGGGGCGACGGCGTTCGGCGAAGCCACCCGCTCCTCAGCGAGCGCGTCGGCTTCGGCGGCCAGCGCCCGGGCCTCGGCGGCCAGCGCCCGGGCCTCGGCGGCCAGTGCCTCGGCCCGCTCCGCTGCCCGCTCGCGGCGGTGCTCGCGGAAGGACCAGACGACCGCGGCGGCCCAGACCAGGTAGACCACGGCCAGGACGGCGCGGCGGACCGGGTCGCTGGCGCCGACCCAGTCGCTGCCGAGCAGGCTGGTGGTGTTGGTCGCCACGATCATGCCCCCGACCCCGGCACCGAGCAGGCGCGGCGGGACGAAGCGCACCAGCCACGCGGCCAGCGGTGCGGCGACCAGGCCACCGGCGAGCAGGCCGAGCACCCAGACCAGCTCGATCCCCTGGCTGCCGAGCGCGAACAGGAAGCCCAGGCTGGCGGCGAGGGACACCAGGAACTCGGAGGTGTCGATGGAGCCGATCGTCTTGCGCGGCTCCATCCGGCCGCTGGCCAGGATCGCCGGGGTGCTGACCGGCCCCCAGCCGCCGCCACCGGTCGCGTCGATGAAGCCGGCGGTCAGGCCGAGCGGGGCCAGGAACCGGGCGCGCATCGGCTTGCCGAGCTGGCGCTTGTCGAGGCCGCGCAGGGTGAACCGGACCAGCAGGTAGAGGCCCAGGCCCAGCAGGATCAGCGACATCGCCGGGCCGGCGATCGCGGTGGAGACGTTCGACAGCACGGTGGCCCCGACGAAGGCGCCGACCGCCCCGGGGACGCCGATCTTCGCGACGACCTTCCAGTCGACGTTGCCGAACTTCCAGTGCGACAGGCCCGAGGCAAGGTTCGTGCCGATCTCGGCGAGGTGCACGGTGGCCGAGGCGGCGGCCGGGTTGGTGCCGATGGCCAGCAGCAGGGTCGTCGAGGTGACGCCGTAGCCCATGCCGAGGCTGCCGTCGACGAGCTGGGCGCCCAGGCCGGCGAGGGCGAGCAGGATCAGGGTCTTCACGAGGGAGGTGCTCCGGGGTCGTGGCGCCGCGCGCGAGGGCGCGTCAGGCGGGCTGGACGAGGGGCGCCGCGAACGGCGCGCGGGTCAGCGGCCCGGACAGGTTGCGGTGGCGACCCGGAGCAGGTCGACGTGCAGACGGCTCACCAGCAGCTCGCCCGGAGAGGCGGGCGCGAGGAGGGCCGTCGTCGTCACGACGGCATGTCTACCACTTTGGTAGGGATTGTGTGGAATGGCCTCCCACGCAGTGGGATCAGTCGTGCAGCACGTCGTTCCGGATCGTCGCCCAGGCGGTTCCGGCGCCGGCGACCATCAGCCCGGCGCAGATCAGCAGGGCGCGCTGGTAGCCGGCGCTGAAGTCGGTCGCGCCGAGCTCCCCACCGGCCGACAGCCCCACCGCCACCGGGAGCGCGGCGACCGCCAGCAGGCCCGCGGCGCGGGCCACCGCGTTGTTCACCCCGCTCGCCACGCCGGCCAGGTGGTCGGGGGCGGCGGCCAGCACGGTGGCGGTCAGCGGGGCCACCAGCAGCGCCATCCCCAGCCCGAAGAGCACCGAGCCCGGGAACACCGCCGACCAGTAGCCGCTGCCGGCGTCCACGGCCGACAGCCAGGCCAGCCCGGTGGCGGCCACCAGCGGGCCCACGGTCATCGGCAGCCGAGGGCCGATCCGCTGGGCCAGCGCGCCGGCCCGGGCGGAGAGGAGGGTGAGCAGGATGCTCGGCGGCAGGCTGGCCGCGCCGGCGAGGGTGGCGCCGTAGCCGAGCACCGTCTGCAGCTGCAGCACCAGGAAGAAGGAGAAACCGCCCAGCGCGCCGTAGACGGCCAGGGTGCTCAGGTTGGCGCCGGTGAACTGGCGGTCGGCGAAGACGCCCAGCGGCAGCATCGGGGCGGCGGCCCGCCGCTCCCGGACGACGAACGCCGCCGCCGCGGCCACGCCGATCGCCGCCGACGTCCACACCGCCGCGGTGCCCGGGTCGTCCCCGGCCGCGATCAGTGCGTACGTCACCCCACCCAGCGCGACGGCGCCGGTGATCGAGCCCAGCACGTCGAACCGACCGTGCGCGTCCGGGTCCCGGCTCTCCGGCACGTGCCGGACGGCGACGACGGCCACCGCGGCGGCCAGCGGCACGTTCACCCCGAACACCCAGCGCCAGCTCACCGCGTCCACCAGGAAGCCGCCGACGAAGGGCCCGACCAGGCCGGCGATGCCGCCGAGGGCGGACCACAGCCCGATGGCCCGGGCGCGGTCCTGCGGGCGGAAGGAGGCCTGCAGGATGGCCAGGCTGCCCGGGGTGAGCAACGCGCCACCCACGCCCTGCAGCGCCCGGGCGGCCACCAGCTGCGCGGTGTCCTGCGCCAGGCCGCACAGCAGGGACGCCAGGGCGAACCAGACCACACCGATGACGAACACCCGGCGGCGTCCGTAGCGGTCACCGAGCGCACCGCCCAGCAGGATCAGCGCGGCCAGGGTGAGCGTGTAGCCGTTGACGGTCCACTGCAGCGCGGCGAGCGAGGCCCCCAGCTCGGCCCCGATCGTCGGCAGGGCCACGTTGACCGCGGTCGCGTCGAGGAATGCGACGCCGGAGGCCAGCACCGTGGCCAGCACCACCCATCGTCCGCGCGCGGTGCCCAGTTCGACGGCGTCGTCGGCGGGCACGGCCGCCGCGGGCGGTGGGGGTGACGACACGCCCTCTTCCTAGCCCACCGGTGCATGCGTGACCACGGCCCCCTCGCCGGCACCGGTCCGGCGGCGGGCCGGACGACCACTCTGGTGGCCGCGATCCCGCAGCGCGCCGGCGCTCGTGGTCGGGGTGGTGGTGAGCATCACGCCCGCGGGCCAGCGTCCGCGCGGCGGCGCCCGGGCCGGGCGGCGGAACCTGGGGCGCCCTCGCCGCTCGTCCCGGCCCGTCGCGCACGCCGGGAACTGGACGGCGTCGGCGGACGACTGTTCCTGCGTGCACGTCAGACGATGCGAGCGGGGACCGGTGACCGGGTGAGGCGGCTGTTCCCCGCCGTCCTGCTGCTGTGCGCGCTGCTCGGCGCGGGCCTGGTGGTCGACGTGCTCACCGCCCGCCCGGCGTCGGCGCACGCGACGGTCACGACGACCACCCCGGCGGACGGCGCCCGGCTGGACGAGGTGCCGGCCGAGGTGACCATCTCGTTCAACGAGTCGGTGTCGCTGGGCGCCGGCTACGCCCGGGTGCTGGACGGCGCGGGCGAGCGGGTCGACACCGGCGCCGCGGAGGTGCGCGACGGAACGGTCACCGTGCCGTTGCGCGACGACCTGCCCGCCGCCGGCTACGTGGTCACCTACCGGGTCGTGTCCGCCGACTCCCACCCGGTCTCCGGGGCCTTCTCCTTCGTGATCGGGGACGCCGATGCGGTCGACGCCGGGTCGGTGGACGTCGCCGACGACGTCGACCCGGTGATCGGCACGGCCCTGCCCGCGGCCCGCTGGCTGGGCTACCTCGGGCTGGCGCTGGGGCTCGGGGTGCCGCTGACGCTGGCCACCTGCTGGCCCGGGGGCTGGCGGCTGCCGCTGCTGCGCCGGGCCACGCTGGGCGGGCTGGCCGCGGTCGTGGTCGGCGCCGCGCTGTCGGTGCTGCTGCAGGGGCCCTACGCGGCCGCGGCCGGGATCGGCGCGCTGCTGGACGGCCAGCTGCTCGGCTCCACCCTGGGCAGCACGTACGGCCGCACGCTGCTGCTGCGCGCGGCACTGGCGGCGGTGCTCGGCGTCGTCCTGGCGCTCGGCTGGCGCCGGTCGCGCGCCCCGGGCGTCCCCGTGCTGGCCACCGCCGGCGTGCTCGGGGCCGGTCTGGTGGTCGCCGTCGCGGCCGTCGGGCACCCGGTGGCCGGCGCGACGCCGGTGCTCGCCGTCGCCGTCGCTGCCGTGCACGTGGCGGCGATGAGCGGCTGGCTGGGCGGGCTGGCCGCGCTCTTCGGCGGCGCGCTGCGCGGCGGCACCCCGGCCGCGGAGCTGGTCGCCGCGCTGCCGCGCTGGTCGAAGCTGGCGGCCGGGCTGATCGGCGCCCTGGTGGTCACCGGGGTGCTGCAGTCGGTGCGCGAGGTGGGCTCGTTCGCCGGCCTGGTGCAGACCGGCTACGGCTGGGTGCTGCTGGCCAAGCTCGCCGTGGTGCTCGTCGTGTTCGTCGCCGCGCTGGTCAGCCGCGACTGGGTGCAGCAGCGGCTGGGCGCCCGCAGCCGCCCCGGCCGGCGGGTGGTCGCCCAGGCCTTCGCCGCCGGCGCGGACGCCCCGGTCGATGAGCCCGCGAGGGCGGAGGCTCCGGTCGAGCAGCCCGTGGGGGCGGACGCCCCGGTCGAGGAGCCCGCGCACCTGGGGGTGCTGCGCCGCTCGGTGCTGGTCGAGCTGGCCGGGGCGGTGGTGGTGCTGGCGCTGTCGGCGGTGCTGGTGAGCCAGCCCCCGGCGACGGCCGCGCTGGCCGTCCCGGTCGAGGCGACCCTGCCGCTGCAGTCCGCGTCCGGGACGGCGGGCAACGGCACCGTGCAGGTCTCCCTGGATCCGGCGCGCCCGGGCCCCACCTCGATGCACGTCTACCTCTACGACGCCGACGGGCAGCTGACCCAGCCCCAGCAGATCTCGGTGACCCTCACCGAGCTGGCGCAGGAGATCGGCCCGCTCGACGTCGAGCTCGCCGCCGCCGGTCCCGGCCACTACGTCGCCGACCCCGTGCTGCCCACCGCGGGCAGCTGGACCCTCGCGGTCACCGTCCGGCTGGACGAGTTCACCGCCGTCACCGCCAGCACCGTCTTCCCGGTGCGCTGAACCCCTGAGAAACCCGAACGAGGAGATCCGTTGTCCCTGCACCTGTCCCGTCCCGTCCGTCGTCCGGCCGTCGTCCTGCTGTCCGGGGCGGTCGCGCTGACCGGACTGCTCGCCGTCGGCGGCGGGGTCGCCTCGGCCCACGTCACCGTCTCCTCGGCCGATGCGGCGCCGGGTGGCTACGGGAAGCTCACCTTCCGGGTGCCCAACGAGAGCGACGTGGCCAGCACGGTCGCCCTGCGGATCCAGGTGCCCACCGACACCCCGCTGACGTCGCTGCGCGCGCAGCCGGTGCCCGGCTGGACGGTGTCGCTCACCCAGGCCCAGCTCGACCCGCCGGCCGAGGTGCACGGCGAGACCGTCGACCAGGCCGTCTCGGTGGTGGAGTACCGCGCCGAGGACGGCGGCGGCATCGCCCCCGGGGAGTTCCAGGAGTTCGCGTTGTCCGGCGGGCCGTTCCCGGACACCGAGAGCCTGACGTTCAACGCCGTGCAGAGCTACAGCGACGGCTCGGAGGCGGCCTGGATCGAGCCGACCGTCGACGGGCAGGCGGAGCCCGCGTACCCGGCGCCGGTGCTCACGCTGTCCGGGGAGGGCGCCGGGACGAATGCGCACGGCAGCACGGACACCGCCGCGGGCGACACCGCGACCGACACCGCGTCGGCCGAGAGCGCGGACGACGGCACCGACGGGACCGCGGTCACCGCGCTGGTGCTCGCCGTCCTCGGCCTGCTGGCCGGGCTGGGCGGTCTGTTCCTCGGTCTGACCGCGCGCCGACGTACCGTGTCCTCGTGAGCTCTGCGACTGCTACGGCCCGGCGCGGGGTCCCCGCGCTCCTGCTCGCCGCCGGCCTGCTGCTGGCTGGTTGTGGTGGTGACGCCGAAGCGGATGCCGGCGCCGGGGGGCACGACCACTCCGGCGACGCGCCCGCCACCCTCGCCGAGGACGACGGCGGCTACGAGGGCCTGCACCTGGCCGACCCGTACCAGAAGCCGGAGTTCACCCTCACCGACAGCACCGGTGCGCCCTTCGACTTCGCCGCGCAGACCGCGGACGGGCCCACCCTGCTGTTCTTCGGCTACACCAACTGCCCGGACATCTGCCCGACCACGATGGCCGACGTGGCGCTCGCGCTGCGCAGCGTCGACCCGGCGCTCGCCGAGCAGACCAACGTGGTGTTCGTGACGACCGACCCGGCGCGGGACACCAGCGAGGTGCTGGGGGAGTACCTGGGCCGCTTCGACGCCGACCTGCCCACCTCCTTCGTCGGGCTGACCGGTGACCAGGCCCAGATCGACCAGGCGCAGCTGGCCGCCGGCGTACCGCAGGCGGAGGCGGACGGGCAGCAGCACTCGGCGATGCTCCTGCTCTACGGCACCGACGGTGAGGCCGACGTGGCCTTCAACGCGGGGAACAACGCCAAGGACATCGCCCACGACCTGGCCCTCGTCGCCGCGGAGTGACCGGCGCCCGGCTCCGGACGGCGGCCGGCCGGGCAGCGGTGGTGCTGCTCGGCCTGCTCGCCACGCTGGCCGTCGCTGCGCCGGCCTCGGCGCACGTGGGGGGCGGCGCGGCGGGCAGCGACTTCGACGCCGCGCTGCGCTCGGTCACCCCGGAGCTCCCTGGGGTCACCGTGCGGGTGCTGCAGTTCGGTGACCAGCTCGAGGTGGTCAACGACACCGGCACCGAGCTCACCGTGCCGGGCTACTCCGGGGAGCCGTACCTGCGGATCGGCCCGGACGGCGTCTGGCGCAACGCGCTGAGCCCGGCGACCTACCTGAACCTCGACCGGTACGGCCGCACCCCGATCCCGGACGACGTCGACATCGTCGCCGCCCCCGAGTGGGAGCAGGTGTCGACCGAGCCGGCGTACGCCTGGCACGACCACCGCACGCACTGGATGACCGAGGGGCAGCTGCCGCCGCTGGTGGCCGCCGCGCCGGACCGTGCGCACACGGTCAGCGAGTGGACGGTGCCGATGGCCCACGGCGGCACCGAGGTGGAGGTGGCCGGCGTGCTCACCTGGAGCCCGCCGCCCCCGGGGTGGCTGATCTGGCCGGTCTACCTCCTGCTGCTGGCCGGGACGGTGGCCGTCGGGTGGCTGGCCCGCAGCCCGCGGCCGCTGGGGGCGGTGCTGGGCCTGGCCGTGGTCGCCTCGCTGTACCACGCGCTGGCCACACCGGTGCCGCCGTCGACCGTCTCCTCGCACGCCGGGGCGATCGTCTCGGCGCTGCTGCCGGCGCTGATGGTGCTGCTGGCCGCCGGCATCGGGGGGCGCGCGGCGCTGCGGGGTCGCGGGGTGCTGGCCGGGCTGATGGCTGTCGTGGTGGGCTGGCTGCTGCTGGTGCAGGGACTGCCCGACGTCGACGTGCTCTGGACCGCGAACGCCCTGACCACCGGCCCGCAGCTGCTGGCCCGTGCGGCGGTGGCGGTGCTGGTGGCCGTCGGCCTGGGCCTGGTGATCGGCGGTCTCGGCGCGGCCCGGCGGTTCCGGGACGACGCCCGGGCGGTTCCCGCGCCGGCCGTCGGCTGACGCGCTCCCGACCGACCGACCGACTCGCTCCCGACCGTCCCGTGACCGACCGACCGAGTCGCCCCGATCGACGCGCGAGCGACCGACTCGCGACCGACCGACGGACTCGCTCCCGACCGTCCGACCGGCCGCCGGTTCGCTGTCCCCATGTCGACATGTCGACACGAGCACCGGATGAGCGGTCGGGCGGTCGGGTCGACATGTCGACACGGGACCGAACGGACTGCCGATCAAGCCCGGTTCCGCCCGTTCTCGCCCGCCTGACGAACGACTTCACGGCGTGTCTGTGCGAACACGCCGAGCAGCGAATTACAACCATGTCACTAGGTGTTTCGATGGCTGCCGAACCGATCCGGGCCGTGGGGGACGCCGGAGGTGACGAGAGGCAGGCACATGGGCTCGAGGCACGCCGGCACCACCGTCCGCACCCGCGGACGTGCGGTCGCTCCGTCCTCGAGCTCCCGGTCCACCGGGTCGCCGTCGCCGCGTCCGGTCTCCACCGGGACGCCGTCCTTCGGGTCGCTGCCGGCTAGCTCGTCCGCCGCCGGCCCGTCGTCCTCGGGGTGGCCCTCCGCCGGCTCGGCCAGTGCGTCGTCGGGGTCGCCGTCCTCGTTCTCGACGTCCTCCGGGTCGTGGCCGATCGTGCTGCCGCCCGCCCCGCGGGCCGTCGCCCGCCGTCGCCCGGCGGCGCTGCTGGCGGCGGTGGTCGTGGGCGCCGCGGTGGCGCTGATCGGGTCGCAGACCCTGCCGACCGCGGACGCCCGGGAGTCGGTCGTCGCCTCCGAGCTGCTGGGGTCGGACGCCGAGGGGCTGATGGAGACCGAGCTGAGCCCGCAGCTGGCGATCACCGAGGTCGAGGCGCGCGCCCGGCTCGCCGAGGTCGCGGCCTCCCGCGCCGCCCGGGCCGAGCGGGTCGCCCAGGAGCAGGCCGCGGCCGCCGAGGCAGCCGCGGCAGCAGCGGAGGCCGCCCGCCCGAAGGTGGTCGCGCCGGTGGAGAACGCCCGGCTGACCAGCTGCTTCTGCCAGCGCTGGGGCACCATGCACTGGGGCATCGACCTCGCCGCCCCGATGCTCACCCCCGAGTACGCGGTCGAGGACGGCGTGGTGCTGCGCGCGGGCGCGGCCAGCGGCTACGGCCTGGCGGTCTACATCCTGGGCGTGAGCGGCGACGTGACCGTCTACGGGCACATGGAGAAGATCCAGGTCGATGCCGGCGACGTGGTCAGCGCCGGTGATCAGATCGCGCTGCTGGGCAGCCGCGGCCAGTCGACCGGCCCGCACCTGCACTTCGAGGTGCACTCCGGCGGCATGGACGGCAAGCGCGTCGACCCGGTCAAGTGGCTGCGCGCCCGCGGCGTCGAGCTCTAGCGGGACGCCTCCGCCTCGCCCAGTGCGGCAACACGTGGGGGAGAGGTGGGCGGGACCGGGTCAGCGACCCGTTGCCTCGATGGTCACCTCGTGGTCTCGGAAGCGGGCCACCAGAGGCTTCGCCGGCGTGACCCCCGACGGCAGCTCCACCACCGTGACGTGCCCACTCATGTCCGCAGAGCAGGCGTCCCCGTCGGCGAACAGCGGTCCCAGGCGGATCTCGATCTCCTGCTCGGCGACCACCTCGACACCGAGCGGTCCGCTGGGACAGCTGGAACTGCCGAAGGTGACCACCGCGAGGTACTGGCCGTCGTTGACCCAGGCGATCGAGGGCTGGAAGGCCGACTCAAGGGGCGACAGGCCACCGGAGTCGGGCGCAGGCGCCGGCGAGGGCGTGTAGGTCCGCTCGTCGAACCCTTCCCCGGGCTCGGGCAGCGTGATCCGCGGCGCAGGGGACGGCGCGGGGAGCAGCTCAACGCGTGGTCCGGGGAGCGGCGTGAGCACGAATTCCCGGGCCTCGGGCGTATCAGCTCCGAGGCCGAACTCCGCGACGTAGGGCGCACTGCCCGGCCCGCCGGCGCCGCAGGAGGCCAGCGCAGGCGTGGCGGCCAGCAGCGCCGCCATCGCCAGCAGGGGCCACACCGGCCGGGGTCCGTTCACGGCTCGCATCGTGCGGCCCTACGGCCCCGGAGTCCAGCAGCTCCACCCGAAGCGTGACGCAAGGGAGACGTCGCTGCGCGCCGGCCTCACGTGCTGCCGTACTGGCGCCTCGCCGAGGGTCGCGCGGAGCGGGGGTCGTGCTCAGGCTTCCCGGGACCAGGCGGTGACCAGGGTCGGCAGCACGATCCCGACGTGGAAGGGCAGCAGGAGCGCACCCAGCAGCACGCCCCGGTCCGGTGCCGGCCAGTCGGCGATCAGCCAGACGGCGGCGGTGACCAGCTCGGCGGTCAGCAGCCCGAAGCCGATCCGGTAGGTGCGCGCGTAGGCCTCGCCGCGCAGCTGCCACTGGCGTTCGTCCAGTGCCTCCGCCGGTAGTTCCTCCACCCCGCGGGTGCTGCCCTTCAGGGCGCCCAGGCAGAGGACGAATGCCATCAGCAGGACGGCCAGGCCGACGGCGAAGACGACCGGCGCCGACTCGGCGACGGAGAAGAGGGCCGCCTCGACGACGAGCAGGCCGCACATGGCCACCACCAGCCGGCGGCGGATGCGTGGGGTGCGGATGGACTCGAAGCGCGGGTCGTCGAGGCGGGCGGCGCGACGCTGGGTGCGGGTGGGGGTGCTCATCGGGACTCCTGGGTGCCGTAGACCTGCTCGGACAGGGTGCGGAACGGGGTGAGGGAGAAGACCGCATCCATCGGGAGGCCGAAGACGGCGGCCAGTCGCAGTGCGAGGGTCGCGCTGGGGCTGTACTCGCCGCG
The DNA here is from genome assembly GCF_947486615.1 of uncultured Modestobacter sp. Lineage (GTDB taxonomy): Bacteria > Actinomycetota > Actinomycetes > Mycobacteriales > Geodermatophilaceae > Modestobacter. The sequence continues at coordinate 348,241 of NZ_CANKUD010000004.1, forward strand.
CTCGAGGTAGCCGATCGTCTGGTAGTGCACGCCCACGGCGTCGGCCAGCTCCTGGCGGGACAGGCCGCGCTCGGTGCGCAGCAGGGCGAGCCGGTTGTAGAGCTCCGGCTCATCAGAGCGTTTGCGCGGTGGCATGTAGCAAACTTACTACGAGAGTGAGCTCACGCGCTACCCCGACAGTGGTAGCTCGTGACCTCCTGCTGGGGCCGCCCCGAGTCAGCGACGCCGCACCACCGTCGCCCCCGCGGAGCGCCGCCCCGTCCGGCCATGTTGGCGAACATGGCCGGACGGGTGCGCCCGTCGGGGCAGCGACGCCGCCCGACCGACGTCCCCGCGGAGCGCCGCCCCTCCGGCCATGTTGGCGAACATGGCCGGACGGGTGCGCCGGTCGGGGTTGCGGGGGTGGTGGTCAGGGGGTGAACCGGTAGCCCATGCCGGGCTCGGTGTGCAGATACCGGGGGTGCGCCGGGTCGGGCTCGAGCTTGCGGCGCAGCTGGGCGAGGTAGACCCGCAGGTAGTTGGTCTCGCGCTCGTAGGCCGGCCCCCACACCGACTTGAGCAGGTCGCGCTGGCCGATCAGCCGGCCCGGGGCGCGCACGAGCTCGGAGAGCAGCGCCCACTCGGTGGGGGTGAGCCGCACCGGGACGCCGTCCACGGTGACCTGGCGGGCGGCCAGGTCGACGGTGAAGTGGTCGGTCTGCACCACCGGCTCGCCCGGGAGGGGGGTGGCCCGGCGCAGCGCCACCCGGAGCCGGGCGAGCAGCTCGGGCATGTCGAAGGGCTTGGTCACGTAGTCGTCGGCGCCGGCGTCCAGCGCGCCCACCTTGTCCGAGCTGTCGCCGCGGGCGGAGAGGACCACGACCGGCCCGGTGAACCAGGGGCGCAGCCCGGCGAGCACCTCGGTGCCGTCGAGGTCGGGCAGCCCGAGGTCGAGCACGACCAGGTCGGGGTGGGCGGCGGCGGCCTCGGCGAGCGCAGTGCGCCCGTCCTCGGCGGTGACCACGTCGAAGCCGGCGGCGCGCAGGGTGATCCGCAGGGCCCGGCGCAGCTGCGGGTCGTCATCGACGACGAGCACCCGGCTCACGCCTCGGCCGCCGTCAGCCGGGGCTCGGGTGCGGCGACCGGTGCGGCCGGCAGCGAGACGACCATGGTGAGCCCGCCGCCGGGGGTCTCCTCGGCGGTGAGGGTGCCGTCCATCGCCTCGGTCAGGCCGCGCGCGACGGCCAGGCCCAGGCCGACGCCCTGCCCGGCGGGGGAGTCGCCCAGCCGCTGGAAGGGCGCGAACATCCGGGCCCGGTCGCGCTCGGGCACGCCGGGGCCGCGGTCGACCACCCGCAGCTCGACCCGGCCGTCCACCCGGCCGGCGTCGACGTGCAGCGCGCCGGTCGCGTGGCCGGCGGCGTTGAGCAGCAGGTTGGCCACCACCCGCTCCAGCAGCCCGGGGTCGGCCAGCGCCGGTGGCAGGCCGTCGGTGTCGGGGCGGGTGACCCGGCGCCGCTCGGTGGGCTCCAGCCAGGTCAGCGCCCGGCCCACCACGGCGAGGACGTCGACCGGGGTGGCGGCGGGGGTGACCACGCCGGCCTGCAGCCGGCTCATGTCCAGCAGGTTGTCGACCAGGCCGGTGAGCCGGTCGGCGGACTCGTCGACGGTGGCGATCAGCTCGGCGCGGTCGTCGTCGGTGAGCGCGAGCTCCTCGGTGCGCAGCGCGGAGGCGGCGGCCTTGATCCCGGCGAGCGGGGTGCGCAGGTCGTGGCTGACCGCGGCCAGCAGGGCGTTGCGCATGCTGTTGCCGGCGGCCAGCCGCGAGGCCTCCGCGGCCTGGGCGGCGAGCCGTCCCTGCTGCAGGGCGACGGCGGCCTGCTCGGCGAAGGACACCAGCACCTTGCGGTCACCGGCCGGCAGCGCCCGACCGCAGAGCCGGAGGGTCAGCGTGTCGGTGACGGCGACGTCGTCCACCTGCTCGTCGGGGCCGTGCTCGCCGCAGGTGCCCACGGTGTGCTCGCGGCCCTCGGTGCTCTCCACCATGGTCACCGAGCGCAGCCCGAACGCCTCCCGGATCTGCTCCAGCAGGCTGGGCAGCCCGCGGTCGCCGGCGAGCACCGAGCGGGACAGCGAGGCCAGCATCGCGGTCTCGGCGCGGGAGCGGGCCGCGGCGGTGGCCCGGCGCGCGGACCGGTCGACCACGGCGGCGACGGCGATGGCCACGACCACCCCGCCGAAGAGCGAGACGACGTCATCGACCTGGCTGACGGTCAGCCGGCCGGTGGGCGCGGTGAAGAACCAGTTGGCGACCAGCCCGCCGGCGAGGGCGGCGGTGAGCGCCGGCCACAGCCCGCCGACGATGGCGACCGCGGTGACCAGCAGGACGAAGACCAGCAGCACGCTGGCCAGTGACAGCGCCGCCTGGGCGGCGATGCAGGTGAGCGCCAGGACCGGGACGCCGATCGCGGCGACCAGCCACCCCAGCCAGCGGCGCCGGGCGGTGAGCGCCCCCTGGCTGCGCGGCAGCCGCCAGCCCTGGGAGCCGGCCGCGGAGTGGGTGACGATGTGCACGTCGATCTCGCCGGACCCGGCGATCACCCGCCCACCGATCCCGCCGCGCAGTGCCCGCGCCCAGCGCGAGCGCCGGCTGGTGCCGACGACCAGCTGGGTGGCGTCGGCGCCGCGGGCGAACTCCAGCAGCGACTCGGCGACGTCGTCCCCGACGACCTGGTGGTAGCTGCCGCCCAGGCTCTCCACCAGCGCCCGCTGGGCGCGCAGCGCACCGGAGGAGGCGCCGGCCAGGCCGTCGCCGGAGAGCACGTGCACGGCGAGCAGCACGCCGTTGCCGCTGCGCCGGGCGACCCGGGAGGCACGGCGGATCAGCGTCTCGCCCTCCGGGCCACCGGTGAGGGCGACCACCACCCGCTCGCGGGCCTCCCAGACGTGGTCGATGGCGTGCTCGGCTTTGTACGTGCGCAGCCCTTCGTCGACCCGGTCGGCCAGCCACAGCAGCGCCAGCTCGCGCAGCGCGGTGAGGTTGCCGATCCGGAACCAGTTGCCCATCGCGGCGTCGACCCGCTCGGGTGCGTAGACGTTGCCGTGCGCGAGCCGGCGGCGCAGTGCCTCCGGGCTCATGTCGACCAGCTCGATCTGGTCGGCCCGGCGCACCACCGCGTCGGGCACGGTCTCCTGCTGCGGGACGCCGGTGATCTGCTCGACGACGTCGTTGAGGCTCTCCAGGTGCTGCACGTTCACCGTGGTCAGCACGCTGATCCCGGCGTCGAGCACCTGCTCGACGTCCTGCCAGCGCTTCTCGTGCCGGCTGCCGGGCACGTTGGTGTGCGCGAGCTCGTCGATGACCACCCAGTCGGGCCGGCGGGCCAGCAGCCCCTCGACGTCGAGCTCCTCGAGGGGAACGCCGCGGTGGGTGACCCGGGCGCGGGGCAGCACCTCCAGCCCCTCCAGGGCGGCGACGGTGCGTGGCCGGCCGTGCGTCTCGACCAGCCCGACGACGACGTCGCAGCCGCGCTCGCGGCGCCGGTGGGCCTCGCCGAGCACGGCGAAGGTCTTCCCGACGCCGGGGGCGGCGCCCAGGTAGATGCGCAGCGTGCCGCGGGCCATGCCCTCATGATCGTCCTGCTCCGGCCCCGACCGGCGCCGCCGGGCGTCAGGATCGCGTCAAGACCACCCCGACGAGGTGCTGGCCCGGTCGCCGGCGTCACGGACGGGGCAGGGGCCGGAGCCGGCGGCGGACCAGCAGGGCCCCGGCCAGGACGGCGACCGCGGCGACCGGCACCCAGCCGGCGTCGTCGGCGACCTGCTGGCCGAACCGCCGGGACAGCAGGACGACGGTGGTGGCCCACCCGAGGCAGCTCGCGGCGACGACCGGTGCGACCAGCCGCAGCGGCACCCCGGCGCCACCGGCCACGCGCGGGGTGAGCGTGCGGGTGACCGCGGCCCAGTGCGCGGTGGCGAGCAGCAGCGCCGTCCGGCCGGGCGACCGGGCGGTCAGCCACGCCTGCACCTGGCGCACCGCCGGTTCGACCCGGGGGCGCAGCCGGCCCAGCGGCAGGCCGGTGTCGCGGCGGCGGGAACCGCGCAGCCAGCCGTGCAGCGCGCCCGCGGTGCTGGCCGCCGCGGCGACGGCGACGGGCAGCGCCGGGTGGGTGCCGGTCGTCGCCGACCACAGCCCGAGGACGACGAGCGTGGTCGACCCGGGCAGCAGGACGCCCGCGAGCACCCCGCTCTCCAGGGCGAGCACCAGCGCGGCGGCGCCGAGGACCAGCGCGGCCGGCCACCCGCCGACCTGGTCGAGCACGGCGTCCACCACGGGGTCCACGCCCTTCCTGACCGCCGCGGGTGCCCGAACTGATCGGCCCGGCCGGCGACCCGCCGAGATGAGCCTGTCGGCTCCCGGCCGCGGGCACATCAGGGGATCCCCGGATCCGGTCCTTGACGCCGGGGGCGCGGCGACGGCACGGTTCGCCGGGTCGGGGAGCGTGGACGGAGGGACGCCATGAGCGGCGGGTGGTGGCGTGACGCGGGCGGGCCCTGGCCTGCGCGCGGGCCCCGATGAGCCGGGCGAGCGAGGACTCGAACCTGCGGATGCTGCGGGCCCGCGACGCGATGGACCGGGCCTACGCCGAGCCGCTCGACGTCCCGACCCTGGCCCGGGTCGCGCACGTGTCGGAGGCCCACTTCATCCGCACCTTCAAGGCCACGTTCGGGGAGACCCCGCACCGGTACCTGCAGCGGCGCCGGGTGGAGCGGGCGATGACCCTGCTGCGCAGCTCCAACCGGTCGGTGACCGACATCTGCATGGACGTCGGCTTCGCCAGCCTGGGCACGTTCAGCCGGGTGTTCGCCGAGATCGTGGGGGAGCCGCCGAGCGTGTACCGGCGCCGCGGCCCGCTGGCGCCGGTGCCCTCCTGCTTCGGCATGCGCTGGCTGCGGCCGGCCGGGGAGTGCGCAGTTTCGGAGAAGCCCGGGGACGCCGTCCGCCCCTAGCGTCCTGCCCATGTTGACCTCGATCTCGATCACCTCGCTCTACGTCCTCGACCAGGACCAGGCGCTGGACTTCTACGTCGGCACGCTCGGCTTCGAGGTGCAGACCGACCAGCAGTTCGGGCCGATGCGCTTCCTGACCGTGGCGCTGCCCAGCGACCCCGGCCACGCCGTGCTGCTGGAGCTGCCCGCGCCGCCGTCGGTCAGCCCGGAGATCGCCGGCCAGGTGCGCGACCTGGTCACCAAGGGCGCCGGCGGCGGGCACCTGTTCTTCACCACCGACGACGCGCAGAAGACCCACGCCGCGCTGAAGGAGAAGGGCGTCGACCTGCCGGAGGAGCCGGTCGTGCAGCCCTACGGCATCGACTTCGGCTTCCGCGACCCGTTCGGCAACTCCGTCCGCATCGCCCAGCTGACCCCGCCGCCGTCCTGACCCCCGGAGGGCCGACGCCGGCAGTGTGCGCTGGCGGCCCGTTCTGACCGTGGAACGGGCCGCCAGCGCACATCGCTGCGGCCTCCTGTCCGGGTCGGCGTCGGCTGTCCGTCAGGGCGGCGTCAAGGTCGCCACCCGCCGCCGTCAAGGACTCGTCAAGACACCCGTCAGCACCGCTGAGCGCTCCTAGCGTCGCCGCCCGGACGTGGACGACGACCGGTCGTCCACCCGGATGCGGATGAAGGTGCTCTCGACGTGACCGACGTGGTCTACGTGCTCCTGACGCTGGTGGTCTTCGGGCTGCTCGCGCTGGCGGTGCGGGGGGTGGAACGGCTGTGACCTGGGTCGCGTTGGCCGTGGCCGCCGGGCTGGTGCTCTACCTGCTCGGCAGCCTGCTGTTCCCGGAGCGGTTCTGATGAGCAGCACCGCAGCCGGCTGGCTGCAGGTGGCGCTGCTGGTGGTCGCCCTGGTCGCCGTGCACAAGCCGCTCGGCGACTGGATGGCCCGGGTGTTCACCACCGACGCCGCCCCCGACCCCGCCCCCGAGGGGCCAAAGTCGCGACTCCTGCCCCGAGGGCACTGGCGGGTCGAACGGCTGGTCTACCGCGCCGTGGGGGTGGACGCGGACTCCGAGCAGCGGTGGCCGGTGTACCTGCGCAGCGTGCTGGCCTTCTCGCTGGTGTCGGTGCTCTTCCTGTACCTGCTGCAGCGCGTGCAGCAGTGGCTGCCGCTGGACCACGAGATGGCCGCTGTCGAGCCGGGCTCGGCCTGGAACACCGCGGTCAGCTTCGTGACCAACACGAACTGGCAGGGCTACAGCGGCGAGTCGACGATGGGCCACCTGGTGCAGATGGCCGGGCTGGCGGTGCAGAACTTCGTCTCCGCCGGGGTCGGCATCGCGGTGGCGATCGCGCTGGTGCGCGGTTTCGCCCGCAGCGGCACCGACCGGCTGGGCAACTTCTGGGTCGACCTGACCCGGGCGATCACCCGGGTGCTGCTGCCGCTGGCCACCGTGGCCGCCGTCGTCCTGGTGCTCGGTGGCGTGGTGCAGAACCTGTCGTCGGGCACCGACGCGAACACGCTGGCCGGTGCGACGCAGTTCCTGCCCGGCGGGCCGGTGGCCTCGCAGGAGGCGATCAAGGAGCTGGGCACCAACGGTGGCGGCTTCTACAACGCCAACTCCGCGCACCCGTTCGAGGGCCCGAGCGCCTGGATCTCGCTGTTCCAGGTGTTCCTGTTGCTGGTCATCCCGTTCTCGCTGCCGCGCACCTTCGGCCGGATGGTCGGTGACCGCCGGCAGGGTCTGGCGATCGTCGGCGTGATGGCCGGCCTGGCCACCGCGTCGCTGGCACTGACCAGCTGGGCGCAGGCCCGGGCCGGGGGAGCAGCACTGCAGCTCGCCGGCGCCGCGACCGAGGGCCAGGAGGTCCGCTTCGGCGGTCCGCTCTCGGCGCTCTTCGGGACGGCGACGACGCTGACCTCCACCGGCGCGGTCAACTCGATGCACGACAGCTACACGCCCACCGGCGGGATGCTGGTGCTGGCGAACATGATGCTCGGCGAGGTCGCGCCCGGCGGGGTCGGTTCCGGGCTCTACGGGATGCTCGTGCTCGCCGTCGTCGCGGTGTTCGTCGCCGGGCTGATGGTCGGGCGCACCCCGGAGTACCTGGGCAAGAAGCTCGGCCGCCGCGAGATGACGCTGGCGTCGCTGTACGTGCTGGTCACCCCGGTGCTCGTGCTCACCGGGACGGCGATCGCGGTGGTCACCGACACCGGCCTGAGCTCGCTGCTCAACAGCGGCTCGCACGGGCTCTCCGAGGTGCTCTACGCCTTCACCTCGGCGTCGAACAACAACGGCTCGGCGTTCGCCGGGCTGAGCGCGAACACGCCCTTCTACAACACCGCACTGGGCCTGGCGATGGCGTTCGGCCGCTTCCTGCCCATCGTGCTGGTGGTCGCGCTGGCCGGCCGGCTCGCGGTGCAGGGCAAGGCGCCGGTGACCGCCGGGACGCTGCCCACCCACCAGCCGCTGTTCGTCGGCCTGCTGGGCGCCGTCGTCCTGGTCGTCGTCGGCCTCACGTACTTCCCGGCGCTCGCGCTGGGCCCGCTCGCCGAGGCCCTCGCGTGACCGCCACCGTCGCCACCTCAGAAGAAGGACTGTCATGACAACGGCGCTCGATCGTCGTCCCGTCTCCACCCCCGAGCCCCGGCCCCAGCAGCGCGCGGCGATCGAGTGGGGCCCGGCCCTGGCCGGCGCCGTCCGCAAGCTCGACCCGCGTGGCCTGGTGCGCCAGCCTGTGGTGTTCGTGGTGTGGGTCGGCTCGGTGTTCTCCACCGTGCTGGCGATCACCGACCCGTCGGTGTTCGGCTGGCTGATCGCCGGTTGGCTCTGGCTGACCGTGCTGTTCGCCAACGCCGCCGAAGCCGTGGCCGAGGGGCGGGGCAAGGCGCAGGCGGACACCCTGCGCAAGGCCCGGCAGACCACCGTCGCGTACCTGCTCGACGGCGCCGAGGTGCCGGCCGCGGACCTGCGGCCGGGCATGCGGGTGGTCGTCGTCGCCGGGCAGGTGATCCCGGGGGACGGCGACGTCGTCGAGGGGATCGCCAGCGTCGACGAGTCGGCGATCACCGGGGAGTCCGCGCCGGTGATCCGCGAGTCCGGCGGTGACCGTTCCGCGGTGACCGGCGGGACGACGGTGCTGAGCGACCGGATCGTCGTGGAGATCACCAGCAAGCCGGGGGAGACCTTCGTCGACCGGATGATCGCCCTGGTCGAGGGTGCCTCCCGGCAGCGGACGCCGAACGAGATCGCGCTGAACATCCTGCTCAGCTCGCTGACCATCGTGTTCCTGATCGTGGTCATCACGCTGCAGCCGCTGGCTGTCTACTCGGGTGCGGAGCAGTCGCTGACCACGCTGATCGCGCTGGTGGTCTGCCTGATCCCGACCACGATCGGCGCGCTGCTGTCGGCGATCGGCATCGCCGGGATGGACCGGCTGGTGCAGCGCAACGTGCTGGCGATGAGCGGCCGCGCGGTCGAGGCGGCCGGTGACGTGAACACCCTGCTGCTGGACAAGACCGGCACGATCACCCTCGGCAACCGGCAGGCGTCGGAGTTCGTCGCCGTCGGCGGGTGTTCGGACGATGAGGTGGCCGACGCCGCGCAGCTGGCCTCGCTGGCCGACGAGACGCCGGAGGGGCGCAGCATCGTCGTCCTGGCGAAGGAGCGCTACGGCCTGCGCGGGCGGGATCTCGAGTCCGCCGTCTTCGTCCCCTTCACCGCGCAGACCCGGATGAGCGGGGTCGACCTGCCCGACGGGCGGCAGCTGCGCAAGGGCGCCGCGGGTGCGGTGCTGGCGTGGGTGCGGGCGCAGGACGGCCCGGTGCCGGCCGACGTCGGGGACGTCGTCGACGGCATCTCCGCCGCCGGCGGGACGCCGCTGCTGCTGGCTGTTGCGCACGGCGGGTCGGCTCGGGTGCTGGGTGTCATCCACCTCAAGGACGTCGTCAAGGAGGGGATGGCGGAGCGCTTCGCCGAGCTGCGCCGGATGGGCATCCGCACGGTGATGATCACCGGTGACAACGAGCGAACGGCGCGGGCGATCGCCACGGAGGCCGGCATCGACGACGTCCTGGCCGAGGCGACGCCGGAGGACAAGCTGGCGCTGATCCAGCGCGAGCAGTCCGGCGGCCGGCTGGTGGCGATGACCGGCGACGGGACGAACGACGCCCCCGCGCTGGCGCAGGCCGACGTCGGGGTGGCGATGAACACCGGGACGACCGCGGCCAAGGAGGCCGGCAACATGGTCGACCTGGACTCCGACCCGACGAAGCTGATCGAGATCGTGGAGATCGGCAAGCAGCTGCTGATCACCCGCGGGTCGCTGACCACGTTCTCCATCGCCAACGACCTGGCGAAGTACTTCGCGATCCTGCCGGCGATGTTCGCCGGGGTCTTCCCGGGGCTGGACGCGCTGAACGTGATGCGGCTGTCCTCGCCGGAGTCGGCGATCCTGTCGGCCGTCGTGTTCAACGCGCTGATCATCGTGGCGCTGGTGCCGCTGGCGCTGCGCGGCGTGCGGTACCGGCCGGCGTCCGCGTCGGCGATGTTGCGCCGCAACCTGCTGCTCTACGGCGTCGGCGGCGTGGTGCTGCCGTTCGTCGGGATCAAGCTCATCGACCTGCTGGTCTCTCTCATCCCCGGGATCGCGTGATGTCCGCTCTGCGTTCGGGCCGCCAGCTGGTGGCCGCCGTCCGTGCCCTGCTCGTCGCCACCGTGGTGCTCGGGCTGGCCTACCCGCTGCTGATGACCGGCGTCGCCCAGCTGATCGCGCCGGCCCGCGCCGATGGTTCGCTGGTGTCCGTCGATGGCTCCGTCGTGGGGTCGTCGCTGATCGGCCAGTCGTTCACCGACTCCGACGGCGAGCCGCTGCCGGAGTACTTCCAGACCCGCCCGTCGGCGTCTTCGTACGACGGCGCCGCGTCGGGTGGGTCGAACCTGGGGCCGAACTCCGAGGAGCTGGTCGCCGCGGTGGGGGAGCGGCGGGCTGAGGTGGCCGCCTTCACCGAGGTCTCGGAGTCCGAAGTGCCGGCCGACGCGGTGACGTCGTCGGGGTCCGGGCTGGACCCGGACATCTCCCCGGAGTACGCGGCCATCCAGGTCGAGCGGGTCGCCGAGGCGCGCGGGGTGCCGGTGGACGACGTCCAGGCGCTGGTGGACGAGCACACCGATGGGCGGGACCTCGGCTTCATCGGGGCGCCGCACGTGCGGGTGCTGGAGCTCAACCTGGCCCTCGACGAACAGCTCGGCTGAGCCAGGGGTGGCCGTCCCCGGGGCGACTCGGGGACGGCCGCTCCCGTCAGCGGGCTGGGTAGGCGCGCGGCAGCTTGTAGCCGTTGTCCGCCGCGACCTCGCGCAGCAGGTCGGGCCGGTCGGTGATCATCCCGTCGACGCCGAGGTCGATGAGGTACTGCATAGTGGCCGGGTCGTCGACGGTCCACGGGATGACGTCCATGCCCACGGCGTGCGCGTCGTCCACCATCTGCTGGGTGACGTAGGGGCGGAAGCCCGGGTCGTTGATGCTGCCGCTCTGCGGGTCGCCCTGCACGGGCGAGATGGCGTCGGCGCCGAAGGAGTGCGCCGCCGCGACCAGGTCGCCGCCGAAGTCGTCGATGTCGATCCCGCCGAGCCACGGCGAGGCGCCGGGCATGCCCGCCTGCAGAAACTGCTGCCCGTTGGTCAGCGCGACGATCGGCAGCCGCGGCTCGACCTCCCGCATGCGCATCAGCGAGCCCCAGTCGAAGGACTGGATGCTGACCTGACGGAGCAGCCGGGCCTCCCGCACCTCGCGGGCGACGACCTGCACGAACTGCTCGCGGGGTGCCGTCTGCTCCGGTGCACCCGCCTCCACCTTGGTCTCGATGTTCAGCCACACCCGGTGCGCGCGACGCTCGTTCACCAGGTCGAGCACCTCGGACAGCAACGGCATCTGCGCGCCCGGCACCGCCTGCTGCTCGGGGAACTGCGGCAGCGTCTGGCTGCCGCAGTCGAGCGTGCGCACCTGGGCCAGCGTGAGGTCCCTGATGTACCGGACGCCGGGGGCGTAGGGGAACTCCGGGTCGCCGGGGAAGGCCGGGGCGGTGTCGCGGCACTTGGCCGGGTTGATGTCCCGGTCGTGGGTGACGACGGCATGCTCGTCCTCGGTGATCTGGACGTCGAGCTCCAGCGTGCTGACGCCGAGGTCGAGCGCGCGACCGAATGCGGCCAGCGTGTTCTCGACGGTGAGGCCGATGCCCCCGCGGTGGGCCTGGACGTCGAAGAAGCGGGTGCTGCCACCGCCGGGGCGGTCGGCTGCGGTGGCCACCCCGGCGCCGGCCGGCAGCAGCGCGGCGGCGACGGTGGCGATCAGGAGGGTGCGGAGTCGGCGCATGAGGGACGCTCCTCAGGTCGGCGGACGCCGGTGAGCCCGGCGCTCCCACGGTTCGCCGGCCGTGCCGCTGCCGGGTGCCCGCCGGGGGAACGCTGCCCGGCGGCTCACCGACAGCGGGGTGTCCCCGAGGCGACACGCCACCCCCACCCCCCGGCGGAGGACCACGTGCGGGCATGTATCGTTCTCCCCGGCTCGGACACACCAGACCGGGTCGGCAAGGGGCTGTGGCGCAGCTGGTAGCGCACCACACTGGCAGTGTGGGGGTCAGGGGTTCGAGTCCCCTCAGCTCCACCCGGATAACACAGGCCGTTCCCCTTCTGGGGAACGGCCTGTGTCGTCCCTGGTTGCAGTCTGCCGCTCCTTACCTGGCAGCAGCAGGGCGCTCATCCGGTCGGCGGCTTCCGCGGGCCATTGCCGGCATGACGTGGCTGTAGAAGTCATCCTGGTGCGCATGGAGCCGAGGAGCTCCAGGAGCACCTTCGACTGCATGTTCTCGCTCAGGAGCAGGGTGGTGGCGGTTTGCCGGCCGTCGTGCAGGCGAACGTGGCGGACGCCGGCTATCTGCAGCAAGCGGGTCCAGTCGTCGTAGTCGGCCTTCTTGTCGATCGGCCGCCCGTTGGGCTGGGCGAACAGCAGGCCCTCGTCGTGCCACTCGGAGCCGGCCAGCATCCGTTCGCCGAGCTGCCGACTGTCCTTCAGATGCGCTGGATGGCTGCTGTAGGGGCGGGCCTTGCTCCGACGCCCTATCGTCAAGAATTGTGACTGCGCCGAGTAGCGATATCCACGACGGCATCTTCGACGAGATCAAGGCACGAATCAGCACTCTTCAGGCGGGAGCCCCGACCGCCGCCCCAGACGGTGGCGCGAGAAGCCAGGCCGACGTCGACGGCGAGCTAGCACAGCTAGAAGCGGATAAAACCGTTCTGCTGGCGCACTGGAGGACGCAGGACGGCGTCGTCGCGACGACCGCGCCCGTGTACGCGCGCGCCTGCGGTCAGCCGCAGCCCTGCCCCCACGTACTCGGACTCGCAGAAAAGTTTGGACTTGCCTGACAAGACCGGAAGCCATAAAGACGGCCACGGTATTCCAGTTCACTCCAACTCGTCGGCGTTGATGAGCGTCGGCAACTGCTCACTTCGCGTCGCCGGTGCTTCAAGTGCCGGGCGTGCAGAATGCGATTGATCGAGGGTGTGCAATTCTTCGACATGCCCCACGCGCACCACCACCAGTCGAGCCGCAGAACGCCGGTCAGAACGACCACCTCGTCGAGCGGCGCGTCGTCGAATGCCTAAATGCTTCACCCGGTTTCGCGAACGAACTCCGCCACTGCAATCTGCGGGTGCGGCTCGTCCCGTTCGATCACCCTCTCGGGAGCGTCCGCCGGCGCTTCGACGTGTCACCTGACAAGGTGCGCGGGCATGAGCACCACGGAGCTGGTTGTTCAGATCGCCGGCGTCAGCGTCACGACCCTGAGCGTCGTCGCGGCGCTGCTGATCGCGGTTCTCGGCAACCGCGCCGCTGATCGGCGGGCGGAGGCAGACCGCGCAGAGGCGCGGCGGGCGGCGGGCGGCGCAGCACGCGCGAGACGTCGAGATGCTAGAGCGGCTCACGCAGAGCCTCGAACGCGGCGGTTCGTCGGACCCTGTGGAGAGCAGTCGCATGGGCGTGGAGGCCGCGACGCTGCTCGTCGCGCTCGGAGAGCAACGGCTGCCTTACGCCTACGCTCTGCACGTCAAGGACTCGACCGACGCGATCCGTGGGTTCGTCAACGACCCGGCGGTGCCTGGGTGGCGTCGAGCGGCGAACGAAGTTCTGCTCAAACCACGACGCACGGTTGACGAAGAGCGAGCTGCTACCGCGCAGCGCACCGACGCGGGCAAAGTACGCCGCGCTGTCTCATGACTGGTCGATACCGAACTCGTTAATGGTGCGCCAGTGAGGATTATTGGCGAGCGGACCGCGCCGGGAGGTGACTACGGCGGGCAAGTCTGACGCGCACCGCATGGGCCGTTCGGCCCCCACCACGTCGAACTCAAGCTCAAGTCGCGCGCCCTGCGCTGCCTCGATCTGAGGCATGAGCGCAAGCGGCAGGTCGCCACTCAGCCAGGCGTGGAATGAACCTGATCCCGTGATCACCGCGCAGTCGTGTCGCATCTCCACGCCGTAGGCGCTCGCGGGGCGCTCATCATTACCTGCCCCGCGTACCTGGACTTCGAGAGGGAACTCGCTGTCGTCGGCCATGACGCGAGCGCGCATGCCGTGGGTCGGCAACGTTGCGAAACCCGTCCGGGGGAATTCGACGAAGACGCTGAAGTCGCCGCTGAAGTAGGCGCGTTCCGGTTCGGCGCTCTGTGTACGGCCGTACTCGGTGCTGGCTTCCCTGGCTGCCCGCCACTGGACGTTGATGTGAGCGCGGAGCATCGATGCTGGCGGCGTGCTGATGGTCGGCAGCAGCAGTCGGAGCAGTTCGTGTCGGTACGCCGACCGGGTGGACGTCCCGTCGCGCATCGGTACGTCGCGTCCCTGGCCGTTCTTCACGACGTACGGCACGCGGTCGGTGCCGAACGCGAAGGCGTGCACCTTCTCGGTCGGACCGATGTGCACGAGCATGTGACGCAGCATGTCGGGTGGTGTCTGATCGAACTGTCCGATCATCCCCTGCCACCAGTCGGCCGGATCGGTCGGACCGGGGTCGACTACCGCCCCGCTCCGGTCGTCGAAGCCGACGATGAGTACGACCGGCTCACCGGCCGCGCGGTTCGCGAGTCCGGCGAGCTGGCGCGCCTTATCTTTCTCCGGCCACCGCCCCTTGCACTCGACGAAGTCGTCCTCGGGAGACACGTTCGCGTTGCGGCGCGCTTCGATCGCGGCGACAACGCGGCCTTCCAGCTCGACGGCGCGCATGCGCGGCAGGGTAGTTCGTGGGACTGACAGTTGCGGCCGAGTTGATCAGCTCACCCGACGGCGCGCTTGGCGCGCTTGCTCGACGTGCGCTGCGAACTCTTCCCGCTTACCTGCGAGAAAGAGGCTCAAGTCGACCAGCTGCACCGCGCCGAAGACTGCCCACAGGAACAAGATCGAACCCAGGCTGAAGCTTGGGGCCTGGAGCCACCAAGGCGCGTCTCCGAGCGCGGGCCACACCAGCGCGACCACCAGCGTTACTGCGATCGCGGCGGCGGCCACCGCTGCCACCGCCAGGAAGGTTCGCCGAAGATCATCGGCCCCGCCGACCGTGCGACGGATGAGCTGTAGGAACTGCTGATCAACAACGAAGGCGATGAAGCTGACTGCCGCGAGGACCAGCGCGAGGATGGCCGCCGACACCGCAGTCGCCGTCAGCAAGACTGCCGGGGCCGAGCTGCTGACAGCGTCGCTCACCGTGGGGGCAACCGACGCGGCGATTCCCGCTGGCACGGCCGCGAGGAGGTCCCACGACAGCAGGATCGACCCCCAACGGGTCTCTAGGAGGGCGCGACGCTTCTTAGCGATCCCGAGGCGACTCCGCTTCATCTAGAGTCACCTCCCCTTCTTCCTCGTCGCCGAGCAGCCCCGCAAGGCCGACCCACGTCGCCTCACCGTGCTCGTCCGTCGGGACGGTGGCCGGTGTCTGCTCGACTTCAGTGCGGTACTCGACTCGCTCCCCATTCTGCCCCCGCTCACCGACAACAACGGCGCTGCCGTAGCCGCGTTCCGCGTGGTCGACCATCTGGGACACGACGACGTCGACCTCGTCGGCCGGGGCGTCATCGTCGAACGTCAGGTTCAACGTTGCCTCGTCGACGTGGAAGTCCTGGAAGAAGGATTCGAGCTTCTCCCGACCTCGCCAGTGAGGGTTCGGCGTCTCCAAGCGACCCCGTGCCTTCAGTACACGTGTGATGCCCTCGCGCCACACTCGGTACTCAGGGCGCGTAGTGCCTAGTTCGACGATCCAAGGACGTTCCGGTGCCTCGCGGTTCAGCAGAGCTTCGAGTGCGCCCCGGAACCCCGCCACCGTGACGGCGGGCGGCCTGATCTGGAAGGCGAGGCGTAGATCGCTCAGACGAACTGCGAAGGCGACCGTTTCACCGCGCGGAACCAACTCCTGCGTCCAGTCCTTCCGCTCGTCATCTCACACGGACGTCTCGCGGTCGCGCGCCTGATAGCCCAGGCGGCTGAACACGACGGGGCCTAGCGACGTGTCGCGCTGAGCGATGCGGCCGAGCCGCCAGAAACGCGCGTATCGCTCTACCTCAGCAACGCCCGACGTCAGCGCAGCCAGGAAGTCCGCGCCTACGCCTTCCGAGAAGAGCGTCGGTTGACCGGTGAAGCCGATCTGCCCACGGATGACGCGGGCCTCCTGGCGGGAGGAACCGAGGTCTTCGCTAGTCGGCTCGCCGTCGGGCCGCTCGACCTCCGACAGCGCCTCGGCGTCGGCCTGACCCGGCTGTTCCTCGGACAAGTGCTCTCCCATCCCCATGCGTGGCACTGACCGTAGTGATCACGACCACTTACGGCACGACGGCGTGCTCAAAGGGGGGAGGGCGATGGCCGGGGGAGCGGTGTCGGTCGGTGCTCACCCGGTTTCGTCAGAGTCCCAGTGCTCATCGCCCACGGCGTTGTCGGCGAACTCGCGAACGTCGGCGTTCACCTGCGCCTTATGCAGGTTGTCGAGTTGGTTGTACCGCTCTTCGAACTCTTCCTCGGTGAACGTCTCGATGTTGACTGCCAGCTCGACGACGAGGTTGTCCTGTTCGGCTTCGCTCAACGGTTCTGCGCCCATGTCGCGACCGTAGTGGGAGACCACCGGGCAGCAACCGGCCCCGCCGAGCATCGCGCTCGACGGGGCCGCTCTCGTTCCGCATTCGGAGGAGGCGGTCCCCGGGGCGGTGGTCAGGTGCTCGCGTGCTCGGCGCGGGCCGCCAGGATCAGCGCGGCCGACTCGGCGTCCTCGCCGTCCCGCGCCTCGCACCGCTGTGCCGGGGTGAGCCCTGCCCACGCCTGTGCCCCGGCGAGCCGGTAATTTTCGAACGCGGCGGCAGCGGCGAGCGGGAGGCCGGTCGCGGCTGCCCGGCGCTCGATCAGCAGCGCGTCTAGCTCGTAGTCGCGCTCATCGGTGGACGCCGACTCGCGCGGCGTTTCTCACTTCGTCGGCCGGGTCGGGTGAGGCGGGCGCAGTGCTCCGACCGGTAGGAGGACCCGCTCCGACCGCGCAGTCGATGCGGTGCTTCACGCGCCGGGCACCGCTGCCCGTCTTCGCGCGGGGCATCAGCGCTCGAGCCGGGCGCGGGCGTCCTCGACCGCCTGGAACGCGGTGGCGAGCTGGTCGGCGGACGCACCCTCGCGGCGCAGCCGACGACGCTCGGCGCGAGCCTCGCGGTACGCCTCGCCAAGTCAGTGGCTAGTTGCGGCTGGACTAATCGGATAGGCGGGTCGCCAGCGTCTCCAGCTCGTTGCCCGGGGCCAGGATCACCGGCGTCGGACGGTCTCGGTGGATCGCCCCGGACGTCGCCATCCCTAGGGGAGCGAAGTGGTCGCAGGCGTCAAGCATCGGCAGGACCAGTAGCTCCACTGCCTGACGAGCAGTGCGCAGGTACTCGACCGGGTCCTCCCCCCGATTCCCGACGCTGATGCCCCAGACGGTTTGAGCTGTCGGCTGACCGACGTTCACGTCGATGTGTCGCGCCAGAGTGTTGTTGTGGATCGTGGCGTTGCGCAGGCGGCGGACTCGCGTCAGCCACCCGATCGGGTCTTCCTCTAGTGCCGAGTTGACGGCTTCCACGATCTTGCTGGTGTCGACGCCGATCTCGGTTGCCAGCGCGAGCTTGCCCCGGGCATGCCGCCAGTTGTACTTGTGCTGCTCTATCCGCTTGGGGATGGCCTCGCCGCGGTCGCGAGCTGCCTGATCTTCGAACTCCTCCGCGGCTTCGATGACGGCTCCGACTGTGGCGTCGAAGGCGGCGCTGATAGCGGCCAGCGCGCCGTCTAGGGCCATCTCCACGCCGATGTAGCGGTCGAACCCCAAGCGCTGCCCGACTTCTTCGAGCCGGTCCACGTACCAGTCTGCCGACCGCAACTTGAAGAGGACCCACCCGCGCCAGCCGGTTGCGCCGACCCACTCCATGTACCGGGGACCGTCGGGCCAGGGAGTCGCGTTGACCACCTCGTCAGGCATGCCGACCACCCTAAACAGGGTCGTTTGGTCGCGCGTAAGGCTGAAGATGCCAGCTTGATGCACACGTTCGGCTAGATCGCAGGCAGGAGAGTTCGAAGGACTAGGGACTCTCCTCGCTTCCTGCAGCAGTGGGGTGGTCGAACAGCTTGAGCTTGCTCATGCCGAGGTCCTGGCCAACGGCACTCCGGTACCGGTGCACGGCCTCCTGCGGTAGCTCGGCGCGGGCAGCGGCGGGTCGGCTACTGAGAACGCCGTAGTCAGAGCCTGCGTCTGCACGACGACGGGACCCCTGCCTGGACGAAACGCTGCTCGGGACAACCACCACGACCACTGGGGTGTACCGACATGGCAGGTCTGCTCGATCGTCTCGGCCGCTTCTCCTTCCGTCGACGGTGGTCGGTCGCTGTGCTCTGGCTGCTCGTCCTCGCTGGGGCGGTGACGGCCGCCTTCACCTCCGAGGGCCCGGTGAACACCCGGGCGACCATCCCGGGCATCGAGTCGCAGGACGCCTTCGACCTCCTCGCGGAGCGCTTCCCGGACACCCCCTCGGACAGCGCATCGGCGACCCTCGTCTTCGTCGCCCCGGACGGCGGGTCGCTGGAGGCCCCGGAGAACCAGGCGGCCGTCGAGGCCGCGCTGGCCACCGCCGCCGACAGCCCCCAGGTGATGCGGGTGGTGCCGCCCGCGGCGGGCGCGAGCATCAGCGCCGACGGCACGACCGGCTTCGCGTCGGTGAGCTACGACGTGCCGTCGGCGGAGGTGACCGACGAGTCGCGCGCCCTGCTCGAGGACGCAGTGGAGCAGGCGCGGAACGACGGGCTGACCGCGGAGATGCGCGGCTCGGCGCTCAACAGCCCCACCGCCATGAGCGCCACCGAGCTGCTCGGCGTCGCGGTCGCGGCCGTCGTCCTGCTGATGACCTTCGGGTCGCTGGTCGCCGCGGGCCTGCCGCTGCTCACCGCGATCATCGGGGTCGCCATCTCGTTCCTCGGCGTCTGGGCCGTGGCCGGCCCGTTCGGCATGGCGATCACCAGCGGGATGCTCGCGCTCATGCTCGGGCTCGCCGTCGGCATCGACTACGCGATGTTCGTCGTCTCCCGGTACCAGGAGGAACGGCTCACCCACGACGACGCCGAGACGGCCGCCGGTCGTGCCGTCGGTACCGCCGGTTCCGCGGTCGTCTTCGCCGGGACGACCGTGGTGATCGCGCTCGCCGGGCTGGCCGTGGTCGGCATCCCGTCGCTGATGAAGATGGGGCTGGCCGCCGCCGGCGCCGTCGTCGTCGCCGTCCTGGTGGCGCTGACCCTCGTTCCGGCGCTGCTGGGCATGGCCCCGAACCGGGTCCGGTCCCGGGCGCAGCGGCGCGGCGGGCGCACCACGCCCCGCGTCCCGGTGGCCCTGACCTGGATGCGGCTGGTGCGGCGCCGTCCGCTGCTGGTCACGGTGGCCGGTGTCGCGGTGCTCGCTGCCGTCGCCGTCCCGGCGCTGTCGTTGCAGCTGGGCACCCCCGGTGACGCCTCACTGCCGACCACGGCCACCGAGCGCCGGGCCTACGACCTGCGGGCCGAGGCGTTCGGCCCCGGCTCCAACGGTCCGCTGACCGTGGTGGTCGACGCCCGCGGTGCGAGCGACCCGCAGACCGCGGTGGCGGCCGTCGCGGACGACCTCGCAGCGACCGACGGCGTGGCCTCGGTGTCGCCCCCCACGTTCAACGAGCAGGGCGACACGGCGATCCTCACCGCCGTCCCCACCACCGGGCCGACCGACGAGCGCACCGAGGCGCTGGTGGAGTCGCTGCGCGACGCGCGCCCGGCCGTGGAACGCGACCAGGGCGTGAGCTACGAGATCACCGGGACGACGGCGCTCGACATCGACATGGCGCAGAAGACCCAGTCGGCCCTGGTGCCCTACGTCGCGCTCGTCGTCGGCCTCGCGGTGCTGCTCCTGCTGGTGGTCTTCCGCTCGATCTGGGTGCCGATCAAGGCCGCGGTCGGCTTCCTGCTCTCGCTGTTCGCCTCGATCGGGGTGATCGTCGCGGTCTTCCAGTGGGGCTGGGCAGGTGATCTGCTCGGTGTCGAGCAGACTGGCCCGGTCATGAGCCTGATGCCGATTCTGCTGGTGGGGATCGTGTTCGGGCTGGCCATGGACTACGAGGTGTTCCTGGTGTCGCGGATGCGGGAGGCGCACGTGCACGGTGTGCCGGCCCGCCAGGCGGTCTCGACCGGCTTCGCTCAGAGCTCCAAGGTCGTGGTCGCCGCCGCGGTAATCATGATCGCGGTGTTCGGCGGGTTCGCCGCGGCGTCGGAACCGCTGATCAAGATGGTCGGTCTCGGGCTCGCCGCCGCGGTCTTCTTCGACGCCTTCCTCGTCCGCCTGACACTGGTGCCCGCCGTCCTGCAGCTGCTCGGTGAGCGGGCGTGGTGGCTGCCGCGCTGGCTCGACCGGCTGCTGCCGAACGTCGACGTGGAGGGTGCGTCGCTGGCCCCCGCACCGGCTCGGACGCCGGACCTGGCGCTGAGCGGCCGCTGATGAGCACCGGCCGGATCGGCGTGCGGGACGCGGTGGCCGCGCTCGTCGCGTTCCTCTTCGCCGCCCTCGGTGCCAGCATCGGCACCCAGGGGATCGTCGGTCCGGCCGTGCTCGTCCCCGGCGTGCTGCTCAGCCTGGTCGCCAGCGCCGCGCTGTTCACCGCATCCCGGTGGCCGCGCGCCGCGACGGCCGTGGCGATCTGCTGCGAGACCGCCGCGTGCGCGCTCGGCTACCTGCCGACGCCGCTGCTGCTCGCCCCGCTGATCGGCTGCCTGTACTGGCTCGCGGTCGTCGGGTCGGTGCGGGCGGTCGCCTGGTGGACCGGGGCCGCGGTGGCCGCGGTGATCCTCGGCGGCCTGATCGACACCCCCACCGGCGGCTCGCTGGTGCTGCGCACCGTCGGCGTCGCGCTGTGGCTGCTGCCGGCGGTGTTCGCCGGCCGGACGACGCAGGCCCACCGGTCCTACCTGGACGTCGTCCGGGCCCGGGCCGAGGACGCCGAGCGCAGCCGGGACGACGAGGTGCGGCACCGGGTGGGGGAGGAGCGGCTGCGCATCGCCCGCGAGCTGCACGACGTCGTCGCCCACCACCTCACCGTGGCCCACGCGCAGGCCGGCACCGCAGAACACCTGCTGGACCGGCGTCCCGAGCAGGCCCGGGAGCTGGTGGCCGGGCTCAGCGCCTCGACTGCGGCGGCGCTGCAGGAGCTCAAGGCGACGGTGGCGGTGCTGCGCACCTCCGACGACGAGGTCCCGATGGAGACCGTGCCGGCACCGGGGCTCGACCAGCTCGACGAGCTGGTCGAGCCCTGCCGGGCCGCCGGGATCGAAGTCACGGTGCTCCGCGAGGGGGCGCTGGACTGCCTGCCCCGGCTGGTCGACGTCACCGCCTATCGGGTCGTCCAGGAGGCGCTGACCAACGTCACCAAGCACGCGGTCGCGCCGTCGGTGACGATCACCGTGGAACGCACCGGGGACACCTTCTGCGTGGAGGTGGTCAACACCGGCTCCCGGCCGGGGCCGGTCGGAGCCGGGTACGGCCTGGTCGGGATGCGCGAGCGCGCGCTGGCGCTGGGCGGCACGGTGGTCGCCGGCCCGGTCGGGCCCGACCGCTACGCCGTCACGCTCGCCGTGCCGCTGACACCCTGGGAGGAAGCCCGATGATCCGGGTGCTGCTGGCCGACGACCAGGCGCTGCTGCGCTCGACGTTCCGCATGCTGATCGACTCCGAGGACGACCTGACGGTCGTCGCCGAGGCCGCCAATGGCGAAGAAGCGGTCGAGCTCGCCCGTCAGCACCGTCCGGACCTGGTGCTCATGGACATCCGGATGCCCGTCCTGGACGGGCTGGCCGCCACCCGGCAGATCTGCTCGGACGCCGACCTGGCGGGCACGCGGGTCCTGATCCTGACCACCTTCGAGTCCGACGAGCACGTGGCGCACGCTCTCCGCGCCGGGGCGAGCGGCTTCCTGGGCAAGGACGTCACCCCCGCCGAGCTGCTCGCCGGGATCCGGACGGTCGTGGACGGCGAGGCACTGCTCTCACCGGTCGCCACCCGGGTGCTGGTGAACCGCTTCCTGGCCAGCCCGGACGGCATCGGCGACCTGCCGCGCGGACTGCTCCCGAGGCTGACCGACCGGGAGCGGGAGATCACCGGGCTGGCCGCGCACGGCCTGTCGAACCAGGAGATCGCCGACCGGCTGGTGGTGAGTCCGCTGACCGTGCGCACGCACGTGCACCGGGCGATGACGAAGCTGGGCGCCCGTGACCGGGCCCAGCTGGTCGTCATCGCCTACCAGGAGGGGCTGGTCCGGGCGCCCTGACCGGCTACCGCCCGACCAGCACCGGCACCTGGGTCAGGACTGGTCGGCCGGTCGGTCTCCGGTTGCCGAGAACCGCACGGTGCGGGTGGCCGGGTCGGCCGTCACGAGGCGGACCTTCACCCGTTCGCCCGGGGTCAGTCGGCCGTCGCAGCGGGCCTGCACGGCCAGGTCGCTGAGCACCACGGTGGACCGCTTGTCGTCCGCGTCGAGGACGACGGCGTCGAACACCTCACCGACCCGGCCGGCCAGCACGGTGGCCTCGACCAGGTCGATGACGGCGCGCTCGACCTCGCGGGTGCGCCGGTCGGAGGCGGCCATCAGCCCGGGCAGCTCCGGCAGTGCGGCGCGCAGCTCGGCGGAGGGCTGCTCGCCGGCGGCCAGCGCCAGACAGACCTCGGTGCCGAACCGGTCGACCAGCCGGCGCAGCGGCGCGGTCACGTGCGCGTACGGCGCGCCGACCCCGCCGTGTCCGGGCTGGGCGGGCGGCGGGCCGTCGAACGCTGTGTAGGCGGCGCCGCGCAGCAGTGAGGCGGCGGCGTCGAGAAAGGCCGCGTGCCGGGGCCGGGACGGGTCGAGGCCGGCGATGACGTCGCCGGGACCGGCGCCGTCCGGCCAGTCGACGCCGAGCCCGGGGGCGAGCCGGCGGAGTGTGTCGACCGCACCCGGGTCGGCCGGCGGCAGCGTGCGCAGCACCCCGACCCCGCCGTCCAGCATCAGCTGGGCCGCGCACCGTCCGGTGAGCAGCGAGATCTGCGCGTTCCACCCCTCGACGTCGGACTGGCCGCGGAAGGCGATCGTCCAGCCGCCGTCGGGTCCGGGCTCCACCTCCTGGGACGGCGTGCCCAGCTCGATCGCACCCCGGTCGCGGGCACGGGCCTGCAGCAGCCGGCCGATCTCGGGCAGCAGCTCCAGCTCCGCGGGCACGTCAGCGCCCACCGACTCGTAGTCCAGCTGCGCCCGGCTGCGCACCCGGGCGCGGCGCAGGTCGACGGCGGTGACCTCACCGTCGGCGTCCAGGTCGATGGTCCACAGCGCCGCCGGGCGGAGCTGGCCGGGCAGCAGGCTGGCCGCGCCCTCGGACAGCTGCGGCGGGTGCAGCGGCGTCCGGCCGTCGGGGGAGTAGACGGTCTGGCCGCGGCGCCGGGCCTCGGCGTCGATGGCGCTGCCGAGCGGCACGAAGGCGCCGACGTCGGCGATCGCGTAGGACACTCGGTAGCCGCCCGCGGTGCGGGCCAGGTGCACGGCCTGGTCGAGGTCGCGGGCACCGGGCGGGTCGATGGTGACCAGCGGCAGGTCGGTGGCGTCGTGCTCGGGCAGCGGTGGGTCGGCGGCGACCCGGTCGGCCTCGGCCAGCACGTCGGCCGGGAACTCGTCGGGCACCCCGGCCTCGGCCCGGATCGCGGCGAAGTCGATCGGTCCGGTCACCCTCAGCACGCGAGCCACGCCGCCACCCTGGCACAGGATGCGGTCCGATCCGGCCTGATGACAGAGACCCATCTCGTGCCTGGCGCGGTGCACGGTGCCGGGCTGAGATGGCGGGCCGGGCATCGCCTTGCGAAGGGGTGTGCGGGCCGGCGATGAGGTTCGTGGTCTCGGCGGCCGGGCCCTCGGTGACCTGCGGGCTGCCCGGGCCGTCGCTGCGGCTCCACCTGCCTCGAACACCAGCGTCTGGGCGGCGCGGAGTCGACCGGGTCGGCGCGTGGTCTGTCAAGGCCTCCGGCGGATTTGTGGACAGGCCTTTGACCTGCGGATTCACCTGGCGTCAGCCCACGCGCGCCGATAGACTTCGTACACACGTTCGAACCGGTGGGAAGGTGTTCGGTGAGCGAGTTGATGTCGGCGCTGGACGCTTTCGCCACCGACGACCTGCACGGGTTGACCGATGGTGAGGTGCTGGACCGGACGGCGTCGCTGGTGGCGGCGCGGAACCGGCTGGACGCGGAGCTGACCCGCACGGCGCGGCACGCGGCGGTGACCCAGGCCGCGGAGCACGACGGCTTGAAGTCGATGCGGTCGTGGTTCATCGGGCATGCCCGCCTGTCGGCGGGGGAGGCCGATCGGATCGGGCGATCCGGGCGGGCGCTGGCGCACTTCCCAGCGTTGGCCGCCGGGTTCGCGGCAGGAGACGTGACCGCGGCGCAGTTCGACGTGGTCGCCGGCAAGGTCGGCGACCAGGAGCGGGCGCAGGCCGAGGAGCAGGGCATCGACCTGGGGGCCTTCGACGCCGCGTGGGCGACCGTTGCGCAGGAGGCACCGCACGCGTCGCTCGCGCTGGCGGTACAGCAGTTCGACGACGCCCTGGACCCTGACGGGCCGGAACCGGACCCGACCGAGGGTCGGCGGTTGACCATCGTCAAGCACGCCGACGGCAGCGTCACGGGCCGCTTCGAGCTTGATGCCGTTGGTGGGGAGAAGGTGCAGTCCGCGATCGAGTCCCACGTGCAGGCCGACCGGCCCAAGGGCGACACCCGCACCCGGTCCCAGCAGAACGCCGATGCCCTCGTGCAGGTGTGTGACAACCAGCTGGCGTCAGGCCAGCTGCCGACGTTGCGGACGGTGAAGCCGCACGTGGTGCTGCAGCTGGACCTGGAGGACGCGGTCGACCCGGCCACCGGCCCCGGCGCTGCGCGGACCGGGTTCGGTGCCAGCATCTCCGCCGCGCGGGCCCGCTGGCTGGCCTGTGACGCCGACATCTCCCGGATCGTCATGGGTCCCGACGGCGAACCGCTGGACCTGGGCCGCAGACACCGGGTGGTCACTCCCGGGCTGCGTCGGGCGGTGGTGGCGCGGGACAAGACCTGCGTGTTCGCCGGATGCGGTGCGCCGCACTGGTGGGCCGACGTCCACCACCTCGTGCACTGGCTGCACGGCGGTGAGACCAACCTGCAGAACTCCGCACTCCTGTGCGAACGCCACCACACCAAGGTCCACCACGGGTTCTCGGTCGAACGAGATCCCGGTGGTCGATGGCGGACCTGGCGCCCCGACGGCACCGAGATCCTCATCGGGCCCCTGCTGCACTGAGGTCCGCCCGGGCCCCCACTGCACTGAGGTCCCGCTGCACTGATGTCCTGCTCGAGCCCCGCTGCACTGACGTCCTGCTTGCCACCGGCATCCGGCCGCGGTTCCTCCGCGGCCGGATACCGGCGTGCGCCAGGTGCCGCCCGACCGGCGGGACCACGCGTCGTTCGTGTCACCCGCCGGGGGTTGCGGCCGGCCTCGGACCACGGCAACGTCACCCCCGGCGCGTTCCGTGATCTTGCTGCGGGGCGCAGGGAAACCACGCACCACGTCTTGTCGTCGACGCCCCGGAAGCGACCTATGACCGGCTACGTGCTCCGCCACTCCGTCCTCTCGCTCACCCTGCTCGCGGCGCTGCTCGCCGCGGGAGGTGGCGCGCTCGTGCTCCTCGGTGCCCCGCTGTGGGTGCCGGTCGTGCTGGCGGTCGTGGTCGTCAGCGCGCAGTACGCGGTCGCCCCGTACCTGATCCAGTGGCTCATCCCGGCCCGCCGGATCGCCTGGACCGGCGACCGCTACGACACCGACCACGAGGTCGGGGCGATCGTCGCCCGGCGCTGCGCGGAGGCCGGCGTCCGTCCGGTGCGGCTGGGCATCGTCGAGGACGGGACGCCGAACGCCTTCACCTTCGGCCACACCCGGGGCAACGCCCGCATCTACGTGACCAGCGGGCTGCTGGAACGCCTCGACGAACGCGAGCTGGACGCCGTCGTCAGCCACGAGGTGGGGCACGTCAAGCAGAACGACGTCCTGGCCATGGCGATCGCCAGCACCGTGCCGATCCTGCTGTACTACGTCTTCCTCTCGTTGCGCGGCAACGGCAACGCGAACACCGCCATCCCCGCGGTGGTCAGCTTCGTCGGCTACCTGCTCTCCCAGCTGGTCGTGCTCTCCCTCGGTCGCGCCCGCGAGCTCGGCGCCGACCACTACAGCTGCTCGGTCACCGGCGACGGTGACGCGCTCTGCTCAGCCCTGGTCACCATCGGCTACGGCATGGGCCAGGTGGACGCCCAGCTGGCCGCCGCCGTGCAGGAGGCCAAGGAGAGCAAGGACAAGGACCAGCAGAAGGTGCTCGCCAAGGTGGAGGGGCGGCACCAGCGGATGAAGGCGGCCGGCGTCCTCGGCATCGCCGACCAGGCGCAGGGCGCCACCGTCCTGGCCGCCCGGGAGCGCGGCCTCGACCCGCGGGAGGTGATCGGCGCGCTGCGCTGGGACACCTGCAACCCGTGGGCGCGCTGGACCCAGCTGTTCAGCACCCACCCGCTGATCGTGCGGCGCATCGGTGCCCTGGAGGACAGCGGCCTGCCCGGTGCCCCGACGCGGTGGAGCGCCCACGAGGTGGCGCGCTCCTGCGTGGGGCCGGAGGTCACCCGGGCCCGGCGCCGGTTCTGGCTGGAGCTCCCGGTGCGGTACCTGCCGCTCATCGCGGTGCTGGTCGGCGCCGTCGCCTGGGGTTCGGACAACTGGCTGCTGCTCGCCCAGGCGGCAACCGTCGGCGGCGTCGCGCTCTTCGTGCGCACCGCGTTCAGCCGGCCGCTCGCACCCAGCCGCCCCGTCTCCCGGGTGACCGAGCTGCTCACCCGGCTCGACGCCAGCCCGGTCACCGGCCTGCCCGTCGAGATCCGCGGCCGGATCGTCGGGCGCGGCACCCCCGGCTACGTGCTGAGCTCGGACCTCGTCGTCCAGGACGAGTCCGGCTTCGTGCCGGTGCTCTACCTGCAGCCCTGGCCGTTCGCCCGCAGCCTCTTCGGGCTGCTCCGGGCACCCGACCTGATCGACACCGACGTCGTCGTGCGCGGCTGGTACCGGCGCAGCCCCGCGCCCGTGCTGGAGCTGCGGGAGATGGTGCCGGCGGAGGGCAGCCGGGTGCGGGGGTTCCAGTGGATCGTCGCCTACGCCCTCGGGCTGGTGATCGCGGCCGTCGGTGGCGGCGCGTGGATGTTCCTGGCGCTCGGCGCCTGAACCAGGGGCGGGCACGGGCCGCCCCGATCGGCGCCTCGGTGTCGACGTGCGGTGGCGCGGACGGCGTCCGGCACAGCTGCAGCACGTCGGCCGTGGGTCACGGCCGACCGGTGGCAGGGCCGAACTCGGCGGTGTTCCAGGGGGCGTCGGCCCAGGGGCGGCGGCTGTGTGCCAGGCGCAGCTGCCCGGGCCGGGCGTCGATGGTCTCGGCGAACACCGTGCCGAACACCCGGCCGTCCTGCTCCCGCCGGACCACGAGGGCCGCCGGGTCGTCGGCGGGCGTCTGCCCCTGGAGCTGGGCCCGCCAGCCCGCCGGGAACTCCGCGGTCGCGAAGGTCGCCAGCCAGCGGTCGGCCTTGCGGTCCTCGGCACCGCCGGAGGTCAGCAGGTGCGTGCCCTCGGCGTGCTCGGTCACGGTGAGCCGGTCGCCGTCGAACCCCCAGGTGGTCAGCCGGTCCGGGGCGGCCAGCACGAGCAGGAAGCCGGCCATCCCGGCGAGCCGGACGTGCGCCGTCCACTCGGGCCCGTGGACGGCGCCGAGCAGCGGCAGCACCCCGCGGCTCGGTGCTCCCGGCGCGGCTGGGCGGTCGTGGTGCCGGTTCAGCACGAGGGCGGTCACCCCGGTGGTGACGGAGGTGGCGCACCAGGTGCCCCCGGCGACGCGGTCCCGCCCACCGACGAGGTCCGGGAACTCCTGCCACCACCGATCGGGGTCGTCGAAGTCCCGCGAGGTCAGCTCGTCGCGGACCGCGAGGAGCTCCACCGGTCGGCCGGCGGACCGGCGCACCACCACCGTGCACATGCGGGCATCCTGTCGCGCCGGTGGAGCTGGACCGGCCGGCGGGGTTCGGCAGCGGCCGGGACGGGCCGCTGATGCCACACCGCCGGCGCCGGTCAGCAGATGGTCGAGGAAGCCAGCCCGCGCGATCGCCGAGCTCACCTCCACGTCGACCAGCGGTTCCGGCGCGGGCACCGCCGTCCCGGGTAGGCCGGACGGGAACGCGCGACGCCCCGGCCCGCGCGAGGCGGACCGGGGCGTCGGCGAGGTGACTTACCGCAGGTCGTAGCGGTCCAGCTCCATGACCTTCACCCAGGCGGCGGCGAAGTCCTTCGCGAACTTCTCCTGCATGTCGTCGCCCGAGTAGACCTCGACGATGCCGCGGAGGATCGAGTTGGAGTTGAGCACCAGGTCGACCGCGGTGGCCGTGCGGACGACGTTCCCGTCGGCGTCCAGGCCCTCGTAGACGTCCTCGTCGGACACCGAGGTGCGCCACTGGATGCCCAGGTCCAGCAGGTTGCGGAAGAAGTCCTGGGACAGGACGCCGGGCCGGTCGGTGAACACACCGTGCTGCACGCCGCCGGTGTTGGCCCCGAGCACCCGCAGGCCACCGAGGAGCACCACCATCTCCCGCGCGGTCAGCTCGAGCATGTAGGCGCGGTCGATCAGCAGCGTCTCCGGCTCCAGCTTGCTGCCCGGCTGCAGGTAGTTGCGGAAGCCGTCGGCCCGCGGCTCCAGCCAGCGGAAGTTCTCGACGTCCGTCTGCTCCTGGCTGGCGTCGGTGCGGCCGGGGGTGAACGGCACGGTGAGCTGCACGCCGGCGTCGGCCGCGGCCTTCTCCACCGCCGCGGTGCCACCGAGCACGATCAGGTCGGCCAGCGACACCCGCGTGCCGGTCTGCTGCTCGAAGTCGCTCTTCACCTGCTCCAGCACCGGCAGCACGTCGGCCACGCCCTGGTTGGCCGCCCAGCCGATCTGCGGCTCCAGGCGCAGCCGCGCGCCGTTGGCGCCACCGCGCTTGTCGGTGCCGCGGTAGGACGCCGCCGCCGACCAGGAGGTGTGCACCAGCTGCGACACGGTCAGCCCGGAGGCCAGCAGGCGCGCCTTCAGGTCGGCGACCTCCGCCTCGCCCACGAGCTCGTGGTCGACGGCCGGCACCGGGTCCTGCCAGATGAGCTCCTCGGCCGGCACGTCCGGGCCGACGTAGCGGCTCTTCGGCCCCATGTCGCGGTGCAGCAGCTTGAACCACGCCCGGGCGTAGGCGTCCGCGAAGTACTCCGGGTCGTTGTAGAACCGCTCGGAGATCTCCTTGAACCCGGGGTCGGCCATCAGCGCGAGGTCGGGGGTCGCCATCATCGGGGCGTTCTTCTTGCCCTCGATGTGCGCGTCCGGCACGAGCTCCTGCGCCTCGGGGTTCTTCGGCTTCCACTGCTTCGCGCCGGCCGGGCTCTCGGTGAGCTCCCACTCGTAGCTGAACAGCATCTCGAAGTAGGTGTTGTCCCACGTCGTCGGCGTCGGCGTCCACGCACCCTCGAGGCCGCTGGTGATGGTGTCGGCGCCCTTGCCGGTGCCGTACTGGCTGACCCAGCCGATGCCGTTGCCGTGCACCGGGCAGCCCTCGGGCTCCGGTCCGACCAGCTCGGGGTTGCCCGCGCCGTGGGTCTTGCCGAAGGTGTGGCCGCCGGCGATCAGCGCGACGGTCTCCTCGTCGTTCATGCCCATCCGGCTGAACGTGACGCGGATGTCGTGGGCGGACGCCAGCGGGTCCGGCTTGCCCTGCGGACCCTCCGGGTTGACGTAGATCAGGCCCATGGTGACGGCGGCGAGGTGGCCGTCGTCCAGGTCCAGCGGGGCGTCGTCGGCGTAGCGCTCGTCGCCGAGCCAGGTGTCCTCGGGGCCCCAGAAGACCTCACCGGGCTGCCAGTTGTCGGCGCGGCCGAAGGCGAAGCCGAAGGTCTTCAGGCCCATGTCGTCGTGCGCGACGTTGCCGGCGAGCACCAGCAGGTCGGCCCAGGAGAGCTTCCGGCCGTACTTCTGCTTCACCGGCAGCAGCAGTCGGCGGGCCTTGTCCAGGTTGGCGTTGTCCGGCCAGCTGTTCAGCGGGGCGAAGCGCTGCCCGCCCTCGCCACCACCGCCGCGGCCGTCGGCGATGCGGTAGGTGCCCGCGGCGTGCCAGGACATCCGGATGAACAGCGGGCCGTAGTGGCCCCAGTCGGCCGGCCACCAGTCCTGCGAGGTGCGCATGACCTCGACGACGTCGCGCTTGACCGCCTCGACGTCCAGCGTGGCCACCGCGGCCTTGTAGTCGAAGTCCGCGCCGAGCGGGTCGGAGTCCTTCGAGGTCTTGTTCAGCACCTGGACGTCGACCTGGTTGGGCCACCAGTCGCGGGTGGTGCGGGGGCGCCCGTTGGTGACCGGCTCCGGCGCCTTGATCGCCGGGTTCTCGCTCTCGCTGGTGCTCTCCGACTGGGCCTTGGCGACCTCGGTCTTGTCGTAGTCGGCCGTGCTGACCTGGGACTTGTCGTACTCGGTCACGGAGTGCCTCTCTCTGCGGGACGGTCGGTGGTGGACGGAACGGCCGGTGCGGTGGCGCAGGAGGAGCACCGGCCCCAGTAGATGACCTCGGCCTCGTCGACGACGAAGCCGGGCGGGGCGTCACCGGACGGCGTCAGGCACGGCGCCGCGCCGGTGGCGCAGTCGACGTCGCTGATGGCACCGCAGGACCGGCAGACCATGTGGTGGTGGTTGTCGCCGACCCGCGCCTCGTACCGGGCGACCGACCCCTGCGGCTGGATGCGCCGCACCAGGCCGGTGTCGGTGAGCACCCGCAGCACGTCGTAGACCGCCTGGTGGGAGACCGCGTCCAGCCGGGTGCGCGCGGCGGCGATGAGCGCGTCGGTGTCCAGGTGCGGGTGGGTGTGCACGGCGGCCAGCACCGCCAGGCGCGGCTGGGTGACCCGCAGGCCGACGGCCCGCAGATCACGTTCGAGATGTGCGCGGTCGGCCACGAGGAGGACCCTGTCCCACTTCTTGGAACAGGTCAAGAAACGCTGGGTGACATCCCGGTGCGGCACGTCGTCCGGCTGTGGCGGAGCAGGTCCAGGGCCGCGGCGGACGGCGTCCCCGGCTCGGCGGTGTAGAGCAGCAGGCGGTGGCCGGCGTCGTCGGGCGGGGTGAGCACCTCGAAGGCCACCTCCAGCTCGCCGACCTCCGGATGGCGCAGCTGCTTGGTGCCCGACACACAGTTCGCCACCGGGTGCCGGGCCCACAGCCGGGCGAACTCCGCGCTCTGAACGGTCAGCTCGCCGACCAGCCGGGTCAGCTCGTCGTCCTCGGGTGACCGGCCGGCCAGCACCCGCAGCGACGACACCGCCCGCTGCGCCTCCTCGTCCCGCCGGCGGTAGAGCTCACGGGTGTGCGCGTCGAGGAACAGCAGCCGGGTCATGTTGGGGCGCTCGGCCGGGCGGTGCGGGGCGGCGAACGGCAGGTGCCCGGCGACCAGGCGGTGGCCGAGGGCGTTCCAGCCGAGCACCTCGCTGCGCCGGCCCAGCACCACCGCGGGGGTGTCCGGCATCGACTCGATCAGCCGCAGCATGCCCGGGCGGATCACGTCCGGGCGTGACCGGGGACGGTGGCGGGTGGGGGTGCGGGCCAGGGTGTGCAGGTGCGCCCGCTCGTCGGGGGTCAGCTCCAGCGCCCGGGCCAGCGACTCGAGCACCGCCTCCGACGCGTTCGCGCTGAGGCCCTGCTCCAGCCGGGCGTAGTACGTGGCGCTCACCCCGGCCAGCATCGCCAGCTCCTCGCGCCGCAGCCCGGGCACCCGCCGGGCGCCGTAGCCGCGCAGGCCGACGTCCGCCGGCTGCAGCGCCGCCCGCCGCACGCGCAGGAACTCCCCGAGCTCGGTCATGCGCTCATCCTGCCGCCGGCGTCGAGGCCCAGCCTGTCCCTGCCGGTGACAGGCAGACGGGGGTGTGGTTGCCCGGCGGCCGCGGGCGCAGCGTCGCCGGGGTGACCACCCTCGCCGCACCCGTCCGGCAGCGCGCCGCTCTCGCCGTGCTGCTCACCGCGAGTTTCACCCTCGCCGTCGACTTCTCCATCCTCAACGTCGCCCTGCCCACCATCGGCGCGGACGTTGGCATCGGCCTCGCCGACCTGCAGTGGATCGCCACCGCCTTCGCGCTCTGCGCCGCCGGGCTCACCCTGCTCATGGGTCGGGTCGCCGACCTCGCCGGACGGCGGCGGATGTTCTCCCTCGGCATGGCCCTGCTCGGCGCCGGCTCCCTGCTCGGTGGCCTGGCGACGACGCCGGCGGTGCTGCTCACCGCCCGGGTCGCCCAGGGCGTGGCGACGGCGATCGTCGTCCCGGCGGCGCTGGCCCTGCTGCTCGGCACGTTCCCCGAGGGGCCGGCGCGGGACCGGGCGCTCGGCCTGAACGGCGCGCTGATGGCCGCCGGGTTCACCACCGGCGCCGTCCTCGGTGGGCTGCTGACCGACCTGCTCAGCTGGCGGTGGGCCTTCTTCCTCAACGTGCCGGTCGCCGTGGTCGTGCTGGTCGTCGCCCCGCGGGTGCTCACCGAGCGCCGCCCCGAGCAGCGCACCCGGCTCGACGTGCCGGGTGCGGTGACCGTGACGCTCGGGCTGCTGGCGCTCGTCTTCGGCCTGACCCGCGCCGCCTCGCACGGCTGGACCGACGCGCTGACGCTGCTCTCCTTCGCCGCCGCTCTGGTGCTGCTGGTCGCGTTCGTCTCGGTCGAGCGGCGGACGGCCTTCCCGCTCGTGCCGCTGGGCGTGCTGCGCCGGCGCAGCGTCGCGGTCGGCAACGTCGCCGGGGCGCTGGCGTTCGTCACCGAGACGTCGCTGGTCTTCCTGCTGACCCTGTACCTGCAGGAGGTGCTCGGCTACAGCCCGCTCGCCGCCGGGCTCTCGTTCGCCGTGCTCGGGCTGGGCACCGTCGCCGGTGGGCTGCTCGGGCCGCGGGTGATCGGGCGGTTCGGCAACCGGACGGCGATCGTCGGCGGGTTCGTCGTCCAGGCCGTCGCGACGCTGTCGCTGGTGCTGGTCTCCGACGCCGCGGCGTCGATCTGGCTGGTGCTCGCCGCCACCTTCGTCGGCGGGGTGGCGAACCTCGTCGTCATCGTCGGGTTCATGGTCACCGCGACGTCCGGGCTGCCCGAGAGCGAGCAGGGCCTGGCCACCGGGCTGACCACGATGAGCCAGCAGATCGGCATCACTCTCGGGACGCCGGTGATGAGCGCCGTCGTGACCGCGGTGGTGCTGGGTGGCTCCGGGGTGCTCGACGGGGTGACGACGGCGATCTGGGTCAACGGCGCGCTGTGCCTGGTGGGCGCGGGGATCACGGCGGTGTTCCTCGCCGGTCGCTGGGCACCCCGCCGGGACTTCGCCCCTGGGGGGCCCGTCGGCAGCGGGAGTTGAGCCGGGCCGCCTGCCGGGTGAGGTGGTCGCGCTCGGCAGTGGTGGGTGCCTTGGCGGCGGCCTCGGCGTAGAGGTGCGCCGCCGTCGCCGGGTCGCCGTCCTTCTCGTGCAGGTACGCGGCGACCGCGCGGTGGCGGGGGAGTGCGTCGTCCAGTTCGGCGAGCGCCGTCAGGCCGGCGCGCGGACCGTCGACCTCGCCGACGGCGACCGCGCGGTTGAGCCGCACCACCGGGCTGCCGGTCAGCCGGAGCAGCTGCTCGTCGTACCACTCCACGATCTGCACCCAGTCGGTCTCCGCGGCCGTGCGCGCGTCGGCATGCAGCGCCGCGATGGCGGCCTGCGCTTGGTACTCGCCCAGCCGGTCCCGGGCCAGGGCCGCCTGCAGCAGTCGATGCCCTCGCCGATCAGCGCGGTGTCCCACCGGCTCCGGTCCTGCTCGGCGAGGGGCACCAGGCTGCCGCCGGGTGTGGTCCGGGCGGCGCGGCGGGCGTGGTGGAGCAGCATCAGCGCGAGCAGCCCTGCCACCTCGGGGTGGTCGACCGCGGCCGCCAGCTGCCGGGTGAGCCGGATGGCCTCCGCGGCCAGGTCGACATCCCCGGAGTGGCCTTCGTTGAACACCAGGTAGAGCACCCGCAACACGGTCGCGACGTCGCCGGGCTCGTCGAACCGGACGCCGGAGACGGTGCGCTTGGCCCGGCTGATCCGCTGCGCCATCGTCGGCTCGGGCACCAGGTGGGCCGCGGCGATCTGCCGGGTGGTCACGGCCGCCGACGGCGCGCAGCGTGAGCGCCACCGCGGACGCGGGCGTCAGGGACGGGTGGGCGCAGAGGAAATACAGCTGCAGCGTGTCGTCCGACGGGGGCACCGGCCCGGACGGCAGTTCGTCGGCGACGGTCTCCTCCCGGCGACGGCGGGTGGTCTCCGCCCGGGTCGCGTCGAGGAACCTGCGCCAGGCGACGGTCACCAACCAGCCTGTCGGGTCCCGCGGCGGCGTGGCCGGCCAGCTGCGCACCGCCTCGACCAGTGCCTCCTGGACGGCGTCCTCGGCCGCCGCTAAGTCGGCTCCGCGACGGACGAGGACGCCGAGCACGGTCGGCACCAGGCTGCGCACCAGGACGTCGTCCACCGGCGGGGTCACTCGGTGATGGTGGGGGGCGCGCCCAGGAACGGGCGCAGCTCGAGCCACTCGCGGATCGGCTCACCGCCCGGGCCGGGGGCCGCCGACAGCTGCCCGGCCAGCTCGACGGCGCGCTCGTGGGTGTCGACGTCGATCACCATCCAGCCGGCGACGAGGTCCTTGGTCTCGGCGAACGGGCCGTCGGTGACCGGCGGGCGGCCCTCGCCGTCGTAGCGGACCCACCGGCCCTCGGGTGCGAGCGCCTGGCCGTCGACGAACTCGCCGGTCCGCTCCAGCTCGGCCGCGAAGTCGTTCATGTACTGGACGTGGGCCGCGACCTCGTCCGGCGTCCACTGGTCCATCGGTGCGCAGTCGAGCGACTTCGACGTGCTGCGGTAGTGCTTGAGCATCAGGTACTTGGCCATCGCGGCTCTCCTCGGTGCCGGTGCGGCCCATCGTGGCCGCGAACACCCCAGGGACGGAACCACCTCCTGGTTCTCGACATCGGGTGGCGGTGGCGCTCGGGCGTTCTCCTCGGGGATGGTCCGACGACGGCCCTCGAACGGGTTGTCCAGGGCCTCCGATGATCTGCGGACAGGCGCCTGGCCTGCTGTTCCGGGGCGTCCAGAGGTCTTCCGACCGGGCAGGTCTCCCGGGACGGGAGCACCGGTCGACGGCGCCGTGCCGGTCGGTGGATGCGCCGACCGGGCTGCCGGCGCCGAAGGTGGCCATCGTGACGACCGCGTCGGTGCACTCGGTGAGGGGCCGTGGCCCGGAGGACCTTCGTCCCGTGGGCGGGGACGCACGACCCGGCGACATGGGCGGCGCTGCGCGGGAGGGTCGGGGTGGGCCCGGAAGAGGTCCGGGCCCGGAGCCGAGGAGTGGTCATGACCGAGACGGATGTCCAGCGGACCGGTGGCGCCGACGGTGGAGCCCGGCCCCGCGTCGTCGTCGGCGTGGACGGTTCGGCCGGCTCGCGTGCGGCGCTGGTGCACGCCCTCCTCACCGCGGCCCGCACCGGCGCCGAGGTCGAGGTGGTGGCGGCGTACCAGGTCGCCGCCACCTGGTGGGCCGGGCCCGAGCTGGCCGGCGTGCTGCCCACGGAGGAGGTCGCCGACGCCACCACCCAGGCGATCGGGACCTTCGTCCAGGAAGTGCGCAACGACCTGGCGGTGATCGGTGCCCAGGGTGCGGCAGATGTGCCCGTGCAGCTCACCGTCGGCGCCGGCCCGGCCGCCCAGCTGCTGGTGAGGCGCGCCGCGGGCGCCGCCGTGCTGGTGGTCGGCAACCGCGGCCGGGGTGCGGTGCGCAGCGCGCTGCTCGGCTCGGTCGCCCTGCACTGCGTGACGCACGCGCCCTGCCGGGTCGTCGTGGTGCACCGCGCCCCGGCCGACCAGGCGCGGCAGCACACCGTCGTCGTCGGTGTCGACGGCTCGGCGCCGTCCCGCGCGGCCCTCGCCGTGGCCATCGAGGAGGCTGCCCGGCTCGGGGCCGACGTCGAGGCGGTCGCCACCTTCACCCTCTCCGACCACTGGACCGACGGCCTCAGCCGGTCGCTGCCCACGGTCGCCGAGATCACCGCCGACGTGCAGAGCCGGCTCGACGGCGCGGTCGCCGACGTGCTCCGCGGCGCCGACCACCCGGGCGGGACGGCGCCCACCGTGTCGACCGTGGTGGTGGAGGGCGCGCCCTCCGACGTCCTCGTGCGGCGGGCGGCCGACGCCGAGCTGCTGGTGGTGGGCAGCCGCGGTCGCGGGCAGGTGCGCGGCCTGCTGCTGGGCTCGGTGGGCCTGCACTGCGCCATGCACGGCCCGTGCCCGGTGCTGGTCGTCCGGCCCGTCGCCGAGGTGGCCGCGGCCGGCTGAGCCGGCCGCGGCCTGCGGGGGAGCGGGCGGTCGGGTGGGCGCCGGGGAGGCCGGTCGGTGGTGCCTAAGCTGGCCCGGTGACCGCCCAGGCCGAGCAGGACACCATCCGGGTCTTCCTCCTCGACGACCACGAGATCGTCCGCCGCGGGGTGGCCGACGTGCTGGAGACCGACCCCGGCATCGTCGTGGTGGGAGAAGCGAAGAACGCCGCCGAGGCGCTGGCCCGGGTGCCGGCGCTGCGCCCGGACGTCGCGGTGCTCGACGTGCGGCTGCCCGACGGCGACGGCGTCTCGGTGTGCCGCGAGCTGCGGTCGAGCATGCCCGACCTCAAGGTCGTCATGCTCACCAGCTACAGCGACGACGAGGCGCTGTTCGAGGCGATCATGGCCGGCGCCTCGGGCTACCTGCTCAAGCAGATCCTCGGGCAGGACCTGGTCGCCGGAGTGCGCACGGTGGCCGCCGGCGGCTCGCTGCTGGACCCGACGGCCGCCGCCGCGGTGATGCAGCGGATGCGCCGTTCCGCCGAGCCCACCGGCCCGCTGGCCAAGCTCAGCGAGCAGGAGCGCACCGTGCTGGAGCTGATCGGTGAGGGGCTGACCAACCGGCAGATCGGCGAGCGGATGTTCCTCGCCGAGAAGACGATCAAGAACTACGTGTCCCACCTGCTGGCCAAGCTCGGCCTCGAACGCCGCACCCAGGCCGCCATCCTCGCCACCGAGCTGCGCGGTCCGGGCCGGCCCTCGCAGTGAGCTGAGGGCGCAGGCCCGGGCTCAGCTCTCGCTGCGGGCCGGCAGCGGGACGTGCCAGCGCAACCGGGTGCCGCCCTCGGCGACCCGCTGCGCCGAGGCGCTGCCGCCGCGGGCCAGCGCCCGCCGCTCCAGGTTGCCCAGCCCGCTGCGGGCCACCAGCGGGTCGATGCCGCACCCGTCGTCCAGCACCTCCACGACCACCTCGTCACCGACGTCCAGGGTGACGGTCACGTGCCGGGCGGCGGCGTGCCGGGCGGTGTTGGTCACCCCCTCCCGGACGACGGCCTCGACGTCGGCGGCCAGCGCACCGGTGACCAGGGCGTCGACCGCGCCGGACATCCGCACCGTGGGGTGCAGGCCGGGCTCGGCGGCGGCGGTGACGACGTCCAGCACCCGCCGGCGCAGGCTGTCCGCGGTGCTCGCGCCGTCGGTGGTGTGCAGGTCGAAGATGGTGGTCCGGATGTCCCGCACCGTCTCGTCCAGCTGGTCGACGACGCCGCGCAGCCGCTGCTGCACGACGTCGTCCCGCACCCGGGTGGCCGCCGCCTGCAGGCTCAGACCGGCGGCGAACAGCCGCTGGATGACGTGGTCGTGCAGGTCCCGGGCGATCCGGTCGCGGTCCTCGTAGACGTCCAGCCGGCGGGCCACCTGCTGGCGGGCCACCATGTCCAGCGCCAGCCCCACCTGGTCGGCGAACGCGGCGACCAGCGGTCCCAGCGCCGGGTCGAACGGCTGCGCGCCGCCGCGTCGCACGGCGACGACGATCGCCGGCCAGGCATCGGTGCGCTCCAGCGGCACCCCGATCGCCGGCCCCCACGGGGCCCGGCCGGTGGGCGCCCCCGGCAGCAGGCCGGTCAGGTCGAGGGAGGAGACCGCGCCGGCGGACAGCACCGCCCGCAGCGCCGGGGTGTCCTCCGGGGGGAGCCGGGCACCGGTGACGTCGGCCAGCTCGGGGCCGCTGCTCTGCGCCTGCACCTGGTAGGTGTCGGTGTCCGGCAGCGCGACCAGCAGCCACGTCGCGTCCGCGCCGGTCAGCGTGCGCACCCGGTCGGCCACCAGCTGCAGCGCGGTGTCCGGCGAGGCCCCGCCGAGCAGGGCGACCCGGACGTCGGCCACCGCCTCCTGCCACCGCCGCCGCACCTGGCCCTGCTCGTAGAGCCGGGCGTTGTCGATCGCGATGCCCGCGGCCCCGGCCAGCGCGACCAGCACCGCCTCGTCCTCTGCGGTGAACTCGCCGTCGCGCTTCTCGGTCAGGTAGAGGTTGCCGTAGACCTCGCCGCGCACCCGCACCGGAGCACCCAGGAACGAGCGCATCCGCGGGTGGTCCGCCGGGATGCCGACGGCGGCGGGGTGCTGGCTGAGGTCGCCGAGCCGCAGCGGCCGGGGATCGGTGATGAGCTGGCCGAGCAGCCCCTTGCCCTCCGGCGGCGGTCCGCTGAGCGCCGGGTGGCCCTCGGGCAGGCCGACGGTGATGAAGTCGCCGAGGCCGCCGCCGGGCCGCAGCACGCCGAGGGCGCCGTACCGGGCGTCGACCAGCCCGGTGGCCGCCGCCACGATCCGGCGCAGCGTGGTGTCCAGGTCCAGCCCGGCGGAGACGCTGAGGAACGCATCGAGCAGGTCCTGCACCCGGGCCTGGGTGCGGGCGACCGTGGCCAGCCGGTCCTGCACCTCGCCGATCAGCTCGGTCAGCCGCATGCCGGCCAGCGCGGGGGTGGAGGCGGGTGCGGCAGTGGCGTCGTCCGGCTCCCAGGGCGTTGCTGCGGTGCTCATCCCCGCCAGCATCCCCTGGGGCGCGGCGGAGGGATCACCCGGCGTCCGCACGGCTCAGTCCGGAACCGGCGTCGGCTCGGGCACCAGCGCCCGGACGGCGGCCGGCGCACCGGCTGCCACCCGCAACCGACGGCCGTGCACCAGCCGGATCCCGATCGCGACGTAGCAGCGCTCGCCCGCCGGTGCCCAGGCGCGCGTGCCGAGCAGGTCGAGCTCGCCGATCCCCGCCGGGTCGCTGATCAGCCGCGACGTGCCGACCACGGTGACGTGCCACCCGGTGCGGCCGAGGACGTCGTAGTCGTCCACCTCGAAGGCGACGACGGTGCCGCGGCTCGCGGCCGCCACCGTGCTGCCCTGCTGGGTGGGGACGACGATCTCGCCGCGGTCGACCGTGAAGGACACCGGCTGGATCGCCGGCAACGCCCCCTCGGTGAACGCGATCCGGCCGATCGTCGCCGTCGCCAGCAACGCCCGGCACTCGCCGTCGTCGAGCACGTCCAGCACGCGGTCCCGCTGCACCGTCAGCACGGCGACTCCTCTGTCTCGTGGCGGTTGACCCGGACCCCCGGGACGACGACCGGGCCCCTCGTCGTGCGAGGGGCCCGGCCGTCGGGTGCGGGTGCGGTCAGCGGGCGTCGGCCGGGGCGGCGACGGTCTCCGGCGCCGGCTCGCTGGCCAGGTCGGCCTGCCACAGGTCCGGGCCGAACACCTCGTACTGGATGTCCTTGGGCGGCACGCCCAGGCCGATGAGCTGGCTGCGCACGGCCTTCATGAACGGCAGCGGGCCGCACAGGTAGTACCCGGCGCCTGCCGGCAGGTCGACGCCGCTCAGGTCCATCCGCCCGGTGTGCACGGCGTCCGCGGCGAGCTCGCTGTCCCCGCCGTCCTCGTACCAGACCTGCACCCGGGCGCCGGGCAGCGCGGCCATGTCGTCCAGCAGCTGCCGGCGGAGCGCGAAGGTGGACTCCGCCGTGTCGGCGTGCAGCACGGTGATCGGCAGGTGCGAGCCCGCGGCCACCAGGTGCGAGACCATCCCGGCCGTCGGGGTGACGCCGATGCCGCCGCTGACGAACACCACCGGCCGGCCGGAGTCGTCCAGCACGACGTCGCCGAAGGGCACCGAGATGGTCAGCCGGTCACCGACGGCCACGGTGTCGTGCAGCAGGGTGGAGACCTCGCCGGCCGGCTTGCCGTTGCCGGCGACCCGCTTCACCGAGAACTGCAGGTGCTCGCCGTCGTCGGCCCGGGTGAGGCTGTACTGCCGGGGCTGGTGCACGCCGTCGGGCATGAGCGCCTGCACCGAGATGTACTGGCCCGGCAGCGAGGAGCGCACCAGCCGGTCGTCGCCCCGCTTGACCCGGAAGGTGACCACGTCCGGGGTCTCCTGCACCCGCTCGGTGACCTCCCACTCGCGCCAGACGGCGTCCGGGGTGACGGCGCGGGCGCTGTACAGGCCGCGCTCCATGTTGATCAGGGCGTTGGCCATCAGCCAGTAGACCTCGTCCCATGCCGCGGCGACCTCCGGGGTGACCGCCTCACCGAGGACGTCGACGATCGCCCAGAACAGGTTGTCGTGCACGACCTGGTACTGGTCGGGGCGCAGGCCCAGCGAGGCGTGCTTGTGCGCGATCCGGGACAGCAGCGCCTCCGGCACCTCCTCCGGGTTCTTCAGCAGCGTGCTGGCGAACACCGCCACCGAGCCGGCGAGCGCGACCTGCTGGGTGCCCTCGGCCTGGTTGCCGCGGTTGAACAGGCCGTCGAGCAGCTCGGGGTGCTCGCCGAACATGTGCGCATAGAAGCGCCGGGCGATCTCCTCGATGTTGTCGGCGACCACCGGGAGGGTGGCCTCGATGACCGGGCGCGACGTGTCGGACAGCATGGTTCTCCTTGCGTAGGGGGTTGAGCTCGTGGTCCTTGATCAGTCGGTCGGGGACTGCCCGACCGACCGCATGACGAGGGCGGTGTAGACCGCGGCGACTCCGGCGGCGACCGCCAGCAGGGCCAGCCCCGGCTTGTAGTTGCCCACCTGCCCGTAGATGAGGCCCATCAGCAGCGGCGGCACGAACCCGCCGAGGCCACCGGCGGCGCCGACGATGCCGGTCACCGACCCGACCGTGCCGGCCGGGGCGACCACGCCGACGAGGGCGAAGACCGCGCCGGACGCCGCACCGAGCGCGGCGGCCATCGCCAGGAAGGCCACCGTGCCGGTCGGGGCCAGCGGCGGCTCGAAGGCGGAGACCGCCGCGCCGACCGCGACCACCGCGAACGACGCCACCAGCACCGGCACCGGGCGCAGCTTGTCCGACAGCACCCCGCCGACCGGGCGCATCGCCACGGCGAGGACGACGAACCCGGCGGTGCGCACCGCGGCGTCCCCGGGGGTGAGGCCGAAGGCGTCCCGCAGGTAGGTGGGCAGGTAGACGCTGAAGGCGACGAAGCCGCCGAAGCCGATGGCGTAGAGGAAGGACAGCTGCAGGGTGACCGGCATCCGGGCGGTGTTCCAGGCGCGCCGGGTGGCGCTGCCGGTGGGCACGGCCCGACCGGGTGCGTCGCGCAGCGTGGCGTAGGCCAGCACGGCGTAGAGGGCGAGGACCACGGCGACGAGGGTGAAGGGGAACGACACGCCCTGGGCGTCCTTGAGCGCCACGGTGGTGAAGGCGGAGACCGCGGTGCCGCCCATGCCGATGCCGAAGACGCCGAGCGCGGTGCCCCTGCGGGCCGGCGGGAACCAGGAGTTCACCAGCGGGACGCCGATGGCGAACGTCGTGCCGCCCAGGCCGAGGACGAAGCCGCCGAGCAGCAGCAGCCCGTAGGAGTCGGTGGCCACGTGCCCGACGAACAGCACCGGCACGATGGTCAGCGCGGTCACCAGCGGGAACATCAGCCGGGCACCGAAGCGGTCGGTCAGCGCCCCGACCGGGATCCGGCCCACCGAGCCCACCACCACGGGCACGGCGACCAGCAGCGACTTCTGCAGGGCGCTGAGCCCCAGCGAGTCGCTGAAGAACGAGCCCAGCGGGCTGATCAGCGCCCAGGCCCAGAAGTTGACGCCGAAGCCCAGCGTGGCGACGGCGAGCACGGTCCACGCCTGGCGCGGGATCTCGGTGGCCGGCGCATCCGCTGCCGCGGCGGCGGGGGAGACCGAGGGGGCGATCGTTCCCCGGTCCTGGTTCGGAGCGGACGTGCCGCGATCGGTCATGTTCCCAGTAACCGCCCCGGGCGGGTGCCGGACGAAGAGACGAAGGTCCCGGGCGGGGGAGTCCGGGGGCCCGAGCACCCCGCGCCC
Organism: uncultured Modestobacter sp.; assembly: GCF_947486615.1. GTDB lineage: Bacteria > Actinomycetota > Actinomycetes > Mycobacteriales > Geodermatophilaceae > Modestobacter. The sequence continues at coordinate 390,070 of NZ_CANKUD010000004.1, forward strand.
GGGCTCGGACGCCGGAACGCCCGGCCGCCGACGCGGGTGCGTCGGCGACCCGGCGTGGGTGCTGCTCAGCCCGGGGGGCTGCTCACCGGCGGGAGACCTTCTCCTTGTCCCACCCGCGGGCGCTCGCCCGGCTGCCCAGCCGGACGTCGCGGCTCCGGTAGACGATGTAGGGCCGGGTGAAGTAGCCGAGCGGGGCGCTGAACACGTGCACCAGCCGGGTGAACGGCCAGATGGCGAACAGCAGGAACGCCGACAGCGCGTGCAGCTGGTAGCCCAGCCCCGCCTCGTCCATCAGCTCCGGCTTCGGCTGGAAGTAGAAGATGCTGCGGAACCACGGCGAGACGGTCTCCCGGTAGTCCGAGGCCTGGCCGATGATGTTGCCCAGCACCGTGTTGCTCAGCCCGAACAGGATCGTGGCGGTGAGCACCAGGTACATGAGCTTGTCGTTGCGGGTGGTCGCGGAGAACACCGGCCCGACGGTGCGCCGGCGGTACAGCAGGATGCCCAGCCCGACGATGGTGCCGAAGCCGGCCAGGGCCCCGGTGGCCACGGCGACGACGTGGTAGGCGTGTTCGGAGATGCCCACCGCCTCCGTCCAGGACGCCGGGATGCCCAGCCCCAGCACGTGGCCGGCCAGGGCGAACAGGATGCCGAAGTGGAACAGCGGGCTGCCCCAGCGCAGCAGGCGGCTCTCGTAGAGCTGGCTGGACCGCGTCGTCCAGCCGAACTTGTCGTAGCGGTAGCGCCAGTAGTGCCCCACCACGAACACCGCCAGGCTCACGTAGGGGAGGACCACCCAGAGCAGGATCTCGAGGGTGTTCATGCGGAGGCTCCTGTGGGGGTCGCGGCGCGGGGCACCGAGCTGAACTCCGGTGGGGCGAAGGGGGCGGCGCTGTAGGGGTCCAGGCCGACGTCCTCCGACGGCGGCCCCTGCTGTGCCAGCAGCAGGGCTGCCTCCCGGTCCGCGGCGGCGACCGGGGGCAGGGTCGCGCAGACCGCCTGCAGCACGTGCTCGTACGGCGAGCGGCGGTCGGCCAGGGACAGCCGGAGCAGCTCCAGCCCGGCACGGTGCTCGTGCAGCAGCCGCTCACCGCGCGCCACGTCACCGGTGGCGGTGAACTCCAGCACCACCGCGAGGTGGTCGGGCAGCTCGCCGTCGGCCAGCTCCATGCCGGCCCGGGTGTAGAGGTGCTTGAACTGCAGCAGCGCCATGCCCCGCTTGCGGGTGTCGCCGTACCGGTAGTACGTCAGGTACAGGCAGCACCGCCGGCGCAGGTCGAAGGTCTCCACGTAGTCGGTCTGCTGCTGGGCCAGCGGGGTGGTCTCCACGTGGTCCAGGAACCGGCCCAGCGGACCGGCCAGCTCGGCCGGCAGCGGGGCGACGGTGGCCCGGAGCAACCCGAGCCGGTCCAGCGGCAGCTCGTCGGGGTAGTCCAGCAGCAGCGAGGCGACCTGCCGGGCCGCGGCCACCTGGGCGGGAGTGCCGGCGCCGGTGCGCTCGCGCCGCAGTCGTCCGGCGACGTCCCGGGCGCTCACGGCTTGGGCTCCACGACGGCGGGGGAGTCCGGGCCCACACCGCCGTCGTCCGGGCCGTCCGGGCCGGCGGTCAGGTCGTCCCGCGGCGGGAACAGGCCCTCCGGCGCGCCCTTGCCGTCCCAGTTGAGCAGGTTGACCCGCTGCTCCTTGGTCGCCGGCGCGGCCGCGGTGTCGCTGCGCTGCCGGCCGGCGAGCATGTGGAAGTTCTCCACCGCGATCGGGGTGACCCCACCGGAGCTCTCCCCGAAGGGCCCCCAGCCGCCCATCCCCGGGCCGTCGTCGTAGTCCAGCGAGCAGCCGGTGTCCAGCTCCTCCTGACCCGGGCCCTGCTCGGAGTGCGCGGTCGGGATGACGTAGCGCTCGTCGTACTTGGCCACCGCCAGCAGCCGGTGCATGTCCTCGATGCCCTGACCGGTCATCCCCACCGCGGTGGCGATCGACTCGTCGGCCTCCCGGCCCAGGTTCAGGTCGCGCATGTAGGAGCGCATCGCGGCCAGCCGGCGCAGCACGCCGTCGACCCGCTGGGTGTCCCCGGCGGTGAACAGCTCGGCGAGGTACTCCACCGGGATGCGCAGCGACTCGATGGCGCCGAACAGGTTGCCGGCGGCCTCCCCGTCGTGCCCGGTCTCGGTGAGCGCGTCGACCACCGGCGACAGCGGCGGGATGTACCAGACCATCGGCATCGTCCGGTACTCCGGGTGCAGCGGCAGCGCCACCCCGTAGGTGTGGATCAGCGCGTAGATCGGCGAGCGCTGCGCGGCCTCGATCCAGTCCTCGGAGATGCCGTCGCGCCGGGCGGCGGCGATCACCTCGGGGTCGTTCGGGTCGAGCACCAGCGACCGCTGCGCCTCGTAGAGGTCCTGCGGGTCAGGGGTGGCGGCGGCCTCCAGCACCCGGTCGGCGTCGTAGAGCACGATGCCGATGTAGCGGAGCCGGCCCACGCACGTCTCCGAGCAGACGGTCGGGATGCCGACCTCCACGCGCGGGTAGCAGAAGGTGCACTTCTCGGCCTTGCCGGTGCGGTGGTTGAAGTAGATCTTCTTGTACGGGCAGCCGGTCACGCACATCCGCCAGCCACGGCAGCGGTCCTGGTCGACCAGGACGATCCCGTCCTCGGCCCGCTTGTAGATCGCCCCCGACGGGCAGGACGCCGCGCACGAGGGGTTGATGCAGTGCTCGCAGATCCGCGGCAGGTAGAACATGTAGGTCTGCTCGAACTTCTCCTTGACCTCGGCGGAGATCTTCTTCAGCACCGGGTCGTTCTCGAGCAGCTCCGGGGCACCACCGAGGTTGTCGTCCCAGTTGGCGCTCCACTCCACCTTCATCGGCTTGTCCGACAGCAGCGAGCGGGGCTGGGCGACCGGGGTGTGCTCCTGCAGCGGGGCGTTGGTCAGCGTCTCGTAGTCGTAGGTCCAGGGCTCGTAGTACTCGTTGATCGAGGGCTGCACCGGGTTGGAGAAGATGGTCATCAGCCGCTTGAGCCGGCTGCCGGTGCGCAGCTTGAGCCGCCCGTTGCGGCCCAGCTCCCAGCCGCCCTTCCACTTCTCCTGGTCCTCGTAGGTGCGCGGGTAGCCCTGGCCGGGCCGGGTCTCCACGTTGTTGAACCAGACGTACTCGACGCCGGTGCGGTTGGTCCACGCCTGCTTGCAGGTGACCGAGCAGGTGTGGCACCCGATGCACTTGTCCAGGTTCATCACCATGCCCATCTGGGCCATGACTCTCATCAGTACTGCACCTCCTGGCTGCGACGGCGGATCACGGTGGTCTCGTCCCGCTGGTTGCCGGTGGGGCCGAGGTAGTTGAAGGCGTAGGACAACTGGGAGTAGCCGCCGATCAGGTGGGTGGGCTTGAGGAACAGCCGGGTGAGCGAGTTGTGGATGCCGCCGCGCTTGCCCGAGGTCTCCGCACGGGGGACGTCGATCAGCCGCTCCTGGGCGTGGTGCATGTAGACGGTGCCCTCGGGCATCCGGGAGGAGACGATCGCGCGGGCGACGACGACGCCGTTGCGGTTGACCGCCTCGATCCAGTCGTTGTCGGCGATGCCGACCTTCGCTGCGTCCTGCGGGCTCATCCAGATCGTCGGGCCGCCGCGGGAGAGCGAGAGCATGAACAGGTTGTCCTGGTACTCCGAGTGGATCGACCACTTGCTGTGCGGGGTGAGGTACCGGACGGTCACCCCGAGCTCGCCGGTCTCACCGAGCTGCGGCTCCCCGAAGAGGGCGTGCATGTCCAGCGGCGGCCGGAAGACCGGCAGGTTCTCACCCGCCTCGGTCATCCAGTCGTGGTCCAGGAAGAAGTGCATCCGCCCGGTGAGCGTGTGCCAGGGCTTGAGCCGCTCGACGTTGATCGTGAACGGCGAGTACCGCCGTCCGCCGTGCTCGCTGCCCGACCACTCCGGTGAGGTGATCACCGGGGTGGGCCGCATCTGGGTGTCGGCGAAGGTGATCCGGCGGCCCTCGTCCTCGGCGGCCAGATCGGCCATCCGGGTGCCGGTGCGCTCCTCGGCGGCCCGGAACCCCTGCACCGCCAGCCGCCCGTTCGTCGTCCCGGACAGCGCCAGGATCGTCTCGCACCAGTGCACGTCCTTGGTGAGCACCGGCCGGCCGTCGGCGACGCCGCCCCGGGTGACCCCGTTGGTGCGGCGCAGCAGCTCGACCTCCTTGTCCGGCATGGTGGTCACGCCCTTGAGCTGCAGGCCGGCCTTCTCCACCAGCGGGCCCAGCGCCGCCCACTTCTCGGCCACGGCCGCGTAGTCCCGCTCGATCACGGTGATCTTGGGCATCGTCTTGCCGGGCACCGGCGCGCACTCGCCGGCCTTCCAGTCGCGCACCACCCCGCGGGGGTTGGCCATCTCGTCGGGGGTGTCGTGCATCAGCGGCAGCGCGACGAGGTCCTTGCGCACGCCGAGGTGGGTGGCGGCCAGCCGGCTGAACACCTTGGCGATCGACCCGAAGGCGGCGAAGTCGCTGCGGGTCTCCCAGGGCGGGGAGATCGCCGGGTTGAACGAGTTGACGAACGGGTGCATGTCGGTGGTGCTGAGGTCGTACTTCTCGTACCAGGTGGCGGCCGGGAGCACGACGTCGGAGAACACCGTGGTGCTGGTCATCCGGAAGTCCAGGGTGAGCAGCAGGTCGAGCTTCCCCTCGGGCGCCTCGTCCCGCCAGACGACCTCGGCCGGGCGCATCTCCGGTGGCGCCTCCTCCGCCCGCAGCGAGGAGTCGGTGCCCAGCAAGTGCTTGAGGAAGTACTCGTTGCCCTTGCCCGAGGAGCCCAGCAGGTTCGCCCGCCAGACGGTGAGCACCCGCGGGAAGTTCTCCGGTGCGTCCGGGTCCTCCCCGGCGAAGCGCAGGCTGCCGTCGGTCAGCCCGTCCACCACGTGCTGCCCGGGCTCCTTGCCGGCCGCCTCCGCCTCGTCGGCCAGGTCCAGCGGGTTGCGGTTGAAGGTCGGGTAGGACGGCATCCAGCCCATCCGGGCCGACTGGGCGAGCACGTCGGCCGGGGACTTCCCGGCGAACCGGCCCGTGCCGAGCGGGGAGGCGAAGCCGTCCAGGTGGGTCTGGTCGTAGCGCCACTGGTCGGTGTGCAGGTACCAGTAGGCGGTCTGGATCATCTGCCGCGGCGGCCGCGCCCAGTCCAGCGCCGAGGCCAGCGCCTGGTAGCCGGTGATCGGGCGGACCTTCTCCTGGCCCACGTAGTGCGCCCAGCCGCCGCCGTTCACGCCCTGGCAGCCGGTGAGCGTGGTCAGGGTCAGGAAGGCCCGGTAGATGGTCTCGGAGTGGAACCAGTGGTTCGTGCCCGCGCCCATGATGATCATGGAGCGGCCGCCGGAGTCCTCCGCGTTCTGCGCGAACTCCCGGCCGATCTTGGTCGCGACCGCCGCCGGGACGCCGGTGTGCTGCTCCTGCCAGGCGGGCGTGTACGGCTGCGAGGCGTCGTCCAGCCCGGTCGGCCACTCACCCGGCAGCCCGTCCCGGCCCACGCCGAACTGGGCCAGCAGCAGGTCGAACACGGTGGTCACCAGGTGCTCGCCCACCTGCCGGACCGGGACGCCGCGGCGCAGCACGGCCCCCTCGCCGCGGGGGGTGTCGAAGCGGGTCAGGTCGACCGGCACGGTCGGCGCCCCGTCGGCGTAGAGGCTCAGCCGCGGGTCGACGTCCCCGAGGTCGAGGTTCCAGTTGCCCTTGCCGGCCTCGGTGAACCGGTGGCCCAGCGACCCGTTGGGCACGTGCGGGGAGTCGGTGACCGCGTCGACCAGGACGGTCCTGAACTCCGCGCCCTCCGCGGTGTCGCCCAGGTCGGCGGCGGTGAGGAACTTGCCCGGCACGTAGCCGTCGCCGCGCGGGGTCAGGGTGAGCAGGAAGGGCAGGTCGGTGTAGCGCTTCACGTAGTCGATGAAGCGGGGCACCTGCCGGTCGAGGAAGAACTCCTTGAGCACCACGTGGCCCATCGCCATCGCCAGGGCGCCGTCGGTGCCCGGGTGCGGGGCCAGCCAGTCGTCGGCGAACTTCGTCGCGTCGGAGTAGTCCGGGCTCACCACCACGACCTTCTGGCCGCGGTAGCGGGCCTCGGTCATCCAGTGCGCGTCCGGGGTGCGGGTCACCGGGACGTTGGAGCCCCACAGCATCAGGTAGGAGGCATCCCACCAGTCGCCGGACTCCGGGACGTCGGTCTGGTCGCCGAACACCTGCGGGGAGGCCACCGGCAGGTCGGCGTACCAGTCGTAGAAGGACAGCATCGGGGCGCCGATGAGCGACATGAACCGGGAGCCGGCCGCGTGCGACACCATCGACATCGCCGGGATGGGGGAGAAGCCGGCGACCCGGTCGGGGCCCCACTTCTTGATCGTGTGCACGTGGGCGGCGGCGACCATCTCGGTGGCCTCGTCCCAGCTGGCCCGCACCAGGCCGCCCTTGCCGCGCTGGGACTTGTAGGTCCGCGCCTTCTCCGGGTCGTCGACGATGTCGGCCCAGGCGAGCACCGGGTCACCCAGGCGCTTCTTCGCCTCGCGGTACATCTGCAGCAGCGAGCCGCGGACGTAGGGGTAGCGCACCCGGGTGGGGGAGTAGGTGTACCAGGAGAACGCCGCGCCGCGCGGGCAGCCGCGGGGCTCGTACTCCGGCCGGTCCGGCCCGGTCGTCGGGTAGTCGGTCTGCTGCGCCTCCCAGGTGATGATCCCGTCCTTGACGTAGACCTTCCACGAGCACGAGCCGGTGCAGTTCACCCCGTGCGTGGAGCGGACCACCTTGTCGTGCGCCCAGCGGTCCCGGTAGAAGGCGTCGGCGTCCCGGCCGCCGATCTGGTGCAGGGAGCGCAGGTCCGGGCTGACGTCCCCCTTCCGGAAGAACCTCGACGTCTTGACCAGCGCCTCGGAGAGGTCGCCGTCCAGTCGTGCCGGCCCACCGGTGGTGCTGGTGCTGCCCTTGCGTGCGGGGGTCACGGTTCTCCTCGATCGAGCGGACGCGGCTCCCCACCCGTCGAGCGGGGGACCGCCGGTGCGCAGCGGCTCAGCGCGGGACCAGCTCTGATCTCACGCTGTCGGGCGCCGCCCGGGCAGGGTCGGAAGTCCCTGGCCCGGGACCGTGCGACCCGAGCAGCGTCGGGAGCCCCGGGTACGCCGAGGAACGGGCGCCGCCACGGTGGCGGGGCCCGGAGCGGAGGAGGCAGGGATGCACGGAACGGACACGCACGGATCGGGCACGGACCTGGGGGCGCTGGTCACCGAGCTGCTCGGCACGGCGGGGACCGCCGGCAGCGGCCGGGCCGCAGCCACGGTGCACGGCGGGCACGAGGCGACGTTGCGGCAGACGGTCATCGCGCTGCGCGCGGGCGCCGAGCTGGCCGAGCACGAGAACCCCGGTGAGGCGACGCTGCTGGTGCTCACCGGGCGGGTGCGGCTCACCGCCGCGAGCGGTGCGGTGGAGGCGGGCGAGGGGGTGCTGGTCGTCGTGCCCGGGGAACGGCACGGGCTGACCGCGCTCGCCGACGCCGCGGTGCTGCTCACCGTCGCCAAGCTCGCCGGCTGACCGGTCCTGGGGCCTGCGGGCGCGATCGGGTACCGCGGGGCCGAGTGCCGGACGGCGGGGTCGGGGGCCTGCGGGGTCGCTCCGGCAGGCCCCCGCGGCTCAGTCGGTGCGGTCGTCGTCCTCGGCGGTGAGCACCTCGTCGATCCAGCGCAACCCCGCCATCGCGGTCGGGAAGCCGCAGGTGGTGATGGCGGCCAGCGCCACCGCCTGGATCTGGTCCGTGGTCGCCCCGTGCTCCCGTGCCTTGCGCACGTTGGAGCGCACCGCGCCCTCGGCCTGGGCGCCGATGGCCAGCGCGAGGGTGAGCAACCGCTCGGTGCGCTCGTCGAACGGGCTGCGCTCCCGGATCGCCCGCGCCAGCGTGCCCTGGGCCTCGGCGACGTCGGGGAACTGTTCGGTGAAGTCGAGGTAGACGCGCGGCAGGTGGGTGCTCATGGGGTCTCTTCTCGTTCGGTGCTCCGGGACGGTGACGCCAGGCGTCAGTGTCCGCCGCCGGTCGGGCGGTGCGCCGCGCGACCGGGTTCGACCGTCACGCCCGGGACTGGACCGGGGTCGTCGCGGTGCCGCCGTGCTCGCGCTCCCAGCGGTCCACGGCGTCCCAGTCGTCGCCGTCCAGGGTGGCGATCGCGGCCGGGAACAAGCCGAAGTCCTCCTTGAACATGTGCTGGTCCAGGTGCCGCAGCAACTCCAGCACCCCCGCCCGCCACGCCGGGAGGTCCGCCTCCGCCGCGGGGTCGGTCAGGTCGTCGACGGTGTCGTAGAGGTCGGCGTGCTCGCCCTCGAGGACGTCGACGTGCTCGGCCAGCTCCTCCTCCCCGCGCAGCATCGGGAACAGCGCGCGGTCCTCCTTCGCGGTGTGCGGCCCGAGCACCACCAGCACCTCGGAGAAGAGGCTGCGCGCCGTCGCGTCGTCCTGCCGGGCCAGCGCGTGCTGGATCCGGCCGGACAGCTCACGGAGCTGGTCGTGCTCGGCCATCAGCCGGGCGACGGGGGTCAGGGTCCGGCAGCCGCAGTGGTCGCACATGGTCGGTCTCCTCTCGCCGGGGCGGGCGCTCCGTCACCGGCTCCTCCCATGAACCACCTCCCCGGCTCGCGCATCCAGAGGCGAACGTCCTCCGGTGCCCGGCCGAGGACCGGCTCCGCGGCTGTCAGCAGTCCCAGGGCCTGAGCCCGCGCCCGAGCATCACCAGCCGACGGCGCCGTGCCGGTCGGTGAAGGTGCCGGTCGGGCCGTCGGCGCCGATGGTGGCCATCACGACGATCGCGTCGGTGCCCTCGGTGACGGTCTGCGGGCCGGAGTGGCCGTTGAAGTCGGTCGCCGTGTAGCCCGGGTCGACCACGTTGATCCGCACGTCCGGGACGAACTGGGCGTAGACCGACGTCAGCATGTTCACCGCCGCCTTGCTGGCCGAGTAGCCGACCGTGGGCAGCGTCGACTCGATCCGCGAGGAGTCCCCGCGCACGGTGAACGAGCCCAGCCCGCTGGTCACGTTCACGATCACCGGCGCCGCCGACTCGCGCAGCAGCGGCAGGAAGGCGTGCGTCGTCCGGACGATGCCCACGGTGTTGGTGTCCAGCACCGCCAGCACGCCCGGCCCGTCGAACTCCTCGATCGCGGCGAACGGTCCGGAGATCCCGGCGTTGTTGACCAGCACGTCCAGCCCGCCGAACCGCTCGCGCACCGCCTTCGCCGCCATGGCCACCGACTCGTCGGAGGTCACGTCGATCTCCACCCACTCCACGCCGAGTTCCTCGGCCGCGCGCTGCCCGCGGCCGGCGTCGCGTGCCCCGATGACCACCCGGTGCCCGTGCTCCTTCAGCCGCCGGGCCGTCTCGAAGCCCAGGCTCTTGTTGCCACCAGTGATCAATGTCGTCGTCATGGCACCGACCCTGCGCCCGTCCGGGCGACGTCGGCTGGTGCTCGTCGACCGTATGACCGGCAGTACCACCCATCCCGGCCGCGGTGGACGACGATGAGCCCATGACCGATCGAGGCGACTTCGCGGCGCTGCTGCGCGCATGGCGGGAACGCCTCCAGCCGGCCGCGGTCGGCTTCCCCACCGGGCAGCGCCGCACCAAGGGGCTGCGCCGCGAGGAGGTCGCCCTGCTCGCCGGCGTCTCGGTCGACTACCTGGTGCGGCTGGAGCAGGGGCGCGCCGACCACCCCTCGGCGCAGGTCGTCGCCTCCCTCGCCCGGGTGCTGCAGCTGTCCGACTTCGAGCGCGACCAGCTGCACCTCGCCGCCGGCCTGCCCGCGCCCCTGCCGCACGCCGTCCCGACGCACGTCCCGGCCAGCGTGCAGCGGCTGCTGGCCCGCCTCCCGGACGTCGCGGTCGGCGTCTGGACGGCGCACTGGACCCTGCTCACCGCCAATGCGACCTGGCGTGCGCTGCTGGGTGACATGCCGGCCGGCCTGAACCTGGTCGCCGCGGAGTTCGCCGGCCGCGCCCCGCAGGTCGTGTGGAGCGACGGTGACCTGGAACGACACCAGCGGGCGCTGGTCTCCGACCTGCGCAGCGCCCAGATCCGCTACCCGGACGACCCGTCGGTGCGGGCGCTGCTCGCCGATCTGCAGACCAACGCCCGGTTCGCACAGTTGTGGGCCGAGGGCACCGTGGCCGAGCACCGGTTCCAGGCGAAGACCTTCGTGCACCCGCAGGTCGGTCAGGTGACGCTGGACTGCGACGTGTTCACCGTGATCGGCACCGACCTGCGCATCGTCACCTACACCGCGGAGCCGGGCAGCGAGGACGCGTCCCGGTTCGACCTGATCCGCACCCTCGGCACGGTCGAGGTGGCGTCCACCGGGCCGGCCGGGGACTGAGCGCGGTCGGAGCGGGCGTCAGCTGCTGGCGGGGTCTGCCGGCACGGTCGGCGGCACGGTCCTCGGACCGGCTTCGTCCGGTCGCGGCCGGTCCTGCCGGTGCAGGCGGATGGCGACCAGGGCGACGTCATCCTCGGGCGTGGTGTCCACCAGCCGGTCGATGAGCTGGTCGCACAGCTCGGCCAGCGGCCGGTCCGCGAACTCCGCGGCGGCGGCGCGCAGCCGGCCCATGCCGTCGTCGAGGTCGGCGTCCCGGCGTTCGATGAGCCCGTCGGTGTAGAGCAGCACGGTGGTGTCGCGGTCGAGGCTGACGACCGAGTCGTCGCGCCGCGCGGTCGGGTCGACGCCCAGCATCAGGTCACCCCGCCAGCTCGCCAGCTCGGCGATCGTGCCGTCGGGGTGGATGACCAGCGGTGGCGGGTGGCCGGCGTTGGCCCAGCGCATCCGGGTGACGCCGCGCTCCAGGTCGGCCGGGCTCTGCTCGAACCGGGCGAGCGCCGCGGTGGCGTAGGTGTGCAGCTGCAGCTGGGTCATCGCGGCGTCCAGCTGGCCCAGCAGCTGCGCCGGGCTCGCGTTCCCGCTGACGGCGATGCCCCGCAGCATGCTGCGCAGCTGCCCCATGGACGCCGCGGCGATCGTGTCGTGGCCGACGACGTCCCCGATGACCAGGACGGTGGCGCCGTCGGGCTGCAGGAACGCGTCGTACCAGTCCCCGCCCACCCGGGCGGCCTCGGCGGCCGGCAGGTACCGGACGACGACCTCGGCGTGGTCGGGCTCCGGGGGTGCGGTGAGCATGCTGCGCTGCAGCTCCTCGGCCAGCCGTCGCTGCTGCTCGTACAACCGGGCGTTGTCCAGCGCCAGCCCGGCGCGCTCGGCGACCTCGGTCGCGGTGGCGACGTCGGCGGGGTCCACCGGCCGGTGCCGGTCGTGGCCCAGGGTCAGGGCGCCCAGCACCCGGTCCCGGCCGGGGATCGGCAGCACGGTCATCGCGCCGGGGGCGAGCACCTGCAGCATCTCGCGGGCGGCGCCGGTGGCCACCGTGCCCAGCACCGGGCCGGTCAGCTCCGCGCCGGTGACGTGGACCGGGGTGCCGGTGGTCAGCGCGCGGAGCACCGGCGCGGTCGTGGGGGACGATTCCTGGGCGGCGCTGCCGTAGCGGCGCACCAGCGGCGTCCGCGCCGGGTCGGTGTGCCAGCCGCTGGCGTCCCGCAGCCCGCCGTCCTCGCCGAGCAGCGTGACCGTCGCCCAGCTGGCCAGCCCGGGCACCAGCACCCGGGGGATGCGCCCGACGGCGGTCGGCGCGTTCAGCGTGCCGACCAGCTCGTGGCTGACCCGGGCCAGCAGGGCCAGCCGCTCGCTGGCGCTGCGCCGCGCGGTGACCTCGGTGACGTACAGCCACAGGCCCTGGGGGGTCGGTACGGCCTGCACCTCGAACCACTGGTTCAGCGGCTCGGGGTAGAAGGCCTCCACGCTCTGCGGCTCGCGGGTGTCGACCGCCCGCCGGAAGGCGCGGCCGAACTCGTTGTCCACGTTGGCCGGGAACGCCGCCCAGTAGGAACGGCCGAGCAGGTCGTCGCGGGAGTACCCGACCATCCGTTCCGCCGCGGCGTTGACGAACCGGACGGTCCACTCGGGGTCGAGCTCGATCAGCCCGATGGGCATGGTCTCCAGCGTCTGGGCGTCGTCGTCCTCGACCTCGCCGCCTGTGCGCCACCAGCGCGCCATCGCACCTCGTCACCCGATCGCGTCGTGTTGCGTACTTGATGAACTTATCAAGTCGTTCTCTTCGTGTTCGCTCGTACGATGACGGCATGCCGTTCACTCCCGGTCGACCACTGGCCGAGGCCAAGGCGGACCTCTTCAAGGCACTCGCTCACCCCGCCCGGATCCGGGTGCTCGAGCTGCTGGCAGAGGGGGAGCAGACGGTGGGCGCGCTGGCCGAGGCCACCGGTCTGGAGCTGTCCCACCTCTCGCAGCAGGTCAGCGTGCTGCGCAGGGCCGGCATCGTGGACAGCCGGCGAGTGGGCAACAACGTGTTCTGCACGCTGTGCGACCCGCAGACCGCGGAGCTCCTCGGGGTCGCCCGCCGGATGCTGACGGTCCACCTCCGGCAGGGGCAGGCGCTGCTCCAGGCGCTGGACGGCGCGGACGACGCGGTGGCACTGGCCGACTCCGGTCGGGGGACGTCGCCCGCGGCGCAGGTCTGACCGGCCTCGCCGGTGCACGGGACTCCGGGGATGGTGCGCATCGACCGCTCTGGCCGACTGCTGCCTTCCCAGTCGCCCGCTTCGACTGACTGGTGCAGCCCGCTGTCCGATGCGGGCAGCCGGTCACCGGAGGCGGGACGGGGGCGGCGCCTGGGCCGGGCTGCGCGGCGACACGCCGTGCCGACGGCGACGGCGGCCGATACGCCTGGAGTTCACCGGCTGGGCATGGTGCTGAGGGGGCCGGCGGCCTAACGTTCCCCTCGTCCGCGGTCATCGGCGCCCTCGGGTCCCGAGCGGCGCGGGCGTGGACAGCTCGACGGCCACAGGGGGAACTGGTGCCTGACCCAGCGTTGCGGCGACAGCCACGCACGCGAGAGAGCCGGCGGACAGCGTGCCGGGGAGCCGGGGCATGAGCCCGCGGCACCGTCGTCCCTTCCCGAGCGGCCGCGGGATCGCCGTGACCGCCGGCGTCACCACCGCGCTGGTCGCCTTCCTGCCCGCCGCCGCTGCCGCCCCCGGCATGCACCCCGACTGGGAGCCCGTGGTGGCCGGCGCCGAGGTCGACGAGTCCCAGGGCTCGATGTCCCGGTTGTCCGGCGGATCCACCCGGGTCGCCGGCCCCGCCGACCCGGACCTGGACACCATGAGCTCGACCCCGAACGGTGACGACGACGGGTACGGGAGCACCGACCTCGATCAGGACCCGTCGGCCTTCGACCGGTCGGGCTCGCGATCGGGCGCGAGCTCCCCGCTCGCGTCCAGCGGCATCCCGTCCACGGCGATGGAGGCCTACACCGCCGCCGCCGAGGCGAACGCCGACTGCGGCATCTCCTGGACGCTGATCGCCGCCATCGGCCGGGTCGAGTCCAACCACGGCCGCTTCGCCGGCGCCACCCTGCACACCGACGGGCTGTCGAGCCCGCCGATCATCGGCATCGCGCTGACCGGCAGCGGTGACACCGCCCGGATCACCGACTCCGACGGTGGTCGCCTCGACGGCGACACCGTGCACGACCGCGCCGTGGGCCCGATGCAGTTCATCCCGACCACCTGGGCGATCTACGCCGCCGACGGGAACGGCGACGGACGCCGCGACCCGTTCAACATCCACGACGCCGCCGCGGCCGCCGGGGAGTACCTGTGCGCCGCCGGGAAGGACCTGTCGACGCCGGCCGGGCAGGCCCGCGCCGTCTTCGCCTACAACCACTCCGACAGCTATGTCGCGTCGGTGCTCTCGCTGGCCGCCACCTACGCCGGGACGACGCCGCCGCGGGTGCCGACCCCGGCGGGACCGGCGCCCGCTCTGCCGCCGGTCGACCCGTCCCGGCCGCCGGCACTGCCCAGGCCGCCCGTGTCCGCGGCCGAGCGGCCACTGGTGCCGGCACCGCAGGCACCGGCCCCCGTCCCGCAGCGGCCGGACGTCGAGCAGCCTGCGCCGGAGAAGCCGGCCGCCGAGCAGCCCGCGCCGGAGAAGCCTGCGCCGGAGAAGCCGGCCCCCGAGCAGCCCGCGCCGGAGAAGCCTGCGCCGGAGAAGCCGGCCCCCGAGCAGCCGGTGCCGGAGCAGCCGGTGCCGGAGCAGCCGGTGCCGGAGCAGCCCGTCCCCGAGCAGCCTGCCCCGGAGCAGCCGGTCGAGGAACCGGCTCCCGCGCCGACCCCGTGCGAGACCGCGGACCAGTCGGCGGCGGCGCTCACCGTCGACGTGGTCAACGGCACCGGTTCGGCGGAGGCCGGCGCCGAGGTGGTCGCCCGGCTGACGGACGGCGGCCTGACGATCGGCGAGGCACGCGACTCCGCGGACGGGCCCGCCTCCGGCATTGCGTACCCGGAGAGCGCAGCCGCCGACGCCCGGTCGCTGGCCGAGGCGCTGGGCATGGCCGACCTGCTGCGGGTCGAGCCGGTCGGGCGGATCACCGTCGTGCTGGGCAGCGCCGACTCCGCCGCGCTGGTCGAGGCCGTCCGGGCGTTCACCGGCCTGCCGTGCCCGACCGCCGAGCCGGCCGCTGAGGGCGAGGCGGCGACCACCGAGGAGACCGCAGCCACCGAGACAGAGACCGCCGAGGCAGCCACCACGGAGGCAGCGACCGCCGAGGCAGCGACCACGGGGGCAGCGACCACCGAGTCGGCGACCACCGAGCCGTCGACCGCACCGGCCACGGACGCCGAGCCGGCCGGCGCGAACGGCTGACCGGCATCGGGCCGGCGACGGCGGGGGAGAGCCGGGCGTTCTTCGGTACTCGCGCCGCCTCGTGGGAGGAGAGGTTCCCCGACGACGGGCCGCGGTTCGAGCGGGCGGTCGGTGAGCTGGGCGTGCGGCCGGGCGACGTCGTCCTGGACGCCGCCTGCGGCACCGGCCGCGCGCTGCCGGTGCTGCGGGCCGCCACCGGACCTGCGGGCGCCGTGGTGGGCCTGGACCTGACCCCGGAGATGCTCGCCGAGACGCAGCGCAGGGGCCGCGACCGGCTCGCCGCGCTGGTGCAGGCGGACGTGACCGAGCTGCCGTTCGAGCCCGCGACGTTCGACGTCGTCTTCGCCTCCGGGCTGGTCTCGCACCTGCCCGACCCGGCCGCGGGCCTGCGGGAGCTGGCGCGGGTCGCGACCCCCGGGGCGCGGCTCGGGCTGTTCCACCCGGTCGGCCGGGCGGCGCTGGCGCGGCGGCACGGCCGCGAGCTGACCCCGGACGACGTCCGGGCCGAGCCCCGGATCCGGGCGCTGCTGGCCGACGCCGGCTGGACGTGCAGCGACGTCGACGACGCCGAGGACCGCTGGCTGGTGCGCGCCGTCCGAACCTGACGAAGGGTGAGACTCCACCCGGACCTGCCCGGCTGGGCGGCCGCTGCGTGTCACCCTGTCCGGCGTGCGCCCCCCGATCGACCCCCGGCTGACGTGACCGGCGCCCTGCTGGCTGCGCTGGTCGCCGGGCTGGGCGGTGCCGTCGCCGGCCGCGTCGTCGACTCGCTGGCGCTGGTCGCCCCGCGGCGGCCGGCCCCCGAGGGCGGCGGAGTCGCGGTGCGCCTCGACTGGCGGGCACGGGCCGCCGGGGCTCCGTGGCCGGAGGTGGCCGGGGCGCTGTGCGCGGCGGCGGTCACCCTCCGGTTCGGCGCGAGCGTGCAGCTGGTCGCCTGGCTGTGGTTCGTCGCGGTCGGCCTGCTGCTGGCCGTCGTCGACCTGCGCGAGCAGCTGCTGCCCAACCGGGTGCTGCTGCCGGGCGTGGCCGGTGGGGTGGCGCTGCTGGCGCTGGCTGCCGCCGTCGACGGCGACTGGCCGGCGTGGGGGCATGCCCTGCTGGCCGGGGCAGCCGCCTTCGCGGTGCTGCTGGTCATGGCGCTGATCAGCCCGAGCGGCCTGGGCATGGGCGACGTCAAGCTGGCCGCGTTCCTCGGCCTCTTCCTGGGCTGGCTGGGGTGGCCCGTCGTCCTGGCCGGGTTCTTCCTCGGCTTCCTGCTGCAGGCGCTGGTCGGGCTGGGCCTCCTCGCCGCCCGGCGGGTGGGGCGCAGCACCGGGCTGCCGTTCGGGCCCGCGCTGCTCGCCGGCGCACTGTTCGCCGCGCTGCTCGCGGGGGAGTGGGCGCTGCCGTTGTCCTGACCAGCGGAGGCGGGCGTCACCCGGGCGGGTGACGCCCGCCCTGCTGGCCTGGTCAGCCGGTCGTGCCCGGCCGATCAACGGGGGGAAGACCGCGACCCGGGTCAGCCGACCCGACCAGCCGACGGTCGGTCCCCCAGGAGATCACGTTGGTCAGCCTGTTCCAGACGCTGCACACCCTGTCCTTCGTCACCGCCGACCGGCTGCGGAGCGTCAAGGAGGAGAAGGGTGCCTCCGCCGTCGAGTACGCGATCCTCGTCGGCGCCATCGCGCTGGCCGTCGTCATCGCCGTCGCCTTCTTCAGCGACAACCTCAGCGACCTCTTCAAGAGCATCACCCTCAACCCGACCGCGCCCGCCAAGGCGAGCTGACCGGAGCCACCGTGGGCGGCGACGCCGTCCCTCGTCGCTGACCTTCTCCGCCCCCAGGACAGGAGCACCTCCGTGCCCGGACGCCCCGCCCGGCTCCGTCGCCGTCCCGTTCGCCGGCTCCTCGGCGAGCGGGGCGCTGCGGCGGTCGAGTTCGCGCTGGTCGTGCCGGTCCTGCTGCTCCTGCTCCTGGGGATCATGGAGGTCAGTGCCGCCTTCAACACCCAGGCGACGCTGTCGGCGGCGGCCCGGGAGGGCGCCCGCTCGATGGTCTCCTCCGGCACCGTGGCCTCGGCGCGGTCGGCCGTGCAGACCGCGGCCGGCTCGCTGTCGCTGACCTCGGTGAGCATCACCCCGGCCAGCTGCGTGGGCGCCGCGGCCGGCACCACGGTCACGGTGACCGTCACCGCCCGCCGCACGTTCGTCGCCGGCGTCCTCGGGTCGGCCGGGGTCACGCTCACCGGGACGGCGGCCATGCGATGCGGCTGACCGCCCGGGTGCTGCGCCGCCTCGGCCCGCGGCGGCTGGCCGACGAGCGCGGCGCCGTCGCCGTGCTGGTGGCGCTGATGCTCGTGCCGCTGCTCGGCTTCGCCGCCATCGCGGTGGACGTCGCCTCGCTGTACGCCGACCGCGAGCAGCTCCGCAACGCCGCCGACTCCGCGGCGCTCGCCGTCGCCACCGACTGCGCGCGGGGTGCCTGCGCCAACCCCGTCGCGACGGCGAGCTCCGCGCTGACCGCGAACGCCGGCGCCGCCGACGCGGCCGGCGCCACCCTGCGCACCCCCGACGTCGCCCTCACCGGGAACACGGTCACCGTGACGGTGAGCGCCGACCAGGCGCACTGGTTCGCCCCGGTGCTCGGCATCGACTCAACCCGGGTCACCGCCACCGCCACGGCCACCTGGCGGGCGATGTCCACCGGTGTCGCCCAGCTGCCGCTGGCGATCTCCTGGTGTGAGTACCGGGAGCAGATCGCGAAGTACCCGCTGACCAGCACGGTCTCGCACCGGCTGGAGTGGGAGCCCGGCTGGCTGAACCTGTGCACCGGCCCGAACGGCGGCATCTCCTTCGGCGGGCACGCGCTCACCGGCACCGACTCCTCGACCGTGTGCCGGTCGACGTCCTCGGTGGGCCAGTACATCGACATCAGCATCTGGAGCAGCGTGCTGCCCAACCGCTGCTCGGCGACACACCTCGACAGCCTGGTCGGCAGCGACCTGCAGATCCCGGTCTGGGACGACGTCCAGATCCGGATCTTCAGCGCCAGCCGCGCGCACGTCTACGGCTACGCGCTCTTCCACCTCACCGGCTACCAGCTGACCTCCAGCGAGCCGGTCTTCTACGGCTACTTCACCCGCGCCGTCGTCCCGGGCGCCCCGGCCAGCAGCACCGGCACCGCGCCGGCGGCCGACCTGGGCGCCACCTCCATCAGCCTCTCTCCTCAGGGATGACCACCATGCGTCGTGTCCTCGCCGCTCTCGCGGCCCTCGCTCTGGCGGCCTTCGGTGCCGTCGTTCTGATCAGCTACGTCCGGGGCGCCGACGCCCGCGCGGAGGCCGGCGCCGTCCTGGTCCCGGTGCTCGTCGCCGCCGACGTCATCGAGGCCGGTACACCGGTCGAGGAGGTCGCGGACCTGGTGACGACCGCGGAGGTGCCCAGTCGGCTGGTCGTGGGCGGTTACGTCGAGGACCTCGCCGACGTGGCCGGCCTGACCACCACCACCAAGATCATCAAGGGTGAGCAGCTGGTGTTCGACCGCTTCGCCGACCCGTCCGTGCAGGCGGCCGTCGACGGCGAGGTCGAGCTGCCCGAGGGCACCGAGGAGGTCAGCCTCACCCTCGAGCCGCAGCGCGCGGTCGGTGGGGTGCTGGCCGCCGGAGACCTGATCGGGGTGTTCATCAGCCAGGGCGACCCGACCACCACCGACCTCGCGGTCGGCGAGGTGCTGGTGACCCGGGTGGACGGCGGCGACGCCGGGACGGCGGCACTGACCGGTGCCGCGCAGACCGTCACGGTCACCCTCGCCCTCACCCCGGCAGACGCCGCCGTGGTCATCGCCGGGATGGAGCGGAGCGCCGTGTGGCTCTCGCTCCAGGAGTCGGTCGCACCTGCCGACAACTCCCCGGACAGCAGCGCCACGACCACGGGAGCAGACCAGTGAGCACCGTCCTGACCATCGGTGCCGACGCCGACCTCGTCGCCCGGTTCGCCGAGGCCGGCGGCGGCGACGTCGTCGCCCTCGGGGTCGACGCGCTGGCGCAGGGCGCCCTGCTCCGCCACCTGGCCGGCCCGGATGCCCCGCAGCTGGTCGTGCTGGGGCCCGAGGTCCCGCTGGAGGAGTCCTTCGCCATCGCCGGGCAGGTCGACGGCGCGGCCCCGGACACCAGCGTCGTCGTCGTCGCCTTCGCCGACCCCGAGCTCTGGCTCGAGGCCATGCGCGCCGGCGTCCGCGACGTCCTCTCCCCGCACGCCGGGCCCGCCGACGTCGCCGCCGTCCTGGAGCGGGCAGCCGCCCGGGCCGAGACCCGCCGGGTGGCGTCCACGGCCGTGAGCAGCCTGCCCGACCGCCGGGTGGTGGTCGTCGCCTCGCCCAAGGGCGGGGTCGGCAAGACCACCGTCGCCACCAACCTGGCCATCGGCCTGGCCGCCGCCGAGCCGGGCTCGACCGTGCTGGTCGACCTGGACGTGCAGTTCGGTGACGTCGCCAGCGCACTGGCCCTGGCGCCGGAGTTCACCCTCCCGGACACCGTGCGCGGCGCGGCCGGCAACGACCCGCTCGTGCTCAAGACCTTCCTCACCCGGCACTCC
Organism: uncultured Modestobacter sp.; assembly: GCF_947486615.1. Classification (GTDB taxonomy): domain Bacteria; phylum Actinomycetota; class Actinomycetes; order Mycobacteriales; family Geodermatophilaceae; genus Modestobacter. The sequence continues at coordinate 409,414 of NZ_CANKUD010000004.1, forward strand.
TCGGGCCTGCACGTCGTCGCCGGCAGCGACTCACCGGCAGCAGGCGACGCGGTCACCCCGGCCGAGGTCGCCCGCCTGGTCGACATGCTCAGCGGTGAGTTCCGGTACGTGGTGCTCGACACCGCCCCGGGGCTGACCGACCACACGCTGACCGCCCTGGAGCGGGCCACCGACCTGGTGCTCATCGGCAGCATGGACGTGCCGGGGGTGCGCGGGCTGCGCAAGGAGCTCGACGTGCTCGGCGAGCTGCAGCTCGTGCCCGCCGGCCGCCACCTCGTGCTCAACGGCGCCGGCTCCTCCGGTGGCCTGGCCCTGGCCGACGTCGAGCGGACCGTCGGTGCCCCGCTGGACCTCGTCCTGCCCCGGCACGACGCCGTCCCGCTGTCGACCAACACCGGCGTCCCGCTGCTGGTCAAGGGCGGCAAGGACCCGGTCACCCGCGGCCTGCAGTCCCTGGTCGCCCGGCTCGCACCCCAGACCGCGGCCGGGCAGGGCCGGCGCGGACGCCGCCGGGCCGGTGCCCGGTGAGCCTCAGCGCCCGCCTCGCCCTGGTCCGCGGTGCGGCCGCGGGGCAGCCCGACGACGCCGGGGCCCGGCCCGAGGACGACGTCGTCGTCCGGGTCGTGGGCCGCCCCGCCCCGCCGCCCACGGGGCTGGCGTCCCGGCTCGCCGGCACGACCGGCAGCCACGCCGACGCCGCCGCCCGCCCGGCCGGCGTGGACACCCTGACCCAGCTCAAGGACCGGGCCAGCCGCGCCCTGTTCGAGCGGCTCGGCGGCAAGCTGTCCGACGCCGACATCCCCGACGAGCAGCTGCACGCCCTGGTGCGCGCCGACCTCCAGCGGGTCATCGCCCACGAGCCGACGCCGCTGTCGGCGGAGGACCGGCGGCGGCTGATCCACGAGCTCACCGACGAGGTGCTCGGCTACGGGCCGCTGCAGCCGCTGCTGGACGACCCGGACGTCACCGAGGTGATGGTCAACGGCCCGGACACCGTCTACGTCGAGCGCAGCGGCCGCATCGTCCGCACCGCCGCCGGGTTCGCCGACGAGCAGCACCTGCGCCGGGTCATCGAGCGCATCGTGTCCCGGGTCGGGCGGCGGATCGACGAGTCCTCGCCGCTGGTCGACGCCCGGCTGCCCGACGGCTCCCGGGTCAACGCGATCATCCCGCCGCTGGCCTTCAGCGGGTCGTCCCTGACCATCCGCAAGTTCGCCCGCCGGCCGCTGGAGATCGGCGACCTGATCGCCGGCGGCACCCTCAGCGCGGACCTGGCCGAGCTGCTGCGCGCCTGCGTGGCCGCCCGGCTCAACGTCATCGTCTCCGGTGGCACCGGCACCGGGAAGACGACGCTGCTCAACGTGCTCTCCTCGTTCATCCCCGAGGGCGAGCGGATCATCACCATCGAGGACGCCGTCGAGCTGCAGCTCCAGCAGGAGCACGTCGTCCGGCTGGAGTCCCGCCCGGCCAACATCGAGGGCAAGGGCGCGATCAGCATCCGCGACCTGGTGCGCAACTCCCTGCGCATGCGCCCGGACCGGATCATCGTCGGCGAGGTCCGGGGCGGGGAGAGCCTGGACATGCTGCAGGCGATGAACACCGGCCACGACGGCTCGCTGTCCACCGTGCACGCCAACTCCCCGCGCGACGCCGTCGCCCGGCTGGAGACGCTGGTGCTGATGGCGGGCATGGACCTGCCGCTGCGCGCCGTGCGGGAGCAGGTCACCTCCGCCGTCGACGTCATCGTCCAGGTCTCCCGCCTGCGGGACGGCAGCCGGCGGATCACCCGGGTCACCGAGGTGCTCGGCCTGGAGGGCGACACCGTCACCCTGCAGGACGTCTTCGTCTTCGACCACACCGCCGGCAGCGACAACGCGGCCGGCAGGGACTCCGCGGCCGGCAGCGAGCAGGACGGCCGTGAGCAGGACGGCCGGGAGCCCGGCCGGGCGGTGCCCACCGGCATCCGGCCGCGGTTCCTCGAGCGGTTCGCCGAGCGCGGGGTCACCGTGCCGCCGCGGGTGCTCGGGGTGCCGCACCTGGCGCCGGTCCGGGGGAGCGGGCGGTGACCCCGCTGGTCTGGGCCGGCGTCGCCGCCGCCGCCCTCGCCCTCGCCCTGCTGGTCGTGCTGGTCGCCGTGCCGCGGCGCCCCCGGGTGGAGATCACCCGGCTCGACCCCACCGCCGCACCGGCGCTGCGCGGCCGGCCGGCGCTCGCCGCAGCGGGGCACCGGCTCGGTGACCGTGCGCTGCGCCGGCTCGGACGCCGCGACGCGCTGGCTGCCGCGCTGGAGCGGGCCGGCGTCCACCGCTCACCGGCGCAGGTGTTCGGCCTGGTCGTCGCCGGCGCGCTGCTGGGCGACGTCGTCGGTGGCCTGGCCTCCGGCCTGCTGGGCGGGCTGCTGCTCGCCCTGGTCGCCCCGCTGGCCGCCGTCCTCACCCTCGAGGTGCGCAGCCGCCGCCGGCGGACCGCCTTCGCCGAGCAGCTGGACGACACGCTGCGGCTCATGGCCAGCAGCCTGCGGGCCGGGCACAGCGTCCTCCGGGCGCTGGAGGCCGTCTCCCACGACGGCGCCGTGCCCACGTCCGAGGAGTTCGCCCGGGTGCTCAACGAGGTCCGGGTCGGCCGGGACGTCGTCCTCGCGCTGGACGAGGTCGCCGAGCGGATGCGCAGCGACGACTTCGGCTGGATCGCCCAGGCCGTGGCCATCCACCGCGAGGTCGGCGGCAACCTGGCCGAGGTGCTCGACCGGGTCGGCGCCACCGTTCGCGACCGCGGCCAGCTCCGCCGCCAGGCCCAGGCGCTGTCGGCGGAGGGGCGCGCCTCGGCCGTCGTCCTGCTCACGCTGCCGGTCGTCGTGGGCGGGGCGATGGCCCTGGTGTCACCGACCTACATCGGCCGGCTCGTGGACGACGCCACCGGGCTGGCGCTGCTGGGCACGGCCGCGCTGCTCATGGTCGTCGGCGCGCTCTGGGTGCGCCGCGTCGTGACGGTGACGTTCTGATGCCCGCGCTCGTCTGGATCGCCGTCGCCGCCCTCGTCGTCCCGGTCGCCGCGCTGGCACAGGTGACGCTGACCCGGTCCGGGAAGGCCGGGGTCGTCGCCCGGCAGAACCTCACCCGCGGCCTGGTCACACCCGCCTTCGAGGTCGGCACGCTGGAGGCGCGGGGCACCGGCGCCGGCGCCGTCCTGCGCGCGCTGACCCCCGAGTCGGCGGCCCGCCGGATCCGCCGCATGATCGACGTCGCCGGCCGCCCGGCGACCTTCACGATGACCCGCGTGCTCTGGGCCAAGCTGGTGCTCGCCGCCGCGGCGGCGCTGATCGGCGGCCTGGTGCTGCTCGAGGCGCCCGGGCTCCCGGCCGGCCTGGTCGGCGTGCTGGCGGTGGTGGCCGCCTACCACCTGCCCCAGGCCGCGCTGTGGGGCCGCGGTCAGGAGCGGCGGCAGGTGATCGGCCGCGAGCTGCCCGACGTGCTGGACCAGATGACCATCGCCGTGGAGGCCGGGCTCGGCTTCGAGGCCGCGCTGTCCCGGGCGGCGACCACCGGCCGGGGCGCGCTCGCCGAGGAGCTGGTGCGCACCCAGCACGACATCGCCGCCGGCCGGCCGCGGCGCTCGGCCTACGAGGCGCTGGCCGCCCGCACCCGGGCCCCCGACCTGCGGCGCTTCGTCGGCGCGGTCAACCAGGCCGACGTCTACGGCATCCCGCTGGCCGACGTGCTGCGGGTGCAGGCCGACGAGATGCGGGTGAAGCGCCGTCAGCGCGCCGAGGAGCAGGCGATGAAGGTGCCGGTCAAGGTCACCTTCCCGCTGATGGTGTGCATCCTGCCGGCGCTGATGATCGTGGTCGTCGGTCCCGCCGTGCTCGGGCTCATCGAGTCCTTGGGCTGAACCGCCCGGGTGGCGACTGGGTCCTCGGGTGGCGATTGGGTCCTCGGGTGGCGACTGGGTCCTCGGGTGGCGACTGGGTCCTCGGGTGGCGACGCTGGTCAGAGCGCGTCGATCGGCAGGCCCACGTAGAGCATGCCGATCAGCTCGCCGGTGGGGGACTGCACCCCGGCGTAGGCGGTGAAGTAGGGCTTGCCGGCGACGGTGGCCGGGCCGGTGTACATCTGCCCGCCCAGCACCGTGGCCAGCACCGGGTTGGGCGAGCCGGTGACGTCGGTGCGGGCCAGGTACGTGCCCACGTTGCGGCGCCCCTGCGGGTTCACCACGGTGGTCGCGACGCGCACCATGCTGCCCTCGGCGTCCAGCCGCTGGAACAGCGTGCAGCTGCCGCCGACCGCGGCCACCACGTCGTCGACCAGCCGTGAGGGGCGGTTCGGGTCGTCGTTCCAGGGCAGCGCCGCACCGCCCAGCAGCAGCTCGGGCAGCTGCGCGGAGTGCGCAGCACCGCTGACCTGCTCCTTCACGGTGTGCGCGCGCAGTTCGCCGCCGAGCTCGGCGCCGCCCTCGTCGTCCAGCAGGTCCTGGGCCAGGGTCAGCGCGCGGCGCACGTAGACCAGCCGCTGGCTGTCGGCCAGCTGCGCGACGGCCTCGGTGATCCGGGCCGAACCGCTGGCCGCCCGGTCGACGCTGTCCACCACCCGGTCGGCGGCGTCCCGCTGCTGCTCGACGGCAGCGGCGATGGAGTCCTGCGCCTCGGCGATCGAGCCGAGCGTGCCGCTGATCCGCTGGATGACCTCGACGGCCTGCCGGGTCTCGGCCTGCACGGCGCCGATCTGGGCGCCGATGTCCTCGGCGGCCTGCGCCGTCCGGCCGGCCAGCTGCTTGACCTCGTCGGCCACCACGGCGAAGCCGCGGCCGACCTCGCCGGCCCGCGCGGCCTCGACGTAGGCGTTCAGCGCGAGGAACCGGCTCTGCTGGCTGATCGCGGAGATCAGCTGCACGATCTCGGTGATCGCCGCGCTGGCGTTCTGCAGTGCGGTGATCCGCTCGTCGACGGCCTGCGCGTCCTGCACCGCGACCTCGGCGATCGAGGAGGCGCGGCTGGTGCTGGCCGAGATGTCACCGATCGCGGCGCGCAGCTCGGCGAGGGACTCGGCCGCCTGGCGCGAGGTGTCGGAGACCTCCCGGCTGGCCTGGGACAGCACCCCGGCCTGCTGGGCGGCGGTCTCCATGCTGGCGTCCTGCTCGACCCGCCGGTGCGGCCGCGGCGCCGATGCGGAGCGCTGCTGCGGCACCTCGACCGGCCCCACCGGCTCGGGAACCGCAGGGGCAGTGCTCCGTGTGGCTGGCCAGCGCACGAATCGACTCCTTCTCCGGGCACGCACCGCGAGCGACGCCCGACGTGGGGTGCGGGCCGCCGGGGCGTCGTTGCCGGCCGGCGGGCGCCGGGCGATCGTAAGCGGGTTCCGCCGGTGAAACCGCAGGTGAGCCGGGACTCGCCGGGAGCGCATCCCCCGAGGGGGGCGGTACGCGGCCGTGGGAACGATGCCGCGCGGATCCCGCGTCAGCCCTGCGGCGAGCTGACCCGATCGGCGGCGATGGTGACGACCAGCCGGGTCTGGTCCCGTCCGCCGAACCACGGGTAGGGGCCGCCGAGGTACTTCTGCGCCAGCCGGTCGATGTGCTCGGCGGCGCCGTCCGCGGTGATCGAGACGACCCGTCCGCGCACCGCGTAGTACCGAGAGACGTCGTCCGGGTCGGCGACGTTGAGCGCCACCCGGGCGTCCCGCTCCATGTTCCGCACCTTCTGGAAGCCGGCGACGGTGTTGATCACCAGGTGCGTGCCGTCGGTGTCCACCCAGGTCTGGGTCATCTGCGGGGCGCCGTCGGGCATCAGGGTCGCCACGAAGCAGGGGCTGGGGCGGCGGAGCAGGTCGAGCAGTCCGGCAGGCAGGTCCACGGTCGTCCTCTCGGGAGCAGATCGGTCGCGGACGACCCTGTCACGCCCCGCTGTCCAGCGTGCGTGCGCCGCACGGGAGCGGGGTCAGTGCAGGGCGGTGGTCAGCCGGACCGTCAGCCCGGCACCGTCGTCGACGACGTCCACGTGGTCGCACAGCTGCCGGGCCAGCCACAGCCCCATGCCCCCGCGGGAGAGGTCCTCGCCGTGGGCCGGGCCGTAGCCGGCGAAGGGGTCGTCCATCCCGGTGCCGCCGTCGCTGATCGTGCAGACCACCCGGTCGGCCGACGCCCACAGCCGCAGCTGCACCGGCGGGCCGCCGTGCCGGACCGCGTTGGAGCTCATCTCGTCGATGGCCAGGTGCAGGTCCTCGAGCCGGTCCCGGTCGCCGCCCAGTGCGGCCAGCCGCTCGCCCACCGCATGCCGCAGCCCGATGTAGTCGCGCACGTCGACGACGTCCAGCAGCGGCTCGGTGCGCTCCAGTGGCTCCTCCGGCGTGGGGAGGCCGCGCAGGAAGCCGGCCGGGTCGACGAAGTCCGGGTTGGCCAGCCGGCCCGCACCGGTCACCAGGTGCGGGTGGGTGCGCAGGCCGGTCGCGACCACCTCGTCGGGGAGCACCCCGGTGTCGTAGGTGCACAGCCCCCAGATGCCGCACGGGCGCAGCACCTCGTTGACCGCGGCTTCGTAGCGCTGCCACTCCAGCCAGTCCCGCGGCGTCGCGCCGAAGTCGGTCTGGCCGACGATGCGCACGTGCTGCGGCTCGTCCCCGCCCCACCGGTCGGCGAGCCGGCGCAGTGCGGTGATCGCGGCCGGCGTCCGGCCGGGGTGGACGTCGGCCTGGCTGAGCACCTGCAGCCGGTCGTGCGGGCCCAGCGCGTCCTGCAGCAGCGCCGCCGTGGGCTCGTCGGTGGCGATCACTGCGACCTCGCCGGCGTCCAGCCCGGCGCGCAGGAAGGGCACCGCGCCGGCGGCCAGCTCCTCGGGGCTGCTGTGCAGGATCAGGTCGTGGACGTACCGCGAAGGGCCCCGCTCGGTCGTGGTCACGGTGGAGCTCCCTCCGGTCGTCGTGGTCCGACCTGTGCCGGAGTGCCGGGCCCACGGTAGGCCGACCGGTCGCGGCACGCTGAGCGTGGCTGCCGGTGGACGTCCGCCGGGCCGTCCGTTCACGGGGTGGCCGGGTCCGCCGGCACGCCATCGGGCACCCGGTTCGGGCCCGCCTCGGCCGGCCGCGGCCGGTCCTGGCGGTGCAGCCGGACGGCGACCAGGGCGACGTCGTCCTCGGGCCGGCCGTCGACCAGCCGCTCGATCAACGAGTCGCACAGCTGCTGCAACGGCAGGCCGGCCAGGTCGGCCAGGTGGGTGCGCAGCCGGGCCAGACCGGCGTCCAGGTCGCTGTCCCGGCGCTCGATCAGCCCGTCGGTGTAGAGCAGCACCGTCGTCCCCCGGTCGAGGGTGACCACCTGCTCGGTGCGGGTGACCGTCGGGTCGACGCCCAGCAGCAGGTCGGCCTTCCAGTCGGCCAGCACCACCACGTCGCCCGCCGGGTCGATCGCCAGCGGGGGCAGGTGACCGGCGTTGGCCCACACCATCCGGGTCACTCCGCGCGCGAGCTCGTCCTCGGTCTGCTCGAACCGGGCGATCGCCGCGGTGGCCAGGGTGTCCAGCTGCAGCACGGTCATGGCGGCGTCCAGCCCGCGCAGCACCTCGGCCGGGCCGGCGTCGCTGTAGGCGGCGATCCCACGCAGCAGGCCGCGCACCTGGCCCATCGCGGCGGCCGCCGCGGTGTCGTGCCCGGCCACGTCGCCGATCACCAGCATCGTCGCGCCGTTGGGCTGCAGGAAGGCGTCGTACCAGTCGCCGCCGACCCGGGCGGCCTCCACGGCCGGCAGGTAGCGCACCACGATCTCCGCGTGGTCGGGCTCCGGCGGGTCGGTGAGCAGGCTGCGCTGCAGCCCCTCGGCCAGGGCCTGCTGCTGGCCGTAGAGGCGGGTGTTGTCCAGCGCGAGCCCGGCGCGGTCGGCGACGTCCTGGGCGGTGGCCAGCTCCTCATCGGTGGGCTCCCGGCCGTCCTCGAAGTAGAAGGTCAGCAGGCCCAGCGTCCGGCTCCGGCCGCGCAGCGGCAGGGCGACCACCCGGTCGGGGGCCAGCTCGGTCAGCAGGTCGCGGGCCTCGCCGGGCTGCAGCATCTGCAGCAGTTCGTCCCGGGTGGCGGTCGCGCGCTCACCGTGCCGCATCGACCAGACGGCCGGTGCGGACGCCGGCAGGGCCTGCAGTCGCAGTGTCGAGTACCGGGCGACCCGGGCGGCGACCGGCGGGTCGGGGTGCCACGAGCCCACGTCGGTCGGTGACCCCGTCGACGGGTCGAGCACCGAGACGATGCACCAGTCGGCGAGGGCGGGGACCAGGATCCGGGGGAGGGTCGCGACCGCGGCCCCGGCGTCCAGGGTGGAGGCCAGTTCGGAGCTCACCTGGGCCAGCAGCGCCAGCCGGCGGGCGGACCGCTCGGCCTGCTCCTGCGCCCGGCGCCGCTCGGTGACCTCGATGAAGTAGACCGACAGCCCGTCCGGCGTCGGCCAGGCCCGCAGCTCGTACCAGCCGTCCAGCGGCGCCGGGTAGTGCGCATCGAAGGCGACCGGCTCACCGGTGACCACGGCCTGCCGGTAGCTGTCCTCGAAGACGCTGTTCACCGCGGCGGGGAAGGCGTCCCAGATGACCTGGCCCAGCAGCTCGTCGCGGTGCCGGCCCAGCAGTCGCTCCGCCTCGGCGTTCACCGCGGCGAACCGCCACTGCGCGTCCAGGGAGTAGAAGCCGGCCGGCATCGCCTCCAGCACCCGGCTGACCCGCGCCTCCTCGGCCACCTCCGCGGTGACGTCGTAGGCGACCCCGATCACCCGGGTCGCCCCGCCCTCCGGGCCGCCGAGGGCCTTGCCGCGGGCGGAGATCCACCGGGTGTGCCCGCCGGGCAGCACGATCCGGTACTCGGCCTCGTACTCACCACACGTGTCGACCGCGCCCTGCAGGGCGTCGGTGACCCGGGCCAGGTCGTCGGGGTGCAGCCGGGTGTTGAACGCCTCGATGCTCTGCGCGAAGGTGCTCGGGTCGTAGCCGAACATCGTCATCAAGCGCTCGTCCCAGACCAGCCGGCCACTGCGCAGGTCCCAGTCGAACGTGCCGATCCCGGCGGCGTCGACGGCCAGCTGCGCGCGCAGTCGAGCACCCTCGAGGTCCTCGTCCCCCAGGCCGCCGACCGATGTCGGCTCCACCACGGCCACCCACTCCACGCATCGCCCGGCTGCTGCGCCGGAGGTAGACGACCGCTGACTGCTGAACGGCCCGCAGGGAGTTATGTCACGCGCAACAGGGTGGCGGCAAGCACCTCGACGCAGATCACGTCGCCGTTTCCCGGCTGGTGGAGGTCCGGTGCGCGGGTGGTCACCGGGCTGTGCGATAAACCGTGCCATGACTGCGCGTCCGGTCCCCGCATGACCACCACCCCATGAGCACCGCGTCCTCCGCGCCGGTCCGGGTCGAGGGCGCCGCCGTCGACAAGGGCCTGAAGAGCGGCGCGCTCGGGTTGGTCTCCTCGATCGTGCTGGGCGTCTCGTCCACCGCGCCGGCCTACGCCCTGGCGGCGACGCTGGGCTTCGTCGTCATCGCCGTCGGGGTCGACGCGCCGGCGATCATGGTGCTCGCCTTCGTGCCGATGTGGCTGATCGCGGTCGCCTACTCCGAGCTGAACAAGCGCGAGCCCGACTGCGGGACGACGTTCACCTGGGCCGCCCGCGCCTTCGGGCCGCGCACCGGCTGGATGGGCGGCTGGGGGATCATCGCCGCCGACGTCATCGTGATGGCCAACCTGGCCCAGATCGCCGGCTCCTACGGCTACCGGCTGCTCGGGCTGGACGGGCTGGCGGAGAGCACCTTCTGGACGACGGTCGCCGGCGTCGGCTGGATCGCCCTGATGACCTGGATCTGCTACCGCGGCATCGAGCCGACCGCGCGGCTGCAGATGGTGCTGCTGGCCATCGAGGTCGTCGTCCTGGTCGCCTTCGCCGCCTACGCGCTGGTCAAGGTGTACGGCGGGACGGCGCCGGCGGGCTCGCTCACCCCGTCGCTGTCCTGGCTGTGGCCCTCGGGCGTCAGCTGGACGGCGATGACCGAGGCGGTGCTGCTGGCGATCTTCATCTACTGGGGCTGGGACTCCGCGGTCGCGGTCAACGAGGAGACCGCCAACCCGACCCGGTCCCCGGGGCGCGCGGCGATCATCTCCACGGTGCTGCTGGTCGGCATCTACACCGTGGTGTCGGTGGCCACCGTCGCCTTCGCCGGGGTCGGCACCGAGGGCATCGGGCTGGGCAACGAGGCCAACGCCGAGGACGTGTTCGCCTCCCTGGGGGCCACGGTGTTCGGTGGTGGCGTCTTCGGGCACACCTTCGAGGCGCTGCTGATCATCTCGGTGCTCACCTCGTCGGCGGCGTGCACCCAGACGACGATCCTGCCCACCGCCCGCGGCTCGCTGTCCATGGCCGCCTACGGTGCGCTGCCCCGGTCCTTCGCCCGGATCCACCCGCGGTACTTCACGCCGACGGTGTCCACGGTGTGGATGGGCATCGTGTCGATCGCGTTCTACGTCGGCCTCACGCTGGTCAGCGAGAACGTGCTGATCGACTCGATCACCGCCACCGGCATGCTGATCGCCTTCTACTACGGGCTCACCGGGTTCGCCTGCGCCTGGGAGTTCCGGCGTTCACTCCACTCGGTCCGCGACGTGCTGATGCGGCTGGTGCTGCCGCTGCTGGGCGGGCTGTTCATGCTCGCCGTCTTCGTGCTCGCCTGCCTGGAGTACGCCGACCCCGAGTACGGCGAGACGGTGCTGTTCGGCGTGGGCGGGGTGTTCGTGGTCGGCGTCGGCTCGCTGGTGCTGGGCCTGGTGTTGATGGTCGTCTGGAACGTGGTGGCCCCGGCGTTCTTCCGCGGCGAGACGATGCTGCGCGGTACCGGCGACCTGGTGCTGGACCGGGCCACGGCGACCGTGGCGCTGCCGGACTCGCAGGAGGGCACGGTCATCGCCCCCGACCGGTCGAACCTCCCGCCGGGCCGCGAGCCCTGGGACCCCCGCGCCTGAGGACACCGGGTCACCTGATCACCGGCTGTCCCCCGCACCAACGCTGGTGCGGGGGGACGGTCGTTGCTGCGGGAGGACGTCGTCAGGCGAGGGACGCCGCGGGCTCGTCGCTGGCCGCGGGAGCCGGCTCGGCGGTGCGGTGCTGGGCGGGCAGGAACGCCAGGACGACGGCCGCGCCGACCGCGCTCGTCGCGGCGCACACCCACGAGCCGGCCGTCACGCCGTCCAGGAAGGACTGCTGGACCGCCGCCAGTGCGCCGTCGGGCAGCCGGTCGGCCACCGCCAGCCCGGCGAAGACCGAGTCCGCCGCGCTCTCGGCGGCCTGCGCGGGGGCGCCGGCAGCGGTGAGCCCGTCGACGACGGCCGGGCCGTAGACCGTGCTGAGCACCGAGCCGACGACGGCGACGCCGAGCGTGCCGCCCACCTCCCGCACCGTGTCGTTCACCGCGGAGCCGGCGCCGGCCTGGTCGCCGCGCAGCGCGCCCATCACGGCCTCGGTGGCCGGGCTGGTGACCAGGCCGAGGCCGGCGGCCATGAGCACCATGGAGAGCACGATCCGGCCCCAGTAGTCCGACTCCAGCGTGGTGCCGGTGGCGACGACGAACCCGGCGGCCATGGTGGCCAGCCCGGCGGCGACGACGAGCTTGGTGCCGACCGCCCGCATCGCGACGATGGCCAGCGGCGCGGTGACGCCGATGACGGTGGCGAAGGGGAGCGTGGCCAGGCCGGCGGTGAGCGTGCCGTAGCCGCGGACCGACTGGAGGTACTGGGTGATCATGAAGATGAACCCGAACAGGCTGAAGAAGGCCAGCGCGATGGCCCCGCTGCCGACCGACACCCGCGGGTCGCGGAACAGCCGGACGTCCAGCAGTGGCTCCGCGGTGCGCAGCTCGTGGACGACGAAGCCGGCGAGCACCAGGGCCGCGACGGCGTAGCCGCCCAGGGTGGTCACCGAGCTCCAGCCGTGGCCGGGTGCCTCGATCGTCGTCCAGACCAGCAGGCCGATGCCGAGCACGGAGGCCGCGGCGCCGACCAGGTCGAAGCCGTGCGCCCGGGCGGAACGGGACTCCGGCACGAGCAGGCGGCCGGCGACCAGGGCGACCGCGGCGATCGGCAGGTTGACCAGGAAGACCGAGCCCCAGGCGAAATGCTCCAGCAGCAGGCCGCCGGTGACCGGGCCGATCGCCACCGACAGGCCGGTGACCGCGGACCAGACGCCCAGCGCGGTGGCGCGCTCGCGGCGGTCGGTGAACGTGGTGACCAGCAGGGCCAGGGTCGCCGGGTAGATCGCCGCGGCGGCCACGCCCATCGCCGCGCGGCCGGCGATGAGCTGGTCGGTGCTGGTGGCGGCCGAGGCCAGCGCCGAGGTCAGCGCGAAGCCGACCAGCCCGGCCTGCAGCACCCGGCGCCGGCCGAACCGGTCACCGAGCGCCCCGCCGAGCAGCAGCAGCGCGGCGAAGGCCAGCGTGTAGCCGTCGACCACCCACTGCAGGTCGCTGGTGCTGGCCGACAGCTCGCGGCTGAGGGTCGGCAGCGCGACGTTGACGATCGTGTTGTCGATGCTGACCAGCAGCACGGACAGGCAGAGCACGGCGAGCACCCACCACCGACGGGTGGCGGGTGCGGGCGGGGGAGTGGTCATCACGGCCTCCGAGACGTAGAACGGTGTGCCACAACAGTAGAACGACGTTCTATGAACGGGCAAGCCTGATCGGTGCAGGAGGATGAGGTCGTGACGGATGTCAGGCCCGGTGCCGGGCGCACCCCCAGCCGCGCGGTCGAGCAGGCACTGGTCGACGCGGCCGAACAGGTGCTCGTCCGCGACGGACTGGGCGCGGTGACCGTGCGGGCGGTCGCCACCGAGGCCGGGGTGGCGCCGATGGGCGTCTACAACCGATTCGGCAGCAAGGACGGCCTGATCTCCGCGGTGCTGGTGCGCGGCTTCGACGGGCTGCGTGCGGCCGTCAGCCGGGACGACGACCCCGACCCGGTCGCCCGGCTGCTGGCCAGCGGGCGCAACTACCGGCGGTTCGCCCTGGGCCGGCCGCAGCACTACGGCGCGATGTTCGGCGGGCGGCCGCTGCCCACCGAGGGCGCCGAGGAGCTGCTCGCGCACGCGACGGCGGCCTTCGAGGCGCTGGTCGACCACGTCCGGTACGGCATGGCCCGCGGCGCGCTGCGCGAGGGCGACCCCCTGGAGACCGCCCAGGTCATCTGGAGCTCGGTGCACGGGGCGGTGAGCCTGGAGCTCGGCGGGGCGGTGCTCACCCCCGACCCGGCGGCCACCTACGAGTCGTTGCTGCAGCTGATCGTCGCCGGCCTGCGCTGACGCCCCTCCCGCGAGGGCGGTGCCGGCCTGCGTCCCCGATGGCGAGGGCGGGGGGACCTCCCTCGTCCGGGGTGGGTGCGGCCCCGCCGGTCACTTCAGGAACTCATCCGTCCTGCCGACCCCTGGAGAGACGAAAGGGGCCGGTCATGATGACTCTGGCGTGCAGTGCGGTGGCTCAGGCGGCGATGGCGGCGACGACGGCGTCGCTGGACGACACCTCGGCCGAGTCGCTGATGTTCGTGGCCGGGTGGCTCACCACCGCCACCGACCTGACCCAGCAGGCGATGCTCATCCGCGAGCTGGGCTCCACCTTCGACGTCCTGATCTGAGGAAGGACCCCCTTCCTCCCCACCCCTCGCAGGCTCGGGGCGGGGCCCTGGAAGGGGGCCGGGGTCAGCGGCGCTGGGCAGCGCTCGCGATGAGCCCATGCAGGGGGCCGTTCCAGCCCCTCACCCGGGCAGTGCCCGGCGGCCGGAGCCGCTGCCGAGGTCGGCGTCGTCGGCGGCCCGCCGGCCGGCGTGCCAGCCGGCCGGGTCGACCGTGCTGCCGCCCCGGCGGCGCAGTGACGGGAACAGCTCCTCGACCGCCCGGTCGACCGCGGCCGACCGCTCGGCGAGCACCGGGGCGAGCTCGGCGCCGTAGTCGGCCCGCGCCTCGGCGGTCGCCGCGTCGCGGGCCTGGGTGAGCCGCTCCTCGACCCGCTGCGCGTAGGAGTACAGGAAGCCCCGCCGGAACGGGGTCGAGCGGGCCCGTGCGCCGCCGGCGCGCGCGGCCTCGGCCAGTGCCCGGGCGGCCTGCAGCAGCAGCGAGGTGACCAGCAGCTCCACCAGGTCCACGTCGTCCCGGAAGCCGACCAGCGTGGCGATGCCGACGGAGGGCAGCAGCACCACCCGCACCCCGTTGGCGTTGCCCACGGCCTGCACCACCGCCGCCTTCGCCTCGGTGTGCGGGTCGTCCAGGTGCAGCCGCCGGGCCGCCACCCCGCCGGAGGACGCCCGGCCCTCCCGCTGCGCCAGCACCGCGGTGTCGATGGCGTGCCGGGCCATCAGCGACTGCGCCTTGGCGGTCAACGCCTCGGCCTCCTCGGTGAACTCGGTCGACTCCGCCTTGGCCAGCAGCGAGCGGATCCGGTGCAGCACCTTGCCGTCGGCCTCGCTGCCCGGCGCCTCGACCGGCCACGACAGGGCTGACCAGCCGCTGGGCGGGGGCACCAGCTGCTCCAGCCGCGGCAGCGAGCGGAACAGCCCGATCACCCGCAGCACGTCCCGCCAGGCGGCGGCCGGCTGCACCCGCTCGCCCTGCCACCACGCGGTGACCGACCGCGGCCCGGTCGGCAGGGCGGCCAGCTGGGCGGCCCAGGCCTCCGGTGCCGCGCCCGCCGCGGCGGCCGCCTCCGCGGCGACCACCGCCGCCACCAGCCGGGCGCCGCGCTGGCTCACCCGGCGGCGGGCGGCGTGCACGACGTCCGCCGGCTGCCAGCCGCCCTCCCAGAGCCGGGGCAGCGCCTCGGTGAGCACCTGCTGGGCCTGGCCGTCGCTGTCCACCCCGTCGTCCCGGCGGACCAGCCGGGCGACCACCGGGTCGAGCTCGGCGGCCTGCACACCGGGCTCGGCGGCGAGCCGGCCACCGGCCAGCAACAGCATCCGCACCTCGTCGGCGGTCATCGGTGGTCCTCTCCTCGTGCGTGCGGGGTGCCCGACCAGCCTGACGGCGGCACGGGACGGCCGCGCCGGTGACCGGTCGGCTGTGGACCGGACGCCCCGTTGTGGACGCCGGCGCCCGCGCCTCAGGCGCGGGGGCGCACCCGGGAGGCCGCCTCGCGGGCGGTGGCCCGGGCCGCGTCGACGTCCTCGGCGCGGGCCAGCGCCACGCCCATCCGACGGCGGGTGAAGCTCTCCGGCTTGCCGAAGAGCCGCAGGTCCACGCCGGGGAGCGCCAGCGCCTCGTCGACCCCGTCGAAGACGACGCCGGTGGCCTCGACCCCGCCGTAGACGACCGCGGACGCACCGGGGTTGCGCAGCGACGTGTCCACCGGCAGCCCCAGCAGGGCGCGGGCGTGCAGCTCGAACTCGTTCTGCCACTGCGTGGTCATCGTGACCATGCCGGTGTCGTGCGGCCGCGGGCTGACCTCGGAGAACCACACGTCGTCCCCGCGCACGAACAGCTCCACGCCGAACACCCCGAGCCCGCCCAGCTCGGCGGTCACCGCTGCGGAGATCGCCTGCGCGCGGTCCAGCGCCACCGGCGACATCGGCTGCGGCTGCCAGCTCTCCACGTAGTCGCCGGCCTCCTGGCGGTGCCCGATCGGGGCGCAGAAGCCGGTGACGGTCTGCCCGTCGCGCACCGAACGCACGGTGAGCAGGGTGATCTCGTAGTCGAAGTCGACGAAGCCCTCGACGATCACCCGGGTGCCGGCGACCCGGCCGCCGGCCATCGCGTACTGCCAGGCGGTCTCCACGTCGTCCGGGCCGTCGAGCTTGCTCTGCCCCTTGCCGGAGCTGGACATCACCGGCTTCACCACGCACGGGAAGCCGACCTCCCCGGTGGCCGCCCGCAGCTCCTCCAGCGAGTCGCAGAAGCGGTACTCGCTGGTGGGCAGCCCGAGCTCCTCGGCGGCGAGCCGGCGGATGCCCTCGCGGTCCATGGTCAGCCGCGCCGCCCGGGCGGTCGGCACGACGCGGGTGCCCTCGGCCTCCAGCTCGACCAGCGTCTGCGTGGCGATCGCCTCGATCTCCGGGACGACGACGTCGGGCCGCTCGGCCTCGATCAGCGCCCGCAGCTGCGCCGGGTCGCTCATGGTGATCGTGCGGGCGTGGTGGGCGACCTGGTGGCCGGGGGCGTTCGCGTAGCGGTCGACGGCGATGGTCTCCACCCCGAGGCGCTGCAGCGCGATCAGCACCTCCTTGGCCAGCTCACCGCTGCCCAGCAGCAGCACGCGGGTGGCCGAGGGAGACAGCGGGGTGCCCAGGGAGACCATGCGGACAGGCTAGAGAGGCGCCGGCGGGAGCACGGAGCGGCCACCGTCACGGCCGGAACCCGCCGGTCAGCGCGCCGTCCCGTGGCTACGTTGCTCCCGTGACCGACCTCGCCACCCGCGCCCGCACCCTGCTCGACCTGCACACCGCACCGGAGCCGCTGGTGCTCGCCAACGTCTGGGACGTCGTCTCGGCGACCGTCGTGGCCGGCAGCCCCGGCGTCCGGGCGCTGGCCACGGCGAGCCACTCGATCGCCGCGACCTTCGGCCACGAGGACGGCGAGCAGCTCCCGCTCGACGTGCACCTGGACATGATCGCCCGCATCGCCCGGGCCGTGGACCTGCCGCTGTCGATGGACATGGAGGCCGGCTACGGCGACCCGGGGGAGACCACCCGCCGGGCGATCGGGGTGGGCGTCGTCGGCGGCAACCTGGAGGACCAGCTGCGGCCGCTGGACGACGCGGTCGCCGCCGTCGAGGCGGTGCTCCGCGCCGGGCGGGACGCCGGGATCGACTTCGTGCTCAACGCCCGCACCGACGTCTTCCTGCTGGCCGACGCCGCCGCCGACCGGGGCGCGCTGGTCGCCGAGGCGGTGCGCCGCGGGCAGGCCTACCTGGCGGCCGGCGCCCCGGTGGTGTTCGTGCCCGGCGCGGGGGACCGGGCGGAGATCGCGGCCCTGGTCGACGGGCTGGGCCGCGGGCGGGTCTCGCTGATGAGCGTCCCCGGGGTGTCGCCGTCGGTGCGGGAGCTGGCCGAGCTCGGCGTCGCCCGCGTCTCCACCGGGCCGTTCACCCAGCGGGTGGCGCTGACCGCGCTGCAGGACGCCGTCGTCGAGCTGGTCGCCGGCGGCACCCTCCCGGCCGGCACCCGTTCGCTCAACTGACCGCACCGCTGGGAAAGGGCAGGACGGCTCGGCCGCGAGAGCCCTACCGTGCCGGCATGGGTGATCGCTGGGGGCCGGACGGACCTCCGCCGGAGGCGTACAGCCGGGTCACCGATCCGCAGCGGTACGCGGGCCTGCACGACGTCGCCGACCGGTTCGTCACCGTTCTCGCCGAGCGGTACGACGTCGCGGTGACCGACGAGCCGGCGTCCGGGGCGCTCGGGGTGCGCGCCGTCCGGTTGCACCCCCGGTCCGGTGGGGGCGCCGATCTGGTGGTCGTGCACACCGAGTTCGGGGTGCGGCTGCGGGCCGGGCGCTGGGTGGAGGAGTCGTTCCCGCACTGCGGCTGCGACGCCTGCGACGAGGAAGCCGAGGACCTCGCCGAGGAGCTGGGGGACTTCGTCACCGACGTGGTGCGCGGCCGGCTCGCCGAGGAGCTGACCAGCGGATTCCGGAAGGGCACGCTCGCGGTAGGGCGGCCGCGATCGGCCGGGAACCGGTCGCTGAGCCGCGACGATGTCCGGCGACTCGGACCCCCGGGACGCCACGAGTGGTCGCCCTGGCCGGAGCGGGGCGGTCGGTGACGCCGCCGTCCACGGGTGGGCCTGTGACGGTCGTCGGCAGCCGGGAGCGCCGGCTGCCCGCACCGCCCGCCGTCGTCCGGCGGTCGCTGGCCGAGCCGCACCAGCCGGGCGCCCGGCCCTGGCTGGCGCTGACGGACGACGAGGTGGAGCCGGTGGTCATCGACGACGGGACGCCGGATCGGCTGGCGTGGCGGTCGTTGTGGCCCCGCCGTCCCGATCTGGTGCTGGCTTTCGAGCTGCGGGCGGCGGGCGCGGAGACGGCGCTCCGCTGGACGCTGACCGCCGTGGGGGAGCCGCCCGACGCGAGCCTCACCGGGCACCTGCGGCACCGGGTCAACCACCTGCTGTGGTCCGACCTGCGCCTCTCCTACGGACAGTGAGCCGCAGCGAGCCGTCCGTCGAGTGACAGCCCAGCGGGCTCCCCGGCGCGCGGACCCCCGCTGAGCCGTCACTGGGCGAGTGCTGCCCCTCCCACCCCGCGCGGTGCGCGGCGAGGTCCCTTCGAGTGACAGCTGAGCGGGCTCATCCGGTCCGCGTGTCCCCGCTGAGCTGTCACTCGGCGACGGGCGGCAAGGGGCGAGGTGGGACACGCTCGGTGGCTGGGGTGGGAGCTCGGGCGGAAGATCGGGGGCAGGGCGTCGATGACGACGAGAGAGAAGGCGCCGCCGACATGAGGGACTGGCGGCGGTGAGGGCGCGCACCGGTGACCCGCCACCCCGCCCGTCCCTCGCCGCCGAACGGAGGGCTGATGCCGGGTGAGCGGGACGAGCTGGGATCACAACGCCTGGTATCACCGGACGCTCCTAGGGCAGCTGCCACCGGGCAGCCGGCGGGTGCTGGACGTGGGCTGCGGTGCCGGTGCGCTGGCCCGAGAGCTCGCCACTCGGGTGCCCCAGGTCGATGCGCTGGACGCCGACCAGGCGATGGTGGCGCTGGCGCGGCGCAGCGCCCCGGCCAACCTCGATGTCTTGCACGCCGACGTGCTGGCGGCCGAGCTGCCGGCGGGGAGCTACGACGCAGTGCTCAGCTCCAGCGTCCTGCACCACCTGCCGTTGTCCCCGGCACTGACCACGATGGCCGGCTGGCTGCGGCCGGGCGGCGTGCTCGCCGCGGTGACCCTCCCGCGGGTCGACCTGCCGCGCGACCTCCCCGTGGAAGCGGCCGCCGTCCTCGGGCACCACGGCCTCGGCGCCGTCTTCGCGGCAGGACGGAGGCTGACCGGGAGACCACTGTTCGACCACGAGCCGATGGGCAGCGACATGCCGATGCGCGACCCGGAGCTCACCACCCGGCAGGTGCGGGCCGCGGCGGCCGCCGTGCTGCCGGGCGTCCGCGTGCGCCGGCTGTTGTTCTGGCGATTCGTCCTCACCTGGACCAAGCCGTTCACCGGGTGACGGCCGATGTCCGCCGCACCTCACTCGGCAAGGGGTGAGGTGGGCCACGCTCGGTGGCTGGGGTGCCGGATCGGGCGGAGCATCGGGACCACGACGTCGACGACGACCGAGGAAAGGCACCGCCGCCATGACCGACCTGCTCCTGCCCGCTGACTTCTTCGCGTTCCAGAGCCTGCTGCCCGACGACGAGCAGAAGGAGCTGATGGCGCTCCGGGAGTTCCTGGAGTCGGAGGTCAAGCCGCACGTCAACTCCTCGTGGGCCGCCGCCGAGTTCCCGCACGACCTGATCCCGAAGTTCGCCGAGGCCGACATCGTGGGCCGCTCCTACGACTGGGACGGCCGCCCCCGCGCCTCCCGGCTGTTCACCGGCTTCCAGGCGATGGAGCTCTCCCGGGTCGACCCGTCGATGGCCACCTTCCTGGGCGTGCACAACGGCCTGGCGATGGGCTCGATCATGATCCTCGGCTCCGAGGAGCAGCGGCAGCGCTGGATCCCCTCGATGATGCGGATGGAGACCATCGGCGCGTTCGGGCTCACCGAGCCCGAGGGAGGCTCCGACGTCGCCCGCGGCATGCGCACCACCGCGCGCCGGGACGGCGACGAGTGGGTGCTCAACGGCGCCAAGCGCTGGATCGGGAACGGCACCTTCGCCGACGTCGTGGTGGTCTTCGCCCGCGACGAGGCCGACGACCAGGTCAAGACCTTCGTCGTGGAGAAGGGCACCCCCGGCTTCACCGCCACCAAGATCGAGGACAAGTTCGCGCTGCGCACCGTGCAGAACGCCGACCTGACCTTCGCCGACTGCCGCATCCCGGCGGGCAACAAGCTCGAGGACGGCAACTCCTTCAAGGACGTCAACAAGGTGCTCAAGGTGACCCGCGGAGGGGTGGCCTGGAGCGGCGTCGGCTGCCAGCTGGGCGCCTACGAGGTGGCGGTGGCCTACGCCAAGGAACGGCACCAGTTCGGCAAGGCGATCGGTTCGTTCCAGCTGATCCAGGACCTGCTGGCCCGGATGCTGGGCAACGTCACCGCCAGCCTCGGGATGACGGTGCGGATCGCCCAGCTCCAGGAGACCGACGACCTGCGGGACGACCAGGCCGCGCTGGCCAAGCTCTACGTGACCAGCCGCGGCCGGGAGACCGTCGCCATGGCCCGGGAGCTGTTCGGCGGCAACGGGATCGTGCTGGAGAACGACGTCATCCGGTACTTCGCCGACGCCGAGGCGCTGTACTCCTACGAGGGCACCCGCGAGATGAACACCCTCATCGTCGGCCGCTCGATCACCGGGATGAGCGCATTCGTGTAGCTCACCCCTTCGGGGCGGTGCACCCGCCCACGGCTGGAGAGACGACCACCGGTTGACGATCACCAGGAGGTACGCCGGAGTGGCGTGCCTGCTGTGATCAGTCGTTGGGAGGGGTCGTGTCGGGTCAGTCCGTGCTCGTCGTCGAGGACACCGACGAGATCCGTGAGCTCGTCGTCACGGTGCTCCGCCGCGCCGGGATGGACGTGCGGGAGGCCACCACCGGTGCCTCCTGCCTGGCCGAGGTGCGCCGCGAGGCGCCCGACGTCGTCGTCCTGGACCTCGGCCTGCCCGACGCCGACGGCACCGAGGTGTGCCGACAGCTGCGCTCCGAGACCGACTGCTACGTGCTGATGCTGACCGCGCGGGCGGAGGAGGTCGATCTGCTGATCGGTCTCGCCGTCGGGGCGGACGGCTACATGGCCAAGCCGTTCTCACCGCGCGAGCTGGTGGCCCGGGTGCAGACGATGCTCCGCCGGCCGCGCACCGTCGCGGTCCCGGAGCCGCGCACGCCCCTGGAGGACACCGTCCAGCGGCTGGCCGACCTCGAGGTCGACCCGGACAGCCGCGAGGTGCGGGTGGACGGCGCGGCCGTCGACCTGACCCGCACCGAGTTCGACCTGCTCGCCGCCCTCGTCTCCCGGCCCGGCCGGGTGCTGCAGCGGGAGACGCTGCTGCGCGAGGTCTGGCAGACCGACTGGGAGGGCAACCTGCGCCTGGTCGAGGCCCACATGTCCAACCTGCGGCGCAAGCTCGCTGCCGCAGGGTTGAGCCACCCCGAGATCAAGACCGTCCGGGGGGTCGGCTACCGCTTGGTGGCCTGAGGAAGGTCAGGACCGAACCTGGTCCTGAGAGGGACAGCTGCATCCGACGACGAGGCCCGGCCCCCCACACGGGGAGCCGGGCCTCGTTGTCGTCGCCCCGTGCGGGGCCGTCGTCAGGCGGCCAGGTCCCGCCGGCGGGCGAGCATCCGTCCGGTCGCGGCGTCCACCGCGTGCAGCATGCCGGCCAGCTCGGCGCGCCCGCCCCACGCGTCGGCGGCGAAGGCCAGCTGGCCGTGCCGGTGGACGTCGTCCCGGCGGCGGGCCGGGCGGGCCAGCCCGCTCAGCTCGGCCAGCCGGCCGTGGGCCATGATCCCGCGCCGGGCGTCGGCGGCGATCGCCTGGCAGAGGTCGGCGACCGCCGGGTGCCCCAGCTGGCCCGAGGGGCCGGCGAGGGCCTGGGCGGCGCTGGCCACGGCGCGGGGGTCACCGGACCGCACGCCCCGGGCGATGGCGGACAGCCGGGTCGGCAGCGCGTCGTCGTACATGCCCTGCAGCCGGTCCATCAGGTCGGCGTCCTGGTCGGCGTCCTCCAGGTCCTCGACGTCCACGAGGTCCAGCGGCGCGGCGACCGGGGCGGCGCTCCGGTCGCGCAGCAGGTCCAGCACGAGGCGGACGTCGAACGGGGCGGTCAGGCAGGCGAGGGCGCCGGCGGCCGAGGCGGCGGCGCGCAGCTCGTCGGTGGGCTCGGGGGTGACCATCAGGAAGCGGGCGGTGCTGCCGGCGGCGCGCAGCTCGCTCAGCAGGGCCGGGCCGCTGTCGGCGCCGGTGACGCCGGCGGCGGTGACCACCAGGTCCACCGTGAGGGAGGCGCTCAGCCAGCGGGCGTCCTCGGCGTCGCCGGCCTCGTGGACGCCCCAGCCGGCCAGCTCCAGCAGGCCGGTGACCTGCTGCCGTGCGGCGGGGGAGGCATCGATGACGAGGGCGGTCAGCACGTCACTGGTCCTGTCTCTGCGGGGACGGAGGTCCAGCCGTAGCTGGTGAGGGTGGTGATGCGGATCCGGATGCCCTGGTCGGCGTAGGAGCCGTCGATGTCCTGGGCGAAGCTCGTCGTCCCGGGGCTCAGGGTGGCGATCGGCTGGGTGCTGCCGTCGCGGAAGACGGCGGTCAGCTGGTAACCGGTGACCCCGCGGGTGGTCGCGCTCGGCCGCCAGGAACCCCGTCCGTGCAGGGTGCGGGTGGTGTACGAGCGACCGTCCCACTGGTTGTAGTAGGTGGTGGTGGTGCAGTAGGTGCCGGCGGTCGACAGCCGGGTGACCGGCGCGACGGTCAGCGTGCTGGCGTCGACGGTGGTGGCGGCCCGGGCGGTGAAGGAGGCCTGGGCGGGGGAGATGGTCAGCCCCAGCACGGTGGCGAGGGCGACGGCGAGGAGCAGCAGGCTGCGGCGGATCCCGGTCATGCCCGGACACCCTCGGTGTCGTCGTTCTCGTCGACCTTCACCGGCCGCCAGATGGAGAGCAGCAGCCAGCCGGCCAGCAGGGCCGGGGCCCCGTAGACGAGCGCCTGGCTCACCACGGGGGTGCGCAGCACCTGGATGGCGTTGCCGATCTCGGGGATGACCGCCTGCACCTGGTAGGCGGTGTCACCCTGCAGCGTGGCCTTCCACGGGTCGACGGCCTCGTTCGCGTCGCCCTTGGTCTCGACCGTGACCGCCCCGTCGGCGCCGTGCTCGACGGAGACCACGCGGTGGCTGACCAGACGGTGGTCGTCGATCGGGATGTGGTAGGCGATGATCATGCCCACGGCGACCTCGTCGACCGGCAGCGGCGTCACGATCGTGACGTCACCCGGGTCGATGGCCGGGGACATGCTGCCGGTGAGCATCGTCATCGTCCGGTAGTCCAGGACGTGCGGCCCGACGGCCAGGACGCCGAAGGCCAGGACGGCGACGGTGACCACGAGCCGGAGCAGCCAGCGGCCCACCAGGCGAGCCGCACGCGTCCCGAGACCCGCGGTGCGGGGCTCCAGGACCAGCTGACGTGCGGGACGGTGCGCGATCGCGATGTCCGTGGTGCGGGCCAGCGGTGCGAGCAGGGCGGTGGTCATGGCGGGTCCTCCGGTCAGGGGTCAGTGGGTGGGCGGACGGCGCCGGATCAGCGGTTGGTGCCGGTCTGCTGCGCCCCGACGAAGTTGATCGACATCGCGGCGGTCTTGCCCTGGAAGGTGTTGTCCGCGCTACCGGGGAGCGTGACGGTGACCAGCAGGTGGTCCGTGCCGCCGGCGGTCATGCTGGCGAGGTCACGCAGGCTCGTGCCGGCAGTCACAGCACCGGAGCCCTGGGCGTACCGGCGCGCGGTGGAACCGGAGCAGGTGTAGGTGGCGACGCCGTTGGCCCCGATCGTCTCGGTCCACTTGACCGAGCAGGAGTCGACGCCGAGCTGCAGGCCGTTGACCTTGTCGGTCGTCAGGACGCTCTGGGTGGTCGCCGTGGACACGAGCGAGATGCTCGACATGTTGAGGTTGCCGTTGTTGACCAGCTCCACCGAGCGGCTGATCGAGTCGCCGGGCACGAAGCCGGCAGCGTTGATGGTCATGCCGGCCGCGCCGCCAGCGGCGAGGTCCAGGGACAGGGTCCCCGAGGTGACCGAGGCGTTCAGCGGGGCGGTGCTGTCGGTGAAGGTGCCGAAGGTGCCCATGCCGGCGACGGCGGCGGCGGCACCGACGATGCCGAGCGAGCCGATGATCTTGCGGGTGGTGCGGCTGCGGTTCGTGGCGGTGGCGGTCATGGCTGCGTCTCCCTGGTCTGTCCCGTGTCGGCGGGTGTTCCCGGCGACAGACACGACTCTGGAGGCCCATCCGCAGGGCACCCGCCAGCGATCCGCAAGAGAACCGCAAGAAGAGGTCGACGGACCCTGCGGTCCCCACGCACCGGTGCGCGGTCGGACTCTGCGGTCCCGGCCGCGCCGCGCACGGCCGCATCCTGCGGTCATCGCCGCGCCGGCGCACGGCGGACCGTGCGGCCCGTGGCGCCACGGTGTCGGCCCGTGCGAGGGCCGGCTGCGGAGACGGCGACGCCCCCGCCGGGCGGACCGGCGGGGGCGTCGTGGGGGAGCGGGGGCGGTCAGGCCGCGGGGACGCCGTCCAGGGGCAGGGTGAGGGTGAACGTCGTCCCGCGGCCCTCGACGCTGGAGACGTCCAGGGTGCCGCCGTGCGCGGTGGTGATCGCCTTGGTGATGGTCAGCCCGAGCCCCACCCCGGGGACGGCGTTGCGCCGGGCCGTCGAGGCGCGGAAGAAGCTGGTGAACAGCTGCCCCTGCTCGCCGGAGGGGATGCCCACCCC
Source organism: uncultured Modestobacter sp. (assembly GCF_947486615.1). GTDB lineage: Bacteria > Actinomycetota > Actinomycetes > Mycobacteriales > Geodermatophilaceae > Modestobacter. Next base: position 433,950 of record NZ_CANKUD010000004.1, read on the forward strand.
GGTGTCGCTCACCGAGAGCAGCGCCACCGGCCGCCCGCCGGGCACCTCCTGTTCGCCGACCGTGCCGTCCTCGTGCTGCCACCCCTGCCGCAGGCGCAGGGTCACCTGGCCGCCGCCGGGGGTGAACTTGACCGCGTTGGAGACCAGGTTGTCGCAGGCCTGCCCCAGCCGGAGGGCGTCCCCGCGGACGACCGGTCCGGTGGCCGGGGCCTCCACCGAGACCGCCACCCCGCGGGCCGCCGCCGTCACCCGGGCGGTCTCCTCGGCGGCCCGGACGACCCCGGCCAGGTCGACGTCCTCGGGCTGGAGGGTGAAGCGGCCGGCGTCCACCTGAGCGGTGAACAGCAGGTCGCCGACCAGCCGCAGCAGCCGCTGGGCGTTGCGCTCGACGGTGCCGAGGTACTGCCGCTGCTCGGCGGTCAGCGGCTGCTCCTCGTCGTCCATGACCAGCTCGAGGTAGCCGAGGATCGAGCTGAGCGGGGTGCGCAGCTCGTGGGAGATCAGGCTGACGAACTGGTCCTTGAGCCGCTCGGCGGCCCGGGCCTCGGTCATGTCGGTGCCCACGAAGTTCCAGCCGGCCTGCTCGCCGTCGTCGTCGGTGCGCGGGGTGATCGCCACCGAGACGGTGAGCCGGCGGCCGTCGGCGGTGAGGTACGTCCAGTCCCGGACGTCGCTGCCGTGCTCCCGCGCCCCCTGGACCAGGCTGGTGAACCGCTCCGCGGGCGTGCCCGGGGACTCCTCGAGGCCCAGCTCCTCGGGCGCGTGGAAGTCGGTGATCGACCGGCTGCGGACGACGTCGGCGCGAGGGAGCCCGAGCATCCGTTCCGCGCCGGGGTTCCACACCCGGATGAGCCCGTCCGGGTCGGTGCCGATGATCGACTGCTCGGTCACCGCGTCGATCACGCTGGTCATGGTCTGGGCACGGGCCCGCATCATCCGGGTGGCGACCTCGAGCTCGTCGGCGGTCGACCGGCCGCGGGAGACCAGCTCCAGCCGCTGCGCCTCCAGCTCCTGCGCAGCGGCCAGCTGGCCGCGCAGCCGGCGGGTCAGCTCCAGGACGGCGCCGAGGACGGTGACCGCAGCCAGCACGGGGACCGGCGCGGGCGGGCGGGACAGCAGCACCGCCAGGCCCGCGACGGTGGCCACGGCGAGCGCGATCGGCAGGGCGTGCGAGGAGGTGGGTCGCTGCACGGCCGCTGGCTGCGCCGGGGCGACGACGGCGCTCATGCCCGGCTCCCGGCCGCCGCGAGCGAGCGCACCTGCCCGACGAGGGCCGCCACGGTGAACGGCTTGGGCAGGTAGGCGTCGGCACCGGCGGCCAGACCGCGGGCGACGTCGTCGGGAGAGGCGCCGGCGGAGAGCAGCAGCACCCGGCAGCCGGCGGTCACCGGGTCCTCGCGGAGCGCGGCGCACACCTCCAGCCCGGTGGCGCCGGGCATCGACACGTCCAGGACCACCAGGTCGGGGCGTTCGGCCCGCGCCGCAGCGAGGGCCTGGGGGCCGTCGGCGACGGCGGCGACCACCGTGCACGCGGCCTTGCGCACGGCGAGGGTGACGAGCAGGCGGATGTCCTCCTCGTCGTCGGCGACCAGCACGCGTGCGGCTGCCTCTCCGGTCTCGCGGTCCACCGTGTCGCGCTCCTCTGCGGGCGTGGCCCGCCCCCGACCGGGACGGACTGCGTCAGGTCGGGCAACGGCAGGTGTGCGGCGGTGCTGGAGCCGGGCCTCACCCGGGGGAGCGAGCCGGCCGCAGACACACGTCGGGCCCCGGTGCAGCTGCACCGGGGCCCGACGGGGTGTCGCGGTCGATCAGGAGGAGGCGTGCCCCTGGACCGTCTGGCGGGACTCCTGGGCCTGGCCCTGGACGTCCTTGGCCGCGCTCTGGCCCTCGGACCTGACCGTCTCCACGCCGTCCTGCGCGGTGGTCTTGACCTGCTCCACGGCGTCCTGGGCCATCGGCTTGAGGTTGTCGCCGATCTCCTGGGCCACGTTCTTGGCCTGGTCGACCAACGGCTGGGAGTTGTCCTTGACCGCGGACTCGGCCTGCGCGGCGAGCTGCTTCTCCTTCTCGCTGGTGGGCAGGAGGGAGGAGACGAGCCAGCCGACACCGAAGGCGATCATGCCGGCGGCGAGGGGGTTGCCCTGCGCCTGACGCTGGATGGTGTCGGGAGCCTGCTGGATGGCGCCCTTGGCGTTCTGCGCCGCGTCCTGCGCGTTGCCCTGGGCGTGCGAGGCGTGCTGGCCCACCTGGTCACGGGTGTCGTGTGCGGCCCCGAAGACCTTGTCCTTGAGCCCGGTCATCCCGCTCTTGGCCTTGCCGACGCGACGGTCCACCACCCGGGTCGGGTTGACCTTCTCGTTCAGCGCGTCCACGTCGTAGCTGAGGTTGGAGCGGGTGTCCTCGATCTGGCGGCGGATCACATCCGGGTCACTGCTGGTCATGTCGATTCTCCTTGGGGAGTAGCTGAGGGGTGGGTCAGGAGGGCTTGAGCGCGCCGGGGACCTGCTGGAGCGTGTCCACCGTCTGCTCGGGCTTGGGGTCGAGCCGCTTGAACCGGCTCGTGTCCACCTGCGTGACCCGCTTGGGGTCGACCCGCTTGAGCTGCTTGCGGCCCATCGAGTAGAGGACCGCGCCGACGATCGCCCAGAGCACCCCGACGATCAGCGCGGCGAGGCCGGCGTCCATCAGGTTCTCCAGGCCCCACCAGAGGGCGAAGCTCAGGAACAGCGCGACCATGTAGCCGGCGAACCCGGCGCCGCCGAGCATCCCGGCGCCCTTGCCGGCCTTGGCCGCCTCTTCCTTCGCGGCGCTGCTGGCCTTGTTCGCCTCGTCCTTGGCGATCCCGATGGCCTCGTCCGCCTCGGCCCGGATCTCGGCCTTGGCGAGCTCGAGCTCCTGGCGCATCAGCGTGGACAGGTCCTTGCTGACCTCGCCGAGCAGCTGACCGACCGAGATGTCCTCGACCACGGGGTGGCCCTCGTCGGTCATCGGCTGCGCGGTGTTGCCATAGGCGGCATTGGTGGGCTGCTCGCCGTACGGCTCGGTGGTGGGGGGCGGGGCGTACCCGGTCGTGCCGCCCGCGGCGTACCCGGTGCCGGGCTCGCCGTACGGCTGCGCGCCGGGGGCGCCGCTCGGATGGCTCACTGCTGGCCCCCGCCGGGGGTGCGCGCCGGGTCGTCCCAGCCGGAGGTGGTGTCCGTGGTCTCCGTGGTGTCGACCGGCGGGACCGTGCCGTACGGCGGCGGCGGGACCGAACCGGTGGTGCCGGTGGTCGCGTAGCCGGCGGTACCGGTGGTCTCGTACCCGGTGGTCTCGTACGCCGCCGTCGTCTCGTAGCCGGTGGCCGCGTACCCGGGGGTCGCGGTGCCGGCGACGTAGTTGGTGCCGGCGTAGTCGGAACCGGTCTGCGGGCCGTTGCCCGAGGGGCCCTGGTCCTTGTGCGAGGCGACGACGCCGGTGGTCAGCCGGCCCGCGGCGATGCCGGCGATGGCGGCGCCGAGCAGGAACACACCGGGCTTGCGGCGGGCGAAGCGGCGGACCTCGTCCACCAGCTCACCGGGCTCGCGGTCGGAGACCCAGCCGGCGAGCTGCTCGACCTTGTCCCCGGCCTGGCGGACCAGGTCGGCGGCGGGGCCGGACGGCGTCTGGTCGCTGCCGTCGACCATGATGCGGAGCTGCTGGGCGATCTCGTTCAGCCCCTGGCCGGCCTTCTGCTGGCCGTTGCGGGCCTGCTCCTGGAGCTGCGAGCGACCCTGGGCCACCATGTCCTGGGCCTGGCGCTTGGTCTCCTGGGTGACCTGCTTGGCCTGGTCGGCAGCGGTCGAGGCGACCTGCGACCCGGCGTGCCCGGCGCTCTGGCCGACGTTGCGGGCCTGGTCCTTGGCGACGTCCTTGGTGGACGGGCTGTCGGACGGAGAGGACGCGCCGCTGGGCGGGGACTGCGTCGGGGTGTCGATGGAGTGAGTCATCGTTCCTCCTCGTCGTTCGTGGGCTGTCCGGAGAGTGCTGGTGTGTGCGTGTGCTGGGCATCCGTGCCCGGGCCGGCCCTCACCGGGCACGCCGCATGACCAGCCGAGGAGGCCGGCACGACATGCCAGGTGACGGGACGACGTTCGGACACTCATGTGCCCTGGACGTGACGCTCCGGGGGGCCCACCGTGGTCTCGGTGGGGCGCCGTTCCGTTGGTGGGCTTGTACCCCTCGCCGGGACGGATGCAAACGACGATCTACGGAAATGCCGGGTCTCATTTGGGTGTCCGGATCCGCACGGAGGTCCCGCGTAGGCTCGCCGGCAAGAGGGAAGGCAAGCCTTCCCTGACTCGGTCGAGGAGGTCCTGGTGAGCAGTCCGGCGAGAGGTGGGGGCGGTCGGCGTCCCCGGGTCGCGCGGGTCGGCGAGGTGCTGCGCACCTCGCGGGTGACCCCGCACATGATCCGGGTCGTGCTGGGCGGTGAGGGGCTGGCCGACTTCCCGGCCGGGGAGTTCACCGACCACTACGTGAAGCTGCTCTTCCCGCCGCCGGGGGCGCCCTACTCGGCGCCCTTCGACGTGGAGCAACTGCGGGCGGAGCTGCCCGCGGAGCTCTGGCCGGTCACCCGCACCTACACCGTGCGGGCCTGGGACGCGGCCGCCGGCGAGCTGACCATCGACTTCGTGCACCACGGGGACACCGGCCTCGCCGGCCCGTGGGCGGCGAAGGCCGCTCCGGGGGACCGGATCCAGTTCTTCGGGCCCGGTGGTGCCTATGCCCCGAGCCCGGACGCCGACTGGCACCTGCTGGTCGGGGACGAGAGCGCGCTGCCGGCCATCGGCGCGGCGCTGCCCCGGCTGCCGGACGGGGCGCCGGCCCTGGTGTTCGTCGAGGTCGAGGGCCCGGCGGAGCAGCAGTCGGACCTCGTGCTCCGCGAGGGAGTCTCGGTGGTGTGGGTGCACCGCGGCGACGGCGCCCCCGGGGAGGCGCTGGTGACGGCGGTCAAGGCGGTGGAGCTGCCCGCCGGCACCGGGCACGTGTTCGTGCACGGGGAGGCCGGCCTGGTCAAGGACCTGCGCCTGCACCTGCGCAGCGAGCGCGGGCTGGACCCGGCCTTCAGCTCGGTCTCCGGTTACTGGCGGGCGGGCCGCACCGAGGACCGCTGGCAGGCCGAGAAGCCGGAGTGGAACGCCGAGGTCGAGGCGGCCGAGCAGGCGCTCGCGGTCGGCTGACCGCGAGCGCCTGCGGGTCACATGTCGCGGTAGCGCTTCGCCGCCGCGGTGGCCGCGCGCAGGCCCTCGGCGTCCAGGCGGGCGCCGTAGCCGGGGGTGTCCCGCTGGATGCGCCAGCCCTCGGCCAGCGGGCCGAGGTCGACGGTGTCGAAGCCGATCGCGTCGATGAACGCGACCACCTGCTCCTTGGCGGCTGCGTCGTCCCCGGCCACGGCCAGCGCGCGCCGGTGCGGGGTGCCGGCGGGGGTGGCGTCCCCGGTGATGTCGGCGGCACCGATGTGGTTGAACGCCTTGACCACCCGGGAGGTGGGCAGGTGGGCCTGCAGCAGCTCGGCGGTCGTCGTGGACTCGTCGTCCAGCTCGGCCACCTGCCCGTCCCGCTGGGGGTAGTAGTTGTTGGTGTCGATCACGACCTTGCCGGCCAGTGGCTCGACCGGGACGTGCGGCACCGCCTTCAGCGGGATGGTGACCACGGCGAGGTCGGCGGCGGCCGCCGCCCCGGCCGCGGTGTCGGCGCGCACCTGACCGCGGCGTCCCGGCCGGGCCTCCAGCGCGGACACCAGTTCGGTGAGCGTCTCCGGACCGCGGGAGTTGCTGATCACCACGTCGTGGCCGGCGGCGAGTGCTGCCTGGGCGAGCGCCGTGCCGATGTGGCCGGCGCCGATGATCCCGAGAGTCGTCATGCCGGTCGACAACCCGGCGGGCGCGGCGGGGCTTCCCCGGTTCAGCCCAGGTCGTCGGTGGCGAAGGTGTCGCACTGCGCCGGGTCGCCGGTGGCGTAGCCGGTGCTGAACCACCGCTGCCGCTGTTCCGAGGAGCCGTGGGTGAACGACCCCTCGTCCACGGTGCCCCCGCCCAGCTCCTCCTGGATGAAGTCGTCACCGATCCGGCCGGCGGTGTCCAGGGCGCGGGCGATGTCGTCGTCGGTGATGTCGACGATGAGCGGCTCGCCCGTCTCGTCGGGCACCGTCTCGGCGTGATCGGCCCAGGCGCCGGCGAAGCAGTCGGCCTGCAGTTCCAGGCGCACGCTGCCGCTCGTCGGGCCGGCGTCACCGGGCTGCACCTGCTCGTTGATCCCCAACAGGTTCTGCACGTGGTGGCCGTACTCGTGGGCCAGGACGTAGGCGTTGACGAAGGCTCCGCCCTGGGCCCCGAACCGGGTCTGCAGGTCGTCGAAGAAGGTCAGGTCGATGTAGACCTGCGCGTCGGCCGGGCAGTAGAACGGGCCGCTGCCGCTGGTGGCCCCGCCGCACGCGGTCTGCACCTGGTCGGCGAAGAAGACGGTGTCGGCCGGCTGGTAGTCCGCGCCGAGGGTGGCGCCCCAGTAGTCCTGGATCGAGTCGATGCTGGCGACGACGGCGCACTCGGTGGAGGTGTTGGCGTCGGCCACCTCGTCGCAGGAGGCGGCCAGCTCGCTGTTGTCGAACGTCTGCCCGGGGCCCTGACCAGCGCCCAGGCCGTCGAAGCCGCCCACCGGCGAGGTGCCGCCTCCGCCACCGCCGCCGAGCACCTGGAACAGGACGACGACGACCAGCCCGACGAGGCCGAGGCCGCCACCGCCGACCGCCAGCCCGCGCCCGCCACCGCCTCCGCGGCCCCGCCGGTCCTGGACGCCGGAGGTGTCCAGCCGGCCGCGCTCCCGGAACCTCATCGCGCGAAGACCTCCGGGTCCGGGACCGACATGGTGAAGGTGACCTCGACCTGGCCGGTGACCTCCTGCGGAGCGGGCTGCAGCTCCAGCGCCGGGGCGCCGCCGGGCACCGCGAAGGCCGCCATGGCCATGCGGCCGCCCCGGCCCCCGACGTCGCGCACCTCCACCAGCCCGGTCAGCCGGCCACCGAGGGCGGTGGCGTAGGCCCGGGCCCGGCCGATCGCGTCCTGCACGGCTGCGGTGCGCACCTGCTGGTGCACCGGGTGCTCGCGGCTGACCCGCCAGTGCGGCCCGTGCACCGAGACGTCGGACAGCGCGGCCACCGCGACGGCGAGCTCACCGGCGGCGCCGACGTCGGCGATCCGGGCGCGGGTGGTGGTCGTCGCCACCGACCCGTTGATCCGGCCGCCCTCCCCGGCCTCGGGGAAGGCCGCGACGGCGTCGGTCGAGACGGTGCCCAGCGCGGCCCGGTGCGCCTCCAGCAGCGCCGTGAGCTCCAGCTGGCGCCCGGTCAGCCGCTCCAGCGCGCGCTCCCGGCGGCGGTCGTGCACCTGCACGGTGACCACGAGGTCGGCGGCGTCGGGCAGCACCTCGGCCACAGCCTCGCCGAGGACGACGACGCGGGGGCTCTCCGGCGCGGGCTGCATGGGCGCTGCTCCTGGTGATCGGTCGGGTCGGACGGTCGATCAGGTCCGGGAGCACTCTGCCGCCGTCCGGCCGCCCCCGCACCCCGGCGGGTCAGCGGCCACCCGGTCGCCGTCCTAGGGTCGGGGCATGCCCCTGGAAGGTGAGTACGAGCCGAGTCCGGAGAAGTGGGTCCGCGACCAGGTGGAGGTGTACGAGCGCACCGGCGGGCGGGAGGGCAACACGCTGCCCGGCCGCACCGAGCCGGTCGTCGTCTTCACCACCCGCGGCGCGAAGAGCGGCAAGGTCCGCAAGAACCCGCTGATGAAGGTCGAGCACGACGGCGTCTACGCCATGGTCGCCTCGCAGGGCGGGGCCCCGAAGCACCCGACCTGGTACTTCAACCTCAAGGCGCACCCCGACGAGGTCACCGTGCAGGACGGCGACCGGGTCTGGGACGGGGTGGCCCGCGAGGTGAGCGGCGAGGAGAAGGCGGTCTGGTGGGAGCGCGCGGTCGCCGCCTTCCCCGACTACGCCGAGTACCAGCGCAAGACCGACCGGGAGATCCCGGTCGTCCTGGTCGAGCCGAAGCGCTGAGCGGGGACGGCCCGGTCGTCGTCGTCACCGGTGCCAGCGACGGCATCGGTGCGGCGGCGGCCCGCCGGCTGCACCGCGGCGGCGCCCGGGTCGTGCTGGTCGGCCGGTCCCCGGAGAAGACCGCCGCGGTCGCGGCCGACCTGCCCGGTGCGCGCTGGACCACGGTCGACCTGGGCCGGCTGGACGACGTCCGGCGGTTGGCCGCGGAGTTGGCGGAGCTATCGGGGATCGACGTGCTGGTGCACAACGCCGGCGCCTCGTTCGCCCGCCGGGAGCTGACCGTCGACGGGCACGAGCGCACCGCCCAGGTCGACCACCTGGCGCCCTACCTGCTCACCCGACTGCTCGAGGAGCCGTTGCGCGCCTCGCGCGCCCGGGTGGTGACCACCTCGTCGTTCATGCACTGGGTGGGCGGGTCCCGGCGGGGCCATCTGCTCGACGGCACCGGCCCGTACCTCGCCACCCGTGCCTACGCCCGGGCCAAGTGGTGCAACGTGCTCTTCACCCGCGAGCTGGCCCGCCGGTGGGCGCCGGAGGTCACCGCCACCTGCTTCGACCCCGGCGCGGTCGCCACGTCGTTCGGGGCGGCGTCGGGCGGGATCACCGGCCTGGCGTTCCGGACGCCGCTCACCGCGTTCATGCGCACCCCGGCCCAGGGCGCGGACACCCTCGTCTGGCTGGCCACGGCCGAGGAGGGCTGGCGCAACGGCCGGCACCACGCCGACCGTTCGCCCACCTGGACCGCCCTCTCCGCCCGGGACGACGTGCGGGCCCGAGAGCTGTGGAACCGGTCGGCCCGGCTGGTCGGCCTGCCCAGCTGACCCTGGCGGGCTCAGGCCAGCTCGGCGACGATCCGGGCGGCGACGGCGTCGGCGAGGGCGGCGTCGCCGCGGGCCCGGGCGCCCAGCAGCGCCCAGCCCAGGTCGCCCACCTGGCGCGAGCGGCGGCGCCAGGCGTCGGCCCCCGGCGCCGGGAACAGCTCCGCCCGGGCGGCGGTGGCCACCTCGTTCAGCTCGATGAGCACGTGGTGCAGCGCCCGGTCGGCCGGTGAGCCCGGCACTGCCCGGGCGGCGGCCACCGCCCGCTCGGCGGTCCCGGTCACCGCGGCCGGCAGCCGGCGGCTGCCGGCGCGGGCGAGGAGCAGCAGGCCGGCGGCCAGGGCCACGGCGATGCCCACGACGGTCTCCTCGATCCGCGCCACGATCAGCGCACTCCCCGGGAGGTCGGGCACCCCGAGGTGGACCAGCAGCAGCGACACCGGCGTCAGGCAGGCGACGGAGACCACGTACTGGTGGGCGATGAACAGCTCCACGCCGACCAGCAGCAGCCCGACCAGGCCCACGGTCACGGCGGTCGGCGGGTCGACCGCGAACACCACCCCGGCCAGGGCGGTGCCCACCAGCGTCCCGGTCACCCGGTGGACGGCGCGGGCGCGGGCCTGCCGCCGGTCCGCGCCGAGCAGCACGGCGACCGCCGCGGTCGCGGCCCACCAGGGACTGGGCAGCCCGGTGACGACGGCGACCAGGCCGGCCGAGGCCACGCCGAGACCGGTCCGCGCCGCGGTGGTGACCCACAGCGGCGTCCGGTGCCCTGCCGGACGGGCCGGTGGGAGCGGTCCGGGGCCCTCCGCCGTGGCGTCGATCGTGGGCAGCGCCCGGGAGAACCGGGCCTCGACGCCGGCCAGCTGCGGCCGCAGCGACGGTCGCCGGCGGCTGCCCTCGGCCACCGCGGTGTCGGCCGCCCACACGGCCCGGGCGATCGCGCCGGGGCGGGTGGTGCGCAGTGCGCCGTCCTCCGCGTCGCGCACCGCGGCGTCGGCGGCCTGCAGCGCCCGTCTCTCCGGGCCGGCCGGGTCCCACAGCCAGGGCAGCATGACCACGACCCAGCTGAGCACCGCCGCACCGGCGGCCGCCGCGACGTGCTGGGCGACGACGTCCGGCGCCGAGCCCAGCGCGCTGGCGCTGCCGCCCACCAGCACCGGCGGCAGCGCCCCCGGCGGGCCGATCCGCCAGACCGCCGTCGCCGCGGTCGCGGCAGCGGCGATCGCGCCGAGGGTGAGCACCAGCAGCAGGGGGTGCCCGCCGGTGATCCCGCCCAGGCCGATCGCACCCACGACCGCCGCGCCGACACCGGCGGCGACCACGGCCCGGCGCCGGTAGGGCATCGAGTGCCCGTAGACCGCGGTGAACCCGCCGAGCGCGGCGGCCGAGCCGATGCCCGGCTCGCCGAGGGCCAGCCCGACGGTCAGCGGGGCGGCGACGCTGAAGCCGGCCGACAGCGCCCGCCGGCGGTTCATCGACCACAGCTCCGGCAGCGGTGGCAGTCGCGGCCCGAGGACGTGTGGGGCCACCCGGCGCAGCGGGGAGGTGGAGCCGGACACGGGCTCCATCGTCGCCTGCGCCGGCCGGGGCGTCGCCGGCGACCCGCGACGTCGACCAGCTGGCGATCAGGTTAGCCTGCCCTTACTTCTGGCTCGATGAGGGTGGGGCGACATGGCAGTGGGACGTGCACGTCGATGGGTGGCCGGGGGCCTGGCGCTCGCCGCGGGGCTGGCCCTGGCCGGTTGCGGCGGCGGGGAGACCGACGCCGCGCAGGATGCGCCGGCCGCAGAGACCCGCACGGTGGTGCACGCGCTGGGCGAGGCCGAGGTCGACGGCGTCCCGGAGCGGGTCGTCGTCCTGGACACCGGTGAGCTGGACACCGTGCTCGCCCTGGGAGTCACCCCGGTCGGGGCCGTGCGCACCGACGTCAGCTCCGGCCTGCCCGGGTACCTCGAGGAGGGCGGCGCCGACCCGGCCGAGATAGCCGAGGTCGGCACCATCGGAGAGCCGGACCTGGAGGCGATCGCCGCACTCGACCCGGACCTCATCCTGTCCAACACCGCACGGCACACCGAGCTGTACGACCAGCTGACCGCGATCGCCCCCACGGTGATGGGGGAGGGCGTGGGAGAGACGTGGAAGCAGAACGTGCCGGTCTACGCCGAGGCGCTCGGCCGGCAGAACGAGGGCGAGGAGCTGCTCACCGCGTACCGGGAGCGGGCCGCGGAGGTCGGGGCGCTGTTCGGTGACCCGGGGGCGCTCGAGGTCAGCATCGTGCGGTTCGTGGGCACCGGTTCGGCCCGGCTGTACGGGGAGGGGTCGTTCATCGGCACCGTGCTGGCCGACGCCGGCCTCGCGCGCCCGGAGGTCCAGCGGACCGCGGAGACCTTCGTCGAGGTCGGTCCGGAGGAGATCACCCAGGCCGAGGGCGACCTGCTCTTCTACGCCGCCTACGGGGCCGAGGGCGAGACCGAGCTGGCCGAGCTGACCTCCGGGGGGCTGTGGCAGTCGCTGCCCGCCGTCCAGCGGGGCGATGCCGTGCCGGTCGAGGACGACCGGTGGTTCCTGGCGATCGGGCCGCTGGGCGCCGGGCTGGTCCTCGACGACCTGGCCGAGGTCGCCGAGCAGCGGGTCTGACCGGGTGGGCCCGGCTCGCGCCGGGCCCACCCGCCGGCTCAGGAGAAGCCGACGACCTCGTGCGGGGTGTAGGGCTCCTCGAGTCGGGCGACCTCCTCGGCGGTCAGCTGCAGGTCGACCGCGGCGACCGCGTCCTCCAGGTGCCGGGCCTTGGTGACCCCGACGATCGGCGCGGTGACCACCGGCTTGCCCAGTACCCACGCCAGTGCGACCTGCGCCCGCGGCACCCCGCGGGCCTGCGCGACCTCGGCCACCCGCTCGACGACCACCCGGTCGGCGTCGTTGTACAGCTTCTTGCCGAACTCGTCGGTCTCCGAGCGGTTGGTCGCCTCGTCCCAGTCGCGGGTGAGGCGGCCCCGGGCCAGCGGGCTCCACGGGATGACGCCGATGCCCTGGTCGGCGCAGAGCGGCAGCATCTCCCGCTCCTCCTCGCGGTTGAGCAGGTTGTAGTGGTCCTGCATGGAGACGAAGCGGTGCCAGCCGCGCTCGCCGGCCAGGTGCAGGGCCTTGCTGAACTGCCAGGCCCACATGCTGCTCGCGCCCAGGTAGCGCACCTTGCCCGACCGGACGACGGAGTCGAGTGCCTCCAGCGTCTCCTCGATCGGGGTGGCCGGGTCCCAGCGGTGGATCTGGTAGAGGTCGACGTGGTCGGTGCCCAGCCGGGTGAGGCTGGCCTCCAGCTCACGGATGATCGCGGTGCGCGACAGCCCGGCGCCGTTGGGCCCGGGCCGCATCCGGCCGTGCACCTTGGTGGCCAGGACGACGTCGTCCCGGTCGGCGAAGTCGCGGACAGCCCGGCCGGTGATCTCCTCGCTGGAGCCGGCCGAGTAGACGTTGGCGGTGTCGAAGAAGGTGATACCGGCCTCGATCGCCTGCTTGATCAGCTCCCGGCTCTGCTCCTCGGGCAGGCTCCACGGGTGACCGCCGCGGGCGGGGTCGCCGAAGCTCATCATCCCGAGGCAGATCCGGGAGACCTGCAGGCCGGTGGTGCCCAGACGCGTGTACTCCATGGCCCGCTCCTTGCCCCGGCCAACGACCCGCGGAACCTCAGGGCAGGGCGGCGTACCGATCGCTCACCGCGGCGGTCACCTCGGCGCTCAGCTCCTCGAACGGCTCCAGCTCCAGCGCCCGCGCCTTCGTCCGGCCGGTGCGCCAGACGGCGACGACGGTGCCGCCGTGCACAACCGTGGCCCGGAACATCCCGTTGTTCCCGGGCACGATGCGCTGGGCGTGCTCGGCCGGCACGGTGCAGCTCCGGTCGGCGTAGCCCAGCACCAGCTCGTCGAAGCCAGGCAGCAGCAGCACCCCGCCGGCCTCCGCCCGGGCCGCGGTCAGCCGGTCGGGGGTCTCGGGGTCCATCAGGTGCTCGACGCCGTCGACGGTCAGCGGCTCCAGCTGTGGCCGGGCCAGTGCCAGGCCGGCCTTCACGTCGCCCACCGTGCAACCCGCCCAGCGCACGAGGTCCTTGACCGTGGCCGGCCCGTGGCCGCGGAAGTAGCGCAGCGCGAGCTCGCCGAGCGCCTCGTCGCGCTCCGGCCGCCGCGGTGCGGGGACCCACTCGTCGAGCAGCACGAACTGCTGGTCGCCCTCGGCGGTCGGGCCGAGCACGAGCGTGCCGGTCTGGGCGAGGTACCAGAGCACGTGGTAGCCGCGCTGGCCGGCGGTGGGCACCCCGGCCGCGGTCAGCTCGGCCAGCAGCTCGGTCCGGCCCAACCGCCGCCCGCCGGTCAGCGCGGCCACGGCCACCTCGCGGGCCCGCTCGACGTCGGCCTCGGTCAGCTCCAGGTACGCCCGGCGGCCGGCCGCCCCGGCCAGCACCCGGGGGCCGAGCAGCTCCAGCAACCAGAGCAGGTCCTCGGCGGCGGTCAGGTGCAGGGTGCCGCGCATCGGCCAGGAGCGCACGACCTCGCCGGCGTCCAGCGCGGCGGTGACCGCTGCCCGCGAGCCGCCGCTGCGCAGCGCCACCGACAGCAGCGCGCCCGGCAGGTCCTGCCCCTGCGCCGCGGTCAGCCAGCGGACTGCCTCCGCCGGGGTGGCGCACCGTGGGCCGACCAGCCGCTGGGCGGCCATCCGCAGCAGCGACAGCTCTCGGGTCATGCCGTCACCTTGGCACCGGGGTCCGACGGTCCGCCGGCGGCAGTACCGTCGCCGCATGATGGGGATGGGCAACCTCGGTCCGGACGGTCGGCGTCGTCAGCGGATCGTCGCCGGCGTCATCGTCGCCGCGATGCTGCTGGCCGCCGGGGCGGTGCTGATCGGCTCGGTGCTCTGAGGGCCGCACCGCCCGCGCGCGGCCGGGTGCGCCGGGGAAGCCGGTTGCCCGACCCGGGAGGATGGCGGCATGGGCTACCTCGACGTCACCGGTGTCCGGTTCACGCTGCCGGACGGGCGGGTGCTGCTCGACGACGTGGCCTTCCGGGTCGGTGAGGGCGCGATCGCCGCGCTGGTCGGGGAGAACGGCGCGGGCAAGACCACGATGCTGCGGATCATCAGCGGTGACCTGACGCCCGACGCGGGCTCGGTCGCGCTCGTCGGCGGGCTGGGCGTCATGCGCCAGTTCATCGGTTCGGTCCGCGACGACACCACCGTGCAGCGCTTCCTCGTCGACCTCGCCCCGCCCGCCGTCCGGGCCGCCTGGCACGCCGTCGAGGCCGCGGAGCTGGCGATGATGGAGGACGACGACGAGCCCACCCAGATGGCGTACGCCAACGCGCTGGCCACCTGGGGCGACGTGGGTGGCTACGACGTCGAGGTCACCTGGGACACCGTGACCGTCGCCGCCCTCGGCGTCCCGTACGAGCAGTGCAAGTACCGCGAGCTGAACAGCCTCTCCGGCGGCGAGCAGAAGCGCCTGGCCCTGGAGAGCCTGCTGCGCGGCCCCGACCAGGTGCTGCTGCTCGACGAGCCGGACAACTACCTCGACGTCCCGGGCAAGCGGTGGCTGGAGGAGCGGCTGCTGGAGACCCGCAAGACCGTCCTGTTCGTCACCCACGACCGGGAGCTGCTGGACCGGGTCGCCGACCGGGTGGTCACCGTCGAGGGCGGGACGGCGTGGGTGCACGCCGGCACCTGGGCGGCCTACCCCGCGGCGCGCGCCGCCCGGCACGAGCGGATGGCCGACCTGCGCCGCCGCTGGGACGAGGAGCACCAGCGGCTCATCGACCTCACCCGCACGATGCAGCAGCTGGCCAAGAACTCACCCGACATGGCCGCGCGGTACCACGCCATGCAGACCCGGCTGGCCAAGTACGAGGCCGCCGGGCCGCCGCCGGAGCGGCCGCCGGAGCAGCAGGTGCAGATGCGGCTGCGCGGCGGGCGCACCGGCGTCCGGGTGGTGATGGCCGAGCAGCTGGAGCTCACCGGACTGATGAAGCCCTTCGACGTGGAGATCGAGTACGGCGACCGGGTCGCGGTGCTCGGTTCCAACGGCGCGGGCAAGTCGCACTTCCTGCGGCTGCTGGCCGGCCAGGACGTCGCGCACACCGGCGGCTGGCGGCTCGGTGCCCGCGTCGTCCCCGGCTTCTTCGCCCAGACCCACGCCCATCCGGAGTGGCTGGACGAGACGCTGGTCGACCTGCTGTGGCGCGGGGACGGCGAGCGCCCCGGCGTCGACCGCGGCCGGGCGATGGCCACGCTCCGGCGCTACGGGCTGGCCCCCTCGGGCGACCAGCTGTTCCGGTCGCTGTCCGGTGGGCAGCAGGCCCGGTTCCAGGTGCTCCTACTGGAGCTGTCCGGGGCGACCCTGCTGCTGCTCGACGAGCCGACCGACAACCTCGACGTGCTCAGCGCCGAGTCGTTGGAGGCCGCGATCGGCGCGTTCGACGGCACGGTGATCACGGTGACCCACGACCGCTGGTTCGCCCGAACCTTCGACCGGTTCCTGGTGTTCGGCTCCGACGGCCAGGTGCGCGAGACCCCCGAGCCGGTCTTCGACGAGGGCCGCGTCCAGCGGGTCCGCTGACCCACCCGGGCGGCCATGTTCGCCACCATGGCCGCCCGGGCGCTGCCTCAGAGGTCGGGGTCGGGGGTGCCGTCGCCGCCGATCCGGTCCAGCTCCTCGAGCTCTACCGGGCCGAGCACCCGGGCGGCCGCCTGCAGGTTCTGCTCCAGGTGCGCGACCGAGCTCGTGCCCGGGATCAGCAGCAGGTTGGGGGAGCGGGCCAGCAGCCAGGCCAGCGCGACCTCCATCGGGGAGGCCTCCAGTCGGCGGGCCACCGTCTCCAGCGCCGCCGACTGGATGGGGTTGAACCCGCCCAGCGGGAAGAACGGCACGTAGGCGACGCCCTCGCGGGCCAGCGCGTCGACCATCGGGTCGTCGGCGCGGTGCACCAGGTTGTAGTGGTTCTGCACGCACACCACACGGGCGATGCCCTGCGCCTCGGCGAACATCTGCGGGGTCACGTTGCTGATCCCCAGGTGCCGGACCAGCCCCTCCTGCTGCAGCTCCGCGAGGGCCTCGAACGGCTCGGCGAGCGAGCGCTGCACCGGCTCGGCGAACCCGGGCATCCGCAGGTTCACCACGTCCAGCGCCTCGACGCCCAGGTGCGCCAGGTTGTCGTGCACGGCCTGGCGCAGCTCGTCGCGGGACAGCGCCTCGGGCCACTCGCCCTCCGGCGTCCGGCGGGCACCGACCTTCGTGACGATCGTCAGGTGCTCGGGGTAGGGGTGCAGCGCCTCGCGGATGATCTCGTTGGTCACGTGCGGGCCGTAGTAGTCGCTGGTGTCGATGTGGTCGACGCCCAGCTCCACCGCCCGCCGCAGCACCGCTACCGCGCCGTCCCGGTCGGCCGGGGGGCCCATGATGTGCGGCCCGGAGAGCCGCATGGCCCCGTAGCCGATGCGGTGCACCGTGCGGTCACCGAGGCGGAACTGGCCGGACTTCTCGGCTGTGGTCGTCATGCCGGGCACCTACCCGCCGACGGCGGGCCTGCACACCGTCAGGCGGCGTGGACCGCGGCGGCTGCGGTGGCGGCGACGTCGAGCGTGCCGGCCTCGCGGGCGTTCTCGGCCCGCTGGCTGCGCAGCGCGACCACCGACAGCCCGGCTCCCAGCAGCGCCAGCACCGCACCCACCCACATCGGCGCCCGGTAGCCCCAGCCGGCGGTGAGCGTGGCCGCGCCGAGGGCAGCGCCCAGGGCGTTGGCGGCGTTGAACGCGCCCTGGTTGGCCGCCGACACCAGGCTGCCGCCCTCCACCCGGGCCGCCTCGATCGCCCGGTTCTGCACGACCGGGCCGCCGGAGAAGGTGATCGCCCCGAAGAGCACGAGCATGACGACGGCGGCGACCTGGTTGACCACGACGACGGTGAACAGCACCAGCAGAGCGGCGGTGACCAGCAGCCCGACGGTGACGAAGACGAAGCCGTACCGGTCGCCCAACCGGCCGCCGAGCAGCGTGCCCGCGGTGGTGCCCAGCCCGAACAGCGCGAGGACGACGGTGACCCGGTTCTCCGGCATCCCGGCGAGGTCGGTGAGGATCGGGCTGACGTAGCTGTAGACGGAGAAGAGCGCGGCGAAGCCGATGGTGGTGACACCGAGAGTGAGCCAGACCTGACGCCGCCGGAAGGCGCCCAGCTCCTGCCGGAGGTCCGTGGGTGCGGCGGCCACCCGGGGCAGCCAGGCGAGCAGCCCGGCGATGGTGAGCAACCCGATGACCGCGGTGCCGCCGAACACCAGGCGCCAGCTCAGCTGCTGGGCGACGAACGTGCCGATCGGGACACCGATGACGTTGGCCAGGGTCAGCCCGACGAACATCAGCGAGATCGCCTGGGTGCCCTTCTCCTTGGCCACCAGCCCACGGGCGGCGACGGCTCCCACCCCGAAGAAGGAGCCGTGCGCCAACGCGGTGATCACCCGGGCGGCCATCAGCGTCTCGTAGGTCGGGGCGAGCGCGGAGAGGGTGTTGCCGACGGTGAAGACCACCATCAGCCCGATCAGGGTCTGCCGCGGGGTGAACCGCACGCCCAGCGCGGTCAGCGTCGGCGCTCCGATCACGACCCCGAGGGCGTAGGCGCTGATCAGGATGCCGACCGCGGCGACCGAGACGGAGAAGTCGTCGGCCACCTGCGGGAGCATGCCCATGATCACGAACTCGGAGGTGCCGATGCCGAAGGCACCGATGGACAGGGCGAGCAGTGCGCGGGGCACAGCGGAGCTCCTCAGGGGCGGTGCGGGGGATGGCGCGGACGGCGCCTGAGGTCCAGCCAAGAGCAGACCAGCCGGTTCCGCTGCCCCCAACGCGCATGAGGCTGGTCACGTCGCCACCCGCGCCACGGGCCGCGCCGGGACGTGAGTCCCGTGCGCGGCCCGTGGACGTGCAGGTCAGGGCTGGAGCAGCACCTTCACCGCGCCGTCCTGCTTCTGCCGGAAGGTCTCGTAGGCCTGCGGGGCCTGCTCCAGCGGCACCCGGTGGGTGGCGAAGTCGTCGACGCCCAGCGGGTCGGCGTCGGTCAGCAGCGGCAGGATGTCGGGCACCCAGCGCCAGACGTTGGCCTGGCCCATGCGCAGTTCGATCTGCTTGTCGAACATCCGCATCAGCGGCACCGGGTCGGTCGCGCCGCCGTAGACACCGGACAGGGAGACCGTGCCGCCGCGGCGGACCGCCTCGATCGCGGTGTTGAACGCGGCGAGCCGGTCGATGCCGGCGACCGTCATGACCTTCTCCATGATCGCGTCGGGCACCACCGCGCTGGCCTTCTGGGCGAGCTTGGCGCCGGGGGAGCCGTGCGCCTCCATGCCGACGGCGTCGATCACGGCGTCCGCGCCGCGGCCGTCGGTCATCTCCCGGACCGCCCCGACGACCTCCTCCTGCTCCGTCGACGCGATCACCTCGATCCCGCGCGCCCGGGCGCGGGCGATCCGCTCCGGGACGACGTCGGAGGCGATCACCCGGTGGCCGAGGTGGGTGGCGATCCGGGCGGCCATGTCACCGATCGGGCCGAGCCCCAGCACCAGCACGGTGCCGCCCGGCGGGGGAGCGGCGTACTGCACGGCCTGCCAGGCGGTGGGCAGCACGTCGGAGAGGTAGACGAACCGGTCGTCGGCCGGGCCCTCGGGCACCTTGATCGGCAGGGTGTTGCCGAAGGGCACCCGCAGGTACTCGGCCTGGCCACCGGGGACCTGGCCGTAGAGCTTGGTGTAGCCGAACAGCGAGGCGCCCATGCCCTGCTCGCGGTTCTGGGTGGTCTCGCACTGGCTCTGCAGGCCCTGGCTGCACATCCAGCAGGTGCCGCAGGAGATGTTGAACGGCACGACGACCCGGTCGCCGGCCTTCAGCTCGGTCACCCCGGCGCCGACCTCGCGGACCACGCCCATCGGCTCGTGGCCCATCACGTCACCGACGGTCATGAACGGGGCCATCACCTCGATGAGGTGGAGGTCGGACCCGCAGATGCCGCTGGAGGTGATCTCCACGATGACGTCGGTCGGGTCCTGGATGGTCGGGTCGGGGACGGTGTCCACCTGGACGTCGTCCCGGCCGTGCCAGGTCACTGCGCGCATGTGTGCTCCTCGAGTCGTGGGGGCGCCGGACGGCCGCGACGAGGTCTGCAGGCCCGTTCTCCGGTGCGTGACGTTCCTCGCTCGTACCCGTCACGGCGCGTTCAACTCATCAGCCGCTCGCACACCTGACGTCACGCAGGGTGCTCATTTGGCAGGAAGTGTTGTGAGCCTGGTCACTTGACCTCGTGTGCTTATCCGGTTGTGCACATCACGAACCGATCACGACGTGTTTACATGGGCCCCGCCCGAGCTCGCCCCCGACGGAAGACAGGTGCATGGACCCGCAACATCTCGCCCGGCTCGACGACGACGGAACGGTGTCGCCCAGCGGCAGCGGACCGGCCGGTGGCCCCGCCGCCGACGCGTCGCCCGAGAGCCCCGAGGTGCCGGCGCTGGCGCCCGTGCTCCCGTTCCGCCGCACGCTCGCCCGGCGGTCCCGCCGGCTGCTGGGGGCCACCCCGCTGCGGGCGGCCGGGGTCTGCCCCGCGCCGCGACCGGCCGTCGAGGCCGATCCGGCTGCTGTCGTCCCGGCCGTCGGCGTCCCGGCTGCCATCATCTCGGACGTCGACGCCTGGCCGCTGCCGGTGGCCTCCGACGGGCTGGTGCTGGGCGATGCGTGGCCGCTGCCGGTCGACGTCGACGGTCTGCTGCTCGACGGCGCTGCGCCCCAGGTCGCCGAGCAGGACGCTGCCGCCGACCGGCTCACCCCGATGCAGGTGGTGGCCGCGGTCGCCGCCGGCGCCCGGCACCGCCGTCCGCCGCTGCCGGCCCGCCGTCCGGCGCTGTACCTGGCGGCCGCGCTCATCGGGGCCGCCGGCCTGGCCGTCGCCGCCACCGGCGACCCGGCGCACGTGGCCCGGGCCGCGGGCACCGAGGAGTCGATCAGCGTCGCCGAGGAGCTGGGCATGGTGCAGGCCGAGCAGCCCGCGCTCACCGGCGAGCAGGCGACCGACCGGCTGCAGGACATGGTCGCCACCCGCGCCCAGCGCGAGGACGCCGAGGTCGCCGCCGCCCAGGTGCAGGCCGAGGCCGACCGGGTCGCCGCCGAGGCCGCCGCTGCCGCCGCTGCGGAGGCGGCCCGCCCGAAGGCGGCGCTACCCGTGCAGGGCGCCCGGCTCACCAGCGGGTTCGGCTACCGGTGGGGCACGCTGCACGCCGGCATCGACTTCGCCGCGCCGCTGGGCACCCCCGAGTACGCGGCGATGGACGGCGTCGTGGTGCGCGCCGGTGCGGCCAGCGGTTTCGGCCTGGCCGTCTACATCCAGCACGAGAACGGTGACGTCACCGTCTACGGGCACATGCAGGAGATCCTCGTCGAGGAGGGGCAGACGGTGAAGGCGGGCGACACCATCGCCCTGCTCGGCAACCAGGGCCAGTCCACCGGACCGCACCTGCACTTCGAGGTGCACGTGGGCGGCATCGACGGCGAGCGGATCGACCCGCTGCCGTGGCTGCGCGAGCGCGGCGTCCAGGTCTGAGGAAGGACCGGCTCGTCCCCTGACCGCCGGCCCCTGCTGCGCCGGTCGGTCCCTGGCGCACGCCTGCGCGCACCCGTGTGAGCGGGTCGACCTGGCTTTCCTCCATCACATGCGGCATCGTGCATGTGAGATCCGGAGGACAGGGGGACGTCGATGGGGCACGACCACGCACACGGGCACGGGCACGGCACCGTCTCCGCCGCGCACCGCGGCCGGCTGGTCGTCGTCCTCGTGCTCACCGGCAGCGTCTTCGTCGTCGAGCTCGTCGGTGCACTGCTGTCGGGCTCCCTGGCCCTGCTCGCCGACGCCGCGCACATGGCCACCGACGCCCTCGGCATCGGGATGGCGCTCGGGGCGGTGACGCTCGCCCAGCGACCCGCCCGCGGGCGGCGGACCTTCGGCTGGCAGCGGATCGAGGTGCTCGCCGCGGTGGGCAACGGCCTGCTGCTGCTCCTGGTCGGCGGCTACGTCGTGGTGGAAGCGATCCGCCGGATCGGCGACCCGCCGGACATCCACTCCGGCTGGATGCTCGGCGTCGCGCTGCTCGGCCTGGCCGTCAACGTCGGCTCGCTGAGCCTGCTGCGCGCCGGGCAGGGCGAGTCGCTGAACACCCGCGGCGCCTACCTCGAGGTGGTCGGGGACGCCCTCGGCTCGGTCGCCGTCATCATCGCCGCCGTCGTCATCAGCACCACCGGCTGGACCGGGGCCGACGTCGTCGCCTCTCTCGCGGTCGGTGCCCTGGTGCTCCCGCGGGCCTGGTCACTGCTGCGCGAGGCGCTCGACGTCCTGCTGGAGGCCGCGCCCAAGGGGGTCGACCTGGCGCAGGTGCGCGAGCACGTCCTCGGGGTCTCCGGCGTGCTGGACGTGCACGACCTGCACGCCTGGACCATCACCTCCGGGCTGCCGGTGCTCTCCGCGCACGTGGTCGTCACCGACGAGGTGCTCGCCGACGGGCACGGCGGCCGGGTGCTCGACGCGCTCTGCAGCTGCCTGGGCGACCACTTCGACCTGGAGCACTGCACCTTCCAGCTCGAGTCGCCCGGGCACCGCAACCACGAGTCCCCGGTCCACGAATGACGGACGCCCGCCTCCCCGAGGGAAGACGGGCGCCCGTCCCGGCCCTGCTGCAGGGGCCCGCGCTGAGCTTGCGAAGCGTGGGGGGCAGCAGGGTCTTTCGTCAGCCGGCGTGCACGACCGCGCCGTCGGCGGGCAGGTCCTCCTTGGTGGCCTTGATCAGCACCGCGGAGACCAGCGCGCCGACCACCAGCAGCACCGCCGCCCAGGTGAAGGCGGTCGTGTAGCCCTCGACCTGGGCCGCGATGCCGACCGCAGGGTCGGTCGGGTCCTGGCCGGCCGCCACGCTGTCGGTGACGGCCGAGGTGATCGCGCCGACCGACAGCGTCGCCAGCAGCGCCGTGCCGATCGAGGCGCCGACCTGCTGGGTGGCGTTGAGCATCGCGCTGGCCGCACCCGCGTCGTGCTCCCCCGCGCCGATGAGCGCCAGGTTCGACAGCGGCACGAACGTGAAGCCCAGGCCCAGCCCCAGCAGCAGCTGGCCGGGGAAGGCCAGCGACCAGAACGAGCTGTCGACGTCCAGGAACGACATCAGGAACAGGCCCGCGGCGGCCAGCAGGCCACCGGCCACCATCAGCGGCTTCGGCCCGATCCGCGGCACCAGCCCGCTGGCCGCGCCCGCGGAGACGAGCACGCCGAGCGTGGTCGGCAGTGAGGCGAAGCCGGCCGCGACCGGCGTGTAGCCGAGCACCTGCTGGAAGTAGAGGCTGAGGAAGAAGAAGGCGCCGATCAGCCCGGCCCCCACCAGCGTGGAGGTGAGGTACGCACCACCGCGGTTGCGGTCCAGGACCAGCCGCATCGGCAGCAGCGGGTTGCGCACCTTCAGCTCCAGGACGACGAACGCGGCCACCAGCAGCACGCCGACGGCGATGAAGGTCAGCGCCGAGGCGTCGGTCCAGCCGCTGTCCCCGTTGCCGGCGTCGGCGTTGGCCTGTGCGGTCTCGGCGACCTGGGTGAAGCCGTAGACGAAGGAGGCCAGCCCCAGGGTGATCAGCACGGCGCCGGGGATGTCGTAGCTGGTCTCCCCGGGGGCCTTGCTCTCCGGCACGATTGGGATGGCGGCCACGACGGCGATGACCGCCACCGGCACGTTCACCCAGAAGCACCAGCGCCAGTCGGCGTACTCGGTGAGCACCCCGCCCAGCAGCAGGCCGACCGCGGAGCCGCCGCCGGCGATGGCGCCGTAGACGGCGAAGGCCTTGGCCCGCTCCTTGGCATCGGTGAACAGCACGGTCAGCAGGGCCAGCGACGCCGGGGCCAGCAGCGCGCCGAAGGCGCCCTGCAGGGCGCGGGCGGCGAACAGCAGTTCCTCGTTCTGCGCCAGGCCGCCCAGAGCGGAGGCGATGGCGAAGCCGACCGCCCCCACCAGGTACGTGCGCTTGCGGCCCCAGAAGTCCGCGATCCGGCCGCCGAGCAGCAGGAAGCCGCCGAAGGTCAGCGTGTACGCGGTGACGATCCACTGCTGCGAGGCGGCGGTGACGTCCAGGTCGGCGGAGACCGCCGGCAGGGCGATGTTCACGATGGTCGCGTCCAGGATGACCATCAGCACCGTCACGGCGATGACCGCGAGGGCCAGCCACCGCTTCGGGTACGGCTCGGTGGCCGGCGGGGTCGCCGCCGGGTCGGGGAGTGGTGCGGTCGTGCTCACGCGTGGGTGTCCTCTGTCGCTCGTCTCCGGGTCGGCCGAGTCGTCGGCCGAAGGAGGAAGTTAGTCGGCTGGGACGATGTCGTCGTGCCCGTTTCCGTGGTGTTCATCTCCGACACCCATCTGCCCCGGCGGGCGCGCGACCTGCCCGGGTCGGTGTGGTCGGCGATCGAGGCCGCGGACGTGGTGGTGCACGCCGGCGACTGGGTCGACGTCGCCCTGCTGGACGAGTTGGAGCAGCGGGCGCGGCGGCTGGTCGGGGTGTACGGCAACAACGACCACGGGGTGCTCCGCGAGCGGCTGCCGGAGGTGGCCCGGGTGGAGCTGGGCGGGGTGCGGTTCGCCGTCGTCCACGAGACCGGCGACGCGAAGGGCCGGGAGCAGCGCTGCGCCGCGCGCTTCCCCGACGTCGACGTCCTGGTGTTCGGGCACAGCCACATCCCCTGGGACACGACCGCGGCCACCGGTCTGCGGCTGCTCAACCCCGGCTCGCCCACCGACCGGCGCCGGCAGCCGTTCGCCACCTACCTCACCGCCACCGCGGACGACGGCCGGCTGACGGACGTCACGTTGCACCGGCTGCCGCCGCGGGTGCCCGGCCGATGAACCTGCCTGCGCTCCCGCCCGCGGCGGTCGCCCTCCTCGCCTGCCCGGTCTGTGGCCAGGGGCTGGCCGCGGACCCGGCCGGGCTGCGCTGCGCCGCCGGGCACGCCTTCGACCGGGCGCGGCAGGGGCACGTGACCCTGCTGCCGCCCGGCGGCACCCCGCACGCCGGCGACTCCGCGGCGATGGTGGGCGACCGTGCCGACTTCCTCGCCGCCGGGCACTACGCCGGGATCACCGCCGCGCTGGCCGATGCGGCCCTCGCCGGGCCGTCACCGGCGACGCTGCTGGACCTGGGCGGCGGCACCGGTGCACACCTGGCCGGCGTGCTCGACCGGGCCCCGGACGCCGTCGGGGTGGTGCTCGACGCCTCCCGGTACGCGGCCCGCCGGGCGGCACGGGCGCACCCGCGGGCGATCGCCGTCGTCGCCGACTCATGGGCACGCTGGCCGGTGCGGGACGCCGCGGTGGACCGGGTGCTGGTGGTGTTCGCCCCGCGGAACGGTGCCGAGACCGCCCGCGTGCTGACCCCGCAGGGGCGGCTGGTCGTGGTGACCCCGGCGGCGGACCACCTGGCCGAGCTGATCGGCCCGCTCGGGCTCCTCACCGTCGACCCGGCGAAGGCCGACCGGCTCGCCGCCGGCCTGCAGCCGCACCTGCGCCCGGTGGCGGCCTCCGGCCACCGGACCGAACTGGCCCTGGACCACGCCGCGGTGCGCACCCTGGTCGGCATGGGCCCGCACGCCCGGCACCTGGCCGACGGCGAGCTGGACCGGCGGCTGGCCGCGCTGCCCGAACCGGTGACGGTGACGGTGGCCGTGGGCGTCGGCACCTGGGAACGGGACGGCTGAGCCGGCCCGACGCAGCGAGGGCCCGGCCTGGTGGCCGGGCCCTCGTCGAGCGGGTGTGCGGCCGGCTGTCGCCGGCCGGTCGTCAGCGGTTGACGCGACGCTGCTTGCCGGTGGCGGCCACGTAGACGGCCAGCACCAGGATCGCGCCGATGATGGAGGCCCACCAGCCGCCCAGGTCGAACTCGAGGCCGTCACCCTGCACCAGGTTGAACACCAGGTTGCCGACCACCGAACCGATGAGGCCGAGGACGAGGGTGGCGACGAGGCCGAGGTCCTGCTTGCCAGGGACCACGGCACGGGCGATCAACCCGGCGACGAAGCCGATGAGGACCGCCAACAGAACTCCGCCGATGCTCACGGGTGACCTCCTGTGCGCGACGGCCGAGCCGCCAGGCGCTGGTCCGTCCAGCGCAAGATCATCGATGCCCGGGGCGAACGTGAACAAACTCCCGAGACGCCCCGGTCTCGGTTCCGTGCGTCACCCACCCGGCGCCGGGACGTCGCTCAGCGGGCTCATGACCTGCGGTTCCGCGAGTGGATCACGACATGTGTCCCGGACGGCGGCAGGTGGCCGGCAGGGGGCCTCGGGGGAGTGGGTCCCGGCGCGCCGCACCGACCCCCGCTCCCGCCGCGTCGGACGTGATGCGGCGGGCTAAGCTGCGCACCGTGACGATCGCACCTGCCCCGATCGTGAGCCGGCCGAGCCCGGCCCACGAGGCCCAGAAGGGGTCGCGGCTCCTCGGTCTGCTGCGCACCACCGACCACAAGACCATCGGCCTGATGTACACCACGGTGGCCTTCATCTGGTTCTTCGTCGGTGGCTTCATGGCGCTGCTGATGCGCGGTGAGCTGGCTCGCCCGGAGCTGCAGTTCCTGTCGCCCGAGCAGTACAACCAGCTGGTCACGATGCACGGCACGATCATGCTGCTGTTCTTCGCGACGCCGATGTTCTTCGCGTTCGCGAACCTGATCATGCCGCTGCAGCTCGGTGCGCCGGACGTCGCCTTCCCGCGACTGAACGCCTTCTCCTTCTGGCTGTTCCTCTTCGGTGGCGCGATCGCCGTCTCCGGCTTCCTGACCCCGGGTGGTGCGGCCGACTTCGGCTGGTATGCCTACACCCCGCTGTCGACCGGCGCGCACAGCCCGGGCGCCGGCGGTGACCTGTGGATCGCCGGTCTGGCGGTCAGCGGTCTGGGCACGATCCTCGGTGGCGTCAACTTCATCGCCACGATCGTCTGCCTGCGCGCGCCGGGCCTGACGATGTTCCGGATGCCGATCTTCGTCTGGGCGTCGCTGGTCACCAGCATCCTGATCCTGCTGGCCTTCCCGATCCTGACCGCCGCGCTCTTCGCGCTTCTGGCCGACCGCCACCTCGGGGCGCAGGTCTACACGCCGGAGAACGGCGGGCCGATGCTGTGGCAGCACCTGTTCTGGTTCTTCGGCCACCCCGAGGTCTACATCATCGCGTTGCCGTTCTTCGGCATCATCAGCGAGGTCATCCCGGTCTTCAGCCGCAAGCCGCTGTTCGGCTACAAGGGCATGATCTTCGCGCTGATCGGCATCACCGCCCTGTCGCTGGCCGTGTGGGCGCACCACATGTTCGCCACCGGCGCGGTCCTGCTCCCGTTCTTCGCCTTCCTGACGTACCTGATCGCCATCCCGACCGGCATCAAGTTCTTCAACTGGATCGGCACGATGTGGCGGGGCCAGCTCACCTTCGAGACGCCGATGCTGTTCTCGGTGGGCTTCCTGATCACCTTCCTGCTCGGTGGTCTGACCGGCGTCCTGCTGGCCAGCCCGCCGCTGGACTGGCACGTGAACGACAGCTACTTCGTCGTCGCCCACTTCCACTACGTGGTCTTCGGCACCGTGGTGTTCGCCGCCTACGCCGGCCTGTACTTCTGGTTCCCGAAGATGTGCGGCCGGATGATGGACGAGAAGGTCGGCAAGCTGCACTTCTGGCTGACCTTCATCGGCTTCCACGCCACGTTCCTGATCCAGCACTGGCTGGGCAACGAGGGCATGCCGCGTCGCTACGCCGACTACCTGAGCATCGACGCACAGGGCGCCTTCACGTGGATGCACACGGTCTCCACGATCGGGTCGTTCATCCTCGGTGCCTCGGTGATCCCGTTCGTCTACAACGTCGTCAAGTCGTGGAAGCACGGCCGGCTGGCGCTGCGCGACGACCCCTGGGGTCACGGCAACTCCCTCGAGTGGGCCACCTCCTCCCCGCCGCCGCGGCACAACTTCGTCGAGATCCCGCGGATCCGCTCGGAGCGCCCGGCGTTCGAGCTGCACTACCCGCACCTCAAGGAGCGCCTGGAGATGGAGGCGCACGCCGGCAAGGGCCACCAGCCGTACGCCAGCGAGGCCGGTCTCACCGCCGGTGCCCGTCAGGGTGCCGACGACAAGGACCCGACCTGACCAGGGACCGCACCCTGCTCACCCCCCGCTAGTCCGGGGTGGGCCGCACGAACGCCCCGCCAGCCACCGGCCGGCGGGGCGTTCGCGTTCGGCGGGGGCGGCGGGCGGGGGCCGTCCCCGGTCCCGTGGCCAGGTCCGGCACGATGGCGCCGTGACCGACCGCGCCACCGTCCCCGCGCCGATCGACCAGCCCGCCACCGCGGGTGCGTTGCTGACCGTCAGCGGGCCCGACCGGCCCGGCGTGACCGCCGCTCTCTTCGCCGCGCTGCAGGCCGCCGGGCCGGAGCCGGTCGAGGTGGTCGACGTCGAGCAGGTGGTGGTGCACGGCCAGCTGGTGCTCGGGGTGGTCGTGGCCGGCAGCGGTGCCCCCGACCTGCTGACCCGCCTGCACCGCACCGCGGGCGACGTAGCCGCCGCCACCGGCCTGCAGGTCTCCGTGGAGGCGGCCTCTGCGGGGCAGCAGCACACCGAGCGGACGGTGCGGCACCACGTGATCGTGCTGGGGCGCCCCGTGCCGCCGGCGGCGGTCGCCGGTGCCGCCCGGGCCATCGCCGGGGTCGGCGGCAACATCGAGGCGATCCGGCGGCTGTCGGACTACCCGGTCACCAGCTTCGAGCTCACCGTCTCCGGCGCCGGCTCCACCCAGCTGCGCACCGCGCTGGCGACCGTGGCCGCCGAGACCGGCACCGACGTCGCCGTGGAGCAGGCCGGGCTCTCCCGGCGGAGCAAGCGGCTGATCGTGCTGGACGTGGACTCGACCCTGGTGCGCGGTGAGGTGATCGACGAGCTGGCCGCCCGGGCCGGCCGGGCCGCGGAGGTCGCCCGGATCACCGCGGCGGCCATGAACGGCGAACTGGACTTCGAGGAGTCGCTGCGCGCCCGCGTCGCCGTCCTCGCCGGCCTGCCGGTCGGCGTCCTGGACGAGGTGCGCGAGCACCTGGTGCTCACCCCGGGGGCCCGCACGCTGATCCGCACGCTCCAGCGGCTGGGCTTCCGCTGCGGGATCGTCAGCGGCGGCTTCACCCAGATCACCGACCCGCTGGCCGAGACGCTCGGGCTGGACTTCGCCGCTGCCAACACCCTGGAGGTGGCCGACGGGAAGCTGACCGGTGGGCTGGTGGGCGAGGTGGTCGACCGGGCGGGCAAGGCCCGGGCGCTGGCCCGCTTCGCCGCCGAGCACGGCATCCCGCTGGAACAGACGGTCGCCGTGGGCGACGGCGCGAACGACCTGGACATGCTCAACGCCGCCGGGCTGGGCATCGCCTTCAACGCCAAGCCGGTCGTCCGGGAGCAGGCGCACGCGGCGCTCAACCAGCCCTATCTGGATGCCGTCCTGCAGGTGCTCGGCTTCACCCGGGACGAGGTGCTGGACGCGGACCCGGGCGTCAGCCCGCTCGGCTGACCTCGCCCTCCAGCTGCACGCCGGCGGTGCGCAGCTGGTCGAGGGCGGCGGCGGTGGTGGCCTCGGCGACCCCCGCGGTCAGCTCGAGCAGCACCCGGGTGCTGAAGCCGGCGGCGACCGCGTCCAGGGCGGTGGCCCGCACGCAGTGGTCGGTGGCGATGCCCACCACGTCCACGGAGTCCACGTCGTGCGCCCGCAGCCAGTCGGCCAGGCCCTGCCCGTCGAAGGTGCCCTCGAAGCCGGAGTAGGCCGCGGCGTACTCGCCCTTGTCGAACACCGCCTCGATGGGCCGGCGGTCCAGGTCGGAGTGCAGCTCCACCCCCGACGTGCCGACCACGCAGTGCGCCGGCCAGGTCTCGGTGTAGTCGGGCTGCTCGGCGAAGTGCCCGCCCGGGTCGACGTGGTGGTCGCGGGTGGCGACCACGTGGGCGTAGTCGGCGGCGGCGAGGTGGGCGCTGATCGCCCGGGCCACGGCCGTCCCCCCGGCCACGGCCAGGCTGCCGCCCTCGCAGAAGTCGTTCTGCACGTCGACCACCAGCAGTGCACGCGTCATGACCCCATCCTGCCTGGCGCGTGGTGGCACGGCGCCCGGGCGGGGGCCTCCCTCAGGCGGTGACGGTGTCGATCGCGGCGTCGCCCCGGGACAGCGACCAGGCCTCGGCCGGCAGGGCGGTGCGCGCCTGCTCGTGCACCGTCCGGGCCTCGGCCAGCGCCTGCGCCGGCGTCCGGGGCCGGACCAGCTCACCGCTGCGGACCAGCGGCACGATCAGCTCCCGGTCGTGCTCGCCGGCGGTCACGGGGGAGGAGCTGACCACCTCGGCGGTCGCCGTCCCGTCCGCGTCGTGCCGACGGAGGGCGTGCTTGCGGCCGCCCACCGAGCGCTTGCCCTCGGAGTTCTTCGCCACCGGCACGCCGTCCCGCTCGACAAGCTTGTAGACCATGCCGACGGTGGGCGCCCCGGACCCGGTGACCAGCGAGGTGCCCACGCCGTAACCGTCGACGGGGGCGGCGGCCAGCGCGGCGATCGCGTACTCGTCGAGGTCGCTGGTGACGATGACCCTGGTCCCGGTGGCGCCGAGGGAGTCCAGCAGCTCACGTGCGCGGGTGGCCTGGATGGCCAGGTCGCCGGAGTCCAGCCGGACGGCGCCCAGACCGGTGCCGGCGACCTCGACCGCCGTCCGGATGCCCTGCTCGGTGTCGTACGTGTCGACCAGCAGGGTGGTGCCGGTACCGAGGGCGTCGAGCTGGGCGCGGAAGGCGGCCGCCTCGTCGTCGTGCAGCAGCGTGAAGGCGTGCGCGCTGGTGCCGGTGGTCGGGATGCCGTAGCGCGCGCCGGCCGCGAGGTTGGACGTGGCGGTGAACCCGACCAGGGCGGCGGCCCGGGCGGCGGCGACCGCCGCCTCCTCGTGGGTGCGCCGGGAGCCCATCTCGATGCACGGGCGGCCGCACGCCGCCCCGATCATCCGGGCACCGGCCGCGGCGATCGCGCTGTCGTGGTTGAGGACCGACAGCACCAGGGTCTCCAGCAGCACCGCCTGCCCGAACGGCGCCCGCACCGTGAGCACCGGGGAGCCGGGGAAGTACACGTCGCCCTCGGCGTAGCCGTCGATGTCGCCGGTGAACCGGAAGGCCGCCAGGTGGTCCAGCAGCCGCGGGTCGTCGATGCCCTGCGCCCGGACGGCGTCCAGCTCGGCCGCACCGAACCGGAAGTCGGCCAGTGCGTCCAGGAAGCGGCCGGTGCCGGCCAGCACGCCGTAGCGCCGGCCGTGCGGGAGGCGGCGGGCGAAGACCTCGAAGACGCAGTCACGCTCGGCGGTGCCGTCGGCCAGCGCGGCGGCCAGCATCGTCAGCTCGTACCGGTCGGTGAGCAGCGCGGGGCTGAGCTGGCTCGGCGGCATGGACCAGGACGATAGGTGCCGGCCGAGTGGGCCGCCCGAGGCGGGCGTCCTAGAGTGATCACGTGGCCGGACCCCTTGCGCCCGCCTGGACGCCGGAGACGACGTCGCGGGAGGAGTCCGACCTCGACCGGCCCTGGGTCACCGTCGTCTGGGACGACCCGGTCAACCTGATGACGTACGTGACGTTCGTCCTGCAGGAGCTGTTCGGCTACGACGAGCCCACCGCCACGCAGCTGATGCTGCAGGTGCACAACGAGGGCAAGGCGATCGTCAGCTCGGGGCCGCGGGAGCGGATGGAGCACGACACGAACCGGCTGCACGCCTACGGGCTGTGGGCCACCTACCAGCGCGACGCGTGAGCGGTCCCGCGCACGAGGAGGCGGCGTGAAGCCGTTCCGCCGCAAGGGCGAGGAGCTGGTGGCCCGGCTGGTCGACGCGGAGGCCGACATCGTCGGCCTGCTGCTCGACCAGCTCGAGCAGCTGCTGGCCGTGGATCCCGTCGACTCCGGCGGCGACCCGGTGATGGACCGGCTGCTGCCCCGCGGGCACGCCACCGACCCGGAGATCGCCGCGGACTACCGGGACCTGACCGAGGCGGGGCTGCGCAGCGGCAAGGCCGACGACCTGGCGATGGTGCGGGCCACCCTCCCGCCGCACGGCGGGGAGGTGCGGCTGGACGCCGACCAGGCACGCGCGTGGCTGCGCACCACCAACGACCTGCGGCTGGCGCTGGGCACCCGGCTGGGCATCTCCGCCGACACCGAGCCGCCGGAGCCCGACGCGTCCGACGACGACGCCGACGAGGAGGGCTCCCAGCTGGCGGTCTACTACTGGCTCACCGCCGTGCAGGGGTCCCTCGTCGACGCGCTGGCCGCCGGACGAGGCGGCCGACGGTGAGCAGCACCAGGATGGCGACGAGCAGGTCGGTGAGGAAGAAGACGTAGACCAGGCTGTGCACCGGCACGTCCTGCACGATCGCCCCGATGCAGGACACCAGGGTGACGGCGGACAGCAGGAGCAGCAGGACGAGCCCGACCAGCCGGCCGAGCACCACCAGGACCAGCTCGACCCGGTCGGCCCGCTGGTCCGTGCTCGCCCGGCCGCTGCGGTGCAGCAGCCGGGACGCGCCGTGGACCAGTGCCGGCAGTGCGACCAGCACCACGCCGACCACCATGAGCAGCTCGATCACCACGGTCGGCGACGTTATCGGTCGGACACCCCTCCGACACAATCCGTTGGCGTCGTGCTCACCCCACGGGACGGTGTGCACTGCGATCGGGACCGGTGATCACCCGTTCCGGCGGTGGACCCGGGCCAGGGACGGCGCCCGCGGACGGCGCTGCCTAGACTGGCCCCGTGCTGCGCATCGACCGCGCGACCTACGACGCCATCGTGGCCCACGCCCGGGAAGACCACCCGGACGAGGCCTGTGGCGTCGTCGCCGGCCCCGAGGGCAGTGACCGCCCCGAGCGCTTCATCCCGATGCTCAACGCGGCCCGCTCGCCGACGTTCTACGAGTTCGACAGCGGCGACCTGCTGAAGCTGTACCGGGACATGGACGACCGGGACGAGGTCCCCGTGGTCATCTACCACTCGCACACCGCCACCGAGGCCCGCCCCTCGCGCACCGACATCAGCTACGCCTCCGAGCCCGAGGCGCACTACGTGCTGGTGTCCACCCGTGAGCACGGCACGCAGACCGGCCTGGCCGGGGACACCGTGGAGTTCCGCAGCTTCCGGATCGTCGACGGCGAGGTGCGCGAGGAGGACGTCGAGGTCGTCGAGTCCTACCTGTTCGGCCACTCGCCGACCACCGTCGTCTACGACTGAGAAAGGACCCCGTTGCCCCCCACGACGCGCTCCGCGCGCCGCGGGGCCCTGCAACGGGGCCGTACTGGAATCGCCGGCTGGGTGCCGGCGTTCCTCCTAACAGTCGTTCCTGCGCGCCCGGCGCGCGATCCCCCGTCACCCCGTACGAAGGAGCCCCACAGCCATGGCCATCCAGGTCCGCATCCCGACCATCCTGCGCACCCACACCGGCGGCAACAAGACCGTCGAGGGCAGCGGCGCCACGCTCGGCGCCCTGGTCGACGACATCGACAGCCAGCACCCCGGGATCAAGAACCGTCTGGTCACCGAGGAGGGCAAGCTGCACCGCTTCGTCAACGTCTACGTCAACGACGAGGACGTGCGCTTCACCGGTGCGCTGGACACCGCCGTCAAGGACGGCGACTCCGTGACGATCCTCCCCGCCGTCGCCGGCGGCTGCTGACCCGGAGCGTCCCCGCCCGGCACCGCGACACCTGGAGACCCCGTCATGGCCCGCTTCGCCTCGCTCGTCGACTCCCTCGGCGGCACCCCGCTCGTGGGGCTGCCGTCGCTGTCGCCCACCCCGGACGTCCGGTTGTGGGCCAAGCTGGAGGACCACAACCCCACCGGGTCCATCAAGGACCGGGCCGCCATCGCGATGATCGAGGCGGCGGAGAAGGAGGGGCGGCTGCAGCCGGGCAGCACCATCCTGGAGCCCACCAGCGGCAACACCGGCATCTCGCTGGCGATGGTCGCCCGGCAGCGCGGCTACCAGCTGATCTGCGTCATGCCGGAGAACACCTCCATCGAGCGCAAGCAGCTGCTGGAGATGTACGGCGCCCGGATCATCAGCTCGCCGGCGGCCGGCGGCAGCAACCAGGCCGTCGCGATGGCCAAGGGCCTGGCCGCCGAGCACGAGGACTGGGTGATGCTGTACCAGTACGGCAACCCGGCCAACGCCGAGGCGCACTACACCGGCACCGGCCCGGAGATCCTCGCCGACCTGCCCTCGATCACCCACTTCGTCGCGGGCCTGGGCACCACCGGCACGCTGATGGGCGTCTCCCGCTACCTGCGGGAGAAGAAGCCCGGCGTCCAGGTGATCGCCGCCGAACCGCGGTACGGCGAGCTGGTCTACGGCCTGCGCAACATCGACGAGGGCTTCATCCCCGAGCTCTACGACCCCGACCTGCTGGACTCCCGCTTCTCGGTCGGCCCGGACGACGCCATCCACCGCACCCGCCAGCTGGTGGAGCGGGAGGGCATCTTCGCCGGCATCTCCACCGGGGCGATCCTGCATGCGGCGCTCGGCGTCGCGGACAAGGAGGTCGCGGCCGGCCGCAAGGCCGACATCTGCTTCATCGTCTGCGACGGCGGCTGGAAGTACCTGTCCACCGGCGCGTACGCGGGCACCCTGGAGCAGGCCAGCGCCGCGCTCGAGGGCCAACTGTGGGCCTGAGGAAGCACCCCGCTGCCCCCCGCCACTCGCCAGCTCGTGGCGGGCCCCTGCACCGGGGCCGTGGCAACACGACGCCTGACGGCGGCGTCCTCCTGGGGGCGAAGGGGCTGCTGTTCGACAACGACGGGGTGCTGGTCGACTCCGAGCCGAGCGTCGTCCGCTCGTGGACCCGGTGGGCGGTGGACTCGGGGCTCGACCCGGTCGAGGTGATGGCCGCGGTCCCCGGCCGTCGCGCGGGGGACACGGTGGCGCTCTTCGTGAGGCCCGAGGACGTCGACCGGTCGGTGGCGCTGATCACCCGCTACGAGCTCGAGGACGTCGCCGACACGGTGGCGATCGCCGGTGTGCTGGACCTCGTCGCCCAGCTGGACGGCGTCCCGTGGGCCGTCGTCACCTCCGGTGTGCGTGAGCTGGCCACCGCACGGCTGCGCGCGGCCGGCGTGCCGGTGCCGCCGGTCGTGGTCACCGCCGAGGACGTCGTCGCCGGGAAGCCCGACCCGGAGCCGTACCGGACGGGCGCCGCCCGGCTCGCCCTCGACCCGGGGGAGACGATCGTGCTGGAAGACAGCCCCAGCGGGGTGCGCGCCGGGCTGGCCGCCGGCGCGACGGTGCTGGGCATCGGGCAGACCGCGCTGGACACCGACGCGACGGTCGTCGTCCAGGACCTGGTCGGCGCGCGCTGGACCGGCGAGGGCCTGCTGCTGCCGGACGACGCGCTGCTGCGCCGGCCCTGACCGGCCGAGACCAGCGTCTCGGTCGCCGGGACGGCGGACCGTCGGAGGGGGCCGTTAGCCTGGCGGCCGACATGAGCACTGCTGCGGGGGCCGACGCGCCCATCGGGATCTTCGACTCCGGCGTGGGCGGCCTGACGGTGGCCCGCGCCGTGCTCGACCAGCTGCCGCACGAGGCGATCCGCTACGTCGGCGACACCGCGCACAGCCCGTACGGGCCACTGCCGATCGCCGAGGTCCGGCGGCACTCGCTCGCGGTGATGGACGACCTGGTGGCCGCCGGGGTCAAGATGCTGGTCATCGCCTGCAATTCGGCCAGCGCTGCCTGCCTGGGCGACGCCCGGGAGCGCTACGACGTGCCGGTGGTCGAGGTGGTGCGCCCCGCCGCCCGCCGCGCGGCCGCCGCCACCCGCAACGGCCGGATCGGCGTCATCGGCACCCAGGCCACCATCACCAGTGGCGCCTACGAGGACGCCTTCGCCGCCGCCGGGCACCTGACGGTCACCAGCGCGGCCTGCCCCAGCTTCGTGGACTTCGTCGAGCGCGGGGTCACCAGCGGCCGGCAGCTGGTCGGGCTGGCGCAGTCCTACCTCGACCCGCTGCTGGGCGCCGGCGTCGACACCGTGGTGCTCGGCTGCACCCACTACCCGTTGCTCACCGGCGTGCTCTCGCTGGTGCTGGGCGAGGAGGTCACCCTGGTGTCCAGCGCGGAGGAGACGGCGAAGGACGTGTACCGGGTGCTGACCCGCACCGACCTGCTGCGTGACCCCGACGGACCGCCGCCGGTGCACCGGTTCCTCGCCACCGGCGACCCGGAGCCCTTCGCCCGGCTGGGCCGCCGCTTCCTGGGGCCCGAGGTCGACGTCGTCGACCGGGCCGGTGCGGAGGCCCGCGCGTGAGGCTCACCGTCGTCGGCTGCTCCGGCAGCGCTCCCGGCCCCGACTCGCCGGCCTCCTGCTACCTGGTCGAGCACGACGAGTTCGTGCTCGCCCTCGACCTGGGCAGCGGCTCGTTCGGTGCGCTGCAGGCCCACGTCCGGCCCGGCGACGTCGACGCGGTCTACCTCAGCCACCTGCACGCCGACCACTGCCTGGACGCCGCGCCGTTCGTGGTCTGGCACCGCTACTCGGGTCAGTCCGACGGGCGCACCGTGCCGCTGTACGCGCCGGTCGGCGCCGACCGGCGGCTCGCGACGGCCTACGACCCCGATGGCGGCCCGATCGACGACGTCTTCGACGTGACCCCCATCGGCCCGGGACGCTGGACGCTCGGGCCCTTCGAGGTGGCCACGGCCCGCACCGCGCACCCGGTCGAGTGCTACGCCGTGCGGCTCACCGCCGGCGGCCGGTCGCTGGTCTACACCGGCGACACCGGTCCGAGCGACGCCGTGGTCGAGCTGGCCCGCGGCGCCGACGTGCTGCTGGCCGAGGCCGCCTACCCGGAGGCGCCCGACCTGCCGCCGGGCCTGCACCTGACCGGCCGCCAGGCCGGCGAGCACGCCGCCGCGGCGGGGGTCGGTCGGTTGATCGTCACCCACGTGCCGTCCTGGGTGGACGCCGAGGCGCAGCTGGCCGCCGCCCGCGCCGCCTTCCCGGCCGCCGAGCTCGCTCGTCCCGGCGCCGTCCACGAGATCTGACGACCCCCTGACACCGGGTGACCTGATCAAACGCTGTCCTACCGCATCAGCGCTGGTGCGGTAGGACAGCCGTTGGTGCAGGAGGAGGCCTGTTCTGGCTCGGAGCGGACCTCCGGACGGGGCCGAGGCGGGCAACGGTGGGTTGCTCCCGCGACCGGCGGGCGGCACGGTGACGGGATGACCGACGAGGAACGGGACGGCGTCCGGCTGAGCAGCCTGGACTCCCCGCTGGGCGACGGGCTCGAGGTGTCCAAGCGGGAGCTGGTCGACCACCTGGACGCGTTCGCCGACCGGCTGGTTCCGCTGCTCGCCGGCCGGCCGCTGACGGTCAAGCGGGTGCGCCCCGGGGCGGCGCCGTTCATCCAGCGCGACGTGCCCAAGGGCGCCCCCGACTGGGTGCGCACCGTGCCCACCTGGTCCGACCGGGCCCACCGCGAGGTGCACCAGGTGCTCGTCGATGACCGTCGCACCCTGCTGTGGCTGGCCAACCAGCGGGCCGTGGAGTTCCACGTGCCGTTCGGCCGGGTGGGGGAGGAGGAGCCGACCGGGCTGGTGCTCGACCTCGACCCGCCCGACGGCGCCTCGCTCGAGGCCGTGGTGGCGACCGCGCGGCTGGCCCGGCAGGCGCTCGCCGACGCGGGCCTGGACGCAGCGGTCAAGACGAGCGGCTCGACCGGCCTGCACGTCGTCGTCCCGGTGCACGGCTCACCGGCCGAGGACGTCGCCGCCGCCACCCGCGCGCTGGCCGCCCGCACCGAACGGCTGGACCCGGAGGTCGCCACCACCGCCTACGTCGTGGCCGAGCGGGGCGGCCGGGTGTTCGTCGACTCCACCCGCTCCGGTCGCGGCACGATCGCCGTCGCCTACAGCCCGCGGGTGCGCCCCGGCCTTCCGGTGTCCGCGCCGGTCGACTGGGAGGCGCTGGACGACGTGCGGCCGCAGGACGTCACGGTGCGCACCGCCCGCGAGCTGATCGGGGACGTCGATCCCTGGGCGCAGACACTGCCCGGACCGCAGCGGCTGCCCGCCGACCTGGTCGCCGAGGGGCACACCATCCCGGTCGCCCGGGTCGCCGCGATGCACGAGGGCAAGCGCCGGGCCCGCGCCAAGGCGGCTGAGGGGTGATCCTGTGGCTGCACGGCGCCTTCGGGGCGGGCAAGACATCGGTGGCGGCCGAGCTCTGCCGCCGCCGTCCGGAGCTCGTGCCCTTCGACCCCGAGCTGGTCGGGTACCTGGTGCGGCGCTCGTTGCCCGTGCCCACCGGCGACTTCCAGGACCTGCCCGAGTGGCGGCGGCTGGTCGCGGCCAGCTGCGCGGTCCTGGAAGATGGCGGCCGGCGCACGGTGGTCACCCCGATGACGCTGCTGCGCGAGGAGCTCGCCCGCGAGCTGTTCGACGGCCTCGCCGACCGGGGCGTGCAGGTGCGGCACGTGCTTCTGGACGTCGCGGAGGCTGAGCTCGTGCGGCGGATCCGCGACGACGGGGCCGAGCCCGGCGCGCGGGACTGGAGGCTGTCGCACGTGCCGACGTACGCCGTCGCCCGGCCCTGGCTCACCGCGCTGGCCGACGGCGTCGTGGACACCACCGGGCGGACCGTCGACCAGGTCGCCGACGAGGTCACCGGCGCACTCAGCTGGTGACCTCGGCCGGCCGTCCTCACCTGGTGGTCGCCGTCCTCAGGTCGTGCGGTGCGGACGGCGACCACGGGGTGAGGTCGGGTCAGGCGGTCTGCACCTCGCGACCGTCCTCGCCCCACATGGTGTGGAAGGCGCCGTCGCGGTCGACCCGGCGGTAGGTGTGCGCGCCGAACAGGTCGCGCAGGCCCTGGATGAGCGCGGCCGGCAGGCGGTCGGCCCGCAGCCCGTCGTAGTAGGCGAGCGCGCTGGCGAACCCGGGGGCGGGGATGCCGTTGCGGGCCGCGCCGGCGACGACCTGGCGCCAGGACTCCTGGCCCTCGCTGACCGCGCCGCGGAAGTAGTCGTTGGTCAGCAGCGTGGTGACGTCGGGCTCGTCGGTGTAGACCTGCG
Organism: uncultured Modestobacter sp.; assembly: GCF_947486615.1. GTDB lineage: Bacteria > Actinomycetota > Actinomycetes > Mycobacteriales > Geodermatophilaceae > Modestobacter. Next base: position 472,020 of record NZ_CANKUD010000004.1, read on the forward strand.
CGATCCGGTCCAGGAAGCTCGCCCGGATGATGCAGCCGCCGCGCCAGATCCGGGCCAGCGCCGCCCGGTCGACGTCCCAGCCGTGCTGGTCGGCGCCGGCGGTGATCTGGTCGAAGCCCTGCGCGTAGGCGACCACCTTGGAGGCGTACAGGGCCTGCCGCACCGACTCGATGAAGGCGTCCCGGTCGGCGACCTCCCAGGTGGTGTCGGGGCCGGGCAGCACCCGCTGCGCGGCGTCCCGCTGCTCGCGGTGCCCGGACAGCGCCCGGGCGAACACCGCCTCGGCGATCCCGCTGACCGGCACGCCCAGGTCCAGCGCCGACTGCACGGTCCAGCGACCCGTGCCCTTCTGCTCGGCCTCGTCCAGCACGACGTCGACGAAGGGCCGGCCGGTGTCGGCGTCGGTGTGCCGCAGCACCTGGGCGGTGATCTCGATCAGGTAGCTCTCCAGGTCGCCCTCGTTCCACGAGGCGAACACGTCGCCGATCTCGGCGGGGGAGAGCCCCAGCCCGGCGCGCAGCAGGTCGTAGGCCTCGGCGATGAGCTGCATGTCGGCGTACTCGATGCCGTTGTGCACCATCTTCACGAAGTGCCCGGCGCCGCTCTCGCCGACGTGGGTGCAGCACGGCTGCCCGTCGACCACCGCGGCGATCGACTCCAGCAGCGGGCCGACCAGCTGGTAGGCCTCGGCCGAGCCGCCGGGCATGATGCTCGGCCCGTTGAGCGCACCCTCCTCGCCGCCGCTGATCCCGGTGCCGACGAAGTGCAGGCCCCGGGCGGTGAGCGCCTCGGTGCGGCGGATCGTGTCGGTGAACCGGGCGTTGCCGCCGTCCATCAGGACGTCGCCCTCCTCCAGCAGTGGGGCGATCTCGTCGATCACGGCGTCGGTGGCCGCACCGGCCTGCACCATGATGATGATCTTCCGGGGGCGCTGGAGGGCCCCGACGAACTCCTCCACCGACCCGGTGGGGACGAAGTCGCCCTCGCTGCCGTGCTGCTCCACGAGGGCGTCGGTGCGCCCCCGGCTGCGGTTGTGCAGCACCACCTGGTGGCCGTGCCGGGCCAGGTTGCGGGCCAGGTTCGCGCCCATCACTGCCAGTCCGGTGACGCCGATCTGATCGCTCATGGGCACGACCCTGCCTGATCCGCCCCGGTGCTGCCAGGCCCTGCCGGCCCCTGGATCGGGAGGGCTACAGACCGAGGTCGCGGCGGAGCTTGGCGACGTGCCCGGTGGCCTTGACGTTGTAGGCGGCCTTCTCGACCTTGCCCTCGGCGTCGACGATGAAGGTCGAGCGGATCACCCCGACGACCTCCTTGCCGTACAGCTTCTTCGGGCCGTACGCGCCGTAGGCGGAGAGCACCTGCTTCTCCGGGTCGGCGAGCAGCGTGATGCCCAGCTGCTCCTTCTCCCGGAAGGTGTGCAGCTTCTCCGGGGCGTCGGGGGAGATGCCGATGATGTCCAGCCCGGCCTCGGCCAGCTCGCCGGCCGAGGCGGTGAAGTCGACCGCCTGGGTGGTGCAGCCAGGGGTCAGCGCGGCCGGGTAGCAGTAGACGATGACCCGCCGGCCCCGGTAGCTCGACAGCGAGACGGGGGTGCCGTCGGCGTCCGGGAGGGTGAACTCCGGCGCCGGGTCACCGGGGGCGAGGCGGACGGGGCTCACGTCGGTCTCGGTCATGCTGCGCATCCTCCCGCACCGCGACGACGCTCCCCAACCGGGTCAGCCGGCCAGGAAGGTCAGCCGGACGTGCCGGGACGGGTTGTCGATGTTGGTGTCGACGAAGCAGATCCGCTGCCAGGTGCCCAGCGCCAGCCGGCCCTCCAGCACCGGCACGCTGGCGTGCGGCGGCACGAACGCGGGCAGCACGTGGTCGCGGCCGTGCCCGGCCGCGCCGTGCCGGTGCCGCCAGCGGTCGTCGCGGGGGAGCAGCTGGTCGAGCTGGGCGAGCAGGTCGTCGTCGCTGCCGGCGCCGGTCTCGATGATCGCGATGCCCGCGGTGGCGTGCGGGACGAACACCTGGAACAGGCCGTCGCCCCCGCCGCGGACGAACTCCGCGCACTCGTCGGTCAGGTCGACCACCGACGGGACGCCGCCGGTGCGCACCGCGCGCAGCTCAGATCGCATGCGCACACGATGACACCGGACGGCCCGGCCCGGCGACCGGGCCGAGCCGGTCGGGCCCGAGCCGGTGCGGCTGGGCGCGCCCGACTGGACGCCACCCAGGACTGGCGGAGCCGGACCGCGGATGAGGTCGGGGCCTCACTACCCTCGGTGCCCGTGACCCGCCCCGACGGCCGCACGGCCGACCAGCTCCGCCCGGTGACCATCACCCGCAACTGGCTCGACCACGCCGAGGGCTCGGTGCTCGTCGAGTTCGGCCGTACCCGCGTGCTCTGCGCGGCCAGCGTCACCGAGGGCGTGCCCCGCTGGCGGCGCGGCTCGGGCCTGGGCTGGGTCACCGCCGAGTACTCGATGCTGCCGCGGGCCACCCACACCCGCAGCGACCGCGAGTCGGTCAAGGGCAAGGTCGGCGGCCGCACCCACGAGATCAGCCGGCTCATCGGCCGCTCGCTGCGGGCCAGCATCGACCTGGCGGCACTGGGGGAGAACAGCATCGCGCTGGACTGCGACGTGCTGCAGGCCGACGGCGGCACCCGCACCGCGGCCATCACCGGTGCCTACGTGGCCCTCGCCGACGCGGTGAGCTGGCTGGGCGAGCGCGGCAAGCTGGCCAGCGCGACGCCGCTGCCGAACTCCGTGGCCGCGGTCAGCGTCGGGGTCATCGACGGCGAGCCGCGGCTCGACCTCGCCTACGAGGAGGACGTCCGCGCCGGCACCGACATGAACGTCGTCTGCACCGGCGAGGGCGGCTTCGTCGAGGTCCAGGGGACGGCGGAGGGCGCCGTCTTCGACCGGGCGACGCTGGACCAGCTGCTCGACCTGGCCGTCGCCGGCTGCGCCGAGCTGACCGCCGCGCAGCAGCGGGCGCTGTCGGCGTGACGCAGCTGCTGCTGGCCACCCGCAACGCCGGCAAGCTCGCCGAGCTGCAGCGGCTGCTGGCCACCGCCGTCCCGGGAGTGGAGGTGCTGGGTCTGCGCGACGTGCCGGAGTACCCGGAGGCGCCCGAGACCGGGGCGACGTTCGAGGAGAACGCGTTGCTCAAGGCGCGCGAGGCGGTCCGGTACACCGGGTTGCCGGCGGTCGCCGACGACTCCGGGATCACCGTCGATGCGCTCAACGGGATGCCCGGCATCCTGTCCGCCCGCTGGTCGGGCCGGCACGGGGACGACCCGGCGAACACCGCACTGCTGCTCGGCCAGCTCGCCGACGTCCCCGACGAGCGGCGCGGGGCGGCCTTCGTCTGCGCCGCCGCGATGGTCACGCCGGCGGGGGAGGAGCGGGTGCTGCGCGCGGAGTGGCGCGGGGTCGTCGTCCGGGAGCCGCGGGGCGCGAACGGCTTCGGCTACGACCCGGTGTTCGTGCCCGAGGGGCTGACCCGCACGTCGGCGGAGCTCGAGCCGGCCGAGAAGGACGCGATCAGCCACCGCGGCCAGGCGTTCGCCGCCCTGCTGCCGGTGATCGACGAGGTGCTGGCCGCCCGCTGACCAGGTCAGCGGCCGTGCGTCCAGTCGATGAACCACAGCGAGAACGCGGCCATGCACGGGTGGAACGCCAGCACCAGGAACGCGGCCACCACCCGGTCGCCGCGCCAGTAGTTGCGCAGCCGGACGCCGCGGGACCAGCCGCGGCTGCGGTCGACGCTCAGTGCCCGCTGGCCGACGGCGGCCTCCTCCTCCGCGGTGAGGGGGCGGGCGTGCGCGGCCTGCCACGCCTCGACCCGGGCCCAGCCCGGTGCGATGCCGCAGCCGAGCGCGAGCGCGGCGGCGCCGGCCAGCAGCGGGAGCAGCGCGTCCGGCTGCAGCACGACCAGCCCGGCCGCGGCCGCGCCGGCGGCGAAGCCGGCGACGGTGACCGCGCCGAGGCAGAACACCAGGCCGAAGGCGGCCATCAGGATCAGGTAGCCGGGCAGCAGCACCTCGTCCAGCGAGCGGTCGGCGGCCAGCATGACCGCGCTCTCCACGGCGAGGACGACAGCGGACCACAGCACCACCCGGCGCATCGGCACCCGCGGCGGGGTGGGCCCGGCGGTGGCCAGCCGCATCCGTGACTCGGCGAAGCTCTCCGCCTCGGCGGGGGAGGCGCCGGGGCGGAGCCCGGCGAGCGGGTCGGCCGCGGTCACCGCGGGTCCTCCGAGGTGGTCTCGGTGGACGGCGGAGGCGGCACCGGGACGTCGTGCGGGTCCATCAGCCGGACGGCGTCCGCCGGGGGCGCTGTCGTCGGGGGGAGCGCGGCCGGCTCGGGGCCGTCGTCCGGGGTCGGCACGTCGGTGACCTGCACGTGGCTGGACAGCCCGTGCGTGGTCTTCTCCCAGTAGAACGGGTTGACCAGCAGCTGCCAGAGCGCCTTGTAGGAGGCGACCGAGTGCAGCAGCCAGTAGAGCGGGGAGAGCAGCGCGAACGGCACCAGGCCGTAGGTGCGCCGCTTGAAGCCGGCCAGCAGCGACAGGTAGATGATCACGCCGTTGCCCAGCAGCAGGTTCGCCAGGCTGACCTGCACCAGCCACTCCGGCAGCGCCGGCACGAGCGCCCCGGGCCAGAGCAGCTCCACGACGAGCATCGCGTAGAGCCAGGGGGTGGCCAGGAACATCAACGGGGTGCCGCCGATGAGCAGCGCGAAGCCGGCCGTCTGCCGCGGGCCGACGCTGCGCAGCAGCCGCCACGGGTGCCGGGTGTGCACCAGCACCGTCTGCATGTAGCCCTTGATCCACCGGCTGCGCTGGCGGACCCAGTTGCCGACGGCCATGTTGGCCTCCTCGTACGTCGTCGAGTTGACGACGGCGACGCGGTGGCCGCGGGCGGAGGCGCGGATGCCGAGGTCGGCGTCCTCGGTGACGTTGTAGGGGTCCCAGCCGCCGAGGTCGCGCAGCAGGTCGGTGCGGAAGTGGTTGCTCGTGCCGCCCAGCGGGATCGGCAGCCGCAGCTTGTCCAGACCGGCCAGGGTGTAGTCGAACCAGGAGGAGTACTCCAGGGTGAACATCCGGGTGAGCAGGTTCTCCCGGGCGTTGAAGTAGTTCAGCGCCGCCTGCACGCAGACCAGGTCGTCCCCGCCCTTGCCGAAGGCGACGACCGACTTCTTCAGCTGGTCGGGGTCGGGGCGGTCCTCGGCGTCGTAGATGACCACGTACTCGCCGCGGGCGAAGGCCAGCCCGACGTTGCAGGCGCGCGGCTTGGTCTTGGGCAGCGAGTGCGGCACGACCACGATCCGGACGATGTCCGGCGGGGCGGCGGCCAGCGCCGCAGTGAGCGTCTCCGGGTCGTCCTCCTCCAGCAGGAGCAGGATCTCCAGCTTCTCCCGCGGCCAGTCCAGGTCGGCGAGGTTGCGCATCAGCAGCCCGACGATCCCGGCCTCCCGGTAGACCGGGACCAGGATCGTGTAGATCGGCAGGTCGGCGTCCTCGAGGGCGGCGACCTCCCCGTCGGTCACCTGCTCGACGGTCTCCCAGGCGGTGCCGACCGTGCTGATCAGCGCCTTGGTGCCCACGGCCAGGGCGACGGCGACGTTCACCGTGGCGACCAGCACCAGCATGGTCAGCGACGGGTCGAGCACCAGCCCGGTGACGGTGGCGGCCAGCAGGGCCACCGCGGCGGCGACCTGCGGCCAGACGAAGACGGTGGACGCCGACTCGTCGGGCCGGCGTTCGGCCAGCGACTGGACGGCGTCGTGCACCAGCTCGTCGCGCCACACGGTGCGCAGCGCCCGCTGCACGTCCCAGTCGGTGGTCACCACCTGGCGCACCCGGGGGATGCCGGTGCGCTGCACCACCTCCTCGGCGATGTGCGCCGACGGGCGCCCGGCGGTGGCGACGACGACCTGCGGCTGCCCGTCGTCGTCCTGCTCGACCCGCAGCGGCAACCAGGTCTCCCGAGCCAGCATGGCGGCCGGGAAGCGGTGGGCCAGCTCCTCGTCGACGTCGACCGGGTCGACGAAGGCGAGGTCGGCGCCCCACACCTCGGCGAGGGCCACGTACAGCTGGCGGCGGGTCACCCAGCCGCGGGCCAGGACGACGGCGCCCAGCGGTGCGCCGACCCGGTGGTGCTGCTCCAGGGCCTCGGTGAGCTGGTCGGGGGTGAGCACCCCCTGCTCGACCAGCACGTCGCCGAGCCGCTCCGGCGCCGCGTGCCGGCCGCGGGCAGGGCGGGGCCCGGGACCCGAGGAGGCGCCACCGGGCGCGACGACCGTCACCCCGGGGTGGTCGGCACCCGGACGGGCCGGCTGGCGTCCTCGGCGGCCGACGTCACCCGGGTGGGTGACGCCGACGGTCTTGCGGATCCCTTGCGGTTCCCTGGCGCCGACGCTGCGGGAGGCGGCGCAGGGTCGGTGCCGAGCCGGGCGGAGACCCTCCGGCCCGCACCGACCCGAGGAGTGACGTGAACGCCAGCAGCACCGCCCCCCGCACCCGACGGCTCACCGTGGCCCGGCTGATCGGCACCGTCGGCGTCGTCGGCGCGGCCGCCGCCGTCGCCGGGATGGGCACCTTCGGCGCCTTCACCGACAGCACCAGCCCGGCGCCGGTGTCCATCCAGTCCGGCATCGTCTCGATCGCCCTCGCCGCGGCCGACGGCTCGGCCACCGTGCCGCTGGCCTTCGACGGCGTCGTCCCCGGCGCCTCGGTCACCCAGGCCCTGGACCTGGTCAACGACGGCGACTCGGCCCTGGCCTCGGTGGAGCTGGACACCCGGGCCACCACCTCCAGCGTGATGGACACCGACACCGTGCACGGCTTGCAGATGACCGTGCGCTCCTGCTCGGAGGCCTGGACCGAGGACTTCACCTGCGCCGGCGACGTGGACACGCTGCTGGCCTCCGGTCCCGTGGTCCGCGACTCGGAGCTGACCGCGCCGGCCAGCCTGGCCGCCGGTGCCACCGACCACCTGGCCGTCACCCTGGCGCTGCCGGCGTCGGCCGACGACGCCTTCAAGGCCAAGTCCAGCGAGCTCGCGCTGACCTTCACCGCCACCCAGCGGGGCGGCACCGACCGCTGACCTGCCGCCCGGGCCCCTGACCCGGCCGGGCCCGCCCTACCGACGGTGCAGGAGCTGGTGCGCACGAGCGCCCGGCTCCTGCACCGTCGTCGTCCCCGGGGTGGCTACCGTCGGCTGGACGGTCGCAGCGGGCGACCGGGGACGGGGGCCTGATGGCGAGCCTGGAGCAGTTGCGACGGTTCGGGCTGGTGCTGGAGATGGCCGAGGCGGCCGGGGACGGGGACTGGGCCGGCTGGACCCGGGTGCTGGCCGGCCTGGACGAGGACACCCGGGCCGACGTCGTCCGGCAGTCCTCCCTGGTGATCGCCATGCTCTGCGACCGCGAGGCGGAGCGGCGGGGGATCACCCGGGACCAGTTCCTGGCCCAGTTCCGCGCCGAGGCGATGGACGCACTGGGCTGAACGCCCAGGCGTGCCCGGTCGCCGTCGCGGGCACCCGCAGCGGCAGGCCGCCGCGTTCGCTCGCGTCGACGACGACCCCGGCTGGCTGGAGCTGCTGCGGGTACGGCTCGGCTGAGCCGGCGGGTCAGGCACGGACCGGCGGCTCGGCGCTCCGCCGTTCCAGGAAGTAGGCGCCCAGCGCACCGGCCAGGGTGGCGAAGACGGCGACCGACCAGACCGCCAGCGCCACCTCCAGGAAGCGGGCGAGGCCGTGGTCGGTGGCCAGTGGCTCGCCGGTGACCGTGGCCAGCGCGGCGCCGTGCAGCGCCGGGCCGTAGGTGTCGTAGGCGCCCACCACGTAGAGCAGCTGGCTGCTGCCGAGCACGACCACCCCGGAGACCGCGGTCAGCCAGCCGATCCGGCTCGACAGCAGCCGGCCGGCCGAGCGTGAGCCGCGGACCGCCGCGGACAGCACCCCGCCGATCCGGGCGGTGCGGAGCAGGGTGAGGGCGCGGGCGAAGCGCAGGAAGGGCAGCGCCAGGAACAGCAGCTGCCACCAGTTGCGCCCCCAGAACCGCCGCTGGCTGGGCGCCCGGTACGCCCGGACGGCGAACTCGGCCACGAACACCGCCCAGCACACCCAGCCGGCCACGGTCAGCGAGGTGACCAGCCACGGCTCCCGGGCCAGCGACTGGCCCAGCACGACGAGCACGAAGACCAGGCCGAGCACGCCCATCGGCCGGTCCAGGCGTCGGGCGAGGCCCTCGGTCTCGACGGGGTCGTCGGTGGTGTCGTCGGCGCGCATGGGAGGTGCCTACCCCGCTGCCGCCGGCTCAGCGGATCGACCGTGGTCGGTGCGGGAGAGGGGAGTCGAACCCCTACGCCCGAAGGCACCAGGACCTAAACCTGGCGTGGCTGCCGTTACACCACTCCCGCGTGCGAGGGAGTCTAGGAGGCGCCCAGTCGGCCGGACGCGCGTCCATCTGGCAGGCTGTCGCCCGTGCCGAGGACCCCTGACCAGATCCAGCAGGAGATCGACGCCGCCCGCGAGTCGCTGGCGGCCACCCTGGACGAGCTGGCGTTCCGCACCAGCCCCAAGCGCCTGAGCGAGCAGGGCAAGGCGAAGGCGCAGGAGTTCCTGCAGAGCCCGCCCGGCATCGCCATCGTCAGCGTCGTGGGCCTGACCATCACCTTCGTGGTGACCCGGAGGATCGTCCGCCGCATCCGGCACTGACGTGATCGGCGTCCGGCCGGCCACGCCCCGGACCGTCGATGCGGACGACGTCCTCGGCGTCGCCGCCCTGGGCGAGTCGGCTGACGATCCGCCGTCCGGCTGACACCCTGCGCTGTATGTGGCCTCGGATCGGCAGCACGGCGCTCGTGGCGCTGGTCTCGCTCAGCGGGTGCGGCTTCCTCGACGAGCCGGCCCGCCCATCGGCCGACGCCCCCCTCGTCAGCGCGTCGGTCGCGGCGCCCCCGGCCGGGCCGCAGGTCCTGGTCACCACGTCGCTCACCGACGACGAGTCGGACCTGCCCTTCGCCCCGTTCCACGCCGACCTCGAGGTGGCCGTCCACCCGGAGGTCGCCGGGTGGCCGCAGCTCGGTCCCCACTGGCCGGCCGACTGCGGTCACGGCGCCGAGGAGACCATGCGGTACCTGGCCGTCGACCTGGAGCTGGTCGACCGCTCCGAGCAGCAGATCGCCCTGGCGGCCGGGGTGTCACTCACGAGCGCGCCGGGCGCCGGTACGGACGCCGCCGCGGTCGGCGTCTTCGTCGAGTCCGGCGACCCGGACACCCGGTACTGCGAGGGCGGGGAGCGCACCCCGGCGGTGGACCACCTGCTCGTCCTCGGTGCGCCGGGTGAGCCGGTGACCGTGACCGTCTTCCTGGTCGCCGGGGCCGAGGCGCCGACGGACGCCCTCACCGGCCTGACCCTGGCGGTGACCGAGCTGCGCAACCGCTCGTACGGCCCTTCACGCGACACCGCGTGGCTGGTGGACGGGGCGCCGGTGCACGCGTGCGGGGAAGAGCCCGGTGGGCTCTGCGTCGACATCGGCTGAGGCGCACACTCGGTTCCGTGAGCCATCCCCAGCCCGACCCGGCCGGCCCCGGACAGGAGTCGGTCTGGAGCTACCCGCGCCCGCCGTCGGCGCAGGTGACCGGCCGGCTCGTCGAGATCGTCCTCGGCGGGCAGGTCATCGCCCGCACCGACCGCGCCGTCCGGGTCTGCGAGACCAGTCACCCGCCGGTGTTCTACGTGCCCGCCGCCGACGTCACCCCCGGCGTCCTGGAGCAGGCGGCCGGGTCGTCCTGGTGCGAGTTCAAGGGCATGGCCACCTACTGGGACGCCGTGGTCGACGGGGTGCGGCACTCCTCGATCGCCTGGTCCTACGAGCGGCCGACCGCCGGCTACGAGCAGCTGCGCGGGGCGCTGGCCTTCTACCCGAGCCGCCTGGACGGCGCGACGGTCGACGGCGAACCGGTGCGCGCCCAGGCCGGTGACTTCTACGGCGGCTGGATCACCGACGAGGTGGTGGGCCCGTTCAAGGGGGATCCGGGCACCCGGGGCTGGTGAAGGGGTACCCCCCGGGGGTACGGTCGATCGCATGACGGGCTATGCCGGCAACAAGGACGAGGTCCTGGCGCGGCTCAAGCGGGTCGAGGGCCAGGTCCGGGGCATCGCCCGGATGGTCGAGGACGACACCTACTGCATCGACGTCCTCACCCAGGTCTCCGCGGCCACCAAGGCGCTGCAGGCGGTCGCCCTCGGGTTGCTCGACGACCACCTGGGGCACTGCGTGCGCGACGCGGTGGCCAGCAGCGCGGAGGACGACGGCGCTGCCGCGGAGCAGAAGATCGCCGAGGCGTCGGCCGCCATCGCCCGGCTCGTCCGTTCCTGACCCACCACCTGGTCCACCGAACGCTGGTCCACCGAACGAGGAGAGAACCACCGTGCAGACCCTGGACTTCACCGTCACCGGCATGACCTGCCAGCACTGCGTCGCCTCCGTCACCGAGGAGGTCACCGAGCTCGCCGGCGTGCAGGAGGTCGACGTCGACCTGGCCTCCGGCCGGCTGCACGTCGTCGGCGACGTGACCGCCGACCAGGTGCAGGCTGCCGTCGCCGGGGCCGGCGACTACACCGCACAGCCGGCATGACCGCCGGGCCCCAGGCGGGCCCGTCCACCGGCAGCCCGGCCGCCGGGGACGAGGTCCGCCTCGACATCACCGGCATGACCTGCGCCAGCTGCGCCAACCGGATCGAGCGCAAGCTCAACAAGCTCGACGGCGTGCAGGCCAGCGTCAACTACGCGACCGAGGCCGCCACCGTGCGGTACGACCCCACCCGGGTCGACACCGACCAGCTGCTGGCCACCGTCGCGGCGGCCGGCTACTCCGCCGCGCTGCCGGTCCCGCCGGCGGCCGAGGACGCCCCGGCGGCTCCCGACGCCTCGGACCCGGAGGCCGCGCTGCGGCAGCGGCTGCTGATCAGCGCCGCGCTGACCCTGCCGGTGCTGCTGCTGTCGATGGTCCCGGTGCTGCAGTTCGACAACTGGCAGTGGCTGGCGCTGACCCTGGCCAGCCCGGTCGCGGTCTGGGGTGCCTGGCCGTTCCACCGCGCCGCGGTGGTCAACGCCCGGCACGGGGCCAGCACGATGGACACGCTGGTCTCCCTCGGCATCACCGCCGCCTACCTCTGGTCGCTGTGGGCGCTCTTCCTCGGCGAGGCGGGGATGCCCGGCATGCGGATGGAGTTCACCCTGCTGCCCCAGCAGGGTGCCGGCACCCACGAGATCTACCTCGAGGTCGCCGCGGCCGTGACCGTCTTCCTGCTCGCCGGGCGCTGGGCCGAGGCCCGCGCCAAGCGTCGCTCCGGGGCGGCCCTGGCCACCCTGCTGGAGCTGGGCGCGAAGGATGCCGCGGTGCTGCGCGACGGCCGCGAGGAGCGGGTGCCGATCGGGCAGCTGGCTGTGGGCGACCGGTTCGTCGTCCGGCCGGGGGAGAAGGTCGCCACCGACGGGGTCGTGGTCAGCGGCAGCTCAGCGGTCGACCTGTCGATGCTGACCGGGGAGAGCGTGCCGGTCGAGGTCGCCGAGGGCGACCGGGTCACCGGTGCGACGGTCAACGTCGGCGGCCGGGTGGTGGTCGAGGCCACCCGGGTCGGCGCGGAGACGACGCTGGCCCAGCTCGGCCGGCTGGTTACCCAGGCGCAGAGCGGCAAGGCCCAGGTGCAGCGGCTGGCCGACCGGGTCTCGGCGGTGTTCGTCCCGGTCGTCCTGGTCATCGCGCTGGGCACCCTGGTCACCTGGCTGCTCACCACCGGCGATGCGACGGCCGCCTTCACCGCCGCCGTCGCCGTGCTGGTCATCGCCTGCCCGTGCGCCCTCGGCCTGGCCACCCCCACAGCACTGCTGGTCGGCACCGGCCGCGGCGCCCAGCTGGGCGTGCTGATCAAGGGCCCGGAGGTGCTGGAGAGCACCCGGCGGGTCGACACCGTGGTGCTGGACAAGACCGGCACGGTGACCACCGGGCAGATGAGCGTGGTCGAGGTCGTCGGGCACCCCGACACCCTGCGGCTGGCCGCCGCTGTCGAGGCCGGCTCCGAGCACCCGATCGCCCGCGCGGTCGTCGCCGCCGCCGGGGCGCCGCTCGCCCCGGTCGCCGGCTTCGCCAGCCAGGCCGGCATCGGTGTCACCGGCACCGTCGAGGGCCGGGACGTCGTCATCGGCGGTGCCGGTGAGCTGCCCGCCGACCTGGCCGAGGTCGTGGCCGCCGCCGAGGCGGCCGGGCGCACCGCCGTCCGGGTGGCCTGGGACGGCGAGGTCCGCGGCGTGGTCGTCGTCGCCGACACCGTCAAGCCCTCCAGTGCTGCCGCGATCACCCGGCTCCGCGCGCTCGGGCTGTCGCCGGTGCTGGTGACCGGGGACAACGCCGGGGCCGCCGCCGCGGTGGCCCGCAGCGTCGGCCTGGCCGCTGACGAGGTGATCGCCGGGGTGCTGCCGGCCGGCAAGGTGGACGTCGTCCGTGACCTGCAGGCCCGCGGGCGGGTGGTCGCCATGGTCGGGGACGGCGTCAACGACGCCCCGGCGCTGGCCCAGGCCGACCTGGGGCTGGCGATGGGCTCGGGCACCGACGTGGCGATCGAGGCCAGTGACCTGACCCTGGTGCGCGCCGACCTGGACGCCGCGGTCGACGCCGTCCGGCTCTCCCGGCGCACCCTCGCGGTGATCAAGGGCAACCTGTTCTGGGCCTTCGCCTACAACGTGGCCCTCGTGCCGCTGGCCGCGCTGGGGTTCCTCAACCCGCTGCTGGCCGGGCTGGCGATGGCGGCGTCCTCGGTGCTGGTGGTGACCAACAGCCTGCGGCTGCGCCGGTTCCGCTCCGTGGCCGGGGAGGCCTGAGCGCGGGACGTCTCAGGCGGCCCGGCGGGCGGCGACCAGCGGCATGACGACGTCGGCGAGCACCTCGTCGGCGAAGGCCTCCGGGACCGGCTCACCGCTGAACAGCCAGCGCTGCAGGATCGGGGAGCTGGCGGTGGTGGCCACCGCGGTGCCCATCACCGTCCGGCCGACCTCGCCGCGTGCCTCGGCCCGCTCCCAGACCTGCCGGAAGGTGGAGCTCCACACGGTCATCGGGCCGCTGCGGAACGCCTCGCGCAGACCCGGCTCGTGCGGCAGGGCCGACAGCAGGGACAGCGTCGCCGCGCCGAGCGGGCCGTTCACCGCACCGACCAGCCAGCGCAGCAGCACCCGCATGTCGCCCTCGAGCGAGCCGGTGTCCGGGGCGTCGATGGACAGCTGGCTGAGCTCGGCGACGGCGTCGGCGACCAGGTCGGACTTGGTGCGCCAGCGTCGGTAGATGGTCGCCTTGCCCACCCCGGCCGCGGCAGCCACGGCGTCCATGGTCAGGCCGCTGTAACCGGACTCGGCCAGCACCTGCAGGATCGCTGCCCGGATCACCTCGTCGCGGGAGGGGTCACGGGGGCGGCCGCCGCGGCCGGGGCGGTCGTCGGCTGCGGGCGTGAGGGCAGGCACAGCTGCACAGTAGCCTTGTTGATCTTCACCCACGGTGTGAGGTGGCCCCCTTTCCGGTCGACGCGCTCCCGCATCCGCGCGCCTGCGTGGTCGCCGCATCACGGTGAGTCATCCTGCTGCCGTGACCGGGCCTGCTGACGCTGTTCGTCCCTCCTGGGGGACCCCGCAGTCTGCCCGCCGGCTCCTGCTGGCGAGCACGCTGAACCACGTGCTGCCGAGCATCTCGCGCGTCGCCGGGGCGATGGGCCTGCGGATCGGCACCGCTCCCGGGCTGCTCGACGTCGTCGACGACGAGGGCGGCGGGCGACGGATCGACCGGCTGCTGCAGCGGCTGGCCCGGGAGCTCACCGCGGCCGAGACCGAGGCCGTCCGGGTGACCACCGACCCGCCCGGGGACGGCGTCGCCCTGGCCACCCGGCTGCTCACCGCACCGACGCTGGCCGTGGAGCTGGCCCGCCGCGGGGTGACCGTGGAGATGTCGCTGCTCACCGACGCCGAGCTGTGGCCGGTCTACCAGCCGATCATGTCGCTCAGCACCGGCGGCATGGTCGGCCACGAGGCGCTGCTGCGCGGCCGGGTCGACGGCCGCGAGGTCGGTGGGGGAGACCTGTTCTTCCTCGCCGAGCGGGCCGGCTGGCTGCGCCGGCTGGACCGGCTCGCCCGCGAGGTGGCGATCAGCCACGCGGCCGGGTGGCTGGGCGGCGCCGACCTCTACGTCAACTCCAACCCCGCCGCCATCTCCCGGCCCTCGGTCTGCCTGGCCAGCACCGAGCGGGCCGTGCACGACAGCGGCATCGACCCCCGCCAGCTGGTGTTCGAGGTCGTCGCCTCGCACGCGGTCACCGACCGGGAACACCTGCTCTCCGTGCTCGAGCACCACCGGTCGCTGGGCTGGCGGATCGCGCTGGACGACGTGCACGTCGGCTGGTCGAGCCTGGCGCTGGTGTCGGTGGTGCGGCCGGACGTGCTCAAGCTGAGCAAGACGCTGGTCGCCCGGCTGCACGAGCCCGGGCCCCAGGCCATCGCCCGCGCGCTCGCCGAGCTGGCCCACGTGCAGGGCGGGCTGGTCGTCGCCGAGGGCATCGAGAACGAGCAGATGGCCGACCAGGCCCGCGCGATCGGTGCCGACCTCGGCCAGGGCTGGCTCTTCGGCCGCCCGGTGCGCCCGGAGCCCGAGGCCGAGCCCGAGCTCGTCCTCGCCTGAGGAAGGACCCCCTCGCCCCCCGCAGCTCGCACGCTCGCAGCGGGCCCCTGCGAGGGGGCCGTCAGGGGCAGCCGGTGTTCCAGCCGGTCAGCGCGGGCCAGTCGTGCTCGAAGCCCAGGACGCCGTACCGGCCGGTCGCGAGCGGGAACAGCGCACCCCGCTCCGGGCCGAAGCCGAGCCAGCGGGCGGTGAGGATGCGCAGCAGGTGCCCGTGCGCGACCACCGCGACGTCGCCGTCGGCCAGCAGCGGGCGCACCCGCTCCAGCACCCGGTCGACCCGCTCGGCGACCTGCGCCAGCGACTCACCCGGGGTGTCGCCGGGTTCGGTGCCGTCGGCCCACAGCGACCAGGACGAGCCCAGTTCCGCGCGGATCTCCGGGGTCGTCCTCCCCTCCCACCGGCCGTAGTCGACCTCCACCAGGTCCGGCTCCAGCACCGCCTCGACGCCGTCGTCGAAGAGCCCGGCGAGCTCCGCGGTGCGCCGCGCCCGGACCAGCGGGCTGACGAACGCGTGGGTGATCTGCCGTTCCGCCAGCACCGGCTTCAGCCGCCGGGCGTCGTCCTCACCGCCGGGCAGCAGCGGCAGGTCGGTCAGGCCGGTGTGCTGCCCGCTCCTGCTCCACTCGGTCTGTCCGTGCCGGACGACGACCAGTTCACCCACGACGTGCCTCCTCTGCGGGTGCCGGTCGGGCCCCCACCTCGTTGTCGGTCTCTGCGCGGCCACCGGCGGACGCCGTGCCCGCGACGGCCATGACGACCACTGCGCCGAGGATGACCAGCAGCGGCAGCGTCCAACCGCCGGTCGCCTCGTGCACCGCCCCGATGACCAGCGGACCGGTCGCCGCGACGACGTACCCGCCACCCTGCACCATCGCCGAGAGCCGCCGGTTCTCGGTCAGGTCGCTGGAGCGGCGGACGATCGCGATGAAGACGACGGTGATGCCGCCGCCCTGGGCGATCCCGGCCAGGCAGCACCACAGCGCCCACAGGCCCGGGGCCACCAGCAGCCCGACCGGCAGCGCCGCCCACACGACGGTGACCGCCAGCAGCACCAGTGCGGGCCGCTTCCACCAGGCCACGAGCGCCGGCACGGAGAACGCCCCCACGACGGCGAACACCTGGAACAGCGAGGAGCTCACGCCGGCGGCGGCCCGGGACATGCCGTTCTCGTCGGACAGCAGGGTGGGCAGCCACGCCGTCGCCCCGTAGTAGCTGAACGCCTGCCCCGCGAAGGCGAGCGTGAGCCCCCAGGCCGCCGGCTGGCGCCAGACCGGGCGGCCGGGCGTGATCGGCGGGCGGGGTGGTGGTGCGGTGCCGGCCGCCTCGGCCGCCGCCGCCCGTGCGGTCTGCTGGCGCAGCGCAGCGGTCCACACCGTCGCCGCCACGACGACCAGCAGGCCCCACGAGGCGAGCGCCGCCTGCCAGCCCACCAGGTCGGCCAGCGGTGCGGTGAGCGCGGAGGTGAGCGTGGACCCGACGTTGAGCGCGGCGGTGTACGCGGCGGTGACCACGTTGGTGGCGCCGGGGAAGTCGCGGCCGATGACCACCGGGACGACGACGTTGCCCACCGTGATCGCCAGGCCGATCACCACGGTGCCGGCGACGGCGGCGCCCGGGCTGCCCAGCGAGCGCAGCAGGGTGCCGGCGAGCACCCCGGCCATCGACACGACGACCGCCCGGTGCACCCCGGTACGGGCGATGAGCAGTGAGGCCAGCGGCGCGGCGAGGCCGAAGCAGAGCACCGGGATGCTCGTCAGCAGCCCGATGGTCCCGGCGCCGACCTGCAGGTCGGCGCGCAGCGCGTCCACGACCGGGGCGACCGCGACCAGGGGTCCACGCAGGTTGAGCGCGACCAGCAGCACACCGGCCAGCAGCAGGAGCGGCAGGGCCGCCGTCCTGCGCCCTCGTCCTCGTTGCACCGGTCCACCTTCCTCCAGGCGGGGGCGAGCCGGGACGGCGGGGAGTCGTTGTGCAGCCGGTCACAGCGGGCGGTGTCGGGAAGGGGTGGCGGGCTGGGTCGCTTGTGCGCAACGAGACCCCCGCGGCACGGACCGGGGGCTGACGACGCCAGGAGGACGCATGACCACCGCCACGACTCCGCTCACCTTCGACCTCGGTGGGGACCTCACCGTCCACCGCCTCGGCTACGGCGCCATGCAGCTGACCGGCCCCGGCGTCTGGGGCGAGCCGGCCGACCGCCCGGGCGCGCTGGCCGTGGTCCGGGCCGCCCTGGAGCAGGGCGTCGACTTCATCGACACCGCCGATTCCTACGGCCCGCAGGTCAGCGAGCAGATCATCGCCGAGGCCGCGTTCCCGTACCCCGACGGCCTGGTCATCGGGACCAAGGCCGGGCTGACCCGCACCGGCCCCGGCGTCTGGCCGCCGGTCGGCCGCCCGGCCTACCTCAAGCAGCAGGTCGAGCTCTCGCTGCGCAACCTCAAGGTCGACCGGATCGACCTGATCCAGCTGCACCGCATCGACCCCGAGGTGCCCCTCGCCGACCAGCTCGGTGCCTTCGCCGAGCTCAAGGAGGAGGGCAAGGTGCGGCACATCGGCGTCTCCGAGGTCTCAGTCGACGAGCTGAAGGCGGCCCGGGAGGTCACCGAGATCGTCAGCGTGCAGAACCTGTACAACCTGACCAACCGGCAGTCCCAGGACGTGCTGGACTACGCCACCGCCGAGGGCATCGCCTTCATCCCGTGGTTCCCGATCGCCACCGGTGACCTGGCCAAGCCCGACAGCCCGGTCGCCGCAGTGGCGAAGGAGCTCGGCGCCACCCCGTCGCAGGTGGCGCTGGCCTGGCTGCTGCAGAAGTCGCCGGTCGTCCTGCCCATCCCGGGCACCAAGTCGGTCGAGCACCTGACCGAGAACATGGGTGCCGCGCAGCTCACCCTGTCCGCCGACGAGGTCGCCCGGCTGGACGCCCTCGCCTGACACCTCGCCCCCCGCTGCACCCGCGTGCCGCGGGGGAGCCCCGCACCGTCCCGGTGCTCGCGGCACGAGCCGTGGGCGCCGGGACGTCGTGCGTGACGGGGCCGGTCAGACATCCCATGGGCTTGGAGGTCAAGCCGCGGTGGCGGTGAGGTCGGGCCAGGCGGTTGTCTCGTTGTAGGTGG